>NZ_SJRX01000012.1 GCF_004352845.1 Luteimonas terricola
GCAAAGCCGGTATCCCGCGAACCCGCAGCAACGCCGAGCCCCGTCGTGGCCGGAAGGCCTTCGCGGGGAAGTAAAGGAGGAGGCATCCGCCGCCAGGCGGATGCCGGGGGACATGAGCCGCGAAGGCCTTCCGGCCGCGGCGGGGCCCTCCAAGCCACCGCGAGGCGTAGCGAAAGAAGCAGACACTCCTCTTCCAAACCGTGTCCCTGGACTTGGGGGATGAACCAAAAAGAAGACGCCCGGCACTGGGCCGGGCGCTGTGGAAGCCAACGCTGGGCCTCCGAACCGCGGACGCCCGGCCTGGACCGGGCGTCACGATGCTGCGCTGTGGGGATCAGCGAATCGAAGGATCGAGTCGGCGCAAGGCGTCCTGGAGATCGACCGAACCGGTCTTATCGATGTCCTCGCGGGTGTAGACGCGGCCGCCGGCGGCCACGCATTCCTTCTGGTCGGACTTCGAGCGCGCATTGCGCGCGGCGGTGATGCGCGAGCCGGTCTGCTCGATGCAGAAACGGTCATCGGCCTTGCGCGCGTCCTTGGCTCGGCTGCGCGCGGCCTCCTCGGGCTCGTCCTGGGCATGGACCGGGGCCGGCGCGGCGGCGAACGCCATCGCGGCCAGGGCGGCGGTGATGAAGACGTACTTCATGGGTCACCTCATCGGTGCAGGGACAGTCTCCAACGATACGCCGGACGCGCCGGGCGCGCAGGCGCCCGCGCGCGGACGTTCACGACATCGTCAGACTTGTGGACAGCGTGGGCACCGGCGCCGCCGGCAGCAACCGGGCGCGGTAGCGTCGCTCGGCGTAGTAGCGGATCTTGCCGCAGCGCACCGGATGCGCCATGCCTTCGCAAAACAGGATCTCGCGCCCGGGCCCCATCGCCTTGAGTTCCTGCGGCAGCATCAGCGCGCGCCGCTCCTCGCTTTCGCTGCGGCTGACGTCGCGGCGGCGGCGGCCGCGGGTCAGGTTGCGCCGGCGCAGCGTGGTGTAGCCGAGCATCTCGGAATAGTCGGCGGCGTCCTGCTGCTCGCGCGGGGCGAACACCACCTGCATCGCGTGGTTGGTGACGATGGCGCGCGCCACGTCCTTCCCGTACACCGCATCGAGCTGGGCCATGCTCTGGACCACCGGCAGCAGGCGCAGGTTGTAGCCGGCCATGTAGGCCATGGCGGTGGCGATGATGTCGACCCGCCCGAGCGCGGTGAACTCGTCCATCAGCAGCAGGCACTGCTGGCGCAGCGAGGGATCATCCTGCGGCAGGACGCGGGTATTGAGGTTGATCAGCTGGCTGAAGAACAGGTTGAGCAGCGGCCGCGCCTCGGCCAGGCGGTGCGGCTGCACGCCGACGTAGATCGTCATCGGCCGCCGGCGCAGGTCGTCGAGCAGGAAGTCGTTGCCGCTGGTGGCGGCGTCGAGCACCGGGTCGATCCAGGGGTTGAGCGGCTCGCGGAAGCTGCCCAGGATCGAAGCGAAGGTCTCTTCGGCCTGCGACAGCAGGTTGCCGAAGGCGCGCCGCGCGTGCTCGCCCAGGAACGGTCGCGCCGCCAGGTCCTGCAGGTGCTGGCGCGCGGCCACGCCCTCCGACGACGACAGCCGGAACACATGGCCGATGGTCGGGAACAACTGCAGCTCCTCCGGCACGCCGTCGCGCCGCTGCGCCTCGTAGTGGTCGAACAGGTACAGCGCGAAGGCCAGGAAGGCGTTGCGGGCCTGGCTGGTCCAGAACTTCTGCTCCGGGCCGGCGTCGGGATACAGCAGGTTGGCGATGCCCTGCAGGTCGGACACGCGCTGCAGCGCTTCGGTCGACACGTACGACAGCGGGTTCCAGCGGTGCGAGCGGCGATCCTCGGCGAAGGGATTGAACAGGTACACGGCTTGCCCCTGCGCCCGGCGCCAGCCGCTGGTCAGCGCGAAGTTCTCCTGCTTGATGTCGAGCACCACCACTGAACCGCGGTACTCGAGCAGGTTGGGCACCACCACGCCGACGCCCTTGCCCGAGCGCGTCGGCGCGGCCAGCAGCACCGACTGCTGGCCGTCCAGGCGCAGCAGGCGGCCGAACCAGCGTCCGACGACGATGCCGTGGCCCGAGCGCGTGAACAGCCCGCGGCGCGCGAGGTCGAAGGCGTTGGCGAAGCGCGCCCTGCCGTGCGTCGCACGCCGCGCGGGCCGCAGCAGGGCGAACATCGGCACGCTGGCGAGCAGCAGCGGCAGGCCCATGCCGATCCCGCCCGCCAGGCGGATGCGTCCGGCATACGGCGCCACCTCGGGATGCCCGATGGCGCGCAGATAGTGGAGATACGTGGCCCAGCCGGCAGCGACATCGCCGATGCCGAGCAGCTTGAGCACCAGCGCGCCCGAGAACCACAGCCCCGCGGCAAGCGCCGCGCACAGGCACGCGAGTGCCAGCGTCATCCTGATCCTGTCCATGTCACCTTCCGTGGTGTCGCCGATACGTGGCTGCCGCGAGCTTAGCGTAAGCTGGCCGCGAGTCCCAAGGGAGGAGCCTGCCGATGCGCTGGCCCGGATTCCGCGAAGACGGCAGCCTGGCGCTGCCGCTCGACCCGGCGCCGCTGCTGCCGCCGGCAATGCCGCTGAGGCTGCGCCTGGACGGCCACGTGCTGGAACGCAAGCGCGAACTGCACATGACCCTGCTCGGCCGCGACGCCGGCGCCGCGCTGCGCATCCAACTGGGCGATGAGCGCATCCGCGCCCTGTTCGAATCGGTCGAATGGGCGCCCCGCGGCACCGGGCGCTACGCCCTGCTGCACAAGGCCAAGGACCAGTGGGACGGCACGCTCCAGGCCTGGTCGCTGATCGAACACCTGCAGGCCCCCGCCTGCGCCGAGTTCCGCTACCACCTGGCGCAGGCCAGCGGACTGGCACTCGACTGCGGCGTGCCGCACGCCACGCTGTACGTCGTCGGCGATCCCTACGGCATCGGCCTGCCCGACCTGGCGGCCTACCGCGCCTGCTTCGTGCGCGAGGTGGCCGCGTCGGAAGTGATCCGCGATCCGATCACCGCCGGCGAAGCATCCCGATAAACGCAGCGCTTCCGGCGCCGCGTACCGGCTTCAATCCTGCTCCTCGGCCGCCTCGCGGCCCTGCTGGCGGATCAGCGCCTCCTCGCGCGCGTCGTTGATCGCTTCGCGCACGCCGTCGATGTCGGGCACCGATTCGTCATGGGCGAAGACGCCGCTCAGCTCGCTGTCCGGCCGCAGTTCACCGGCCTCGAACAGCGCCCACATCTCCTCGCCGTACCAGGTGTCGAGCAGGTCGGGCGCCCACGCGCCGAGGCTGGCCGTCAGGTTGTTGACGTCGCGCAGCAGCATCATGCGCGCGGCGTTGTTGCCCGCCGCGCTGACCACCTGCGGGAAGTCGATCACCACCGGGCCGTCCGGCGCCACCAGCACGTTGTACTCCGACAGGTCGCCGTGGATCAGCCCGGCGCAGAGCATCCGCACCACCTGCCGCACCAGCACGCGATGGAACCCCCGTGCCTGTTCAGGCGACAGCTCGACCTCGGCCAGCCTGGGCGCCGAGTGCCCATCGGCATCGACCACCAGCTCCATCACCAGCACGCCGTGGAAGTATCCGTGCGGCTCGGGCACGCGCACGCCGGCGTCGCGCAGCTTGTACAGCGCTTCGACCTCGGTGTTCTTCCATTCCGCTTCCTGCTGCCGACGGCCGTAGCGCGTGGCCTTGCCGATCGCGCGTGCCTCGCGGCTGCCGCGCACCTTGCGCCCTTCCTGGTACTGGACGCGCTGCTGGAAGCTGCGCTGCGCCATGTCCTTGTAGACCTTCGCACAACGCACGTCTTCGCCTGACCGGACCACGTAGACCGCGGCCTCCTTGCCACTCTTGAGCGGGCGCATCACTTCGTCGATCACGCCGTCGTCGATCAGCGGTTGCAGGCCGCTCGGGGTCTTCATGGAATTCCGGCGCCTGGCCTGTGGGGGACCGAGCAGTCAACCACGCGCGCCAGCTGGATGCCAGTCCTGTGCGCGGGCCGCTGCCTGCGGCCCTGGAGCGCCGGCTGGCGCTTTCCGGCCGCTTTGTTCGTTACTACCGTGACCACGAACCAGGAGATCGGCATGCGCAGGAAGCAACTCACCACAGCAATCCTCTCGGCAGCCCTTGCAGCTTCAGCCGCCCTTGCGGCGGGTGGCTGCGATCGGGACAGCCACACGGACGCAGGGGACACCACCACCATCGCGGCCGCCAGCGGCCATGCCCCGCAAGCCACCGATCCCGTCACCGCGCGCTCGGCGACCGAGGCCGGCAGCGCGGATGCCTGCCGCCACGACACCCGCACCGTCGTGCAGATCGAACTCACCGACGAACTGCTGCAGGGCTATGCCAAGGGCCTCGCAAAGCAGGCCGAGATCATCAAACGCCCGGGACGCGAGCGTCCCAGCCACATGGGCGTGGACGTCTCCTGCCTGTATCCCGACGCGGAGTCCGAGGAGCTGCTGGCCGCAGCCGGCCTGAGTGCCCAGGACTACCGTGCGGCGGACAAGGTCGTGAATTTCGTCTTCGACACGCTCAGCCTCCAGGGGCGGATCGAGCCCAGACGCTCACTGGACATGGAGCGCGCCAGCGAGGACATGAAGCGGCGGATGGCCAGCGATCCCTTCGACGACCTTTCGCCGGCGTCGGCCGCGGCCCTGCGCCGCAACTTCGACCTGATCGCGAAGCCCTGGAGCGCGGTGACCGGCCAGCTGGCGCAGTTCGGCTGACGCACCCTCCTGGCTGTAACGAAAAACCCGGCACGCTGGCCGGGTTTCGTTCCTTCTCCACGAAATCCCTTTGAATCAAGGTCTTAAGTGGTGGGCGGTGAGGGTTTCGAACCCCCGACCCCTACCATGTCAAGGTAATGCTCTACCACTGAGCTAACCGCCCCGAAGGGACGCGAATTCTAGCTGCTCGCCGGGGTCCCGGCAAGCCTCAGCGGGCAGCCAGCATGGTTTCCTTTAGGGCCTGGATGCGGTCGCGGACGGCCGCGGCCTCCTCGAACTCCAGGTCGCGGGCGTGCTGGTACATCTGCTGCTCCAGCTCCTTTAGCCGGGCCGCGGCACGCGCCGGGTCCATCCGGGCGTAGTCTTCGCCCTGCTCGGCCACCTTGCGGCCCTTGCCCCGGCCGCTCGCGCGGGCCTCCGCGGCGTCGCTGCGGGCGCCCTCCATGATGTCCATGACCGGCCGCGCCACCGAGCGCGGGGTGATGCCGTGCTCGAGGTTGTATTCGACCTGCTTGGCGCGGCGGCGGTCGGTCTCGTCGATCGCGCGCTTCATCGAGTCGGTGACCCGGTCGGCGTAGAGGATGGCCTTGCCGCGCAGGTTGCGCGCGGCGCGGCCGATGGTCTGGATCAAGGAACCCGTCGAGCGCAGGAAACCCTCCTTGTCGGCATCGAGGATCGCCACCAGCGACACCTCGGGCATGTCCAGGCCCTCGCGCAGCAGGTTGATGCCCACCAGCACGTCGAACTTGCCCAGGCGCAGGTCGCGGATGATCTCCACCCGCTCGACGGTGTCGATGTCGGAGTGCAGGTAGCGCACGCGCACGTCGTGCTCGCCGAGGTACTCGGTGAGGTTCTCGGCCATGCGCTTGGTCAGCGTGGTGATCAGCACGCGGTCGCCCATGGCCACGCGCAGGTGGATCTCGCCGAGGACGTCGTCGACTTGCGTGGCCACGGGGCGGATCTCGACCTCGGGATCGATCAGGCCGGTGGGCCGGACCACCAGCTCCACGATCTCGTCGCCGGAGTGCTCGAGCTCGTACTTTCCGGGCGTGGCCGAGACGAAGATCTTGCGTGGAGCCCGCTCCTCCCACTCCTCGAAACGCAGCGGGCGGTTGTCCAGCGCCGACGGCAGCCGGAAGCCGAACTCCACCAGCGTCTCCTTGCGCGCACGGTCGCCGCGGTACATGCCGCCGATCTGCGGCACGGTGACGTGTGACTCGTCGACCACCAGCAGCGCGTCGGCCGGGAGGTAGTCGAACAGGGTCGGCGGCGGCTCGTCGACCGCGCGCCGGGTCAGGTGCCGCGAGTAGTTCTCGATGCCGTTGCAGTAGCCGACCTCGGCCATCATCTCCAGGTCGAACTGCGTGCGCTGCGCCAGCCGCTGGGCTTCCACCAGCCTGTTCTCCGCGTACAGCTTCTCGAGGTGCGACTTCAGCTCCACCTTGATGGTTTCGATCGCGTTGAGCACGCTCTCGCGGGTGCTGGCGTAGTGGGTCTTGGGATAGACCGTGTAGCGCGGCACCTTGCGCTGCACCTCGCCGGTCAGAGGATCGAACAGGCTCAGGTTCTCGACTTCGCCATCGAACAGCTCGATGCGCAGCGCCTCCGCCTCCGACTCCGCCGGATGCACGTCGACCACCTCGCCGCGCACGCGGAAGGTGCCGCGGCGCAGTTCGGTGTCGTTGCGCGTGTACTGCAGCTCGGTGAGCTGGCGGATCAGCTGGCGCTGCTCGATCAGCTCGCCGCGGGCGAGGATCAGGCGCAGCTTGAGGTAGTCCTCCGGATCGCCGAGTCCGTAGATCGCCGACACCGTGGCCACGATCAGCGCATCCGGCCGCGACAGCAGCGCCTTGGTCGCGGACAGCCGCATCTGCTCGATGTGCTCGTTCATCGCGCTGTCCTTGTCGATGAACGTGTCCGAGGACGGGATGTAGGCCTCGGGCTGGTAGTAGTCGTAGTAGCTGACGAAGTACTCGACCGCGTTGTGCGGGAAGAAGGACTTGAACTCGCCGTACAGCTGCGCGGCGAGCGTCTTGTTCGGCGCCATCACGATGGTCGGCTTCTGCACCGCCTCGACCACGTTGGCGATGGTGTAGGTCTTGCCCGAGCCGGTGACGCCGAGCAGGGTCTGCTGCGCCAGCCCGTTCTCGAAGCCTTGGATGAGGCGCTCGATGGCCTGTGGCTGGTCGCCGGCGGGCTGGTAGGGGGAGACGAGCTGGAAGCGCGGGTAGTCCGGACGATTCATCCCCCCATTGTAGGAGTGCGGGCGGGTGCGCTCCTCCCTGCCCCTTCACATCGAAGCCGGCTTCCCCTGCAGGCGGGTTCCGGCCCTCCTGATTCCGGCCGCCGTGCCGCCCGCCCCAAGCTGTCCCTGAACCTCCACCGCGCGCGCCGTCCTTGACCGAACCGGAACAAGCACTAAAATGTGCGTCCCCGCCCGAATAGCTCAGCTGGTTAGAGCACTTGACTGTTAATCAGGGGGTCGTTGGTTCGAGTCCAACTTCGGGCGCCAAAGAATTCAAGGGCTTGTGGAGCAATCCGCAGGCCCTTTTTCTTGGTTCATCTCCGAACTCCGGGGAACCGGTTCGACGAGGAGTGTCTGCTTCTTTCGCTACGCCTTGTCGTGACCTGGAGGGCCCCGTCGCGGCCGGGAGGCCTTCGCGGCTCATGTCCCCCGGCATCCGCCTGGCGCGGCATACGGACGCTCATTGCCCGCGACCAGGCAATGGAGACTTGGCTGCGCGAGCAGGTTGTGCCGGCCGCCCAGGCCTTGAAAGCCGATCCCGGACGAGCCGTGTCCGCCAACCTGGCCCGTGAGCAACTGGCGACGACCACGCCGATGAAGGCGGCAAAGCCTGAATGCAGGGCACCGTGTCTTGCCCCGGAGCGGTGATGGGGCTTACCGGGGGTCGGGCTGGGGCTGCCCGTCGAGGCCGACCAGTGACCACTTGCCCCACTGGTCGTCGACGCCGGCGCCCGCGGTCCGTTCCGCACCCGCATCGCCGGCGTAGCGGTACAGCGGCTGGCCGCCATAGGTGACGTAGCTGCGATCGCCGCGCTCCAGGGTGCCGATCCGCGCGCCCTCGACGCCGGGGCCGGCGGTCGGCTGCGCGTCATGCGCCAGCACGGGCGGCCAGACTTCTTCGCAGGCTGCATCGCACCGGCTGCCGTCGGTATTGCCGGCCAGCACGTAGATCGCGCTGCCCGCGCCATCCACCAGGTGCGATGACGGCGTGCCCGACATCGCGAGCGTCGCGTTTTCGCTGCCGGGTATCGTCGCGCCCTGCTGGATCGGCACCGGCGTGCCGGTCGGGCGAAGCGTCGGCGTGTCCGCCTGCGCGCGATCCGCCCCGGCGTCGGCCTGGCTCCTCGCCTCGCCCGCATCGGTACGCCGGTCGCTGTGGTCGCAGCCGGACATGAGCATCGCGCCGCCGAGTCCCAGCGCCAGCATCGTCATGGAGCGGTTCATGGGCATCACCTCGAAAAGGAGCGCTCCCGACACTAGAACGCGGCCCGTCGGAGGTGCGTGAATGGCGCCGTCAACGTGCCGCGACCGACGCCACGGCCTCGCAATCCGGCCCGCGCGTACCGCCGTCGGCGCTCACGCACAGGCGGATGTCATGCAGGCCGCTGACCTGGCGACTGTCGCCGCCGGCGATGACGAAGCGCTGGATCGAGACCCCGCCACATCCGCTGGCCTGCGCCGCCACCATCGCTGGCGTACAGCTGCGTGGATAGACCGTGTAATGGCACTGTCCGCTCGCGCTGCGCAGGCATTCGAATCGCGCCACGCCAGCCTGCACCTGCGTCCTGCTGTGGAGCACATCGCCGTCGTCCGCGCTGACGCGGTGCACGAACGTCGCCCCGCCGCCGTTGAAGCCGAACAGCGAAAGCACGAAATAGCAGAGGGCAAGGAGCTTGTTCACGGGACACCTCGAATGCAGTGATGCGGCAGTGCTGTCCTGGACGTCACCCGCGCGCTACATGTGACGGAACAGGGGCATGAAGGTCTGGCTGACGGCCAGCGTCTCGGGGCGCGACTTCAGGCGGACGGTGCCCCGGCCACTGTCGTCGCGGGTGATGCCGGCGATCGCCTTCAAGTTGACGATCGTCGAGCGGTGGATCTGCTTGAACATCGTCGGATCCAGCACCTCGAGCAGCTCGCGGATCGGCGTGCGCAGCAGCGCTTCCCCGTCTGCGGTCATCACCGTCGTGTACTTGTTGTCGGCGCGGAAATAGGCGACTTCATCCACCAGCACCAGCCGCGTCTCGCGGCCCGCGCTGGCGGTGATCCAGGTCAGCGGCGGCGGCGCGTCCTCGCGCGGGCGCAGCGGCCCGAGGCGCTCGAGCAGCGCAGCGAGCGCCACCGCGTCGCTGCCACCGCGCGCCTGCAGGCGCTGCACCGTGGCCGCCAGGCGCTCGGCCGAGATCGGCTTCAGCAGATAGTCGATCGCGCCGCGTTCGAAGGCGTCGATGGCGTACTGGTCGTACGCGGTGACGAAGACGACGCGCGTGCCGGGGCTGGCCTCGGCGGCCGCGGACGCGACCTCCAGGCCACTGAGACCCGGCATGCGGATGTCGAGGAACGCGACCTGCGGCCGGTGCTCGGCGATCGCCTCCAGCGCGCTGGCGCCGTCGTCGCACTCCGCCACCACGCGCAGCTCCGGCCAGGCGCGGTGCAGCTGGTCGAGCAGCGAGCGCCGCAGCAGCGCCTCGTCCTCGGCGACCACGCAGGTCCAGGCGATGTCAGACATGGCTGCGGACTCCTTCGTTGGCCGCGGGCACGGTGATCGTCGCCGCGACGCCAGCCGGGAAGTTGGCGACCACCGCCAGCGCCGCATCGCCACCGAACACCAGGCGCAGGCGCTCGCGCACGTTCTTCAGGCCGATGCCCGTACCGCTGCTCTTGGCGTTGAAGCCTTCGCCGTCGTCGGCCACCGTGACCGCGACCGTGCCGTCGCTGCGGCGGGCGCGGATCCACACCATGCCGCCGGCGGTGCGCGGCTCCAGGCCGTGCTTGATCGCGTTCTCGACCAGGGTCTGCAGCATCATCGGCGGCAGCGGCGTCGCGCGCAGGCTCTCGGGCACGTCCACGTGGACCGCCAGGCGCGGACCCATGCGGATCCTGAGGATCTCCAGGTACGCCACCGCGCGCTCCAGCTCCTGGCCCAGCGTCGACAGCTCCTCCTCGGTGCGCGGCAGCGAGTGGCGCAGGTACTGGATCAGGTGGCCCAGCATCTCCTCGGCGCGCGGCGGGTCGCTGCCCGCCAGCAGCTGCGCGCTGGCCAGCGTGTTGTAGAGGAAGTGGGGCTCGACCTGGGCGTGCAGCAGGCTCAGGCGCGCGACGGCAAGCTCCTTTTCCGTGGCGGTCTGCGCCGCGGCGGCTTTTTCGCCGCGACGATGCCCGGCGACGCGGCGGCTGATGGCGCGGGTGATCGCCTCGGCGTTCTCGAAGTTGGTGCCGTCGTCGACCAGGAACCAGTCGCTCCATGCCGGCGATTCGGGCTCGCAGATGAGTGTCACGCTGCCGCTGTCGTCGCCCGGCGTGACCGTGGCCTGGATCTGGTTGCGCGGGATGCCGAACCAGAGCAACGGGTTCCAGCGGCCCAGCGGATGCTCGCCATAGGTATCGGGGCGACCGACCTTGGCGCGCAGCTGCAGGCTGTCGCGCGCCGCCTCCACCTGCTCCACCCGCGGGAGTTCGCGCACCGCGGCTTCCAGCAGGTCGAAGGCCTCGCCGGCTTCGAAGGGGATCTCCACCTGTCGACGCTGCCGGTTGGACAGCACCGCCTTGTCGACCCGCCCCGCGATCAGGCGCACCCGGCCCAGGTGCGACAGGGCACCTGCCACCACCAGCGCCATCGTCGCCATGCCCAGCAGCACGATCGGCCACTCGAGGCGACCCAGGAGCGGCAGCTCGGCCCACATCAGCGACACCAGCAGCACCGCGAGGAACCAGGCGGCGGCGAGGCGAAGGACGAAGAAGAGGCTCTTGATCACGGAGGTCGGTTTCACGTTGGGAGTGCGACGGAGCATATCCGGCGCCGCCGCGCGCGCGCAGCGGTTTGCGACGGAACCGCGGATGCGGCGACGAAGCCGCGACAGGCGGGGGCGGACTCCCGCGGGTCACGGCGCCACCTCGACATTACCGTGGCCCGAAGGAGGGGCCACGGCCGGAAACAGCAGCATGGTGCGCAGTGCGCAGGTCTTGCGGTTCGTGTTGAAACATCGGGGCACCGGGCTGTTCAGCGGCCCGGACTTCGATTCCTGCCGGTTCCAAGCGACGCCATCCGCCGCATCGTCGAGGCCGATCTCGGCGTGCGCGTGTGGCGCCTGTCCCGCGAGTTCAATGATGTGCCGCTTGGTTCCGCGTCGCTGACACGAATGTAGTGATGCCGACCACCCAGTGCGTGTTCTGCGCCATCAAGCGCGCTACGCGATGCTTCCCGCAGTGTTCACCCAGGTCCAGCAGGTCGTCGGTCACTTTGCGATAGCGATAGATTCCGCCACTCTCCAGCCACGCCAGCTTGACCACCCGATCAGTCGCTGGTCTTCCTGTGCGCTGCATGCCCAGTACCCGGCACACGCTGTTCACGCGGAACTCGCCCAGGTGCGCTTGCACGAACGCGTACGTTGCCCTTATCCCTTGGCAAAGTACGCCGCGGCTTTTGTTAATCGCGCTCCTCGGTAACCCGCTTGAGTTCCGTCTGCAGTCGCCGCAGCTCCGCGGCCTGCGTCGCCTGGGCTTCAAGCATCTGCGGCGCCTTGCGGCGCTGACGCACCCATGCGTACAGCGGGTCCAGGCTCACTCCCAGTCGGGTGGCCGGATTGCAGGAGTCGCGGCGGACCGAGAACCTGCAGAAGATCGCGAACCGGATCGCCGCCGGTGTGATCGTGGCCGCTTTGATCCTCGCCAGTGCCATGCTCATGCGCGGTGACGTGGCGGGCCCGACGCTGTTCGACTACCCCGCCCTAGCGATGGTCATGTTTCTGCTGGCTTCCGCGCTGGGGTTCGGGATCGTGCTGAGCGTGCTGCTCAGTGACCGGCGGCCGAAGGTGCGGGAGGAGAGGAGTCCGAGGGCCTGAGGGCGGCGGGATTTCCGACGCTGAGGCGCGCCGCGCGCGGACTGCGCCCCGCCGATGGTGGCGCCTAGCCTGCAAGGATGGAAACGCAACCAGGCTTCACCCTCATCGAGCTGTGCATGACGCTGGCAGTCGTAGCGGTCGTGACCGCCCTGGCCGCGCCATCCGTCACTCAGGCCCGGCGCGACGCCAACGCGCTGGCTGTCTACCACTCCACCACCAGCAGCCTTGCCCTCGCCCGCAGTCTGGCAGTCACGCGCGGGCATCCCGTCACGCTTTGCCCAAGCGACGATGGCCACAGCTGTACCGGGGGCGTCGACTGGTCCGCAGGCTGGATCATGTATCTCGACCGCACCCGCAGCAGCCAGCCGGAGAACGCCTCGGCTGTGATGGAGGTAAGCCCTCCACTCAAGCGGGGTTTCGCCCTGCGCTCAAGCGCGGGCAGGCAACGCATCCGCTACCTGCCTCACGGATGGGCGTCCGGAAGCAACGTCAGCTTGGCCCTTTGCAGCGGCGGCGACTCCCGTCTTCTCGGCAAAGTGGTGGTCAACAATGCCGGGCGGGCGCGGATTCAGCGAGCCGCCGGGCCAACGGATTGCCCCGGCGCATGATGCCCCGCTACCAGCACTGCGCGGCACTGGTTGCCGTTCCATCTTCGGTCTTCGTGCCCGCCTGGTTGATGCTGAGCGTGCCGCACAGGGTATCGTTGGTGGCCTGGGCACCCTGGGGCACTGCTTCAACCACGAACGCCCCTGCAGTAGCCGGCGCCGCGAGCTGGATCACGTAGAAATCCTGCAGCTCCGCCATGCACGCCGTCGCTGGCATTGCCGCGTCGAGATACGTGAGATTGGTGGTGTAGTACCGCTCCATGAAATGCGCCGCCTCCATGGCACAGGCTGCTGCCGCGCCCCGGCGCGTTTTGGTGACGTGGTTGGTATAGCTGGGGTAGGCGATGGCGGCGAGGATCGCAATGATCGCCACCACGATCATCAGCTCCACCAAGGTGAATCCGCGCTGCTTTCGGACGTTCCCGCTCATGTTCACTCCTAATCGACCAGTTCGCGCCAGCGAAGCCGGGCGGGACCGCTCCCGGGCGGTGGTGTGGGCGCTCTGCCGCACTCGGCGTCGGAACCACACACGTAGATGGCATTGCCAACGCCGATGCCCTGCGAAGGCATGCCAATACCCAGGTCCACCGACGTGATGAAGCCGGACTCGCCCGTGCCACCGCTCCCTGCAAGTCGGTCATTGCCTTGGCCGTCATTGTTCACGTCGATGAATGTGTAAGTGCCTCCCCCCACCGGGGCGCGAGGATTGGTTCCGGTGAAGGCATCAACCGCGTTCAGATAGCCCGTGCCGCCCGAGTCGCAGCCTTCGCCCGGCAGGGGAATGATGCTCGAGAACCACAGCGCCCGTGCCCGGACGAAGGGCGCGGTGACCACCCGCTCGCCGGCGGTAGGCACGCCCAGATCGACGAACCAGCCCCGCTTGCCCACATCGAGCTCGGAATAGGGTTCCCAGGACCTCGCCGCTCGTCCCAGCGAATCGACGCCGGTCAGTGGGATGGTGCGCTCGTGCAGTTGGCTCCTGGTAATCGGATAGCTGCCCGAATCCTCGTCCATCAGTGCGTAGACGGATTGCGTCGCGGTGCTACCGAGGTCACCGTTGGTAAGGTACCTGCCTGTGCCGAACAGCACGAAGACGCGTCCGTTGCCTGGATGGCGGGCGAGCGCGACCGCCGAGGTGATCGGCTGCGGGTTATTGGAAGCGTCGCGCGCGCGAAAGATCGGGACCGGGGTATTTCCGCTCTTGTGCGAGACCTTCCACTGCGAGACGTTGGTCTCGCTGACGTCGAACTTCCAGAGATTGCCCTTCAGGTCCCCGGCATAGATGTAGTCGGCCTTGCCGTCGCCGGTCACGTCGGCTGCGCGTGCTTCCGCCAGGCCGTTGCCGCCTGTATCGTCGACGACGATCTTCTTGATGAGTGCACCGGTCAGAGCGTTGTAGATGAAGAGCGCGGCAGTCCCGTTGGGACTGTCGACACCGTTGCCGACGATCGCCAGGGGGACATCGGTGTTGCCCTGCCGCACAAGCGGCGCCCCCAGCACGTGGCCCATGTCCCCAGCCTCGATGCTGCCTTGCGAGGTCTTGTCCCAAAGCACCAGGTCGTCATCCAGCTCGTCCGCCCCGGTCTCTGTGACGTCCAGCGCGAACACGCCCCTGCCACCACGGCCGAGGCTCGCCACGAGGATATTGCGGCCGCCGCCCTGCGCGCGAGTGGTGACGTCCACCCCTCCATCCACGAAGAAGCGGTGGCTGTAGTCCTGGCTGCTGAGCATCGCGAGATTGCTGAAGTTCAGGCCCGCCGGCACATAGGAGAACCGCGTGCTGCCGTTCGAGGCGTCGATCGCATGCAGCATGCCGTCGTTGGCGCCAATGTAAAGCATATTGGTTTCAGGCACGTAGAACGGCGAGGAGTTCACGATGTCGCCGATCGGCGAGGTCCTCCTGCGCAATGAGGTCTGCGACGTGCCCTCGCCCGCGCGATGACCCTTGATGTAGTTTGCGTTCTCCTCGCCGGTGGCTTCACCTGCCAGCCCGACGTCCCGCGCCAATGCAGTGCGCTGCACCGATGTCGGGAAGTCAGTACCCGAACCGTTCCATGTATATACCTCGCGGTCACGGAAGGCCACGGGATCACTGTTGGCGACTGCGGCCATGCTCCAAGCCGGAGTGCCTGCGATGGTCCCGCCCACGATGCTGATGCCTGTTACGTCGCCGGACCACTCTCCGGAGGTGTACGTGGCCTGGAAAAGGTGCGATCCGCTGTTGAGCGACGGTCCGTTCGACGCGACGTTGGAACCCGAGGAGCGCCGACGTGCGATCGCCGCCAGACTGTCCTGCAGCGCGTCGGCGAATTCCTGGGGGTTGGACGCAGCCACGAAGCTGCCACGACCGTTCACGGAGGCATGCAACAAGTCGTCGATACGTCTCGCTGATTCGTTGTTCCAGCTGTCAGAACTGTTCGTGTCCGTCCGCCATGGGTTCGGCCAGCTCTTTTCATTGCCTTCGATGAGGATCACATCGTCCGGCGACAGCGTGCCCTGCAGGCCGATGGAGATGCCGAAGGTCGACATGTTCTGCCAGAAAGCCGGATTGGACGCAGAGGATGGCACGTTGTTATCCAGGTCATCGCGCAAGTCCCGCTTCCAATAGTGCATGGCGACGTCCGCCAACGTGTTCGAGAAACCGTCGGTGTACGGCCGCTCCGGTGCATACGTATAGGTCCGCTCGCCGTCGGGGGACTCGATCTTTTCCCCGGACGTGCCATCGGCATTGCCGATTTCGGTATAGCCGGAACTGCTGTTCCAGTAACCGTCAGTGGTGAGGATGGCGTAATTCTGGCGACAGCTCAGCTGCGCATCCCCCGTCTGCGGCCCCCAGGGACCGCTTGCGCCGGTCTGGGTTTCGTAGTATCGACCCGTACGCTGGAGTGCCCCATGCAAGGGCGTCGTGCTTATTCCCTGGGCCTCGAAAAGATGCTCGAACCAGGAGGTCCGGTTGACGCCTGTGAAAAGTCCATTGTTTTGCGACACCGGAATCTGCAGCGCCGGGAGGCCACCACCCACGGTGCTGGCGCCCCTGCGGTTCCAGATCGAGTCATAACCGACGCGGAAGTTCTGCCCAAGGCCCGAGAATGCCTCGCTTGCACCGGCCTTTGCCGCCTTCATGCGCGTGCGGTGGTAGGAAAACCAGGTCGCATAGTTGTTGCGTTCGGCTTCCGCGCTCCTGCCGGTTGGCGTAGCCGCGACACAGTTGTCCCAGCTACCACCGCCCGGACTGACCACCACCCATTCACAGTGCTCCACCGCTCCGCTGGGGCGGATGATGTATTTGTCATAGTCGGCGTTGTCGGTCCCAGGTAGCGTCACGCCGCTTCTCGGCACGTAATACGTCTGGTCGCCGATCGATGCGAGATTGATCGCGTCGGTGGCCAGATTCAGATTCCTGAAGGCGGACGCATAGGTCGTGCCTCCCGTCATCCGCAGGCCATTGGCCTGCATCCACGCCCGGTAGTCGATCCGCGGGTCGTAGTAGATCGTATTGTGGACGTAGCTCCGGTGCTCGACCCGGTCATTGAGCGTCGTGAGGTTGGCAGGCATCGCCAGCCATGCCATCGACCCTGAGTCGTCCAGGATGAACATGATGTTCGGCGGTATCGAACCTGTCCCGGTCTGCAACGGATAATCGGGGAAGGACGCCGCTGGCGCCTGTGCGCCGATGCACGCGGCCGCGAAGCCGATGGCGATCGCCAGGCGACGTCCAGTGTCCACGCGGGGAGTCTTGCGCTTCATGGCGTGATCCTCAAGGCACTTCGTACAGGGACTGCAGAAGGACGGCCGCGCCGTCCGGGGCGCGGCTGCGCACGGTGATGCGATATATCTGGGTCTCGACGTCACATTCAGGCGCGGACATGTCCACCGACCCCGTACAACTTGTATCCATGCCCTTGCCATAGTCCTCGACCACGTACTGTGCGCGAATTCCGTTCATGTCTGCGGCCGCCAGCCGGAAGCCGCTGCTTCCCGTCTCCCAGAACGCGTCGGCCTCCCAGGGCGGCAGGGTGCCCGCGGTTGCCACGTAACGCGCGCAAACACCGTTGGCACACCCGGCGGCCGGCGGCGAAGGCTTCGATGCCGCGAACCCCTCGGCTTCGCGCAGCACGGCTTCGGCGACCTGGAAGGCGTTGCCGCGCGCGGCCAGGTTGCCTGCCATGCGCTCCTGCAGCAGCGTGCTGCGCAGGGACGCAAGCCCGAGCAGCGTGACCACCAGCAGGAGCAGCAGCACCACCACCAGCGACGCGCCGCGCTCGGCCTGCACGCGGCTCACAGCACGCCCTCCCGGTTGCGGATCGCCACCACGTGGCTGACCGAGCGGTTGAGGACATCGCCGTCGGTGCCATCGAGGTAGCCGCCGCTGAGCGCGCCCTCGGTGCCTTCGGCGGTGAAGTTGACCCGCACGGCGTTGACGATCGTCCAGTCGGCTACCGCCGTCGCGTCCCGCCACACGGTCGAACCGTTGGACCGGTACTGGAGCTGCATGGCGCCGATGCCCTCGGCGATCTCGACCGCATCCACGATATTGGGCGTCAAGGTCGCCGTGCGGTTCACCAGTTGTGCCCGGTACAGCGAACGCCCGCCGCGCGCGTTGTTGCCGATGTACCAGCGCGAAGTCTGGATCCTGGCCAAGGCCGCAGGATCTTCGCTGCTCTTCACGCACTGCGCGGAGGTGGCACCCATCACGCAATAGCCGTTGGGTGCGCTTGCACCGGAGCACTTGGACAGGTCCGGATCCTCGAACTGGAACTCCGAGCCGCAGTTACCGGGCGTGATGCTGCCCGCGCCCGTATGCAGGAGACCTGTCCCGTTGAATCCGGTGATCTGGAAGATCAGCGAATACTCGGTGTTGCACACCATCACGATGTCGCCCTCGACCAGACCGTTTCTGTTGTTGAGGTCCAGTGTTGCGCTGGGCGTGTCGTGCTTGACCACCGCATAGTCGCCATCGTTGACCAGATGAAGGTCGATGGCATCGGTGCCGGCCACCCGCTGCGCGACCCCCGTACCGATCACGGTCCCGGGCGACACTTGGTTGCCGTCGTAGCCGCGGAGCCCCTCGCCGAACTGCTCCCACCAGGCGGAGTCGCGGCTTTGCAACAGGTTGACCGTCGTCGACGAGTTGCCACATGGCTTCGCCGCTGCCTCGCGGATGTCGCGTGACATGATCTCGAATGAGACGCGCGAGTTTTCCTGGATGCGGTTGATCGTCTCGGTGGACGCGTACACGCGTTTGTTGGTCAGGAAGAGGCCACTGGCCGCAGCCACCACCACCAGCCCGAGCAGGAGCGCGATCATCAGTTCGATCAGGGTGGCGCCGCGTTGGCCCTGCGCCGCGGATGGGCGACGACGTGCGTGGATGTTCATGTCAAAGCCTGCTCATGGTCTGGATTTCAAGTGCGTCGCTGCCATCGGTTCCGCGGCTGTCGTCCCAGCGGATGCCGGCCGTGCAGGTGTCCGCTCCGCAGACCAGCCGCCCGCATGCATTGGGGTCGCCGAGGTTCGCTTGCACCTGCGACAGCCAGCCATTGAACACCGAGTAGTCGATGCCGGAATCGGGGTCGGCATTGAGGGTCGCGCACGACCAGTCAGAGACGTTGAAGGCCCCCGCACTCGCCTGCGCGCGGTCCAGCCGCAGCGTGTCGAACAGGGAATACACCTGCACCACGGCCTGCGATCGCGCTGCCGCGCTGTTGCTGTTCTTGATGGTAACGGCCGAGAGCGCGGCGAGACCCAGCATGCCAATGGCCAGGATCAGCACGGCGATCATTACCTCGAGCAGGGTGCTGCCGCGCTGGTATGCAGCGCGCCGACCGGCAGGCTTGTAGTCGTGTGTGGTTGGCATGTCAGTTGTCCGATGGCGCGGTGCAGGCCGAAGTTCCGTTACGCGTGCTGACGGACACCCGGCTGGTGGCGATCCGCACGTCGCGTGTGTTGCTGGCATCGGGGAGCCGGTTGCTGCAGACACCGATCGCCCCACTGCGGTTGGCGCCCACCCAGGCAAGGCCGTCGGGTGAGAACCGGATCCAACCGCTGCCACCGACGCTGGCGCTGGGCACCACCTGCATCCCGGCAGCGGCCAGAGTGATGTCCCGGAGCACCACGTCCTGGGGAGCATTCACGGCCTGGTTGCCGTTTCGATCCGAGAACACGATCATCCGCGACCACTCTGCGCCGGCACAGGAAGCGCCGTCGGTGGAGGGGCAGATGACCACGCTCTGGCCGCGCCGGATGGCTTCCATCCGCGCCACCTGCAGGGCCGCCACGATGTCGTTGGCGGCGCCGGCGAGCCGGTTGGAGTTGATCAGGTTGGCGAAGCTGGGCGCGGCCAGCGCAACGAGGATCGCCAGCAGGGCCACGGTCACCAGCAGTTCGATCAGCGTGAAGCCACGTACCGGCCGTCGGCGCGGCACAGCGGCATCCCGGGCGAGTCCAACCACGGACATACATGCACTCCCCTGCATCGTTCTTTTTCGTCACATGCAGACTAAGGAGAACCATCCACGGGAGCCACCATTGGCCGATGGGTGGCCGCGCTGGACCTCCGAACGGCAGCGGCAGCCCCTATGATGTCGCGATGACCCGGGATGCATCCAGCCACCCCATCGATACCCTGTGGCAGGCGCCCGCCATCGTCTGGTCGATCCTGGCCGGCGAATGCCTCGCGCTGGTGCTGGCCCTGTCGCCAGGCGTCGAAGCCAACAGGCTGGTGCTGTTCGGTTTGGCTTCGTTCCTGATCCAGTGGGTGATCCTGCTGACACTTGGGTCGCTGTATGGGCTGCGGAAATGGATCCGCCGGCTCAGGCCACTGCACGTGGCATATCTGGGACTGCTGGGTCTGTTGATATGGACGTGGATCGCGGTCGGCTCCGTGCGGATGCTGCTCGGACCGTCGGTGCTCGGGACTTCGGATGCCTCCTGGCCATGGCCCGTGCTGCGGATCACGGGGATCGTGGTCGCGGTCGGCGTGCTGGGCCTCGCGGCGCTGCACAATCACTGGCAGGCACAGAGATCCGCAGTCCGCGCCAAGCACGCCGAACTCGAAGCCCTCCAGGCCCGCACACACCCCCACTTCCTCTTCAACAGCCTCAACACCGCCATTGCCCTGGTCCACCAGCGCCCCGCGGAGGCCGAGCAGGTGTTGCTCGACCTGTCGGACTTGTTTCGCGCCGCGCTGGCCGGGCCGCGCCACATCCGCTTGGAGGAGGAGGTTGGGCTGGTGCGCCGTTATCTGGAGATCGAGCAGCTCAGGCTGGCGGAGCGACTGACGGTCCGATGGGAGTTGCCACCTTCGTTGCCCGAAGTCGAAGTCCCTGCCCTCGCCATCCAGCCGCTGGCCGAGAACGCCGTCCGCCACGGCATCGAGCGGCGCGTGGAAGGTGGGCGGATAGACATCCTGGTCACCGTCGATGACATGTGGATCAACGTTACGGTGCGCAATGACCTGCCGGACCGTACCGATGTCACCGCCCCCACGCCAGGCCATGGCGTGGGGCTGCCGTCCGTGGCCAGCCGCATCGAGGCCATGACCGACGGCCGCGGTGCACTGTCCACCGGCGCGGCAGACGGACGCTACGTCGCCACCATCCGCCTACCCGCTGCTCCTGCCGCGACCTGAGTCAAGTCACCACTTCATAGCAGGGCCGATACTCCCCCGAAATCTTCATCCGCCGCTGCTCCACGAACGCCCTCAGCAGCGCATCCAGCGACTCCATCATGTCCCGGTCGCCATGGATCTGGAACGGCCCATACGCCTCGATCCGCCGCATCCCGTCTTCCTTCACGTTCCCCGCCACGATCCCGGAAAACGCCCGGCGCAGGTCCGCCGCCAGCTCATGCGGCTTCCGCCCGTGGTGCAGGTCCAGCCCCGCCATCGCCTCGTGCGTCGGCACGAACGGCTGCTGGAACGGCAGCGGGATATCCAGGCCCCAGTTGAAGTAGAACGAATCCTTGTTGTGGATCCGCGCCTCGCGCACGCGCTTCACGCCGGCGGCCATGCGACGGGCGACCGCCTGGGGATCGCCGACGATGATCTCGTAGCGCTCGGTGGCGGCGTCGCCCAGGGTCAGGCGGATGAAGCGGTCGATCTGTTCGAAATACGGCGCGGAGGACACGGGGCCGGTCAGGATCAGCGGGAACGGCAGTTCGGCATTCTCCTCGCGCAGCAGGAGGCCCAGCAGGTACAGGATCTCCTCCGCGGTGCCCACGCCGCCCGGGAATACGATGATGCCGTGGCCGATGCGGACGAAGGCCTCCAGGCGCTTCTCGATGTCCGGCATGATCACGAGCTGGTTGACGATCGGGTTCGGCGACTCCGCGGCGATGATGCCGGGCTCGGTGATGCCGATGTAGCGCGGGCGGCGCTGGCGCTGCTTGGCGTGGGCGATGTTGGCGCCCTTCATCGGGCCCTTCATGGCGCCGGGGCCGCAGCCGGTGCAGATGTCGAGGCCACGCAGGCCGAGCTCGTAGCCCACCAGCTTGGTGTACTCGTATTCGACGCGGCTGATGGAGTGCCCGCCCCAGCACACCACGAGGTTGGGATCGGACGGGTGCAGTAGGCGCGCGTTCCGCAGCAGGCCGAAGACGGCGTCGGTGATGCCGGCGGATGACTCCACGTCGGCCGCGTATTCGGGGCCGAGTTCGATGGCCATGTAGGCCAGGTCGCGCACGGTGGCGAACAGCAGTTCGGCCACGCCGCGGATGATCTCGCCGTCGACGAAGGCCATCGCCGGGGCCCTGACCAGTTCGATGTGCAGGCCGCGGTCCTGCTGCAGCACCTGGATGTCGAAGTCGGGGTACATCTCCTGCGCGGCGCGGGGGTCGTCGTTGGCGCTGCCGCTGGTCAGCACGGCCAGGGCGCAGCGGCGCAGCAGGTCGTGCAGGCCGCCGGTGGAGGCATCCTTGAGCCGGGCCACTTCATCGCGCGAGAGGATGTCGAGGCCGCCGCGCGGGTAGATGCGGGCGCTGACGGTCGGCAGGGTGGCCGGGGCCGTGGGGGTGTCCTTCATGCGTGCTCTCTTCTTCTTGTTGTCGTCGTGTTTTCGGGCACCGACTCTAGCGCAACGGGGCGCGGCAACGGAAACGGAAACGGCCGGGACATGCCCGGCCGTTCCGTTGTTGCTACGCGCTTGCGATCAGAACTTGTACTTCAGGCTCAGCATGACCGACCAGCGGGAGACGGCGGTGTTGATGCCGTCGCCGTTGTTCTCCTGGATGCCGGAGTTGTCGGTGGAACCGCTGAAGTTGTAGACGTACTTGCCGGTCTCCGGATCGACGCCCGCATAGTTGGCCACGCGGCGGGTGGAGAAGAAGCCGTAGTCGTCGATCAGGCCCCAGTCCTTGTTGATCAGGTTGCCGATATTCATGATGTCCAGGGCGATTTCCGCCTTGTGACCCTTGAAGAACATCGGGACTTCCTGGCTCACGCGGACGTCGAAGGTGTTGGTCCAGTCGGCGCGGAAGGCGTTGGCGGGTGCCACCTGGCCGCGGTAGCGCTGCAGCTCGGGGGCGTTCTCGGCCATCCAGTTGAAGTAGTCCTGCTCCATCGCCGCGCCCCCCGTCCACAGGACGTCGCCGGGGCCGGCAGGCACGTAGAACAGGTCGTTCGTGCCGGCGCTGTCACCGTTGATGTCGTTGTAGTAGATGTAGCTGAACGGACGACCCGAACGACCCTCGTAGAACAGGCCGGCGCTGGTCATGTTGTCGCCGAAGAACGCCTTCTGCCAGGTCACGGCCGCGGTGAAGCGGTCCCTGATGGCATAGCGGGAGTTGTAACCCACCGGGTCGTTGGAGTTGAACACCATGGTGTTGTTCCAGTTCGACGAGTTCTGCGAGCTCGTCGCCGGGCTGAACTCGGTGGCGGACGTGTGGGTATAGCCCACCGTCCAACCCCACTGGTCGACCACCGGCTTGGACAGCGCCACGGTGAGCTGGCGGGCCGAACCCTTGTCGGTGTTGCGGATCACGATGGCCTGGTCGACGTCGGCATGCTTGTTGGCGCGGTTGCTGGCGCCGCCGCTGCCGTGGGTCATGCCGAAGCGGCCGGAGTTGGCCGGATCCAGGCCAGCCTGGTTCCAGTAGAGCATGCGGCCGTCCTGGCCCTGGTAGGTCGGCGCACCGATGTCGATGCGGTCGAACCACAGGGCATTCTTGTTCTTGGTCAGCAGCAGTTCGGCCGACGCCACGATGCCGTACCAGGGCAGCTCGTGGTCGATCGCAAGGTTGGCCTTCCAGATCGACGGCAGGGCCAGGCCCGGCTCCACGATGTCGGCGGTGATGCGCGGCGCGGAGGCACCGCCGCCGGCCGGCACGGCCGGAGGCACGCTCGGATCGAAGTCCGGCACATCGTCGCCGCGAAGGCTGTAGCTGTCGAAGTTCAGGCCGGTGTTCTGGAACGGGCCGGCGAGCCACACGTTCGGGTTGCCGCCCTGGAACAGGCCGATGCCGCCGCGCAGCTGGGTCGGACGCTCGCTGTCGAAGGTGTAGTTGAAGCCGAAGCGCGGCTGCCACAGCTCCTTGTCGACGGTCACCGAGTTGTCGAGGCCGTAGATGTCCTGGATGCGCTGGTTGTAGATCGGCTTGTCGCCGAAGTCGGGCATGTCGACGCGCAGGCCGAACATCAGGCTCAGGTTGTAGTTGACCGCCCAGGTGTCCTGCACGAACAGGCCCAGGTTCTCGAAGGAGTAGGCCGCCGGGATGTCGGAACGGCTGCCGCCCGGACGCGGGGCGCGCAGGTCGTAGCGGATGGCCCGGCCGGCTTCGAAGTCCTCGAGGCTGTCGAAGGTCCACGCACCGTTGAGGTCGCGGCCGTAGAAGTTGAGGATCTCGTTGTCCTCGTAGTCGAAGCCGAACTTCAGGGTGTGGTCGCCGGCGTACCAGGTACCGGCACCGAACACGGTCAGCTGCTCGGTGTCGACGACGTTGACGTGGCGGTTGCGCTCGGTGCCGAGGTTGATGCTGTCCTGGCCCGGGCCGACGTTGTTGATGAAGATGGTCGGCAGGTCGGCATAGGTGGCCGCGATCGACGAGTAGTCGCGCTGCGAGACCTTGAACTCGGTCGAGAAGTTCTCGCTCCAGTCGCTGAAGAGTTCGGCGACGGTGCTCTCGAAGGTCTTGTTCTGGTCATACCAGTAGCTCGACAGCGAGACGCTGCTGCCACCGAAGCCGACCAGCTTGGGCACGATTTCCTCGGTCTTGCTGTAGCGCAGGGCCGCACGGTGGTTGTCGTTGATGTTCCAGTCGAGCTTGACCGCGTACTCCTCGATGTCGGTCTCGGAGATGCTCGGCGGGTTGAAGCTGCCCGGGTCGAAACCGAAGCCGTTGGCGGCCGCGATCACGCGCTGGATGTCGGCATCGGTGATGTCGCCGTCGCCGTACGGGGTGCCCGACAGGCTGGTGCCCGGGCGCTCGCGCTTGAACTGCTCGTAATTGGCGAAGAAGAACAGGCGGTCCTTGATGATCGGGCCGCCGAAGGTGAGGCCGTAGGTCTCTTCCTTGTCGAAGCCGTTGAACTCGATGCCGCGCAGTTCGTCGCGCACCCAGTCGCCGTCGCGCAGCGCGTAGTACGCACTGCCGTGGAACTCGTTGGTGCCCGACTTGGTCACGGCGTTGACCACCGCGCCGGTACCGCCGGAGATGGTGGTGTCGTAGTTGGCCAGGTCGATCTGGATTTCCTCGATCGCGTCCATGGAGACCGGCTGGCGCTCGGTCGGCATGTTGTTGGCTTCGAGGCCGAACGGGTCGGAGTTGCTGACGCCGTCGATGCGGATCACGTTGAAGCGCGAGTTCTGGCCGCCGGCGGAGATCGAGCCGTCCGCCTTGCTGATCTGCGAGATGCGCGGATCCAGGCGGATGTAGTCCTGGATGTTGCGGCTGGCCGAAGGCAGCGCCTCGATGATCTCGTTGTGGAGGTTGGTGCCGGTGCCCATCTTGGTGGCGCTGAAGATGTCCGAGCCGCCGGCCACGCCGATCGCGGTCACGGTGCCGAGCGTGGTCACGTCACCGGTGAGCTGGGCGTTGACGGTGTTGACCTGGTTCAGGCCGAGGTAGACGTTGTCCTCGGTCTTGGTGCCAGCGCCGGCCTTGGTGATGACGATCTCGTACGGGCCGCCCACGCGCAGGCCGCGGGCGCTGTAGCGGCCGCTGGCATCGGTGGTCACGCGGCTGGTGGTGCCGGATTCGACGTGGACGATGATGACTTCTGCGTTGGTGACCGGCTGGCCGTCGCTGCCCATCACCACGCCGCCCACGCCCGCGGAGGTGGAGCTCTGGGCGAGGACGGGTGCGGCGGCAAGCGCGGCGATCAGGCCGAGCGAAAGTTTCGACACACGGAGGACATTGCGACGGGTCATGGCTGGACTCTTGGCAAGGAAAAACGGATCGCGCCAGGCAGGCGCGGAAGGATGATTTCGGGTGTGGTTCCCACTCACGCCGCGACCGCCGGAGCGGCAGCGGTTAACAACAGATTAACACGGTAGCCGGCGTATATGACACCCGGATGACGGTTTCAAACCGGCGGCAGGCCGCCCAGATAGCTGGCCAGCCCGTCCAGCAGCATCTGCACCGAGATCGCCACCAGCAGCATGCCCATCAAGCGCTCCACGGCGGTCAGGGCACGGGCGCCCAGCAGACGGTATAGATAAGGTGCGCAGAACAGGATCGCGGCGGTTGCGCCCCAGGCGACCAGCAGCGCCAGGCTCCACTCCCAGAGGCGGTCGGGCTCCCGGGTCCCCATCAGCATCACCGCGGCCATGCCCGAAGGTCCCGCCACCAGCGGCACCGCCAGCGGGACGATGAAGGGCTCGCCGCCGGGCAGCTCGCCCATCAGGCCCTCGGGCGGCGGGAAGATCATGCGCAGGCCGATCAGGAACAGGACGATGCCGCCGGCGATCGACACCGACTCCTGCCGCAGGTGCATGACCTCCAGCGCGTGCTTGCCAACCCAGAGGAACACCATCAATACGCCCAGCGCGATCAGGAGCTCCCGGGCCAGCACGATCCGCTGCCGCTTCGGCGACAGGTTGCGCAGGATGCTGAGGAACACCGGGATGTTCCCCAGCGGGTCCAGGATCAGGAACAGCAGCAGGGCCGCGGAGGCGATGGTCATCGCGGCGGCGCCCAGGCCTGGCCGCGGTGCGCGGCACCGGCCGCTGACAGCAGGGTGACGCAGGCCTCGGCCGCCACGGCGGGATCGCGGGCGCGACGGTCCTCGTCGGCCACGTGCGAGCGCGCGCGCAGCGGCGTGCGCAGCGGACCCGGGCACAGGCCGTGGAAGCGGACGGGGCCGCCGCCGTGCTCGGCGTGCAGGGTATCGAGCAGGGCGCGCTGGCCGTGCTGGGCGATGCCGTAAGCGCCGCGGTAGGCGGCCGGGACTTCGTCATCGAGCACGAAGACCACCGAGGCGTCGGGCGCCTGGCGCAGCAGCGGCAGGCAGGCCCGGGTCAGCCACCAGCGCGCGGTGAGGTCGACGTGCAGCGTGCGGGCGAAGCTGCCCGGATCGGTGTGTTCGAGCGGGGTCAGGCCGGCAAAGTCGGCGGCACAATGCACCACGCCATCCAGGCGGCCGAGCTGGGCGCCGATGCGTTCCGCCAGCTCCACGTGATCCCCGTATTCGGCGCCGGCAAGATCGAAGGGATAGTTGACCGGCTCCGGCAGGCCCGCCGGGTCGCGCGCGATCGCGTCATAGACCCGGTTGAGCTTGGGTACCTTGCGGCCGAGCAGCACCGCGGTCGCGCCCGCGCGCGCGCAGGCATGCGCGGCGGCCGCGCCCAGCCCGCCGTGGGCGCCGGTCACCAGGACCACGCGCCCGGCCAGCGCGGCCGGCGCGCCCGCGTCGGCCGCGGGCGTGCTCACGCCTTCTGCGTCTCCGCGATCATGCGTGCCAGCTCACCGGACTCGAACAGCTCCATGGTGATGTCGCAGCCGCCGATCAGCTCGCCGTGGATGAACAGCTGCGGGAAGGTCGGCCAGTTGGAGATACGGGGCAGGTTGGCACGGACCTCGGGGTCCTCGAGCACGTTGACGCTGTGCAGGGTCGCCATGTCGGCGCCGGCTTCGCGCAGCGCGCCCGCGGTGCGGCTGGAGAAGCCGCACATCGGGAACTGCGGCGTGCCCTTCATGAAGAGGACGATGGGATGGCCTGAAATTTCGGCCTGGATGCGTTCGATGATGGGCATGTCGGCTCCGACGTTCTGGGCGGCGGGCCGGAGCCACGCAGCGCGCAATGGGGATCGCGCTATTGTAGCGTCCATGGCCATCGAACTTGCCGCCCTGCCCTGGGACCGCACCGCGCTCGAACCGCATATCTCGGGCGAGACCCTCGACCTGCACCATGGCCGCTTCCATCGCGCCCACGTTGAAGCGGTCAACGCGCTGGCGCCGGCTGCCGGGATGGGTGCGGCGAGCCTCGAGGAGCTGGTGCGCGGCAGCCAGGGCGCGCTGCAGCAGCATGCGGCACAGGCCTGGAACCTGGCGTTCCAGTGGCGCTGCCTGAAGCCGGCCGCGGGCGGCGGCGGCGGCGAGCCGGAGGGCGCGCTGGCCGAGGCCCTGACCCGCCGCTTCGGCGACATCGCACGGTTCCGCCAGCAGTTCGCCGTGGTGGCGACCTCGCTGCAGGGATCGGGATGGATCTGGCTGCTGCAGCGGCTGGATGGTTCCGTGACCCTGGCGCTGACGGCCAACACCGCTACGCCGATCACCGGCGAAGATCGCCCGCTGCTGGGCCTGAGCCTGTGGGAGCACGCCTACCTGCTCGACTACCGCGAAGCGCGCGGGCGTTACGTCGAAGCGGCGTGGAACGTCGTGGACTGGGCCTTCGTCGCTTCGAACCTGAAATAGTCGCGCCCCTACGGGGACTCTTTCCCCGCGGGCGGGGGAAGGGGATCGCATAAACGGGCGAGCACGGGCGCCACTTGAGCCTCCCGACCCAGCGCCGCACCGACCCGCTCCAGCGCATCGGCCAGATCTTCGTCGCTGTCCGCCCGCAGCGTGGCATGGCCAACCTTGCGCCCTGGGCGCGAAGTCTTGCCGTAGTCATGCCAATGCCCGCCGGGTTCGGCCAGTACGGGGCCGGGCGAAGGCATCTCGCCGATCCAGTTGAGCATGCAGGCCCGCCCCAGCGCGCGCGTCGCGCCCAGCGGAAGCCCGAGCACCGCACGCAGGTGGTTGCCGAACTGCGAAGTCTCGGCGCCCTCGATGCTCCAGTGGCCCGAGTTGTGCACGCGCGGCGCGAGTTCGTTGGCGAGCAGTCGGCCGTCGTGGCAGAACAGCTCCAGCGCGAACACGCCGACGTAGTCCAGCGCTTCGGCCAGCGCACGCGCGTAGTCCACGGCGCGCGCCTCCAGTTCCGGCGCGACGCGCGCCGGCGCGAGGCTGGCGGACAGCACGCCGTCGACGTGCCAGTTCTCGGTCAGCGGCCAGGTACGGAATTCGCCGTCGCGGGCGCGCACGGCGACCACGCTCAGCTCGCGCTCGAAGGGCACGAAGGCTTCCAGGATCAGTCCGCCGGCCCCGGCCTGCGCACCCAGCGCATCCCAGGCCGCGCCCGCATCGCCGGCGGCGCGGATCCGGAACTGGCCCTTGCCGTCATAGCCCAGGCGCCGGGTCTTGAGGATGCACGGCGCACCCAGCTTCGCCACCGCCGCATCGAGGTCTTCGCGCGTATCGACCGGCACGTAGCCGGGCACGGGGATGCCCAGTTCACCGAACAGCGTCTTCTCCGCCAGGCGGTCCTGGGTGGTGCCCAGCGCCCGGGGGTTGGGGAACATCGGCACCCGCTCGCACAGCCACTGCGCGGATTCGGCCGGCACGTTCTCGAAGTCGAAGGTGGCGATGTCGATCCCGGACGCGAATTCGGCCAGGGCCACGCCGTCGCGGTAGTCGCCCACCACCAGCGGCGCGAACTGGCCGGCACAGGCGTCGGCGCTGGTGTCCATCACCGAGAAGCGCAGGCCCAGCGGCGCGCCGGCCAGCGCCATCATGCGCGCCAGCTGGCCACCGCCGAGGATGCCGACGGTGGTCATCGCCGCGGGTCGTCGCTGCCGGCGACGTCGTCGGTCTGGCGCTGGCGGAAGGCGTCGAGCGCGGCGGCGACGTCGGCATCGCCGGCGGCCGCGAGCTGCGCCGCGGCGAACAGCGCCGCGTTGGCCGCGCCGGCGTTGCCGATGGCGAAGGTGGCGACCGGCACGCCGGCCGGCATCTGCACGATCGACAGCAGGGAGTCGAGGCCGTTGAGCGCCTTCGACTGCACCGGCACGCCCAGCACGGGCAGCGCGGTCTTCGACGCCAGCATTCCCGGCAGGTGAGCCGCGCCGCCGGCGCCAGCGATGATCGCCTTCAGGCCGCGCGCGCGCGCGGTGGCCGCGTACTCGAACAGCACGTCGGGCGTACGGTGCGCGGACACCACGCGGACCTCGTGCGCGATGCCGAGCTCCTCGAGCGTCTGCACGGCGTGCTGCATGGTGTCCCAGTCGGATCGCGAACCCATCACGACGCCGACGACGGGCGGGCTGTTGGTGGCGGTCATTGGCCGTCCCCGGTGGCAAAGACGTATTCTAGCGGCCCCACGCCGCGACGTACCGCCATGGACCGCAAGCTGCTCGATATCCTCGTCTGCCCCGCCAGCCGCCAGCCGCTGGCGCTGCTCGAACCCGCGGGCCTGGAGGCGCTGAACCGCGCGATCACCGCCGGCGGCGTCGTTCGCGGCGATGACGCGGTCCAGGCGCAGCCACTGCGCGAGGCCCTGGTCACCCGCGACCGGCGCACGGTGTACCGCGTCGACGACGGCATCCCGGTGCTGCTGGCCGAAGAAGGCATCGCCACCGCGCAGGCCGCGGGCTTCCCAGGCGCATGAGCGCAGCCGGCGCCGCCATCCCGCCGCCGCCGGCCGAAACCGTCGCCGCGGACATCGAACGCGCGCTGGCCGAAGACCTCGGCAGCGGCGACGTCACCGCCGCCCTGCTTGCCGACGCTCCCGAGTCCGCCTACCTGCTGTGCAAGGAAGACGCGGTGGCCTGTGGCCGGCCGTGGTTCGACGCCTGCCACCGCGCGCTCGATCCCGCCGTCGAGATCGACTGGCGCGTGGCCGAGGGCGACCACGTCCGCGCCGGCACTGTCCTTGCAACGCTGCGCGGCCGCACCCGTGCCCTGGTCAGCGCCGAGCGCACCTCGCTCAACTTCCTGCAGACGCTGTCGGGCACCGCGACCACGGTCGCCGCCCACGTCGACGCGGTGCGCGGCACCCGCGCGCGGATCCTCGACACCCGCAAGACCCTGCCCGGCCTGCGCGTCGCACAGAAGTACGCGGTGCGCGTGGGCGGTGGCGACAACCACCGCATGGGCCTGTACGACGCGGTGATGCTGAAGGAAAACCACGTGCGCGCGGCCGGTTCGATCGCCGCCGCCATCGCCGCCGCGCGCGCCAGCCAACCCCGCCTGCCGCTGATTGTTGAGGTCGAAACCCTGGACGAACTGCGCGCCGCGCTCGACGCCGGCTGCGACCGCATCCTGATCGACGACTTCGATGCCGCGACGCGGCGCGAGGCCGTGCGCATCGCCGCCGGGCGCATCCCGCTGGAAGTTTCCGGCGGCGTGGACCTCGAATCGCTGCGTGCGATCGCCGCCGACGGCGTCGACTGCATCTCGATCGGCGGCCTGACCAAGCACGTGCAGGCCGTCGACCTGTCGCTGAAGCTCGGGCCGTGCCCGGGCTAGCGCAGCAGCAGCGCCGCAGCAGCAGCAGCCCCGGCCAGCACCGCAAGTGCGGCTACCCACCACCACGCCGACACCCCTCCGCGCGTCCTGTGCGCCTGCGCCTGCTGCTGCGTGACCGCGCCCGGCGCGACCACGCGAAAGCGCAGCACGTCGAAGCCCAGCTCGTCGCCGTGGCGCGCCCATGCGCGTTGCTGCGGCGATTCGTTGAGCAACCAGCCGTTGGTCGAACCGAGGTCCTCCACCAGCAGCCCTTCGTCGGTCGGCGTCAGCCGCACGTGATGGCGGGACACCCCGGGATGGTCGAGGTGGATCCCGCAGTCCGGCGCCCGCCCCAGCACCGTCGACCCGACCAGCGGGAAGGTGCGGCCGAAGCCGGCGCCACCGACGCCGCGCAGCACGTAGCGCGGCAGCGCCGGGCGGACCACGGTGGCCATGATCGGCCCCTGGGCCGTGGTTGCCGGTGGCTGCAGGTCAAGGGCCTCGTCGGCCTGGCGAATGATGTTCATGCGTTGAAAACTGCGATGTCGTGCGTGAAGCCCACGCAAAGGCTTGCCGAAAGCCCGGGCTGGCCCCAGATTGCACATCCATGCCCAGCCTGATCCTGCTAATGATAGCCGGCGCGTTCGCCTACGCGTGGTGGAACGCGGCACGCGCCGCGAGCGAACACGCCACCGAGGTCGGGCGCGCGGCCTGCCGCGCCGCCGGCGTTCAGCTGCTGGACCAGACCGTTCACGCCACGGGCCTGCGCCTGCGCCGGCGCAGCGACGGCCGCCTGGGCCTGGAGCGCAGCTTCCGCTTCGAGTACTCGCACGAAGGCACGGACCGCAATCGCGGGCGCATGGTCTTCCACGGGCGCCGGCTGATGTCGCTCACCGGGCCAGCGCCGGCGGTGGCAGCCACCCTGCCCGGCCAGGACTGAGCGCGGGCCTACTTCACCACGCGCAGGTGCGCACCGCGGCGCGGCGGCGACGAGCCATCGTCATCGCCGCCGTCATCGCCATCCACCGGATTGCGATCGGCGTCACCGTCGCCGGCACCGCCCGGCACCACGCCAAGGATCACTTCGCCGCCGGCCGCGCCACCGCCTGCCGTGGCGGCATCGTCAGCCACGCCGTCGCCGGCGGCATCGCCGGCCAAGCCGCCTTCGGACCCCGGCTGCTCCTCGGGCAGGGCCATGCCCTGCCCCGTCTCGCGCGCATAGATCGCCAGCACCGCACCCACGGGGACCAGCACGGAGTGACTGACGCCGCCAAAGCGCGCGGTGAAGCTGACCGCTTCGTTGTCCATGTCCAGGCGGGCCACGGCGCGCTCGGCCACGTTCAACACCACGCGGCCGTCCTTGACGGTATGTGCGGGCACGCGAACGCCGGCGCGGGTGGCATCCACCAGCAGGTGGGGCGTCATCCCGTTGTCCACGATCCATTCGTACAGCGCCCGCAGCAGGTACGGGCGATGGCTGGTCATCCGCGACACATCATTCATGCGCGGGATTCTAACGCGGGCCGCATCAACCCGGCAGGTCGCGCAGGTTGCGCTCCTGCGGCGTCAGGCTCCGGGTGAAGCCCGGATTGCGGAAGATCCGGTTGCCGTAGTCCTCGATCGCCTTGCCGTCCTTCGGCAACGGCACGCCGAGCGACTCCAGGCGCCAGACGATCGGTGCCATGGCGCAGTCGGCCAGGCTCATCTCGGCGTTGAGGAAGAACTTGAAGGCCTTGAACAGCGGCACCGACGCGGTGACCAGATCCTTCAGGCGCTTGCGCGCCGCGTCCGCCTGGGCCTTGGTGCCGGTCTGGATCGCGCGGACTTCGGGCACCCAGTCGTGCTCCAGGCGCAGCATCGCCAGGCGCAGCCGCGCCCGCGACAGCGGGTCGACCGGCATCAGCGGCGGATGCGGGTAGCGTTCGTCCAGGTACTCGGTGACCACGCTCGAGGCGTAGAGCACGAGGTCGCGCTCCACCAGCGTCGGCACCGAGTGGTAGGGATTGAGGTCGATCAAGTCCTCGGGCGGATCCTTGGGATCCACCGTGATCAGGTCGTAGGTAACGCCCTTCGCGGCGAGCACCAGCCGCACGCGGTGGCAAAGGACGTCATCGACGGAGGAAAAAAGCGTGAGTGCATTACGCATGCGCGGACTCGCTGCCATCATCGAACCATTCCCCCAAGTCAGTGGACGTCCTTCCAGTATTCCTTCTTCAGCAACCAGGCCAGGAAGGTGAAGAACGCGAGGAACAGCATCACCCAGACCCCGATCGCCTGGCGCTTGAGCGCGATCGGCTCACCGGCGTACTCGAGGAAGGCGGTGATGTCGCGAACGGCCTGGTCGAACTGCACCGGGTTCATGCTGCCCGGGGTGGAGATCTCAAGGCGCTCGATCAACGGCTCGCCGGTGGCCTCGTCCTTGCCGCCGTAGACCGGCTGCTGGATGCCCTGCAGTTCCCACAGGACGTTGGGCATCGAGGCGTTGGGGAACACGGTGTTGTTCCAGCCCAGCGGACGCGACTCGTCGATGTGGAAAGACTTGAGGTAGCTGAAGATCCAGTCGCCCCCGCGCACGCGCGAGGTCAGGCTGAGGTCCGGCGGCACGGTGCCGAACCACTCCGCGGCGCCCTCGGCGGGCATCGCGGTGAGGATCTGCTCGCCGAACTTGGCGCCGGTGAAGTTGAGGTTCTCCATCACCTCGTCCTCGGTCAGCCCCAGGTCCTCGGCCATGCGCGAATAGCGCAGGTACTTCAGCGAGTGGCAGGCCGAGCAGTAGTTCATGTACAGCTGCGCGCCGCGCTGCAGCGAAGCGGTATCGCCCAGGTCGGTGCCGGCGTGCTGCACCGGGCCGCCCGCGGCGGCCAGCGCCGAGAACGAAAGCAGCATGGCGGCGGCGAAACCGGCGGCGCGGCTGATGAGGGTCATGGGCTTAGTCATGCGTCGTCACCCGTTCCGGAACCGGCTTGGTGGCGTCGAGCTTCGTCCACAGCGGCATGGTGATGAAGAAGGCGAAGTAGAAGAAGGTCAGCACGCGGCCGATGATGGTTTCGACCGGGTCGGTGCCGGGACCGGCGCCGATCTTGCCGAGCCATACGAAGCTCACCGCGAACAGGCCAAGCAGGACCTTCGACATCAGCCCGCGGTAGCGGTACGACTTGACCTTGCAGCGGTCGAGCCACGGCACCAGGAACAGGATCGCGATCGCGCCGAACATCACCAGCACGCCGCTCAGCTTGTGCGGCACCACGCGCAACATCGCGTAGTACGGCGTGTAGTACCAGACCGGCTTGATGTGCTCGGGCGTCACCAGGCGGTTGGCCTCGGTGAAGTTGTCGTGCTCGAGGAACCAGCCGCCGAACGCCGGCGCGAAGAAGATGACGAAGGCCGCGATCATCAGGAAGAAGCCCACGCCCACCAGGTCCTTGACCGTGTAGTAGGGGTGGAACGGGATGCCGTCGGTGGGCTTGGTCGCGTCCCAGCGGTTGCCCTTCGGGCCCTTCTTGATGTCGACGCCGTCGGGGTTGTTCGACCCGACCTCGTGCAGCGCGCCCAGGTGCAGCACCACCAGCAGCAGCAACACCAGCGGCAGCGCGATCACGTGGAGTGCGAAGAAGCGGTTGAGCGTGGCGTCGCTGGGCAGGTAGTCGCCCATGATCCACTCGACCAGGCCGTTGCCGATCACCGGGATCGCGCCGAACAGCGAGATGATCACCTTCGCGCCCCAGAACGACATCTGGCCCCAGGGCAGCACATAGCCCAGGAAGGCCTCGGCCATCAGCACCAGGTAGATCAGCATGCCCAGGATCCACACCAGCTCGCGCGGCTTCTGGTAGCTGCCGTACATCAGCCCGCGGAACATGTGCAGGTAGACGACGATGAAGAACAGCGAGGCGCCGGTGGAGTGCATGTACCGGATCAGCCAGCCCCACTCGATGTCGCGCATGATGTACTCGACCGAGGAGAAGGCCTCGGCGGCGGACGGCTTGTAGTGCATCGTCAGGAAGATGCCGGTGACGATCTGGTTGACCAGCACCAGCATGGCCAGCGAGCCCATGTAGTACCAGAAGTTGAAGTTCTTCGGCGCGTAGTACTCGGTCATGTGCTTGCGGTACATCGGCATCATGCCGGGCGCACGCTCGTTGACCCAGTCCATCACGTTGTTGGCGGTACGCGTGATCAGGTTCGACATGGCTTACGCGGCCCCCTGCGGATCGACGCCTACGACAATCGTGTTGTCATCGGCGAAATAGTGCGGTGGCACCACGAGGTTGGTCGGCGCGGGAACGCCCGAATAGACGCGGCCGGCCATGTCGAACTTCGACTTGTGGCAGGGGCAGAAGTAGCCGCCCTTCCAGTTGGGGTCGAACGGTGCCGGGCGGATCTCGGCGACCATTTCCGGCGAGCAGCCCAGGTGGGTGCACAGGCCGACGAGCACCGAGATCTCGGGCTTCAGCGACCGCAGCTCGGGATTGGCCTCCCGGATGTACTCCGGCTGCTGCTCGAGGTTTTCCGACATCGGGTCGCGCAGCTGGTCGTCCAGGGTCGGCAGCAGCTGCAGGATTTCCTGCGAGCGCTTGACGATCCAGATCGGCTGGCCGCGCCACTCCAGGATCATGCGCTCGCCCTCGGCAAGCGCGCTGATGTCAGCGGTCACCGGCGCGCCGGCGAGCTGTGCGCGCTGGCTCGGGAACCAGCTCTTGATGAACGGAACCGCGGCCACGCCAACGCCTACTGCGCCGACCACCGCGGTCGAAGCTGTCAGGAAGCGGCGGCGGCCGTTGTCGACCGTGCCCCCCTCGACAGGATCCAGAACCCCTTCATTACCCATTACCACTCCGAAATTCGCCCGGTCGCTGATGTTTTTGGCCGCAGACGGGGCGCCCGATACCGGGTACCCGCCGTCAAAGACAATGAAGTGTAGCGGAACGCCGATTCAGGGGACAACGTTCCGTTGCCCGCGGCCAATCAGTTCGCCGCCAGATGGCCGCGGTAACGATCGGCGAGGATGCCCACGCGCTCGACGTAGCGCCGGGTCTCGTTGTAGGGCGGCACGCCCTTGTGGCGGGCCACCGCGCCCTCGCCGGCGTTGTAGCCGGCGGCGGCCAGGGTCAGGTCGCCGTTGAAACGCTTGAGCAGCCAGGCCAGGTACTGCACGCCACCGCGGATGTTCTGCGCCGGGTCGAAGGCGTTGGCGACCCCGAAGCGGTCGGCGGTGGCGGGCATCAGCTGCATCAGCCCCTGTGCGCCCACGCGCGACAGGGCGTTGGGGTTGAAGGCCGACTCGGCGTGCATCACCGCGCGGATGACCGCTTCCTCCACCCCGAATTCCGTCGCGGCAGCCTTGACCTCGGCGTCGTAGGCGCTGGTGTTGAGGCGGACGTTGCCGAAGTTGAGCCCCGGCGAGCCGCAGGCGTAGCAGGTCTCGAAGAAGCTGTAGCGGATGGTGCGCAGCGCGCTGGCAGCGCCGCCGCTGGGCTTGCGGCTGGTGTAGTGGCGGACGCCGTCCTTCACATAGGAATAGACCTGGCCCTGGACCAGGCGCCGCGAGCCGGCAGCCGACGAGGATGCCGAAGGTGCCGAGGGCACGTCCAGGGCGGCGGGCCCGCTGCCCGTGCCCATGAACGTGGAGGGCGCATTGGCGTTGAGCGAGGCCGGCGAACCCTCCACCGCGGTCGAGGACTTCACCGCGCCCACCGCACCGGGGGTTGTGGACGGCTGGCTGGGCCGGGCGGGACGGCTCGGGCGATAGGTGCTGGCCACCGCGCAGTTCGCACCCTTGATGCGCTTGCTGACGTAGCTGGCCACGCCGTCGCCGGCATCGCAGCGGTAGATGGTGCCGGCCACGGCTGGCCCGGCCATCGCCATGCAGGCCAGGCCGACCGACGCCATCACGGCGAAACCCGGGACTTTACCGAAGTGATTCATCCCCGCCCCTCCATCGCGCGCAGTCTCCACTCTTGCAGGGGCCTTGCCAAGGGCCGGAACCGTGACGTCGCCCAAGGAAACGCCTCTCCATCCCCTGCCCGGCCAGCCTCTTCCCCGCAAGCGAGGGAATACGCCCGGAGGGCAGATGGGGGCAAGTCTTGCCGCCCCCCCCATCAACGCCGCCCTCCGGGCTTAAACTGCAGGTCCCGAACCAACCATCCGGCCCGGATGACCAGCTTCACTCGTTGTGAAGCGCTTCACCGCCGCGCCCGGGAACCGCCATGACCCAGAACACCGCCCCCCGCAAGCTCTTCATCGAGACCCACGGCTGCCAGATGAACGAGTACGACTCGGCCCGCATGGCCGATGTCCTGGCCGCCTCCGACGGCTACGAACTGACCACGAAGGCCGAAGATGCCGACGTGATCCTGGTCAATACCTGCTCGATCCGTGAAAAAGCGCAGGAAAAGGTGTTCAGCCAGCTGGGCCGCTGGAAACGCCTGAAGCAGGGCGACCGGCCGGTCCTGATCGGCGTCGGCGGCTGCGTCGCCAGCCAGGAGGGCGAGGCGATCGTGAAGCGCGCGCCCTACGTCGACCTCGTGTTCGGCCCGCAGACCCTGCACCGGCTGCCGGAGCTGCTCCGCGGCCGCCGCGAGACCGGCCTGCCGCAGGTCGACATCAGCTTCCCCGAGATCGAGAAGTTCGACCGCCTGCCCGAGCCGCGCGCCGACGGCCCGAGCGCGTTCGTGTCGATCATGGAGGGCTGCAGCAAGTACTGCTCGTTCTGCGTGGTGCCCTACACCCGCGGCGAGGAGGTCAGCCGGCCCTTCGAGGACGTGCTGGTAGAGGTCATGCAGCTGGCCGCGCAGGGCGTGCGCGAGGTCAACCTGCTGGGGCAGAACGTCAACGCCTACCGCGGCCCGATCGCAGCTGCCGACAGCGGGAGCGACGGCGCGGACGGGGATGACGGCGCCGCGGCGGGCGGGCCGCAGTTCGCCGACCTCGGCCTGCTGATCCGGACCATCGCCGAGATCGACGGCATCGACCGCATCCGCTTCACCACCTCGCATCCGCTGGAGTTCTCGGACTCGCTGATCGAGGCCTACCGCGACGTGCCGCAGCTGGCCAACTACCTGCACCTGCCGGTGCAGTCGGGCAGCGACCGGATCCTGTCGGCGATGAAGCGTGGCTACACGGCGCTGGAATTCAAGCAGAAGATCCGCAGGCTGCGCGCGGTGCGGCCCGACATCTCGATCTCGTCCGACTTCATCGTCGGCTTCCCGGGCGAGACCGACGCCGACTTCGAGAAGACCATGAAGCTGATCGAGGACGTGGGCTTCGACCAGTCGTTCTCCTTCATCTATTCGCGCCGCCCCGGCACGCCCGCCGCCGACCTCGAGGACAGCGTGTCCAGCGAGGTGAAGCATGCGCGGCTGTCGCGGCTGCAGGCGCATATCAACGAATACGCCGCGGGCATCTCACGGGCGATGCTGGGCAGCGTGCAGAAGGTGCTGGTGACCGGACCCTCGCGCAAGGATCCCGACGAGCTGACCGGCAAGACCGAGAACATGCGCTCGGTGAATTTTGCCGGCCATCCGCGCCTGGTCGGCCAGTTCGTCGACGTGGTGATCACCGAAGCGTTCAGCAATTCGCTGCGTGCCCGCGTGGCCACGGTCGAAACGCCGGTCGCGGTCTGAGGCGGCGGCGCGGAGTGGACCACGAGCCGCCCGCAACGCAAGCCGCGCGCGGGCGCCGCTTCGATCCGCTCGGCCTCTGGCTCTGCGGCCTCGCCGCACTGGGCCTGGCCCGTGCCTGGATGTACCTGGTCCGCGATGCCGGCAGCGCCGGCGCCATCGGCTGGATCTGGTTCGGGGGTTCGCTGCTGCTGGGCGGCATCGGTGTCGCCCTGCTCCTGCGCGGACTTGCCACATCCCGGCGCGGGCCGCGCCGCTAGTCGAGCCGCTTCCGGAAGCGCGCGAGCGCCTCGGATGAACCTTGCCCCGCCACCCTAGGGTTCGCCCCGGGCAGCGCGGTTCCGGGGCCAGCCACAACAATGGAACCTGCCCGCCGACCACCGTCAGGAGCCCCCATGACCTTCCCCGTCCAGCACCCGCAGTCGCCCCCCACCCCGCTGCCGACCGACCAATCGAGGCCGTCAAGCCTGGACCCGGCCCAGGATGCGACGGAACTGCTCGAAGTCGGCGACAAGACCTGGCGCCGCGACGACTACGACGCGCGGGCGGTCGCCTTCGGCGAGGCGATCCAGCAGGGCGATGCCCAGTACCGCCAGGAGCTGGTCGCCGAGATCCTCAGGCAGGACCCGAACGCCTTCAATTCCTGGATGACGCCCGCCCGGATCAACGGCCTGGTGGAGTCCGGCCAGATCCCGCAGACCGCGCGCGACGCCATGGCCGAAGGCATCGCCGGTGCCTACAACAACGGCCTGCTGCCGACCCACGAGATCCGCAACCAGTTCGGCGAGGTCGTGGCCGAGGCCAACGCGCTCGACACCTTCCTGTACAGCGGTACCGCCGGGTTCGACGTCGAAAACCAGGTCGAGCATGCACAGCACATGCGCGAGCTCGCGGAGTTCTTCAACGGCCCGCTCTACAGCGCCGAGGTCTCCGAGTTCCGCGGCAACTTCGCCAATCACCTGATCGAGAACTACGCGCTCAACGACGGTATCGACAACGGCATGGTCCGCGACAACGCAGCCACCCTGGCGGCCATCGTGCTCAACGGCGACCCGACGCGCGGCGACATCGCCGCGGAGGTCCTCAGCGGGCTCGACCAGGGCCAGCTGGACGCGTTCATGGAGCGCGTGGCCCGCGGCGGGCAGTGGCTCACCGCCGAGCGGCTGGAACAGATCGTGCCCGGCAGCGTCATCGCGCTGCGCGACGACCTGACCGTGTCCGACCTCGCGCTGCCCGACCAGGCCTCTTCGCTCATCGCCCAGGTGTCGCGCGTGCAATCGCCGGAGGCACAGGAGGCCGCGGCCATGCTGGCCCGGCTGCCTGCCAACGAAGGTGACATCTTCAGCGATCGCCACAGCGAGAACGCCCAGGACCGCATCGATGCCATGGGCCTGCTGTTCAGCAACCACTCGACCGCGATCCTGGACAGCCTCACCGATTACAGCACCACCAAGATCGGCAGCAAGGACGATGCCGACCTGAAGCAGTACATGCAGGATGCGTCCGATCTCGGCGCCCTGTTCAACATCGTGCTGTTCAACAGCGACCAGCTCTACCAGGGCTCCACGCGCGCCGGGGTCCTCGACTACGCCACCGCGCTGAAGGAGCGGATCAACACCGAGGAAGGCGATGCCGACGCCATGGGCCAGCTCGCCATGCTCATGGGCGGCGCGGACGACGCGATCACCCAGGGCTTCAACTCGCTGAAGGAACAGGAGGAGGCGCAGGAGAAGCTGCTGTCCTTCATCGTCGACCTGGCGGTTGCGGGCATTCCCCTGGCCAGCAAGGCCAAGGAATCCGTGGCTGAACTGCTGGGCGAGGTCTTCGACAGCCCCGCCGTGACCGATGCGTTGAAAGGCCTCAGCGGCAAGATCATCGATTCCGCCACCGGGCAGCTGACGACCGAGGCCAAGGAGGCGATCGCCGAGGTGGTGGGCGAGGATGAAGCCGAGCTCCTGAGTCAGCAGGAAGCGTCGAATGCGCTGCGCGAAGCCATGATGAGCGGCATCACCGACCAGCGTGACCTGGCTGCCATCGAAAACTATGCCGAAGACGTAAGCCAGGGCATCAACATCTGGCGTAAATAAAGGTTCATCTCCCAACTCCGGGGAAGCGGCTTCGACGAGGAGTGTCTGCTTCTTTCGCTACGCCTCGCGGTGACCTGGAGGGGCCCCGCCGCGGCCGGGAGGCCTTCGCGGCTCATGTCCCCCGGCATCCGCCTGGCGGCGGATGCCTCCTCCTTGACTTCCCCGCGAAGGCCTCCCGGCCACGGCGGGGCTCGGCGTTGTTGCAACTGCGCGAGATGCCCGCTTTGCTCCTGGGGCCACCGCGCACTGTGCGCACCGGGTGCCAAGGCCCTTGAGAGCGAAGTAAAGGAGGAGGCGATGGCCGCAGGCCAGCGCCGGGGGACATGAGCACTCAAGGGCCTTGGCACCCGGCGCCCGAGCGTATCAATGGCGCGCCATTCCCTCAGCGAGTACCAGGCCCGGTGCCGCGGTCATGGTCCCTGGACGGGCGGCGCGCTACCCTTCTCCACCTATGCCCAGCCCCCACCAGCGCGACTTCAGCCTCGAACCCGCCGACACCGAACGGCTGGCCAACCTCAGCGGCCCCTTCGACGGCCACCTTCGCCAGATCGAGCTCGCGCTCGGCGTCGAGATCGCCAATCGCGGCAACGTCTTCCGGGTCACCGGCGAAGATGCCGCGCGCGTCGGCGAGGCCGAGCGCCTGCTGCGCGACATGTACCGCGAGGCGGCCGCCGAAACCTTCGACGGCCATGCCATCCACCTGCGCCTGAACGCCTTCCGCGCCGCGCGCGAGGACCAGGAAGCGACCCGGCACGCCACCACCGCGCGCCGCGCCGACCCGGACTTCGTGCCGCAGGAAGTCGCGATCCGCGTCAAGCGCGGCACCATCCGCGGCCGCGGGCCGAACCAGCAGAAATACCTGCACGCCATCGCCACCCACGACATCAATCTCGGCGTCGGCCCGGCGGGCACCGGCAAGACCTTCCTGGCCGTGGCCAGCGCGGTCGAGGCCCTGAACGAATCGCGGGTGCAGCGGCTGGTGCTGGTACGCCCGGCGGTGGAGGCCGGCGAGAAGCTCGGCTTCCTGCCCGGCGACCTGTCGCAGAAGGTCGACCCCTACCTGCGCCCGCTGTACGACGCGCTGTACGAAATGCTGGGCGTGGAGACCGTGTTGCGCCTGCTGGAAAAGAACGTCATCGAGATCGCGCCGCTGGCGTATATGCGCGGACGCACGCTCAACGACGCCTACGTGATCCTCGACGAGGCCCAGAACACCACCATCGAGCAGATGAAGATGTTCCTGACCCGCCTCGGCTTCGGCAGCACGGCGGTGGTGACCGGCGACCTCACCCAGATCGACCTGCCCAAGCAGGTGAAGTCGGGCCTGCGCGACGCGCTGGACGTGCTGCACGACGTCGAGGGCGTGAGCTTCACCTTCTTCGAATCGCGCGACGTGGTCCGCCACCCGCTGGTGGCCCGCATCGTCAACGCCTATGACCGCCGCGACGCGCAGGACGCGTCCAGCGGACCGGCGTAGACTCCGGGCCATGACCAAGGGTCCGGTCCGCCTCGACGTGTCCGTCGGCTATGCCCTGCCCCGCGCCGGGCTGCCGGCCTCTGTGAGTTTCCGCAAGTGGGTGGCCGCGGCGCTGGCCGGCCGCATCCTGGAGGCCGACCTCGCGATCCGCCTGGTCGATACGAAGGAAGGCCGCGCCCTGAACCGCCACTACCGGGGGATGGACTACGCCACCAACGTGCTCAGCTTCCCCGCCGAGCTTGACGAGGGCATCAAGCTGCCCCCGGGCGTACGCATGCCGCTGCTTGGCGACCTGGTGCTCTGCGCCCCGGTCATCGCCCGGGAGGCCCGCGAGCAGGACAAGCCGCTCGCGGCCCATTACGCCCACCTGACCGTCCACGGCACCCTGCACCTGCTGGGCTGGGACCACGGCGACGACGTCGAGGCCGAGGCCATGGAGCAGCTGGAGCGGGACATCCTGGCCGGGCTGGGCATCGACGACCCCTACCGCGCAGCCTGAACGGACGCGGTAAACTGCACCCGGCCGCCCTACCCCCCGGGGCGACGATACGAGCGAGATGTCCGAAGACGACAGTAGTAGTGGCAATGGCAACGGCACGGTGCCGGAACCCCCGGAACGCCGGCGCAGCTGGCTGGATCGCCTGAGCTCGGCGATTTCCGGCGATCCCAGTTCGCGTGACGACCTGGTCGAACTGTTGCGCGACGCCCAGGCCGACGGCCTGATCGAGGCCGACACCCTGCGGATGATGGAAGGCGCCATTGCCGTGTCCGACATGACCGTCGGCGACGTCATGGTGCCGCGCTCGCAGATGGTGTCCCTGCCCGTCGACTCCCGCCTGATCGAGCTGATGAAGGACGTGGTCGAATCCGGCCACTCGCGCTTCCCGGTGCACGGCGAGGACAAGGACGAGATCCTCGGCATCCTGCTGGCCAAGGACCTGCTGCGCGGCGTGGTCGCAGACAACGGGCCCGGCTCGATCCACGAGCTGCTGCGCCCGGCGGTGCTGATCCCGGAGTCGAAGAAGCTCAACGTGCTGCTGCGCGAATTCCGCCAGTCGCGCAACCACATGGCGATCGTGATCGACGAGTACGGCGGCGTCGCCGGCGTGATCACGATCGAGGACGTGCTGGAGGAGATCGTCGGCGAGATCGACGACGAGCACGACGACGCCGAGGATCCCGAGGCCCTGATCGCGGCCCAGGCCGACGGCCAGTACGTGGTCGACGCGCTGACCCCGATCGACGACTTCAACGAGCGCTTCAGCGCCGATTTCGACGACGACGAGTACGACACCATCGGCGGCCTGGTCACCGCCGCCATCGGCCACCTGCCCGAGGCCGGCGAGGAGCTCACGCTCGGCCGCTTCACGTTCCGCGTGGCCAGCGCCGACGCGCGCCGGCTGCACGCCCTGCACCTGTCGATCCATGGCGACTGACGCGTGACTGCACGCTTGGCGATGACGCACCGCGCGGCGCGCCCGAGCCGCTCCGCCATGCTGTGCCTGCTGCTGGCACTCATGGCCTGCTGCCTGCCGGCACTGGCCGCACCGCGCATCGGCGTGGCCACGATGCAGCCCGGCGAGATCTTCTTCGAGCGCTTCGGGCACAACGCGATCGTGGTCGACGACCCCGCCGCCGGCCCGCCGCTGTCCTACAACTTCGGCTTCTTCGATCCCGACGAACCCGACTTCCACCAGCGTTTCATGCGCGGCGAAATGGAGTACCGGCTCGCCGTGCTGCCGCTGGCGCAGGACCTTGCGTATTACGAAAGCGTCGGCCGCGGCGTCTCCATCCAGTGGCTCGACCTCGACGAAACAGCAGCCACGGAGCTCGCCGGACGCCTGGCCTGGAACGCGCGCCCCGAGAACGCCAGCTACCCCTACGACTACTTCCTCGACAACTGCAGCACCCGCGTGCGCGACGCGCTGGACGCGGCGCTGGACGGCGCGCTGGCCCGCCACCTGCAGGGGCGCTCGCAGGGCAACACCTTCCGCAGCGAGGCCGTGCGCCTGGCGCGCCCGGACCGGCTGATGGCGCTGGGTTTCGACCTCGGCCTGGGCCCGGCGTCCGACCGCCCCAACGCGCTCTGGGAGGACGCCTTCGTGCCGATGCGGCTGGCGCAGTCCCTGCGCGACGTGCGCCTGGCCGACGGACGGCCCCTGGTCGTGGCCGAAGAAGCGCTGCTGCCACACTTGCTGGAGCCCGAGCCCGTTCCGCGCCGCGTGGCCTGGTGGCCCTGGCTGCTGGCGGGGCTTGCGCTGGCGGCGCTGGCCTGGTCGCAGCGCGACCGGCCCCGTGCCGTTGCCACCGCAGCGCAGCCCGTCTGGCTGCTCTGCGCGGCCATCGGTGCGCTGATGCTCTACATCTGGCTGGGCACAGCCCACCGCTTCGGCTGGGCCAACCACAACCTGCTGCTGTTCAACCCGCTGTGCCTGCTGCTGCTGCCGGGAGCCTGGCGGATCAGCCGCGGCCGCGACGGGGGGCCGATGTTCCGCGCGGCCCTGGCGGTGGTCGCCGTGGGCCTGCTGATCGCGCCGTTCCTGCTGTGGATGCCGCTGCAGTCCCAGCGCAACGGGCACTGGCTTGCGTTGATGCTGCCGCTGCAGGCGGCCCTCCTCGCGGTGCTGTGGCGACCGGGGCATAGACCAAAGTCTTAGCCGGCCAGGGTCGTTGTGCGGCGCAATAGGATTGACCACCGCCGGCGCAAGCGAGACTCTCCCCACTTCACAAGACGACGTGGGGTGTGGGTGATGAAAGGTGCCGCTGGAAAACTGGCCTGGGCGGCACTCGCCGTGCTGGGAGCGTTCTGCCTCGGAACCATCGCCCTGCGCCGCGGCGAGCCGATCAACGCGCTGTGGATCGTGGTCGCCGCCGTCTCGATCTACCTGGTCGCCTACCGCTTCTACGCACGCTTCATCGCCAACAAGGTGTTCGAGCTGGACGCTTCGCGTGCCACGCCGGCGATGATCAACAACGACGGCCTCGACTACGTCCCCACGAACAAGCACGTGTTGTTCGGCCACCACTTCGCCGCGATCGCCGGCGCCGGCCCCCTGGTCGGCCCGGTGCTGGCCGCGCAGATGGGCTACCTGCCCGGCACGCTGTGGCTGATCGTCGGCGTGGTCCTGGCCGGCGCGGTGCAGGACTTCATGGTGCTGGTGGTCTCCAGCCGCCGCGACGCGCGTTCGCTCGGCGACCTGGTGCGCGAGGAAATGGGCCAGGTACCGGGCACCATCGCGCTGTTCGGCGCCTTCCTGATCATGATCATCATCCTCGCAGTGCTGGCGATGATCGTGGTGAAGGCGCTGGCCGAGAGTCCGTGGGGCATGTTCACCGTGATCGCGACCATCCCGATCGCGATCTTCATGGGCGTCTACATGCGCTACCTCCGGCCCGGCAGGATCGGCGAGATCTCGGTCATCGGCCTGGTGCTGCTGATGGCGGCGATCTGGTACGGCGGCCACGTCGCCGCGCATCCCACGCTGGGCCCGGCCTTCACCTTCACCGGCACCCAGATCACCTGGATGCTGATCGGCTACGGCTTCGTCGCCGCGGTGCTGCCGGTGTGGCTGCTGCTCGCACCGCGGGACTACCTCTCCACCTTCCTGAAGATCGGCGTCATCCTCGGCCTGGCGGTCGGCATCCTGATCGTGATGCCCGAGCTGCGCATGCCGGCGCTGACCCAGTTCACCGACGGCACCGGGCCGGTGTGGAAGGGCTCGATGTTCCCGTTCCTGTTCATCACCATCGCCTGCGGCGCGGTGTCGGGCTTCCACGCGCTGATCGCCTCGGGCACCACGCCCAAGCTGATGGCCAACGAGCGCCACGCGCCCTACCTCGGCTACGGCGGCATGCTGATGGA
>NZ_SJRX01000013.1 GCF_004352845.1 Luteimonas terricola
CGGCATCCGCCTGGCGGCGGATGCCTCCTCCTTGACTTCCCCGCGAAGGCCTCCCGGCCACGGCGGGGCTCGGCGTTGTTGCAACTGCGCGAGATGCCCGCTTTGCTCCTGGGGCCACCGCGCACTGTTGCGCACCGGGTGCCAAGGCCCTTGAGAGCGAAGTCAAGGAGGAGGCGATGGCCGCAGGCCATTGCCGGGGGACATGAGCACTCAAGGGCCTTGGCACCCGGCGCGGAGCGCCGCGGACCCGCCGGCAGCGTTTCGATCCGTGGCTAGATCGGCTGCACCCGGAACTTCCGCCCCTTGATCTTCCCGGCGCGCAGGCGTTCAAGCGCCTGCGTGGCCTTGCCGCGCGCGATGGCGACGTAGCTGCGGGTGGCGAAGACGTCGATCTTGCCGATCGCGTCCTTGTGCAGGCCGGCGTCGCCGGTCAGGGCACCGACGATGTCGCCGGGGCGCAGCTTGTCGCCGCGGCCGGCGTCGATGCGCAGGGTCGCCATCGCGGGCACCGGTACGTTGGTGGCCTTGCCCGACAGCGGCGCCACGCTTTCCCAGCGCAAGGGCTTGCCCTGGCGTTCGGCGACGAGCTCGGCGCGCGGGCGTTCGCGCGGAGTCACCAGGCTCAGCGCCAGGCCGGCGCGCCCGGCGCGTCCGGTGCGGCCGACGCGGTGCAGGTAGGTGTCGACGTCAGTGGGCAGTTCGTAGTTCACCACCGCGCCGATGTCTTCGACGTCCAGCCCGCGCGCGGCGACGTCGCTGGCCACCAGCACGCTGCAGCTGCGGTTGGCGAACTGCAGCAGCACTTCGTCGCGGTCGCGCTGCTCCATGTCGCCGTGCAGGGCCAGCGCGGAGAAGCCGTAGTGTTCGAGCGATCCGACCACCTCCCGGGTATCGGCGCGGGTGTTGCAGAACACCACCGCGGACTCCGGGCGGTGGCGCAGAAGCAGGGCGGCCAGCAGCGGCGCGCGGCGCGTCGGCTCGGCCTCGAAGAACAGCTGTTCGATCGCGGCCGGCTGCGCGCCGCCGTCGATGCTGACCTCCAGCGGCTCGCGCAGCATGGTCTGGCCCAGCGCGCGGATCGCGTCGGGGAAGGTGGCCGAGAACAGCAGGCCCTGGCGGTCCTTGGGCGTGCGCTTCACCAGGTCGCGGATGTCGTCCTCGAAGCCCATGTCGAGCATGCGGTCGGCCTCGTCCAGCACCAGGGTGCGCACGGACTTCAGCGACAGCGCGCCCTTGGCGGCGAGCTCCTGGATGCGCCCGGGCGTACCGACCACGACGTGCGGTGCATGCGTGAGCGAGGCCAGCTGCGGACCCAGCGGGATGCCGCCGCACAGGATCGAGACCTTCAGGTTCGGGATGCCCAGCGCCAGGCGCCGCATCTGCTTGCCGACCTGGTCGGCCAGTTCGCGCGTGGGGCACAGTACCAGCGCTTGGGTCGTGCCCAGCGCGGGATCGAGCCGGTGCAGCAGGCCCAGGCCGAAGGCGGCGGTCTTGCCGCTGCCCGTCGGGGCCTGCGCGATCACGTCGCGGCCGTCCAGGATCGCCGGCAGCGCCTGCGCCTGGATCGGGGTCATGGTGGTGAAGCCGAGGGCTTCGACGCCCTGCAGCAGGGCGGGCGGGACTTCGAGCGAGGCGAAATCGGGGGGCGTGCTCATGCGCACATGATGGCAGGCATCGTGTGCGCCGCCGTCAAAAAGAACCGGGGTCAGAGTCACTTCCTCCCCCGGCTTTTCCAGGTTCTTCCCCCAACTGAGGGAATGGCGCGCCATTGATGCTCTCGGGCGCCGGGTACCAAGGCCCTTGAGTGCTCATGTCCCCCGGCGCTGGCCTGCGGCCAGCACCTCCTCCTTGACTTCGCTCTCAAGGGCCTTGGCACCCGGTGCGCAGCAGTACGCGGTGGCGCAGGAGCGAAGCCCGGCTCGCGCATCTGCAGCCGAAGCGAGCCCCGTCGTGGCCGGGAGGCCTTCGCGGGGAAGTAAAGGAGGAGGCATCCGCCGCCAGGCGGATGCCGGGGGACATGAGCCGCGAAGGCCTCCCGGCCACGGCGGGGCCCTCCAGGTCACGCGGGGCCGGGTCAGCCGACCTTCTGCGACTCCACCCAGCGGTTCACGCGCCGCTCCAGCAGGTCCAGCGGCATCGCGCCGCCGCCCAGCACGGCGTCATGGAAGCCGCGGATGTCGAAGCCTTCGCCCAGCTCGGCCTCGGCTTTGGCGCGCAGCTCCTGGATGCGGATCATGCCGACCTTGTACGCGGTCGCCTGGCCGGGATTGACCAGGTAGCGCTGCACCTCGGACTTGATCGCGGCGTCGGGCACCGAGCTGTTGGCGCGGAAGTAGTCCACCGCCTGCTGCTCGGTCCAGCCCTTGGCGTGCATGCCGGTGTCGACCACCAGGCGGATCGCGCGCCACATCTCCGACATCAGCCGGCCGTACTCGGAATACGGCGTCTGGTAGGTGTCGGGCATCTCCTTCGCCAGCCACTCCGAGTACAGGCCCCAGCCCTCGGTGTAGGCGGTGTCGAAGTTCTGGGTGCGGAAGGTCGGCACGCCCGTGAGCTCCTGGGCGATGGAGATCTGCATGTGATGGCCGGGCAGGCCCTCGTGGTAGGCGATGACTTCGAGCTCGGTCTTGGGCATCGCGTCCATGTCCGACAGGTGCGCGTAATAGATGCCTGCCCGCGAACCGTCGGGCGTGCCCGGATAGTAGTGCTGCGCGGCGCCGTCCTGCTCGCGGAAGGCTTCCACGCGCTTGACCTCCAGGTCGGCCTTGGGCAGCAGGCCGAAGTACTGCGGCAGGTACTGCTTGATGTTGTCGATGGCCGCGGTGGCGTCGTCGATATAGGCCTGGCGGCCGGCGTCGGTGTTGGGATACAGGCGCTCGGGATCGGCCTGCACGTGCAGGAAGAAGGCCTGCAGGTCGCCCTCGAAGCCGATCTGCGCCTGCACCTTCTCCAGCTCGCCGCGCAGGCGCGCGACTTCCGACAGGCCGAGTTCGTGGATCTCGTCGGCGCTCATGTCGGTGGAGGTGTTCTGCTCGAGCTGGTAGGCGTAGTACGCGGCGCCGTTGGGGTGGGTCTGGCCCACGCCGGTGGGATTGACCGAAGCCTTGGGCAGCTCTTCGCCGGCGTAGGCGATGAGCCGGTCGTAGGCGGGCTTCACGTCCTCCACCAGCGCCTTGCGCGCGTCCTCCTTGAGCTCGGCCGCGCGTTCGGCGGTGACCGTCCCGGCTTCGGCCAGGGCATCGGCCTTGGCCTGGGCATCGGCCCACAGCGCGCTGTCGGGGCCGTCTTCGAACGGCGCGCCGCCCACGACCTTCTTCGACTGGTCGATCACGCCTTCCCAGGCGAACTTCGGCGGGCGGATGCCCTCTGCGGCGGACTCGCCGGCGCGCTCGACCAGGGTGTCGAACATCAGCGGCAGCGCGCGCAGGCGCGAGACGTAGGCCAGGTAGTCGGACTCATCGTCGACGCGGTGGAAATTGATCATGAAGGTCGGGGCCATGCTGTGCATGCCGCTCATCTGGTCGAAGGCGTAGCCGTCAAGCAGGAAGGGCATGCCGTCGCGGGCGCTTTCGTACTGCTTTTTCCACAGGTCCCAGGACAGCTGCGCCTCGGGGTCCAGGCGGTCGTAGTCGAAGTTCGACTCCATGGCCTGCACCGAGGCTTCCATCCACGCAAGGCGCTTCTGGATGCCCGCCTCGGACACGTCGTCGATCTGGTTGTACAGCTCCTTGCGACCGAGGAAGGTCATGCGGATCGGGCTGAACTGCAGCTGTTCCTCGAACTGCTCCTCGAACCAGGCGTTGAGGCGCGCGGTCTCGGCCTCGCGCTCTTCCGCCGTCGCCGGCGCTGCCGCCGTGGTGCCGGTGGTGGGGGCGTCCGTGGCGGCGCGGTCGCAGGCGGCCAGGCCGAGCGGCAGGACCAGCGCCAGGGCGATGGCGAGGGGGGAGCGGGCGGAAGCTGGGCGCATGGCGGGACTCTCCGGGACGGGGGATGACGGGGCATTGTGTGGTGGTCGCGCACGCGCCGCCACGGCAGATGGTCATGGCCGGCGCGGTACCATATGCGGTCCCAGACAGGAGCGACCCCCATGGCCAATCCGGACGAACAGCGCAACGGCGTGGGCCGCGACGAGGCCGAGCAGGCTGTCCGCACACTGCTGCGCTGGGCCGGCGACAACCCGGAGCGCGAGGGCCTGCTCGACACGCCCAAGCGCGTGGTCGACGCCTACGGCGACTGGTTCAGCGGTTACGCCGAGGAGCCCCACGAATACCTCGAGCGCACCTTCGAAGAGGTCTGCGGCTACGACGAGATGATCGTGCTGCGCGACATCCAGTTCGAAAGCCACTGCGAGCACCACATGGCGCCGATCATCGGTCGTGCCCACGTCGGCTACCTGCCCGACGGCAAGGTGGTGGGCATCAGCAAGCTGGCGCGCGTGGTCGAGGCCTATGCGCGCCGCTTCCAGGTGCAGGAAAAGATGACCGCGCAGATCGCGCACGTGATCCAGGACGTGCTGAAGCCGCGCGGCGTCGGCGTGGTGGTCGAGGCCAGCCACGAATGCATGACCACCCGCGGCGTGCACAAGCGCGGGGTGAGCATGGTGACCTCGAAGATGGTCGGGGGCTTCCGCGACGACGCGCGCACGCGTCAGGAGTTCCTGCGCTTTATCGGGGATCCGCGGGGGTAAGCGGGTCTGCGTCGTCCATCGTCGGGTCGACCGGCGGCGGGCGGGTGGCGTCGTCCAGCGGGGTGTCGTCCGTGGGCGGCGGGAGCGGGTCCATCGGCGGGACTTCGGGGTCGGTCGGCACCGGCAGCGGATCGACGGGCGCGGGCTCGTGCAGCGGCTCCGCCTCCGACAGGGGCGCGGGGTCCGTGGTGCCTGCAACGGGCACGTCTGCCGACGGCAGTTGGTCCACCGGTGTATAGGCTTCGCTCGGGTCGCTGCAGGCGCTCAGTGACAGCGCCAGGGCGGCAAGGGCGGCGGGTAGCAGTCGCGTCATCGCGGCGGTCCTCGGAGGGTGGGCCTGCGCGAAGTATCGTGAACGCAGCGTGTTCGGGGCGTGTTCGTCGCCGGGCCGGTCGTGGCAGGCAAGGACGACTGGGCCCGGCTCAGGCGTCGGGCGAGGTCACCGGAAGCAGCGCCCAGAACGGCACGCCTGCGCGTGCGTGGGCGGACGCGGCCTCGTCCAGGATATCCAGCAGCGTGGCGAAGTCGTCCGGCGCGGCATCGCGCAGGTCGGTGCAGTGGTCGAGCAGCAGCACGTAGCCGGGCGCGGGCAGCCAGGACAGGTCGCCCAGGCTGTCGACGAGCGCGTCCCAGTTGCCGCCGAAGGTGGCGGGAAACTGCAGCGCTTCGGCGATCTGCTCGAGCAGGGCGTCCTTGTCGTCGGCGGCCGCCAGGTTGGCCGCGGCAACGGTGAAGTCGAGCGCGTTGGCGGCTTCGACCAGGGCTGCGCGATCGTGGATGTCGACGAAATAGGCCGCGGCCTGGCTGGCGTCGGCCAGCAGGGCGCCGAGCTCGATGTCGGTCATGGGGCGTCCCTGCGCTGGAAGGCGCGAAAGCTGCGGTAGTGGTCGGCGGTGTAATACCACTCGGCCGGCGGGTCGCCGCCGGTGACGATGCGGCGCGCGCCGCGGTGGTCGAGCCCGGGCGTGTCGACGGTGTACTCGCGGTAGTGGCCGCGCGGGCGATCCGGCAGCAGGCGTTCGCGGTTCTGGAACACGCTGCCGTCCTGGCGGTGCGGGAAGGGGCCGCCGCGGTCGATCAGGGCCAGGGTGGCGTGGGCTTCGGCGGGCAGGAAGGCGAGCGCCGGATCGGACCGGACGCCGCCATCGCCGTGCGCGGGCGGCGGCAGGCCGGGCGCCACGTCGGGAGCCTGGTGCGTGCCCGCGGCGGGCGGGAGGCCGGGGCCGCCTTCGCGCTGCAGCACCTGCCACATGCCGAACAGGCACAGCGCCGCGACCAGCCAGATCCAGCTGCGCGGCGTGTTCCCCCGTGGCCTCCCCCCTGCCATGGCGCCGGCCTCAGCCGCAGGTGACCCGGGTGATGCGGCCGGCGTCGTCGAGATGCAGGTTCAGGCGCCCGGCGCGGTAGTCCATCGTCACCGCCATGCCCGGCCGGATGACGCGGACGCCTTGGGCGCCGGCCGCTGCCTTGGCCTTGGCGGACACGTCTTCGCTGATGGTCTGGCCGACGAAGGCGGCCGCGGCCTTGTCGTCGCAGCTGCCGCTCACGCCGTCGATGATCGTCGGCGGCGGCCGGTCGGACGCCGGCTCGCGGGCGGTCGAGCAGGCGGCGACCATGCAGGCCAGCGGTGCCACCAGCAGGGCGGCAAGGGTGCGGGCGGGGCGGTGATCGTGCATTGGGGAGTCCTCGCGGTCGGTGTTGGATCATGCCGCAACTGCGGCGCGTGCGTTCTTCAGTCTCCGCCGGGACCGGGGCCGGATCCGGGTTCGGCGGTGCCGATGCGGCGTTCCAGGCGGCGGAACACGGCCAGCACCAGCACGCACAGCAGCGATGCGCCGAACGCCAGCAGGTAGTTGCCAAGCCCGGCGGCGATGCCGATGGCGGCGGCCATCAGCAGCGAGCTGGCGGTGGTCAGGCCGTGCACCTGCTGCTTGCCGCGGGCGCGCAGGATGGCGCCGGCGCCGACGAAGCCGACGGCGGCGACCACGGCCTCGATCAGGCGGCCGGGATCGATGCGCAGCAGGTCGCGGTACTGCTCCTGGGCGAAGTGCTGGGCGACCACGTCGCCGAGGCCGACGATCAGCGCCGCGGCGCCGGCGATCATCATGTGCGTGCGCAGGCCGGCGGAATGGTGGCCGAGCTCGCGTTCGATGCCGAGCACGCCGCCCAGCGCCATCGCGGCGGCCACGCGCATCAGGATCCAGAGTTCGCCGTCGTGCAGGGCTTCCATCGCGGTCGTTCCGGTTGCGGACAGTTGATGACAGCGCAGTGGCGGTCTGTTGGCCGTGAAAGCGGGCGCCACGCGCTGTCGTTCATGCGGCGTGACGGTTCGCGATGTGGATGCATGCCTACAATCCGGCGAGTCGAATCCGGAGCTTGCGATGCGTCTGTCCCCTACCCTTGCAGCGCTGTTGTTGGCCTTGCCCGCCGCTGCGCCAGCCCCCGCCGATGCATCGGCTTCAGAAGTGTCGCAGGCACTTGCGCAGCCGGTGGCCTCCGCGGCCGAGCTGGCTGCCTTCAAGGGCTGCATGGCACGCGTGCGCGGCTCAGCCGGCGCCAAGGGTGTCGACGGCGCCAGCTTCGACCGCCTGACCGCGGACCTCGCGCCGGACATGACGGTGCTGCCGCTGCTCAACCAGCAGCCCGAGTTCACCACGCCGATCTGGGACTACCTGGCAGCGCTGGTCGACCGGCAGCGCGTGGACGACGGGCTGGCCATGCTCAGCGAACATGCCGGCACCCTGGCGCGCGTGCAGGCGGAGTACGGCGTGGACCCGGCCACGGTGGTGGCGGTGTGGGGCGTGGAGAGCGACTACGGGCGCAGCTTCGGCAAGCGGCCGCTGCTGGCGTCGCTGTCGACGCTGTCGTGCTTCGGGCGGCGGCAGCCGTTCTTCCAGGGCGAGTTGATCGCGACGCTGCAACTGCTGGCGCGCGGGGACCTGGTCGATCCGGGCATCACCGGGTCGTGGGCGGGGGCGTTCGGGCATACGCAGTTCATGCCGACGACCTACCAGCGGATCGCGGTGGATTTCGACGGAGATGGCCGGCGCGACCTGGTGGGCAGCATCCCGGATGCGCTGGGGTCGACGGCGAACTATCTGAAGATGTCCGGGTGGCGCAGCGGGGAGCCGTGGGGCTACGAGGTGACGTTGCCGCAAGGCTTCAATGCCGCGCAGGCGGGTCGGACGAATCGCAAGCCGCTGTCGGTGTGGGTGGCGCAGGGCGTGACGCGCGTGGATGGCAGTGCGATCGGTGGCGTGGCTGCGGATGCGCGCGCGGCGGTGATCCTGCCTGCGGGCGCGGCGGGGCCGGCGTTCGTGGTGTTCAAGAACTTCGATGCGATCTATTCGTACAACGCGGCGGAGAGCTATGCCCTGGCGATCGCGCACCTGGCGGACCGGCTGCGGGGTGGTGGCGGGTTCGCGAAGGCGTGGCCCACGGATGATCCCGGAATCGGGCGGGCGGAGCGGCGGGAATTGCAGACGCTGCTGCTGGCGCGTGGGCATGCCATCGGTGAGGCGGACGGGATGGTGGGGACGCTGACGCGGCGGGCGATTGCGGAGGAGCAGGCGCGATTGGGAATGACGCCGGCGGATGGGCGGGCGGGCTTGCGGATCCTGGAGGCCTTGCGGCGGGCTGTGGACGCGCCGTAGCGGGCGTGACTGCGGGAGAGGGCTGCGGGGTGGACAGCGCGGGACCGACTGTCGGTGGCGCGCGGTTCCCGGGTGGGGCTCGGGCTATCGACGGGGCACAATGGGCCGTTCCTCAACGGGGTGAAGCTCATGGTGCGTGTGATTGGCGTGGCGCTGGCGGCTGCGATGCTGGTGTCGTGTGGTGGCGGCGCGCCGCCGGCCGCGGACGGTTCGAGTCCTTCACTCTCCGGCACGGTCGCCCCGGGAGCCGAGGCGGCGATCAGCGGCGACCGGCTCGCCGCCCACCTCCGCGTGCTCGCCTCCGATGAATTCGAAGGCCGCGCACCGGACACGCCGGGCGAAGAAAAGACGGTGGCCTACATCGGCGAGCAGTTCGCGGCGGCGGGCCTGGAGCCGGCGGGCGACGCCGGTGGCTGGACGCAGGCGGTGACGCTGGAGCGGACGCAGATCGCGGGGCCGGTGACGGCGTCGTTCGCGATCGGCGGCGCGGCGTGGGAACTGGCCAACGCCGAGGACATCGCGCTGGAAACTCTGCATCCGTCGGGCCGCGTCGACCTGCGCAACGTGCCGCTGGTCTTCGCCGGCTACGGCATCACCGCGCCCGAACTGGACTGGGACGACTACGCCGGTCTCGACGTGCGCGGCAAGGTGGTGGTGGTGCTGGTCAACGATCCCGACTTCGAGACGGCGCCCGGACGCTTCGGCGGTCGCGCGATGACGTGGTACGGGCGCTGGGCCTACAAGTACATCGAGGCGGCCAAGCGCGGCGCGGCGGGCGTGCTGATCGTGCACGAGACCGAGCCGGCGGCCTATCCCTGGGCCACGGTGCGCAACGGGCGCCTGGCGCCGCAGTTCGACATCGTGCGCGACGACGCGGCCGATCATCACCTGCCCGTGCGCGGCTGGATCCAGCGTGCGACGGCGGAGCGGCTGTTCACGGATGCGGGCCTGTCCTTCGATGAGGCGAAGCGCGAAGCGCAGCGGCACGGCTTCCGTGCGCGCGCGCTGGGCGATGCGACGTTCTCGGCGGCGTTCGATGTCGAGCGCAGCCGCATCACCAGCCGCAACGTGCTCGGCCTGCTGCGGGGCGATGCGCGCGCGGACGAGACGGTGATCGTGTCCGGGCACTGGGACAGCTTCGGCATCGGCGATCCGGACGACAGCGGTGACGCGATCATCAACGGCGCAGTCGACAACGCCACCGCCATCGCGTCGATGATCGAGATCGCACGGGTGATGGCCGAAGGGCCGCGGCCGGCGCGCAGCGTGCTGTTCATCGCGCTGACCGCGGAGGAGAGCGGGCTGCTGGGTGCGACCTACTACGCGGCCAACCCGCTGCACCCGCTGGCCACCACGGCGGCGGCGATCAACATGGAGATGTGGAGCCCGGACGGGCCGACGCGCGACATCTCGAGCTGGGGCCTGGGCAAGGTCTCGCTGGAACGCGACCTGCAGGCCGCCGCCGAGGCGGAGGGGCGCACGTACTCGACGGACCCCAACCTCGAAGCCGGCTTCTTCTACCGCGCCGACCACTTCGCGTTCGCGCAGGCCGGCGTGCCCGCGATCACCGTCGGACCCGGCATGGACCAGATCGACGGCGGCGTGGACGGCGGCATGGCCGCGCGGGCTGACTACTTCGCCACGCGCTACCACCAGCCGGGCGACGAGTTCGACGACGGCTGGGACATGCGCGGGCCGACGGCGGATACCGAGGTGGTGCTGCGGCTGGTGCGCGAGGTGGCAGGATCGGCCGGATGGCCGGCGTGGGATGCGGACAGTGAATTCCGCGGCGCGCGCGAGGCCAGCGTGGCGGAGCGCGATGGCCGCTGACATGAGCGCCAGGAACACGATCCGCCTCTGGTACGACGGCAGTGCGGAAGACGCCGCGAGGTTCTGCGCCGCAGCCTTCCCCGACAGCGCCGTCGGCGCCATCCACCCTGCGTCGGGCGGATAGCAACGTGCACCGGCATTCCAGCAAGCCCCATGCCCCCGCCTGCGACCGTAATCGCGATCCCATCCTCGCCGTGCTGAGCGAGCACTTCGCGGGCCGTCATCGGGTGCTCGAGATCGGCAGCGGGAGCGGCCAGCACGCCGCGTACTTCGCGGCCGCCATGCCCTGGCTCGAATGGCAGGCCTCGGATGTCGCCGACAACCTGCCGGGCATCCGTGCATGGCTCGACGATGCGCGCCTGCCGAACACGCCGGCTCCGCTCGCCCTCGACGTACAGCAGTCGCCCTGGCCCGCCGTCACCGCCGATGCCGTGTTCACCGCCAACACGCTGCACATCATGGGCTGGGACGGGGTGCAGGCCTTCTTCCGCGGAGTCGGCCAGCTGCTGGCCGATGCGCCGGGCGGCACGCTCGTGGCCTATGGGCCGTTCAATTACGGCGGCAACTACACCAGCGACAGCAACCGCGACTTCGACGCCTGGCTGAAGGCGCGCGATCCGCGTTCGGGCATCCGCGACTTCGAGGCGGTGGATGCCCTCGCGGCCGATGCGGGACTCACGCGCCTGGCCGACGTGGCGATGCCGGCCAACAATCGCTGCCTGGCGTGGCGGCGCAGCGGCCAAGGCTGATCGCCCGGCGGCACACATCCATGCCGTAGAAAAGACAACGGCATGGATTGCTCCCTGCCGCTGCGTGTTGCGATATCGGCGTCCGGTGCGCCGGTCCCGGCCTTGGCGACGCCGGGCGATGGCGCCGGCTACCGTACGGATGAATGCGCGCAGTCGCACCTATGACACGTGTCGTGGCGCTGCGATCCGGCAAGGATCGGCGCACACACCATCACGCCGAGGGTTCACATGCGCAGTCATTCCCTGTCCGTCGCGCTGGCCGCCTTGCTGGTTCCGGGCGTTGCCAGTGCCAATGTCGAATGTGATGTCGAAGCCGCGGTGCAGGAATGGGCCGCGGCCTGGGGCGCGCGCGATGCGGCGCCGCTGTCCGGTCCGGTGGCGTTCGAGTTGCTGGTGACCGATACCGGCGACGCCTTCCGCGTCGAGCTGCCCAGGGACGGCGCGGGCCGGGCGGTGCCGGCCGGCGGCGACGAGCCCGCGACACGGTTCAAGGCCGAGCGTTCGGTCTACTGCGACCTCGCCAGCGGGCGGATGAACATCCTCACCACCATGGGCCAGGCGCACGCCAGCGATCCCACGCCGATGGAGGCGGACATCGGCGTGGCCTGGACCAGGGGCGGCCGCGTGCGCAGCGAGTTGATGCCGGCCTGGTTCAACTTCTTCGCCACGGACACGCCCGACAGCGTGCGCTTCGGCTTCGGCCACGGGCGGGAGGTGCACGGCGGCCACGCGGTGCCGCTGTACTACGGCGAAGGCCTGCGCACGGCCTGGTACGGGCTGGAGCCGGGCATGCACGTGAACCGGGACGCGGAGGATCAGGCCAATGCGTTCGACTCGATCTTCATCGTCCTGGACGGACCAGTGCACGCCCGCTTCGACGGGCAGCAGCGGATGCTCGAGAAGGGTGAAAGCGTGTACGTGCCAGCGGGCATGCGGCACGAATTCTGGGTGGAGCAGGGGCGCGGCGAGTTCATCGTGGTGATGAGCGGGGAAGGCGCGTGACCGGCGTGCGGTGGAACCTGCCGGTGACGCGCGGGCGCAGCAGCGGGCCGATCGGCACCGTGACGATCGATGGTTGAGCGCGCCGCACGCGGCGGCAAGGATGGTCGCTCATCCCCCACGACACGAATGCCATGAAGATGCTTGCACTGATCATGCTGGTCGCCGCCGCGTCGGTCGCGCCCGCGTCCGCGCAGGCGCAGTTCACCCCGCCCCTGGGCGCGCAGCCCGCGGTGGACGGCCCCCGCACCGAGATGATGAACCTCGGTAGCGTGCACCTCTCCGCCCATGACGGCTGGAAGCGCGAGTGGCTGGCGCCCCTGAACGCGAAGCTGGTGGACTGGAAGCCCGGCATGGTGACCATCGAACGTCTGTCGGGTGCGCAGTGCGAAATGATGCGTGCCACGCCGCAGCGGTATGCGGCGGTCCATGAGCACTACTGCGCCGATGACAGCGGCTTCCAGCGCGCGCTGGAGATGTCGCAGGCGCAGGCCGATGCCGAGGTGCGCAAGCGGCTGTCGGACTGGCCGGATTCGCCCTCGGCGGCGCAGCGCCGGCACCTGGCGATGCTGTTCCTTGCGGCGGGCGAGCGGCCGTCGGCGCTGGTGCAGTGGCTGCGGCTGCCGCGGAACGAGCGTCGCGAGGGTGACGGTCTCACCGCCGAGGCGATCGAGGTGCTCGACCGCAGCTCCGGCCGGATGAACGAGGACTACGAGATCGGCGCCGCGGTCGCGGCCGCGGCGGGCCTGGAGCGGGTGCATGCGGTCGACGACCACACCGCTTACGGGATCGATTACGGCGACGAGGACGGCTTCAACGCCTGGCAGCTCGCGCGCTACGGGCGCCTGGGTGAACTGCCGTTCCGCAAGGCCGCGGCCGACCAGGTGGCCGCGGTCGATGACGGCCGGAGCCTGCTGGCGCTGTACCGCGACATGAACGCCGCGGGGGCGCAGGACCAGCAGGTGCAGGCGGACTTCGGCGGCGCCTTCGCCGACACTTCTGCGGAGCACTACGGACGCCACTACGGCGGCTGGTGGGAGACGCGCAACCTGCGCATGGTCGCCAACATCCGCGAGGCGATCTCGAGCGAGCCGGGCGTCCGGGCCCTCAACATCGTCGGTGCCTCGCACAAGCCCTGGTACGACCAGTGGGCGCGGCAGATGGCGGACGTGGAGGTGGTCGACGCGCACGAGGTGCTTGTCGACTGAGTGGACGGGGACAGCGTCGCTGCCGCGTCACGCTGTTGCAGCAATGCATGGTCCGGCGCCACCCTGCACGCGGCCAGCATCTGCGCAGGATGCGGTCGGCGGCGGCTACCTGGCGCAGTAGCGGCCTGAAAAGCCTCGGCGCGCTTGACCTGGGTCAGCGCGCGCCTGCGGCCGCGGGCGGAGCATGGAGCCATCGGCACCCGCGGGCGCCGCACAGCAGGAGACGACGATGAAATTCCATGTCCGCGCGTCGCGGCCGCTGCCACCGCTGATGGTGGTCGAGGACGCGCTGCTCGCCTTCGACCCGGCCGCGGTGGTCGACATCGATCCGGCGCTGGGCCTGCGCGTGAGCGCGGCGATCGACGCCGCGCAGCTGGTGGCCCTGCTCAACCAGATCGGCGGCGAAGTGGAGCCGGCGGAGGTCGAGCAGCAGCCCTCGGTCTGCTGCGGCGGCTGCAGCGGCTGATTCCTTCCCCGCGCGGGCGGAGGAAGAGGTCGCGGGCTCAGGCCGCGTAGCGGGCGCCGACCCGGGTGACGGATTCGCCGGCATGGCCGGCGATGGCCCGGAAGGGCGCTGATACAGACCGCGAATCCACGACCCGCGACCAGAACGCCTGTGCGGCGTGGGCGGCTTCGCGCCATGCATCGAGCTGCTCGGGCAGCGGCGCGATGGCGCTGAACTCGCGTGCGACCACTTCGCCGCTCGTTGCGGGACGGAACATCATCGGCAGCATGTCGTAGGCGGGTGCGAGCGCCAGCGGGCGGTCATCGGCGAGGACGAGGCCGGCGTTGCCCAGGTGCATGTCGCTGTTGCCGATCAGGGCGCCGAACCAGCCGAGCACGCGCAGGCGATGTGCGTCCGCGGCGTCCAGCCAGCCGTCGCGCTGCAGTTCATCGGCGTAGCGCCACCAGTCGATGCGGGCGTGGCCGTGGAAGGCGGCGTCGATCGCGGCCAGGGACACGAAGCCGTGGCGGCCGCGCACGGGAGTGCGGTCGAAGCGCGTGGACTCCAGGAAGACGCGGCCGCCGGCTTCCAGCACGTCGGTGCGCGCGGCGGCATGGCCGTGGTCGTGCAGGACGTCGGCGGCGATGCGTTCGCAGTGCAACAGGTCGGCCCAGCGCCGGCCGGCGGGTGTGTCGCTGCGTTCGCTGAACTTGACGACCAGCGAGCGCACGCCCCCGTCCTCGCGCAGATTGGCGAGGAACTTCGGCTGTTCGCCGGCCGCCGACGACCCGGGTGCCTCGCCGCGCAGCGCGGCGTCGGCCAGCAGGGGGTAGTGCGTGGCGCGGGCTTCGGGCGCCAGCGTGCCCTCGTCGGAGAGCGCGGCCTGCAGCGCGGCCTGCAGCGCCGCTTCGCCAAGCACCAGGTCGCCGGGCTGGTCGTGGCCGTGGCGCAGCAGGGCGAGCAGCACGTCATCGCTCCGCCAGCGCAGCAGGTCGTCCGGAGCGCCGATGTCGCCGGCGATGCGATGCACGAAGGCGCGGCCCAGGAAGCCCTGGGGGCGCTGGTCGTCCAGGAACCAGGGCAGGGCGGGGAAAAGACCCGGGGCGAAATCGGCATGGACGAAGGCGGGAGCCGGCCGCGAAGCCGCGAAATGGAAGGCGTCGCCGGCCAGCGCACGGAGTTCGCCGAGGAGGGTGGGCCGTGCATCCGGGCCGATGCGGTAGAGCGGCCAGCAACGCCCCGCCCGGCCGATGTCGCGGGCCGCGGCGTAGCGGGTGCTGCGGGCGCGGCCGATGCGCACCACCCGGTCGCCGGCGCTGGCCAGCAGGCGCGAGACGGTCGGCTGACTGATCCCGAGCTGCCGCCCGATGTCCCGGGCCGGCAGCGGACCATCACGTCGCAGCAGGGCCAGCGCCTGTGTCAGCCGGGAGTCGTCCATGGATCCATATTGAATAGATCAGTGAATACATAGTCAAGACATCAAATAGTGCTATTATTGGATGCTGATCCAGTTCTGCGCCTGTCAATGAATTTATCTTGAATAGATACTTCGAGCCTTCGCGCCTTTCCGCCTTCGCGAGAGATTGCTCCCCTCAGGCCGCCTGCACGATCCGCAGCGGATTCGCCCACTCGCGCAGCAGGTCCGCCTCGCGCGCCTTCGCCTTCGCCAGGTGGGCCTCCTTGACGTGGCCGAAGCCGCGGATGTGCTCCGGGATCGAGGCGATCTCGGCGGCCAGGACGACGTTGCCGGCGTCCAATGCGTCCAGCAGCCCGCCGACGGTGCGTTCGTACTCGTCGATCAGCCGCCGCTCCGTGCGCCGCTCCTGCGTATAGCCGAACACGTCCAGCGGTCCGCCGCGCAGGCCCTTGAGCCTGGCCAGCAGCTTGAACGCGCTGAACACCCAGGGGCCGAAGGACTTCTTCTGCAGCCGCCCCTCGGCGTCGCGCTTCGCCAGCAGCGGCGGTGCAAGGTGGAACTCGAGGCGATAGTCGCCCTCGAACTGCTGCTTCAGGCGGCGCTCGAACTCGCCGCTGGTGTACAGCCGCGCCACTTCGTACTCGTCCTTGTAGGCCATGAGCTTGAAGAAGTAGCGGGCCACGGCTTCGCTGAGGTCGCTCGCGCCCGGCGCCCGCGCCTCTTCGGCCGCGCGCACGCGGGCGACGAAGTCGGTGTAGCGGCGGGCGTACTTCGCGTCCTGGTAGTCGGTGAGGAAGGCGCCGCGGCGGGCGACCAGTTCGTCCAGGCTGCGCGAGAGGCGGGCGTCGTCCAGCGGCAGGAACGCGAGGGTGTCGCGCGGCTGGCCCCCATCCGCCCTTGGGGCGCCTTCGGGAAGAGAGGTCGCGGCCGATGCGGGCAGGTGGCGCAGCTCATCCTCGCGGCGCTGCGGCTTGGGCGCGCTGGTGGCGCCCCATTCGTTGCCTTCCCAGTCGCCCGGGGGCAGGGCGTCGAGCAGGGTCGGCGTGTCCTCGGCGGCGGTGCGGGCGTTGCGCACCAGGCCGGCGGCTTCGCGCACCGCTTCGATGTCGACCGCGGCCAGGCGGCCCCAGGCGAAGGCGGTCTTGTTCATCTCGATCGCGGCGCCGTTGAGCTCCACCGCGCGCAGCAGCGCGTCCTGCGACAGCGGCACCAGGCCGCGCTGCCAGGCGTAGCCGAGGATGAACAGGTTGGCGGCGATGGCGTCGCCCAGCAGCGCGGTGGCGAGCTGGGTGGCGTCGACCACGTGCAGCGCCTGCGCTGCGAACGCCGCCCCGGCCTCGCCGTCGTCGCCGCCCAGCGCCTTGCGCACGGCGCTGACGATGTCGGTCGCGGGGAACTGCATGTCCGGCCGCGTGGTGAAGGTGCCCGGCATCGCCTCGTAGCTGTTGATCACGACCTGCGAGCGGCCGGCGCGCAGCTTGGACAGCGCCCAGTAGTCGTTGACCACCACCATGTCGCAGCCCAGCACCAGGTCGGCCTCGCCGGCGGCGATGCGCACGGCGTGGATGTCGGACGGCGCGGCTGCGATGCGGATGTGGGTGGTGACCGCGCCGCCCTTCTGCGCCAGGCCGGTCTGGTCGAGCACGCTGGCACCACGGCCCTCCAGGTGGCCGGCCATGCCGAGCAGGGCACCGATGGTGACCACGCCGGTGCCGCCGACGCCGGTGATGAGGATGTTCCAGGGCCGCGAGAGGTCGCTTGCGAACACCGGGTCCGGCAGGTCGGCCAGGCGCGACAGGCCGGTCGCGGCCTGGCCCTTGCGCGGCTTGCCGCCGTGCACGGTGACGAAGCTGGGGCAGAAGCCTTCGACGCAGCTGAAGTCCTTGTTGCAGGCCGACTGGTCGATCTCGCGCTTGCGCCCGAACTCGGTCTCCTTCGGCAGCACCGAAACGCAGAACGACTTCACGCCGCAGTCGCCGCAGCCTTCGCAGACCAGCGAGTTGATCGCGACGCGCTTGGCGGGATCGGGCAGCTTGCCGCGCTTGCGGCGGCGGCGCTTCTCGGTGGCGCAGGTCTGGTCGTAGATGAGGATGCTGGTGCCCTTGACCTCGCGCAGGCGCTTCTGCACGGCGTCGAGCTCGCGGCGGTCATGGAACGTCACGCCGGCCGGGAAGATCGAACGGTCGCTCCACTTTTCGATCTCGTCGGAGACCAGCGCGATCTCCTGCACGCCCTCGCTGCGCACCTGGTGCGTGATCTGCGGCACCGACAGCGTGCCGTCCACCGGCTGGCCGCCGGTCATCGCCACCGCGTCGTTGTAGAGGATCTTGTAGGTGATGTTGACGCCGGTGGCGACCGACTGGCGGATGGCCAGCGTGCCGGAGTGGAAGTAGGTGCCGTCGCCGAGGTTCTGGAACACGTGCGGGGTGTCGGTGAACGGTGCCTGCCCCGACCAGGTCACGCCCTCGCCGCCCATGTGGGTGAAGGTGTCGGTGCTGCGGTCCATCCACGTCACCATGTAGTGGCAGCCGATGCCGGCCATGGCGCGCGAGCCCTCGGGCACCTTCGTGGACGTGTTGTGCGGGCAGCCGGCGCAGTAGTGCGGCACGCGCGGGAACTGCGCGCGCGGCAGCGCCAGTGCGCCTTCCTTCTCTTCCATCCAGCGCAGCACGTCGCGCATGTGCCGGGAATCATGGAAGCGCTGGATGCGGCGCGCGATCACGCCGGCGATGGTCGCGGGCGTCAGCTCGCCGGTGGAGGGCAGGATCCACTCTCCGGACTCGTCGTACTTGCCGACGATCGACGGCCGGCGGCCGCCGGCCAGCCCGAAGTCGAAGTTGTAGAACAGCTCCTTCATCTGGCTCTCGATGAAGGACAGCTTCTCCTCCACCACCAGGATGTCTTCCAGTCCGCGCGCGAAGGCGCGGATGCCGACCGGCTCCAGCGGCCAGGTCATGCCGACCTTGTAGACGCGGATGCCGAGCTCCGCGCAGGCGGCGGCGTCCAGGCCCAGGTATTCCAGCGCCTGCAGCACGTCGAGGTAGCTCTTGCCGGTGGTGACGATGCCCAGCCGCGCCTTGGGCGAATCCACCACCACGCGGTCGATGCGGTTGGCGCGGGCAAACGCCTGCGCGGCCTTGACCGCATAGCGGTGCAGGCGCATCTCCTGGTCCATCGGCGGATCCGGCCAGCGGATGTTGAGTCCGCCCGGCGGCATGTCGAAGTCCTCGGGCGTCACGATCCCGATCGCGAACGGATCCACGTCCACCGACGCCGACGACTCCACCGTCTCGGCGATCGTCTTGAAGCCCACCCAGCGGCCGGTGTAACGGCTCATCGCCCAGCCCAGCAGGCCCATGTCGAGGATGTCCTGCACGCCGGCCGGGTTGAGGATCGGCATCAGCGCGCTGGTGAACTCGCCCTCGCTGCCGTGCGGCAGGGTCGAACTGCGGCAGGCGTGGTCGTCCGCGGCCAGCGCCAGCACGCCGCCGTGGTGGTGGGTGCCGGCGGCGTTGGCGTGCTTGAACACGTCGCCGGAGCGATCCAGGCCCGGCCCCTTGCCGTACCACATGCCGAATACGCCATCGACCTTGGCCCCGGGGAACAGGTTGGTCTGCTGCGTGCCCCAGACCATGGTCGCCCCCAGGTCCTCGTTGAGACCCGGCTGGAAGCGCACGGCGGAGGCTTCAAGGTGCTTGCGCGCCCGCCAAAGCTCCAGGTCGAAGCCGCCCAGCGGGCTGCCGCGGTAGCCGGAGACGAAGCCGGCGGTGTCCAGGCCCGCGGCCTGGTCGCGCAGGCGCTGCATCATCGGCAGGCGCACCAGGGCCTGCACGCCGCTGAGGTAGATGCGGCCCTGCGTGCGGGTGTATTTGTCCTCGAGCGTGTAGTCCGCATCGGTCACGCCACGGGTCAGGCCGGTGCTGGCGGAGGCGGGCGAGGACAGTTCGGCGGTGCTGGTCATGGCGGGACCCTGTGGCAGGCGGGACGCTGGCGGAGGGCGCGTCCGGGAGTCCCGCGCGCGAGGAGCGCGGGGGCCGGGAGCGGGGATGCGAAAAGCGGCGCGGATTCTAGCAAGCGGCCATGATGTCGTGATTCCCGGCCCGGCGCGGCCCGGTGGCGGGGACGGTGCTGCGCATGGTGTCCGGGCCGGGGCTGAATCCACGGCGCGCACCCGTTACTATGCCCGCGGGGTACAGGGGCCCCGCCACCAGCAGTCATGCCATGAAACGCCATCTCGCGCGCCGCCTTGGCGCGGCCCTTCTCGTCCTGCTCCCGTTCGCCGTGTGCGCCCAGGAGATTCCCAGGCCGAAGGAGTTCTATTTCGAAGTCGACAGCGCGGTGACGCGGTCGTTCGAGCTGTTTCCGGGCAGTGACGATGCCACTGTCGAGCGCCTGCTCAGGGCCCGCGACCGCGACCGCCGGGGCGAAGGCGCGCTGGCGTCGGCGCAGCTGGCGCGCATCGCCTATGCCTCGGGTCGCGCCGAGACCGGCGCCGCGCTCTATTCGGAGGCCCGGTCGGGCGCGGAGAGCGCGCGCATGCGTGATGGCTTGCACTGGAACCAGGGCTGGGACCTGTATCGCAGCGGCGATTTCGCCGGCGCGCTCGAGCAGTGGCGCATCGCCGGCGCCGAGCGCCTGAAGGGCCCGTCATGGCTGCCGCCGACGCTCGCGCTGGGGCTGTGGCAGCTCGACCGCAAGGACGAAGCCGTGCGCTGGTACGCCGCGGCCGTGCGCACCGAGCCACGGCAGTGGCAGGCGCCGGACCTTGCGCAGCTGCTGCCCGACTGGACCGCCGCCGACCGCGCGGTGCTGGCCGAAGTGGTCGCGGCCTGGCAGGCCGATCCGCCGGCCTGGCCCTGAGCACGATCGTCTGATGGTCGCCTGACGCATGCGCGGTGCCCTGCGGGACCGCGGCTGATTACTCGCCGACGCCCGCCTCCAGCGGGACGTCGTGCGCGCGCAGCCACGCGATCACCGCCTCGCGCTCTTCGCGCGCACGCGCGTTGAGCAAGGCTTCGTCAAGCTGGAAGTAGTAGGGCTGGAAGCTGTCGCCGGCCGAGTTGGTGGCGTGCGCCGGCGCGCCGCCTTCCAGCAGCACCAACACGATCGCTCCGGCGTTGATCGAACCCGCCGCGTGCAGGGGCGTGCCGCCGTTGTTGTCCGCGGCACCGGGGTCCGCGCCGGCGTCGAGCAGCATCCGCACCTGCGCTTCGCCGCGGCCGAGGATGGCGCGCGCCAGCGGGGTTTCACCGGTCACGCTGTTGCGCAGGTCGGGGTTGCCGCCGCGGTCGAGCAGGATGCGCAGGATCTCCGGGTCGTCGCCGAACGCCGCGGCGTGCACCGCGCTGCCGCCGCCCGGCGGCTGCCGGTCGGGATCGGCGCCGGCGTCGAGCAGCGCATCGACCGCTGTCGCCTGTCCGGCGGCCACGGCCAGCTGCAGCAGGCTGGTGCCGTCCGCGCCGGGCGTGTCCGGGTGGACGCCGGCCAGGCCGGCGCGCAGCGCCTCGGCGTCGCCGCGCAGGGCGGCGTCGGCAAGCGGTGCAAGCTGGGGCTCGGAGAAGGCGTGGTCCATGGTCGGCGGTCGGCTGCAGGCGGTCGCGCTGGCCGCAAGGAGAAGGATCAGGGCACTGGTGCGCATGCCCATGGATGGTGCCACAGCGGCGCGCGGTCAGCCGCGGAACCAGTTGTACAGGGCCTGGGCCCCATCGCCGATCAGGTCGATGCCGCCCTCGACCACGTTGCCGCCGAAGTCGATCACGGCTTCGACCGCTTTGCCGCCGCCGGACACCACGTTCACGGCGATGTCGCTGACGGGTCCGTCGAAGCGGTCGTCGATGCGGTCGGCCAGTGCGTCGGCACCGTGGCGCACGGTGTCGCCGGTGGAGTTGAACGCGCCTTCGACGATGTCACCGGCGATGCTGAAGCCGCCCTCGATGTGGTTGCCATTGGCGAAGTCGGTTTCCACCACCTCGATGATGTCGCTCGCGAGGTCATGCGTGTTGCGCGCGAAATCGTCCTGCAGCGCGTCCGGCACCAGGTCGGTGAGGGCGCGGCCGGTATCGGTCGGGTTCCGGTAGCCCGGCTGCCACGGCTGCTGCTGGATCATGGCCTCGGTGAGCAGCTCCGGGCTGTGGCTGACCGCGCCGCGCACCAGGCTGGCGACATCGCCCAGCACCGGGACGTTGAGCCGGTCCAGCACCTCGAGGCCGGTACCCAGGCCGATGGCGACCGGCGTCGGCAGCCCGGTTTCCAGGGCCAGGCCGCGCGGCACCAGGGTCAGGTCCTGCGCGCCCTCGGGCTTGACCACGATCTGCGTGCCCAGCGCGTCGGGCGCGGCGAGCGCGAACGGGCTGGACTCCTGGAACTGCGTCACCAGGTCCTCGTGCATGGAGTAGCGGCGGATCAGGCCGCCCTCGGCCATGTCGCGCGCGGCCTGCGGGTCGATGCCCATGCGGTCGAGCGTGTTGGGATGGATGCCGGACGCGTCGAAGGTCACCGCCGGCACGCCCGAGGCCAGCGAGGCCACGGAGGCCAGTCCGCCGCCCTGCGAATGGCCGGTGATGGCGAGGTTGGTGGCGTTGCCGCTTTCGTCCACGGTGCCGAAGCGGCGCTCGAACTCGACCGCGGTCTGCGTCGCGAGACCGCTGAACTTGTCGACCTGGTCGCTGGTGGTGAAGCCCGCGCCCTGGCGGAAGTTGTTCATCCAGTCCGCGCCGCTGCCGTCGGTGCCGCGGTAGGCGAGCACGAAGTTGCCGTCGCAGTCCTTGTAGATTTCGGCCTTGAAGTGCTGGGCCAGCAACTGGTCGCCGCCGTCGAGGTATTGCGCGCGCCATGCGGCGGGGTCGTCGATGCCGCGCGCGGCGAGGTCGGCGTCGGTGACCTCGGACCAGCCGGCCGGCGGCGCGCCGCGGGTGCCATAGACGACGGTGGCGAGCTGCGACAGCACGACGTCGAATTCCTGCGCCTGCTGGCCACCGGCGACCGCGGAGAGTTCGCCCGGGCCGACGCCGTCGGGCGCGCACTGCGGTGCGGCCGGCGCGCTGGGCGCAAGCGCCGACAGCTGCGGGTGGTAGCTCGGCTCGTGGCGGCCCTGCAGCGGCTGCAGCGCCGGGGCGTTGGCCGCCTGTGCCGCCGGCGGCGGCGCGGACTGCAGGCTGCGCAGGTGGATGCTGGAGGCCGAATCGTTGTCCAGGCGTGCATGCAGCATGGCGACGTTCCTGCGGGGTCTGCCGCCAGTGGACCGTCGCCGGGCGGCGCCTTCAAGCGGGGGCGCACCCTAGGTCGCAGCCCTGGCGTGGCATCGCCGACACGTCGGCACGGATATGCTGCGGGCGGTCGATCACGCAATGGAGCCGCGCATGCGCATCCGATTCCTGCTGCCCTTCCTGCTGCTGTCCGCGTTGGCCGTGCCCGCGCTTGCGCAGATGCAACAGCCGCCCGAAGCCAGCGAGGAAGAGCTGCAGCGTGCGCAGCAGCGCGCCGAGGCCTGGCAGGCCTATGGCCTGCGCGTGGCGGAGGCGCTGGGGCGCTCGGACGGTGCGCGCGACCTGGCCCTGGCAGCGGTGCTGGAGGCAACGGCCCGCCCGCATGAAGGCGCCACCGCGCTTGCGGCCGACGCCGCGCGCTGGCGTGCCGAAGCGGCCACGAAGGGCGCCGGCGACACCATCACCCTGCAGCTCCTGGTTGCAGCGGGCATGGTCGGTGACGACCAGGCCGCGGCCGTCGCCGCCGCGCGCCGATGGCAGGTGCTGGAGCCGGGCAACCTGGCCCCGGTGATGTTCCAGGGCCTGGACGCCGGGGCCGTGCTTGCGGCCGCGGCGCAGTCCGGCCGCAACACCCCCGATCCGTATCCGTTGCAGCGCTGGGCCGCCGCTGCGCTGCGCCGGCATCCACCGACCGCGGCGGAGTGGGCGACCCTGGGCGAGGGGCCGCGGCCTTCGGACGAGATCCATGCCGCGGGTTGGGCCGCGTCGCTTCAGGCCATCCTGCTGCCCGACTACCGTGACGTGCTCGGCGCCTGCAGCGGCCGCCAGCTGGCCACGGCCGGTCGCGCAGCGGCCTGCGGGCCCATGGCGGAACTGCTGCTGGCGCGGCCGCAAACCGTGCTCGACGAACGCATCGGCCTGTCGATGGCGCGCGAGCAGGCACGCAGCGCGACCGAGGCCGCGGCCCTGGACGCGCGTCGCCGCGGGGTGGACTGGCGCCAGGAACAACTGGGCGAGCTGGCCATGCGCGAAGAGGGTGACGATGCGGCGTTCGCGCGCCTGCTGGCCGATCCCTCGATCGACACCGAGGACGAACTGGGGCGGCGCGTGCTGTCCGCGGCCGGCGTGGCGACGGAGCCGCCGGCCGGCTGGCAGGCGCCCTGGCAGCGCCGGCGCTGAGAACGCGTTGGGACGTGCGCGGCCTCAGCCGCGCGGCTGCACCGCGATGCCCTTGGCCTGCAGCCAGGCGTCGATCTTTTCCAGGTGGCGGCGGGTGGCGGCGTTGAGCAGCTTGGGGTCGCCGCGGTACAGATAGTCCTGGAAGGTCGCGCCGGTGCGATCGGTGGCGCGCGGGTCGGCGCCGCCTTCCAGGAAGCGCAGCACCGCGGCGGAATCCTTCACCAGCGCCGCCTGGTGCAGCGGCGTGGTGCCGTTGCGGTCGGCCACGTCCAGGCGCGCGCCCGCGCGCAGCAGCACGTCGATGTTGTCCTCGCTGTCGGCGCGCAGCGCGTCGTACAGCGGCGTCGCGCCGGTCACGGTGTTCGGCGTATCGGGCGACATGCCGTGTTCGAGCAGCGCGTCCAGCCAGCCCTCGCTCTTGCCCATGGCGGCCAGGTGCAGCGCGGTGCGGCCGTCGCGGTTGCCCTGCGCGGGGTCGGCGCCGAGCGCCAGCAGCAGCCGGAAGGCGTCGCGGTCGCCCCGCTTCATCGCCCATTGCAGCAGCGGCTGGCCCTGCTCGTCGAGGGCGTTGGGGTTGGCGCCGGCGGCAATCAGCTCGCGTGCGAGCGTTTCGTCGCCGCCCGTGACGGCGGCGGCGAGCTGCGCGTTGCCGGGGTTTTCGAAGGCCTGGCCTGGAGTCACATCTGTCCCTTGCCGGGCACAGCCGGCGGTGGAGGCGAGCATCAGCGACGCGGCCAGGAGCGCGCGCACGCAATGCCGCGCCGTCCAGGAAGGCGGCGCGGCGGGTGTGCGTGCGGGGGCGGCGTCGGGCATGGCGACCAAGGTACTACGCCGGGGCTTCAGCCTGCGTGCGGATCAGGCGCGCCGGGATCAGAACCAGTTCCGGGGGTTCAGCGTCTTGCCCAGCCACTGCACGCCGTCGGTCGTGGCCTGGCCCACGTCGCCCACGAAGTCGGCCACGACCTCGACGCCGTCGCCGACCACGTCGGTCACGGTGTCGATGGCGCCACCGACGGCATCGGCCACGTCGCTCACCACCTGGCCGCCGCCTTCGACGAAGCCGGCCACGGCATCGAGCGGTGCGTCGAGGCCGGTGGCATCGCCGATGTCACGCAGCAGGCCGCCGCCGGCGTTGGCCAGGTTCTGGGTGGTGTCGCCGACCAGGCCGAGGGCGCCGTCGGCGATGTCGCCGACGCTGTCGATGCCGAAGTCGAGCACGTCGCCAATCACCTGGGCGACGCCGTCGACGTTGTCGCCCTGGGCGAATTCGCTGCCGGCCTGGCCGAAGCCGTCAACCATCTCGGAGCCGTTGCTCCAGAGGTCGCCAACCACGTCCTGGCCCTGGCGGATCACGCTGCCGAGCTGGTTGAGGTTGTATTCGCCCAGGCGCTCGAGGCCGTCGCGGCCGACGTTGCCGACCACGCTGATGGTCTCGCCGAGCACGTCGCCGCCGACGTCAAGCAGCTGGTCCGTGGCCCAGCCGAGGCCGGGACGGCCGCCGGCGGTGAGCAGGTCGCCGGCAAGGTCGCCGATGCGGTCGAGGCCGTTGTTGACGGCGTCCCCGAACTGCTCGGGACCGGTCGGGCGCGTGGACGGATCGTATGCGGTGTTCTGGCGCAGGGCGTCGACGTAGGACGCGCCGTCGCCGCCGCCGCCGTGCAGGGCCTTCAGGTCGCCCAGGCCACCCATGCCCGCCGGCGGGTCGATGCGCAGCTCATGGCCGACAGCGTTGGGCGGCGACATGCCCAGGAACGGAATGATCGGCAGGTCCTGCTGCGCGGCGTTGAGCGGATCGCCGTTGACGATGTAGCGGCGCAGCTGGCCGCTGTCGGCGGCGTCCTCGCGCACGGCGTTGGGGTTGAAGCCCAGCGACTCGAGCGTCTGGTCGCTGAGGCCCGATGCGTTGAAGGTCACGCCGGGGACACCCGTGGACAGCGACGCGGCCGAGGCCAGGCCACCACCCAGCGAATGCCCGGTGAAGGCCACGTTGCCATTGCCGAAGGCGCGGTGCGCAGCCTCGGCCAGCGCGACGGCGTCCCTGTACTGGCCGCTCTCGAAGCCCAGGCCCTGCAGCACGTTGTCGTCGGCGTCGCCGGACGGCGCCAGGCCCCAGTCGTCGGTGCCGCGGTAGGCGACCACGTACTGGCCCTGGTCGTTCTGGTAGATGGCGGCGTCGAAGCCCTCGGAGGTGCTGAGCAGCGCCGGGTCGATCGGAATCTCGTTGCCCTGCGCGTCGACCAGCGAGCTGCCATCGGCGCTGGGCTCCAGCTGCGTCCAGCCCGCTTCGGCCAGCGCCTGCTCGGTCTGCGGGTTGTCGGCGGCGTAGACATCGTTGGCCATCATCGCCAGCTGCAGGTCCAGGTCGGGCTGCGGCTGGGTGCCCGACACCTGGCTGGCGAAGCTGCCGTCGCCCTGCGGATAGTGGTTGGCGACCTGCTGCAGCTGCGGCGGCGGCTGCAAAGCGACCGCGAAGCGATTGTCGAGCCGCAGCTGGTCGGCGGTGGACAGCTGGTTGGCGATGTGGAGGCTCATGGCCGGCTCCCGGAAACGATGCCATGAGCCTAGCCAGCGCGGGCGCGGCCGCCAGCTGGGAGTGACCCTAGTCCCGGGGTTGTGCCCGGTCCGGCTTCAGTCCGCGGGCACCGTTCTTCCCGATGCCCATCCCCGCAGGGCCTCGACCTGCTCGGCCATCACCACCGACAGCGGCCGCGTGCGCTTGAGCTCGGCGCGCAGCCCGAAGTCGTTGAGCGGGGTGCCGGCAGCGTGCGCGGAGTAGAGGCCCGAAACGATCGCCTGCTCGATCTCGGCGCCGGAGAAACCGTCGGCGGCCGCGGCCAGGCCATCGAGGTCGAAGGCCGCCGGGTCCAGTTCGCGCTTGCCCAGGTGCAGCGTGAACAGCTCGCGGCGGGTGTCGGCGCCCGGCAGGTCGACGAAGAAGATCTCGTCGAAGCGGCCCTTGCGCAGCAGTTCGGCGGGCAGGTCGTGCACCTGGTTGGCGGTGGCCACCAGGAACACGTGTGACCTGCGCTCGGCCATCCAGGTCAGCAGGTAGCCGAGCACGCGCCGCGAGACGCCGCCGTCGCCGTCGCCCGTGGACGAGGCCAGGCCCTTCTCGATCTCGTCGATCCAGAGCACGCAGGGCGCCAGCTGCTCGGTGGATTCGAGCGCGGCGCGCAGGTTCTTCTCGGTCTCGCCGTGGAACTTGTCGTACAGCGTGCCGAAGTCCAGCCGCACCAGCGGCACGTCGAAGCCGCCGGCGATCGACTTCGCCAGCAGCGACTTGCCGCAGCCCTGCACCCCCAGCAGCAGCACGCCCTTGGGCGGATCCAGCCCGGGCGGTGCGCTGCCCGAGGTGAACACCGCGCGCCGCTGTTCGATCCAGCGCTTGAGCGCGCGCGCACCGGCGACGTCGGCGAAGCCGGCGGTGTCGTATTCGTAGTGCAGGTGGCCGCTGCGGTTGAGCAGCTCGAACTTGAGCTTCGCCAGCCGGGGCAGGTCGTCGTGGCCGAGCGCGCCGTCGTTGAAGATCAGCTGGCGGGCGATGCGGCCGGCGTCGCCCAGCGACAGGCCCTGCAGGTTGCGCACGATCAGCTGCACGGCCTCGGCGTCGGCCTCGACGCGGCGGCCACCGTGTTCGACCTGGTAGCGCTCGGCCTCCTCGCGCACCAGTTTGAGCAGCGCGCGCGGGTCGGGCAGGCGGGTGCGGAAGCGCACCGCCCTGGCCTCGAGTTCGCCCGGCAGCTCCACCTTGTGCCCCACCAGCACCAGCACGTGCGGCAGGCAGCCGCGGCGCTGGATGAGGTCGCGCAGCATGCGCTGGGTGCCGGCGTAGCCGAGGTAGGGGTGGAAGTCGAGCAGCAGGTAGACGCCGCGCTGCCCGGCGGCGTGGATCGCGCGCAGGGTGCTGGTGGCGTCGGGCGCGTCTTCGGCCGGATCCTCGCCATCGAGGTCCAGGCGGCGCAGGCCCTCGGTGATGGTCCAGCGGTACAGCGCGCGCCAGACGTGCAGCAGGGACTGCCGGAACAGTTCGACCACCCGCGGCTCGTCGGGAGTCTCGATGACGATCAGTGGGGTGTCGGCGCGGATCAGCGCGGCCAGGTCCTGCAGGTCACTCATCTGTCACACGCGGTGGGTGTCGGGGACGGAGGCATTCTATGTGCGCGAACCTGCGCCGGGCGGTGTACCCTCGACTGCCGTACGTTGCCGAACGTGACCGGAGGGCGCATGAAGACAGTGCTGGTGGCCAGTTCCAAGGGCGGTGCGGGCAAGACCACGATCGCGACCCATCTCGCCGCGCAGGCGGCGGTCGAGGGGCTGCACACGGCGATCATCGACGCCGATCCGCAGCAGTCCTCCACGCGCTGGGCGGAGCGCCGTGCCGGGCTGGACGCCGCGGTGCTGCCGATCGCCGGAGCCAGCCGCGCGAAGACGGCGTGGAAATCGCTGCCCGAGGATACCCAGCGCGTGGTGATCGATGCCCCGGCCGGAGCGATGGCGACGAACCTCGAACATTGGCTCGAACACGCCGACGCGGTGGTGGTGCCGGTACAGCCTTCGGCGCTGGACCTCGACGCCACGGTGCCCTTCCTCAACACCCTGGCGCAGCATCCCCGCGTCCGCCGCGGCGACCTGCGCGTGGGCCTGGTGGCCAACCGCATGAAGCCCTGGACCAACGCCTCGCAGGCGACGCTCGAGCTGCTTGCGCAGTGGCCCTACCCGGTGGTGGCCTCGCTGCGCGACAGCCAGGCCTACATCCTGTTGACGGGCCTGGGCCGCAGCCTGTTCGATTACCGTTCGGTCCAGGTGCGCAAGCACCAGGAAGACTGGGCGCCGCTGCTGAAGTGGCTGCGCAAGGCCTGAGCCGCCCGCGGGCCGGCATGGAGGATTGAGCGATGGAGAACGACACCCGGGACATCCTGCTGCTGCGCCATGCCCACGCCGAGGCGGCGGGCCCCGGGCAGGCCGACCTCGACCGCCCGCTGTCGCCGGAAGGCCAGGCCGAGGCCGAGGCCGCCGGGCGCTGGCTCCTGGAACAGCACTTGCTGCCCGACCAGGTGCTGTATTCGCCGTCGCGTCGCACCCGCGAAACGCTGGAAGCGGTGCTCGGCGTGATCGGCTATGTCGACCAGCGCCTGGAGCCGGCGATCTATGACGCCACCGCGGGCACCCTGGCGGCGCTGGCCGACCAGCACCGCGATGTGGGCCGGCTGATGCTGGTCGGCCACAACCCCGGACTGGAACGCCTGGCCGCGCTGCTGCACAGCGGCCAGTCGGGCGAGTACCGGGGCATGCCGCCGGGCGCAGTCGCCTTGCTGAGGCTGCCGGTGGGCGCCGAGGTCGAACCCGGCGCGGCCATGCTCGTCGACTTCTGGTGGCCGTGAGTCGTGCCGGCCTGCACCCCTGCGTGCTCCTGGTCGTCGCCCTGCTGCTGGTGGCGGCCCCTGTCCGCGCGGCCGAGATCGACCCCCTGCAATCGGAGGTCGGGTTCAGCCTGGTTACCCGCTGGGGCGAGGTGGTCGACGGCCGCTTCCCGGTGTTCAATGGCCACCTGAGCGATCTCGGCGACGGCCGCCAGCAGGTGCGGCTGTCGCTGTCCGCCGCCGACGTGGAGATCCTCGGCAGCCTGCGCCACACGCACCTCACGCGCGGCAGGGGGTTTTTCGAGGCCGATCGCTATCCCACGATCACCTTCGTGTCCGATCCGTTCTTCCCGGCCCTGCTGGTCGAGGGTGGCGCGCTGCCGGGCGTGCTCAACATCCGGGACGTGCAGCGGCGGGAGGTGTTCACGACGCTGCCCTCGGCCTGCGGGCGGCCGGCCGTGGACTGCCCGGTGCTGGCGGCGGGCATCATCGACCGCGGCGACTACGGCATGACCCGGTGGAGCTTCGCGATCGGCCGCAAGGTCCGCTTCCAGCTGCGCATCCGCGCCGGCGGGGAGGCGCAATGAAGATGCTGGCGCGGCTGCTGGCGCTGGCCTGGGCGCTGGCTGCGGGAGGCTGTGCGCTGACCCCCGAGCAGGGCGCGGCGGCGACGCGGGTCGCCGGACAGGCGCGGTCGGTGCTGGTGGACTGCGTCCGCGAGGACGCCTGCGCCACGCCCTCGGCACTGCGCGCGCTGGGCGTCGATGCGCTGGCGGCCAGCGCCCCGGACGCGCCGCGCCACCATGCCCTGATCCTCGACTATGGCCAGGACGCACTGCTGGCGCGCTTGAGCATGCTGCGGTCGGCGCAGCGCAGCGTGGACGTGCAGACCTACATCTTCGACGAGGACGACGCCGGCCACATGGTCCTGGACGAGCTGCTGGCGGCGGCGCGGCGCGGCGTGAAGGTGCGGGTGCTGGTCGACCAGCTCTCGGCGCTGCGCGAGGTCGAGACCCTGGCGGCGCTGGCAGGCGCCCATGTCAACTTCGAGATGCGCATCTACAACCCGCTGCTCGGGCGCGCGCACATCAACTATCCGCAGTACGTGCTGGCTGCGGCCTGCTGCTGGCGGCGGCTCAACCAGCGCATGCACAACAAGCTGCTGCTGGTCGACGGCGTGGCCGGGATCACCGGTGGGCGCAACTACCAGAACAGCTATTACGACTGGGATCCGGAGTACAACTTCCGCGATCGCGATCTGTACGTTGCCGGTCCGGTGGTCGCGGAGATGGCCGCCAGCTTCGACCTGTACTGGGACGCGCGCCTCACCCGCCGCCTGCCGGTGCTCGCCGACGTCGGCCGCCTGCTGCTGCGCGGGGGCGTGCCGGCGCTGCCGCACGAACCCTTCGTGCTGCCCGGGCGGGTCGAACGGATCTCGCGCGACGCCGACGACGCCATGCTGGTCGGCGCGCTCGCGGCCCAGGCGCTGCCGGTGGGCGAGGTGGACTTCATCTCCGACCTGCCGGAGAAGCACCGCGCCGGGCACGAGGGCGTGGCGCCGTCCACGCGCGGCCTGCTCGGGCTGATCGAGGGGGCGCAGGAGGAAATCCTGCTGCAGACGCCGTACCTGGTGCTGTCGCCCGTGGCGCAGGACCTGTTCCGCGAACTGCAGGAACGCGAGGATCCGCCGCGGGTGCTGGTGTCGACCAACAGCCTGGCGGCCACCGATGCCTTCATCACCTATGCGCTGTCGTACAAGTACAAGCGCCGCCACCTGCGCGAGTTCGGCTTCGAGATCCACGAGTTCAAGCCCTTCCCGCAGGATGCGCCGATCGACGTCGAGGCCACCGGCACGGTGGAGCCGGGCGATGCCGTCGCGGCGCAGGCCGACGCCGGCCGGTCCCGGTCGCGGCCGCTGGAGCGCGAGTATTCGGCGCTGCGCTGGTCGGGCTTCTCCGCGCACGAGCGCGTGCCCCTGCACCGCGGCGGCGTGCGCTTCGGCCTGCACGGCAAGTCGCTGGTGGTGGACGAGCGCATCGGCGTGGTCGGCACCCACAACTTCGATCCGCGCGGCGACAACTACAACACCGAGAGCGCGGTGGTGATCGAGGACGCCGCGTTCGCGCAGGCGCTCGCGGCCAGCATCCGCCGCGACATGGCGCCGGCCAACGCCTGGACCATCGCCCGGCGTGACCGCCCGGTGGTGTTCTCGGGCCTGGACTACTCGCTGGGCAAGGTGTCGGAGTCGCTGCCGGTGTTCGACCTGTGGCCGACGCGCTATGCCACCAGCTATGAATTCCGCCCGGGCCCCGGCTGCACCGAGCCGCCGCCCATCCATCACCCGCATTTCCGTGCGTGCCACGATCCGGTGGGCGATTTCCCCGAGGTCCGCATGGGCCTCCGCAGTCTGCTGACGCGCATCTTCACCGCCTTCGGCGCCGGGCTGGCCCCGATCCTCTGAGCGTTCCCCCAGATGACCGTTCGTCGGCGAATCGGCCGAAACGGGCGAGTGTGACGTTTGACCTATTGCAGTAGGCGAGTGGTGTAGTAGTCTACCAACACACCGAGTCACACCCCCCAGCAAAAGGACACCGTCATGTACCGCAACCACTCCAACGCCCTGGTCTCCGCCCCCGTCTCCAACGCCGCCAGCCGCAATGCGCCGCGCCCCTCGCGCTATCCCTCGCGTGATTTCGGCACCGGCTACGGCCGCAGCAGCGGCTACGCCGCCGCCCGCAGCTACGCCCCGGGCAGCCAGCCGGTCGCACGCTTCCGCCTGGTCTGATTCCGTTTGACCCCGGGGGGAACCGATCCTAGGCTGGCGCGCCCCCGCCGCCAGCCCGGGAGCCGGAACCCCAGCATGAACACCCCGACGTCCATATTCCGCCAGCGCCTCGGCCTGGCCGCCCTCAACGCCCTGTCCAAGGGCACCGCGATCGAAGCCCTGGGCATCGAGTTCATCGATATCGGCGACGCCCATCTCGTCGCGACCATGCCGGTGGATGCCCGCACCGTGCAGCCCTATGGCCTGCTCCACGGCGGTGCTTCGGTGCTCCTGGCCGAGACCCTGGGCAGCAGCGCCGGCAACATGTGCGTGGCCGAGGGCGAGGTCTGCGTCGGCATCGAGATCAACGCCAACCATGTCCGCGGCGTGCGCGACGGCCGCGTTACCGGCACCGCGCGTGCGCTGCACATCGGGCGCGGCACCCAGGTCTGGGAGATCCGCATCGAGGACGCCCGCGGCCGCCTGGCCTGCATCTCGCGGCTGACCCTGGCAGTGCTGCCGGCGGCCTGAGCGCCCGCCACCGGCGCCCGCCGCCAGCTACCCGCGCCCGGGGCCATCCGGTATCGTTCCGGCCATGCGTTCCCCCCATGTCCACACCGTGCCCGCCAGCGACCGCCTGGCGCGCGCGGGCCGTTATGCGCTGCGCGTACCGATGCTGCTGTGGCACGCGCTGGTGCACCTGCCGCTGGTGATGATCGGCATCAGCCTGCCCACCGACCGCATCCGGTTTGGCGGAGAAACCCTGCGCGCGCGCCTGGTCCGTGCCTGGCAGGGCGGCCTGATGCGCGTGTTCGGCCTGCGCATGCGTCGCCTCGGCACGCCCTTGCCCGGCGGCACCCTGTTCGTGGCCAACCATGTGAGCTGGATGGACATCTCGGCGCTGCACAGCCAGCGGATGATGGGCTTCGTCGCCAAGCACGAGATCGAAGGCTGGCCGCTGGTCGGGCGCATGGCGCGCCGCGGCGAGACCATCTTCCACCAGCGCGGCAGCCAGGAATCGCTGGGCGGCGTGCTCGAGGCCATGATTGCGCGGCTGCGCGCGGGGCGTTCGGTGGGCGTGTTCCCGGAGGGACGCACCCGGGATGGCGCCGAGGTCGGACCGTTCCACGCCCGCATTTTCATGGCCGCGGTGGAGGCAGGGGTGCCGGTGCAGCCCGTGGCGCTGCGCTACGGCGCTGGCGGCGCGGCCCAGCGCGAGGTTGCGTTCTGGCCGCGCGAGAACTTCTTGCAGAATTTCCTGCGCCTGCTCGGCGAGCCTTCGCGCGACGCCGAGGTGGTGTTCCTTGCACCGGTGATGCCGGGCGAGGCCGAGGGCCGCGCGGCGATCGCCAGGATCGCCCGGGAGCGCATCGCCGCCGCCCTGCAGGGGCCGTGAGCCGGGCGATCGCCAGCGACTATCGTCCGCCGCGCTGGCTGCGGAATGCTCATGTGCAATCGGTGCTCGCCGGCAGCCTGCCGCGCCGCCGCAAGGGCATGGCCGCGCTTGCCGCCGCCGGTGCGCGGACGCAGCAGCTGATCGTCGATGGCGGCAACGGCGTGCGCCTGATCGGCCTGCACACCGCGCTGCCGGGCGTCGAGCCGCGCGGCATGGCCCTGTTGCTGCACGGCTGGGAGGGCAGCGCCGAATCGGCCTATGTCTGCCTGGCGGCGGCCGGTTTCCTGGCGCGCGGCTACGACGTGTTCCGGCTCAACTTCCGCGACCACGGCGACAGCCACCACCTCAATCCCGACATCTTCCACTCCGCGCGCATCGACGAGGTGGTGCACGCTGCGCTCGACGTCGCCGCGCGCATGCCGCGGCCGCGGCTGGTGGTGGCCGGGCATTCGCTGGGCGGCAATTTCGCGCTGCGGCTGGCGCTGCGCGCACCGGCGGCCGGCCTGCCCCTGGACGCGGTGGCCGCGGTATGTCCGGTGCTCGACCCGGCGCGCACCATGGAAGCGATGGAGCGGGGCATGCCGCTGTACATGTACCACTTCGAGCGCAGCTGGCGGCGGTCGCTGCTGCGCAAGCGCGAACTGTTCCCCGACCGCGTCGGCTTCGACGACGCGGTGCTGCGCCTGCGCATGCGCGAACTCACCGAGTGGCTGGTGCTGCGCCACACCGATTTCGGCAGCCTGGACGGTTACTTCGACCGCTATTCGATCGCCGGCGACCGCCTGGCCGGGCTCACGGTCCCGGTTTCGATCCTGACCAGCGCCGATGATCCGGTGATCCCGGTCGAGGGCTTCCACCAGCTGGTCCTGCCGGCCCGGGCGCGCCTGGAACTGGCCCAGTGGGGCGGCCACTGCGGCTTCATCGAAGGTCCGGGGCTGGGCGGCTATGCCGAGCGCTGGGTGGCCGCGCAACTGGCCGGTGGGGATTAGGCGGGCGCTACAATCGAGGTTTTCGGCGCGCTGCGCCCGCAGGAACCTTCCCACCATGCAAGAACAGATCCTCGACGCGCTGCGCCGCGGCGACACCGTCGCCGCCCTGGAAGCAGCCCGCAGCCTCGCCGCCGGGACGCCGGACGACGCCCAGGCGCAGCGCCTGCTTGCGCTCGCGCTGCGCAGCAGCAGCGACCCGGAGGGCGCCCGCGAGGCCATCGAGCGCGCGATCTCGCTGTCCCCCGATGACGCCACGCTGCACCTTGAACACGCCGGCCTGCTGCTGGGCGTGCGCGACCTGGAGGGGGCCGGACAGGCTCTGGAGGCCACGGTCGGCCTCGACCCCAACCAGTTCGCGGCGTACCTCATGCAGGCCCAGCTGGCGATGGGGCGCAACGACCTCGACGAGGCCGCCCGCCTGGCGCGCCTGGCCGGGCGCGTATCGCCCGACCATCCGACGCTGCAGGCGCTCGAAGGCACCCTGGAACTGCGCCGCGGGAACGTCGACGATGCGATGAAGCTGCTGGCGGCGGCCTCGGAGAAGGCGCCGGAGGATCCGGTGGTGCTGCACGCCCTGGGCTTCGCCTACCTGGCCAAGGGCCACACGGCCTTCGCCGAGCAGGCCTTCCGCAACCTGCTCAAGCTGGCGCCACGGGCGGGCATGGTGCGGCTGCTGGTCGCGCAGTTGCAGCTGCGCCAGGGCCGCCCTGCCGACGCCGTCGAAGAACTTGCCCCCCTGCTGGCCGATCCCGCCACGGCCACGCCGCAGCTGCGCCGCTACGCCGGCGAACTCGAGGTGGCCGCGGGCCGTCCCGAGCGCGCATTGCCGCTGCTGCGCGAGGCCTTGGCGGCGCTGCCCGGCGAACCGCGGACGATGGCGGCCATCGGCGAGGCCTGGCGACGCCTGGGCGACTTCGAGGATGCGCAGCGAACGCTGGACGCGGCGCTGGCGACTTCGCCGGACAACGATGGCCTGTGGCGCGCGCGCCTGGCCTTCGAGCCGGCAGGGCGGGGCGCCGCGGACCTGATCGGACGGTGGCGCACGCGCAGGCCGGAGTCGCTGGATGCAATGGAGGCGGAGATGGTGCTGCACGCCACCGAGGGCCGGCCGGCCGAGGCGGAGGCCGCGGCGCGGGCGTTGCTCGAGCGCTCGCCCGGCCACGTGCGCGCGGAGATGCGGGTCATCGACGCCCTTCTCGTGCGCGACCCGGCGGAGGCGGCGCAGCGCCTGGAAGCGCTGATGGCCCGCGCCTCGCGGCCGGCCGAGCGCAAGGTGCTCTTCGCCTGGCTGGGCCTGGCCCGGCACCGTTGCGGCGAGTTCGCGGCGGCGCTGGAAAGCTGGAACCGGCGCAACGTCGAGGACGCTCCCGGCCGTCTGCCGCTGCCCGCGCACACCGCTGCCCCGGCCCGCTGGCCGGAGGCTGCGGTCGCGGAGGCCGGCGCGCCACCGGCCGCGTTTCTGTTCGGGCTGCCGGGCACCCTGGTGGAGCGCTCCGCGCAACTGCTTGCCGACGTGCTGCCGACCTTTCGCAACGACCGTTTCGGGCCTGAGCCGCCTGCCGACGGCTTCCAGGACGTGGACGCCTGGCCGCGCATCGCCAGCGGGGAATTCCCCGCAGCCGAAGTGGCTGCGTCCTGGCGCGCGCAGTTGCCGGGCCGCGGCATCGATGGCGCCATCGTCGACTGGCTTCCGTGGTGGGACGGTGGCTACGCCGCCGCCATGCGGGCGGCCTTGCCAGAGGCCCTGCTGCTGATGCTGCTGCGTGATCCGCGCGACATGCTGGTCGACTGGCTGGCCTTCGGCGCGCACACGCCCTTCGCGGTGGAATCGCCGCAGGTGGCGGCCGAATGGCTCGCCGCCTCGCTCGAGCAGCTGGCCACGCTGCACGAGCAGGACCTCGTACCGCACCGCCTGATCCGCATCGATGACAGCGCCGAGGATCCGCAGGCGATGTCGGCACAGCTTGGCGACGCCCTGGGCATCAGCCTGCCGGAGCCGCCGCCGGGAGTGTTCGGCCCCCCGCGCTTTGCCGCAGGCACATGGCGCAGCTATGCCGACCTGCTCGCCGGACCGTTCGCAGCCCTGGCACCGCTGGCGCGCCGCTTCGGCTATCCAGACGCCTGACCTCGAGGAGCACGACCATGTATGTCAAGAGCGAGAGCTTCGCCCACGGCCAGCCGATTCCCGCCGGCTTCGCCTTCGGCGCGCCCGAGGGCCTGGGCGGCAATCGCAATCCGCAGCTGTCCTGGGGCGATGCGCCCGAGGGCACGCGTTCGTTCGCGCTGCTGTGCATCGACACCGACGCCCCCACCGACCCGGCACTGGCCGCCGACGACACGACCGACATCCCGGTCGACCATCCGCGCGGTGACTTCGCGCACTGGGCGATGGTGGATATTCCGCCGCAGATCACCGACATCGCGGCCGGCAGCTGCAGCGACGGCGTGACCACGGGTGGCAAGCGCACGCCGGCCGGTCCCGCCGGCACGCGCCAGGGCCTGAACGACTACACCGGCTGGTTTGCCGGTGACGCCGACATGGCCGGCGACTGGTTCGGCTACGACGGTCCGTATCCGCCGCCGCACGACCTGCGCCTGCACCGCTATTTTTTCCGCGTGTTCGCGCTGGACGTCGAGCGGCTGGAGCTGCCGGAGCGCTTCACCGCTGGCGACGTGCTGCGCGCGATGCAGGGCCACGTGCTGGCCGAAGCCGCCACCTGGGGCAGCTACAGCCTTCACCCGCGCAACGCGGGCTGAAGCGCAGGCCGCAGGCGGGGCCGGCCTGCGCAAGCGACGGGCCGCCGGCGCGACGGGTGCGCGGCGGCCTGTCGTCGCGGCCCGGTTACTCCGCGGCGACCGTCTCGCTTTCAACCACCATGTCGAGCACATGCACGACCGCCGAGGCGTCGGCCGGGACGTCCTGGCGGCGATAGCGCTCGAGCCGCAGCACGTTGCGCACGCCGGGACGGTGCTCGAAGCCCTCGATGCCCTCGTACAGCGGACCCCATTCGCCGGTGTCCTGCTTGATGCCACCGTCGTCGTAGTGGATTTCGCGCACCTGCAGGCAGCGGTAGTCGGGCATCAGCGGATGGTCGCAGTCGACGCGTTCGGCAGCGACCTCCAGGAACACGCGCTCGGGCTCGGCACCGTAGCGGGTGCGCGCGGTCGGGGCGCCGACGAAGGCCAGGTGGTCGCCGAGGCCATTGCTGAGCTCCAGCCGCGGCGGATCGCCGGCTTCCAGCGTGAGTGCATGGCTGCCCGACAGGCGGGTGTGGGCTTCGCGCTCCATGGCCATCAGCGGCTCGGCGCAGGCCATCTCCGTGCTCACCATCGGCGCGAGGGTGAGGGCGTCGGCCTCGAGGGTGAAACCGGCGCCCATGCGGTTGCAGGCGTTGGAGACCGACACCCGGCCATCGGCGAAGTCGAGCTGCAGCGGCGCATCGGGGTTGCCGGACAGGGCGTCGATGCGGCTGCCGTCGGCGGCCGTCGCCGCGTCGAGCTGCCAGTGGTAGGCGCCAAGCGTGGCCGCGACGTCGGGGGCGGGCGTGGTGCCGGGCGCTGCCGGGGCCGCGGCCGGTGCGGGCGTGGCGGCGGGTGCGGCGTCGTAGGTACCTGGCGAACAGGCGGCAAGCGCCAGCGGCAGGGCGAGCGCGAACAGTGTCTTCATGGTGACCTCCGGGGGCAGGAAGCTGGGTTGACGCGCGAGGTGCAGGGCCGGGGTTGCGTGGACCTCAATCCCCCATCGGCAGCCAGAGCAGCAGCGCCGCGCCCAGGAGGATGCGATACACCGCGAAGCCGGTGAACCGGTGGTGTTCGATATAGCCCAGCAGCCATTTGACCACCATGAACCCGGTGATCGTGGCTGCGGCGAAGGCGATGCCCACGTCGACCCAGGCTTCGCCGCCCAGCGCGCCGTCCATCGCGAGTTCGAGGAAGGCGTAGGCGCTGGCCGCGAACATGGTCGGGATGCCGACCAGGAACACGAACTCGGCTGCGTCCCGGCGCCGGCTCAGGCCGGCGAGCATGGCGATGAAGATCGCCGCGGCCGAGCGCGAGGTGCCCGGGAACACGCCGGCCACCACCTGTGCCAGGCCGACGAGGATCGCGATCGTCCAGGTGACGTCGGTGCCGTCGGGGCGGCGTTCGGCCAGGCGCTCGGCGACGATCATCCACACGCCGCCGATGACCAGCGCCCAGGCGATGGGCGTGACCGTCTCCGGAAGCTCCCAGCCCAGCAGCCGTACCGGCAGGCCGACCGCGGCGGTAATCAGGAAGGCGACCGCGAGCTTCATCGCGTAGTCGCGGTTGCGGGCATCGCCCATGCCGGTGGCCAGGGAGGTGATGCGTTCGCGGAACACCAGGGTGACGGCGAGGATGGCGCCGGCCTGGATGATGATGTTGAAGAAGTCCGAGCGCGCGCCCAGCCAGTGCTGGGCGATCAGCAGGTGGCCGGTGCTGGAGATCGGCAGGAATTCGGTCAGGCCTTCGAGGATGCCCAGGAGCAGGGCGGCCAGCGGGTCGGTCATCGGTTGGGGTCCAGGCGGTGGTGGGGCGATCGGGCGGCGTCGAGCCGCGCCCGGTGGGCGGGCGACGGCAGCGCGGCAGCATAGCCGATGCCGGAAGCGCACCACTTCGGTGCTGACTGCATTCACATTGCACTCTACTGGTGCATTGTTCCGCCCGGATCAGAGGCGTATGCCATGAAATCAATGGCTTGCCGCGTGGCACGGTGCTTGCGTTACTGCATCGCGACACCCGGGCGCGCCCGGGACCCATCCTTGAGCATCCGGAGCCCTCCATGTCCCTCGACACCGTCGAAAAACTGATCAGCGACCACAGGGTCGAATTCATCGACCTGCGTTTCTCCGACATGCGCGGCGTCCAGCACCACGTGACCTACCCGGCCTCGATCATCGAGCCGGCGCTGTTCGAGGACGGCAAGATGTTCGACGGCTCCTCGATCGGCGGCTGGCGCGGCATCCACCAGTCGGACATGGTCCTGCTGCCCGACCCGGGCACCGCCTTCCTCGACCCGTTCACCGCCGATCCGACCCTGGTGCTCACCTGCGACGTGCTCGACCCGACCACGATGCAGGCCTACAACCGCGACCCGCGCGGCATCGCCCGCCGCGCCGAGGCCTACCTCAAGTCCAGCGGCATCGCCGAGCAGGCCTTCTTCGGCCCCGAGCCCGAGTTCTTCATCTTCGATTCGGTGCGCTACGCCAACGACATGGGCCACACCTTCTTCCACGTCGACTCGGAAGAGGCCGCGTGGAACTCCGGCCGCGAGTACGAAGGCGGCAACACCGGCTACCGGCCCGGCGTGAAGGGTGGCTACTTCCCCGTGGCGCCGCTGGACTCGCTGCACGACATCCGCGCAGAGATGTGCAAGACGCTCGAGCAGGTCGGCATCGAGATCGAGGTCCACCACCACGAGGTCGCCAACGCCGGCCAGTGCGAGATCGGCACCAAGTTCAGCTCGCTGGTGCAGAAGGCCGACGAACTGCTGACCACCAAGTACGTGGTCAAGAACGTCGCGCACCGCAACGGCAAGACCGCCACCTTCATGCCGAAACCACTCGTCGGCGACAACGGCAGCGGCATGCACGTGCACCAGTCACTGGCCAAGGGCGGCGTGAACCTGTTCTCCGGCGACGGCTACGGCGGCCTGAGCCAGACCGCGCTGTGGTACATCGGCGGCGTCTTCAAGCATGCGCGCGCGATCAACGCCTTCACCAACGCCAGCACCAACAGCTACAAGCGCCTGGTGCCTGGCTTCGAGGCGCCGGTGATGCTGGCGTATTCGGCGTCCAACCGCTCCGCGTCCTGCCGCATCCCCTACGTGTCCAATCCCAAGGCGCGCCGCGTCGAGTTCCGCTTCCCCGATGCGATGAACGCCGGCTACCTGACCTTCACCGCGCTGATGATGGCGGGCCTGGACGGCATCAGGAACCAGATCGACCCGGGCGGCCCCAGCGACAAGGATCTCTACGACCTGCCGCCGGAAGAGGCCAAGGGCATCCCGACCGTCTGCCACTCGCTGGACCAGGCGCTGGAAGCGCTCGACGCCGACCGCGAGTTCCTCAAGGCCGGCGGCGTGATGAGCGACGATTTCATCGACGCCTACATCACGCTGAAGATGAAAGAGGTCACCGCGTTCCGTTCGGCGACGCATCCGCTGGAATACCAGATGTACTACGCGCTCTGACGCGGGGCGGGGGGAGGCGGGGTCCAAGGCCCTTGAGGACTCATGTCCCCCGGCGATGGCCTTGCGGCCATCGCCTCCTCCTTGACTTCGCCCTCAAGGGCCTTGGACCCCGCTGTGATGGAGTGCGGTGGCCCCAGGGAGAGCGGCCGGGGATTTCGCGAACGGTCCCGGCTTCTGCAGCCCGAAGCCGAGCCCCGTCGTGGCCGGGAGGCCTTCGCGGGGAAGTAAAGGAGGAGGCATCCGC
>NZ_SJRX01000014.1 GCF_004352845.1 Luteimonas terricola
GTACATGGCCACGCTCTCGGCCGTGCGTTGGGATCCCACGATGAAGGCGCACTACCAGCAGCTGCGAGCACGTGGAAAGCTGGGCAAGGTGGCGCTGGTGGCGTGCATGCGGAAGCTGCTCGGGATCATCAATGCCAGGCGCCGCGACGAGCTTCGGGCCGAGGGCCTGGCACTGGCTTGAGCGGAACGCTTCAAGACAGTTGCTGAATTAAGCCGCGCCGCGAAGCGGCGTCGGCTTGAATGATTTGTTAGGCCTGCGACCGACGCTGCACCACCGACGTCACGCGGCCGATGACATACAGAACGATGCCGCCGATGAAGCTCCCGTAGGCAACCCGCAATAAAGTGTCGCCGGGAGCAATCGAGGCAGCCTGGGAGAAGAGCCAAGTCCCCAGAATGAGGCTAACGGCAAGCAATCCGAGTCCTACCGCGAGGTAGATGTTTGTAACGCCGAATCGAGCCATTGAATCTCTCCGTCCTTCAGATCGCCACACGCGGGCCTAACACCAGAGTTAAGCCGAGCAGCGTAGTGAAGCGAAACACATGGCAAGCTTTACCTGCCATGTGTTTTGCGTAACGAAGCGGATTCGGCTTGAACGACTTGTTAGGGCGCCGCTGCCCGGCACTTATGCCCAACCCGCGACGGCCCAACCCCTGAGCCGAACAGTACAACAAGTCTTGCTGGGGAGCTTGATCTGGCACGTGGCGCGAGCGGACGGTCGAATCGCGCGGCCAAGAACTCTCACCGCGCACTGCCCGAAGCCGAGCCGGCCGGTCGAATCTTGCGAAGAGTCGCGCCTGTCCGAAGCCGAGGTGCTGCCGGTCTGACTGCCGATGCCGGCACCGCGCGTGCGAGGTGCAAACGCTGCGGATAAGCGAGGCGCTGCAGGTTGCCTGGAACCCGGCAACAACGGTGCGGGAAACAAGGCCTAACACCAGAGTTAAGCCGCGCTGCAGCGGGGCGTGAAGCACATGGCAAGCTGTATCTGCCATGTGGTTTGCGCCCCGATGTGGCGTCGGCTTGAACGACTCGTTAGGCCGCCGCTGCCCGGCACCTGCGCCGAACGTCTGCAGCCCAACCCCAAACCGGAACACTACAACAACTTGGCGCGGCTGCGCCGTGCCCTGGAGCTACGAAGCGCGGAACGACAGCTCGCGCGCGCGAAGAGCCTCACCAAAACCTGACCGAAACCGACTCGGCGGGTCGAATCTTGCGAAAGAGTCGCGCGTGGCCGAAGCCGAGGTGTCGCAGGCGATTTTGCCGACACCACTCACCGCGCGTGCGAGGTGCCCACAGCGACAAATGAGCGGTGAACCTTACGCTACCGATGATGCTGATCCGGCAGTGCGGGAAACAAGGCCTAACACCCAAGTTAAGCCGAGCCGCGAAGCGGCTTCGGCTTGAACGCATTGTTAGGCATTGAGCCCGTGATGCACAAACTGAAGGGTGCAGAGTAGTGCACCTGACCAGCGAGGTCCTCAAACTGCACGCGGTAGCGCAGCTCATCGGAGATTGGAGTGCGCTCTGGAAGGTACAGAAGGAAGCTGGCCTCATCATCGGACCCGATGGAGACAGTTGCCAGAGGTAGCGGGCCATGCCCTGCCGGGCGTTTGTAGGTTTTTGGCGGATCAGATGCGCCGCTAAGCACCGCGTAGTAGGGCCAGCCCATCCGGAACGGTGGGCCCGACTCGCTTTGAGCCCTGATACGAAGCTTTCCCGGCCCAGAGTTGTGGACTATGAGCAACACGGACTGGTCTTGGGCAAAGCGCGCGCAGCTCTCGGCAGAGGAGCTGACGAGTGACGTGACAGACGAGGTCTGGGCTGGGGCATGTGCGCAGCCAGCCACTAGAGCCATCAGTAGCAGCGAACTCGACCTCATATGCCTAACACCTAAGTTAAGCCGAGACGCGTAGTGGAGCCAACCGCGTGGCAAGCTTTACCTGCCATGCGGTTGGTGGAGCGAAGCGGCTTCGGCTTGAACGCATTGTTAGGCTCCTAGCTGGCGGAGCCTGGCCTCGATCAGCGATCGGTCCACGAACCTGCCAGCAACAAGGACATGACGAGAAAACACGTTCGCGGTTGCGGTGAACCCAACGATAGCCCCAACAGCCAGCCCCACAAGGGCGGCAATCAAGGTGGCTCCTGAGGGCTGCCCAAACAGCTGCATGGCAGCAATAGCCACGGCCACTACCACGAGCCAAAGACCGGTCTTGGCGCCCATGCCCAAACGTTTGGGATAGCGAGGGTGATCCATCTGCTCAAGAAGCCCGCGCAGGAACCTTTTTTCTTCAGCAGGACTAAGAAGATCTTGCATAGGGCCTAACGCCTGAGTTAAGCCGACTTGCGTAGCGTAGCCGACAACGTGGCAAGCTTTACCCGCCACGTTGTTGGTGTAGCGAAGCAAGTTCGGCTTGAACGAATTGTTAGGCCTCAGGCCGGGTACTCTCCGCTGCGCTCTGCCGATTGAGGCGGCGGCACAATGCAAAGGTCTAGGCGCTTCAGCATACCGTCTTGCACCTTGGCGAGTACAAGACCAACAAGGCTTTCTCTTTCGCCCTGGGCAAGCACGACACAGGGCTGGAGCCCGCCATAGGCTGAAACCGTCCCCATCTCTGCGAAAACAGCCGAACCCGATGCTGCAATGGTTTGAAGTTTTGGCCGAAAGTAGTTCAGGAAATCTTCTTTCGACTCCAAGGCGGAAAAAACGCTCTGCGACTCATAAGTGAAGTCGTCGGCGAGCAATGGTTCGAGTGGCTCTACCGTGAGAGTGTTCAGTGAGCGCGCGTAGGCGCGCAATGCTTCCAGTTGTGTCAGCTCCACACGATGTCTCCCCTGAGGCCTAACGCCAGAGTTAAGCCGAGACGCGCAGTGGAGCGAAGCACATGGCAAGCTTTACCTGCCATGTGGTTTGCGGAACGAAGCGGCTTCGGCTTGAACGACTTGTTAGGCCGCCGCACGCCGAACTTGCGTCCGACCCTGCGACAACCCAACCCCTGAGCCGAACAGTACAACAAGTTTTGACGGGCAGCCTGGGCCGGCGATTGCCGCGGGCGGAGCCGAGCCGGGCAGCTCGCGCGGCCAGGAACCTTCACCGCGCTCCCGCCGAAGCCGACTCGGCGGGTCGAACCTTGCGGAGAGTCGCGCGCGCCCGAAGCCGAGGTGCTCCAGGCCCGACTGCCGATGCCTTCACCGCGTGTGCGAGGTGCAAACGCCGCAGATGCGCGGGATGCTCAAGGTCGCCTGAAGCTTGGCTACAACAGTGCGGGAAACAAGGCCTAACGCCTGAGTTAAGCCGAGCCCAAGCGCGTAGCGATTGGGCTTCGGCTTGAACGAATTGTTAGGCCCGCAGCGAGTGAAAAAGCAACGCCTGCCGCCAGCCCTAGTGCCCCACCTAGGCTGATCTGGGGCAGGCCGGGCAGCCGATGATCCCAAGAGAGTGCCCAAGTAAGCAGTGCAAATACTGCAGCGCCAATGACGGTGGAACCGAAGCAGACGGCAACGGCGCTAAGCCAACCCCGTGAGCGGAGCCAGAGCACGTAGGGGAGGCCAATACAAAGCATAGCAACAAGCGAAACTGGAACGGCTACGGTGAGAAATATGATGCTGTTGCTCAGCAAATAGCCGATCGAGCCACGATCAGACAAGCGGAACATTTCAGGCACAAGGACGCAGACGGGCGGTGCTATTGCCGCGGCTAGCGAACCTAACCAAATCGACCGTCGGTGTTGAGGATGTTTCATGCGGGCCTAACACTAAGTAGATTCCAAAAGCGGAATGTAGCAGGTTCCCCTATCGTCCACTTCTGACTTGTGGATCAGGAAAATCCCACTTGAAATCATGGCTTTGTCGCCTTTGCTGTTGGCGGCATCGCGGTAATGATTCCGGCAAATACCTCACGGATGAGGCGGTATGCCATACCGGGGCAAAGATGGGGCGGTAACCGGGCAACCCGCCGTCGCCAGCGACGCGGGCATCGCTGTCCAGCAGCCCCGCCTGCTCGACCAGGTCCGCATCCGCTGTCGGACGAAGCACTACAGCATCCGTACCGAGCGCGCTTATGTCGGCTGGGCGCGGCGCTTCATCCTCGCCAACGGGCGCCGACACCCGCGGGACCTGGGGCTTGCCGAGGTGGAGGCCTTCCTCTCTTCGCTCGCGGTGCATGACAACGTTGCAGCCAGTACGCAGAACCAGGCGCTTTCGGCGCTGCTGTTCCTCTACAAGGAGGTGCTCGGACTCGAGCTGCCGTGGGTCGGTTCGGTCACGCGGGCCAAGCGGCCGAAGCGGCTTCCGGTCGTGCTCACGCATGCCGAGGTGCGGGCGCTGCTGTCGCAGGTCGATGGCCAGGTCGGCCTGATGGCGTCGTTGCTCTACGGGGCGGGCATGCGCCTGATGGAGGCGGTGCGGCTGCGGGTGAAGGACGTGGACTTTGGGCGCCGGGAGATCATCGTGCGCAACGGCAAGGGCGGGAAGGATCGCCGGGTGCCGCTGCCGCGCACGCTGGAGGCGGCGCTGAAGGCCCAGCTCGGGCGGGCGCGGGTGCTGCATGCGCGCGATGTGGAGCTTGGCTTCGGGGAGGTGTGGTTGCCGCATGCGCTGTCGCGGAAGTATCCGACGGCGGCGCGCGAGTTCGGCTGGCAGTGGGTGTTCCCGGCGCGGCAGCTGTCGGTGGATCCGCGCAGCGGGACGAAGCGGCGGCACCACGTCGACGAGTCGGTGCTGCAGCGCGCGGTGAAGGCGGCGCGGTTGGCGGCGGGCATCGACAAGCCGGCCACGTGCCACACGCTGCGACATTCCTTCGCGACGCATCTGCTGGAATCGGGTCACGACATCCGCACGGTCCAGGAACTGCTCGGGCACAACGACGTGGCCACGACGCAAATCTATACCCATGTGCTGGGCCGCGGGGCGGGTGGGGTGCTCAGTCCGCTCGATCGGGAGTGAGCCGGCAGCGCGCGGGGCCGTCGGAGATTCGCCGCCGCGCCGTCGGTCATGTCGGTCATGTCGGCCGCGTTGGCGTGTTGGCGTGTCGGCCATGTCGGCCGCTTCGCGACGCGCTCACGCGGTCGGTAGCGGGAGCCCCCGCATCGCTTTCACGGTGCGCAGCACGAAGCTGGAGTTCACGTCGCCCACGCCGGGGCGGGCCAGCACGCGGTCGAGCAGGAAGCGGGAGAAGTGTTCGAGGTCGGTCACCACCACCTGCAGCAGGTAGTCCATGTCGCCGGTCAGGGCGTGGCAGGTGACGACTTCGTCCCAGTCGTTCACGCCGCGGGCGAAGTCGGCGACGGCGGCGGCGTCGTGGTGGTTGAGGCGGATGCGGACGAAGGCGGTCAGGCCCAGGCCCAGGTGTTCGGGATCGACTTCGGCACGGTAGCCGGCGATCACGCCGCTGCGTTCGAGCCGCTGCACGCGGCGCAGGCAGGCCGAGGGCGAGAGGTGCACGCGTTCGGCCAGTTCGGCATTGCTCAGGCGGCCGTGCGCCTGGAGTTCGGCCAGGAGCTGGATGTCGGTGCGGTCGAGGCTTTCGTTTGCAGCCATGGGACGCCTCCCGGCGTTGCGCAATATTCTTGCGCGCATAAGCGGATATGACGCAATAAGCGCAACCATATTGCGCCCGCGCCGCGCTAGAGTCGAGATATAGCCGCTTCCATGCGCACGAAACTGCACCCATCAGAGACGGAGCCGCCGATGTCCGCCCAAGCCCCCACCCAGCCCCGCCGGGTCGAGAACCTCCACACCGACAAGGGCAAGGTCCCGGTCTACGCCACGGGCATCGTCGAGCAGCACTGGGACGGGTACTCCGCCGAGGACCACGCCACCTGGGCGACGCTGTTCGCGCGCCAGCGCGAGCTGCTGGTCGGGCGCGCCAGCACGGAGTTCCTGCGTGCGCAGGACGCGATGGGGATGACGCCCGACCGCATCCCGAAGTACGACGACCTCAACCAGGTGCTGGAGCCGGCCACGGGCTGGCGGTTGATCGGGGTCGAGGGGCTGCTGCCGGAGCTGGACTTCTTCGAGCACCTGGCCAACCGGCGCTTCCCGGTGACCTGGTGGATCCGGCGCCCCGAGCAGATCGATTACATCGAGGAGCCGGATCTCTTCCACGACCTGTTCGGCCACGTGCCGCTGCTGATGAATCCGGTGTTCGCCGACTACATGGCGGCCTATGGCCGCGGCGGCGTGAAGGCGCACGCGATCGGCACCGATGCGCTGCAGAACCTGACGCGGCTGTACTGGTACACGGTGGAGTTCGGGCTGATCCGCGAGGCCGAGGGGCTGCGGATCTACGGCAGCGGCATCGTGTCGTCCAGCGGCGAGTCGGTGCATGCGCTGGAGTCGCCGGCGCCCAACCGGATCGGCTTCGACCTCGAGCGCATCATGCGCACGCGCTATCGCATCGATACCTATCAGAAGACCTATTTCGTGATCGACAGCTTCGAGCAGCTGATGGCGGCGACCGATCCGGACTTCACCCCGATCTACGCACGCTTGTCCGAGCAGGATTCGATCCCCGCGGGCACGGTGCTGGAGTCGGACACCGTGCACCACCGCGGCACCGGCGAGGGCTGGTCCACCGACGGCGACGTCTGACGGCCGCCCACACAACCAGGCCCCCTCCGCCTCCCCGTGGAACAATCCGTTGAGGGCCCCGTGCACACCTCCTGGTCCACAATGGCCGGATGCCTTCCCCCACCTGCTCCGCACGCCTCCCCGCGCTCTCCTTCTCCGCCCTCGCCGTGGCCCTCGCCGCGCCGCTGGCCGCCTTCGCCGCGCCGGCCCCCTCCGCCACCACCCTCGATCCGGTCGTCGTCGAAGCCACCCGGCTGCGCACGGTCCCGGCCTTCGACACCCCCGCCTCCACCGCCACCATCGACCTCAGCGGTGAGCGCGCCAACGCCGACGCCGATGTCTCCGAGATCCTCCGCGGCATCCCCGGCCTGCTGGCGCGCGACCGGCAGAACCTGGCGCAGGACACGCAGCTGTCGATCCGCGGCTTCGGCGCGCGCGCGACCTTCGGGGTGCGCGGGCTGCGGCTGTACGCGGACGGCATCCCGGCGTCGATGCCCGACGGCCAGGGCCAGCTCTCGCACTTCAGCATCGCCGGCGCGGATCGCGTGGAAGTCCTGCGCGGTCCGTTTTCCGCCCTGCACGGCAACTCGTCGGGCGGCGTGGTCTCGATCCACAGCGCCGACGGCCAGGCCGGCGATCCCTGGCGGCTGCGGGCGACGGTCGGCAACGACGGCACCTGGACCGGCGCGGCGCGCTTGCTCGGCGGCAACGACATCGTCGGCTACAACTTCGCGTTCTCGCGCCTGGATACCGATGGCTGGCGCGACCATTCCGCGGCGCGGCGCGACGTCGCCAACCTCAAGCTCGGCGTCGACCTGGGCGATCACCGCAGGCTGAGCTTCGTCCTCAACCACGTCGACATCCCCGAGGCGCGCGATCCGCTCGGCCTTACCGCGGCGCAGATGCGCGAAGACCCGCGCCAGGCTGTGGCCAATGCCTACGTCTACGACACGCGCAAGAGCGTGCGCCAGTCGCAGGCGGGCGCGGTCTACGAGCACGGGCTGGGCGATGCGCACGCGCTGCGGGTGTCCGCCTGGGGCGGCGACCGCGAGGTGACGCAGGTGCTGCCGATCCCGCCGGCGCCGCAGGCCAATCCGCTGCATTCGGGCGGGGTGATCGACCTCGACAACCGCTACGCGGGCTTCGATGCGCGCTGGTCGTGGAGCGGCAGCCTGGCCTCGCGGCCGCTGGAGCTGACGGCGGGTGCCAATGGCGAACGCCAGCGGCAGCGTCGCCGCGGCTTCGAGAATTTCGTCGGCGACGAACCCGGCGTGCGCGGTGCGCTGCGCCGCGACGAGCGCAACGAGGTCGAGACCGACGACCTCTACGCGCAGGCCTGGTGGCAGCTGGCGCCGCGCTGGTCGCTGCTGGCGGGTGCGCGCCGCAGCGAAGTCACCTTCACGTCGCGCGACCACTACGTCGCCGCCGGCAATCCCGACGACAGCGGGCGCGTGGACTACTCGGAAACCTCCCCGGTCGCCGGCATCACCTTCGCGCCTTCGGAGCACCTGCGTGTCTACGCGTCGGTCGGTCGCGGCTTCGAGACGCCGACCTTCAACGAGCTCTCCTACCGCGCCGACGGCGGCGCCGGCCTGGCTTTCGGGCTGCGGCCGGCGGTCAGCGACAACCACGAGCTCGGGCTGAAGTGGCGCACGCCCACGGGCGGCCTGCTCGAGGCGGCGCTGTTCCGTGCCGACACCGACGACGAGATCGCCGTGGCCACCAACGTCGCGGGGCGCAGCAGCTATCGCAACGCCGGCAGCGCGCGCCGCCAGGGCGTGGAGCTGGCCTGGTCGCAGCCGCTGGGCGAAGCCTGGGACCTGCGCCTGGCGGCCACGGAGCTGGAAGCGGAGTTCCGGGGTGGCACCGCCGCGGACGGCAGCATCAACCGTGCAGGCCGGATCCCCGGCGTGCCCGAACGCCAGGCCTTCGCGCGCCTGCAGTGGCACGGCGGCGCCTGGACCGCGGCGTTCGAAGCCGAAGCCATGGGCGACGTCATGGTCAACGATGCCGGCACCGGATCGGCGCCCGGCCACGGCCTGCTGCACGTCGAGGCCTCGCGGCGCTGGCCCACGGCGGCCGGCCCGGTGCGCCTGTTCGCGCGCATCGACAACCTCCTCGACCGCGACCACGTCGGCTCGGTGATCGTGAACGAGGGCAACGGCCGCTTCTACGAGCCCGGCGCCGGCCGCGGCTGGCTGCTCGGCCTCGAATGGCAGTTCGACCGCCGCTGACGCGGGGCCGTCACCGAAGCCCAACGTCTTCCCGCCCCCCAATCTCGAAGCCGCGTTGTGGAAGCGCCCCTCCTGCAGTCCTTCCCACCTTCGGCGACAATGGCGGCATCTCCCACCATCACAGGCCCGCGATGTCCAGCCACGTCTCCCTCACCCGCCACCTGATCGAGGAGCAGCGCGCCGGCCGCATCAACGCCGACCTGCGCCAGCTGATCGCGGTGGTCGCGCGCGCCTGCACCAGCATCTCGATCGCGGTCGGCAAGGGCGCGCTCGGCGGCGTGCTCGGCGACGCCGGCACCGGCAACGTGCAGGGCGAGGCGCAGAAGAAGCTCGACGTCATCAGCAACGACATCCTGCTCGAGGCCAACGCCTGGGGCGGCCATCTCGCGGCCTGCGCCTCGGAGGAGATGGAGCACTGCCATCCCATCCCCGATGCCTATCCGCGTGGCAACTACCTGCTGCTGTTCGATCCCCTGGACGGCTCCAGCAACATCGACGTCAACGTTTCGGTGGGCACGATCTTCTCGGTGCTGCGCTGCCCCGAAGGCGTCACCGCCGCCCGCGACGAGGACTTCCTGCAGCCCGGCAGCGCCCAGGTCGCCGCCGGCTACTGCGTCTACGGCCCGCAGACCACCCTGGTGCTGACCTTCGGCCACGGCACCCACGCCTTCACCCTGGACCGCGAACAGGGCGTCTTCGTGCTCACCCGCGAGGCCATCCGCGTCCCGGAGGAGACGAAGGAGTTCGCGATCAACATGTCCAACCAGCGGCACTGGGAAGCGCCGATGCAGGACTACGTGCGCGACCTGCTGGTGGGCAGCGAAGGCCCGCGCGGCAAGGACTTCAACATGCGCTGGATCGCGTCGATGGTCGCCGACGTGCACCGCATCCTCACCCGCGGCGGCATCTTCATCTATCCGTGGGACAAAAAGGATCCATCCAAGGCCGGCAAGCTGCGGCTGATGTACGAAGCCAACCCGATGTCCTTCCTGGTCGAACAGGCCGGCGGCGCCGCCACCAACGGCCGCGACCGCATCATGGACATCGCGCCCTCGCAGCTGCACCAGCGCGTGCCCGTCTTCCTCGGCTCGAAGTCCGAAGTCGAAGCCGCCACCCGCTACCACCGCGACCACGACGCCGCCTGACCAGTTGATCGACTGACTGTGGGAGCGGCTACAGCCGCGAAAGCTTTGCCACGGATTTGCGCGGATTACGCGGATTTGGCCGAGGCCAGTGCCAAGGGCACGCGCTGTACAGGCTTTCTTTCAGATAGGCTTTTGGCGCGCTGTCCGGAATGGGCTCCGGGCCCCACGCTTGCCTCGGCCAAATCCGCGTAATCCGCGCAAATCCGTGGCAAAAAAGCTCTTCGCTTTCTTCTGCTCCTTTCGCTCTATCCGCGCTCATCCGTGGCAAAAAGATTTCGCCCTCCCCATGGCATAAGCTTTCCGTCTCGCGGCCATGGCCGCTCTTCCAGAGAACGACTCCGATGAGTGAAGGCGGCAGCGCGGACTTCATCGAGGTGACGCCCGGGGCCGTCGACGCCGCGACCTGCGCCTCCATCGTCGAGCGCATGCGCGCCAGCGACGCGCTGCAGCCCGGGCGCGTGGGCAGCGGCGTGTTTCCCGAGCTGAAGAACAGCCGCGACATCGCCCTGGCCGGCCGTGCCGACTGGGCCGACGTCGAGCAGGCGCTGAACGTGGCCGTCTACCGCGGCCTGCTCAACTACATCCGCCGCTGGCCGCAGGTCCTGATCGCGCCGCTGATGCTGCAGCAGCCCGGCCCCGACGGCGCACTGCGCCGCCTGCAGGCCGACGACATCGCCGCCATGGACGATCGCGCGCTCGGCCAGCTGGTCACGGCCTGCCTGCGCCCCGGCAGCATGAACCTGCAGTGGTACGCCGCGGGCCAGGGCGGCTATCCCTACTGGCACTGCGAACTCTACCCGCGCGACCCGCAGGCCGAGACCCTGCACCGCCACCTGCTGTGGACGGTCTATCTCAACGACGGCTTCGAGGCCGGCGAGACCGAGTTCATGTTCCAGCAGCGCAAGGTGAAGCCGCGCGTGGGCGACCTCCTGATCGCACCGACCGCCTTCACCCACACCCACCGCGGCAACCGGCCCGAGGGCGGCGACAAGTTCATCGCCACCAGCTGGATCCTCTTCCACCGCGCCGAAACCCTCTTCCCCGCCACCTGACCGCTCTTGTAGGAGCGGCTGCAGCCGCGAGAAGCAGAAGAGCTTTTTTGCCACGGATTTGCGCGGATAACGCGGATTTGGCCGAGGCAAGCGTGCGGCCCAGGGCTCATTCCGGACATCTCGCCAAAAGCCCATCCGATAAAAAGCCTTGTACAGCGCGTGCCCTCAGCACTGGCCTCAGCCAAATCCGCGTTATCCGCGCAAATCCGTGGCAAAAAAAGCTCTTGGCTTCTTCTGCCCTTTCCGCTCTATCAGTGCAAATCCGTGGCTGAGGCTTTTCCGATCGCGGCCATAGCCGAGGCTCAGCCCTCGCGCGGGTGGTTCAGCATCAGCCAGTACATGCCCACCTGCTTCACCGCCCACATGAACTGGCCGAAGTCCACCGGCTTGCGGATGTAGCTGTTGGCACCGAGCGAGTAGCAGGCCTCGACGTCGAAGGGTTCGGTGCTCGTGGTCATCACCACCACCGGCAGGCTGCGCGTGCCGGCATCGGCGCGGATCGCCTGCAGCACCTCGCGGCCGTCCATGCGCGGCATGTTGAGGTCCAGCAGTACCAGCGAAGGCTGTTCGTGGCGCTGGAGGCCGGCGTAATCACCGCGGCCGAACAGGTAGTCCAGCGCATCGGCGCCGTTGCCCACGACGTGCAGCGGGTTGGCGATCTTGGCTTCGGCAAAGGCGATGCGGGTGAGCTCGACGTCGTCCGGGTTGTCCTCGACCAGCAGGATCGGGCGCGTGCTCATGATGGCCTGGCGCCATCTGACGCGGGCAGTTCGACGTGGAACACGCTGCCCTCGCCGATCACGGTATCCACGTCGATGCGCCCGCCCAGGCGCGCGGCGATGCGCTGTGCGATCGCCAGGCCCAGGCCGTGGCCGCCGCCCTCGTCGGGGCCGTGCATGCGCTGGAAGGGCTCGAAGGCGCGGCCGGCGTGGCGTGGCTCGAATCCGCTGCCCTGGTCGCGCACGTGGATGCGGACGATGTCGCCATCGCGCTCGGCGTCGATCACGATGCGCACCGCGTCGCGGCCGGCGGAGAATTTCCAGGCGTTGTGCAGCAGGTGGTCGAACAGCTGCTTGAGCTGGCGCTCGTCGGCGCGCACGCGGATGCCCGGCTGCACGCTGGCCTCCACCGCGCGCGCGGGCTCGGCGTCGCGCAGTTCCACCAGCGCCCAGTCGGCAAGCAGGCTGGCGTCGATGTCGTGGATGTCGAGGTGGTCGTGGGACGCGCGCGACAGCGCCTGCAGCGCATCGATCAGTCCCGCCATCCGCGCGGCGGCGGCACGGATGCGCGCCAGGTGATCACGCCCGGTGGCATCGAGCGCGTCGCCGGAATGGGCATCGAGCATCGCCGCGAAACCTTCGATCGCTCGCAGCGGCGCACGCAGGTCGTGGGCGATCCCGTACGACACCAGGGCGTGGTCCTGCAGCACGCGGGTGAGTTCGGCCTGGCATTCGCGCAGCTGTCCGCCCACATCGTCTGGCGGCGTTCCGGCATGGTCTGGTTCCGCCGTAGCACCACCGGAACGGCGCGGCCCGTGGCTCAACTCCTGCTTCATCGCGGCACCGTACACCACCGCGGCGTGGTGGCGGCGTATAGGTTCGGCGACGCCTAGAACAGGCTGCCCTGCGGCGAGGCCGCCGAGATCCGGGGCGGCTCGAACCGGCTGCAATCCAGCTCTGGCGGCCGCGTGAAGCCCAGCTGTCGACAAGCGCGGGTAAAGCGCGACGCCAGCAGCTGCGCGAACGGCCCCTCGCCCCTCATCCGCGTGCCGAAGGCGCTGTCGTAGTCGCGGCCGCCGCGCATCTGGGCGACCAGGCTCATCACGTGCGCGGCGCGCTCGGGATAGTGCTGGGCCAGCCACTCGCGCCAGATCTCCCTGAGCTCGTGCGGCAGGCGCAGCAGCACGTAGGAGGCAGCGCCGGCACCGGCCTCGCGCGCGGCGCCGAGGATGGCCTCGAGCTCGCCGTCGGTGATCGCCGGGATCACCGGCGCCACCATCACGCTCACCGGCACCCCGGCGGCGTGCAGGCCGGCGATCGCCTTCAGCCGCGAGTGCGGCGCCGAGGCGCGCGGCTCCATGCGCGCGGCCAGCCGGTTGTCGAGCGTGGTCACCGACAGCGACACCTGCACCAGCTTGTCCCGGGCCATCGGCGCCAGCAGGTCCAGGTCGCGCAGCACCAGCGCGTTCTTGGTGATCAGGTGCACGGGGTGCCGGGTTTCGGCCAGCACTTCGAGCAGCTCGCGGGTGATGCGCTGGCGGCGTTCGAGCGGCTGGTAGGCATCGGTGTTCACGCCCAGCGCGATCGGCGAGCACCGGTAGCGCGGCCGCGCGAGCTCGGCCCGCAGCAGTTCGGCGGCGTTGGTCTTGGCGAACAGCCGGGTCTCGAAGTCCAGGCCCGGCGACAGGTCCAGGTAGGCGTGGCTGGGACGGGCGAAGCAGTACACGCAGCCGTGCTCGCAGCCCCGGTACGGATTGATCGACTGGCTGAAGCCGATGTCGGGCGACTGGTTGCGGCTGATGATGCTGCGCGCGCGTTCGGTGGTGACCACGGTGTCGGGGCCGGACTCCAGCGCCTCGCCGCTGGCGTCGCTGAAGTCGTGGCCCGAGCCCCAGCCATCGTCCTCGCGGCTGGCGCTGCGCTGCTCGAAGCGGCCGGCCACGCGCGACCCCGCACCGCGCCCCTTCAGGGGGCCAAGGATCGCAAGCCTCGCTTTGCCGTCGTCGCGCATCGGGCTAGCCTACGACTGCTGCGTCGCGGCTTCTGCGACCGGGGGACACGTTCTGGACGCGTTGCGCGAAGCCTGGCAGGGACTGCTCACGATTCCCCACCTGGGCAGCTGGCTGCTGGCGGCCTGGGCTGCCTACCTGCTGCTGCTCGGCGGCTGGATCGTCCTGCAGAAACGGGAGCCGGTGGCGACGCTGAGCTGGCTGCTGGGCCTGGCGCTGCTGCCCTACCTCGGCTTCTTCATCTACCAGGTGTTCGGGCCGCAGAGGATCAAGCGCCAGCGGCTGCGCCGGGCGCGCAGCCGCCAGGCGCTGCCCCCCGAGGACTTCTTCGCCGACGCCGCCCACGCCGACGCCGCCGAACTCGCGCGGCTGGGCCTGGCGACCACCGGCCTGGCGCCGGCAAGCGCGCGCGACGTGCGCCTGCTGGTGGACGGCGCCGCCAAGTACCAGGCGCTGCTCGCCGACATCGCGAAGGCGACGAAGCACGTGCACCTGGAGTACTACATCTACGAGCCCGACCGCACCGGCGCGGCGCTGCGCGACGCCCTGGCCGGGCGCGCCCGTGCCGGGGTGCGCGTGCGCTTGCTGGTGGACGCCATCGGCTCGGCGCGTTCGCGGCGCTTCTTCAAGCCGCTGCTCGAAGCCGGTGGCGAAGTGGCGTGGTTCCATCCGATGCGCTTCGGCCACGTCTGGCGGCGGCCCTGGGCCAACCTCCGCACCCACCGCAAGATCGTGGTCATCGACGGCCGCGTCGCCTACACCGGCGGCATGAACGTCACCGATGAACAGGACGAGCGCCTGGGCGATGCCGCCTACCGCGACCTGCACCTGCGCCTGGAAGGCGAAGTGGTGCGCGCGTTGCAACTGGTGTTCTGCGAGGACTGGGCCTACGCCACCGGCGATCGCGACTTCCTGTCCAGCGTGGCGCGGGACACGCCGCGCGAGGCCGCGCCGGGCCCGGTGCGCGCGCAGGTGCTGGTGTCCGGACCGGACTCCCCCTGGGAGGCGATCCACCGCCTGCACGTCTCCGCGATCCAGGCGGCGAAGACCCGGGTGTGGATGACCACGCCCTACTTCGTGCCCGGCGAGGCCGCGATGATGGCCCTGACCTCGGCCGCGCTGGCCGGGCTCGACGTGCGCCTGCTGGTGCCGCGCGAAAGCGATTCGAAGCTGGTCACCCTGGCCGCGCGCTCCTACTTCGGCCCGCTGCTGGTGGCCGGGGTGAAGATCCACGAGTACGGTCCGCGCATGCTGCACAGCAAGTCGCTGCTGGTCGACGACGCCCTGGTGCTGGTGGGCAGCGCCAACTTCGACCACCGCAGCTTCCGCCTCAACTTCGAGGTCTCGGTGCTGTTCGACGATCCCGGCCTCGCCGCGGAGCTCGCGACGCTCATCGAGGGCGAGTGCGCGCATGCGCCGCGCGTGCAGCGCGGGCGCCACCGGCCGCTGCTGGGCGCGCGCCTGCCCGAGGCACTGGCCCGACTGATGTCCCCGCTGCTGTAGCGCCGCAGCCGACGGAACTGCGACCGGCGGCACGCTGACGCCGCCGGGCGGCCGCGCAGGCGGGCGCAGGCCCGGGCTAGACTTCGATTCCCGGTTTCCGCGGAGGCGTGCGATGCCCTGGTTGTTCCTGCTGCTGGCCGTGGCCGCCTTTGCGGTGGCGCTGAATTCCTCATCGATGGCCGTGGCCGTCGCCTGCCTGCTCGCGGCGCTGGCCGCCACCGTGGCCTGGGTCCTCGGCCTGCTGGCGCAGCGCGTGGGCAACCAGGCGCGCGACGATTCGATGATGCTCGACCCCGTCGAGCTCAAGCGCCTGCGCGACCAGGCCGACGCCCGCCGTGCCGGCGCCGGCGCCGCGTCGAACGCAGGCGCCGAGCCGCCCCGGTCCTGAACCGCGTCCGCCGGCAGCGTATCCTGCCGGCCATGACCCGCCTCAGCGTCAACCTCAACAAGATCGCGGTGCTGCGCAATTCGCGCGGCGGCGCCGAGCCCGACCTGCTGCGCGCTGCGCGCACCTGCCTGGACGCCGGAGCCCACGGCCTCACCCTGCATCCCCGTCCCGACGCCCGCCACGCGCGCGCCGACGACGTCATGGCGCTGGCGGCGCTGGCGGGCGAACGCGGCGTCGAGCTCAACCTCGAGGGCAATCCCTTCGCCCCGCCGCGGCCCGGCTACCCCGGCTTCTTGGCCCTGTGCCGCGAAGCCCGGCCCACCCAGGCCACCCTGGTCCCCGACGACGACGGCCAGATCACCTCCGACCATGGCTTCGACTTCGCCCGCGACGGCGCGCGGCTGGCGCCGCTGGTGGCCGAGCTGCGGGCGCTGGGCTGCCGCGTCAGCCTGTTCGCCGATGCCGGCAGCGCGGTCGAGGCCGCGGCCGACGCCGGCGCCGACCGCATCGAGATCTACACCGGCCCCTTCGCCGCCGCGCACGCCTCCGGCAACGCCGCCGCCGCGCTGGCCGCCTGCGCCGACACCGCGCGCCGCGCGCGCGCGGCCGGGCTGGGCGTGAACGCCGGCCATGACCTCAGCCAGGACAACCTCGGCGCCTTCCTGGCCGCGGTACCCGGCATCGAAGAAGTATCGATCGGCCACGCCCTCATCGGCGAAGCCCTGTACCAAGGCCTGGCCACGACCGTGTCCCGCTACCTCGCGCTGCTGTAGCTGTCGCTTTCATGGGCGGCCGGAAAAGCCTTTGCCACGGATTTGCGCGGATTACGCGGATCTGGCCGAGGCAAGCGTGGGGCCCGGAGCCCATTCCGGACAGCGCGCCAAAAGCCTATCTGAAAAAAAGCCTGTACAGCGCGTGCCCTCGGCACTGGCCTCGGCCAGATCCGCGTAATCCGCGCAAATCCGTGGCAAAAAAGCTCTTCGCCCTTTCCCTTCTCCGCTCTATCCGTGTAAATCCGCCTTATTCGCGTAAATCCGTGGCAAAGGCTCTTCGCTTCCACCCCAGCCTCCCCCCGAACAAAAAAGCGCCGCCCTTTGTGGGGCGGCGCAAAAAAGCAAGCGTGGTGTCCGGTCCGGCGCGCTGCAGGCGACGCCGGGCGGATCTTGCGGTGAGCTAGTTCTTGACGAAGCCGATCTTCAGCATCTGCGCGTTCTTCGCTTCGGCGAGGACCTTGGTCAGCACCCCGTAGTCGGCGCTCTCGTTGACGTCGAGCTCGAGCGTGGGCTGGTTGCCCGGATCCCGCTGGACCTCGCTCTCCATCATGTTGCGCAAAGCCGAGACCGGCGTCGGGCTGTTGTTCCAGTAGACCTGGCCGGTGCTGTCGATCCGGAGCTTGATCGGCTCCGGCGGATCGACCGGATTGTCCGGCCGATTCGGCGAGCGCTGCGGCAGATCGATGTCGATCGGATACGACAGCTGGGGGGCCGTGACCATGAAGATGATGAGCAGCACCAGCATCACGTCGCAGAGCGGAATGATGTTGATGTCGGCCATCGGGCCTTCGCCGGCGTTGGATGAAAAAGCCATGCTGCTAACTCCGGGTCAGTTGCTCTCGCGGGTGGCGACGAAGCCCACCTTGCGCATGCCTGCGGCCTGCGCAAGATCGACGACTTCCTTCACCATCCCGTACTTCGTGGTCCTGTCGGCGCGGACGTTGACCGGCGGCTGGGGAGTCTTCTGGGCCTCGACGGCCAGCGAACTCTCCAACAGCTGGAGCGTGACCGGCTGGTCGTTGAGGTAGACCTCTCCGTTGTCGGTCACCGCGACGGTGATCGGCGGCACGGGCGGCGCGGTTTCGGGCCGCTCGTCCAGGTTGGCCTCGGGAAGCACGACCTCGACCTTGTGGGCCATCAGCGGTGCCGTGACCATGAAGATGATCAGCAGCACCAGCATCACGTCGACCAGCGGCACGATGTTGATCGTGGCGTTGACCTTGTCATGGCCGTTACCGCTTGATGTGTAAGCCATGTCGGTTCTCCCTTGGGCCTGTCCGTTCCGGCGCGATCAGCGCTTCTGCTCGCCGACGCGCGAACCGGTGGCGAAGAAGTCGTGCAGGTCGTGGGCGAAGGTGTCGAGCTTGTAGTTCAGGCCGCGGTTGAGGCGGACGAAGAAGTTGTAGCCCAGCACCGCCGGGATCGCGACGCCGAGGCCGAGCGCGGTCATGATCAGCGCCTCGCCGACCGGACCGGCCACCGCACCGATGTCGGCCTGGCCGCTGGCACCGATGCGGATCAGGGCGCGGTAGATGCCCCACACGGTGCCGAGCAGGCCGACGAACGGCGCGGTCGAACCGACGGTGGCGAGCACGGTCAGGCCGGCCTCGAGCTTCAGCGACTCGCGGGTCACGCCCTGGCGCAGCGCGCGGTCGACGAACTCGGAGCGGTTGAGCGACTCGACCAGGCGCGAACCTTCGTGGCGCTGGTGGTGCGCGGCGGCCTGGGCGGCGTCAAGGGCGACCTTGGAGAAGGGCTCGCTCTTGGGCTCTTCTTCCATCGCGCGGATCGCGTCCTGGGCGCTCTGGGTTTCCCAGAACGTGCTGATCACGCGATCGGCGCTTCCGCGCAGACGCATGTGCTTGATGGCATTGAAGATGATCCAGTAGATCGACATGGCCGACATCACCAGCAGGGTGATGAGCACCACCCAGCCGACGGCATCCATGTGTTGGAGCATGTCCGCAAAGCCCATCTGCTGGAGCGCAGCGGCGTTGCTGCCACCGGCGGCGGGGACGTTAGTGGTTTCCTGCAGCATGACGCTTACCTTCTAGATGTTGTGGTGTTGGAAGTGTGTAGCGGGCACAGCGGGTATTGCATTTTGGATGCGGTGGCGCGCCTGGACGCGCCGCCGGTCAGAGGACGAAGTCCACCGGGACGCGGACGCGTCCGGCGACCGCGACGCCGTCGCGGACCTCGGGGTTGAAGCGCCACCTGCGCGCGGCGTCGATCGCAGCGCGGTCGAGGTCGCGGTTGCGGCTGGACTTCTCTACCGAAACGTTGGTCACGTTGCCGCTGGCATCGACCTCGACGATCAGGATCACCTGGCCGGTGATGCCCGAGCGCAGGGCCGCCGGCGGATACTTCGGCGGATTCATGCTCCGGGACGACGGATCGACGCTGGCGCCGATGTTCGGCGTCGGGGCCGGCGGGGCCGGGGGTGCCGGCGGCGGGGCCGGGGTGTCCATCGGCGAAGGTTCGTCGAAGATCACCGGCGGATCCTCCGGCGGCGGCGGCAGCGGCGACGGCTGCGGCGGCACCAGCTCGCGGATCGGCTGCGGCTCCGGCGGCTTCGGCGGCGGCGGCGGCGGCGGGGGGGGCGGCGGCGGCGGCTCGATGATCACCACGCGGGTGACCTGCTCCGGCTCCGGCTCGGCGCCCGGCGGGTTGACCGGGGCCAGCAGGAGCAGGACGGCGGCGGCGTGGAACGCCACCACCATGGTGAAGCCGGCGATACGCGCCCAGTTCAGGCCCTCGTCCTGGTCATTGTTCCGGTCGGGGGTCGTGGCGTGCTGCGTCATGCGGGGAACTCGTCTCTGGCCGGGCCGCGAGCGCCCCGAGTGGTGTCTGGACCCGTGCACGTGTTCTGCGCGGGAATTCCCAAGCTTATACCAATCTTGTTGCGCGGTTCTACCGCGCCGTACGTATTGCTGCTGGGCACTTCGTCAGCGCGCCAGGAGCTTGCGCGCCTCGCCCGGATCGGGCAGGCCCTTGTCCAGCGCCTTCTGCGCGGCCGCCTTCGATTCGGCGTCGCGGCCTTCATTGGCCAGCACCTTGGCGAGGTTGAGATAGGTGCCGCCGTCGTCGTCGAGCGGCGCGGCCTTCTCGTAGGCATCGATCGCCTTGTCGTACTGGTCGGTGAAGTAATACGCCTGCGCGAGCGAGGAGTAGGTGCGGTGGTCCGGCTTGAGGATGCCCTTCTGCAGGCCTTCGTTGATCACCTCGATTGCCTTGTGCTCGCCGCTGTCGGTGTTGAGGTACAGGGCCGACAGGTTGTTGTAGTCGCGCTCTTCAGTCAGTTCGCCGGCCTGACGCAGGCGCTCATAGACGGCGATCGCCTTGGGATAGTCGTCGGACTGCAGGTAAACGCTGGCAAGGTTGAGCTGGGCGCGCTTGTCGCCGGGGGTCTGCGCGGCCACCTGTTCGGCGAGCGTGGCGGCTTCGTTCGCGCGGCCGCTCTCGGCGTAGGACGCCATCAGCAGCTGGGTCCAGTCGGCGCGGGCCTCGGGATTGCCCTTGACCAACGGCTCGATCGCCGCGATCGCTTCGTCGTAGCGCTCCAGGCGGTACAGGGCGTTGCCACGCAGCACCTGCACGTCGGCCTTGTCGGTCTTCGTCTCGGCAACCAGGCGGTCGAGGGTGGCCAGGGATCCGGCGTAGTCGTCCTCCTGGATCTGGATCTGGGCCAGCGTGAGCATCGTGCCGAAGTGCTGGTTGTTGTCGAGGCCGTCGAGCTCGATGACCTCCCTCAGGTAGCTCTTGGCGCGCTCGTTGTCGACGTCGATCAGCAGGTCGGCGAGCAGGCGCAGCGTGATGGCACGCTCGTAGGCGTTGGCCTTGTCGTTTTCGAGGATGTGCACTGCGGCGGCCTCGGCGGCGGCGAGGTCGCCGGCCTGCTGGGCATCGGACACCTTGTTGATGCGCGGAGCAATGCGCGATGTCGAGCGCAGGCCGGGATCCTTGCGGGTAGCGGCCGGATATTCGTCGGCGGCGGCGCCCTTCTTCGTTCCCTTCTCGCCGCCTTCGAGCGCGGCCTGTCGCGCGGCGCGGCGTTCAGCGGCGCGTTCTGTGGCCGACTGCGCGAAGGCGTCGGCGGCAGTGCCCAGGGTGAGGACCGCGGCGATCGCGGTGACCAGGAGTTGGCGATGGATCTTGCTGGCGGACATGGTTGACCTCGGTGTTCGTTGCACGCGACGCCGGACGCCGGCCTGTGCGAGGGGTGCCAAAACTACCAGAATCAGGGCCGATGGCGCGAGCGGACCATCGGACGATGGCGGTTTGTTCAGCCGCAGGCAGGGCGGCGTCCGGCGCTGCGGGCCGCTTCCCAGGTCGGCACGAGGCCGGTGGCGCGCGTCTGCAGCTCGCCGATGCGGGCGGCGGGATCGGGGTGGGTCGACAGCCACTGCGGCGCACGGTTGCCGCTGCTGGCGGCGATCATGTTCTGCCACAGGTTGACCGCCTGGCGCGGGTCGAAGCCGGCCTGGGCCATCAGGCGCTGCCCGACGACGTCGGCCTCGCTCTCCTGCACGCGCGAGCCCGGGAGCAGGAACGCGGTCTGCAACGCGGCGCCGCCCAGCTGGTTGGTGGTCTGGGTCGCACCCTCGCCGTAGCGCGAGCCGACCAGCGCACCGACCACGCCCAGCCCGGCCTGCGCGCCCATCTGGCGGGTGATGCGCTCGTCATGGTGGTTGGCGATCACGTGCCCGATCTCGTGCGCGATCACCGCCGCCAGCTGGTCCTGGTTGCGCGCGACGCTGAAGATGCCGGTGTACACACCGACCTTGCCGCCGGGCAGCGCGAAGGCGTTGGGGTTGTCGTCGACGAAGACCGCCGACTCCCAGGCGATCTGCCGCTGTGCCGCCGGCAGCTGGGCCACGACCGCGCGCACCACGCAGTCGACGTAGCGCTTCTGCGTCGCGTTGCCGGTCTGCTTCATCTGCGCCTTCTGCTCGGCGAAGGCCTGGGCGCCGAGCTGGTTGAGCTGCTCCTGCGACACCGCGCCCACGTACTGGGTGCGGCCGGTCGGCGAGGTCGTGGTGGCGCAGGCCGCGACCGCCAGGGTGGCGGCGACGGCGGCGGCAAGCGGGAGAATCCTCATGGGGGTGCGTCCTGGTTGGGCTTCGGTTCTTGTTGTAGACGCCGCCGCCTGAAGGCGGCGTCAACCGGCCCGGTCAGACGTCGAGGTTGGACACCCTCAGGGCGTTGTCTTCGATGAAGGCCCGGCGCGGTTCGACCACGTCGCCCATCAGGGTACTGAAGATCTGGTCGGCGGCAACCGCATCCTCGATCGTCACCTGCAGCAGGCGCCGGGTTTCCGGGTTGACCGTGGTGTCCCAGAGCTGCTCGGGGTTCATTTCACCCAGGCCCTTGAAGCGCTGGATCTGGCGCCCCTTCTTGGCCTCCTCGAGCAGCCAGGCCTGGGCCTGGCCGAAGCTGGTGACCGGCTGCGCGCGGTTGCCGCGGACGATCTGCGCGCCCTCGCGCACCAGGCCGTGCAGCAGCGCGGCGGCGTCACGGAGCGCGCGCAGCTCGCCGCCTTCGAAGGCCGAGAACGGCAGCACCTGGACCGCGTCCACGCCCATGTGCCGGCGCTTGACCACCAGCGCGGGGCCGGCGGCGTGGGTGGCGGGCTGGAATTCCAGCGCATAGCGCGGCTTGCCAAGGCCTGATTCGTTGAGGCGCCGCTCGAGCAGGTCGAGTTCGTGGCGCTCGTCGACGTTCCCGGCCAGGACCTCGGCGTCCAGCGGCGTGAAGTCGATCAGCGCGCCCAGCACCTCGGGGTCGTAGCGCCAGGCGTTGCGGGCGATGGTCTCGCGCGCGGCGGCATAGGTCAGCAGCAGCTTCTCCAGCGCCCCGCCGCTGATGCCGGGCTCGCCGTCGGCAGGCACCAGGCTCGCGTTCTCCACGGCGTTGCCGGCGAGGTAGGCGTCGAGCGCGGCGTCATCCTTCAGGTACAGCTCCGCCTTGCCCTGCTTGATCTTGTACAGCGGCGGCAGGCCGATGTAGATGTGGCCGCGCTCGATCAGCTCCGGCATCTGCCGGTAGAAGAAGGTCAGCAGCAAGGTGCGGATGTGGGCGCCGTCGACGTCGGCGTCGGTCATGATGATGATGCGGTGGTAGCGCAGCTTGTCCGGGTTGTATTCGTCCTTGCCGATGCCGGTGCCCAGCGCGGTGATCAGCGTGCCGACCTCGGCCGACGCCAGCATGCGGTCGAAGCGCGCGCGCTCGACGTTGAGGATCTTGCCGCGCAGCGGCAGCACCGCCTGGTTCTTGCGGTTGCGGCCCTGCTTGGCGGAGCCGCCGGCGGAGTCGCCCTCGACGATGAAGAGTTCCGACAGCGCCGGATCCTTTTCCTGGCAGTCGGCGAGCTTGCCCGGCAGGCCGGCGATGTCCAGCGCGCCCTTGCGGCGGGTCAGGTCACGCGCCTTGCGCGCGGCCTCGCGGGCGCGGGCGGCGTCGACGATCTTGCCGGCGATGGCCTTGGCTTCGTTCGGGTGCTCCTGCAGGAAGGCCTCGAGCTTGGCGCCGAAGGTGTGCTCCACCACCGGGCGCACGTCGGAACTGACCAGCTTTTCCTTGGTCTGCGAGGAGAAGCTCGGGTCCGGCACCTTCACCGACAGCACCGCGATCATGCCTTCGCGCATGTCGTCGCCCGACAGCTGCACCTTGGCCTGCTTCGCGATCCCGCTCTGCTCGATGTAGTTGGTGAGCGTGCGCGTGAGGGCCGCGCGGAAGCCGATCAGGTGGGTGCCGCCGTCCTTCTGCGGGATGTTGTTGGTGAAGCAGAACATGGTCTCCTGGTAGGAGTCCGTCCACTGCAGCGCGACCTCGACGGTGATGCCGTTCTGTTCGCCGATCACCGAGATCACCTTCGGATGCAGCGGCGTCTTCAGCTGCGCCAGGTGCTCGACGAACGAGGCGATGCCGCCCTCGTACTGGAACACGTCGCGGCGCGACTCGCCGCGCTCGTCGCTGAGCGTGATCTTGACGCCCGAGTTGAGGAACGAAAGCTCGCGCAGGCGGCGCGCCAGCACGTCGTAATGGAACTCGACGTCGCTGAAAATCGCCGTGGCCGGCTTGAAGCGCAGCGTGGTGCCGCGACGGCCGCTGGAGGGGCCCATCACCTTGAGCGGGTACAGCGGCTCGCCCAGGGCGTATTCCTGGACGTGGTGCTCGCCGTCGCGCCAGATGTCGAGCCACAGGTGCTCGCTGAGCGCGTTGACCACCGACACGCCGACGCCGTGCAGGCCGCCGGAAACCTTGTAGCTGTTGTCGTCGAACTTGCCGCCGGCATGCAGCACGGTGAGGATGACCTCGGCCGCCGAGACGTGCTCTTCCTTGTGGATGTCGACCGGGATGCCACGGCCGTTGTCGGACACCGAAACCGAACCGTCCTCATGGATGGTGACGGTGACATCGTCGGCGTGGCCGGCCAGGGCCTCGTCGATCGAGTTGTCGACCACCTCGAACACCATGTGGTGCAGGCCGGTGCCATCGTGCACGTCGCCGATGTACATGCCGGGTCGCTTGCGGACGGCCTCGAGGCCGCGCAGGACGGTGATCTTGCTGGAGTCGTAGCCGGTGTTGGCGGGCGCGAGGGTGCTGCCGGTGTCTTCGGTCATCTGGGTCGTTCTGGCCGTTGGGGATCGCCCAGCAACGGCCGGCGCGGCAAGGCCGGCGCAAGACACATTACTTATAGGGGCTTGAGGCGGGCATTATACCAGTTCGCAGCCCTTGGCAAGGACTTTGAGCCAGTCCGGCAGGTGGATGGCAGGTTTGCCCGGAAGAACCGGCGCGGCGGCCTGGAGTAGTTCCACGTGAAACAAATTTAGGTTCATTCCCCATCTCCGGGGAAACGGTTCCGACGAGGAGTGTCTGTTTCCTTCGCCATGCGTCGCCGTGACGTGGAGGGCCCCACCGTGGCCGGGAGGCCTTCGCGGCGCATGTCCCCCCGCCTCCCCCAGGCGGCGGATGCCTCCT
>NZ_SJRX01000015.1 GCF_004352845.1 Luteimonas terricola
GGGGCTCGGCGTTGTTGCAACTGCGCGAGATGCCCGCTTTGCTCCTGGGGCCACCGCGCACTGTTGCGCACCGGGTGCCAAGGCCCTTGAGAGCGAAGTCAAGGAGGAGGCGATGGCCGCAGGCCATCGCCGGGGGACATGAGCACTCAAGGGCCTTGGCACCCGGCGCCCGCGCTGTATCAATGGCGCGCCAGTCCTTCAGTCGGGAAAGGAACCAGAAATTCAGGCCGCCCGCGTCACGCGGCCGTGTTCCACGTGGAACACTGTGGCTGGGCCCACGGGCTGCAAGAGGTCGGTGCCGGTAATGAAGGCCTGCGCCGGGATTGATGCCAGGAACGCCAGCACACGTTCGCGATGGGCCGCATCCAGCTCCGAGGCCAGGTCATCCAGCGCGATCACGGGCCAGTCCGCACGCTCGGCGGCGCAGTCGGCGGCCTGTGCGAACAGGCAGGACAGCGCGGCGAGCTTGGCCTGGCCCCGGGAGAGGGCTTCCCCCTCCGCCTTGCCCGCCAGGCGCAGCTTCCAGTCCGCGCGGTGGGGTCCGACGCTGGTGTGGCCAAGGAACTGGTCGCGCTCGCGGGCCACCGCCAGCGCATCGGCCAGGGACAGGCTCGAGCGGCGCCAGCCAGGCTCGAAGTCCAGGACCATCTCCCCCAGCGCCGGGGCCAGGGCCGCAGCCACCGGTGCGAGGCGCTCCTGCAGCCGATTCAGGTACAGGCCCCGACGCCGGGTCAGCTCTTCCCCGGACGCGGCGAGCTCGTGGTCCCAGGCGGAGATCTGCGATCCCGGGGCTCCCGACTTGAGCAGGGCATTGCGCTGCTTCAGGGCCCGGGAATACCGCCGCCACAGGGGCAGAAAGCCCTGTTCCACGTGGAACAGGCCCCAATCGACAAAGCGGCGGCGTGGCTCTCCCCCCCCGGACACAAGGGCGTGGCTGCCGGGTTCGAAGGTCACCACCATGAACGCCGCGCAGAGTTCGCCCAGGTGGCTGACCGGCTCACCGTCCAGCCTGGCCTCCCAGCTGCCGCCGGCGTGGCGGAGCCCGGCCCGATGGCTGCCCTCTTCGCCTTCAACCCGCCATTCGGCAAACACCTCGACCGCGTCCCGGCCCGTGCGCACCAGGCCATCGCGCACGCGGCCCCGGAAGCTGCGCCCATACGCCAGCAGGTGCAGGCCCTCAAGCAGACTGGTCTTGCCCGCGCCATTGGGACCGGACAGCATATTCAGGCCCGGCCCGGGCTGCAGCGCCACCTCGGCCAGGTTGCGCAGGTCGCGCAGCTCGAAGCGGCTCAGAAGCACCGCGGCGCGCCCGGAAAAGAAGAACGCCCGGGCAATGCCGGGCGTCCGTGTTCCACGTGGAACCCCGCAGGGTTCACAGCCGCAGCGGCATCACGACGTGGCGCGAGCGCTCGTTCGCGGCCTCGCGGACCAGGGCCGACGAGTTCGCGTCGCGCAGCGCCAGCACCACGGTCTCGTCGCGCAGCGCGCTCAGGGCGTCCAGCAGGTAGTTGACGTTGAAACCCACCGCCAGGCCGTCGACCGTCGTGTCGGCCTCGATTTCCTCCTGCGCCTCTTCCTGTTCCGGGTTGTGGGCATTGATCTTCAGCTGCCCCGGCGACACCTCGATGCGCACGCCGCGGTACTTCTCGTTGGACAGGATCGCCGCGCGCTGCAGCGCGGCGCGCAGCACCTCGCGGTCGACCCTGACCTCGCGGTCGGCGCCGATCGGGATCACGGCCTCGTAATCGGGGAAGCGCCCGTCGATCAGCTTGCTGGTGAAGGTCACATCGTCACGCTTGACGCGGATATGGTTGCGGCCCATTTCCAGCTCGAGCACGCGGTCGCCGCCCTCGAGCAGGCGCTGCAGCTCGCTCACGCCCTTGCGCGGCACGATGATCTGGCGCTTGGACTGGCTGCTGCCGCTGAGTTCGGCTTCGCACAGCGCCAGCCGGTGGCCGTCGGTGGCCACACAGCGCAAACGGTGGTCGCCGAGGTCGAACAGCAGGCCGTTGAGGTAATACCGGACGTCCTGCTGGGCCATGGCGAACGCGGTGCGCTCGATCAGCTCCTTCAGCGCTGCCTCCGGCACCTCGACCCGCTCGGTCGCTTCGACCTCGTCGATCGACGGGAAGTCGTTGGCCGGCAGGCTCGCCAGCGTGAAGCGGCTGCGTCCGGCCTGCACGGTGATCTTGTCGCCGGTCTGGCTGACGGTGACCTTGCTGCCGTCGGGCAGGGCACGAACGATGTCGAACAGCTTCCGGGCGGGAATCGTGACCTCGCCGTCCTGGGCATCGTCGACCGCGCAGCGCGCGATCATCTCGACTTCCAGGTCGGTGCCCGTCAGCGACAGCTGGCCGTCTTTCACCAGCGCCAGCAGGTTTGCGAGCACCGGCAGCGTCTGCCGGCGTTCGACCACGTTGACGACCTGCGCCAACGGCTTGAGGAAGGCTTCTCGCTGCAGACTGAAACGCATGCCGGTGGTGTCCCCTTGCCCTAGCTCTTGAATAGGATAAATAACTAAATGCGGTGGTGGTGGTGTCGGAGAAAACGGTTGAGAACTACCACAACGCACTGATTTATAACGATTTAATCGAACTACAACCCCGTGGACAAGGCCCAGCCGCCGATGCGGACAAGCTGTGGACAACTTTGGGGCCCGATACCCGTCCCGCAGTTGTCCACAGCTTGCCCCCCGTCCGTCCACCGGCCCCTGGGCCGTGGAACGGACCTCATTCGCTGAGCTTGCGGATGAGCTTGTCCCAGTCTTCGCGAAGCTTGCCATCGGTCTGCGAGAGGGTGCGGATCTGACGGCAGGCGTGCAGGACCGTGGTGTGGTCCCGACCACCGAAGGCGTCGCCGATCTCAGGCAGGCTGTGTTCGGTGAGTTCCTTGGCCAGCGCCATCGCCATCTGGCGGGGGCGGGCCAGTGAACGCGTCCGCTTCTTGCCCAGCAGGTCCTTCATCTGGAGTCCGTAGTAGTCTGCCACGGTCTTCTGGATATTGGTGATGCTGATCGCCACCTGCTGTGCGCGCAGCAGGTCGCGCAGGGTTTCCTGGGCGAATTCCTGCGTGATCGCGCGCCCGGTGAAGTTGGCCTGGGCCGACAGGGTGTTCAGTGCGCCCTCGAGGTCGCGCACGTTCGACGGCATCTTCTTCGCAAGCAGGAACGCCACGTCCTCGGGGATATGGGTGCCGCGCTCGCGCGCCTTGGCCAGCACGATCGCGGCCCGGGTCTCGAAGTCGGGCGGGTCGATCGCCACCGGCAGGCCCCAGGCCAGGCGCGACTTCAGCCGCGGCTCCAGGCCCTCGACTTCGCGCGGGAAGCGGTCGCAGGTCATGATGATCTGCTGCCGGCCCTCGAACAGCGCATTGAAGGTGTGGAAGAACTCCTCCTGGGTGCGGTCCTTGCCGGCGAAGAACTGGATGTCGTCGATCAGCAGCGCGTCGAGCTGCTGGAACTGGCGCTTGAACAGGTCGGCCGTGCGCTCCTGCAGCGAGCGGAAGAACGCGCTGTAGAAGTCGTTCGAGCGCATGTACAGCACGCGTGCGGACGGATTGTTCCGGCGCATCTCGTTGCCGGCGGCGAACATCAGGTGGGTCTTGCCCAGCCCCGTGCCCCCGTACAGGAGCAGCGGGTTGTGGGCGCGCTCGCCCGGCTTCTGAGCGGCCTGCCAGGCGGCGGCGCGGCCGAGCTGGTTGCTGCGGCCCTCGACGAAGTTGTCGAAGGTGTAGTGGTTGTCGAGGTTGCCGTGGAAGGCGGCGGCGCCGGCGGCCGCGCTCGCAGCGGTGGCCGCGGCCGTGGCCGGAGCGCGCACGGGCCCGGCGGCGCGGGGCAGGGAGCCGATCTCCAGCGACACTTCGCCGCTGCCGCCGAAGAAGCCCAGCAGCTCGCGGATCCGCGGCATGTAGCGCTCGTGCACCGCATCGCGCACGAAGGCATTGGGCGCGTAAAGCACGGTCGCGTCGTCGCGGCGCGCAGCCTGCAGTGGCCGCAGCCACGTATGCACGTCCTCGGCCGGAAACTCGGCTTCCAGACGTTCGAGGCAGCGGGGCCAGGCATCCATGTGTGCGTTCGACATACCGACAGCGGGACCGGTCGCGCTGCGTGACGGGCCACGTGCGGCGGGCGGTGGAAGAGGGGCAGCCAGCCTACCATCGCACCCCGGCGCCTGCGCGCCGGCGGTCGCCGCGCCGGGGATTGCGACGCCGCTATTTGACCGGACCACGGCCGCGGCCTAGAATCTCCGGTTCTTTCCGCTGCGTCACGCTCGAGCATCCCATGGCCACCAAGCGCACCTACCAACCCAGCAACCTCAAGCGCAAGCGCGACCACGGCTTCCGTGCCCGCATGGCGACTGCCGACGGCCGCAAGATCCTGGCCCGCCGCCGCGCCAAGGGCCGCAAGCGCCTCAGCGCCTGATGTTGCCGGGCGGCCCGCAAGCCGGCCGCCCCGCCGCGATCCGCAATCCCATGGACCGCCGCTTGCCACGCCAAGCGCGCGTTCGCGCGCGCGCGGAATTCGACCGTGTGTTCGGCGAAGGCCGCCGCACCGGAACGCCGCTGCTGGCATTGCACCTCCATCGCGATGACCAGCCGCCGCGCCTGGGCCTGGCGGTCTCGCGCAAGGTCGATCGTCGCGCCGTCGGCCGCAACCGCATCAAGCGCGCACTGCGCGAAGAGTTCCGTGCCCTGCGTGCCGGATTGCCTGCCGCCGCCTATGTCGTGGTCGCGCGCGCCGCAGCGGCCACGGCCAGCCGCGCCGAGCTGCGCGCGGCCTTCCACGATGCCCTGCGCCGCGCCGGCGCGTTGCCCGCGCCGGACCTGACCGGCACAATGCCCGCCGCTTCCCCCGTTCCCGTCACGACGCCGCGTCCCACCGGCGAATGAGCCTGCCTGCCCGATGAACCAGACCCGTACCTTCCTGATCTTCGCCTGGCTGATGGTGGCGACCCTGCTGTGGATGGAATGGGGCAAGGAACAGCGGGCGCCGCAGCCCGATGCCGTGGCGGCCGCTGCCGCTGCGGATCCCGCGGCCGCGATCCCCGGCGCCCCGGCCCCGAGCGGCGTGGACGCCCCCGGCACGGTGCCGGGCGCCGTGCCCCAGGCGCCGGCGGTGGCCGCGGTGCCGGGCGTGGCTGCGCCCACCGCGCCGGCGGCATCGGCCGGGCTGGTGCGCGTGCGCACCGATGTCCTCGACCTCGCCCTGCGCGGCGGTGCCGTTGCGCGCGCCGACCTGCTGCTGTTTCCGCAGACCCGCGCCGAGGACAGCCCGCCGGTGCGCCTGTTCGACGATACGCCGGCGAGCTTCTACGCCGCGCAGAGCGGCTGGGTCAGCGCAAGCAGCGTCGCGCCCAGCCATGAGGCCGGTTTCGTACCGGAATCGCCAGGCACCGATTACGTCCTGGCCGCCGATGCCGACACGCTCGAAGTGCCCTTCGTCTGGCACGGCCCCGAGGGCGTCAGCATCCGTCGCAGCTACGTGCTCACGCGCGGCAGCTACGCCATCGAGGTCCGCGACACCGTTTACAACCGCAGCGAGTCGCTTTGGCAGGGCCATGCCTACCGCCAGCTGACGCGCCTGCCGCAGGTGCTCAAGACCGGCTGGACCAACCCCGAATCCTTCAGCCTCTACGGCGCCACCTGGTTCAGCCCCGGCGAGGGCTACCAGCGCGTGCGCTACGCCAAGTTCGAAGACGAGGGTCCGGTCAACGTGCGCCAGACCGGCGGCTGGGTGGCCATGCTCCAGCACCACTTCTTCAGCGCCTGGATCCCCGGCCCGCACGACGAGGTGACCGTCTCGCTGCAGGCCACCACCGGCGCCGGCGGCGCGCCGCAGTACCTGATCCGCGAGATGGGCCCGGGCCTGGCGGTCGCGCCGGGCGACGAGGGCAGCATCAGCGCGCGCCTGTGGGTGGGCCCGAAGCTGGTCGGCCAGATCAAGGCGCAGCAGGTGCCTGGCCTCGACCGCGCGGTCGACTACAGCCGCTTCGCGCTGTTCGCCTTCCTCGGCGAGGGCCTGTTCTGGATCCTCAACAAGCTCCACGGCCTGTTCCAGAACTGGGGCTGGTCGATCATCGGCCTGGTGGTGGTGGTCAAGGGCATCATGTATCCGCTGTCGAAGGCGCAGTACCGGTCGATGGCGAAGATGCGCCGCTTCCAGCCGCGCATCCAGCAGCTCAAGGAGCGCTACGGCGACGACAAGCAGAAGTTCCAGGTCGCCATGATGGAGCTGTACAAGAAGGAGAAGATCAATCCCGTCGGCGGCTGCCTGCCGGTGCTGCTGCAGATGCCGATCTGGCTGGCGCTGTACTGGGTGCTGCTGGAGTCCGTCGAGCTGCGCCATGCGCCGTGGATGGGCTGGATCCAGGACCTGACCGCGCGCGATCCGCTGTTCATCCTGCCGGTGCTCAACATCGCGGTGATGTGGGCGACGCAGAAGCTGACGCCGATGGTGGGCATGGATCCGATGCAGCAGAAGATGATGCAGCTGATGCCGCTGATCTTCGGCGTGTTCATGATCTTCTTCCCCTCGGGCCTGGTGCTGTACTGGGTCACCAACGGCGCGCTGGGCCTGGCGCAGCAGTGGTGGCTGATCCGCAAGTACGCGGAGCCCGCGCCGGCCAAGGCGGCCGCCGTCTCCGGCGACTGATCCGGCGCGGCGGAGGCGGCGGGCCATGGCCACCGATACCATCGTCGCGGTCGCGACCCCGCCGGGCAGTGGCGGGGTCGGCATCGTCCGCCTGTCGGGACCCGCCGCACCCGGGATCGCCGCCGCGATCTGCGGCCGTGACCTGCAGCCGCGCCAGGCCCACCACGCCCGTTTCCTCGACGCCGCCGGCGAGCCCATCGACGACGGCATCGCGCTGCGGTTCGCTGCGCCGGCCAGCTACACCGGCGAGGACGTGGTGGAGCTGCAGGGCCACGGCAATCCGGTGCTGCTGCAGGCCCTGGTCGCACGCTGCTGCGCGCTGGGCGCGCGGATGGCGCGTCCGGGCGAGTTCACCGAGCGCGCCTTCCTCAACGGCCGCCTCGACCTGGCCCAGGCCGAGGCCGTGGCCGACCTCGTCGCCGCGGGCGACCTGACCGCCGCGCGCGCCGCCCGCCGTTCGCTGGACGGCGAGTTCTCGCGCCGCGTGGATGCCCTCGCCGAAGACCTGGTGGCGATCCGCGTGCACGCCGAAGCCGCGATCGATTTCGCCGACGAGCCGCTGGAGACGCTCGGCGGGGCGGCGCTTGCGGCGCGCCTAGGCCGTGCCCGCGACGATCTCGCCGCGCTGCTGGCCGCCGCCGACCGCGGCCGCCGCCTGCGCGACGGCCTGCACGCGGTGATCGTCGGCCCACCCAATGCGGGCAAGAGTTCGCTGCTCAACGCGCTGGCCGGCAGCGACCGCGCGATCGTCACCGATGTCGCGGGCACGACCCGCGACCTGCTCCGCGAGACCGTCCACGTCGACGGCGCCGAACTGGCCCTGGTCGATACCGCCGGCCTGCGCGCCGGCGGCGACGCCATCGAGCGCGAAGGCATGCGTCGTGCGCGCGGCGAACTGGCGCGCGCGGAGCTGGCGATCGTGGTGCTCGACGCGCGCGATCCGGAGGCCGGGCGCGCAGCGGTTGCTTCCGATCTCGCCGGCGTGCCGCGGGTGCTCTGGCTGCACAACAAGTCCGACCTGCTGCCGCCCGGCGCGCCGGTGCCGCCGGCCGGCGAACTGCGCGTATCCGCGACCAGGGGCCAGGGCATGGAAGCGCTGCACGCACGCCTGCGCACGCTGGTGGTGGGCGAGGGCGCCGCGGCCGAGGGTGAGTTCACCGCGCGCGCGCGCCACGTCGACGCGCTGGGCCGCGCTGCCGCGCACCTGGAGGCGGCAGCGTCCGCGCTGGGGATCGAGGCGCTGGAGCTTGCAGCGGATTCATTGCGTGATGCACATTACGATTTGGGCGACATCAGCGGTCGGATCGGGGCCGACGCGCTGCTTGGCCACATCTTTTCGAGCTTCTGCATCGGCAAGTAGCGCAGGGGCGATCGGGCACCGGGGTGTTGACAAACCGCCCCGTGTGTCGCGTCCTACGCATTCGTGCGTATCCGCACACTCAGGGGGAGTACAAACAGATGTCCTTGAACAACCAAGCATCCGCGGGGGGGATCCTGCCGAGGCTGGCCCTCGCCGCGGCCCTCGTCGTGGCCATCTCGGCCTGCGGCAAGGACGAGGCTGCGGCACCCGCGGGCGATGCCGCCGCCGGCCCCGCCGCCGAGCAGACCGTCGAAACTGCGCCGGATGCCGCCGTGCAGGTCGCCGCCCAGGCCGATGCCCTGGCCGGACTCGGCGCCGATGAACTCCGCGAGCGCGGCCGCGCCGCGTATGCCGAAAGCCGCCTGTATGCGCCGCCCGGCGACAATGCGCTGGAGTACTACCTGGCGCTGCGCGAGAAGTCGCCCGGCGACGCCGCCGTGGCCAGCGCGCTGACCGACCTGATGCCGATGCTGGTGATTGCGACCGAGCAGGCCCGCGACCGCGAGGACTTCGACGAGGCCGGCCGCCTGGCGGCCCTGGTCGCACGCGCCGACGCCAACCATCCGGCGCTGTCGCGCCTGCAGGACACGATCGCCGGTGCCAGCGATGCCGCGCAGCGCCGCGTCGCGCAGCAGGCGCTCAGCGCCGAGCAGGAAGCCGAACGCCAGCGCCTGCTCGCTGCGGAGCGCGAACGCGCCCAGGCCGAGCAGCAGCGTCAGGCGGCCGCACAGCTGGTCGAGCAACAGCAGGTCGCCGAGCGCGAAGCCGCCGAGCGCGCCGACGCCGAGCGCGTCGCCGCGGAGCAGCGTGCCGCCGAACAGCGCGCCGCGGAGCAGCGGCAGGCCGCGACGCCCGCGCCGGCCGCCGCCGCGCCCACGCTGCGCCCGTTGAGCACGCCGGCCCCCAGCTACCCGACCGACGCGCTGCGCGCCGGCCAGTCGGGCGAGGTCCAGGTGGAGTTCACCGTCGCGCCCGACGGCAGCATCAGCGATGCCCGCGTGGTCCGTGCCGACCCGCCGCGGGTGTTCGACCGCGCCGCGGTGGCGGCCGTCCGCCGCTGGCGCTTCGAGCCCATTGCCGAGCCGGTCACCACGCGACGCACGATCGCCTTCAACCCGGGCGGCTGACACATCGTCAATCGCGTGATCATCGAAAAGCCCGGCATGGCCGGGCTTTTTATTGCTTCTTCTCCCAACTGAGGGAATGGCGCGCCATAGCTACAGCGCGGGCGCCGGGTGCCAAGGCCCTTGAGTGCTCATGTCCCCCGGCAATGGCCTGCGGCCATCGCCTCCTCCTTGACTTCGCCCTCAAGGGCCTTGGCACCCGGTGCGCAGCAGTACGCGGTGGCCCGGGAGCAAAAGCCGGGCATCGTGCGTACTCCAGCCGAAGCCGAGCCCCGTCGTGGCCGGGAGGCCTTCGCGGGGAAGTCAAGGAGGAGGCATCCGCCGCCAGGCGGATGCCGGGGGACATGAGCCGCGAAGGCCTCCCGGCCGCGACGGGGCCCTCACGGTCACGACGAAGCATGGCGAAGGAAGCAGACACTCCTCGTCGAAACCGCTTCCCCTGAGTTGGGAGATGAACTTTTTTTCTGCTTCGCAACCCGGAACCTCAGGCCGAGATCGCCAGCTTCTCGCGGTGGTACAGGCGCGAGGCCATCAGCCACAGCACCAGCGCCAGTCCGAATCCCGAGGCGAAGTAGACCAGCCATTCCATCGGCGCGATCCATTCGCTGCGCACCAGCTTCAGCACCATCTGGTTCTGCGCCAGGAACGGCACCGCGAACTGCCACAGCTGTTCCTTCACCGGGCTCACCATCAGCACCACCGTGGGGATGATCGGCAGCAGCATGAGCACGCTCATGTAGCTCTGTGCCTCCTTCACCGACTTCACGCTGGCCGAGATCAGGGTCAGGAGCGTGCAGCCGATCAGCACGATCGGGGCCAGCACCAGCAGCAGCATCGCCAGCATGCCCGGCGTCATCGCCACCATCTGCAGCGCGCGCGGCGCCAACGCCAGACTGACCGCCAGCGCAATCAGGATCAGCACCTGGCTGAGCAGGCCCAGCGCGGTGGCGGCGAGGATCTTGCCGCTCATCAGTGCGCTGCGCGAACTCGGCGTGGCCAGCAGCGGTTCCAGCGACTGCCGCTCGCGTTCGCCGGCGGTGACGTCGATCACCATGTAGGCGCCGCCGACGAAGGCGCTGAAGATCAGCAGGTAGGGCAGGAACGCCAGCAGCATGCCGCGCCGCGATTCAAGCGTTGCCACGTCGCGCTGCGCCACCATCACCGCGACCGTGGCCTCGGGGCTGATGCCGCGGCTGATCATGCGCAGCGCGCCGACCTGCTGGCCGTACTCGCCCAGCGCCCTGCGCACGCGTTCCACGGGAATCCGCGAATCCTGTCGCGAGGAGTCGTAGAGGATCTCGATCGTGGCCATGCGGCTTTCGCGCCACTGCTCCGGAAACCCGGCCGGGATCCGCAGCACCACGTCATGGTCCTGCTCGCGCAAGGCGCGCTCCGCGTCCTCCGGCGGGGCGATGGCATCGATGTCCCGCGTGCCAAGGTGGCGCACCAGGTTGGGCGCGTGTTCAGCGCCGATCACCGGCAGCTCCAGCACCGATTCGAGCTGCGTGCGCGCGCGCTTCTCCGCCATCGAACTCATGCCCAGGATCAGCACCGGGAACAGCAGCGGGCCCATCAGCAGGCCGAGCAGGACCGTACGCCGGTCGCGGAACAGGTCCAGCAGTTCCTTGCGGGCGACGGTCAGCACCGTGTTGTTGAAGAGGCTCATGCGGACAGGCCCTCCTCGGTGCCGATCAGTTGGACGAACGCGTCTTCGAGATTGTCTTCGCCCGATTGTGCGCGGAGCTCATCGGGGGTGCCGTTGGCGCGCACTTCGCCCTGGGCGATGATCACGATGCGATCGCAGAGCGCGGCCACCTCCTGCATGATGTGGCTGCTGAAGATCACGCAGTGGCCCTGCGCCCGCAGCTCCTGCAGGAAGGCGCGCAGGCCGCGGGTGGTCATCACGTCCAGGCCGTTGGTGGGTTCGTCGAGGATCACGTTGCGCGGCGAGTGCACCAGGGCGCGTGCGATCGCGGTCTTGGTACGCTGCCCCTGCGAGAAACCTTCGGTGCGACGGTCGAGGAAATCCTCCATGCCCAGCGTGCGCGCGAGCTCGTCGATGCGCACGGCGATGGTCGCGTCGTCCATGCCGTAGAGGCGCCCGAAGTAGGTGATGTTCTCGCGGGCGGTCAGGCGCTTGTAGACGCCGCGCGCGTCGGGCAGCACGCCCAGCCGGCGGCGCACCGCGGTGGCATCGCGCTGCGCGTCCAGGCCGTCCACGCGCACGCTGCCGCGCTCGGGGGTCATCAGCGTGTAGAGCATGCGCAGGGTGGTGGTCTTGCCGGCGCCGTTGGGTCCGAGCAGGCCGGTGATCTCGCCGTCGCGGGCGGTGAAGCCGACGCCGCGCACCGCGTGCACCGGTCCGGACTTGGCCTTGAAGGTCTTGTGCAGGTCGTGGACTTCGATCATCTCAGGGCTCCCAGCCGTAATAACCGGCGAACGGCGGCGCGGGCGCGAGGCGGTCCAGGCAGGTGGCGTCGATGTCCTGTGCGTCGGCGCGCTCGACGAACTGCGCGAACAGCTTCGGCATGCAGCCGGTGCCGATCACGTTGTGGCCCTGTCCGGATGCCACCAGGTGGCGGCCACGGGCCAGGTGGGCGACGACCTCGTCGCCGTAGTGCGGCGGTGTCACCGGGTCGAACTCGCCGCTGATCGCAAGCACCGGCAGGTCGCCGGCGAGCGGATCGCGGAAGCCGTCCGCGCGTGGCGCCGTCGGCCAGGCGTCGCACTGCGCCTGGAACAGCGCCACCATCTCGTTGCCGAGCACGCTGCCGTCGTCGCCCGGCAAGGCGGCCATCTCGGACACGTCCTCGGTGCAGATCACCGACAGCTGCATGCCGTGCGCCATCTGGTCGCCAAGCGAGGCCATCAGCATCCGCGACTGCGCAAGCAGCGGCGCGTAGCGGCCGTTCGCGGCGTCGTGCAGCAGCAGCGGCAGGGTGGCTGCGGCCGCGGGCTGGTAGGAGAACATCCGCAGCAGGATGGCGAGGTGGCCGAAGGTGGGGGTCTCCTCCAGCCATTCGCCGCTCACCGGATCGCGGTAGCTCACCGTGGCCAGGTCGCCGGCCTCGAGCGCCGCGCGCACGGCCGGAAGCTGCAGGGCGGGATCGCCGAGGTTGCCGACGCAGGCGGGTTCTTCGCGGCAGCGCGCGAACTGCGCGTCCAGGGCCTGCTCCAGGTTCCGTGCGTGTTCCTGGCCCAGCACCATGGAGTTGGGCACCACGCCATCGAGCACCACGCTGCGCGTGGACTGCGGGAACGCCTTGGCGTACTGCTGCGCCACGCGCGTGCCGTAGGAGATGCCGACCAGGTTGAGCCGGGGCGCGTCGATGGCCTGGCGCACCAGCTCGAGGTCGCGGACGTGGTCCATGGTGCCGTAGCGGCGCAGATCGCTACCGGCGGCCAGTGCATCGCGGCAGCGTCCGGTGAACGCGCGCATGGCCCCGGGCGTCATGTCCTCGGCGCCGAAGGCGTTGTCTCCGTCCTCGTCCTTGCAGTGCAGCGGGTGCGAGCCGCCGGTACCGCGGGCGTCGACCAGGAGCACGTCGCGGGCGCGGTTCACGTCGGCGAAGGCCGCCGCGACGGTGGGATACGACTCCAGCGCGGACTGTCCCGGGCCGCCGGCGATCATCACCACGGGATCGGGTTCGGCCGGGCTCTTCGCGGGCAGGAGGGCGATCGCGAGTTCGATCTGGCGGCCGTCGGGGGCTTGGTGGTCCTCGGGCACGGTGAAGCCTGCACACTGCGCTTCCACCGCGCGGGCGCCGACGGCGCTCAGCGAGCAGGATTCAAACGCGATGTCGCCCTTGCGCAGATCGCCGTCGGCGGTGGCGTCGTTCCCCGGCGGGCTGCAGCCCGCGAGCGCCATCATCAGCGCAGCCGCGAGCAGGGCGGCGGGAGTGGATGCACGTCGTCTCATGCGGGTTCCTTGGTGTGGAGCAGTGCCAGGCAGGACGCCCGGTGGCGCGGGAGTGTGACCGGCCAGCGGCCGCCGCGCAGCTTACTTGCTGCTGACGTACTTCTCGCGGCGGATCCGGGGCACCGGCAGCCCGTGCTCCTTCAGCGCTTCGAAACAGGCGTCGACCATGTCCGGATTGCCGCAGAGGTAGGCGATGTCACCCTCGGCCGAAGGCGCGAACTCGCCCAGGAACTGCTGGACGTAACCGTGGCGCACGTCGGGATGGTCCTGGGCCGAGCCCGGTGCGGGCAGTTCGCGCGAGAAGCAGGGCACGAAGCGGAAGCCGGGATGGGCGTCGGCGAAGGCGCGGAACTCGTCGCCGTACAGCAGCTCCGCGGGCGTGCGTGCGCCGAACAGCAGCACCACCTCGATGCCGCGCTCGGCGATGGCCTTTTCGATCAGCGGCAGCATGGCCCGGTACGGGGTCACGCCGGTGCCGGTGCCGACCAGCAGGTAGCGGCGGTTGTCGTCGGCGGGCTGCAGGCAGAAGCGGCCGAAGGGGCCGCTGGCCTGCACCGTGCCGCCGATCTCCAGGGTCTCGAACAGCGCGGTGGCGGCGCCGCCGGGCACATAGCTGACCGCGACCTCCACCAGCTCGCCCGGCCCCATCGCGTGGTCGTGGATGGTCGCCAGCGAGTAGCTGCGCTTGGTGGCCGTGCCGTCGGCATAGCTGAAATGCACCTGCACGAACTGCCCGGGGATGTAGTCCAGGGGCAGCCCGTCGTCGCGGGTGAATGCGAGGTGGGCGACCGTGGGCGCCAGCATGCGGCGCGAAACGAGCTTGAGGGGGAACAGTGCAGGCACGTTGGAACAGACCATTGCCGGGCGACTGCCCGCAGGCCTTCTATAATACCGCCCCGCCGCGACCTCCCGCGGCAAGGAGCACCGATGAACCAGGCCGTCACGCCCGCCGCGCTCTCGGTACGGGACCTGCGCAAGACCTACGACAACGGCGTCGAGGCCCTCAAGGGCGTCTCGCTCGACGTCGTGCCCGGCGATTTCTACGCACTCCTCGGCCCCAACGGCGCCGGCAAGTCGACCCTGATCGGCATCATTTCGTCGCTGGTCAACAAGACCGCGGGCGAGGTGCGCGTGTTCGATGTCGACATCCACGCCGAACGCAGCCGGGCCATGCGCCTGCTCGGCCTGGTGCCGCAGGAACTCAACTTCAACATGTTCGAGAAGCCGCTCGACATCCTGGTCAACTACGCCGGCTTCTACGGCATTCCGCGCGCCGAGGCCATCGTCCGCGCCGAGGCCGAACTGCGCTCGGCGCAGCTCTGGGACAAGGCGCAGATGATGAGCCGCACGCTGTCGGGCGGCATGAAGCGCAGGCTGATGATCGCCCGCGCCATGATGACCCGGCCGCGCCTGCTGATCCTCGACGAGCCCACCGCCGGCGTCGACATCGAGATCCGCCGCGGCATGTGGCAGACGCTGCGCCGGATCAACGCGTCGGGCACCACCATCATCCTCACCACGCACTACCTGGAAGAGGCCGAGAACCTCTGCCGCAACCTGGCGATCATCGACCACGGCCGCATCGTCGAGTCGGGGCCGATGCGCTCGCTGCTGGCGAAGCTCGATGTCGAGGGCTTCCTGCTCGACGTAGAGGACGCGCTGCCGGACACGCTGCCGGAGATCCCGGGTGCCGAGGTGCGCGCGGTGGATGCACATACGCTCGATGTCGACATGCCGCGCGCGATGGACCTCAACCGCGTGTTCGCCGCGCTCGATGCCGCCGGCATCCACGTGCGTTCGATGCGCAACAAGTCCAACCGGCTGGAGGAGCTGTTCGTGCGCATGACCGGCGACGCCACGCCGGCGGCCGCGGCCACGGGAGCGGCGGCATGAGCGGCATGGGCGTGAACGCCGGCAACCCGGCCGGAAACGGTGGCAGCCTGCGCCCCAACCTGGTCGCGCTGGGCACGGTCGCCCGCCGCGAGGTCATGCGCATCCTGCGCATCTGGAGCCAGACCCTGGTGCCGCCGGCGATCACCATGACGCTGTACTTCCTGATCTTCGGCGGCCTGATCGGCAGCCGCATCGGGACCATGGACGGCATCACCTACATGGATTTCATCGTCCCGGGCCTGGTGATGATGAGCGTGATCCAGAACAGCTACGGCAACATCTCGTCGAGCTTCTTCGGCGCCAAGTTCGGCCGCCACATCGAGGAGCTGCTGGTCAGCCCGATGCCGCCATGGGTGATCCTGGGCGGCTACGTCGCGGGCGCGGTGATGCGCGGAGTGATGGTGGGCGTGATCGTGCTCTGCATCGCGATGCTGTTCACCACGGTGCGCATCCCGCATCCGTGGGTGACGTTGTCGACGGTGCTGCTGGGCGCGACGATCTTCTCGCTGGCCGGCTTCGTCAACGCGGTGTTCGCCAAGAAGTTCGACGACGTCGCCATCGTGCCGATCTTCATCCTCACCCCGCTGACTTACCTCGGCGGCGTGTTCTATTCGGTCACGCTGCTGCCGTCGTGGGCCGAGAAGCTCACCTACGCCAACCCGATCTTCTACATGGTCAACGCCTTCCGCTACGGCCTGCTCGGGCGCGGCGACGTGCCGCTGTGGGTGGCGTACGCGCTGATGCTGGCCTTCGTGGCGGGGCTAGGCACGCTCAGCCTGTGGCTGCTCAAGCGGGGCGTCGGCCTCCGCAGCTGAAGCGCGCCGGGTGCCAGGCGCGGTTCACTCAGAGCACTGAGTATGTCTACCCGGCTCCCGGCAGCCTGAAGAACGCGCGCGTGGTGTCCGTGGCGTTCGCTGCGGTCACCGCGACGTCCTCGCCGCGGTCGCGAGCGAGTTCTTCGACGATGTGCGACAGGAACATCGGCTCGTTGCGGCGGTCCTTCGGCATCGGATCCAGCGAACGCGGCAGCAGGTAAGGCGCGTCGGTTTCCACCATCAGCCGGTTGGCCGGGATGTTGCCGACGATCTCGCGCAGGTGCTTGCCCCGGCGCTCGTCGCACAGCCAGCCGGTGATGCCGATGTGCCAGTCGTGGTCGATGCAGTCGAACAGCTCGGCGCGGCTGCCGGTGAAGCAGTGCACCACCGCCGGGCCGATGCGGCCCTCGAAGTCCTTCATGATCGCGACGAAGTCGGCGTGGGCGTCGCGCTGGTGCAGGAACAGCGGCTTGCCGGTGTCCACCGCGATCTCGAGCTGGCGCTCGAAGGCCTTGCGCTGGGCGGGGCGCGGGGAGAAGTCGCGGAAGTAGTCGAGGCCGGTCTCGCCCACGGCCACCACTTCGGGGTGGGCGTGCAGGGCACGCATCTCGGCGTCGCACTCGGCGGTGTACTCGCTGGCGTGATGGGGATGCACGCCGGCGGTGGCGAACAGTTCGCCGGGGTGGGCGCGGGCGAGGTCGAGCGCCATGGGCGAGTGTTCGCGGCTGGCGCCGGTAACGATCATCTGCACGACGCCGGCGGCGCGGGCGCGGGCCATGACCTGGTCGCGGTCGTGGTCGAAGCTGTCGTGGGTGAGGTTGGCGCCGATGTCGATGAGTTGCATGGGGGCATTGTAGGCGAGGCGGATTGCGTGGCCGGCTGCGAACGCTGGTCTTCGGTCGCGGGTCTTGCCGGTAAATGTGCGTCGGGATTTCGCGAGCGAGCACGCTGCTGCGCATTTGAGGGCATGGCGCGCCATTGATACAGCGCGGGCGCGGGGTGCCGGGTGCCAAGGCCCTTGAGTGCTCATGTCCCCCGGCGCTGGCCTGCGGCCAGCGCCTCCTCCTTGACTTCGCTCTCAAGGGCCTTGGCACCCG
>NZ_SJRX01000016.1 GCF_004352845.1 Luteimonas terricola
TTCGGGCGCAGGGCGCGAGATCCGGCGTGCGGCCCCTGCTGAATTACGGTGGTCTGACACCGAGGCGTTATCGGGCGCGCACGTCGGGCTCTCGGCGCCTACGGTAGGGGAAACTCAAGACATAAGGTGTTAGGCGCTCACATGACTCTGTCTCTAGCCATAGTTCTTATCGCACTATCTGGCCCTGTAAGCGGCGCAGACATTGCGGAGCGAGTGCAGCCAGATCTCGACACGTTCGTGTTCTGCGTACTCGACAAGTCGGTTGAGCAACTTCAATCGGCCAGCGAGTCTGCGGCAGTTGCCGAGCTGGCCGCAGAGAGATGCTCGGCTGAGTTGGAGGCTCTGGAAGAGGTGGTTGCGGCGCAGTACCGTGAAGTGAACATGGGCGTTTGGCCGGCTGGCTTGGCCGAGCAGACAGCTCGAGAGAATCGCGACGAGTACCGAAGACTCGCCGTCGAGGCTGCGATAAGGATCGTCGACGAGCGGCGTGGCTCTCCATAGCGCGCCTAACAATTCATTCAAGCCGATGCCGCTTCGCGGCACGGCTTAATTCTGGTGTTAGGCCGCATATGACACGTTATGGCTAATCTGATCGTTACACGCGCCATAGCTGCGAGAGCTCGTATCAAACGAGATCACTTGGGCAAAGCTCGGGCGACCGACGCGCCGCTTGGCAATTGGTACGTTACGTTCCTGCCAATGGCAGAGCGGAACGCCTTTGTGTATATGAGTAGTCGCACTCAGCTGAGCTTCCTCATGCTGGAGGGAGAGCGTCTCACGCCCGAAAAGCTGTTCATAAGCCTGGTTCGGGGCATTTCCCTAGTGCTTGAGCTCGCTGGTTATCCGGAGCATGTGCGGGAGCGAGTGATGAATGGGTATCGTTCTGTCGCATTTGCGCGAGCGTCTGACCTTTCCAAGCTCGGCGTGCTGACCAACTGCGCACTCGACTATGAGAGCTTCATTGAACAAGATGGTGGCTTGAACCGCTGCAGTCTTGACCGGTTGGTAATCGACATGAATTCCCGGCCCGCCAAGAAGCTAGGATTCAGTACGCCGCTTGAAGAGACCGCAAAGGCACTTGGCGTGCGGCCTAACAAATCATTCAAGCCGATGCCGCTTCGCGGCACGGCTTAATTCTGGTGTTAGGCCCGTGCGGCATGGGTCGGACAAGTGCAGGAGTGAGACAGTGAGACGCTTTGGCGTAACGAACATCTATCTCAAGATCGGCCTCACGCTATTGATACTGGGCGTGGTTCTGGCGGCCGCGCTTTGGTTCACCATGCCGTGGGAACAACCTGGGGGTGGCTTGCTTGGTTGGGCAACGCGAGCAAGCTTCTTGGGCGGCATTGTTCTCTATCTGATAGGTAGGCTGGTGCATGCGTCAAAGCGCAGCTCAAAGGCCTAACGATTCATTCAAGCCGACGCTGCTTCGCAGCGCGGCTTAATTCTGGTGTTAGGCGGCTATGATCAAGTTTCCATGCACATTCTGCGGTAAGGCCACCGATACGACGCGGGATCTCGTTCGTGTTCCGAATATTGATTCCAAGCAGCGTATCGGTCGGACAATCAGTGAATACAAGTGCATGAACTGTGGCGCCTTTCATGCGCTAAGGTTCAGAGCCGTTGGCGTTTTCGCGTACATTACCGCAGCACCGATTCTCGCACTCGCGCTCTTCTCGTATGCTCCAGAGTTGGCGGCAAGGACTGGTGCTTGGCTTGGTCGTGTTGCCTACCGTCCTGTTCCGGTGGCGCCGCCTAACAAGTCATTCAAGCCGATGCCGCTTCGCGGCACGGCTTAATTCTGGTGTTAGGCGCCACAGCATTTCAATCGGAGTCGTGTCCCCCCATGACATGCCTTGAAACGTATGCCTCACTCCGGGTGTTCTCGACTTCGGTACACCCTGACAACATCACGGAAGTGCTGGGGGTCGAGCCGACGCTTGGTCGGGCACTGGATCCAGAATCCAAGTATCGCCCCAGGCGCGAACACCACTATTGGAACTGGGAGAGCCGCGCCGTAGAGCAGTCCACGGATGGGCTAGCCCATATCAATGCAATTGTTCGCGTCCTGAGCGGAAAAGAGGCGGCGCTGGAACAGTTGCGGAGTTCCGGCTGTGACATCGATGTGTGTTGTTACTGGGTTTCGTCGGGGCAAGGAGGGCCATCCCTGGGGTTGCAAACAATGACGGAGCTGGTGCGTCTTGGCCTTCCAATCTGGTGGGATGTCTACTTCGGCAACACGGAAGAGTATGAGGGCGCACCTAGAGGCTAAGGGTGGCGCCTAACAATGCGTTCAAGCCGAAATTGCATCGCTACGCCAACAACATGGCAGAAAGAGCTTGCCATGTTGCCGGCTACGCGCTGCAATTCGGCTTAACTTAGGTGTTAGGCCTTGTTTCCCGCGCTGTCGGGACAGCATCTTCGGGTCGCCTGTTGCATCGGGTTCTTCCGTGACTGTTGGCTCCTCGCACGCGCGGTGAGTGGCATCGGCAGCCACCCGTGTCGCACTTCGGCGTCAGACAGGTGCGGCTTCGGCACAAGTACGATCATTCCGAGTCGGCCTCGTTGTGTTTGGCGGTGCGGGTTCTCGGCCGCGCAAGTTGTAGGCCTCGGCTTCGCTCCTGCGGGCACGGCCAAGCTTGGCAAAGTTGTTGTAGTGTTCGGCTCAGGGGTTGGGCCCAGGTGCCACGCATCGGCGGCCTAACGAGTCATTCAAGCCGATGCCGCTTCGCGGCACGGCTTAATTCTGGTGTTAGGCCGCAAGGAGAGGATCATGCAAGGACCATTTAAGAGCATCGCCGCAGGCGTGGTGTCGGCCATCGCCACCTACTTCGCATCCGTCGTCGCGCTTGGCTACACCAACGCATTCGTGATGCCGTCGTGGGCACCGTTGGCACTTTGGGAGACCGTCGTAGTCTTCGGGATTGGAGCCGCACTTGTGGCGCTGCTTATCCACATCGTCGTGCTTCGCATGTTCCAAGCGGACGCTGCTTGGGCACTCGTATCGTTCCTCGGCGCAGCGCTTCTTGCAATGGGGCTGGCGGGCCAGCTCACTTTCGGTACCAAGACCCTTGTCGCGTGGGCGGTGGGTGCGTTGCTGGCATCGCTGGCATATCGCAAGCTGCGGCCTAACAAATCATTCAAGCCGATGCCGCTTCGCGGCACGGCTTAATTCTGGTGTTAGGCCTTGTTTCCCGCACTGTTGTCGCCGGGTTCCAGGCAATCTGTAGCTCCTCGCTTATCCGCAGCGTTTGCACCTCGCACGCGCGGTGCCGGCATCGGCAGTCAGCCCTGCAGTACCTCGGCTTCGGACAGGCGCGACTCTTCGCAATATTCGACTGGCCGAGTCGGCTTCGGGCGGTGCCCGGTGAGAGTTCTTGGCCGCGCGACTTGATCTTCTAGGCTCCGCTCGCGCCAAGTGCCAAGTCAAGCTCTCCAGCAAGACTTGTTGTACTGTTCGGCTCAGGGGTTGGGCCGTCGCGGGTCGGGCGTAAGTGCCGGGCAGCGGCGGCCTAACAAGTCGTTCAAGCCGAATCCGCTTCGTTACGCAAAACACATGGCAGGTAAAGCTTGCCATGTGTTTCGCTTCACTACGCTGCTCGGCTTAACTCTGGTGTTAGGCCTTGTGTCCCGCACTCCCGGATCAACGTTTTCGGCCACGTAAGCTTCCCGCTCATCTGTCACTGTTGGCACCTCGCACGCGCGGTGAGTGGCATTAGCGTCAGGGTCCGCTGCATCTCGGCTCCGAATAGACGCGACCCTCCGCAAGATTCGACCCGCCGAGTCGGCTTCGGACAGATCCTGGTGAGGCTCTTCGTGCGCGCGAGCTGTAGTTCGTGCTTCGTAGCTCCAGGGCACGGCTCAGCTGCCCCAAGTTGTTGTAGTGTTCCGGTTCGGGGTTGGGCTGCAGGGGCTCGGGCGCAAGTGCCGGGCAGCGGCGGCCTAACGAGTCGTTCAAGCCGACGCCACATCGGGGCGCAAACCACATGGCAGATACAGCTTGCCATGTGCTTCACGCCCCGCTGCAGCGCGGCTTAACTCTGGTGTTAGGCGTCAAAGGGAAGACACATGGACGACCGAGTTCTAAAGCAGAAGACACCTGAAGACTGCGAGGCGTTTGCCCGCAACGCGACCAGGCTCGGTTTCCCAGAGCTTGCGGTTCAGGCCAAGCAGCGCGCCGTTATCCTTCGCGCTGCTGCCTACGGCGCGGCTAATGACGCTGAGCGCGAATGCCTTGAGGCCATCTACGCTTACGAGGAAATTCTCTTCAAAAAGCACGGTAAGCGCATACGCGCGTCACGCACCTGGCAAATGATCAAGAAGCGCGGAATCATCGCTGCTATTGAACAGGCTGTGGACAGGCCAGATGGAACGGCAGGCTTCACCGCACTGCAAGAGGTTGGCTTGGAGAACTTCGCATTTGAGGCTGTAATTCTCCGTCACCAAGATCTGTTCTCACCAAGCGCCGTAGAGCGCTCTCGCGTACGCATGGCGCAGTTTGCCGCCTAACAATGCGTTCAAGCCGACACCGCATCGGGGCGCAAACCACATGGCAGGTAAAGCGTGCCATGTGCTTCACGCCCCGCTGCGGCGCGGCTTAACTTAGGTGTTAGCGCGCAGGGGGAGCCATGTACACGCTTGAAGAAATAGAAAGAACTATTCGTGCAATGGACACCCAGCAGCTCTCAGATCGTTGGGAGCGCGGCTTGTTTAGTGACGAGGCTCGTCCGATCGCAGAGAGTGAACTGCGTCGTCGGGACATAGACCCGGAAGGGCCGATGCCCGCCCCGCCACCCTTGCCGCCAGATCCAGTATCGGACTTTTCGCTACGCGACATGCCTGCTTGGAAACGTCTATTTACTTTCAAGGGCCGGGCATCTCGCCTAAAGTTCTGGCTAGTCGTTCCCGCGAGCTGGCTGTCTTTCATAGCCCTCCGAGTACTCATGGAGGTCCTATTTGATCGTGTCAGTTACCCAATTCTGCTTCTTAGTGTGTTCGGGCCATTGATTCCAATTGCTTGGATTCATTGGGCTACGATCACTCAGCGACTGCATGACAGAAACAAGAGTGGATCGAGGGCGTGGCTTCTTTTCATTCCACTCATAGGTCCGCTATGGGCCTTGATAGAGCTGGGGCTCTTTCCTGGCACGCCGCACCCTAATCGCTATGGACGCACGTAGGGCACTTGCACCATAGCCGGCTTGCGCGCTAACAGTTCATTCAAGCCGACGCCGCAGCGCGGCGCGGCTTAATTCCGGCGTTAGGTTTCACTTGGAGAGTTCATGGCACGTCAACGCGCTGAATTCGCTAAATGGCTCGGCCCTGTCCTGGATGCCCTCAGAGCGCTTGGCGGCTCCGGTAAGCCGCGCGAAGTCTGCGACTACGTCGCAGAACATATGAGCGTTCCTTCAGCGATCTTGGACGCCACGCTGAAGTCTGGACAAACTCGCTTCTATAACCAGGTTCATTGGGCGCGACAGTATCTCGTTTGGGAAGGCCTTCTTGATGGCTCCACGCACGGCGTGTGGACACTGACGAAGTCTGGTTATGAAGCAAAACTCGATGAAACCGCTGCAAGAAAGATTGTTGCTAAATGGGTAAAGATTCATGCCGATGCCCGGAAGTCTGCGGTCTCGCCGGCAGAGTCGAGTGAGGACCCGTCGACTGTTGAGCCAGATGAGGAGGAACACGGGGCTATCCTGCTCGAAATCCTAAAGAAGGTGACTCCAGAAGGATTCGAACGCGTTTGCGCCCGACTGCTTCGCGAATCCGGATTCGAGCGAGTCACGGTTACGGGACGGCCTCGGGACGGCGGAATCGACGGCTTCGGATTGCTCCAACTCAATCCCTTTGTTTCGTTCCGCGTCTTGTTTCAGTGCAAGCGCTACAAAGGGTCCGTATCTCGAGCCGAAGTCGGTGATTTTCGCAATGCGATGATCGGCCGAGCCGACAAAGGCATCATCCTTACCACAGGCTCCTTCAGCTCAGATGCGCGTGCTGAAGCGGAGCGTGAAGGCGCCCCACCCGTCGAGCTCGTTGACGGCGAGAAGCTAGTATCAATGTTTGAGCGGGCTCGGCTTGGCGTCAAAGAGAAAACCGTATTTGAGGTGGATCACGCATTCTTCGCCAACTTCATGGGCAGTGAAACCTAACAATGCGTTCAAGCCGAAACCGCTTCGTTCCGCAAACCACATGGCAGATACAGCTTGCCATGTGGTTCGCTCCACTGCGCGGTTCGGCTTAACTTAGGTGTTAGGCCTCAAACACATATGAGCGCGTACTTGTGGGTAGGACTTGGCGGCTTCATCGGATCAGTGGCCCGTTACGCTGTGAGCGTCGGGTTGGGTGCTGCACCGGCGGATCGCTTTCCGTGGGCCACTTTCGCGGTCAATTGTTTGGGCTGTCTGTTGATCGGCCTGCTCGTAGGCGCTTTGGCCAAGGCTTCCGTCTCGGAGCCGGTTCGCTTGTTCCTGGTCACCGGCATCCTTGGTGGCTTCACGACCTTTTCGGCGTTCGGGCTGGAGTCGCTCACGCTTCTACGCCGCGGAGAAACAAGCCTTGCCCTTCTGTACATTCTGGGCAGCGTCCTCGTGGGCGTCGCGGCGGTCTGGCTCGGACTCCGTTTCACCAGCGGGGCAGAGGCCTAACAATGCGTTCAAGCCGAAGCCGCTTCGTTCCGCAAAGCACATGGCAGATACAGCTTGCCATGTGCTTCGCTCCACTACGCGTCTCGGCTTAACTTGGGTGTTAGGCCGCATGTCGCACGCTCGCCGCACTCGAAAGACCACTTCGGCGCAGAGTCCAGAGCGCAGGATCTCGCCGCTATGGCGTCTGTGCCTGGGTGCGGCTGCGACCGCGACGCTAGCCTTTATCTTTGAGGCGCACCAACTTGTCCAAGCTATTAATGGCTACTACTTCAATAAACCCGCATCATTACTGACCGCCGTGGATATGCTTCTGACGCTGGTTGCGGTGTACCTTCTACTCGTGGCGGCATCCGGTCGCTGGCGGCTGTTTCTGTGAGCCACCAAGGCAGCTTCGGTGCGGCCTAACGATTCATTCAAGCCGATGCCGCTTCGCGGCACGGCTTAATTCTGGTGTTAGGCGCGGATACCCATGGATAACCTCTTCCGAATAGTTTCAGCAGCAGAGTTGGCGCTTGCAACCGCGTCTGGGGTGGTCCCGCGCTGTCCTTCTGACGAGAGGTCCGACTGCGTGCATTTGAACCACCGGAGCGACGTGGAGACAGTCGCAAACTTGTACTTCACGCCATCCGAAGCGCCGGTAGCCCTGGAAGTTCGTCGCGCAGACATAGAGGAAGATCTAGCCTTCGCTCCTCCCACGGAAGAGAAGCCTTTCGGTCAGGTCACACTGGCTCGGCCCAACATCTCGCTGACGTCGGTGGTCGCAGTGCATCCACTTGATGTCGTGCTGTATCAAAGCTCGCCTGCGTTCAAGTTCGCTGCAGGCGCCTAACAATTCATTCAAGCCGACGCCGCTTCGCGGCGCGGCTTAATTCTGGCGTTAGGCCTTGTTTCCCGCACTGTCGTGGCAGCATCTTCGGGTCGCCTGTCGCACCTCGCTCATCTGTCGCGGTGGGCACCTCGCACGCGCGGTGAGGGCATCGGCAGGCACTCGTGGTGCATCTCGGCTTCGGACAGGCGCAGCTTCGGCACAAGTACGATCACCCTGAGTCGGCCTCGTTGTGGTTGTCGGTGCTGGTCCTCGGCCGCGCAAGCTGTAGACCTCGGTTCCGATCTCGCAGGCACGACCAGGCTTCGCCAAGTTGCGGTAATGTGCGGTCCAGGGGTTAGGCTCAGGTGCCACGCATCGGCGGCCTAACGAGTCGTTCAAGCCGATGCCGCTTCGCGGCACGGCTTAACTCTGGTGTTAGGCCTTGTTTCCCGCACTGTCGGGACAGCATCTTCGGGTCGCCTGTTGCATCGGGTTCTTCCGTGACTGTTGGCTCCTCGCACGCGCTGTGAATGGTATCGGCAGCCACCCGTGGAGCACTTCGGCGTCAGACAGGTGCGGCTTCGACACAAGTACGATCATCCCGAGTCGGCCTCGTTGTGGTTGGCGGTGCGGGTTCTCGGCCGCGCGAGTTGTAGGCCTCGGCTTCGCTCCTGCGGGCACGGCCAAGCTTCGCAAAGTTGCTGTAATGTTCGGCTCGGGGTTGGGCCCAGGTGCCACGCATCGGCGGCCTAACGAGTCATTCAAGCCGATGCCGCTTCGCGGCACGGCTTAATTCTGGTGTTAGGCCTTGTTTCCCGCACTGTTGTTGCCGGGTTCCAGGCAATCTGTAGCTCATCGCTTATCCGCAGCGTTTGCACCTCGCACGCGCGGTGCAGGCATCGGCAGTCAGCCCTGCAGCACCTCGGCTTCGGACAGGCGCGACTCTCCGCAAGAGTCGACCGGCCGAGTCGGCTTCGGACAGGGCGCTGTGAGAGTTCCTCGCCGCGCGAGTCGTTGGCTTTGGCTTCGGCTCCGTCAAATGCAAGCCTCAGGCCGTTCGGCCAGACTTGTTGTACTGTTCGGCTCAGGGGTTGGGCTGTCGCAAGGTCGGGCGCAAGCTCGGCGTGCGGCGGCCTAACAAGTCGTTCAAGCCGAAGCCGCTTCGTTACGCAAACCACATGGCAGGTAAAGCTTGCCATGTGTTTCGCTCCACTACGCGTCTCGGCTTAACTCTGGCGTTAGGCTCAATTATGAACGTTTCTCGTCTAATCGACTTAGAAGAGGCCACAAAATACAAAGTCCATCTCGCCAGTTGGAACGGCGAGTCACATCCGCTTGATGTATTCGTTCGCGATAAGGAAGAATGGACCCTCTGGAATTCGTGGCGATCCAGCAAAGACGACTTCAATCGAGATTTCATTTTCTCATTAGTCGAGTTCTATCCAGACCCAGGCACTTGGCTCTTTGGTGGCGTATACAGAGTTCTTTCAAGGGGCAACATCAACAATTCACATAGCTACACCGTAGCACTGACGGAGCAAGGCGAAGATTTAATCGGCAGGCTCAAGGTTCGCTTTTCAAGGTCGGGAAGAGCCAAGGCTATTAGGCTGGAGAATTACGTTAAAGATTTCATCGTTGATGAAGTCTTTAAATCGAGCTACACCGGACAAGTGTTCCCAGGCTACGAGAACGTAACTCTAGATTTTCGCGATCTTGAACACATCATTCTAACCAATAAGCCTGATTGGCGTGGCGCGCTTCTTAATGTCAAAGGCATCTATGTGATCTTCGACAAGTCCAATGGCATGAAGTACGTCGGGTCAGCTTACGGCGTCACGGGCGTCTGGGCTCGTTGGTCTACCTACATCAATACCGGCCACGGATTCAACGATGAATTGACAAAGATCATCGAGAGCCACGGGATTGAATATGCGAGAGAGAACTTCCGGATTAGTCTTCTAGAGTATCGTCCCGCCAGAACGGATGATCAGATCATCATTGAGCGCGAGAACTACTGGAAGATAGCGCTCATGTCGCGGCTGCCCTACGGATATAATAGGAATTGAGCCTAACAATGCGTTCAAGCCGAAACCGCTTCGTTCCACAAAGCACACGGCAGGTACAGCTTGCCATGTGCTTTGCTCCACTACGCGGTTCGGCTTAACTTAGGTGTTAGGCACCAAACCAACCATTCCGAGTGACCATGGCATTTAGTGAGCTAGAGACCAAGCGAGTGGAAAAGGCTGTCGGAAAGTTCGTCGAGGAGCATCGCCCGCCGCCGCACATCCGACATGAATTGGATCTTTCGTATCGCATTAATGGGCAAAGCGTTGAGATCTTTGAGGTTCGTCCGCGGTGGCGTGGCGCTCCTGGCAAGACCATGGAACAGCCGGTCGCGAAGGCTACGATTGTCAGAACTACAAACCTTTGGAAGGTGTTCTGGATGCGAGCGGACCTGAAGTGGCATGCCTATCCACCCACGCCTCAGGTCGGCACAGTTGACCGGTTTCTTTCCTTGGTGGCAGAGGACAAGCATGCCTGCTTCTTCGGCTAGCATTGGTGCCTAACAATGCGTTCAAGCCGACACCGCTTCGTTACGCAAACCATATGGCAGGTCAAGCTTGCCATATGGTTTGCTCCACTACGCGGCGCGGCTTAACTTAGGAGTTAGGCCGCAGGGGGCTTCGCTTCGACATGGACCGTCTCGCTTCGTACATCGCCTCCACGTCGTCCACGCACCTGTGCCGTCAGGTGGCGACATCTCGCGCTGCTGGCGCTCGGCTGCATCGTCGCCTTGACCTTGTCGCCACTCGCTCGCGCATGAGGCAGACCGCTGCACCCGTGTCGCGTTTCGTGGTTGGCATTGGCCAGGCCGAACGCCTCCGGACTTGTTCGCCGCAGCGTGCAGCGCTCGCCATTTCGGGCATTGCTTCGCCTGCTACGCTTCAACTTCGTACCCGGGCTGGCAGCTTCGTCGGCTTCGGGGTGCATTGCTCAGCTCGGCCGTTGCGGCAGCTCGCGTTTGCCCCGTGGCCTAACTGCGCGTTTCAGCGGAAAACACTGTCTAGCGCCAGTGTTTCCGCTGAACTTGGGTGTTAGGCCTTGTTTCCCGCACTATCGTGGCAGCATCTTCGGGCCGCCTGTTGCATCGGGTTCTTCCGTGACTGTTGGCTCCTCGCACGCGCGGTGAATGGTATCGGCAGCCACCCGTGGAGCACCTCGGCGTCAGACAGGTGCGGCTTCGGCACAAGTACGATCATCCCGAGTCGGCCTCTTTGTGGTTGGCGGTGCGGGTTCTCGGCCGCGCGAGTTGTAGGCCTCGGCTCCGCTCCTGCGGGCACGGCCAAGCTTCGCAAAGTTGCTGTAATGTTCGGCTCAGGGGTTGGGCCCAGGTGCCACGCATCGGCGGCCTAACGAGTCATTCAAGCCGATGCCGCTTCGCGGCACGGCTTAATTCTGGTGTTAGGCCCACATGCGCATTCTTCTCGCTCTGTTGTTGGTTGCCGTGTCACCTTCGGTGGTCGCAGCATGCGCTGTGCAGTCATATCTACTGAGCGGATCCGTAGTAGACGCGGAAGGGGCGCCTTTATCTGGAGCGATGGTGGGTGCGGCCTGGGTGAAGTGGGGTGCGCCCCGAGGGCCTGCTATTGCTGTCACAGACTCGGAAGGTCGTTACTCAATCCATATCCATTTTGACACTTGGTCGGGTACGTCGGAGTGGGGTGACGACTGCGATGCCGAGTTGGGTCAGGTGTCCGTTAGCGCCTACACAAGTACCCAGTACGCTCTGCCTGAGACCGTTTCGACAGGAGAGGCGAGGCAAATAGTTGCCCCAGTCCTGAAGGTCTCGCAAGATATCCAAGAGAGCCTCGGGCGGTGATACGGGTGGGGCCTAACAATGTGCTCAAGCCGACACCGCATCGGGGCGCAAACCACATGGCAGATACAGCTTGCCATGTGCTTCACGCCCCGCTGCGGCGCGGCTTAGCTTAGGTGTTAGGCCTTGTTTCCCGCACTGTTGTTGCCGGGTTCCAGGCAATCTGTAGCTCATCGCTTATCCGCAGCGTTTGCACCTTGCACGCGCGGTGCAGGCATCAGCAGTCGGTCCTGCAACTCCTCGGCTTCGGACAGGCGCGACTCTCCGCAAGATTCGAGCGGCCGAGTCAGCTTCGGGCAGGGTGCAGTGAGAGTTCTTGGACGCGCGAGTCGATGGTTCTTGCTTTGGCCCCGGCAAGTGCCAGCCTCAGGCCGCTCGGCCTGACTTGTTGTATTGTTTGGCTCAGGGGTCGGGTTGTCGCAATGTCGTGTGCAAGCGCGGCGTGCGGCGGCCTAACGAATCGTTCAAGCCGAAGCCGCTTCGTTACGCAAACCACATGGCAGGTAAAGCTTGCCATGTGCTTCGCTCCACTACGCGTCTCGGCTTAACTCTGGTGTTAGGCCTTGTTTCCCGCACTGTTGTCGCCGGGCTCCAGGCAATCTGTATCGCCTCGCTTATCCGTAGCATTGGCACCTCGCACGCGCGGTGCAGGCATCGGCAGTCAGCGCTGCAGCACCTCGGCTTCGGACAGGCGCAACTCTTCGCAAAATTCGACCTGCCGGGTCGGCTTCGGACAGTGCGCGGTGAGAGTTCTTGGCCACGCGCATGGTGCGTTTCGGCAGCACCAGACACGGCGCTTGTTGTACTGTTCGCCTCAGGGGTTGGGCTGCCGCACGTCGGGCGCAGGTGCCAGGGAACGGCGGCCTAACGAGTCGTTCAAGCCGATGCCGCTTCGCGGCACGGCTTAACTCTGGTGTTAGGCCTTGTTTCCCGCACTGTTGTTGCCGGGTTTTAGGCAATCTGTAGCGCCTCGCTTATACGCAGCGTTCGCACCTCGCACGCGCGGTGCAGGCATCGGCAGTCAGTCTTGCAGCACTTCGGCTTCGGACAGGCGTGACTCTCAGCAAGATTCAACCGGCCGAGTCGGCTTCGGGCAAGTGCGCAGTGAGAGTTCTTGGCCGCACAGTCGGTGATTCCGGCTTTGGTTCCGGTGAGCGCCAGCCTCGGGCCGTTCGGCCAGACTTGTTGTACTGTTCGGCTCAGGGGTTGGGCTGTCGCGGGTCGGGCGCAAGTGCCTGGCAGCGGCGGCCTAACAAGTCGTTCAAGCCGAAGCCGCTTCGTTCCGCAAACCACATGGCAGGTAAAGCTTGCCATGTGCTTCGCTCCGCTGCGCGTCTCGGCTTAACTCTGGCGTTAGGCCCCATGACCAACTCTGCCGCAGACACAACCAAGATCGAGCGCGCGGTACTACAGTCCGTGCTCAAGACTTTGGATGCAAAGCCGCTTAACCTTGCGAGGAAGAGGCTATTCGGGCTCTGCTTAGTGGCTGCGGTGGCGGCTGGCTTTGCAATTTCGTGGCTCGACCTGGCCTTCTTTAGCCATCCGGTGATTCGTGCTGTTGAGCCGCTGTTCGCTCTTGCGCTGGGAGCGGTCACTACATACGCAGTGCTCAGGGCCGTGTCAAAAGCTCGGTGGTCCTTCTTAGGCCAGTATGTTGATCGTGCAGCAGTTGAGGCTAGGCTGCGTGAGCTCGGGGCCTAACAATGCGTTCAAGCCGAATCCGCTTCATTACGCAAAACACATGGCAGGAAAAGCTTGCCATGTGTTTCGCTCCACTACGCTACTCGGCTTAACTTAGGTGTTAGGCCTTGTTTCCCGCACCGCCGGTGGCAAGGTCCAAGCGGGTTCAAGCATCTCGCTCATCCACGGCTTCTGCACCTCGCACGCGCGGTGAGCGGCGTCGGCGGTCGGCCGTGAAGCATCTCGGCTTCGGACACGTGCGACCCTCCGCAAGATTCGACCGGCCGAGTCGGCTTCGGACGGGAAGCAGCGGGAGTCCTTGGCCGCGCGAGTCGACTTTCCTCCCTCTGCTTGTGCCGGATGCCAGACCAAGCTCTCCGGCAAGACTTGTTGTACTGTTCTGCGCAGGGGTTGGGCTGTCGCAGAGCGGGCACACGTGCCAGGCAGCGGCGGCCTAACAAGTCGTTCAAGCCGAATCCGCTTCGTTACGCAAAACACATGGCAGGTAAAGCTTGCCATGTGTTTCGCTTCACTACGCTGCTCGGCTTAACTCTGGTGTTAGGCCTCAAGGGGGATCTATGGTGCCTTTGAAAGATGTTCTTAAGGCTCGCTTCGGCGATGACTTTCCTGTTGGTTCTGGAAGCATGAAGCGAGACGATCCATTGGTCATTACAGAACAGAGAGACTACGTTTCCGTTGAGTATGGAGTAGCTAAGTTCATGCTGGAAAACATGGGCGTTGAATTCGAGTTCGAACAACAACGGGTACACGACTATGATGGTCGTGTTGTCGACGAGCTTGTGTACGCCGCAAAGGAACTAGGAGAGCCAGACTGGACCCAAACACGACGTTTCTTCTTCGACATTACCACTGGGTTCAACCGTAAGTGACAATGGCGCGCATGCTGCCTAACAAATTTGATAAAGCCGAAGCCGCTTCGCGTCCCGGCCTACGCATATGCATTAGGCCGCTCATGAAATCGATCGCTACCGCTCTAATCCTAACCTTGGCGCTGCTCATCACAGGATGCGGCGAAGTGTATGAAACGATCCCTGATCGACTGATTGGCACATGGGAGCCAGATGACGATTATGGATTTAGAGAAATACTAGTAGAGCGACATCAGATAACTATTTATGGAGATGAGGGCGAGCAAATATGCAAGGCGCGGAATGTAATAGTTCAACATCACCGATTTGATGGTGGAGTAACAATCGAGGTGCGTTGCGACCCCATTTCCGTTCGTGATGCCGCTCTCTATAACTGCAGCCCGGACCGAGAGATCGTGCGTGGTTGGTTGTCGTTCACAGAGGAGAATGCGGAGTTCCAGCACAGTATTGAGGTGAGCGAGAGCATGTTTCTCAACTGCTACGACTCGGGTGGCACCATCGCGATCTACTGGACACGCAAAGAAGGATCATGAGTACGCCTAGCAATTTATTCACGCCGAATCCGCTTCGCGGTTCGCCCTAATTATGGTATTAGTCCTCGATGACAAAAATCTACGCAGCCCTAGCGGAAGACGCACAGCAAGGCTGGGTGTGGTCGAATTTTTCTCCATCGCACCCAAGAGCTGTTGTGAAAATTACCAACGTGCAGAGGGGGCGCTCGGTTCATTGTGAGATCCTCCAAATTGATCAAAATTTCATCAGACGATACAACAAGGCGGGGACATACAAGATCAAATCAGCAAAGGATGCAGTCGTAATGAGCGCTTGGTATCGGCACAAGCTTGGATACTCAACCCAAGAGACGATTCAGGCAATGGCAACCGGAGAAGCCAACGGGTATTGGGGTCGTTTTCGTGCCTGCACCGATCACCCTCAAGTCGTGGTGCGCGTGGCTGCGTGGCTTGGATTCATCAGCGTTTGTCTTGGCGTGTTGGGGACTATTCTTGGCGTAGCTAGTCTTCGCCCAGCGGCCTAACAATGCGCTCAAGTCGACGCCGCATCGGAGCGCAAATCATGTGGCAGGTAAAGCTTGCCACATGATTTGCGCTCCGCCGCGGCGCGGCTTAGCTTAGGAGTTAGGCCTTGTTTCCCGCACTGTCGGGACAGCATCTTCGGGTCGCCTGTTGCATCGGGCTCTTCCGTGACTTTTGGCTCCTCGCACGCGCGGTGAGGGGCATCGGCAGCCACCCGTGGCGGACATCCGCCTCAGACAGGTGCGGCTTCGGCACAAGTACGATCATCCCGAGTCGGCCTCGTTGTGGTTGGCGGTGCGGGTTCTCGGCTGCGCGAGTTGTAGACCTCGGCTCCGCTCCTGCGAGCACGGCCAAGCTTCGCAAAGTTGCTGTAATGTTCGGCTCAGGGGTTGGGCCCAGGTGCCACGCATCGGCGGCCTAACGAGTCATTCAAGCCGATGCCGCTTCGCGGCACGGCTTAATTCTGGTGTTAGGCCTTGTTTCTCGCACTGTCGGGACAGCCTCTTCGGG
>NZ_SJRX01000017.1 GCF_004352845.1 Luteimonas terricola
GGCCGGGAGGCCTTCGCGGGTAAGTAACGGAGGAGGCATCCGCCGCCTGGGGGTTGCGGGGGGACATGAGCCGCGATGGCCTCCCGGCCGCGACGGGGCCCTCCACGTCTTCGCCACCTTGCATTGCGCGGCAATCGCGGGTTCGATTGCGGCATGAACATGAAACCCCTTGCCGCAGTCCTTTGCCTTGCCCTGCTCGCCGGCTGCGCCCACCAGCCGCCGCGCAATCCGATGGCGACCTGGGTGCCATCGCCCAACCACGACGAGCGGCGCCCGGTCGTCATCGTCCTGCACTACACCGAACAGGACTCGGTCGAGCAGAGCCTGCACACCCTGCGCACGCGCAACAGCGGCGGCCCGGTGAGCTCGCACTACCTGGTCGGCGACGACGGCGCGATCTACCAGCTCGTCGCCGACGGCCACCGCGCCTGGCACGCCGGCGGCGGCCGCTGGGGCACGATCACGGACCTCAACTCGGCCTCGATCGGGATCGAGATCGACAACGACGGCCGCGAGCCCTTCACCGAGCCGCAGGTGCAGGCGCTGCTGCGCCTGCTCGACGATCTCACCACGCGTCTGCGCATCCCGCGCACGCAGGTGATCGGGCATTCCGACCTGGCGCCCACACGCAAGATCGATCCGGGCCCTTTGTTCCCGTGGAAGCGCCTGGCCGACGCGGGCTTCGGCATCTGGCCCGCCGACGATGCGTCGCCGCCGCCGGAAGGCTTCGATGCGATGCGCGCGCTGCGGCTGGTGGGCTATGACACCAGCGATCCGCAAGCGACGATCCGCGCGTTCCGCATGCGCTTTCGTGGCGATGCGCAGACGGTGCTGGATGAAGAGGACCTGCGGATCCTGCATGCGTTGACGCTGCCGGATGGGGCCGGGTTGGCGATGGCGGTGGAGCCGGTGCCTGGAGGCTGATTCCTGCGATTGACCGGGGTGTCCGGAACATGGCCGACAGTCGCCAGCGCGCCCGTCTTGCACTAGATTGGTGCAATGCCGCCCGGACTCGAGCCCGCCCATGACCAGCTGAGCACGCCCGTGCTCGCGGTGTCGTCCGTGGGCGTGATCGAGGCCGGCAATACAGCCTGCGGGCAGTGGCTGGGGGTCTCCCTGCGCCGGCTGGCGGGGCTGCCGCTGGCGGCGCTGGAAGTGCAGGGCGATGCGCTGGCGCGCGCCGTGTCGGCGGATGCCGCAGCGAAGCCGCGGGTGCCCGCGGGCAGCGTCGGTGCCTCCGGTGTCATCCGCCTCCCGCGCCTGACCCTGGCCTGCCCCGGTGCCGCACCGCATTTCGCCGAAGCCTGGTTGACCCCGCGCGACGACGGCGGATGGCTGCTCGAACTGCATCCGGTGGATGAATTCCCCGGCGGCGACCCGGTCGCGGCGCTGCCGCTGGCCATGTCCGCCGCGCTCAAGGGCCTGGCCCACGAGCTGCGGAATCCGCTGGCGGGGCTCAAGGGCGCGGCGCAGCTGCTGGCGCGGCGCATCCCCGGCGACGACGCTTCGTCGCGCGAACTGGTGACGCTGGTGGACTCCGAGGTCTCGCGGCTGGCGCAGCTGGTCGACCGCATGCTCGATCCCGCGCCGCCGAACCCGCACGTGCCGCTCAACGTCCACGCCGTGCTGGAGCGCGTGCTGCGCCTGGCCGAGGCCGACGCCGGGTGGGCGGTGAAGCTGGTGCGCGACTACGACCCCAGCCTGCCGGAGATCGAAGGCGATGCCGACCGCCTCGTGCAGGCGGTCTGGAACCTGGCGCGCAACGCCATCGAGGCGGGTGCCGGCGAGGTGGTGTTGCGCACCCGCGCCGAGCACGGCGTGCGCATCGGCAGCGCGCTGCACGCGCTGGCGCTGCGCCTGGATATCGTCGATGACGGCCGTGGCGTGCCCGGCGAACTGGCCGAACAGGTGTTCGTGCCGCTCGTGTCCGGTCGCGCCGAGGGCAGCGGCCTGGGCCTGGCGCTGGGCCAGCAGGTGGCGCGCGAGCATCGCGGCAGCCTCGCCTTCCGCTCGCGTCCGGGGCATACGGTGTTCACCCTGTTGCTGCCGTACGCGGAGGAGCCCGGCGATGGCACCCACTGACGGCGCCCGCATCTGGGTGGTCGACGACGACCGCGCGGTGCGCTTCGTGCTCGCCACCGCGCTGCGCGAGGCGGGCTACGAGGTCACCGGCTTCGAGTCCGCCGCCGACGTCCTGTCCACGCTGGACCGCGGCGGCGCGCGTCCGCAGCTGCTGTTCACCGACGTGCGCATGCCGGGCGACGACGGCCTGGTCCTGCTTGATGCACTGAAGCGGCGCCTGCCGTCGCTGCCGGTGGTGGTGATGAGCGCGCACACCGATGTCGCCAGCACCGCCGGCGCGTTTCGCGGCGGCGCGCAGGAGTTCCTGTCCAAGCCCTTCGACCTCGATGACGCCGTGGCCCTCGCCGCGCGGGCGCTGGGTGAGGGCGCTGACGCGGACGCGCTGCCCGCGGCGGGTGGAGACGCGGCCGGCGATGACGACATGCTCATCGGCGACACCCCCGCCATGCAGCAGCTGTTCCGCGCCATCGGCCGCCTGGCGCAGGCGCCGCTGTCGGTGCTGGTCACCGGCGAGACCGGCACCGGCAAGGAGCTGGTGGCGCGCGCGCTGCACCGCGAGTCGCCGCGCGCGCGCGGCCCCTTCGTCGCCCTCAACACCGCGGCGATCCCGGCCGAGCTGCTGGAAAGCGAGCTGTTCGGCCACGAGGCCGGCGCCTTCACCGGTGCCCAGCGCCGCCACGTCGGTCGCTTCGAGCAGGCCCATGGCGGCACGCTGTTCCTCGACGAGATCGGCGACATGCCGCTGCCGCTGCAGACGCGCCTGCTGCGGGTGCTGGCCGAAGGCGAGTTCTTCCGCGTCGGCGGCCGCGAGCTGATCCGGGTCGACGTGCGCGTGGTCGCGGCCACCCACCAGGACCTCGAGGCCAAGGTGCGCGACGGCGGTTTCCGCGCCGACCTGCTGCACCGCCTGGACGTGGTGCGCCTGCGCCTGCCGCCGCTGCGCGCGCGCCGTGGCGACGTTCCGCGCCTGGCCGAACGTTTCCTGCAGCGCGCGGCCGGGCGCTTCGACGCGCCGGCCAAGCGCCTGTCGCGCCCGGCGCTGGAGCGCCTGCAGGCGCACGACTGGCCGGGCAACGTGCGCGAACTCCAGAACGTCTGCTGGCGGCTGGCGGCATTGGCGCCCGGCGATGTCATCGGCGTGGTCGAGCTCGGCGATGCGCTGGGGGCGGGCGGTGCCGCGGGTGTCTCGACGGGGTCTGCGGACGGCGAGGCCCCCGAGTGGGAGGCCCGCCTGCAGGACTGGGTGCGCGCGAAGCTGGCGGCGCAGGCCGACGGCATCCACGCCGAGGCGCGCGAGCGCCTGGACCAGGTGCTGCTGGAGGCCGCACTCGAGCACACCGGCGGCCGCCGCAGCGACGCGGCCGTGCGCCTGGGCCTGGGGCGCAACACATTGACCCGCAAGCTCGGTGCGCGCCGCCGCGGGCGCTGACACCGTGGCTCACGCATCCGACACCGCCGCGCGGGTACCCTTGGCACCCCCGCGAACAGCCATGAGACCGATGCGTCGTCCGATCACCGCCCTTGTCGCCGCCGGCCTGCTCGCCGCCTGTGCCAGCGCGCCACCCGCGCCGCGCGAGCCAGTGGCACCGCCGTCGCCGCCGCGTGCGGACGCCGGCACCGCGAGCCTCGCCCACGCCAACCTGAGCGCGGCCTCGGCCACGCTGGCCAGCGGCCGCATCGCCCTGCGCGCAGAGGCGGAAGGCGTGCGCCTGGGCGGCGAGATCGGCGGCCTCAGCCGCAACGGTGCCCATGTGCTCCAGGTGCACGCGCAGGGCGACTGCAGCGCCATCGACGCCTCCAGCGCCGGCCCCTACTTCGATGCCGGCGGCAGCGGCGCGCTGGGCGGCAGCGACCGCATCATCGCCAACGAGCGCGGCGTGGCCCGCGTCGACCAGCTGGTCCGCCATGCCGTGCTCGGCGGCGGAGCGGCCAACGACATCGTCGGGCGTTCGCTCGTCGTGCTGGGCTCCACCGCCGGCGCGACCGGCGCGCGGATCGCCTGCGGCGTCATCACCATTGCGCCTGACGGCGCGTCCCAGGAAAAGGAGTAGCACCCATGCGCACCATCCAGACAACCCTGCTGGCGGCTTCGCTCGCGCTCGGCCTCGCGGCCTGCGGTTCGCCGCAGGACGGCTACGACGAGGCCGCGACGCCTCCGGCCGGACCCGCATCCACGCCCGCGGACATCGCGTCCGGCATGACGACCGCGCCGGCCGCGCACACGGTGGCCGTCCTGTCGGCGACCGAGGGCAATTCGGTCACCGGCGAGATCGCGTTCGCCGCTGTCGACGGCGGCGTCGCCATCACCGGACAGGTCAACGGCTTGCCGCCCGGCAGCGAGCACGGTTTCCACGTGCACGAGACCGGCGACTGCAGCGCGCCCGACGGCACCAGCGCCGGCGGTCACTTCAATCCCGCGGCCACGGCCCATGGCCGCATCGGTTCGGATGAACACCACGTCGGCGATACCGACAACCTCATGTCCGACGACACCGGCGTGGCGGTGATCGATACGCGGCTGCAAGGCGCCACCCTTGCCGACGGCGCGCCGACCGACGTGCTCGGCCGCGCGGTGATCGTGCACGCCGATCCTGACGACTACACCACCCAGCCGACCGGCAACGCCGGTGCGCGCCTGGCCTGCGGCGTGATCACGCAGGCGATGTGAGTCAGGGTGCGGGCGGCGCCTCGAGCTCCGCCCGCGCATCGCCCCGGCAGTGGATGAACTCCACTGCCAGGCCGTGGGCGCGCAGCAGGCTGGCCAACTGGCGCTGGCGTGCTTCGAAATGGGCGTACAGGCGTTCGAGCCGTGCGCGCGCGGCCTCGTCGGCGTCGGCAGCGTCCGGGGCATGGCGCGCGAGCCAGTCGGCGTGGGTGAACAGCGCCATCCGCACCTCGCCATCGGCGTAACGCAGCAGGGGCTCGGGCGGTGCGTCCAGCCAGGCTTCGCGCGCCGGCGACAGCAGCGAGGTTTCCAGCAGCGGCCACAGCGGCGCCAGCCCGGCGTGCTCGTACTGCATCGCCGTGAGCGCGCAGAGGTCGTGCAGGGTGAGGTAGCGCGCGTGCTCGACCTGCATGCCGAAGGCTTCCTGCGCCGCCAGCGCGGTCCCGGCGCCGGCCATGCCTTCTTCCATCAGGTCGGCTTCGCAGCGGGCGGACACCCGTGCGATCGCCGCGGCGTCGCCGTCGAGGACGAAGGGCAGCAGCCGCAGCGGACCGCCGGAGTATTCCGGTGCCGGTGACAGCGCGCCCGGGAGTTGTCCCGCGTGGCTGCCGAAGGCGAGGACGCGTGCGCCGCCGCCCGGTGCGCGCGGCGCCTTGGCCGCGAGCTGCCAGAGTTCCTGGTGCAGGGGCCAGCCGGGGCGCAGCAGTTCGACCGGGTCGAAGTGCGCGGCGACCAGGGTCAGGTCGAGGCCGGTGGCGTCGGGTGCGAACGTCGCAAGGTCGGCGGCGACCAGCGCGGCGAGCGAGCCGCCGTCGGCCTGCGGGACCGCGTCGCGCGCGGCGCTGCTGCCCGGCGCCAGCTCCAGCGCAAGCGCGCCGAGCACGCGCGGGGGACGGGGGATGTTGGCTGCGGTCTTGTTCATTGGCCCTGCGCATGGGCGGCGCTAAACTCGCCCCATTATGCCCGCCATGGTCGGTGGGTCGCCCGCGAGGTCCCCAGATGCTGCATGGTCGCCCCGTCGCCGTCCTCGGCGGCGTCCGCATTCCCTTCTGCCGCCAGAACACGGCCTATTCCGACGTCGGCAACCTCGGCATGTCGGTGCGCACCCTGGGCGCGCTGGTGGAGAAGTTCGGCCTGCACGGCCAGCGCCTGGGTGAAGTCGCGATGGGCGCGGTCATCAAGCACTCCAGCGACTGGAACCTCGGCCGCGAGGCCGCGCTGTCGTCGGGGCTGTCGCCGCTGACGCCGGGCATCACCCTGCAACGCGCCTGCGGCACCTCGCTGGACTCGATCATCACCATCGGCAACAAGATCGCCACCGGGCAGATCGAGAGCGGCATCGGCGGCGGCAGCGATACCACCTCCGACGTGCCGATCGTCTATGGCCGCGCGTTGCGGCGCCGGTTGCTGGCGGCCAATGCGGCCAAGACCACGAAAGACAAGCTGGCGCAGTTCAAGGGCTTCCGCCTGGGCGAACTGAAGCCGGACTTCCCGGGCGTGGCCGAGCCGCGCACCGGCAAGTCGATGGGCGAGCACTGCGAGGACATGGCGAAGGAATGGAGCATCGCGCGCGATTCGCAGGACGAGCTCGCGGTCGCCTCGCACCACAAGCTGGCCACAGCGTACGAGCGCGGCTTCTTCGACGACCTGATCGTGGCTTTCCGCGGCGTCTCGCGCGACAACATCCTGCGCGCCGACAGCACGCTGGAGAAGCTGGCCACGCTGAAGCCGGCCTTCGACCGCAGCTCCGGCCGCGGCACCCTGACCGCCGGCAACTCCACGCCGCTCACCGACGGCGCCGCCGCCTGCCTGCTGTCCACCGACGAGTGGGCGGCGCAGCATGGGCACGAGGTGCTGTGCCACGTCCGCGACGCGCAGGTGGCGGCGGTGGACTTCGTGCACGGCGAGGGCCTGCTGATGGCGCCGACCGTGGCCGTGGCCGAGATGCTCGCGCGCAACAACCTGAGCCTGCAGGACTTCGACATCTACGAGATCCACGAGGCCTTCGCCGCCCAGGTGCTGTGCACGCTGCGCGCCTGGGAGAGCGAGGACTACTGCCGCAACCGCCTCGGCCTGGAGGCGCCGCTGGGCCGCATCGATCCGGCGAAGATCAATCCCGTGGGCTCATCGCTCGCCACCGGCCATCCCTTCGCCGCCACCGGCGCGCGCGTGGTGGCCACCGCCGCGCGGCAGCTGCAGGAGCGCGGCGGTGGCCGCGCCCTGATCTCGATCTGCACCGCGGGCGGCATGGGTGTGGTCGCGATCCTGGAGCGCTGAGCCGGGTTTTTCGCTCCGGGCGGGGCGGGGTTTTTGCCACGGATTACGCGGATAAGCGCGGATTTACGCGGATCTGGCTGGGGCCAGCATCTGCACTACGCCCTGCCCGGAGTTCTCTTCTGGAGAGGGTTCTTCGCAGGGCCGTGGTCCAGCCTGGATCTGGATGAGCCGTGCGCGCCGTGGCTGCAGACTCCCCTTGGCTTTTGCCCTATCCGTGTGAATCCGCGTAGATCCGTGGCAAAAAATGCTTCTTGTTGGCTGCAGCCGCTCCTACAGGGGTGCGGGTAGGGGCTCGGTGGGTTCGGCGAAGGGGGTCACCGGCTCGCCGCGCTGCGCGCGCAGCGCGTTGGCGTAGGCGGCGCGGGCGCGGGTGTCGTCGCCGGCCGTGGCGTGGCCGTCGCCCAGCTCTTCCCAGGCGTCGGCGCCGGCGCCCTGCGCGATCGCGCGGCGCAGGTGGTCCTCGGCCTGCGGCCACTGGCCTCGCGCGCGCGCCAGGCGCGCGAGGGTGAGCAGCAGCGCCGGGCTGCCCGGGTGCTGCTGCAGCCATCGGGTCGCTTTCGCTTCGCGGTGCTCGATGCGGTCGACCGGCAGGCGGCCGTAGCGCGTGGCCAGGTCTTCGTCCCAACGCGTATCCAGCGCGTTCTCGATGCTCGACGTTGCCGCGTCCTCCCAGCGCAGGGCGGCGGCGCGTTCGGCATAGGCCGCGACCACGGCGGGTTCGCTGCGCAGCGGCTTGGGCAGGGTTTCCCAGCGGTCGGCGAGGGCGTTGGCGTCGGCGGCCTCGTCCAGGGCCTGCGCCGCCCAGCTGCGCTCGCGCCCGGACAGCACGGCTTCGGGCCAGGCCTGCTGCTGGCGCAGTGCGCCGAGCAATGCGTAGGCCTCGGCGGCCTGGCGCGATGCGGCCAGGGCGTCGGCGCGCAGCGCCAGGCCGCGCGGCGACAGCGGCTGCGCATCCGGGTCATCCAGCGCCACCAGGGCGTCGGTCGGGCGATCCTCGGCCAGCGCCAGCTCGGCGCGCCCGATGGCGCGGGTCAGGGCGTGGCGGGCATCGATCGCGTCCAGGTGGCTGCGCGCGGCGGCGTGGTCGCCGCGGGCCAGGGCGGCGCGGGCCGCGGCCAGCCGCGCAACCGCGGCGTCGCTCTCGTCCGAGGCCTGCGGCAGCAGCTTTTCCGCGCGTGCGTAATGGCCCTGGTGCAGGGCTTCCAGCCCGGTGCCCAGGCGCTCGCGTGACTGGCGTTCGCGGCGGCGGCGGAAGGCGCGCAGCGGCGCCGCCACCAGCGACCACAGCAGCCACAGCGCGAACAGGGCCACGACCACGGCCACCGCCACCCAGAGCAGGTTGGTGGTGTAGTCCCAGCCGCGATAGCGCACCAGCACGTAGCCGGGATCCTGGGCGAGCAGGTTCCAGGCGAGCGCGCCGATGATCGCCAGCAGGATCCAGACAAGCAGGTTGCGGAACAGGTTCATGGCAGACCTCCAGATGCTCGGGTCACCCTAGCGACGGTGATGTCGCGGCCGTGTTCAGGGCCGCCGCAGGACAGGCGTCCGTTCAGCTTGTCGATTCGGGGGCGGCAATGGCCGCCGGCCGGGCGTGACGCATCCGCAGCTGGCCCAGGGTGGTGCCCAGCTCCGGCAAGCTCAGGCCAAGCGGCATCGCGGCGATGGCATCGAGTTCCCGCTGGTGCGCGTCGCGCACGGGAGAATCCGGCCACAGCCGGGGCAGCCAGGCGGACGCCCGGGCCAGCGCTGCGGCGTGTCCGCTGGCGTCGCGGCGCTCGGCGGCGGTGCGCGCCAGCGCGAGCTCCAGGCGCAGCGCGGCGAGGCCCGCGGCCTGCTCGCCGGAGCCTTCGGCCAGGTGCTCGTCGCTGCGGCGGACCTCGACGATGCGCCGGGCCAGGCGCCGCCACCAGGGCGCTGCGGCGGCGCCGGCGTCTGCGGGCTGCAAGCCGGCGGGTGAGGCGTCGAGATCCGTCTCGAAGGCATCGATGCGGGCGATGGCGGCCACGCGCGGGTCCTGGCCCAAGGCGTCGAGCATCGCCCGCTCCTGCGCCAGGACCTGGCGCAGGTCGATGTCCGCCGGATCGGTCAGCGCGTCGAGCAGGCGCGCGGCCAGGGCGTAGGCGCGGCGCGCACCGTCGAGGTCGCCGGCGAGCAGCAGGCGCTGCTGGCCCTGTGCGAGCAGCAGTTCGATCTCGTCCAGGCGCAGTGCACGCGCGGCGTCCTGCGCCGGATCGGCCAGGCGCTGCACGCTGTCCTCGAGCAGGGCGGCGCGCTGGCCGATGGCCAGGAGCTCATCGCGCAACAGGCGATTGGTGGCCTCGGCCTGCTGCATGCGCTTGGCCTGGGCCTGCTGGCCTTCGCGCAGGCTGGCCAGGCGCTGCTCGAATGCGTCCATGCGCAGGCCGTCCTCGGCGTCGGCCGCGCGGCGCGCACCGGTCTCGGCCTGCCAGGCGCGCCAGGCCAGGGTGCCGGCGATCGGCAGCAGGATGAACAGCAGCAGCCAGGCCAGGGCGGAGGTGCGGCGCCGCGGCGCGGGCTGCGTGGCGGGCTGGGGGTGCTCGGTGGCGTTCACGGGATCTGGCGGAGTGCCCGGGAGGGGGCGCCCATGTTAGGGCTTCGACGCCGCTCCGGAGCAGGCGGCGAGCATCGCTGCCGGCCGCGCGCTGGCAGCGACCGCGGCCACCCGCAGGCCGCGCTCGCGGGCAAGGTCGGCCAGGCGTTCGCTGGCGGCCACCACGGACGCGTCCCGCAGGCGCGCGAGGGCGTCGTCGGGCAGGGTCGCAAGCACATGTTCCAGCGCTTCGCCGCTGCTGAGCAGCAGCCAGGCCGGCGCGTCCAGCGCCCGCAGCGCGGCGAGGGCGCGCGGCGAGGGCGCGACCGGCACGCGTTCGTAGACATTGGCGCGCAGCACGCGGGCGCCGCGGCTCGCCAGGGTGGCGGCGATCACCCCGCGACCGCCCGGCGCGGTCACCAGGCCGACATCCACGCCCTGGACATCCCGCAGCGACGGCAGGGCGAGCAAGCCCTCGCTGTCCATGCGCGCCGGGGATTCGATGTCGCCGGCCCCTGCGCGGCGCAGCGCCAGCGCGGTGCCGGCGCCGACCGCCACCCAGGCCTGGCCGGCGCGGGGACGCAGCGCCTGCAGCGCCGCGGCGGAGGCCACCGCGGCCGGACTGGTGAATACCACCCGCGGTGCGGCCAGCGCCTGCCGCAGGGTGCTGCGGGCCTTGTCGTCGTCGAGCTGCGCGATGCGCCACGGAGAGAGCGCCAGTGTGCGTGCGCCCAGCGCCGCGGCGGCGCGGCGCACGGCGCCGTGGCCGCCGACCGGTCGCAGCGAGATGACGTAGCATCCGGACGGTCGCCCGGGGGTGGCGTGCGCAGGCATCGCACCAGCTTGGTGCCTCGCGGCGGCCCCCGCAAGGCGGCGGCTCCCCCAACCCGACGGACACGGAACACGCTGCATGCAACTGGACGACGAACTCCGCGCACTGGATGCGCACTACCGCTCGATGCCGCCGGTGGCGGCCATGGACATCGCCATCGCCGCGCGCGAGGGCGACACGCTCACCCTGCGCGCGCCGCTGGCCTTGAACGTCAACGACAAGGCCTGCGCCTTCGGCGGCAGCCTTGTGTCGCTGATGACCCTGGCCGGCTGGGGCCTGGTCACCCTGCGCTGCCACCAGCTCGGCATCGACGCCGACGTGTTCGTGGCCGACAGCGAGATCCGCTACCTGGCACCCCTGTACAGCGACCTGCAGGCCACCGCCGCGCTCGCCGGCAGCGGTTGGGCGCCGTTCGACGACGCCCTGCGCAGCCGTGGCCGCGCGCGCGTACGCATCGCCGCCACCGTGCCGCTGCCCGATGGCGGCGTCGCCACCACCCTGCGCGCGGGTTACGCCGCCATCGCCAGGGGTTAGCATGGCCGCCGACGCCACGGGGACCCTGCCATGCGACTGACGCGCCACCGCACCGCCTTCGCCATCCTTGCGCTGCTGGCCTGCGCGCTGCTGCTGCCGGGCTGCGCCAGCACGGGCAAGGGCGAGGCCCTGCAGCGCGCGCAGTACGCCTGGTCGGCGGCGATCCGCTGGGGCGACTTCGAAGGCGCGTGGAACCTGGTCGACCCGGAGTACCGGGAGCAGCATCCGCTGAGCGAGGTCGAGTTCGAACGCTACAACCAGATCCAGGTCTCGCACTACCGCGAGCTGGGTGCGCAGCAGGCGGCCGACGACACCGTCCTGCGCGAGATCGACATCGGCGTCATCAATCGCCACACCATGGCCGAGCGCGGCATGCGCTACCGGGAGGCCTGGCGCTGGGACGAGGAAGCGCGTACCTGGTGGATCACCGGCGGCCTGCCCGACTTCTGGCGCGGCGAGTAGCGACTGCCGCCGCACGCGCGGCTTTGCGCCGCCGCCGGCGCTGGGCGACAATCGCGGCCCGCCGACGCAAGGCCGCGCAACGTGAATCCTGAAGAACTGTGGGCCTTTCTTGGCCGCAACCCCATGCTGGGCCTGGCGCTGGCCGGCATCACGGTGGCAATCGTCTATACCGAGGTCATGCGGGTGTTCCGCGGCTTCAAGGGCCTGCGCCCGGCCGAGCTGACCGCGCTGATCAATGGCGAGAACGCACTGGTGGTCGACCTGCGCCCGTCGGCCGAGTTCGAGAAGGGACACATCCCCGGCTCGAAGAACGTGCAGATGGCCCAGTTCGACCCCGAGAACAAGGCCCTGGCCAACGCCAGGGCGCTGCCGGTGGTCGCGGTGTGCAAGGCCGGCACGACCGCGGTCGACGCGGCCAAGCGCCTGCGCAAAGCCGGTTTCGAGCGGGTCTATGTGCTCGAGGGCGGCATCGGCGCCTGGCAGGGCGCGGACCTGCCGCTGGCCAAGGGACGCGGGAAGTAGCCGTTCCCGGCATGCGATAATTCTCCTCTTACCTGAACTCCGCTGGAGCTACACCCGATGTCCGACCAAGAAGCCACGAACGCGAATGGCGCCGCTGCCGGCGCAATCCCCGAGCAGCCTGCCGGGCCGCAGTTCACCGTCGAGAAGATCTACGTCAAGGACGTCTCGTTCGAGTCCCCGAAGTCGCCGCAGGCCTTTGCCGAGCAGGGCCAGCCGCAGCTGCAGATGAACCTCAACCAGCGCGTCGCCCGCGTCTCCGACGCGGCGTTCGAAGTGGTGCTCGGGATCAACCTCACCTGCAAGGTGGGCGAGGACACCCTGTACCTGGTCGAGATCCAGCAGGCGGGCCTGTTCAACATGTCGGGCTTCGACGAGCAGTCGCTCGACGCGATGCTCGGCACCCACTGCCCGGCCATCCTGTACCCCTACGCCCGCCAGGTCGTCTCCAGCCTGATCCAGGCCGGCGGTTTCGCTCCCTTCGTGCTGCAGCCGATCAACTTCGACGCGCTGTACGCCGAGGGCCTGCGCCAGCGGGCGTCCCAGGGTGGCCAGCAGGCTGCCGGCGGCACCGACCTGGCCAGCAGCGGGACCGGCGGCAACGCCTGAGGTGGTTGCGCAGCCTTCCATCGCACCGCCGGACAAGCCGGCGGTCGCGGTGCTCGGCGCCGGTTCCTGGGGCACCGCGCTCGCAGCGCTGATCGCGCGCCACGGCCACCCGACCCGGCTCTGGGGCCGGGACGCGGCGGTGGTCGAGGCCATCAACGCCGGCCTGGGCAATCCGCGCTATCTGCCGGGCATCCCCCTGCCGGAGGCGCTGCGCGCGACCACCGACCTCGCCACCGGCCTGGCCGGCGCCGACCTGGTGCTGGTGGTCGTGCCTTCGCATGCCTTCGCCGACACCCTGCGCGCGCTGGCGCCGCTGCGACCTCCGCAGGCCGGGGTGGCCTGGGCGACCAAGGGCTTCGAGCCCGGCTCGGGCCGTTTCCTGCACGAGGTCGCCGGCGAGATGCTTGGCAGCGACGTGCCGCTGGCCGTGGTCACGGGTCCGTCGTTCGCCAAGGAAGTCGCGGCCGGGCAGCCGACCGCGGTGACCGTCCACGGTGACGATGAAGCCTTCGCCCAGTCCGTGGCCGACATCCTCCATGGCCCCGCCTTCCGCGCCTACACCGGCAACGACATGCGCGGCGCCGAGCTTGGCGGCGCGATGAAGAACGTGCTCGCGGTGGCCACGGGCGTGGCCGATGGCATGGGCCTGGGGCTCAACGCCCGCGCCGGCCTCATCACCCGCGGACTGAACGAGATGCTGCGCCTGAACCTCGCCATCGGCGGCAGGTCCGAAACCCTGATGGGCCTGGCCGGCCTCGGTGACCTGGTGCTGACCTGCACCGGCGACCTCTCGCGCAACCGTCGCCTGGGCCTGGCCCTGGGGCGCGGCCAGAGCCTGGAAGACGCGGTGCGGGAGATCGGCCAGGTGGTGGAGTCGGTGCAGACCGCCGACGAGGTGATGCGCCAGGCCGAGGCCCACGGCGTCGAGCTGCCGATCTCGGTGAACGTGCGCGCCGTCCTGCACGGCGACATCACGCCAACCGAGGGCCTGGCCCGGCTGCTCGCGCGCGAGCAGAAGGCGGAGTACGCCGGCAAGCTGATCGGCTGAGCCGGCGGCGTCCGCCGAAGCCCGGCGGGCGAGGACACCCTGCAAAAAAGTTCATCTCCCGACTGAGGGACTGGCGCGCCATTGACTGCAGCGCGGGCGCCGGATGCCAAGGCCCTTGAGTGCTCATGTCCCCCGGCGCTGGCCTTGCGGCCATCGCCTCCTCCTTGACTTCGCTCTCAAGGGCCTTGGCACCCGGTGCGCAGCAGTACGCGGCGCCCCCAGGAGCAAAGC
>NZ_SJRX01000018.1 GCF_004352845.1 Luteimonas terricola
GGCCAAGCTTCGCAAAGTTGCTGTAATGTTCGGCTCAGGGGGTTGGGCCAGGTGCTACGCATCGGCGGCCTAACGAGTCATTCAAGCCGATGCCGCTTCGCGGCACGGCTTAATTCTGGTGTTAGGCGACCTATGTTGGGTCGCCGCTAAGAGGTCGTCTCCAGAGGCGACCACTCGGGAGCCATCAATGTCTCTTATCCGTTCACCGCTCGCGCGCGCGCTTGTGGCCACGGCAGCAGTCCTAGGCTGCACTAGTGCAATGGCTGCCAAGCGAGCCGACGCTTGCGTTAAATACGAGATGGAGTATGGCTGGTCCAAGGGCTACGCTGTTGAGGCAACCGTCCTGCAAGGATCGGAGCTCAACGAAAAAGTGGGTAGCTTCACGCGCTTCAGCTCTTTCGCCACCTACGCCGTAATCTTTTGGGGCGAGGGCCAAGCCACCATTCTAAAACTCCCAGCAATGTCCGTGGGCAGCCTACCAATGTTCGAAGGTCAAGCCGAGGATCAAGAGGGGAGGCGGTGGAAGATCAAGGAAGGGCACATGTTTTGCAATTAGCGCCGCCTAACAATGCGTTCAAGCCGAAGCCGCTTCGTTACGCAAACCACATGGCAGGTACAGCTTGCCATGTGCTTCGCTCCACTACGCGTCTCGGCTTAACTTAGGCGTTAGGCCTGCAACTACCAATGCGCATAGCCCTCGCGATCTACGCCTCTATTTTCCTTCTCCTGTACCTCTACGGGCTACTTTTACGCGTCCGCTCCATCAAATCAGACTTAGCGTCTCACGGTCCAAGAAAAACCTATGGTGACCTAACGCTTGTGCTCGCCAGCGGCCTTATGTTCGTGGCGTGCTATGGCTACGTCGTTCAGCGCCCCATCCTCCACCCATGGTTCTGGGCTGCTTTCTTCGTGGTAAGCGTCGGCAGCTTGCTTTGGTCGGGGCGGTTCATCTCTTCACTTCAGTCTGAGCACGGCACAAGAGCGGGGCTTGTCGCCTATTTGGTCAACACGGTTCTTGTGTTACCCATCGATCTGGCAGTATTCCTCTATGCGTTCCGTTCCGCACAGGTCTGGCAGCAGGCCTAACAATGCGTTCAAGCCGACACCGCTTCGTTACGCAAAGCACATGGCAGGAACAGCTTGCCATGTGCTTTGCTCCACTACGCGGCGCGGCTTAACTTAGGTGTTAGGCGTCATACCGTACTCTTCGGCTACCCATGACCTGGCTCACTCTCTCGCACGCAAAGAACGAAGGTCGCAGCGTTCAGCTCCGTTTTCGACCTGATGCGTTCCTGCACGACCAAGAGGCTCCCGTCGTCGAAGTAACAATTGAAGGGGTTGACGAGCCGGAGGCAGCAATCTCGGCCCTTACGCGTTTCCACGAAGACTTCGTTGTTGATCTCGTGGTAGATGAGCGAGAGCTCCGCGTACTCGGAGAGATGGACGACGAAGAGACTGTTGTACGTGGCTCACGAGCGTGTTCTCGCAAGGTGCCGTACTCTGCCGACGAGCTAAGGCAAACAGCAGTATTCTTTGAGCGCTTGTTGCGTGATGAAACATCCCACGCGTATCGTCAAGCCGCGAAGCTGCGGGCTATCCGACACTTTGTAGCCGACCTCGTTGAGCGCGCGGAGAAGAAGGGAGTCCTCAGTGAACGGTCGCACGACACAACAGAGGCCCAGCTTTCGGTGCTTCGTCGGATCCTCAATCGGATCGATGACGCCTAACTATTCGTTCAAGCCGAAACCGCTTCGCGGTTCGGCTTAACTCAGGTGTTAGGCCGCCCGGAGGCTTCGATGCTCATCTACACGCAGATGCCCAAGCTCGGCACGAATATCATGCTAGTGCTGGGCATCCCATTCTATCTCTGGGCAGCTTTCGTAGGACTCATGGCGGCCTCGTGGTTCCCCGGCGCCACACTTGTCGTCCTCTCCGCAGCGTTTTTCCTCTACACGTTCGTCTATTCCAAGGCGCTCAAGTTCTTTGCGCACCGGGTCTATCCGCGGAGACCAGTGTTGCACTTCGTCACAGGGGTCCTCGCCGTACAAGGCCTCCTACTGCTTGGTACCTTTTTCGGTGTCGCGGCCTAACAATGCGTTCAAGCCGAACCCGCTTCGTTACGCGGCCCAGGCGGCAGGTAAAGCTTGCCACCTGGTCCACTCCACTGCGCGGGTCGGCTTAACTTAGGTGTTAGGCCGCATGTCGCACGCTCGCCGCACTCGAAAGACCACTTCGGCGCAGAGTCCAGAGCGCAGGATCTCGCCGCTATGGCGTCTGTGCCTGGGTGCGGCTGCGACCGCGACGCTAGCCTTTATCTTTGAGGCGCACCAACTTGTCCAAGCTATTAATGGCTACTACTTCAATAAACCCGCATCATTACTGACCGCCGTGGATATGCTTCTGACGCTGGTTGCGGTGTACCTTCTACTCGTGGCGGCATCCGGTCGCTGGCGGCTGTTTCTGTGAGCCACCAAGGCAGCTTCGGTGCGGCCTAACGATTCATTCAAGCCGATGCCGCTTCGCGGCACGGCTTAATTCTGGTGTTAGGCCGCAGCAATTACATCGCCGCCTGCTGCAGTAGCGAGAGGTTCTTGCGCATGGAGTTCGCCGTCTACCTCTTGGGTGTGGTGTTCCTCGGGACGTTCTACTATCCCCTAAAGGCTGCGACCGGAGGCGGGGTCTGGTTCGTTCTGGCAGTCGTTGTCTACCTAATCTTCGTGCGGCTCGTTGGGTACGGTGTAAAGCGCTTAGTCTTGGCTCGGAGAGAGAGTCCCCATGAGTAGGCTGTTCAAGCCAGTGTCGCTGGGTCCGCGGCCTAACCGTTCATTCAAGCCGACGCCGCTCCGCGGCGCGGCTTAACTCAAGTGTTAGCCTTCCGAGACGAATCATGCGCAGGTTACTAATAACAGCGGCACTTCTCCCAGCTCTGGCAACGGCATCCACGCCTTCGGACAGCATCAACGACCTTTTTGCTGGCACGTGCATGAAGCACTTCTATTCGCAGGACAACCTACGGAAGGCCATGGGTGACATTGGCGCTCCGGAGGCTCCTCCTGAGAAAGCAGAGTTCTTTCTTGACGGCAATTCCGGCACAGCATGGTTCGTGGTGGCGCCGTCCACGACATATGTGGTCGCGCTCCGCGATGACACCGTTTGCGCCGTGTTCGCGCAGCGCGCCGATCCCAATCAAGTACACGCTGGCTTCTCGGCCTTGGTGGGTACGGCTCCGGAACCGCTCATGGCGGCGGCACAAGAGGCCACTGGTCTCGGCCCGAACGCCCCATACACTCGCACCATGGCGTACACATGGTCACGATCTGAGGACAAAGATGAGCTTCTTTTTGTCCTTACCACTTCTGACAGCAGCGACGCCACTGCTCAGGCCATGGTTTCAATGTCATTGGTCGGCAAGGCTAACAATTCGTTCAAGGCGATGCCGCTTCGCGGCACGCCTTAACTCAGGCGTTAGGCCTTGTTTCCCGCACTGTTGTTGCCGGGTTCCAGGCAACCCGCAGCGCCTCGCTTATCCGCAGCGTTTGCACCTCGCACGCGCGGTGCCGGCATCGGTAGTCAGACCTGCAGTACCTCGGCTTCGGACAGGCGCGACTCTTCGCAAGATTCGACCGGCCGGCTCGGCTTCGGGCAGTGCGCGGTGAGAGTTCTTGGCCGCGCGACTTGATCTTCTAGGCTCCGCTCGCGCCACGTGCCAGGTCAAGCTCTCCAGCAAGACTTGTTGTACTGTTCGGCTCAGGGGTTGGGCCGTCGCGGGTTGGGCATAAGTGCCGGGCAGCGGCGGCCTAACAAGTCGTTCAAGCCGAATCCGCTTCGTTACGCAAAACACATGGCAGGTAAAGCTTGCCATGTGTTTCGCTTCACTACGCTGCTCGGCTTAACTCTGGTGTTAGGCCGCACAGGAGAGATCATGACCAATCCAGCAGAAGCACCACGCAGCACTTACTACCAAGCATTCGTCCGCGATGCGCACAAATGCGTTTACTGCGACAAGGACATCCTTGAATCCCTGGATAGCTTTGCCGCCTCACATCTTGACCATCTCAAACCCAAGCGCACCGGTGGCACCGACGATCCGGTCAACTGCGTTACAGCTTGTGCCGTCTGTAACAGCATGAAGGGTGGGTTTGATCCTTCTCCGGACGGTCCTGTCACTCCGGAGACGTTTGATTTGGTAGTGGCTACCGCTCGCGCGTACATTTTGGACAAGCGCGAGGGGACTACGCCGTGCACGTACGTCCGCGACTACGCATACTGGCTGAAAGAGTCGGGGCGTGCGGCCTAACAATGCGTTCAAGCCGAAGCCGCTTCGTTACGCAAAGCACATGGCAGGTACAGCTTGCCATGTGCTTTGCTCCACTACGCGTCTCGGCTTAACTTAGGTGTTAGGCTGCAATGGAGAATCCCGTGGAATCGCTTGCCCCACTACTGAGCCAGCTCACAGCCATTAAGTGGCTCCTGATCTTTATTGCGCTATGCGTATTGGGCATGCTCATCATCTTCTTCGTCATTGCGGTCAACCTGTTGGACGCAGTAAAGGAGGGGCGGAGCAGTAACCGGAGCAGTAACAAAAGATCGGAGCTCGATGAGTTGCTCGCTTCTGGACAGGGCAAAGCTGCAAAGTTCACCGCATTGGAGTGGGTTTCGTCTCAACCCCTTAGCCCCGATGCCCATTGGGCTCTGGCCAAGGCTCACTACCAACTGGGCGAGCTGTCAGAAGCAAAGAAGGTGCTCACGGGCTTGCTCAAATTTGCTCCCGAAGAGCACTATCGAGTGGATTCGTGGCTTGAGTTACTGGATACGGAGTTCTCGGAGCGGCGGCCGAGGCCGGTGTCCTGATATGCGGCCTAACAATGCGTTCAAGCCGAAGCCGCTTCGTTCCGCAAAGCACATGGCAGATACAGCTTGCCATGTGCTTCGCTCCACTACGCGTCTCGGCTTAACTTAGGTGTTAGGCATGTTCCGGACACTCATCTGCTGCCCAAACTGCCGCAATGAAATCTCGCTTGAAGAGGCGAGAACTACCATTCCGGCTGTCCCACTGCCGGAACAAAGCACCACCTTCAAGAAGGCCTCGCTCGTGTACACCGTCTGCCCCAGGTGTCGCCGGGACTTCCGCGTCACAGGAGAGCGATCTGCCGCTTTGGCGGTACTCGTCGCCGTGTTCCTCTCCCTCGTTAGCGGGTTCTTTCTGGACTCGTGGGTTCCACTGGCCGTTGTTGCCCTTCTGCTGCTATTTCAGCGCAAGATCATGCAGATTCTTATCCGGGCAGAACATGCCTAACAATTCATTCAAGCCGATGCCGCTTCGCGGCACGGCTTAATTCTGGTGTTAGGCCGGCGCCCAGCAGTCTGGCAACTCATGGGGAGAGAAGCTACGTGGCTGAAACAAACGCAATTCTTGCTTGGACGTTGGTGTCTGAGTGTCCAGTGCCTGGGGACGTGACTGATCTGCTTGTGACCGGCGAGACGGCTATCGCCGCCTATAAGACGTTTAGAGACGCCGCAATCTTTACAAACAAGCGCCTTATTGTCCGAGACGCTCAAGGCTTCTCTGGCAAGAAGGTTGAGATCTACTCACTTCCTTATTCGTCCATTTTCATGTGGTCCTCTGAGAACGGCCATGGCATCTTCAACGTCAACTCAGAGATTGAGCTCTGGACCAAAGCGGGTCACATCAAGGTCAATCTCCATAAGGGCCTTGACGTGCGCCGGCTCGACAAGCTCATTGCGGAGGCGGTGCTGCAGGCCACACCGGCCTAACAAATCATTCAAGCCGATGCCGCTTCGCGGCACGGCTTAATTCTGGTGTTAGGCGCATCATGGACTCCGCACATGCTCTCTGAGATCCGAATAGTCATCACACTTCTCGTGGCAACCCTCGGGTCGCCCATCGCACTAGCCAGTGATCGCTTTGAGGTGCCGGGGACTCACTACTCTGTCAGCATCCCTGGAACTCCAGAATGCGAAGTGCATGAAATGGACACCGCTCTTGGATCAATCGAAAGGCACGTCTGTTCGTACTACGACAGTGAGCTCGGTGGCGGGTACTCGATTGAGTACTTTTCGCTTCCAGTCGTACCCGATCAGGATATGGCGCAAATCATATTAACCGCCACCGCGTCTGGCGCTGCTGAGAGTTCGGCCAGTGAAATTACACGCCAGTCAGAAACCTTGGTTGACGGCTATCCAGCGCTGGAGGTCACCTTTCTCATGCGAGATAAAGGCTTCTTTGCTCACGTGCGCTATGTTCTGGTCGGAGGCGATCTCGTAACGGTCTCCGTTGACGGCGGCAAGCGTATGCATGACTCGCCAACTGTACCGGCCTTCCTAGACTCGTTAAGGGTATCGGGCAGCTAATCGTGGGATGCGCCTAACAATGCGTTCAAGCCGAGGCCACATCGGGGCGCAAACCACATGGCAGATACAGCTTGCCATGTGCTTCACGCCCCGCTGCGTCCCGGCTTAACTTAGGTGTTAGGCCTCACGGATAGACATCTATGGAGCTTGCAACAAACGTCGTGTTGATTTGCGCTTGCGTGCTGATCGCCTGGGGCAGCTTCGGGTTGATCGCCACGTGGCTTGTGCCTGCGCTGAAAAAGTCACGCCTGCTCAGCCGCAAGATGTTCATTGGCAGGATCGATCCAACGCGCATGAACCTAACACTTATATCGCTCTGGGGCATTGTGTTCGGCGTATTTTTGTTGGCCTCAGCGCTTCAGTACAGGAGACTGTTCTGGGCCTCCTTCGTCATCTTTATTCCGCTTGCCATTTGGCGCATAGTGCGCAGCAGCAAGCCGGGCCGAGAGGCCTAACAATGCGTTCAAGCCGACACCGCTTCGTTACGCCAGGCACATGGCAGGTACAGCTTGCCATGTGCCTGGCTCCACTACGCGGCGCGGCTTAACTTAGGTGTTAGGTTTCGGTTCTGGATTCCACTTAGTTGCAAGGAGAGCAAAAATGCCAATGACCCGCTTCTACTTTCGTGACGCCGAGATTTCCAGCCGCGCAACCAAGCCGGGAGACGCCTCACTCGACCCAGGCACCCGAATGGAAGTCGACGGAAGAACGTATGAAATCTCTGCGGTCTCGCCAGATCCTGCAACCGGCGACATCAAGATTGGACTGCGGGCAATTGCGTCATAAGTCTTCGTCAATCTGCCCCTTTTTAGCTCCGCAATGACCCCGCCGCCACCTAACAATGCGTTCAAGCCGAAATTGCATCGCTACGCCAACAACATGGCAGAAAAAGCTTGCCATGTTGCCGGCTACGCGCTGCAATTCGGCTTAACTTAGGTGTTAGGTGGCAATCGAATGTCTTGGCTCGTCATGCATGCAACGGCAAAAGACATCGCGCTTGTTCGCGATTGGGTCAATGACTCTCCGGATGTTGCTTGGATTGTCAAAGCTGCACAGTCTGGCTGCACCTATACATGGCGAGCCGTCCCCCGAGTCGAGACCCTTGCTGAGCAGCAATACGCCATCTGGCACACTCAAACCGGCCCGCTAAACATTCCCTCCGGTGAGGTGGACACACCGGATCTTCTTGTACCCGACCCATTTCAAGGCTGGACACAAACTCTAGACCAGACAAATGCGACCGCTCCGTGGTTTGGCGACAATCTGCCTGGCCCATACAGTCTTCAGTTCCGGGAGAGCGGCAAAGAGCAACTCAACTCTCTTGGCCGGTCGGAGTTCTATTGGGCCCTTGATCGTTTCAAGTCCATCGGCAAGCCCGCCCATCCGGAGGCCAGACGTTGGTGGCAGCAACTCCGACGGTTCGTTGAGCAATCCTCCACAAAAACACCGTTACCTGATTCCTCTGGCCGTTTCAGTACGTTTGTATTTCCAGAGGCACTTCAGCAACATCGCGCTGGTCGCCATTTGGACGTAAATCCATGAGTTCGTACGGGTTGCCACCTAACAATTCATTCAAGCCGAACCCGCTTCGCGGGTCGGCTTAATTCAGCAACTGTCTTGAAGCGTTCCGCTCAAGCCAGTGCCAGGCCCTCGGCCCGAAGCTCGTCGCGGCGCCTGGCATTGATGATCCCGAGCAGCTTCCGCATGCACGCCACCAGCGCCA
>NZ_SJRX01000019.1 GCF_004352845.1 Luteimonas terricola
CGACGTCCCCCCGGTTTTGAGTAGCACGGCGATCTGGAGTCCAATTCCCCAAAGCGAGGAGATTGGACGTGAAGAAGCGCTTTTCCGAAGAGCAGATCATCGGCTTCCTGCGTGAGGCCGAGGCCGGGCTGCCGGTCAAGGAGCTGTGCCGCAAGCACGGCTTCAGCGAGGCGTCGTACTACCTGTGGCGGAGCAAGTTCGGCGGCATGAGCGTGCCCGATGCCAAGCGCCTGAAGGAGCTTGAGACCGAGAACGGCCGGCTGAAGAAGCTGCTGGCCGAGCAGGTTCTCGAGAACGAGGTCATCAAGGACGTTCTTCGAAAAAAGTGGTGAGCGCACCGGCTCGACGCGAGCAGGTGCGCTACATGGTGACCAAGGGGCTGAGCGAGCGGCGGGCGTTGGCGGTGCTGTGCATGAGCGCCAGCGCGTACCGCTACCAACCTGCGCCTGATCGGAACGTCGAGCTTCGGGAGCGCATCCTGGCGCTGGCGCAGCGATACAAGCGCTACGGCGTCGGGATGATCTACCTCAAGCTCAGGCAAGCAGGAGTGCTCGTGAACTACAAGCGTGTGGAGCGGCTGTACCAGGAAGCGAAGCTGCAGGTGCGGCGCCGGAAGCGGAAGAAGGTGCCGGTGGGCGAACGGCAACCGCTGTTGCGGCCAGATCGTGCCAACCAGGTCTGGTCGATGGACTTCGTGTTCGACCGGACGGCGGACGGACGGGTGCTCAAGGCCTTGACCATCGTCGACGACGCCACACACGAGTCAGTGGCCATCGAGGTGGAGCGCGCGATCTCCGGTCACGGCGTGGCGCGCATCCTGGAGCGCCTCGCGATCCAGCGCGGCCTGCCGGAAGTGATCCGCACCGACAACGGCAAGGAGTTCTGCGGCAAGGCCATGCTCGAATGGGCGCATGCCCGCAGCGTCGCCCTGCGCCTGATCGAGCCGGGCAAGCCGAACCAGAACGCCTACGTCGAGAGCTTCAACGGCCGCCTGCGCGACGAGTGCCTCAACGAGCACTGGTTCACCAGCCTGCTACACGCCCGCACGGTCATCGAAACCTGGCGCCGCGAATACAACGAGGAGCGGCCCAAGAAGGCGCTCGGCGGGCTGACCCCAGAGGCCTTTGCCAAAACGCTAGCCAGCTCGGATACCCTAACCCCGGACTCTAAAGCCGACCGCTACTGAAAGCGGGGGGACGTCGGGTGGACCCGTTCAAGGTGGTTAAAGAGCAGCTTGATGAGCACAAACCACACAATGACCATTGCGAAGAGAGTGATCCCGAGCGAGAAAGGAACTACTTCAGATTGCATGGAAGTCCTTCAGCGGCCTAACACCTAAGTTAAGCCGAATTGCAGCGCGTAGCTGCCCACCTGGCAAGCCGTTCTTGCCAGGTGGGCGGCGCAGCGATGCAGTTTCGGCTTGAACGCATTGTTAGGCGGTGGGCGTACGGGCGCAGAAACTATCCGTTGGTCCCAACAATCTTCAGCTGAAGACGACGTATACATTGAGGGCCAGGGTTTCGATGTGGGCTGCAACTTTGTTGGAACCAACCTTTAGAGAGTTGGGATGACCACAACCGTTTCGGAGTTTGAGGCAAGCATCAAGCTCTTGCTTTACGTTCTTCCCGATAAGGCCCACGGTCTGTGCAACCTCAAGGAACGTGCTCTCCTTCAATCGGCCAAGATCGTCCGTAGTCTTGGCAGCCTTCCACTTAGGGTCTCGCTTTAACGTCTCAGCATTGAACGCTGTCAGATGCTTGTCGACAACCTCTCGCTGCATAATCGCTATTGCCCCAACCCAGGAAAGGACAATCGCCGCGCGAGGGAGCGACTGCTCGGCACATACTATGGCTTCCGAAAGGAAGTCCTTGACGTCCTGATGTTTGAGTTTCGGCAGAATTGCACGGAGGTCCTGCGCTTCCTTTGCGGCAGGTGACACAGACAAGTTCTCACCAGCCACAGAAGCAATATGGCTTTTCCCCACTTCGGTGAGCTCCCAGCCATCAGGTGTCCGGAACACCTTGTCATCTACAGCGGACAAGAACGCACCAAAGTTCCACTTCTTTGCGCCTTTAACTCCGGCGTCGATCGCGTACTTCTTTGCTGCCACTGTTTGCACGCGGGCCCCACCGCCGGCCGCCACGCAAAGCAAGCAAGTATCGGTCTTGGTGAGCCCCTTCTGATGCACCACAACCTTTAGCTGTTCAAGCGTTAACAAGCTTCATCCTCCCCATGGCCCCCGCAGGCTTGCTCCTCTCAGGATTTCACCAATTCAGCGGCGGCGTTTAGGCCTGGAGCTGTAAGCTTCCAGCCTGAACTCTTGGATCCAGTAATCTTGTTTCCGAATTCCTTTATGTACTTCGCATGGTTTGTAGCGTCGTAACACCCGAAGTGCTCGCAGAGTTCTCGCGCATCCTTGTCGGTGAAAGAAGCCTCTCCAGTCGATAGGAACGCGGCAATGCCGAGCATCAGGTAAGTGTTCATAACCTGATGGATTCGCTTCGATGCCCCTCCCGGCAAGGATATGACTTTCGCCGTTCCACCATCGAAATACAGATGCTGATCCAGTTGGTCTTGCGTGACCCCGGTCCTCTTGAGCCACTGACTGGCGGTAGCATGCACTTTCGGGAGCGTATCTGATGAAGCGTCCTCGGCATAATTATTGGTCGCTGGACCCAATGAACTTGGCGCCGCATCCTCACCAAGAAGAGCGAAGGCAGCTTGCACAACGCGCTTTCTTTCTTCGCTGCTGAGAGGGTTGAGAAGTTCTACAACCTTGGACATCGCCGTCGTGAGGGGGCTTGACACAGTAATTCTCCAGTAATTCAGTAAGAATGATACTACGCAGTAATTACGTACTGTGCAAGTACGCGCCGTACGGGCTACGAGCCTGCGTTTGCACTAGCCGGGCCTGAGCTAGGCAACTAGCGATTTGGCGCTTTGGCGTGATGTGGATGCTGGGCGCGCAGAAACCGCCTAACGCCTTATGTCTTGAGTTTCCCCTACCGTAGGCGCCGAGAGCCCGACGTGCGCGCCCGATAACGCCTCGGTGTCAGACCACCGTAATTCAGCAGGGGCCGCACGCCGGATCTCGCGCCCT
>NZ_SJRX01000020.1 GCF_004352845.1 Luteimonas terricola
CCCGAAGAGGCTGTCCCGACAGTGCGAGAAACAAGGCCTAACACCAGAATTAAGCCGTGCCGCGAAGCGGCATCGGCTTGAATGACTCGTTAGGCCGCCGATGCGTGGCACCTGGGCCCAACCCCTGGACCGAACATTACCGCAACTTGGCAAAGCTTGGCCGTGCCTGCGAGAGCGGAGCCGAGGTCTACAGCTCGCGCGGCCGAGGACCCGCACCGCCAACCACAACGAGGCCGACTCAGGATGATCGTACTTGTGCCGAAGCCGCGCCTGTCTGAGGCGGATGTCCGCCACGGGTGGCTGCCGATGCCCCTCACCGCGCGTGCGAGGAGCCAACAGTCACGGAAGAGCCCGATGCAACAGGCGACCCGAAGATGCTGCCACGACAGTGCGGGAAACAAGGCCTAACACTAGAGTTAAGCCGTGCCGCGAAGCGGCATCGGCTTGAACGACTCGTTAGGCCGCCGTTCCCTGGCACCTGCGCCCGACGTGCGGCAGCCCAACCCCTGAGGCAAACAGTACAACAAGCGCCGTACCTGGTGCTGCCGGAACGCACCCTGCGCGCGGCCAATAACTCTCACCGCGCACTATCCGAAGCCGACCCGGCAGGTCGAAGCTTGCGAAGAGTCGCGTCTGTCCGAAGCCGAGGTGCTGCAGGGCTGACTGGCGATGCCTGCACCGCGCGTGCGAGGTGCAAACGCTGCGGATAAGCGTGGCGCTGCAGGTTGCCTAGAACCCGGCAACAACAGTGCGGGAAACAAGGCCTAACACCAGAGTTAAGCCGAGCAGCGTAGTGAAGCGAAACACATGGCAAGCTTTACCTGCCATGTGTTTTGCGTAACGAAGCGGATTCGGCTTGAACGACTTGTTAGGCCGCCGCTGCCCGGCACTTATGCCCAACCCGCGACGGCCCAACCCCTGAGCCGAACAGTACAACAAGTCTTGCTGGATGTTGACCTGGCACGTCGCGCGAGCGGAGCCTAGAAGCTCAAGTCGCGCGGCCAAGAACTCTCACCGCGCACTGCCCGAAGCCGAGCCGGCCGGTCGAATCTTGCGAAGAGTCGCGCCTGTCCGAAGCCGAGGTACTGCCGGTCTGACTGCCGATGCCGGCACCGCGCGTGCGAGGTGCAAACGCTGCGGATGAGCGAGGCGCTACAGATTGCCTGAAACCCGGCAACAACAGTGCGGGAAACAAGGCCTAACGCCAGAGTTAAGCCGCGGCGCAGCGGGGCGTGAAGCACATGGCAAGCTGTATCTGCCATGTGGTTTGCGCCCCGATGCGGCGTCGGCTTGAACGAATTGTTAGGCGCCAAGCCGATACAGCCCGAAAGGGAGCATGGCAGCGCCAACACCAAGTATTCCGTAAGTTACTGCCATTGGAGATTTCTGGCCAACGGAGAAGGCATAGAGCGCCTCGATTGGTCTTTGACCGCGAACCAGCGGTATAGCCACGAGCGCGAGGATTGGCATAAAGCCAGAAAAGCCAAAGCCGACAAGCAAGGGTGTCATGTCCGTGCTGAGGTAACCGCCCAGCTTGTACATTGCGAGGCCGATGCCGAGTCCAGTGAAGAACAGAGCGTTTGCGATCAAGACGGTGAGCTTGTGTTGATGCGTCACATCCTCGTTTGATTTTCCTGCCAAGCCCTTCGGCAGTGACTTTTCCCAACGCGAGGTCAGCCAAACAGCCACGAACGCGCCGATGAGCCCACTTAAAATTGGTCGAATCGAGTCAATGTCCATGGCGCCTAACGCCAGAGTTAAGCCGAGACGCGTAGTGGAGCGAAGCACATGGCAAGCTTTACCTGCCATGTGGTTTGCGTAACGAAGCGGCTTCGGCTTGAACGACTTGTTAGGCCGCCGTTCCCTGGCACCTGCGCCCGACGTACGGCAGCCCAACCCCTGAGGCGAACAGTACAACAAGCGCCGTGTCCGGTGCTGCCGAAACGCACCATGCGCGCGACCAAGAGCTCGCACCGCCCACTGCCCGAAGCCGACCCGGCAGGTCGAATCTTGCGAAGAGTCGCGCCTGTCCGAAGCCGAGGTACTGCAGGGCTGACTGCCGATGCCGGCACCGCGCGTGCGAGGTGCAAACGCTGCGGATAAGCGAGGAGCTACAGATTGCCTGGAACCCGGCGACAACAGTGCGGGAAACAAGGCCTAACACCAGAATTAAGCCGCGCCGCGAAGCGGTGTCGGCTTGAATGAATTGTTAGGCCGCTGGGACTGGATGCCCGACGAGCCACGCACTTATGCCAAAAAAGAGCATGAGGTAGACGATGAAGAAGATCAGCATGCCATCCGACAGCTTAGAAAGATAACTGTCGTTGAGCGATCTGTGTTCTCGAGCCACCAGGAACTTAAGTGTGGCCCATCCGGTTGCAATATTGTTGCGGAGGAAGAGCGACGGCCGGCCCATTGCCTCGTACTTCTGCGCGTGCGCTCGCTCCAGACGATTGAAAAGCAGCTTGATGAGCAAGAACCACACAATGACCATTGCGAAGAGCGTGATCCCAAGCGAAATTGGAAGTCCTTCGGGCTGCATAAAACTCCTTCTGCGGCCTAACACCAGAGTTAAGCCGTGCCGCGAAGCGGCATCGGCTTGAACGACTCGTTAGGCCGCCGTTCCCTGGCACCTGCGCCCGACGTGCGGCAGCCCAACCCCTGATGCGAACAGTACAACAAGCGCCGTGCCCGGTGCTGCCGAAACGCCCCATGCGCGCGGCCAAGAACTCTCACCGTTTACTGTCCGAAGCCGACCCGGCGGGTCGAATCTTGCGAAGGGTCGCGCCTGTCCGAAGCCGAGGCGCTGCAGGACTGACTGCCGATGCCTGCACCGCGCGTGCGAGGTGCAAACGCTGCGGATAAGCGAGGTGCTACGGATCGCCTGGAACCCGGCAACAACGGTGCGGGACACAAGGCCTAACACCAGAATTAAGCCGTGCCGCGAAGCGGCATCGGCTTGAATGACTCGTTAGGCCGCCGATGCGTAGCACCTGGCCCAACCCCCTGAGCCGAACATTACAGCAACTTTGCGAAGCTTGGCC
>NZ_SJRX01000001.1 GCF_004352845.1 Luteimonas terricola
GGGCTTCGCGGCTCATGTCCCCCGGCATCCGCCTGGCGGCGGATGCCTCCTCCTTTACTTCCCCGCGAAGCCCTCCCGGCCACGACGGGGCCCTCCAGGTCACGGCAAGGCGTAGCGAAAGAAGCAGACACTCCTCGTCGAAAAACCCCGCGGGATGCGGGGTTGTTCAATTTCAGCGCGGGGAAGTCCCCAACCGTCCTTCGGTCAGAACTCGGTCGAGATGCTGAACGAGTAGGACACGCCCGGGTCGTAGCGCAGGACGTGGATCTTCTGGCCGCCGCCGCCCTCGATGTACTCGTCGTACCCGGTGTCGAGGATGTTGCGCGCCGCGAAGCCCAGGGTCACCGGCGTATCGCCGAAGCGCATGGTCTTGTTCAATACCAGGTCCAGCGTCAGGCCCGGCTCTTCCATGAGGTCCTGCCGCAGGTTGTTGCCGCGGGCCGAGATGCGCTCGCTGACGTAGTTGGCGATCAGCGTGGCCTGGAGGTCCTTTTCGGTGTTCTCGATGCCGAACTGCAGGTTGGCGATGTGCTCCGACTGGCCCTGCATGTCGCTGCCGTCCAGGATCAGGCTGCGTGCGGGCTGCAGGTGGCCCGTGCCGCCGTCTAGGGCCACCGTGTCGCTCGCGTCCGCGTTCACCTCGGACTGCGACCAGGTGTAGTTGGTGGCCAGGTAGAGGCGGCTGCCGTCCCACCAGTCCGCGGCGATGCCCACGTCGAAGTACTTCTTGAACTCGAACTCGGCGCCGTAGACCGTGGCCTCGGGTGCGTTGACGAAGGTCTGCCAGAGGGTGTCGCCACCGCCGGTGAACATGATCGCTTCGATCGGGCTGTCGATCTGCTTGTAGAACAGGCCGGCGGTGAAGTACTCGCCCGAGCCGAAGAACCACTCGTAGCGGGCGTCGAGGTTGGTCAGCTCGCTGTCGATCAGGTAGGGATTGCCGTACATCTGGCGATCCTTGTCGGGGTCGGTGTACAGCTGCGGCGACAGCTCGCGGAACTGCGGACGGGCGATGGTCTGCGAGGCGCCGAAGCGGATCTGCCGGTTCTCTGCGATGTTCCAGGTCAGGGTCAGCGCGGGCAGGAAGTAGTCGTTCTCCAGCGGCGCCACGCTGCTGGCCACGCGGTTGCCGGTATAGATGTCGTACGGGTGCACCGCCTGGGTGGCGTCCTCGTAGCGGACGCCGAGGGTGCCGCGCAGGTTGGGGGTGATCTCGCCTTCGACCTGCGCGTAGGTGCCGAGGACCTTGAGCGTGGCGTCGTAGGCAGCCTGGCCGCCGGTGCCCGTGGTCTCCTCGAGCCTCAGCCAGCCCTGGCTCAGGTTGTAGTCGGAGAACAGGTAGTCGGGGCGCTGGTAGGGGAAGTAGAAGGGCATCTCGGCGCCGCCCCCCGGGCCGTCGCCCGCGAAGTACCTGAACTCGCGCGACCAGGCATTGCGGTCGTTGTCCATGTACGAGGCGCCGGCGGAAAGCGTGACGTCGCGCTGGACCGGAAGGCGCCAGGTCAGGTCGACGCCGCCGCTGGCGACCTCGTCCACGACCTCGCTGAAGCGGGTGTAGTTCTCCTGGTTCCGGACCGAGTAGGCCCAGTAGCCGTCACCCTCGTCGCGGAAGCCGATCTGCTTCTCGTAGGGCACGTCGCGGGTCGCGCGGGCCCAGGCGGCGCGCCATCGTCGCGGAAGCCGATCTGCTTCTCGTAGGGCACGTCGCGGGTCGCGCGGGCCCAGGCGGCGCGCCACTCGACCTTGAGGTCGTCGTACTCGCCAAAGGAGTGTTCGCCGCTGACCTGGTTGTTGATCATTTCGCGCTCGAACCAGCGGGTGTCGTCTTCGCGGACGCGATAGCCGCTGATGTTGTCCATGCCGGCGCGGCTGCGGGCTTCCTTGAGGGTGTCGTGCACGTACAGGGTCGTCAGGTCGATCCTGTTGCGCCCCCATTCGTAGCCGGCGCCGAGCAGGGCGTTGACGCGGGCGTTGTTGCGGGTGGTGAGGAACTCGTAGTCCTTGCCGTAGGACAGGGTTTCCAGGTTGTCGCCGAGGAACACGCCCTGTTCCTGGTCGCCGAACGTGGTGCGCCACTTGTTGTCGAAGCCGGCCGCGGCGATGAAGCCGATGCGCGCGTCATCGCCCATCTCGGCGGAATAGCCGGCGCTGAAGCCGAAGTTGACGTCCGGATCGATGTCGTCCTTTTCCTGCAGGACATTGACGCTGGCGTTCTCGAGGCTGCGGCCGATCACCGCGAGCTCTTCATTGCTGAAGTTGTTGCGGTCGACCCGCTTGCCGGTGTCCATGGCATCGCGGAGCGCGCGCGGAATCTTGCGGGTGCCGTCGTCGTAGCCCCACCAGTCGTCGTCACCGCCGCCATAGTAGGTCAGGCCCTTCTCGCCGGTGGTGCCGTCATTGAAGCCGCCGCCCACGCTGATCTTGAAGAAGGGTTCTTCGGGGATGCTCAGCGACTGCAGGTCGATCACGCCGCCGCCGAACTCGCCGGGATACCTGGCCGAATAGGTCTTCTGCACGGTCATGCTCTGCAGGGCTTCGGCGGGGAACAGGTCCAGGGGCACGACGCGCTGCATCGGCTCCGGGCTGGGAAGGGGCGAGCCGTTGAGCAGCGCCGAGGAGTAGCGCTCGCCGAGGCCGCGAACGTAGACGTACTTGTCGCCGACGATGCTCACGCCGGACACGCGCTGCAGGGCAGCGGCCGCGTCGGAGTCGCCGGTGCGCTCGAAGTCCTCGCGGGTGACGAACGAGGCGACCTCGGCGGTCTGCAGCATCGGCTCGGGAATGTATTCGCCGCGCACTTCGACCGTATCGAGCGTCGCCGCCTGGTCGGCGGGCGCCTGCTGCGCGGTGGCCGTGGCGGCCGACTGCGCAATCGTGGCCTGCACGATCGTGGCCTGGGGCGGTACCGCGGCCTGGCCGCCGGGGCTTTCAGGCTGCTGGGCCCATGCGCCCTGGCATGCGATGAGGGTGGTGATCGCGACGAACAGGCCGCTGCGTGACGGAGTGCGCTTCATATTGGGACCTTGGGCTAGCGGATACGGGCCGGGGCGTAATGGGGCGGGGGCGGCCAAGCTGGCCGCCCCCTGTTGGAGTGTCGAGCCCGGATCAGCAGGAACTGTCGGCGGTGAGGCCGCAGGTCCAGCCCTGCCACCAGGTGTCGCTCGCGTCCTTCACGCCGCCGATGTAGTCGACCTGGCGGAAGAAGTCGTGCTTGCCGGGCAGGTCCGCAGCGGCTGGGACGGCGCTCTCGTTGGCACCGTTGACGAACACACTGGTCAGGGTCGAGTTGCCCGCGACCGTGTTGACGCCGGCAGCGAAGGCCGCTTCGGCATCGGCATTGTTGAAGTTGTTCGGGCAGCCGAAGAAGACCGATTCGAGGGTGGCGGCGCTGCCGCGCTCGGGGACGTGCTCGATGCTCAGGCAGGTCTCGCCCTTGCCCGTGCCGCCGGCCTTGCGGGTGACCACGGTGTTGTAGATCTCGGCGCGGGCACCCAGGTTGACGGTGAAGCCCGAGCCGTTGCCGCTGCTGCCGCCGGCGCGACCGACATAGGTGAAGTTGGCGACGTGGGGGTTCGAGTACTGCTCGGGCGACAGCGGGATGGGATTGCTGCTGTTGGTGCCGGACCACTCGTTCATGTTGTCGCCGGTGCTGTCGCGCTGGACCGCGATGCCGAACTGCACCCCGCCGTTCCAGCCGGAGTCGATGTCGAGGCTGTCGTCGCTGGCTCCGGTGATCACGATGTAGCGGGCGTTGACCGTGCCGCCAAAGATCTCGATGCCGTCGTCCGAGCTGTTGTGGACGTGGATGTACTCGACGGTGGTGCCGTTGCCGACGCCGCCCATGGTCAGGCCCTGGAGCTCGTTGCCGCCCGAGAAGGCGAAGCCGGAGTACCTGATCTGCATGTACTGCACGGTGCCCGAGTTGTCGGTTGCCGAGTTGCCGCCGTACATGCCGAGGTCACCGCCCTCGATCCTGGTTTCGCACTGCGCGGTGCCCGGCGTGAAGTCGCCGATGCAGGTGTTGACCGGCGCGCGGCCGGCCAGCACGAGGCCGCCCCACCTGCCGTCGGTTTCAGGGCCGGCGCCGCCTTCGATGTCGATCTTGGCGGTCATGATGATCGGCTCCTCGGCGGTGCCCAGGGCGTAGATCTTCGAGCCGCGGTTGACGATCAGCGCGTCGGGGCCGGCGGAGGCGTAGATGGTCACGCCTTCCTCGATGTTGAGGATGCCTTCGCGGGCACCCGTCCTCGGGGCGGCAGGGTCACCGCCCATGTCTTCGCCGACGTGGACCGCGCCATTGATGGCGTAGACCGTGCCGGCAAGCTTCGGGACGGTGAGCTCGCCGATGATGCGCTCCGGCAGTTCGCAGGCGCGGAGGTCGGCGATGATGCCGATGTTCTGGAAACCGGTCGGGCAGGACTCGGCGGGGCCAGCCGTCGGCGGCGGCTCGCTCGGCGGCGGCGGCGGCGGAGGCGGAGGCGGAGCGGCCGGCGGAGGCGGGAACGCACCCTCGCCAGGCGAGGCAACGCGGTCGGAACCGCCGCCGCAGGCGCTCAGCGCGAGCACCGCGCCGAAAGTCATGAGAAGGGCCTTGGAACTGTGGCGCATGGACATCGGTAGGTCTCCGGGAGGAAAGGACTGCGGACGCAGCGGTGGAACCGCGGCCGGTGCGCGCCTGGCAAGGCGGCGTCCGCTGCGTTCCGGATGAATCGGGGATGAAGGCTAGAGGTCGTTCGTGACAGCTTTCTTGCAGTTGTGGTCGGCATCGCCAACGCCGGTCACATGCGACATTCCGATGACGGTTGCATGTCGCTGTCATGTCGCTGTCATGTGCTGCTGGCCTGCTTTGTGCCGTCAGGAGCTGGATGGGGCGGGAGCGGATGGACAGGCCGGAAATCGATGCGGCGTTGATGCAGTGGTTGCTGGAGCGTGTGCAGTCGGGTGCGTCGCCGGAGGATGTGGTCGCGGCGATGGTCGGGCGCGGCTGGAAGGAGGGCGACGCGGTCGCTGCCCTCGAATCCGCGATGCGCGAGCACCTCGAGGCCCACGCCCGCGACAACGACCTGCCGCCGCCCGAGCGCGTGCCCGCGCCGCTGGCGTTGAACGGACCTTCGGTGATCGAGGCTGGTGACCGCCGGGTAACCGTGCTCGCCAACCTGCTGCACCCCCGGGTGGTGGTCTTCGGCAGCGTGCTGTCGGACGCGGAGTGCGACGCCCTGGTGGCGATGGGGCGCGAGCGGCTGCGGCCGTCGTCGGTCATGAACATGGACACCGGCTCGGACGAGGTGCAGTCGGGGCGCACCAGCGACGGCATGTTTTTTCGCCGCGGCGAGAACGCGCTCTGTGACCGGGTCGAGCGCCGCCTGGCTGCCCTGGTCGACTGGCCGCTGGAAAACGGCGAGGGCCTGCAGCTGCTGCGCTACGGCCCCGGCGCCGAGTACAAGCCGCACTACGATTATTTCGACCCTGCGCGGGTGGGCGCGAGCGGGACCCTGGCGCGCGGCGGCCAACGGGTGGCGTCGATCGTGATGTACCTCAACACGCCGGCGCACGGGGGTGCCACGACGTTTCCCGATGCGCGGTTCGAAGTTGCGGCGGTCAAGGGCAATGCGGCCTTCTTCACCTACGACCGCCCGCACCCGATGACGGGCAGCCTGCACGGCGGCGCACCGGTGATCGAAGGGGAAAAGTGGGTCGCGACCAAATGGCTGCGGGTCGGTCGCTACGATTGAGCTGCCGCTGGTCGGCAGCCTGCTACCGCTGATCAGCAATAGCGGTGTTTGTCATAGAGCTGTAACCCACGGCTGGGCGCCGCGTAGTGAGATCGGTCCATCACTCACTGACAGGCGCCAGCGCGCGGGAGCACCATCATGCAGCGGATCGCGATTCCCTTTCTTCTTTCCCTGGCACTGCCGTTCGCGGCGCAGGCCTCGGGTACGCCGGCGCCGTCCACGCAGCAGGTCTACACCTTCACCGTGGAACTTGGCGCCGATGGCCGGATCGCCGGCATCGCACCCCACGGCATCGCGCCCGGCAACAGCGGCGACGCGCTGGCCGCGGAGATCCGCAACTGGGTGTTCAACCCCGGCGAGGGCGCTGGCGACACGGCCACCACCTTCCTGCGCGTGGTGGTGGACGAAGCCGCCGGCGGCGGCTACGACGTGGTCTCGGCCACCACCGGCCCGGCACTCGCGGCGATGACCCCGCCCGAGTACCCGATGCGCGACCAGTTGGCGGGCAACGAAGGCATGGTGGTGCTGCGGCTCGAGGTCGGCGCCGACGGCGCGGTGCGGGCATCCGACGTGCATGTCGCCACCGGTACGGTCTCGCGCGCGATGGCGGCGGCCGCGGCGGACGCGTCACGCCAGTGGCGCTTCTCGCCGGAGCACGTCGCCGGCAAGGCGGTGCCGTCGACCCTGTTGTGGCCGGTGTGCTACCTCGGCCCGGCGTCGAACACCTCGGCCTGCAGCTGGACCGGCCCCGACGCGCTGCGATTCTCCAGCAAGACCGTGTTGCCGCTGGATCCCAAGGTCACCGTGTCCTACACCGCGGCGCGCTGAGCGCGCTGCATCGCGGCCCGCCGCATCAGGCGGCGGGCCCGGTACCCGGGGGCGGCCGATCGAGGGGTGTGTCGGGCGGCGCCTTGTCGGGCCAGGTGCACAGGTCGCGGATCACGCACGGCCCGCACTCCGGCCGCCGCGCCTTGCAGACGTAGCGGCCGTGCAGGATCAGCCAGTGGTGGGCGTCGTGCAGGTACTCCGCCGGCACCCGTTTGAGCAGTCGGTCTTCCACCGCGCGCACGTTCTTGCCCTGCGCCAGGCCGGTGCGGTTGGAGACGCGGAAGATGTGCGTGTCCACGGCCATGGTCGGTTCGCCGAAGGCGGTGTTGAGCACCACGTTGGCGGTCTTGCGTCCGACGCCGGGCAGCGCCTCGAGTTCAGCGCGCGTGCGCGGCACCTCGCCGCCGTGGCGTTCGAGCAGCAAGGTCGCCATCGCCGCTACGTTGGCGGCCTTGGCGTTGTACAGGCCGATGGTGCTGATGTAGCGCTTGAGGCCGTCCTCGCCCAGGGCGGCGATCGCGGCGGGCGTATTGGCCACCGGGAACAGGCGCCGCGTGGCCTTGTTGACGCCGACGTCGGTGGCTTGCGCGGACAGCGTCACCGCCACCAGCAGTTCATAGGGCGTCGAGTATTCAAGCTCGGTGGTTGGCTTCGGGTCGAGTTCCGACAGGCGCGCGAACATCTCGCGCACGTGTGCGTTGGGCATCACCCGGCCGCGGCGTTCGCGCGCGGCGCTCATGAGCGCGGCCCAGACGTGCGCGCCCTTGCGCGGGCCAGCGCGGCGGCGGCGGCGGGAGGCAGGGAGGGGCGATGCGGGATGGCCGGAGCAGTGGTGCCCGCGGCCAACCCGTCATCGGCAGCGGCCGGAGCGGGTGGAAGCGATCGCGCGCGCCTGCGCTCCTCGGCGATGCGCTCCAGGCGTTTTGCACGCGCGCGGTAGCGATCGCGCGCGGCCCAGGCCGCGAGCAGGCGGTCGCGCGCCGCGACCAGCAGGTCGTTGGTCGTGTCGTCCAGCCCCGGCAGCGCCACGAAGCCGGCGAGCCCGGCCCCGATCGCCGCATCGATGTCGTCGGCGCGCAGCAGCGCAAGGATGCGAAGCGACTGTGCCGCGTCGGGCGCAGCCGGGGCAGGACCGGCGTTGAAGCCGGGACCGGTCTCGGGACGGTCGGCCACCATGCCGTGGCTCAACGGTTGTCGAACGCCGGCTTGCGGCGCTCGAGGAAGGCGGTCATGCCCTCGCGTGCATCCGCGGTGGAGAACGCAAGGCCGAACTGCGCGCTTTCGTATTCGAGGCCGTCGTCGATGGCGCACTCGCCGCCGACGTGGATGGCATCGAGGATCCCGCGCATCGCCAGCGGCGCGTTGGCGGCGAGCTTCGTGGCCAGGGCCATGGTCTCGGCGTCCAGCCCGTCGGCAGGCACCACGCGATTGACCAGGCCGAGCTCGAGCGCGCGCGCGGCATCCACCGGCGCGCCGGTCAATGTCAGCTCCAGCGCGAAGGCGCGGCCGACCAGGCGCAGCAGGCGCTGGCTGCCGCCGAAGCCGGGCAGCAGGCCAAGGGTGACCTCGGGCAGGCCGAGCTTCGCGGTGTCGGCGGCGATGCGCAGGTGGCAGCACATCGCCAGTTCCAGGCCGCCGCCCAGGGCGAAGCCGTTGATCATCGCCACCACCGGCTTGGGCATGCGCTCCATGCGCCGCATCAGGCGCTGGCCGACCAGCGAGAAATCACGCGCCTGGACCGCGCTCAGCCCGGACATCTCGGCGATGTCGGCACCGGCGACGAAGGCCTTGCCGCCGCTGCCGGTGAGGACCAGCGCACGCACCGCCTCGTCGGCCGCGGCGGCGTCGAAGGCGGCGTGCAGCGCTTCGAGCGTGGCCCTGTTGAGCGCATTCAGCTTGTCTGGACGGTTGATGGTGAGAACGCGGACGGCACCGTGGTCGGTCGTGAGAATGAGTTGGGACATGGGATTTCCGTGGTCGGGCCCGGTGCGGGAACTTCCGGCGCCGGGCAGGGTCGGATGCTGCGGTGTCAGTGGCGGTTAAGCGCTGGGGCCAGTATCCTAGCGTGTCCAGACGGGGCGGCCAGACCGCCCCGCCGCGTCTTGGACCCACCCAATCTGCAATTCCGGAGAGTCCCACGAATGAAGTTGCGCCTGCTCGCCGCCGCCCTCGCGGCCACCACCCTGGTCGCCGGTACGGCCGCCGCCCAGGACATCACTTCCGAGAAAGGGAAGCTCAGCTATGCGATCGGTTACAACACCGGCGCAGAGCTCGCGGAGCTGACCGAGCGCGGTGAAGCCGTCGACGTCAACACCGTGGTCAAGGCACTGCAGGACGCCTATGGCAAGAAGGATCCCGCGGTCCCCGTTGACGACCTGCGCACGGCCGTCGAGAACATGCAGAAGCGCCAGCAGGCCAAGATGGAGGCGGAGTTCAAGCGCATCTCCGACGCCAACAAGACGGCCAGCGACAGCTTCCTTGCGCAGAACCGCGCCAAGACGGGCGTGAAGGCCCTGCCCAGCGGCGTGCAGTACCGCGTGATCGAAGTCGGCAACGGTGCCAAGCCCACCCAGGCCAGCGATGTCGCGCTGAGCTACAAGGGCTCGCTCCCCGATGGCACCGTGCTGATCGACACCAACCAGGTGCCGCAGGGCCAGACTCCCGGCCCGATCGAACTGAAGGTCAGCCAGGTTCCGCTCGAAGGCCTGCGCGAAGCGCTGCTGCAGATGCCGGCCGGCTCGCGTTGGGAAGTGGTGCTGCCGGGCGACAAGGCCTATGGCACCGACATCCGCGCCGGCCGCATGGCCAACCAGGCCGTGGTGTTCGACGTCAAGCTGGTCAGCGTCAAGTGACCGCGGGGCGCCGCCGGCGCCCCTTGCACCAGTGCGCGGCCACCGCCGCGCACGCCAATGCACCAAGGACGCGCCGGCCCCGTGCCGGCGCGTTCGCGTTTCGAGACCCCGCAATCCGGTGGATACGATGAGCACCGATTTCCGCGCCGTGCAGACTCCCTGCATCGGCGTGTGCACGATCAACGACGACGGCCTCTGCGACGGCTGCCTGCGCACCGGTGACGAGATCGCCGGCTGGCTGGCGATGGAAGATGCCCAGCGTGAACAGCTGATGGACCTGGTGCTTCCCGCCCGCGAGGCGCGTCGCGCCTGATGTCCCCCGGGCCCGCCGATGCCGCGCTGCAGGCCGCGCTGGAGCCGCTCAACGCGGTGCCCGCGGGTCCGGCCTGGAACCTGGACGAACTGCGCGACCTGCTGCCCCAGCGCGTCGCGCTGGCCGATGCCGCGGTGCTGGTGCCGCTGGTCGGCGATCGCGAGACCCGCGTCATCCTGACCCGACGCGACGATGGCCTGCGCCACCACGGCGGGCAGGTGAGCTTTCCCGGCGGGCGCGTGGACCCGGGCGATGCCGGCCCGCTGGCTGCGGCCCTGCGCGAGGCGGAAGAGGAGATCGGCCTGCGGTCCTGCGATGCGCACGTGCTCGGCTACCTCGACCCGCTGGCGACGGTCACGGGTTTCCAGGTGCTGCCCGTGGTCGCGCGGGTACCGACGGGTTTCGTGCCGCGGCCGCGGCCCGGCGAAGTGGCCGAGGTCTTCAGCCTGCCGCTGCGCTGGCTGATGGCGCCGGAGAACCTGGAGCGGATCGCGATCCATTACCGTGGCCGCGATCGCGAGGTGTTCGAGTACCGTCGCCACGAGGCCGCGCCCGGGCAGCGCGTGTGGGGCGCCACCGCATCGATCCTGTACAACCTGCGCCAGCGCCTGCTGGCCGCCGGAGGCCTGCCGTGAACAGATCGCCCGACTGGACCACCCTGGTATCGCCCTCCGATCTCGCGGCGCGCCTGGGCGACCCTTTGCTGGTGGTGCTCGATGCGCGCTTCTCGCTCGCGGACCCGGCTGCCGGCGAAGCGGCCTGGCGCGGTGGCCATGTGCCCGGTGCGCACTACGTGCATCTCGACCGCGACCTCTCCGGTGCGCACCTGCCCGGCGGCGGACGCCACCCATGGCCAGGGGCGGCGGATTTCGGCCGCATGCTGGCGGCGCGTGGCATCACCCCGGCGCACCAGGTGGTGGCTTACGACGCGGCCGACGGCGCCTTCGCCGCACGCGCCTGGTGCCTGTTGCGGCTGGCCGGGCACGCGCGGGTGGCTGTGCTTGACGGCGGTTTCGAGGCCTGGAGCGCGCAGGGCTTGCCCGTGGACAGGGACGTATCGGAGGCGCAGCGGGCCGCGCCGTATCCGGTGGCCTACGACCGCTCGCGGCTGTACGACGGCGCCCGCGTCGAGATGCACCTGGCCGGCGGCGGCCTGCTGCTGGATGCCCGCGGCGGCGAGCGCTTCCGCGGCGAAGTCGAACCGATCGATGCGCGCGCAGGGCATGTGCCCGGCGCGGTCTCGCGCCCGTACGCATCCAACATCGCCGACGGCCGCTTCAAGTCGCGCGCAGCGCTGGCGGAAGAGTTCGCCGACCTGCTCGGTCCCCGTGCGCCGGCCGATGTGGTCGCGATGTGCGGCTCCGGCGTCACGGCCTGCCACCACCTGCTCGCGATGGCGCATGCAGGTCTGGACGGCGCCGGACTCTACACCGGTTCGTGGAGCGGCTGGATCGAGGACCCGGCGCGCCCGGTGGCCACCGGCGACCGCTGAGTCCCCGGAGGACGCGGCATTACTTGCCCAGCCGCGCCACCAGGGCGCGCAGGCCCGCCTGGGTATCGGGATCGTTCCACGCGTTCACGAAAGTGTCGATGTCGATGTGCTCCGGTGCCAGCGCCGCGTGCAGATCGGCACGCGCGATCGCGCGCGTGCGCAGCACGGGCTCCCGCGGCAGCGCCAGCAGCCCCTCGAGCCAGGTGACCGCGTGCGCGACCACGTCGGCGTGCGGCGCGAGTGCGTCGACCAGGCCGATCTCGAGTGCGCGCGCGCTCTCCACCAGTTCGCCACCTACCAGCAGGCGCTCGGCGCGGTGGATGCCGACCGTGCGCCGCATCAGGTGCTGGATGCCGTCAGGCGCGACCAGGCCGACCTGGGTCTCGTTGAGGCCGATGCGGAACGGCCCTTCGGCCATCACCCGGTAGTCGCAGCACAGTGCGAGCACGCAGCCGCCGGCGGGCGAATGGCCGGTGATTGCTGCCGCCACGGGCACCTTCGATGCCGCCAGTGCGCGCGCGGCGGAAAAGAAGTCCGTCCACGCCGCGCCGAGTTCCTCGCGCGAGCGCAGCGACAGCAGGTGCGGCACGTCGAGCCCGGCGGAGAAGGCCTTCTCGCCGCCCGACAGCACGATGCCCCGTGCGCCCGCCGCGATGGCCGCCGGCACCGCCGCTGCAAGCGCCTTGCAGAGCTCCGGGTTGAGCGCGTTGACAGGCGCGCGTGCGAGCCTGAGCTCGGTGATCGCGCCGTGGCCGATGGTGTCGATGAGTGCAGTCATGCGTCGTCGCGTCCGCGTCGGAGTGGACGGGTATCATAGGTGCATGGGCATTCTCCTTCGCATCCTCCTTCCTGCCGCGCTGCTGTGTGCAGCGACCGCGGGCGCTTCCGCTTCGGATGCGACGGCCGCCGTCGATGCCGATGTCGCCTGCGTGCCGCGCGTGGTCGACGGCTGGCTGCGTTCGCCGCCGATGCCGATGCCGATGATGGCGGGCTTCGCCCGCATCGAAAACCGGTGCGCGGCCGACACCATCGTCATCGGCGCGCGCAGTGACGCGTTCGCCAGCGTCGAGCTGCATGAGACGCAGGTGGTGGACGGCGTCAGCCGGATGCGCGAGGTCGCCGAGCTGCCGGTGGCCGCCGGTGGCGAGGTGGTGCTGCGCCCGGGCGGCCTGCACCTGATGCTGATGCGGCCGGTATCGCCGCTGGCGACGGGCGATGTCGCGCGCGTCGAGTTCACCCTGGCGGACGGCCGCAGCGTCGGCACGGACTTCGAGGTGCGCGCCGCCGACGCGCGCTGAGGGCTCCAGGCAGGGCCGCGAGCGGCGGCCAGGGGCGCGATTCTCAAGAATGAAACATCAGCGCAGTGCGCCTCCAGGGCGGGCTGTGCCACGCCCTGGGCGGATCCGGCGTACCTGTCCGCGGGATCCCGCCCGAAGGCGACGGACCGCATGTTTCAGCGATGCAACATTTTCGCAGCCGGCGATGCGGATGAATACGACATCGCCGCCAGCAGCAGGGATGGCGGCGAAAAAAACGCCGCGTGATCAATCACATGCGCGTGTCCCCGCGGTCTGGCATCAAACCTGCATTAGACAGGGTCGCACCGGCGTGCGGCACCTCCCCCTTTGTGCGCTGGCGCGACATCCCCCTAGGAGAACGACAATGCGCATCCACAAGAGCATGTTGGCCGCAGCGGTGCTGCTCGGCATCGGCCTGTCCGCCCAGGCATGGGCACAGGACCAGACCGAAGCCGGACCGGGCGACAACAACGCCAGCAATAGCGAAGACAACAGCAGCGGCGACAGCCGCGACAACGCCGGCATCGCGGCGGGCATCGGCCTGTCCAACGCATCGGCGAACAACGGCAGCAGTGCCAGCACGAGCATCGCGAGCTCGTTCAACACCTCCACGGCGGTCGCCGAGACCAACCTCCTGGGTGCGGTCACCGGCAACAGCGTGCTGGTGCTGGGAAACGTCGCGCTCAACGGCGGCAGCGCGGATGGCGGTGATGGTGGTGCCGGCATGGGTGGTCTTGCCCTGGCCGGCGGTGGCGACGGTGGCGACGGTGGCGACGGCGGCGATGCCGCTGCGATCAGCGCGCGCGACGGTGATGCCGCTGCGGCGGGCCTCGCAGGCGCGCTGGGCGCTGCCGGCTCGGACTCCGGCGATTCCATCGCCACCATCGGGGACAGTGCCTCGGGCGACAGCAGCGCGACAGCTGACGCCAGCGCCACGGGTGGCGACACCACCGCCGACAACTCCGGCAGCAGCGGCGACGCGATGGCCACGGCCGGCACCGGCGGCGATGGCGGAGACGGCTCGGGCGGCAGCGCGACCGGCGGCGACGGGATGGGCGGAGCGGGTGGCGCGGGTGGCTCCAGCTGGGCCCATGGTGGCGTCTTCGATATGTCCAACTCGATGGACGGTTCGGCGAACGCAGCCGCGGGCATCATGGTGCTCGCGCAGAACAGCGGCGCGTCCTCGCTGATCCAGCAGGGCGTGACCGTGCAGGCCAATCTGAACCTCGGCACCAGCGGTCCGTAATCCGGGCACGGGCGCGCATCGCGGGTGCATGCCCGCGGTGCGTCGCCTGATCCTGTCAAGGAGGGCGCCATGCCTGCCATCGCGATTCCTGTCCTCGCCAGCGCGCTCGCGCTGGCATCGCCGTCCGCCGAGCCGGGGCCTGTCGAAGGCTTCGGGCAGGCGGTGTCCGTCCCGGCCCTGGAGGCCCTGCGCGGCGGCGAATCCACGATCATCACCGTGGTCGACGTCGACAACCAGGGCCAGGTTGACGGCAACACCGCCGTCGGGACCGTCGGCGGCCCGAACACCGTCACCGGCGGCGCCTTCGGCAACGCCGCGGGCATCAACACCGTGATCCAGAACAGCGGTGCCAACGTCCTGATCCAGAACGGCACCGCGGTCAACGTGCAGTTCGGCGGGCCCGGTCCGTGATCCGCGCCGGCGCCGCACTCGGGACCTGCCTGGCAGCCGCCTGCATCGTGGGGCTGGCGACGGTTCCAGACGTGGCGCTGGCAGGCCGGGCCGACGTGCGCGTGCCCTACGGCGGCAGCTATTCGCTCCCCGTGACCAGCCTCAAGGCCGCGCGTTACCGCACCACGATCCCGCAGCAGTACGACTACAGCTGCGGCTCGGCGGCGGTGGCCACGCTGCTGACCTTCCAGTACGGGCAGGCGGTCAGCGAGGCGGACGTGTTCCGGCACATGTACCAGCATGGGGACCAGGCCCGGATCCGCCGCGAGGGCTTCTCGCTGCTGGACATGCGTGCGTACCTGCAGGTGCAGGGCTATGTGGCCGACGGCTTCGAAGTGCCGCTCGACCGCCTGCTCGACGAAGGCCTGCCCGCGATCGTCCTGCTCAACGACCGCGGCTACCGGCACTTCGTCGTAGTGAAGGGCATGCGCCACGGACGCGTGCTCATCGGCGACCCGGCGCGCGGGACGCGGCTGCTGCCACGGCGCGAATTCGATCGGCTGTGGGACAACCGGGTGCTGTTCGTCGTCCATAACCGCCGCGCACTCGCGGCCTTCAACCATCCGCGCGATTGGCGCCTGGCGCCGCTGGCGCCCCTGGCCACCGCGGTCCAGCGGCAGGGGCTGCAGGACGTGGTCATGCGCCGTCGCGGTCCCGGGGACATCTGAGATGAAGACTCCATTCGCAAGCCGGATCGGTTGGCAGGCCCTGGTCACCGCGCTGCTGGCGCTGGCGGCCGTGGGCTGGCCCTCCCACGGCAGGGCCTCCGAAACCAGGCTGCCGGAAGGATGGGCGCCGCTGGATGCGGCCAGGCTCGATGCGATGCGCGGCGGGTTCGCATTGCCTTCGGGACTCGTGGTCTCGTTCGGCTTCGAGCGGATGGCCTGGGTCGACGGCGAACTGGTCGCATCGCTGCGCATCGACATCCCCGACATCGCGCGGATCACGCCCGTGCAGGCGCGCGAACTCGAGCAACTGCGCCAGGTGCAGGTCGTACAGGTGGGACCCGGCAATGCCTTCGATGCCGCCGGCAGCGCCGGCGCCGGCCTGGTACTCCAGAACACCCTCGACGGCGTGCACATCCGCGTGTCCACCAGCATCGATGCGGCGAGCAACACGCTGGGCCTGCTGCAGGCGATCAACTTCAGCGACGCCTTGGGCCATGCGGGCCTGATCGCGACCGGGACGCCATGATGCGCGCAGGGGGATGCCGGGCGATCGCACTGCTCGCCGCGGCCCTGGCGATGCCGCTGCCAGCGTGGCCGCAGGCGGTCGCTCCACCTGGCGCACCGCCGGCGGACAACGAAGGCCGCATCAGCGCCCTCGAGGCGCGCCTGGACGCACAGGCGCGGGAGATCGAAGCGCTGCGCACCTACCTCCGGGGTCGACAGGCGGACTGGGACCAGGATGCCGATGGCGTCGACGCGTGGCGCCTCGATGCGCTGCGCGCGCGCGGCGGGGTCGCGGGCGCGCTGCCCGCCGCCGTCCCGGCCGCGACCGCGGTGGCCGTGGCCCAACAAACAGGCGAACCGGTGCCGGTGGGGCAGGCACCGGAGGAGTCGACGCGGCCTCCGGAGGTGGCGCAGATCTTCGACCAGCCCGGCGTGCTGACGCCGCGCGGCGCGCTGATCCTGGAGCCCTCGCTGCAGACCGGCTATTACTCCAACGACCGCGTGGCGCTGATCGGCTACACCGTGATCCCGGCGATCCTGATCGGCCTGATCGACATCCGCCAGGTCAAGACGACCAGCGTGACCGCGGCGCTGGCCGCGCGCTACGGCGTCGGCAACCGGCTCGAGCTTGAGCTCAAGGTGCCCTATATGTACATCCGCGGCGACACCGTGAGCCGCGAGATCTTCACCGGGTCGGCGCAGGACAGCGTCTTCAGCGCCGACGGCAGCGGCCTGGGCGACCTCGAGCTGACCGCGCGCTACCAGCTGCCGAACAAGGGCGCGGACCGGCCGTTCTACGTGCTCTGGCTGCGCTACAAGACGCGCACGGGCAAGGACCTGTTCGAAGTCACCACCGACTGCGTCACGCGCTGCGTCGCCAACGCCACCGGCACCGGGCTGCCCCTGGAGCTGCCCACCGGCAGCGGCTTCGCCTCGCTGCAGCCGGGCGTGACCTGGATGTACGCGTCCGACCCGGTGGTGTTCTTCGGCAGCCTGAGCTATCTGCACAACTTCGCCCGCGAGGACGTTTCGCGCACCACGCTCAGCGGTGCACCCGAGGGCTTCCCGCAGACCACCACCGAGTTCCTGGGCGAAATCGATGCGGGCGACATCTTCGGCTTCAACCTGGGCGTCGGCCTCGCCCTGAACGACCGGGCAGCGATCAGCATCGGCTACGACCACAGCATGGTCCAGCGCTCGCGGCAGAACGGCAGCGACCTGCCGGGTTCGGTGCGCGTGGTGCTGGGCACGCTGATGCTTGGCGGCACCTACCGCATCAGCGATCGCACGAGCGTCAACATCGCGCTGGGCGCGGGCATGACCCGCGATACCCCGGACGTCACCCTGGTGGCGCGGCTGCCGATCCGCTTCTGAGCCCCTGCGCCCTGTTCAGCCGGAGGGATGTCCGCTTGCTCCGCGACCCCGCGTTGGAAGGGGTGGACACGGGACGGGAGGCCATCTGCAGGGGGCGGGTGCAGCGCAGACGAATGCCTGGATGCAACGGTGTGCGCGATTTCATTCACTGGGTGGTGGCCGGGGACCGCACGGCCGCGACCCTGCCATCGAGCCTTGGCGAGCGGGGCTGGCGGGCCTGTGTGGTCTCCAGCGCGGAGGCGGTTCCGGACCTCTCCGCCGATGGCGGTGGCCATTGCTGCGCCGGGCTGGTGGACCTCCGGGGCTGCCATGGGCCTGCGCCGGCGTCGCTGCAGCACATCCGTGACGTGCTTGGCAGCGGGCGGGCGTGGGTCGCGGGACTGTCGCCCGGGCAGGTCCGCCTGGATGTCGTGCGCAAGCTGGTCCGCGACCATTGCCACGACTACGTCGTGCTGCCCTGCGAGGATGGCCTGCTGGCCACGGTGCTCGGACACGCACACGGCATGGCGCGACTGGGCGGGCGCGACGACGTCCTTGCTGCGCCGGCGCCCTCGCTGGACGGAATGATCGGCGACAGCGCAGCGATGCAGCTCCTGTACCGGCACCTGCGGCGCGTGGCCCTGACCGGAGCGCCGGTCTGCATTGGCGGTGAGACCGGCACCGGCAAGGAGCTGGCGGCCGCGGCGATCCATCGCCACTCGGCGCGCCGGGACGGAGCGCTCGTGGTGATCAACTGCGGCGCGATCCCCGACAGCCTCCTGCAGTCGGAGCTGTTCGGCTTCGAGCGCGGGGCCTTCACCGGCGCGATCCAGCGCAAGCGCGGCCGCTTCGAGCATGCCGACGGCGGCACCCTGTTCCTCGACGAGATTGGCGACCTGCCGCTGGAATCGCAGGCGTCGCTGCTGCGATTCCTCGAGCAGGGCACGATCCAGCGCCTGGGCGGGCACGAGGACATCGCGGTGGATGCGCGCATCATCTGCGCGACGCACGTCGACCTGGGGGAGGCGGTGGAGCGGGGGCGCTTCCGCGATGATCTCTACCACCGGCTGCGGGTAATCGAGCTGCACATGCCGCCGCTGCGCGAGCGCGATGGCGACATCGCGCTGCTGGCGGCCTGGGCATTGGCACGGCACGTGGGCGAGGGCGGCAGCCACGTGCGCGGATTCACCCTCGATGCCCTGCGCGCGATGCACGACCACCCCTGGCCGGGGAACATACGCGAGCTGGTCAACCGCGTGCGCCAGGCGGTGGTGATGGCCGAGGGTCCCCGCATCACCGCGCGCGACCTGCGCCTGGCGGACGCTCCCGTCGCGATGCAGACCCTGGGCGAAGCGAGGTCGGAGGGCGAGCGCGTGGCCATCGAGCGCGCCCTGGCCCGCAACGGACGCCGCCTGCAGGCGGCGGCGCGTGACCTCGGCATCTCCCGGGTCACGCTGTACCGGCTGATGAATCGCCACGGCCTGCGCGGCCAGGCCGACGGGACCGGCACGGGTTGAACCCGGGTGGGGCTCAGGCGCCGGCGATCCTCCGCACCGCGTCGGGCAGGGCGGTCGGGCGGCCGCTGCCGCGGTCGATCCAGACCATGACCACGTGGCCATCGGCATGCAGGACCGTACCGTCGGCGCTGGTGATGCGGTGGCCGAGGGTCACGCTGCTGGTGCCGACGCGGTCGGCGGTGAGCTCGACCACGATCGCACCGGGGTAGGGAATCGGATGCCGGTAGTTCATCTGCACCGCTGCCAGCAGCGGAGCGATCGCTTCGGTCACCCAGTCCTCGCCCAGCGATTCGAACCAGCGGATCCGCGCCTCCTCCAGGTAGGTCATGAAGTTGGAGTTGTTGACGTGGTTGAAGGCGTCGAGGTCGCGCCAGCGCAGTTCGATGGGCAGGCTGTGGAGCAGCTTGCCGTGCTCGGCGGGTTCGCGGTTCATGAGGAGATGTCCCTGGCCTTGCGGCGGCGGGTGGGGGTACCGGTCTTGCCGCGGGAACGGGGCCGCGGGGCCTCGGCCACCGGTGCGGCCGAGGTGCGCCCCGCGTGCTCTTCGAGCAGCCTGGCGAGGAAGCGCCCGGTGTGCGACTGCGGCATCGCGGCCACCTCTTCGGGCGTGCCCTGGGCGATGATCTCGCCGCCGCGGTGGCCGCCGTCGGGACCCAGGTCGATCACCCGGTCCGCGGTCTTGATGACGTCGAGGTTGTGTTCGATCACCACCACCGTGTTGCCGTCGTCGCGCAGCTTGTGCAGCACGCCCAGCAAGTGGTCGATGTCGTGGAAGTGCAGGCCGGTGGTGGGTTCGTCGAGGATGTACAGGGTGCGGCCGGTGTCGCGTCGCGACAGCTCCTTCGACAGCTTCACGCGCTGCGCCTCGCCGCCGGAGAGCGTGGTCGCCGACTGCCCCAGGCGGATGTAGCCCAGGCCGACGTCGGCCAGCGTCTCGAGCTTGCGCGCGAGCGCCGGCACGGCGTGGAACAGGTCAAGCGCGTCCTCGACCGTCATGTCCAGCACCTCGTGGACGTTCAGGCCCTTGTAGCGGATCTCCAGCGTCTCGCGGTTGTAGCGCTTGCCGCCGCAGACGTCGCAGGGCACGTAGATGTCGGGCAGGAAATGCATCTCGACCTTGATCAGGCCGTCGCCCTGGCAGGCCTCGCAGCGGCCGCCGCGGACATTGAAGCTGAAGCGGCCCGGGCCGTAGCCGCGCGCGCGCGACTCGGGCACCTGTGCGAACAACTCGCGCAGCGGGGTGAACAGGCCAGTATAGGTCGCCGGGTTGGAGCGCGGCGTGCGCCCGATCGGTGACTGGTCGATGTCGACCACCTTGTCGAACAGGTCCAGGCCCTCGACCGAACGGAACGGCGCCGGCTTGTGCGAGGCGCCGTTGATCTCGTTGGCGGCCAGCGCGTACAGGGTGTCGTTGATCAGCGTCGACTTGCCCGAGCCGGAGACGCCGGTGACCACGGTGAACAGCCCGTTGGGGATGACCAGGTCGACGTCCTTGAGGTTGTTGCCGCTGGCGCCCAGCAGGCGCAACTCCAGCTTCGGGTTCGGCGCGTGGCGGGTGGCCGGGATCTCGATGCGGCGCTGGCCGGAGAGGTATTGCCCGGTCAGCGAGCGCGGCGCGGCGAGGATGTCCTCGTAGCGGCCCTCGGCCACCACCTCGCCGCCGTGCACGCCGGCACCGGGGCCGATGTCGATGATGTGGTCGGCCAGTCGGATCGCGTCCTCGTCGTGTTCCACCACGATCACGGTGTTGCCCAGGTCGCGCAGGCGGGTCAGCGTGCCCAGCAGGCGTTCGTTGTCGCGCTGGTGCAGGCCGATCGAGGGTTCGTCGAGCACATACATCACGCCGACAAGACCGGCGCCGATCTGGCTGGCCAGGCGGATGCGCTGGGCCTCGCCGCCGGACAGCGAGTCCGCCTTGCGTTCGAGCGTGAGGTAGTCGAGGCCGACGTCGACCAGGAAGCCCAGGCGCTCGCGGATTTCCTTGACGATGCGCTCGGCCACTTCGCCGCGCCAGCCGGGGAGCTCGAGTTCGCTGAAGAACTGCAGCGCCTCGCCGATCGGCAGCACCACGATCGAGGGCATCGCGCGCTCGGCCACGAACACGTTGCGCGCCGAGCGGTTCAGGCGCGCGCCGCCGCAGTCGGGGCAGGGCTGTTCGCTGATGTACTTGGCCAGTTCCTCGCGCACCGCCGCGGACTCGGTCTCCCGGTAGCGGCGCTCGAGGTTGGGCACGATGCCTTCGAAGCGGTGCCGGCGCTTGCTGCGCACGCCGCTCTCGGTCACGTAGGTGAAGGCGATCTCGTCGTCGCCGCTGCCGTACAGCACGGCCTGGCGCACGTCGTCGGCCAGCTCCTGCCAACGGGTGTCGACGTCGAAGCCGTAGTGGCGCGCCAGCGACGCGATGAGCTGGAAGTAGTAATGGTTGCGGCGGTCCCAGCCACGCACCGCGCCCGCGGCCAGCGACAGCTCGGGATGGACCACCACCCGCGTCGGGTCGAAGAACTGGCTGACGCCCAGGCCGTCACAGGTCGGGCAGGCGCCCGCCGGGGCGTTGAACGAGAACAGGCGTGGCTCGAGCTCCGGCAGCGCGTAATCGCAGACCGGGCAGCTGTAGCGCGAAGAGAAGAGCAGCGGTTCGGTCGCGTCGTCGTCCAGCGCCCGCACCTCGGCCATGCCGTCGCCGAGCTTGAGCGCGGTCTCGAAGGATTCCGCCAGGCGCTGCTGCATGTCCTCGCGCACGCGGAAGCGGTCGATCACCGCTTCGATGGTGTGCTTCTGGCGCAGCGCCAGCGGCGGCACGGCGTCGATCTCGTGCACTTCGCCGTCCACGCGCACGCGCACATAGCCCTGCGCGCGCAGCTGCTCGAACACCTGGGCATGCTCGCCCTTGCGCTCGCGCACCACCGGCGCCAGCAGCATCCAGCGCCGCTCGGCGTTCGCGGGATCGTTGGCGAGCGCCATCACCTGGTCGACCATCTGGCTGACGGTCTGCGCCTCGAGCGGGTAGTGGTGGTCCGGGCAGCGCGGCTGGCCGACGCGGGCGTAGAGCAGGCGCAGGTAGTCGTAGATCTCGGTGATCGTGCCCACGGTGGAGCGCGGGTTGTGCGAGGTCGACTTCTGCTCGATCGCGATCGCCGGGGACAGGCCCTCGATCTGGTCGACGTCGGGCTTGTCCATCACGCTCAGGAACTGCCGCGCGTACGCCGACAGCGATTCGACATAGCGACGCTGGCCTTCGGCGTAGATCGTGTCGAAGGCGAGCGAGGACTTGCCGGAGCCCGACAGGCCGGTGACCACGATCAGGCGGTCGCGCGGCAGGTCGAGGCTGATGTTCTTGAGGTTGTGGGTGCGGGCTCCGCGGATGCGGATGAGGTCCAGCGCCATCGGGGTGGGGATCCGGAAAGGGGGAGGGCGGGCGATCGACCAGCCTACCGAGACCCATGGATGGGGGCAATCGGCCGGATTTCCAGAAGGCGGGGGATGAAAAGTGGTTCATCTCCCATCTTCGGGAAAACGGTTCCGACGAGGAGCGTCTGCTTCCTTCGCCATGCGTCGCCGTGAGCTGGAGGGCCCCGCCGTGGGCGGGGGGGGGGGGGGGGCTCTGGCCCCCGCGCCCCCGCGTGGGGGGGGGGCCCCCCGCAGTGCCGCCCCCGCCCCGCCCTCCCGGCCACGACGGGGCTCGGCTTCGGCTGGAGTACGCACGATCCCCGGCTTTTGCTTCCGGGCCACAGCGTACTGCTCCGCACCGGGTGCCAAGGCCCTTGAGAGCGAAGTCAAGGAGGAGGCGATGGCCGCAAGGCCAGCGCCGGGGGACATGAGCACTCAAGGGCCTTGGCATCCGGCGCCCGCGCTGTATCTATAGGCGCGCCAGTCCCTCAGTCGGGAGAAGAGCCTGAAAAAAAGGGTCCGGCGAGCCGGGCCCCTCGTAACGCACCTTGCATCCTGGATCAGCGGCGTGCCTGCTCGGCCAGCGCAAACCGCAGGTCCGTAGCGGTGGTCGTGGCGTCGTCGGGCCCTGCAGCCGCTCTGGCCTCGGTCGCCCCGGCGTTGCATGGCGCGATGTGGGTCGTTTCTGCCCGGAATCGCCGCTGTTGACCCTAAGTCAATGAATCCCCTACAATTCCGCTCCTGTCCGCCCTCGATGGCAGGCAGGCGACCACAATAACTACAGAGGAAGCTTGGTCATGTACGCAGTCCTGGTAACGGGCGGCAAGCAGTATCGTGTGATGCAGGGCGAAACGCTCCGCGTCGAGCTGCTTGACGTCGAGGCCGGCAAGGAGATCACGTTCGACGACGTGCTCATGCTCGGCGACTCCGACGGCATCAAGGTTGGCGACGCGCTCAAGGGCGCCACCGTCACCGCCACCGTCAAGGCCCACGGCCGCGCCGACAAGGTGCGCATCGTGAAGTTCCGCCGCCGCAAGCACCATCGCAAGCAGATGGGCCACCGGCAGCACTACACCGAAATCGAGATCACCGGCATTGCCGGTGGCGACAAGAAGTAAGGAGCAGCAGCCATGGCACATAAAAAGGGCGTAGGTTCCTCGCGCAACGGCCGCGACTCCAACCCGAAGTACCTCGGCGTGAAGATCTATGGTGGCCAGGCGATCGACGCCGGCAACATCATCGTCCGCCAGCGCGGCACCCAGTTCCACCCGGGTTCGGGCGTCGGCCTCGGCCGCGACCACACCCTGTTCGCGCTGATCGACGGCAAGGTCGAGTTCACGACCAAGGGTCCGAAGAAGCGTCGCACCGTGAACGTGGTCGCCGAGGCCTGAGCCCCGCGCCACGTTCCACGAAGGGCCCCGCTCCGGCGGGGCTTTTCTTTGCCGGGGGATCGATTCCGGTACCCGCTACACTGCCCGGGCTCCCGGCCCCGGAGTCCCGGATCAGATCCGGCACCCGGTCCCGGACCGCTCCAGACCGCTCCAGACTCCAGGCCAGCAGCCAATGAAACTCGTAGATGAAGCCGAAATCACCGTCATCGCCGGCAACGGCGGCAACGGCTGCGTGGGCTTCCGGCGCGAGAAGTACATCCCGCTCGGCGGCCCCGACGGCGGCGACGGCGGCAACGGCGGCGATGTCTGGCTGCAAGCCACCCGCAACCTCAACACCCTGGTGGATTTCCGACACCAGAGGATGTTCCGCGCCCGGCGCGGCGAGGACGGCATGGGCCAGCAGCGCTATGGCAAGGGCGGCGATGACACGGTGATCATGGTGCCGGTGGGCACCCAGGTGCTGAACATCGACACCGACGAGGTGATCGGCGACCTGGTGGGCGACGGCGACCGCCTGCTGGTGGCGCGCGGCGGCCAGGGCGGCCTGGGCAACATGCACTTCAAGACCTCGGTCAACCGGGCCCCGCGCAGGGCCACGCCGGGCAGTGAGGGCGAGGAGCGCACGCTGCGCCTGGAGCTGAAGCTGCTGGCCGACGTCGGCCTGCTGGGCTTTCCCAACGCCGGCAAGTCGACGCTCATCCGTGCGGTCTCCGCCGCCACGCCGAAGGTGGCGGACTATCCCTTCACCACGCTGTATCCGAACCTGGGCGTGGTCAGCGTGGAGCCGGCGCGCAGCTTCGTGATCGCCGACATTCCCGGCCTGATCGAGGGCGCCGCCGACGGTGCCGGCCTGGGCGCGCTGTTCCTGCGCCACATCCAGCGCACGCACCTGCTGCTGCACCTGGTGGAGGTCGAGCCGCTGGACGGCTCCGACGCTGGCGACCAGGTGCGCGCGATCGAGCACGAACTGGAAAAGTTCGACGCCGGCCTGCTGGACAAGCCGCGCTGGCTGCTGTTCAACAAGGCCGACCTGCTGCCCCCCGAAGACGCCCGCGCCCACGCCGAACGCGTGGTCGCCGAACTGGGCTGGACCGCCCCCTGGTTCGTCGTCTCCGGCCTCGCCAGTGACGGCACCCGCGAAGTCATGCTCCGCGTCCAGGCCTTCCTCGACGAACAGGCCCGCGACGCAGCCGATGCCGCTGACGCCTGAGGCGGGCGGGATGGAAAGAGCAAGAGCGTTCTTTTGCCACGGATTTGCGCGGATTGCGCGGATCTGGGTGCGGCCAGTCGGAACACTACGCGCTGCCCCTGCTTTTTCTTCAGATGGGGAGCCTATGGCTACAGGCTTGCCTCAGCCTGATCCGCGCAATCCGCGCAAATCCGTGGCCAAGAACGCTTTTCTCAACACCCACGCGAAAAGCCCGGCCAGGGCCGGGCTTTCGGGTGACGCGGTGCGACTCGCCTCAGGCGGCGGTGGCGAGCGCCTTGATGCGCGCGATCAGGCGGCTCTTGTGGCGGGCGGCCTTGTTCCTGTGGATCAGGCCGCGGGCGCTGAAACGGTCGAGCAGCGGCTGCGCGGAGGTGAAGGCCTCCTGGGCGCCGGCGGCGTCGTTGGAATCGAGCGCCTTGAGCACCTTCTTGACGGCGGTGCGCAGCTGCGAACGCTGGCTGTTGTTGCGCAGGTTGCGCACGACAGCCTGCTTGGCGCGCTTCTTGGAAGACTTGATGTTGGCCACGGTGGGATCCTGGGAGCGGGTGTAAAGACGGAATTCGGGTCGAGCGAGCCGGAAAGTATGGGGGAATCAGGAGTTTGGGTCAAGAATCGCCCCGGCGCGGAGCGGGCGTCGTGAGCGGGCCCTCCAAAAGCGGGCTGCTGCGCTCCACCGCGGTCTTCAGCTCGATGACCCTGCTGTCGCGGATCGCCGGCTTCCTGCGCGATGCCCTGCAGTCGCGCGTGTTCGGGGTCTCGGTGGCGATGGACGCCTTCGTCATCGCCTACCGGATCCCGAACTACCTGCGCCGGATCTTCGCCGAGGGTTCGGTGCAGATGGCCTTCGTGCCGGTGTTCAACGAACTGCGCGAGCGCGGCGACGAGCGCGCGCTGAAGGAGTTCCTCGATGCCATGGCCGGGGCGCTGCTGGCGGTGGTGCTGGTGTTCGCCGCGGTGGGAATGCTGGCCGCGCCGCTGCTGGCGCGGATGTTCGCCCCCGGGGCCATCGACGAGCCCGAGAAGCTGGCGCTGATCGCCGACATGTTGCGCATCACCTTTCCCTACCTGGTGGCCATCTCGCTGATGGCGCTGGTGGCCTCGGTGCTCAACAGCTTCGGCCGCTTCGCGCTGCCGGCGGTGACGCCGGTGCTGCACAACCTGGTGATGATCGTCGCCATCGTCTGGGTGTCGCGCTGGTTCGCCGAGCCGGTCGAGGCCCTGGCCTGGGGCGTGCTGGTGGCCGGCGTGCTGCAGCTGGCGGTGCTGTGGCCGGCGCTGGGGCGGCTGGGCCTGCGGCCGCGCTTCAAGCCCGGCTTCAACCATCCCGACGTGCGCCGGGTGGTCAGGCTGATGGTGCCGACCCTGTTCTCGTCCTCCGTGGCGCAGCTCAACCTGCTGGTGGGCACGGTGTTCGCGTCGATGCTGGTCACCGGCAGCCAGACCTGGCTGTACCTGTCCGACCGCCTGGTCGAGTTCCCGCTGGGCCTGTTCGGCGTGGCCATCGGCACGGTCATCCTCCCGCACCTGTCGCGCCGGCACGCCGCTGCGGACAGCGAGGGCTATGGCGCGACGCTGGACTGGGCGCTGCGCATGGCGCTGCTGGCCGGCGTGCCGGCCGCGATCGGGCTGCTGCTGCTGGCCGAGCCGCTGACTGCCGTGGTCTACCAGGGCGGACGCTTCACGCCGCACGACACGCGCATGGCCTCGATCAGCCTGGCGGCGATGAGCGTGGGCATCCCGGCCTTCATGCTGACCAAGGTGCTGGCGCCGGCCTTCTACGCCCGCCAGGACACGAAGACGCCGATGCGCGCGGCGATCATCACCGTGGTCGCCAACGTGGTGATGACCATCGCTTTCACCACGCCGCTGTGGCTGTGGGACGTGCCGGGCGCGCACGGCGGCATCGCCCTGGCCACCGGGCTGGCGGGGATCGTCAACGCGTGGCTGCTGTGGCGCTACCTCAAGCGTGCCGGGTTGATGCGGACACAGCCGGGCTGGGGCCGCTTCTGGCTGCGCCTGCTCGTCGCCTGCGCGGTGATGGCGGCGGCGGTGCTGGCGCTGCGGGGCTGGATCGGCGACTGGACGGCGATGGAGAGCCTGCTGTGGCGGGCGGCCTTGCTGCTGCTGGTCGTGGCGGCCGGCGCGCTCGCCTACGGCACCGCGCTGCTGGCCCTGGGCCTGCGGCCGCGGGACCTGCGCCACTGAGCGCGCGCCAGCGGCCCGGGTCGCGGCACGCCGTTATACTTGCCGGCCGACCCTGTACGGGCGCGCTGCCGCCGGCGGCGTCATACCACCTGGATTCCATGAAGCAGCTGTTCCGCGACGTCGACGGCGGGCCCCTGTGCCCCGATGGCAGCGTGGCCTGCATCGGCGCCTTCGACGGCCTGCACCTGGGCCATCGCGCGCTGGTGCGCCACGCGGCCGAGCGTGCGCGTGCGCTCGGCGTGCCGCTGGCGGCGCTCAGCTTCGAGCCGCTGCCCCGCGAGTTCTTCGCGCGCGGGGCGCCGCCACCGCGGTTGATGCTGCCGCGTGCACGCGCCGAGGGCCTGTGCGCGCTGGGCGCGGACGTGGTGGGCCTGCTGCGTTTCAATGCCGGCTTCGCGGCCATGGCGCCGGACGCGTTCGCCCGGCGCGTGCTGTCCGCGCGCCTGCGGGTGCGGGAGGTCTGGGTGGGTCCCGGCTTCCGCTACGGCAATCGCCGTGCGGGAGACCTGGAGACCCTCCGTGAGTCCGGTGCGCGCCTGGGCTTTGAAGCCGGCGAGATCGAGCCCGTGCAGCTGGACGGCGAACGCGTGTCCAGCACCCGCATCCGCGAGGCCCTGGGCTCGGGCGATTTCGACACGGCTGCGCGCCTCCTCGGGCGGCCCTACGCCATTGGCGGGCGCGTGGCGCGTGGCCGCCAGCTCGGGCGCACGCTCGGCTACCCCACCGCGAACCTGCGCTTCGGCGGCAAGGTACCTGCGTTGCAGGGCATCTACGCCACGCGCGTGCACGGCGTCGGCGACGCGCCCTGGCCCTCGGTGTCGAGCTTCGGCACCCGGCCGACGGTGGACGGCGTCGAGCCGCTGCTCGAGGCCCACCTGTTCGATTTCGACGGTGACCTGTACGGTCGCCGCATCGAGGTGGAGTTCGTCGCGCGCCTGCGTGACGAAGAGAAATACCCCGACCTGCCGACCCTGGTCGCGCAGATGGATCGCGACGCCGCCCGGGCGCGCGACATACTGATGCAGACCCCCCAGCGAGCGACCGCGTGACCGACGACAGCCAGCGCTACAAGCCGACCATCCTCCTGCCCGCGACGGCATTCCCCATGCGCGGCGACCTGCCGAAGCGGGAGCCGGACACGCTCGCGCGCTGGGAGGCGGACGGCCTGTACCAGCGCCTGCGCGAGCACGCCGCGGGCAGGCCGCGCTTCGTGCTCCACGACGGCCCGCCGTATGCCAACGGCGCGATCCACCTGGGCCATGCGGTCAACAAGATCCTCAAGGACATCATCGTCCGATCGAAGACGGTCGCCGGCTTCGACGCGCCCTATATCCCGGGCTGGGACTGCCACGGCCTGCCGATCGAGATCGCGATCGAGAAGAAGCACGGCAAGGTCGGCGTGAAGCTCGACGCCGCGGCCTTCCGCCAGGCCTGCCGCGAGTACGCGCTGGCGCAGGTCGAGCTGCAGAAGAAGGACTTCAAGCGCCTGGGCGTGCTTGGTGACTGGGACGATCCCTATCTTTCGCTGGACCCGCGCTTCGAGGCCGACGAAATGCGCGCGCTGGCCAAGGTGATCGACAACGGCCACCTGGTGCGCGGCGCGAAGCCGGTGTACTGGTGCTTCGACTGCGGCTCGGCGCTGGCCGAGGCCGAGATCGAATACCAGGACAAGGTGTCGCCGGCGGTGGACGTGGCCTATCCCGCGCGCGATCCGGCGGCCCTGGCACGCGCGTTCGGCGCGGTATTGCCCGACGGTGTCGAGGTCGCGGTGCCGATCTGGACCACCACGCCCTGGACGCTGCCGGCTTCGCTGGCGGTATCGCTGGGCCCGGACATCGAGTATTCGCTGGTCGAGGGCCCGGCACACGACGGGCGCCCGCGCTGGCTGCTGCTCGCCGCGTCGCTGGTGGAAAAAGTGCTGGCGCGCTACGGCGTCGACGGGGTCGTGGTGCATGGCCACGCCACCGGCACCGCGCTGGAGCACATGCTGCTCGCGCATCCGTTCTATGCCGAACGCGACATCCCGCTGATCCTGGGTGGGCACGTCACCGACGATGACGGCACCGGTGCCGTGCACACCGCGCCCGGCCACGGCCAGGAGGACTTCGCGGCCGCGCAGCACTACGGCATCAACGAGCGCTACACCGCCGGCCAGCTCAACCCGGTCGATGGGCGCGGCGTCTACCTGCCGTCCACGCCGGCCGCCAACGGCGTCGAACTGGCCGGCACGCACATCTGGAAGGCCAACGACGCCATCGTCGAGCTGCTGCAGGCCAGCGGCGCGCTGCTGGCGCAGGCGAAGCTCGAGCACAGCTATCCGCACTGCTGGCGGCACCGCACGCCCGTGGCCTTCCGCGCCACGCCGCAGTGGTTCATCTCGATGGACAAGGCCGGGCTGCGCCGCGATGCGCTGGCCGCGATCGAGGGCGTGGAGTGGTTCCCCGGCTGGGGCGAGGCGCGCATCGCCGGCATGGTCGGGGGCCGGCCGGACTGGACGATCTCGCGCCAGCGCACCTGGGGCGTGCCGATCGCGCTGTTCATCCACCGCGAGAGCGGCGAGCCGCACCCGCGCTCCAGCGAGCTGATGCGCGCCGTGGCCGACCGGGTGGAGCAGGGCGGGATCGACGCCTGGCAGGCGCTGGATCCCGTCGAGCTGCTCGGCGATGACGCGCCGCAGTACGAGAAAGTCACCGACATCCTCGACGTCTGGTTCGATTCCGGCGTCACCCACGAGTGCGTGCTGGCCGCGCGCGGCCTGGGCAAGCCGGCCGACCTCTACCTGGAAGGCTCCGACCAGCACCGCGGCTGGTTCCAGTCGTCGCTGCTGACCGGCATCGCGATGGACAAGGCGGCGCCGTACCGGCAGTGCCTGACCCACGGCTTCACCGTGGACGAGCACGGCCGCAAGATGTCGAAGTCGCTCGGCAACGGCATCGAGCCGCAGGAAATCATGAAGACGCTCGGCGCCGACATCCTGCGCCTGTGGATCGCGTCCGCCGACTACAGCAACGAGATGTCGCTGTCGAAGGAGATCCTCAAGCGCAACGCCGATGCCTACCGCCGCATCCGCAATACCGCACGCTTCCTGCTCGGCAACCTGCATGGCTTCGATCCCGCTACGCACCTGCCGGCGCTGGACGACATGCTCCCGCTCGATCGCTGGATCGTGCATCGCGCCTGGGAAACCCAGGAGAAGATCGTCGATGCCTATGCGCGCTACGACTTCGCCGAGATCGTGCAGCTGCTGTTGAACTTCTGCAGCGTCGACCTGGGCTCGCTGTACCTCGACGTCACCAAGGACCGCCTGTACACGATGCGCGAGGACTCGCGCGGTCGCCGCAGCGCGCAGGGCGCGATGTACCGCATCAGCGAGGCCTTCACGCGCTGGATCGCGCCGATCCTGGCGTTCACGGCCGACGAGATGTGGGGCTACCTGCCGGGCGAGCGCGAAGGCAACGTGCTGTTCGCCACCTGGTACGAGGGCCTGGCCCCGCTGCCCGACGGTGCGCCGCTGTCCGCGCGCGAGTTCGACGACCTGCTGCGCCTGCGCGAGCAGGTGGCCAAGGTGCTGGAGCCGATGCGCGCCAGTGGCGAGATCGGCGCCGCGCTCGATGCCGAGATCACCCTGGCCTGCGGCGTGTCCGACCAGAACTGGCTGTCGGGCCTGCTCGACGAGCTGCGCTTCTTCTTCATCAGCGGCGACGTGAGGCTGGTGGCCGACGACGACGCCGAGGCGATCACGGTCGCGGCCGTGCCCACGGACAAGCCCAAGTGCGTGCGCTGCTGGCAGCGTCGCGGCGACATCGGCTCGGTCGCGGCGCATCCGGCGCTGTGCGCGCGCTGCGCATCCAACGTCGACGGACCGGGGGAGGACCGCCAATGGTTCTGAAGCCCGGGCCCAACGCGCTGCCGTGGCTGCTGCTCTCGCTGCTGGTGCTGGTGCTCGACCAGCTCAGCAAGCAGTGGGTGCTGACCAGCCTGCCGGAATACACCGCAATCCCGGTGATCGACGGGTTCTGGAACTGGTACCGCACCTACAACACCGGCGCCGCGTTCAGCTTCCTGTCCGATGCCGGCGGCTGGCAGAAGTGGTTCTTCACCGTGCTGGCCTTCGGGATCAGCGGCCTGCTGGCGGTCTGGCTGTCGCGCACCCCGCGCAGCGACTGGCGCACGGCGCTGCCGTTCGCGCTGGTGATCGGCGGTGCCATCGGCAACGTGATCGACCGGCTGCTCCACGGCCACGTGATCGATTTCATCCAGTGGCACTGGCGGGACCACTACTGGCCGGCCTTCAACATCGCCGACGCGGCGATCGTCGGCGGCGCCATCGGCATCGCCCTGTTCGGCTTCTTCGCCCCCAGGCCCAAGACCCCCTAGAGGTACAATGGCGGGCATGGATATCCTCCTCGCCAATCCCCGCGGTTTCTGCGCCGGCGTCGACCGTGCGATCGAGATCGTCAAGCGCGCGATCGAAACCCTGGGTGCGCCGATCTACGTCCGCCACGAGGTGGTCCACAACCGCTACGTGGTCGACGACCTCAAGCAGCGCGGCGCGATCTTCGTCGAGGAGCTTGACGAGGTACCCGACGGCAATACGGTGATCTTCAGCGCCCACGGCGTCTCGCAGGCCGTGCGCAGCGAAGCCGACCGTCGCGGCCTGAAGGTGTTCGATGCCACGTGTCCGCTGGTGACCAAGGTGCACTTCGAGGTCGCGCGCCACTGCCGTGCCGGCCGCGACGTGGTGCTGATCGGCCATGCCGGCCATCCCGAGGTCGAGGGCACGATGGGGCAGTGGAACCGGGAGCGGGGCAGCGGCTCCATCTACCTGGTCGAGGACGTGCAGGATGTCGGCGCACTCGAGGTCGGGCAGCCGGAAAATCTCGCCTACACCACCCAGACCACGCTGTCGGTGGACGATACCCGCGGCGTGATCCAGGCCCTGCGCGAGCGCTTTCCAAAGGTCCAGGGGCCGAAGAACGACGACATCTGCTACGCCACCCAGAACCGCCAGGACGCTGTGCGCGAACTCGCCGCCGAGTGCGACCTGGTGCTGGTGGTGGGGTCGCCCAACAGCTCCAATTCCAACCGCCTGCGGGAGCTCGCCGAGCGCGTGGGCGTGGATGCCTACCTGATCGACGGCGCCGACGAAATCGAACCGGACTGGGTCGTGGGCCGACGCCACATCGGCGTGACCGCGGGCGCGTCGGCGCCGGACGTGCTGGTCGAAGGCGTGTTGGCGCGGCTGTGCGAGCTCGGCGCCAGCGGCGTGCGCGAGCTGGCCGGTGAGCAGGAAAACATGGTGTTCGCCTTGCCGAAGGAGCTGCGGTTGCAGCTGGTCGACTGACGCGGCCACGCGCTACTTGCGCGAGACGCCGCGCGCCAGCCGTTAGCTCCGGTCAAAAGGAAAAGGCCGCCCCGCGGGCGGCCTTTTCGATGGTGCTGGTGCCGGAAATAGGAATCGAACCTACGACCTACGCATTACGAATGCGCCGCTCTACCAACTGAGCTATTCCGGCGGGGCCGCACATTGTAGGGGCGTGCCGGCGTCGCGGTCAAAGCATCACACGCCCACGATCTCCAGCCCCGTGCGCAGGCGGTCGGCCAGGCGCATGGCCAGCGCGACGATGGTGAAGGTGGGGAAGGCCCAGCCGCCGGTGGGGAACACGGAACTGCCCGCCACGTGCAGGTTCTCCATCCCGTGGACCTTGCAGTCGCGGTCGACCACGCCGTCTTCGGGGCGTGCGGACATGCGGGTGGTGCCGATGTGGTGGGCGGTCCCCATGACCGCGGGCCGCAGCGCCGGGTCGCGGACCCAGGGTTCGGGCTCGAAGCGGCCGCCGCAGCAGCGGGCCGCCTCGTCGCCGAGCACGGAGGCGGCGGTGCGGTAGGAGGCGTAATCCAGGTCGGTGAAACGCCAGTCCACCCGCACCTTGCGCATGCCCATCGCGTCGCGTGAGTCGGCCAGGGTGATCCTGCTGTCGGGATTCGGGGACTGCTCGAAGTAGGCCATCAGATCCACGTGCCGGCAGCTGTCCACGGGGCGGTTGCGGAGTTTGCGCGCGACCGCACCGGCCACGTGGCCGGCGTTCATGCCCATGCGCAGCACCAGGTGCGCGCGTCGCACGTTGCCTGGAGGTGCGGGTCGGGACACTTTCGGCAGGCCCGCCGACAGTGCACGCTCCACCTTGTCTTCGACGTCGTCGCCGCCGGCAGCGGGGCGGAAGCTGGCACGCAGGTCGCGCAGGGCCTGCAGTCCGGGTGGGGTCGTGTCGGCGACCGGAATCGGCCGCGCGCGGGCATTGAGCAGGCGCAGCTGGCGCTGGGCGGCGTCGGCCAGAGCGAACTCGCGGTATAGAGAGTGCGGCCTGCGCTTGTCATCGCTGTCGTACGGTCGAAGCAGTGCGTGCAGGTCGCCATCCACGACCCGCCCCGCGACGCAGCGGGGATGGTCCATGAAGTATCGTCCGACCTGGTCATGTCGATTGCCCAGGCCGCGCGGATAGATGCGGTTGGACTGCAGCAGCAGGCGTGCGTTCTCGATGCCGCCCGTGGCGAGCACGTAGTGGCGCGCGTGCACCACGCCGCGGCGTCCGGCCAGGCTGCCGATTTCAGCGGCCCGCACGTGGTCGGCGTCGGTTGCGGCGACCAGCTCCGTGAGATTGGCGTGCAACAGCAGGGTGATGTTGGCGGCGTTCTCGAACAGTTCCCGGTACCGGGACTGGAACATGACCGGGCTCAGGAAACACACGCGCTGGACGGTGTGCTCTTCCCGCAGGGGCAGCGAATCAACGAAGTCCGCGTTGCCGAATCCACCATCGCCGACATCGTGGCGCGGGTCGATCCCGAACACGTTCCTGGCGTGGCCGCCCCACACCGCGAGTTCATCGAAGTCGATCGGCCAGCCGCTTGAAGGGACCCAGTCGCGCGGCGCCATGTCCAGGCGCGCAAGCGGTACGCAGCCCCCGCCCCACAGTCTGGAGCTGCCGCCGAGTGCCCGCAGGCGACACAGGCCGGGGTCGAAGTCGACCGGGCCGACCGACTCGCCGTCGTTGAGCGCCTGGGTCATGCGTTCGCTCTCGAGGCCCCCGCTCTCGAGCACGCATACGCTGAAGCGACTGTTTTCGAATGCGCTGGCGATCGCGATGCCGGCGGGCCCTGCGCCGATGATGCAGATATCGCATTGGTAGTTGTCGGGCGCCGATGGGTCGAGGTAGTCGAGGATCAAGAGGCGGTTCCTTCACGACGTCGCACGCCGTAAATGGCGGTGGCACCGATCTGTGACAACGCCAATCCGTTCCGGTAGCGGACACGTTTTCCCTTGTCGGAGGGCGAGTCTCGCTCCGCGCGACTGGCGACCGGTATCCTGCCTTTCTTTCTTTCGGGTCTCCTTCATGGCCAAGGCAAGGACGGCCTACGTCTGTACCGCGTGCGGCGCCGACTCCGGCAAGTGGCAGGGCCAGTGCGGCGCCTGCGGGGCCTGGGACACGCTGTCGGAAATCGTGCTCGAGTCCGCCGCTTCCGCGAAGGCGGCGGCGCCGGCGCGTCGCGGCGGCTGGGCGGGCAAGGTCGAGGCACCCAAGGTCACGCCGCTCAAGGACGTGCGCCAGGCCGACGACCTGCGCGTGTCCACCGGCATCGGCGAGTTCGACCGCGTGCTCGGCGGCGGCCTGGTCGAGGGCGCGGTGGTGCTGGTGGGCGGCGACCCCGGCATCGGCAAGTCCACCCTGCTGCTGCAGGCCGTGGCAAGCATGTCTTCCGAGCTGCCGGGGCTGTACGTGACCGGGGAGGAGTCGCTGGCGCAGGTGGCGGGTCGCGGCAAGCGCCTCGGGCTGCCGCTCGACGGAGTGAACGCGCTGGCCGAGACCTGCGTCGAGCACATCCTCGGCCACGCCGCCAGGCTCCGGCCCAAGCTGATCGTGGCCGACTCCGTGCAGACGCTGTGGACCGAGACGCTCACTGCGGCCCCCGGTTCGGTCAGCCAGGTGCGCGAGTCCGCCGCGCGGCTGGTGCGCTACGCCAAGGAGACCGGAACCGCGGTGTTCCTCGTCGGCCACGTCACCAAGGAGGGTGGCATCGCCGGCCCGCGCGTGCTCGAGCACATGGTCGACGCGGTGCTGTACTTCGAGGGCGATTCCGGCAGCCGCTTCCGCGTGCTGCGCGCGTTCAAGAACCGCTTCGGCGCGGTCAACGAGCTCGGCGTGTTCGCGATGGGCGACAAGGGCCTGAAGGAGGTGCCGAACCCGTCGGCGATCTTCCTGTCCGGCGGTTCGCGCCAGCCCGGCAGCTGCGTGATGGTGACCCGCGAGGGCACGCGGCCGCTGCTGGTCGAAGTGCAGGCGCTGGTCGACAGTTCGCCCTTGTCCAACCCGCGGCGCGTGGCCGTGGGCATGGAGCAGAACCGGCTGGCGATGCTGCTGGCGGTGCTGCATCGCCACGGCGGCATCGCGGTCGGCGACCAGGACGTCTTCGTCAACGTGGTCGGCGGCATCCGGGTGCAGGAGACGGCCGCCGACCTGCCGGTGCTGCTGGCGGTGTTGTCGTCGCTGCAGGACCGGGCGCTGGCGGAGAAGACCGTGGCCTTCGGCGAGGTCGGCCTGTCGGGCGAGATCCGCCCGGTGCCCAACGGCGAGGAGCGGCTGAAGGAGGCCGCGACCCACGGTTTCAAGCGCGCGATCGTGCCGAAGGCGAACGCCCCGAAATCCGGATCGTACAAGGGCCTGGACGTGGTGGCGGTGGAGCGGCTGGCCGACGCCATCGACGCTGCAGGCTAGTGGCGCAGCCCTGTGGGAGCGGTCAGACCCGCTGCAGCACCAGCTCCAGCACGAACTTGCTGCCGAAGAAGGCAAGCACCAGCAGCGCCATCGCCGCCAGGGTCCAGTGCACCGCCGCGCGCCCGCGCCAGCCGCGGCGCCAGCGGCCCAGCAGCAGCACACCGAACACCAGCCACGACAGCACGCTGAGCACGGTCTTGTGCAGCAGGTGCTGGGCCAGCAGGTCCTCGACGAACAGGGCGCCGGTCAACAGGGTGGCGCTGAGCAGTACGAAGCCGGTGGCGATGGTGCGGAAGAGCAGGGTTTCCAGCTCGACCAGGGGTGGCAGCGCGCGCAGCCAGTCGTGGATCTCGCGGCGGCTCAGGGCGCGCTCCTGCAGCCACAGCATCACCGCGAGCAGCGCGGCCACGGCCAGGGTCGCGTAGGCGAGCAGGGCCATCCAGGCGTGCAGTTGCAGGCGCCAGTCGAGCGGCTCCGGCGGAAGGTGGCCGCGGAGGTGGTTGGCGAGCAGCACCAGCGCCGCAAGCGGGAACACCACCACGCCGAGCGAGGCCATGCGCCCGCGCGCGCCGACGATCGTGGTCAGCGCCGCCATGCCCAGCGTCACGAGTGAAATCGCGGCGAAGAAGTGCATGTCCGCGCCTCCGAGCTCGCGCCAGGCCAGCACGTGCTCCAGGGCGTGCATCAGCATCGCGCCGGCAGCGACCGCAAGCCATGCGCGGCCGCCGCCGCGCCGGATCCCGGCCACCAGCAGGCCGGTGGCCACGAGATAGAGTGCGATCGAGACGAGGACGGGAATCATCCGCGCAGTGTCGCATAGCGCGTGACCCGCCTGAACGGGTAGCGACGCCCCGCGCGTCGAGCAGCTATGCTGGCGGCAAGCGGGGCCGCGACCCCGTGAACCTCCAAGCCCGGCCGCCTGTGTCCTTCGTGATATGGCAACCGGGCCGTGGCCTTCACGGGCCACCGGGTCGGACTGGAAACGGGCCGGCCTCCCTGTATCGGAATGGAGCACAACATGGCATCCCTGGTCGATCGTTTCGGGCGGTCGTTTCCCTATCTGCGCCTCTCGCTGACGGAGGCGTGCAACTACCGTTGCAGCTATTGCCTGCCCGACGGCTATCAGGCCGAGGGGCGTTCGCGCTTCCTCGAACTCGACGAAGTCCGGCGCCTGGTGCGCGGCTTCGCCGCCCTGGGCATGAGCAAGATCCGCCTCACCGGTGGCGAGCCCACCTTGCGCAAGGACCTGTTGCCGATCATCGGCGCGGTGTCCGCGGTGCCGGGTATCCGCCGCATCGCCATCACCACCAACGGCACCCTGCTGCCGAGGCACATCGGCGCCTGGCGCGACGCCGGGCTGACCGCGCTCAACGTCAGCCTGGACACCCTCGACCCGCTGCGCTTCCACGCCATCACCGGCCACGACCGCTTTGCCGAGGTCACCGAGGGCGTGGAGATGGCGCTGGGCCTCGGCTTCGATTCGGTCAAGCTCAACGCCGTACTGCTGCGCGGCCGCAATGACGACGAACTGCCGGCCTGGTTCGACTACCTGCGCGAGCGCGACATCGCCATCCGCTTCATCGAGCTGATGCGCACCGGCGACAACCTCGAGTTCTTCGAGCGCCACCACCTGCGCGCCGAAGCCCTGGAAGAGCAGATCGTCGAAGCCGGCTGGACGCTGCGCCCGCGCGCGCCCGACGCCGGCCCCGCGCGTGAGTACTCGCATCCGGACTACCGCGGTCGCATCGGCATCATCGCGCCGTACTCGAAGGATTTCTGCGCCGGCTGCAACCGCCTGCGGGTGACCGCGCGCGGCGACCTGCGGCTGTGCCTGTTCGGTGACTTCGGCATCGGCCTGCGCGAGCTGCTGCAGTCCGACGACGACTTCGACGCCCTGGTCGCGCGCATCAGCACGCAGCTCGGACTGAAGGCCGCCGGCCATGGCCTGCACCAGGGCGAGACCGGGCTGACCCCGCACCTGGCGTCCATCGGAGGATGAACCACGCAATGACCGAACCGCGCGCAGCGGCCTTCCACATGGCCGACATCCGCAACAAGCGACCCACGCGCCGGCGCGCGGTGGCGGTGGGCGAGCTGCTCGCGGGGGCGGAGGCCTTCCCGCTGATCGTCGAGCGTCGCCTGCCCAAGGGCGACGCCCTGGTGATGGCCGAGGTGGCCGGGCTGCAGGGCGCGAAGATGGCGTCGGCGCTGATGCCGCTGTGCCATCCGCTGCCGCTGGAGCTGGTGCAGGTGCGCTGCGTGCCGGTGCCCGAGCGCAACGCCATCCGCGTGTACTGCGAATGCGCGACAGAGGCGCGCACCGGCGTCGAGATGGAGGCCCTGGCCGGCGCCAACGCCGCGCTGCTGACGCTCTACGACCTGACCAAGCCGGTGGAGCCGGCGCTGGGCATCGACGGCATCCGCCTGCTGTTCAAGGAGGGCGGCAAGAGCGGGCTGTGGCTGCATCCCGAAGGCATGGACGATGACGAGCTGGCGCACTACCGGCCGCGTGACATCGCCCGCCTGGACGACGTGCCCTGCGCGGTGCTGACGCTCAGCGATCGTGCCAGCCGGGGCGAATACGAGGACCGCTCCGGCCCCGTGCTGGTCGAGGGCCTGCGCCGCCTGGGCGCGCGGGTGGCCGATCCGGAGGTACTGCCCGACGGCATCGAACCCCTGGCCGCGCGCCTGCGCGCGCTGGCCGGCGAGGGCGTGCGCATCTGCCTGTGCACCGGCGGCACCGGACTGGGACCGAACGACGCCACGCCCGAAGCGCTGCGCAGGGTCGCCGACCGCAGCATTGATGGCCTGGCCGAGATGTTCCGCAGCGAAAGCGCGAAGCACACCCCGCTGGCCTGGCTGAGCCGCGCCGAGGTGGTGCAGGTCGGCGGCATGCTGGTCTTCGCCCTGCCGGGCAGCCAGCGCGCGGCGAAGCAGGGCATGGATATCCTCGCGCCGCTGCTGGCGCACGCGCTGGCCATGGTCGACGGCGAGGGGCATCCGTGAGCCAGGTGGTCGATTACGGGACGGCGCTGGCGCTGATCCTGCGCGAGGCCGCGCCCTTCGCGGTCGAGCGCCGCACGCTGGCCGAGGCCGGCGGCCTGGTGCTGGCCGAGGCGGTGGTGGCGGATGCCGACCTGCCGCCCTTCGACAATTCCGCGATGGACGGCTTCGCGCTTCGCGCCGAGGGCAAGGCGGTCGCCGCCGGCGCGGAGTTCGAGGTCGCCGGCGCCCAGGTCGCCGGCGACGAGGCCGCGCGGGCCGACGGCGGCGCCTGGGAGATCATGACCGGCGCGCGCATGCCCGAGGGCCTGGACAGCGTGGTGCCGGTGGAGCGCGTGGAGGTGCTGGCGCGCGACGGCAAGGGGCGCCCGGCACGCATCCGCCTGTCCGCCGACGTGCAGCCCGGCGACAACGTGCGCCTGCGCGGCCAGGACGTCGAGCGCGGCACGACCGTGCTGCAGCCCGGCAGGCCCGTCGATTCCGCGGCGGTGATGGTGCTGGCCTCCCTGGGCGTCGACAGCGTGGCCGTGCGGCGCCGGCCGCGGGTGGCGGTGCTCAACACCGGGCGCGAGCTGGTCGACGATCCGCGGCGGCCGCTGGCCTCCGGCGAGATCCGCAACAGCAACGGGCCATTCGTGTCCGCGCGGGTCGATGCCGCGGGCGCCGAGCTGGTGCTGCGCGAGACCGTGACCGACGAACCGGCGGACTTCCTCGCCGCGCTGGCGCGCGCGCTGGCGGCGGGCGCCGACGTGGTGCTGAGCACCGGCGCAGTGTCGATGGGCCGCCACGATTTCGTGCCCGACGCGCTGCGCGGGATCGGCGCCGACATCCGCTTCCACAAGGTCGCGATCCGGCCGGGCCGGCCGCTGCTGTTCGCGCGCCTGGCCGGCGGGCAGCTGTATTTCGGCCTGCCCGGCAACCCGGCGTCGGCGGCGGTGGGGCTGCGCTTCTTCGCCGAGGCCGCGCTGCGTGCGCTGACCGGCCTGGCACCGGAGCGGCCGCTGCGGATGCCGCTGGCCGCGCCCTGGCGCAAGCGCGCCGAGCTGCGCTTCCACCTGAAGGGACGGGTCGAGCTCGCCGACGGTGCGCTGCGCGCGCGGGTGCTGCATGGCCAGGAATCGTTCAAGGTGCAGCCGCTGCTGGTGGCCAACGCCTGGATCGTGGTGCCCGCCGAGTCGATGGCGCTCGAGGCCGGCGACATGGTGGACGTGTATGCACCGGGCCACGCCGAGGGCCTGAAGATCGAAGAGGTGATGCAGTGAAAGTGGAGTTGAGTCTGTTTGGCGCGTTCCGTAGCCATGATCCGGCCGCGAAGCTGGTGCTGGAGGTGCCGGAGGGCGCGCGCGTGGCCGACCTGCGCGAGGCGCTGGACCGCCACGCCCGCGAGCACTGGCCCACGTATCGGCCGGAGTTGCTGAAGGTCTCGGCCTTCGCCAGCGAAACCACGGTGCTGCGCGACGCCGAGGCCCTGCCCGCGGGCGTGCCGATGGCGGTGCTGCCGCCGGTCAGCGGGGGCTGAGCATGGAGCGCTTCCACTGCGCGGTGACCGACATCGCCGAGGGTCCGCTGGATCCTGCCGCGGCGCTGGACTTCGTCTCCGACCCCGGTTTCGGCGGCATCACGATGTTCGTGGGCCGGGTGCGCGATCTCAACCACGGCCGCGTGGTGACCGGGGTCAGCTACGACATGTTCGAGCCACTGGCGCTGAACGGCTTCAGGGCCATTGCCGCCGACATCGATACCCGCTTCGGGCCGAAGGTCCGGCTGTACGTCGCGCACGCGAAGGGCCGCCTGGGCGTGGGCGACCTGGCCGTGGTGGTGGCCGCCGGCACCCCGCACCGCGACGAGGCCTTCCGCGCCTGCCGCGAGCTGATCGAAGCGGTGAAGCACACCAGCCCGATCTGGAAGCAGGAGCACTACGAGGACGGTGACAGCGTCTGGAGCGAAGGTTGCTCGCTGTGTGGCGACGGCCAGCATCAGCACGATCACGATCACGATCACGGGCACGATCACGGGCAGGGCCAAGCCCACGCGAATGCGGATGCGGATGCGAACGCTGCGGCATCCGCCACAACGCCCGCGGAGCGGGTACCGCCTGCGGCCCGGCCCCGGACGCAATGAAGGTCCAGCTCCAGGGCCAGTCGCTGCGGCTGCGCATCGGCGAGGACGAGCTGGCGTGGCTGCTGGCCGGCGAGACCATCGGCAATGACACGCAGGCCGGGAGCGCCGCGCTGCGACAGCGGCTGCGGATCGTCCCGGGCGACGCGGCTGTCCTGGCCGTGGACGCTGGCGAGTGGGCTTTCAGCCTGCCTGAGGCCGCGGTGCGCGATTACGTGGCCCGGCTGCCCTGCCGCGATGCGTTGGAATTCGAACTGCCCGGCGATGGCGATGCGCTGCGGCTCTCTTTCGAGGTCGACGTGCGCGACAGCGTGCGCCGCCGCGGCCCGCCGCCGCGCCGCAAGGCCCAGCGGCCGGACTGACCGGCAGCTCTACAGAAGCCGCCCCCATCCCCCGCTGCGCGGGTACTTCTCCCGCTTTGCGGGGGAAGGGGTCACGGGACGGAAGCTATACTTGGCGGTCCGCAGTCCCACGCACCAGGTCCCCCCGCATGTTCGAATCCCTCACCCAGCGACTCTCCGGCACCATCGAGCGCCTGCGCGGCCGCGGCCGGCTGACCGAGGAGAACATCCGCGAGGCCACCCGCGAGGTCCGCATCGCGCTGCTCGAGGCCGACGTCGCGCTGCCCGTGGTACAGGCCCTGATCGAGCGCATCAAGGTGCGAGCGGTCGGCCAGGAAGTGCTGAAGTCGCTGACGCCGGGCCAGGCGCTGATCAAGGTCGTGCGCGACGAGCTCACGACGGTCATGGGTGCCGCCGCCGCCGACCTGAACCTCAACGTGCCGGCGCCGGCAGTCATCCTGATGGCTGGCCTGCAGGGCGCGGGCAAGACCACGACCGTCGGCAAGCTCGCCAAGCTGCTGAAGGAAAAGCGCAAGAAAAAGGTGATGGTGGTCAGCGCCGACGTCTACCGTCCGGCCGCCATCGAACAGCTGAAGACGCTGGCGGAGCAGGTCGACGTGCGCTTCTTCGCGTCCGACGCCTCGCAGAAGCCCGTCGACATCGTCCGCGCCGCGATCGCCGATGCGCGCAAGTCGTTCATCGACGTGCTGCTGGTCGACACCGCCGGCCGCCTTGCCATCGACGAAGCGATGATGGCCGAGATCAAGGCCCTGCACGCCGCCGTGAACCCGGTCGAGACCCTGTTCGTGGTCGACGCCATGACCGGCCAGGACGCGGCCAACACCGCCAAGGCCTTCAGCGAGGCGCTGCCGCTGACCGGCGTGGTGCTGACCAAGACCGATGGCGACGCCCGCGGCGGCGCCGCGCTGAGCGTGCGTTACATCACCGGCCGCCCGATCAAGTTCATCGGCACCGGCGAAAAGGTCGATGGCCTGGACGTCTTCCATCCCGACCGCATCGCGAGCCGCATCCTCGACATGGGCGACGTGCTGTCGCTGGTCGAGCAGGTCGAGGGCCAGGTCGACAAGGACAAGGCGCAGAAGCTCGCCGAGAAGGTCGCCAAGGGCAAGAAGTTCGACCTCAACGACATGCGCGACCAGCTCGAGCAGATGCAGGGCATGGGCGGCATCCATGGCCTGATGGACAAGCTGCCGGGCATGGGCCAGATCCCCGATGCCGTGAAGAACCAGGTCACCGGCAAGGAAGTGCCGCGCATGGTTGCGATCATCGGCTCGATGACGAAGAAGGAGCGCCGCAATCCGGCGCTGCTCAACGGCTCGCGGCGCAAGCGCATTGCCGCCGGCTCCGGCGTCACGCCGGCCGACGTCAACAAGCTGATGAAGCAGTACCAGCAGATGGAAAAGATGATGGGCAAGCTGGGCCGCGGCGGCATGAAGGGCATGATGCGCGGCCTGCAGGGGATGATGGGCGGCCGCGGCGCGATGCCGTTCCGCTGAGCGCGACGGTGGCCTCGATGGACGTGGGCAATCCCGCGGCCGCCGGCCACTTCACCACGATGCAGGTGCGCGGCGGCGCGGTGCAAGGCCTGGACCTGCACCTGGCGCGGCTGCGCGATGCGACATTGGAAATGTTCGGCGTCGCCCTTGAGGAAGGCGCGCTGCGCTTGCGGCTGCGTGAGGCGCTGGCCGCCGACGCCGGAGCGGACGCAGAAAGGGCATGCACGCTGCGCGTGCTGGTGCGCGGCGCTGCTGCACGCGATGCTGCCTGCGCGACGGGCGAAGCGGGCATTGGTGCCGGCGTCGTCGACGTCAGCATCGAACTCGAGCCACCGCGCGATCCTGGCACCGCTCCGCTGAGGCTGCGCAGTTTTCGCGTCCTTCGCGAGAGTCCGCGCTTGAAGCACCTCGTCCTGGGTCCCCAGTTCGAAGCGCGGCGCGCCGCGCAGGCCGCGGGCTTCGACGACGCGCTGCTGGTCGATGCCGAGGGCTTCATCGCGGAAGGCACGTTCTGGAACGTCGCGTTCTGGGACGGCGCCGCCGTCACCTGGCCCGATGCGCCGTGCCTGGACGGCGTGACCCGGCGGCTGCTGCAGGCGGCGCTGGCTGCAAGGGACGTGCCGCAGCGTCGACGGCCCCTGCCGCTGGAGGCGCTGCCGGGCATGCGCGCCGCTTTCGCGCTGAATTCCCGCGGTGTCCAGGAGATCGGCCAGGTCGACAGCTGCTCGTTCGCCGGCGATGCGCGCTTCGGCGCGGAGTTGCGAGCACTGCTGGCCGGCTGCGTCTGGCAGCGATTCTGAACACGGCTTGGGGCCAGTAAGGGGTGCGATGGGGTGCATGCGCCCAACCGGTGCCCCGGGTGCGCCGGCCTGGAGCGCGGGCCCGCCCGCGTCCGGGCGGGGGATTCGCGCGGCGCAAAATCTTCCGCTACAATTCCCGGCTTACCTCGCCACCCTGGCGACTGGGCAACACGGAAACCACCATGGTCAAGATCCGCCTCACCCGCGGCGGCGCCAAGAAGCGCCCCTTCTACCACATCATCGTCACCGACTCGCGCAGCGCGCGCGACGGCCGCAATATCGAGCGCCTGGGCTACTACAACCCCGTCGCGCAGGGCGCCGAGCAGCGCGTGGTGCTGGACACCGCCCGCGTCGACCACTGGGTCGGGCAGGGCGCACAGCTGAGCGACAAGGTCCGCGACCTGTACAAGGACGCGGTCAAGGCCACGGCGGCCACCGCCGCCTGACGGCCCGGCCGCGCCTCCGCGCGCGGCCGCCTTCCTCATGGACACCGCCGGGCGCCGCATCCTGCTGGGCAGGGTCCACGGCGCCTTCGGCGTGCGTGGCGAACTGAAGCTGGAATCGTTCACCGATCCGGCGCGCGCCATCTTCCGCTACCAGCCCTGGATCCTGCGCGACGCGCAGGGTCGCGAGCGCGAGCTTGCGGACGTGCGCGGCCGCGAAGGCGGCAAGGGCCTGGTGGCCACGATCCCCGGCATCGAGGACCGCGATGCCGCCGAGGCGATGCGCGGCAGCGAAGTCTGGGTGCCGCGTTCGACACTCCCGCCGCCGGCCCCGGGTGAGTACTACTGGGTCGACCTTGAGGGCCTGCGCGTGGCCAACGTCGAGGGGGTCGACTTCGGCACCGTCTCGCACCTGTTCTCCACCGGCGCCAATGACGTGCTGGTGGCGCGCGGCGACCGCGAGCGGATGATTCCCTTCGTGACGCCCGACTATGTCGTCTCCGTCGACTTCGAGGCCGGCCTGGTCACGGTCGACTGGGATCCGGAGTTCTAGGCGATGCGCATCGACGTCGTCAGCCTGTTCCCGGACTTCGTGGCCCAGGTCGCCGGCCATGGCGTGGTCGGGCGCGCCGGCGAGCGCGGCCTGCTGTCCCTGCATGGCTGGAACCCGCGCGACTTTGCCGAAGGCAATTACCGCCGCGTCGACGACCGCCCCTTTGGCGGCGGTCCCGGCATGGTGATGCTGATCGATCCGCTGCGCGCAGCGCTGGCCGCGGCCCGGGCGGCCGATCCGGCGCCGGCGCGCGTGGTCTACCTGAGTCCGCAGGGACGGCCGCTGGACCAGGCCAAGGCCCGCGAACTGGCCGCGCTTCCGCGCCTGGTGCTGCTCTGCGGTCGCTACGAGGGGGTGGACGAGCGCCTGCTGGCCGCCGAGGTCGACGAGGAGCTGTCGATCGGCGACTACGTGCTGTCAGGCGGCGAGCTGGCCGCGGCGGTGGTGGTGGATGCCGTCGCCCGGCTGCTGCCGGGGGCCTTGAACGATGCGGAATCCGCGGCCCAGGACAGCTTCGAGCCGCCCGCGGATGGCAAGGGTGGGCCGCTGCTGCTGGATTGCCCGCACTACACCCGGCCGGTCGTACATGCGCTTGGGGCCGTGCCGCCGGTGCTGCTGTCGGGCAACCATGCCGACATCGCCCGCTGGCGCTACCAGCAGGCCCTGGGGAGGACCTGGCAGCGGCGCCCGGACCTGATCGACCTCACGGCGCTGTCGCCTGCCGACCGCCGCCTGCTCGACGCCTGGCTGGCCGAAGCCGGACTGCCGCCCGCCGGCCAGGACTGAGCCCTGGCACGGAAGGCGAAAACCGCGCTACAATGCGCGGCTAGCTATAACCACGCCAAGACGCGGGTCCACGTGCACTCGCGCTAAAACAGCCCACAGGGCACTACCAACAGGCATCCACCACCATGAACAAGCCCTCGCTCAATACGCTGCTGCAGAACTTCGAGACCGAGCAGGTCCAGCGCCAGCTCCCCGTCTTCGGTCCCGGCGACACTGTGATCGTCAACGTCAAGGTCAAGGAAGGCACCCGCGAGCGCGTCCAGGCCTACGAGGGCGTGGTCATCGCAAAGAAGAACGCCGGCCTCAACTCCTCGTTCACCGTGCGCAAGATCTCGCATGGCTACGGGGTCGAGCGCGTCTTCCAGAGCCACAGCGCCGCGATCGACTCGGTCGAGGTCAAGCGACGCGGCGCCGTGCGCGCGGGCAAGCTGTACTACCTGCGTGAGCTCGAGGGCCGCAAGGCGCGCATCAAGGAAGATCTCGCCGGCAACGCCAAGGCCCGCGCCAAGGCCGCTGCCGAAGCCGCTGCCGCCGCCAAGGTTCCCGTTGCCGAACCGGCTGCCGCTGCCGAGCCGGCTGCGTCGGCCGAGTAAGCACGGCCCGCGCAGCACGCGCGAAAGGTGTTTCGCCGGACGGCCGCCCCAGGGTGGCCGTCCGCGTTTCCGGGCCTTCGTTCGTGCCGCGCTGGATCCCGTTCGTTCCGGCGTGCCGGCTGCGTCCAGGTCGGATCCGCGTCCGCTCAGTCCCGGGTTGATGCAGTCGCCGTGGCCGTGGCCGGTGACAACACGTCGCCCAGGCCCCCCCGCGCCGCCGTGCGCGGGCAGGGATCCGCCACCGGCGCAGGCGGCTGCGCAGGCACTTCGGCCGCAATCGCCACCGCATCGGTATCGCCGGCGAGCATCCGTGCTTCGCGCCAGCCGCCCCAGCGGTAATAGGCCAGCGACATCAGCATCGCGCACAGCGCGCCCACCGGGAAGCTCAGCCAGATCGCGTCCGCGCCCAGCGCCGGCTGCAGCAGCTTGGCGAAGGGCACGCGGATGCCCACAGCGCGAACACGAGGATCAGCAGCAGCGGCGCGATCAGCGCGCCGGTCAGCAGGAAATTGAAGGCCACGCCCGCGCGCGTGGTGCCCTCGACCCGCCTCGGCCAGGACACCAGCAGGGTGGGGGCGATGGCGCCGTGGGTGAGGTCGCGTGTGGAAGGTGCTGCCATCGGGGCATCCTGCCAGAACCGCCCTCGCTGCCGGCGCTAGAATCCGCGCATGGCAGAGCGATCAGGCGAACGGGAGACCTTGGACAGCGTCCGCATCGACATCTGGCTGTGGGCCGCGCGCTTCTTCAGGACGCGCACGCTGGCGAAGCAGGCGGTGGACACCGGCAAGGTCGAGGTGGCTGGGCAGCGGCCCAAGGCCTCGCGCGCGGTGCGCGTGGGCGATGCGCTGCGGGTGGTGCGCGGCGATGACGCGTTCGAGGTCGAGGTGCTGGGGCTGTCGGATGATCGCGGCCCGGCAGCGGTTGCACGGCAGCTCTATCGCGAATCGGAGGCGTCGGTGAAGGCGCGGGAAGAAGCGGCGCTGGTCAGGCGTGCCACCAGTGACGGCTACCGTGCGCCGGAGCATCGCCCGGACAAGCGGGCGCGGCGCTTGATCAGGGCGCTCGGCGATATCGATGCGGGCTGAGCCCGTCGGGATGTATCCGCGAGCTTGCCCGCATCTGTCCTTCGGGCATCCTCCCCCGGGAAGCGGGGGAGGAGTGCGCCGCTGGCCTTACTCGTCGCCCAGGCTGTTGGGCGACTGTTCGGCGGCGAAGGCGCCGAGCTTGCGCAGGGCCGCTTCCACGCCTGCGCCGTAGGCCGGGTCGGCCTTCGTGCAGTTGTCGACGTGGCGGCGCTTGATGAAGTCCGGCGCATCGCCCATGGCGCGGGCGGTGTTGTCGAACAGCAGCTGCTGCTTCTCCGGAGTGATCAGCCGGAACAGGTCGCCGGGCTGCTTGAAGTAGTTGTCGTCGTCGTCGCGGAAGTTCCACCAGTCGGCGTCGCCGGTGATCTTCAGCGGCGGTTCGCGGTACTGCGGCTGCTCCTGCCACTGGTTGAAGCTGTTGGGCTCGTAGTGGGGCAGGCCGCCGTAGTTGCCGTCGACGCGGCCGATGCCGTCGCGGTGGTTGCTGTTGACCGGGCAGCGCGCGGCGTTGACCGGGATCTGCTGGTAGTTGGTGCCCAGGCGGTAGCGCTGCGCGTCGGCGTAGTTGAACAGCCGCGACTGCAGCATCTTGTCCGGCGACACGCCGATGCCCGGCACCAGGTTGCCCGGCGCGAAGGCGCTCTGCTCGACGTCGGCGAAGAAGTTCTCCGGATTGCGGTTGAGCTCGAACTCGCCGACCTCGATCAGCGGGTAGTCGCCCTTGGGCCACACCTTGGTCAGGTCGAAGGGGTGGTAGGGCACCTTCTCCGCGTCGGTCTCCGGCATGATCTGCACGTACATCTTCCACTTCGGGAAGTCGCCGCGCTCGATGGCTTCGTACAGGTCGCGCTGGTTGCTCTCGCGGTCGTTGCCGATGACCTCGGCCGCTTCGGCATCGCTCAGGTTCTTGATGCCCTGCTGGGTGCGGAAGTGGAACTTCACCCAGTAGCGTTCGCCGGCATCGTTCCAGAAACTGTAGGTGTGCGAACCGAAGCCGTGCATGTTGCGGTAGCTGGCGGGAATGCCGCGGTCGCTCATCACGATGGTGACCTGGTGCAGGGCCTCGGGCAGCAACGTCCACCAGTCCCAGTTGTAGGTGGCCGAGCGCAGGTTGGTGCGCGGGTCGCGCTTGACCACCTTGTTGAGGTCCGGGAACTTGCGCGGGTCGCGGATGAAGAACACGGGGGTGTTGTTGCCCACCATGTCCCAGTTGCCTTCCTCGGTGTAGAACTTCAGCGCGAAGCCGCGGATGTCGCGCTCGGCGTCGGCCGCGCCGCGCTCGCCGGCCACGGTGGTGAAGCGGGCGAACATCTCGGTCTTCTTGCCGACTTCGGAGAAGATCGCGGCACGGGTGTACTTGGTGACGTCGTTGGTGACGGTGAAGGTGCCGAAGGCGCCGGAACCCTTGGCGTGCATGCGACGCTCGGGAATCACCTCGCGCACGAAGTTGCCGAGCTTCTCGTGCAGCCAGACGTCCTGGGCCAGCAGCGGACCGCGCGGGCCGGCGGTGAGGCTGTTCTGGTTGTCCGGCACGGGGGCGCCGAAATCGGTGGTCAGATGGGTGACGGGGCACTTCTTGCCGCTGTCGGAAGGCTTGCTCATGGTGCTGGCTCCCCTGATCGGGTGGTGGGCTAGGTCTGCAACCGACTCTACGTCGGCCCGATAGAAAGGTGAAATCGAATAAAGGAGATCGATTGATAGCGTTCTCCTATCGATCGCGACTCACTTCTTGCCGAACAGGCCGCCCAGCTTCATCAGATCGCCGATGCCGAGCTGGCCGTCGCCGTCCTGGTCGAGCACGGCGCCGAGCAGGCCGCCACCGAGGCCGCCCTGCTGGCGGATCTGCTGCTGCTCCTGGCCGAGCAGGCCGCCCAGGGCTTCGGCGCCACTGGCCGGCTGCGAGGAAGCGCCGGACATCGCTTGCTTGGCGAGGTAGGCCATCACGATCGGCGCCAGCATCTTCAGCAGCTGGCCGGCCTGGCCCTGGCCGAGGCCGGTGGCCTGCGCAACGCCGGTTTCGGCCCGCGCCTGGTTGCCGCCGAAGATGTGGCCGAGGATGGCGCCGCCCTGGTCGCCGCCACCAAGCACCGAGCCCAGCACGCTGCCGACGTCGGCGCCGGCATGGTCCTTCTGCAGTGCGCCGAACAGCGCCTGCGCACCCTGCGGCTGGCTGGCGTTCTTTCCGAGTGCGCCCATGAGCAGTGGCAGTGCGGCATTGATCGCGGCCGAGGACTGCTCCTGGCTGATGCCCAACCGCTGCGCGAACTGGCTGGCGGGTGCGCCCTGGAGCTGGGCGGCAAGGGTGTCGGTGAGGGTGGCCATGCGGGACTCCTGTCGTCGGGACTCCCGATGGTACGCGCGGAGCGCGCAGGCGTGATGGCCGTCAGTGCTGCGGTGGGCCGTCGATGCGGCGCGTCCAGTCCTCGATCCGGCTGGAGTCCAGGCGGCGCGTGAGCAGCGTCCGCCAAGAGGGCACCAGCGGCAGCGCCAGCGCTTCGCCGAGCAGCGCGGGATCGAGCACGCGATCGGCGAGCAGGCGCATGAGCCTGCGCAGTGGCCAGGCAGGCCAGGGGCGCTCGAGCAGGACCAGCGCATCTCCGGCCTGTGCCGTGCCGGGCTGCAGCACGCGGTAATACCAGCCGCTGCGACCGGTGTGCTGCACGCGGCGCGCCATGTCGGGCACGCCGAAGCGGTCGTTGAGCTTCCAGCACGGCTGGCGGCCTTGGCTGACCTCCAGCACCGCGGCGCCGAGCGCATAGCGGTCGCCGAGGCAGACCGTGCCCTCGTCCAGGCCGCGGGTGCTGATGTTCTCGCCGAAGGCGCCGGGAGCGGCGAGCACCGGCAGTTCGCCCAGCTCCGCGCGCCAGGCCGCGTAGTGGTCGAAGGGGTAGTGGTGGACGGCCTTGTCGACGCCGCCGTGCACGCGGGTGTCGCCCTGTTCATCGCCCTCGAGGCCCAGCTCGCCGATGCGTACGGGGCCGCTGCGCGGAGTCTTGGCGATGCCGCTGCGGCTGCCGGGACGCGTATAGGGCACTACGACGCCGGTGAGCAGCGCCTCGACGCGCAGGCCTGTGTCGTCCGACGCCGCGCTCACGACAGCGCCTTGAGCCGGTACAGGGCTTCCAGCGCCTGTTTCGGCGTGAGTTCGTCGGGGTCGATGCCCGCCAGCGCTTCCAGCGCCGCGGAGGAGGGTGCGAACAGCCCGAACTGCTGCGGCGAATCCAGCGTCTCCGCCGACAGCGGCGGCGATGCCGGCGGACCCTGCTGCTCGAGCTCGGCGAGCCGCGCGCGCGCCTGGCCCAGCACCGGCCTGGGCAGTCCGGCCAGCGCCGCCACCTGCAGGCCGAAGCTGCGGTTGGCGGGGCCGTCCTTGACGGCATGCATGAACACCAGCGCGTCGCCGTGCTCGACTGCATCCAGGTGCACGTTGGCGATGCCGCTGCCCGGCGTCGCCAGCGCGGTCAGCTCGAAATAGTGCGTGGCGAACAGCGTGTAGCAGCGGTTGTGCGCGGCCAGGTGGCGCGCGCAGGCCTCGGCCAGCGCCAGGCCGTCGTAGGTCGACGTGCCGCGGCCGATCTCGTCCATCAGCACCAGCGACTGCGCCGTGGCGTGGTGCAGGATGTGGCTGGTCTCGCTCATTTCGACCATGAAGGTCGACTGCCCGCGGGCGAGGTCGTCGCCGGCACCGATGCGGGTGAGGATGCGGTCGATCGGCCCGATGCGCGCCGCGCTGGCCGGCACGAAGCTGCCGATGTGGGCCAACAGCACGATCAGCGCGTTCTGGCGCATGTAGGTGCTCTTGCCGCCCATGTTGGGGCCGGTGATCACCAGCATGCGGCGGTCGTCGCCGAGCATCAGGTCGTTGGGTTCGAAGGGGTCGTCGCGGACGGCTTCGACCACCGGGTGGCGGCCGCGCTCGATGTGCAGGCAGGACGCGTCGACCAGCTCCGGCCGCGACCAGTCCAGCGCCTGCGCGCGCTCGGCCAGGCCCGCGAGCACGTCGAGTTCGGCCAGTGCGCCCGCGCAGCGCTTGAGCGATTCCAGGTGCAGGTTGAGCTCGTCCAGCAGCTGCTCGTAGAGCAGGCGCTCGCGGGCGAGTGCGCGCTCACGGGCGGACAGCACCTTGTCCTCGAAGCCCTTCAGCTCCTCGGTGATGTAGCGCTCGGCGTTGGTCAGCGTCTGGCGGCGGGTGTAGTGCGTCGGTGCCTTTGCCACGTGCGCCTTGCCGATCTCGAGGTAATAGCCGTGCACGCGGTTGTAGCCGACCTTGAGCGTGGCGATGCCGCTGGCCTCGCGCTCGCGGGCTTCGAGGTCGATCAGGAACCGGTCGGCGTGGGTCGACAGGCGGCGCAGTTCCGCGAGTTCGGCATCGTGGCCATCGGCGAACACGCCGCCGTCGCGTGCCAGCACCGGCGGCTGCTCGACCAGGGCGTCGGCCAGCAGCCGCGCCTGCGCATCGTGCTCGCCCAGGCCGGCGACCAGCGCCTGCAGCCGCGGCGAATCCACCGTTGCCAGCAGTGCGCGCAGCGCCGGCAGCAGGCCCAGCGCGTCGCGCAGGGTCGACAGGTCGCGCGGCCGCGCCGAGCGCAGCGCAATGCGCGAGAGGATGCGTTCGACGTCGCCGAGCGCGCGGAACTGCTCGCGCAGGTCGCGTTCGACGCCGTCGTCGATCAGCGCGCCGACGGCATGGTGGCGCTGGGCGACCACTGTGCGGTCGCGCAGCGGACGGTGCAGCCAGCGGCGCAGCAGGCGCCCGCCCATCGGCGTGACCGTGCTGTCGAGCACGCCGAGCAGGGTGTGCTTCTGCTCGCCGTCCACGCGCGTGTCGAGTTCCAGGTGGCGGCGGGTGGCGGCGTTCATGGCGATGGCGCCGTCGCTGGATTCCACCGCGATCGCGGTCAGGTGCGGCAGGCGCTGCTTCTGCGTCTCCTCGACGTAGCCCAGCAATGCGCCGGCCGCGGCGATCGCCAGCGGACGCTCGTCGATGCCGAAGGCGGTCAGGTCGTGCAGGCCGAAGAAGCGCAGCAGCTGGCGGCGGCCGCTGTCGGCGTCGAACAGCCAGGGCGCGCGCCGGCGCAGGCCGCCGCGGGTGGTGGCGAAGGCCGGCCAGCCTTCCTCGTCGGGCAGCAGCAGCTCGGCGGGATCCAGGCGCGCCAGTTCGGCTTCCAGCGCGTCGTCGCTGGCGACCTCGTTGGCCAGGAAGCGGCCCCCGGCCAGGTCTGCCCAGGCCAGGCCGTAACCGGACTTCCCGCGGCTGACGGCCAGCAGCAGGGTGTCGCGGCGCTCGCTCAGCAGCGCCTCGTCGGTGACCGTGCCGGGGGTGACGATGCGCACCACCTTGCGCTCGACCAGGCCCTTGCTCGTGGCCGGATCGCCGACCTGTTCGCAGATCGCCACCGACTCGCCCAGGGCCACCAGCCGTGCCAGATAGCCTTCCGCCGCGTGGTGCGGCACGCCCGCCATCGGGATCGGCGCTCCGCCCGAGGCGCCGCGCTGGGTCAGTGTGATGTCGAGCAGCTTCGCCGCGCGTCGCGCGTCGTCGTGGAACAGCTCGTAGAAGTCGCCCATGCGGAAGAACAGCAGCACGTCGGGGTGCTCCGCCTTGTTGGCGAAGTACTGCTTCATGAGGGGGGTGTGTTCGGGCGTCTTGTCCAGCGTCATCTGTCCGGTGGGCAGGGCGCGCAACGGGCGCGCCCGACCCGGGATTGTAGCGGGACCACCCTCGGCCGCGACCGCGGACAGGAGCAAGCGCACGGGTGGCTGGACAAGGCTCGGGGCAGCACCTTTCCGCGCACATACGCATGCGTCCGGAATTGTGCTAGCGTCGCATCAAGGCAGCGGAATCGCCGCTCCGGGCCAGTCCCCCCACGCAGGCCCGGTGCGTGCCGCCATGGTGTTCCATGGCGGCGTCCGCGCCGATACGACGACTGCGAAATCACCATCAGTAGGGGGACACCCATGGTCTCAGGCCATCTGCAACGCCACGCGCTCGCCACCGCGCTCCTCGCCATCCTCGCAAGCCCCGCACTGGTGTCCACGGCGCACGCCCAGGACGCCGCACCCGCGGCGGAAGAACAACCCACCACGCTGGCCGGCATCACGGTCACCGCGCAGAAGCGCGAGGAAGCACTGCAGGACGTGCCGATCTCGGTCACCGTGCTCGACGAGCAACTGATCCAGGACACCGGTGTCCGCGACATCAAGGACCTGCAGGTCCTGGTGCCCGGCCTGACCGTGACCAGCACCCAGAACGAGGCGATCACCACGGCCCGCATCCGCGGCATCGGCACCGTCGGTGACAACGTCGGCCTCGAGTCGTCGGTGGGCGTGGTCATCGACGGCGTCTACCGCCCGCGCAACAGCGTCGGCTTCGGCGACCTCGGCCAGATCGAGCGCATCGAAGTGTTGAAGGGCCCGCAGGGCACTGTGTTCGGCAAGAACACGTCCGCGGGCGTGATCAACGTCGTCACGCGCCGGCCGAGCTACACCCAGAGCGCCGAGGCGGAGATCACCGCCGGCAACTATGGCGCGCTTGGCGTCGCTGGCAGCTACAACGATGCCCTGGGCGAGAATGCCGCCTTCAGCATTTATGCCGCGAAGCGCAAGCGCGACGGCTGGATGGACGTGGAGACCGGCAGCGGTCCCCGCACCGAGGACAAGGACTACGACCAGGACTTCCACACGATCCGCGGCAAGCTGCTGTTCGAACCGACTGAAAACCTCGACATCCTGCTGTCGGGCGACTTCACCAACCGCGACGAGAACTGCTGCACAGCGGTGCAGACGGTCGTGGGACAGAGCGCGCTGGCGCTCAACGCCGTCGCTGGCCATCAGACGGTGGCAGCGCCCGGCGACGATCCCTTCGACCGCGTCGCCTACAGCAACCGTCCGACCACGCAGAAGATCAAGGACAGCGGCGTCAGCGCGGAGGTCAACTGGGAGACGGGCTGGTTCGGCGGCGCCACGCTGACCTCGATCACCGCCTCGCGCGAGTGGGAGAGCATCAATGGCCTCGACTACGACTTCAGCACGGCCGACATCCTGTATCGCAACGCCGACAAGGACGAGTCGTTCACCGGCTTCGATACCTTCAGCCAGGAGTTCCGCCTGACCGGCTCCACCGACCGGATCGACTGGATGTTCGGGCTGTTCTACTCGGACGAGGATCTGGACCGCACCGAGACCTATCGCGTCGGCGCGCATTACGAGCCGTATGTGTCGTCGCTGATCAGCAACCTCGTGCTCGGCACGCTGGCGCAGCAGTTGGCGCCGTTGGGTATCCCGGTCGACATGACGAACCCCGCGCTGTTCCTGTCACAGGTCAGCGGACAGCCCTTCGGCACCAACTTCGCCGGACTGGGCGCGCACGACCGCTACAAGCAGAACGCGGAGAGCCTGGCGCTGTTCACCAACAACACCTGGCACGCGACCGATGCGCTTGATGTCACCCTGGGCCTTCGCTACACGCGCGAAAAGAAGGAGCTGGTCTCCGACTACAGCAACCCCAACGGCAGCATCGGCTGCGGCTCGATGCTGGCCAACCCGGCCGCGCGCGTCGGCGGCGCGCTGTACCAGCGCATCCCCGGGCTGGCGATGCTGCCGCCGGAACTGCAGGCGCAGATCATCGGTGGCGCGGCCAGCCAGATCGTCGGCTATTCCTGCCTGCCCTGGAGCAACGCGCTGCACAGCGGCCGTTCGACCGTGCAGGAAGGCGACGAGAAGGAGTGGTCGGGGACCGTGAAGGCGGCCTACCGCTGGAACGACAACGTGATGACCTACGGTTCGTTCGCGCGCGGCCACAAGGGTGGCGGCTTCAACATGGACCGCGTGCAGTCGGCCGACGGCAACTCCGCCAGCGGCGCCGGCATCATGCCGGTCAACGACACCTCGTTCGGCGGCGAGTTCGTCGACAGCTTCGAGCTGGGCGCCAAGACCACCTGGGCCGGCGGCACGCTGCTGCTGAACGCGACGCTGTTCCACCAGGAGTACGAGGACTTCCAGCTCAACAGCTTCCTCGGCACCAGCTTCGTGGTGCGTTCGATCCCCGAAGTCACCTCGTCGGGCATCGACGCCGAGCTGCTGTGGCAGCCCGCGGCGGTGCCGGGGCTGATGCTGCAGGGCGGACTGATGTACGCAAAGACCGAGTTCGGGAACGACATTCCCGGCCCGGACTTCGTGGAGCGCACGCCGCTGAGCACGTCGGGCGCGCTGTACAAGCTTCCCGGCGCGACGATGCCGTTCGCGCCGGAGTGGTCCGGCTCGCTGTCTGCGACCTACGAATGGGACTTCTCCAGCAGCCTGGTCGGCCGCTTCAACATCGGCGCCAAGTACATGGGCGACTACAACACCGGGTCGGACCTGGACGTGGAGAAGCACCAGGATTCGTACACGGTGGTCAACGCGCGCTTCGGCATTGGTCGTGACGACGGCCGTTGGATGCTGGAGTTCTGGGGCACCAACGTCACCGATACGGAGTACGTGCAGGTCGGCTTCGACGGTCCGCTGCAGAACCTGTTCCCCGATCCGGGCAATCCGTTCAATACCTACAATGCGTTCCCGGCGGCGCCGCGCATGTACGGCGTGACCCTGCGCGTCCGCTACTGATCCACGCGGTACCGGAAGCCCGCGCATCCCCGGATGTGCGGGCTTTTTTGCGCGTCCGCGGGCGACAGGCTGGAACGATTGCGGTACAACGGCGCTCTCCCCCCGCCGCCGCCCTCGGACCTCCCGATGCCCGTTCCCGTTCCTGTACCTACCGATGATGCCCTTCGCGAAATCGCGGAGAGTATCGGCACGCAGCTGCTCGGCGACCGCCACATGCTGGTCACTGCGGAAAGCTGCACGGGCGGCTGGATCGCCAAGACCGTCACCGACGTCGCCGGTTCGTCAGGCTGGTTCGACTGCGGCCTGGCGGCCTACAGCTACGAGGCCAAGCAGGCCCTGCTCGGCGTGCGCCCGCAGACCCTGGAGGAGCACGGCGCGGTCAGCCGCGAGACGGCGATCGAGATGGTGTCCGGCGCGCTGGTGCATTCCGGCGCCACGGTGGCGGTGGCGGTGACCGGCATCGCCGGTCCCGGCGGCGGCACCGGGGACAAGCCGGTGGGCACGGTGTGGATCGCCTGGAAGCGCCGCGGCGGCTATCCGCAGGCCGAAATGTTCGCATTCGCCGGCGACCGCGATGCGGTACGCAGGCAGACGGTGGCCGAAGCGCTGCGCGGCCTCGAGCGGCTGCTATGAGGATGGCGCGGTGACGATGCTCGACGCCCTCGCCGGCGTCCGCGACCTGGGACGCCTGCAGGAGATCGCCAGCGTGTTCGTGCGCCACGGCTTCGGCGACCTGGTGCGCCGTAGCGGCATGGCCGGGGTGCTTGAACGTGCCGGCCGGCTGCTGCACTGGGAGCAGACCGGGCACAAGGAACAGCTGAAGCCGCCGCAGCGCCTGCGCCGCGCGCTGCAGGAGCTGGGGCCGACCTTCGTCAAGCTCGGCCAGGTGCTGGCCACGCGCGTGGACCTGCTGCCGCCGGAGTGGATCGCCGAGCTGAGCCTGCTGCAGAACGCGGTGCCGGCGCTGCCCTGGGAGAACGTGCTGCCGCAGTTGGTCAAGGATCTCGGCGTCGAGCCGGACGTGGCCTTTGCGCGGGTGGAGACGGTGCCGGTCGCGGCCGCCTCGCTGGCCCAGGCGCACCGTGCCTGGCTGCACGACGGCACGGCGGTGATCCTGAAGGTGCGCCGCCCGGGCATCGTCGACGTGGTCGAGGCCGACCTGCGGCTGATGGTGCGGCTTGCGGAGGCGGTGGAATCGCAGCTGCCCGACCTGCGCCGCTATCGCCCGGTGGAGGTGGTGCGGCAGTTCCGCGACTCGCTGCGGCGCGAGCTCGACTTCGCGGCGGAGTGCCGCAGCGCCGAGCGGATTGCCGCCAACTTCGCCGATGACCCGGGCGTGGTGGTGCCGCGGGTGCATTGGCAGTGGACATCGGAGCGGCTCAACGTCCAGGACTTCATCGACGGCATTCCCGCCGGCGACCTTGCGGCGGTGGATGCCGCGGGCCTGGACCGCGTGGCGCTTGCGCGCGCCGGCACCGGCATCGTGCTCAAGATGGTGCTCGAGGACGGCCTGTTCCATGCCGATCCGCACCCGGGCAACCTCTTCTTCCTGCGCGACGGTCGCATCGCGGTCATCGACTTCGGCATGGTCGGCCACCTCGGCGAGCGCCGGCGGCTGGAGATGGCACGCCTGCTGCACGGCATGGTGGTGCAGGACGCCGAGGCGGTCGCCGACATCCTGCTGGACTGGAGCATCGGCGGCGAGGTCGACGAGGAGCGCCTGGAGGCGGACACGGCGGTGGTGGTCGACCGCTACCGCGGCGTGCCGCTGAAGGACCTGCGCATGGGCACCATGCTGTCCGACGCCGCCGGCCTGCTGCGCAGCCACGGCCTGGTGCTGCCGCCGGACCTGGCGCTGGTGATCAAGACCTTCCTGACCCTGGAGGGCTTCGGTCGCCAGCTCGATCCCGACTTCGAGATGAGCACCGAGGCGCGGCCCTGGCTGGAGCGGGTGATGCGGCGCCGCTTCGCACCCTCGGCGCTGGCCCGGCGCGGACGGCGCGGCCTGGCGGGAATGCTCGAGCTCGGTACCGAACTGCCTCGCGACCTGCGCCGGTTGATACGCGCCGCGCGCGGCGGCCGGCTGGGCGCGCGCATCGATATCCCCACGCTGGAGACCTTCGGCGACCAGGTCGACCGCGCGGCCAGCCGGCTGACCATGGGCGTGATCACCGCAGCGCTGATCATCGGCTCGTCGATCGTGATGAACAGCGTCGGTGGCGGCACCGGCAACCGCTGGCTCATGGCCCTGGGCGTGGGCGGCTTCGTCGGCGCGGCGGCGGTGGGGGTGTGGATCGTCTATTCGATCTGGAAAGGCGCACACAGGCGTTGATTCCCGCCGGAGTTAGTAGTATTACTACTAACCATGGATCTCACCGATACCCAGCAGGCCGTCCTCGCGCTGATCGCCGAGCGCATCGCGGAGGAGGGCATGCCGCCGTCGCAGGCGGAGATTGCCCGCGCCTTCGGCTTCAGCAGCGTGCGCGCCGCGCAGTACCACCTGGAGGCGCTGGAGGCCGCGGGCGCCATCGAGCGGGTGCCGGGGCGGGCGCGCGGGATCCGGGTGCTGCGTGCACCGGCGGTGCCGCAGGCGGTGCTGGAGTTTCCGCAGGCGCGGGCCGCGGCTGCAGCCGCCATGGCCGGATCTCCCCGGACGCCCGACGTGCTGGAACTCCCGGTGCTCGGGCAGGTCGCCGCCGGCGTGCCGATCGGCGCCGACATCGGCAGCGAGCAGATGGTGCTGATGGACCGCGCGTTCTTTTCCCCGGCGCCGGACTACCTGCTGCGCGTGCGCGGGGATTCGATGCGCGACGAGGGCATCTTCGACGGCGACCTGATCGGCGTGCACCGCACCGCCGACGCGCGCTCGGGGCAGATCGTCATCGCCCGCATCGACGACGAGGTCACCGTCAAGCTGCTGAAGCTGGGCAAGGACCGCATCCGCCTGCTGCCGCGCAATCCGGACTACGCGCCGATCGAGGTCGCGCCCGGGCAGGATTTCGCCATCGAGGGTCTTTACTGCGGACTGGTGAGGCCGAACCGGTGATGGCCGGCTCCTCCGGGTCCGGGGCCGCCCGCAGGCCGAAGCCGGTGCGCGGGATTTCCCCACCGGCGCCCGCGGCCTGGACCGCTGACGCGCGCGTGCCGTCGCCATTAATTTCAAATGCCCGCCGCGAAGTCGCAGCCCCTGCGACCCCCGGCGGACACACTGCACACATTCCCGGATACACGAGCTGAGGACACCACGATGGACGAGAACAAGAAGCGCGCGCTTGCAGCGGCCCTGGGCCAGATCGAGAAGCAGTACGGCAAGGGTTCGGTGATGCGCATGGGCGACCGCGTCGCCGAAGTGGTCCCGGTGATTCCCACCGGTTCGCTGCAGCTCGACATCGCGCTCGGCATCGGCGGCCTTCCGCGCGGCCGCGTGATCGAGATCTACGGCCCGGAATCCTCGGGCAAGACCACGCTCACCCTGCAGACCATCGCCGAATGCCAGAAGCTCGGCGGCGTCGCGGCGTTCATCGACGCCGAGCACGCGCTCGATCCCACCTATGCGCAGAAGCTCGGCGTCAACGTCGACGACCTGCTGGTATCGCAGCCCGACACCGGCGAGCAGGCGCTGGAGATCGCCGACATGCTGGTGCGCTCCAACGCCGTCGACATGGTGGTGATCGACTCGGTCGCCGCGCTTACCCCGCGGGCCGAGATCGAGGGCGAGATGGGCGACCAGCTGCCGGGCCTGCAGGCCCGGCTGATGAGCCAGGCGCTGCGCAAGCTCACCGGCAACATCAAGCGCAGCAACTGCATGGTGTTCTTCATCAACCAGCTGCGCATGAAGATCGGCATCATGATGCCGGGCCAGAGTCCGGAAGTGACCACCGGCGGCAACGCGCTCAAGTTCTATGCCTCGGTGCGCCTGGACATCCGCCGCATCGGCGCGATCAAGAAGGGCGACGAGATCATCGGCAACCAGACCCGCATCAAGGTGGTCAAGAACAAGATGGCGCCGCCGTTCAAGCAGGTCATCACCGAGATCCTCTACGGCGAGGGCATCAGCCGCGAGGGCGAGGTGATCGACATGGCCGTGGAGGCCAAGATCATCGAGAAGGCCGGCGCCTGGTACAGCTACGGCGAGGAGCGCATCGGCCAGGGCAAGGAGAACGCCCGCCAGTACCTCAAGGAGAACGTCGCGGTGGCCCAGCGCATCGAAGCCGAACTGCGCGCGAAGATGGCGCCGGTCGTTGTCGCGCCCGTGGACAAGGCCGGGGACGAGGCTGTCGATGCCCCGGCCAAGGGTGGCAAGGCCGCGAAGGACGCCAAGGCCTGAGCATGGCGCGGCGGCGTACCGGCAGCGCCGGGCCTGGGCAGGGTTCCGGCGAGGGATCCCCGGAGCCCGCAGGGCAGGGCGCTGGAGGCCAGCGCAGGCGGCGGCCGGAGCTGACGCCTGCGCAGCGCGCGATGGGGCTCCTGGTGCGCCGCGAGCACTCGCGGAAGGAGCTCGCGCGCAAGCTCGAGGCGCGCGGCGTGGACGAGGCGGAGGCCGAAGCCACGGTCGCGCGCATGGCCGAGGCCGGTTGGCAGGACGATGACCGCTTCGCCGTCGGCCTGGCGCGGATGCGCTCGCATGCGGGCTATGGTCCGCTGCGCATTCGTGCGGAGCTGTCCACCCACGGGCTTGGCGACGACGCGATCCGGGCCGCGTTCGAGGCCCTTGCCGAGGCGGGCGACGACGACTGGCTGGCCGTGGCGCGCGACCTGGTGCGCCGACGGCATGGTCCGGGCGTGGCTGACGACCTGGCGTTGCGCCGCAAGGCCGCGGACTTCCTGTTCCGGCGCGGCTTCGGCGGGGACACCGTCCGGGCCGCCACGGCCTTCGATATCGACGAAGGCTGACGGGCCGCGGCATAAGTGATTCGGGCCAGTCGCGTCCTGCTAACCTAGTGGAATCCGGGCGTAGCGCCCGGCACCCACTATTCAATCAAGCCCCGATGCCAGCCCCCGAACAGACCCCCACGCGGCCCACCACGGCCGATATCCGCCGCGACTTCCTCGATTTCTTCAGCAGCCGTGGCCACACCATCGTGCCCTCGGCGTCGCTGGTGCCCGGCAACGACCCCACGCTGCTGTTCACCAACTCGGGCATGGTCCAGTTCAAGGACGTGTTCCTTGGCGCCGAGAAGCCCGGCTACGTGCGCGCCGCCGACGTGCAGCGCTGCCTGCGGGCCGGTGGCAAGCACAACGACCTCGACCAGGTCGGCTACACCGCGCGCCATCACACCTTCTTCGAGATGCTGGGCAACTGGTCGTTCGGCGACTACTTCAAGCGCGACGCCATCGCCTGGGCCTGGGAGCTGCTGACCGGCGTGTGGAAGATTCCCGCCGAGCGCCTTGTGGTCACCGTTTACCACACCGACGACGAGGCCCACGGCATCTGGCGCGACGTGATCGGCGTGCCGGAAGACCGCATCATCCGCATCGGCGACAACAAGGGCGCGCCCTTCGCCTCCGACAACTTCTGGCAGATGGCCGACACCGGCCCCTGCGGGCCCTGCACCGAGATCTTCTACGACCACGGCGCGCATATCCCCGGCGGCCCCCCGGGCTCGCCCGAGGAGGACGGCGACCGCTTCATCGAGATCTGGAACCTGGTGTTCATGCAGTTCGACCGCCAGCCCGACGGTCGCCTCGACCCGCTGCCGGCGCCCTGCGTGGACACCGGCATGGGCCTGGAGCGTCTGGCGGCGGTGCTGCAGGGCGTGCACGGCAACTACGAGATCGACCTGTTCCAGGCGCTGATCCGCGAGGCGGCGGTGCTGACTGCGACCGAGGACCTGGGCAACAAGTCGCTGCGCGTGATCGCCGACCATGTCCGCGCCTGCAGCTTCCTCATCGTCGATGGCGTGCTGCCGTCCAACGAGGGCCGTGGCTACGTGCTGCGCCGGATCATCCGCCGCGCCCTGCGCCACGGCTGGATGCTGGGCGTGCGCAAGCCGTTCTTCCACAGCCTGGTCGCGACCCTGGACGCGCTGATGGGCGATGCCTATCCGGAGCTGCGCGCGCAGCGCGCCCTGGTCGAGCGTGCGCTGCTGGCCGAGGAGGAGCGCTTCGCCGAAACGCTCGACAGCGGCATGCGCATGTTCGACGAGGTGGCTTCGCGCAGCGTCGGCACGATCCCCGGTGCCGACGCGTTCCGCCTGTACGACACCTACGGCTTCCCGCTCGACCTGACCGCCGACATGGCGCGCGAGCGCGGCATGGAGGTCGACACGGCCGGCTTCGACGCCGCGATGGAGCAGCAGCGCGAGACCGCGCGCGCGGCCGGCAAGTTCGGCGGCGGCACCACGCTGCCGGCGGAGCTGGTCGCCCGGATGGAGCCGACCGGCTTCCTCGGCTACGACAGCCTGCAGGCCGGTGGACTCGAGGTCGTGGCGCTGCTGCGCGACGGCCGCCCGGTGCAGCGCGTCGAAACGGGCGAAGAGGCGATCGTGTTCCTCGACCGCACGCCGTTCTACGCCGAGTCCGGCGGCCAGGTGGGCGACACCGGCGAGCTCGACGGGAAGGGCGTGTCCTTCGTGGTGGAAGACACGCGCAAGTTCGCCGGCCAGTTCCACGGCCACATCGGCCGCCAGCGCGCCGGCGCCCTGGCGGTGGGCGACCATGTGCTGGCCAGCGTCGACGGCAAGCGTCGCGCCACCACGGTGCTCAACCACAGTGCCACCCACCTGCTGCACGGAGCGCTCCGGGAGCGTCTCGGCACGCACGTGGCCCAGAAGGGCTCGCTGGTCGCGCCCGACCGCCTGCGCTTCGACTTCTCGCACTTCGAACCGATCAGTGCCGAAGCGCTGCGCGGCATCGAACTCCAGGTCAACGATGAAGTCCGCGCCGACCACGGCGTCGAAACCCGCGAGATGGCGATGCAGGAGGCGATCGACGCCGGCGCCATCGCGCTGTTCGGCGAGAAGTACGGCGAGCGCGTGCGGGTGGTGAAGATGGGTGGCTCGGTCGAACTCTGTGGCGGCACCCACGTCGGCCGCACCGGCGAGATCGGCCTGTTCAAGCTGGTGTCCGAAGGCGGCGTGTCCGCCGGGGTGCGTCGCGTCGAAGCGCTGACCGGGCGCGCCGCGCTGGACCATGTCGCGGCGGAAGAAGCGCGCCTGTCCGAAGCGGCACGCCTGCTGGGCGGCACCACGGCCGAGGTCACCGACAAGCTGCGTGCGCTGCTCGACCGCCAGAAGAAGCTCGAGCGCGAACTCGAGGCGATGAAGGCGCGCGCCGCAAGCAGCGCCACCGCGGACCTGTCCGCGGGCGCGGTCGACGTGGACGGGATCAAGGTGCTGGCGGCCCGCATCGAGGGCCTCGACGCCCGGGCGCTGCGCGACGCACTGGACCGCTTCAAGCAGCAGCTCGGCGATGCCGTGGTGCTGCTGGCCGGTGCCAGCGATGGACGGGCGGCCCTGGTCGCTGGCGTCAGCGGCTCGGCGCTGGGCCGGGTCAAGGCCGGCGAACTGCTGTCCCATGTCGCCTCGCAGGTCGGCGGCAAGGGCGGCGGCCGGCCGGACATGGCCCAGGGTGGTGGCGAGGACGGCCCCGCGCTGGAGGCCGCCCTGGCAGCCGTGCCGGCATGGATCGCCGCACGCCTGGCCTGAACCTGGCCGGTGTCCGTTACTTTTTGCATACACACCGCAGCCCGGTGGCTCGCTATCATGGTTCACTTGTGTGAACCATCACGGAAGGCCGCCGGACGGGAGCCTTCCACGCGCGACCGGGCGCAAGACCCGGCCCCAGGAGTTCCTTAAATGTTGATTTTGACCAGGCGGGTTGGCGAGACGCTCATGATCGGAGACTCGGTCACCGTGACCGTGCTCGGCGTCAAGGGCAACCAGGTGCGTGTCGGCATCACCGCGCCCAAGGATGTCTCGGTCCATCGCGAGGAGATTTACCAGCGCATCCAGCGCAACGAGCCGGCGACGCCTGCCAGCGACGGCAACGGCGACGAGGACTAGCGTCAAAGGGTTTGCCGGCTGCAGGTCGAGCCGGTATTCTTACGCACCGCGTCGGCCTTCCAGTCCGCGGGAACCGCATCACCCGGAGAGTTGCCCGAGTGGCTGAAGGGGCTCCCCTGCTAAGGGAGTATAGGGTTTATAGCTCTATCGAGGGTTCGAATCCCTCACTCTCCGCCAGTTTCAAGGCGGAACAGGATTGACGGGGCATGGCAGCCCCTGCATAATTCCGCTTCTGCGCAACGCGCCCGTAGCTCAGCTGGATAGAGCACCAGGCTACGAACTTGGGGGTCGGAGGTTCGAATCCTTCCGGGCGCACCATAAGAAAAGCATAAGGGTCAACGGGTTAGCGCTCGTTGGCCCTTTTGCATTCCAGGGCACGGCCCCGTCGCTGCTCATCGACGTCCCCATCCGCCCGCGAACCCCGTTGTTCATCACGGACAAACCTCGGGAGTCGGCCAGTGGTGGCAGCGACTGCGGCGGACACTGTTCGCGTGGTGCCCGGCACGCCGCATGCACTGCTGCACGCGCCGGAAAGCGGAATCGACTTCCGGGGGAAGATCGTCGAGCTCGAGGGGCTGCGGGGTCTCGCGATCCTGATGGTCACGATCCACCACTTCTGGCCCAGGACCGGCGGCTTCTTTGAAGAATGGTCCCCGGTGGCCCATCTGGGATGGATCGGTGTCGACCTGTTCTTCGTCATCAGCGGCTTCCTGATCGGCGGGATCCTGCTGGACACCAGGAGCGACGGGAAGTACTTCTCCAACTTCTATGCGCGCCGCGTGCTGCGGATCTTTCCGCTCTACTACGCACTGCTGCTGTTGCTCTTCATCGTGGTGCCGGTCGGGCAGATGGTCATCCACGGCCTCGGGTACCTCGAGACAGGGTTCATCCAGGAGTCGGGCAGCCCGCTCTGGTACTTCCTGTTTGCGGGGAACATCCGGGAAGCCATCACCGGAACCGAGCCGGCCTATTTCCTGGCGCCGCTGTGGTCGATTTCCATCGAGGAGCAGTTCTACCTGCTGTGCCCGCTCCTGATCCGCCACCTGGACACCATCCAGCTCAAGCGCGTGCTGATCGGGTTCATGGTGCTTTCGCCGCTGTTCCGGCTGGCGATGCTCCTGGCATTCCCGGACAACGAGCGGATCCAGTACCTGGCGACGATCTCCAGGCTCGACAACCTGAGTGTCGGGGTCTGGCTGGCCCTTCTGTTGCGCTCCGGCGGAAGGCTGCCGGCGCACCTGCTGTCGATCGCCCTGCCGGCACTCACAGCACTGGGGCTGGTCATCTTCGCCAGCGGCGGATTCGACAGGCACACGTTCTTCTGCAGGGTCTTTGGCTACAGCTTCCTGGCGCTGTACTTCCTGGTCGCGGTGTCGGGGGCGCTGCGGTACAGGGGAAGCCGCGCATCCGCATTCCTCAGGATGCGCTGGCTGGTGTATCTCGGAGGCCTCTGCTACGGGCTGTACATCCTGCAGCGGCCCGCGGAGGTCGCGCTGACCAAGGCGCTCACGCTGGTGTCGATCGACCTGGACAGCTACGGCCTGCCGTCGCTGCTTGCGAAAACCCTGTTCGCGGTGCTGGTCAGCCATCTCAGCTTCCGGCTGCTTGAATCGCCGATCAACCGGCTCAAGTCCAGGTTTGCGTCAATGCGCCACCCGCTGGCGGGGGGCGGCCAGCCCGTTCATATTCCTCCGACGTCGCGGACCGCGGCCGTTCCCGCGGATGCCGGGGCCGGGTCGCGCTAGACTGGCCGATGCCCGGAATCCCCCCTTTGTCCGGTACACGAGGCCCTGTCATGCATCCATCCCGCCTGCTGTCCGCATCGCTCCTGTTCCTCTTACCCCTGCCGCTGCTTGCGGCCACCTACACGGTCGGGCCAACCGGCCGGCAGTACACGCAGCTGACCACCCTGGTGGATAGCGTCGACCTCGAGCCAGGCGACGTCGTGCTGGTCGACGGCGGCACGACCTACAGCGGCAACGTCATCGTTCGCAGCAGTGACCGGGGCGCGCCCGGGAATCCGGTGACCTTCCGCTGGAACCGGTCGACGGGTTCTACGCGGCCGGTCCTGCAGGGCGGGTCCCACACCATCAAGTTCCAACAGTCCAACCACGTCGTGTTCGAGGGTTTCGACGTCAGGGGCGGCACCTCGTCCTGCATCTTCAGCGAGGCGCATGACGTCACTGTGCGCGACAGCATCGTGCGCGATTGCCCTTCGCACGGCATCCTCGGCGCCGACAACAACTCGGGCTCGTTCACGCTGGAATACAGCGAGATCTACAACTCCGGCGCCGGCACGCACAGGCACCCGATCTACATGCAGTCGGATCAGGTCGCCTACCCCGACTCGGTGTTCCTGATGCGCTTCAACTACGTGCACAGCGGCAACGGCGGCAGCCTGCTGAAGAACCGGCACGAACGCGCGCTGATCTACTACAACTGGTTCGAGGGCTCCGCCTATCAGGAGCTGGAGCTGATCGGCCCTGACTGCGAAACGCAGCAGTCCGGCTGGTCGCCCGGGCTGCGGCGCGAGGACGTCGACCTGGTCGGCAACGTCATCATCCACACCTCGAGCTGGCGCAATGCGATCCGCACCGGCGGAGACCTCAACGGCCGCAGCCAGGGGAGGCTGAGGATGGTCAACAACACGATCCTGTTCACCCGGTCGGGCATCGCCAACGCGGTACTCGTGCAGCTGGGCCAGGAATCGGTGGAACTGCACAACAACGTGATCTACCAGACCGGTGCCGGTGCGGCGCCCAACATCATGCGCGTGCACGCGGCCTCGGAAGTGGAGACGCCTTACTGTGCACCGACCAGCAAGGAACCCTGGTCCAGCGGCCGCAAGGTCGCCGGTTCGAACAACTGGGTGCAGACCTCGGCGACCCTGGTTCCAGCCGAACTCACCAGCACCTACCGCGGCGCGGATCCGCTGCTGGCGAACATCGCGCAGTTCCAGCTGCGTCCGCTCGCCAACAGCCCCCTGGTGTCGGCGGGCAATCCATCGCCGGCTGCGCCTCCGGGCTTCCCGTTCCCGTCGCCGCTGCTGCTGCCGCAGTTCGATGCGCCCCAGCGGGCCAAGATGGCCATCGGCGCGGAAGTGGTGCGCGCGCCCGGCACGCGGATCGAGATCGGTGCGCTTGAGAGCACCACGGGCGGCGGGGCACCTACCCCCAGGAATGGCGCCGCGCCGCTGATCCCGCCGACCAACCTGGGTTCCGCGGCTCCGGCACAGGCGGCTTCGGACGCAGTGGCCAGCCCCAGCCCGTCGTTGCCGCCGGCCGGTCCGGTGGATGCCGTGAGGATGGACAGTCCAGGGGTCGGCCAGCCTGCGACAAGGAGTCCGGGCCTGCAGAACGGGACCGTGCGGATCACTCCCCCGATCGTGAAGCTCTGGTGGAAGCTGAGTCGCTGGTTCGATGACCTGTCCACGCGGGAGGCTTCAGCGGTTCGCTGAAACCGTGGGATGGACGGCTGCAGAACGGCGCGCAGTGACGCGTGCCGTCAGTCTCTGCGCTGCGCAAGAAACAGGGGGTAGGGGGCGACATCCGCGATGCCCAGCGTCATGCCTCCGACTTCACACATGCTATTGAGCAGGTCGACTATGTTCCTCCGGGCTTCGAACGGCGGATCGTAGAAAGCGCTTCGACGCACGATCTCGAAGCCGTGCCGTTCGAGCAGGGCCGCGGTGTCCGCCGCATCGTGATGGCGGAGCCCCTGGGAAGCAGGGCCGTGGGGCGTGCGCTGTCCGGTCAGACGTCGCCACGCTCGTGGCAGGAACGGCGTCGTCCTGGTGGCGACGATCAGCCTGCCATTCGGGCGGAGCACGCGCCGGACTTCGGCCATGTACGCGTTGTCGTCGGGTACGAACGGCAGCACCACGATCGACAGCACGATGTCGAAGCTGGCGTCGGGAAAGTCGAGCCCGTCGGCGCGGCACAGGTCGAACGGGATCGGCGCGTACTCGCTGCGCGCGAAGTCGACGCGGCGCGGTTCGACATCGACCGCATGGATGTCGGGATGCGTTTTCGATGCCTGGCAGGTGATGTCGCCCCAGCCGAAGCCGTAGTCCAGCACGCGTCCGGGTGGCAGCCCGCGAAGCAGCGCCAGCACGGCGTTGTGGCGCCTGCGCTGATGGGGGTCCAGCGGTGAGTTGCGGCGGAAGTGCGCCGGAACGTCGGCGAATCCGTCGTAGGCCTGGTCAGGCGTCATGCATGCTCCTTGTCCGGTCGGTCGCTTGGCCCGGGCGGCGGCATCTTGCGTCAGGCGACGGTCGCAAGTCCCGACCGGGGGCCATCCATATACACGTGATCGAAAGCGCAATGCGGCCGTCGCACGATGGGTCGGGCCGGTTGCGGCATCGTTTCGCGTTTGAATATGCAGGGGGCATGCCGGAACTTCCTTCGTGAACGAATCGACACAACAAGGCCGTCCTGCCCCTGTATGACATGCGCCTCCTTCCGGTCTCCCCCTGTCCCTGTTCCCACACTGCCGGCCCTGATGGGCAGGCGGTGCAGGCGGTCGACACCATGAAGGTCCTGCACCTGACCCTCTCCTACCACAACGGTGGCAGGCGAGAGGCGATCGCAGCCTTGGCGCACGGGCTGCAGGAGCTGGGCGTCCGCAGTCACCTGGGATGCCTGGACGAATTCGGTTCCGGGCCTGACGAGCGTGCGTTGTTCGACGGCAACCTCTGTTTGGCCCGCAGGAGTCTGTTCGACCTCGTGGCGCGTCGGCGGCTGGCAAGCTACTGCCGCCAGCACGCCATCGACGTGGTGCATACGCACGACGCGGCCAGCGAGGCGATGGCCGCGCTGGCGATGCCATGGGGGCCCCCCGCGATGCTGATGACCTTCCACCGGACGCGCGACATCGAGACCGCGCGCTTCCGCGACCGCATGCGCAATGCCCTGGTGAGCCTGCGCGTGGGCGCGGTGGTGGCCGCGTCGGAGGAACGGCGACAGCATTATATCGACCGCAACTATTTCAGCGCGGGCAAGGTGTCGTGCGTCCCGCTCGGCATCGACCTGGACCGCTTCAGGCCCGATCCTGCCGCGCGCGCGCGTAGCAGGCGGCTCGCGGGCGTGGACGAGGGAACCCTGTTGGTCGGCGTCGTTGGTCATTTCGGGCCAGAGAAGGGCGTCGATCTCGCGATCGGTGCGTTCCAGACATTCCTGAGACGCAACCCGGCGCGGGACGCAAGGCTGCTGGTGCTTGGCCGCGGCAACGCCCGCCAGGAATCGGGCATACGGTCGCTGATCGCTCCGGAGTTTTCCGATCGCATCGGCGTGCTGGGCTTCCAGACCGATCTCGAGCACTGGTTCCCGGCATTCGACGTCCTGCTCCACGGCGCGCGAAACGAGGCGTTCGGACTGGTGTTGGCCGAAGCGCAGGCCTGCGGGGTGCCGGTGGCGGCTGCGCGGGTCGGTGGAATACCCGAAGTGGTGATCGACCAGCGGACCGGGTGCCTGGCGCCGGTAGCATCGGTCGAGGCGCTGACCGAGGTCCTGGAGGACGTGGTGGCCAACGAGGACCGGCGGCTGGAACTCGCCAGCCAGGCGGTCGTGCATGCGCGCCAACAGTTCAGCCAGCGGCGCTACGCCCAGGACTATCTGCAGATATACCTGCGCCTTTAGCCGCCCGCAGCGGCCCGCGCTGGTCTGGTTGCGTCGCTGGCGCCCGGGGGCACCTGTCTGGTTCTTGATCGTCGAATGTGACCAATTTCACAAATTGCCGTGGTTGCAGCGGCTAGTGTCAACTCCACCCTTATAATTGTGCGCCGGGGGGACCGGTTCCTGTAGCTGCACTGCCCGTGGCCGCTTCGGCGCGCGACGGCGGGAGACGCGCGTACCTCATGGGGTCGTTCCACCACTATCCACGCGTCACTGTTGCCGTTCCGCGGGCCCTGTGGCTGTGCGCGCTCGTCGTGCTGCCTGGATTTGCGGGCGGCTGCCAGGCTGCCTTGCCAGTGGTGATTGAAGAGACGTCGGTGACGGCCGGGGCATCGCCCCGGCCGGCTTTACCCCGCACCATTGCGTTGATGCCCAACGCCGAGCTTGGCGTCCGGGAACTGGTCAGCCTGGGAATCCCCTTCGCGCCTGGCGAGCTGACCGATGCCGCATCACTGCGCATCGTCGACGGCGAAGGCGTGGAAGTGCCCGCGTTCGTGAAGCCGACGCTGCGCTGGCACTGGCTGGACGACAGCGTCCGCGCAGTCAAGGTGCAGTTCTTCGCTGATCCGCGACAGGCTTACGGATTCGACACCGGCCAGCCGCGCACGAAGTCGATCGGCGAAGAACCGTATGACCGCGGCACGCGACCCGGCAAGATGGATGCGCCGGTTCCGCGCGTGATCGCCACGCTTGATCCGCAGTGGCTGGTCCATTCGCAGATCGCAGGCCCCCAGTTGGCGTACGACGGCAAGCGGGCCTACGACCGCTATGTCGACCGCCAATGGCAGTGGGCAAGGGATATCGCCTATTCCGGGAGCCACGGCTTCCTGTTCGATCGTCCGTCGGTGATCGGTCTGCAGTACGTGCGCAACGGACGGCCCGAGTTTTTCGCCGAGTTCTACAACTCGGCGACGTTCTACCTGTCGAAGATCAAGACCGGGGGGCGTGGTGGTGGCTGGCCCGACTGCACCGGGGGCTGGGAGTTCGACGGCGTCAACGCCTGCGACACCAAGTACAGCTACCTGACGCCGCACCTGCTGCTGGTAGCGCTGGCGGGTGACGACACCCGGATCGACGGCGCGATCGCGCAGCACATGGTCGACAACCAGGTGAAGGGCGGCTGGTCGGCGCCGCTGGGGCCATACAAGGGCGCGGGCCAGGCGTGGACCGAGAGGCACACCGGCCTGGCGCTGGAGCACCTGGTTTCGGCCTACGAACTCACTGGTTCCCCGGCAACGAAACAGCACATCGACGATCTGCTGGGCTGGCTGTTCGACCACCAGCAGACGCCACCCGACGGCGATCCGGTCACCGGCGCCTGGACCCATTCCTGGCAGGCGCACGAGGGCAGCGACTACGACCCGGCGACGGACGTCCGCGGTGCCTCGCCGTGGATGGGCGCGAACATCGTCGGTGGGCTCTGGCGCGCATGGCTGGTGACCCGGGACGAGCGCATCCCGGTGATGTTGCGCGATTTCGGCCGCTACCTCGACCAGCACGGTTTTGCACCGGACGAACTGGCAGGCAGCTGGCGTTCGCGATGCAACGCCGGCGGCATCGTCGGCTGGTACTTCTCTTCCGGAACCGCGCCGGTCGAGAAGGTCGTCGACATCCAGAACAACGAAGGCTACGGGTCCGATGCACACAATCCCGAGCTGATGATGGCGATCGCCGCGGCGCGTCATTTCGAAACGGATCCGGAGTGGCGTCGAAAGTTGTCGCTGCGTGCGGATCAGTTGTCCAGGTATCTCAACCCCGACTGCGCCGCGGTGTCACATACCGCGCGTGCATTCAATTGGCAAAATCGAAACCCGGAGTTCACATGGTTGCTTGCGCATTGAAACAGCGTCACCTCTTATTGATCGCGGCCCCGCTGCTGCTTGGCGTCATGGGCGCCAGTACGGATGCGAGGGCCGCGGGACCACTGACCTTCACCAACGAAGCGTCCCAGCGGATCGATACGCTGCACGACTCGAACTATCGCTTTGACGCGCTGTTCGTCGACTTCAACAGCGACGGTTGCCCAGATACGTTCATCGTGTCGCATAGCGACTGGGGTGCGACTTCGCAGCTTTGGAACAACAGTTGCGACGGCAGCGGCACGTTCCGTCACGTCCCGAACAGCGAGGCCAGGTACTACCTCGAAGGGCAGCCCTTGATCTCCGGCTGGGTCACGCGGTTGGACTTCAACGGCGACGGCAAGCAGGATTTCTGGGGCCGCCATGGCTCTGCGCTGGGAGCCCGCTACCGGAACGGATCGACCGCCGGTGCCTTCATGCCCCGTTTCGCCGCCAAGGAGAGCGGCTGCGAGGGCTACTGCGCGTTCGCGGACATCACCGGCAGCGGCAACCTCGAGGTCATCACCAACAGCCGGCAGGTATTGAACATCGCGACACTGACGCAACTGCGTCCGGCGTCCGGCAGCCCCGCGCTCCAGGTGGTCGGAGACGTCACCGGCAACGGCTGGCCCGATATCGTGCAGCCGGCAAACGGCGGATACTGGCGCAATGACCGGGGCACGTTGACGTGGGTGGAGGTACCGGCCTTCACTGGCGGCAGCTTCATGCAGATCCTGCTCGCGGACTTCGACAATGACGGCCACCTCGACCTGTTCCACCTCGATGGCCCGCAGTTCGGCAACAGCACCCGGGCGATGCTTTACCGCAACAACGGGTCGGGCGGATTCATCAACGTGTCGTCCGCTTCGGGTCTGTCCGCGATCGCCGCCAGCGACTACGGCAACATCATCGCCGCGGACTTCGACAACGATGGCCTGCAGGACCTGATGGTCGCGGGCGTTGGCGATTCCGTCCGGATCTACCGCAACACCGGCAACATGACGTTCACCGAGTCCACCACTACCAACTTCGGCCAGGCGTCGGGAGACGCGGCGGGCGGATGGCAGTCGGGCAAGCCGCGCGCGGACGTCGCCGACTTCGACAACGACGGCCGGCTCGACATCGTCAAGACCCAGTTCCAGAGCAACATCGGGCTGTGGCGCAACACGACCGACACCGACGGCAATCGCTGGATGAAGGTGCGCGTGCGTGGCGGCGGCGGCAACAGCGACGGCGTCGGCGCCAATGTGCGCTGGTACCGCCCTGGTACGAGCCAGTTGGTGTCGCACATGCATGTGGCGGTCGGTGAACAGCACCCCCAGACCCACCTGCATACCGGGCTTTCCGGCCAGCGGACGGTCGACCTGGAGGTCCGCTTCCCGAACGGTGGGCCTGTCCATCGTTTTTCCAACGTCGCGAGCAACCAGGAAGTCATCGTCTATCGCAACGGCTGCATGTTGACCGGGTGGCGCCCAGGCAAGGGTTGGCCGCTGCAGCCGCCGACGAACTGCGTCTCCGCCCCGTCTCCTGTGCCGGTCAACGGCGCGCAGCCGCTCGTTCCGCCGACCGCGCCGCAGCCAGGTGTCAGCGCGGCTGCCAAGGTCCCGGCCGCCGCGACGGTGACCGGTACTGCCACTGCCACTGCAGGGACACCACCATTGGAACCCGCCCACGGGAGTGGGATCGCAGCCGAGCGCGTGGTGCGCATCACGCCGAAGGCGGTGGTGTGGTGGCGCGATTTCCAGCGCTGGCTGCGAATCGTTCTTCGCGAGCCCGGATAGCCCGGGCCTCGGGGTCGGCGACGCGTCAGCCCGACGCCTTTCGCTTCAGCCTCCTGATGGTGCCGCCGAGCCAGAGTTCGTCGATCTGCTTCAGCAACTGCCGCTCGCGGTATCGCCGCAGCCGTCTGCCCAGTTCCCGGCACGCGGAGGCATTGCCCATCGCCCGCGCCAGCCGCAGGTTGTCTTCCCAGTCCACGTAGTGCGTGGGGCTGTTGATCGGGGCGAGATCGAGCTCCGCGAAGTCGGTCAGTGGCTCGAAGTTGCGGCTGCGCAGTCCGGCCAGCGTGAGCGCCATCCGGAAGCGGAGGCATTTCTCGCATTTGCCGCAGTTGAGTCCCTGGTCCTGCCAGCAGACGCGGATGCGCTGCAGCAGGAAATCATCCCTGGCGACTTCCAGCAGTTTCTCGTGGCGGCGCGACTCGCAGCCGATATGCTCGATACGCACCCGATCCGATGAGCACAGTGGATCCGTGAGCGGGTGGGAGCCCGTGGGACCCAGGTCGTCGTAGGCGGCACTTGAACTGATGTACGTCACAGGCATGCCGAGCACGTTGGCCAGGCTGCCCAGTCCGCAGCCCTGGGCCACGCCCCAGCCGATGTCCGAGCGCGATACCTTGCGGATGAAGAACCGCACGTTGCTTTCGATCGCCACCAGCCTCTTGCCGTAGGCTTCCGCGATCTCGAGGTTGCTCTCCAGGCATTGCCGATAGAGCTCGTCCTCGTCGAGCTGCATGTCGATGCCGCGGACATAGATCAGCGTATCGACCGAGGCGCCGTACTTCTGCAGGCTGTGGCAGGCATCCAGGCCCCCGGAGAAGAGCAGTCCCCGCCCCCGTTCGACTGCGGGAGGTTCGCCGGGCCGGATGTCGACGCGGATGTCCACTTTCTTGAACGCCGGGTACCAGACGGCGTAGATGTCCTGCAGCCGGTCGATGTTGTCCAGGAGCTCCCTGGAGGCGGCGAGGCCGTCGGGGATGACGATGTCCCGTCCCTGCGCCATCGCCGGCACCAGCATCGCGCACAGGAACGGTTCGGCGCCGTCCGCCAGCTCGCGGCTGGCATCCGTCCTGTAGTAAAGCTCGACGCCATCCACATGCCCTGAAAGAACCGTTCCGGAAGCGTCCCGCTTCAGTGTGTGTCCTTCAAGAGTCAGCGGTTCGGTTGGGTGCATGGCGTGGCCTGATCTCGTCCTGAAGCACATGGTGTGATGCCAGGAGAACGGATTCCCCGACCTTGACCGGCCGTTCGTCCGGTGCGGCGGTTGCGGGCGTCGTCGCGGGTCCGCTTTCCGGGGCGGCTCGCGTTTACATCAGCAGCGGGTAGAGCGCGGAGTTCCATGATTGCCATCGTCGTGTTCTGGGTCGTCGCCTTGCTGCTTGGCTACACCTATGTCGGCTATCCCGCGCTGGTCCTTGCGCTGGCGCGTGTGAGGCCAAGGCCCGTCCTGCGCGGCGACACGCAGCCGGCGGTGACCGTGGTGATGACGGTGCACAACGGTGCCGGCGAGCTGGCCGCCAAGCTCGACAACCTGTCGTCGCTCGACTATCCGCGCGGGCGGCTGGACATCGTCGTGGCCTGCGATGGCTGCAGCGATGCATCGGCCGCGATCGCCCGCGCTTACGTCGGGCGAGCGGTGACGGTGCTCGAGTACGCCGAACGCCGCGGCAAGGCGGCCTGCCTCAACGACGCGGTGGCGGCCGCGACCGGCGAACTGCTGCTGATGGTGGACGTCCGCCAGCGCGTGGAAGCCGACGCGCTGCGACGACTGGTGTCCTGCCTCGACGATCCGACCGTCGGCGTCGCGGCCGGGGAACTGCGCTTCGAGAATCCGGAAACGGGCTTCGCGGCCAGCGTCGATGCGTACTGGAAGTACGAGAAGGTGATCCGGCTGGCCGAAAGCGCCAGCGGCTCGGCGATCGGGGTCAGCGGCGCGCTCTACGCGGTGCGTCGCCGGCTGTTCCCGATGGTGCCGGCAGGAACAGTGCTGGACGACGTATTCGTGCCGATGCAGGTGCTGCGCGCGGGACACCGCGTGGTGATGGAGGAGGGAGCTGTGGCCTGGGACCGGCCTTCGCACGACAGTACCCAGGAGCGAGGGCGGAAGTTGCGTACGCTTGCCGGCAACTTCCAGCTGGTTTCGCTGGCGCCGTGGTTGCTGGTGCCCGGCGTCAATCCGGCCTGGCTGCGTTTCGTCAGCCACAAGCTGCTGCGTCTGCTGTCGCCGTGGCTGCTGCTGGCGTTCGCGGTCGCCAGTGCTTCGCTGGCTGGCCGCCATGGGATCTACCAGCTGGCCGCCGCGGGTCTGGCGCTGTTCGCCATGCTGGTGGTGCTGGCGCGCATCGTCCCGCCGATGGCAAGGCTGCTGCCGGTGCGGGTCGCATCTGCGTTCGCGCACATGAACGTATACGCCGCGCAGGCGTTCTTCACTTGGATCGGGAACCGCAGGCTGCATCTGTGGTGAGGCGCGTCGATCCGCGCCGGGCCGGCGCGCCGGCTCAACGCAGGTCGTGGCTGTGCTGGGGCGGGACGCCCGTGGCCAGCAGCGGGCGCGACGCGGCATCGGGATCTGGCAGCGGATCCCAGTCCCTGCAGAACAGCTTCTTCGCGACCTGGGTGGCGCGGTTGGCGATGCCGATCGGGGCACCGAGCCAGCGCGCGACCAGGAACGCCTTGCGCCGCACGACCCAGTTGTACATCGACTGTTCGGAATAGAAGTTGTAACCCCAGCGCCGCTCGAACAGGCGCGACGACGGGGCGGTCAGTTTCCGGCCCCAGCGGTAGAAGAAGAAGCGCATGTCCGACAGCGCCATCCGCGTGCCGAGGTTGTCGAAATGGATCACCGACTTCGGTTCGACCACCATGGTCCTGTCCATCGCTGCGACCTGCAACGAGATGTCGAGGTGTTCGCGGATCACCATCGATGGCAGTTCGATGCGCTTGAACACGTCGCCGTCGAACAGCACGCAGTGCAGCTCGAAGGTGCCGGTCCCGGAACGCTCGTTCGGGAGGTCGGGCACGTCCGTGCGGCGGAAATGCTTGTGCTCGATGAGGTAGGGCGTACCCTCGACGTCGACCACGCGCAGTTCGCCGGTGTAGAGGTGGTTGCGCAGCGGTGCGCCACGGTCGACGCCTTCGCGCTCGAGGATCAGCGGCGTGACCACGGCATGGCCATCGGCCATGGCGTCGAGCAGCGGCGGCAGCCAGCCTTCGGTGACGCGCGAGTCGTTGTCCAGCAGGACCACGGCGGGCGTGTCGATCAGCGGCTGCGCCTCGCGCAGCGCGTCCATCGGCGTGCACAGGCCAAGTTCGAAGAAGCGGACGTCCGGGCGCCCCTGCAGCTGCCTGCGCACGGGGTCGATGATCGAGGCCGGGTAGTCGAGATCCATGATCCACAGCCGGAAGGGCCGCGGCGTATGGCGGTAGACCGCATCGATGCATTCGTCGAGTCCGGAGTAGCGATCCCGGGGCGTGATGATGATGGTGACAGCCTGGTCCATCCGTCTGCTTCCTCTGTCAGTCCGGGCCTTACGTTCCGCCGAAGCTGTGTCGCCTGAGCCATTGGTACGCCGGCCTGGCCCAGCGCTTCGCCGGTTTCTTCAAGGTCCACAACAGCCACTGGCGCTGTCGCGCAGTGCCAGTGCCCTGCGCGAACGCTGCGGCCGCCTCCGGGCCCATGCCTCGCTGCAGCGCATAGCGGCCGATCAGCAGCCCCTGACCCTGGCGGGCCACGGCGGTGATGGGTTCCGACGTGAACAGGTAACGGATTCCGCTGGCGAAGGCGGACGCGGCGACCTCGCGCGTGTAGAAGCCGCCGGGGATCGATGCGACTTCGATGGGGGCGCCGAGCACGTCGGCGAGGCGGTGGACGCTGTCGCGCCATTCCGCCGCCATCGCCGCTGCGGACAGGCGCGAGATGTCGACCGGATGGGTGTGCGAATGACTGCCGATGACATGTCCTGTGGCGGCGAGCGCGCGCAGGTCGGCTTCGCTGACGAAGCCCGGCGTGCCGATCCGGACGCCGGTGATCAGGAAGTGCCCGGTCATGCCGTGGGCATCGAGGACCCTGGCCGCGGCCAGGGAGCTGGCGCCGCCGTCGTCGAAGGTGAGCAGGCAATGCCCGGGAGCGAAGGCGTCGGCGGCGTCAACGCGCGGGAACCGCAGTCCGCTGGCGGCAAGGCGCCCGACGTGGGCCTCGTATTGGGGCCACAGCAGCTTGTACGAGGCCGCGGAAGGTCCCGGGAAGCCGCTCTCGTCGTCCTCGCCCGCGGTGACCACGTCGTGGTACATCAGGCTGGCGATGTTCAAGGCCCGTGTCCTCCGCGGGTTGCGGCGCAGGATGGCGGGATCCTGCCCCGGCGCTGGATCAGGCCGATGCCGCGCATGTCGTCCCCGTTGCGCACCGGTTGGGCGGCGGCGGCAGGATGAAGTCGCGCCAGTCGTGCGGGTCGCCGCCGTGGCCGGCTTCGGCCGCCTTGACGATATTGAACACTTCGCGGGCGTTGACGTAGTGCAGGACGTAGCGCTCGCCGTCGTTGTAGTGCTGTTCGAGGTGGCTGAACATCGCGTCCACCGCCGGGCCGAGCACGACGTCGGCTTCCTTTTCGGGGGCGCCGTGGGTATGGATCTTGATGAAGATCCACTCGGGGCGGCCCTCGACGTGGATGCCTGTTTCGACCCAGCCGTCGACGCGCGCAGGCGTGGGCGGGTAGTTGGCGCGGATATCCGCGTTCTCCACCCGTGGCACGAAGCCGTGCCTGCGGTCGCGCCAGTTCAGCCCGACGGGGCCCTGCACCAGCAGCAGGTCGCCCGTCGGCGTGCCCCCGGCGCGTACCGGGACGCCGCGGTCGTGCGACTTCGGTTGCAACGGATCGTCAGTGGCGTAGTAGATCGAGTTGATCGTGCGGGTCTGGGTGTCGCTGGGCGCCGAGGGCATGGTGAAGTCGGCGTAGCAGCCCAACTCGCGCAGCAGGACCAGTTCGTTGTCGAGTCCGCACCAGCGTCCGTCCGGACGCGAGTTGTCCAGGCACCAGTTGCCGTGGATGAACCCGAACATGATCTCGCCGGTCTCCGGATGCCGGGGCAGGGCGCCGTGGCGGTCATGCAGGAGCTGCTTGAAGCGCGTGATCGATTCGCGGAAGTTGGCTTCGGTGTCGTCGTCGTGGTGCAGGTGCACCTCCAGCTCGCCATAGCCGTCGCGGCACAGCGCCTCCAGCTTGGCCAGGTGCTCCTCGAGGTACTCCTCCTCCGGATAGAAGAAGCCATGCTGCGGGCGGCGGCCGTCGGCATCGCGATGGCGGTCGGCAAGCGCGCGGTAGTCGCGGCACCAGCGGTCGACACGCGCGCGCTGGGTTTCGAGGCCGGGGTGGCCGTGCATCGGTTCGTAATGGTCGACGAAGCAGAACATCACGTGCGTCGGCCCCTGGTGGGACGCGCGCGGCTTGCGGCGCAGGTAGGCAGGCAGCCATATCTGCATGTTGCGCGCGCGGATGAAGCGGGCCACCACCAGCACGATCGCGACGGAGACGGCGACGGCGACGGCGACGACAGCGGTGGCGAGCCACGGGATTGCGGTCATGTCGATGCCTTGCCTGCTCCGGGGAGCAGCGACAGCAGCTGCGTGGCGTTGTTGCGCCAGCGTCGTTCGCGCTCGATATAGCCGCGCGCCGCGGCGCCCACGCGCTGCCGCTCGTCCGTGCGACCGGACAGTTCGATCACCTGGTCGACACAGGCGCGCATGTCCTTGCGCGGGAACAGCCAGCCGGTCGTGCCAGGTTCGATGACTTCGGCGATGGGGTCGTAGTCCGGCGCGACCACCGCGACGCCCATGGCCATCAGTTCGAACAGCTTCATCGGTGAGCCGTACTCGTTGGAGTCGGGCAGGAATGCGTAGTCCATGCAGGCAATCCATTCGGGAATCTGGTGATGCGGCACGCGGCCGGGCAGGCGGATGCGGTCGCCGAGCCCGCGCGCCTCCACTTCGCGGCGCACCGCCGGCAGGTCGGCGCCGTCCCCGACCAGCAGCAGGGTCAACGCAGGTGTGTCCTGCAGCCGGTCGATGATCGCCTCGACGAAACCGGGCACGCCGTGCCAGCGGGCGAACACGCCCATGTGGCCACAGACGACGCGGCCCTCGAGGTCGTGCCGGCGACGCAGTTCGTCACGGTCGTGGCGCCCGGGGTCGAAGCGGGCGTCGACCGCGTTCGGCGACACAACGGATGGCGGCAGCTGCCCGTAATGCGTGGTGAGCAGTTCCTTGAAGTAGGTGGAAATGAACACGATGCCCGTCGCCCGGGTCAGGCACCAGGCCTCGATGCGCCGGGCCAGGGGCTTCAGCCACAGGGGGCGCAGGCGCTGGACGACCGCCGAATCGTTGATCTCGAGGATGACCGGGATGCCGCGGCGGCGCGCGATCCAGATCGTCATGAACAGGAACAGGGAGTAGCGTTCGTAGATGAAGTCGGGCCGGCTGCGCGCGATCTCGACGCGGATGCGCCACCAGGTGAGCAGGTTGTAGCCGATCTCGGCGAACTCGAACAGCACCCCCGGCAGACGGCTGACGAGGCCGGCGAGGCGGCCCTTTTCGTCGCCCGCCGCCGCAGGGCTCGCTGCCAATCCCTTCGCCGGCCCCGGTCCGGAGGGCACGCCGGGCTCGAGCTCGGGATCCGCGCCGGGGAACGACACGACGCGAACCTCGTGTCCGAGCTCGCGCAGCGCGTTGGCCACGCCCCGGATGTGGACGCCTTCGACGCGGCGGCCCTGGGTGCGGTGGTGGTAGAGGACCTTCATCCGCGTCCCGCCGGCATTGCGCGGACTTCGAAACCGTCGGCGCACCACTGCGGCAGAAGTTCGGCCAGCAGCTCCACGGTCTCCGCGGTGTCGTCGTGCATCAGGACGGTATCGCCCGACCGCGGTGGCTTGGCCCGGATCTGCGTCAGCAGGGTCGACGCGGGCAGTTGTTCGTAATCGTGGCTGTCGTACGACCAGAACGCGATCGTGCGGCCGACGCGGGCGAAGTGGAGCAGCAGGTTCGCCGGCAGTGCGCCGCAGGGAGGGCGGAACGGATGCAGTGTGCGGCCATCGAAGGCGGACAGCGCGGCATCGGTCCGCGCGATCTGGTCGATCTGGTCCGGCAGCGGCAGGTCGCCCATGAGCGGGTGGCTCCAGGAATGGTTTCCCAGCGCGTGCCCCTCGTCGACGATCCGGCGCACGACGCCGGGGTGCCGGTCGATGCGGTCGCCGATCAGGAAGAACGTTGCGGTCGCGCCGTGCGTCTTGAGCAGGTCGAGCACGGGTGGGGTGAATTCCGGATGCGGACCGTCGTCGAAGGTCAGGTAGAGCGTCCTGCGGCGGACCCGTGCGCGCGTGGTCACCAGGCGCGCGGGCAGGAGGCCGAGCAGGCGTGTCTTGCGGGATCGGGGCTGCACGGTTCGGCTCATGGGAGGGAAGGGGGACCGGCTGAATCGCGCAAGATGCGATCGAGGCGGCGGACATTGTCGTCCCAGCGGAACTTGCCGGCCTGCTCGAGGATCTCGCCGCGCGACCATTCCCGCCGGAGCGCATCAGCCAGCGCCTTGCCCAGCGCCGCGCGGTCGCGTGCCGGAACCAGCACGCCGGCGTGCGCAGGCAGGACTTCCGGAATGCCGCCGACGCGGGTCGCGACCACAGGGAGTCCGCAGGCCATCGCTTCGAGCACGACGTTGGGCACACCTTCGTTGTGGCTGGGCAGGCTGAGCAGGTCCGCCGCCTGCATCCACACCGGCAACTGGTCGTGCGGGCGCTCGCCGGCAAGGTCCACGCGGTCTGCGATGCCGAGCTGCTGAGCGCGCCGCGCCAGCGCCGTGCCGGCCGCGCCGCCGCCGACGAACGCGAGCCGCGCCCGCGGATGCCGCGCAAGCACGGCGGGGAACGCTTCGATCAGGTCGAGGCAGCCCTTGCTCTCCTTGAGGTTGCCGACGTAGAGGATGAGCGGTGCGTCCAGCGGCAGGCCCAGCGCCCTGCGTGCAGCGGCCTGGTCGCCGGGATGGAAGCGCTCGCTGTCGACGCCGTTGTAGAGCAGGTGGACGCGGTCTTCGTCCACGCCCAGTTCGCGCGCCTTGCCGGCGAGCGCATCGCTGACCGCGATCACCGCCCGCGCGCCGCGCAGCGCGGACGCGATCTGCGGCCGGCGCAGCCGGTGGTTGGCCTGCACGTTGAGGTCGCTGCCGTGGACCTTCACCACGTACGGCAGGTCGAGCGTCCGGGCCAGCCGCGCAGTGCCGACCGCGTCGGGATATCCCCAGCTGGCAAACAGCAGGTCGTAGCGTTCACGCCGCAATCGTGCGCCGCGCTGCGCCAGCAGCGAGGCATACCAGGCCAGCCCGTGCAGGCTGCGACCGATGCGCGGCGGATACCAGAACGTGAAGTCCGAGGTCCGCGCGTACTCGAGCACCGGTGGCGCACCGCGCGGACCCCGCCGGCGCTCGCGGAAGTCGACCGCGACCATGACTTCGAGGTCGTGGAACCGCGCGAGCCTGTCGAACTGCTGCCGGTTGAAGCTGGCGCGCAGGGGATCCCATGCGGTGGGGAACAGGTTGGTCAGGGCAAGGATCTTCATGCGCGCCCATTCGCGTGCCCGTTCGCGTACACGTCGCGGTAGCGCGAAGCCATCACCTCGAACGTCGCGTTCGACAGCAGCCAGGCGCGACCGGCGCGGCCCATCTCCGCTGCACGCCGCGGGTCATCGAGGAGGTTGTCGATCGCGGCGGCCAGCGCCTCGGGATCGCGTGGGGGCACGACCAGGCCATTGACACCGTCGGTGACGATCTCGCTGTTGCCGCCGACCCGCGTCGCCACGATCGGCAGGGCGCAGGCGCAGGCTTCGAGCAGTGCGATCGAATAGCCTTCCGAAATCGACGACATCGCGAACATCGAGAACGCCGGCAGCAGCTCGTGTACGTCGCTGCGGTCGCCCAGCAGGAACACGTGGTCGCCGACGCCGGCCTGCGCGATCGCGGTTTCCAGGGCGCTGCGGTCCCCGCCTTCCCCGACCAGCACCAGCGCGACGTCGTCACGCCGCGCATGGACGTGGGCGAAGGCGGCGATCATGGTTCCCAGGTCCTTGGCCCAGTTCAGGCGGCCGACGAAGCCGACGAGCTGCGTATCGGGCGCGAGTCCAAGACTGGTGGCCAGCTGCGCGCGCGACTGCGGATCGCGCTCGCGGAACGCGTGTGCGCGGATGCCGTTCGGCAACACATGCAGCTTGTGTGGCGGAACCAGGCCGACGTCGGCGAGTCGCCGGCCGGCCGCCTCGGAGACCGCCACCGCCACGTCGGTCCAGCGCATCGATTGCCGGAACAGCCGTTCGCGGCGGCTGGCCGGATTCGAGCCGCCCATGCCGTGGCGGGTGTTCACCACCCGGCGCAGGCCGAGACCGAGCGCGGCGACCATCGCGTAGTAGTGCGGGATGTCGTTGTGGCTGTGCAGGACTTCGGTGCGCTGCGCGGCGAGTGCGCGCCGCAGGCGCCAGATCGCGCGCAGGTCGGCGCCGTCGCGTTTGCCGCAGGCGATCACGGGAATCCCATGGGAGGCGAGTTCCGGCGCCAGCGAGCCCGCTTCGAACAGGCAGATGACCTGGCAGTCGTGGCCCGTCGCCGCCTGGGCCTTGGCAAGGTCGATGACGACGCGCTCAAGGCCGCCGCGGTTCAGGTTCTCCACGACGTGGCTGATCCTCACGGCAGCCTCGACACGGTCACGCGGAACTTGCCGCTGGCGGTGAGCGGGATGTCGTCGACGCGCTGCAGGTCGAGGCTGGCGTCACTGCCGAGCACCTTCGAGATCTCGCGTCGCACGTAGGCTTCCTGCTCGGCGCCGAACCCGTCGCCGGGCACCACCTTGAGCGTGAAGCGTTCGAGGCTGTCCTGCACGACCTGGAAGCGGCGCACGCCGGCGACGTCCTTGAGCATGTGCGGGAAGAATTCGCCCGGCAGCACGCGGCCGTCGGGCGTGCGGATGGCGTCCAGGCGCCGTCCGTCGATCCGGCTCAGGTGCGGCAGCCCGCGCCGCCCTGTGGTGTGCCAGGGGCCTTTCCGGCTGGCGATGTCGCCGTTGACGTAGCGGATGAAGGGCATGCCCAGGTTGTGCAGGTCGGTAATGGCGAGTTCCCCGGTCTCGTTGCCGTCTCTGGCGCGCGACGCGTTCACCAGCTCGACCACCAGGTGGTCGGCGCTGACCAGCAGCCCGTCGCGATCCTCCGCTTCGCAGGCGATGAGCATGAATTCGCGGCATCCATAGGTGTTGTAGGCCTTCGCGCCCGGGAACGCGGCTTCGATGACCGGTCGCTGGAAGTCATGCAGCGCTTCGGCGGCACCCAGCACCGACACCACTCCGGGGATGCTGCGGCCCTGCGCGAGCAGCCACTTGGAAAGACGGAAAATGGGGTCGACGTAGGCCACGATCACTTCGGGCCGGTAGGCCGCGATGGCATCGGCGTAGGCCGCCATGTTGTCGTCGCGCATCAGGAAGCAATTGAGCATGCGGCGATGGAAGGCGGCGTGGAACAGCCGGTCCTTCAGCTGTGCGGTGCGGGTCGGCTCGCCGACCGCGCCCCCCCACAGGAACAGGGTGCGCCGCCCCATCCGTGCGCCGGTCCAGCCGTAGCCGCGCCACATCACGGCGGTGCGGCGGTCGTTGCTCTCGCGGGTGAAGCCGAAGCGCAGAGGCTCGCCGGTGGAGCCACCGGTTGCCTTGTACAGCAGTCCGCCTCGCAGAGAGCGCGCCTTGAGGTCCTCGTGGTGGGCGCGGATGTCGGCCTTGGTCAAGACCGGCAGTCGCGCGTAGTCCTGCATGGACCTGAGGTCGCCGGGCTCGAATCCCACTGCCTGCCAGCGGGCGCGGTAGAACGGCACGTCCTGCCAGCAATGCGCAACCAGGGCCTTGAGCCTGGACCACTGGATTTCCGCGAGCTGCTCCGGAGAGCGCCACTGGTTGGCCTCGTACTCGCCGAGGTAGCGCAGGGTCTTGCGCCCCCGCAACGCTTCGTACGACGGGAACATGGCGCGACGGAAAGCGTGCTCGTACAGGTTCATGCGGCAGTCTCCGCGCGACGCACGGCCCAGCCGAGGAGACGACCGACAATGGCCGGGCGCCCCTTGCCCAGGTGTTCGTGCAGTTGCTGGAAGTGGCGAAGGTCCGCGGCGCTCCAGAAGCCGAGCAGCAGGGTGCCGGCGGCATACAGCGCCGCCAGCAGCGCCCCGCCGATCGCCAGGGTGGGCAGGTCGGCCAGGTGCCCCCGCACCGTCCACGCCGCGGCGGCCGCGATCGCGGCCGCGACCAGTAGCCGCACGATGCGTGCCCACTCCAGCCTTGCGCCGCTGTAGTGCAGCGCAAGGCCGATCACCAGTAAACCCATCAGCGCGCTGGTCGCGGCGAATGCAGCGACCGCCCCGTTCAATCCGTACTGGCGGATCAGGACCACGTCCAGTCCAATCTTGACCAGCGAGCACGCGATCACTGTGATCAGCAGCGCGCGTTGCCGGTCTGAACCCAGCAGATAGCTGGATGCGGCCTGCGAGACCACCGATACCAGCCCCGCAGCGAGGCAACAGGCGAACGCGAACGCCGCCGGCGAGAACGCCGCGCCGTACAGCAGGTGGATGATCTCGCTGGCGAAGACAATGCCGAACGCCACCAGCGGTGCCGCCAGCGCGGCGAGGTAGGTGGTCGACATCGACAGCCGCCGGCTCGCGACCTCGCGACCCTGGGCCAGTGCGTTGGCCATCATCGGCAGCAACAGCGCGCCGAAGACGCCGGGCACCAGCAACAGCGCGCCGGTCGAGAGCTGGAAGGCGACCTTGAACTGGCCGGCCGAGGCCGCCGAATCGAAGAGGGTCAGGATCAGCACTTCGACCTCGCTCGCGGTGATGAAGCTGACCGCCACGATGACCGCGACCAGGGTCGTGTAGCTGCGCAGGCGCTTGCGCGTCGCATCGTCGAGCGGCTCGCACTCGCCTGCGGGGGGAAGCAGCGGCGCGACCTGTCGGCGCGAGACCCACCAGAACGCGAAGCTGGAAGCCGTGAAGGTTCCCAGGAACCACTCCATCGGCCCGTCCAGCCACCAGACCATGAGGATCAGCAGCAGGTTGAGCGGCGCGACGATGACCGCGATGACGGCGGTTGCCCGGAAGTTCTCGAAGCCCTTGGCCGTGCTGACGTTGAGCATGTACAGGGCGCGCAGCACCGTCGTGACCAGCAGGATCGCAAGCAGCACGGCGTGGTCGAATCCGGGCATGAGCTGCTGCCCATGGAGCATGAACAATATCGTGCCGCCCAGCAGCACCACCGCCAGGAAGCCGGCCTGCACGCGCCGGACCCAGGCCAGCAGGGAGCGGATCTGCGCGTCGCGACCGGCGCCACGCAACTCGGCCACGAACTTGATGACCGCGCTGGACAGTCCAGCGTTGGTGATCACCACGCCGATCGCCACCAGCCAGATCACCAGGCTGTAGCTGCCGAAGTCCGCGGGTCCCAGATGCCGCGCGATGATGATCGAGGTCAGCATGCCGAGGACGTACTCGGTGTAGATGCCCACCGAGGAGAACAGGGTGTTGCGGATGACCTGGCCGCGCGTGTTCATGAACCCGCCAGCACGAACAGGACCTTGACGACCAGCCACAGCGCGACCGCGCTGGCCACCGATGCCACGCACCATTTGAACCAGTCGCGCCGCACGCTGAAGGCCGGCAGGTCCTGCCAGCGCTCCTGCGCGCCGCCGTACCAGCCGGTGACCAGGCCCAGCAGGATGTAGAGCAGGATCACGTAGCTGCGGCTGAGGAAGAAGGCGCAGGCGAAGAATCCGGCCATCGAGATCAGCAGGGTCATCGCCATCCGCCGCTCCACGGTCCACAGGTGCTGGCGTTCGGGGTCTTCAATGGCCGCAGGACGCCGCAACACCGTGACCGGCATCAGGAAGCAATAACCCACCATCGCCAGCCAGACCGTGTATCCGATGATTCCGGTTTCGGCGAGGACCAGCACGAAGGAGTTGTGCGCGGTCAGGAGGGTATGCGAGGTGAAGTTGCCGACGCCCACGCCAAACACCGGGTTGGCGATGAACATCTGGATACCGTCGTACCAGGTTTCGATGCGGCCGTAGGCGGATGATTCGCCGGCATCGAGTTCCTGCATGCGGGTCGGCAACATCATCAGGCCGGCCATGCCCGCTGCGCCCAGGGTGCCGGCAACGATCAGGCCGCGACGCAGCCACAGCCAGATGCCTGCCATCGCCATCACGGCGAGGAAGCCGCCGCGCGAATCGGTCAGGTAGACGCCATACAGCAGGGTGAGCGCCACCGCCCACCAGAACAGGCGGCGCAGCCCGAGCAGCCCGCCGCGGCCTGCCATCAGCAGCGCCATCGGTATCGCCATGATGAACAGCATCGCCAGGTCGTTGGGGTCGCTGAAGATGCCGACGTACTGGATGCGCCCGTCCTGGACGAGCGGCATGCCGGTCCAGCCCTGGCCGAGCTTCACCTGCTCGATGCCGTGGATCGCCAGTACGATGGCGCAAAGCGAGATCATCCACATGATCCGGAGGCAGTTTTTCGGTGAGTGGGCGGCCTGTGCGACCAACACCAGGGTGAACAGCGACGGCAGGAATTCGAACAGGCGGATGAGCGCGCCGCCGACCCAGCCATTGATCGCCATCGTGAACATGCCCACGACGATGAACACCGCGAACAGCAGGTAGGTCGGCTGGTTGAGCGGCCGCCGCTCGCGGCTGATCACCCAGGTGCCGAGCGCGCCCAGCATCGCAAGCGGCAGGATCGGGATGCCGACGTCGATCAGGGCGGGATACTCCTGGGGGCGGATCAGCACCAGGCCCAGCCAGATCAGCAGGAACAGCATCATGAGGGATAAATCCTCAGCCTGGACGGGTACGAGAACAGCTCAGGCAGTGCGAGCATGCCCTTGAACCAGGCCGGATCGATGCGGGTCTCCACCGCCATGCGCAGCAGGCGATAGCGGTCATCTGTACGCGGCTTGCTGACGCCGTTGACGTAACTGAAGCCGACCCGGAAGCCATGCCTGCGGATCTCGTCGACGACCCGCGCATCGTAGGCATCGGGGCCGCCGACGGGATACGAGATCGCGATTGCAGGCGCGCCCAGCTCCGCAGTCAGCCTGGCCTGGCATTCGGCCACTTCCGCCTGCAACTGCCCGTCCGGCAGCTTGGCAAGCATCCGGTGGTGCACGCCGTGACCGCCGATCTCCATCCCGCCCGCACGCATTTCGCGCAGCTGGTCCCATGTCATCGGCCGGCAGTCGGCGTGCGCCTGTGTCCGCGGGCGCCGGCGCTCGAGTTCCAGTCCCTTGATCACGGCCTGCTGGCCGGCATCGTCGAGATATTTCAGGCGGTCGAGCAGGGTACCGACGAGCGCGTACCTGGCGTCGAGGTCCGACGGCAGCGGCAGGTCCACATCGAGGTCGGGCAGGCGCAGCCGGCCGGCGTCCATGGTCACGACCAGGTGCGCCAGCCAGTCGTAGGCATAGGGCAGGCCGTTGTCGATGTGGCCGGTGGCGACGAAGAACGTCGCGGGCACGCCGAGTTCGCGCAGGATCGGGAACGCGACGGCATGGTTGTCGTCGTAACCGTCGTCGAACGTCACCAGCACGGCATCGCGCGGCAGCATCGGGCCGCCGTCAAGGGCGGCAACGACTTCGCGGCAGCAGACGGGGTGGAACCGGTCGCGCACGTGCCGCATCTGGTTTCGGAAGTCCGCCGGCGAGGCGCTGACCAGCGCGGGATCGAATGCGAAGTCGCGGTCGAGCTTGCGGACGCGATGGTAGGCGAGGACCCGCAGGTCGCGCCGGAACAGTCCCCGAACCGTCTGCAGCGCCGGCAGCAGGTGCCAGGCATGCGCGCGCGCGGCCAGCCGCTGGCGGTGTCCCGGCGCAGGCTGCGGTTCGAGTGCAGTGGTGGCGGGATCACTCGACATGGATCGACGGGCGGCCCCGACGCGGTCGCTGCGCGGAAGAATAGGCAATCGAGGCGCGCGTGGCCATCGCGTCATATGGCTGCGACTGGCCGGGGGGCGCCTGCTTTCGCGTACGCTGTCTTGAATCATTCGTCCGTCGAACCGTGCGATGACCCACCAGACCGACTTCTTTGTCCTGTACCGGGAGCTTGGCATCGAACCCGAGTGTTCGATGGATGGTCTGCGGCTGGCCTACAGGCGTCGGGTGGCCGACCTGCATCCCGATCGCGGCGGCGACTCGGGCGGGGACACACTCAAGTCCCTGAACCAGCGCTACGCCGCGGCGCTCGACTTCCACCGCCACTACGGCCGCCTGCCCGGCGCGCCGCCAGCGCCTTCCGTGCGGCGCCGCCACGATCCTGCCGAGCCAGCGCGCCGGATGGAGGATGCGGTCGAACCCGAGCTGGAGCAGGAGGCGCGCAGGCCGTCGAAGGTTGTCGTGTACGGCATCGTGCTGGTTGCGGCGTTGCTGGTGTGGTGGCTTTCGCGCACCGAGGCACCTTTGCCGGGTTTCCTCGAGAGTGTTATCGGAAATAAACGGGAAACGGCGCCACCCGCGGCCATTGCCCTGCGGCGGGGAATGCCTGCGCGGGACGTGCTTGCGCTGCTGGGCGACCCGGTCAGTCGTGAGTTCGGCGACACCCATTGGGAGTACGGACCGTCCTGGGTGCGCTTCGAATGCGCGGAGGTCATCGATTGGTACAGCTCACCGCTGCGTCCCCTGAAGGCCTCCCGGTCCCGTCCTTCCGGCACGGCAGCGACATCCGCGGGCGCGCGTCGCTGTCCCCCGGTTGCCGCGGCTTCGACACGGCGATGGTGAACCCATGAGCTGGTTCGACGCGAAGCTGAGAAAGGCCGTCCGCCGCACGTGGATGAAGTACGCGATGCGAGGCGTTGGCGGGGCCGACGACTACGAGCGCCTCGATCTGGCCTACAGGCTGGGTGATCCCTGGAACATGGAGTCCCGGCTGGAGCAGGCGCGTTTCACCGCCACGAACGCCCTGATTGCGCGCACGTTCGGGCGCGTCGGTACGTTGCTCGAGGTGGGATGCGGCGAGGGCCACCAGACGCGGGTCCTGCGCGAGCTTGCCGATGAGGTCTATGGCATCGACGTCAGTCCGACCGCGGTCGAACGGGCGCGCGAACGCGTCCGGGACGCGCACTTCGCGGCGACCGACATCCACGGCCAGCCCTGGGGCGACCGGCAGGCCCGGTTCGATCTCGTCGTGGCGTGCGAGGTGCTGTACTACATCAAGGATATCCCGGCGACGCTGGCGCGCATGAGCCACCTCGGTCGCGTCTGCATGGTCACCTTCTTCGTGCCGGCACTGGTCCGCGTGGGTCCGCACCTGGAAGAGATCCCGGGCCTGCACAAGGACTGGATACAGCACGAGGGCGAAACATGGATGGTGTGCTGGTGGCGCAATCCCGGATGACATGCTCGTCACGCGCTGACGTCGTGCGCAAGGGGGGCTGAGCCATGTGCGGACTGGCGGGCTACCTTGGCCAGCCCGTGCCGGAGGGCGCGGAGCAGGCACTGCTGGAAAGGATGATCCACACCCTCGCGCACCGCGGGCCGGACGGCTACGGCTTCCACGTCGAGCCCGGCGTCGGCCTGGCGCACGCACGGCTGTCGATCATCGACCTGGCCACCGGCGACCAGCCGATCCACAACCCGGCGCGCACGGTGTGGACGGTCTTCAACGGCGAGATCTTCAACTTCGTCGAACTGCGCGCCGACCTCGAGGCGCGCGGACACGTGTTCTACACGCGTTCGGACACCGAGGTGATCGTGCACCTGTACGAACGCTACGGCGACCGCTTCGTCGAACACCTCAACGGCCAGTTCGCGATCGCGCTGTGGGACGATGCGCGCCGGCGGCTGGTGCTGGCGCGCGACCGCGCCGGGATCCGGCCGCTGTACTGGATGAAGGCGCGTGGCGCGCTGTGGTTCGCTTCCGAAACGAAGGCGCTGTTCGCGGCCGTGCCCGAGCGTGCGCGACTCTCCACGCGCGGCCTGCTGCAGGCCTTCAGCTACTGGGCACCGCTGGATCCGGACACCGCGTGGGAGGACGTCCACAGCCTGCCACCAGGCCATCTGCTGGCCATCGAGGCGGACGGCCGCGAAACGCTGAGCCGCTACTGGGACTGGACGTTCCCCGACGCGGCGGACACGCGGCCGGCGCGGTTCGGGGACATCGAGCAGGCGGTCGGCGAGCTGCGCGAGCGGCTGATCGACGCTGTGCGCCTGCAGCTGCGCGCCGACGTTCCGGTCGGCGCATACCTCAGCGGCGGACTGGATTCCTCGGGCATCGTCGCGCTGGTCCGCGGATTCACCACGACCCCGGTACGCACCTTCTCGGTCGCATTCGATCAGCCGGAGTTCGACGAGAGCGAGCATCAGCTGGCCATGGTGCGGCACCTCGGCACCGACCACTCCACGCTGCGCATCTCGCCCGGGGACATCGGCGAGGCCTTCCCGCGCCTGGTCGCGCATGCCGAAACCCCGGTGCTGCGCACCGCCGCGGTGCCGCTGATGCTGTTGGCTGATTCGGTCCGCGCGCATGGCTACACCGTGGTGCTGACCGGCGAGGGCGCCGACGAGGTGTTCGGCGGCTACGACCTGTTCAAGGAGGCCAAGGTACGCCGCTTCTGGGCGCGGCAGCCGGACTCGACGCTGCGGCCGAAGCTGCTGTCGCGGCTGTACGGCTACCTGGAGAACTCTCCAGCGGCCAACCCGGCGTTCGCCGCCTCGTTCTTCGGCCAGGGCAGGGAGCACATCGACCGCGCGATCTTCGCGCACGTGCCGCGTTGGACCACCTCGCAGCGCGCGTTCGCGTTCCTGGCGCCGGAGCTGCGCGCGCAGGCGTCGGAATGGGACGCGCTGGCCTTCGCCGAGTCGCGCCTGCCGCCGAACATCCTCGACTGGGCACCGCTGGCTCGCGACCAGTACGTCGAGGCGAAGACGCTGCTGGCCGGCTACCTGCTTGCGTCACAGGGCGACCGGGCGGCGATGGCGGGGTCGATCGAGGGCCGCTACCCCTATCTCGACCACACCCTGATCGAGTTCGCCAATACCCTGCCGCCGTCGTGGAAGATCCGCGGCCTGACCGAGAAGCACATCCTGCGCCGCGCGCTCGCCGACCTGCTGCCGGACGACATCGCCCGGCGTACCAAGCAGCCCTACCGCGCGCCGGACAGCGCCAGCTTCTTCGTCGACGGCAAGCCGCTGGATTACGTGGCGGACATGTTCTCCGCGGACAACCTGCGTGCCAGCGGCCTGTTCGACGTCGAGGCATCCACGCGGCTGTTCGCCAAGGCGCGTGCCGGCAAGGCGGTTGGCTTCGCCGACAACCAGGCCTTCGTCGGCGTGCTGTCGACGCTGCTGCTGTTGCGCAACCGGCCCGGTGACGCGCGCTGACCTACGGGGATGAAGCCGGCTCCAGCCGCAGCAGCTTGCCGTCGGTGCTGTCGGTGAGCAGGTAGATGAAGCCATCCGGCCCGATCCGCACGTCGCGGATGCGGTCCCGGCCCTGCAGCAGGCGTTCCTCGTGCACGACCCGGTCGCCGTCGAGCTCCAGCCGGATCAGGGCCTGTCCGGCCAGCGCGCCGATGAAGAGATTGCCGCGCCACTGCGGGAAGGCGTCGCCGGTGTAGAACGCCATGCCGCTGACCGCCGGTGACACCGGCCAGTAATGCTGCGGCGGCTCGGTGCCCTCGGCGCTGGCGCCAAGGGATTCGGGCACCGGCTGGCCCGAGTAGTCGACGCCATGGGTGGCCAGCGGCCAGCCGTAGTTGCGGCCCGGCTGCGGCAGGTTGATCTCGTCGCCGCCCATCGGGCCGTGTTCGTGGCTCCACAGGACCCGCGCCTCCGGGTGCAGGGCCATGCCCTGGACGTTGCGGTGGCCATAGCTCCAGATTTCCGGCCGCGCGCCGTCCTGGCCGACAAAGGGATTGTCGTCGGGGACGCTGCCGTCCGGATTCAACCGCACCACCTTGCCCTGCAGGTGGTCGAGCAGCTGCGCGGCGCCGCTGACGCGGTTGTCGCCGGTGCCGATGAACAAGAAGCCCTGGTCGTCGAACACGATCCTGGAACCCAAGTGGCTGCCGCTGGACAGCTTCGGTTCCTGCCGGAACACCACCTCGGCGTCTTCGAGTCCGCGTTCGCCCAGGCGCCCGCGTGCGACCGCGGTGCCGCCCTTGTTGCCGCGCCAGTTCGGCTCGCCATAGGACAGGTAGACGAGGCCGTCGTCGGTGAAGGTGGGGGAGGGCACCACGTCGAGCAGGCCGCTTTGCCCTTGCAGGAACAGATCGGGTACACCGGCCAGCGGTCCCGAGATCGTGCCGTCCGCCGAGATCCGCCGCAGCCGCCCCGGACGTTCGGTCACCAGCATGTCGCCATCGGGCAGGAATGCGAGCGACCACGGACGCACCAGGCCATCGACCAGCACGCGCACGGAATGGCGCCCGAGTTCGCCTTCCATGACCTCGGGTTCCGCGTCGGCGCGGTAGCGCGGCGTGGAGCTGATGTCCGCACCGCTCTCCGGATCACGTTCTAGTCCACAGGCGGCAAGCGCGAGCAGGAAGCACAGGCTTCCGGCGGCGAGGCCGGTGCGCAGGGCGCGCGCGGGTCCACGGTGTATGACGTGCGAGTCGAAAGGCATCATCAATCTGCTCGAACGGGGGAATGAATCCACATGGGCCGGCGACAACAGATCAAACAGTTCATCCTCGGGAATTTCCTGTTCACCGATGACGAATCCGCGTTCGCCGATGATAGCTCCCTGATCCAGCAGGGCATCGTCGACTCCACCGGCATCCTGGAGCTGATCGGCTTCATCGAGGAGACCTGGCCCGTGCGGGTGCCACCGGAGGACATGACGCCGGCCAACTTCGACAGCCTGGGGGCCATCGACCGCTATCTCGACGGCCGGTTGGCCGCCTGAGCCGGGGTCGCACGATGCGGGCGCTGGTCGCGCGTCTTGAGGACACCGCGGTGGCGATGCCGGCGCGCACGGCGATCCAGCAGGGTGACCGTCGGCTCGAGTACCGTGGATTGCGCTCAGCAGCGTTGCAACTCGCCGGTACGTTGCGCGCGCACGGCGTGCAGCCGGGTGATCGCGTCGCGCTGGTCCTGCCCAACGGTGGCGAAGCCGCCATCGCGTGGTACGGCATCTGGCGCGCGGGCGCGGCGGTGGTGCCGCTGAATCCACAGGCACGCGAGCGCGACCTCGTGCCCTGGCTTCGGCACAGCGGCGCACGCATGCTGGTGCATGCCAAGGGGCACGGCGATGCGGAGCAGGCGGCGCGCGTCACCGGTGTGCCGACGCTGGTGCCCGACATGACCGCGGCCCCGGACGAGGTATTCGCGACCGCGGGCACCGCCGCAAGCACCGACCTGCAGATGCCCGGCGCGGACGTGTTGGCGGCGATCCTCTACACCTCGGGCACCACCGGTGCGCCCAAGGGCGTGGCGCTGTCCCATCGCAACATGGCCGCGAACACGGCCGCGATCATCGATTACCTGCAGCTGGGTCCCGGCGACAGCACGGTCAGCGTGCTGCCGTTCCACTACGCCTATGGCGCCTCGGTGTTGCACACGCACCTGGCAGTCGGCGCACGGGTGGTGCTCGCGGACAACCTCGTGTTCCCTCATCTGATCGCCGAGACGCTCGCGCACGAGCGTGCCACCGGCTTTCCAGGCGTGCCGTCGACGTTCGCGCTGCTGCTCGAGCGCGGCCAGCTGGACCGGTACGACCTGTCGTCGCTGCGCTACCTCACCCAGGCCGGCGGCGCGATGGCGCCGGCGCTCACCCGGCGGGTGCGCGACGCCTTTCCGAAGGCGCGATTGTTCGTGATGTATGGCCAGACCGAGGCCAGCGCGCGGCTGACCCGGCTCGCGCCGGAGCGGCTGGACGACAAGCTCGGCTCGGTTGGCACACCGATCGCCGGTGTCGAGATACGGGTGCGGCGCGAGGATGGCAGCGACGCCGCGCAGGGCGAGTCCGGCGAAGTCTGGGCCCGCGGCGACAACGTCATGACCGGTTACTGGAGCGCCCCCGAGGCGACCGCTGCGACCCTGGTCGACGGCTGGCTGCGCACCGGCGATCTCGGCCACCTCGATGCCGACGGCTTCCTCTGGCTCGCCGGCCGCCGCAGCGACATGATCAAGACCGGCGCACACCGCGTGCATCCGCAGGACGTGGAGGAGGTGATCGCCGAACTGCCGGGCGTGCGCGAAGTCGCGGTCACCGGCGTGGACGACGCGCTGCTTGGCCAGGTCGTGGCCGCCTTCCTGGTCAGGGACGGCGATGCGCCGGACGAGATGGCGGTCAAGGCGCACTGCCGGCAGCGGCTGGCAGGCCACAAGATCCCGAAGCGGGTCGCCTTCGTGGCGGAGCTGCCGAGGACCGCGTCCGGCAAGGTCCGGCGCGCCGCACTGACACAGGAAATATGATGACCACGCTCGATCCATCCGTGCTGGACCTCGACTACGCAGCCGAGGCTGATCGCATCGCGCAGCGCCTGCGCCACATCGTCGCGCGCGACCTGCACCGGCGCGGGCTGGTGGTGGCCATCTCCGGCGGCATCGACAGCACCGCCTGCGCCGCGCTGGCGGTGCGTGCGCTGGGCCCCGAGCGCGTGTTTTGCCTGATCCTGCCCGAGCGCGATTCAAGCGATGACAGTGCGGTGCGCGCGAACCTGCTGGCACGACACCTCGGCGTGCGGGTGCACACCCAGGACATCGCGCCTGCCCTGGCGTCGATCGGCTGTTACGAAGCACGCGACGCCGCCGTGCGCATGGTGCTGCCGGGCTACGGCGAGGGCTGGAAGTTCAAGATCGTGATCGCCGGCGGCACCCAGGGGTTGATCAACCGCTTCCGCATCGTCGCCGAGGAGCCGTCCGGCGTGCGCCACGAGCAGGACCTTCCGCTCGATGCCTACCTGACCATCGTTGCCGCCACCAACTTCAAGCAGCGCATCCGGAAGACGCTAGAGTACTTCCACGCCGACCGCCTCAACTACGCGGTGACCGGCACGCCGAACCGGCTGGAGTACGACCAGGGCTTCTTCGTCAAGAACGGTGACGGAGCGGCCGACGTCAAGCCGATCGCGCACCTGTACAAGAGCCAGGTGTACGGCATGGCGCGCTTCCTCGGCCTGCCCGGGCGCGTGACCTCGGCGACACCGACCACCGACACCTACTCCCTGGCGCAGGGGCAGGACGAGTTCTATTTTGCGCTGCCGTACGCGCAAATGGACCTGGCGCTCTGGGCGCTGAACCACGACCGGCCCGCCGGAGAGCTCGCCGCCGCACTGGGCGTGACCGAGGCGCAGGCGCAGGCGGTCTACGACGACATCCGCGCAAAGCGCCGTACCACCGCCTACCTGCATCGGCCGCCGGTGCTGGTCGAGCCGGTGCTGGAACCGCACCGATACTGACGCATGGATACGAACCCGGCCTACACCGTCCACGAAGCCGACATCGAGCGCGACCGCGACCTCATCCTCGGCCTGTGGCGCGGCAACCTCGGCGAAGACGCGCGGATGGCGCGCAAGTACGACTGGTTCTACCGCCAGTGCCCGCTCGGTGCGCCGTTGACCCTGCTGCTGCGGCACGAGGAGAGCGGTGAGTGGGTGGGCGTCGGCAGCGCCGGGCCAAGACAGATGCTGATGGGAGGGAGCCGCGTGCTCGCGGGTGTTCTGGTGGACCTCGCCGTGCTGCCCGTGCACCGCTCGCTGGGGCCGGCGCTGATCCTGCAGACGGCACTGATGAAGGCGGGCGCGAAGCGCTTCGAGCTGCTGTACGGCTTTCCCAATCCGAAGGCCGCGGCGGTGTTCAAGCGCGTGGGATACGCACCGCTCGGCGAACTCACGCGGTACGTCCGCGTGCTGCGCCATGGCGACTACGCGCGTCGCCGGGTGCCGGCGCTGCTGGCTGGTCCCGCGGGCTGGGCGCTGGATGCCCTCGACCGCCTGCGCCTGCGGGCGCGCAGCGTCCGTCTGCAGGGGCAATGGCAGGCACGCGCGGACGCGACCCTGGGCGCGCTGTGGTCGCTTGCCGGCGCAGGCGACGGTCCGGTCGCGGTACGCGACCTGGCCTTCCTGCGCTGGCGCTTCGACCAGTCGCCACTGGTAGAGGTGCGTTACCTGGTCGTGCGCGACGCCGACGGGGGGGCGCTTGCCTGGTTCGCCGGCGAGGCGCGCGTGCACGGTCTGCACGTGCACGACTTCTGGTCACGGCGCGGCGCCGTCGGGCCGACCCGGGCGGAACTGGCGACGTTGCTGCGCAGCGCGCGCGGGGCCGGCCACGCTTCGGTTTCGGTCGAGCTCGGCGCGGCCGCCGCCACCAGCGCCTGGGGTGCGGCGGGGTTCGCCGCGCGCGAGGCGCGTCCGGTGTTCGGCCGCTCGTCCGGAGCATCGCAGGAGGCGTTTGCGGCGCGGCTGTGGCTGACTTCGGCCGACGAGGACGAATAGCCGGCCGGGCGCGACGCGCACGACATGATGATGGAGCGGCCATCCGCAGCGCCGCTCGGAGGAGGAACCATGGACGCGAAGCTTGCCGCCGTACTCCTGTTCGCAGCGCTGTCGCCTGGCTGTGCCGAATCGGCCGTGCCGACTGCGATCGAGGCGGCATCGACCCGCGCCGCCACTGCCGCGCAGGCCGCGCCGGGCACCGCCGGGGGTGGCATCCGGGTTGAGCAGGTGCTCAGGGAAGGCCTGCAGTTCCCGACCGCAGTGGCCAGTCCCCGCGACGGCAGCGGCCGCATGTTCGTGCTCGAACGTGAAGGCCGCATCCGCGTGCTCGATCGCGACGGCAAGCTGCTGCAGGAGCCGTACTACGAGCGCGACGTGACCACCAATGACATTGAGCAGGGCCTGCTTGGCCTCGCGTTCGATCCCGGCTTCCGCAGCAACGGCCGGCTCTACATTGCCTACAGCGGTGCCAGCGAGGGGGAGCGCTACGGCCTGGTGCTGCGCCGCCTGCAGGCCGCGGACCCGGCTGCGAACCGCTTCGACGGCAAGGACGATCTGCTGATGCGGGTGGAAGGGCTGGTCGCCAACCATAATGGTGGTGACATCCACTTCGGCCCCGACGGCATGCTGTACTGGGCGATCGGCGCCGGCACCGGCGAACCGGCGGATCATGTCCACGCATCGAAGACCGACAACCTGCTCGGCAAGATCCTGCGGATCGACGTGAGTGATGGCGCTACCGGTGCAAGGAACGCCTGCGGCGGTAAAGGACGCGCTGCCTACTCGGTTCCGGCCGACAACCCGTTCGCGGGAAAGCGGGGTGAATGCGGCGAGATCTGGGTCCATGGCCTGCGCAATCCGTGGCGCTTCGGTATCGACGCATCGAACGGCGATCTCTGGATTGGCGATGTCGGCAAGGATCGCGAGGAGATCAGCCTGTTCCGCGCCGGTGACAGCGGCAACCTCGGCTATCCCGGTTGCCAGGGCAGTCATGCCTACCCCTCGACCGGCGCTTCCGACTGCCCGGAGAAGACGGGTACGACCGGCCCGGTGTTCGACCATGATCGCGGCGTCAACGGCCGCTGTGCGGTCACGGGCGGTCTCGTGTACCGCGGTGCGTTCCCTGCGCTGAAGGGCGCCTATGTTTTTTCCGACTCGTGCTCCAGCGAACTGCTCGTCGGCAGGCTGTCGGCGACCGGCAGGCTGGAGGTGGAGTCCATCGACAGCGGCATCGCGCCCGGTTACGGCACCGTGGCGTCCTTCGGCGAGGACGAGGACAACGAGCTGTGGTTCGTGAACCACCAGAACGGCGGGCTGTACCGCATCCGCGACGCCGACTGAAGGCGTCCCGGGAGTCAGGCGGAGGCGGCAAGCCGCCGCTGCGGCGCACGGAACAGGTGGAGCGCCAGCCAGTCGGGCCGGAAGCGGCCCCGGCTGTCGACGACGCCGGACTGCTCGAAGCCGAGGCGGCCGAGCAGCCATGACGGCCTGTCGTCGATGGCGTTCATCACCGGGTTGCTGGTGAAGGCGAGTTCATAGCCGGCGGCCCGTGTGCGCGCCAGTACGGTGGCGTCATAGCGGCCGTGCGGGTAGGACATCGTCGTCGGTGCCCCGGTGCCGAGGTGGTCGCCGACGGTGTGGCGGGCGGTCGCAAGTTCGGCATCGAGGTCCTCGGCGCGCGGCATCGGCGTGTGCGTCTTGCCGTGCACGCCGATGGCGACGCCACCGGCTGCCAGTTCGCGCAGCTCGGCGCGGGTCACCATCTGGCGAACGCCGTCGTCCATGGCGTCGGAGAACGGTGCAAGGACCCGTGCGCGTTGCGATGGCGACAGTACTTCCAGCGCGGCGATGACCTTGCGCAGGCCATCGATGGTGGCGGGTGGAACTGGTGACAGTTCATGTCCGGCGTCGGCCATTGCCGAGAGCAGTGCAGGCGTGCGGATGCGCCCGAGGCGGAAGGCGGCGATCAGCCGCTCCTGGAAAAACGGTTCGTTGCGGTCGATGACGTCGGCGACCGCGAACAGCAGCGCCGGCATGCCGGCCGCGCGCAGGCGGGGCAGGGCGTGGGCGTGGTTGTCGGCCCAGCCGTCGTCGAAGGTGATCAGCAGGGCGCGATCGGGCAGGGGCGTCCCATCGCGGCGCGCAGCCAGCACGTCGTCGCTGGAGACCACGTTGTAGTGCCGGCGGAAGAAGGCGAGGCAGCGTTCGAGCAGGCCGGCCTCCAGGGTGTAGTCGGGGTCGCAGGAAGCCCAGCGCGGGTCTTGTTCAGTCAGCACGCGGTGGAACATGATGACCGTCAGCGCGCGGCGGTTGCGCAGGCGGTGGTACAGCCCGAGCAGGCCGCTTCGATAAAGTGCACGCTTGAGCAGATCCGCCGCCATGGCCGACATCCCCGAAACTTCCGTCATCATACCGACCTGGAACCGCCGCGGCCTGATCGCGCGGGCGGTCGATTCAGTGCTCGCGCAGACGCGACCGGTCGAGGAGATCATCGTCGTTGACGATGGCTCCAGCGACGGTACCGGCGAATATCTTGCCGAGCGCTACGGGGAACGCATCATCTGCGTGCGGCAGGACAACGCCGGCGTCTCGGCGGCCCGCAACCGTGGCCTGGCGCTGGCACGAGGGCGCTACCTGGCACTGCTCGACAGCGACGACGAATGGCTGCCGGAGAAGACCGCGCGCCAGGTCGAGTTCCTGGAGGCCCGTCCGGACATAGGCATGGTGCTGTGCAACGTCTTCCGCGTGAATCCGGACGGCTCGCTGATCGACGTGTTCGACCGGCGACGGCAGGTTCCGGTCGATGGGCCGGCGCTGCGCTGGGTGCTGTGCGATCCCGCACTGGCGCCACTGTCGGTGCTGATGCAGCGCCAGGTGTACGAAACCGTCGGTGGTTTCGACGAGAGCCTGCGAACGGCCGAGGACCTGGACTTCCACCTGCGCGTTGCCGCGCGCTGGCCGATCGGCGTCGTCGCCGAGCCGTTGGCGCGCGCATTGCGCGGGCACGATGGCCTGTCGGCGCTGGCATCGACCGAGGACGACTACATCCGGGTGATGGAACGCGCGACCGAGGCCGCAACCGGCCAGGTGCCGGACGATGTGCGCAGGCAGGCGCTGGCGACGGCCTACGTCAAGAACGCGGAGAGCTGCATCTGGAGCGGGCGCTACCGCGACAGCTGGTCGCTGGCGCGCAAGGCGTGGGCGTTGAAGCCGGGTGGTGCGCTTCGAGGGCGGTTGCTCCGCTTGTTGCCAAGCGCCGGTAGGCGGGCGCTCCGTTCGCTGCTGCCGCGCTGACGACGTCGACGGGTTCCTCCGCGCGTCAGCGCACTCCTCGCCCGAAGATCACCACCTCCAGGGTCTGGACCAGGATCAGGAGATCGAACAGCAGGTTGTGGTTCTTGACGTAGAACAGATCGTACTTGAGCTTCTCTTCCGCATCCTCCTTCGATGCCCCGTAGGCATAGCGAAGCTGGGCCCAGCCCGCCAGGCCGGGACGCACGCAGTGGCGCAGGCTGTAGTAGCGCAGGCAGCCGTCCAGGTCGGCAACGAATTCGGGTCGTTCGGGGCGCGGGCCGACAATGCTCATGTCGCCCCTGAGGATGTTCCAGAGCTGCGGCAGCTCGTCCAGGCGCGTGCGTCGGATGATGCGCCCCACGCGGGTGACGCGGCAATCGTTCGCGCCCGCCCAGCGGGCGACACCGTCCTTCTCCGCATCCGTGCGCATGCTGCGGAACTTGACCAGGTGGAAGGTCTTCCCGAGCAGTCCGACACGTTGCTGACGATACAGGATCGGCTGTCCCTGGCCGGATTCGATCCAGATTGCGGCTGCTACGAGAATGAGGAGCGGCCAGGTCAGCGCAAGCACCGCGACGGACATGAAGATGTCGAACCCACGCTTGCTCAGCACGCGGACGGGCGAGCTGTCGAAGCCGCCGGAGAACACCAGCCAGGATGGATCCACGAGCGCAAGCTTGATCTTGCCCGCTTCGCGTTCAAAGAACGACACCAGGTCGATGATCTTGATTCCGACCTGCCTGCACTGCAGCAGATCCTCCATGGGCACGTCGCCGCGCCGGTCATCCGGGCCGAACACGATCTCGTCGATCTGGTGCGCTACCGCCCATTGGTGGAGGGGGACGCCAAGCGTGAGCAGCTTGTCCGCATCCACGGCAGGGGCTTCGGAACCGTAGGATACGTAGCCGATGAGGCAGAAGCCGCGCCGGTCTGCACGGCGGCGCAGGCGCTGCTCGATCAGGGCGGCCCGTTCGCCCGCGCCGATCACCAGCACCCGCTGCTTCAGCGCGTCGACGTCCACAAGGCGTGCGGAGAGGAGACGGAACACCGCGATCATCAAGAACCCGATCGTCAGTGCCAGTGCCAGTACGCCGCGGCCGATCTCCACCGGCGGAACGATGTAATAGAGCACCAGCAGACCGAACGTGCCGAGCAGGAATGCGACTGCCTGGCGCGCAACTGCACCGAACCAGGTGTCGCGCAGATGGGTCTGGTACATGCCCATGGCGGTCATGCCGAGCATCATCATGACGGCGAAGAGGGTTGCGCGGACGAACTGCACGGAGATCGCGGCATAGGTCTGCAGGGGATCGGCGTGGGTAATGAAGCGCAGGTAGACGGCCAGGAACACCGCACTGACGAGCAGCAACGCTTCGGTCAGCAGGATCAGGCTGCGCCATCGCGAGGCCGTGCTCCGGATCAAGCGCGGCACATGGCCGCTGTGGGTGACCGATGCCAGGGGCATGGTGTGCTGCAGATTGTTCGATTCGCCCCTGGCCATTTACCTGCCTCTGCCTCGATCGGAACTGAGCAGCGGGTGCACCCGGCCTGGAGGCCGTGCATCCCGTCTCGTTCAAAGGAACGCGAGTTCCCGGTCAATCCGGACCACGGCTTGAGAAGATTGCTGAAGAGGCCGCGCCGATTCGATCGACACTGCTCCGGTTTTACCGCGCGCAGGATGAGCCCCGGGCCTGATGGCCCGGGACGTGAGCTGCCGGATCAGGGCCTCGGGGGGAGCAGCGGCTTGGATCCGTTCCGCACCGAAGGGGCATCGGCCTGGATCTGCTTCCAATGGCGCATCAGCTCTCGCAGCGCCTGCGGCTGGTTGGTCGGCGTCGGTTCGCCGGCCTGATTGCGGGTATTTTCGCCGTGGCAACCGGCACAGGTCCGGATCTCGCCGGGCTGCAGGGTGAGCCACACGCGCTCGCGCACGACCGGCTCGCCGCCGGGATCGACCGTCTGCCAGCTCAGTGCACGCCTTGCGGGCACGAAGGCGGCCGTGGAGCCATCGGCGGCGATCCTGACGCTGCCGGCCGGGCCTGCGGGGTTCGTGGGGTTGCTGGGTACTGCCATCGGCTGTGCGACCGGACGTCGACCGTCGATGCCGCTGCCGTACGCGCGCACCAGGTTTGCCTGCACGATCTGGTAGTGCGCGATGTCGTAGATCTGGCCACTGCCGCGGGTCGTGCGCTCGCCGCCGGGGACCTGCAGGTTGTACGGCTGCTGGGTGTCGCCGCGGTCGCGGCTGGTCTGGTTGCGGGTCACGATCAGGGCCAGGTCGTTGCTCCGCAGCCAGTCGCGCAGCACGCCTTCGTCGATGCCCTCGGCGGTGAGGACCGCGCGCTCGGCCGCCGGAACCTCCGGATGCCCGGTTGCAGGAGGAGTTGTCCGCACCACCACCTCGACGGCCTCGATCTCCCAGAGCTCACCGCTGTACTGATGCGGCGACGCGCTGTCCGTCCACCACGAAACCGTCTTGTTGATGCCGGGCGTCAGCGCCGCGCCGGCGACGAACATGTTGGAGCCATTCACGTCGAGCTGCCGCAACCGCAGGGACGATGATCCGCCGAAGGTGGCGTCCGGCGTGTAGCTGGCCACCATGCCGCCCGACATCAGCGGCAAGGGATTGCGGAAGCGTCCGCCAGGCAGACCGCCGCCGCCGGCCGCGGGGCTGGCGTCGCTGATCACCATCTGCTCGGCGTTGAGCGTCGGTGCGCCGTTGAAGCGCACGATCTGGTTGGTGGTGCCTTCCCCGAACTCGCGGGCGTAGATGCCGTAATAGACGCCCGGCGACACCGGGTTCTCGCGGATGTGGAAGATGCCACCGTCCATGCGGATGTGCTTGCGGTTGGCGAAGTTCGACAGGTTGACGTTGTCCGACAGCGCATTGTCGTCCATGAACGCGCGCGGCAGGTAGCTGTATGAGCCGACCATCTCATGGCGACCGATGTGGTTGAGCGTCAGCTCTTCGGTGCCGTCCTGGCGCATCTGCCAAGGCGCGAACAGGTTGTAGGTGTGTGCCTTGACCCGTCCGTAGGGCGTATTGGTCTGTGCTCTGCGCTCGGGGAAGGTGTCGCGGAACCGTCCCACCCGGGTCGCGTTCGACGCTTCGCTCGAATAATTGAACGGGTCGTAGGTGTAGCCGAGGTCGATCGAGCCGTCCTGCTGCTGGTCGTGCTGCAGGTGGTCCCAGCGGGTGAAGATGATCCGGCCATAACTGTCGATGGTCGGACTGTACGCACCGCTGGGGGCGTGATTGAGGATCGTCAGGTCGCCGCTGGACGGATCGAGCCGGTAGATGCCGGTGATGGTCGGCGTGCTTTCGTACTCGTCCAGGTTTGGATACAGATGGGCTTCACCGAGGCGTGGGCGGTCCGAAGTGAACAGGATATCGCCGTCGCTGGTGTAGAGAGGGGAGACGTTGTTGTAGTCCACGGGCTGTCTGGCGACCTTGGTGATGGTCGCCGCCTGGTTCCGCCCGAGCCCGGTGATCTCGTAGAGCTGCCACTTCCCGTTGGTCGAGCCGTAGCGCTGCAGGGGGGCGCCGATCACCATGCTGAAGATGGCCCGGGTGCCGCTCCAGTGCACGGTCGGTTCGCGTACCGCGATGGCCTGCGCGCCCTGCAGGCCGTCCATGCCGTGGCCGGCCTCCCGGGTCAGGTTGCGCAGCGCGCCGTCGGCGTAGCGGATCATCAGGTCGCCGCCACGCAGCGTCGAAGTCATGCTCGCGCGATGGTTGGCGAACGTCGACAGGCGGCTGGCGAAGGGGTCACCGCCCTGCGTGGGGACCTGGGTGACGAACAGGATGGCGTTCGAGGGGGCGTTGGCGATGCTTGGGGCCTGCGCGGTTGGAGGCGCGGCTTGGGTCGAAATTGCGACGCCCGTCAGATTGTTGCGTGAGGTCTTGCCAATGGCCGCGGCGCCCGGCAGTTCGGCCGAACAGGCGGCGATGGATAAGAGGAAGCCGGCGAGCGCCGGGAGGGATAACGCGCGGAAAAGAGGTGTCATGGGAATTCCTGCCGGAACGGATATGGCCGCGTGCGCGGAGCGTCTGTCGGCGGCGTCCCTGTCCAGCCGAACTGGGAGCATCCGGCCAGGGCCGCGGTCGCGGCCAGAGCCAAAGCCCTCAAGTTGGCTGTCTTTCCCCTGAGAAGACGGCGTGGATCATAGGTGAACGGTCGGTCGCCAAGTCAACTACACGCTGAACGCGCAAGGGGGTCAAGCATCGCCGGCGGTCCCGCCCGACCCGGTGCGTTGCAGCCTGGATGACCGCGGCCACCGAGCGCTCCTCAGCGGTTGCGATAGGTCACGCTCAGGTACCAGATGTTCTGGCGGCTGTCGCCGAACGGTCCATTTGCCTCGCGCCGGTAGTGGGCGTAGTCCAGGGCACTGCTCCAGTGGCGCGACCACGTCTTGTGCAGGCCGAATCCAAAGCGCGTGTCTTCCGTGCGCAGGTCGAGGTCGCGGAAGTCCGAGCGCGCGACGTCGGCGTAGGTGCGCAGGTCCCAGGTCGGTGCCAGCCGGTAGGACAACTGCATCAGCACGCCGCGCCGGGTCTCGTCGAAGGCGGTGGCATCGAGGAAGTCGATGCGCTCGTAGTAGGGTCCGAACGTGAACCCAAGACGGTCGTGGAGGTAGGTCCAGTTGAGCTCGATCCGGTCTTCCTCGTAGATCGACGAGTTGAGGGAGACGGACGCCGTGGACAGCCTGTCCGGCACGCTGGTGGCAGCAGTGATGCCTGCGATCGCCGAATCCGAGGAGTCCGTCAGCTGGTGTGCAACGCCGAGCGAGAGGGAGTTGCGCGCGCTGACGGCCCATTCGGCCCGCGCGCGGATCAGCGGGTGGGATATGGAGCTGCCATCGGCATAGTCCGCCCATGTGTAACCGGCGACAAGCCCGAAGCCGAGACGGGCGAGCTGCCTGTCGTAACTCAGGTAACCGTCGTAGCGGCGATGGTCTCGGGCGGTGAGATCGTGCTTGTAGTCGACATCCTGGCCGCGCAGGCTCAGCGACAGGCTGCTCGTCGAATCGAGGATCCGGATGGCGTGCAGTGCAGCGCTGAGCCGTTGCGATTCGAGGTCGTCAGCTTCCTCGGCCCGGCTGTCGATCCAGCGGAGCTCGAATCGACCGTCGACCGACCGGCTCCAGTTGAACTGGACGTTCGGCCCCAGCGCCAGCACGTTCACCCGCTGGCGGTTGTCGACCGTGTCGGGTGCAAACCGGTCGATCGGCCGCATCTCCAGGCTGTCCTCGATCGTGAAACTGAGCTTCTCCGGGATGAAGAACCAGTTCAATCGGCCGGCCAGACTGGTATCGAAGGCGTTGGACTGGGGGCCATCCACGTAGTTCCAGTATTCGAAGCGGCCGCCGAAATTGGCCTGGACCGTCGAGGTCTCCTCCGACACCACGAATCCGAACCCGGCCCGCAGCGCGTTCGAGTCGGCGGGATCGATCGCCGACATCAGCACGTTGTCGTCGTGCTCGATGCCAAGGTCGACCACATAGTCGATGCGGAACGCATCCGCGTGGAAGGGCGCTGCGGCAAGCAACGCCGCGCAGAGGGCGGAAGGGTGGATCCCTCGGGTTCTCATGGTGGCATCCCGTCCTGCGTGGCCGGTCAGTAGATGTTGTTGAACACGATGCCGGCGAGCTTGTCGGGATCGAAGTTCGAGGCGGCATCGTTGATGCTGTCGACCGTGACCTGCCCGTAGCCTGCGACCACGACGATCAGGTCGGCCAGGTCGGACAGGATCCTCGCGTCGGGTGAGTCGAGCGTCGGCGGGCCGTCCAGGATCAGATGGCGGTTGGACTGCGTCCCGCGTAATGAATCGATCATCATGCGCATGCGGCTGGAGCTGAAGTATTCCCCGGCGGTCTCGCGTGGCGTGCCGCTTGGAACCAGGTGCAGCCGCGGCAGTCCGGTCTGGTACTGGATGGCGGCCAGGTCGGTGATGCTGCCATCGAGGTAGTCCATCATTCCGCCGCTGGCGACATCAACGCCGAGGGCCTTGTGCTGTGTCGGATGCAATGCATCGCAGTCGACCAGCAGAGCGGTCCTGCTGTTGTCGAATGCAAACGCGGCCGCCAGGTTGCGGGCAACGAAGCTGCCGCCGCAGCCCGCCTGCACCGGGGCGACCAGGGTGATGAAATCCCTGTCCCGACCCAGCGCCAGCAGCTTGGTGCGCAGCCCACGGAACGCATCCGCCTGGCTGCGCACGGAGTCATTGCGATGGATCAGCTTGCGCTCCTCGAGCGCACGCGGCGACAGTGGCTGCAGGCCCGGGTCGGTGCGGGTAATGGAACGGGAGCCGGCTTCACCCCCGGCCTGGGGGGTCAGCGTATTACGGCGTGCATTCACGATCTGCTCCATGGCAATGGTCTGGTGGCTCCGGTGTCGGCTCAGCCTTGGGACATCTTGTGGATGTAGGTCAGCAGGTACAGCAGCAGCACACCCGTCACCAGCACGGAGCCGATGCCGATGTCGAAGTACTGCCTGCGGCGCTCTCGCGGCGACGGGTAGGCGGGGATCGTCGCCAGCAGCGGGTAGCGGCTCTTCGATTCGATCAACTGCGGGCTGCGCACCCGCGGATCGAAGCGCACCAGCAGCCACAGCAGGCCGAGTGGCATTGCGACTGCGAGCAGCATGCCTGCGGCTGCGATATGCATGAAGCGCAGGCCAGTGGGGCGCAGCGGTATCGTCGGCGGATCCTGCACGCGCAGGGTCAGGCCGCGGTTCTCCTGGTCGAGTCCCATCGAGACGCGGGCGTTTTCGCGGCGGCGCAGCATGTCCTGGTAGATCTCCTGGTTGACGTCGTATTCCCGGTTCAACCCCGCGAGTGCGCCTTCCTGGGCGGCGATGCGGCGGCTGCGGGCCAGTTCGTCGCTGAGCAGGCTCTCGGCGGCGACCATCCGCGAGCGCGTGGCCGCGACATCGCGCTGTGCCTGTGAGAGCTGGCTGCGCAACTCCTGGTACAGCGGATTGAGTTGTGAGTCATCGCTGCGGGTGGACGACGAGCGGGACGCAACGCGACTCTGTTCCTGGTCCAACTGTCGCTGGGCGTCCTCCATCTGGTGCCGGGTGCGCACGACGTCCGGGTGGCGGTCGGTGAAGGTCAGCAGCAGCCGGTCGAGTTCGGCCTGCAGCTCGATCAGACGGGTCCGGTGCAGCATTTCCCGCGTCTGCACCGTGGTGACTGCGGATTCCCCGGAGAGCTGCGCGGTGATCGAGGCTTCGCGTGACTCCTGTTCGAGAACGGCCATACGGGTCTGTTCCACCTGCGTGCGCAGGGCCGAGATCCGCGAGTTGGCGTCAACTGCGCTGCCCGGCTGCGCGTCCTCGTTGCGGACGCGGTACTCATGCAGGTTGTTCTCGGCCTCGACGAGCTTGCGCTGGTACATCTGCACCTGCGCGTCGATGAACTCATACGCCTGGCGGCTCTCGCGCTCCTTGGTGGCGAGCGTTTCCTCGATGAACAGCGAACCCATGGCATCGGTCACTTCATAGGCGCGTTGAGGATCGGTGTCGCGATAGCTGATCTGGACGATGTCGGGGCGCGGACTGGCGACGAGGGTGCGGCCCTGGATCTCCTCCATCAGGCGGTCCTCCTGCAGCGGGCTGAGGTTGCCGCCGCCGTCCCAGCCACCGACGCCGATGATCTCCGACAGGACCTTGCGGCTATACACGATCTGGCGGGCCATGCCGGCGCGATCGGTCACGCCGGTGGGGACGGCGCGGCCCTCGAGCAGCGGCGTGATGATGTCGCTGTCCTGCGCGAGGATCGTTACTGAAACCTCGTAGCTCCTGGCGACCACGAATACACCCGTCAAGAACGTCAACGCGGCGATCGCGGTGAAGATGAGCGACAGCATCACGATGCGGCGGCGACCCTCCTTGAAAAGGAGCCTGGCATACTCGATAGGAAGGATCTGCGTGGTCGCGGGCCCAAGACTGGTGGGCCGCTGGGGAACGGGCAGGGTGCTCGGCTGCATCAGAACGCGCGCTCCGGCACGGTGATGATGTCGCCCGGCGCGACCGTGAAGTTGGTCGACAGGTCACCGCGGTTGATGATCTTGTCCAGGCGGATGGCGTAGCTGGTGGTTCCGCTGCCACTCTTGCGGTACAGGCTGGAGCGGTCCGGTGCCGCGAACTCGTTGACGCCGCCCGCGGCCAATACCGCGTCGAGCACGGTCATGCCCTGGCGATGCGGGATTGAAACGGGAGAGCGCACGGCGCCGGTCACCCGGACCCGCGAGAGGTATTCGTGGCTGCGCAGGTCGGTGAGAATGACCGCGACCTGCGGATCGCGGACGTAGGCGCCCAGCTTCTCCTGGATGTCGGCCGCGACCTGCGCCGGGGTGAGTCCGGCGGCCATCACGTCGCCGATCAGCGGCACGGAGATCCTGCCGTCCGGCCGCACCGGCACGGTGATCCCGAGCTCGGGGTTACGCCAAACGGTGACCTGCACGATGTCGTCGATGCCGATGGCGTAGTCCTCGACCGGGGCCCGCTGCTGCTCCGGCGGCGCCTCGACGAGCCCGCCCCCGGTGCTGCAGGCGGCCAGCGCGACCAACAGCAACATGACGATTACTTGCCTGAACATGCGCATCTGGGGATCCCGTTCTTCGACTGGCGATGCATTGGACAACGTGGATCGGCCGTCGCACCGGTCACCGTGGCCGGCGGTGACCGCCCGGTCGTGGATAATGGAACCCTCCTCCGGAAACGGGCACGGCATGCGCATCCTGGTCTACGGCGGCACCGGCTACATCGGCAGCCATACCTGCGTGGTGCTGGCCGGCCGGGGGCACCAGCTGGTGATCGCTGACAACTTCAGCAACAGTTCGCCGAGCGTGATCGGGCGGCTGCAGCAGATCACCGGTGCGCCGGTGGCGTTCCATCAGGTCGACCTGCGCGACCGCGAAGGCGTCCACGGCCTGCTGGCCCAGGGCCGCTTCGATGCAGTGGTCCACTTCGCCGCGCTGAAGGCCGTCGGCGAATCCTGCGAGCGGCCGCTGGACTACTTCGACAACAACATCGGCGGCACCATCCACCTGCTGCAGGCGATGCACGCGCACGGCGTCCGCCGGCTGGTGTTCAGTTCTTCGGCCACCGTCTACGGTGACCCGGACTCGGTCCCGGTGCGCGAGGACGCCCCGCTGCGGACCACCAATCCCTACGGCCGCACCAAGCTGGTGATGGAGCAGCTGATCGGCGACCTGTGCGCCAGCGATCCGGGCTTTCACGCCGTCAACCTGCGCTACTTCAATCCGGTGGGTGCGCACCCTTCGGGGCTGATCGGCGAAGCGCCGGGCGGGGTGCCGAACAACCTGATGCCCTACATCTGCCAGGTCGCGATGGGGCAGCGCGAGCGGCTCGCGGTCTTCGGCGGCGACTGGCCGACGGTGGACGGCACCGGCGTGCGCGACTACATCCACGTCGTGGACCTGGCGCGTGCGCATGCGGACGCGCTCGATGTCCTCGTCCGCGAAGGCCGGAGCGCCAATATCAACCTGGGCACGGGGCGCGGCACCAGCGTGCTGGAGCTGGTGCGGGCGTTCGAGCGCGCTTCGGGCCGCGAGGTGCCGTACGACATCGTCGCGCGTCGCCCGGGCGACGTCGCCGAGGTCTATGCCGACCCTTCGCTCGCACAGGTGCTGCTGGGATGGCGCGCGGAGTACGGTATCGACGCGATGTGCCGCGACGCCTGGCTCTGGCAGTCGCGGAATCCGCGTGGCTACGAGGATGCCGGTGGGGATGGCGACGGTGCGGACGGGGTGGACGTCAGCGGCTGAACCAGTCCGCGACCGCCTCCGGCGACTTCATCCACTGGAAATGGTCTGCCGGAGCGCCAAGCGTCCCGGCGTCCAGGGTCGTGACCTCCGCCCGTGCCTTCGGCAGCTTCGACAGCAGGTAACGCAGCGAGGACGCCGGTGCCAGCCAGTCGCGCTCGAGAAGCACGGCGCGCACCTGCACCGGGGCAGCGGCCATGGCCGCTTCCAGGTCGCCAAGACCCACTGCGGCGTAGCGACCGCTGGTGGCGGTGCCGGCCCAGTCGCGCATCACGCCGCGGGCCTCGTTGCCGCCGAAGCCCAGGCGCCGGCCGGGGAGGCTGCCGGCGCGGTCGGCCAGCCACGGCAGGGCGCGGTAGGCCAGCGGCAACCAGAGCCTCTGGCGCCGCGGGAAGGCTCGCCAGTACGGCGCGCCGCAACCTGCGAGCCACAGCGTGTCGAAGGCATCGGGATCCAGGCCCAGGCGACAGCACGCGAGCTGCCCGCCCAGGCTGTGGCCGCCGGCGACGCGTGGCAGTCCAGGCGCCGCCGCGGCGACCGCGGCCTCGCTGGCGGGGACGTCGCGCGTGAGCAGTTCGCGATAGCCCCAGTCGCAGTGGCGGCCGGCGCGCAGGCTGCTGCTGCCGTGGCCGCGCCATTCGTGCAGGAAGACGGCGACGCCGCGCTGCGCCAGGGCCTGCGCGAAGGGCAGGTAGTGGCGCGCGGCGACGCCCAGCGCGGGCAGCCAGAGCAGGCTGCGCTGCGGGGCGTCGGGAATGCAGGCCAGCAGCTCGAAGCGGTGGCCGTCCGTGGTTTCCAGCGCGATCGTGGTCCCGAGCGGATCGACCGCGTCCCCGGCGCGTGCCGGGCCTTGGGCCGTCATGCCGGCCGGCGCGCGGCGAAGTGCCCGAGCACGAGCACGTCGCTGCGCCCAGGACGCAGGCCTTCGCGCAGCGCGTCGCGGATGTACTCCACCCCTTGGCCGCAGGCATCGCGCATGCCGCGGCCGCGACAGAGGTTGGCGGCGATCGCCGAGGCCAGGGTGCAGCCGGTGCCGTGGCCGTCCACCTGCATGCGCGGGCCCCGGAAGGCGGTGCGCGCCGTGGCATCGGCATAGCGATCGACGACCTCGTCGCCCTCGTCAAGGTGGCCGCCCTTGAGCAGCACTGCGCGGGCGCCGAGCGCGAGCAGCGCGTCCAGCGCCGCATCCGCGTCGGCGGCGTCGGTGATGCGCGTGCCGAGCAGCAGTTCGGCCTCGGGAATATTGGGAGTGAGGATGCCCGCCATCGGCAGCAGGCGCGTGCGCAGCGCCTCGAGCGCGTCTTCTTCGAGGAGGCGCGCGCCGGAGGTCGCCACCATCACCGGGTCGACCACCAGCTGTGCGGGCCGGTGTGCCTCGAGCGCGTCGGCAACGGCGTGGATCACCTCCGCCGAGGCCAGCATGCCGAGCTTGACCGCCCCGATGTCGAAGTCGTCGAAGCAGGCGTCGATCTGCGCGCGCAGGAACGCCACCGGTGGCACGTGGACGGCGATCACGCCGCGCGTGTGCTGGGCGGTGAGCGCAGTGATCGCCGACAGGCCGTGCACGCCGTGGGCGGCAAAGGTCTTGAGGTCGGCCTGGATGCCGGCGCCTCCGCCGGAGTCGGAACCGGCGATGGTCAGTGCGGAAATGGGCGGGGTCATGTTGGTGGTGAGAGCGGTGTCCCGGAACGTTGTGCACAAGGATACGGGGGCGCACGCGGCGGCGGGACAGAGGCCAGGGCCAAGCGCGGCCAGTCGCAGTACAATCCGTCTCAACTGATGCTCTAGACATCTATAAGCATGTTCAGCACTGGAGTCTGTCAATGATCAGCTCAGCCCAGATGCGGGCCGCGCGGGCCCTGCTCGGCATCGACCAGCGCACGCTGGCCGGTCTGGCCGGCGTGTCGGTGCCCACGATCCAGCGCATGGAGGCCAGCAGCGGCGACGTGCGCGGCGTCATCGGCTCGCTGACCAAAGTGGTGGGGGCGCTGGAGGCTGCCGGCGTCGAGCTGATCGGTGACAACAGCCCGAGCCCCACGGGTGGGCGCGGGGTGCGCCTGAAAGCGGAGCGCGACGTGTTCAGGGGTGAGATATTCAGAGGGGAGCGGTGGGATAAGTGAGTCCGGAAGAGCCCGGACTTGACCGGAAGTCTACGGTCTAATGCAACGCCATTGCATTGGGTGCAACCGCTGAAGAACCCTCGATTGCGAGCGCAAGCCACATCCCGTAGGGCTGGCCAACGTACTGGCGCTCCAGGTTCTGGACAAGCTCGAAGGCAGCCCGGTAGGCGTCACGGGCGGCTTCTACGTTGATCACGAGCAGGGAGAGGATCGGCTGGTCAGCGTCGGCGGCCTGCCACGGATGGGAGTCCACCAGGGGCACCACCGTCAAGGCGCCGATCACGCGCGACTCGCCCCAGGAGGCCATCAGCGACCGCTCCCGATGGCGAAGAGCTGTGCCTGCCGCAGGTCCGGATCGCGCAGCTCGGCGCGGCGCAGGAGCCTGCGGACGCCGCGGTCCGACATGCCGTATTCCTTGGCCAACTTTGCGAAGGACGCCCCATTCCGGTGTGCCAGCAGGATCTGGCGATCGCGCTGGGCGAGCTGGTAGGCGTGGTCCTTGGGGATGCTCAGGACCTGGCCGCCCCAGTCCTCGGCGACCATGTCAGCGATGGCGGCGCCGATCTGTTCGGCCTGGTCGGCGGGCATGCCGAACTCCCGCGCACGGTCGGCCGCTGCCGCGGCGACGTCGGTCAGGAATTCAGCGCGACGCTCGACCATCGAGTTCATTCGCCGGCGGCCCTCCGCGCGCGACGCTTGGCGTCGTATTCCAGGGCGGCGATTAGCTTCTGCAGCTCGAACCTGTTGCACCACTCGATGCGGTTGACCTTGCAGATGCGCTTCGCCAGGGCGTGGCCGTAGGCCCACTCCCGGCCCGCGTCAGCGAGCAGGGCCTCGATCTTGGCCACCTGCGGCGACAGGTCGCCTTTCGGCTTGGCGGCCCACACGCGGGCAGCCACGGCCTGCTCGGCAGGCTTGCCCTGCAGCTTCTGGAACTCGCGCAGGATCGCAGCCAGCTGGGCCGGGTCACAGTCGCCGGCGCTACGCCAGCCGTCGAACCCGGCACCGCGCGTGACGCGCTGCACGAGGTCGCGATAGACGTCGTCGTCCAGGCCCATCTGGCGGCGGATCGCGTGCACCGCCTTGAGGCGGCGCAGGCGGGTTGCAGCTGGGTCCTTGGCGGCCCGGCGCTTCATCAATTCAGCCCTCCACCCGAGAGAGTTTCAGCGCCGGTTCGAGGATCTCGAACAGCCTGCGCACTTCGGCCGACATCAGCGCGAAGCGAGCGTCGAGCTCGGCGTGCATGTCGTCGCGTTCGATGCCTTCCAGCTGGTCCACCGCGCCGTCGAGGAACTTCAGCTTGCGCACCACCAGATCCTCGCCGAGCACGAATGAGACGTGGTCGTCGAGCACCAGGGCCAGACGCGTGACCTGACGGCCGGCTTCGAGGTGCTCGGCGATCTCGTCGCCTCGCATCTCCACGCCGCGGCAACGCACGACGGCGCCACCATCGGCGGCGTCCTTGAGCTCGCACTCCTCGCCCAGCGACAGGCCCTCGGGCAGCGGTTCGCCCGCGATCCAGCCGGTCAGCACGCTGCGCGGCGCGACTTCGGCGTTCAGCGGCAGCGCCGGGAAGCTGCCGAGCGCGTGACGCAGATCCGAGACCACCGCCTCGGCGCTCTTGCGCGAGGAGGTGTCGACGATGCACAGGCCGTGCTTGAGGTCGAGCATGGCAGCGGTGCGCGAGGGTCGGACGAAGGCGCGCGGCAGCAGGTCGTGCAGCACATCTTCCTTCAGGCGCTTCCTGGCGCGGCCGCCCGGTTTCCGGCCTTCTTCCCACTCGATCGCGGCGATCTTCTGGGTCAGCTGAGCGTTCACTACCGAGGCGGGCAGGATCTTGTCATCGACGCCCACCGCCACCAGGGCGGCGTCGCCGATGCGGTGTGCGAAGGCCGCGTAGTCTCGCCCCAGCGCCGGCACGAAGCCGCGCGAGGACAGCTCCAGCGGGCCGACGGGCTTGAGCGGGTGGGTGACGAGGGCGTCCTCGAGGCCTTCGAGATCGAGCGAGGTCGGGAAACGGAACAGGGTCAGGTTGCGGAAGAACATGGGCTACTCCTGGTTTGAGGACAGCCGCCGCTGGCTGTCGCCTGCGATGCCGTCATGCAGCTGTGCATTGGCTCCAGCGGCATAGCCGAGCCAGCGGTCGTCAGGGTTCGAGCGGCCGGCCTTTCCGATCTCCCGGCCGGTGGTCTTCTCGGTCTCGCCTACGCGCAGGCGGATGGCGCGTTCTATCGCCGAGTTACGCTCCGCGGATAGCTCATCTTTGGGGAACAGCTTCGCCACAGCGCTGGTCCAGCCCAGGGCGAACTCTTCGCCGCGCCGCGCCTTGTTCGCGCGCTTGCGAATGCGCTTGGTATGCGCGGTCTTGCTGCTCTGCAACTGCCGGTTGAGCACCGTGAATGCGTAGGTGGCCACCTCCGCATCGGCGTTGGCGCCGAAGAAGGAAATCGTCGTCCGACCGCTCATTCGGCCAGCCTCGAAGTCGTAGTGCCGCTTGCACGAGATCACTGGCTTGCAGCGATAGCCGTCGGCGACCAGGTTGGCCAGCGCCAGCACTGACTGGGGCACCATCGCGCCGCGGCTTCGGGTGGTCACCTCGGCGTCACGGATCTCGGCTGCCACGGCGTCATCTTCCGAGAGGCCGAACTTCGCCATCAGCGCCTTGGCTTGGCGCAGTCCGGCCGCCGCTTCGTTCGGGTTCGACGACCGCGACAGGCGCAGGCACGCCAACACCTTGCGGAGGGCTTGTTCACGGGTCATGACTGCACCTTCTTCGCCGCGCAGGCCGCGTCCCCGGCGCGGGTGTAGCCGCCGCTGGGGTAGCCGCCGCTGGAGTAGCCCGTGCCGTCGGCCACGTAGGCCGCGCCCACGTTGCCGGTGATGTAGAGCCCGATCACCCAGGTGTTGAAGCTGGACCATGTGTTCTGGTCGATCAGGCCGGCGATCAACAGGCCCAGGGCGGCCAGCAGGACGAACGCGGCAAGGATGAACTTGCGGCTGGCGAACTTGGATTCCATCTGGGGCACTTTCATTCCTCCTCGCGGCGCAGCGGTGGCTGGCCTTCCGTTACGACGCATCTGCGGGCCGGCACGCGCGGTTCGGCGCCGGAGTACTCGACATGCCAGCCGGCCTGGTCGCACTCGATGCGCCAGCTGGAAGAGGCGGCGAAGTTCGGGCCCGCACCAGGCGCGGCACCGCAACCCACGTCACCTGCAATTGAATCGCGCGCCCGGGTCACGACCGATCGCCCCGGTTGCGCGGCGGCAGCAGCGGAAGGCTTGAACGCCTCTGCGTGGGGATGAAGTCGGTCCCCAGGCTGGCGGCGTCCATCACACGCATGGCGTCGACCTCGACCTTCGCCGAGTTGATGATGGTCTGCGCCACCTCGGAGATCGCTTTGGCCCGGGCCAGGTCCATCGGCTTTTCCTCGCACTTGAGCGCTTCGATGGTCTCGAACAGGTGGTCGCGGAGATCCTCGATCTTGTTCTTGGTCACGCCTTGCTCCTCGTCTTTTCCAGCTTGTTGATGCGGCGGTTGAGCACGCCGCGCGCCTGCATTGCCCGCTTGATCGGTGCCGGGTAGTTGTGGATCGTGTTCCGGCGCATGTTCTCGGCGAGCGTGACCAGCTCCAGCCGATCGACCGTGATCAGCGCCGGATCCAAGGTCTTCATTCCCTGGCGGAAGATCACGATGTGGCCCTCCGGCACAGGGCCGTGGGCAGCCACCCAGGCCAAGACGTGGACCGGGCGCCATCGCAGCGCGGGAAAGATCGTCGGATCGTCAGTGACCTTGCGCACCAGGACCTTTCGTTTCGTGTCGAACTTCTCGGTGCCGATCGGCACGTAGTTGTGCGCCGCGCTGGCGGCCCGTCCCTTCTTGAACTGGGTCGTGGCCATGCGGCCAGGCGCAAACCCCGGCCGCCGCAGGCCCTTGTTCGGGGGCGGCGTTCCGGGCTTGATTCGGGACGCGATTGAATTCGGGTGCTCGGTCCCGTTCCACAGGTGCGCCATCGGGTTCTTGCAGAAGTCAGGCGACTTCGCGACGCCGAGTTTCCAGGCGCGTCGGTGCACCGACTCCGTGGTCCGGTCGATCAGGTAGGCCACCAGGAACGCCGGCCACATCGGGTAGTTGATACGGATGGTCTCGTCGTCGTCGGCCGTGAACCCGCGGCGGATTCCCTCGCCGACGGGCAGCCCCATCTTGATCAGGCGCTGCCTGATCGCGGATTCCGTCCTGCCGAGCACAAGCGCACATTCGCCCGCCGAGGCTCCGCCGCTGCGCAGGGTGCGCAGCTGCTTGAGATCACCATCGGTCCAGGGCATGCGCATCGTCATTCGCCCTACGCGCCCACCGCGGCGCGGATGCGCTGGGCCGCCTTGATGGCGTTCTGCCATGCAGGCACCTCGCGCCCGTCGGCGTCGAGCAGCCGCAGGATTCCGGACTCGTCGCGCTTTGCCCTGACGAAGCCGCCGGCCTTGAGGACCTTCAGCACCTGCTCGGTGCGGGTCAGCGGCCCGCTCACAGCGGCACCGCCGACACGTCCAGGGGAATCTGCGACCAGTACTGCGTCTCGCCCACGCGCTCGTACACGCGGATGTAGCTGCGGCTGCCGACCACCTGGATGGCGTCGCCGATCGCGGTCATGGCGCGCTGCCAGCGCTCGTCCTCGATGTTCAGGCGCCGCAGCCCCAGCACCTGCTGGATCCGGATGTTGCCTTCCTGGTCGACGCGGAACGCGTCCTGGACGATGGTCTGCAGCTCCGCCGCGGCGCCCTCGGACCATTCCTTCAGGCACTCGTCGATCAGCGCCTTCGCGGCCTTCAGGCGCTCGTCGAAGGTGATGTTCTCGGCGATCGCACGCAGCACGCGGAAGCGGCCGTCGAAGCTGCGCAAGCTGACGTTGCCCTTCTTCCCGCCCAGGCGCACGCCGTACTGCTCGGCGCTGAGGTCGACGAAGGCGTCCACGTCTTCGAAGGCGCCGCGCTTGAACGCGGCCAGCGAGTCGCTCTGCGCCTTCGCCTTCGCGACGATCTCGCGCACGAGCTCGTCGCGCGCCAGGTCGATGGCTTTGATCTGCTTCTCGGGCACCAGGCGGCCCATGTGGTCCTTGCGGTGGCCGGCGGGGATGTCGGTGGTTTTCATGTGGTGCTCCTCGGTTGCGGGTGTTGCCTGACGCCGGGGCCCGGCTGGATGGTTTCCTGGTAATCAAGCTCGGCGAGCATCCAGTTGCGCTGGATGCGCCAGGCCGACGAGCGTGAAATCTGGAAGAAGCCCTCGATCTCTTTCACGCTCGGCGGTCGGCGCAGCGCGATCGCCCACCTGGCGAAGGCGAAGTAGCTGCGCTGGTTGCCGCCATTCCTGGGCATGTCACTCGACGCCTCGTGCTTCGCGGAAGAAGCGCTGGTGAAGCGAATCGATCATTCGCCCGATCTCGGGCGGCATGACCTCGCAGCGCAGGCCGAGGGACGGCGTGAGCGGTGCCTCAAGATCGAACGCGGGGCCGACATAGGCGCCGGCGGGCTCGGTGAGGGTCATGCACGACGTTCCGGTGCGGGCCGGCAAGTGCCGGCGCGGCGCCGGCGCCGTCCCGTCCTTGCCCACCAGGCGATAGCTGAAATTCCCGCGACTGCCGATGCGCTCCACAGCACCCCGCACGAAGTGCTGCTGGATCATCTGGTTCGCGGCGGCGCGGTTCGGATTGCCCGCTTCCAGCAGCAGGCGGATCACCTCGCCTTTCGGCGTCCAGTCGCGACCATGCATGACGTGGGCCAGGAGGCTACGCATCGCCGAACCCTGCAATCTGCACGATGTCGACACGCGGGGTCTTCGCAAGGTGGACTTCGGAGTGCAGCTTCACTACGACCCGAGGAGCCCGGTCCTTTTCGACCTGGTTGGCCGCATCGACGGCCGCTGCCTCGCCGGAGGCATGGACCCGGAGACCGGCCGTCGCCCAGGCGGGAATCACCACGTAGCGCTCAGCCATGACGCACCTCCTGCGCCACCGGCACGTCTTCCCACCACTCCAGCTGGCAGCCCTGGAAGCTCGCGCCCAGCACGAGCGTGCGGCGCCCACCGTCCGGGTGCGGTTTCCCCCGGGTCTTGACGGCGCCGCGCACGAAGGTCGGCGGCTTGTCGATGATCAGCACCGGGCGGCGGCCGTTGGCATAGGCGCCGATGACGCGCGTGCCGGCGTCGGCGAGCAGTCCGGCGGCGTGCGACGCCACCTGCAGCGCGTCGGAGACGGTGCGATCGGTCGGGGAATCATTCATGGTTCTTGTCCTCGTCGTGGTTGGGCTTAAGCAGCCCGAGTTGCCCATACAGATCAGGCATCGCGACACGCTTCATCGCCGCCGCCTGACGCATGGAAGTGACAGCGCGCTGCACGAGGAACGTGCACGCGCTTTCAAGCTCTTCGGCCGTGGCGGCCAGGTGGTAGCCCTGCGCTGGATGCGCGCAGATCGGATGCCCGTCCTCGCGCAGCTTCTGGATGATCGAGCGCAGCATGCGTTCGCCCGCGGCGTCGTATCGGTGGGTGATCGCGTGAACCAGCTCGCGCGCAGTGATGCCGTTGGCGGCGCCGCGGCGGCCCTGCAGCTCGCAGAGCACCGTGACCGGCGACAGCTCCATCGGCAGCAGGGCGAACTGCATCAGTCGGCGACCTCCTCGCGTTCGGGCTTGACGAACACGTCGTGGAAGGCGCGCTCAAGGTTGGCGTTGAATGCGGCCATCGCCTGGAGCTGGTCCTCGTTGGAGATCAGCACCGGCGGCGCGCAGCCGCCCGGGTCGACGGCGCGCGCTGCGGCGATCGCGCTGTGCTCTTCGCGGTTGCGCTTGAGCGCTTGGCAGCGGGCTTCGGTGGGCACGGCCATCACGCGTCGTCCTCCTGCAGCTCGGTGATCAGCGCGCTGGCCTGCTCGCGCGAGATCATCGCCAGGCGCATGTCCAGGCTGTCACCGTTGCGCCAGGGCACGCCGGCGGCGGCGAACGGGATCTTGTGGCCGAAGGTGACCACGTCCAGCGGCAGCTCCTGGGCGCGCAGGAGGCGCTGGATCGTGGCGCGCTGGGCGGGCGTGCTAGTTGCCATCGGACACCTCCCGCAGCCGCATCAGCCGCTCCAGCTCAGCAAGGCCCAAGGCGACGCCGCGCACGACGGTGTCGATGCGGAGGTCGAGATCGGTAGCGGGGTCGTCATGATCGCGGCTGATGCCCTCCCAGGCACCGCGGCCGATGACCTGACTCAGCGGCACCACTTCCATCACACCGTCTTCGCACGTGACCACGTCGGGGTTCATCCACGACGGCAGTAGGTAGAGCGCAGCGGCTGCCGCCAGGTCCTCGCCGCCGTGCTGGTCGTCGTGCTCGTACGTCCAGCCCTTCTCGTTGATCTGGCGCTGGCGCTCATCGGCGACCAGATTGAGCGCGGTCTTCGCGATGCATTCGGAAAGGTGGGTGGGCAGCGTCATGTCAGACCCCCCGCATCACGTCGACGGTGACCCGCGGCGGGCCGAGCTCGGCCGCAAGGTTCATCGCGCGCGCCAGCAGGTTGTGCACCGCCAGCGGGTACAGCTGGCCCATGCCCTTCTGCTTCGTGGGGGCCAGGCGATCGCGCAGGGCGTCGACGGCGTCGCGTTCCAGCACCCGCGCCACCGGCACCCCGGCGCGCTCGAAGCGGTGCTTGAGGTAGCCGTCCAGGTTCTGGCCCAGCGGCATCAGGGTCACGACCTCGCAGCGCTGCACCACCTCGCGCACCGCGGGGTTGCTCTCCGACAGCTTGAGCAGCAGCTCGGGCTGCGCCAGCAGCACGATGCCGATGAGCTTGCGCAGGCCGTCCTTGATCTCCAGGAAGCGCTTGAGGTGGTTGAGCGTGCTCGCCGGCAGCGTGTGCGCCTCTTCGATCACGATCAGGTGCCGGTATCCGGACTGCCCGCTCTCGACCAGCGTCTTCTTCACCTGGCGGAACCGTGCATCCGGGCTGCTCTTGAGCTGCTCCAGCGGCGCCACCGTCGCCATGATTGCCTCGGCAATGTGCTGCGCCTTCACCGGCTTGCCCTTGGCATCGGTCTCGGCCGACGCCAGCACCGCGGGCTCGATCACGTGCACGTCGCGCTGCTCGCGCTGCAGCCGGTCCATCAGCTCCTCGCGCAGCGTGCTCTTGCCGGCGCCGCTCTCGCCGACCACGGCGACGAAGCCGCCGTGCAGCGCGGTGCCGTACAGCACTTCGCGCACATAGCGGATGTCGTCGCTCATGAACACGTCGGCGACGTCCTGCACGTCCGCGAACGGATCGGCAGTCAGTTCGAAATGGCGCCGCGCCTGCGGCGTCAGGGTCTGCTTGCGAAAGGTCATGGGGTCTTCCTCGTCGGTGATGGCGGATTGCTGTTGCCAGGTGCTCCAGTCGGCGCCCTGGTCTTTCAGGTATGTGGTGATGCGGCCCGCGATCTCTTCGCGGTCGTAGCGGGCCGGCAGCTGGCCGTGGTTGATCAGGCCGTTGACCACCGAGCGCGGCACGCCCAGGGCGCTGGCCAGCGCGCCCTGCTTGATGCCTGCAGCGCGCAGGATCGGTTTCAGTGCGCGGGTCATCCGACCGCCCTCATCGCCGGCGCGAGCAGCGCGGCCAGGCGCCGCTCGATCTGCTCGAGCTGGTCTTCGGTCGCCCCGTCAGGCCACGCCTCGGCCAGCGCCGCGAAGTGCGCGGCGGTCCAGCCCGGCATCCGCTCGCGCAGGTGCTGCGCCAGCTCCAGGTGCGACAGCACCGGGGCGGTGTAGCGCGCCGTTGCGGCCGGCGCTGCCTGCGGCTGCAGGATCTCGGGTGCCAACACGTCGCTGGCGCGGCCGGCGCGCGGCAGCGCCGGGATGATCTGCGCCTCGTGCACGTGCTTGAGCGGATCGATGCTGCCGCCGAAGGGCAGCGCCTTCGCCTTCCGCCGCGCCTTGGCCTCGGCATCCGTCGCGGCGGCCATCGCCAGGCGGTCGATTTCGTTGCGCACCGTGTCGGCGGCGGTCGCCGGCGGCGCCTTGAACTCGGTCCCGATCTCCGCCGCCGAGTCCAGGAAGCCGAACTCGCCCACGCCCACCTCCGGCGCGAGGTAATGCATCGCGCGGCCGTCGGCGTCGAGGCGCAGCACGCGCACGGTGCCGTTGTCGGCGTCGATCGCGTTGCGCACTACCTCCACGCGCTCGCCGTTGTTCACGCCGCCCGGGATGTCGCGCAGGTCGTACATCCGCCCGCGGAACCGGATCATCCAGTCGCGCACGGTGCAGGCCTTGGGGTCGCTGTTGGCCAGCTGGCGCAGCACCGGCACCTCGGGCGCGAACACCAGCTGGTCGGAGGTGATGCGCAGCCAGGCGTCGCGGCGGGTCAGGCCGGTGCGGCTGTGCACGCGCGTGGCGTTGAAGTGCCGCGCCCACGGCTGCACCAGGCCGTTCATCTCTTCGATGCTGCACACAGGCGCGCGCATCTTGAGCCCGCTTTCAAAACCGGTCTCGATCAGGTAGTGCGCTTGTTCCACCTGGCCCTTGGCGCGCGCGTTGCCAGGCTCGTTGACGATCAGCTCGATGCCCAGGGCGGAGCACAGGTTGCGAGTGGCCTTGGCCGTCACCGCGCTGCCCGGGTCGCTCATCAGGTAGCGCGGCACGCCGTGCATCGTGCCGTCGCTGCGCTCGGTCATGGTGTGGATCAGCGCGGCCAGGAAGTTGGCCGACGATTCCGCGCCCTGGACGTAGAACACTTCCAGGCCACCGCTGGCATGGTCGGTCACCGCGTAGCGCCAGATGCGCTGCTGCTCGATGGCCGCGAAGTTCTTCGGCTTGCCGCGGTAGTACGTGCGGCGATCCATGATCCGCGTGCCGTCGTCGGACAGGTAGTACTGCCGGCTCACCGAGGCGTCGATCTGCCAGCACCAGTTCGGGTGCGGGCTGGACAGGCGCGCGGCGGGCGTGGCCACCGCCAACTGCTCGGGGTGCGCGCTGTGCAGCCGCAGCTGCCGGCGCACCTGCGACGCCGACAGCGGCAGGAACTCGCCGGTGTCGGTGTCCACGCGGCCGGCGGCGATGACGCCGTTGGCGCGCAGTACTTCCACGGCATCTTCAAGCGTGGCCGCGCCGGTGCCGGTCTCCCGGCGGGTGGCCTCGATATAGGCGGAGATGGCCATCGCCTCGTGGCGCTGCAGTGCCGAGGCCCCGGCGTCCACGCGGCGCTTGCGCTGCGTGAGGTGTCCAGTGACGGAATTGAGCCTGCGGTAGGCGGTCTGCACCGACACGCCCAGCTGGTCGGCCAGCCGCTCCGCGATGCGTCGCTTTCCCCCGTGCGGTGCCGTGAGCAGCTCCACGGCGGCCGCCTGAATGATTCCCTCCCCGTCGGCCATTGTTACGCTCCCCCGTCAGCCACTGCAGGGATAGCGAAGCCGTACTCGTACTCGTCGCGCACCACGCGGATCGCGGTCAGCAGCTCCCCGAGCACGTTGCCCATGAAGACGCTGCAGTCGATCGTGCTTTCTTCGCTGTGCGCCGCCAGCTCGATGAAGGCCTGGACCAGTCCGCCGCCCTCGTGGCCGATGTCGGCGATCACGGCGATCTTGGCCGCCAGCACCTTCTGCTCCAGGGCGGCCTGGCGCTGGTCAGGCGTTGAGCTCTTCCACAGGCGCTTGGCCTTGGACTCGGCTTCCTTGGCGCGCTCGACCGCCTCGGTGAGCTTCTGGTTGCGCTCGTCCTTGGCGGCGATGTCGGCGCGGGCTTCGCGGATGGTGGCCCGCAGCTGGCTGGCGCTCATCCGCTCGACGTCGTCGAGGGTGATGCCGGCAGCCGTGTCCCCGGCCTCCAGGGCTTCCAGCTCCTCGTCTTCGAGGAGGGTCAGCTCCAGCACCTTGGCTTGGGAGCCGGCCGCCTTCAAAACGGACATCGTGTCCGTTTTGGTGAACTTCAGGGCTACGCCCATCAGGCGGCGGGCGGCTCGTGGGTGGATCCCGCGCTGCTCGCACTGCTGCTCGAACTCGCCGTGCGGCGTCTGTTCCTTGATCAACAGGAGCCCGCGGCCCATCGCGAGGATGTCCTCGACGGAACGGCGCTGGCGGAACTCAACGGAGGTCCAGAGCGAATCGGTGTCCAGGGCGCCGACGTAACCGATGTTGCTGGCCAGCGCCTGGATCTTGGCTTCCGCCTTGGCTACCTCGACCAGTTCGCCGTGGCGCGTCTCCAAGCTGTCCGGGTCAATCTCGAGGCCGACCTTCTTGGCCGGGGGCAGCGGCTTGGCGCCGCGCGTTTCGGGTTTTGCTGCGGGCATTGCGGGATCTCCTCGTCAGGCCGGCGTGCGGCTGTAGCGGTTCTTGAACTCGGCGAGCTGCTGCTCTTCGCGCAGCACCTCTTCGCTGTGTGCGATCGCGATCTGGACGACGCGAGCGGACAGGCGCCAGTTGTCCTTGTCCTGGGGCGTGCGCTCGGTCAGCCCGTCTTCTTCCATGCGCTGCAGGTTCCGCAGCGTGGTTCCGGGCGATTCCTCGATCGCCTCGGACAGCGGCTTCAGGCGCAGGCCGTTGCGGCTGTGGCCGGCCAGCGCGAAGAGCAGCCGGGTCGGGATGGTCTGCTGGCTCATGCCTGGCGTGCCTCCCGCACTCGAGCGCGGTGCAGGTGCACCCCGAGGTCATGCAGGCGGGTCGTGGACAGGCGCACTCCGACCTGGTCGCCGCGATCTACGCGGGCGCAGAGCGCGTGCCACTCGTCGATGATCTCGACCTCCATCACCTTGGCGGCGGGGCGATACCCGCGGCGATACGGCACCCGGGTTCGCGTGGCGGTGGTGAAGGCGGCGCTCACTTCGAACCCTCGAATGGCGCGTTGTCGTCGTAGCGCATGCGGGCCATCACCTGCGCGCTCTCGCGGTCGTAGCCGCGCTGCTTGCGGTAGATCTGCTGCCACATGCCTTCAAGCTCCTCGCGGCTGGCCGCGGGGGTGAAGTCGATGGCGCGCGCGGCGGCGGGCACGAGGTCGGCAGGCTCGATGTAGTGCGGAAGGCCGGGGGCGGCGTTCGGGTTCATGGGCGGATCTCCTCGATGCGGGCAGCGACCGCACGCGCGGTCGCGATGGTTTCGGCCATTCGGTACAGGGCTGCGCAGGCGCTCCGCACACGGGGACTGCTGGTCACCTCGATGGCGCGTTGCACGGCGGCCGTGTTCAGGAGCTGCTGCGCTTCGACCACTTCACGTTCGCCAAGAACATTCCAAGCGGCCTTCGCTTCGGCCACACGCTCCGGATCGAGCCCGCGCTTCCTGGCGACCTCGTCGGCCCCGGCCGCGAAGCAGTCCCGCGCGAAACTCATGAAGGCGGGGCTTGTGATCGGATCGAACCGGTGATCGCTCACGGACGGATCTCCTCGATGTGGGCCGCCTTGATCACGCGGCTGCGCAGTTCCCTGGCCTTCGGGCCGTCCCACGACCCGATCAGGGCGCGCTGGGCATTGGAGGAATGGGTGCCGTTCTGGCGGCACCAGGTCTGGAGCGTCGTGCCCTGCAGTACGAATCCGGCGCGGACGCGGAGGTACAGGTCTTTGCTGGGTTCCGGGGTGGTCATGGGCGTGTATCCTCTGTTCCCTGTTGTTAGCTGGCTGGGCGGTATTTATTGCCGGCTTGGGATGAATCCTAATCAACAAATGTTGACTAGTCAATAGGGCGGAATGTGCGCGAATTCCAGGACCAGTTGCATCGGCTGAAGTTGGCTCTCCGACTCCAAGAGGATCGGGACGTGGCCGATGCGCTGGGCATGACCAAGGCCGCGTTCTCGGCCAGGAAGAAGCGCGGGTCGTTTCCGGTCGACAAGCTCAAGGCTCTCGCAGCCGACAGGCCGGAGCTCGGCTTGGACGTCAAGTACGTCCTCACGGGGATCCATGACGAGTTGCAGCGGCGCCTGACCGCAATCTCCACGGCCACCCGCATTGCGGAGGGCGTCTCCGGAAAGAAGGCGCGCTACGAAGTGCAAGAACAGGTTTTTCAGGCGCTGGTAGATCAACTGGACGCAGACGAGCAGCGCCTTGTGCACTGCTACCGGCGAGCGGACCCAAAGGGCAAAGCGCTGTTGATCGCGACGGCTATCACTCTAGGCGGTGACGACTAGTCGGCGCGCTTCGCGGCGCCAACCAAGAAGGGGAGATCGAAATGAGCGAGGGGAAGACGCGCATGAGAGCCGGAACTTCAATTGCCACGTGCACGGTGGCGCTGATCGCGCTGGGCGCGGCGTCCTGCGCAATTACCAGCGGACATCACACTGGCCCGAACGGCCAGCCGGTCTATTTCATCGACGGGATGAGCGCGGGCACCGCGTACAAGAAGGCGCAGAAGTTGTGCCCCGGGGGCTACAACCTGATAGGAAACCCGCGACAGTCGTCGCCGGTCGACTACGTCATGACCATCGAATGCAAGGGGCCGGCGGTGGGCGGCAGCGGTGGCGTCGGGCACACGTTGGATCCGGCGACGCGCGGCGGATGGTGGGCAGATCACGCGCCCGAGCAGGCTGACGTTCCCGACTACGCCAGCTGGGAAAAGTTCGACGCGCGGAAGTTCGCGCGCATGGAGCCGCGCCGGACGACGCGCGTGCAGATGGCCGAGATGCTGGGGCAACCCACAAATTCGATGGACCTGCCCGGCGACTTCGGTTCGGACCAGTGGATCGAGGGGTCCCAGGCGCTCGGCGTCATCTACAAGCGGGGCGTGCTCCAGGAGGTCAACCTCCTGTCCAGCATTGACCTGAGCATCGCAGAGCGGCAGCGGCTCGGCCTCTAAAACGAGGGTTGACGATGGACCGAGTGCAGCGCCTCGCCGCTTCTATGGTGAACCTGGGCGAGTCCGCATCCGAGACGCACGCAGGGTTGCACGTGCTGGAGCTCGCCGTGGCCGCGCTGATTCGTTCGCATCCGGCCCCGGAGAGGTTTGCCGAGGAGTTCCGGCGATACTGGCTGCAGTCCGGGTCGCTTCATTCAGACGACGAAGTCGATCCCGTAGCCGCCGCCCGGATTGACTCAGCGCTGTCGATTCTCGAAGAGGCGTGTCCGGTGCCACTACGCGTTCGCCCACCTCGGACTGGCGGCTAGCCACTCCAGCGGCCCTAGAACGTCGTCGGCTGCGCAATCGCCCGCACCGCCCACATGAAGCCCGTCTGCAGCTCGGTGCGGGCAATCGCGACGGCGCGCTGGTCCACGCCCTGAAGCTTGCCCAACGTCTCGATCAGGTCGCCGACCATCGCGGCCTGCGTCTTGATGGCGTTCATCGCATCGATCTCCCACTGCGCGAGCTCGCGGTAGCCGCTGATCTTGCGGTGCTGGTTTTCCATGACGTCGCCTTTGCCTGATGGGTGGAGGCGGCAGCGCGCCGCGCCCGTGCACTGTCTCGCGCGCGCGCGGAAGAGTCTTTTGAACGAGGTCCAATGACCCTCCGCCGGGGGATTCCCACACTGCAGCTGTCGATTTGATGCACGTGCGTGTGCATCGGCCGGCGGCAGGAGTCCTCGTCCTCTCACTGTCGCCGGCCACCTTTTATCCAGGAGCTGGCATGGCCACCGTCGAACCACCCGGAAGCGGCAAAACCGGGCCCATCGTGGGCGGCGTGGCCTTTGGTTCCGCGATGCTGCTGGCCTTCCTGATGCTGTGGGAGTCGAGCAGCAAGCCCATCCTGATCGTGTACCCCGACCGGCTGGCTGGCGGGTTGCCGACCGTCTGCGACGGCCTGACCCGGCATGTCACCACCACGCCGATCGTCGTCGGCGAACGCTGGACGCTGGAGAAATGTGAGCGCGAGACCGCCGCCGCAGTGGTGCGCGTGCAGGTGCGCTTGATCCGGTGCTTCAAGGACACGCCGCCGCAGTCGGTGTTCGACGCCGCAAGCTCGCACGCCTGGAACCTGGGCGCGGGCGCCACCTGCGGCAGCGCCGCGATGAAGGCCTGGAACCGGGGCGACTATCCACTGGGTTGCCGGCGGCTCTACGTGTCCGACGGCGGCCGCATGGTCTGGAGCTACGTCAAGACGGGCAAGCGCCTGGCCAATGGCCAGCCGGAATACCGCTTCGTGCGCGGGCTGCAGAACCGCCGCCGCGCCGAGGACAAGCTCTGCATGAGGGACGTGGCATGACGCGCATCCTCGCCGCCGTCGCGCTGCTGCTGTTGCTCGCCCTGGGCTGGTCCATGTGGCGGATGGAAGCGCACAAGGGCACCGCCACCGCGGCCACCGACCGTGCCGAGACCGCCGAAGGCGAAGCCAAGCAGCTGCGCGACACCCTGGCCGACGAGCGCGAAGAAGCCCAGGGAATGACCAGGATCGGAGACGACCATGAAGATGACCGCGCCGCTGCGCAAGACCTGCCTGCTGCTGTTGTCGCTGGCATTGACGACGGCACTCTCAAGCTGCGCCGGCAATGGGCAGCGTGTGAGACCAATCGTCTGTCCGAGTCCGCCGCTGGCGCCTTCGAACGTGATGCGCTCGCCCAACTACGAAAGCAGGATCAGGGCGATCTTGTTCGAGTCGGGCGCGACGCCGACGACCAGCTCCGGGCATGCCAGGCCGTGATCCGCAGGTACGAGTCCGCATTTCTCACCACCCGCGACGGGGCCGCACGATGATCCTTCAGGTTGAACCCGTACATCTCTTCTGGTTCGCGATCATCGGACTCTCGCTCCTGGGCGCGGCCGCGGCGGTCGGCCGCTGGCTGATCTCGCAGGCGCAGCAGAAGACCGACGCGCAGGTGACCAGGCTTCTGGATGACAGCCGGCAGTGGGAGCGGGTGGAGATGTCGCTCATGGAGCTGCGAATCGAGCTCCCGGAGCGCTACGTGCGGCGCGAGGACTACATCCGCGGCCAGACGGTGGTCGAAAGCAAGATCGACCGTGTGTTCGAGCGGCTGGAGAACCTGCGCCTACAGGGAGCACTCAACGGGGGGGAATTGGAATGATCGACATGGAAAAGGTGCGGCGCGAATCGATGCGTTGGATCCTGCTCAACGCGCTGAACCACGCACGGCCCGCGGGAACGTATGAAAGCGTGCTGCTGCCCACCCTGCAGACCATGTATCCCGATGCGACGGCGCTGGAGATCCGCCGCCATCTGGATTACTTGAGCGACCGGGCGCTGGTGAAGGTGCACAAGGAGCCGCATGGCCCCTGGCGGGCGCTGCTGACCCGCCACGGCATCGACATCGTCGAGTACACCATCGACTGCGAGCCGGGCATCGCCCGGCCCGAGAAGTACTGGTAGGCCGCGGCGTGCCTGCCCCGAGCAAGATCGACATGATGGATGAAGCCACCCGCGCCGAGCTCGACCGCCGCATCGTTGCCAACGGCTTCGGCGGCTACGTCGCGCTGTCCGAATGGCTTGTCGAACAGGGTTACGAGATCGGCAAGAGCACCGTCGGCGAGCGCGGCCGCCGGCTCAAGCAGAAGATGGGGCAGATCCGGGCCAGCACGGAGGCGGCGAAGATGATCGCCGCCGCTGCGCCCGACGACGCCGACGAGCGCAGCAACGCCATCATCAGCCTGGTGCAGACCGAGATCTTCGAAAGCCTGCTGCAGCTCGAAGCCGCGACCGACGAAGAGGACCCCGCCAAGCGCGTGGAGATCCTGGGCAAGGCGGCCAAGAACATCGCCACCCTGACCCGGGCCAGCGTGACCCGGAACAAGTGGGCGATGGACGTGCGCGCGCGGGTGGACGCCGCCACCGCCGCGGTCGACAAGATCCAGAAGAGCGGCGGGCTGTCGGCTGCCGGCGCGCGCGAGCTACGGGAGAAGATCCTGGGCATCAACAGGGCCACGGTGTGAATGACCAGGCGCGCACCCTTGTTCCCGACACCGCCGGCGCCGAAGTGCCGGCGGCGCTGCTGCCGTACCAGCAGCGCTGGATCGCCGACCCGGCCAACCTGAAGGTCTGCGAGAAGGGCCGCCGCACCGGCCTGACCTGGGCCGAAGCCGCCGATGACGTTCTGATCGCCGCGAGCTCCAAGGAGGCCGGGGGCCAGAACGTCTATTACCTGGGCACCGACAAGGAAATGACCGAGGAGTTCATCGGTGCCTGCGCCATGTGGAGCAAGGCCTTCAACCATGCCGCGGGCGCGATCGAGGACGGCTTCTGGGACGAGGACGAAGACGACAAGCACATCAAGACCTACACCATCCGGTTTCCGGCCAGCGGCCACAAGATCACGGCGCTGGCCAGCCGGCCACGGAAGCTGCGCGGCCGCCAGGGCGTGCTGGTGGGCGACGAGGCCGCGTTCGTCGATGACCTGCCCGAGCTGCTGAAGGCGGCGATGGCGTTCCTGATCTGGGGCGGCAAGGTGCGGATCATCTCGACCCACGACGGGGCCGAAAACGAGTTCAACGGCCTGGTGCAGGAGATCCGCGCGGGCAAGCGCCGTGGCTCGGTCCACAAGGTGACCTTCCGCGGTGCGGTGGAGGAAGGGCTGTTCGAGCGCATCTGCCTTCGCCTGGGCAAGCCGTACTCGGAGGAGGCCGAGGCGGAGTTCGTCGAGGAGATCTATGGCACCTACGGCGAGGACGCCGAAGAGGAACTGGATTGCGTGCCGCGCAACAGCGCGGGCGCCTATCTGTCGCGCCAGCTGGTCGAATCGCGGATGAGCGACGAAACGCCGATCCTGCGCATCGAACGTCCGGAGGGCTGGGAGCTGCTGCCGGAGCGGATGCGCAGGGCCGACGTCCAGGACTGGCTGGAACAGGAGATCGAGCCGCTGCTGGAGGCGCTGCAGGCGCGTCGACGCGAGATCCGCGGCAGCCTCTTCGGCTACGACTTCGCGCGCTATGTGGACCTGTCGATCCTGGCACCCCAGATCGAATCGATGGATCTCAACCGCCGGGTGCCGTTCGCGATCGAGATGCGCCGCATCCCCTACGACCAGCAGCGCCAGATCCTCTTCTACGTGGCCGACCGGCTGCCCAAGCTGCGCGCAGGCGCGATGGACGCCGTCGGCAACGGCTCCTGGCTCGCGGAGGTGACCCAGCAGCGCTACGGCGAGCGGATCCACCGCGTGGCCATCACCGAGGGCTTCTACGGCGAGAACTTCCCCAAGCTCAAGGCCGACCTGCAGGACGGCACGCTGGATGGCCTGCCCAGGCATGGCGACTGGCTCGATGACCTGCGGGCGGTCGAGAACATCAAGGGCGTGCCGCGGATCCCGGCCAAGCGCACCACCGGACGCGATGGCGGCAAGCGCCACGGCGACGCTGCGGTTGCCCTGGTGCTGGGCACCAGCGTGGCCACGGTCGAATACGTGCCCATCGAGTTCGAGTCCACCGGCCCGCGCTTCGCGGCCACGGACGCGATCGGCCGCGGTTACGGCGATACCGGCTTCGGCACCGTGCCGGGCGGCAATGACTTCGGAGGCTTCGCATGAACGATACCGCCCGCCCGCAGCTGGACCGCGAGATCGCGACCACCGCCGATGGCATCGACATCACCCGCGGCTACACCGGGCCGCTGCTCACGCCCTACGACAGCATCCTGCGCAGCCGCGGCGGCAACGACCTGCGGATCTACGAAGAGGTCTACTCCGACCCCGAGGTTAAGAGCACCTTTGGCCAGCGCCAGGCGGCGGTGACGCAGTGCGAGTGGCAGGTCGACGCCGGCGGCGATCGCCCGATCGACCAGGAGGCCGCGGAGTTCCTGCGCCAGCAGCTGCAGCGCATCGGCTGGGACAACGTCACCTCCAAGATGCTCAACGGCATCTTCTACGGATACGCGGTCGCCGAGCTGATCTACAAGGTCGACGGCGCACGCCTGGTGATCGACCAGGTGAAGGTGCGCAACCGCCGCCGCTTCCGGTTCGCAAAGGACGCCGGCCTGCGGCTGCTGACGATGGACCAGATGTTCGAAGGCATCCCGGCCGAGGCGCCGTATTTCTGGCACTTCTGCACCGGCGCCGACCACGACGACGAGCCCTATGGCCTGGGCCTGGCGCACTGGCTGTACTGGCCTGTGCTGTTCAAGCGCAACGGGCTCAAGTTCTGGCTGATCTTCCTGGAGAAGTTCGGCATGCCCACGGCCGTGGGCAAATACGACACCACCGCCACCGCTCCCGAGCGCTCGCGGCTGCTGCAGGCCGCGCGGGCGCTGCAGACCGACAGCGGCATCATCATGCCCAAGGAGATGGAGCTCGAGCTGATCGAGGCCGGGCGCAACGGCACGGCCGACTACCAGGCGCTGCACGATGCGATGAACGCGACCATCCAGAAGGTGATCCTTGGGCAGACGGCCAGCACCCAGGGCACCGCCGGCCGCCTGGGCAACGATGACCTGCAGGCGGACGTGCGCGACGACATCATCAAGGCCGACGCGGACTTGATCTGCGAGTCATTCAACCTCGGCCCCGTGCGCTGGCTGATGGAATGGAATTTCCCCGGCGCCGCCCTGCCGCGCGTATTCCGCGTGACCGAAGAGCCCGAGGACCTGTCCGCGCGCGCCGAGCGCGACAAGAAGATCCTCGACCTCGGCTACAAGCCAAGCCTGGCCTACGTGCACGAGGTCTACGGCACCGAGTGGGAGCCCAAGGACCCGGCGCCGGTGGATCCGCGCGAGCCGACCGCGATCGATGGCGCCGAGTTCGCCCAGCCCGCGCGCGCCGTGCTCGAGCTGCTGCAGCGCGGCCACCCGCGGGCGCGTGGCGCGGCCTTTGCCGAGGCGGCTGCGGCGCCCGACGTCCCGGCGCGCATGGCGCCGCGGCTGGAGCGCGACATCAAGCCGACCGGCGACGCCTGGCTTGTGCAGGTCCGCGAGCTCGTGGAGAGTTCAGGGTCCCTGCAGGAGCTCAGCGACGCACTGATGGCATTGCAGCCGGACATGGACCTTGACGCCTACTCCGCGGCGATGGCCGACGCCCTGACTGCGGCGACGCTTGCCGGCCGCTACGACGTGCTCCAGGAAGCCGGCGGGGCCTGACCGATGGCCGTCGCCTACGGCTCGCTGCCGTTTTCCCAGCAGATCGCCTTCTTCCGGTCCAAGCGCAACGTCCTGACCGAGAGCTACCTGGACGTGTGGGGCGCCGAGCACGACCGCGCCTTCATGGTCGCCGGCGCCAACCGCGACGACCTGCTCGCCGACCTGCGGGAAGCGGTACGCAAGACGATCGAGGACGGGGCCACGCTGGCCGACTTCCGCCGCGATTTCGATCGCATCGTGGCCACGCACGGATGGGATTACACCGGCGGGCGCAACTGGCGCACGCGCGTGATCTACGAGACCAACCTGCGGCAGTCCTACAACGCCGGCCGCTGGCAGCAGCTGCAGCGGCTCAAGCAGGTGCGGCCGTACTGGCGCTACCGGCACAACGACGCGGTCGAACACCCGCGTCCCATCCATGAAAGGTGGGACGGCCAGGTGTGGCACGCCGATGATCCGATCTGGCACACGCACTTTCCGTCGAACGGCTGGGGCTGCCAGTGCTACGTGGAGGCGCTCAACGCGCGCGACCTGCAGCGCCTGGGCAAGACCGGCCCGGACACGCCGCCGCCGCTCAACATGCAGGCGGTCACTGTGGGCCAGCGCAGCCCCGGCGGCCCGCGCGTGGTGATGACGCCCGAAGGCATCGACCCCGGCTTCGGCTACGCGCCCGGCCGCAGTCTCGACGCCGGTCCCGACGGCGGCGGCTGGTCGCCGCCCCGGGGTGTGCCGCCGGTGCCCACGCCGCCATCGCTGCGCGGCCCGCTCGAGCGCACCGCGCAGATGGCCCTGGGCAAGACCGAGCGCCTGCCGGCGCTGGCAGCCGCCCGCAGCACGGCGGCCATGCTGGCGCTACAGCGCGCCGTGCAGGCGATCCAGGCGGGCTATGCCGAGTGGTCCGCCGCGGCGCGCGCCGCGCGTGGCATCGGCGAGGGCCGCTACCTGGTGGGCGCCCTGGAGCCGGCGCTGGTCCAGCGGATGGCCACCGCAGGCGCTACGCCGTCGACGGCGGCGATCGCAGTCAGCGCGTCCCGGGTTCCGGCCGCAGCCGCGGGGCTGCCCGAGCTGACCACCGTGCTGCGCGCGCCGCGCGCGGTGCTGCTCGATGTTGGCGCCCGCACGCTGCACTACGTTGCCGACCTGCCGCGCGGCAAGCGTGGCCAAGTGGCGATAGCAACGCTGCAGTACCAGGTGGGTGCGCAGGCCGTCGGCAGCGCCAGCACCGTCCAGGCCTTGCAGGTGGGCGAGCTGGCGGCGCTGCGCGCGGATGTCGCCGCCGGCCGCAAGGTCGTGGTCCAGGGCACGCTCAACTAGGAGGCTGTGATGGCAGGTGCACGGATCGAGATCACCGTTGACAGCGTCGGCCCGGCGCTGGCCCGCGCGGCCGAGCAGCTGGGCGGCGACGGCCTGCGGCTGATGCTCGAGGACATTGGCGAGTACCTGCTGCGGTCCACGCGGGAACGCAGCCTGCGCGAGGTCGCGCCCGACGGCACGCCCTGGCCTGCGTTGCAGCCGGCCTATCAGCGGCGGAAGGAGAAGCGGAAGCCGGGCAAGGCGATGCTCCACTTCGACGAACACATGCTCGGCGACCAGCTGTCCTGGCAGGTGTTGGGCGAAACGCTGTACGTCGGCACGAATGCGGTCTATGGGGCGGTGCATCACTTCGGTCTGCGCCCGTGGCTGGGACTGTCGGATGATGACCACGAGAAGGTGGAAGAAATTTCCTTCGCCCGCATCGCAGGCATGTTCGGCGACTAGCCCGCCAGACGCGCTGTACGGCGTTCTGGGCCGCTGGCACGTCGGTGGGCATGGAAAGGTGTCAGACACCGCATAGCGTGCGGATTCGGTGCCATTGCGGCCCGGGGCGCGCGGGTCTGACGCAGGCGGCGGCAATTTCACGGCGGCGCTGTTCCGCTCGATGACAAATTGCATGTGATGCCGCTTCCGTCGCCTGCCTTCGCGCGCGCGAGCGGAAGGGGTTTTGAACGCGGTCCAATGACCACGGGTTGCAGGGTGCCGACGATGGCCCCGTGAACAAGCCCAGCCCCAAACCACTCGTCATCTTCAAGGCCGGCACGCACGTCGACAACGACGGCCGCGAGCACACCTTCTCCGAAGCCGACATCGCCGAGATCGCGGCCAGCTACGAGCCGGACCTGGCCGAGGCGCCGCTGGTGGTCGGCCATCCCGAACTCAACGCCCCGGCCTATGGCTGGGCGCGCTCGCTGAGCGTCAAGGACGGCGTGCTGTTCGCCGAGCCGCACCAGGTGGAGCCGCAGTTCGCCGGCCTGGTCAACGCCGGGCGCATGAAGAAAATCAGCGCGGCGATCTACCTGCCGACCACGCCGGGCAATCCGAAGCCCGGCAAGCACTACCTCAAGCACATCGGCTTCCTGGGCGCGGCCGCGCCGGCGGTGAAGGGCCTGCGCTCGGCTGCGTTCAGCGCCGATGACGGCGCGCTGGAGTTCTCGATGCCGCTGCGCAGCCTCGGCCACAGCCTGGCCAACCTGTTCCAGCGCCTGCGCGACCACCTGGTCGAGCGCGAGGGCGCCGAGGCCGCCGACCGGATCATCCCGCAGTGGCAGATCCGCGACTTCGACCAGCTGCTCACCGATTCGCCCGCCGAGACCGACGTCGCGGCCATCCCGACCTACGCCGAAGCGCCCGCGGGCGCCGCCACCCTGGAGACCGACATGTCCGAGTCCAACACCGCTGCACAGTTCGCCGAGCGCGAGACCGCCCTCACCGGCCGCGAGGCCGGCCTGGCCGAACGCGAGCAGCGCCTGGCCGACCGCGAAACGCAGGCCCGCCGCGACGACGCGGCCGAGTTCGCCGAAGGCCTGGTCCAGGCTGGCCAGCTGCTGCCGCGCCAGAAGGCGCCGGTGGTCGAGCTGCTGCTGGCACTGCCGGCCGACACCGCCCTGACCTTCGCCGAGGGCGATGGCCAGGTGAAGAAGCCCGCCACCGAAGTGCTGCGCACCTTCCTGGGCGACCTGCCCAAGCAGGTGGACTTCCGCGAGAAGGGTGCCGCCGCGGTGGCGGCCGACGTTGGCGTGGCCAACTTCGCCGCGCCCACCGGCGTGTCGGTCGATGCGGGGCGCGCCGAGCTCTACGGCAAGGCCAAGGCCTACATGCGCGAGCACCCCAACACCGCCTTCCACGACGCCGTCGCTGCTGTCGGCGGCTGAGCCCAATGCGGGTCGCCCTCGGCGGCTTCCGCGTAATCCGATTTCCCCAGGAGCAAACCCATGTCGCAGCAGAACATCAGCGTCCTCGCCCTGACGGTGCTGGCCACCGCAGCCCTCACCGCGCAGCGCTTCGTCACGGGCGTGGGTGCGGTGCCCGCGGCCGGAGCCAACGCCCTGGGCGTGTCCCAGACCGACGCCGCCATCGGCGAGCGCCTGGCCGTGGACGTGCTTGGCACCGCGACCGTCACTGCCGGCGCCGCGATCGCCGCGGGCGCCGCGATCGCAGTCGGCACCGCCGGCAAGGCGATCACCGCTGTCGGCGAGGTCGCCACCGTCGCCCGCGCCGCCCCCGGTGCCAGCGCCGCCGCGGATGGTGACGTCCTCGAAGTGATCCTCATCCCGAACTGACCGGCCGCCGGTCGGCGCATCGCTCCACACAACCTCGATTCGGCCAAGCGGCCAGGAGAACAAGCAATGGCACCTCAGATGACTCCCGCGCAGACCCGCGTGGTCGACCCGATCCTCTCCGAGCACGCGCGTGGCTATCGCCAGGCGCAGCTGGTCGCTCCGGCCCTGTTCCCGTTCGCCGACGTGTCCGCCTACGGCGGCAAGGTGATCGAGTTCGACAAGTCGTCCTTCAAGATCTACAACTCCAAGCGCGCCCCGGGCGCGGCCACCAAGCGCATCCACTTCGGCTACGAGGGCAAGCCCTACGCCATCGTGCCCAGCGCGCTGGAAGCACCGGTGCCACGCGAGCGCATGCGTGATGCCAGCCAGGTGCCGGGCATCAACCTCGCCTCGCGCGCGGTCAACACGGTGCTGCGTTCGCTGCACCTGGAGCACGAGGTGGACTCGGCCGCGATCGCGACCAATGCCGCCAACTACGACAACGACCACAAGGTCGCGCTTGCCGGCACCGACGTCTGGTCCGACCCGAGCTCGGACCCGGCCGGTGACGTCGAGCTGGGCCGCGAGGCGGTCCGCGACAGCATCGGCCTGTATCCGAACACGCTGATGCTCTCGGCCAAGGCGTTCACCAATTGCCGCCGCCACGTGAAGCTGATCGACCGCTCGGCCAACACCGGCATCCGCAAGGTCACGCTCAACCTGCTGAAGGAAATCTTCGAGGTCGAGAACATCGTGATCGGTGGCGGCGTGGTCGCCGGCGATGACGACACCTTCGGCGATGTCTGGGGCACCGCGGCCGTCCTGGCGTACGTGAGCCAGGGCAGCGATGCCGACATGAACGTCGAGGAGCCCAGCTACGGCTACACCTACCGGATCGAGGGCATGCCCCTGGTCGAGGTGCCGTACTGGGATGCGAACTCGAAGAGCTGGATCTACGGCGTCAGCAATGACTGCACGCCGGTCCTGGCTGGCATGCCCGCTGGTTACCTGATCGGCGGCGCCGGACTCTGACACCTGCGGGGGGCCGCGGAACCGGACGCTGTGCCGGGAAGGGAACGACGCCGTATCCAGTCGTGACTGCCGTGAGAGCGCGGCAACTCTTTCCCGGAGATCGACATGACCGACGCCAACGCAACCGCGCTCTACCCCGTGCTGACCACGATCAAGTTCGGAGGCCGCTACATCAAACCGCCGGGCTCGGTCGAGGCGACGGCGACCGAGGCCGCGGTGTTGATCGGCGACGGCTATGTCGGTCCCGAAGCCAGCGAGCTGCAGTTGCCCGAAGGCGACGACCAGGGCAATCAGAATTCGAAGGCCGGCGAGACCGGCCGCCCCGTGACCAACGCCGGAGTAGTCGGCGAAGGTCTGCAGCAGGTTGTCGGCGGCGGGGAGAGCCCCGCCGTCGGCGCCGGCACCGAGGTCACCCTGCGGGTCGAGGGCGCCGACTCAGCCGGCGACACGCAGGCAGTGGTGAAGGCTGTCGCGAAGACGGCGCCGCCGAAGAAGGCTGCGACGAAGAAGGCCGCGAAGCGGACCGCCAAGAAGGCGGCGAAGTAGCCCGCCATGTACTGCACGCCCGTCCACCTCGCCGACGCCAAGCTCACCCGCGAGCTCGCCCAGGTCGCCACGCCCGAACATTCGCGCGTGCTGTCCGACGCACTCATGGAAGCGACGCTGCGTGGCGAAGACCGCACCGCCTTCGATCCGGCCGAGGTCGCCATCGCCGATGACGCCCTGGTGCACATCGTCCAGGCGATCGCCGACGCCGGCAGCGTGATCGATGGCTACCTGCGCGGCCGCAAGCCGGTGCCCTACCGCGTGCCGCTGGATCCGGTGCCGACCATCGTCACCGTGTGGGCGCGCTGGATCGCGCGCTACCTGCTGCACAAGGACCGCACCAACACCAGCGAGCGCGATGACCCGGTGGTGCGCGACTACCGCGAGGCGCTGCGCTTCCTGCAGCTGGTGGCCGACGGCAAGTTCAGCCTGGGCGCCGACGACCCGCTGCCGCCGGCCGGGGCCGGCATGCCGGAGTTCTGCGCGTCCGAGCGCCAGTTCACGATGCACAAGCTGCGGGATTACGGCACGTGAACCTGCAGCCCTACAACACCCGGCTCATCCAGGAGCAGCTGCGCGCCGAAGTGCCGAAGCTGCGCCTGGTGGGCGGCCGTGCCGACTACGCCGCCGCGCGCAGCCTGAAGGATTACCAGGCGCCCTGCGCCTACGTGGTGCTGGCGCGCGAGAAGGGAGCCAAGCCGCCGGCGCCGGCGGGCCTGCCCAAGCCCGGCGCCCGGCTGCCGGTGCGCCAGGTGGTGTCGGTCACCTTCGGCGTGGTGGTGGTGGTGCGCAACTACCGCGAGCAGCACGGCGACCAGCTCAGCGACGAGCTGCTCGAGATCCTCGGCGCCGTCCGCGGCGCGCTGTGCGGCTTCGTGCCGGACGTGCTGGGCACCGCGCCCTGCCAGTGGATCCAGGGCGACATCCAGGACTACAGCGATTCCACCGCGCTGTGGGTCGACGTGTACCAAACCCAACACCTCATCGGGAGCGAGCAATGAGCCAGACCACTGAGACCATCCGCGTGCGGATGCTCGTCGACAACCACGAGCACGCCGGCAAGCGCCTGGCGAAGGACGCCATCGTCAAGGTGGCGCCGCACGTCGCCCAGCAGATGGTCGCCTTCAAAGCGGCCGAGCTCGTCACCAGCGGCGCCAAGACCGCCGCCTCCGCCAAGAAGGACTGACCGCCATGCCGAACCTCGAGTACTACTACTACGGCCAGGGCGAAGTCATGATCGCCCGCATCCTGCCGGGCCAGCCGCTGAAGTGGCGCAAGGCCTGGGACGTCTCGGCGCTGACGCTGGCCTGCGCGGTCGAGTCCTTCACCCATCGCGAGAGCATGTCGGGCTCCAAGTCGGAGGTCCGCAAGATGGTCACCGCGCGCACCGGCACGGCGAACATGACCATGCACAACATCAACCCGGCCAACGTCGCGCTCGCGCTGTACGGCGAGGAAGACACGGTCGTGGGCGGCACCATCACCGAAGAGGTCCTGCCCGAGGTCGAGGCCGGCGACACCATCTTCCTGGCCAACACCGGCGTCAGCGACCTGGTGATCATCGACAGCACGGACCCGACGCCGGCGACCATCGCGGCCGAGCACTATGCGCTGGAGCGGGACTACGGGCAGCTGGACTTCCCGACGCTGCCGTCTGCACCGGCGCCCACGCTGCCGCTGAAGGCGGCGTACAAGCATGCCGGCCTGGTGCAAGTGGGCGTGCTGGCCAGCGCGCAGCCCGAAGTGGCGATCCGCTACAAGGGCATCAACCTGGCCGAGGGCAATGCGCCGGTGATGGTGGACCTGTACCGCCTGGCCACCGACCCGCTGTCGGAGCTCGCCCTCATCAACAACGAGCAGGCCCTGGCCGGCATGCCGTTGGCTGGCACCCTGCTGGCCGACCCGACCAAGCCGGCCACCGGCCCGCTGGGCCGCCTGGGCCGCGTGGCATGGCTCACCCCGGCCGCTGCGGACACGCCCTGATGGCACGAAAGGCCACCGGCCAGGCGAAGGCAGCGGCGGCGGCGAGGGCCGCCGCCGCTGCAAAGGATCCCGCAGCCCCCGCGCCGGACACCGACCTGCAGATCATGGATCCCGACAGCCAGGTGATCATCGATGGCCAGGTCATCACCGTGCGCGAGTACCGCTTCTTCGAGGGCGCGCGGGTGCGGCTGATGGCCAAGCCGTTCTTCGATGCGCTCTACGCACTGTTCAGCGACGCCGGCGCCGCGCCATCGTTCGACGAGATCGTCGAGCTGATCGGCCAGCACGAAGACGACGTCGCCGCGATGGTGGCTGCGGCCACCGGCCTGCCGCCCGCGCGCGTCAAGGCCCTGGACGATGCCGACGGCGAGGCGCTGCTGCTGACCTGGTGGATGGTCAACGCCGGTTTTTTTACCCGCCGCGTGCTGCGCCGCGCCGCGCACGCACGCCTGCAGGCGGCAAGCCAGCCCGATGGGCCCGCGTCGTCGACGACCTCGTCGCCGCCGGGTACCTGACCCGGGCCGCGGACGTGGCCCAGCTGACACGGCGCCAGGTCGACCTGTTCCACCGCCAGGCGCAGCTGCGCCTGGCCCGCACCCGGGCACACGCCCTGGGCGATCTGAGCGCCGCGATCGGCCAGGCCTTTGGCGGCAGCGAATGCAAGCGCCTGGTCAATGAGTTGTTGCAGGAGGACTGAAGGACGTGACGGACCGAACTCTCGAACTCGCGCTGCGCATCCGCGCCGACATTGATCAGGCGATCAAGCAGCTGGGCGCGGCCGAGAAGAAGGTCGAGGACGTCGGCAACGCGACCGCGAAGGCCGACGCCAAGATGCGCAAGGCCGACATGGGCGGCACCGCGGAGCGCCAGGCCAAGCAGTTGGAGAAGGCCGCACGCAGCATCGGCAACGCCGCCGGCGAACTCGCCCGCGGCAACGTCACCGGGGCGACCGACCGCCTGGCCACGGGAGCCGGCCGCGCCGCGCTGGCCTTCGGTGCCTTGGGCATCACGGTGGCGGGCGTTGTCGGCGCGATCGGGCTGTATGCCGGCGCGATGTACCGCAGCTACCAGGAGCAGCAGGCGTTCGAGCGCCTACTGATCTCCACCGGCAACACCCTGGCGCTGACCGCCGGCGGCATGGCGGACATGCGCGACGAAGTCGGCCGCGCCACCGGCGACTACGCCGGCGCCAAGGTCGCCCTGGTGGGCATGGCCACCTCCGGCGCGATCGCCGCCGACATGCTGGAGACCGCGGCCGGTGCCGCGGTCAACCTGGCCGCGCTGACCGGCGACTCGGTGGAGAGCACGACGGCCAAGATCATTGCGCTGGCGAAGGCGCCGAGCGCGCAGCTGGCCGAACTCAACCAGCAGTACCACTTCCTCACGCTGTCGGTGTACGAGCACGTGCGCTCGCTCGAGGAGCAGGGCCGCACGCAGGAGGCGGCCGAGGCCGCGGTGCAGGCATTCGCCGATGTGCACGAGCAGCGCGTGCAGGAGGCCTACGAGCGCGCCGGCACGCTGGAGCGCGCGTGGATCGACGTCAAGCGCGCGGTGCGCGACGCCTGGCAGTCGATCCTGGACGTAGGCCGGCCGGATAGCCTGGCTGACATCTCGCGGCAGATCGCGGCGCTCGATGCGCAGCGGCGCAAGCTGGTCAGCACGGCCAGCCCGACCGACCACATCAGCCAGGACCAGATCGCGCGCCTCGAGGGGCGCATCCTGGTGGCCCAGGAGAAGTTCAAGCAGGCGTCGCTGCAGCAGGGCGCGGCCGAGCGTGACGCGGCCGGGCAGCGGGCGAACGACATGGCGATCGCGCTGGACCAGGAGGCGGGTCGCTACGACGACGGCGAGACCAAGCGCGCGAAGCGGATCGTCGACGCCCGGGCGCGCGCCAATGCCGCGGTGGCCGAGGCCATGAAGGCCGGAACCACGGACCTGATCGCCAAGATCCGCGAGGACGAAGCCCGGATCGTCGCCGGCATCGAGGGCGAGGCGAAGACCAAGGCGCCGCGCACGCCGCGCGCACAGCGGGCCGGCCCCGACCCTGACGTCGCCGCCGCGCGAGAGCTGGCCAACCTGCAGAAGCAGGTCGCGATGCTGGGCGAGCTCGAGGAGGGCGAGACCCGGGCCAGCGAGGCCGCGCGGATCCGCTACGAGATCGCGGAAGGTGCCCACCGCAACGCCAGCCCGGTGCTGCAGGCGCAGATGCAGGCCGCCGCCCTGGACCTGGACAACGGCCGCAAGCAGATCGACCTGGCCAAGGAGCTGGTCGACGTCAAGATGCGGACGATGATGCTGTCGGGCCGCGGCGACGAAGCGCAGCTGCAGCGGGTCACCGAGGAGCTTGAGAAGACGCGCCAGAAGGCGCTGGAGCTGGGCCGGACCGCCGAGGCGGTGCAGATCGGCGAGCTGATGGAGCTGGAGAAAGCTGCAAGCCAGTTGCGGCAGGTGCAATCGGCGCTGACCGCGTCGAATGCGCAGTACTCGGCCGAACTGGAGCGCATCAACATCCTGCGCGAGAACGGCCTGATCAGCAGCATCGAAGCCCAGAGGCAGGCGCTCGACGCGCAGCTGATGCGAATCGCGGCACTGCGGGAAGAGATCCCGGTGCTCGAGGCCGTAGCCGCCGCCTGGGCACCGGGCCCGGAGCAGGAGGCATTGTTCGCCAACCTGGCCCGCCTGAAGAATGAGCTGCTGGACCTGGAAACCCAGGGCTCGCTGCTGCAGGTGACCTTCCGCAACACCTTCGAATCAGGCCTCACCGATGCACTGGAAGGCCTGGCCAGCGGGACCATGTCCGTTCGCGAAGCGGTGATGGGCCTGATCGGCGACATGGCCGCCGGCATGGCGCGCCTGGCCGCCCAGCAACTGGCCTCGATCGCGACGGCCAAGCTGATGGCGGCCGTGTTCGGCAACGGCGAGGGCGGCGCCGGCGGCGCCGACGTGGGCGCCGGGGCCGACAAGTTGCAGAGCGCCGCCGTGCTCACCGCCGTGGGCGGCGGCGCGGTGATGGCTGGCGCGCGCCAGCTCAGCACCTCGGCCCAAGAGCTGATGGCGGCCGCCACGATGATGATCGTGGCCAACAGCATGGGCGGCTTCGCGGAGGGCGGCTTCACCGGCCACGGCGGCAAGTACCAGCTGGCGGGCTACGTGCACCGCGGCGAGTACGTCATGCCCCAGGAGACCGTCCGCCGCTACGGCCTCGATTACATGCGCGCGATCCACATGGGCGCCGCCCCGCGCCACGACGTCGGCGCCGCGCCGGCGGTCATGACCAGCCCGCGGTACAGCTTCGCCGGCGGCGGCTTGGCCCGCGACGCGATGCCGGCGCCGCAGTTCAACCTGCGTGTGGTCAGCGCCCTGGACATGGAAACCCTCGCTGAGCGCCTCGGCGAGACCCGCGCCTTCGAGCGCACGGTTGTGCACAACGTGGTGCGCAACAAAGACACCATCGACGCGAGCTGACATGGCCTTCGAGATCTCCCACACCGATCAACTTGGCGCCACGGGCTTCGCCCACAAGGAGCTGCTGCTGCGGATCCAGGCGCTGGCCGAACTCAACGGCTGGGTGACTCTCCGCCTCGACCAGGTGAGCGAGAACCACGAACTCATCCTGAAAGGAGAGGGTCTATCCGGTGAAGAAGAAATCTTCGTCGGGTTTCGCTGCTATCAGGACAGCTTCGCCGACTACTACAACATCGCTGTAGCCGGCTTCGCGGGGTATGTCCCTGGCAATGCGTGGGCGGCGCAGCCGGGCTTCCTGGAAAGTGGCGTCCCGGCCCATAACCAGCGCATCGACTACTGGTTGACCGTCAATGCTCAACGGATCGCGTTGGCGATGAAGGTTGGCACGCCGGTCTACGAGAGCTGCTATGTGGGCAAGATCCTGCCGTACGCCCGCCCCGGGGAGTTTCCGTACCCGTTGTGCGTTGCGGGCATGCTCAATGGCGCAGCGGCCGTGCGGTACAGCGAGATCAGCCACACCATGCCGTACAAGGGCAACCGCGTGAACCTGCGCCTGCGGTGGCTGGATGGCACCTGGAAACAACCGCTGACGCACCCTTGGAACAACGCGTGGATCGGCGGGGCTTCCTCGCAGCTGCGGGACACCAACGGGCAGTACCCAATTATGCCGGTGGTGCTGTGTGAGGCAGTGCCGAATGTCTTCGGCGAGCTGGATGGCATCGGCTACGTCTCCAACTTCAACAACATCGTCGAGAGCGTCGTGCAGGTGGGCGGCACGCCCGTGGTCGACAACCCCGCCTGGACTGCCCAGGAGCGCGCCGAGGCCATCGTGCTGGCCGGCGGCGTGCCGTGGGTGTGTCTGCAGGACGTCGCCCGCACCAGCTTCAATGACTACTACGCGATGAGGCTCGACTAATGGCGTACATCACCGGCACGGCGCTATCGCTCGCCGACCTGGTTTCCGTGATCCACGCGGCTTGCGTTTCCAACGGCTGGACGCTGGCAGGCAACGTGCTGTCGAAATCCGGCTGTTTCGCGGAGGTGATGCTGGCCAACAACGGAGAGACCGGCGCACCACCGAATGGGAATGTTCGGGTGCGAGTGGGAAATGGCATCGATGGAAGCAACGAGCTCGTTGACACGCCGTCCGGGCACGGCCTGTTGGGGCCTCTGCGTGCAGCTTCTGGCACCTCGTATCCGGATTGGGATTGGCCGGCTACCTACCACATCCATGTCCTCGATGCGCCTGATGAGGTGTACGTGATGGTCAATTACGAAGGTGGCCTGCGTTGGCAGAACCTTGCGTTTGGCCGGAGCCCGGCCCCTGGCAATGCGGGAACCGGCAACTGGTTCAGCTCCATGATGGGTCGAATTGGCCGCACCGATATTTACCGCACTGTGAACCACTTCAACTTCGGTCCTCATGGGTCGCTCATTCACGGGTCGCAAGGGAATATGGGCGGGCCGGCGTTCTTCTTTTCATTCACCGGCGCAAATAGCACCAACTCAAACCTTGGTTCTCAGATGCACGGGGCTTTCGATGACAGCAACGGCAGCGTTCCGGCTTGGAGTAGCGAGACCAACTGGTTTTCAGGACTCGCCAACGAACGTATGGCGTCTGGGATCGCCGGAAACGGCGAACTGCTGGCCTACCAGCCGAGCGCTGCCAATTTTGCGTCTGTGCTTGTTCGGTGCCAGATCATCCAGCGGCGCCCGGAGCAGAAGACCAGTCTGATCGGTGAGCTGCGGCATCTTCGCTGGATTCGCAATGATTTCATTAGCGATGGCGACGTCCTTACCCTGGGCCCGGACCGCTGGAAGGTCTATCCGATGCACCGGCGTGAACCCGCAGCGCGGAACGCCAACAATGGCGCGGTCAGTCGCTTGGACCACAGCGGAACGATGGCGATGGCGATCCGCTACGACGGGCCCTGACTATGCCGATCCGGACCGGCTATGTGGTGGCATCGGCGCGCGGCGGCCTCGTCAATCCGAATATCTCCGGCGACGTCGGGGCCTTCGAGTTCGAAGGGTGGTTGCCTCGCACTTGGGTGGTGGGTGGACAGCCCGGATTGGACGCGGGCAGTCCGCTCCGAAACCTGCCCATCCGTCCAGCGGCCACGACCAGGGCGGGCTATGCAGTTGCCTCGTACCTGCAGGATTTCTACTTCCGCATCCACGTGTACCCACGCCTGCTTGAGCTCGGCAACCTTGTCACGCAGCAGGTACGGCAGGTTGCTGTCTGGAATGCTTGGCCCGATTCAAGCCGCCAACTCATCGACACGCCTGTTATTGGCGGCAGCGGTATCACGGTCACTGGGCCGGCACCATTGCCGCTATCGTTCCGGCCACTGCAGGAGCGCATCTTTGATGTGGTCGTAAACACCGCAGGCGCGCCGGTGATCGACGCCATCCTGACCTTCGAGTTCGCCGGCCTGGACGGTATTCCGGTCACGATCACCGGCCGCCGCCTCCAGGCTTGGGCGTTGCCCGCCGACTGGGGCAGCAACATCGAAGAGGAGCTGTCCTGGCTCACTCAGATCCAGCAGGCCGTCGACGGCAGCGAAGACAGCGAGGCCCTGCGCGAGGCACCGCGGCGCCAGTGGGAGTTCGACGTCGTGGCCGATCGTCGCGAGCGGCGCATCATCGAGAACGCCGTCTACGACTGGGCCGCGCGGATCTGGGCGATGCCGGTCATGCCGGACCGCAGCGAGCTCGCGGCCGACCTGCCGGCAGCCAGCGAAGCGATCGCGCTGGATCATGCCCACCTGGACTACGTCGCCGGCGGCCTCGCCATGCTGTGGGGCGACCTGCAGCGCTACGAGCTCGTGGAGATCGCGACCACCGAGCCCGGCGTGCTGGGCCTGGCACGGCCCACGCTGCAGCCTTGGCCCGCGGGCACTCGCGTGTATCCCTGTCGCGCGGCGCGGCTTGCCGAGGCGCCCACGTGGCGCCGGCGCAGCGACCAGGTCATCACCAGCCGGGTGCGGTTCGAGGCTTCGGAGCCCTGCGACTGGCCAGCGGTGGCGCCGCCGGCCATGTACCTGGGCTACCCGGTGCTGGAATGGCGGGCCGACGAGTCCGACGATCCCACCGCGTCGTCGCTCCGTGCCGTGGAGATCCTCGACGGCGACGTCGGCCTGGTGTCGATCGACGACATCACCGGCCGGGCGTGGGCGCAGCAGTCGCATGACTTCACCCTGGCCGGGCGTTCCGAGCGTTCGGCCCATCGCAGCTATCTCTACTGGCTGGCCGGCCGCTACCAGCGCCTCTGGGTGCCGACCTTCGCCGACGACGTCCAGCAGCTCGAGCTGCTGACCAGTGGCGTCTCCACACTCTTCGTCGCGGCCGCCGGCATCACCGCGCACCTGCGCCAGCAGCCCGGTCGGCGCCACCTCCGCATCGAGCGCAATGACGGCACCGTGCACTACCGCGAAGTGCTATCGAGCAGCGAGCTCGACGCCGATCGCGAGCTGCTGCTGATCGACAGCCCACTGGGCGCGGACCTGGCGCCCGAGCAGGTGCGGGTGATCAGCTGGATGGCGCTGTCCCGCCAGGCATCGGACCGCGTTGGCATCACCCACATCACCGACAGCGAAGGCGCGGCGCGCAGTCGCCTGTCCTTTGTCACCGTGGGAGCACACGAGCCGTGAGCCTGCTGAGCCGCCACGTCGAGCTGTACGAGGTCAACCGCGGCCCGAAGGTGATGCGCTTCACGCCCGAAGACCGCGGCGTGGAGTTCAACAGCCAGTTCTACGACGCCGCGGCCGGCCTGAAGCGCGGGCGTATCGCGCAGACCGGCAGCGAGGCGCGCAGCGAACTGGGGCTCGACGTGCCCCTCGACTTCCCGCTGCTGTCCTGGTTCCGGCCGTTCCCACCATCGGAGCGCGTGCAGCTGCGGCTCATCAAAGTCCGCAAGAGCGACGGCCATACCCGCCTGCTGTGGAGCGGCGTTCTGGCCGAGCTGCGCGACAGCACCCACAAGGCCCACATCCGCTGCCAGACGCGCCTGGCCACGATGGCGACGGCGGGCCTCCGGCGCTGCTGGCAGGTGGCGTGCCCGCATGTGCTCTACGGCCGCCAGTGCGGGGTTGACCAGAACGCGTTCCGGGTCGATGCCACGCTCTTCGGAAGCAGCGCCTACAGCGTGCAGTCCGCAGCCTTCGCCGCGTACGCGGATGGCTGGTTCAGTGGAGGCTTCATCCGCTGGCAAGTGGGCACCGACATCGAGCACCGTTTCGTGGTGCGGCACGTGGGCGACACGCTCCATCTGCTGACGCCCTCGGCGCTGCCGGTCGGCACGGTCGTGGCGTCGTTCCCAGGCTGCGATCGCTCGATGCCCACGTGCCACGAGAAGTTCAACAACTCGCTGGACTACGGCGGGCAGCACACCATCCCTCGCGACCACCCGTTCGACGGGCATGCGGTGTTCTGATGGATCCCGGAACCTGGTTCTACATCGCAATGCTCGTGGTCAGCCTGGTGGTTCAGGTGGCCATGCGGCCGAAGATCGAGCACGCAAAGCCGCTGTCGATCGACGATCTCAACGTGCCTGGCGCGGAAGAGGGTCGCGACATCTCGGTGGTGTTCGGCACCTGCTGGATCGAGGACTTCAACGTCCTGGACTACGGCGACCTGCGCAACGAGCCGCCGATCAAGGCGAGCGGCGGAAAATGACCCGGATCGTGGCCACTATCGCGCACGCCCGTCGGGCCAGCCTCGCCGGCCAGGGCGTGCTGTGCGCGCCGGGCCTGCGCGCCTGGGCGCAGCGGCATGGCATCGATCTGCGGAGGGCCGCTTGCGAAGGTTTGCCGGTCGAAGAGCTGGAACGCATCGGCGACGCATTCTCCCTGCGCGTGGCGGCGATCGCTCGGGCCGAGCGCGAGGACCAGGAATGAAGCGCCCGGTCCAGGAACTCGTCAGCAGGCTGCTCGTGGCCGTTGAAGCCCTGTCGCCCGGTCGCCGCAAGGCGGTGTCGCTGCTGACCATGCTGGTGGCCGCTCTCGGGGTTCTGGCCGTCGCTTGGCTCGGCAAGGTCCTCGCCGCCTGCCTGGGCGCGCTGGTGCTGGCGGCGCAGCTGCTGGTCTACCTCGACACCTTCCACGGCGTGCGCCCGCGCCGGCCCACCTGGCTGCGCCGTCGCACGCCGATCCGCATCCGACAAAGGCCGCACTGATGGGCAAGAGCAGCAAGCCGACGATCGGCTACTGGCACCAGCTTCTGCTGTACATCGGCGTCTGCCACGGCCCGGTCGACGCTCTGCGCAAGGTCGAATGGGGTGGCGAGGACGCCTGGGAAGGCAACCAGACCACCAGCGGCGACATCTTCATCGACAAGCCGGAGCTGTTCGGCGGCGAAAAGAAGGAAGGCGGCATCAAGGGCACCTTGAGCGTGCGCATGGGCGAGCCGACGCAGATGCCGCACTTCCGCATGCTCGAGCTGCGGCCCGGGCCGTGGCCGGCAGCGCGTGGCCTGATGACGCTGGTCTATGACGGCATCGTGGGCGCGTTCTCGCCCTACGTGAAGACCTGCCGCTGGCTGGTCTCGCGCTGGTTCATGGGCTGGGAAGGCGCGGTCTGGCAGCCGACGCTGTGCAAGATCGGCGAGGGCATGAACGCGGCGCACCTCGCCTACCAGACGCTGACCCACACCGACTGGGGCTACGGCGCCTCGCCCGCCGACATCATCGACGAGGCCAACCTGCTCGGGATGGCACAGACGCTCGCCGACGAAGGCTTCGGGCTGTGCCTGAAGTGGAGCCGCAGCGAGTCCGTCGGCACCTTCCTGACCCTGATTTGCAACCACGTCGGAGCCCAGTGGGGCGTGCGCGACGACAAGATCGTGTTCACGCTCTACCGCGGCAACTACGACGTCGAAGCCCTGCCGCTGATCGACGAGAGCAACATCGTGTCGCTCGAAGAGTGGTCCGACCCCCTGGTCACCGGTGGTGCCGTCAATGAGGTGACGGTCGTCGGGTTCGATTGCATGACCGGCAAGGACATTGCGCGGACCTATGCCAACCTGGCATCGATCCAGGCGACCGGGCAGGTGGTTTCGGAGAAGATCCAGCTGCCGGGCCTGTGGAACCTCGACCTGGTCGACCGCGTGGCGGCCCGCGAGTGCCACGCAAAGAGCATGATGCCGCAGCGAGTCAAGGTGACCGTCAAGGCGAGCGCCGGCCCCTTCGTCCGCGGCGAAGTGCGCGCCATCTCCTGGGCGCGGAAGCAGGTCCACCGCATGCCGGTCCGCGTCGAGGAGATCGACGAAGGCACGCTCACCGATTCGGCCGTCACGCTGGTGCTATTGCAGGACGTCGCCGGCATGGCGCAGACCAGCTACATCGCCGACGTGGGGACCGGCTGGGTGGCGCCCGACACCACGCCACGGCCCTTGGACCCGGAACACGTCTACGAGGCCACGTACCGGGACCTGGTCGGAATCATGCGGCCGGCAGACCTGGCTATGATGGGCGACGAGGCCGGCTACCTGGTGGCAGTGGGCGCCCGCCCCGTCGGCCCGGCCTACAACTTCACCCTGTTCACCCGCACGGCCAGCGCGCCTTTCGCCGAGGTCGGATCCGGCGACTTCAGCCCCAACGGCGTGCTGGCCAGCGGCCTCGGCCCGACGGCGACCCTGATCACGCTCAACAGCCACCGCGGCCTGGCCGGGGTGGCTGTGGGCGAGGAATGCATCATCGGCGGCGTCGAGCACTGCCGGGTGACATCGATCAATGCAGGCACCGGCGAGGTGGGCATCGCCCGCGGCTGCGTCGACACAGTGCCGCGATCGCCCGGACACGTCTCCGGCACGCTGGTGTGGTTCCCCGACACGTATCACGGCTACGACCCGACCGAGTACCTGGACGGCGAGACGGTCGACGCCAAGCTGCGCACCCGCACCAGCAGCGGCACGCTGGCCGAGGCCGAGGCGGTCACGCGCAGCGTCGCGATGGCGGGCCGCCAGTTCCGCCCGTATCCACCGGGTCGGCTCCGCATCGAGGGCCAGGCGTATCCCGCCACGGTGACCGGCGCATCCATCACGGCCGAGGTCGCTGACCGCGATCGTCTGCTGCAAGCCGACCAGCTGGTGGACAGCGACCAGGTCAGCATCGGCCCCGAGCCGGGCACGACCAAGACCTTCCGCTGGTACCTCGGCGGCGTGCTGGCCCGCACCGAAGCGGGGGTGGCCGGCAGCAGCGACACCTTCATCCCCGCCGGCGCCGGTGTGGTCCGGGTCGAGGTGGAGTGCGTGCGGGACGGCGCCACAAGCTGGCAGGCGCTGTCGCACGAGTTCGGGTTCCAGCCCGCGTGAGGCCGCTTACGACATAGAACAGGGCGCCGAGCCGGCACGGGAATGCCGACTCGGCGCCGCAGTACACGCGCTTGACCGCGTGCCATTGGCCGAGGCCCTGCCACCCCCGCGGGAGTGCAGACACCTTGGCCCAGTGACATCGCAGAGGTTGAGACCGTGCCGAAAACGAAAACGCTGTTCCCCTGGCCTGGCGGAAAGACCAGGCTGCTGCAGCACTTGCTGCCGCTGCTCTCTGACAACCCACACACCTGCTACGTCGAGGCCTTCGCCGGCGGCGCGGCCGCACTGTTCGCCCGAGAGCCGGCGAAGATCGAGGTGCTCAACGACACCCACGGGGAGCTGGTCCGGCTCTACCGGGTCGTGGCCAACCACCTGGACGAGTTCGTCCGGCAGTTCCGGTGGGCGTTGACCAGCCGCGAGATGTTCCGCTGGGCGCAGCTGCAGCACGTCGACACGCTGACGGACATCCAGCGCGCGGCGCGGTTCTTCTACCTGCAGCGATTGGCGTTCGGCGGGAAGGTGTCAGGGCAGACCCTGGGCGTCGGCCCAACCGGCGCGAAGGGCATCAACCTCCTGCGCCTCGAGGAGGACTTGAGCGCTGCCCACCTGCGCCTGCACCGCGTCGTGATCGAGTGCCTGCCCTGGCAGGCATGCCTGGCCAAGTACGACCGCCCGGGCACGCTGTTCCTCCTGGACCCGCCGTACTGGCAGACCGAGGGCTACGGGGGCGACTTCCCGCTCAGCGAGTACGACCAGCTGGTGGAGGTGATGGCTGGCCTGCAGGGCCACGCCATCCTGACCATCAACGACCACCCCGACATGCGGGAGCGGTTCGATCGCTTCCAAGGGCGGACGGTTCCGATCAAGTACACCATCGGCGGCGGCAAGGGCGTCGCCCGGCGGGAGCGCATCTACACCACCTGGGAGCGTGGGCGGCTGGCGTGAGCCAGGTCACGACCGCGGGGCGCTGGCGGTGGCAGGGTGGACACCTGCCAGCAACCGGGGCCTCCCGGGGCGTCGCAAGGATGCGGCGCTGCTGGCAACTGGCGGCCGCTGATAGGATGCGCCCAGAGCAATTACCTTGCGTCGGCGGCAATTCTTACGTGACGCCATTTATCTCACCCGAGGCGCCGATTTATCGCGCGCCGTTACAGCGACGCATGATCGCCCTGCTTGAAGCCAGGCGCGCCGGCCTGCTGCGCCCGGGCAACTGGCCGCGCAACATCGTCGCCGGCCTGATCGTCGGCGTCGTCGCGCTGCCGCTGGCGATGGCCTTCGCGATCGCCTCGGGCGTGAAGCCGGAGCAGGGCCTGTACACGGCGATCATCGCCGGCATCGCGGTGTCGCTGTTCGGCGGTTCGCGGGTGCAGGTCGCCGGCCCCACGGGCGCCTTCATCGTCATCCTCGCCGGCGTCGTCGCCCAGTTCGGCGTCAGCGGCCTGCTGGTGGCGACTCTGATGGCAGGCGTGATCCTGGTGGCGATGGGGTTGGCGCGCCTGGGCGCGGTCATCCGCTTCATCCCCGACCCGGTGATCGTCGGCTTCACCGCCGGCATCGCGGTGATCATCTGGGTGGGGCAGTGGCAGTACTTCTTCGGCCTGCCGACGGCGGGCGAGGGCCCGTTCTATCTCAAGGTCTGGCAGCTGCTGCACGCATTCACGCAGTTGCACATGCCCACCGCGCTGCTCGGCCTGGGCAGCCTGGCCCTGGTGCTGTACGGCCCGCGGATTCCCGGCATGGCCCGCGTCCCGGGACCGCTGCTGGCGATGATCGCGGCCACGGCCGTGGTGGTGGCGTTCGACCTGGCGGACGTGGCCACCATCGAATCGACCTTCGGTGCCATCCCGCGCGCGCTGCCGACGTTCGCGGTGCCGTCGATCAGCTTCGACGATGTGATGCTGCTGCTGCCCTCGGCGTTCACCATCGCCATGCTCGGCGCGATCGAGTCGCTGCTGTCCGCGGTGGTGGCCGACGGCATGGCGGGCACGAGGCACGACTCCAACCAGGAGCTGATCGGCCAGGGCATCGCCAATATCGTCTCGCCGCTGTTCGGCGGCATCGCCGCCACCGGCGCGATCGCCCGCACCGCGACCAACATCCGCAACGGCGGCAACGCGCCGATCGCCGGCGTCGTGCATGCACTGCTGCTGGTCCTGATCCTGCTCGTGATCGCCCCCTACGCCGGCAGGGTGCCGCTGAGCGCGCTGGCCGCGATCCTGTTTGTCATCGCCTGGAACATGAGCGAGGCGCCGCGCTTCCTGCGCATGGTGCGCCAGGCGCCGCGGGCGGACGTCGCGATCCTGCTGATCACCTTCGGCCTGACGATCCTCACCGACCTGGTGGTGGCGGTGAACATCGGCGTGATCCTGGCGATGATGCAGTTCATGCGCCGGATGAGCTCGGCGGTGGAGGTGGTCGAGCACAAGCAGGCCAGCCTGCGGCAGGAGCTGGACGCCGCCGGGCTTTCAGCCTTGCCGACGGACGTCGCGGTGTATTCGATCGACGGACCGTTCTTCTTCGGCTCCGTGGATTCGCTCGAGCGCGCGCTGTCGTGGTCGCACGATGCGCCCCGCTACGTGGCGCTGCGCCTGGAACGGGTGCCGTTCATCGATGCGACCGGCCTGAAGCGCCTGGAGTCCACCATCGGCCACCTGCGCGCGCGCGGTGTGACGGTGCTGCTCAACGGCGCCAACATGGGCGTGCTGCGCAAGCTGGTGCGCACCGGTATCGTGGGTCGGGATGATCCCGGCGGCTACTTCAAGGACCTGTCGGATGCGCTGCTGCACGTCGAGGCGCAGCGGGCCGCTGACGGAGCGTCGTCGGCGGCGGAATAGCCGCCCGGCACTGGTGACGGTTTCGCGAGTTGTTGGAAGGCGGATGGCGCTGCGGGGTGACGGGTCGATGGGTACTCCGTGGGCTGTCCCGCTGCGCGGGCCTTTATGCCCACTGCGTACCCATCAACCCGCCATGGGGGACACCTTCACGGTCGTTGAGAAAAGCAGCGGGGAGCCGCGACGTTTCTGCTTTTCCCCACCCGCACACCCTCCGCCTCCGCCAACCAAAGGCCCCGGTTCTTACAGGACTTCGGAAGCGTAATCCGCCAGACGCGAACGCTCACCGCGCCGCAACGTCACGTGCGCGCTGTGCGCCCAGTGCTTGAAGCGGTCGACGGCGTACGTCAGGCCCGACGTCGTCTCGGTCAGGTAGGGCGTATCGATCTGCTCGACGTTGCCCAGGCAGACGATCTTGGTGCCCGGACCCGCGCGCGTGATCAGCGTCTTCATCTGCTTGGGCGTCAGGTTCTGCGCCTCGTCCAGGATCAACCACCGGTCGAGCAGCGTGCGGCCGCGCATGAAATTGAGCGAACGGATCTTGATGCGCGATGCCAGCAGGTCGTTGGTGGCCGCGCGTCCCCAGCTGCCCCCTTCCTTGTTGTGCGGCAGCAACACCTCGAGGTTGTCGGTCAGCGCGCCCATCCAGGGCGTCATCTTTTCTTCTTCGGTGCCGGGCAGGAAGCCGATGTCCTCGCCCACGCTGATCGTGGCGCGGGTCATGATGATCTCGCGGAAGCGCTGCGCGTCCATCGTCTGCGCAAGTCCAGCGGCCAGCGCCAGCAGGGTCTTGCCGGTGCCCGCGGTGCCGAGCAGGGTGACGAAATCGATCTCCGGGTCCATCAGCGCGTTGAGCGCGAAGTTCTGCTCGCGGTTGCGGGCGACGATGCCCCAGACCGCGTGCTGGTGGCTGCGGTAGTCGTCGACGATCTGCAGCACCGCGCGGTCGCCTTCGATCAAAGCCACGCGGAACTCCGCCTCTTCGTCGCCGGGCAGGTAGAGGTACTGGTTGGGATGCCAGTCGTCGTCCTCGCTGTGGCGCAGTTCGTAATAGGTGCGGCCCTTGTCGGTCCAGGACTTGAGGTCCTTGCCGTGGCGCTGCCAGAAATCCTCCGGCAGCGCGGTGGCGCCGGTGTAGAGCAGGCTGAAATCGTCCAGCGCGCGGTCGTTCTCGTAATCCTCGCTTGGGATGCCGGCGATCGCGGCCTTGATGCGGAGGTTGATGTCCTTGGAGACGAACACCACCGGGTCGCTGGAGCCCTCGCGGCGCAGGTCCAGGATCGCGCCGAGGATGCGGTTGTCGGGCGCGACCGCGCCGAAGGAGGTCTTGTCCTCTTTCGGCATCGTGGTCTGGAAGCGCAGCACGCCGCTGGCGCCGGAGCCACGCAGCTGCACGCTGCCCGGGCGTTCGAGCCTCAGTCCCGACGCGATGCGGTCGGCGCCCTGGGCCTCGATCAGCTCGTTGATGAAGCGGCTGACCTGGCGCGCGTTGCGGCTGGCCTCCGTGGTGCCCTTCTTGCCGTTGTCGAGCTCTTCGATCACCTGCATCGGCAGGTAGACGGTGTGCTCCTCGAACTTGAACAGCGCCGTGGGGTCGTGCATCAGCACGTTGGTGTCGAGCACGTAGATCCGCTTGCCGTGGTTCATCGCGGTGTGGGTCCGTCCAGGGGTGGGTGGCGGGGTCGGGGTGTGCTGGCGCAGGCGCAGGCGCGGCCCGCCGCGACCCGCGTGGCGGGGCAGCGTAGGGCGACGGGGTGGCGCTGGGTCACTTGGCGCCGGCTTCCTTCAGCGCTTCAAGCACGGCCGCGGCGTGCCCGGGGACGCGCACCTTGCGCCATGCGCGCGCGATGCGCCCCTTCGGGTCGATCAGGAAGGTGCTGCGCTCGATGCCCACCACCTTGCGGCCGTACATGTTCTTTTCCTTGATCACGTCGAAGGCGCGGCACAGGGCCTCGTCCGCGTCGCTGACCAGGGGGAAGCCGAAGCCTTGCTTCGCGCAGAAGTTGTCGTGCGACTTCACCGAGTCGCGCGAGACGCCGAGCACGTCGGCGCCGAGCGCATCGAGTTCCGGCAGCAGGGCGTTGAAGTCCAGGCCCTCGGTGGTGCAGCCGGGCGTGGAGTCCTTGGGATAGAAGTACAGCACCAGCCAGCGGCCGGCGTGGTCGGCCAGCGTGGCGGTGGCGCCGCCGGAGAGCTGCAGCGGGAGCTTCAGGGTGTTGCGGTCGAGTGTGTCGCCTTCGTTCATTTCGATCCCTGCGCGCTCAGAACTTCATCGGGTCCATGATCGCGTCGAGGTTGAGGTGGTCGCAGAATTCGAGGAAGTCGTCGCGCAGCGCAGCGATGTGCATGTCCGCCGGGACGCCGATGGTGACCTGGGCCGAGAACATGTCGGCGCCGGTCTGCATGGCGCGGTAGCGCGAGCAGTGCAGGCTTTCGATGGTGATGCCCTGGCGGTCGAAGAAGTCGGCGAGCTGGTACAGGATGCCCGGCTTGTCCGACGCCACCACCTCGACGATGTAGGGCAGCAGGTTGGACTGCACGGGCTTGGCGCCGGTGCGGTACCAGACCAGCTTCAGGTCTTCCTCGCGCTCCAGGCGCGAGAGCATGGCCTCGAGCTTGGCGACCGCGTCCCAGGAGCCCGTGGCCAGCGCGGTGACCGAGACGTCGCGGCCGACCGTGGACAGGCGGGTGTCGACCAGGTTGCAGCCGCTGTCGGCGATGCGCCGCGACACCGCCAGCAGCGGCGAGCGCGGATGCGTCGTATAGGCGTTGATCAGGAGGTGGTTCTCGGTCGGCGCGGGCCGGGTTGTATCGGTGTCGGTCAAAGCGGGGTCCACGGAGGTGCTGCGATGGCGGGGGAGCCGGGTTGCCGGCTGCCGTGCGGCCCTGGACGCGGGCGCTGTGGCCGCCCTGAGGCTGCGGCCAGCATACTTGCCCGTGCTTCGAAGCCGCAAGTAAGATCATGGCGCTGCGCCGACCCTCGCGCGGCCTCCCACACGGCTTCCCGACGCAGGCCCAGATTGCACCTTTCCGGCAGCATCACCGCGCTGGCGACGCCGTTCACGGCCGCCGGCGGACCCGATACCGACGCATGGCTGTGCCTGGTCGACGCCCAGCTTGCGGGCGGCACCCAGGCCCTGGTCGTGGCCGGCTCCACGGGCGAGGCCGCCGCGCTGAGCGGCGCTGAATACGAAACCCTGCTGCGCGCCGCCGTCGAACGCGTCGCCGGCCGCGTGCCGGTGATCGCGGGCACGGGGCAGTCGGGCACGGCGCACACCATCGAACGCACCCGCCTGGCCGCTGCCTGCGGTGCCGACGCGGCGCTGGTGGTCACGCCGCCCTATGTGCGCCCGACGCCCGCGGGCCTGCTCGCGCACTACCGCGCGGTCGCCGACGACGGCGCGCTGCCGGTGGTCCTGTACAACGTGCCGCCGCGCACCGGCTGCGACATGCAGCCGGAGACGGTGGCCGGACTGGCGGCCCACGAGGCCATCGTCGGCATCAAGGAAGCCGTCGCCGACGCGGCGCGCGTACGCGCGCTGCTGCCGCTGGCCGGCCCGGGCTTTTCGATCCTCAGCGGCGACGACGGCAGCGCGGCGCGCTCGATGCTCGCCGGGGCCGACGGCCTGGTCTCGGTGGCCTCGAACGCCGCGCCGGCGGCCTTCCGCCGCCTGTGCGACCTTGCCCGGGCCGGCGATGCCGCGGGCTGCGAGGCGCTTGGTGCACGGCTGGCCGCGCTGATCGACTTCTGCGGCGTCGAGTCCAATCCCATCCCGGTCAAGGCGCTGCTGGCGCGGCGCGGCTTCGGCCACCGTGACGGCATCCGCCTGCCCCTGCTGCCGCTTTCGGCGGCCCACACGGCCGCGGCGGATGCGATCGCCGCCAGCCTTGCATCACTTGAACAGACCTGTCGCGACGCACTCGCGGCCTGAACCGTTTTCCCAGGAGACATCCATGCAGCCTTCCCGTTCCATGCTCCGCCCGGCCATCGCGGTCGCCCTCGTCACCGCCCTTGTCGCCACCGCCGGCTGCAGCTGGTTCCGCAAGGACAACGCGCTCTACGCGCCGGCCCCGCAGGACCGCCCGCTCGAGGTCCCGCCCGACCTCGACCGCCCCGACACCAGCTCGGCCATGGTCGTGCCCGAGTCGGGAACCACCAGCGTGACCCGTTCGACCATGGACGCGCCGACCGCGGCGCCGCAGGGTGCGGGCAGCGGCTTCAACGTGGCTGCCCCGCGCGACGAGGTCTTCCAGCGCGTGGAGCCTCTGCTGGCCGGGATCGAGGGCGTCACCGTGGTCAGCAAGGCGCAACTGCTGGGCACCTATGACGTCGACGCCGGCGACAGCAGGTTCCTGGTGCGGGTGTCGCAGTCGGGGGAGGGCACCTATGTGTCCGCGGTCGATCCGCGCGGCCTGCCCGCGACCGGCGAGGAGGCGGTGCGCGTGATCGAAGCGTTGCGGGCAGGGCTGGCGCAGTAATCCGCAGCACGGCGCAAGACCTCGGGCGCGGTCCGGACACGGGCCGCGCTTTTTTTGCGCGCCATTGAAAAAACTCTCGGGCGCCGGGTGCCAAGGCCCTTGAGTGCTCATGTCCCCCGGCGATGGCCTGCGGCCATCGCCTCCTCCTTGACTTCGCTCTCAAGGGCCTTGGCACCCGGTGCACGGCAGTACGCTGTGGCCCGGAAGCAAAAGCCGGGGATCGTGCGTAGTCCAGCCGAAGCCGAGCCCCGTCGTGGCCGGGAGGCCTTCGCGGGGAAGTAAAGGAGGAGGCATCCGCCGCCAGGCGGATGCCGGGGGACATGAGCCGCGAAGGCCTCCCGGCCGCGGCGGGGCCCTCCAGGTCACGGCCAAGCCTAGCGAAGTATCAGACACTCCTCGTCGAAACCGTTTCGCCGAAACTGGGAGAAGAACCTTTTTCCACAGCCCGCATGCACCATCGCAATGACCTGGATCAAGGCCGTTTCGCCCCCGGAACATCCACACTGATGCCCATGGACACACGACCCGACGCCCGCCTTTCGCCGCGGCTGCTCGCCGCCGCTCCCCATCGCCTCATGTTCTTCGTCGGCGCCGGCAACGTGCTGCTGGCGATGGCGTGGTGGACGGCGTGGCTGGTGGCTGCGCGCTGGCCGGGGCTGCTGCGGATGCCGCAGCCCGATCCCTATGCCGGCTGGTTGCACGCCATCGTCATGCAGTACCAGATGCTGCCGAGCTTCATCTTCGGCTTCCTGCTGACGACCTTCCCGAAGTGGATGGGGCTGCCCGATGCGGCCCGCTGGCACTACGTGCCGGTGGGTGCCGGCATGTTCGGCGGCCAGCTGGCGGTCCTGCTGGGCGCGCTCGGTGCTCCCGCGGGTATCGAGGTCGGCGTGGCGATGACGCTCGCGGGCTGGGCGGCGGGTCTGTGTTTCCTCGGCGACCTGGTGCTGCGTGACCGCAACCGCAGCTGGCATGCGCGTTCGTGCTTTGCCGCCCTGGTGCTGGGCTGGCTGGGGCTGGCCGCGTTCGGAGGGGGCCTGCTGTCCGGCGCCCCGCAGTGGATCTTCGCCAGCATCAAGATCGGCACCTTCGGACTGCTGCTGCCGGTCTACCTGACGGTGGCGCACCGCATGTTTCCTTTTTTCGCCGGCAATGTGGTGCCCGGCTACAAATCCTGGCGGCCGATGTGGCTGCTGGCGGCGTTCTGGGGGTTCTGTCTGCTGCACCTGGGCCTGGAGATGGTGCACGCCTATGCCTGGCTGTGGCTGGCCGACCTGCCGCTGCTGGCGCTGTCACTGCTGGCACTGTGGCGCTGGTGGCCGCGTGGCCCCAAGCCCGGGATCCTGGCGGTGCTGTTCCTCGGCCTGGCCTGGCTGCCGGTGACCTTCGCGCTGTATGCCGTGCAGAGCCTGGTGTACTTCGCGGGCGACGGTTTCATCCTGGGTCGCGCGCCGGCGCACGCGCTGTTCGTGGGTTTCTTCGGCAGCCTCCTTGTGGCCATGGTGACCCGCGTGAGCCAGGGCCATTCGGGGCGGAAGATCGAGATGCCGGGCGTGGCGTGGTTTGCTTTCGCGGCGATCCAGCTGGTCACGGTCGCGCGCATCCTGGCCGACATCTCGGCCGACGCCGGCGCCTGGTGGGCCGTGGCCTCGGCAGGCTGGCTGGTGGCGCTGGGACCCTGGGTGCTCCGGCTCGGCAGGATCTACCTGTCGCCGCGCCAGGACGGGCGTCCGGGGTGAGCCGATGATCGAGTTCTATCCGCAGATCAAGTGGGTGCACGTGGCCACGGTGCTCGCCAGCGGGCTGGTGTTCGCGCTCCGCGGGCTGCTGGTCCAGGCGGGACGGCAGCGCTGGGCGATGGCGGCGCCGGTGCGCCACCTGAGCTATGCCATCGACACCACGCTGCTCACGGCTGCACTCATGCTGCTCACCATCCTGCCCGGCGCCATGTTCGCCAACGGCTGGCTGACCGCGAAACTCGTGCTGCTGGTGGTCTACGTGGGCCTTGGCACGTTCGCCCTCAGGCGCGGCCGGACGGCGCGCGTGCGCACCGCGTGCTACCTCGCCGCGTTGACCGTCTTCGGATTCATGTACACCATCGCCCGGACCCATCATCCCGGCGGTATGTTCTGGCTGCTGACCGCCGCTTGACCCACGTCATGGTCGCGGGCGTCCCATCGCCGGATACTGCATGCATGCACCGGCCCACGGTGCCGACGCACCCGATCAAGCCCCCAAGGAGATCCACATGAAGCGTTTTGTCATCGCCACCCTCGGCCTCGGCCTGCTCGCCTTCGGCGGTGCCGCCGCGGCATCCAACTGCACGATCAAGCTCAGCGGCGACGACCGCATGCAGTTCGACCAGAAGGAGGTCACCGTTTCGGCGTCCTGCAAGACGATCAACATCGAACTGGCGCACACCGGCCAGCTGCCCGCGGTCGCGATGGGACACAACGTTGTCGTTTCCGCAACGGCCGACGTGTCGGCGATCAACAGCGCCGGCGCCAAGGCCGGCGCCGCAGCCGGCTACCTGCCCAAGGACGAGCCCAAAGTGCTTGCCGCCACCGACATGATCGGCGGCGGCGAGAGCACCAGGGCCACGTTCAACGGCAGCAAACTCAAGGCCGGCGGCGACTACACCTTCTTCTGTTCCTTCCCCGGCCACGCCGCGCTGATGAAGGGCAAGCTGGTGGTCGCTCCATAAGCAAAACCGTGCGTCGCGGCGACCCTGCCGCGACGCCTGCTGTCCAACGAGGGGCGCGCTCCGGCGCGCCCTTTTCGCGGTCGCGCGGCCTATAATGTGCTGATGCAGCATCCGCCGACCGCCACGTGAGTGGCTCGGCCCATGCCTGGCAGCACTGCAGTGCCCGGGGAACCCGACGCGCACATTGACCGCGATCAAGCCCGGGTTGCATGCCGCGCCCAGAATACACAACAAGCAAGGTCTCCCCTCCATGTCATCGACCCCCGCCGCCGTTTCGGCCACGGCCGCAAGCGGCCAAGACGCAGCCAGGTCCGGCTACTACAACGACAAGGTGGTGCGTCAGTTCACGATCGCGACCGTGATCTGGGGCATCGTCGGCATGGCCGTCGGCGTGTTCATCGCCGCACAGCTCTACTGGCCGACCATCGCCGAAGGCATCCCGTGGCTGAGCTACGGCCGCCTGCGTCCGCTGCACACCAACGGCGTGATCTTCGCCTTCGGCGTCTGCGCGCTGTTCGCGACCAGCCTGCACGTGGTCCAGCGCACCTGCCATGTCCGCCTCATCTCCGACAGGCTGGCGTCATTCGTATTCTGGGGCTGGCAGGCAGTGCTTGTGGCGGCGGTCATCACGCTTCCGATGGGCATGAGCCAGAGCAAGGAATACGCCGAGCTTGAATGGCCGATCGACTGGCTGATCGCCGTGGTCTGGATCGCGTATGCGGTGCTGTTCTTCGGCACGATCGCCAAGCGACGCGTGCAGCACATCTATGTCGCCAACTGGTTCTTCGGCGCCTACATCATCACCATCGCCCTGCTGCACATCGTCAACAACATCGCGATCCCCTCTGGCTGGACCAAGTCCTACCCGGTCTACAGCGGCGCGGTCGATGCCATGGTGCAGTGGTGGTACGGCCACAACGCGGTCGGCTTCCTGCTGACCACCGGCTTCCTCGGCATGATGTATTACTTCGTGCCCAAGCAGGCCGGGCGCCCGATCTATTCCTATCGCCTGTCGATCGTCCACTTCTGGGCGCTGATCGCGGTCTACATGTGGGCCGGCCCGCACCACCTGCACTACACCGCCCTGCCCGACTGGGTGCAGTCGGTAGGGATGGTGTTCTCGCTGATCCTGCTGGCGCCCAGCTGGGGCGGCGCGATCAACGGAATCATGACCCTGTCGGGTGTCTGGTACAAACTGCGCACCGACCCGATCCTGAAGTTCCTGATCGTCGCGCTGTCGTTCTACATGATCGCCACCTTCGAAGGGCCGATGATGTCGATCAAGACGGTCAACTCGCTGTCGCACTACACCGACTGGACCATCGGCCACGTGCACGCCGGTGCCCTGGGCTGGGTGGCCATGATCACCATCGGCTCGATCTATTCGCTGATGCCGCGCGTGCTCGGCCTCAAGGAGATGTATTCGATCAAGTGGATCGACGTGCACTTCTGGCTGCACACCATCGGCGTGGTGTTCTACATCGTCGCGATGTGGATCGCCGGCGTGATGCAGGGCCTGATGTGGCGCGCGACCAACGCCGACGGCACGCTGACCTACAGCTTCGTCGAGTCCCTCAACGCGACCTATCCCTACTACCTCGTGCGCCTCGGCGGCGGCGTGCTGATCCTTGTCGGCATGTTCCTGATGGCCGCCAACACCTGGAAGACATTCCAGATGGCCAGGAATCCGGCCCCGCAGCCGCTGCTGCCGCCCGACCCGTCCGACGCCCGCGTTCCAGTCCAGGCAGCCTGACATGAGCGAACAGAACAAGATCCCCCCGCCGCCCAACGCGCACGAGAAGATCGAGAAGAACGTCGGCCTGCTGATCGGCCTGGTGGCGATCGCCGTGTCCTTCGGCGGGCTGGCCGAGATCGTGCCCCTGATGTACCAGGCCGAGGCGATCGAGCCCCTGCCCGGCGTCGAGCCCTATCCGGCGCTCGAACTCGCAGGCCGCGACATCTACGTGCGCGAGGGCTGCGCCAACTGCCATACGCAGATGATCCGCACCCTGCGCTTCGAATCCGAGCGCTACGGCCATTACTCGCTGGCCGGCGAGTCGGTCTACGATCGCCCGCACCTGTGGGGCTCCAAGCGCACCGGGCCGGACCTTGCGCGCGTGGGCGGCCGCTACTCCGACGACTGGCATCGCGTGCACCTGATCGACCCGCGTGCAGTCGTGCCGGAATCGAACATGCCCTCCTTCCCATGGCTCGCGGACACGCCGGTCGACGGCCGGGCGGTCAGCCGCAACATGCGGCAGCTGCAGCGGCTTGGCGATCCCTACTCCGACGAAGAGATCGCCGATGCCGCCGGGGTCGTTGCCGGCAGGACCGAGCTCGACGCGGTGGTGGCCTATCTGCAGGGCCTGGGCCTGCACGCGCCGACGGTCGGCGCCGCCGCCACGACATCCATGGAGGCCGCGCAATGATGGGCGGGATCATCGCCGTCGCCCTGCTGCTGCTGTTCGTGGGCGGCTGGATCTGGATCTGGCGGCCCATGCACAAGGCCGAGTTCGACGCAGCCGCGCAGCTGCCCCTTGAGGACGATTCCGAGGAGCCCCGGGAATGACCACCGGCTGGAGCATTTACGTCATCGTGCTGGTGTTGCTGAACATCGCGGGCCTCTGGGCCCTGCTGGCGTGGACCGCCCGGCGCCGCCCGGGCGATCCCAAGCCCGACGACACCAGCCACGTCTGGGACGGCGACATCACCGAGTACAACAAGCCGCTGCCGCGCTGGTGGATCATCGGCTTCTACCTGACCATGGTGTACGCCGTCGGCTACCTGATCTGGTATCCGGGCCTGGGCAACTTCAAGGGCATCAGCGGCTGGACCTCGGCCGGCGAACACGACGCCGACAAGGTCCGGCAGGACGCCATCCTGGCCGAGACCTTCCGTCCCTATGACGGCCAGCCGATCTCGGCGCTTGCGGGCGATCCGCGCGCGCTCGAGCTCGGGCGCGCGATCTTCGCCAATACCTGCGCGACCTGCCATGGATCCTCCGCGCAGGGCGCGGTGGGCTACCCCAACCTGACCGACGACATCTGGCACTGGGGCGGCTCCGAGGAGCGCATCCTCGAAAGCGTCCTCGATGGCCGCCAGGGCGTGATGCCGGAATGGGGCACGGTCCTCACCGGCATGGGCGGCGAGAACGCCGTGCTCTCGGTCGCCACCTACACGCGCTCGCTTGCCGGCGAGGTGCCCGCGAACGACTACTTCGCCGCCCAGGGCAAGGGCCTGTACGAAGGCGTCTGCGTGGCCTGCCACGGCATCGACGGCACGGGCAACCAGGACCTCGGCGCGCCCGACCTGACCGACGACTACGCCATGTACGGCAACTCCGTCGAGTCGATCATGGAGACCATCAACAAGGGCCGCCACGGCGTCATGCCGGCGCACCGCGACCTGCTTGGCGAGACCCGGTCCCGGCTGGTGGCGTCCTATGTCTGGTCGCTGTCCCGGGCTGAGGGCGACCAGGCGCAGAGCGCGGACGCCCAGTGAGCCACGTCCCGGGCCCCGGCTTCGACCACCCGCCGCGCCCCATGGCGCAGCGGGTCGGTGCCATCCTGTGGCCGAGCTTCTTCGCCGCCGCTGTCGCGACGATGGTGTTCTCGGCCTTCGTCGACCCGCTGATGCTGCGCGACATCACCTTCCCCGACGTCGAGATCAGCCGCAGCCTCGGCTATTCGATCGCCTTCTTCATGTTCTGGGTCGCCACCGCGGCCTCGAGCCTTTTCACATGGATCCTGCTGCGCCCGGCAAGCCGGTTCAACAAGGCGCTTCCCCCCGACAGATGAACCGTCGTATTCCCCTGGAGCTCGCCGAGGACACCGGCGGCTCGATGTACGTCAGCGAGCGCAAGGTCTATCCGCGCGAAGTCTCCGGACGCCTGAACACCTTGCGCGTGGCCGCCGTGTTCTGGCTGCTGGGCATGTTCTATGTCTTTCCGTGGCTGCGCTGGGACGACCGCCAGGCGGTGCTGTTCGACCTGCCGGCGCGCAAGTTCCACGTCTTCAGCCTGACCTTCTGGCCTCAGGACTTCCTGTTCCTGGCCCTGCTGCTGATCATCGCCGCGCTGGCGCTGTTCTTCTTCACCGCGCTGGCCGGGCGCCTGTTCTGCGGCTATGCCTGCCCGCAGACAGTGTGGACGGAAGTGTTCCTGTGGATGGAGCGCTGGACCGAGGGCGAGCGCAACAAGCGCATCAAGCTCGACGCCGGCCCCTGGACCCGCGAGAAGGTCCTGCGCAAGGGCGCCAAGCACACGCTGTGGCTGGTGTTCGCACTCTGGACCGGCTTCACCTTCGTCGGCTTCTTCACGCCCATCGGCGACCTGGCCGCGCGCCTGCCACGCCTGGAATGGGGCGGCTGGGAAGTGTTCTGGGTGCTGTTCTATGCACTGGCCACCTGGGGCAACGCCGGCTTCCTGCGCGAGCAGGTGTGCAAGTACATGTGTCCCTACGCGCGCTTCCAGAGCGCGATGTTCGACCGCAACACCCTGATCATCGCCTACGACCCCATGCGCGGCGAGCCGCGCGGGCCACGCAAGCGCGGGCTGGGCAGCGTTGTCCAGCGTGCGCGCGGCCTGCTCGACCAGATCACCGCCTACGACTACGTGTTCCGCGCGGCACTGCACCCGACCGCCGCCGACAACCGCGTGCAGGCCGCGGGCACCATCTCCCTCGGCGGCATCGGCGAGGTGGCCGAGCCGCTGCCGAAGTTCGCCACTGACGAGCTCGGCGACTGCATCGACTGCACCCTGTGCGTGCAGGTCTGTCCGACCGGCATCGATATCCGCAACGGCCTGCAGTACGAGTGCATCGCCTGCGGCGCGTGCATCGACGCCTGTGACGACGTGATGGACAAGATGGGCTTCGAACGCGGCCTGATCCGCTACAGCACCCAGAACGCGATCGACAACAAGCCCACCCGCGTCATGCGCCCCCGCGTACTGGTCTACGGCGCCCTGTTGCTGGCGCTGAGCGTGGCATGGGTGGCGGGCGTGCAGATGCGCAGTCCGCTGATCGTCGAGGTGCTGCGCGATCGCAACGCGCTCTATCGCGTGGTCGCCGATGGCCAGGTGGAGAACGACTACACCATCAAGGTGGTCAACAAGAGCGACGGCGCCAGCACCTATCGCATCGCCATCGAAGGTGGCGCGGCCGGCATCGAGCTGCGCGGCACGGGCCTCGACGCCGTACGGGCGAATGCCCAGCAGGTGATCAGCGTGCCCGTGATCATCGCCGCCCCCGACTCCCTCAAGGGCCGCCACTCCCTGACCTTCCGCGTCGAGACGATCGACGGCGAGGCCAGCGAGACGGTCGACAGCAGCTTCTTCGGACCCATGTGATGACAGACGACCAAAAACGCCCCTTCTGGCGCGAACCCATGATGTGGCTGGTGATCGCGCTGCCGCTGGCGTCGGTGATCGCAGGCGTGATCCTGCTCACCCTCGCGTTCCGCGATTCAGCCGATTCGGTGGGCGACGTCGTCCAGCGCACCGCGCAGATCCAGGTCTCCGACCTGAGTCCCGACGCCCGTGCCCGCGACCTGCGGCTGAGCGCCATCGTCCGCATCGACGAAGGCTATGTCGAAGTGCTGCCGGTAACCGGGGAGTTCGATCGCGGGCAGCCGCTGCGCCTCGTGCTGCGTCATCCGACGCAGGCTGCGTCGGACGTGGAACTGCGCGCGGCGCCCAGTGACAACGGCTGGCGTGCGGATGCCGAGCTCGGCCTCGATCACGACTGGAAGCTCGAACTGATGCCCGAGGGCACGCCCTGGCGCCTGCAGGGGCGGCTGCCCATGGGTCAGCGCGCGGCCCACGTGAAGCCGGCCTTCTCCGGCGAGCAGGAGTGAGGTGAACGCGGGCGCGGTCGCCACGGCCGCCGCCGTGCGCGACGCGCAGGGCGTGGGCGAAGGCTGCTTCCACTGCAGCGATGCGCTGCCCCCGGACCCGGCCAGCGCCCGCATCGACGGCGAACAGCGCCGCTTCTGCTGTGATGGCTGCGCCGCCGCCGCGCAGTGGATCCGCGACGCCAACCTCGTCGACTACTACCGGCTGCGCACCGAACGGGGCGGCCGCGCGGCCACCGACCTCGATGTCCAGCTCGCCGCCTTCGACCGCGACGACGTCCAGGTCGGGCATGTGCGCGACGTCGATGGCGGCCGCGAGATCACGGTACTGACCGACGGCATGCGCTGCGCGGCCTGCGCCTGGCTGGTCGACCGCGCGGTGGCGCGCGAACCCGGCGTGCTCGAGGTCGTCGCCAACGCGGTGACCGGACGCATCCGCATCGCGTGGGACCCGGCGCGCACCGCGCTCTCCGCCCCGCTGCGGCGCCTGGCCAGCCTCGGCTACGTGCCCTATCTCGCCTCCGGCACCGCGCGCGAGCGCGAACAGCGCGCGCAGCGCAACCGCGACCTCGTGCGCATCGGCATCGCGGGCCTGGTGTCGATCCAGGCGATGATGTTCGCCGAGGCCCTGTACCTCGACATCTACCAGCAGATGCCGATCGCCACGCGCGATTTCTTCCGCTGGATCACCTTGCTGGTGTCGACGCCGGTGGTGTTCTGGTGCGGCTGGCCCTTCATCGCCGGCATGCTGCGCGAGCTGCGCAACCGCCAGCTGGGCATGGACACGCTGATCGCCAGCTCCACCCTGCTGGCCTACTTCGCCAGCGTGTTCGAAACCCTCCGCGGCGGCACCCACGTCTGGTACGACGCCGCGGTGATGTTCGTCTTCCTGCTGCTGGGCGCGCGCATGCTCGAGCAGCGCGCGCGACGCATCGCCGTGGCCCAGGTCGACACCCTGGCGCGGGCGCGGCCGGAGCTGGCGACGCGGGAGCTGGCCGACGGCAGCCGCGAGGTCGTGCCGACCGCGGCGCTGGTACCCGGCGACATCGCCTGCATCTCCGCCGGCGACACCGTGCCGGCCGACGGCATCCTGCTCGATGCCGCCGCGCGCTTCGAGGAAGCGCTGCTGACCGGCGAGGCGCATCCGGTGCTGCACGCCCCGGGCGACACCATCTTCGCCGGCACCGTCTGCCGCGAAGCACCGGCGCGCATGCGCGTCGAACAGGTCGGCGCCGGCACCCGCCTGTCGGAGCTCGAATCCCTGGTCGAACGCGCGCAGTCGCACCGCCCGCGCGCGGCGCAGCTGGCCGACGCATTCTCGAGCCGCTTCGTCGCCGGCATCCTGGTCGCGGCGGTGCTGGTCTATGCCGGCTGGCGGATCCACGACCCCTCGCGCGCGCTCGAGGTCACCATCGCCCTGCTGGTGATCAGCTGCCCCTGCGCGCTGTCGCTGGCAGTACCCACGGCGCTCACGGTCGCGCACGGCGCGCTGGCGAAGCTGGGCGTGCTGTCGACCGACGCCGACGCGCTGGGCGCGCTGGCCACGGCCACCGACATCGTGTTCGACAAGACCGGCACCCTGGGCAGCGGCCGGCCGACGCTGGCGCGGGTGGAGGCCTTCGGCGACTTCGACATCGAAGACGCGCTCGGGATCGCGGCGGCGCTGGAGCGCGACAGCCTGCATCCGATCGCGCGTGCGTTCGAAGGCCAGGACGCCGGGCTGCCCGCCGAGGCGGTCGAGGAGCACCCGGGGCTCGGCATCGCCGGCACGGTCGGGGGCCGCGCGTGGCGGATGGGCCGCGCCGACTTCGCCGCCGCCCGCGCCGACGATGGCGCGCTCTGGCTCGGCGACGGCGACAAGGCGGTCGCACGCTTCGTGCTGGAGGAACCGCCGCGCGCCGATGCCGCCGCGGCGGTTGCCACGCTGCGCGAGCTGGGTATCGATGTGCACCTGTCCAGCGGCGACGCGGTGGCGCCGGTCAACGCGTTCGCCGACCAGCTCGGTATCGATCACGCCGCGTCGCGGCAGTCGCCCGAGGACAAGCTGCGCGGCGTGCGTTCGCTGCAGGACGGCGGCAGGAGGGTTGCGATGGTCGGCGATGGCCTCAACGATGCCCCCGTGCTGGCCGGTGCCGACGTCTCGATCGCGATCGGCAGCGGCGCCGCCCTCGCCCATCGCGCGGCCAGCCTGGTGCTCACCGGGCCCTCGCTGCTGCGCATCCCCGCCGCCATCCGGCTGGCGCGGCGCACCCGCGCCATCGTGCGCCAGAACCTGGCCTGGGCGCTGGGTTACAACGTCGTTGCCGTTCCGCTGGCCGCCGCCGGCCTGGTGACGCCCTGGGTGGCGGCGCTGGGCATGGCGGTGTCGTCGCTCATCGTCACCCTCAATGCGCTGCGCCTGGCGCGGAGCCCCGCGGCATGAACATCCTGCTGTTCCTCATCCCGGTGAGCCTGGTACTCCTGCTGGTCGCGATCTGGGCCTTCCGCTGGGCGGTGCGCAAGGGGCAGTTCGAGAACCTGGACGCCGCGGCGATCGACATCCTGCGCGACGACAGCGCCGACCTACCGCCGGACGGCCCGGACGACCACACCCATGCCGACTGACTGGCTCGCCATTGGCGCGGCACTGCTGGCCGGCCTGATGGGCGGCGTGCACTGCGCGGCGATGTGCGGTGGCATCGCCACCGGCTTCTCGGCGATGGGCGGCAACCGCGGCTGGTGGCCGGCGCTGCAGCCCAACCTCGGACGCGTGGGCGGCTACGTGCTGGCCGGCGCGGTCGCCGGCGGCATCGGCGGCGGCATCCTGGCCGCGGCGCGCAGCCCGTGGCTGGCCTTCGGTGCGCGCATGCTGGTGGGCGTGGTGCTGGTGCTGGTCGCGCTGCGGCTGCTCGACCGCTCCGGGCGCCTGTCATTCTTGGGACGTCCCGGTGCCGTGCTCTGGCAGCGGCTGCGCGTGCTGCAGAGGCCGCTGCTGCCGGCCAACACCGCCGCCAAGCGGATCGCGCTCGGCGTGCTCTGGGGCTGGATGCCCTGCGGCCTCAGCACCACCCTGCTCGCCGCCGCCTGGCTGCAGGCCGACGCCCGCAACGGCGCGCTGACCATGGCCGCCTTCGGCCTCGGCACGCTGCCGCTGATGGTGTCGTTGACCTGGTCTGGCGCGCGCCTGGGCCAGTGGCTGCAGCGCGGGCGCTGGCGGATGGCCATCGGCGGGCTCGTGCTCGCGGCGGGCCTGTTGACCATTGCGGCGCCCTGGCTGATGCATATTCCGGCGCTGGCAGGCCCCTTGGCCGCCCTGGGCTGTCTTCCGCCGCCCTGAGCGAGCCGGTCGCCTGGCAACGCGTGGCCCGCGCTAGCCTTGGCTCTTCCGCGCGGCGCGCAGCCGATCGAGTTTCTCGCGCAGCTTGATCTCCATCCCGCGCTCCACCGGACGGTAGTACACCCGTTCGCCCATCGCGTCGGGGAACCCGGTCTGGCCCAGGGCCACGCCGCCTTCCGCATCGTGGTCGTACTGGTAACCGGTGCCGTGGCCGAGCTGCTTCATCAGCTTCGTCGGCGCGTTGCGCAGGTGCATCGGCACCTCGGCGCTGCCGTACTCGGACACGTCGCGCTTCGCCTCGCCCAAGGCCACGTAGGCGGCATTCGACTTCGCGGTGCTGGCCAGGTAGATCGCCAGCTGGCCCAGCGCCAGGTCGCCCTCGGGACTGCCGAGGCGGTCGTATGCATCCCAGGCCTCGAGCGCCATGGTCAACGCGCGCGGGTCGGCCAGGCCGATGTCCTCCACCGCCATGCGCGTCAGCCGGCGCGCCAGGTAGCTGGCATCCGCGCCACCGTCGAGCATCCGCGCCAGCCAGTACAGCGCGGCATCGGGGTTGGAGCTGCGCACCGATTTGTGCAGCGCCGAAATCTGGTCGTAGAACTGGTCGCCGCCCTTGTCGAAGCGGCGGCTGCGGTCGGCCAGCACCTGGGCCAGGGTCTCGTCGGTGATGGTGCCGCCCTCGCCCACCAGCTCCACCGCGATCTCCAGCAGGGTGAGCGCGCGGCGCACGTCGCCGTCGGCGGCGCTGGCGATGAGTCGCAGCTGGTCGTCGCCGATCACGATGCCGCGCCCGCCAAGGCCGCGGTCGGAATCGTCGAGCGCGCGCTGCAGGGCGGTGCCGATGTCTTCGACCGAGACCGCCTCCATCACGTGCACGCGGCAGCGCGACAGCAGCGCCGAGTTCAGTTCGAACGAGGGGTTTTCGGTCGTGGCGCCGACGAAGATGATCGTCCCGCGTTCGATATGTGGCAGGAACGCATCCTGCTGCACCTTGTTGAAGCGGTGCACCTCGTCGACGAACAGCACCGTGCGGCGGCCACCGGCGAACGTGTACTCCGCTTCGGCAAGCACCTTGCGCACGTCGGGCAGTCCGGTGAGCACCGCCGAGATCGCGCGGTACTCGGCGTCGGAGTACTCGGCCAGCAGCAGCGCGAGCGTGGTCTTGCCGCAGCCCGGCGGTCCCCACAGCACCATCGAGTGCACGCGGCCGGCTTCGACTGCGCGCCGCAGCGCGGATCCGGGCGCGAGAAGTCGCCGCTGCCCGACCATTTCATCCAGCGTGCGCGGGCGCATGCGCTCGGCGAGCGGGCGCAGCGCGAGGGCATCGGATTCCGGGGGAAGGAGGCCGGGCGTTCCGGCGTCCCTTGCTTGCTTGCGGGACACGTCGCATCCAGGGGAAGTGCAGGACGACACGATACCAAGGTCGCCGCCGCGGCGACTGCCGTCAGGGGCCGGCGGTGGCGAAATCCCCGAGGGCGTTGATGTTCGGCCCCAGCGCGTGCTCCACGCTCAGCCAGGCATGGGCATGCAGGTCGTAGAGCGCGTCGATGCGTGCGCTGGTGTTCCCGCCCGGCCCGAAGTCCGCCAGGCCATGGGCCTCGATGCGGATGAAGCGCTTGCCGGACTGCATGCTCGAAATGTCGTCGAGTTGCAGGAACACGCGGCCAGCGCCCGGATACGCCTCGAGTTCGGCACCCACGCGCGCCTCGAGTTCGACCAGCAGGCCGGCATCGTTGGGAACGAAGTGCTCGTCCTCGCCCGCACCGTCTCCGCCAAGCATGATCTCCGGATAGCCGGCCGTGGCGAACACGGGGTCGTAGCGGGTGCGGTAGCGGAAGGCCAGCCAGTCGTCCGCGCCGCCATCGCCGGTGAGACGCAGCTGGCCGACGCCGTGCACCACGTGGTCGCGCGCCCCGGTGACCTCGGCGCGGGCATCGCCCAGCCTCAGCTCCAGCATCGCCTCGCCGAATTCACTGCCCAGCGTGGGCACCAGCACAGCGGCGACCGCCGCTTCGACCTGCTCGTCGACCGGCAGCTGGATGGCAGCGCTTCCGGCAGCATCGGGGGCCACATCGTCCCAGGCCTGGGCGAACGCGCATGGCATGGCCGCGGACAGCAGGGTCACGAGCAGGATTCGGGCGCAGCGGACTGCCGGCATGGACGCTTCCCGATGCGGATACGTCCTGGATAACGCGGGAACGGCGCCCGCGGGGACACCGCGAACGCCGCCCGGGAGAAATGATCCGGCCGGTGTGGCCTGGAGGGCCTCAGCCCTCGCCGACCACGTCCACGCCCGCGGCTGGCACGAAGCGGAACGTGCCGCGGTCGAAGTCAGGGTTGCGCTGCCAATCGCTGAACGCGACCTCGGTGCGCTGGCCCAGGGTATCGACCACCTCCATGCGCACCAGCGCACTGCCCTTGAAGCCCAGGCGGGCGCTGCTGAAGCTGGCCTGGTCGGACTGGCGCGGCGACAGCAGCAGCCACGACAGGCCATCCGCCTCAGCGCCCTCGCGGACCTTGAAGTCGCGTTCCAGCTTGGCCGGATCGACCAGGGCTGCAAGCGGGCTGTTCTGCTCCTCCGGCCCCTGCGGGCGCACGGTCACCTGTTCCAGGTCGGGATCGAAGACCCAGACCTTCTCGCCGTCGGCGACGATCAGCTGTTCGTAGGGAGTGACGTACTCCCAGCGGAAAAGACGCGGCGCCGACAGCGCCACGCGACCGGTGGAGGTTTCCTTGAGGCGGCCGTCGAGGTCGTAGAGCTTCTGTTCGAAGCGTCCGTCCAGGCCCTTCAGGCCGGTGCTGAAGGCGGCCATGTCGTCGCGGGCGCCGGCAAACGCGGTGCTGGCGAAGAGGGACAGCAGGGCCAGCGCGGCCACCCAGTTGCGCTTGCGGATCATCGGAGGCTCCATCCGGGAAATACGATGCGAAGTTTGGCCTGCGACGGCTGAATGCGGGATCACGCGAAGTGCAGGGTCATCGCCGCTACAGCGGCTCCCACAGTGGAGGGTCACCGCGGCGGCGGCGGCGCGAGCACGCTGCGGTCGCCGTTGTGCTCCGGTGGCGAAACCACGCCAGCGGCCTCCATGGCCTCGACCAGGCGCGCGGCGCGGTTGTAGCCGATCTTGAGCCGACGCTGCACGCCCGAGATCGACGCCCGCCGGGTCTCGGTCACCACGCGCACGGCCTCGTCGTAGAGCGGATCGCTCTCGTCGCCGCTGCTGCTGGATTCGGGCAGTCCGGTGGCGCCGACCACGACGCCGTCGCCCATCGTCTGCACTTCCTCGAGCACGCCCTCGACGTAGTCCGGGCCGCCGCACGACTGCTTGAGGTTCTCGACCACGCGGTGCACTTCCTCGTCGGAGACGAAGGCGCCGTGCACGCGCTCCGGCATGGCGGTTCCGGGCGGCAGGTAGAGCATGTCGCCATGGCCGAGCAGCGTCTCGGCGCCGCTCTGGTCGAGGATCGTGCGCGAGTCGATCTTGCTCGACACCTGGAACGCGATGCGCGTGGGGATGTTGGCCTTGATCAGGCCGGTGATCACGTCCACCGACGGCCGCTGCGTGGCCAGGATCAGGTGGATGCCGGCGGCGCGCGACTTCTGCGCCAGGCGTGCGATCAGCTCCTCCACCTTCTTGCCGACGATCATCATCATGTCGGCGAACTCGTCGATGAAGATGACGATGAAGGGCAGCGGCTCGAGCGGTTGCGGCAGCTCGTCGATTTCCGGGTTGGGCTTGAACAGCGGGTCCAGCAGCGGCTGGCCGCTGTCCTGGGCGTCCTTCACCTTCTTGTTGAAGCCGGCCAGGTTGCGCACGCCCACCGCGCTCATCAGCTTGTAGCGGCGCTCCATCTCGGCCACGCACCAGCGCAGGCCGTTGGCAGCCTCCTTCATGTCGGTGACCACCGGCGCGAGCAGGTGCGGGATGCCCTGGTAGACGCTGAGCTCGAGCATCTTCGGGTCGATCATCAGCATGCGCACGTCCTTGGCGGACGCCTTGTACAGCAGGCTCAGCACCATGGCGTTCACCGCCACCGACTTGCCGGAACCGGTGGTGCCGGCCACCAGCAGGTGTGGCATGCGAGCGAGGTCGGCCACCGTCGGCCGCCCGGCGATGTCCTTGCCCAGCGCCAGCGTGAGCGGGCTGCCGGACTTGTCGTATTCCTTGGAGCGCAGCAGCTCGGAGAGGTAGATCATCTCGCGGTGCGTGTTCGGCGTTTCCAGGCCGACCACCGACTTGCCGGGAATCACGTCGACCACGCGCACGGACTTCACCGACAGGCCGCGGGCGATGTCCTTGTCCAGCGAACTGATCTGGCTGACCTTGATGCCGGGTGCCGGCTCGATCTCGAAGCGGGTGATCACCGGGCCCGGATAGGCGCCGACCACCTGCGCATCGATGCGGAAGTCCTTGAGCTTGAACTCGATCTGCCGCGACAGCGTTTCCAGCGTGTCCTCGTCGTAGCCCTTGGGCTGCGGCTTGGGATCGTCGAGCAGCGCCAGCGGCGGGATGCCGCTGCCGTCGGCGACGTTGAACAGCGGGATCTGCTGCTCGCGCTTGGCGCGCTCACTCTTCTCCACCACTGCCGCCGGCGGGGGCTCGATCCGCACCGGTGCGCGCCTGGCGCGCAGTTCGGTCTCGATCTTGCGGGTCTCGGTGCGCTCCTCGCGCATGGTCCGGGCGTCCTGCCACTCGCCGGCCTGCTTGCTGCCGCGGCGGAACAGCTCGGGCAGCCTCAGCACCCACTTGCCGATCGTGTCCATGACCCCGAACCAGGACAGGCCGGTGGCCAGCGTCACCGACACCAGCAGCAGCGCCAGCAGGAACAGGTTGCCGCCGATGCCGCCGAAGCCGGCATACAGCGAATTGCCCACCAGCCGCCCGAGGATGCCGCCGCCACCTTCCGGCAGCCCCTCCACGGCGCGAAACCGGAGGTACAGCAAACCGGTGGCGGCGATGATGAAGCCGACGATGCCGACCAGGCGCAGCGCCGGACCGAGGTCGGCCTGGCCGTCGCCATCGGTGTCCATGCCGAACAGCGCGATCCAGGCCACCGCGCCCAGGACCAGCGGCAGCACGAAGGCGACGTAGCCGAACAGGCCCAGCAGCATGCCGGCGGTCCAGGCCCCGACCTTGCCGCCGGCGTTGTGCAGCGGTGCAGTCAGGTTTCCGGAGTTGCTCCAGCCCGGATCCTGGGACGAATACGTCACCAGGCACACCAGCAGGTAGACCAGCAGCGGCGCGATCGCGATCAGGGCGATGTCGCGCAGCAGCTTCTGTCGCCTGGGGTTGGGCGTCGAGGCAGCCGCACGCGGTGCCGCGTTGCGCTGGCGCCGGGTGCCGCGTTCGGATGCCGGACGTGCTGCCACGTGTGATCAGACCTTAAGAAGTTGCCGCAATGGGATGATTCTAATCATATTCCGCCTCAAACAGCCATGCCAAGCAGCGCCGAATGGACCAGCTTGCCATCGGCCACGTTGATGCCGCGGGCCAGCGCGGGATCGGCCTGCCAGTCGCCGCCGGCCGCGAGCCGGTTCACCCAGGGCAGGATCGTTGCGCAGATCGCCTGCGACGAGGTCTGCGGCACGGCACCGGGCATGTTGGTCACGCAGAAGTGGGTCACGCCCTCCTCCACATAGGTCGGATCCTTCCAGGTGGTCGGACGCGAGGTTTCGAAGCAGCCGCCCTGGTCGATGGCGATGTCCACCAGCACGCTGCCCGGCTCCATGGCCTTGAGCATGTCGCGGGTCAGCACCTTGGGCGCGCGTGCGCCGGCCACCAGCACCGCACCGATCACCAGGTCGGCAGAAGCCACCTCGCGCGCGACCACGTCGTGGTACGGATAGAGCGCGGTGACGTTGGCGCCCAGGCGCATCATCTCGTCCATGCGGTCGGTGCGCATCTCGAACACGGTGACGTTGGCGCCGCCGGCCGCGGCCAGCGCGGCGGACGCGCCGCCGGCCTTGCCCGCGCCGAAGACCACCACCTTGCCGCGCTCCGTCGACGGCAGCCCGCCGAGCAGCTTGCCCTTGCCACCCTCGGGCTGGTGCAGAAGATGCGTACCCACCTGCACGCCGATGCGGCCAGCCACGATCGACATCGGCGCCAGCAGCGGCAGGTCGCCGTTGGGCAGTTCGACGGTCTCGAAGGCGACGCCGGTCAGGCCGATGTCGAGCAGGCTGCGGGTCAGCGCCGGCTCGGCCGCCAGGTGCAGGTAGCAGAACAGCAGGTGGTCGCGGCGCAGGTGCAGCAGGTCGCCGGCGATCGGCTCCTTGACCTTCACGATCATCTCGCCCTTTTCGTACAGCGCGGCGGCATCGGGAGCGATGTTGACGCCCAGCGCCGTGTACTGGTCGTCGGCGAAGCCGGACTTCAGGCCGGCGTCCTTCTCCAGCCACACCTCGTGGCCGCGCTTGACCAGATCGCCAGCCGCGGCGGGCACGAGTGCGACGCGCCCTTCAAGGATTTTGGTTTCCTTCGGAACGCCGATGCGCATCTCTTGTCCTCTCCAGTCCTGCACAAAAAACGCCGCATGTGCGGCGAGTCGTCGTCCTGCTACCGGGAACCCTGCGTTGCGCCCGCGAACGCCCCCTGCGCCTTGTCATGCCGCGTCGGCGCCGCCAAGCTATAGGCTTCCCAACGCCGTGATTCCATGGCCCGCGAGTATACATGAGCACTTCCAAGCACTGCCGCCTGCTGATCCTCGGTTCCGGCCCCGCCGGCTGGACCGCTGCCGTCTATGCCGCCCGCGCCAACCTGAAGCCGGTTGTCGTCACCGGGCTGCAGATGGGCGGCCAGCTGATGACCACCACCGAGGTCGACAACTGGCCGGGCGATGCCCACGGCCTGATGGGCCCGGACCTGATGACGCGCATGCAGGCGCATGCCGAGCGCTTCGAGACCGAGACGATCTTCGACCACATCCACAGCGCCGACCTGTCGCAGCGTCCGTTCCGCCTGAAGGGCGACAACGGCGACTACACCGCCGACGCCCTGGTCATCGCCACCGGTGCCACGGCCAAGTACCTGGGGCTGCCCTCCGAGGAAGCGTTCAAGGGCCGCGGCGTGTCCGCCTGCGCCACCTGCGACGGCTTCTTCTACAAGGACCAGGACGTGGCCGTGGTCGGCGGCGGCAACACCGCCGTGGAAGAGGCGCTGTACCTGTCCAACATCGCCCGCAAGGTCTACCTGGTCCACCGCCGCGACACCCTGCGCGCGGAAAAGATCATGCAGGACAAGCTGCAGGCCAAGATCGACGCCGGGAAGATCGAGCCGGTGTGGCACCACGTCGTCGACGAGGTGCTGGGCAACGAAGCCGGCGTCACCGGACTGCGGCTGAAGTCCGTGCAGGACGACAGCACGCGGGAGATCGACGTGCACGGCTTCTTCGTCGCCATCGGCCACACGCCGAACACCACCCTGTTCGAGGGCCAGCTGGCGATGAACAACGGCTACCTCGAGATCCGCTCGGGCCTGTCGGGCGGCGCCACCGAAACCTCGGTCAAGGGCGTGTTCGCCGCCGGCGACGTCGCCGACCAGCATTACCGCCAGGCCATCACCTCGGCCGGCTTCGGCTGCATGGCGGCGCTCGACGCCGAGCGCTTCCTCGACAAGGATGCCTGAGTCCCGGCGCGCGTCGGGCCGGGCCGGCTGAGTCCGGGCATGCCCGTCGCGCGCATCCATGCCTCGCTTGCCGGGATTCCGGCCGCCGCCTGGGACGCACTGCATGACGGCGGCAATCCTTTCGTCGCGCATGCCTTCCTCGAAGGCCTCGAATCCAGCGGCTGCCTGCGCGCGGGCTGGGGCTGGACGCCGCACCACGTCACGCTGTGGAAAGGCGATGCGCTGGTCGCGGCCGCGCCGGGCTACCTGAAGGACAACTCGCACGGCGAATTCGTGTTCGACCACGCCTGGGCCCATGCCTATGCGCGCTACGGCCGCGACTATTTCCCGAAGTGGCTGGGCGCGGTGCCCTACTCGCCGGTGACCGGGCCGCGACTGCTGGCGCGCGACGACGCCGCGCGCGCTGCGCTGCTCGACGCCATCGTCGACGAGGTGCGCGGACTGGGCCTGTCGTCGGCGCACCTCAACTTCCACGAGGCCGGCGAAGACGCCGCCTTCGGCGACGAGTGGATGCGTCGCAGCGACATCCAGTACCACTGGCGCAACGACGCCGGCTGGCCGGACTTCGCCGCCTTCCTTGCGGACATGGACCATCGCCATCGCAAGAACATCCGCCAGGAACGGGCGAAGGTCGTGCGCGCGGGCGTGACCTTCCGCGTACTGCACGGCGACGAGGCCAGCGAGACCGACCTGGCGCACATGCATGCCTTCTACCTGGAAACCTTTGCCGACTACGGCAATGCGCCGGCGCTGACCCTCGACTTCCTGCAGCACCTGGCCCGCACGCTGCCGCGCGCGCTGGTGCTGGTACTCGCCGACCTCGACGGCGAAGCCATCGCCGGCGCGCTGTGCCTGCGCGGGCGCGACACCCTGTACGGACGCTACTGGGGTGCCGTACGCCAGCTGCCCGGCCTGCACTTCGAGACCTGCTACTACCAGGGCATCGAGTACTGCCTGCGCGAAGGCCTCACGCACTTCGAACCCGGCGCACAGGGCGAGCACAAGATCGCGCGCGGCTTCCTGCCGACACCCGTGCGCAGCCGCCACTGGATCGCCGACCCCGACTTCCGCCGTGCGCTGCGGGACTGGTGCCGCGAGGAAGAAGCCGCGGTCGAAGGCATGGCACGGACGCTGGTTCGGCGCTCTCCGTTCCGCGATGCCGGGCCGGCAACGTGAGTCGCAAGCTGCCAGCCCTGCTGGGTACCAATCCGGGCGCTCCTTTCCCGGACCCCGAGACCGCGCTGCGCGAGCCCGACGGGCTGCTGGCGATCGGCGGCGACCTCAGTCCGCGGCGCCTGCTCAACGCCTACGCCAACGGCATCTTCCCCTGGTATTCGCAGGGGCAGCCGCTGCTGTGGTGGTCGCCGGACCCGCGCACCGTGTTCGCCACCGACGGCGTGCACCTGTCATCGCGCTTCCGCCGCCAGCTGCGCCGCTCGGACTGGACGGTGGTCGCAGACCGCGCCTTCGACCAGGTGGTGCTGGCCTGCGCCACCGCGCCGGGCCGCGGCGGGCACGGCACCTGGATCACCGATGCCATGCGCGCGGCCTACTCCACCCTGCATGCCATCGGCCATGCGCACTCGATCGAGGTGCTCGACGGGCAGGGGCGCCTCGTCGGCGGCCTGTATGGCGTGGCGGTGGGCCGGATGTTCTTCGGCGAAAGCATGTTCAGCGGCGAGAGCGGCGGCTCCAAGGTCGCGCTCGCCGCGCTGGCCCGGGTCCTGCACGGCTGGGGCTGGCCGCTGCTCGATGCCCAGGTGGAGAACGCACACCTGCAGCGGATGGGCGCACAGGCCTGGGCACGGCCACGCTTCCTTGCCGAGGTGCGGCGGCTGGCCGCGCTGCCGGGCCGTGTCGGCCCCTGGGACGCGGCGTTCGGACTGCCTGCAGCCAGCCTCGGGACCGCGTCCGGAAGCGAGGGGCATTGGGCGCCCGTTTAACCGGAATTTTGCACGGCGGGCCCGTCCATGCGACAATTGCCGTCTTTCGGGCCCCAGGCCCGGTCCCTTGATTCGGTCAGTACAGCACGCATGGCGAAAGACGATGTCATTGAATTCGAAGGCTCGATCTCCGAGACGCTTCCCAACACGGTGTTCCGTGTGAAGCTGGAGAACGGGCACGAGATCATCGCGCACATCTCCGGGCGCATGCGCAAGAACTACATCCGCATCCTCACCGGTGATCGCGTCAAGGTCGAAATGACCCCGTACGACCTCACCAAGGGTCGCATCACCTACCGGATGAAGTAAGGCGCCACCCGCGCCCGAAGAAGAAAGGCGGCCCTGGGGCCGCCTTTTTCATGCCCGCGGCGCGGCGCCGTCAGTCGACGGTCGCCGGCAGCAGCTTCTCGGGCTCGGCCTGCACGTCGAGCACCAGCTCGCCGTCCACGGCGTCGATCGACACCTTGCCCCCGCCCACCAGGCGCCCGAACAGCAGCTCGTCGGCAAGCGGCCGCTTCACCTTGTCCTGGATCACCCGCGACATCGGCCGTGCGCCCATCAGCGGGTCGAAGCCGTGCTGGGCCAGCCACTCGCGCGCCGCCGGCGTCGCCGCCAGGCTCACCTGCTTCTCGTGCAGCTGCTCCTCGAGCTCGATCAGGAACTTGTCGACCACGCGCAGGATGTGCTCGAAGCCCAGCGCCTGGAACTGCACGATGGCGTCCAGGCGGTTGCGGAACTCCGGCGTGAAGCCCTTGCGGATCACCTCCATCGCGTCCGTGCTGTGGTCCTGCTGCATGAAGCCGATCGTGCGCCGCGCGGCCTGCGCCGCGCCCGCGTTCGTGGTCATCACCAGCACCACGTTGCGGAAGTTGGCCTCGCGCCCGTTGGTGTCGGTCAGGATGCCGCGGTCCATCACCTGCAGCAGGATGTTGAAGATGTCCGGGTGCGCCTTCTCGACTTCGTCCAGCAACAGCACGCAGTGCGGCGTCTTGACGATCTTCTCGGTCAGCAGGCCGCCCTGGTCGAAGCCGACGTAGCCCGGTGGCGCGCCGATCAGGCGGCTGACCGAATGCGGCTCCATGTACTCCGACATGTCGAAGCGCACCAGTTCGATGCCCAGCTGCAGCGCAAGCTGGCGGGTGACCTCGGTCTTGCCGACGCCGGTGGGGCCGGCGAACAGGAAGTTGCCGATCGGCTTGTCCGGGTTGGCCAGGCCGGAGCGCGCGAGCTTGATCGCCGACGTCAGGGTGGCGATCGCCGGGTCCTGCCCGAAGATCACCATCTTCAGGTTGCGCTCCAGGTGCTCGAGCACGTCCTTGTCCGAGGCGCTGACCTGCTTGGTCGGGATGCGCGCCATCCGGGCGACGATGGCTTCGACCTCCTCCACGTCGATCAGCGACTTGCGTTTGTCATCGGGCAGCAGCCGCTGGCGGGCGCCGGCCTCGTCGATCACGTCGATGGCCTTGTCCGGCAGCAGCCGGTCGCCGATGTGCTTGACCGACAGGTCCACCGCCGCCTGCAGTGCGTCGTCGGCGTAGGTGACGTTGTGGTGGGCCTCGTACTTCGGCTTCAGGCCCTGCAGGATCTCGTAGGTCTCGCCCACGGTGGGCTCGACGATGTCGATCTTCTGGAAGCGCCGGGCCAGCGCCCGGTCCTTTTCGAAGATGCCGCGGTATTCCTGGAACGTGGTCGAGCCGATGCAGCGCAGTTCGCCAGACGCCAGCGCCGGCTTGATCAGGTTCGACGCGTCCATCGTGCCGCCCGACGCCGAACCCGCACCGATGATGGTGTGGATCTCGTCGATGAACAGGATCGCGCCCTCGTGCTTGCCGACCGCGGCCAGTACCGCCTTCAGGCGCTTCTCGAAATCGCCGCGGTACTTGGTGCCGGCCACCAGCGCGCCCAGGTCGAGCGAGTAGATGGTGGCGTCGGCCAGCACCTCGGGCACTTCCCCGTCGACGATGCGCTTGGCCAGGCCCTCGGCGATCGCGGTCTTGCCGACGCCGGCCTCGCCCACGTACAGCGGGTTGTTCTTGCGGCGGCGGCAGAGCACCTGGATGGTGCGCTCGATCTCGTCGGCACGGCCGACCAGGGGATCGATCTTCCCCTGGCGCGCGAGCGCGTTGAGGTCGGTGGCGAATTCGGTGAGGGCATCACCCTTGCCCTCGCCCTCGCCGCCTTCGGCCTTGCCTTCAGCCTCGTCCCCGGAGCCGGAGCCGGGCTGCGGCTCCTCGCCGGTGCGCGCGATGCCGTGCGACAGGTAATTCACCACGTCCAGCCGGGTGACGTCCTGCTGGTTGAGGAAGTAGACCGCGTGCGAATCCTTCTCGCCGAAGATGGCCACCAGCACGTTGGCGCCGCTGACCTCCTTCTTGCCCGAGGATTGCACGTGGTAGACCGCACGCTGCAGCACGCGCTGGAAACCCAGCGTCGGCTGGGTGTCGCGGCCGTCGTCCTCGGCCAGTCGCGAGACGGAGCTGGCGATGGCCTGCTCGAGGTCGGAGCGCAGGCGGTGGAAATCGGCGCCGCAGGCCTTGAGCACGGTCTCCGCGGACGGATTGTCGAGCAGCGCGAGCAGCAGGTGCTCGACCGTCATGTACTCGTCGCGGGCCTCGCGGGCGCGCTTGTAGCACTGGCCGATGCTGTATTCGAGATCCTTGCTGAACATGGGGCGTGTGCCTCCTGGATTCACTGCTTACCAGATGGGGATGCCCAAGGGACTTTTCCATCCGGCGACGGATTCCTTGTAGGCCCTTGCCCGCGCCGTTGGCAAGCACCATCCACGGATCCCAGTATCCCGGCCGCGCGTGTCATCGCGGAGTGAGGCGCACACGGGCGCCGGTGCAAGGCTCAGGTTTTTTCGATCGTCGCCAGCAGCGGATGCTGGTTCAACCGGGCGTACTCGTTGACCTGGGCGGTCTTGGACTCGGCCACGTCGCGGGTAAACACCCCGCACACGCCGCGGCCGCGGGTGTGGACATGGAGCATGACCTGGGTGGCGCGCTCGATGTCCATGCCGAAGAAGCGCACCAGCACCTCGACCACGAAGTCCATCGGGGTGTAATCGTCGTTCAGGATCAGGACGGAATACAGCGGCGGCCGGGCCACTTCGGGGCGGCCGACTTCAACGGCGACGCCATGGTCGCGCTCGTGTCCGGGGTTGTGGCTCATAGCCCCCGATTATACCGGCGCGCCCGGTGGACGGCCCCCGCCGCGCAGGGGAAAATGCCCTGCCCACCCACGGTGACCACATGCAGCCTGCCAGCCCCGCAACCATGGACCGCGACCACGCCCCGATGCGTGCGGGCGCGCGTGGGCGGTGCGGGCCGTGACCTATCGACAGGGGCGGTTCTGGCAACCCGACGTGACCGTGGCCACCGTGGTGGTGGACGGCGGCCGCGTGCTCTGCGTCGAGGAACACTCGGGTGGCCGGCTGGTGCTGAACCAGCCCGCCGGCCACCTCGAGCCCGACGAGGACCTGGTGGAGGCCGCGGTCCGCGAAACGCTCGAGGAGTCGGGCTGGAGCGTGGAGCCCACGGCCTTCATCGGCGCCTACCAGTGGACCTCGCCGGGCCAGCCCGGCGGCAAGCCGGGTCGCCACTACCTGCGCTTCGCCTTCGCCGCGCGGCCGCTATCGCATGATCCGGCGCGGACGCTGGACCAGGGCATCGTGCGCGCGCTGTGGCTGACGCCGGCCGAGCTCCAGGCCCAGGCCGACCGCCATCGCAGCCCCCTGGTCTGGCAGGTCGTGGCCGACCATCTGGCCGGCAGCCGGCAGCCGCTGTCGCTGCTGCGCTCGGTGCGCTGATGGCCGCGCCCGGCGTCATCGTCGGCATGTCCGGCGGCGTGGATTCATCGGTCGCCGCCCTGCGCCTGCGCGACGCCGGAGAGCCGATCGCCGGCCTGTTCATGGACAACTGGGCCGACGACGGCAGCGGCCACTGCCGCGCCGACGAGGACCGGCGCGACGCCGTGGCGGTGTGCGGGCGGCTCGGCATCCCCATCCACTTCCGCGACTTCTCGCAGGAGTACTGGGCCGGCGTGTTCGAACACTTCCTCGCCGATTACGCCGTCGGGCGCACACCGAACCCGGACGTGCTGTGCAACCGCGAGATCAAGTTCAAGCATTTCCTCGACGCCGCCCGCGAGCTGGGCGCGGCGCGCATCGCCACCGGGCACTACGCCCGCGTCGACCACGACGGCCGTCACTGGCGCCTGCTGCGCGCCGCCGACCGCAGCAAGGACCAGAGCTACTTCCTGCACCAGCTGGGGCAGGAACAGCTCGCCGCCACCCTGTTCCCACTGGGCGGACTGCAGAAGGACGCGGTGCGTGGGATGGCCGCCGCCGCGGGGCTGCCGACGGCCGCCAAGAAGGATTCAACCGGCATCTGCTTCGTCGGCGAGCGCGACTTCCGCGAGTTCCTCGGCCAGTACCTGCCCGCGCGCGCCGGCGAGATCCGCACGCCCGACGGCCAGGTCGTGGGCGGACACCAGGGCGTGTTCTACTACACCCTGGGCCAGCGCGAAGGCCTGCACATCGGTGGCCGCCGCGGCTTCGCCGACCGGCCGTGGTACGTGGTCGGCAAGGACGTGGCCGGCAACGTGCTCACCGTTGACCAGGGGCATGACAGCCCCTGGCTCATGTCGCAGGCGCTGCGCAGCGAAACCGCGCACTGGATCGCCGGCGCACCCCCATCCACCGTTTTCCGCTGCACGGCGCAGACGCGCTACCGCCAGCAAGAGGAGCCATGCGAAGTGACCGTTGATGATTCCGGGACCCTGCGGGTCGCCTTCGAGCGCCCCCAGCGCGCCGTGACGCCCGGCCAGTCCGTGGTCCTGTACGACGGCGAGGCCTGCCTGGGCGGCGCCGTGATCGCGACTACCGACGCCCCGGCGGGCACGAGGGGAGTGCCGGCATGAGCGACATCCACGACCGCATGCTCGCGCTGGCCGGACTGGCGCAGGCGCTGCGCCAGGTGCGCCGCGTGGCCGAGACCGGCCAGGCCGAAGGCACCGTGCTCGAGACCGCGCTCGGCAGCGTGTTCCGGATCGACGCCGACTCCACCGGCGAGATCTACGGCGGCGTGGCCAACGTGCGCCCCGGCCTGATGCTGGTGCGCGATTACCTGGCCAACAAGGGCCAGGATCCGCTGCTGCCGAAGCTCGCGCTGGCCGTGACCCAGCTCGAACGGCGCTTCGTGCAGGACGACGACATCGCAGGCCGCGTGCACGAGGGCATCCTCACAGCGAAGATCGAAGCCGAGCGCCTGGGGACCGCGCATCCCGAAGTGCTTGCGAAGCTCGGCACTCTCTACGCCGACACCGTCAGCCAGCTGCGCCCGCGCGTGCTGGTGCAGGGCAACCCGCACTACCTGGGGCAGGCGGCCATCGTTGCCGAGATCCGCGCGATGCTGCTGGCTGCGCTGCGATCGGCGGTGCTGTGGCGACAGTTCGGTGGCAGCCCCTGGGATTTCCTGCTGCGTCGCGGAGCCATGGCGCAGGCGGTCGAGGACCTGCTGGGCTGACAGCTCCGTTGCGGCCACCGGTAATCATGCAAAGAAAACGCCCGGCCATGCCGGGCGTTTCCGTGTCGGCAGCAGCGGCGTCGATCAGCCCGCCGGCACCGCCTCCGCCACCTCGCGATACTCCTCGATCTGGTCGAAGTTCATGTAGCGGTAGATCTCGGCGCCCTTGTCGCTGATGACACCCACGCCTGACATGTACTCCTCGCGGCTCGGGATGCGGCCCAGGCGCGAGCAGATCGCGGCCAGCTCCGCCGAACCCAGGTAGACGTTGGCGCCGCGGCCCAGGCGGTTGGGGAAGTTGCGGGTGGAGGTGGACATCACCGTGGCACCCTCGCGCACCTGGGCCTGGTTGCCCATGCACAGCGAGCAGCCCGGCATCTCCATGCGCGCGCCGGCGGCCCCGAAGGTGCCGTAATGGCCTTCCTTGGTCAGCTCGGCGGCGTCCATCTTGGTCGGCGGCGCGACCCACAGGCGCGTGGGGATGTCGCGCTTGCCCTCGAGCAGCTTTGCGGCCGCGCGGAAGTGGCCGATGTTGGTCATGCAGGATCCGATGAACACCTCGTCGATGGTGTCGCCGGCAACGTCGGACAGGGTCTTGGCGTCGTCCGGGTCGTTCGGACAACAGACGATCGGCTCGACGATATCGGCCAGGTCGATCTCGATCACCGCGGCGTATTCGGCGTCGGCATCGGGCTCGAGCAGCTGCGGGTCGGCCAGCCACTGCTCCATCTTGTCGATGCGACGCTGGATGGTGCGGGCGTCGGCATAGCCTTCGGCGATCATCCACTTGAGCAGGGTGATGTTGCTGGTCAGGTATTCGATGATCGGGGCCTGGTCCAGGCGCACGGTGCAGCCGGCGGCGGAGCGCTCGGCGGAGGCGTCGGCCAGCTCGAAGGCCTGTTCGATCTTCAGCTCAGGCAGGCCCTCGATCTCGAGGATGCGGCCGGAGAAGATGTTCTTCTTGCCCTGCTTTGCGACCGTCAGCAGGCCCGCCTTGATCGCATACAGGGGGATCGCGTGCACGAGGTCACGCAGGGTCACGCCCGGCTGCATCTGGCCCTTGAAGCGCACCAGCACCGATTCCGGCATGTCCAGCGGCATCACGCCGGTGGCAGCAGCGAAAGCCACGAGGCCCGAGCCCGCGGGGAACGAGATGCCGATAGGGAACCGGGTGTGCGAGTCGCCGCCGGTGCCGACGGTGTCGGGCAGCAGCATGCGGTTGAGCCAGCTGTGGATGATGCCGTCGCCGGGGCGCAGCGAGACGCCGCCGCGGGTGGAGATGAACTCCGGCAGCGTGTGGTGCGTCTTGACGTCCACCGGCTTCGGATAGGCCGCGGTGTGGCAGAAGGACTGCATCACGAGGTCCGAGGAGAAGCCCAGGCAGGCCAGGTCCTTCAGCTCGTCGCGGGTCATCGGGCCGGTGGTGTCCTGGGAGCCCACGGTGGTCATCTTCGGCTCGCAGTAGGTGCCCGGGCGCACGCCCTGCCCCTCCGCCAGCCCGCAGGCGCGACCGACCATCTTCTGCGCAAGCGTAAAGCCCTTGCCGGTGTCGGCGGGCGTCGCCGGCTGGCGGAACAGGTCGACGGTCGGCAGGCCGAGCGATTCGCGCGCCTTGCCGGTCAGGCCGCGGCCGATGATCAGCGGAATGCGGCCGCCGGCGCGCACCTCGTCGAACAGCACGTCGCTCTTGACCTCGAACTCGGCGATCACTTCGCCGTCCTTCAGCGCCTTGCCGTCATACGGGCGCAGCTCGACCACGTCGCCATGCGCCATCTTCGACACGTCGAGCTCGATCGGCAGCGCACCCGCATCTTCCATCGTGTTGTAGAAGATCGGCGCGATCTTCGAACCCAGGCAGACGCCGCCGAAGCGCTTGTTCGGAATGAAGGGAATGTCCTCGCCGGTCCACCACAGCACGGAGTTGGTGGCCGACTTGCGGCTGGAACCGGTGCCGACCACGTCGCCGACGTAGGCGACGAGGTGGCCCTTGTCCTTGAGGTCGAGGATGGCCTGGATCGGACCGCGCTTGCCGTCTTCCTCCGGCACGAAGGGCGCGTCGGGGCGCTTGTTCTTCAGCATCGCCAGCGCATGCATCGGGATGTCGGGCCGCGTGGTCGCGTCCGGCGCCGGCGACAGGTCGTCGGTATTGGTCTCGCCCGGCACCTTGAACACCGTGATGGTCATCGACTCCGGCACTTCCGGCTTGCTGGTGAACCATTCGGCATCGGCCCAGCTCTGCATCACGGCCTTCGCGTTCGCATTGCCGGCCTTCGCCTTCTCTTCCACGTCGTGGAAGGCGTCGAACACCAGCAGGGTGTGCTTGAGGGCGTCGGCGGCGATCGCACCGAGCGCGGCGTCATCGAGCAGCTCGACCAGAGGCGCGACGTTGTAGCCGCCCAGCATGGTGCCCAGCAGTTCGGTGGCGCGCTCGCGCGGGATCAGCGCGTTCTTCTCGGTGCCGAAGGCGATCGCGGCCAGGTAGCTGGCCTTGACCTTGGCGGCGTCGTCCACGCCGGCGGGCACGCGGTTCGTGATCAGGTCGAGCAGGACCTGCTCCTCGCCGGCCGGCGGGTTCTTCAGCAGCTCGACGACGTCGGCGGTCTGCTGCGCGCTCAGCGGCAGCGGCGGGATACCGAGCGCAGCGCGTTCGGCCGCGTGGTGGCGGTAGGCTTCCAACATGGGGGTTCTCCGAAGTAAAGCGGTGGACATGAAGCGTGGGTTCGATCAGGGGGCCTTGGGGACGATGACCTTCAGGCCCTTGAAGTAGTCGCGGAAGAAGCCGGCGTCGCGGGTGATCAGGGCCGCGCACTGCAGCAGCGCGTGTGCGCCGACGATGAAGTCCGGCACGGTGCGCGGCGAGGGCTGCGCGGCCCGACCGGACGCGCGCCGCCGCTGGTTGAAGCGGCGCTGCATCTCGCCGGCGCGGACCGCCGAGCGGCGCTCGACCGGCAGGTAGCGCATGCCCATCTCCTCGACCACGTCCATGATGTCGGTGCCGTGGCCGAGGCCGGCGGTGATCTCGCTGACCACCACGTCGCACAGCACCACCGGACCCTGGGCGAGCGCGTCGCGCACGCTCTGTTCGGCGGCGTCGGCCCTGCCGGCATCGTCGCCGAGCAGGTCGATCAGGACGGAGGTGTCGATCGCGATCATCGGTACCGGTCAGGGATCGACCGGGTCGCCCGGTGCGCGCCCGCGGAGCTCGCGCATGACGTCATCGGTGCTCACGCCCTCGGGCAGCTTGAAGCGGCCGCGGGCGCGGGAGATCGCATCGTCCACGTTCTTGCGCAGGATGATGCGCCCGCCTTCCAGCTCGACCTTGAGCAGCGTGCCCTTGGTCAGCCCCAGGGCGTCGCGCACGGCCTTGGGCAGGGTGATCTGTCCGCGTTCGGCAACGGTGGCTTCCATGGGCTCTCCTGCCCGGCTGGGCGTGGGCGGAACGGTATGCGCCCATTATACATACCTTGGAATACATACCCAAGGCCGCATACTGGGTACGCACCGCTTACACATTCATACGTAGACTGGCGGCCTGCCAGCCCGCCACGCCATCCGAACACAAGGAGCCCAGCCATGGCCGATTCCTTCTCCACCCGCGACCGCCTCGAGGTCAACGGCAAGTCCTACGCCTATGCCAGCCTCGCGAAACTCGGCAAGCAGTTCGACCTCGCCCGCCTGCCCTACTCCATGAAGATCCTGCTGGAGAACCTGCTCCGCCACGAGGACGGCGGGGTCACGGTCGGAAAGGAGCACATCGAAGCCGTGGCGCGCTGGGACGCGACTGCAGAGCCCGACACCGAGATCGCCTTCATGCCGGCGCGCGTGGTGCTGCAGGACTTCACCGGCGTGCCCTGCGTGGTCGACCTGGCCGCGATGCGCGACGCGGTCGCGCGCCTGGGCGGCAGCCCGGAGCAGATCAACCCGCTGATCCCGTCCGAGCTGGTGATCGACCACTCGGTCCAGGTCGACGTCTTCGGGCGCGCCGACGCGCTCGACCTCAACGGCAAGATCGAGTTCGAGCGCAACAAGGAGCGCTACGGCTTCCTGCGCTGGGGCCAGAACGCCTTCGAGGACTTCAAGGTGGTGCCGCCCAACACCGGCATCGTCCATCAGGTGAACCTGGAGCATCTCGCCCGCGTGGTCATGGAACGCGACGTCGACGGCGAAACCTGGGCCTTCCCGGACACCGTGTTCGGCACCGACAGCCACACCACGATGATCAACGGTATCGGCGTGCTGGGCTGGGGCGTGGGCGGCATCGAGGCCGAGGCGGCGATGCTCGGCCAGCCCTCGTCGATGCTGATCCCGCAGGTGGTCGGCTTCAAGCTGACCGGCAGGATGCCCGAGGGCGCCACCGCCACCGACCTGGTGCTGACCGTCACCCAGATGCTGCGCAGCCACGGCGTGGTGGGCAAGTTCGTCGAGTTCTTCGGCGAAGGCCTGCAGCACCTGCCGCTGGCCGACCGCGCCACCATCGGCAACATGTCGCCCGAGTACGGCGCCACCTGCGGCATCTTCCCGATCGACGCGGAAGCCACGCGCTACATGCGCCTGTCGGGACGCAGCGAAGAGCAGATCGCCCTGGTCGAGGCCTACGCGAAGGCGCAGGGCCTGTGGCACGAGCCGGGCCAGACCGAAGCCAGCTACTCCTCGGTGGTCGAACTCGACATGGCCACGGTCAAGCCCTCGCTGGCCGGCCCCAAGCGCCCGCAGGACCGCGTGCTGCTGGAGGACATGAAGGACAACTTCAACACCAACGTCACCGGCTTCGTGGCCAACCGCAAGGTCGGCTGCGCGGTGCACGAGCTCGCCACCGAGGGTGGCGACCAGCCCCAGGCCGACCGCCTGGCGGCCAAGCCGGTGTCGAAGATCAGCCTGGACGACGGCGAACACCACCTTGCCGACGGTTCGGTGGTGATCGCCGCCATCACCTCCTGCACCAACACCTCCAACCCGGCGGTGATGCTCGGTGCCGGACTGCTGGCGCGCAACGCGGTGGCCAAGGGCCTGAAGGCGGCGCCGTGGGTGAAGACCTCGCTCGGCCCGGGCTCGCTGGTGGTCACCGACTACCTGAAGAAAGCCGGGCTGATGGACGAGCTGGAGAAGCTCGGCTTCTTCGTCGTCGGCTACGGCTGCACCACCTGCATCGGCAACTCCGGGCCGCTGCCCGAAGCGGTGTCGAAGGGCATCGCCGAGAACGACCTGGCGGTGGCCGCGGTGCTGTCGGGCAACCGCAACTTCGAGGGCCGCATCCACGCCGAGGTGAAGATGAACTACCTCGCCTCGCCGCCGCTGGTGGTGGCCTATGCCATCGCCGGCACGGTCGACATCGACCTGACCAGCGAGCCGCTGGGACAGGACCGGGACGGCAAGGACGTCTACCTGCGCGACATCTGGCCCAGCAACAGGGAGATCGGCGACACCATCGCCGCCACCGTCGGCCCCGAGATGTTCGCGGCGAACTACGCCGACGTGTTCAAGGGCGACACGCGCTGGAATTCGATGGCCTCGCCTGAAAGCGAGCTCTATCCCTGGGACGAAGCCTCGACCTACATCAAGAACCCGCCCTACTTCGACGGCATGACCATGGAGGTCGGCGCCATCGAGGACATCCACGGCGCGCGCGTGCTCGGCCTGTTCGGCGATTCGATCACCACCGACCACATCTCGCCGGCCGGCTCGATCAAGAAGGACTCGCCCGCGGGCCTGTTCCTGCAGTCGCGCGGCGTGCAGCCCGCGGACTTCAACAGCTACGGTTCGCGCCGCGGCAACGACGACGTCATGGTGCGCGGCACCTTCGCCAACATCCGCATCAAGAACCGGTTCTTCGGCGGCGAGGAAGGCGGCAACACGCTGTACTTCGGCAGCAACCCACCGGAGAAGATGCCGATCTACGACGCGGCGATGAAGTACAAGGCCGACGGCACGCCGCTGGTCGTGATCGCCGGCAAGGAGTACGGCACCGGCTCGTCGCGCGACTGGGCGGCCAAGGGCACCAACCTGCTGGGCGTGAAGGCGGTGATCACGGAAAGCTTCGAGCGCATCCACCGCTCCAACCTCGTCGGCATGGGCGTGCTCCCGCTGCAGTTCATCGAGGGCGAAAGCGCCACGTCCCTCGGCCTGGACGGCACCGAGACCTTTGCGATCACCGGCCTCGAGGACGGCGCGGCCAAGCGCGCAACGGTCACCGCGACCGCGACCGACGGCAGCAGCAAGGTCTTCCAGGCCGAGGTCATGCTGCTGACGCCCAAGGAGGTCGAGTACTTCCGCAACGGCGGCCTGCTGCACTACGTGCTGCGCCAGCTGGCCGGCAGGCGCGGCGCCTGAGCCTGGGCCTGATGCGGCGGGCCACGCGCCCGCCGCCTGTTTCAACGCAGCGCCGGCGTCCAGTCGGCGCTGGTCATCCGCCAGTCCCCGTCGACCAGGCGCCAGCCGGTGTCGACCTGCCAGGCGCGGGCGCTGTCGGGCAGCAGGCGCCCGCTTCCGCCGGACAGCACCGCGCTGAAGCGCACCCGGGCGTGGGCATCCTGCAGCTCGATGTCCAGGGGCCCGGGCAGGACGCCGACGCCGCCATGGCGCATGAAGTGGAGCGCGGCCAGGCGCCGGGCGCCATCGCGGTCGAGTCCTCCCGGCCCGATGAAGTCGTCGGCGAGGAAGCCGGCGACATCGCCCGCATCGCGCGACTCGATAGCCACCTGCAGCCCGTCGAGGGCCTCGCGCAGGGCCTGTTCGGGCGGCGTGCGCGCGCAGCCGGTCGCGATCACGCACAGCATCAGCAACGCGACCAGGGCGCGCCACGGCGCGATGTTCCCTGCATTCACTCCCGGCATGCCCCTTCCCCGCTGCGTATCCGTCTCCACGCCAGCATAGCTGCACTGCGCCTTGCCGCATGGCGGAAGCCTGTGATCCAATCGAGACGATACGCCAAGGCATGGATCGTGGCGGCAAACAGCCCGAGGGGGAATGAATGAGCAGTACTGAACGGCCGTGGCTGGCGAACTATCCGGAAGGGATCCCGGCGGAAATCGATGCCGACGAGTACCCCTCGATCCCCGCGCTCCTGCAGGAGGCGATCGACAAATACCGCGACCAGCCCGCGTTCTCCAACATGGGCGTCTCGATCACCTATGGCGAGCTGGACGAACTCAGCAACCGCTTCGCGTCCTACCTCCTCGACGTCCTCAAGCTCAAGAAGGGCGATCGCATCGCGATCATGATGCCCAACTGCCTGCAATACCCGATCGCCACCTTCGGCGCGCTGCGCGCCGGGCTCGCGGTGGTCAATACCAACCCGATGTACACCGCCCGCGAACTGCGCCACCAGCTGGTCGACTCCGGCGCGCGCGCGATCCTGGTGATGGACAACTTCGGCCACGTGATGCAGAAGGTGCTGCCCGACAGCAAGATCGAGAAGGTCATCACCACCGGCCTCGGCGACATGCTCGGCTTCCCGAAGAGCGCGATCGTGAACTTCGTCGTCCGCCACGTGAAGAAGATGGTGCCCGACTACGCCATCCCGGGCACGATCCGCTTCCGCGACGCGCTCAAGGCCGGCGCGGCGCACCCGGCGCCCGCGGTCGACATCGACCGCGAGGACATCGCCTTCCTGCAGTACACCGGCGGCACCACGGGCGTGGCCAAGGGCGCCATGCTCACCCACCGCAACCTGGTGGCCAATATGCAGCAGGCTTCGGCCTGGGTCAGCAAGCAGGCGAAGCCGGGCCAGGAAGTCATCGTCACCGCGCTGCCGCTGTACCACATCTTCGCGCTGACGGCGAACGGCCTGGTGTTCACCAAGTTCGGCGCCAAGAACATCCTGATCACCAACCCGCGCGACATGCCCGGCTTCGTCAAGGAGCTCAAGCGCGAGCCCTTCACCGCGATCACCGGCGTCAACACGCTGTTCAACGGCCTGCTCAACACCCCCGGCTTCGATGAGATCGACTTCTCGCAGCTGCGGCTGACGCTGGGTGGCGGCATGGCCGTGCAGCGCTCGGTGGCCGAGCGCTGGAAGAAGGTCACGGGCGTGCCGCTGATCGAAGCCTATGGCCTCACCGAGACGTCCCCGGCGGCCTGCATCAACCCGATGGACCTGGCCGACTACAACGGCTCCATCGGCCTGCCGGTGCCCTCCACCGACGCCTGCGTGAAGGACGAGGAAGGCCGCATGCTCCCGGTCGGCGAGGTCGGCGAGCTGTGCATCAAGGGTCCGCAGGTGATGCGCGGCTACTGGAACCGCCCCGAGGACACCGGCACCGCGATCGATGCCGATGGCTGGCTGCACACCGGCGACATGGCGCGCATGGACGAAGGCGGCTTCTTCTACATCGTCGACCGCAAGAAGGACATGATCCTGGTCTCGGGTTTCAACGTGTACCCCAACGAGGTCGAGGACGTGATCGCGATGATGCCGGGCGTGCTCGAGGTCGCCGCGGTCGGCGTCCCGGACGAGAAGTCCGGCGAGGCGGTGAAGCTGGTGATCGTGAAGAAGGACCCGTCGCTGACCGTCGATCAGGTCAAGGCCCACGCCCGGAACGAGCTCACCGGCTACAAGCAGCCCCGCTTCATCGAGTTCCGTGACGAGCTGCCCAAGACGAATGTGGGCAAGATCCTGCGCCGGGAGCTTCGGGACGAAACTCCGGGCTGAAATGTGATGAAGCTCACACTTTTATCCGCAAGGGACCCTCAGCCCCCCTTCCACTGACGTCCCCGCTTGCCCCGACGCGGGAAACAGCGCATAGATGCCCGGTATCGGGCATTCATCATCTTTCCAGGACGCCGCCTGCGGGCCCGGCCGGAGGCGTCCTGCACGTCAGGGGACCCCCACATGAACGTTGAATTGCTGCACGGCACCACCGCCACGGACCTGGCCACGATCCGCATCTCCCACGATCCCTCGAACGCCTCGCACTGGTGCCATATGCATGCCAGTGAGGCCTTCCGCGACGCCTCGTACCGCCCCTGTTTCTCCCCCCGCCTGCTCCGGGAGCTGCGGCTGTTCGCCCGCGAAGCCATCGAAGGCTGCGAAGCCACGGTGGCCGCCGCGACCGGCCCCGCCCCGCCCCTGTCGCACATCGTTATCGGCTCGGACGCGCATGTCTTCAACCTCGGCGGCGACCTGGAGCTCTTCGCCAGGCTGATCCGGGAACGCGACCGCGACGGCCTGCTGCGCTACGCCACCGAGTGCGTGGACAGCATCCACCTGCTGCACACCCGCCTGCACCCGACCGCCCACACCATCGCCCTGGTCGAGGGCGACGCGCTGGGCGGCGGCTTCGAACTCGCCCTCGCCTGCCAGACCATCGTCGCCGAGCGCGGCGTGCAGATGGGCTTCCCGGAAGTGCTGTTCGGCCTGTTCCCGGGCATGGGTGCCTACTCGCTGCTGTCGCCGCGCATCGGCCCCAAGCGCGCCGAGGCGATGATGCTCGACGGATTGATGTACAGCAGCGAGCAGCTGCACGAGATGGGCATCGTCGACGTGCTTGTCGAGCGCGGCGAAGGCGTGCGCGCGGTCAACGAAGTGATCCGGCAGAACCGCCGCATCGCCGCGGCGCGGCTCGCCCTGCACCGCGTGCGTGACACGGTCAACCCGGTGTCGCACGGCGAACTGATGGACGTCACCCGGATCTGGGTGGACACCGCGCTGCAGCTCGGCGACCGCCAGCTGCGGATGATGGAGCGGCTGGTCCGCGCGCAGCTCCAGCGCCCCGGACCGGCGGAAGCGACGGCCCTCGCCCGCGGCCACTGAGCCCAGGCGCCCTCAGGCGCTGTCGGGCCCGCTCGCCGCGTCCAGTACCAGGTCGCCGCGCGCGCGCAGCGCAGCCAGTGCCTGCTCCAGCTGTTGGCGGAGCAGGCGCACGGCACCCGCCCATTCGCGCCCCAGCTCGTCGCTGTGCATGCGCATGCCCTGGGACGCGCTTTCGGACAGCCGCACCGCGCCCATGTTGCCCGCCGCACCCTTGAGCGCGTGGCAGGCGTCGCGGAAGGCATCCCACTGGCGCGACGTGCCGGCGGCCTCGAGTTCGGCCAGGCACTTGCGCGCATCACGCGCGCATTCGCCCAGGAACCGGTGCACGAACTCCTCGCCCAGCCCCATTTCCCGGAGCTCTTCCAGGATGTGCTGCGAGATCACGCTGCCGTCGCCCTTGTCCGCGTCCATCGGCTGCGTTTCGGGCGCCCCGGCCAGCGGGGCTTCGCCTTCGGCGATCGCGGCCAGGCGCCCGAGCAGGCGGTCGACGACCACCGGCTTGGTCATGAAGGCGAAGGCGCCGGCGCGCTCGCACTCGGCGCGGGCCTCGGGCGTGGCATCGGCGGTGAGCACGATGAACGGCGTGCGCCGGCGGCCGGCCTCCATGAACCGGGCCTGCTTGATCACTTCAACGCCGCTGCCGCCAGGCATGTGCAGGTCGATGATCACCACGTCGAAGGACTGGGCTTCGAGCGCAGCCAGGACGTCCTCGCCATCGTCGACCACCTGCGCCCGATGGCCGGCCTTTTCCAGCAGTCGCCGCATGACCATGAGGTTGGCGCCCTGGTCGTCGGCCACCAGGATGCGCATCGGTCGCACGCGCGCGCGATGGCGCACAAAGGGGTCGCTGAAAGCGATGACATTGCCGCTGTCGACCGTCGGCTCCGGCACCACGAACGGCAGGTCCACCCAGAAGTGCGAACCGGCCCCCGGCTGGCTTTCCAGGCCGATGCTGCCGCCGAGCTGCTCGACCAGCGCCTTGGCGATGGTGGTACCCAGTCCGGTGCCCCCGAAACGGCGTCCGTGGCCGTTGTCGGCCTGTTCGAAGGCCTCGAAGATCCGCTGCTGGTTGGACTCCGCGATGCCGATGCCGGTATCGCGCACCGAGAAGCGCAGCCAGGCCAGGCCGTCGTCGACCGGCAGCCGCTCGACCTCGAGCGAAACGCGCCCGGCATCGGTGAACTTGATCGCGTTCGACAACAGGTTGACCAGCACATGGCGCAGGTGGTTGCCGTCGCCGTGCAGCAGCGTGGGCACCTTGTCGCCGATCCGCGCCTCGAACCCCAGCCCCTTGGCCTGGGCGCCCGGTTCGAGCATCAGCTGGATGCCGCGGGTCAGCTCGGAGAGCGAGAAGTCGGCGTCGCTGCGCCGGAACTTGCCGGCCTCCAGGCTGGACAGGTCCAGCACCTCGTCCACCACCATCTGCAGCGCCCGGGCCGAGGTGCGGATGACCTCGGCGCTGTCGCGCTGCTCGGAGGTGAGCGTCGTCGACGACAGCAGCTCGGACATGCCCAGGATGCCGTTGAGCGGCGTGCGCAGCTCGTGGCTGATGTTGGCGAGGAAGCGGCTCTTGGCCCGGTTGGCGGCCTGCGCGGCCTCGGTGGCCTGCACCAGCTGGCGCAGCAGCGAGCTCAGGTACAGCGGCACCGCGGCGAGTCCCAACAGCAGTCCGTAGCCAAGCCACAGGTTCTGCTGCCAGTACGGCGTGGTCGCGAGCACCGCGCCGTAGGACACCGCGGCGAAGCCGATCGCCACGTACAGCCAGCGCGGGCCGTAGCGCAGGCCGTTGCCGACGGTGACCCACAGGATCACCACGTACATCCAGGCCAGCAAGTCGCCAAGCAGGTACAACCCAAGGCCCATCAGGCTGTAGTCGGCGATCATCCCCAGCACGCGGCGCGGGTATGACACGCCGGGGCGCGCCAGCAGCCAGCCCAGGATCAGGAAGCAGACCCCGAACTCGACCGCCAGCAACTGCTGCGACAGCTGGAGCGCCTGTGCGACCTCCGGTCGCCCGCTGACCACCAGCTGCAGGTAGACCACGACCAGCACCAGCATCGCCAGGCGAACCAGCGCCTGCCCGTGCTCGCTGTCGGGGCGGTTCGCCAGGCGCTGCCTGGCCCACTGCAGGGCGGCGACCATGGCAGTCAGGCCCCGCCGGCCCCGATGGTGGCCATGCCTGCCGCGTAGTGCGCGCAGGTCTCCTCCACGCGTGCGCGGTTGGCGACCAGGGCGTCGACGCAGCGCGGATCGAACAGCCGCCCGCTTTCCTCGACGATGTAGTCGAAGGTTTCATCCATGGACCAGGCGCGCTTGTACGGACGCTCGGACAGCAGCGCGTCGAAGACGTCGGCCACCGCCACCACGCGCGCCTCCAGCGGAATGGCGTCGCCGACCAGGCCATCGGGATAACCGCTGCCGTCGTAGCGCTCCTGGTGGCGCAGGGCGATGCTCGCGCCCATCTGCACGAAACGGTTCTGGCTGTCCTTCAGCAGTTCGTGGCCGATCTCGGGATGCCTGCGCATGACCGTGAGCTCGTCCCGGGTCAGCGGGCCGGGCTTGAGCAGCACCGCGTCGGGGATGGCGATCTTGCCGATGTCGTGCAGCGGCGCGGCCAGCTCGATGGTGCGGACCTCGTCCTCGCCCAGGCCCAGGCCTTCGGCGACGATGCCGGCCACCGCGGCCAGGCGCGCCAGGTTGGCGCTGGTGCCGGCGTCGCGATAGGCGATGGCGCGCGCAAGCCGGGTCAGGGTTTCGCGCTCGCGCTCCTCGACCTCGTGCATGCTCGACAGCAGGCGCTGCTCGAGCGACAGCGCGCGCTGCTTGACCGATTCGGCCTGCTGGCGGAGCTGCAGCAGGTTGCGGCAGCGCGCACGCAGTTCGCGCGGGCGCACCGGTTTGACCAGGAAGTCGATCACGCCGGCATCCAGCGCGGCCTGGCGGATCGGTTCGTCACCGACCACGGTCACCAGCACGATGGGCACGTCGCGATGCTGCATCGGACGCCGGAAGCGGCGTGCGAACTCCAGTCCGTCCATCACCGGCATGCGGTAGTCGAGCAGCAGCAGGTCGGGGCGATTGGCCTCGCACCAGCGCAGGGCCTCCTGCGGATCGCTGAAGTCGAGCACCCTCAGCTCGGGACTGATGTCCTCGAGGATGTGCCGCAGCATGGTGCGCGCGGAGGTCTGGTCGTCGACGATGACGATGTTCACCTGATCATGTCCCCAAGCCCGATGGGTTCCGGCGCGGCACGCAGGCGCCGCCAGACGTGGAGGCACGCATATCCCGTGCCCGGCCCGATCCCCCGTTGGGGACCCTTGCACCCGGAGAATACGTCAGAACCGGGAGGGATCGGGCAAACCCTGCCCCTGTGCGTCACTCCTGGACGGCGCCCTGCGGGCGCATGTAGGGAAACAGCAACACGTCGCGGATCGAGGCCGAGCCGGTCAGCAGCATCACCAGCCGGTCGATGCCCACGCCCAGTCCACCGGTCGGCGGCATGCCCACTTCAAGCGCGCGGATGTAGTCGGCGTCGTAGTGCATGGCCTCGTCGTCGCCTCCGGCCTTGGCATCGACCTGGGCGCGGAAGCGCGCGGCCTGGTCCTCGGGATCGTTGAGTTCGGAGAAACCGTTGGCCATCTCCTTGCCGCCGATGAACAGCTCGAACCGGTCGGTGATGCCCGGCTCGGTGTCGGATTCGCGCGCCAGCGGCGACACTTCCACCGGGTAATGGGTGATGAAGGTCGGCTGCACCAGCCCCTCTTCCACGGTCGCTTCGAAGAGTTCGAGCAGCAGCTTGCCCCAGCCCCAGGACGGCTTCACCGCGACCTTCAGGCGCGCGCAATGGGCGGCAAGCACGTCGCGATCGCGGCAGTCGGCGGCCGTGATCCCCGGATTGAGCTCGCGCACCGCGTCTTCCATCTTCCAGCGGCGGAAGGCCGGCGCAAGGTCGATGTCCTGGCCATCCCATTCGAAGCGGCTGCCGCCGGTGGCCTCCATCGCCACGTCGCGGATCATCCGTTCGGTCAGGTCCATGACCTCGGTGTACGTGGCATAGGCCTCGTACAGTTCGAGCATCGTGAATTCGGGGTTGTGGCGGGTGCTCACGCCCTCGTTGCGGAAGTTGCGGTTGATCTCGTAGACGCGCTCGAATCCGCCCACGACCAGGCGCTTGAGGTAAAGCTCGGGCGCCACGCGCAGGTAGAGCTCGAGGTCGAGCGCGTTGTGGTGGGTGGTGAACGGGCGCGCGGTGGCGCCGCCGGCGATGTAATGCATCATCGGCGTCTCCACTTCCAGGAAGCGGCGCGCGTCGAGCCAGCGGCGCATGGCCGCGATCACCTTCGAGCGCACCACGAACACGTCGCGCGCCTCCGGGTTCACGATCAGGTCGACGTAGCGCTGGCGGTAGCGCTGTTCGACGTCCGCCAGGCCGTGCCACTTGTCCGGCAGCGGGCGCAGCGACTTGGTCAGCAACCGCAGCGAAGCGGCCTTGACCGACAGCTCGCCGGTGCGCGTGCGCGTGAGTCCGCCCTCGGCGGCGATGATGTCGCCGACGTCCCAGGACTTGAACGCCTGGTAGGTGTCGCCCAGCGTATTGGCCTGCAGGAACAGCTGGATGCTGCCGCTCACGTCCTGCAGCTCCACGAACGCGGCCTTGCCCATCACCCGCTTGGCCAGCATGCGCCCGGCCACCGCGACCCTGCGGCCGCTGGCCTCGAGGGCTTCGGCGTTCCACTGGTCCGCATCGGCGTATTCGCCCTGCAGGTCACCGGCGTGGTCGCTGCGGCGGAAGTCGTTGGGGAACGCGATGCCCTGCCCGCGCAGCGCAGCCAGCTTGCCGCGGCGCTCCGCGATCAGGCTGTTCTCGTCCGCGGGCGCTGCGGCCGCAGCGCCTGGATCAATCTTCGTCACGCTGGCCTCCTCGACCTCAAACCGCATCCAACCGCTTCGACCCGACCTCCAGCCCCGACTTCAGGCTGGCCTCGATGAATTCGTCCAGGTCGCCATCGAGCACGTTCTGCGTATCCGAACGCTCGATGCCGGTGCGCAGGTCCTTGATGCGGCTCTGGTCGAGCACGTAGTTGCGGATCTGGCTGCCCCAGCCGATGTCGGACTTGGTGGCTTCCAGCGCGTCCTTCTCGACGTTGCGCTTCTGCACTTCGAGTTCGTAGAGCTTGGCGGCCAGCATCTTCATCGCGGTGTCGCGGTTCTGGTGCTGGCTGCGCCCGTTCTGGCAGGCGACCACGGTGTTGGTCGGGATGTGGGTGATGCGCACCGCCGACTCGGTCTTGTTGACGTGCTGGCCGCCGGCGCCGGAAGAACGGTACACGTCGGTCCGCAGGTCGGCCGGGTTGATCTGGATGTCGATGTCGTCATCGACTTCCGGCGATACGAACACCGATGTGAAGCTGGTATGGCGGCGGTTGTCGGAGTCGAACGGCGACTTGCGCACCAGGCGATGCACGCCGATCTCGGTCTTCAGCCAGCCGTAGGCGTACTCGCCCTCGACGCGGAACGTGGCCGACTTGACGCCGGCGACGTCACCGCCGCTGACTTCCATGAGCTCGGTCTTCCAGCCGCGGTCCTCGCACCAGCGCAGGTACATGCGCAGCAGCATCTCGGCCCAGTCCTGGGCCTCGGTACCGCCGGCGCCGGCCTGGATGTCGACGAAGGCGTTGGCGGAATCCATCTGCCCCGAGAACATGCGCTGGAACTCGAGCTTCTCGACCTGCCCGGCCAGCCGCTCGACATCGGTGGCGACCGCCTGCGAGGTGTCGTCGTCGTCCTCGGCCTCGGCCAGGTCCAGCAGCTCCGCGGCGCCCACCAGGCCCTCGGTCATGTCGCGGATGCCGTTGACGGTCTTGTCCAGCAGCGAGCGCTCGCGCCCCAGCGCCTGCGCGCGGGCGGGATCGTTCCAGACGTCGGGACTCTCGAGTTCGCGCTCTACTTCTTCGAGGCGCTCGCTCTTGGTGTCGTAGTCAAAGAAACCCCCTCAGCGCATCCAGCCGGCCCTTGAGGTCGGCGATGCGCTGGCGGACGGGATTGAGCTCCATCATCTGCTTGTAGATCCGCGTGGAAAGAGGCGGATTCTAGCAATTTCCGGCAGGCCGCCGGGCCTCGACCCTCAACCGGTACCCGTGGCCGCGACTGCGCCACGCAGCGTCTCCCGGTGACGACGGCTGCACGGAAGCCTGGTGCCGTCGGCCAGGTGTATGAGGACATCGCCGGCACCTGGTCCGGCTCCAGGCAATTGAGGTCGATCCAGGTGGTGACCGTGTTGCCGGCGGCATTGGAGACGAGGCGGCCACTGTCCGGGCTGCACAGGGTCAAGCCTCGGGCCGCCGCGGACCCGCGGGAGGCAAGTCAGTCCGCCTGAGCACCGCCGTCGGCCGGCTCCGCGTATTCGACGACGAGCTGGACGGCGCCGCCGCCGCGGTAGTCGTCCGGCGCGAGGCGGTAGGCGATGTGCAGCCGCACCGGGGGCGGCTGCTCCCGCCAGCCGCCGAAGTGGATCGCGGCGAGCGTCTCGCGGCGCCCGTCCAGGCGCAGGGTCAGCTTGAGGTGGCGCTCGCCGACGATGCGCCAGTTGACGACCTCGAACATGCCGTCGAACACGGGTTCCGGGAAGCCCTGCCCCCAGGGTCCGCCGTCGCGCAGGGCTTCGGCGTGGGCGCGATCGAACTCGGCCGGCGCAAGCGCGCCGTCGCTGTCGATGGTGGCCTGCAGCGTGGAGGCATCGAGCGTGGCGGCGGCGTGGGCCTGGAAGGCGGCTTCGAATTCCTGCAGGCGCGCGGCATCCAGGGTCAGGCCGGCGGCCATGGCGTGGCCACCGAAGCGTTCGATGAGGCCGGGATGGCGGACGTCGACAGCCGCCAGTGCGTCGCGCACGTGGAAGCCGGGAATGGAGCGCGCCGAACCCCGCAGGCTGGCACTGCCGGGCTCCGAGGGCGCGAAGGCGACCACCGGCCGATGCATGCGCTCCTTGAGCTTCGACGCCACCAGTCCGACGACGCCGGGATGCCAGCCGGGATCGAATGCACAGATGGCGGCCGTCGCGCCGCTGCCCTGCGCCAGCACATCCAGCATCTGCGCCGTGAGCGCCCGTTCGGCCTCGTCGAGCATCGCCTGCTGCACGCTGCGACGCTCGCGGTTGATCGCGTCCAGGCGCTGTGCCAGCCCACGCGCCGCCGCAGGGTCGTCGCAGAGCAGGCATTCGATGCCCAGGGCCATGTCCTCGAGGCGTCCGGCAGCGTTCAAGCGTGGGCCGATCGCGAAGCCGATGTCGGCCGCGACCAGGGCCCCGGCGCGGCGGCCGGAGACCTCGATCAGGGCCTCGAGTCCGGCGCAGCCCTGCCCCGCGCGCAGCCGGCGCAGGCCCGCGGCCACCAGCGCGCGGTTGTTGGCATCCAGCGGCACCAGGTCGGCCACGGTGCCGACGGCGACGAGGTCGAGCAGCTGCGCGAGGTCGGGACCCCTGCCCTCGAGCCGGCCCTCGTCGCGCAGCCGCGCGCGCAGCGCCAGCAGTACGTAGAACATGACGCCGACGCCGGCCAGCGACTTGCCGGGGAAGCCGTCGCCTTCGCGGTTCGGATTCACGATCGCATCCGCCGCCGGCAGCCGGTCGCCGGGCAGGTGGTGGTCGGTGACCAGCACCTGCCAGCCGAGCGCCTTGGCCGCGTCGATGCCTGCGTGGCAGGCGATGCCATGGTCGACGGTGACCAGCAGGTCCGGGCGCAGCGGCGCCAGTTCCTCCACCAGCGCAGGCGACAGCCCGTAGCCGTGGACCATGCGGTTGGGCACGGCGTGCAGCACCTCGCGCGCACCGAGCATGCGCAGGCCACGCACGGCCACGGCGCACGCAGTGGCGCCATCGCAGTCGAAGTCGCCGACCACGAGGATGCGCCGGCCATCGAGGATGGCCGACGCCAGCAACCCGGTGGCGCGATCCAGGTCGAGCAGGCCGTCAGGCGGCAGCAGGGCGGCCAGCCTCGGGCGCGCAGCGTCGATGTCCGCTGCGCCGCGTGCGGCATAGATGCGGCGCAGCAGCGGTGGGACGTCGGCCGGCCAGCTGGCCTCCTGGCCGGTCTCGGGGAGCTGACGCCGCCGGATGTTGCGCGATGGCGTCACTGCGCCGGCCAGGACGCGGGGCGGCGCCAGAACCGCATCAGGTGCCGGCGACGCAGCGCCAGCCGCCAGCCGCCGCCGTCATCCAGCTGCAGCTCGCCGATGCGACCCGCACGCAGCGCATCGAGCGCTGGCAGGAGCCACTCGCGTTCGATCCACTCGAGGTCGCGCGTGCCTTCGATGTCGTACACGCCGGGTTCGCCACCCAAGCGCTCCGGCAAGGGCTCGCCACGCCCGCTGGCCGCGGCCAGCGCACGCGCGGTGTCGTCTCCGCTGTAGCCGGTCGCAGCACCCTCGCCCGCCACCGTGGGCAGCCGGCCGCCGCCCCAGAACCAGAGCGCGTTGACCGGCGCCTGGCCGCGCGCGGCGCGTCGCGCATTGAGCGGATGGTTGTGCAGCGTCACCTGGGCCTCGCTGGCCAGGATGCGCCAGCGCCGGCCCTCGGGACTGGTGTCGAGATGGTCGAAGACGTCCTCGCCCAGCGCATCGCCGGGGTCGGAGAACGATGGCACCTTCGCTCCTTCCGGGAGGCGCAGGTACCAGCGCGCCGGATGCGGCGCGTCGAGCATGAAGCCGGCGTCGCCAAACAGCGGCCGCAGCGCGGGCAGCAGTTCGTCGCAGTCTTCGCGCGTCAGCCCCAGGGCATCACCGTGCGCCAGCAGTCGCACGCCGTTGATGTCCGGACGCAGCCAGACCGGATCGGCGCGCAGCCAGGCCGCGCCCGCGGCGTCGCCGGCCTCGGCCTGGCGGGACAGCGCCGCGATCGGCCAGCCCTCGCCGCGCAGCGGGAAATGCCGGAGCAGCTGTGCACGCCGCCCGGGCTCGCCGTCGGGCTGGCGTTTGCCGCGCCCGACCAGCTTCGCGTTCGCCGCGGACAGGCGCTGCCGCCCGAGCCGCGCAGCGGCCGGGAGCAGCAATGTGATGGTGCTGGAAGCCGGCATCGCCGGATCAGCCGTAGCTGACCTCGACGATCTCGTACTCGCTGGTGCCGCCGGGCGCCTCGATGGTGACGACGTCGCCGGCGTGCTTGCCGATCAGCGCACGCGCGACCGGCGACGAGATCGCGATCTGGCCGTTCTTGATGTTGGCCTCGAGGTCGCCAACGATCTGGTAGCGCTTCTCCGCGCCGCTCTCTTCGTCGGCCAGCACCACGGTGGCGCCGAACACCACCCTGTCGCCGACCTTGAGCGTGGACACGTCGATCACCTGCGCGTGCGACAGCTCTCCTTCGAGCTGCTTGATGCGGCCCTCGATGAAGCCCTGCTGCTCGCGCGCGGCGTGGTACTCCGCATTTTCCTTCAGATCGCCGTGCGCACGCGCCTCGGCGATCGCATTGATGACGGCAGGCCGCTGGACGCTCTTCAGCTCTTCCAGTTCCGCGCGCAGCCGCTGCGCGCCCTGTGCCGTGATCGGTGGTCTCATGTCTTCTTCAACTCCTCATGCAGTTCGTGCAGCGCCCACACCGGGCCGCTGCCGCGATAATCCAGAGAATGCAGCAAGGCCTTCGCACCGGCAATGGTGGTCGAATAGGTCACCCGTTGCTGCAGCGCCTCGCGGCGGATCGAGAACGAGTCCGCGATCGCCTGGCGCCCTTCCGTGGTGTTGACGATGTAGGCGATATCGCCGTTCTTGATCAGGTCGACGATGTGCGGCCGGCCTTCGGCCACCTTGTTGACCTGCTCGCAGTCGACGCCGTGCTCGCGCAGCCAGTTGGCGGTGCCCGAGGTCGCGACCAGCGAGAACCCGCGCTCGAGCAGCGCATGCGCCACCGGCAGCAGGCGCTTCTTGTCCGGATCGCGCACGGACACGAAGGCCTTGCCCGGCATCGGCGCCATGATCCCTGCCGCCTCCTGCGCCCGCGCGAAGGCGGCGCCGAAGCTCTGGCCCACGCCCATGACCTCGCCGGTCGAGCGCATCTCGGGGCCGAGGATCGGGTCCACGCCCTGGAACTTGGCGAAGGGGAAGATCGCTTCCTTCACCGAGTAATAGCCGGGGACGACTTCGGTGGTCACGCCCTGCCCGGCCAGCGTGCGGCCGGCCATGCAGCGCGCCGCGATCTTGGCCAGCGGCACGCCGGTGGCCTTGGACACGAATGGCACCGTGCGCGAGGCGCGCGGGTTGACCTCGAGCAGGAAGATGGTGTCCTCGCCCTCGTCGTCGGACTGCACCGCGAACTGGGTGTTCATCAGCCCGACCACCCCGAGCGCGCGCGCCATGGCCGTGACCTGCTCCCGCAGGCGCGCCTTGGTGGCTTCCGACAGCGAGTACGGCGGCAGCGAGCAGGACGAGTCGCCGGAGTGCACGCCGGCCTCCTCGATGTGCTCCATCAGGCCGCCGATCAGCACCTGGCCATCCCTGTCGGCGATGACGTCGATGTCGACCTCGACCGCGTTGTCGAGGAAGCGGTCGAGCAGCACCGGCGAATCGTTGGACACCTTCACCGCCTCGCGCATGTAGCGCTCGAGGTCGGCCTCGGCGTGCACCACTTCCATCGCGCGGCCGCCGAGCACGTAGCTCGGGCGCACCACCAGCGGGTAGCCGATCTCGCGCGCCAGCACCAGCGCCTGCTCGGCGCTGCGCGCGGTGCGGTTGGGCGGCTGCTTCAGGCCCAGCGTGTCGACCAGCTTCTGGAAGCGCTCGCGGTCCTCCGCCAGGTCGATCGAGTCGGGCGAGGTGCCGATGATCGGCACGCCGTTGGCTTCCAGCGCGCGCGCAAGCTTCAGCGGCGTCTGCCCGCCGTAGTGGACGATCACGCCCTTGGGCTTCTCGAGCTCGACGATCTCGAGCACGTCCTCCAGCGTCACCGGCTCGAAGTACAGGCGGTCGGAGGTGTCGTAGTCGGTGGACACGGTTTCCGGGTTGCAGTTGACCATGATGGTCTCGTACCCGTCCTCGCGCAGGGCGAGCGCCGCGTGCACGCAGCAGTAGTCGAACTCGATGCCCTGGCCGATGCGGTTGGGACCGCCGCCGAGCACCATGATCTTGTCGCGGCCGGTGGGTTCGGCCTCGCACTCTTCCTCGTAGGTGGAGTACAGGTAGGCGGTGGTGGTCGCGAACTCGGCGGCGCAGGAATCCACGCGCTTGTAGACCGGCTTGATGCCGAAGGCGCGGCGCAGGGCGCGCACCGCCTTTTCCTCGACGCCGACCAACTGCGCCAGGCGGGCGTCGGAGAAGCCCATGCGCTTGAGCACGCGCAGGCGCGGCGCGTCCAGCGCGTCGACGCCGCCGGCCCCGGCCTCGCGCTCGGCGGCGACGAGGTCCTCGATCTGGTCGAGGAACCAGGGGTCGATCCACGACAGCGCGAACACCTCGTCCACCGTCATCCCGGCGCGGAAGGCGTCGGCGACGTGGAACAGGCGATCGGGCTTGGGCTCGCGCAGCTCGCGGCGGAGCGCGGCCCGGCCCTCTTCCGAGACCAGGTCGAGTCCGGTGGGGTCGAGGCCGACCTTGCCCGTCTCCAGCCCGCGCAGGGCTTTCTGCAGCGATTCCTGGAAGGTCCGGCCGATCGCCATCACCTCGCCCACCGACTTCATCTGGGTGGTCAGGCGCGAATCGGCCTGCGGGAACTTCTCGAAGGCGAAGCGCGGGATCTTGGTGACCACGTAGTCGATCGAGGGTTCGAAGGACGCCGGGGTCAGGCCGCCGGTGATGTCGTTCCTGAGTTCGTCGAGCGTGTAGCCCACCGCGAGCTTGGCCGCGACCTTGGCGATCGGGAAGCCGGTGGCCTTGGACGCCAGCGCCGAGGACCGCGACACGCGCGGATTCATCTCGATCACCACCACGCGCCCGGTCTCGGCATTGATGCCGAACTGGACGTTGGAGCCGCCGGTGTCGACGCCGATCTTGCGCAGCACGTCGATCGAGGCCTGGCGCAGGCGCTGGTACTCGCGGTCGGTCAGCGTCTGCGCCGGCGCGACCGTGATCGAATCGCCGGTGTGCACGCCCATCGCATCGAGGTTCTCGATCGAGCAGACGATGATGCAGTTGTCCGCGGTGTCGCGGACCACCTCCATCTCGAACTCCTTCCAGCCCAGCACCGACTCCTCGACCAGGATCTCGCCCACCGGCGACAGCTCCAGGCCGCGCCTGGCGATCTCCTCGAACTCTTCCTTGTTGTAGGCGATGCCGCCACCACTGCCGCCCAGAGTGAAGCTGGGGCGGATGATGGTGGGGTAGCCGACACGCGTCTGGATGTCGACCGCCTGCTCGAAGGTCTTCGCGACCTCGGCCTTGGGGCATTCCAGGCCGATCTCGGCCATCGCCACGCGGAACAGCTCGCGGTCCTCGGCCATCATGATGGCTTCGCGCCTGGCGCCGATCAGCTCCACGCCGTACTTCTCGAGCACGCCGTTGTCGGCGAGGTCGAGCGCGCAGTTGAGCGCGGTCTGCCCACCCATGGTCGGCAGCAGGGCGTCCGGGCGTTCCTTGGCGATGATCTTCTCGACCATCTGCCAGGTGATCGGCTCGATGTAGACCGCGTCCGCCGTGTCCGGGTCGGTCATGATCGTGGCCGGGTTGGAGTTCACCAGCACCACGCGGTAGCCCTCCTCGCGCAGGGCCTTGCAGGCCTGCGCGCCGGAGTAGTCGAACTCGCAGGCCTGGCCGATGACGATCGGGCCGGCGCCGATGATGAGGATGGTCTTGAGATCAGTGCGCCTGGGCATCAGTGCGCCTCCATCAGCGCGATGAAGCGGTCGAACAGGTGGGACACGTCGTGCGGGCCGGGGGCGGCCTCGGGGTGGCCCTGGAAGCTGAAGGCCGGCGCGTCGTCGAGGGCGATGCCCTGGTTGCTGCCGTCGAACAGCGAACGGTGGGTGACGCGGACGCCGGCCGGCAGCGTGGCCTCGTCGATGGCGAAGCCGTGGTTCTGGGAGGTGATCATCACCCTGCCCGTCTCCAGGTCCTGCACCGGGTGGTTGGCGCCGTGGTGGCCGTTGGCCATCTTCATCGTGCGCGCGCCCACGGCCAGGCCGAGCAGCTGGTGGCCGAGGCAGATGCCGAAGGTCGGCACCTTCGCGGCCAGCACGTCGCGGATCGCTTCGATCGCGTAGTCGCAGGGCTCCGGATCGCCGGGGCCGTTGGACAGGAACACGCCGTCGGGCTTCAGCGCGAGCGCCTCGGCCGCGGTGGTACGCGCAGGCACCACGGTGACGTCGCAGCCGCGCTCGGCCAGCATGCGCAGGATGTTGCGCTTCACGCCGAAGTCCCAGGCCACGACGCGGAAGCGCTGCTGCGCGCTGCGCCACTCGCCGCTGTCCAGGTCCAGGCCGCCCTCGGTCCACTGGTAGCGGGCGTCGGTGCTGACCACCCCGGCCAGGTCCATGCCCTTCAGGCCGGGAAACTTGCGCGCGGCCTCGAGCGCGCGGTCGACATCGATGTCGCCGGCCATCACCGCGCCGTTCTGCGAGCCACGCTCGCGCAGCAGGCGGGTCAGGCGGCGGGTGTCGATGCCGGCGATGGCGACCACGCCGCGGTCGGCCAGCCATTCCGGTAGCGCCGCGCGGCTGCGCCAGCTGCTGGGACGGCGCGGCACGTCGCGCACCACCAGGCCCGCCGACCAGACCTGGCCGGACTCCTCGTCCTCGCCGGTGCAGCCGGTGTTGCCGATGTGCGGATAGGTCAGGGTGACGATCTGGCGCGCGTACGAGGGGTCGGTGAGGACCTCCTGGTAGCCGGTCATCGCCGTGTTGAACACGACTTCGCCGACGGAGAGGCCGGGCGCGCCGACGGATACGCCTTCGAAGACAGTGCCGTCTTCGAGCGCGAGGATTGCAGGTGGGGTCACTGGCGGTCGCCTACGTGGGGTTGCAAGACACCGCCGGCCCGGCATCGGCCGGCCCGGAGGCGAGGTGGTTCAGGCGAGCGGGAATGATACCGGCGCGGACCGGGCTGCGCCAGCACGGAACGTGAACGCGCGTGCGTCAGAGCAGGTCGCGGAGGCGCCAGACCCCGGCTTCGCGGCCGCGCAGGCGCGCGGCGACGTGCAGTGCGCCGCGTGCGAACACGTCGCGGTTGGTGGCGCGGTGGACCAGTTCGACCCGCTCACCCATGCCCGTGAACTGCACGAGGTGCTCGCCCACGACATCGCCGGCGCGCAGGCTGGCGTAGCGCGCGTCCGCCCCGCCCAGCCCCGCCGCGGCCCCGAGGGCCAGCGCGGTTCCCGAGGGCGCATCCTTCTTGTGCACGTGGTGGGTTTCGACGATGTCGCAGTCCCAGCCGGCCAGGCTCGCGGCCGCGCGCTCGACCAGTTCCTCGAGCACGGCCACGCCGAGGCTGAAGTTGGCGGCCCAGAGCACGGGGATCGCCGCCGCGGCGTCGGCCATCGCCTGCCGCTGCCCGTCCGAGAGCCCGGTGGTGCCGGAGACCAGCGCTGCCCCGCGCTGCCGGCACAGTGCCAACAGCGGGTCGAAGCCCTCGGGCAGGCTGAAGTCGACCGCGACGTCGAACGCGGGAACGCCTGCCAGCTCGGTGGCGGCGAAGTGCGGCACGCCGTCGACCACGCGCTGTGCGGGCCGGCGGGAGACCGCCGCGACCACGTTGCAATCGCCGGCCTCGCCCTCGGCGCACAGGCGCAACAGCGCCCGGCCCATGCGACCGCTGGCACCGTGGATCAGGAATCGTGTCGGCTCGCCCATGCGGGCAAGGCTAGCCGTGTGCGCTGGCCCCGACAAGGAAGATCGCGTGCGTCGCCAACGCGGCGGCGCGCCCTCAGGAGGTCATCCGCTCCCAGAAGCCCTTCACGCCGTCGACGAAGGTGCTGGACTTCGGCGAGTGGCGGCGCGCGTTGTCGCCAACGAAGGTCGCCTCCAGCTGCTCCAGCAGCTCGCGCTGCTCGTTGGTCAGGTTGACCGGCGTCTCGACCACCACCTTGCAGTAGAGGTCGCCCGGAGCACGGCTGCGCACCGACTTCACGCCCTTGTCGCGCAGGCGGAAGACCTTGCCGGTCTGGGTCTCGGCGGGCACGCGGATCTCCGCCTCGCCGCCAAGCGTGGGCACGCGCACGGTGTCGCCGAGCGTGGCCTGGGAAATGCGGATCGGCACCTCGCAGTGCAGGTCGTCGCCGTCACGCTGGAAGATGTCGTGCTCGCGCACGCGGATCTCGACATACAGGTCGCCGGGCTGGGTGCCGGACGGACCAGCCTCGCCCTCGCCGGACAGGCGGATACGGTCGCCGTTGTCGACTCCCGCGGGCACCTTGACCGACAGCACCTTCTCTTCTTCCACGCGGCCGTTGCCGCGACAGGCCGGGCACGGCGTCTGGAACGTCTTGCCGCGGCCGTGGCAGGACGGGCACGGCTGCTGCATCGAGAAGATGCCGCGCTGGAAGCGCACCTGGCCGTGGCCATGGCAGGTTTCGCAGGTCTCGAGCACCCCGTCTTCGGAGCCCGTGCCCTTGCAGGGTTCGCACTCGGCCAGGCTGGGCAGCTCGATCCGGCGCTCGACGCCGGCCACGGCTTCCCCGAGGTCGAGCTCCATCACGTAGCCGATGTCGGCGCCGCGGCGCGGCCCGCGCGGACCGCCGCCACCGCCGAAAATGTTGCCGAAGATGTCGCCGAAGATGTCGCCCATGTCGGCGCCGCCAAAGCCCGGGCCGGCGTTGCCGCCGCCCATGCCGTGCTCGAACGCCGCGTGGCCGTGCTGGTCGTACATGCGGCGCTTGCCGCCGTCGGACAGCACCTCGTAGGCCTCCTTGCACTCCTTGAACGCGGCCTCGGCGGCATGGTCGCCGGGGTTGCGGTCGGGATGGTGCTTCATCGCACAGCGGCGATAGGCCTTCTTCAGCTCGTCCTCGGTGGCGGCACGGCCGACACCGAGGACGTCGTAGTAGTCGCGCTTGCTCAAGGTCAGGCCTTCTTGTCGTCGTCCTTGACCTCGGTGAACTCGGCGTCGACCACGTCGTCGGCCTGGCCACCCTCGGCCTGGCCCGCGTCGCCGGCACCGGCCTCGGCCTGTCCGGCCGCGGCCACGGCGGCGAACAGCGCCTGCGCGACCTCTTCCAGGGCCTTGGTCCTGGCTTCGATCTGGCCCTTGTCGTCACCCTTCATCGCAGTCTCGACCTCGGCGATGGCGGACTCCACGCGGCCGATCACGTCGCCCGGGACCTTGTCGCCGTTGTCCTTGATCGCGCTGCGGGTGCCGTGCACCAGCGCATCGGCCTGGTTGCGGGCACCGACCAGCTCGTGGAACTTCCTGTCGTCCTCGCGGTGCGCCTCGGCGTCGGCGACCATCCGCTGGATCTCGTCGTCCGACAGGCCCGAACCGGCCTTGATCTCGACCTTCTGCTCCTTGCCGGTCTTCTTGTCCTTGGCGGTGACGTGCACGATGCCGTTGGCGTCGATGTCGAACGACACCTCCACCTGCGGCATGCCGCGCGGCGCGGCATCGATGCCGCTCAGGTCGAACTTGGCCAGCGACTTGTTGTAACGGGCCTGCTCGCGCTCGCCCTGCAGCACGTGCACGGTCACGGCCGACTGGTTGTCCTCGGCGGTGCTGAAGGTCTGCGAGGCCTTGGTCGGGATCGTGGTGTTCTTCTCGATGATCTTGGTGAACACGCCGCCCAGGGTCTCGATGCCGAGCGACAGCGGGGTCACGTCGAGCAGCAGCACGTCCTTGACGTCACCCGCGAGCACGCCGCCCTGCACCGCCGCGCCGATGGCCACGGCTTCGTCGGGGTTCACGTCCTTGCGCGGCTCCTTGCCGAAGAACTCGGCCACGGCCTGCTGCACCTTGGGCATGCGGGTCTGGCCGCCGACCAGGATCACCTCGTTGACGTCGCTGGCACGCAGGCCGGCGTCGTTGAGCGCAGTGCGGCAGGGTTCGATGGTCTTCTTGATCAGGTCCTCGACCAGCGCCTCGAGCTTGGCCCGGGTCAGCTTGATGTTGAGGTGCTTCGGGCCCGAGGCGTCGGCGGTCACGTACGGCAGGTTGACCTCGGTCTGCTGCGCGCTGGACAGCTCGATCTTGGCGCGCTCGGCGGCGTCTTTCAGCCGCTGCAGGGCCAGCGGATCCTTGCGCAGGTCGATGCCCTGGTCCTTCTGGAATTCCTCGACCAGGTAGTCGATGACGCGCTTGTCGAAGTCTTCGCCACCGAGGAAGGTGTCGCCGTTGGTGGCCAGCACCTCGAACTGCTTCTCGCCGTCGACTTCCGCGATCTCGATGATCGACATGTCGAAGGTGCCGCCGCCAAGGTCGTACACGGCGATCTTGCGGTCGCCGCCGTCCTTGTCCATGCCATAGGCCAGCGCGGCCGCGGTCGGCTCGTTGATGATGCGCTTGACGTCGAGGCCGGCGATGCGGCCGGCGTCCTTGGTCGCCTGGCGCTGCGAGTCGTTGAAGTACGCGGGGACGGTGATGACCGCCTCGGTGACCTTCTCGCCCAGGTAGTCCTCGGCGGTCTTCTTCATCTTCTCGAGGATGCGCGCGGAGACTTCCTGCGCCGACAGCTTCTTGCCCTCGCTGGTCTCGACCCAGGCATCGCCGTTGTCATGCCCGACGATGGCATACGGCACCAGGTCGAGATCCTTCTTGACTTCGGCGTCGGTGAACTTGCGGCCGATCAGGCGCTTCACCGCGTAGAAGGTGTTCTTGGGGTTGGTGACGGCCTGGCGCTTGGCGGACGCGCCGACCAGCACTTCGCCGTCCTTGGTGTAGGCGACGACCGAGGGGGTCGTGCGATCGCCTTCGCTGTTTTCGATGACGCGGGCCTTGCCGCCGTCCATGATCGCCACGCACGAATTGGTCGTGCCGAGATCGATGCCGATGATCTTTGCCATGGGTTTGCCTCTGGGTTCGTGTCTGGGGCGGCGGGGCCGCCGATGACTGCTATCTGGGGATGGTCGCCGGCGCCTTCAAGCGCCGGTGGCCGTGGGTTCAGTCGGCCTGGGCGACGGCCACCATGGCCGGGCGCAGCAGTTGCTCGTTGAGGCGGTAGCCCTTCTGGAACAGCTGGGCCACGGCACCCGGACCAAGGTCCGGGGCTTCGACCACGCTCATCGCCTGGTGGAGGTCGGGGTTGAAGGCGTCCCCGGCAGCCGGCGCGATCTCGAACAGGCCGTGGTTGCCGGCCACCCGGCGCAGCTCGCGCAGGGTCAGCTCGACGCCGTCGTGCAGCGGGCCGGCGGCCCCGGCGACCAGCGCCGCGTCCAGGCTGTCGAACACCGGCAGCAGGTCGCCGAGGATCTGCTTGTTGGCGAAGCGGCAGGCGTTCTGGACATCGCGCTCCATGCGCCGGCGCTGGTTCTCGAGGTCGGCGCGGTCGACCAGCGACTGCGCGCGTACCTGCTCCAGCTCGCCGCGGAGGGATTCGATCACTTCTTCCAGCGGAATGTCTTCGGCGGGTGCCTCTGCGGCGTGGTCGGGCGTGGGTTCGGTGGTCATCGCTCTCGTGGGTCCGGAGTGTCTTGGTCCGGACTGAGTGGGGTTGCCGGCTCGGGTTTCAAGGCGGCGCCCAGCGCTTCGGCGGTCGCCTGGACCACCGGGATCACCCGGTCGTAGGCCATGCGGGTGGGTCCGATGACCCCGAGCACGCCCAGCACCCGGCCGTCCGCACCGTAGGGCGCGGTCACCAGCGACATCCCGGCCAGCGGCGCGATCCCGGTTTCCTCGCCGAAGAACACCCGCACGCCCTGGGCCTTCACCGTGCGCTCGAGCAACTGCAGGATCTCGCGTTTCTCGGTGAAGGCATCGAACAGCTCGCGCAGGCGGTCGAGGTCGGCCAGGTCCTGCAGGCCCAGCAGCCGCGCCTGGCCGGCGACCACCATGTCCTCGCCGCCGGGCACCAGCACCTGCTCGGCGATCTCGGTGGTGGCGCGCAGCAGGCCCTCCATCTCGCTGCGCGCGCTCTTCAGCTCGCGCAGCAGGGTGGCGCGGATGCCCGCCAGCGGCTGCCCCGCGAAATGGGCGTTGAGGTAGTTGGCCACCCGCTCGAGCTCGTCGGCGCCGTAGGCGCGCCGGGTCTGGACGATGCGGTTCTGCACTTCGTTGTCGGCGAAGACCACGATCGCCATCACCCGCTGCCCGTCCAGCGGCACGAAGTCGATCTGGCGGAAGGCGAACTGCTCGCGCCCGGGCACGCTGACCACGCCGACGAAGCGGGTCATGGCCGAGACCAGCTCCGAGGCGCTGCCCAGCAGCGACTGCGTGCCGCCGCCGGGGGCCAGGCTGCCGCGCAGGCGCTCGAACTCGCCCTCGCCCAGCGGGCTGAGCTGCAGCAGCGAGTCGACGAAGACGCGGTAGCCGCGGGCCGTGGGCACGCGTCCGGCCGAGGTGTGCGGGGCCGAAAGCAGGCCGACTTCCTCCAGGTCGGACAGGATGTTGCGGATCGTCGCCGCGCTCACGTCCAGGCCCGCGTGCCGGGCCAGGGTCTGCGAACCGACCGGCTCGCCGTCGCGGATATGGCGGCCGATCAGGGTGCGCAACAGCTGGCGCGCGCGCGGGTCGAGGGGATCGGAGTGGCGTCGGGACATGCCGCGGGTATACGTCCGTGCGGCGCTTGTCGCAAGCGGCGAGATCCACCGATGACACACTTGGCGTCCACGCGGCACAATTCGCGGACCATGCTCAAGCGCCTGTCGATCAAGGATTTCGCCGTCGTCTCCGCCACCGAACTCGAGTTCGGCCGGGGGCTGACCGTCGTTTCGGGCGAAACCGGCGCGGGCAAGTCGCTGATCGTCGATGCCCTGGGCTTCCTGTCCGGGCTGCGCGCCGACAGCGGCGTGGTCCGCCACGGCGCCCAGCGCGCCGAGCTCGACGCCGAGTTCGACCTCGCCGACTCGGCCGCCGCGCTCAAATGGCTGCGCGAACAGGAGTTCGACGACGGCCAGGCCTGCCAGCTGCGGCGCACCCTGCGCGCCGACGGCGGCTCGCGGGCCTGGATCAACGGCCGCCCGGCCACGCTGTCGCAACTCGGCGCGCTGGCCGCGCTGCTGGTCGAGATCCACGGCCAGCATGAGCACCAGGCGCTGCTGTCACGCGGCAGCCAGCTCGCCCTGCTCGACGCCTTCGGCCGCCACGAGGCCGAACTCGCGACCGTGGCCGGGGCGGCACGCGCCTGGTCGTCGCTGCTGCACGAGCGCGGGCGGCTGAACGCGGCCGGCGACGTGTCCGACCGCATCGACTTCCTGACCCACCAGCACGCCGAGCTCGAGCGCGAGGAACTGGAACCCGAGGCGATCGAGGAGCTGGTGGCCGGCCACCGCCGCCAGGCCCATGCCACGGACCTGGTCGGCGCCTGCGACGCCGCACTCGAGCGCCTGGGCGGCGACGCCGATGCGCTGCCGGCCGTCGTGCAGCAGCTGCGCGGCCTGCTGGCGCGCATGCAGGCGCATGAGCCGCGCCTGGCCGAGGTCGACAGCATGCTCGAGGGCGCGGCGATCCAGCTGGATGAAGCCGCGGTGCTGCTCGACCGCGTCCGCGCCGATCTCGACATCGACCCGGACCGGCTGCAGGAGCAGGAACACCGGCTCTCGCGCCTGCACGAGCTTTCGCGCAAGCACCGCGTGCCGCCCGAGGACCTGGCGGCGCAGCGCGACGCGCTGGCCGCTGAGCTGGAGACACTGGTGGGTTCGGCAAAAAGGCTGTCGGGCCTGGAAGGCGAGATCGATGCCGCTGCCGCCGCCTGGCGCACCGCCGCCGCCCGCCTCGGCAAGGCCCGCGCCAAGGCCGCCGCCGCGCTGGGCAAGGCCACGACCGCGCTGATCGCCGAACTCGGCATGGGCGGCGGGCGTTTTGAAATCGCGCTGGAACCCACCGCCGCCGACGCCCCGGACGCGCAGGGCGCCGAGCGCGCCGAATTCCTGGTCACGGCGAACGCCGGCCAGCCGCCGCGGCCGCTGCGCAAGGTGGCGTCGGGCGGCGAGCTCTCGCGCATCTCGCTGGCCATCGAAGTCGCCGCCCTGGGCATGGACGCCGTGCAGACCATGGTCTTCGACGAGGTCGACTCCGGGATCGGCGGCGGCGTGGCCGGGATCGTGGGCCGCAAGCTGCGCGACCTGGGCAGCAAGCGCCAGGTGCTGTGCGTGACCCACCTGCCGCAGGTCGCGGCCCAGGGCCATGCCCACTACCGCGTCAGCAAGGCCGAAAGCGCAGGGATGACGCAGAGTTCGGTGCGCCTGCTCGACGACGCCGGCCGCCAGGAGGAACTGGCGCGGATGCTCGGCGGGATCGAGGTCAGCCGCGAGGCGCGGGCCGCGGCACGGCGGCTGCTGCGCGAGGCCGACGAAGCGCCGGCCGGCTGAAGCACGCGCTCAACGCTTCTTGCGCACGTAGAGCACCAGCGAGTGCTCTTCCAGGATGTAGCCGTGCTGCTCCGCGATCTGGTGCTGCAGATCCTCGATCTCGGGGCTTTCGAATTCGATGATCTTGCCGGTGTCGACGTCGACCATGTGGTCGTGGTGGCCACCGCGGTCGATCTCGTAGACCGCGGTGCCGCCCTCGAAATTGTGCTTGAGCACCAGGCCGGCGGCCTCGAACTGGGTGAGCACCCGGTAGACGGTGGCCAAGCCGATCTCGTCGCCGCCGTCGAGCAGCTGGCGGTAGATGTCCTCGGCGGTCATGTGGTGGTGCGCGGTCTTCTGCTCGAGCAGCTGCAGGATGCGCATGCGCGGGTGCGTGACCTTCAGCCCGGCCTTGCGCAGCTCGTTGGTTTCCATGCGTATTCCGTCCAGTTGGCGGTTGTCGCGCCAGCTGCCGTGGTTCGGTCGCGGCGGCCTGTCGAGTGTATCATCGCGGCATGTCCGCCCTGCCCTGGCCACCGATGCGCAAACTGATCGCTCCCCTCCTCACCGTCTTCCTTGCCACCGGCTGCAGCGTCCTCTACAAGCAGCCGATCTACCAGGGCGCCCTGGTGGATCCGGACAACGTCAGCCAGCTGCAGGCCGGGATGAACCGCCAGCAGGTGTCGGCCCTGCTCGGCACGCCGTCGATCCAGGATCCGTTCCACCACGACCGCTGGGACTACACCGCCACCGAGCGCGTCGGCCGCACCGGCAAGACGGAAATCCACAACCTGGTGCTGTTCTTCGAGGGCGACTCGCTCGCGCGCTGGGAGGGTGACTATTTCCCCGACCGCGACAAGGAGCTGATCGGCAACGTGCGCCGGCAGTTCGGCCCCAACCTGCCCCGCCAGGACAGCAACCGCCGCCGCTGAACCCGGGGTCAGCGCCGGGCGGCCCGCCGCCGCCGCGCGTCCTTGGGATCGATCAGCAGCGGGCGCAGCAGCTCCACGCGGTCGCCATCGCGCAGCGCCTGGCCGGCCGCCGCGCGCACGCCGTACACCGCATACCCGTCGATGCCATCCAGCGGCAGGCCGCTGGCGGCCACTGCATCGCCGACGGTCGCAGGCGCCGCCAGTTCGACGACCACCGCGCGATGGTCGCGCGGCAGCGCCAGCACGACCTCCACCCGCACCGCTCAGCCCCCGGCGTCGGCGACGCGCACGAAGTCGTCGACCATGCGGTCGGCCAGGCCCTGCAGTCCGAGCTTCATCGCCGGCACCAGCAGGCGGCTGCGCGGCTCGAAGTCGAGGCTGAGCGTGACCTTGCAGGCCGACTCGTCCAGGGCGTGGAATTCCCAGCGTCCCTCGAGCTTGCGGAACGGCCCGTCGCGGAGCTGCATGTCGATGTGGTGCGGCGGCGACAGGCGGTTCTCGGTCGTGAACCAGGTGCTGATGCCGCCGATGCCGAGCTCCAGGCGGCCCAGCACGCGGCGCTCGTCGGACTCCAGCACCTCGGCACCGCTGCACCAGGCGAAGCGCCGCGGATAGGCGGCGACGTCGTTGACCAGGGAGAACATCCGCGCCGCGGAGTGCGCGACCAGCGCTGACCGTGTGATGGTGGGCATGGGCGGCGTACGTCCGTTTCCTGTCGCGCCCGGCGCCGTGGGACAATGGCGGGATGGGCAAGAGCGCAAAGGATAAGGCAAAGGCAAAGGCCAGTGGCACGATCGCGCTCAACAAGCGCGCGCGCCACGAGTACCAGCTTGGCGATCGCTTCGAGGCCGGGCTCGCGCTGCAGGGCTGGGAGCTGAAGTCGATCCGCGCCGGCCGCGCCAACATCGGCGAGAGCTATGCCGTGGTGCGCGGTGGCGAACTGTTCCTGTTCGGGGCCCAGGTCACGCCGCTGACCCAGGCCTCCAGCCACGTCGTCACCGACGAGCGGCGCACGCGCAAGCTGCTGCTGCACCGCCACGAGATCGACAAGCTGGTCGGCCTGGTGCAGCGCGACGGCTATACCGTCGTCCCCACCGCGCTGTACTGGAAGGGCAACAAGGTCAAGGCCGAGCTGGCGCTGGCCAAGGGCAAGCAGGCGCACGACAAGCGTGAAGCCGCCAAGGACCGCGACTGGCAGCGCGACAAGCAGCGCCTGATGCGTCGCCACAACCCCAACGCCTGACCGGCAGGCGGTAATCCCGCAGCAGGAGCAGCCATGGCTGCGACCTCACGCGATCACCGGATGACTCACCCCGGCTCATCCGGCAAGGTAAAGCGGAACCGCGCGCCCCCGTCCGGCACGCCCTCGCCGGTGATCACGCCGCCGTGGCGCTCGACGATCCGCTTCACCGAGGCCAGGCCCACGCCCTCGCCTGCGAACTCGTCGGCGGCGTGCAGGCGCTGGAACGGACGGAACAGCTTGCCTGCGTAGGCCTGGTCGAAGCCGATGCCGTTGTCCGCGACCTCCAACCAATGTTCGCCCGCGTGCTCCACGCGCCGGAACGCGATCCGCGCCGGGTCGGTGTCGCGGGTGAACTTCCAGGCGTTGCCCAGCAGGTTGCCGAGCATGTTGCGCACCAGGGTGCTGTCGCCCGACACCCGGAGGCCCGGCTCGATATCCAGCACGACGCTGCGATCGGGATCGCCCTGCTGCAGCTCGGCCATGATGTCCTCGGCCATCGCGGACAGGTCGAGGGGTTCGCGCCTGAGCTCGCTGCGCGACACACGGGACATCTTCAGCAGTGCATCGATCAGCTCGCCCATGCGCGCGGCCGCGGCGCGGACCCGGGCCAGGTAGCCGCGGCCGACCTCGTCGAAGGCGTCGCCGTGGCGCTCGGACACCATCCGGCTGAAGCCGTCGATGGCGCGCAGCGGCGCGCGCAGGTCGTGGGAAATGGTGTAGGCGAACGACTCCAGCTCCTCGTTGGCGCGCGTGAGTTCGCGCGTGCGCAGCGCCACCCGCGCCTCGAGCGTACGGTTGAGCGCCAGCACCTGGGCCTCGGCACGCAGCCGGTCGGTGATGTCTTCCACCTGCACCAGGCTGGCCAGGTCGTGGCCGTGGTCGCCCGGCACCTGGGCATAGGTCAGGTGCACCTGGCGGATGTCACCGTCGTCGCGGTGGAGTTCGCGGGTCACGCGGTACACGCTGCCCGAGGCCGCACGCGCCCGGCCCTCGGCCGCGGCCTTGCCAACGCCTCCCGTGAACAGGCTGCTGAAGAACCGTCCCATCAGCTCCTCCGGCGAAGCGCGCAGGATGTCGGCCAGCGCAAGGTTGGCGTCGATGATCCGGCCTTCGCGGTCGAGCAATGCCTTGCCGATCGCCGAGAACCGGATCGCGCTGCGGAAGCGCAGCTCGCTGCGACGGTAGGAGTCGCTCATCCGCGCCGCGATGCGCTGCGCGCGCGACTGCGTGCGCGCCAGGATCATCGCCAGCGCGAACAGCAGCAGCGATGCCAGCACGCCCACGTAGATGGTGCCTTCCGGGCCGAGCAGTCCCGCATCCCCGGCGCGCGCCGGCCCCTGGTGGAAGTCGAGGCGCCAGCGCCGCCCGTACACGTGCTCCACCCTGCTGTGGCGGACGCCATCGACATCGGCCCCGGGGAACGCCGAGGGATCGATCGGGAACATCGCCGATTCGCCGCCCCCGTCCTCGCCTTCGCCTTCGCCGATGTCCACGATGCGCAGCGACAGGTTCCTGTCCGCTCCCGGCAGCGCCCTGGCCACGAACAGGTCTAGGCGGAACGGCGCGCAGACCCAGCCCGCCAATGCGGCCGTGCGCGCCATCGGGTTGCTGGGGACGATCCCGTTCCGGTACACCGGCGCATAGATCACCAGGCCCGGCCCGATGCCTTCCTGCATTCTTGCCAGCGGCGCGGTGATGCGGGCGGTGGCGCTGGCGCGCGCAGCCTCCATCGCCGCGGCCTGCGCCGGCACGGTCAACATGTCGAAACCCACCAGGTCGGCGGTGCCGAAGGTCTTCGGCTCGAGCAGGACGATCGGGCCGTACTGCGGCCGCGCACCGGCCGGGTCGATCCGGAACAGCGTGCGGGTGGCATCACGCTGCTCGAGCTGGAACTCCTGCAGCTGCGCCGGCGACAGGGCCGCCGCATAGCAGAGCCCGAGCATCGCCGGGAACCGCGTCGGCAGGTCGAGGCCGTCGGCATAGTTGCGCCACTGCCGCGCGCTGGGGCGGTCGACGGCGGCAAGCAGCGACACGCCGCCCCGGGTGATCAGCTCGTAGGTCAGCAGCTGTTGGCGCAGCCGCGCGGTGACCTGGTCGGCCTCCGCGGCCAGGCGCGCCTCGGCAAGCGCGAGCTCGCGGTGGCCGGCCCCCGTCGCGTACACCGCCACCAGGGTCAGCGACGCCACCAGCACCAGCACGGCCAACATGTAGCCGTGGCGCGCCGGCAGCGGTTCGCCCGAAGGCATGTCGTGGTCGGGCGTGGCCATGGGGGCCGAGCATAACGCCTGCCCCGCCCCGGGTCCGGCCGTCGCGCAGCTGAACCCATGTCCTGCGTCCGGTGCGCGATCCCTTGCAGGGGCCGCCGCTGCGCCTATACTGGACCGGTCGCGCGTGTTCACTGCCACCCGGCAGGCGCCAGGTTTCCCTGTCAACGGGGGTGTACTGGCTTCGACGGGGGTTGCGAAATCGCCTGGCGCATGCCGAGGGGGTAGCTTTCCTCGTAAATCCAGCTGCAAACATTTAGTTGCCAACGACGACAACTACGCTCTCGCCGCTTAAGGCGTAAGCCCCGAACCCACTTGTGCCCGTACTCGTGGATGTAGGGTCATCATTACGGGAATCCAGCCGTGGCGGCCGCCTGTCTGCCGCGGTTGAACTAACAGGCTGGTTCCCTGGTGCGCTTCGCACACCGTGCTGTCGGGGGACGAGATCCAACGGTGAGCTAAGCATGTAGTGCCGGGGATGGAGTGCCTTCGGACGCGGGTTCAACTCCCGCCACCTCCACCATTGCAAGATCAGGAAGGGCCGCGGAAGCGGCCCTTTTTGTGCCTGAACGGCTGCCGGCAGCCGACGGATGCGGCATCCTAGTCGCATGTCCCGAGCGTTCACCCACAGCGGAAATCCCGCCGGAGCCGCCGGCAGCGTCCTGCGCCCGGTCGAGCGCTGGCGCCACGGCGACAGGCGCCTGCTCGACGACCACGTTGCCGAAGAGGTGCCGGTGGCCTTCGTCTACAACGACGAACCCTTCGCGGTGATGATGGCCACGCCCGCGGACCTGGCCGACTTCGCCACCGGCTTCGCACTCAGCGAGGGCATCGTCGGGAACGCCGACGAGCTGGGCATCGAGCGCATCGAGGAGCTCATCGAGGGCATCGAGATCCGCCTGCGCATCCCGGCCGCGCGCGCGGAGGCGCTGGCACTGCGTCGGCGCAGCATGAGCGGGCGCAGCGGCTGCGGGGTCTGCGGCAGCGAGCTGCTCGAAGCCGCGCTGCGCTACCCGCCACCGGTCGCGACCGATGTGCGGGTGTCGACGCCCGCGCTGCGCCGCGCCCTGCACGAGCTGCGCGCGGCGCAGGCGGTCAACGCCCTGACCGGCGCAGTGCACGCCGCCGGATGGGCCTCGCTCGACGGCGCGCTGCAGCTGGCGCGCGAGGACGTCGGCCGCCACAACGCGCTCGACAAGCTGATCGGTGCGATGCATGCCACCGGGCACTCCGCGGCCGGGGGCTTCCTGGTGGTCACCAGCCGCGCCAGCTACGAGATGGCGATGAAGGCCGCCAGCGTCGGCATCGCCTTCATGGCGGCGATCTCGGCGCCGACGGCGCTGGCGATCTCGCTGGCCGAGCGCGCAAACCTGACCCTGGTGGGCTTCGCGCGCGAGGATGGGCAGGCGGTGTACACGCACGGGCACCGGCTGCTGCCGGAACCGGCGGGCGGCAGCGCGGGCGCATCCTCCTCCGCGAAGCGCACCGACGGGAGCGCCCCCGCATGAGCGGCAACGGCCCGGTCCGCAAGTACGACGGTCCCGCCGGCGGCTGGGACGCGCTGAAGAGCGTGGCCCGCCAGCTGCTGAAGGAGGACGTGGGCGTCGCCGGCGCGAGGACGCTGCTGCGTACCAACCAGCCCGACGGCTTCGACTGCCCCGGCTGCGCCTGGCCCGACCGCGACCACACCTCGACCTTCGAGTTCTGCGAAAACGGTGCCAAGGCGGTGGCCGCCGAGGCCACCCGGCACCGGGCGGGACCGGAGCTGTTCGCCCGGCACAGCGTCGCGCAGCTGGCCGGGTACAGCGACCACTGGCTGGAAGGCCAGGGCCGGCTGACCACGCCGCTGCGCTACGACGCGGCCACGGACCACTACGTGCCTGCCAGCTGGGACGAAGCGTTCGCGCTGGTCGCCAGGCATCTCAACGCCCTGCCCTCGCCGGACGAGGCGGTCTTCTATACCTCCGGGCGCACCTCGAACGAGGCCGCGTTCCTCTACCAGCTCTTCGTGCGCGAGTACGGCACCAACAACTTCCCCGACTGCTCGAACATGTGCCACGAGTCGTCGGGCACGGCGCTGAACAAACAGGTCGGCGTCGGCAAGGGCACGGTGTCGCTGCAGGATTTCGAGCAGGCCGACTGCATCCTGGTCTTCGGCCAGAACCCGGGCACCAACCATCCGCGGATGCTCGGCGAGCTGCGCGACGCGGCGAAGCGCGGCTGCAGGATCGTCGCCTTCAACCCGCTGCGCGAGCGCGGGCTGGAGCGCTTCGCCGACCCCAAGGACAAGCTGGAGATGGCGCGCGGCGGTTCGACGAAGATCGCCTCCGACTACGTCCAGCTGAAGATCGGCGGCGACCTGGCGACGGTCAAGGGCATGGCCAAGCACCTGCTCGAGCGCGACGCAGAGGCCATTGCGCGCGGCGGACCGTCTCTGCTCGACCACGACTTCATCGATGCACACACCACCGGTTTCGACGCCTTCGCCGCCGACGTGCACGCCGAACGCTGGGACACGATCATCGCCGAATCCGGCCTCGACGAAGCCCAGCTGCGCCACGCCGGCGAGATCTACCTGCAGTCGGCGCGCGTCATCGCCTGCTGGGGCATGGGCATCACCCAGCACAAGCATTCGGTGGCCACGATCCACATGATCGCCAACCTGATGCTGATGCGCGGCAACCTCGGCCGCCCGGGCGCGGGCCTGTGCCCCGTACGTGGGCACAGCAACGTGCAGGGCGACCGCACGATGATGATCTGGGAACGTCCGCCGGCGGCCTTCCTCGACCGCTTGCAGCAGGTGTTCGGATTCGATCCGCCGCGCGCGGACGGCTACGACACCATCGGCGCCATCGAAGCGATGATCGACGGCCGCGCAAAGGTGTTCTTCGGCATGGGCGGCAACTTCGCCGCGGCCACGCCCGACACCGACGCCACCGCGCGCGGCCTGCGCAACTGCGCCCTCACCGTCCACGTCGCCACCAAGCTCAACCGCAGCCACCTGGTGCACGGCCGCGAAGCGCTGGTGCTGCCCTGCCTGGGCCGCACCGAGATCGACATCCAGGCCGCCGGGCCGCAGGGCGTGACCGTCGAGGATTCGATGAGCATGGTGCACATGTCCGCGGGCATCCGGCCGCCGGCCTCGGACGCGCTGCTGTCGGAGCCGGCGATCGTCGCCGGGCTCGCGCAGGCCACGCTGGGCGCGCGCTCGAAAGTCGACTGGTCGTCGCTGGTGGAGGACTACGACCGCATCCGCGACCGCATCGCGCAGGTGTTCGACGACTTCCACGACTTCAACGTCCGCGTGCGCGTGCCTGGCGGCTTCCGCCTCTCCAACGGTGCCCGCGACCGCGTCTGGGACACCGGCACCGGCAAGGCCCGCTTCATCGCCGCCGCCGTGCCCGTGGACAACCCCATCCATCGCGCCCGGCGCATGGGCGGCACGCGGCCGGTGTTCACGCTCACCACCCTGCGTTCGCACGACCAGTACAACACCACCGTCTACGGCCTGGACGACCGTTACCGCGGTGTCTTTGGCGAACGCCGCGTGCTCTTCATCCACGCCGACGACATCGCCGCCCTGGACATGCGGGCCGGCGACCGGGTGGACCTGGAAAGCCTGTGCGACGACGGCGTGCGCAGGCGGGCGAAGGGCTTCCTGTTGGTGGACTACGACATCCCGCGCGGCTGCCTGGCGGCGTACTACCCCGAGACCAATCCGCTGGTGCCGCTGTCGAGTTTCGCCGACGAATCGCGCACGCCGACCTCGAAGTCGGTGCCGGTGGTGGTCGCGCCGCACGTGGCCGATGGCAGTGTGCCCCGCCAGCGCGACATCCCCGCCAGCGTTGTCGGCTGACGAGGCCCTGGTCCGCGCCCTGCTCGCCGAGCTCGCCGGCGAGCCCGGCGGCGTGTCCCTGCCCCGCCTGTGCAAGCGGCTGGGCGTGCGCATGAGCGTGCTGCTGCGCACGCTCGCATGGATCGGCGAGGACGACGTCGGTGGCGTCACCGGCACCGGCTGGGTGCGGACCGTGGAGGATGGCGCGCGCACGCTGGCGGTGCTGACCGATGCGGGGCGCGAACTGCTGCAAGACGGATAGCCCGCAGCGCTGGCGGAGCATGGTCGCCCTCGCAGGCTTGGTGATCGGCCTCGACTTGCGTCAAGCTCCGACGCGCACCGCACCCTGGAGATCCATCCCGATGCACCGACGCGACTTCCTCGTCCTCGCCGGAACCACCACGCTCGCCCTCGCCCTTCCCGGGGGCCGTGCCATCGCCGCCGAGGAACTGGTGTCCACGCTGGATCCCGCGCTCAAGCGCGCGCTGGCCGATGCCGCGCTTCAGGCTGCCCGCGACGCCGGCGCCAGCTACTGCGACGTACGCATCGGCCGCTACCTCAGGCAGTCGCTCTCCACCCGCGAGGCGCGGGTGCAGAACGTGGTCAGCAGCGAATCCACCGGCGTGGGCATCCGCGTGCTTGCGCACGGTGCCTGGGGCTTTGCCGCGACCAACGCACTCGCCCCCGACGCGGTCGCCGCAGCCGCACGCCAGGCGGCCGCGGTCGCCCGGGCCAACGCGGGCCTGCAGGGCAGCCCGGTGCGATTGGCGCCGGCGCCGGCGCTGGGCGAACGCAGCTGGCGCACGCCGCTGCGCCGCAACGGCATGGAGGTGCCGGTCCAGGAGAAGATCGAGCTGCTGCTGGGCGTCAACGCCGCGGCGATGGCCGCAGGCGCGGACTTCATCGAATCCAACCTGTTCCTGGTCAACGAGCAGAAGTACTTCGCCTCCACCGACGGCTCGTACGTCGACCAGGACGTGCACCGCATCTGGGCGCCCTTCACCGCCACCGCGGTGGACAAGGCCAGTGGCCGCTTCCGCACCCGCCAGGGCCTCGGCACGCCGGTGGGCATGGGCTATGAATACCTCGACGGCGACGCCTCCGGGAAGATCGCCCTGCCCGGAGGCATGGTCCAGTACCGCGACTCCTACGACATGGTCGAGGACGCGGTGGCCGCGGCGCGGCAGGCGCGTGAAAAGCTGTCCGCGCCATCGGTGAAGCCCGGCCGCTACGACCTGGTGCTCGACCCCTCCAACCTGTTCCTCACCATCCATGAGTCGGTCGGCCACCCGCTGGAGCTCGACCGCGTGCTCGGCTACGAGGCCAACTACGCCGGCACCAGCTTCGCCACCCTCGACAAGCGCGCCGACGGCTTCCGCTTCGGCAGCGAACGCGTGAATTTCGTCGCCGACCGCACCGTGGCGGGAACCCTGGCCGCCGTGGGATACGACGACGAAGGCGTGCCGGGCAAGCGCTGGGACCTGGTGCGCGACGGCATCCTGGTGGATTACCAGACCATCCGCGACCAGGCGCACATCCTCGGCAAGGATGCATCCGACGGCTGCTGCCATGCCGATTCATGGTCGAGCGTGCAGTTCCAGCGCATGCCCAACGTCTCACTGGAAGCAGGACCCGCCGAGCTGTCGGTGGCGGACATGATCGGCGACGTCGAGGACGGCATCTGGATCCACGGCCGCGGCTCGTACTCCATCGACCAGCAGCGCTACAACGCCCAGTTCGGCGGCCAGCTGTACTACGCCATCAAGGACGGAAAGATCGCCGGCATGGTCGAGGACGTGGCCTACCAGATCCGCACGCCGGAGTTCTGGAACGCCTGCAGCGCGATCTGCGACGCCGGCGACTTCCGCCACGGTGGCTCGTTCTTCGATGGCAAGGGCCAGCCTTCGCAGGTGTCCGCGGTGTCGCACGGCTCCAGCACCACGCGCTTCGATGGCATAAATGTGATCAACACCGCACGCAACCTCGGCTGACGGCTTTCGACCGTGCCATTAGTTTGTTGACCCTCCGGCTACGGCGCGTCAAGAATCAGGGAGCCCCGGCGGCACGGATGCACGCGGTCCGCCGGTGCACCCAATCCACGCGCACTCACCGGGGAACCTGCCTTGGACAGACGTGATTTCCTTGCCTGCAGCGGCATCGGCCTCGGCGGCCTGATGCTGCCGTCCCTGTTCACCCGCGCCATCGCCGCGGAGGAACTCGCCACCACCATCGACGTCGCGCGCAAGAAAGCGCTGGCGGATGCCGGCCTGGCGGCGGCGCGCGAGTCCGGCGCCAGCTACGCCGACGTGCGCATCGGTCGCTACCTGCGTCAGTTCGTGGTCACCCGCGAGGACAAGGTGCAGAACGTGGTCAATACCGAATCCACCGGCGTCGGCGTGCGCGTGATCGCGGGCGGCGCCTGGGGCTTCGCGGCGACCAACAACCTCACGCCCGACGGCGTCGCCGGGGCCGCGCGCCAGGCCGCGGCCATCGCCCTTGCCAATGCCCGCATGCAGTCCGAGCCGGTGCGCTTCGCCGCCGCGCCGGGCTTCGGCGAGGTGTCCTGGCGCACCCCCATCCGTCGCAACGCGATGGAGGTCCCGGTCAAGGAGAAGGTCGAGCTGCTGCTGGGCGTGAACGCCGCCGCCACGAATGCCGGTGCCGACTTCGTCAACTCCACCCTGTTCGCGGTCAACGAGCAGAAGTACTTCGCCTCCACCGACGGCTCCTACATCGACCAGGACGTGCACCGGATCTGGGCGCCGATGACGGTCACCGCCATCGACAAGGCCAGCGGCAAATTCCGCTCGCGCTCCGGGCTGTCCTCGCCGATGGGCCTGGGCTACGAGTATTTCGAGGGCGACCCGGCGCAGAAGTTCGTCTCGCCCAACGGCGTGGTCAACTACGGCCATTCCTACGACATGGTCGAGGACGCCGTGGCCGCGGCGAAGCAGGCCCGCGAGAAGCTCCACGCGCCTTCGGTGAAGCCGGGCCGCTACGACCTGGTGCTCGACCCCTCGCACACCTGGCTCACCATCCACGAATCCGTCGGCCATCCGCTGGAGCTCGACCGCGTGCTCGGCTACGAGGCCAACTACGCCGGCACCAGCTTCGCCACCCTCGACAAGCGCGAGCAAGGCTTCCGCTACGGCAGCGACGAGGTCACGATCTTCGCCGACAAGACCCAGCCCGGCAGCCTCGGCGCCGTGGCCTACGACGACGAAGGCGTGAAGTGCAAGCGCTGGGACCTGATCCGCGACGGCATCCTGGTCGACTACCAGACCATCCGCGACCAGGCGCACATCCTCGGCAAGGACGAGTCCGACGGCTGCTGCTACGCCGACTCGTGGTCGACCGTGCAGTTCCAGCGCATGCCCAACGTCTCGCTGGCGCCGGGCAAGGACAAGCTTTCGGTCGCCGACATGATCAAGGACGTCGAGGACGGCATCTACATCGTCGGCGACGGCTCCTTCTCGATCGACCAGCAGCGCTACAACGCCCAGTTCGGCGGCCAGCTGTTCTACGAGATCAAGGACGGCGCGATCACCGGCATGGTCGAGGACGTGGCCTACCAGATCCGCACGCCGGAGTTCTGGAACGCCTGCGTCGCGGTCTGCGACGAGTCCGACTACCGCCTCGGCGGATCCTTCTTCGACGGCAAGGGGCAGCCCTCGCAGGTGTCGGCGGTGTCGCACGGCTCCAGCACCGCGCGCTTCAACGGCATCAACGTCATCAACACCGCCCGCAACCTCGGCTGACCGGACACAGGAGCCACGAACACCATGCCCATCCTCACCGAAGCCCAGGCCAAGGCGATCCTCGACAAGGTCGTCGCGCTGTCGACGGCCGACGAGTGCACCGCGACGCTGTCCGGCTCCACCGCCGGCAACATCCGCTTCGCGCTCAACAACGTCTCCACCAGCGGCATCGTCGACAACACCGAGCTGGCCGTGCAGGTCGCCTTCGGCAAGCGCGTCGGCACCGCCAGCATCAACGAGTTCGACGACGCCTCGCTCGAGCGCGTGGTGCGCCGTGCCGAAGACCTCGCCCGGCTCGCGCCCGAGAACCCCGAGTTCATGCCCGCTATCGGCAGGCAGGAATACAGGCCAAGCGCCACCTGGGACGACGCCACCGCGGCCATCACCCCCGAGTACCGCGCCCAGGTCGCTGCGGATTCGATCCTCCCCAGCCGCGCGGACGATCTCATCGCCGCGGGCTTCCTGGAGGACAACCGCGGCTTCACAGCGTTCGCCAACAGCAACGGCAACTTCGGCTACCAGACCTCGACCAGCGCCGACTACACCTGCACCGTGCGCACGGAGGACGGCACCGGCTCGGGCTGGGTCGGCCGCAACGTCACCGGCATCGGCCCCTTCGACGCCGGCCGCGATGTCCGCACGGCCATCCGCAAGGCCAGCGCCTCGGCGAATGCGCGCGCGCTTGAGCCGGGCAAGTACACCGTGATCCTGGAGCCGCACGCGGCCGCCGGCCTGGTCTCCTTCATGATGAACTTCTTCGACGCCCGCCAGGCCGACGAGGGCCGCAGCTTCCTGTCGAAGAAGGGCGGCGGCAACAAGCTCGGCGAACAGGTCTACGACCCGCGCGTGAGCATCTGGGCGGATCCGTGGAACGAGGAAGCGCCGGTCATGCCCTGGGACGGCGAGGGCCTGCCGCGTACGCGCATGCCGATCATCGACCAGGGCAAGATCGCCAACCTGCTGTACTCGCGCTACTGGGCGAAGCAGCAGGGCCGGCAGGAGGTCGCGCGCCCGGGCAACCTGATCATGTCCGGCGGCGAGGCCTCGACCTCGGACCTCGTGCGCGGCACCGAGCGCGGCATCCTGGTCACCCGCACCTGGTACATCCGCATGGTGGATCCGCAGACGGTGCTGCTGACCGGCCTGACCCGCGACGGCACCTTCTACATCGAGGACGGCGAGATCAAATACCCGCTGAAGAACTTCCGCTTCAACGAATCGCCGGTGATCATGCTCAACAACATCGACGAGCTCGGCAAGCCCGTGCGCGTCAGCGGCGACGAGTCGCGCTTCAGCATGATGGTGCCACCGATGCGCCTGCGCGACTTCACCTTCACCTCGCTCTCGGACGCGGTCTGAGGGCGGGGGCCGGGGCGACGTGGACCGCCGCGGAGTCCTGCGGCTGCTGGCCGCCGGCATTGCCGGCGCCGCCCTCGCTCCGGCGGCGCGCGGCAATCCCGGCTACGACTTCTGGTTCACCCGCCTGAAGTACGACTCCGGCGACTGGGACGTCGACCAGCGCATGCCGGCCAACGTGGCCACGGCCCTGGTCGACTACACCGGCCTGCGCGTGGACCCGAAGGAACACGTGGTCGCGCTGGCCGATCCGAAGATGCTGCTGGCGCCGTTCTGCTACCTCGCCGGCCACAAGCTGGTGGAGTTCAACCCCGACGAGCGCCGCAACTTCGAGCGCTACGTGCGCAACGGCGGCTTCGTCTTCGTCGACGACTGCAACCACGACATCGACGGGCTGTTCGCGAAGTCCTTCGAGCGGCAGATGGCCGACATCTTCGGCGCCACGGCGATGCGCAAGCTGCCCGACAGCCACCGGCTGTATTCGAGCTTCTTCCATTTCCCCGACGGCCCGCCGGCCACGAGCTACGAGCTCAACGGCTGGGGCGACGACCTGATCCACGACTACCTCAAGGGCATCGAGATCGACGGCCGGCTCGGCGTGCTCTACAGCAACAAGGACTACGGCTGCGAGTGGGACTACGACTGGCGCAACAAGCGCTTCCTCGCCGAGGACAACACGAAGTTCGCGGTCAACATCGTCATCTACGCCCTCGGTGCATGACGCGCTCGCCGGCCACCCACCAGAACCTGGAACCCCCAAGCACTCGCCCATGAACCAGCCCACCTTCGAATCCCGGGTCCAGGAGCAGCTCGACCGGCTCACCCTCCTCCGCGCCGCGATCGGCAAGGCCGTGGTCGGCCAGGACGCGGTCGTCGAGCAGATGCTCGTCGCCCTGTTCGCCGGCGGCCACTGCCTGCTCGAGGGCGTGCCCGGCCTGGGCAAGACCCTGCTCGTGCGCTCGCTCGGCCAGGCGCTCGACCTCGGCTTCCGCCGCATCCAGTTCACTCCCGACCTGATGCCCAGCGACATCCTCGGCACCGAGATCCTCGAGGAGGACCACGGCACCGGACGCCGCAGCTTCAAGTTCCAGCGCGGCCCGGTGTTCACCCACCTGCTGCTGGCGGACGAGCTCAACCGCACGCCGCCGCGCACCCAGGCCGCGCTGCTGGAGGCGATGCAGGAGCGCACCGTGAGCTATGCCGGCACCACCCACGCCCTGCCCTCGCCGTTCTTCGTGCTCGCCACCCAGAACCCGCTGGAGCAGGCCGGGACCTATCCACTGCCGGAGGCGCAGCTCGACCGCTTCCTGCTGCACGTACGCGTGGACTACCCCGACGAGGCCGAGGAACGCGAGATCCTGCTGCAGACCACCGGCAGCCACGCGGCCGAGGTGACGCAGGTGATGGATGGCGACGAGGTGCTGGCGCTGCAGGCGCTGGTGCGCGAAGTGCACCTGGGCGAGGACCTGCTGGCATGGATCACGCGCCTGGTGCGCGCGAGCCGCCCGGGCCCGGACGCACCGCAGGCGGTGCGCGACTGGGTGCGCTGGGGCGCGGGCCCGCGCGCCGGCCAGTCGCTGGTGCTGGCAGCGAAGGCGCGCGCCCTGCTCCACGGGCGTTACTCCGCGACCCGCGACGACGTGCACGCGCTGGCCGCCCCGGTGATGCGCCACCGCCTGCTGCTTTCATTCGCCGCCGAGGCCGAGCAGAAGGACGCCGACGACGTGGTGGCGGCGCTGCTGCGCGCGGTACCCGCGCCCGGCGCCTGAGCGCGCGGCGCGAAGCATGGCGACCCACGGATTCCTGCCGGCCGACGTCCGCGCCAGGCTCCGCCAGCTGGCCCTGGTGCCGCGCTCGGCCATCGGCGACCGCGGCTTCGGCCAGCACGCCAGCCGCAGCCGCGGCGCCGGGCTCGAGTTCGCGCAGTACCGCGCCTACGAACCCGGCGACGAGCTGCGCCAGGTGGACTGGAAGCTGTACGCGCGTTCGGACCGCTACTTCGTGCGCGAGGCCGAGCGCGACAGCCCGCTGACGGCCTGGATCGTGGTCGACGCCAGCGCATCGATGGCGCAGGCCGACGGCGCGCGGCCCGGCTGGTCGCGACTGGACGCGGCCCGCGGCCTGGCCGCGGCAACGATCGACATCGCCCTGCGCCAGGGCGACCGCTTCGGGCTGGCGGCGATCAACGGCGACGGGCTGGCGCTGCACACGGCCGCCGCCGGTCCGCGGCATCGTGATCGGTGCCTACTGGCGCTGGGCGCGCTGCGCACGGGCGGTGGCTGGCCGTCCGACGCCGCACTGGCCCCGCTGTACGAACGCGTCGCGCCGCGCGACCTGGTGCTGCTGCTGACCGACGGCTTCGACGCCGCCGCCCTGCGCCTGGCCGAACGCCTGGCCGCCGCGCGCCGGGAAGTGCTGGTGATCCGCGTGCTGACCGTGGAGGAGCGCGACTTTCCCTTCGAGGGCGGCCACCTGTTCCGCGACGTCGAAGGCGGTGCCGAACTCCGCGGCGACGGTGCCGCGATGCGCGCCGGGTTCCTGGAGCGCTTCGGGGCTGCGCGACGCGAGCAGTCGGCGTACCTCGCGGCCGCGGGCGTGCGCCAGGTCGAATACGTGCTCGACGAAGCGCTGGACCTGCCGCTGCGCCGGCTGTTCGCGGACGATGCGCGCGGCGGCGCAGCGGGCCGGTGATCCCGGCGCTGCTCCTGCCCGCGGGCCTGGCCGCGCTGGCGGCGCTGCTGCTGCCGCTGCTGCTGCACCTGGCGCGGCGCGAGGAACGTCGGCCGGTCGACTTCGCCGCGCTGCGCTGGCTGTCCACGCGCCTGCGGCCGCGACGCAGCGTCCGCTTCGAGGAATGGCTGCTGCTGGCGCTGCGCCTGCTGCTGGTCGCGCTGCTGGCGCTGCTGCTGGCGCGGCCGGTGCTGTACGGCACGGACGACGACAGGCCGTGGATCGTCGCAGTGCCGGGCCTGGCGCCGGCCGCGCTGCTCGAAGCGACGCGGCCCGACGCTGGTGGCAGCGCCGCAACGACGGTGAATCCCGGCGTCGAGGCCGAGTGGCGCTGGCTGGTCCCGGGCTTCCCCGCCGCGGACCCGGCGTCGCCATCCGCACCGTCGCCCTCCACGGCCCATGCGATCTCGAGCCTGCTGCGCCAACTCGACATGCGCATGCCCGCGGGCGCAGCGCTCACGGTCCTGGTGCCACCGGTGCTGGAAGGTGTCGACGCGGAGCGTCCGCGGCTGTCGCGCGCGGTGGACTGGCGCGTGGTCGAAGCACCCGCGATTCCGACCACCGATGCTCCGGCGCCGCATGCGACGCACGACCCCGCGCAGGCGCCGCGGCTCACGATCCGGCATGCGCCCGACCGCGCGGCCTCAGCGCGCTACCTGCGCGCCGCCGCCCTTGCGTGGAACGCAGGTGCGGCCGGAGGCGTGGACGCATCCAGCGACGAAGCCGCGGTCGACCTGGCCGCCATCGACAAGGACAGCGGCCTCCTTCCACCCGCCAGCGACACCGACGTGCTCGCATGGCTCGCCCCGGGCGAAGTCCCGCCCGCCGTGCTCGCCTGGGTCGAGTCGGGCGGCACCGCCCTGCTCTCCCATGACGCGACCCTGCAGGGGCTTGAAGGCGCAGTCGCCCACTGGCGCGACCCCGATGGACATGCACTGCTGCAGGGCGCCGTGCTGGGCCACGGACGCGCGCTGCAGTGGACCCGGCCGCTGCGACCGGACGCCGTGCCGGCGCTGCTTGAAGCCGATTTCCCGCATCGCCTGCGCGCCGTGCTGGTGCCGCCAGCGCCGCCATCGCGGGTCGTCGCGGCCGAGCATGCCCCGCTCGTGGGCGCGGTCGGACCGTGGCCGCAGGGCGCACGCGAGCTGTCGCCCTGGCTTGCACTGCTGATCGCACTGCTGTTCGTCATCGAGCGCTGGATCGCCGCCGGGCCGCGCCGCGAGCGCGTCGCATGAGCAGGGACCCCGTCGCAGGCCTGCTGGCTGTCGCGCGACGGCGCCGCATCGCCATCGTGCTGGCGCTGGCCCTGCCCTGGCTGCCGGCCGTGGCCGCGTGCACATGGCGCTGGCAGGGCGCCGCGGCCGCAGGCGTTGCCACCGCGGCGGCGGCCATCCTGATCGCCGCGCTGGCATGGCGGTCAGCCCGTGCCCTCGACAGCCGCTGGCTGCAGCGCCGCCTGGATGCCGCCCATCCCGCGCTCGAGGACAGCAGCGCCCTGCTCTCCACCCGAGCCGCCAGCCTGTCGCCACTGGCCCTCCTGCAGCGCGAGCGCGTGCTGCAGCGCCTGCCTTCCCCCGACGCCGCGGGCATGCGCTTCCCCTGGCCGCGTGCACGCATTGCAGCCGGCGCGGTGCTCGCGATCGCGCTCACCGCCGCGGCGCTGCTGTGGCCACCCCAGCCACCGCAGCCTTCGCGGGCCGTCGATGCCGTCGCCACCCCGGCCGCCGCCGACGCCGGGCCCGGCGCACTCCAACTGCTCGAACACACGCTCGGGATCACGCCGCCGGCCTATACCGGCCTGCCCCCGCGCAGCGGCAGCGCACTCGATGCGCGCGTGCCCGAAGGCGCCGTGCTGGCGTGGCAGCTGCGCTTCGCTCCAATGCCCGCATCCGTGGCCCTGGAATTCCTCGATGGCCGCCGCATCGCACTGCGCCGGGAGGGCGACGATTGGCGCGGCGAAGCCACCGCGTCCACCCCGGGCCTGTACCGCATCGTCGCCACCTCGCCGCTCCCATGGGCCGATGACACCCTGTACCGCATCGACGTCGCGCGCGACCGGCCGCCATCGATCCGCGTCATCGCGCCGGCGCAGAACCTCAGCCTGCGCACGCCCGCCCAGCGCCACTGGACGCTGGCCTTCGAAGCCGGGGACGACCACGGCATCGCCGCGTCGGCGGAGATGCACCTGACGATGACCGAGGGCAGCGGCGAGAACATCGGCTTCCGCGACGAAGTGCGCCGCCTCACCGGGCGTGGCGACCGGCACCTGAAGCGCTTCGAGCACCGCCTCGATCTCGACGGCCTCGGCCTCGTCGAGGGCGACGACCTCATCGTGCACTTCGTGGTGCGCGACAACCGCGCCGGCCGCGCGCAGTCCACGCGCAGCGCCAGCCATATCCTGCGCTGGCCGCCTCCGCAGGCGCGCGCGGACAGCGGCATCGACGGCGTGCTGCAGCGCGTGCTGCCGGCCTACTTCAGCAGCCAGCGCCAGATCATCATCGACGCCGAGGCACTGATCGCCGGGCAGCCGCGGATGCGGCCCGAGGCATTCGCCGCAGGCTCGGACAGCATCGCGGTGGACCAGCGCCTGCTGCGCCTGCGCTACGGCCAGTTCCTCGGCGAGGAGAGCGAGGGCGCACCGGCGGGACCCGGAGCCGACACCGCTGCCGCCGCGGAAGACCTCCCGCCGCCACCCATGCTCCTGCCGACCAACGACGCCGAGGACGAGGCCGAGGCCTGGCGCGACATGGTGGCCGCGCAGGCGGAGGACGGCCCCGCGCGAACTGCCGGCGACGCGCATGCACGTGGCGATGATGCGCACGGCCACGACCACGACCACGGCGATGGCGCCGCCGCGTCGACCGGCACCGAAGCCGCCAGCGCCGGCTTCGGCGTCGCGGGCGACGTGCTGGAGGAGTTCGGCCACACCCACGACATCCCCGAAGCCGCGACCCTGCTCGACCCGAAGACGCGCAGCCTGCTGCGCCGCGCGCTTGGCGAGATGTGGCAGTCCGAGCTCGCGCTGCGGCAGGCGCGTCCGCGCGACGCCCTCCCCCCCGCCAACCGCGCGCTGGCCCTGGTCAAGGAGATCCAGCAGGCCGACCGCATTTACCTCGCGCGCACGGGCACGGCGCTGCCGCCGGTGGACTTCAGCCGACGCCTGGGAGGCGAACGCGAAGGCATCACCAGCCGCCGCCACGGACTGGTGCCGGCCACCATGGACGACGACGTGCCCGCGGCAGTCTGGCGCGCCCTGGGTCCGCAAGCCGCGGCTGCGGCCGGTGACGGGCCTGCGGATGGCGTATCGCCGGCCGACCTGGCCGCATTGCAGGCCTGGCTCTCCGCCAACGAAGCGCGGGTCGAGGATCCGCTGTCCCTGCTCGCCGCGGTCGACGCGTTCGCGCGTGATCCCGGCTGCGACGACTGCCGCCAGCACCTGCGCGGCCTGCTCTGGCCGCTGGTCACACCGCCGCCCGCTGCACCCGCACCGCGTACCGCCGCCGATGGCGTCGGCCGTGCCTACCTCGACGCCCTGCGCGGGGAGCGCAGCGAATGAGCCTCGAGACCATAGCCGGCCTGCTGCTCGCGCTGGCCGTGCTTGCCGCCACGCTCCGACAGTCCCTGCGCTGGCTGCGCCTGCCCGCGCCGGCACGTCCCGCCGGTTGGCGCATGGCGCTGCTGCCCACCCTGCAGCTCGCATGCGCGGCCTTGCTGTACTGCACGCTGCTGCCTCCCCAGCGCAGCGTCGAAGCACCCACCCTCGTGGTGCTGACCGCACGCGCCGATCCAGCCCTTGCGGAGCGTGCGATCGGCCGCGGCGAACGGGTGGTTGCGCTGCCGGAAGCAGACCCGGCCCCCACGGGCGGCGTCGAACGCATGCCCGACCTCGCCACCGCGCTGCGCATGCATCCGGCCACGGCGCGCCTGCGCATCGTCGGCGAGGGACTCGCGGCGCGCGACGTCGATCCGGCGAAGGGCCTGGCGCTGGAATTCGAGCCTGCGCCGCCGGCGCGCGGCTTCATCGGCCTGCAGGCATCCGCGCGCGTGGTCGCAGGCGCCACCCTGCGCGTCGTCGCACGCGTGCACGAGGCCGGGGACGGCGTGGTGGAGCTGGTCGATCCCGCCGGTACCGTCCAGGATCGCGCGCTTCCGGATGCCGGGGGGCGCGTCTTGCTCCAGGCACCCGCGCGCGCGCGCGGCCCCGTGAGCTGGCACCTGCGCCTGCGCGACAGCGCCGCCGGCGACGCCGCCGTGATCGAGGAGGCAGCGGTCGCGGTCGACGTGGTGCCGGGCGGGCAGACGCGCATCCTCCTCCTCGCCGGCGCACCCAACCCGGAAGTGAAGTACCTGCGACGCTGGGCCGCCGATGCCGGCCTGCACCTGCAGAGCCGCATGGCGCTGGGCGCCGGCGCGGTCCTTGGCGACGGACCGCTCGCGATCGACGCCGACACGCTGGCCGGCTTCGACCTGGTGATCGTCGACGAACGCGCATGGAACGGCCTCACCGCAGCGCAGCGCACCGCCCTGCTGGCCGCCGTGGAGCAGGGCCTGGGTCTGCTGTGGCGCATCACGTCGGCGCCCGAACCTGGAACCCGCGCTGCGCTGCACGAACTGGGATTCGCGATCGACACCGACGCGGCGGCTCCAGGCGACGAAGTGCGGCTCGGTCCCCAGTCGCCACCGGGCGACAGCGCCGACGTCGGGGCCACCGCCGTGGATCCCCCGAACGCGCTGCCGGCCCTGGCCAGGCAGCCCTTGCGCCTGGCTGCCATCGACGGCGTCGCGCTGCTGCGCGACCGGGACGGCGAACCGCTCGCACTCTGGCGCGGCGCCGGACGCGGCCGCGTGGCCGCGTGGAACCTCGACCAGAGCTTCCGCCTGGTCCTCACCGGCCATGGCGAGCGCCACGCCCGCCTGTGGAGCGAAGCGGTCGGCACCCTGGCGCGGGCGCGCGCCGCCGAGGTCCCGCACTTCATCGATATCGCGCGCGAGGGCCAACGGGCGATCCTGTGCGGCATCCAGGCCGGCGCGACCCTGGTGGCGGAGGACGGCACCCGCATCCACCCGCTGCCCGATCCCGGCGCGGGCGGCTGCGCGGCCGCATGGCCGACGCGCGCCGGCTGGCATCGCACCGGCGACGGCGACGCTGCCGTCCACCTCCATGTGCGCGATGCCGCCGCGCTTCCGGGCGTGGAAGCGCACATGCGACGCGAAGCGACCCTGCGCCTGGCCGGCGCGGGCCCGGATCGGCCCGCGGGAACCGCGACATCAGGAACCCCGGCCTCCCGCTGGCCATGGTTCCTCGCCTGGCTGGCGACCGCGGGGCTTCTGTGGTGGCTGGAACGCCGGCCTGGCCGATGACACAGGTGCATCTCCCGACTGAGGGAATGGCGCGCCTATAGATACAGCGAGCGCGGGCGCCGGATGCCAAGGCCCTTGAGTGCTCATGTCCCCCGGCGCTGGCCTGCGGCCATCGCCTCCTCCTTGACTTCGCTCTCAAGGGCCTTGGCACCCGGTGCGCAGCAGTACGCGGTGGCCCGGGAGTAAAAGCCGGGCATCGTGCGTACTCCAGCCGAAGCCGAGCCCCGTCGTGGCCGGGAGGGCTTCGCGGGGAAGTCAAGGAGGAGGCATCCGCCGCAAGGCGGATGCCGGGGGACATGAGCCGCGAAGCCCTCCCGGCCACGGCGGGGCCCTCCAGCTCACGGCGACGCATGGCGAAGGAAGCAGACACTCCTCGTCGAAACCGTTTCCCAGGAGATGGGAGATGAACCAGTAAAAAGGGGTCGCATCCCTGCGACCCCTGGCTTGCTCCGTGATCGGTTGTCGGCTGCAATCAGCCGCGTAGCGGCACCACCCGAACCTCGACGCGACGGTTCTGGGCACGGCCCTGCTCGGTCGAGTTGTCCGCGATCGGCATCGTCTTGCCGAAGCCCACGATCTCGAAGCGCTCGCGCATCAGGCCCTGGCCGACAAGGTAGTTGGCGACCGACGAGGCGCGCTGCTCGGAGATGCGCTGGTTGACCGCATCGCCGCCGACGTTGTCGGTGTGGCCGGCCACTTCCACGATGGTCTGGTTGTACTCGGCCAGCGTGCGGGCGACGTTGTTCAGCGCCGGGTAGAACTGCGGCTTCAACTCGGTCTTGTTGAAGTCGAAGGTCACGTAATGACCAAGTGATTTCCTGCTCAGGTACTACCTTTGAATGGAGAGCACGATGAGCCAACTGATGGACAAGATTCGGTGACCACGCTAGGGTCTGGACGTGGGGGCCAAGTGAGCCGTAGGGATGGGGCAGCCGTCGTTTCTTTTGGCAAAGTATGCTTCGTCTTCGGGCAGTCGGACGCGACGTGGCTGCGGGTCTGAAAGAGCCCGGCCAATCAAAACTCTATGCCTGAGAATAAATCCCATGGACTGCAAGAAACGATTAGGACACATTGCGCTACAGGCTGATCAGATCGAGAAGAGCTTAATTTCTTCCACGTCAAACCCATCATGGGAACTCCGTCACAAAAAATAAATCTTGAGCCACAACTGACACGGAGGTGGTATCGCTAGCCAGACAATGTATCAGAGCATGCAAAAGGACAAGCGAAGGAACAGTTTCTAACCAATCTTGTGGAGGTCACATGTTCGCTCGAAGATCATTGTTAGGGATGCTACAAACGAAGGCCTTATTACTACTGCTTTGTGTTGTAGGCATGGCTACGGTAATGACATCCGCCAACGCGTCTCCACAAGTTCCCGGTGGACATACGTGCGAGGTGTATTACGACACCGCCAACGTGGTCATCGCCACGGAAGTCGACGGTCGCGGCGAGCAACGCAAGCTGCAGACGAAGCTCGACAATGCGTGGCGCGCATTCTGGAAGGATAAGCAACTGTCCACTGCCAACAACAGCTTGGATACACTGGACCAGCTGTTAGCCAGTAATGCGACTAAGGGCGTGTCGGAGGAAAGCAAGGTCCTCATTGCATTGGTCGTATCGGAGTTCCGCCAATGCATCAATGGGCAGCCTGCGGCCGGCACTGCAACACTTGCGGTCAGCGTCTTCTACTTCGACGAGACCACCTCGGACGGCAAGGGCGAACCGGCGGGTGAAGGCGTATATCTGTTCGTCGATGGCAACCATCTGGCCAGTACCGATGCGAACGGCCAAGCCATGTTGACGGTACCAGCAGGCACCGTGGCGGTGCAGGCCATCGTGCCGTCGACGGCGATTGCGGAAGCAACGGTGGTGGCGTCCGAAGGCACGACCGTGCCATTGCAGCTGATACTGGACGATTCCAAGGAAGTTACTTCGCCGGTTCAGCTATCGGTCAGCGGCATGACCGGAGATGTGCTGCCATCGACGTTCGACAGTTTCGCCATCACCCTGCTCGACAATGGCGCGTCCCGCGCGGCGGTGGCAGTAGCCGAGGTGGCCATCGAAGATGACTTGGGCAATACCTTGGAACGCCTGACCGACGACTTCCAGGTGGACGCGTTTGGTCGCCTGCTGCCTCCGGATCTGGCCGTCGTGGCCAATGCGGTGGCGAAGTACCCTGGAAAGGCGCTAGTCCTGCGAGTGATGGCGGAAGACGCGCTGGGCTTCACCCTGTTGGGTACGCAGCCACTGTACTTGGGCCAGTACACCCTCAACGTTGCCTTGGTGGCACCGCCGTCGAATCCGTCGCTGCCAGTCGCCGGCGTCCAAGTGACCTACCAACTTATGGGGACGGGGCTGATCTTGGCAGGAACCAGCGACGGAGCGGGGCACCTGACCTTCGGTCAGGTCCCGCTGGGTAACGCCAACTTGGACAGCGTGACCGTAGAAGCGGGTCGCTACTACTACGGGCAAGCGAGCTTCTTCTTGCCGCGGGCGAGCCAGGCGCGGGTGACAATGACCCATGCCGATGACATCGCCAACGGCGTGCCCCGCTTCGAACTGCTGTCCTTGCCCAACGCGACTAGCGGAAGTTCGACCTCTGCGGACGGGTACGACCCTGAAATAGCGGCGCACCGCGAGGCACTGCATGCACAGCTGAACGGCTACGGCGACCTCACTCCGATGGCTGCTGTCAATCTTCGCGTCGGCGCCGGTGCCGCCAACGAACCGGTCAGCGGCAGCCGGTCACTGACGGCGTCTCAGGGTACACAGCGTGTGATTCTCAGGTATCAGGTGGCGACGCAGGAATATCCGTACTACGTCAACCAGCAAAGTATCTACAACGACACATGGTCCCTGAGCGTGCATGCGCGCCAGTCTGGGCAACAGCTATTCAACATCGCCCGAAACGTGAACTCGCAGTTGCGCAATGCACCAGTCTGGCTTCCAGACGGTTCTACCGGCTACATCGAAGAGAGTTTCGATGTAGCCGCGCTAACGACCGAGGGTCCGGCAGAATTGCTGCTAGCCGCCGCTGTCACCAACGTCGCTGATTCGTTCCTACCGACGATCGTCGATGCAGACCTTAGCGATGATCCTGATCGCCTGATAGTTAAGCAAGTCACTCCGGAGCGGCTGATCAAAACCACCGGCGATCACAACTCGTACAGCGTGCCTTTACAGGGCGAGAACAACATACTCGCTCGCTGGTTTACGCTGACGCTAGATAAGCCCGACGGGGCGCAAGTCACCCGCGTACGCGCCGAGCTGCAGCATGGGAGCGGCGCGATGCCGGGTGGCCAGATCTTCGAAGAAGGTCCCGGTGCCAACGTGCAGGTGATCGATGACACCACACTGCGCGTGCGCGTCACGCTCCATGCGGGTGGTACGGTCAACACAGTTCCGCCACCAGCACATGCAATCACTTACAAATTCACAGTGTTCGCCAACCTGCAGGACGGCACCGAGGTTTCCGACGATGCCATCAGCGCAACCAAGCGAGCGCTGTGGCGGATGCCGGCTGACTGGCGCGATCCGGCACGGCGCTATGGTATGCGCGATAGCGGTCACGACGATTGGCTGTCGGCGCGAACTTGGGACTTCATCAGCCAGCACGGCACGTTGTTGACTCGCATCGACGACATCTCCGGTGAGCACGGTCGCGACATTGGTCACGCCACCCACGATGTCGGTACCGACATTGACCTTTACCATGTATATCGGTTCGCTGGCGCTACCAGCGGCGGAGACAACTACAATCGGCTGCGCAATGCGTTAATTCGAGTGTTGTCCCTGCCGGCCGAACAGACCGCTAACGACCGCGCGGCGATCACCAGTTGGACCGCCGATACCCGCGAGCGTTTCGCGGCGATCCTGTCAACAACCGATGCGCAAACACTGTACTACGCGGTGGGTAGCGCCTACACATCCTCGGGCATAGCCCTTCCACGCGGCTGGGCGCGCTCGTTGCTGGTGGATGGTACGGTAACGGCATCTGGCCAGCAGCTCGACACTGGGCTGGGTGCGTGGGGTTTCCCGCAGGATCGGCTCGTCTACAATGCCGTGCACAACTCTCACTTCCACATCAAGCGACCGCGCGAAAGATAGCGGTACGTTGTTTGAACGTATTGGAAAGGCCTCGCACACTCTGCGGGGCCTTTCTTCTTCACTCAAAATGCCCTTCTTCGAGTAGGAGGAGTGACCCAACGGGCCGAGATCCTGGGCATCAGCCGGGGCAGCGTGTACTACCTGCCACGACGGGTCCCGGCGGAAGACTCGGCGCTGATGCGCGGGATCGACGAGCTGCACCTGGAACTGCCGTTCGCCGGCAGTCGGATGCCGCACAACCTGCTGAACCAGAAAGGCTTTGCCGTGGGCCGCAAGCACGCGGCACGCTGATGCGGCGGATGGGTATCGAGGCGTTGTACCGCAAAGTCGCAAGCACCCCCAGCACAAGATCTACCCGTACCTCCTACGCGGCCTGAAGATCGACCGGCCCAACCAGGTCTGGGCAATGGACATCACCTACATCCCGATGGCCCGGGGCTTCGTCTACCTGGCGGCCCTGCTCGACTGGCACAGCCGGTGAGTGCTGTCGTGGCGGGTGTCGATCACCATGGACACGGACTTCTACATCGAGGGCCGTGGAGGAGGCGATTGCCTGCCACGGCACGCCGGAGATCTTCAATACCGACCAGGGCAGCCAGTTCACCAACCAGGCTTTCACCGACCTGCTCAAGGATCACGGCATCGCCATCAGCATGGACGGCAAGGGTTGCTGGCACGACAACGTGTTCATCGAGCGGTTGTGGAAATCGGTCAAGTACGAGGAGGTCTACCTGCACGCCTACGACAGCGTCAACCACACCAGAAACTCGCTGGGCCGCTACCTCGAGACTTCGAACCCATCGTCCCGCAGTCTCTGCTGGACCGAGACCATCAGGTTCTCGTCCTTGCCCAACAGGGACGCCAAAGAAAGGGCTGCATCGCTGCAGCCCTTTCCGGTTGCATCGTTCGCCGCCAGTGATCAGCCGCGCAGCGGTACCACCCGAACCTCGACGCGACGGTTCTGGGCACGGCCCTGCTCGGTCGAGTTGTCCGCGATCGGCATCGTCTTGCCGAAGCCCACGATCTCGAAGCGCTCGCGCATCAGGCCCTGGCCGACAAGGTAGTTGGCGACCGACGAGGCGCGCTGCTCGGAGATGCGCTGGTTGACCGCATCGCCGCCGACGTTGTCGGTGTGGCCGGCCACTTCCACGATGGTCTGGTTGTACTCGGCCAGCGTGCGGGCGACGTTGTTCAGCGCCGGGTAGAACTGCGGCTTCAAGTCGGTCTTGTTGAAGTCGAAGGTCACGCCGTCGGGCAGGTTGAGCTTGATCACGTCGCCCTCGCGGTCGACGACGATGCCTGTGCCGGCGGTCTGGCGACGCAGCTCGGCCTCCTGGCGGTCCTGGTAGACACCGACGGCACCGCCGGCCAGGCCGCCCACGCCGGCACCGACCAGCGCGCGCTGGCGGCGTTCGGTGGCGTCGGAGCCGCTGAGCAGGCCGGCGACCGCGCCGATGCCGGCGCCGATCAGCGCGTTGTTGCGGGTGCGGTTGGGATCGTTCGGGTCGCTGGTCTGGCCGGTATAGCTGGCGCAGCTGGTGAGCAGGACGGCACCCGCGACCGCGGTTGCGAGGAAAATAGTGGGCGAGTTGCGCATCGGGGGAACTCCTGTGACGGGCGGTGTGTGCCCAGGGGAATGTGAATGAACGCGGTCAAGCTACCCGCGTTTGCGTCCCCGCGGAGTGATGGCACCCAACCCTATTCAGCATCCAGATAGCCGTCGCCAGGGTATATGCGCGGGATGCGGTCGTTGAGTCCCACCAGCACTTCGTAGGGAATCATGCCCGCGGCATGCGCCACGTCTTCCGCGCGCAGCCGGACATCGCCCTGGCGACCGACCAGCACCACCTCGTCCTCGTTCCAGGCGCTGTCGTGGCCGATGTCGACCATGAACTGGTCCATGCACACCCGGCCCACGATCGGATATTCGCGGCCGCGTATGAGCACCGTGCCGCGCGACGACAGCGCGCGCGGATAGCCGTCGCCATAGCCGATGGGCACCGTCACCACGCGGGTGTCCGCTTCCGGCGCCCAGGTGCCGCCATAGCTCACCGCGTGGCCGGCTTCCACGACCTTGAAGTAGACCACCCGCGACACCAGCGACAGCGCCGGCTGCACCGCCACCGTGGGCTGCGACTCCGCGCCTGGCAGCACGCCGTACAGCAGGATGCCCGGGCGCACCATGTCCAGCCGTGCCTCCGGGAAATGCAGGATGCCGCCGGAGTTGGCGATATGCCGCGGCGGCACCGGCACGCCGAGGCGGCCAAAGTGCGCGCAGGCTTCCTCGAAGCGCTCCAGCTGCCGCGCGGTCATCGGCGAGCCGGGTTCATCCGAACAGGCCAGGTGCGAGTAGATGCCCGCCAGCTCGATCCAGCGCGAGGCCACCGCGGCCTCGATGAAGGGTCCGGCCGTCCAGGCGTGCACGCCGATGCGCTCCATGCCGGTGTCGACCTTGAGGTGCACCGTGGCGCGGCGCCCCCGGGCCTCGGCCGCGGCCTCGACCTGGCGCAGCTTCTCCAGCGACGACACCGTGATCTCGAGGTCGTGGGCGAGATACTGCGCCACCTGCGGGCCGTAGATGCCGCCGAGCACGAGGATCGGCACGGTGATCCCGGCACGGCGCAGCGCGATGCCTTCTTCCGGGAACGCGACGCCCAGGTGCTCCACGCCCTGCGCCTGCAGGTGGCGCGCCACCGGCACCAGGCCGTGGCCGTAGGCGTTGGCCTTGACGACGGCCATCACCGGCACCCCGGCGTGGGCGCGGATCGCGCGCAGGTTGCCGGCAATGCGGTCGAGGTCGACCAGGATCCGCGTCGGGCGCTCGGCGGCGTGCAGGCTCACGCGCGGCTACTCGAAGCTGCCGACCGAGTCGTGGGCGAGGTTGTCGAAGCGCGTGTACTCACCGAAGAACTTGAGCTTCACCGACCCGGTCGGGCCGTTTCGCTGCTTGCCGATGATGACCTCGGCCAGGCCCTTGTCCGGCGAGTTTTCCTTGTTGTAGTACTCGTCGCGATAGATGAAGACGATCACGTCGGCGTCCTGCTCGATGGCGCCGGACTCGCGCAGGTCGGCCATCACCGGGCGCTTGTCGGTACGCGTCTCCAGCGAGCGGTTGAGCTGCGACAGCGCGACCACCGGCACGTTGAGCTCCTTGGCCAGGCCCTTGAGCGAGCGCGAGATCTCCGAGATCTCGGTGGCGCGGTTCTCGCTGTTGCCCGGCACCGCCATCAGCTGCAGGTAGTCGATCACGATCAGGCCCAGGCCGTGCTCGCGCTTGAGCCGGCGCGCCTTGGCGCGCAGCACGTCGGGCGACAGCGCCGGGGTGTCGTCGATGAAGATCTTGGTCTCTTTCAGCAGGCGGATGGCGCTGGAGATCCGGCTCCAGTCCTCGTCCTCGAGCTGGCCGGTGCGCAGGCGGGTGGCGTTGACCCGGCCCACCGACGAGATCAGGCGCAGCGCCAGCTGGCTGGCCGACATTTCCATCGAGAACACGGCCACCGGCTTCTTGGTCTTCATGGCCGCGTACTCGGCCATGTTGAGCGCCAGGGTGGTCTTGCCCATCGCCGGGCGCGCGGCCAGGATCACCAGGTCGGTCGGCTGCAGGCCGGCGGTCATCTCGTCGAACTCGGTGTAGCCCGTCGGCAGGCCGGTGATGCCGCCGCCGTTGGCGTAGCGGGTCTGCAGGACGTCGAAGGCCTCGGCCATGGCCTGGTTGACCGCGGTGAAGTCGGTGCGCCCGCGGCTGCCGGCCTCGGCGATCGCGAAGACCTCCTGCTCGGCCTTGGCCAGGAGCTCCGCGCTTTCGCGGCCTTCGGGCTGGAAGCCGTCGTTGACGATCCCGGTTCCGACCTCGATCAGCTGCCGCAGCACCGCCTTGTCGCGGACGATCTCGGCGTAGGCGACGATGTTGGCGGCCGAGGGCGTGGTGCTGGCCAGTTCCACCAGGTAGGCGCCGCCGGCGACCAGTTCGGACTGGCCCTGCGACTCGAACCACTCACCCAGCGTCACCGCGTCGAACGGGCGACTGCGCTCGGCGAGCTCCTTGATGGCGCGGAAGATCAGTTGGTGGTCGCGGCGGTAGAAGTCGCTTTCGACGAGCTGGTCGCCGACGCGATCGTAGGACTCGGGCGACAGCATCAGCCCGCCGAGCACGGCCTGCTCGGCCTCCACCGACTGCGGGGGCACGCGCAGCTGCTCGATCCGGGCTTCGCCGCGCCCCTGGAAGTCGCGGCCCTGCTGGTGGAAGCCCGGTCGTGCGCTCATCGGTATCGGAACTCCCCTGGGGGGACCGTCGTCGCGGCCCCTGATCATGTGTCGGATAGTCATCCTAACGGCCTCCGAGGGAGAAGCGTTGCAGACAACCCTGTGGATAACCGGTGGGCATCGCAGGAATCGAGACTGTGGCCCCCCGGAACGAAGACGGGCGCCCCGAGGCGCCCGTCAGATGCCCTGCCTGCGATGGATCAGGCTTCGGGTTCGACGACCACCTTGACCGTGGTTTCGACGTCGGCGTGCAGGTGCACGAGGACGTCGTATTCGCCGACGGTGCGGAACGCACCCTCGCCCATCACCACCTCGGACTTCCCGACCGGGGTGCCGGCCTTGGTCAGCGCTTCGGCGATGTCACGCGGGCCGACCGAGCCGTACAGCTTGCCCTCGGTGGAGGCGTTGGCGTAGATGGTGACGCTGGCGTCGGCAAGCGCGGCGAGGCGCTTGTTGGCGTCGTCCAACGAACCCTGGGCCTTGGCCTCGTACTCGGCGCGACGCGCCTCGAAATCGGCCAGGTTGGCGGCGGTGGCCGGAACGGCCTTGCCCTGCGGCACCAGGAAGTTGCGGCCGTAGCCCGGCTTCACGCTGACCTTGTCGCCAAGGCTGCCGAGGTTCACGACTTTCTCGAGAAGGATCAGATCCATGGGGTGTCTCCGTATTCGTTAGCGGCGCGCGCTGGCGCCGCAACTTGTGGCTGTCCGAACGGACGGTGGCCGCGCCGCCCCGCGGTGCGGCGGCGGATCAGATGTTGTGGTTGTCGGTGTACGGGATCAGGGCCAGGAAGCGCGCGCGCTTGACGGCGGTGGCGAGCTGGCGCTGGTACTTCGACTTGGTGCCGGTGATGCGGCTGGGAACGATCTTGCCGTTCTCGGTCACGTTCTGGCGCAGGGTGTTGAGATCCTTGTAATCGATCTCCTTGACGCCCTCGGCGGTGAACTTGCAGAACTTGCGGCGGCGGAAGAACTTGGACATGTGCGTGATCCTCAGGCGGTTTCGGAGTTGTCGTCGGACTCGGGCTCGGCGGCAGGCGCTTCCTTCGCGCCCTCGCCTTCGCCTTCGTCGTCACGGCGGCGGCGCTCGCCGCGCTCCGGACGGTCGGTCTTCTCCGGCTTCTCGTCCTTGTTCTTCATGATCAGGGACTGCTCGGTCTCGGCCTCTTCGCGACGGATCACGATGTGGCGCAGGACGGCGTCGTTGAAGCGGAAGCCCTCGACCAGTTCGTCGAGCACCGGCTGGCCGGCCTCGATGTTGAGCAGCACGTAGTGGGCCTTGACCAGGTTGTCGATCGGATAGGCCAGCTGGCGGCGGCCCCAGTCCTCGAGGCGGTGGATCTTGCCCTCGGCACCTTCGATCAGGGTCTTGTAGCGCTCGACCATGGCCGGCACCTGTTCGCTCTGGTCCGGATGGACCAGGAACACGATCTCGTAATGACGCATGTTGTTTCCTTGTGGATATCGGCCCCGGCAGCGTGCCGCGGGCCCGGATAGCCCCCGGCCGGTCCTGTGTGGACGCCGTGGGGCAAGGTCTCCCGAAAAACGGGAGCCGCTCAGTATCGCATCGGCACGAGGCCCCCGCAAGCCGCCTGCCTGGCGGGGGAGGCTCTGGAGAGGCTCAGTCGCGGGCGCGCGCGACGGCGGGCTGGTGGGTACTCCGTGGGCTGACCACGGTGGTGGTCAGCCGGCGGAGTACCCGCGCACCCTCCGCCCCGCCGCGACTCAGGCGACCTTGTCGGCGTCGGTGGTGAAGCTCTCGCCGCAGCCGCACTCGGCGGCAGCCTTCGGGTTGCTGAACGTGAACTGTTCGTTCAGGCCCTGCTTCAGGAAGTCCATCCGGGTGCCGTCGACCAGCTCCAGGCTGTCGGCGTCGACGAAGATGCGTACGCCATCCTGTTCGAAGACGGTGTCGCCGGGATCTTCTGCACGGGCGAGGTCGACCGCATAGCCCCAGCCGGAACAGCCGGTGCGGCGCACGCCGAAGCGCAGGCCGAGGGCGTCGGGCGCCGAGGCGAGATAGCCCTTCACGCGTTCGAGGGCTGCAGGGGCAAGGGTGATGGCCATGGCGTCATTGTACTCCGTGGGGGCGGTCGCGCCCGGTGATCCGTCGGACGGTGCGTCCGGTAAACTGCCCGTCTTCAATCTGTCCCTTTCCCCAAGGATTCAAGGCATGACGGTGGTCAGCGTCGAACACGCGCTCGCGGGCAGGATCCCCGCCGGAGGCGAAGTCACGGTCCGCGGCTGGGTGCGCACCCGGCGCGACTCCAAGGCCGGGCTGAGCTTCGTCAATGTCAGCGATGGCTCCTGCTTCGCGCCGATCCAGGTGGTCGCGCCGTCGGCGCTGGCCAACTACGAAAGCGAGGTCAAACGGCTGACCGCCGGCTGCGCCGTCATCGCCACCGGCATCCTGGTGCCCTCGCAAGGCCAGGGCCAGAGCTTCGAGATCCAGGCTTCGGCGATCGAAGTCGTCGGCTGGGTGGACGATCCCGAGACCTACCCGATCCAGCCCAAGGCGCATTCGCTGGAGTTCCTGCGCGAAGTCGCCCATCTGCGCCCGCGCACCAACCTGTTCGGCGCGGTCACCCGCATCCGCCACTGCCTGGCGCAGGCCGCGCACCGCTGGTTCCACGAGAACGGCTACTACTGGGTCAACACGCCGATCATCACCACCTCCGACGCCGAAGGCGCGGGGCAGATGTTCCGCGTGTCCACGCTCGACCTCGCCAACCTGCCCCGCGGCAAGGACGGCAGCGTGGATTTCGACCGCGACTTCTTCGGCAAGGAAACCTTCCTGACCGTGTCGGGCCAGCTCAACGTCGAGGCCTTCTGCCTGTCGATGAGCAAGGTCTACACCTTCGGCCCGACCTTCCGCGCCGAGAACAGCCACACCACGCGCCACCTGGCCGAGTTCTGGATGATCGAGCCGGAGATCGCCTTCGCGGACCTGGCCGAGACCGCGCGCATCTCCGAGGAGTTCCTCAAGTACCTGTTCAAGGCGGTGCTCGACGAGCGCGGCGACGACATGGCCTTCATCGCCGAGCGCGTGCAGAAGGACGCGATCACGCGGCTGGAATCCTTCGTCAACGCCCCGTTCGAACGCATCGAATACACCGACGCGGTAGAGCTGCTGCAGAAGTCGGGGCACAAGTTCGACTTCCCGGTCGAATGGGGCCTGGACCTGCAGACCGAGCACGAGCGCTGGCTGACCGAGCAGCACGTCGGCCGCCCGGTGGTGGTGACCAACTATCCCGAGCACATCAAGGCCTTCTACATGCGCCTCAACGACGACGGCAAGACCGTCGCGGCGATGGACGTGCTGGCCCCGGGCATCGGCGAGATCATCGGCGGCTCGCAGCGCGAGGAGCGCCTGGACGTGCTCGACGCGCGCATGGACCAGTTCGGGCTCGACCGCGAGCTCTACGACTGGTACCGCGACTTCCGCCGCTACGGCACGGTGCCGCATGCCGGCTTCGGCCTGGGCTTCGAGCGCCTGATCGTCTACATCTGCGGGCTGTCCAACATCCGCGACGCCATTCCCTACCCGCGTGCGCCCGGCACGGCGGAGTACTGAGGCCATGCTGCTGTTCTTCGCCCTGTGCTTCGTCGGCATCGCGATCGCGGGAGCCAGCGCCTACATCATCTTCTGGCCGCTGTCGCTGGTGCAGCTGCGCGATCTCCATCCCGAGGTGCGCGAGCGCCTGGGCGAAGGCGCCTTCCTCAAGCCCTCGGTGATGTGGTGGCTGCTGTCCGGCGGCTACCGCGAGACCGGCGACCCGGCCTTCACCGGCCTGGCGACGCCGGCGCGCGTGGCGCTGTCGACGGTGATCTTCGGCCTATCCGGCGCCGCCATCATGTGGCTGTGGTCGGTGGCGCCATGAACCATATCGACGACGGACGCCTGCGCGACGAGTGGTGGCTGGCCACGCTCGGCCGCATGGTCATCTGGGCGCGGCTGCGCGTGCGCGAAGCCGGTACCGCCGAGGTGTTCGACAGCGATGGCAACACCCTGGTCTACGACAGCGAGGACACCGCGCGCGCCATGCTGATGGATGCCGAGTTCGTGTCGCTCGACGGCCTCGACGACGCGGATGCCGCCGAGCGCGGCTTCCTCCCCGGCGAGCTCACGCCGCCGCAGGGCGACGATGACGGCGTGCTGCAGGCCGGCATGGTGCAGACATTCGGCGGCAACGCCTGACAGCGCCCCACCCCACCCGGACAAGGAGACACCCATGGACCTCGACCTCACCGGACGCCACGCACTGGTCTGCGGTGCGTCCGAAGGCATCGGCCGCGCCACCGCGATCGAACTGGCCGCGCTGGGCGCCAGCGTCACGGTGCTTTCCCGCCGCGCGGATGCGTTGCGCGACGTGGTGGCGGCGCTGGCCACCGGCGGTGGCCGCGAGCACGCCTTTGCGGCTGCCGACAGTGCAGACACGGACGGCCTGGCCAAAGCAGTGGCCGCGGTGGTCGCACGGCGCCCCGTGCACATCCTGGTCAACAACACCGGCGGCCCGCCGGGCGGCCCTGCGGCCGACGCGCCGCTGGCCGCCTTCGAAGCCGCTTTCCGCCGCCACCTGCTCGCCAACCAGGTGCTGCTGCAGGCGGTGCTGCCGGGCATGCGCGATGCACGCTGGGGCCGCATCGTCAACGTGGTCTCGACCTCGGTGCGCGAACCGATCGCGGGCCTGGGCGTGTCCAACACCATCCGCGGCGCGGTGGCCTCCTGGGCCAAGACGCTCTCGCGCGAGCTGGCGCCCGAGGGCATCACGGTCAACAACGTGCTGCCTGGCTTCACCGAGACCGGGCGCATCCGCCAGATCATCGGCGACCGTGCGAAGAAGGAAGGCCGCAGCGAGGACGACATCCGCCGCGAGATGGAGGCCGCAATCCCGGCCCGCCGCTTCGCCACCGCCGACGAGACCGGCGGCGTGATCGCCTTCCTGTGCTCGCCGGCCGGTGCCTACGTCAACGGCGTCAGCCTCGCGGTCGACGGCGGGCGCATGGCCTCGATCTGAGGCCGTGCCCGAAGGCCCGGAGATCCGTCGCGCCGCCGACCGCCTCGCCGCAGCGGTGGCCGGGGAAGCACTGGTCCGCGCCTGGTTCGCATTCCCCGGGCTGAAACGCTTCGAGGCCAGCCTGGTCGGCCGCCGCATCGAATCGATCACCCCCCGCGGCAAGGCCCTGCTGATCCGCTTCGACGACGGCTGGACGATGTACAGCCACAACCAGCTGTACGGGGTGTGGAAAGTCGTTGCCGCGGGCGAACGGCCGGAGACGAAGCGTTCGCTGCGCGTGGCGCTGGACACCGCACGCGGCGCGATCCTGCTGTATTCGGCGTCCGACGTTTCGATGTGGCGCAGCGACGAGGTCGAGTCGCATCCGTTCCTGCTGGGCCTGGGCCCCGATGTGCTTGATCCCGCGCTCGACGCGACCGCGGTGGCCGCGCGCCTGCAGTCCCCGGGCTTCCGCGGCCGAGCGCTCGGTGGCCTGCTGCTCGACCAGGGCTTCCTGGCGGGCATGGGCAATTACCTGCGCTCGGAAGTGCTGTTCGCGGCCGGCCTGCGGCCCGGACGACGCCCGAAGGACCTCGACCCCGAGCGCACCGCGCGCCTGGCGCAGGCGCTGCTCGACATCCCGCGCCTGAGCTATGCCACCCGCGGCATCGCGCCGGCCGACCGCATGCGCGACGACTACCTCACCGATACCCCCGACGGCTTCCGCTTCCAGGTCTTCGGCCGCGAAGGCCAGCCCTGCCCCGCCTGCGGCACCGCCATCGAACGCATGAGCGTCGGATCGCGCCGGCTCTACCTCTGCCCGGCCTGCCAGTCCTGACGGCCCGGGCCGGCGCGGGTAAGCTTGCGGGATGCGACGCTACGCACACGTCATCGGCAGCGCCACCCGCGAAGCCGCCAGCGGACGCTGGCGCGAGGTCTTCGAGCCGGCAACGGCCGAGGCGTATGCCGAGGTCGCCGACGGCGATGCCGGTGACGTCGAGGCCGCGGTCGCAGCCGCCAGCGAAGCCTTCCCGGCCTGGGCCGGCCTGCGCAACAGCGAGCGCTCGCGGCACCTCGAGCGCCTGGCAGACGCGCTGGAAGCGCGCGTCGACGACTTCGCCCACGCCGAGGCCCGCGACGGTGGCAAGCCCTTCGCCCTCGCGCGCGACGCCGAGATCCCGCGCGCGGTATCGAACCTGCGCTTCTTCGCCCACGCCGCCACCCAGTTCGCGAGCGAGTCGCACCACGGCGAGGCCGGGCTGAACTACACCCTGCGCCAGCCGCTGGGCGTGGTCGGCACGATCTCGCCCTGGAACCTGCCGCTGTACCTGTTCACCTGGAAGATCGCGCCGGCGCTGGCCGCGGGCAATACCGTGGTCGCCAAGCCTTCCGAGGTCACGCCCGCGACCGCCACGATGCTCGGTGAACTGGCGCTCGAGGCCGGGCTGCCGCCGGGCGTGCTCGACATCGTCCACGGCGGCGGCCCCGAGGTCGGCGAAGCGATCGTGCGCCACGATGCGGTCAAGGCGATCTCGTTCACCGGCAGCACCGCGGTCGGCAAGCGCATCGCCGGGATCGCCGCGCCGCTGCTGAAGAAGGTTTCGCTGGAGCTCGGCGGCAAGAACCCGACCCTGGTGTTCGCCGACAGCGCCTGGCGCGACCACCTCGACACCATCGTCCGCTCCGCCTTCCAGAACAGCGGCCAGATCTGCCTCTGCGGTTCGCGCATCCTGGTCGAACGCAGCGTGTACGCCGAGTTCCGCGAGGCCTTCGTCGCGCGCGTGCTGGCGCTGCGCCCCGGCGACCCGATGGACAGCGACGCCAACTTCGGGCCGCTGGTCTCGCAGGCGCACTTCGACAAGGTGGTCGCGGCGATCGCACGCGCCCGCGACGAGGGCGGCGGCGTGCTCTGCGGCGGCACGGTGCTGGAGCGCCCGGGCTGGTTCGTGGCGCCGACGGTGTTCGAGGGCCTCGGCCCCGACTGCGCCAGCAACCGCGAAGAAATCTTCGGCCCCGTCGCCACCCTGCAGGCCTTCTACGGCGACGACCACGCGCTGGCGCTGGCCAATGCCGGCGACTACGGCCTGGCCGCCTCCGTCTGGACCCGCGACCTGGCGCGCGCGCACCGCTTCGGCGCGCAGCTGCGCACCGGCATCGTCTGGATCAACGCCTGGCTGATGCGCGACCTGCGCACGCCCTTCGGCGGCATGGGCCAGTCCGGCCTCGGCCGCGAAGGTGGCCTGGAGGCCATGCGCTTCTTCACCGAACCGCGCAACGTCTGCATCGCGACCTGAGCGCCCGCCCCCTTTCCCCCAAGCACCACGGAATCCCATGCACCGAATGCACGAGCTCCTTGAACGCAACCGCATCTGGGCCGAACGCGTCGAAGCCGAGGATCCCGGCTTCTTCACGCGCCTGTCGAAGATCCAGAAGCCGAAATACCTCTGGATCGGCTGCTCCGATTCGCGCGTGCCGGCCAACCAGATCATCGACATGGCCCCGGGCGAAGTGTTCGTGCACCGCAACGTCGCCAACGTGGTGGTGCACACCGATCTCAACTGCCTGTCGGTGATCCAGTACGCCATCGACGTGCTCGAGGTCGAGCACATCCTGGTGGTCGGCCACTATGGCTGCGCCGGCGTGGGCGCGGCGCTCGACGGCCAGCGCGTCGGCCTGGCCGACAACTGGATCCGCCACGTCAAGGACGTCAAGCACAAGCACCGCGCGATCATCGAAGGCCTCGACGACCACGCCATCCGCCACGACCGCCTGTGCGAACTCAACGCGCTGGAGCAGATGATCAACGTCGCCGAATCGACCGTGGTGCGCGAGGCCTGGGCGCGCGGGCAGAAGGTCTCGCTGCACGCCTGGGTGTATTCCCTCCGCGACGGTCGCGTGCACGACCTGGGCCTGTCCATCGACTCGCCCGCGGCACTGCCGGAACAGTACGACCCGGCGGTCGAGCGGATCCGCGACGACCGCGAGGACCGCTGAGATGGACGGCCGCATTTTCCGTACCGACAGCGCGCCGAAGCCGGTCGGCGCCTATCCGCACGCACGGCGTGTGGGCGACCTGCTGTTCCTGTCGGGCATCGGGCCGCGCGACGCGGCCACGGACAGCGTCCCCGGCAACGAGTACGGCCCCGACGGCGGTCTGCTCCGCCACGACATCACCGCCCAGGCCCACGCCGTGTTCGCCAATGTCCGCGCCGTACTCGAGGCCAGCGGCGCGCGCTGGGAGGACCTGGTGGACGTGACCGTCTACCTGACCGACATGGCGCGCGACTTCAAGGCCTACAACGCGGTCTGGGCCGAACATTTCCCCGACCCCGCCACCGCGCCCTGCCGGACCACGCTCGGCATCACCGCGCTGCCGACGCCGATCGCGATCGAGCTCAAGTGCGTCGCCGCCTTCCAGGGAGACCCGCCATGATTCCCGCCCCGCTGAACTTCCAGAAGTGGATCGAAGACAACCGGCACCTGCTCAAGCCGCCGGTGGGCAACAAGTGCATCTATGACGGCGAGTTCATCGTCATGGTGGTCGGCGGGCCCAACGCCCGCACCGACTACCACTGGGAGGAAGGCCCGGAGTGGTTCCACCAGCTCGAAGGCGAGATGGTGTTGCGCATCCAGGAGGATGGAAGGGTCCGCGACGTGCCGATCAGCGCCGGCGAGACCTTCCTGCTGCCGCCGCGCGTGCCGCACTCGCCGCAGCGCGCCGAGGGCTCGATCGGCCTGGTGATCGAGCGCAGGCGGCTGGCGCACGAGGACGACGGCCTGATGTGGTTCTGCGAGGAGTGCAACGAAAAGGTCTACGAAGAGTTCTTCCACCTCGAGGACATCGAGCAGGACTTCTTCCGCGTGTTCGAGACCTTCTATCGCAGCGAGGCGCTGCGCACCTGCAAGGCCTGCGGACATCTCAACCCGCGGCCGACGCGCTACGAGATGCAGGCGGATTCGCAGGCCGACATCACCTGAGCATCGCAGGTTCAAACCCCGCCCCCGCTACCACTGCGCGCTTGACCATGCTCAATCTGGGCATTAATGTGCCCAATATGGGCATCAAACCACCAACACCCCGGATCAGCGAAGCCGCGGCCCGCTTCGCCAAGGCGAGCCTGACCGATGCCCTGTTCACCGCCACGCAGCGCCGCGTGCTGGGCTGCCTGTTCGGCCAGCCTGGACGCAACTACAGCGTCACCGAGCTGATCCAGAGCACCGGAGCCGGCAGCGGCGCCGTGCAGCGCGAGCTTGCCCGGCTGGCCGGCAGCGGGCTGCTGCAGGTCGAACAGGTCGGCAACCAGAAGCGCTACAGCGCCAACCCGCACGCTCCCATCCACGATGAACTCGTGGCCATCGTGCGCAAGACCTTCGGCCTGGCCGAGCCCCTGCGCGAAGCGCTCGCGCCGCTGGCCAACCGCATCCGCGCCGCCTTCGTCTACGGTTCCGTGGCCAAGGGCACCGACGTCGCGAGCAGCGACATCGACTTGATGCTGGTGTCCGATGATCTCGCCTACTCCGAGGTCATGGGCGCGCTGCATCCCTTCATCGAACGGCTCGGGCGGGAGGTCAACCCCACCCTTTACACCCTTGCCGAGCTGCGCCAGCGCATCGATTCCGGCAACAGCTTCGTCACCCGCGTGCTGCAGCAACCGCGCATCTGGCTGATCGGAGGCGAGGATGGCCTCGCCGCTTGAGAACCTTGCCGGGCCGGGAAAGCCTCTGTCGCCGGAACCACCCGACGACGCCGAAGTCGCCGGCCTGCTGCGGTCTGGCCGTGCACGACTGGTCGACTCGCGCAATGGCACGCTTTCGATCGAGAGCCGCTTCGACCTCGCCTACAACGCCGCGCATGCCCTGTGCCTGGCCGCGCTACGCCGCAGCGGTTACCGCGCGCACCATCGCTATATCGTGTTCCAGGCGCTGCCGCATACGCTTGGGCTCGGCCCCGAGGTCTGGCGCGTGCTCGCCAAGGCCCACGACCTCCGCAACCTGGCCGAGTACGAAGGCCATGTCGATGTGGAGGAAAGGCTGGTGCGGGACGTGGTCGCCGCCTGTGAACGGGTTTCCGCACTGCTCGGCTAGCCCCACCCACGCAATGACATCTCCTTACGGGCAGCCTAGGATTCCACCATGCTGAAAATCGACATCCACGCCCACTACCTCCCCCGCGACTGGCCCGACCTCGCGCGCAAGTACGGCGACGACCGTTTTCCCGTCATCCACCACACCGAAGACGGCCGCCACCGGATCTACAAGGACGGCCGCTTCTTCCGCGAGATCTGGTCCAAGACCTGGGATCCGCAGGAGCGCATCGACGACTACGCGCGCTTCGGGGTGCAGGTGCAGGTGATCAGCACGGTGCCGGTGATGTTCAGCTACTGGGCGAAGCCCAACCAGGCGCTGGAGCTGCACCAGGCGCTCAACGACCACATGGCCGAGACCTGCCGCGCGCATCCGCGCCACTACGCGGGCATCGGCACGGTGCCGCTGCAGTCGCCGCGGCTGGCGGTGCAGGAACTGGAGCGCTGCATGGACGAGCTCGGCCTGCAGGGCGTGCAGATCGGCTCGCACATCCAGCTGGCCGACGGCCAGCACTGGAACCTGGACGCGCCCGAGCTCTTCCCCTTCTTCGAGGCCGCGGCCGACCTGGGTGCCGCGATCCTGGTCCATCCCTGGGACATGATGGGCACCGACACCATGCCCAAGTACTGGCTGCCCTGGCTGGTCGGCATGCCCGCCGAGCAGTCGCGCGCGGCCTGTTCGCTCGTGTTCGGCGGCGTGCTGGAGCGGTTGCCGAAGCTGAAGATCTGCATGGCGCACGGCGGCGGCAGCTTCCCTTACACCATCGGCCGCATCGAGCACGGCTTCAACATGCGCCCGGACCTCGTGGCCACCGACAACCCGCGCAACCCGCGCGAATACCTGTCGCGCCTCTACTTCGACTCCTGGGTCGCCGACTCGAAGGCGCTGGAGTACCTGATCGACACCTGCGGCATCGACCGCGTGATGCTGGGCACCGACTACCCCTTCCCCCTGGGCGAACAGGAACCCGGCGCCGGCATCGACGCACTGCGCCTGGACGACGCCGGCCAGTCCCGCCTCTACCACGGCACCGCGCTCGAATGGCTCGGGCTGCCGCGATCGAGGTTTTCATAAGAGCTTTTTTGCCGCGGATTTACGCGAGTTACGCGGATCAGAGCCGAAAGAACTTGACGTGGACCGACCCTCCAGACAGTTGTTGTCCTATCTGCTTTTATCCGCGTAAATCCGTGGCAAAAAAGGCTTTCTATCCATGACCGAGCTGTACACCGACCAGCACGCCGCAATGCTTGACGAGGCCGATCCGCTGCGCGGGCTGCGGGCGGAATTCCATCTGCCGCGGCACGGCGACCGCGAGCAGGCGTACTTCTGCGGGAACTCGCTGGGGCTGCAGCCGACGTCGGCACGCGGCCATGTGCTCGACGTGCTCGACAAGTGGGCGGCGGAAGCGGTGGAGGCGCACTTCACCGGAACCACGCAGTGGATGCCCTACCACGCGCTGCTGCGCGAGCCGCTGGCGCGCGTGGTCGGTGCGGAGCCGTCGGAAGTGGTGGCGATGAATTCGCTGACCGCCAACCTGCACTTCATGCTGGTCAGCTTCTATCGGCCCACGCGCGAGCGGCCGGCGATCCTGATGGAGGCCGGGGCGTTTCCGTCCGACCGCTACGCGCTGGAGTCGCAGCTGCGCTTCCACGGCTTCGATCCGGCCACCGACCTGATCGAGCTCGAGCCCGACCTGGCCGAGGGCACGTTCTCGATGGAGGCCATTGCGCGCGCCATCGAGGAACACGGCCCGCGGCTGGCGCTGGTGCTGTGGCCGGGCGTGCAGTACCGGAGCGGGCAGGCCTTCGACATCGCGGAGATCACGCGGCTGGGGCATGCCGCCGGTGCGGTGGTCGGTTTCGACCTGGCGCATGCCGCCGGCAACCTGCCGCTGCGGCTGCACGATGACGGCCCGGACTTCGCCGTCTGGTGCCACTACAAGTACCTGAACTCCGGGCCGGGCGCGGTGGCCGGCTGCTTCGTGCACGCGCGGCATGCGCGCACCGGGCGCCCGCGCTTCGCCGGATGGTGGGGACACGACGAGGCCACGCGCTTCCGCATGGCACCGACCTTCGAGCCGACGCCCGGCGCCGACGGCTGGCAGCTCAGCAACCCGCCGATCCTGGGCCTGGCACCGCTGCGCGGCTCGCTGGAGCTGTTCGACCGCGTCGGCATGGAGGCGCTGCGCGCGAAGTCGCATTCGCTCACCGGCTACCTGGAGACGCTGATCGACCAGCGCCTGCCGGACACCCTGCGCATCGCCACGCCGCGCGACCCGGAGCAACGGGGCGCACAGCTCTCGCTGCGGGTGCTGGAAGGCCGCGGCCTGCGTGGCCGTGACGCCGGTCGCTCGCTGTTCGAGTCGCTGTCCGCGCAGGGCATCGTCGGCGACTGGCGCGAACCCGACGTGATCAGGATCTCGCCGGCGCCGATGTACAACAGCCATGCCGACGTACTGCGCTTCGTCCGCGCCACCGAGGCCTGGCGCGAGGGCCGCGGATGAGCACTGCTCACGCAGCGGCCGGGGTGCCAGGGGCCGGCGCGGCGCGACGCGAAGCCACCATCGTCGGCGCCGGGCTGGCCGGCGCACTGATGGCCACCCTGCTCGCCCAGCGCGGCTGGAAGGTCGAGGTTTACGAAAGCCGCGGCGACCCGCGCCTTCACGGCTTCGCCGGCGGCCGCTCCATCAACCTCGCGCTGGCCGAACGCGGCCTGCACGCGCTGCGCGCCGCCGACGCCGACCGCGACGTGCTGGCGCAGGCGGTGATGATGCGCGGGCGCATGGTGCATCCCCTCGACGGCACCCCACAGCTGCAGCGCTATGGCCGCGACGACAGCGAGGTGATCTGGTCGGTCAGTCGCGGCGAGCTCAACATCACGCTGATCAACGCCGCCGAGTCCGCGGGCGCGGTGCTCCACTTCGACCGCCGGCTCGAGGCCGTGGACTTCGCGGCGCGCAGGGCCTTCTACCGGGGCGACGGCGCGCTGCATCGGGTCGGATTCAGCACCCTGATCGGCTGCGACGGCGCCGGCTCCACGCTGCGCGCGCAGATGGGACAGCGCGCCGACCTGGGCGAACGCACCGACTGGCTCGGCCATGGCTACAAGGAGCTGGAGATCCCGCCGGCCGCCGATGGCGACTTCCGAATCGAGCCCAACGCCCTGCACATCTGGCCGCGCGGCCGCTACATGTGCATCGCCCTGCCCAATGACGAGCGCACCTTCACCGTGACCCTGTTCATGGCGATGCGCGACGAAGGCGTGGGCGACCCGAGCTTCGAGACCGTGCCCACGGCCACAGAGGCGCGCGCGCTGTTCGAACGCGACTTCGCCGACACGCTGCCGCTGATCCCCGAGCTGGAGCACGACTTCGACACCAATCCGATCGGAACCCTGGGCACGCTGTACCTCGACCGCTGGCACCTCGGCGGCGACGCCGTGCTGATCGGCGACGCCGCGCACGCGATGGTGCCCTTCCACGGCCAGGGCATGAACTGCGCCTTCGAGGATTGCGTGGCGCTGGCAAGGCAGCTGGACGCATCGGCCGACCTGGCGACGGCCTACGCCGCCTTCGAGGCGCAGCGCATGCCCGATGCCGCGGCCATCCAGCGCATGGCGCTGGACAACTACATCGAGATGCGCGACCTCGTCGACGACGCCGACTACCTGCTGCAGCGCGAACTCGAGCTGGCACTGCAGGCGCGGCACCCCACCCGCTTCATCCCGCACTACGCGATGGTCACCTTCATGCGGATTCCCTACTCGCTCGCACTGGAACGCAGCGAGGTGCAGCGCGGCATCCTGGAGCGGGCCACGCAGGGCCTGTCATCGGTGGACGAAGTCGACTTCGAAGTCGTCGCCGCCGAGATCGAGCGGCTCCTGCCACCGCTGGAGGACGCCGCATGAACCGCCTCCCGACCATCGCCGCAGCCACTGCAGGACCGGCAATGGCCGCTCCTGCAAAAGCAGACGAAGAGGCGGCGCGACCGACGTGAGCGACAGCTTCCTGTTCTACGACCTCGAGACCTGGGGCATCGATCCACGGCGCACGCGGATCGCGCAGTTCGCTGCCATCCGCACCGATGCGGAACTGCGCCAGCTCGGCGACCCGATCGAGTTCATGGTGCGCGCCGCCGACGATCTGCTGCCCTCGCCGGGCGCGTCGATGGTCACCGGGCTTGCGCCGCAGGACGCGCTGGCCACGGGCCTGGGCGAGGCCGAAGCCTTCGCCCGGATCGTCGACGAGATGGCGCGTCCCGGTACCTGCACGCTCGGCTACAACTCGCTGCGCTTCGACGACGAGTTCGTGCGCCACGGCCTGTACCGCAACTTCCACGATCCCTATGAGCGCGAGTGGCGCAACGGCAACAGCCGCTGGGACCTGCTCGACGTGATGCGCCTGGCGCACGCGCTGCGGCCCGAGGGCATCGCCTGGCCCGTGCGCGAGGACGGTGGCGGCATATCGTTCCGGCTCGAGCACCTGGCCGAAGCCAACAACGTGCGCAGCGGCGACGCGCACGAGGCGCTGTCCGACGTCCGCGCGCTGATCGGACTGGCGCGGCTGTTCCGCGAGGCGCAGCCGCGCCTGTGGCAGTACGCGCTGGCGCTGCGCCAGAAGCGCCACGTCGCCGCCCTGCTCGACCCGATGGCGATGGCGCCGGTGCTGCACGTCTCGCAGCGCTACCCCGCCGCGCGCATGTGCGCGGCGGCCGTGCTGCCCTTGGCGATGCATCCGCAGATCGGCAACCGCGTGATCGTCTACGACCTCGACACCGAGCCCGACGACCTGCTGGCCCTGCCCCCGGAAGAGATCGCCGCCCGCCTCTATGTGCGGACGGCCGACCTGCCCGAAGGCGTTGCACGGGTGCCGCTCAAGGAAGTGCATACCAACCGCAGCCCGGCCCTGGTGCAGTGGAACCACCTGCGGCCGGCGGATTTCGAGCGGCTCGGGATCGATCCCGGTGTCGCGGAGGCCCGCGCCGCGCGCATCCGCGCGCTCGGTCCGGCGATCGCGGAAAAGGTGCGCCGGGTGTTCGTCCGCGACCGTGACGGCAACCGGGTCCCGCCCGACGTCGACGCCGCGCTCTACGACGGCTTCATCGGCGACGGCGACAAGGGCCGCCTGGCCATGGTGCGCGCGACGCCGCCCGCACAGCTCGGCGCGCGCGATTTCGGCTTCCAGGACCCGAGGCTGCCGGAGCTGCTGTTCCGCTACCGTGCGCGCAACTGGCCCGACACCCTCGACGCCGCGGAGCGCATGCGCTGGGACGACTACCGGCGCCTGCGCCTGAGCGGCGACGCCGGCCTGTCCGAACTCACTTTCGACGCGTATTTCGACGACCTCACGCGCCTGCGCGGAGAACACGCCGGCAGCGACGGCAGGCAGGCCCTCCTCGACAGGCTCGAGCAGTGGGGCCGCGGCCTCGCCGCAGGCCTCGCGCCCGACGCATCCCCATGAGCTCCTATTTCACCGACAGGACCTTCCGCTTCCTGCGCGCACTCGCCCGCAACAACGAGCGCGTCTGGTTCCACGCCCACAAGCACGACTACGAAGCGCACGTGCGCGACCCGCTGCAGCGCCTGGTCACCGATCTCGGACCCGACCTGGCCGAAGTGAGCCTGCAGTTCCGGGCCGATCCGCGCACGGTCGGCGGTTCGCTGTACCGCATCCAGCGCGACACCCGCTTCGCCAACGACAAGCGCCCCTACAAGACCTGGCAGGGCGCGCGCCTGTTCCATGCGCGCCGGCGGGAGCTGGCATCGCCGCTGTATTACCTGCACATCGAGCCCGGCGGCTGCTTCGTCGGCGCCGGCATCTGGCGGCCGGAGTCGCCGACGCTGCGCACGATCCGGCAGTTCATCGTCGACAACCCGGCCGGCTGGAAGGCCGCGGCGCACGCGCCCGCGTTCCGGCGCCGCTATGCGCTGGACGAAGAGGACATGCTGGTGCGCCTGCCGCGCGGCTTCCCGGCCGACTTCGCCTTCATCGACGACCTGCGCCATCGCAGCTTCGTGGCCTGGCGCGCGCTCGACGACGCCACCGTGACCGGCCCGCGCCTGCGGCAGGTGCTTGCAAAGGACCTGCGCGACCTCGCACCCTTCGTCGACTACCTCTGCGCTGCGCTGGACCTGGAGTTCTGAGCATGGCCGACACCCGCACGCTGCGCTGGTTGCCCTGGATCGTGGCCGCGGCGCTGGTGGCGCTGCTGGCGTGGACCGCCACCGGCCCGTGGCGCGCCATCGAAGGCATCCGCCAGGCAGTGAAGACCGAGAACGCGAGCGCGCTTGCGCGACACGTGGACTTCCCCGCATTGCGCGCTAGCCTGAAGCCGCAGATACAGGACCGCCTGGTGCGCGCGGCGGGAGTGGACGCGCAGTCCGGGCCCTTTGCCGCCTTCGGCCTGAGCGTTGCGAGCGGCCTGGCCGGAGGCCTGGTGGACGCAATGGTGACCCCGGTCGGCCTGGGTGCGCTGATGGAGGGACGCAAGGTCTGGAACCGGGTGGGCGGCATTCCCCCACCCACGCGCAGCGACACCAGCGCGCAGCCGGAGCCGATCGCGGACCCGCGGCTGCGCTTCGAGTCCTTCTCGCGTGCCACCGCCACGGTCACCATGGATGACGGCAGCGAACTGGAGCTGGTGCTGACCCGGACCGGACTGCGCTGGCGGCTGGCGGAGATGCGATTGCCGCCGCCAGCCGACCCGCCGCGCTGATCAGGCCCGCGCGAGCTCCCGTTCTGTTTCAGGTTCCGGGACCGTCGACGCCTCCAGGAAGGCCTCCAGCGAGTCGTCCATCGCCTCCATCCACGGCGTGTGGTGCGGCGGTGCCAGGGTGCCGGTGATGGTCGAACGGTAGCTCTTGTTGCGGTAATCGAGGATGCCCTCGGCCTTGTCCCGCATCCACTCCTTGAACATCTCCGCGACCTGCTCGATCGCGAACTCCGGGTAATCGGTGCGGTCGACCAGGTCGCGCACGTAGGCGGCCTGGAAATCGATGTCCTCGTCGACGCTGGAGGCCGCGTTCTCACGCGCGAACCAGCGATCGCTGTCGGCGCGCATGGCCTGCGCATCGGGCAGCGGGATCCGGCCCAGGATCATGTCGCGCGCCAGCCAGGCCTGGGCGTCGAACATGTTGAAGGTGTAGTACTGGTCCTGCATGCCGAGGTAGATGAGCTTGGGGTTGTCGATCCAGAACACGCCCTTGTAGAGATCCTGCGGGTACAGGCGATTGCTGGTGCGCAGGGTCAGCGCGTCGGGCAGGAACGGGAAGTGGTGCTGGTAGCCGGTGCACAGGATGATCGCATCGACGTCGCGGCTGCTGCCGTCGATGAAGTGCGCGGTATTGCCCTCCACGTGCTGCAACAGCGGGCGCTCGTCGAAGGCCTCGGGCCACTGGTAACCCATCGGCGCGCTGCGGTAGCTGAAGGTCACCGACCTGGCGCCGTACTTGTGGCACTGCGTGCCGATGTCCTCCGCCGAATAGCTGCTGCCCACCAGCAGCAGGTCCTTGCCGGTGAATTCGCAGGCGTCGCGGAAGTCGTGGGCATGCAGCACGCGGCCCGGGAACTGGTCCAGGCCCTTGAAGCCGGGCGCGTTGGGCGTGGAGAAATGGCCGGTGGCCACCACCACGTAGTCGAACTCCTCGGCGACCAGCTGGTCGTCCTCGAGCTTGCGCACGGTGACGGTGAACCTGCCGGTGTCCTCGCTGTACTCGACCGAATGCACGGCGGTGTCGAAGCGGATCTGCCCGCGCAGGTCGCTGCGTTCGATGCGGCCCATGATGTAGTCGCGCAGTACCGGGCGCGGCGGATAGGACGCGATGGGGCGTCCGAAATGCTCCTCGAAGCTGTAGTCGGCGAATTCCAGGCATTCCTTGGGGCCGTTCGACCAGAGGTAGCGATACATGCTCGCGTGCACCGGCTCGCCGTGCGCGTCCAGACCGGTACGCCAGGTGTAGTTCCACATCCCGCCCAGGTCGGACTGCTTTTCGAAGCAGACGACCTCGGGCACGTCGGCGCCCGCGCGGCGGGCGGCGTCGAAGGCGCGGAGCTGCGCCAGGCCACTCGGGCCGGCGCCGAGAACGGCGATACGAAGGGTCATGCGACTGGATCTCCTTGTTCGGTACGGCGCCCGGCGGGCGCGGGGAGCCCGGCTGCAGCGGGGCTGCACCCGTGGAATCAAGGCAGAACCAGGCTCGAAGGTACGCGCGGAAGGCAGCTCGAAGCGACTGCAAAGCCAGCGAACGTCATCTATCGGACGTAAATATGCGGCTATTTGCGCGTAACGCCGGCAATACTAACACAGCGACCCGCAGGCCTCCGGCGACTCAGCCGGGATTGGCGACACCGTGCGGGACATGGCCCGTGGCGACATGCTGGCGCGCGCTGTCGATATTGTGCTGCGAGTCGTCGAAGAAGATGTCGGCGCCGAACACGTCGAGGAACGGACCCTTGGCGCGGCCGCCCAGGAACAGGGCCTCGTCCAGGCGCACGCCCCATTCGCGCAGGGTGCGGATCACGCGCTCGTGCGCCGGCGCCGAGCGCGCGGTGACGAGCGCAGTGCGGATGGGCGAGGCCTCCCCGGGCGGATACGCGGCCTGCAGGTGATGCAGGGCGTCAAGGAAGCCGCGGAACGGGCCGCCCGAGAGTGGCTCGTGGGCGCGTTCCCTTTCGTGGCGGTGGAAGGCTTCGATCCCGCCCTCGCGCGACACGCGTTCGCCCTCGTCGCCGAAGATCACCGCGTCGCCGTCGAAAGCGATGCGCAGCTGGTCGTGGCGGTGCGCCGGCGCCTTGGCCGGCAGGATGGTGGCCGCGGCGACGCCGTTCTCCAGCGCCGCGCGCACCGAGTCCGGATTGGCCGACAGGAACAGCTGTGCGCCAAAGGGGCGGATATAGGGCCAGGTCGGCTCGCCCGAGGTGAAGGTGGCGCGCGCGATCGCCAGGCCGTGGTGCTGGATGGAGTTGAAGATGCGCAGCCCGGTGTCGGCGGAGTTGCGCGACAGCAGGATCACCTCCACGCGCGGCGCGTCGGGAGCGGCTCCATCGTTGAGCCCGAGCAGCTTGCGCACCAGCGGGAAGGCGATGCCGGGCTCGAGGATCTCGTCCTCCTTGCTGCGCTGGTGGTCGGCGTAGGCCTCGATGCCATCGCTTTCGAACAGTGCATGGCTGTCCTCCAGGTCGAACAGTGCCCGGGAGGAGATGGCAACGATCAGCGGTGGCAGGACGTCGGATGGCATGCGGCCAGTATGCGTGATGGCCGTCGCAGGGAGCGAGATGTGCGATCCGGGCGTGACCGTTGACACTGCCTGCGGCGCGCCGGCGCTTGCGAAGCTGCCGCCACCACGCGGACAAGGCCCGACCATGCAATCCATCGCCCATACACGGTATCCCGCAGCAGTCCTGCTTGCCCTGCTGCTTGGCTTCGCCACGACGGCATCCGCTGCGCCATCCCCGCCGGCGGATGAGCCCTATGCGGACGCCAAGCGCATCCTCGCCGACCTCCAGCAGGTGGTCACGCCGGATGGCGTGCAAGCCCTGGAACAGGTGCGCCTGGGCGGCATCGACCAGTGGATCTCGGTGCGCGGCGCCGATCGCGACAATCCGATCCTGCTGTACCTGCACGGCGGCCCGGCACAGCCGATGATGCCGGCCAGCTGGACCTTCCAGCGCGCCTGGGAGGATTACTTCACCGTGGTCCAGTGGGACCAGCGCGCCTCCGGCAAGACCCATCTGGCGAACGACCCCGCCGCGGTCGCGGACACGATCCACATCGAGCGCTACGTCGACGACGCGCTCGAACTGATCGCGCTCCTCCGCGAGCGCTTCGGCAAGGACAGGGTGGTGGTGATGGGCCACAGCTGGGGCACGATCATCGGCATGGAAGTGCTGCTGCGGCGCCCGGAATGGCTGCACGTCTACGTCGGCCTGGGCCAGATCATCAGCGTCAAGGAGAACGAGACCCTCGGCTACGACTACGCCCTGCGCCGCGCACGCGCCGAAGACAATCGGGAGGCCGTCGCCGAACTCGAAGCACTGGCGCCCTACCCCGGATCCGAACCGCTGCACCGCGACCGCATCGGCACGCAGCGCAAATGGAGCATCCACTACGGCGGCCTCAGCGGCTACCGCAGCAACGCCGACCAGTATTTCGCCGCGCAGCGGCTGTCGCCGGACTACAGCGAGGCCGACCGCCGCGCGATCCACGAGGGCAGCATGCTGACGCTGGACCGGATCATGGCGGAGTGGAACGCGGTGGATTTCCGCGCCGTGCGCAAGGTCGGCGCACCGGTGGTGATGTTCATGGGACGGCACGATTACACCACGCCCTCGCAGCAGGCTGCCGACTGGGTGGCGCGGGTGGAAGCGCCTGGCAAGGACGCCGTGTGGTTCGAGCACTCGGCGCACCTGGCGCCGCTGGAAGAACCGGGACGGGTGCTGATGGCGCTGGTGGACCGGGTGCGCCCCTTCGCGGTGGCCAAGGGCGACGGCGCGCCCGCACGCTAAGCGTTCCCGGGCAAGCCAGGAGCACGTTCAGGCCTCGAACTGCTCGCTGAGGATGCGTTCCTCGAGGTTGTGCTCGGGATCGAAGAGCAGGGTCACGGTGCGGTCGCGCGATTCCTGGATGGTGACCTCGACCACGTCGCGGACTTCATGCGAATCGGCGGTGGCGCTGACCGGGCGCTTGTACGGATCCAGCACCCGGAAGCGCACCACGGTATCGGCCTTGAGCAGGGCCCCGCGCCAGCGCCGCGGCCGGAAGGCGGCGATCGGGGTCAGGGCGACGACGCTGGAACCCAGCGGCAGGATCGGGCCTTGCGCCGAGTAGTTGTAGGCGGTGCTGCCTGCGGGCGTCGCCAGCATCACGCCGTCGCAGACCAGCTCGTCCAGGCGCACCTGGCCGTTGAGTTCGATCGAGATGTGCGCGGCCTGCCGCGTCTGCCGCAGCAGCGAGACCTCGTTGTAGGCCAGGGAGCCGACGCTGGCGCCGGACTCGGTGGTCACGACCATGTCCAGCGGCCGCAGCACGGCCGGCTCGGCGGCCTCCAGCCGCGCCATCAGGTCGGGCACGGTGCCACCTTCGCGCTGGTCGTGGTTCATCAGGAAGCCGACCGTGCCCAGCTTCAGGCCATACACCGGCTTGCCCAGCGCCGCGTGGCGGTGGAGGGTCTGCAGCATGAAGCCATCGCCGCCGAGCGCGCAGATGATGTCGGCGTCCTCGGGCGCGCACTGGCCGTGGCGCGCGGTGAACTGCGCGAGCGCCGCCTGGGCGTCGGCGGTGGGGCTTGCGAGGAAGGCGATGCGCGGCGACCCGGTCATGCCCCAAGCATACCCGCCCATCCCCGCTTGAAGCGCCCCCTTCCCCCGCAGGCCGGGGGAAGGGGTCCCGGAGGTCGGCCCTGCCTCAGCCCACGCTCGCCAGCTGCGCCAGCCTGCGCACCGCCACCGACGCCGTCGGGTAATCCAGCGTCTTCTGCGCGGCCAGTTCGGCAAGCATGCCGAGCGTGAACTTCAGCGCAGCATCGTCGCGACCGACCCACTGCGCGACCTTGGCGTCGGCATCGCGTCCCGGCATCGACAGCACCTGCCCGACCAGCGCGCGATGCTGGGCGGCAAGCTCGTCGCGCAGCGCTCCGTGGGCGACCGCGTGCCAGCGGCCGTCGACCGCCAGTGCATCGATCTGCTCGACCAGCCAGGGCAGGTTGAGCGCGTCGGCCAGGCGGAAGTGCACGCGTGCGACCTCCGCGGGCTTGCGCTTGCGCTCGCGCGCCAGCTCGATGTTGTCGGCGCAGGCTTCCAGGTACGGCAGCGCCGCCAGCTGGCCGCCAAGCGCGTCGGGCACGCCCTTCTCACGCCAGTCGGCCAGTGACTGCTCATAGGCCGGACGCTGCGCCGCGGTGAGGATGTCGTCCCCCGCGCGGATCGCCTCGAAGCCGTCGTGGTAGCGCGTGACCGCGCTGGTGATGTCGGGCAGCGCACCCGGCCGCGACAGCAGCCAGCGGGTGAAGGAACGCTGCAGCGCCCAGATCACCTGCAGGGCGTCGATCTGCACCGACTCGGCCACCTTGCCGTCCAGGGCGTCGATCTGTGCCCAGAGCGACCGCGCCTCGAGCGTTTCACGGGTGACCGTGAACGCCTTGGCGACCTCGGCCGGCGTGCGTCCGGTGTCTTCCTGCATGCGCAGCAGGAAGGTCGCGCCCATGCGGTTGATGGTGGAGTTGGTGACCGCGGTGGCGATGATCTCGCGCTTCAGGCGGTGCTGCTCCATGGCCTTGGCGTACTTGGCCTGCAGCGGCTGCGGGAAATAGCGCTGCAGCTCGCGCGACAGGTACGGATCTTCCGGGATGTCGGAGTTGAGCAGCTGCTCGAAGGCCACCAGCTTGGAGTACGACAGCAGCACCGCCAGCTCCGGCCGGGTCAGGCCGAGGTTGCGCGCCTTGCGGTCGGCGATCTCGGCGTCACTGGGCAGGAACTCGATCTGGCGGTCGAGCAGGCCCTGCGATTCCAGGGTCCGGATGAAGTGCTGCTTGGAACCCAGCCGCGGCACGCTCATCCGCTCCATCAGGCTCAGCGCCTGGTTCTGGCGGTAGTTGTCGTGCAGCACCAGGCCGGCGACCTCGTCGGTCATCGACTTGAGCAGCGTGTTGCGGTCGGCCAGCTTGAGCTTGCCGGCCTGTACCTGCGCGTTGAGCAGGATCTTGATGTTCACCTCGTGGTCGGAGGTGTCCACGCCGGCGGAGTTGTCGATGAAGTCGGTGTTGAGGATCACGCCGGCCTGGGCCGCTTCGATGCGTCCGCGCTGGGTCATGCCGAGGTTGCCGCCCTCGCCCACCACGCGGCAGCGCAGCTCGCCGCCGTTGACGCGGATCGCGTTGTTGGCGCGGTCGCCGACGTCGGCGTGGGTCTCGCCCGCGCCCTTGACGTAGGTGCCGATGCCGCCGTTCCACAGCAGGTCCACCGGCGCCTTGAGCACCGCCGACATCAACTCGTTGGGACTCATCGCAGCCACGCTGTCGGCAAGCCCGAGCGCCGCGCGCATCTCCGGCGACACCGGGATCGACTTCAGGCTGCGTGCGAACACGCCGCCGCCCTTGCTGATCAGGCTCTTGTCGTAGTCGTCCCAGCTCGAACGCGGGACCTTGAACAGGCGCTGGCGCTCCTTGTACGAGCTCGCCGAATCCGGGTTCGGGTCGACGAAGATGTGGCGATGGTCCATCGCCGCCAGAAGGCGGATGTGCCTGGACAGCAGCATGCCGTTGCCGAACACGTCGCCGGACATGTCGCCGACGCCGACCGCGGTGAAGTCCTGCTTCTGGGTGTCGTGGCCGAGCGCGCGGAAATGGCGCTTGACCGACTCCCAGGCGCCGCGCGCGGTGATGCCCATGCCCTTGTGGTCGTAGCCGACCGAGCCGCCGGACGCGAACGCGTCGTCGAGCCAGTAGCCGTAGTCGCGGGCGATGCCGTTGGCGATGTCGGAGAAGGTCGCGGTGCCCTTGTCGGCGGCGACCACCATGTACGGATCGGGATCATCGTGGCGCACGACGTTGGCCGGCGGCAGCACCTTGCCGTCCACCGTGAGGTTGTCGGTCACGTCGAGCAGGCCGCTGATGAAGCGGCGGTAGCAGGCGATGCCTTCCGCCTGCACGGCGTCGCGGTCGCCGCCCACGGGCGGACGCTTGACGATGAAGCCGCCCTTGGAGCCGACCGGCACAATGACGGTGTTCTTCACCATCTGCGCCTTCACCAGGCCCAGCACCTCGGTGCGGAAATCCTCGCGGCGATCGGACCAGCGCAGGCCGCCGCGCGCCACCGGGCCGAAGCGCAGGTGGGTGCCCTCGACGCGCGGGCCGCAGACGAAGATCTCGCGGTACGGACGCGGCTTGGGCAGGTCGGGCACCGCGGCGGAGTCGAACTTGAAGGCGATGTAGTCCTTCGGCGTGCCTTCGCCGTCGACCTGGTAGTAGTTGGTGCGCAGGGTGGCCACGATCACGCCCACGTAGCCGCGCAGGATGCGGTCCTCGTCCAGGCTCGCGACGCGCTCCAGCATGTCCTTGATCGCGGCGTGCGCGGCGCGCATGCGCGCGTCCCGGGCCTTGTCCGCCGCGGGGTCGAAGCGGGCCTCGAAGAGTTCGACCAGCTGCCGCGCCAGCTGCGGGTAGCGGACTAGGGTTTCCTCGACGTAGCTCTGCGAGAACGGCACGCCGACCTGCAGCAGGTACTTGCAGTAGCCGCGCAGCATCGACACCTGGCGCCAGTCCAGGCCGGCCGCGGCAACCAGCCGGTTGAAGCCGTCGTTCTCGGCGTCGCCGTGCCAGATGCGCGCGAAGGCCTCCTCGAAGCGCGCGGCGTCGGGTTCGGCGCCGCCGACGACCTCGACCTCGAAGTCCTGGATATAGGCCACGCGTGCGGCGGCCTCTGCGGACAACGGGCCCTCGAGCCGGTGCGGATGCTCGGCGATCACGCGCAGGCCCATGTTCTCCATCATCGGCAGCACGTCCGACAGCGGGACGTCATGGCCGGCGCGGTAGAGCTTGAGCCGCAAGGTGCCTTCGCCAGGCTGGTCGAGCGCGGAGCGCCGCAGGCTCAGGCGCAGGTCGTCGGGAGCGGCCAGCGCGTCGAGGTGGGCGACGTCGGCGGCAGCGACGGCCGGGGTGGCGCGCTCGATGTACTGCGCAGGCAGCGCACGGCCCCAGCCCGCGGCCAGCGCAAGGCCGCGGGCCTCGCCGTGGTCGGTGATCAGGGTCTCGCGCAGGTCGTCCTGCCAGTTGCGGACGATCGCGGCCAGCCGCGACTGCAGCGCGGACTCGTCGACGTCGACCGCCTCGCCGGTGCGCGGGCGGACCAGCATGTGCAACTGCGCCAGCGGCGATTCGCCAAGCGCGACATTGGTGTCGACGTGGTCGGCACCCAGGACGTCCTTGAGCATCGCCTCCACGCGCAGGCGGACCACGGTGTCGTAGCGGTCGCGCGGCACATAGGCGAGCACCGAATAGAAGCGGCCGTAGTGGTCGCGGCGCAGGAACAGGCGGCTGCGCACGCGCTCCTGCAGGCCGAGGATGCCGCTGGCCACGCGCTGCAGCTCGCCGCTGGAGGCCTGGAACAGCTCGTCGCGCGGCAGCGTTTCCAGGATGTGCTTGAGCGCCTTGCCGCTGTGGCCGGTGTCGGCCAGGCCGGAAGCGCCCATGACCTGCTCGTAGCGGTCGCTCACGATCGGGATGTCCCAGGGGCGGCGGTTGTAGGCGCTGGAGGTGTACAGGCCGAGGAAACGCTTCTCGGTGATGGCCTTGCCACCCTTGCGGTCGAAGCCGAGCAGGCCGATGTAGTCCATGTAGCCGGGGCGATGGATCGTGGAGCGGGCGTTGGTCTTGGTCAGGATCAAGGGTTCCACCGTGCGCGCGGTGCGCTGCGCGCCGACCGTGCTCAGCAGGCGCGGCTTGCCGACGTCACGGCCACGCAACAGGCCCAGGCCGCTGCCGTCGACGGCCTGGAGGACGTCGTCGCGGCCCTTCTTCACCACCTCGTACTCACGGTAGCCGAAGAAGGTGAAGTGGTTGTCCGCGGCCCAGCGCAGGAAGGCCTGGATCTCCGCGCGTTCCGCGTCGGACACCGGCAGCGGCTGGCCGTCCAGCCCGTCCGCGACCTGCTCCATGCGCGCACGCATCGCGACCCAGTCCTCGACGATCGCGCGCACGTCCTCGAGCACGCCACGCACGGCGGCCTCGATGCGGGCGCAGCCCTCGGGCGACTGGCGATCGATCTCCATGTGGATCAGCGATTCCGGTGCGCCATCACCCACGCGCTTCAGCTTGCCCGCACGGTCGCGCTCGAGCGCCACCACCGGGTGGCCGAGCACGTGCACGCCCACGCCCAGCTCGGCGAGCGCCATGCTCACCGAATCGACCAGGAAGGGCATGTCGTCATTGGCGATCTGCAGCACCGTGTGCTGCGTCTCCCAGCCGTGGGTGGCCAGGGTCGGGTTGAACAGGCGCACGCTGGCCGTGCCGGGCTTGCGCTTGCCGAGGAAGGCGAGGAAATCGGCGGCCAGTGCCGCCCAGCCGTCGGCCTCGTGCAGGGCGATCTCGTCATCGCCCATGCGCTTGTAGAAGGCGTTCGCGAAGGCGGTGGCATCGTCGCCACCGGCCTTGCCGACGCGCTTGCGCATGGCGGCGAGCACGGGATCGAGCAGCTGGCCTGTGCGCGCGTCGGCGCGGCGCTCCACGGTCTTGCCGGCCTTGCCTGTCTTGCCTGTCTTGGCGACCTTGCCGGTCTTGGCGTTCGCGGTGGTGGAGGTGCGGGCCGAAGCCTTCTTGCTTGGGGTACTCATGTCGTCATCCGGATGCAATGAGGCCCGCGCACAGGCACGGGCCAAGGGGTCGTTTCGTCAGGAACCAGAAGTCGCCGTCGCGTCGGCGCCCGGGATCGGGATCGGCACGGGACGCGGGCAGTGGCAGGGTGTCGGCATGGGCTGCACGGTCGTCGATGCGTCAGCGCAGCCCGGTCTCATGCCGGGCGATCACCAGCCTCTGGATCTCGCTGGTGCCTTCGTAGATCTCGGTGATCTTGGCGTCGCGGAAGTAGCGCTCGATCGGCATTTCCCTGGAGTAGCCCATGCCGCCGTGGATCTGCAGCGCCTGGTGGGTGATCCACATCGCAGCCTCGGACGCGGTGAGCTTGGCGATCGCGGCCTCGTTGCTGAAGCGCTTGCCCTGGCCCTTCGTCCACGCCGCGCGCAGCGTCAGCAGCAGGGACGCATCGAGCTTGCACTTCATGTCGGCGATCTTGGCCTGGGTCATCTGGAACGCGCCGATCGGCTGGCCGAAAGCCTTGCGCTCCTTCACGTACTCGATGGTCGCCTCGTAGGCCGCGCGGGCGATGCCGATGGCCTGCGACGCGATGCCGATGCGGCCGGCGTCAAGCACGCCCATGGCGATCTTGAAGCCCTGGCCCTCCTCGCCCAGCACCTCGTCGGCCTTGACGACGTAGTCGTTGAACTCGATCTCGCAGGTGGCCGAGGCGCGGATGCCGAGCTTGGGCTCGGTCTTGCCGCGGCCGAAGCCCTCGCGGTCGCCGTGGACCAGGAACGCGGTGATGCCGCGCGCGCCCTTGTCGGGGTCGGTCATCGCGAACAGCACGAAATACCTGGCCACCGGGCCGGAGGTGATCCAGCTCTTCTTGCCGTTGACCACGTAGCTGCCGTCGGCCTGCTTGACGGCGCGGCAGCGCATGGCGGTGGCGTCGGAACCCGACTGCGGCTCGGTCAGCGCGAAGGCGCCGATCTCTTCGCCCTCGGCGATCGCGCGCACGTACGTCTGCTTCTGCGCTTCGGTGCCGTGGGTCAGGATGCCGTTGCAGAACAGCGAATTGTTGACCGACATGATCGTGGAGTGCGCGGCGTCGGCGGCGGCGATCTCGATCATGGCCAGCACATAGGCCACCGGGTCCATGTCGGCACCGCCGTACTCGGTCGGCACCTCGATCCCCATGAGCCCGTTCGCACCCAGGAGGCGGATGTTCTCGAGGGGGAATTCACCGGTCTGGTCGTGGTGCCCGGCGCTCGGCGCGATCTTCTCCTGCGCGATCCGCCTGGCCACGTCCTGGATCATCAACTGCTCTTCGGTAAAGCTGAAATCCACGCGCTGCTCCTGAGTCGTGCCGCGCACGCGCGCGGCAGCTGTTGGCAAGACCGCCATTCTAGCCTGCCCGTCGCGCGGCTTCGACAGTCGGCACCCGCCGCGCTTGACCCTGCGCGGATCCCGCCGGAGAATGCATCGCTATATCGCGATGGGAAGATATGTATGGACCTCGAAGCCTGGTCGAGCCACCTCAAGGTGCTGGCCGACGCCACCCGGGTGCGACTGCTGGCCCTGCTCGATGGCGAAGAACTGACGGTCGCCGAGCTTTCGGCCATCACCCGCCTCGCCCAGCCGCGCGTCTCCACCCACCTCGCGCGGCTCAAGGAAGCGGGACTGGTGCGCGATCGGCGCGCGGGCGTCTCCGCCTATTACCGATTCGACGAGGACCGCCTCGACCCGGCGCAGCGCGCATTGTGGCAAACGCTGCGCGAAGGCAGCGACGACCCGCTGCTGCGCCAGGACGCCGAGCGCGTGGCCAGCGTGCTGGCGATGCGCGCCGCGGACCAGAACTGGGCCGATTCCGTCGCCGGCGACATGGAGCGCCATTACTCGCCCGGCCGCACCTGGGAGGCGATGGCGCGCTCGGCGCTGCCGTTGCTGGAAACCGGCGACGTGCTCGACATCGCGTCCGGCGACGGCGTGCTGGCCGAGCTGCTGGCCCCGCACGCGAAGCGCTACGTCTGCATCGACACCAGCCCGCGGGTGGTCGCCGCGGCGCAGGAGCGGCTGAAGCGCTACCGCAACGTCGAGGTGAGCGAGGCCGACATGCACGCCCTGCCCTTCGACGAGGCCAGTTTCGACCTGGTGGTGCTGATGCACGCATTGACCTACGCCGGCAAGCCCGCCGCGGCCGTCTCCGAAGCCGCCCGGGTGCTGCGTCCCGGCGGCCGCCTGTTGCTCACCAGCCTGGCGCGCCACGGCCATCGCAGCGCGGTGGAGGCCTTCGGCCACATCAACCTCGGCTTCACCGAAAAAGAGCTGCGCCGCTTCGTCGACAAGGCCGGCCTCGAGCTGCAGTCCTGCGAGACGGTCACGCGCGAGAAGCGGCCGCCGCACTTCGAAGTCGTCTCCCTGATCGCAGGCAAGCCATGAGCACCCTCCCCTGGCTCCATCCCGATCGCGTCGCGCTGCTCGAAGCCGCGCTGGCCACCCGCATCCTCGTCATCGACGGCGCCATGGGCACGATGATCCAGGGCTACCGGCTGGAGGAGGCGGACTACCGCGGCGAACGCTTCGCAGACGGCTTCGACAGCCTGCACCCGGGCGATGGCAGCGGCCACGATCTCAAGGGCAACAACGACCTGCTGAGCCTGAGCCGACCCGACATCATCTCCGCCGTGCACGACGCCTACCTGGACGCAGGCGCCGACCTGGTCGAGACCAATACCTTCAACTCCACCGCGGCCAGCCAGTCCGACTATCGCCTGCCGCACCTGGTGCGCGAGCTCAACTTCGAAAGCGCGCGCCTGGCCCGCGCGCGCTGCGACGCCGCCGAGGCTGCCACGCCGGACAAACCGCGCTTCGTGATCGGCGTGATCGGCCCGACCAGCCGCACCGCCTCGATCAGCCCCGACGTCAACGACCCGGGCTTCCGCAACACCAGCTTCGACGCGCTGCGCGAGGACTACCGCGTGGCGGTGGACGGACTGGTCGACGGCGGCGCCGACGTGCTGATGGTGGAAACCATCTTCGACACCCTCAACGCCAAGGCCGCGCTGTACGCGATCGAAGAGGCCTTCGACGCCCGCGGCGCCCGCGTGCCGGTAATGATCTCCGGCACGATCACCGACGCCTCCGGCCGCACCCTTTCGGGGCAGACCGCCGAAGCCTTCCACATCTCGGTGACGCATTCGCGGCCGCTGTCGATCGGCCTGAACTGCGCGCTGGGCGCCAAGGAGCTGCGGCCCCACGTCGAGACCCTTGCACGCGTGGCCGAGTGCTACGTCAGCGCGCATCCCAACGCCGGCCTGCCCAACGCCTTCGCCGAGTACGACGAGACCCCCGAGGAAACCGCCGCCATCCTGGAAGAGTTCGCCCGTGCGGGACTGCTGAACCTGGTCGGCGGCTGCTGCGGCACCACCCCGGCCCACATCCGCGCCATCGCCGATGCCGTTCGCGGCATCCCCCCGCGCCGGCTGCCGGGCTCGCTGGAGGCTGCGGCGTGAACGGGGCAAGGAGCGTTTTTGCCACGGATTTGCGCGGATGCGCGCGGATTTACGCGGATAGAGCGAACAGCTTTGGCCACGGATTTACGCGGATTTGCGCGGATTGGGCTGAGGCCCTGTCGGCTGCATCTCCGCGGGCCTGCACCAGCTCGTGGACGATCCTCAATTCGTCGAAAAGCCCCTGCAAAGAATCTCCCAAGACCGGCCTCGGCCAGATCCGCGTAAACCCGCGCAAATCCGTGGCTAAAAAAGGCTTTCTTTCTTGCTCCCGTTTCTGCCCTATCCGCGCTTATCCGCGCAAATCCGTGGCAAAAAAGGCTTCCGCATGAACACGCCCCGCTACACCCGCCTGTCGGGCCTTGAGCCGCTGGTGATCACGCCGGAGCTGCTGTTCGTCAACGTCGGCGAGCGCACCAATGTCACCGGCAGTGCGAAGTTCAAGAAGCTGATCAAGGACGACCGCTTCGAGGAGGCGGTCGAGGTCGCGCGGCAGCAGGTCGCGAGCGGTGCGCAGATCCTCGACGTCAACATGGACGAGGGGCTGATCGACTCGGCCAAGGCGATGACCCGCTTCCTGACGCTGATCGCGTCGGAACCCGACATCGCGCGCATACCGGTGATGGTCGATTCCTCGAAGTGGGACGTGATCGAGGCCGGGCTGAAGTGCCTGCAGGGCAAGGGCGTGGTGAACTCGATCTCGCTCAAGGAGGGCGAGGAGCAGTTCATCGAGCAGGCGCGCAAGGTGCTGCGCTACGGCGCCGCGGCCGTGGTCATGGCCTTCGACGAGGACGGACAGGCCGATACGGTCGAGCGCAAGGTGGCGATCTGCACCCGCGCCTACCGCATCCTGGTCGACCAGGTGGGGTTCCCGCCCGAGGACATCATCTTCGACCCCAACATCTTCGCCATCGCCACCGGGCTGGAAGAGCACGACAACTACGCCGTGGACTTCATCGAGGCCACGCGCATCATCCGGCAGACGCTGCCGCACTGCCACGTGTCCGGCGGCGTCTCCAACGTCTCGTTCTCCTTCCGCGGCAACGAGACCGTGCGCCAGGCGATCCATTCGGTGTTCCTGTACCACGCCATCGGTGCGGGCATGGACATGGGCATCGTCAACGCCGGCGCGATGACGATCTACGACGATATCGAGCCCGAGCTGCGCGAGCACGTCGAGGACGTGGTGCTCAACCGCCGCTCCGACGCCACCGAGCGCCTGCTGGCGCTGGCCGAGCGCTACAAGGGCAGCAAGGGGCAGAAGCAGGAAGAAGACCTGTCCTGGCGCGGGAAGGACGTCCGCGCGCGCCTCAGCCACGCCCTCGTGCATGGCATCGACCAGTACGTGGTCGAGGACACTGAAGCGGCCCGGCAGCTGAGCGACCGGCCGCTGGACGTGATCGAAGGCCCGCTGATGGACGGCATGAACGTGGTCGGCGACCTGTTCGGCGCCGGCAAGATGTTCCTGCCGCAGGTGGTGAAGTCGGCGCGGGTGATGAAGAAGGCGGTGGCCTACCTGCTGCCCTATATCGAGGCCGAGAAGCTGCGCACGGGCGATACCGGGAAGAACAACGGCAAGATCGTGATGGCGACCGTCAAGGGCGACGTCCACGACATCGGCAAGAACATCGTCGCGGTGGTGCTTGCCTGCAACAACTTCGAGGTGATCGACCTCGGGGTGATGGTGCCGGCGCAGAAGATCATCGACACCGCAGTGGCCGAGAACGCCGACATCATCGGCGTCTCCGGGCTGATCACGCCCTCGCTCGAGGAAATGGGCCACGTCGCGCGCGAGATGCAGCGCCGGGGCATGACCATCCCGCTGATGATCGGCGGCGCCACGACCTCGCGAGCGCACACCGCGCTGAAGATCGACCCGCACTACAAGTCGCCGACGATCTGGGTGAAGGATGCTTCGCGCGCGGTCGGCGTGGCGCAGTCGCTGGTCTCCGCCGAGCTGCGCCCGCCCTTCGTCGCCGCCAACGAGTCCGACTACGCAGAGATCCGCCAGCGCCACCGCAACCGCGGCGACGCCAAGCGCCTGGTGTCGCTGGCAAAGGCCCGCGGCCAGCGCTTCGACGGCGGCTGGGACGACTACGTCCCGCCGCAGCCGGCGAAGCCCGGCATCACCGTGTTCGACGACTACCCGCTGGCCGAGCTGGTCGACACCATCGACTGGACGCCCTTCTTCCAGGCCTGGGAACTGGCTGGCCGCTACCCCGCGATCCTCACCGACGAAGTCGTCGGTGCCGCCGCCAGCGAGCTCTACCGCGACGCGCGGGAAATGCTCGACACGATCATCAGGGAAAAGTGGCTCACCGCGAAGGCCGTCTTCGGCCTCTGGCCCGCCAACAGCGTCGGCGACGACGTGGAGTTGTATCTGCAAGGCGCCCCCACAAGCGGGGACGGGAGCATCGCCACGGTCCACTTCCTTCGCCAGCAGGTGGACAAGCCGGTCGAGCGCCCGGACTTCTGCCTCGCCGACTTCATCGCGCCGAAGGAGACCGGCCTTCGCGACTGGATGGGCATGTTCGCCGTCACCGCCGGCATCGGCATCGAACCGCACCTGGAGCGCTTCCGCGCCGACCACGACGACTACCGCAGCATCCTGCTCAAGGCGCTGGCCGACCGCCTGGCCGAAGCCCTGGCCGAGCACCTGCACCGCCGCGTCCGCACCGAGTACTGGGGCTACGCGCCCGGCGAATCGCTGGACAACGATGCGCTGATCGCCGAAGCCTACCGCGGCATCCGCCCGGCCCCCGGCTACCCGGCCTGCCCGGACCACAGCCCGAAGGAACAGCTGTTCCGCGTGCTCGACGCCACCGGCAATGCCGGCATGGAGCTCACCCACGGCTTCGCGATGCTGCCGACCGCCGCCGTGTCCGGCTATTACTTCAGCCATCCCGGCAGCAAGTACTTCGTGGTCGGGCGCCTGGGCAAGGAGCAGGTGGCCGATTACGCGAAGCGCCGCGGCGTGCCGCTGGCCGAGGCCGAGCGCTGGCTGGCCTCCAACCTCGACTACGATCCGGAATAGGCACACGGCGACGTCTGATGGTCCAGGGTCCGCATCCCCACGCGGCAGCCGTGCCCATGGTGCGGCTGTCGAGCTTCTATTTCGCCTACTACGCGGCGCTGGGTGCGTTCACGCCGTACTGGGCGCTGTACCTGCAGTCGCGCGGCATGGGCATCACTGCCATCAGCGTGATGATGAGCCTGTGGTACGCCACCCGCGTGGTGGCGCCCACGACCTGGGCGACGCTGGCGTCCGCCTCGCCACGGCCGATCCGGTGGCTGCGCATCGGCAGCGTGCTCACGGTGGCGAGCTTCGCCTGCTTCCTGCCGCAGCAGCCGGAATGGACGCTGTTCGCGGTGATGGTGGCCTTCTGCTTCTTCTACAACGCAGTGATGCCGCAGTTCGAGGCGATCACGCTCGGCCACCTTGGGGCCGACGCCCATCGCTACGGAACGGTCCGGGTCTGGGGCTCGATCGGCTTCATCCTGGTAACGTCGGGCTTCGGATGGCTGATCGAGCACTACGACGCCGCCATCCTGCCCTGGGCGATGCTGCCCCTGTTCGCGCTGATGGCGGTGAGCGCCTTCGCCAACCGCGACGCCGGCCACGTCGGGCCGCGGGGGCCGGCGGGCGCCGGCTTCTGGAAGATCGTGCGCCAGCCGCCGGTGGCGGCGTTCCTGGTGGCGGCGTTCCTGGAACAGCTCTCGTTCGGCCCCTACTACACCTTCTTCTCGGTCTACATGCACGACCTGGGGTACTCGACGTCCATGCTGGGCCTGATGTGGACGGTGGGCGTGGTGTTCGAAGTCGCGGTGTTCTTCACCATCTCCACCGTTTTCCGGCGCTGGGACGCGAGCTGGCTGCTGCTGGTCTCGATGGCCAGCGCCGTGCTGCGCTGGTGGGCCACGGCGCTGTGGCCGGAGAACCTTGCAGTGATGTTGGTCGCGCAGGCCACGCACGCACTCAGCTTCGCGGCCTTCTTCGCGGCGGCCATGCAACTGCTGGCACGGCACTTCCCCGGCCGCCTCAACGGCCACGCCCAGGGCCTGTTCTACGGATTCTCTTCGGGCCTTGGCGGCGTACTCGGCGCCCTGATCGCCGGACAACTCTGGCCCTTCGGAAACGGCCACGTGGCCTTCCTCGCCGCGGGCGCCTTCGCATTGGCCGGCTGCGTGATCGCCTGGATCTGGGTTGTGCCGAGGCGGGGGCGGGCCGGGTAGAGCAAGAGCGATTTTTGCCACGGATTTGCGCGGAAGCGCGCGGATAGAGCGGAATAGCAGAAAAGGCAAAGGCTTTTGGCCACGGATTTGCGCGGATTACGCGGATCAAGCTGAAGCCATTGGAAGTGGGTCTACGAAGCCTGTTGCGGCACGCAGAAGCAGTCCACTAAAAAATCCTCCAAGGCTTGCCTCGGCCAGATCCGCGTAATCCGCGTAAATCCGTGGCAAAGGTTCTTTCCCGATTTTTCTGCTATTCCGCTCTATCCGCGTATATCCGCGCGCATCCGCGCAAATCCGTGGCAAAAACGCTCTTCGCCTTTACCAGATCAGGTCGTCCGGCACCTGGTACTTCGGATCGGCATACGGGTCGTCGGCAGCCGGGGCGTTCGGGTCGACCCTGAGGGCGACGGCCTGCGGGAACACTTTTTCGGCTTCGGCGAGGGCGTCGGCGGTGACCACGAGGTAGCGGCCGTTGAGCTGCACGACGCCGAGCTCGCCGGCGTTGAGGGCGCGCAGCTGCGCTTCGGTCACGTGGACGCGCTTGATCTTGCCGCCGTACTCGAAGTGGCGGACGTGTTCGGCCTCGGCCACGTTCAGGCCCTTGCCCTGCAGCAACGCGGCCAGCTTCGCCTGCGCTTCGCGGCGCTGGCGGGCGGCCTCCTGCTTCTCGCGCTCGGCCTGGATGCGCTCGTCCTTTTCGCGCTGGGCGCGGATGGCGAAGGCCTTGGCAAGGTCGATGTCGCCTTCGGTGCGCGGGCCGCGGCCACGACCGCTTCCAGCCGGAGCGGAGCCGCCCCTGTCGTTCTTCCTGCCTTGGGGGTCACACGGTCCCGCGCCCTTGCCCGGCCCGTGGTCGTTGCGCGCACTCTTGCCGGCGCCGCGGTCATTGCGCGCGCCCTTGCCGCCTGCCGGCGGTCCGTCCTTGCGGCGCGGCCCCCTGGGCCGCTCCGCAACAGGGGCCGGCTTGAAGCCCAGGCCCAGCAGCTGGTCTTTGAGTGAGTCGCTCATCGTCGTTCAGTAGTGCGGCGGGGGCGGCTCATCGGCCGGGTTTCCGGTCGGGCCGGGGCGATCGGCACGCAGTTCCTCGAGTGCGCGGCGCAGCAGGACGTCGTTGCGCGACAGTTCCATGCGGGCTTCGGCCAGGGCGTCGTTGAGCTCGGCCAGGGCCTGCTCCTGGAACGCCAGCCGCGTTTCCAGCTCCACCACGCGCGCTTCAAGCCCGGACGCCATGCTCAGGGCACCCGCACCGAGCGTCCGCGGCCGATGCCGTAATAGGCCAGGCCGGCGTCCTCGGCGTCTTCGGGACGGTAGATGTTGCGACCGTCGAAGACCACCGCGTCGGCCAGCTGCGCGCGGAGCTGCGCGAGGTCGGCGCTGCGGAACTGCTTCCACTCCGTGACCACCACCAGCGCGTCGGCCCCGTCGAGAGCTTCGTTCGCCGAGCCGCAGAAGACCAGATCCTCGCGCTCGCCGAAGACCCGCCGCGCCTCCTCGGTCGCCTCGGGGTCGTAGGCGCGCACGCGGGCGCCGGACTCCCACAGCTGCGCCAGCAGGCGCCGGCTCGAGGCCTCGCGCATGTCGTCGGTGTCGGGCTTGAACGCCAGGCCCCAGACAGCGAAGGTCTTGCCGGCGATGCCGCCATCGCCGTAGTGGCGCTGGATCAGGGCGTGCAGGTGTCCCTTCTGGCGTTCGTTCACCGCTTCCACCGCGTGGAGCAGCAGCGGCTGGTGGCCATGCTGCTGCGCCGTGCGTGCCAGCGCCTGGACGTCCTTCGGCAAGCAGGAGCCGCCGTAGCCTGCACCGGGATAGATGAAGTGCCAGCCGATGCGCGGGTCCGAGCCGATGCCCTTGCGCACCATCTCCACGTCGGCGCCCATGCGTTCGGCGATGTTCGAGATCTCGTTCATGAAGCTGATCTTGGTCGCGAGCATGGCGTTGGCTGCGTACTTGGTCAGCTCCGCCGAACGCACGTCCATGATCACGAAGCGGTCGTGGTTGCGGTTGAACGGCGCGTACAGGCGCTTGAGCTTGTCCGCCGCGGCGGCGCTGTCGACGCCGAGCACGATGCGGTCGGGACGCATGCAGTCTTCCACCGCCGCGCCCTCCTTCAGGAACTCGGGGTTGGACACCACGTCGAAGGCGATGTCGACGCCACGCCCGGCCAGGACCGAGGAAATGGCCTCGCTCACGCGGCCGGCCGTGCCGACCGGCACCGTCGACTTGTCGACCACGATCGCCGGACGCTCCATGTGCTCGCCGATGGTGCGCGCCACCTCCAGCACGTACTGGAGGTCGGCACTGCCGTCCTCGTCGGGCGGCGTGCCCACGGCGATGAACACCACTTCACCGTGCGCGACGGCGTGCGCCCCGTCGGTGGTGAACTCCAGCCGGCCGGCGGCGTGGTTGGCCTTCACCATCGGCTCCAGGCCCGGCTCGTAGATCGGGATCACGCCCTGCCGGAGGCGCTCGATCTTGCCGGCATCGACGTCAACGCAGACCACGTCGTGCCCGACCTCGGCCAGGCAGGTGCCGGTGACCAGGCCGACGTATCCAGTTCCGAAGATGCTGACGCGCATGCCCTTACTCCGCCGCCGGGTCCACGATGTCGAGCAGCTCGACCTCGAACACCAGGGCGCTGCCCGGCGCGATCGGGCCGCCCGGCGTACCCATGTCGCCGTAACCCAGTGCGCTCGGCAGCCACAGCATGTACTTGCTGCCCACCGGCATCAGCTGCAGGCCTTCCTGCCAGCCGGGGACAACGCTCGACAGCGTGAACACCGCCGGCTCGCCGCGCTCGTAGGAGCTGTCGAACACCGTGCCGTCGGCCAGGGAGCCCCGGTAGTGGACGCTCACGCGGCTGTCGGGCCCGGGCTTCGCGCCCGCGCCTTCCTGGAGCACCTTGTACTGCAGGCCGGAGGCGGTGACCTGCACGCCCTCCTGCTTCGCATTCTCCGCGAGGAAGGCCTCGCCGGCCTCACGATTGCCGGCGGACATCTTGGCCTGCATGCGCTGGCCGAAAGCCTCGAAGGCCTCCCGCGCCTGCGCCTCGTCCATCAGCGGCGCGCCGCCGTCCAGGGTGGTGCGCATGCCCTTGACCAGGGCGTCGACGTCGATCTCGTCCTTGATTTCCTCGAGCGTGCCGCCGATCTGCAGGCCGATGGCGTAGCCGGCCTGCTGTTCGACGGTGGGCAGCCCCGCGATGTCCAGCGCGCCGGCGCTAGCGTCGGCGGCATCTGCGGCGGGCTTGGCGGCGTCGGGATCGATCTTCTTGCAGGCGCCCAGGGCGACGAGGAGCGAGGCGGCCAGCAGGCTGGTCGCAAGGGTGCGGACGGCGGTATTCATCGGTGTACCTCGAAAAAGGGGGGCGGACAGCGGCGATCAGCGCAGCTGCAGGAGTTCGACGTCGAAGACCAGGGTGGAGTTCGGCGGGATGCCGCCAGGCGAGCCATTGCGTCCGTAGGCGAGCTCGGACGGGATCCAGAAGCGGTACTTCGCGCCCACCGGCATCAGCTGCAGGCCTTCGGTCCAGCCGGCGATCACCTGCCCCAGGCCGAAGGTCGCGGGGTCGTTGCGCTCGTAGGAACTGTCGAACACGGTGCCGTCGAGCAGCGTGCCCTCATAGTGGACGCGGACCTGCGTGTCCGCGGTCGGCCGCGGCCCCGAGCCCTGGCGCAGCACCATGTACTGCAGGCCCGAACCCGTGGTCACGACGCCCTTGGCGGTGCGGTTCGTGGCCAGGAAGGCGGCCCCGGCCGTGGCGTTGGCCTGCGCGGCGGCCTCGCTCTCGGCACGCGCGCGCTCCTGGATGCGCTTGCTCAAGGCCTCGCGCACCGCGAGCAGCTCCGCCTCGCCCAGCAGCGGCGTGCTGCCATCGAGCACGGTGGCGACGCCGCGCCCGAACACGGCCAGGTCGAGTTCGTCCTTGACCGGGGCCAGCGAACGGCCCACGTCGGCACCCACCAGCAGGCCGACCTTGCCGGCGTCGACCGCAGGAGGCTGGCTGCCCGGCGCCATGCCCGGGATCTGCTGGCCGCCGCGGACGGCCACCCGCTGCATCAGCGCGGGGGCGATCGCCTCCGCCTCTTCTTCCGTGACCAGGGGCTCGCCGCCCTCCAGGGCGTGGCCCACGGCGCGCAGGAAGCTCTCGCGGTCGATGTCCGGGCCGACCGCCTGGATCGAGTTCCCGACGTCCATTCCGATCATGTAGCTGTTCTTTTCGCGCTCGGTGGACGGCACGGCGTTCTCCTGTGCAGATGCGGGAGCCAGCGACAGGGCCGCGGCGAATGACAGCGCGACCAGGCCGCGCAGCAAGGGTTTCATCGGGGGATGCTCCTGGAATCCGGCCGCGTTCCGCGCGGCGTCGAAGGGCCTATTGTCGCGGCACCGGCCGCCTCCGGCAATCGTGGCGCACCCCTGCCATCAGTTGGGGACGGACCGGCTTGACGGGGTGTGTGGTGGTGTTATAGTTGCATACAACACCAGTCACCCCCGGCAGGACCCACGCCATGGACCGCAAGCTCAACCACAGCCTGATCGCGCTCTCCGCCACCGGCCTGTTGCTGGCCGCCGCGCTGCTGGCCGGAACCCCGCTCAGCCAGGGCGGACCGTCCGGAGCAAACGTCATGGACGCCGCCGACGCCACCGTCCACGACGACACCGAGGCCGCCCGCCGCGACGGCCGCAGCGCCAGGAGCGGGCGCCGGGGACTGGCCCTGCCCTACTTCTCGTTCGCGCACGGCATGCGCCGTATCGGAGGCTGAGCCATGTCCGGCATCCAGTGGAGCGACAGCGCTCCCATCTACCGCCAGCTGAAGGAGCGCGTCATCGCGATGATGCTCGATGGCCAGCTCAAGCCCGGCGATGCCCTGCCCTCGGTGCGCCAGGTCGCCGCGGAGTACCAGCTCAACCCGATCACGGTGTCGCGCGCCTACCAGGAGCTGGCCGACGAGGCGCTCGTCGAAAAACGCAGGGGACTCGGCATGTTCGTGACCGAAGAAGCATCGAAGAAGCTGCTCGGCAACGAGCGCGACCGCTTCCTGACCGAGGAATGGCCGCTGGTGCTTGAACGCATCCGGCTGCTGGGCCTCACGCCCGAGGAATTGCTGCGCGAAGGAGACGCCGCATGAACACGCAAGACACCGCCGTCATCGATGCACGCGGACTGCACAAGGTCTACAGGAACTCCCGTGCCCTCGACGGGGCCACGTTCCGCGTCGAGCGCGGCCGCATCGTCGGCCTGGTCGGCCCCAACGGCGCCGGCAAGACCACCGCGCTCAAGGCCATCCTCGGACTGATCCCCTTCCAGGGCGACCTGTCCGTGATGGGCCGCGATCCGCGCAGCGAACGCAACCTGCTGATGAACGATGTCTGCTTCATCGCCGACGTCGCCGTGCTGCCGCGCTGGATGCGGGTCCGCGAGGCGATCGACTTCGTCGAGGGCGTGCACCCGCGCTTCGACCGCGCGCGCTGCGAGCGCTTCCTGGCCAACACCAAGCTCACCCCGAAAATGCGGGTGCGCGAGATGTCCAAGGGCATGATCGTGCAGCTGCACCTGGCCCTGGTGATGGCCATCGACGCCCGCCTGCTGGTGCTCGACGAGCCCACGCTGGGCCTGGACGTCCTCTACCGCAAGGAGTTCTACCAGCGCCTGCTCGAGGACTACTTCGACGAGGAGAAGACGATCCTCATCACCACCCACCAGGTCGAGGAGGTCGAGCACATCCTCACCGACGCACTGTTCATCCGCGACGGCCGGATCGTGCTCGACGCGCCGATGGACGAGCTCGCCGCACGCTTCACCGAGGTGCTGGTCGATGCCGGCCAGGCCGAAGCCGCGCGCGCCCTGTCGCCGATCGACGAGCGCAGCCTGCCGTTCGGCAAGACCGTGATGCTGTTCGACGGTGCCGAGCGCAGCACCCTGGCCGCCTTCGGCGAAACCCGCACGCCGGGGCTCGCCGACCTCTTCGTCGCCACCATGAAGGGAACCTACTGATGAACGCGACAGCCGACACCCTGCCGGTCGCCAAGGCCCCGGCGCACAGGACCCACCGCTTCGCACTGCTGCTCAGGCGCGAATACTGGGAGCACAGGGGAGGCTTCTTCTGGGCGCCCCTGATCGCCGGCGCGATTTCGCTGCTGCTGACCGTGGTGTTCTTCGTCATCGCCATGGTCGGGATGCGCAACGCCGACGGCGACGCGAAGTTCTACCTCGACGACGGCAGCACTATGTCCATCAACGGCCTCGACCTGGGGGTACTGGCCGCGCAGCTGGACGCGGAGGACAAGGCCCAGCTCGCCACCGGCATCGACATGACCATGCTGCTGTCCTCGGCCTGGCCGTTCATCGTCATGGTGTTCGTGATGTTCTTCTACTGCCTGGGCGCGCTGTACGACGAGCGCAAGGACCGCAGCGTGCTGTTCTGGAAATCGCTGCCCGTGTCCGACGGCGAAACCGTGCTGTCGAAGATCGTCGCCGCCACGGTCGCCATCCCCCTGCTCGCGACGCTCATCGCCATCGCCACGATGCTGGTGTTCCTGGTGCTGCTCAGCGCAGTGGTCATGTACCACGGCGGCAACCCCCTGGAGCTCATCTGGGGCCCCGGCCATGCGCTGACCATCGCGCTCTCCCTGCTGGCGGCCATCCCGGTGTACGCGATCTGGGCGCTGCCGACCGTTGGCTGGCTGATGCTGTGCTCGGCCTGGGCGCGCAGCGTGCCCTTCCTGTGGGCGGTGCTGGTCCCGCTCCTTTCCGGGGTGTTCGTGACCATGTTCAGCGTGATGCGGCTGTTCAACCTCGACGCCGACTGGTTCTGGAGCAACATCGTGGCGCGGATGCTGCTGGGCGTGGTCCCGCTGACGCCCTACGACCTGGCCCGCATGGACGGCGCCCAGCTCGAGAGCGCGGGCCTCGTCCACCTGATCGAGCCCGCCGCGGTCTACGGCAACCTGCTGCAGCCCGCCACCTGGATCGGTGCCGCGGCCGGCGTGGCCATGCTGCTGGTCGCCATCCGCCTGCGCCGCTGGCGCGACGAGGGCTGAGGCCCGGTCCGCACCGATACACGACAGACACGACAGACCCGAACACGAGGAGCCACCATGCGAACGACCCATACCGTCTTTTTCCTCGCACTCTGCGCGCTCGGCCTGGCCACGGTGCCGGCATCGGCACAGGCCGACGACGACCGCGCCTGCAAGCACAGCGCGCCGCAGTCGCTGACGCTGGACATCGGCGACGCACGCGTCATCCAATTCCACGTCGGACCCAGCAAACTGCGCCTGGACGGAAGGCCCGGCACGACCGGCAGCCTGCAGGGCCGCGCCTGCGGTTCGAGCCAAAACGAACTCGCGCGGCTGCGCCTCGAGCAGTCGCGCGAAGGCGACCGCCTGGTCGTGCGCCTGGCCCGCGAGGAGCGCATCGGCTGGAGCTTCGGCAATCGCTACGCCTACTTCGATCTTTCCGGCACTGTTCCCGATGGCATGCCCATCGAGGTGCGGGTGGGTTCCGGCGATGCCTGGGCGACCGGGCTGTCCGGACTCGACCTGACCGTCGGCTCCGGTGACGCCGACGCGCGCCGGATCGCCGGCAAGGTCGAAGCCCGCGTCGGCTCCGGCGACATCGTGTTGGCCGACATCGGCAGCCTGGACGTGGGTTCGATCGGCTCCGGCGACCTCGAGGCGCGCGGCGTCCGCGGTGACGCCCGCGTGGGCAGCGTCGGTTCGGGCGACCTCGGCCTGCGTGACGTCGGCGGCAGCGTCGACATCGGTTCGATCGGCTCGGGCGACGCCGACCTCGAGCGCATCGCCGGCAGCGTCGAAGTCGGCTCGGTGGGTTCGGGCGACATCGATGCGAGCGGCGTCGGCGGCGACCTGCGGGTCCGTGCGCTGGGCAGCGGCTCCGTCGACCACGACGGCGTCGCCGGCAAGGTGGACCTCCCGCGCAAGCGCTGAACCGGCGCGCTCTGCCTCAGCCCTGGATCCCGCCGCGGGTCAGCGCCAGCGGGTCGAGCAGCGCGCGCAGCTTCGCCTCCGGCATCCCCGTGGCCTCCACCGCGACATCGAGCACCGGCCTCCCCTCGCGGTAGGCCTGTTTGGCGATCGCCGCCGCCTTCTCGTAGCCGATCACCGGGTTGAGCGCGGTCACCAGGATCGGGTTGCGCTCCACCGCCGCGTCGACCACGTCACGCCGCACCTCCAGGCCCGCGATGACCCGATCGGCCAGCAGCCGCGACACCGACGACATCAGCCCGACCGACTCCAGCAGGTTGTTCGCGATCAGCGGCAGCGCGACGTTGAGCTGGAAGTTGCCGGTCTGGCCGGCCACGGTCACCGCGACGTGGTGGCCCATGACCTGGGCGCAGGCCATGACCGCAGCCTCGGGGATCACCGGATTGACCTTGCCCGGCATGATCGAGCTGCCCGGCTGCAGCGCCGGCAGTTCCACCTCGCCAAGCCCGGCCAGCGGGCCGGAGTTCATCCAGCGCAGGTCGTTGGCGATCTTGGTCAGCGCGACGGCGAGTACGTTGAGTTGGCCCGACAGCTCCACCGCATCGTCCTGCGAAGCGATGCCCTCGAACTTGTCTTCAGCCGAATCGAAGCGGGTGCCGGCCGACGCCGACAGCGCCTTGGCCATGGCCTTGCCGAAGCGCGGATCGGCGTTGATCCCGGTGCCAACCGCGGTGCCGCCGATCGGCAGCCGGCGCAGGCGCTTGAGCGCATCGCCCAGCCGCGCCTCGGCCGATGCCAGCTGCGACGACCAGGCCCCGAACTCCTGCGCAAAGGTCACCGGCATCGCATCCATCAGATGCGTGCGCCCCGTCTTCACCACCTTGCCCAGCTTCCGCGCCCGTCGGTCGATCGTGCGCCGCAGATGCTTCAGCGCCGGCAGCAGGTCTTCGACCACCGCCAGTTGCGCGGACACCCGCAGCGCGGTCGGAATGACGTCGTTCGAACTCTGGCCCAGGTTGACGTGGTCGTTCGGATGCACCGCCCGCTTGCCCGCGCGCGTCGCCAGGGTCGCGATGACCTCGTTGGCATTCATGTTCGACGACGTGCCCGACCCGGTCTGGTAGACATCGATCGGGAAATGGGCGTCGTGCCCACCCGCGGCAACCTCGCTGGCGGCCTTGCGGATCGATGCCGCCAGCCCCTTGGGCAGCAGTCCGAACCCCGCATTGGTCTCCGCCGCTGCCGCCTTGATCAGCCCCAGGGCACGGATGAATCCGCGCGGCATCGGCCGTCCGCTGACCGGGAAGTTGTCCACTGCGCGCTGGGTCGATGCGCCCCACAGCGCATCGGCGGGCACCTGCAGTTCGCCCATGCTGTCGTGCTCGATCCGAAAGCCATTGCCAGCCATGTCGTCCTCCAGTCTGTTCCCATCAGAGGATACGCCCGCCCCTGCCGGGACATCGGCTGCGCCGCTGGCAGCCGCAAAACTGCCCTCGTGAAGATCCGCGCCGCAGGAGGCGGATGGCGGGGGGAGTGCTCCGCCATCCACCTCCTGCACCACTTTCGTCGGCTTCGTGGCGGCGGGCCCACGTCATCCTCGCGATGGCCGGAAATTTGCACTTGTCCGACTGTTTGGCGAAGGGAACCAGCCGAAGTCGCGATCCCCAGTCTTGCGAAGCGTGCCCCTGCGGGGGAGGCATGGACAGCGCACATGGATGTGCGCGGTAGGCGAGTCAGCCATGGACGGCTGCCTCGCCGGTCCATGCCTCCCCCGCAGGGGCATGCTCCCCCACGAAACCCGCGCACCATCAACCCGCAAGCCCGCGAGTCCCAGACCAACCCTCCGGCCGGCGATCGATGCACCCGCCGGGTAGAATGTCCGGCCGCCCAAGCCCGAAAAGCCAGCCATGCCCGCCCTCGACCCGCTGCTCGCCCTCTCCCCGCTCGACGGCCGCTATGCCGGCAAGGTGGAGGCGCTGAGGCCGGTGTTCTCCGAGTTCGGCCTGATCCACGCCCGCGTGCGCGTCGAAGTGGAGTGGCTGCTCGCGCTGGCCGCCGAGCCCGGCATTCCGGAGCTGGCGCCCTTCGACGCCGCCGCCACCGCGCGCCTGCGCGCCCTGGCCGACGACTTTTCCACCGCCGATGCCGCACGGGTGAAAGCGATCGAGCGCACCACCAACCACGACGTCAAGGCCGTCGAGTACTTCATCAAGGAGCGCCTCGCCGACGACGCCGCGCTGGGCCCGGCGCTGGAGTTCGTGCACTTCGCCTGCACCAGCGAGGACATCAACAACCTGTCCTACGGCCTGATGCTCGACGCCGCGCGCCGCGAGGTGATGCTGCCGGCCCTCGACGGCGTCACCGCCACCCTTCGCGGCATGGCGCACGAATTCGCCGCGCTGCCGATGCTCTCGCGCACCCACGGCCAGACCGCCTCGCCGACCACCGTGGGCAAGGAGATCGCCAACGTGGTGGCCCGGCTGGAGCGCCAGCGCGCGCAGCTGGCCGCGGTCTCCCTGACCGGCAAGGCCAACGGTGCGGTGGGCAACTACAACGCCCACGTGGCCGCGTATCCCGACGTCGACTGGCCGGCGTTCTCGCAGCGCTTCGTGGAATCGCTGGGCCTGGACTTCAATGGCTACACCACCCAGATCGAGCCGCACGACTGCATCGCCGAGATCGCCGACGTGCAGAAGCGGATCGCGACCATCTGCATCGACCTCTGCCGTGACGTCTGGGGCTATATCTCGCTGGGCTACTTCAGGCAGGCCGTGAAGGCCGGCGAAGTCGGCAGCTCGACCATGCCGCACAAGGTCAACCCGATCGACTTCGAAAACGCCGAGGGCAACTTCGGCATCGCCGTGGCGCTGTTCGAACACTTCGCCACCAAGCTCCCGGTCAGCCGCTGGCAGCGCGACCTCACCGACTCCACCGTGCTGCGTGCGCTCGGCACGGCCTTTGGCCACGCCCTGGTCGGCTTCGATGCGCTCGGACGCGGGCTCGGCAAGCTCAGCACCAACCCCGAGCGCCTGGCCGCCGACCTCGACGCATCCTGGGAAGTGCTGGCCGAGGCCGTGCAGACGGTCATGCGCCGCCATGGCCTGCCCAACCCCTACGAACAGCTCAAGGCGCTGACCCGCGGCCAGGGCATCACCGCAGACTCCATGCGCGAATTCATCACCGGGCTTGAACTGCCCGCGGACGAACGCCGCCGCCTGCTCGAACTCACTCCCGGCAGCTACACCGGACTCGCGGAAGACCAGGCGCGTGCGGTCTGACCGCCGCCGCCCGACACAGGAACCCATCATGGCCAAGCGCACAGCCGCCCGTCCCTTCGAAGTCCAGGCCAGGCCCGGCCAGCCGCTGGGGATGGCGCCGCGCGCCTTCCTGCGCGACTACTGGCAGAAGCGCCCGCTGCTCATCCGCGGCGCGTTCCCCGGCTACGTCTCGCCCATCGAACCCGACGACCTCGCCGGCCTGGCCTGCGAAGAGGGCGTGCTCGCGCGGCTGATCCAGCACGACCGCGCCAGTGACGCCTGGACCGTGGGCAGCGGGCCCCTCCCCGAGGAGATCTTCGCGGAGCTGGGCGATCGCGACTGGACGCTCCTGGTCCAGGACATGGACAAGTGGGACCCGGACATCGCGGACCTGCTGCCGGCGTTCGCGTTCCTGCCGCGCTGGCGGGTGGACGACGTGATGGTCAGCTTCGCCGCCACCGGCGGTTCGGTCGGTGCGCACGTCGACCAGTACGACGTCTTCCTGCTTCAGGCCCTGGGCCACCGCCGCTGGCAGGTCGACGCCTCCGACGCGATGGGCCTCGGCAAGCCGCCACTCGACTTCCGCGACGACGTCGAGATCAAGCTGCTGCGCGAGTTCGCGCCCACCCACGACTGGGTGCTGGAGCCCGGCGACATGCTCTACCTGCCGCCCGACGTGCCCCACCACGGCGTCGCCGAGGATCCCTGCCTGACCTTCTCGCTGGGCATGCGCGCGCCCTCGGTCGCGGAACTCATGGGCGATTACGTCGACACCCTGGCCGCCGAAGCCGACGAGGCACTGCGCTACAAGGACGCGGACCTCGACCCGGCGAAAGACCCGCACGAGATCGACGCCGCCGCGATGGCGCGCGTGGTCGAGGCCCTCAACGCCGTGCGCATGGCCGATGCCGACGCCCTGGGCGACTGGTTCGGCCGCTTCATCACCGTCTACCGCGCGGCCACCGGCCCCGGCCACGGCGACGGCCAGCCCCTGGCCACCGACGAGCTGTCACGCGCCCTGGCCGGCGGCCTGCTGCTGCACCGCTACCCGTGGACCCGTGTCGCCTGGCGCCGCGCCGCGAAGCGCGCCAGCTTCTACGTGGCCGGCCAGGCCTGGCGCCTGCCGGTGGCCGATGCGAAGCGACTGGCCGCCGACGCGTGGCTCGATGCCGGCACCTGGGCCGCACTCTCCGCCGCCGGCCGCGATTGCGTCGCCAGCCTCCTGGCCGAAGGCCACTACCGGCTGGAAAGCCCGGACGACGAGGCACCATGAGCACGGCCGGCCCCAGCGGCGACGTCCTCGCCATCGCCGATCGCGAAGAGGCGGTCGAGGCCACGGTGACGCTGGTCGCCGGCGCCCGCCGCCGGATCCGCATCCTCAGCCGGGTGCTCGACCCGGGCCTGTACGACGATCCACGGGTGCTCGAGGCGCTGCGCGTCTTCGCCACCTCGACCACCGACGCCGAGGTACGCCTGCTGGTCCTGGACGCCACCGCCATCCAGCGCACCCACGCCCCGCTACTGGCGCTGGCGCAGCGCCTGCCGAGCGTGTTCCAGTTCCGCGAACTGGCCGACCCCGTCGACCGCGCCCGCGCCGATGCCTTCGTCGCCACCGACAACGGCGGCTGCTACCACCGCGAGTTCGGCCACCGCTTCGAAGGCGAGGCCCGGTTGCACGGCGCCGGGCGCGCACGCCAGCTCTGCGAAGCCTTCGACCCGGTGTGGGAACGGTCGCGACCCTGCAACGAGCTGCGCGCGCTCGGCCTCTGACAGGGCCCGTACACGCCGCAAACGGAACGCACAATGACCCGCGCGTGATGCGCCGCGGCAAGGCCTGCGGCTATAATTGCGGTTCTCCCCCGCCCCCGCGCCGCGGCCGCATTCAAGTTATTGCGGGACTGGCGCGCGCCAATTCAAGAAGAGCCCGACCAGACCCACGTGGACAGTCTCCTGAAGCAGTTTGCGCAGTCCTCCCAGCTCGGCGCCAACGCCGCCTACATCGAGGACCTGTACGAGCAGTATCTCGTGGACCCCGACAGTGTCGGCGACAAATGGAAGACCTGGTTCGACGGGTTCAAGGGCCGCGAGGCGGGGGACGTCCCCCACTCCGTGGTCATGGACGCCGTGGCCCGGGCCGGCCGCGAGGCCCGCAAGGGCGTGGTGGTCTCGGCCGGCGGCGGTGATCTCGAGGCCCAGCGCAAGCAGGGCTCGGTGCTCAAGCTGATCACCGCCTACCGTTCGCGCGGCCACCTGCGCGCGGCCACCGATCCGCTCGGCATGGCCGAGCTGCCGGAGGCACCCGACCTCGAGCTGCCCTTCCACGGCCTGTCCGACGGCGACCTCGACACCGAGTTCGCCACCGGGCCCGGCGGCGGCACCAGCACCTTCGGCGGCGCGCCCCGCATGCACCTGCGCGACCTGCTCGGACTGCTCCAGGCCACCTACGCCGGCCCGATCGGCGCCGAGTTCATGCATATCCCGCAGGCCGAGCAGCGCCGCTGGATGTACGAACGCCTGGAAACCGCCGGCGGCCGCTTCAGCCACACGGCCGACGAACAGCGCCGCATCCTCGAGCGCCTCACCGCGGCCGAAGGCCTGGAGCGCTACCTGCACACCAAGTACGTCGGCCAGAAGCGCTTCTCGCTGGAAGGCGGCGACTCCCTGATCCCGCTGCTCGATACCGTGATCCGCAGCGCCGGCAGCGACGGGGTCAAGGACATCGTGATCGGCATGGCCCACCGCGGCCGCCTCAACACCCTGATCAACATCCTGGGAAAGAGTCCGCGCGCGCTGTTCGACGAGTTCGAGGGCAAGTTCGAGTACGACCCGCGCGCCCACGCCGGCGACGTGAAGTACCACATGGGCTTTTCCGCCGACGTCGCCACCGAGGGCGGCCCGGTGCACCTTGCGCTGGCCTTCAACCCGTCGCACCTCGAGATCGTCGACCCCGTGGTCGCCGGCTCCGTGCGCTCGCGCCAGGAGCGCCGCCACGACGAAGACCGCCGCAAGGTGATTCCGATCCTCATCCACGGCGACGCGGCCTTCGCCGGCCAGGGCGTGGTGATGGAGCTGTTCCAGATGTCGCAGGCCCGCGGATTCGCGGTCGGTGGCACGGTGCATGTCGTAATCAACAACCAGGTGGGCTTCACCACCAGCAACGTGGCCGACGCCCGTTCCACGCTGTACTGCACGGACGTGGCCAAGATGATCGGTGCGCCGGTGCTGCACGTGAACGCCGACGACCCGGAAGCCGTGGCCTTCGCCGCGCGCCTGGCCTACGACTTCCGCCAGGAATTCCGCAAGGACGTGGTCATCGACCTGGTCTGCTACCGCCGCCACGGCCACAACGAGGCCGACGAGCCGGCGATCACCCAGCCGGTGATGTACCAGGTCATCCGCAAGCACAAGACCACCCGCGAGCTCTATGCCACGGCACTCGAGGAGCGGGGCGTGCTGCCTGCGAAGGGTGGCCAGGCGCTGGTCGATGCCTTCCGCGACAAGCTCGATTCGGGGGAGGTCACGACGGAACTCGCCAAGGTCGAAAAGACCCCGCGCGCGAGCCGCCTGTTCGTCGACTGGCCCGGCCTGCTCGAAGGCAACCTGACCGACAAGGTCGACACCACGGTGCCGGCGAAGAAGCTCAAGGCGCTGGCCCAGGCGATCACCACCATCCCCGACGAGGTCAAGCTGCACTCGCGCGTGGCCAAGGTCTATGACGACCGCCGCAGGATGGCCGCCGGCGAGGTCGATGCCGACTGGGGCTTCGCCGAGAACCTCGCCTACGCCACCCTGCTCGAGGACGGCTATGGCCTGCGCCTGGTGGGCCAGGACATCGGTCGCGGCACCTTCAGCCATCGCCACGCGATCCTCCACGACCAGACCACCGACAGCTATTACATCCCGCTGCGCCAGCTGGTCGAGCGCCCGGAACGCGCCACCATCATCGACTCGCTGCTCAGCGAGGAGGCGGTGATGGCCTACGAGTACGGCTTCTCCACCACCGATCCCAGCACCCTGTGCATCTGGGAGGGCCAGTTCGGCGACTTCGCCAACGGCGCCCAGGTCGTGATCGACCAGTTCATCGCCTCGGGCGAGGCCAAGTGGGGCCGCCTCAGCGGACTCACCCTGCTGCTGCCGCACGGCTACGAGGGCCAGGGCCCCGAGCACAGCTCGGCGCGCCTCGAGCGCTTCCTGCAGCTGTGCGCGCTCGACAACATGCATGTCTGCGTGCCGTCGACGCCCGCCCAGGCCTTCCACATGCTGCGCCGGCAGATGCGCATGACCACCCGCAAGCCGCTGGTGGTGATGTCGCCGAAGTCGCTGCTGCGCCACAAGCTCGCGGTGTCCAGCATGGACGAAATGGCCACGGGCGAATTCAAGCACCTGATCGGCGACGCCTCGGCGGACCCGAAGAAGGTCAAGCGCGTGGTGCTGTGCTCGGGCAAGGTGTATTACGACCTGCTCGAGGACGTGGAAAAGCGCGGCCAGGACGACGTCGCCCTGGTGCGCGTCGAGCAGCTTTATCCCTTCCCACGCGCCGCGCTGGTCGAGGAGCTCGGCCGCTACGGCAAGGCGACCTCGGTCGTCTGGTGCCAGGAAGAGCCACAGAACCAGGGCGCGTGGTACCAGATCCGCCACCACCTGCAGGCCTGCGTGCCGGCCAAGCTGGAGCTGCACTACGCCGGCCGCCAGCGCTCGCCCTCGCCCGCCGTCGGCCACTTCGCCGACCACGTCGTCGAACAGCAGAAGCTGGTCGCCGACGCACTCACCTCGCCCGTCGGCAGCGTTTTCGCCGCCGACTGACCCCCACACACGCTGACAGCCACGACCAGGACGCATCAAGACCATGGCCACCGAGATCAAGGTACCGGTACTTCCAGAATCCGTTTCCGACGCCACCATCGCCACCTGGCACAAGAAGGTGGGCGACGCGGTTGCGCGTGACGAGAACATCGTCGACCTCGAGACCGACAAGGTGGTGCTCGAAGTGCCGTCGGCCGTCGACGGCGTGATCAAGGAACTCAAATTCGCCGAAGGCGACACCGTCACCAGCCAGCAGGTGCTGGCGGTGATCGAGGAAGGCGCCGCGCCGGCGAAGACCGCCGACGCACCGAAGGAAGAGCCCGCCGCGGGCGCGCAGGAAGTGCAGCCGAAGGCCGAGGCCGCCAAGGCCGAGGCCAAGGCGCCCGCGTCCACCCGCCCGTCGCCGGCCTCCGGCGCCGGCGACCTGCCCCCGGGCGCGCGCTTCACCGCGGTGAAGGACGGCATCGACCCGGCGCAGGTCGAGGGCACCGGCCGCCGCGGCGCGGTCACCAAGGAAGACCTGGTCAACTACGCCAGCGGCAAGACCGCGGGCGTCAGTGGCGGCGCGCGCCCGGAAGAGCGCGTGCCGATGACCCGCATCCGCAAGCGCATCGCCGAGCGCTTGATGCAGTCCAAGGAATCCACCGCGATGCTGACCTCGTTCAACGAGGTCAACCTGGCCAAGGTCATGGCCATGCGCAAGGAGCTGGGCGAGTCCTTCATGAAGCAGCACGGCATCAAGCTCGGCTTCATGAGCTTCTTCGCCAAGGCCGCGGCCAACGCGCTGCAGAAGTACCCGGTGGTCAACGCCTCGGTCGACGGCGACGACATCATCTACCACGGCTATGCCGACATCTCGATCGCGGTGTCGACCGAGCGCGGCCTGGTGACCCCGGTGCTGCGCAACGTGGAGCGCATGGGCTTTGCCGACGTCGAGAAGCAGATCGCGGACTACGCCACCAAGGCGCGCGACGGCAAGCTCGGCCTCGACGACCTGCAGGGCGGCACCTTCACCATCACCAACGGCGGCACCTTCGGCTCGCTGATGTCGACGCCGATCGTCAACCCGCCGCAGTCGGCGATCCTGGGCATGCACACCATCAAGGAGCGCCCGATCGTCGAGAACGGCGCCGTGGTCGCCGCGCCGATGATGTACATCGCGCTCAGCTACGACCACCGCATCATCGACGGCAAGGACGCGGTGCTGTTCCTGGTGGACATCAAGGACCAGCTGGAAAACCCGCACCGCATGCTGCTGGGGATGTAAGCGACTTTCCCGCGAGGTTGCCCCCATCCGCCCCTCAGGGGGCACCTTCCCCCGCCCTGCGGGGGAAGGGAATCGAGGAAATGAAATGGCTGAACAATTTGATGTTGTCGTGATCGGGGCCGGCCCGGCCGGGTACCACGCGGCGATCCGCGCGGCGCAGCTGGGCATGAAGGTCGCCTGCGTCGACGCGGGCCTGGGCAAGGACGGCAAGCCGGCGCTCGGCGGCACCTGCCTGCGCGTGGGCTGCATCCCGTCGAAGGCGCTGCTGGACTCCTCGCGCCAGTTCCACAACCTGCAGCACGTGTTCGGCGAACACGGCATCTCCGCCACGGACGCGAAGATCGACGTCGGGACCATGATCGGCCGCAAGGACAAGATCGTGAAGCAGTTCACCGGCGGCATCGCACAGCTGTTCAAGGCCAACAAGGTCGCGCCGTACTACGGCTTCGCGACCCTGCACGCCGATCGCCTGGTCAAGGTCAAGCAACACGACGGCAGCGAAGTCGAGCTCACCGGCACCAACGTCATCATCGCCGCCGGTTCCGATTCCATCGAACTGCCGTTCGCGAAGTTCGACAACGACACCATCGTCGACAACGTCGGCGCGCTGGAGTTCACCGAGGTGCCCAAGCGCCTGGCGGTGATCGGCGCGGGCGTGATCGGCCTGGAGCTGGGCAGCGTGTGGAAGCGCCTGGGCGCCGAGGTCACCGTCCTCGAGGCCCTGCCCGACTTCCTGGCCGCGGCCGACGCCGAGGTGTCCAAGCTCGCCGCGCGCGAATTCAAGAAGCAGGGCCTGGACATCAAGCTGGGCGCCAAGGTTTCGAAGGCCGAGATCACCGGCAAGGGCAAGAAGAAGGAAGTCCAGGTCACCTTCGAGGACAAGAAGGGCGAGCAGACCATCACCGTGGACAAGCTGCTGGTGGCCGTCGGCCGTCGCGCCGCGTCCAAGGGCCTGCTGGCCGAGGGCAGCGGCGTGAAGCTCAGCGAGCGCGGCCAGATCGAAGTCGACGAGCATTGCCACACTGGCGTCGACGGCGTCTGGGCGGTCGGCGACTGCGTGCGCGGCCCGATGCTGGCGCACAAGGGCTTCGAGGAAGGAATCGCTGTCGCCGAGTTGATCGCCGGCCTGCCCGGCCACGTCAACATGGACACCATCCCCTGGGTGATCTACACCGAGCCCGAGCTGGCCTGGGTCGGCAAGACCGAGCAGCAGCTGAAGGAAGAAGGCGTCCCGTACAAGGCGGGCAGCTTCCCCTTCGCCGCCAACGGCCGCGCGGTGGCGATGGTCGAGCCGGCCGGCTTCGTGAAGGTGCTGGCGCACGCCGAAACCGACCGCGTGCTCGGCATGCACCTGGTCGGCGCCAACGTCTCCGAGCTGGTGCACGAAGGCGTGCTGACCATGGAGTTCAAGGGCTCCGCCGACGACCTCGCCCGCATCTGCCACGCGCATCCGAGCCTGTCGGAAGCCATCCACGATGCCGCCATGGCGGTCGACAAGCGCGCGATCCACAAGGCGAACTGAGGGTACGCGGCGGGCGCGGTCGACGCCCCGTCCGGTCCCAGCAACAACCGGCGCCGGGCACTGCCCGGCGCCGTCCTTTCCAGCCAATACCGATGACCTGCCCATGAAAAGCCTGTGCGTCTACTGCGGTTCCAACAGCGGCGCCCGCCCCGCCTACGCCGAAGGCGCGATCGCGCTGGGCACGCGCATGGCCCGCGACGGTATCCGCCTGGTCTATGGCGGCGGCAACATCGGCCTGATGGGCACGATCGCCGACGCGGTGCTGGCCGCCGGCGGCGAAGTGGTCGGCGTGATCCCGAAGCAGCTGGTCGACATGGAAGTGGCGCACCTGAACCTGACCGAGCTTGAAGTCGTGGGTTCGATGCACGAGCGCAAGTCGCGCATGTTCGACCTGGCCGATGGCTTCGTCGCCCTGCCCGGCGGCTTCGGCACGCTCGAGGAGATCGTCGAGATGCTGACCTGGCGCCAGCTGGGCATCGGCAACAAGCCCTGCGCCATCCTCGACATCGAAGGGTATTACCAGCCACTGGTCGCGATGATGGACCGCATGGTCGAGGAACGTTTCCTGCACCCCGGCCAGCGCGATGACCTGTGGACGGGCCAGGACATCGGCGCGATGATCGACTGGATGCGCGGTTACCAGCCCGCGCAGGCCTCGAAATGGCTCGACGAGAAGCGCAGCCGCGAACTGCGATGAAGCAGGTCGGGCACACGCGCACGGATCGCCGATAATCGACGCGGGCCGCCACTCCGGCGGCATCCCGAGAGGACGGCATGACGATTCCCCGCAGCTTCCGCGCCTTCCGCATCCACAACGACGACACCGGCTACCGCAGCGGCATCGAGCAGGTCGGCATCGACGAGCTCGCGCCGGGCGAGGTGGTGCTGCGCACCGCATTCTCGTCGGTCAACTTCAAGGACGCGCTGGCCGGCACCGGCAAGGGCAGGATCCTGCGGCGGTTCCCGCTGGTGGGCGGCATCGACGTCGCCGGCCACGTGGTCGCGTCCAGCGATCCGGCCTTCAAGGAAGGCGACGCGGTGCTGGTGACGGGCTCCGGCCTGAGCGAGACCCGCGACGGCGGCTACACCGAGTACGCCCGCGTGGAATCGAAGTGGGCGATCCCGCTGCCTGCGGGCCTGTCGCTGCGCGAATCGATGGTGCTCGGCACCGCCGGCTTCACCGCGGCGCTGGCGCTGCTGCGCATGACCGAGAACCGCCAGCACCCCGACCTCGGACCCCTGGCCGTCACCGGCGCCACGGGCGGCGTCGGCTCGCTGGCCGTCGACATCTTCTCCAGCGCCGGCTACGAAGTGCATGCGGTCAGCGGCAAGCCCGGGCAGGCGGCGTACCTCAAGGAGATCGGCGCAACGGAAGTCATCGGCCGCGACGCCCTGGCCACCACGCGACCGCTGGAGTCGGCCCGCTTCGGCGGCGGCCTCGACAACGTCGGCGGCACGATGCTGGCCAGCCTGCTTGCGCAGACTGCCCCCTATGGCAACGTCGCCAGCGCCGGCCTGGCGGCCACCCATGAGCTGCCTGCGACGGTGATGCCTTTCATCATCCGCGGCGTGTCGCTGCTGGGCGTGGCTTCGGCCGGCACCGCGCGCGACATCCGCGACGAGGTCTGGCGCCGCCTGGCCCACGAGTGGAAGCCGCGCCACCTGGACCGCATCTGTACCTGCGAGGTGGGCCTCGACCAGTTGCCCGCGGTGTTCGACCGCATGCTGGCCGGCGGCTCGCTCGGCCGCACCCTGGTAAAACTGTGAAGCCGGGCACGCGCTTGCAGCGCTGCCCGCGACGGCTACAATCGCTCTCTATCCAACGGGGGACACCATGGCGCGCATCCTGATCGTCGACGACTCACCGTCGCAGCTGATGGGCATCCGCCGCATCGTCGAGGGCCTCGGCCACGAGGCGCTGACCGCCGAGGACGGCGCCGCCGGCGTCGAGGCCGCGAAGCGCGAGCTGCCGGACCTGATCCTGATGGACGTGGTGATGCCGAACCTCAACGGCTTCCAGGCCACGCGCTCGATCACCCGCGACCCGGCCACCAGGCACATCCCGGTGATCCTGGTGACCACCAAGGACCAGGAAACCGACCGGGTCTGGGGCATGCGCCAGGGCGCGCGCGCCTATCTCACCAAGCCCTTCAGCGAGACCGAGCTGTCGGAGACCATCACCAGGGCGGTCGCCACCGAGCCCACGCCACCGACGGCGGCCTGAACCGGCGCGGCGCTACTCGCGCCGCCAGTCCCCGGAAAACGCATCGCGCAGCGCCTCGTAGGCGGCTTTCTGCACGTCGTCCCGTGGCGCCGGCGCCTGCACCTCCAGCTCCACGATCTGGTCGCCGTCGGCCTGGCCGCCGCTGCCGGGCAACCCGCGGCCGCGCAGCCGCAGGCGGCGTCCGGCCTCGGAGCCCGGCGGCACCTTGAATTCCACCGTGCCGCCCAGGGTCGGCACGCTCACGCTCGCGCCCAGCGCCGCCTCCCAGGGAGCGACCTGCAGCGCGTACAGGATGTTGCGGCCGTCGACCTCGAAGCGCGGATGCGTGCCGTACTCGACTTCGAGCAGCAGGTGGCCGCCGTGCTCGCCCTGCCCCGCCAGCCGGATCACCTGGCCCGGGCGGATCCCGCGCGGCACCTTGACCTCGAGCGTGCGGCCCTTGACCGCGATGCGCATCGCACCGCCCTGGTGCACGGTTTCCAACGGCACCGCCAGCCGCGCCCGGGTGTCGCCGCGCGGCGGCGTGCCGAAGCCCGGCCCGCCACGCTGCTGCGCCTGGCGCCGGAACAGGCTCTCGAAGAAATCGCTGAAGCCGCCGTTGCCGCCGCCGCTGCCAAAGACCTCTTCGTAATCGAAGCCCTGCCCGCCGCCGTTGCCGCCGAAGCCACCCGGCGGCGGCTGGATGTCGTCACCCGGCCGGTAGCCGCGGCTGCGCAGCTGGTCGTAGGCCTTGCGCCGCTCCGGGTCGCGGAGCGCCTCGTAGGCCTCGTTCACCGACTTGAACTTGTCCTCGGCGCCGGCTTCCTTGCTGACGTCGGGATGGTACTTGCGCGCAAGCCGCCGGTAGGCGGTCTTGATCTCGGCGTCGCCGGCGCCGGGTTCGATACCCAGGATGGCGTAGTAGTCCTTGAACTGCATGCGGTCTCCAACTCGCGCCGCCGCAAGCCGTGCGCCGGGGGCGGCAGGTTAGCAATATCGGGGCGGTGCGGCGCAACGCAAGCCCGCATCACCATGGCATGGCACCATGGCGCGTGCGGCGACCGATCCCGGTGCCGCCCCTGCCCATACGGAGCCCCCCATGCCCATCCAGATCGGCGATGCCATCCCCGAAGTCACGCTCAAGCACATCGACGACGGCGTGCAGACCATCGATACCCCGACCCTGTTCGCGCACAAGAACGTGGTGCTGTTCGCGGTACCCGGCGCGTTCACGCCGACCTGCTCCGAACACCACCTGCCCGGCTTCGTCGAGCGCTTCGGCGAGTTCACCGAGCGCGGCATCGAGGTCGCCTGCATGGCGGTCAACGATCCCTTCGTGATGCAGGCCTGGGGCGAGAGCCAGCACGTCCCGGCCGGGCTGCGCATGCTGTCCGACGGCAACGGCGACCTCGCCCGCGCGCTCGGCCTGGAGATGGACGGCACCGCCTTCGGCATGGGCATGCGCAGCAAGCGCTTCGCGCTCTACGCCGAGGACGGCGTGGTCAAGCAGCTCTTCGTCGAAGCACCCGGCGAGCTCAAGGTGTCCACGGCCGAGCACGTGCTCGGCGCCATCTGACGCTCAGCGGCCGACGTCGAAGGCCAGGCTGGCCCAGGCACCGCCCTCCGCCAGGGCGGTGAGCTGCTGGCGCCCGGGCTCGCCGAATTCGCGCCACAGCACCTGGCCGCCCCGGGTCCGCCCGACCAGGCGGCCATTGAGCAGCCACTGCACCTCGCCGTCGACGCCCACGGCGCGCAGCGCCAGCCGCGGCGGCCGCGATGAGCCCGGCGCGCGCAGCAGCAGTGCGCCGTCGTTGACGCCCTCGATGTGCATGGCCACCGTGTGGCCGCGTCCGTCGTCGACGCAATCGGACGCCAGCGGCGGCAGGCGCGATGCACGGCGTTCGGCAGCCCCCAGCCAGGGCGAAGCCAACGCGGGCCAGCGCGCGATGCTGCGCACACGTCGCTGGTGCGGCCGCGCACAGTCGGCCGTGAGCCGTTGGCCGGTCACGGCATCCACGTCGATCCGCTCCAGCCCCGCCACCCAGCTGCGGATGTCGCGCTCGGGCAGCGTCGGCGGCACCGCGCCGTCCAGCACCCAGGCCTGCATCCGCCGCTGGCAGGTCTCCGCGGGCTGCGCGTCGGCCGCCGTTCCCAGAGGCCAGCACACGTCGGCTTCGGACACGCTCGCCGGCGGCGGCAGGCGCGCGCCGTCGCCCGGACGCTGCGGCAGGCTGTCCACGACTTCGAACAGCAGCGGCAGCGCGGTGACCGCGCCGTACTGGCCGGGCAGCGGCGTGCCGTCGGGGCGTCCCACCCAGACGCCCACCGTGTAGCGCCGGGTGGCGCCCAGCGCCCAGGCGTCACGGAATCCGTAGCTGGTGCCGGTCTTCCAGGCCACCCGCGGGCGGCGACCGGTATCGAACGTGCCGATGCGCTCGCCGGGACGCGGATTGGCGGCGAGGATCTCCTGCACGATCCAGGCCGCACCCGGCGACAGCAGGCGCCGCTCCAGCAGCGCATCGTCGGCCGCGTAGCGCACGCGCCCGGCAATGCCGCCGCGCACCAGGGCGGCATGCGCGCCGACCAGGTCCTCCAGGCGCGCGCCCGTTCCGCCCAGGATCAGGGTGAGGTTCGGTTTGGCACCGCGGGGAAAGCGCAGGCCGATGCCGGCATGATCCAGGCGCGCCGCGAAACGGGCCGGGCCGACGCGATCCAGCAGGTCCACCGCCGGCACGTTGAGCGACAGGCGCAGCGCATCGGCCACGGACACCGGGCCGTTGAAGGCCGCGTCGAAATTGCCCGGGCGGTAGCCGTCGAAGGACTGCGGCGCATCGACCAGCAGGCTCTGCGAATGTACCAGGCCATCGTCCAGCGCCATGCCGTAGAGGAAGGGCTTCAGGGTCGATCCGGGCGAACGCCATGCCCGCACCATGTCGACGTGGCCCAGGCGCGCGGCGTCGCCGAAGGCCGCGGTACCGAGATAGGCGCGCGCCTCCATGGTGTCGTTGTCGACCACCAGCACTGCCGCCGAGGTGCGCTCGGGCAGGCGGCCGACATAGGCGCCGAGGCGCTCTTCGAGCGTGCGCTGCAGGGCGGCGTCGATGGTCGATTCGATGCGCTCGGCGCCGGGCCGCTGCGAGCGCAGGCGCTGCGCCAGCAGCGCAGCCGACAGTGGCGGCTTCAGCGTGCGCGAGACGACCGCTTCCACCCGTGCGTCAGCCACCTCGGCACGGCTCCAGCGGCCCTGGTCGAGCATGCGTTGCAGCACCTTGTCGCGCGCCCGTCGCGCGGCTTCGGGCGCGCGGTCGGGGCGCAGCCGCGTCGGCGCCTGCGGCAGCACCGCCAGCAGCGCGGCCTCGGCGTGCGACAGCCGCGCCGCCGGCTTGCCGAGATAGGCCCAGCTGGCCGCTTCCACGCCTTCGATGGTGCCGCCGAAGGGCGCGCGCTCGAGGTACAGGCTGAGGATGTCGTCCTTGGACAGGTGCGCCTCGAGCTGCAGCGCGCGCAGCATCTGCCGCAGCTTGCCGGGCAGCGTGCGCGGGTGCGGTTCGAGGATGCGCGCCACCTGCATGGTCAGCGTCGAGCCGCCGGACACGATCCGACCGCTGCGTGCGGCCTGCCACGCGGCGCGCAGCAGCGTCACTGGGTTCACCCCCGGATGGCGGCGGAACCAGCGGTCCTCGTAGGCCAGCAGCGCTTCGACGTACAGCGGCGAGACGGTGGCTTCGGACGCGGGATGGCGCCACACGCCTTCGGCGTCGGCGAAGGCGCGCAGCGGCGTGCCGTCACGCGCGGTGACCAGGGTCGCGTGGTCCCGCGCTTCGGGCAGCGCTGGGGGGAAGGCGAAGTCGAGGATGAGCAGCGACAGCAGCAGCGCGACCGTGCCCCAGCGCAGTGCGGCCGGCAGGCGTGTGCGCCAGTTCGGGCGCGCTGCATGCGGCGTTCCCGCGGGGCTGCCCCCTTCCGCCCTTCGGGCACCGTCCCCCGCAGGCGGGGGAAGGGGGACGCGGCCGGGGGGCTTCCTGCCGGCTACCCCCGACCCCACGGCACGCGGCCCCGGCTCACGGCTGCACCACCGTCATCCGCGCCGGCTGCGCACGGCCGACGCCGCGCAGCTCGGGCCGGTACATGTCTTCCACCAGCGGCGGCGGCACGGTGTATTCGCCGGGCGTGACCGCTCGCACCAGGTAGAACACGTCGGCGGCGCTGCCGGCATCCAAACGCAGCGCGGCGACGTAGCGGTCGTCGCGGAACTCTTCGTGCAGCAGGTCGGCGGCTTGCCCGCGCTCGGTGAGGCGGATCCCGCCAACGACCACGTCGGCCCAGGCCGATGCGTCACCAAGGTTCATGTTCTCGACCTCGAGTCCTGCCGGCAGCAGGTCGGTCAGCAGCGCGTCGGGCATGTCGCGGTCGGCGGTCACGGTGACGCGCACCACCAGGGCCTCGCCTTCGCGCAGCGCCCTGGGTTCCCAGGGCTTGCCGTCGGTGGTGTACCAGCGGCGCTCGACCCGCAGCACGCTGTCGTCGGGCGCAGGCGCGGTGCGCGGGATGCCCGCCACGTCGATGCTCGCGTACAGCGGCGGCTCGCCCTGCGGTGTCAGTCGGACGCCGGCTGCGAGGGCCTCGTATCCGTAGCCGCGCGAGAAGCGCCGCATCGGCTCCAGGGCCTCTTCCACGCCGCCTTCGACCAGCGTGCCGCTGAAGCTGCGTCCCGGCGTACCCGCCAGCGCGCGGCCCAGCCGCGCCAGCGCCGACTGCTCCTGGGTGCTGAGATGGAACCAGCGCGCCTTGCGACGGGCGTCGAGCTCGAGGCCGAGCGTGCGCAGCCCGGTCGTGCGCTGCGGCGTGGCCAGGCCGTGTTGCTGCAGCAGGGCCTGCATCAACGCGGCGTCGCGCAGCGGCGTGCCGTAATCGCCCAGCCAGCCGGGGCGGTCTCCGCTCCACGCGAAGGCTTCGTCCAGGGCCTTGTTTCCGCGGGTCGCATCGCCCTGCAGTGACAGCGCGAGGCCGAGGTGGGCCAGCGGCATGGCGCTGCGCGCGGACTTGCGTTCGCTGTCGTACAGCGCGCGCAGCGTGCCCAGCGGCGCGCGGTTGAGGCGCGCCAGCACGTAGCCTGCGTGCGCCTTGTAGGCCAGGCGCAGATGGTTGCGGTTGTCACGGCCGTAGAACTGCTCGCCGTCCGACAGCAGGTCTTCGGACATGCGCGACAGCGCCTTCTGCAGCATGGCGTCGGGCACGTCGAAGCCGCCGTCGCGCGCATCGAGCAGGAACTCGGCGATATAGGGCGTCAGCATCGGCTCGGTGCGGCCGCTGCCACCCCACATGGCGAAGTGGCCGGAGTTCGACTGCAGCGCGGCCAGCCGTCCCAGCGCGCTTTCCATGCGTCGCAGGCGGTCGTCGCCGGGCAGCGGCGACATGCCATAGGCCTCGGCGGTGGGCGCGTCGAGCATCAGCGCCGCATAGCCCTTGCTCGCGGTCTGCTCGGCGCAGCCATAGGGATAGCGCAGCGCGCCCTCGAGGGCGGCGGCGAAGGCGATCGGCGGCGTCGCACCCAGGCCCAGGCGCGCGTTCACCGAAGACGGCAGCATGCCTTCGGCCAGCGCGGCGTCGAGCATCACCGGCGCCAGTGGATCCAGCACCAGGCTGCGCGAACGCGGCACCTGCGGCCACGGCGCGCGCACCGGCAGGTCGTGGCTGCGGTCGACCGCGACCCCGGGGCCGTCCACGCGCAGCCGGACCTTGGCGACATCGTGTCCTTCGAGCGCGCGCAGCGGGAAGGACAGGGTCGAACGGCCGTCGACGGCGAGCTTCACGTCGCGCACGCCCTCCTCCACCCGCAGCGGCCCGACGCCCTCCACGCGCACGCGGAAATCGCCGGCCTTGCCGGTGAAGTTGCTGAGGTCCAGCGTCACCGTGGCGCGGTCGCCGGGCGCCATGACCCGCGGCATGCTGGCCTCGGCCACCAGCGGCGCGCGCACCAGCACTTCGGTGTCGCGGTTGCCGTAGCGCGCGTCGCTGAAGACCAGCGCGGACACCCGGAGCGTGCCGTTGAAGTCGGGCAGCGGGAACGCGACGGTGGCGTTGCCCTTGCCGTCGAGCTTCACCGGGCCGGAGAACAGATCGACCGTCTGCACCCGCGCGGTAGGCCGCCGCGCCTGCGGCAGCGCTTCGATGCCCGCATCGCCGCCGAAGCGCAGTCGCGCGGTGCCACCGTCCAGGCTCTCGATCACCCGCCCGTAGATGTCGTAGGCGTCCACGCCGAGCCTGCGCTGGGCGAAGAAGTGGCGGTTGGCGTCGGGCACCGGATAGCGGGTGATGTTGAGGATGCCGATGTCGACCGCGGACACGGTCGCGTGCGCGGTCGTACCCGCCAGCTCCGGCACCGCCAGGGTCACGCGCAGGGTCTCGCCGGGCTTCGCCTGCTTCGGCAGCGACAGTCCGACCGCGACGCGCCGGTCGCCGCGCGCCATCGGCACATGGGCCACGCCCACCGCGCGCGCCGGGGTCACCTTGCTGGTGGCACTGCCGCCCCGGAATACCAGCGCGGTGACGTAGACATCGTGCCGCTCCCAGTCCCCGGTCACCGGGATGCGGTACGTGCTGCCGGCCCTGGCGTCGATCGCCTGCACATAGAGCAGCTTGTCGCTTTCCACCAGCAGCAGGCCCTTGCCTGCATGCGGCGGCGTGACCGTGACCTCGAGGGTGTCGCCGGCGCGGTAGCCGGTGCGGTCCAGCGCCAGCTTGACCTTGTCGGGACGCGCGTCGAGCCCGCGGTTGTCGTCGTTCCAGCTCCAGCCTGCGTTGAAGGGATAGCGCGTGACCAGCCCGGTTTCCGGATCGCGGATCTCGACCCGGTACCCGCCCCACTCGACCGGGAAGTCCACGCGCAGGGCGGAGGATCCGGCATCCACGGTGCGGGTTTCCACCACCTCGAAGTGGCTGGTGTGGTTGTAGTTCCAGCCGCTGTCCTCGTCGAAGTTCCAGTGGTAGTCGCGGCGCTCGCGCACCAGCTTGAGTTCGAGGCCCGCCAACGGTCGCGGCCTGCCCTCCGCGTCCACGCGGAGGATCTCGAAGCCGGCATTGGCATTGGCGTCGCTGCCGTCCTTGTCGTCGAACAGGGGGCGCACGCCGACCAGCGCCTCCGCGGGCCAGAGCACGCGCTGCAGGCTGCGGTTGACGGTGCGGCCGCCGGTCTCGTACAGGCTGCCCGCAAGCACCACCGACACCGGCGTATCGCCGCGCACCTCGGCGGGCAGCGGCAGTTCCTGCGCCAGCTTGCCGGCATCGTCGAGCGTCGCATCGATCACGTCGCTGGCCTCGCGCGGCAGCGACACCGTCGGATCACCGAAGAACCAGCCGGGCAGCGACTCCAGCGGGTGCTGCTCCACCGCGACCGCCATCCGCCCCGTGAACCGGTTCCCCGCCGCCGGCGCGCCGTACAGGTAGGCACCCGTGACGTCCACGCGCAGCGGATCGCCCTTCGCAAGACGCGCCTGGGCGCTGTCGAGTTCGAGCTTCATGCGCTCGGGCAGGAATTCCTCGATCCGCAGCGCCATGCCCTGCACCGCCTCCTTGCTGGCGGGATCGGTGCGGAACTCGACCTGCCAGCGCCCCGTGGGCGCCTCGACCGGGACCTCCTTTTCGAAGCGGTAATAGCCCTGCGCGTCGGACTCGAGCCGCGACTCCACGAAGGTCTTGCCGTCGGGCTGCTTCAGGCGCGCGAACAGCGGCTGCGCCTTGCCGTCGGCCGCGGCCGGCACCGGCTTGCCGTCGGCGTCGCGCAGCAGGGCCGAGACGCGCACGGTCTCGCCCGGGCGGTAGAGGTCGCGCCCGGACCACGCGAAGACCTCGAACCAGGCCTGCCTGCGGCCGGCGACCGCGAACTCGGAAAGATCCAGCGCAGGCTGGTTGAACGGCAGCAGCGAGACGTCGCTGCCGCGCGTGGCCACCAGCACCTGCGCGGCGTCGAGCCTGTGGTCGAGCACGGCGTTGCCATTGCCGTCGGTCTCCGCCTTGAACACGGTGCCGCCGTCCTTGCCCAGCACGCGCAGCTCGACGCCACCCAGCGCGTCGCCAGCCTGCAGCGATGCGGTATGCACGAACAGCTGCTCGGCGTAGGCGCGCACGTGCAGGCCGATGTCGCTGACGGTGAAGAAGGCGGTGTCGTACATGCCCTCGAAGCTGCCGGCGCGCTTCATGGTGGCGAAATACAGGCCCGGCTGCTGCAGCTCGGCGATGTCCTGCAGCGGCAGGTAGGTCACCGCGCGCTCGTTCCGCTCGCCGCCGAGCACGAAGCGGTTGACGTAGACCGGCTCGGCCATGCGCGCAAGCGTCGGCCGGCCGCGGTAGCGGTTGTCCAGGTCCCAGCTGCTGCGACGCCCGCCGCGCTGGTATTCGGAATAGAAGCGCGACAGCTCCGAGTCGCGCACGCGCAGGAACTCGACGTCGACCTCCTCGACGTTTACCGACACCACCGGCAGCCCGCGCGACTCGCGGGCCGGCAGCACGCTGCCCTGCGAGGCGAAGCCGGCGGCGGGCTCCAGCTCACCGGTATAGACGGTCTGCTCGATATCGCGGCCCAGGGTGCTGCCGTCGGCGGCGGTGAGCGCGGCGGAGATGCGCAGAGTGTATTCGCGGTCGGCCTGGGCGAAGGGGAAGCGCAGCACGCGGCCGTCGTCGTCCAGGCTCCAGCTGCTGTCGGCGGCCACCGGCTCGGCAAAGGTCAGGAGTGCGTCGAAGTCCTGGGTGCCGACCAGCGGCTGCGAGAACTCGACGGCCAGCGCCAGCGATCCCTGCTCCTGGTCGGGCCAGGCGCGCACCAGGCCGAATCCATCGACCTCCGTACGCTCGGCGACGATCGCCTCGCCGGTGGGTGCGGGCAGCTGCCCGCCCTCATTGCGCTTGCAACCCACTGCCAGCAGCGCCAGCACCAGCATGGCTGCGGCACAAAGCCGCAGGCCGACCGAACGTCCGACTCCATTCATCGCCCGCATTCCCGCCCTCCCGAGGTCGCCGGCAGTATAAGCAGTGCCGGCAGCCCGGATGGCAACGCGCGAAGGCCTCGCGTGGGCTTGGGCTGCGTGGGTCGGGGAAGGCGGGCGCCGCGCGCGGGCGCCCGGGATCAATCAGCCCGCGTCGGTGTCGCTGCCGCCCTCGTCACCGGCCGCGTTGGCGTTGGCGCCGATGTCGGCATCGACCTGTCCGGCGACGGCGTCCGTCGCTGCTACGTCCTCGTCGTCACCGCTGTCGATCGAGCCGTCCACGCGCTCGATGGCCTGCAGCCGCTCGCCCTCGCCAAGACGGATCAGGGTCACGCCCTGGGTGTTGCGGCTGACCACCGAAATCTCGGCGGCGCGGGTGCGCACGAGGGTGCCGCCATCGGAGATCAGCAGCACCTCGTCCTCGCGGCTGAGCAGCACCGCCGCCACCAGCGGGCCGTTGCGCCCGGTGGTCTGGATGCCGATCACGCCCTGCGTACCGCGGCCCTTGCGCGGGTATTCGGCCAGGCGCGTGCGCTTGCCGTAGCCGTTCTCGGTGGCGGTCAGGACGTAGGCATCCGGCTCGTCCTCGCGCTCGCCCTCGACGACTTCGAACTCACCCTCGACGACGACATCGTCGTCCTCGGGCTCGTCAAGGCTGTCCGCGGAACCAGCCACGATCAGGCCCACAACCGACTCGCCCCCGGCAAGGCGGATGCCGCGCACGCCGGTGGCGGTGCGGCCCATGGCACGCACGGCGCTCTCGTCGAAGCGCACGGCCTTGCCGTTGCTGGCGAACAGCATGATGTCGCGCGAACCGTCGGTCAGCTCGGCGCCGACCAGCGCATCGCCCTCTTCGAGGTTGATCGCGATCTTGCCGCGCTGCAGGCGGTAGGCGAACTCGGTCAGCGGCGTCTTCTTGACCGTGCCGCGGCGGGTAGCGAAGAACACGTACTGGTCGTCGCGGTACTCGCGCACCGGCTGCACGGCCTGCACCTTCTCACCATCCTCCAGCGGCATCCAGTTGATCAAGGGACGGCCGCGCGCATTGGCACCGGCTTCCGGCAGCTGGTGCACCGGCAGCCAGAACACGCGCCCGCGGCTGGTGAACGCCAGCAGGGTGTCGTGGGTGTTGACCAGCCACAGCTGGGCGATGAAGTCCTCGTCGCGGGTGGCGGCGGCGTTGCGGCCACGGCCGCCGCGCTTCTGCGCACGATAGGCGCTGACCGGCTGGCGCTTGGCGTAACCGGCCTGGGACACGGTGACCACCACGTCCTCGGGCTCAATCAGGTCGAGGATGTCGAGGTCTTCCTCGCTGGCGCGGATCTCGCTGCGGCGCGCATCGCCGAACTCTTCCTTGACGTTGCGCAGCTCGGTGCGGATCACCTCCAGCAGCACGTCCGGATCCTCCAGGATCTCGATCAGGCCGCGGATGGCCTCCAGCAGCAGCTTGTATTCCTCGGTCAGCTTTTCCTGCTCGAGGCCGGTGAGGCGATGCAGGCGCATTTCCAGGATCTGCTGGGCCTGGACGTCGGTGAGCTGGTAGCCGTCGGCGAGCAGGCCGACGCCGGCAGGGAGGTCCTCGGGGCGCGAGGCATCGGCACCGGCCGCGCCGAGCAGCGCGCCGACCAGGCCCGGCTGCCAGGTGCGGGCAAGCATGCGCTCCTTGGCCTCCTGCGGATTGCCCGAGGTCTTGATCAGCTCGATCATCTCGTCGATGTTGGCGAGCGCGACCGTCAAGCCTTCCAGGATATGGGCGCGGTTGCGCGCCTTGCGCAGTTCGAAGATCGTCCTGCGCGTGACCACCTCGCGACGGTGGCGCACGAAGGCCTCGAGGAAGTCCTTCAGGTTCAGCAGCCGCGGGCGGCCGTCGACCAGCGCCACCATGTTGATGCCGAACACCGACTCCATCTGCGTCTGCTGGTAGAGGTTGTTCAGCACCACGTCGGCGGAGTCGCCGCGCTTGATCTCGATGTAGATGCGCATGCCGTCCTTGTCGGACTCGTCGCGCAGCTCGCTGATGCCCTCGAGCTTCTTCTCCTTCACCAGCTCGGCGATCTTCTCGATCATCCGCGCCTTGTTCACCTGGTAGGGGATCTCGGTGACGATGATCGATTCGCGACCGTTGTCGGCGATCTCGATATCGGCCTTGGCGCGCATGCGCACGCGGCCGCGGCCGGTGCGGTAGCCGAGGTGGATGCCGCCGACGCCGTTGATGATGCCGCCGGTGGGGAAGTCCGGGCCCGGGATGTATTCCATCAGGCCGTCGATGTCGATGTCGGGGTTGTCGATCAGCGCGATCAGCGCGTCGATCACCTCGCCCAGGTTGTGCGGCGGGATGTTGGTGGCCATGCCCACCGCGATGCCGGCCGAGCCGTTGACCAGCAGGTTCGGGAACCGGGTCGGCATGACCGTCGGCTCGTTTTCCTTCTCGTCGTAATTGAGCTGGAAATCGACGGTGTCCTTGTCGATGTCGGCCATCAGTTCGTGGGCGAGCCGCGACATCCGGGCCTCGGTGTAACGCATGGCCGCGGCGGAGTCGCCGTCGACCGAGCCGAAGTTGCCCTGGCCGTCAACCAGCATGTAGCGCAGCGAGAACGGCTGCGCCATGCGCACCAGGGTGTCGTACACCGACTGGTCGCCGTGCGGATGGTATTTACCGATCACGTCACCGACGATGCGCGCCGACTTGTAGTAGGGCTTGTTGCTGTGCGCACCGAGCTCGGTCATGGCGAACAGCACGCGCCTGTGCACCGGCTTGAGTCCGTCGCGGACGTCTGGGAGCGCGCGCCCCACGATCACGCTCATGGCGTAATCGAGGTAACTGCGGCGCATCTCGTCCTCGAGATTGACCGGGATGATTTCCTTGGCGAGCTCGGCCATTGCGACCCTTTCGAAGTGATTCGGGAAACCGCCGCGGCGCGGCGCGCTGACAGCCGCGCGCGTACTACGGCGGAACCCTAGGATTCTATCACGAATGCGCGCTCTTTTCCCGCCCGATTCCGCTGGAAATCAAGGGTTTGCGCGTTCCGACGGGCGGCGCGAGCGGCCTCCTTCAGGCGCCGCCGAACAGCGAGCGCATCGACGCCGCGTGCGGACGCTCGACGATGCCCTTCTCGGTCACGATCGCGTCGATCAGCTCCGCCGGCGTCACGTCGAACACCGGGTTCCAGGCCTGCACGCCCTCCGCCACCGTGCGGCTGCCCGCGACGCCCAGCAGCTCACCCGGATCGCGCTCCTCGATCTCGATCAGGTCGCCCGATGCCATGGCCATGTCGACCGTGGACGACGGCGCGACGACCATGAAGCGCACGCCGTGGTGGCGCGCGGCGATGGCCAGCTGGTAGGTCCCGATCTTGTTGGCGACGTCGCCGTTGGCGCAGATGCGGTCGGCGCCCACCACCACCCACTGCACCTCGCCGCCCTTCATCAGGTGCGAGGCCGCGGCATCGGCGATCAGGGTGGCATCGATGCCGTCCTGCTGCAGTTCCCACACCGTCAGCCGCGCGCCCTGGTTCCAGGGGCGGGTCTCGCCGGCGTAGACACGCCCCACCCTGCCCTGAGCGACCCCGGCACGGATCACGCCCAGCGCCGTGCCGAAGCCGGCGGTGGCCAGCGAACCGGTATTGCAGTGGGTAAGCACGCCGCTGCCCTCCTCGATCAGCGAGGCGCCGAGCACGCCCATGGCACGGTTGGCGGCCAGGTCTTCGGTCTCGATCGCGCGCGCCTCGGCTTCGAGCGCGGCGCGCCAATCGGCACCTTCGCCGGCCTGTGCCAGCGCCAGCGCCGCACGCATGCGCGCCAATGCCCAAGCCAGGTTGACCGCGGTCGGGCGCGCTGCGTTGAGATGCCGCAGCGCAGGCTCCAGACGCGCCGCAGCCTCGGTGGCGTCGCGCGCCTGGATCGCGCGCCCCGCCAGCACGACGCCCCAGGCAGCGGCGATGCCGATCGCGGGCGCGCCGCGCACCGCGAGCGCATGGATCGCTTCGGCGACCGCGTCGCTGTCGGCGCAGGCCACGTACTCGGTCGCGAACGGCAGCCTGCGCTGGTCGAGCAGTTCAAGCGTATCGCCGGTCCAGCGGATCGGACGGATGCGGTCGTAGCTGGCGTAGTCGATGGCGTCGGTCATCAGGCAATTCTAAGGTGCCGGCGCTCAGGCGCGCGCGAAGTCGCAGGCCAGCACGTCGGCGATGGCACCGGTGCCGAGCATCGCCATCAGCAGGCGGTCGATGCCCAGGGCCACTCCCGAGCAGTCGGGCAGTCCCGCGGCCAGCGCTTCCAACAGCGCCTCGTCGATCGGCGGCAGCGCGTCGCCGCGCGAGCGGCGCACGGCGTGGTCGCGTTCGAAGCGCGCGCGCTGCTCGCCGGCATCGGTGAGCTCGTGGTAGCCATTGGCCAGCTCGAGCGGACCGAGGTAGAGCTCGAAGCGCTCGGCCACGTCGACATCGTCGCGCCGCACGACCCTGGCCAGCGCGCACTGCGTGGCCGGGTAGTCGTACATGGCCAGCAGCTGGCCAGGCGGGAATGCCGGCTGGATGCGGTGGGTCATCAGCAGGTCCAGCCAGTCGTCCCGGGTGAGGCCTTCGGGATCGACCTGCCCCGGGAACGCGGCCTGCAGCTCGGCCGTGGAGGCGGTCATCGGATCGAGGCCCAGCGCATCGCGGTAGACCTCGCGGAACGAGGCCTTGCGCAGGGTCGCCTCGCGACCGACGAGCGCGAGCGATGCGCGCACCAGCTCCGCGGTCTCGTCGATCAGCGGATCCAGCGTCCAACCCACGCGATACCACTCGAGCATGGTGAACTCGGGGTTGTGGCGGCCGCCGGCCTCGCCGTCGCGGAACACGCGGCCCAGCTCGTAGCAGTCGCCGACGCCTTCGGCGAGCAGGCGCTTCATCGGGTATTCGGCCGAGGTGCGCAGCCAGCGCGTGCGCGACGCGCCGTCGGTGCGCCCGCCGAACTCGACGGTGAACGAGGCGATGTTCGGGTCGGTATTGCCCGCGCGCGACATCACCGGCGTCTCGACCTCGAGCACGCCGCGGACGTCGAAGAAGTCGCGCACCAGGCGGTTCAGGCGTGCGCGCAGGCGCAATGCATCGTGGCTCACGCGTGCTCCCCGAGGAAGGCCAGCAGGCGCGCCTCGTCCCAGACTTCGACGCCGAGCTCCGTGGCCCTGGCCAGCTTCGAACCCGCCTCGGCGCCGGCGACGACGAAGCCGGTCTTCTTCGACACGCTGCCCGACACCTTGGCGCCCAGGGCCTCGAGCTTCGCCTTGGCCTCGTCGCGGCCCATCGAATCGAGCGTGCCGGTGATCACCACGGTCATGCCGTCCAAGGGCCCCGCCGCGGCCTCGTCCTCGGGCAGCGCCGCCAACAGCTCGGCCTGCATCGCCGCGGCGGCCAGCAGCGGGCCTGCATTGGCTTCGTCCGACAGCCACGCCGCGAAGGCGGTCGCCGCGTCATCGGGCAGGCCCGCGATCACGAAGTTGTGGCGCTCCTGATCGAGCAGGGTCGCGGCATCGGGAAACGCATCGGCCAGCTGCTTCGCACGCAGCGGCGTCAGTTTCGGGATTCCGCAGTCGGCCAGCAGCTGCGCCAGCGTCAATCCCTCGCGCAGCTTCGGCGATGGCGGATGCGCGTCGGCGATGCGCACGCCGGCCGCCAGCAGCGCATCGATCACCGCCTGGTTGCCGGGCTGGTCGAGGAAATGCCCGAGCGAGCGCGCAACCTCGTCGCCGATGTCGGGCACGCGCTTGAACAGCGGCCAGGGGGTGCGGCGGATGCGGTCGAGGTCGCCGAGCCAGGCCGCCAGCGCCTTGGCCGTGCTTTCGCCCACGTGCTCGATGCCGAGCGCGAACAGGAAGCGCTCCAGCGTGGTCTCGCGGCTGCGCGCGATCGCGGCCACCAGGTTCTCCGCCCACTTCGTCGCGACCTTGCCCGACTTCACCGTCTCCGGCGTGGTGCCGTCGCGCTCGTCGGCGCGCCGCTTCATCTCGACGAAATCCTCCACGCCCAGGCCGTAGAGGTCGGCGATGCTCTTCACCTGGTCGAAGTCGACCAGCGCCTGGATCAGGCGCTCGCCCAGGCCCTCGATGTCCATCGCGCGACGCGAGGCGAAGTGGAACAGGCCCTGCACGCGCTGCGCCGGACAGACCAGCTCGCCGCTGCAGCGCGCGACCACCTCGCCCTCTTCACGCACGATCTCGGAGCCGCAGACCGGGCAGCGCTCCGGCATCCCCCACGGCGTCGTGCCGTCCGGCCGGCGCTCGGGGATCACCCGCAACACTTCCGGGATCACGTCGCCTGCGCGGCGCACGATCACCGAATCGCCGACGCGCACGTCCAGGCGCGCCACCTGGTCGGCGTTGTGGAGCGTCGCGCGGGTGACGGTGACGCCGCCCACGTGCACCGGCTGCATCAGCACCCAGGGCGTGACCGCGCCGGTGCGGCCGACGTTGACCTCGATCGCCTCGACGATCGTGGCTTCCTCCTGCGCCGGGAACTTGTGCGCGATCGCCCAGCGCGGCGCGCGCGAGACGAAACCCAGGTCGGCCTGCAGTTCATGGCTGTCGAGCTTGTAGACCACGCCATCGATGTCGTAAGGGAGCGTGTCGCGGGCCTCGCCGATGCGGCGGTAGTAGTCGAGCACGCCGTCCAGGCCCGACGCACACTCGACCAGCGGCGACACCGGCAGGCCAAGGCCGCGCAGCCAGGCGAGCACGCCGGAGTGGGTCGCTGGAACGCGGACGCCTTCGACCTCCCCCAGCGAGTAGGCGAAGAACGCCAGAGGCCGCTTCGCGGTGATGGCCGGATCGAGCTGCCGCAGCGAACCGGCCGCGCCGTTGCGCGGATTCGCCAACGGCTTGGCGCCGTGCGCCAGCGCCCACGCGTTGTAAGCCTCGAAGCCCGCGCGCGGCATGTAGACCTCGCCGCGCACCTCGAGCACCTTCGGGATGCCCGGGCCAGCGGACCCGCCGCCCGCGTCCCGCAACCGCAGCGGGATCGCCTTCACCGTGCGCAGGTTGGCGGTGACGTCCTCGCCGGACGCGCCATCGCCGCGGGTCGCACCGCGCACGAACAGGCCGTCCTCGTAGCGCAGGCTGATCGCCAGGCCGTCGAACTTCGGCTCCACCGAAAACACCGGCGCGTCCTCGCCGGTCTCGCGCACGATGCGCGCGACGAACTCGGACACCTCCCCGTCGCTGAAGGCATTGCCCAGCGACAGCATCGGCACCGCATGGCGGACCGTGGGGAACTTGCCCGAAGGCACGCCGCCCACGCGCAGCGTCGGCGAATCCGGTGTCTGCAGCGACGGATCGGCGGCTTCGAGTTCCCCCAGCTCGCGCAGCAGCCGGTCGTACTCGGCATCCGGCAGCGCCGGATCGTCGAGCACGTGGTAACGGTGGTTGGCGTCGTCGATCAGTCGGCGCAGTTCGGCGGCGCGCTGCTGCTGGGCGTTGTCGGGCATCGGCAGATTGTACGGCGGGCGTATGTGGCTGGGCTGAGAGGGCGGCGGCTGGCCGAGGGCGGCGGAGGATGTGCAGGTACCCCGCCGGCTGTCCCGCTGCGCGGGCCTTTATGCCGGCTGCGTACCTGCCCACCCTCCGCTGCCATCGCTGAGGTGGAGTGAGGAAAGAGCGTCGCGTCTTTGCCTTTCCCGGCGGCCCGCGGCAAAAACGCTGCAAGGCGGATTGGTGGGTACGCAGTGGGCATAAAGGCCCGCGCAGCGGGACAGCCCACGGAGTACCCACCAATCCGCCGTACCGCGCGCCTCCGGCACCCGCTTCCGCCCAGGGCTGTGGCGCCCTGGGTTGTGGCCCCGTCCCGGCTACCAGTCCGGGCTGCGCGTGATCGGCACGTCCTGCTCGCGATCGTAGGTGCGCAGCTCCTCGCGCAGGTGCGAGATGCGCTGGCGGCCCAGCGCGTTGCGGTGCTCGTCCAGCAGCACCCCGTCGAGCAGCTCGGCCATGCGCTCCGCCGTGGGCAGCATCGCGTCCCAGGCGTCGAGCGCGGACACCGGCGCCGGCAGCGTCAGGAAGAAGGCGATCGCCGGCGTCTCCAGCGACTGGATCTCGGCCATCTCGAAGCTGCCGGGGCGGCGGATGTTGGCGACGCTGAACACCGGCCCGCGCTCCGGATGCCCGTTGACCAGGCGGTGGAAGACGTTGAGATGGCCGTAGGTCAGGCCGGCCTTCTCGGCGGCCACCACGATGTCCGGACCGCGCAGCACGTTGCCTGCGCGCGCGGCGATGTACAGGGTCACGATCTTGTCGAAGTCGTCGCTGACGCGGCGGCCGTACTCGCTGACCGTGGCGCCCGCGGTGCCGCCGACGGCGCCGTCGAGCAGGTCCATCTCGCTCTGCACGGCCTCCTCGGCCGGGGGCTCCTCGCCCTCGCCCAGCTCGCGCTCGAGCTGCGCGCCCAGGGTCGGCTCCATGCGCTCCTCGCGCGCGGCGGAGGCGGCCTTCGCCGACACGCGGCGGCCCTGCGGGCTCCGCGGACGCGTGCCGAAGTACCAGATTGCGGCGAACAGCAGGACGCCCGCGACCAGGATCCCGATCCGCAGCAGCCAGGTGTCGCTCATTCCACTCTCCCGTATTTGTTCAGGCGGCGCCGGCCAGGCGCGCGGCTTCCGCAAGGTCGACCGACACCAGCCGGCTGACGCCGGGCTCGCGCATGGTAACGCCCGACAGCTGCTGCGCGGCTTCCATCGTCGCCTTGTTGTGGGTCACGAACAGGAACTGCACCTTCTCGCTCATCTCGGTCACCAGCGCGCTGAAGCGGCCGACGTTGGCTTCGTCCAGCGGCGCGTCGACCTCGTCGAGCAGGCAGAACGGCGCCGGGTTGAGCTGGAAGATCGCGAACACCAGCGCCACCGCGGTCATCGCCTTCTCACCGCCCGACAGCAGCGAGATATTGGACACGCGCTTGCCCGGCGGGCGCGCCATGATCGCGACGCCGGTGTCGAGCAGGTCCTCGCCGGTGAGTTCGAGATAGGCGTGGCCGCCGCCGAACAGGCGCGGATAGATTTCCTGCACGCCGGAGTTGACGCGGTCGAAGGTGTCCTTGAAGCGGCCGCGGGTCTCGCGGTCGATCTTGCGGATCGCGTCTTCGAGCGTTTCCAGCGCCGAGTTGAGGTCGGCGTCCTGGCTGTCGAGGTACTCCTTGCGCTGCGCGGCCTCGGCATGCTCCTGGATCGCCGCGAGGTTGACCGGCTCCAGCCGGCGCAGCTTCGCATCGAAGTCGGCCACCATGCGGCCCCAAGTGCCGGCCTCGGCGTCGTCGGCCAGGCCCGCGACCACGTCGTCGAGCACGAAGCCGGCCTCGACCACGGCGGCGCCCAGTTGCTCGGCGTGGATCACAAGCGCCTGCTGGTCGAGGCGGCGCTGGGCGATGGCCTCGCGCTGGGCGATGGCCTGCTCGTCGCGCTGGTGGCGCACCTGCTCGTAGTCCCGCAGGCCGGCGTCGATGCCGTCGAGCGCGCTGCGCGCCTGCGCCAGAACCTGCTCGGCGTTCACCCGTTCGGCAAGCGCGGCCTGGCGCTGCTGCTCCAGCCCGTCGACCGGGGTGTCGCCGGCAGCCAGCTGGGTGCTGATCTCGCCCAGCCGGCTGTCGAGCTGGCCGCGCTGGCCGCCCATGCGCTGCAGCGCCTGGCGCAGGCCGTTGGCCTGGGTACGCTGGGTTTCCAGCTGCAGCGCGAGCGCGTGGGCCTCTTCGCGCGATTCGCGCGCGGCGGTGCGGGCTTCGTCGCGGGCCGCCGAGAGACGCGCGCGCTCGGCGTCCAGCTCGCGGCGGCTGCCTTCGAGCTCGGCCATGCGCGACACGGCGTCCTCGAGTCGCCCGCGGGACTCGCGCGCCTGTTCGCCGCTGCCGGCGATGGATTCGCCGAGCTGTGCGAGCTCGGCGTCGATGCGTTCGATGCGGTTGCGGGCCGCGTCGAGGCGACCCTGCTGGCCCTGCAGCCGGCCGGCGAGCTCCGAGACGCTGCGGTGGGCATGGTAGAGCTGGCGCTGCGCGTCCTCGCGCGCCTGCTCGGCGGCCAGCAGGCGCTCGCGGCCGCTGGCCAGCGCCTCTTCGAGTTCGCCCTCGCGCGCCTGCAACTGCTCGATGCGCTCGCGCAGCCCCTGGATCTCGCGCTCGCGCAGCAGCGCGCCCTGGCGCGCCGCGCCCGAGCGCAGCACCCGCAGCCAGCCGGCGCCAAGGCGCTCGCCGTCGCGGGTGATCACCGAATCGCCGGGTTCCAGCCCTGCCTGCAGCGCGCGCGCATCGGCCAGCGAATCGGCCACGTGCAGCCGCGCCAGCAGGCGCCGGATGGCCAGCGGGCCGCGCACGCGGGCGGCCAGCGAGGTCGGCGCGAAATCGGCATCGCCGGTGTCGGCCGACACCAGCGCGATCCGGCCATCACCAAGGTCGGCCAGGGCTTCGACCAGTGCCTCGGGGCTCTCGACCAGCACGCCCTCGATCATCTGCCCGAGCGCGCCCTCGACCGCGTTCTCCCAGCCCTCCTCGACCTCCAGCGCCTCACCGACACGGGTCGCCGAATCCAGGCCGCGCTGGCGCAGCCAGGCCACCGCCGCGCCCTGCTCCTGGCCGAGCGCGGCGTGCTGCAGGGTCTCGAGCGAGGACAGGCGGCCGCGGGCCTCCTGCGCCAGCTTGCGCACCTCGGAAATCTCCTGCTGGCTGGCGCGCTGCTGGTCCTGCAGGTCGAGCGCGGCCTGCTTGCGTTCGTCCAGGCCCTCGTTGAGCCCGTCCAGCGCAAGCTTCTGCGCCTCGTGCTCATCGGCGACGCCGGCGAAGGCCTCGGCCAGCGCGTCCAGGTCCAGGCCCGCGCGCTCGCCCGACAGCGCCTCGCGACGACGGTCTTCTTCCAGCGACTGCCGGTCGAGGTAGTCCACTCGGGTGCGTTCGACCTCGGCCGCGCGCGCCGCCTCGCCGGACTCCTGGCTGTGGGCGTCCCAGCGCTCCTGCCAGTCGGCCAGCGCGGCCTCGGTGTCGCGCAGCGCGTCCTGCCGGGTCTCGTCGCTCTCGCGCAGGGCCTCCAGCGCCGGCTCGGCCTCGGCGACCGACTCCTCCAGGATCGCCAGCCGCTCCTCGTCGCCGCTGATGTGCTGCGCCAGCTCGGCAATCGCGTCCTCGGCCTCTTCGCGGGCGCGCAGCAGGCGCTGCGAGAGCTCGCGCTGGTGGGCGATCTGCTGCTCGATGCGCGCCAGCGTGCCGCCAACCTCGTAGCCTGCGGCCTGGGCGCGGTTGAGCGTTTCCATCGCTTCTTCGCGCTTCACGCGTCCTTCTTCGAGCGCGCGCTCGGCCTCGCGCTGCTCGGCGATCAGCTGCTGCAGGCGCGTCTCTTCCTGCGACAGGCCCTCGCGCAGCCTGGACAGCTTCGCGTCGAGCGCACGGTATTCGAGCGCCTTCCACTCGGCGTCGCGGACGCGGCGTTCTTCCTGGATCGCGGTGTACTGCTCGGCCTGCCGTGCCTGGCGCGCGAGGTGGCCCAGCTGCTTGCCCACTTCATCGCGCAGGTCGCCCAGGCGGTCGAGGTTCTCGCGGGTGTGGCGGATCCGGGTCTCGGTTTCCCTGCGCCGCTCCTTGTACTTGGAGATGCCGGCGGCCTCCTCCAGGTACACGCGCAGTTCCTCGGGCTTGGCCTCGATGATCTGGCTGATCATCCCCTGCTCGATGATCGAGTAGCTGCGCGGCCCGAGGCCGGTGCCGAGGAACAGGTCGGTGATGTCGCGGCGGCGGCACCTGGCGCCGTTGAGGTAGTAGTTGCTCTGGCCGTCGCGCGAGACCAGGCGCTTGACCGAGATCTCGTTGAAGGCCGCGAACTCGCCGGTGATGGCGTGGTCGCTGTTGTCGAAGACGAGCTCGACGGTCGCCTGCGACACCGGCTTGCGCGAAGTGGAGCCGGAGAAGATCACATCGGTCAGCGAGTCGCCGCGCAGGCGGCTGGCCGAACTCTCGCCCATCACCCAGCGCACGGCGTCGATGATGTTCGACTTGCCGCAGCCGTTGGGCCCCACCACGCCGGTCATGTTGGTCGGCAGGTGCAGGGTGGTCGGATCGACGAAGGACTTGAAACCCGAGAGCTTGATCGTGGACAGGCGCATGCGGCGTTCTGGGTGCCTCGGCGGCGCACGGGCGGGCCGTGGCGGCGCTGGATTGCGGGAAACTGCAGGAAGAATGCGGCCCGGGGGCCGCATCCGCCGAGTATAGCGGCAGCCGCGGGAGCGGGTCGGGCCCGCCCCGCCACGCGGCGGGCCCCTACGCCGAAGCGGCGCGCCCGCCGATGCCGCCGGCCCCGGGCGCCGCGGAACATGGCCGCATGGACAGTCTCCCGACAGACACGACACACGCATCCCGCCCCCGGCCGGGCAGCGCCAGAATGACGGCCCTGGCCCTTGCGCTGACCGCGGCCCTCGCCGCGGCGCCGGCGGCCGCCGACGATCCGGGCCGGGGCCAGGGCCTGATGCTGGCCACCATGGCCCAGGATGGCCACGACCCCGGCACCGCGCACCCCGTCACCGAGTACTGGGCCAGCGAGAAGCTCGACGGCGTCCGCGGCCGCTGGGACGGCCGCCGCCTGTGGACCCGCGGCGGCTATCCGGTGGACGCACCGCCGTGGTTCACCGCCGGCTGGCCCGCGGTCGCGATGGACGGCGAGCTGTGGCTGGGCCGGGGCCGGTTCGAGGAGGCCAGCAGCCTGGTGCGCAACCCGCCGGCCGGCGACGCGGCCTGGCGCGACATGCGCTTCATCGTGTTCGACCTGCCCGACCATGGCGGTCCGTTCGAGGAGCGGGTCCACGCCATGCGCGCACTCGCGGACGGCAGCATTCCCGGGCTGCGTCCGGTGGCACAGTCGCGGGTGGCCGGCCGCGCGCAACTGCAGAGGCGGCTGCAAGCGGTGCTCGATGCCGGTGGCGAAGGCCTGATGCTCCACCACCGCGACGCGCGCTACCTGCCCGGCCGCAGCGACGGCCTGCTCAAGCTCAAGCCGCACGACGACGCCGAGGCCCGCGTGGTCGCCCACCTGCCCGGGAACGGAAAGTACGCCGGCCTGGTCGGCTCACTGCTGGTCGAGCGCGACGACGGCGCCCGCTTCCGCCTTGGCAGCGGCCTCGGCGACGCCGACCGCGTCGCGCCCCCGGCCCTGGGCAGCCTGGTCACCTATCGCTACAACGGCCTCACGGTGAACGGGCTGCCGCGCTTTCCTCGCTATCTGAGGCTGCGCGAGCCCCCGAAATCTCTACCAGCAGGCCCCTGAATCACCGTGTCCGCATACCTTTGTACTTGCGATTGAAATTAGTCCGAACACTGGCGGGGATAAGTTTAGCTTCGTCGAGAATTAAGCTCGGACCCTTCTTCAGTCTTTCGCTCACTTGTAAGCGACAAACTTGATTAGAGATAGATCCGCCTTATTGATGTGATACTCACCGCCGCCACCTACCACTCTTTCAAAAGGCAGGACTCGCCTTCGCAGAAAGACCACAATGAATGTCTCACTAGTTTGACTTACGCCAATAGAATAGCTTTCTGGATTCTTCGCAAACTTAAGTAGATCCGCCGTCTCGGGCACCGCCTCCTCACCCGCATAGTATTCCTTCAAATGGTCTGAAAATCTTGTCGCAGTGATCTTGATCACCTCACTTACAGTCTCTTCGTAAGATCTTTCGACGTCACTCGCAAATGCGCATTGAGGTGCAGCCAATGCGAACGCAATGAGGGACGAGCACAAGCTAACTCCACAGATTTTTCTAAGGTTCATTTCCACACCCGCAAGTTCCCATGTTACTTCTAGGTTCTTCTAGGATCGATATACGCCACTGGCTGAACATGTTTTGTTCGTACTTCTTTATCTCAAATGCTGGAGTGCCAAGATATCCGACTAATCCATCTGCATTATTGTAATGCCAACTATAGTCACCCCGACCCCAGTTGAAATTGCCCGAACCATTTGCAGGCGTGTACGCACCATGAGTGTGATACCAACCAACAGCACTAGCGGGCCTCTCCCCAGGATCCACCGAATCGGAGATTCCCATCCTCGGCACGGTATATGTAAAACCACCTCCCGGCAAACTATAGACCCAACCTCCAAACTCTCTACCACGCCTTACGGACATCGAATTGACCTCTGCTATGGCAGCCGCTCCAGCCTTATCTTCAGTTGAGTAGCAGTCTCCGGGCAACAAGCCCAACGGATCAATCAAACTAATCGGGTTTCCACGAACATAGGCATATGTATTCAGACCTCCAGAAAGCCCAATCGGGTCGGACTGGATATATCTGCCCGTGTACGGATCATAATCTCTGAACCCGTTATGCCACGTCTGGGTTTCCTCGTCCCATACCTGCCCCGGGAATCCCAGCGGAATCCCCGTGCCGATGCTGCTCAACACCACGGCACGACTGTACGCAAGATTGGACGCCTTCCACACCGCCTGCCGACTTGTATTGGTGGCCAGCTGCGGTCGATTCAGGTGGTCGGTGTGGATGAAATAGCGCGCGCTTGACGCCGACACCATCGCGATCGGCTGCCCGCCCAGGTACACGAAGCTCTTCCAGCCGTTCGACTCATGCTGCGCCAGCAGCGTGTTCTGCCCGCTGTACACGTACCGGAACGTCCCCAACGGTCCCGACTTGCGCATGCGCTGGTCGAGCGCATTGACCACATATGACGTGGCAACTCCGCTGGCCGTACTCGATGTCAGCCGGTCGAAACCGTCGTAGCCATAGGAGCGGTTGCCAAGCCACCCTGTCGTGGCTTCCAGATTGCCTTGGGCGTTGTACTGGAAGTTCCTGTTGGCGTTCCCCGACATGGCCAGCATCCGGCTGGATTGGCCCGCAATGGTGTAAACGGTCGGAGTGCCCGGCACCCCGCCTGATGTCGAGAGGCGCTGGAGCCGATTGCCCACGGCATCGAATTGATCCTGCCAAGTGGATGAACCACCCATGCTGTTGCTTGTCAGGCGACCAAGCTCGTCGTAGCCGAACTGATGGCTCATGCTTGCGTCCACGCCGTCGGTGATCGCCGTGATCAGTTCACGCGCGTTATGACCATAGGTCAGGCTCTGGTGGACACTTGCTCCATACACCGAGCTGATGCCGGTGATCCGGCCATCCAGGTCACGGTCGCGGCGATGGACGATACCGTTGGCGTAGCGCCAACCCGCCACTGCGCCGGTCACGTCGTAAGCAAACTCGTCCGCGATTCCTTGCGTCGACCCATTGGCGAGATCGGCCTGGATCGACGACAAGTAGCCTCCGCTGTAGACGTAGTTCACTGCCAACCCGCTTGGGTACTCGACCCAGGTCAGTCGGCCCATGCCATCGTAGGCATAGCCGGTGGCGTCGTTCGCGCCGGAGCCCGTGTCGAGCCGGCTGGCCACCTGCCCTTGCGGTGTGTACGTGAGGACCGCCTTCGACAATGTGCTGCTGCCCTGGATTCGCGATGCGCTGCACAGCATCCCTCGCCCATTGGTGCAGCTGTCATATGTGAAGGTACGGCGTTCGCCGGGAGCGTTGATGGCGGTGACCCGACCCTGCGTGTCGTATTCGTACGACAGCCCACTTCCGTTCGCACGCTGCATGGACGTCCGAAGTCCGCTGGCAGAGTAGACAAAGGTTGTAGTGCCAGTGTCAGGGCTGCTCTGTGACCAGAGTTGACCGAAGCCATCGTACAGATAGGTGGTTACGTTGTGAGTGGGGTCGGTGACCGAGGTGATCCGTCCAGCCACGTCATAAATGAATACTGTTGCCCCCAGCTTGGCATCGACTTGGCGGACAAGACGGCCAAGCTTGTCGTAATGGTAGCGGGTCTCGTTGGAGTCGGCGTCGACCGTGAGGACCAGACGGTCGCTGCGGTCATAGCCGAAATCGACCCGCTGCCCGTTGTTTCCGCGGCGAGCCATGATGCGCCCGAGTTCGTCGTAGTCAGTGAAGGCGCGATATCCCACGCCGAGCGGCCCAGAAAGAGTACCTGCCATGCTGCCTGACGCGCTGTACGGGTCTTCCGGCACCACATGGATCTGGCAATCCGGCATATGCGGAGAACAAGGCTCTTCAGGTCCGGGTGGCTGCGGAGCGTGTAGCAGCGACAGCGTGGTGAGCGGAGAGGCTTGCCCGAAGGACTGTCCCTGACCCGTCATCTTCCACTGGAAGGCGTAGTTGGAAACCGTCGCGGGCGTGCGCGCCACGATAGGAATATCCACCGACTGGCCGGGCTGAACAACCCCGGGAACACCGACCGCATGAACGCCGAAATCCTGCGAAAACTGTGGCGACTGCGACACCAGGCGATATCCGTCCGCCGTGGACCATGCAGAGGAGCCGGTGTTCTTCATGCGCACCGTGAAAGTGACGTTCCGGTCCGTATACAGCGGCGAAGGTATCACCTGGGACACGTACTGAGATCCATTCACAGGAGCTACAGGGGCAAAGGCCAGGCGCTCGATCTCCGTCTTTACCGGGAGCGACATGGCGTTGTACTGCATGCGATTGCGTACGTAGGTGCCGCCAGGCTCTGGATAATGCACGGAGACCGGGCGCCATGCTGCGTCGTACCTGGTGGTCGCCGTCTGGCCATCAGGCGTTTTAACGGTATACAGGCGTCCGAGCCCGTCGTATCCGTAAGTAGTCGTGTGCCAGCTTCCGTTGACGCTGCGGCGGCTGGTGAGCATCCTTCCGGCCGCGTCATAAGTGAACTCTTCCACGGCGCCATTCGGGCCGGTGACGCGTCGCGGCCTGCCCATCGCATCATGGTTGGCGTAGGTGGCCATGACGCCAGAGGCCGTGGCCACCGTCAACAGGTTGCCGCTCGCATTGTAGGTAAGGGTCTTGGAGTCGCCCGTCCCGGTCAGCGGGCCATCCACCGTGATGACTCTGGGCATCCCATTGGCATGATAGGAATAACCGTAGCTTGTGGTCCGGCTCTGACCTTGACTTGCGGGGACGAGGGTCGAGAGGTTAGTAACCGTTTCGGATGCCACATAGTTCCGGGAATTGTAGGTATAGCTGACCCGGTACTTCGTCTTCCCTGCGTTCACGCCCACGCCATCAATGGTACGGCTCAGGGTCCGGTTCGCCTGCGTGTCCCAGGTATAGGTCGTAACGCGGGCGTAAGCTTCTCCGACCGCTTCGGTCTTCTTGAGCAGTTGCCCCTTTGGGTTGTAGTCGTAGTCGGTCTTCTCGCCCTCGGGACCAGTCACGACGTCGCGATACCCGTTTGCATCATAGGTGATCGTACTGACGCTGCCGAGACAGTTCGCGCTGGCATGCCCTTGCACCGATACAAGCTTACCCCCCACGAAGTTGTGGGTCGCGACGCGCCCCAGCGGATTGGTCTCGGTCACGGTCAGCGTGGGCTTCCCGTTCTGGTAGCCACTCTGATACGAGAGCGTGACCCGCTCTGCCCCGCCCGCATGCTCGGTGGATGTTGCGCGGCGCTCGCTGTCGTAGGTGAACCACGAGTACCGGACGTCGTTGATCGACTTTCCAACGAACCTGAAAAAGCCGGGTCCTTCGTAGTGATATGTGATCTTCACGGGCACTACGCCGGGTTGCTCCGTGGATGCCAGGAGATGACGCCCCGTGTAGATCTTCTGGTGGCTGTACGTGTAGCGATAGATCGCGTTGTCTGGCGCCTTGATGCTGGTCAGCTCGTCGCCGGTCCATGTGAAGACAACCTCCCGGCCCGAGGTATGGATGACCTTCTGCACCTGCGTGCCATTGAGGCCGCCGTACAGGAACGTCAGGCCAATCCCGTGGTGGTTGTTGATCTGGAGGGGTAGCCCGCCCTTGCGATAGCGCTCTACCGAATTGTCTTCTCCGTAGAACTGCCACGTTCCGTCTCCTTGCCGGACGATCCGCGCCACGGCGGAGGCCTTAGTCTTCGAAGAAGACCCCCTCGGACTGCTTCAGAAAGCGGATCTTGCGCCCGTCGGGGCGATGCGCCCAAATGATCGTGGCGCTGGCTGCGGTCTGGCATTCGGCCTCGCCATTGATCGGATAACAGGGGCCGTTCTCGTAGCTTCCGCCAAAGCTCAGCTTGAAATCGAAACTACTGAGCCAGTGGTATCCGAAAATGCCGACACCATCCCAGTGCTGATTCCACACACGCTCCAGACGCAACCCACCGGCGTCGAAATCGAGCTCGGGCTCAGTCTTGTTGCCCGTTGAAATTACAACGGGATTTCCTGTGACGGACTTGTCGCAGCCTCTTGTTCCCGCATCTTTATCGCCAAGTTGCTCGAGTTGTCCCGTGTTTCCGGAGAAGCCACCATCTTGGAGTTGATACCCACCGATTTCCACGCCCCAGCTCCCCCCAAGCGTGCCGATCTGTTCTGGCAGGACACCTTTTACTACTATGGGATCGAGGGTCGTCGTCGCTTGAGCCTCGCCAGGAAAATAGCCTATCAGCGCTGCGACAGCGGCCACACATACGATCAAGCTCCGACGACAGGCGTCGCCCTCTTCGAGCCACATGAATATCGCCTCCCCAAGCGTTCATGGCACAGATGTAGCAGATGTGCTGAGCGGCATCAATCAGCCGGGCTTTTGGCCAGGGCGGCCGGCTGATACAAAGCGAACCAGTTCTTGAACGCCCTTGCAGAGGAAGTAGTTCGTACTACACCTCGCCGCAACATCGCGCTTGGATTACAGTCGCGCGCCGCTGGCGGGATCGACTACGGATCCAGCCGCCGCCCGTCGTTGTCGGGATCGAAGAAGTGCAGCGCTTCCACGGCCACGCGCATCGACAGCGTCTCGCCGACGCGCGGCAGCTGGCCGGGCGGAAGCCGGGCGACCAGGGCGTGGTCGCCCAGGCGCAGGTTGACGAAGACCTCGCTGCCGACCGGCTCGACCACCTCGACCACGGCCTCGAATACACCCACGCCAAGCGTCCCGCCGGCAGCGGAACCGACCGCGCCATCCGCGCGCAGCAGATGCTCCGGACGCAGGCCCACGGCCAGCTCGCGTCCCAGCCAGGCTTCGGGCATCCGCAGTCCAGGCAGCGGCAGGCGCACACCTCCACCTGCCAGCAGCGTCGGCACGCCAGCGGCGGCTTCGATCCGCCCCTTGATCACGTTCATCGCCGGGCTGCCGAGGAAGGTCGCCACGAACAGGTTCGCCGGACGCTCGTACAGCGCCATCGGGGTGTCGACCTGCTGGATACGTCCGCCATCGAGCACCACGATGCGCTGGCCGAGGGTCATCGCCTCCACCTGGTCGTGGGTGACGTAGACCATGGTGGTGCCGAGGCTGCGGTGCAGGCGCGCGATCTCCACCCGCATCGCCGCGCGCAGGCGGGCGTCGAGGTTGGACAGCGGCTCGTCGAGCAGGAACACCTGCGGCTGGCGCACGAGGGCGCGGCCCAGGGCCACGCGCTGGCGCTGGCCGCCGGACAGTGCGGCGGGCTTGCGCTCGAGCATGTCCTCCAGGCCCAGCATCTTCGCCGCGTCCGCAACCCGCCCGGCAATCGCCGCCTTGTCCATGCCGCGCAGCTTCAGGCCGAAGGCCAGGTTCCCGGCCACGGTCATGTGCGGATACAGGGCGTAGTTCTGGAACACCATGGCGATATCGCGGTCGCGCGGGGCGACGTCGTTGACCACGCGGTCGCCGATCGCGATCGTGCCGCCGTCCACCGCCTCCAGGCCCGCGATCATCCGCAGCAGTGTGGACTTGCCGCAGCCCGAGGGCCCGACGAGCACCAGCAGCTCGCCGTCGCCGGCCTCGAAGCTGGCGTCGTGGACGGCGACGAAGCCGTCGGGATAGACCTTGCGGACGTGTTCCAGCCGGACCTGCGCCATCCTCGCTCCCGGGTTTTCCCGCGATGACACTCGCGGAGGCACTGCGTTATCCTCGCAATGTAACCGTTTTCAACGCATCCACCGCGCACAGCGGCAGCCCGGAGTCCCACGTCCCATGCCCGATTCCCCCACGCCCGCCAGGGACCTCCGCTTTCCGGACGGTTTCCTGTGGGGTGCCGCCACCGCCGCCCATCAGATCGAGGGCTCGCCGCTGGCCGACGGTGCCGGCCCCAGCATCTGGACGCGCTTCGCGCACACGCCGGGCATGACCCTCAACGGCGACACCGGCGACGTCGCCTGCGACCACTACGGGCGCTGGAAGCAGGACGTCGCGCTGATGCGCGAGCTGGGCCTGAAGGCCTATCGCTTCAGCGTCTCCTGGTCGCGCATCCACCCGGAGGGTACCGGGCGCGTGAATCAGGCCGGCCTGGACTTCTATTCCCGCCTGGTCGACGAACTGCTCGCGAACGACATCGAGCCCCTGCTCACCCTGTTCCACTGGGACCTGCCCGCGGCGCTGGACGACCGTGGCGGCTGGCTCAACCGCGACTGCGCGGACTGGTTCGCCGAGTACGGCAGCACGCTCTACCGCGCGCTCGACGGCCGGGTGAAAAAGTGGGCGACGATCAACGAGCCCTGGGTGGTCACCGACGGCGGTTACCTGCACGGCGCGCTGGCCCCCGGCCATCGCAGCCGCTACGAGGCGCCGATCGCCGCGCACAACCTGATGCGCGCGCACGGCGCCGCGGTGCAGGCCTACCGCGCCGAGGGCCGGCACGAGATCGGCCTGGTGGTGAACATCGAGCCCAAGTACCCGGCCAGCGATTCGGCCGAAGACGCCGCCGCCGTACGCCGCGCGCACGCCTACATGAACGAGCAGTTCCTGCACCCCGCCCTGCTCGGCCACTACCCGCCGGAGCTGAAGGAAATTTTCGGCGACGCCTGGCCGGACTGGCCGGCGGAAGACTTCGCACTCATCAGGCAGCCGCTGGATTTCGTCGGCATCAACTACTACACGCGCAGCGTGACCGCCGCCGGCGACAGCTATCCGCTGAAGACCGCCGTGGTGCGGCAGCCGCTGGGCACCTATACCGAGACGGGCTGGGAAGTGTTTCCGCAGGGCCTCACCGACCTGCTGCTCTGGTTCAAGGACACCTACGGCGACCTGCCCGTCTACATCACCGAGAACGGCGCGGCGTTCTTCGATCCGGCGGTGGCCGATGAGGGCCGCGTGCGGGATCCGCTGCGCATCGACTACCTGCGCAAGCACCTCACCGCGATCCGCGACGCGATCGATGCCGGCGTGGACATCCGCGGCTACATGGCCTGGTCGCTGCTGGACAACCTGGAGTGGTCGCTTGGATACTCGAAGCGCTTCGGTATCGTGCACGTGAACTACGGCACGCAGGAGCGCACGCCCAAGGACAGCGCGCGCTGGTACTCGAAGGTCATCGCCAGCAACGGACGCACGCTTTCCGATCCGCTCCCTTACTGAAGGACGACGGCGCCGGCATGCACGACATCCATCTGCAGACCGGCGCCAGGGGCGGTATCCCGATACGTGAAGGCGTCGAGTTCCAGGCCTTCCAGGACAGCACGCAGTGGGCGTGGGCTGCGGCCGTCACCCTGGCCGCCGCGCTCGGTCGCGCGCTCGAGGCCGAGCCGCGCGCGCGCCTGCTGCTCTCCGGCGGCCGCACCCCCGGGCCGGCCTATGCCGCCCTGGCCCGGGCACCGCTGGCCTGGGACCGCGTCGATGTCGCCCTGGTCGATGAACGCTGGCTGCTGCCCGACGAACCCGACAGCAACGCGCGCCTGGTGCGCGAATCGCTGCTGGCCGATCGCGCCGCCGCCGCGCGCTTCGAGTCGATCACATGCGCCGGGCGCAGCTTCGAGGAGGCAGTGACCATCGCCAACATGCATGCAGCGCACCCCGCCGGCGTGGTCGTGCTGGGCATGGGCGATGACGGCCACGTCGCATCGCTGTTCCCGAACATGTCCGGCCTGGACAGTGCGCTTGCCTCGCCGCGGCCCTATGTGGCGGTGGATGCCACCGGCTGCCCCGGTGCCGGTCCATGGACGCGCCGGGTGAGCCTTACGCCCGCGGGCCTGGCGCCGGCGCACACTCGGCTGTTGCTGATCCGTGGCGCACACAAGCGCGAGCTCCTCGACCGGGTGCTCGCCGGCAACGACCCGATGGAGTTCCCGGTGCGCATCGCATTCACGACGCCCGGGGCACCGCTGCGCATCCTGTGGTGCCCATGATCGATCGGGCCGCAACCAGGCAGGAGCCGGTCGAAGCGCGGCTATGACGCCCGCGGCGGGCCGCCTGGGCCGAGGACCAGCCCGAGGCGATAGCCGCTGCGGTGCCACAGCCAGGCCTGCAGCAGGTACCAGGCGACCAGGAACACGCCCAGCTGCCACTCCAGCACGTTCTCGATGCGGTCCTTCAGCAGCGGATCGGCCACCAGGGCGGACGCCGCCACGTTGCCGACCCCCAGGGCCAGCATCAGGCCGCAGATCGCGACCATGGCCGTCTGCAAGCGCCCGCCTGGCGCATCCACCGCGCGCCCCATGCGCAGGAACAGCAGCTGCGCCAGGTAGCTGGCGCCGAAGTAGGCGATCACGCCGTAGCGGCGCATGAAGCGGTACGCGGCGCCCTCGGTGCCCAGGAAGGTCGCGTATACCGCCAGCGCCACCGCGGCCGCGACGCCGAGCGCGAGCAGCCAGCCACCGCCCCGCAGCGCTCCACGCAGCGCCAGCCAGCGCGCGGACGACCACCAGTGCAGGGCCAGCAGCGCCGTGCACGGCAGGACCATGAGCCGGAACACATGGTTGCCGAGCCCGTGGCGCGCGGCACGGCTGATCGACGTGCAGCCTTCGAGGTAGGGGATGCACGCCGGCACGTGGCCGTCGCGCACCGACAGCCCCCAGGCAAGGTGCACGGCCACCACCAGCAGCGCCGCGATGGCCAGTGGCAGCGGCCAGACCGGGAACGTGGCGCGCTGCGGATCCGCCAGTTGCTGGTCCAGCATCGGCGTCATCCGCTGGGCGCCGGGTCCACCGGGCGCGCGGGACGCTCGATCTCGACGCGTGCGGGCACGTGCAGGATGCGCAGTTCCGCTTCCTCCCACGTCGCCGGACGACCGTCGATGGTGGTTGCGCCCGGGGCATCGCCGTTCCATGGCCAGGGCAGCACCAGCCCACCCGGCGGCAGCTCGAGGCCGTCTTCGACCTCGAGCACGAGCACATCGTCGTCGCGCTGGAACGAGTACGCCAGCGCCCCACCGGGCGTACGCAGGCCGCGGAGGCCGAAGCCCTGGCCGAACCAGTCCGCGGGCACCCCCGCGGCAAGCACGATGCTGTCGTCGGACTCGCGCACGTGGGCGAACATGTCCAGCGCCGAGCGCACGAAGTCCGAGGCCACCCAGGCATGCGGCAGGTCGCCGAGGAAGAAGGGCTTGCGCGGCGTCGGCGTCACCACTTCCGCCCACTGGTTCCACGTCGGCGGCGCGCGATCGGCCATGAACCAGTCGGTTGCAGCCCAGGCGCGTTCGCGCCAGCCCAGGCGCACGAAGGCCCCCACGTTGCGCCACTCGTAGGGCGTGTAGGCATCCCACTCGCGCTGGCCGTCGCCGCGCGCGACGAACTCGCGCCAGTAGCGCTCGAAGGTGTTGTGCAGGCGGTCGGCCGGCAGCTTGGCGAGTTCGCCGCCCGGCGCCAGGGCAATGGTGGTGGAGGTGGCGTCGAAGTCGCCGAGCTCGGCGGCGCCGGGAATGTAGTCGATGCCGTGGCGCGCGGCCGCGGCGTCCAGCGAGGCCATGAGGTCGGCGCGGAAGCGATCGCGGGAAGCGGCCATGCGCGCGGCATCGGCGGCCTTCCCGAGCGCTTCGGCCACCTGCACGGCATCCTTGTAGCCGCGCAGCGCCCAGAAGTTGTCCCAGTACGAGTGCATCGGCTTGGCCGAATAGCCCTCGTGGCTGATCGAGGCCGGCATCATTCCGTAGAAGGCGGGATCGATCGCGCGGTTGGCCTCGGTGCGCTCGCTCAGCGCCAGGACTTCCATGTACTCCCAGGCCGCGAGCACGTGCGGCCACATGCGTTCGAGGAAGGCGTCGTCGCCGGTGTAGCGCCAGTACTCGGCGATGTTGAAGATCAGCTCGCCGTGGCTGTCGTTCTCCGGCACCGGGTCGCTGCCGCGGTCGTCGACGCAGCACGGCACCTTGCCGTCGTCGAACTGGAACGGCGCATACCACTCGACGTAATCGCGCACGGCGTCGGCGCGCCCAAGGCGCAGCAGGCCTTCGGAGATCATCGCGCCGTCGCGGATCCAGCTGCGCGAGTACGAGCGCGTGCCCGGCTGCAATCGCGGGCCCACGCGCGAAATGAGCATGTGCGCCAGCGCCGTACGCAGGCTGTCGGCCAGGGCCTGCCCCTGCGGCGGCAGGTCCAGGCGCACCTGGTCGAGCTTGCCACGCCACTGCGCCGCGACCTGGCGCTGCAGCGCCTCGGCGTCCCACCAGCGCCGCGCAGGGGCGCTGCCACCGGTCATCGGCACCATCACCTCGACGCTGCCGACCTCCCCCGGCCCCAGGCGCATGCGGTAGACCATGGCCGCCGATGCCAGCCCGGTGGGATCGTCCACCACGCGCGTGGTGGAAGGAAGCGTCCCGCTGGCCAGGTGCTGCACCACGTCCCCGGCATCGAAGGCCGACGCGAACGAGGCCTGCGGTATCTGCTTGGCGAACACCCGTGGCAAGCCCGCAACCGAAACCATGCCGCCGTCGACGGCGATGTCCTCGATCCGGCTCACACCGCCGATGGTGTTGAGGAACTGCGCCGGCGGGTTGACCTGCAGCGGTCGCGTGGCAAGGGCAAGCTGGAGCTCCTGGGCGCGACCGCTGATATTGGCCAGGCGGTAGCGGAGCACCAGCTGCGAGTTCCTGGGCTCACCGGTGGCGAACGCGGTGACGCGCAGCGAGAAATCGCGGTGGCGCCAGTCGACGCTCGGGATCGGCAGATAGCCATCCTGCAGCGACTGCCGCGGCGCGCCATCGGCCCAGCTGACAAGGCCGCCGTCGGCGATCACGAAGGGCTCGATGCTGAAGCCACCACGCGCGACTTCGACCGCGCCGTCCTCGCCGATCAGTCCCTGCTGCAGGCCACCATCGAGGCCGATGATCGTCCAGTAGGGCTGTTCGCTGCTGAAGCCACGCGGGAAACGCCCGCGAGGCAGGTCGGCGGCCACGGCGCGCACGAAATCGTTGGGATGCGCGCTGAATCCGAGCGGCTTGACCGCGGCCTCCGCCAGTGCGAATTCCGGACCGGGACCGGCAATGAAATCCAGCGCGACGTAGCGTGCTTCGGATTCCGGCAGCGCGATCCAGTCGCGCCCGCCGTTGCCGGCATTCACCGCGCGGACGTTGCGCCACCCTGCCCCGTCGTCGGACAGCTGGACTCCATAGCGCGAAGCCTGCGCACCCGGCAGCCAGTCGAGCGACAGGCCGCCGAATTCGCGGATGCTGCCCAGGTCGAGCACAAGCCGCTGGCCGCCGGTGATCGCCGGCGCGCGCCAGGCGGTGGCGGCGTCGCCATCCACTGCCGAGGCGGCGTCGCCCGCGGTGGCCAAGCCCGTGGCCGTGAGCGGGCTGTCGTCGGCCGGCGCCAGTTCGCTGAACGTGAGTTGGTCGAAACATACCGAGCCCTGCCCACCGACGCGGTTGTACACCACGAACTCCAGCGTCGCGCTGGTGCGCAGCGTCGGATCCGGATCCGGTCCCCAGGCCTTCACGATGTGCCGGGCCTTGTGCCGCACGGGTGTCCAGCGCGCCGGCGGATCGACGGACGTCCGGTTGACCCACCACACATTGTCGCCGGTGGCGTCGACCAGCTTGAACTGCAGGTCGTTGGCCGGCGCGTCGCCGCGCAGGCGCAGGTCGAAGCGGTAGTTGCCGGGATAGTCGAGCGGCAATGCGCGCTGGATACCGGCGTGGCCGGAGACGCCGTTGAAGTCGTAGTCCAGGCACAGCGCACGCCCCTCGTCGCCCTCGGCGACGCGGATCGAGGCGCTGACCTGGTCCGAGGCCACCGTGCTCCAGGCAAGCGGGCTTTCGAAGTCATCGAGCAGGCGCGTGGAGATGGCCTCCTGCGCGACGGCCGGAACCGTCAGCAGGCATGCGGACAGCGCAAGCAGCGCCGCCGCGGCCCAACGCGCCCGCCGGCAGCGGCGCCCGGCACCGCGCCCGCAGGCCCGCACGGTCTCCTTGAAACCCATCACCCGCATCTCCTCAGCCCTTGACGCTGCCCAGCAACAGCCCCTGCATGTAATAGCGCTGCAGCGCCAGGAACAACAGCAGCACCGGGAGCACCGTGACCACGGCACCGGCCATCATCATCTCAACGTCCATGATGTGTTCGCGCGACAGCGCGGCCAGCGCCACCGGCAGCGTGTACTGCTGCTGCTCGGCAAGCACGATCAGCGGCCACATGAAATCGTTCCACGCAGCCATGAAGGTGAAGATCGCCAGCGTCACCAGCACCGGCTTCAGCATCGGCAGCACGACCTGGAAGAAGATCCGCAGTTCGCCGGCGCCGTCGATGCGCGCAGCCTCGATCAGCGCGTCCGGGATCGAGCGCGCGTACTGCCGCACCAGGAAGATCCCGAACACGCCCGCCAGCGCCGGAACCACCACGCCGCCCAGGCTGTTGACCAGTCCCAGCTCCTTCATCAGCAGGAACAGGGGCAGCATCGCCACCTGCGCCGGGACCACCAGCGCCGCCAGCATCAGCTGGAACAGCCGCTCGCGGCCGCGGAAGCGCAGCTTGGCGAAGGCATAGCCGGCGGCGGTGTTGACCAGCAGCGAGCCGAGCGTGATCGCAAACGACACGACGAGGCTGTTGCCGAACGCGCGGCCGAACCCGGTGCGCGCGAACAGCTCCCGGTAGTTGTCGAGCGTGACCGCGGCCGGGAGCAGCGGCGGCGGAAAGCGGCTGGCCTCGCCCATCGGCATGAACGACACCGAGACCATCCAAGCCAGCGGTGCCAGCGCCAGCAGCGCGAACAGCGCCAGCGCGCCGTTGACCAGCAGCAGCTGCAGCCGCGAGCCACCCACCGGCCTGCTCATACCAGGTCCCGCTTGCGGCCGGCGCGCAGCAGCAGCGTGGTCGCGCCCAGGATCACCAGGAACAGCATGAACGCGACCGCCGACGCGCGGCCGAGGTTCCACCACTTGAAGCCTTCCTCGAACATGAAGTACAGCACGCTCACCGTGGACTGCAGCGGATCGCCCCGGGTCATCACGTAGGGTTCGGCGAAGAGCTGGAAGTAACCCGACACCGTGATCACCGACACCACCAGCAGCACCGGCCCCAGGGACGGCAGGGTGATGTGGAGGATCTGCCGCCAGGTCGACGCGCCGTCGATGCGCGCGGCCTCGTAGAGTTCGCGCGGGACCGCCTGCAGGCCGGCGAGCAGGATCACCATGTTGTAGCCGAAGTTCTTCCACACCGCGAAGCCGATGATCGTCGGCATCGCCCACAGCGGGTCGCCCAGCCAGTCGATCGGCGCGATGCCGATGTGCCCCAACGCCCAGTTCACCAGGCCATAGCTGGTGTGGAAGAGGTAGCGCCAGATCACCGCTACCGCCACCAGGGTGGTCACCACCGGCGCGAACAGCGCGGTGCGGAAGAAGGCCCTGGCACGCGCCAGTCCGGAGTCGAGCAGCAGCGCCGCGGCCAGCGAGACCGCGATCGACAGCGGCACCCCGACGACGACGAAGTAGGTGGTGTTCCACAGCGCCTTCCAGAAGATCGGCGTACGCAGCAGCTCGATGTAGTTGTCGAACGCGACAAAACGCAGGTGGTCTGGATCGGCCAGTGCGTAGAGGTCGAAGTCGGTCAGGCTCAACAGCAGTGCCGATGCCACCGGCAGCGCGAAGAACACGCCCAGCACGAGCAGCGCCGGCGCCACGAACATCCATCCGGCGATGCCGGCGCGCATCAGCGTCCCTCCTGTTCGACGATCCAGCGGCGCTTGGCGAGGATCGCGTCGACGCTGGCGTCGAGCTGCCGCACGGCCTGGTCCTGCGGCAGCCCCCCGCGTACCACGCGCTCGGTCACCAGGCGGATCTCCTGCGCGATGCGCTCCCATTCCAGCACCTTGGGCGTGGGGCGCACGCGCTCCAGCTGGTCGCGGAAGGCCGCGGCCAGCGGATCATCGGCCAGCTCGGGGTGCTCCCAGGTGCTGCGCCGCGGCGGCAGGTTGCCGCTGAGGGCATGGAAGCGCCGCTGCACCTCGGGCCGCGACAGGTACTCCACCAGCAGCCACGCCGCGTCGGCGTGCGCACCGCCCCGCGGCAGCACCAGGCTGGTGCCGCCGGCGATCCCCGCGCCCGGACCGTCCGGGCCGGGCAGCGGCATCGTGCCCCACTGGTCGGCCAGCCCAGGTGGCGCGCGCCGGCGGAACTCGCGGATATTCCAGGGACCCGAGAGGTAGAAGGCGTTGAAGCCACGGAAGAACTCGTCCCAGACGTTGGAGATCTGGGTTTCCGACAGCACCGGCGCCCAGCCCTCCTCGAACATCCTGGCGTAGAAGGCCAATGTCTCGCGAAAGCCGTCGCTCTGGAAATTCCCTCGGGTGCCGTTGTCGCGCAGCAGCGGATCGGGCTGCTGCAACGCGAGCGAGAGCTGCGGTTCGAACTCGTTGAGCGGCAGCAGGATGGCGTAACGCCCGGGGCCGACGTGGCGCTGGATCGCTTCCATCGCCGATGCCCACTCGTCCCAGGTGCGAAGCGGCACGGCGACACCGGCATCGCGCAGGATGTCCTTGCGGTAGAACAGCAGCCGCGTGTCCACGTACCAGGGCACGCCGAGCACCTCGTCATCGACGACATTCGTGTCCCGGATCCCCGGGAAATAATCGCCTGCATCGATGGTGGCCGAGGCGTCGATCCGCGCCCCCAGCGGCTCCAGCGCGTCGAGCGCGGCGAACTCGGGGATCCAGGTGTTGCCCAACTGCAGCAGGTCGGGCATCGCATCGGCGGCATAGGCCGTCAGCAGCTTCTCGTGCGCGGCCGTCCATGGGATCGCCTGCAGCTCCACGCGCAGCTGCGGATGCTCGCGCTGGAAGTCCGGCAGCAGCGTCGCAACGATCTCGGCCTCGCGGCCCATGGCCCAGAAGCGGATCGTGGTCGTCCCGTCGTCGACCTTGCGCGCGCAGCCGGCGACCAGGGCGCCCAGCACCACCAGCGCGAGCAGCAGCGCGGCATGGACACCGCGGGGACGGGACTGCGACATGCCGCGTCAGCCCCCGCGCGGCGGGGCAACTGTGGACGTCCGGTCCGCTTCGGGCGCTTCGGCCGCGTCGTCCACTTCATCCGTGGCGTCCGCTGCGCCCGCTTCGTCGGCCGCTCGATCCAGCGCCTCCGCCTCATCCTGTGCCTGCAGCTCCGCCAGCCAGCCGCCGGTGAATCCCGCGCGCTCCAGGCCCCTGCGAATGTGCGGGTTGCGCTTCATGACGTCCCAGACGAAGTCGTTCCGGTAGTTCGCGATCCCGATCAGGATCGGCCCCTGGTCGATGCCGATGTAGTCGCTGGCCACCCAGCCCTTGTCGGGAACGATGCGGCCGGTCTTGAGCGGGATGTCGTAATCGAAGCTCGGATTGAAGGAGTCCAGGAAGCCGTAGCTGGAGAACAGGTACTCGCCGTACTGCTCCACCAGGGCGCGGGTGGCCGGGATCACGATTTCGGGCGCGTACGGCAGCGAGCCGATCGCCGCGGTCGGCGCGATGGTGCCGTCGTCGAAGGCCACCGCGATCCCCGCACCGCGTGCGCTGTAGTGGCGGAACCCGCGCAGCGTGCCCTCGTAGACCTGGTCGGTGCGCTGCGGACCGTCGCTTGCGGTCAGCCCCCAGATGTCGGCCCCGTAGCCCTTCCAACCCATCGGGTTCTCGATCGCATAGGAACGCTGGGCGTAGGTCGCGCGCCGCGAGTTCTCGAAGTAGTCGATGCCGCGTCCGCGCATGTAGGCGTCGCGGATGCCACGGAAGTCGATCCAGGCGTGGCTGTACTGGTGGCCGAAGTGCGGCGCGAAGCTCAGGTACTCCTGGCCCTGGAAAATGCCCCAGCTGTCGTCGTAGGTCTGCGTCCAGGTCGTCCATGCCTCGGGCTCCACCGGGTACGTCGGCGAGCCCAGCGCCAGGATGTAGACCAGCATGGCCTCGTCGTAGCCGGTCCAGTCGTGCTCGATGAAGCCACGCTCGGGATACCAGCCCATCGAGATCAGCGGCGGCCGCTGCTGCAGCCAGGGCCATTCGATGCGCCGGTAGAGCTCCTCGGCGACCTCGCGGATGCGCTGCTCGCGCGGGTCGTCGCCGTCGTAGTAGCTCTGCGCGAACAGCACGCCGAGCATCATCAGCCCGGTATCGACGCTCGACAGCTCCACCCAGGGCTCGTAGCGGTGCCCGCTGCGCATGTCGAGGAAGTGGTAGAAGAAGCCGCGATGGCCGATGGTGCCGGTCTCCTCCGGCCCCTGCGGCGACTCGAGCAGGAACTCCAGCGTCAACAGCGTGCGGTCGACCGCCTGGCGCCGGCCGATCCAGCCGTTCTCGATGCCCACCGGATACGCGGTCAGCGCGAAGCCGATCGCCGCCACGCTCGCGAACGGCCGCGACGGGAAACGGTCGGGCGTCATGCCGTTGCGCTCGTCTGTGGTGTCCCAGAAGAACTGGAAGGTGCGCTTTTCAATGTCGCGGAACAGCGGCGGCAGCGGCTCCTGCGCGGGCGGCGCGGCATCGGGGGGCGGCGGCGCGGTGACCATCACCTCCTCGATCGGACCCGGCCGCGGCGGCTCGACCTCCTGCTGCTGCTCGCGCCCGCAGGCGGCGAGCAACATCAGGGCAAGAACGGGAAAACAGCTGCGGATCCAGGGTCGGGGCATGGCTTACCAGTTGAATCCGATGGAGACCTTGAACGTACGTGTCGGCAGCGAGATGGCGTTGGGCCTGCCCCAGTTCGGGTTTTGCGGCTCGCCGGCACCGCCGCGCCAGTCATCGTAGCCGCTGTAATTGTCCCAGTTGAAGACGTTCAGCACGTCGGCCCGCAGCCGCAGTTGCAGATCGGTACCGGTGTCCCAGCGCTTCTCCACCGCGAAGTCGAACTGCTTGAAGTCCTCGTCTGGCGTATAGAACGAGAAGTGGCAGTACGCCCACTCCGGCATGTTGCAGTTCTGGTAGTAGCGCGGCGTCGCCGAGGCCAGGGTCAACTTGCCGGAGAAGGTCAGATCCCAGGGACCATCGAGGATGCCGGTGGCCACCAGCCTGTGGTCGGGCACCTTGCCCGGGAAGTCTCCGTAATCCTCGATGCGTTCGGCGTTGAAGGCGCCGGGCCAGCCGTCCATCGGGCTGTTCTGCTCGGAGTCGGTGTAGGTGTAGGCGACCGTGGCCCCCCAGCCCGAGGACGGTGTGTAGCTCTTCGCCAGGCGCAGGAACAGGGCGTTGGAATCGGTCTCCAGCGCGTTGACCGTCAGGATCATGTTGCTGAAAGGGGCGAAGCCGGCGCCCCACGGCGGCGGATCGGTCGCTCCAGGCGGGTCGGAGGGGAAGAAGCCGCCGTCATCGAGCCGGTTGCCAAGCATGAAGGCGATGCCGTCGCGGCTGCGGATATGCGACAGCGTGACCTCGGCGATCCAGTCGTGGCCGAACATGTCGAAAGCATTGCGCATGCCAACGCTCAGCTGGTCGGAGTACGGCACCTCGAGGTCGTTGTGGTTGAGGAACACCTCGCGCGCCCCGCCGGCCACGGCGCTGGCGCGCAGCACCGCCGGATCCAGGTAGGCGGGGTCCCACTCGCGGCAGGTGGCGTCGGAGACCGTGTCGCAGGGATGCAGGGGCGTGTTGAAGTTGTACACGTACTGCCCCCAGCTGCCCTTGGACACCTCGTTCTGCAGGTAGTCGAACAGGTTGCGATCGTAGGAGCGACCCACGCCACCGAAGACCACGTGGCGCTGGTCGCCATTGATGTCGTACGAGAAGCCCAGCCGCGGCGCGATGTTGTCGTCGTCGCGGCCGCGGTTGCTACCGGTGCTGATGAAGTCGCCGATGTCGACGCTGGAGCCGGGCAGGTTGGCGTTCGACGCCTCCAGCGCGGCAACCACGTCGGTCGGAGTCACGAAGTCCTCGTAGCTCGGCGTCTCCTCCACGTCCCAGCGCACGCCCATGTTGAGCGTCAGGTGCGCGTTGACCTCCCAGTCGTCCTGGATGTAGATGCCGAACTGGCTGTTGGCGGAATCCACGGTGCCATCGCCCAGGCCAGCCACCGGCGCACCGAACTCGACGTGCGTGGGCACCACCAGGCTTTCGTGGATGTCGTAGTAGAACTGCGGGTTGAACTTGTTCTGCTCCAGGGTGTGCAGGTCGATGGACTTGTACTTGAATCCCATCTTCACCGTGTGCCCGGCCCAGCCCATGTAGGTCAGGTCGTTCTGCAGCGACCAGCCTTCCTGGCCCTTGTCCTGGTAGTTGTCTCCGCCGCCCGTGTGGCCGATCGTCTCCCACCAGTTGCCGTCGCTCAGGATGTAGCCGGGCGCGAACAGTGCCGGCTGCGGGCTCCAGTACGACTCCTCGTAACCCAGGTGGGCATCGTTGAGCCAGTCACCGCTGCTGAACTGCCAGCGCAGGTCGACGCGGGTCTCCTCGTTGGTATTGTCGGTCGCCGCCGGCGGCAGGCGCTGGCCACCGACCTGGATCGTCTCCGACTCTTCACGGTATTTGGTGCTGAGCTCGAACAGGTGCGCGTCGCCAACCTGCAGGTCGACCTTCGCGAACCACAGGTCCTCCTTGAACGGCGCCGTGATGGTGCCGGTGCCGTACTGCTCCCTGAACTCGGGGGGCAGTTCGCCCGGCAGGAAGCCGCGCCCGAACTCCAGGGTACGCGGCGACTGGTATTCCTTGGCCTCGTAGGCAATGAAGAAGTGCGCGACGTCGCGCACGATCGGGCCACCGAAGGTGGCGCCATACTGGGTTTCCTCGGACTCGGCTTTCGGCGCGCCGTTCTCCTCGAAGGTGCTCCTGGAGCGCCACTCGGTGCGGGTATGGTCGAGGAAGAAACTGCCCTCGAACTCGTTGCTGCCCGAGCGCGTGACCGCGACCACGGCGGCGCTGCTGAGCTGGTCGAACTCGGCCTTGTAGTTCTGGGTGATGACCTTGTATTCGCCGACCGCCGATTGCGGGAACGGATTGCCGCGGCTGGTGTCCTGCCCCGACACGCCACCGGTGGTGACGTAGTTCTTCTGGCCGACGCCGTCGATGAAGACGTTGACCGCGTTGGCGCTCTGCGCACCCGAGCGCAGGCGGGTATTGCCGCTCGCGTCCTGGATGAACTGCATGCCCGGCACGGTGTCGGCGAAGGCCAGGAAGTTGCGCGTGCCCTGCGGCAGCGCCTCGATCTGCCGCTGGCTGACGTAGGTGGCGACTTCGGACGTGCGCGTCTCGGTCATCGTCTCGCCGGTCACGACCACGGCCGACATGTCCGTCGCGTCGCCGACAGGCGCGGACTCGGCCACGCCACCGACTCCAAGGTCGAGGGTGGCCACCTGGCCGACCGCCAGGGTCACCGTGCGGCTGTCCGCCCGCCCAGCCGCCTCCACGTCGATGCGGTACGTCCCCGGCGGCAGGCCCGCCAGCGAATAGCGGCCGTTGGCGGCGTCGACGCTGCGCGTGAGTCCAGAGGCGAGGTTGGTGGCGGTGACCCGCGCATCGGCGGCCGGCGCAGAATCGACCATCACCTGGCCACGCAGCGAGGCCGAGGTGGACTGCGCAAACGCAGGAGTGGTGACCAGCATGCAGCCGGCCAGCGCGCAGCAAAGCAGCGAGCGTTCGAGTCTATGGATGTGCCTGGGGTTCATTCGCGTCCCTCCCGGGGGTGACGGGCCTGTTTCATCTGCGGCGGCTTGATTCTCGGACCACGAGTTCCGGCACCACGGGGAGCACTGCCGCGGCGCCCTCCCCGTCCGCCGGAACGATCAGCGCGCGCATCGCACGCGCACCGAGTTCGGCGATGTCTACCTTCATCGTGGTGAGCGTCGGGTGCACGTGGCGCGCAAGCGGAATGTCGTCGAAACCCGCGACCAGGATCTGGCCGGGCACGCGTACGCCCGCAGCCGCCAGCGCCTGCAGGCAACCGAGCGCCATCATGTCGTTGGCGGCAAACACGGCGTCCGGCCGGCGCCCGGCCTGCAGGATGGCCTGCACGCCGCGCTGTCCCGAAGCCTCGTCGAAGCCACCCGGCAGCACCCACGGCTGCGTGCCGGGCATCAGCGCTTCGAGTTCGTCGCGATGGCCCTGCAGGCGCTCCCGCGCCTCGTGGTTGTCGTCGGGGCCGGCGATGAAAGCGATGCAGCGGCTGCCGGCCTCGACCAGGTGCCGGGTCATGGCACGCGCGCCGCCGCGGTTGTCCACGTGGATCCCCGCGCGGCCACCTTCAGCGGCTGGCGTATTGATGAGGACGGCAGGCAGGCCAGGCGGCAGGTGCCCCGACAGGACCCGGGCGGCCTCGTCGGTGGGCGCCATCACCAGCACCCCATCCACGCGGCCACGCATCGCCTGCAGCGCGGCACCCTGTTCGCGGGCATCGCCATGGTCGCTCGAGACCAGCATGTGCAGGCCATGGGCACGCGCCACCTGGCCGATGCCGCGGATCAGCTCGGAAAAGAATTCGCCGTGGAGGTCCGGCAGGACCACGCCGACGGTGTGCGTACGCCGGCTGCTCAGCGCGCGCGCCGCCTGGTGCGGGGCGTAGTCGAGCGCGCGGGCGACGGCCAGCACGCGCTCGCGCACGGCGGGGGCGACGTTGCCCTGGTCGTTGATGGCCCGCGACACCGTGGCGACCGACACCCCGGCTTCGCGCGCCACATCCTTGATGGTGATCGCCATCGACCCCTCGCACACGCTGGATCGGGTCGAATGTAAACGTTTACATGCCGCCCGGCAAAGGCCGCCGGTGCTGCGATGCAGCAGCCCCCCGGGTGGGTCAGTCGATGGTGCTGGCGGTCACGGCAACACCTTCCGGAACGGCCGCACTTCGACGCTGGCGTACACGCCCGCAGCGACATAGGGATCGGCATCGGCCCAGGCGCGGGCGTCTTCGAGCGACTCGAAGCGGGCGATCACGATGCTGCCGCTGAAGCCCGCCGGGCCCGGGTCCTCGGCGTCGACCGCCGGGCACGGGCCGGCCACCAGCAGGCGGCCGTCGTCCCGCAGGGCCCGCAGGCGCGCAAGATGCGCATCGCGCGCCGCGCTCCGCTTGCCGAGGACGTCCGCGCCGTCACGCCCTTCGATCGCATACCACATCGGCCCTGCTCCACTGTCTCGCCTGCAATGGCGGGTATCCTACTAGCCGCAACCCGCAATGAAGCCGCGATGCGGCCGGGCTGGACAAGCCGCATCCCCTGCCCGTACCCTGAAGCCCGGTTCCGAGGCCGGAACGCAGTGGCGGCGACGTGCCCGCCCGTCCTGTCCCCGTCGGCCCGACCACACCTCACCACCATCGCGCCGCCTCGGCCGCCTGCCGTCGCGCGCGGCCGGGCATGGTCAGGTCCTGCAATGCCCCGCGGCGTCCAGCCGCAAAGACGTGGACCGCGGCTCCAACCCGAGCCCGGCCCTTGCCGTCCAATGTTCCAGTGGCCCGGAGGGGGCCGCCAAACCGATGACCCAAGCCGGTCCAGACACCGCCGCCGTACCCGAGTCCGACGCCCCGGCGTCCGGGAGCCATCCGCTGCAGCAGGAGTTCGCGCTGGCAACGGTGCACGGCCAGCCGCTGCTGCAGATGCCGCAGGACCTCTACATCCCGCCGGATGCGCTCGAGGTCATCCTCGAGGCCTTCGAAGGCCCGCTGGACCTGCTGCTGTACCTGATCCGCCGCCAGAACCTCGACATCCTCGACATCCCGGTGGCGGAGATCACGCGCCAGTACGTGACCTACATCGACGTCATGCAGGAGCTGCGCTTCGAGTTGGCGGCCGAATACCTGGTGATGGCCGCGATCCTGGCCGAGATCAAGTCGCGGATGCTGCTGCCGCGGCCGCCGCTCGAGGAAGGCCTGGAAGACGACCCGCGCGCCGACCTCGTCCGCCGCCTGCAGGAGTACGAGCGCTTCAAGCAGGCCGCCGAGGACGTCGACGCCCTGCCGCGCATGGACCGCGACACCGCGCCGGCGCAGGCCTTCATGCCCGAGCGCAACGTCCACCGCGAGCCGCCGCCGGTGGATCTGCGCGAGATGCTGCTGGCCCTGCACGACGTGCTCAAGCGCGCCGACCTGTTCACCGGGCACGCCATCAAGCGCGACGCCCTGAGCGTGCGCCAGCGCATGGGCGAGCTGCTCACCCGGCTCGAGGACGGTGCCTTCCACCGCTTCGAGCAGCTGTTCGAGCCCCGCGAGGGCCGGCTTGGCGTGGTGGTCACCTTCCTGTCGATCCTCGAGCTGGCCAAGGAGCAGCTGCTCGACGTGGTGCAGGAGGAGCCGCTGGCGCCGATCTACGTCAAGTCGCTGGCCGTGGCGCGCGAGGACGGCCCGCCGCTGGAGTTCGCCAGCGAGTTCGACGACGACATCGAGCCCGCCGCCAACGATGACGACGCGGCGCGCTGACGCACCGCTTCCTGCCACAGGACACCCATGGATCCGCAACTGATCAAACGCATCGTCGAAGCCGCGCTGCTGGCCGCCAGCCAACCGCTGACCGTGGTGCAGCTCAACGGCCTGTTCCCGCTCGATGAGCCCGCGCCCGACGGCAGCATCCCGCAGGCGCTGGACGCCCTGCAGGCCGACTGCGCCGAACGCGGCGTGGAGCTGGTCGAGGTCGCGTCGGGCTGGCGCTACCAGGTGAAAGCCGACGTCCACCCCTGGGTGGCGCGGCTGTGGACCGAGCGCCAGGTCAAGTACACGCGTGCAACGCTCGAGACCCTGGCCCTGATCGCCTACCGCCAGCCGATCACCCGCGGCGAGATCGAACAGGTCCGCGGCGTCGCCACCAACAGCAACATCATCAAGGCGCTGGAAGAACGCGAGTGGATTCGCGTCGTCGGCCACCGCGACATGCCCGGCAAGCCCGAGCTGCTCGGCACCACCAAGGGCTTCCTCGACTATTTCGGCCTCAAGCGCCTGGACGAACTGCCGCCGCTGTCCGAGCTCAAGGATTTCGGCGAACTGGAGCCGCAACTGCGGTTCGAACCCGAAGCCGCCAGCGACGGGGACAGCACCGCCGATGCGATGCCGCTCGGCGACATCGCCGCCGGCAACGACACTGAAAACAACACCGTGGATTCCGCGGATACCGAACCAAGCCCGCCGCAAGACGCGGCACGACAAGAAGATGCCCTCGCCGTCGAAGGCGACAGCACCGGAGTGGAAGAAGAATGACCCAAGACAAGACAGGCGGCCGCAAGCTGTCGCTGAAGCGCAGCACCGACACCGCCACCGACGCACCCGATGCGCCCCGCCTGGAAGAACGCCTGCACAAGGTGCTGGCCCAGGCCGGCCTGGGTTCGCGCCGCGCGCTCGAGCAGCGCATCGCCGAAGGCCTGGTCAAGGTCAACGGCGAGATCGCACAGGTCGGCGTGAGCGTCGGCGGCGGTGACCGCGTCGAACTGGACGGCAAGACCTTCGTCGCCAGCGCGCTCACCGAGCCGGCGCGCGTGCTGCTCTACAACAAGCCCGAGGGTGAAGTGACCACGCGCGAGGATCCCGAGGGCCGGCCGACGATCTTCGATGCCCTGCCCGCGCTCAAGGGCGCGCGCTGGATCGCGATCGGGCGCCTGGACATCAACACCACCGGCCTGCTGCTGCTGACCACCGACGGCGAGCTCGCCAACGCGATGATGCACCCCTCGTTCGAGATCGAGCGCGAGTACGTCTGCCGCGTGCGCGCGCCCGAGGGCGAGGAAACGGTGGCCGAGGGCATCGTCGACCGCCTGCGCCGCGGCGTCGTGCTCGACGACGGCCCGGCGAAGTTCGACGAGATCAAGCGCATCGGCGGCACAGACTCCAACGAATGGTTCCAGGTGCTGCTCAAGGAGGGCCGCAACCGCGAGGTGCGCCGCCTGTGGGAGTCGCAGGGCTGCCAGGTCAGCCGCCTCAAGCGCGTGCGCTACGGACCGGTGGAGCTGCCCCAGCCGCTGCTGCGCGGGCAGTCGCAGGAGCTGTCCGACGACAAGGTGCAGTCGCTTCGCGCGAAGCTCGGCCTCGAGGACGGCGCCCCCGCCGCCCTCACCCTGCTGCCGGTGATCGGCCAGCGCCGCGCCGCCAAGTCCACGGTGCACGTCGGCGGCCAGCACCGCAGCAATGGCTATGTCGGCGGCCACAGCACCGCCGACGAAGGCCGCGAACTGCGCCGCTTCGACAACGTCCGCGAGGACCGCGGCCGTCGCGGTCAGCGCAAGCCCTCCGGCGGCCTGACGGTCACCGGCGAGGCCGCTGCGCGCCAGTCGCACAATCCGCTCAAGGCGCGCAAGGACAAGCGCGCCCTGCCCGAAGGCAATCCCGCCACGTTCCGCAGCTGGTACGTGCCCGATGGCGTCGACACCGGCCCGTCGGGGCATCGCAACGCGGGTCCGGCGGGTGCGCGCAAACCCGGCGGCCCCGGTGGCGGTCCTCGCAAGCCGGGTGGCGCGGGTCGGCCTGGCGGCGCAGGCCGGCCGGCACGCGCGGCGCATCCCTACGGACATCCGGGCAACGCGCCGGTCTTCCCCTCCGACCACGCCACCCCCGGTGGCGCACATGACCGGCCCCGCGGTCCGCGCACCGGTCGTCCCGGCGGAAAGCCGGGCGGTGGAAAGCCCGGCGGTGGCAAGCCCGGCGGCGGGCGTCCCGGCGCCGGCGCGCGTCCGGGCGGCAATACCCGGCCGGGCGGACGCCCGCAGGGCGCGGGTCCACGCGGGCCGCGCAGCGGCGGCGGCGGCCGCCGCGGCGCCTGAGCCCGGTCAGTCCGCGAGCGTGAACGCATCCCCGTCGCGCAGCGCGGGGAAATGCTCGCGATGGGCCGCCAGCGTGCCGGCGAGCAGGGTCGTGGTCACCACCACCTCCTCGTCGGCGCACTCGCTGAGCGGCGCACCGAGGAAGTCGATCACCGCGCTGTCGCCGGAGTACGCCAGGCCGTTGCCGTCACGCCCGACGCGGTTGAGTCCGGCGACGTAGCACAGGTTCTCGATCGCCCGCGCGCGCAGCAGCGTCTTCCAGGCATACGCGCGCGCGGCCGGCCAGTTCGCCACGTACAACTGCAGGTCGAAATCGGGCCTGCCCGTCGCGTCGAGGGTATTGCGCGCGAACACCGGGAAGCGCAGGTCGTAGCAGACCAGCGGATTGATGCGCCAGCCCTTGAGTTCCACCACCAGGCGGTCGCGACCGGCGGCATAGCGCTCGTGCTCGCGCGCGTAGGTGAACAGGTGGCGCTTGTCGTAGTACTGCAGCCCGCCGTCGGGCGTGGCCCAGAGCATGCGGTTGTAGACGCGGCCGTCGTCGCGCAGCTGCACGCTGCCGCTCACCACCACGCCCAGCGCGGCGGCCTGGTCGCGCATCCAGCGCACGGTGGGCCCGTCCATGCCCTCGGCCTGGTCGATGGCCTCGTTGCTGAAGCCGCTGGTGAATGTTTCCGGCAGCAACACCAGGTCGGTGATGCCGCGCAGCGGCGCGATCAGTTCACCGTAGTACTCGCGGTTGCCACTGGGGTCGTGCCAGAGCGTTTCGCCCTGGACCAGAGAGATGCGCAGATTGTCCATGACCCGATCTTAGTCCGCCCGCGCGACGAGGGATCCTTCCCTGCCCCTGTCCGTGTCCCCGGCCTGCGCCGGTTACAGCCTTGCCAGGCGTTCGATGGCCGCGTCCAGGGTCGGCTGCGCCTTGGCGAAGCACAGCCGCGCCAGACGCTGCCCGGCGGGCGGCGTCTCGTAGAAGGGTGAAAGCGGGATCGAGGCCACGCCGTGCTCGATGGTCAGCCAGCGGCAGAATTCCACGTCGGACAGGTCGCTGACCGCCGAATAGTCGACCAGCTGGAAGTAGCCGCCCGGCACCGGCAGCGGCCGCAGGCGCGTGGCCTCGAGCTGCTCGCGGAACGCGTCGCGCTTGGCCTGGTAGAAGTCGCCCAGGCCGAGGTGGTGCCCCGGCTCCTTGCGCAGCATCTCGGCGAACGCGTGCTGCGCCGGCGCGAAGGTGCAGAACACGTTGTACTGGTGCACCTTGCGGAACTCGAGCGACAGCCCCGGCGGCGCGATGCAGTAGCCGACCTTCCAGCCGGTGCAGTGGTAGGTCTTGCCGAAGCTCGACACCACGAACGCCCGCTCGCGCAGCGCCGGATAGCGCAATGCCGACTCGTGGCGGGCGCCGTCGAAGACGATGTGCTCGTAGACCTCGTCGGAGACCAGCCAGACGCCGGTGTCCTGGACGATGGCGGCGAGCTCGGCCATGTCGTCGGCAGTGAGCGTCGCACCCGAGGGGTTGTGCGGCGTATTGACGATCAGCATCCGCGTCTTCGGACCGATGGCCGCGCGCACCCGCGCCCAGTCCGGCGCGAAGGTCGCCGGATCCAGCGGCACGTGCACCGCGCGCGCGCCGGCCAGGTCGATCGCCGGTTCGTAGCAGTCGTAGGCCGGGTCCAGCACCACGACCTCGTCGCCGGCGCGGACCAGCGCATGCACGGCGTTGAAGATCGCCTCGGTGGCGCCGCTGGTCACGGTGACCTCGGCCTCCGGATCCGGGCGATGGCCGTACAGCGACAGGGTCTTGTCGGCGATCGCCTCGCGCAACGTGGCCACACCGGTCATCGGCGCGTACTGGTTGTGGCCGGCACGCATCGCGCGGCCCAGGGACTCCACCAGGCGCGCCGGCACGTCGAAGTCGGGGAAGCCCTGCCCCAGGTTGACCGCACCGTGCTCGGCCGCCAGCTGCGACATCACGGTGAAAATGGTCGTACCGACCTTCGGAAGCTTGGTGCCGGGCATGCAGGATCCTCCACCCGGCCGCCTGCCGGTGAACGGCGAGTTTACGCAGCCGCCCGCCTGGCGTTAAATCCCGGACATGCCGACGCAGCCGCCCGCCGTCCCCGAGGCCGAAGTCCAGCGCCTCGCCACCGCCTATCTCGAAGCGGACTATCGCTGGGCGCGCGACGGCGACTGGCATGACATCCACATCGGCCTGCCAGTCCCCGGGCTCGAACTGCTGCATCCTCGCGTGCGCAGCTTCGGGCTGCTGTCGGCCTGGAATCCGTATTCGAAGCCGCGCGAGGAGTCCGCCAACCGGCGCGCGGACGTGGCGCTGGAAACGGAACTCGCCACGCGCGATCTCAAGCACATTCCAGCGTTTTCTTCGGCGGCAAATCGCAGCTGGCGGGAGCCGGGCTGGGTGATCTTCGACATCACCGCCGCGGAACTCGACCACCTGCGCCGCGAGTTCGGGCAGCTCGGTGCACTGTGGTGGCAGCGCGGCAGCGCCGTGCGCCTGCGCATGCAGTCCACGCGTCCCTCGCGGTTCCACCGCGACGCTCCGGTCGACTGGCTAGAATAGCCGCCACCCGGTCGCCGTCGCGGCCCGTGCCGCACGATGCCCGAATCCGCCAACGCCGCTCCAGCGCTGCTTTCCGCACAGGCCCTGCGCTTCACGCGCAACGGGATGCCCGTGTTCGGGCCGATCGATTTCGAAGTCGCGGCCGGCGAAGCGCTGCTGGTCCAGGGCGACAACGGCGCCGGCAAGACCACCCTGCTCAAGGTCCTGGCCGGGCTGCTGCGCGCCGACGACGGCGACATCCGGCTGCAGGGCCAGGCTGCGGCAGCAGCGTTGCGCGCACGCGTGGTCGGCTATCTCGGTCACCTGCCGGCGCAGAAGGCCGACCTGAGCGCACTGGAGAACCTGCGCTTCCTCTGTGGCCTGCACGGCAGTCGCCCGGGAATGTCGCTCGAGGACGCCATGGACACCGTCGGCCTGGCGGGCTACGAGGATGCCCTGGCCCGTCAGATGTCGGCCGGGCAGCGCAAGCGCCTGTCGCTCGCACGACTGTGGCTGTCGCCGGCGCCGCTGTGGCTGCTCGACGAACCCTATGCCAACCTCGATCTCGAGGGCATCGAGCTGGTGAACCGCATGGTGCAGGCGCACCTCAGGGAGGGCGGCGGCGCGATGGTCACCACCCACGGCGCCTACGCCGCGCCGCCGGTCCGCACCCGGCTGCTGGTGCTGGAGCAGCCGTCATGATGTGGTCCGCCGCCCGCGCACTCGCCGTCCGCGACCTGCAGCTGCTATGGCGCAGGCGCGGCGACGCACTGCAGCCGGCGCTGTTCGCACTCCTGGTGCTGGTGCTGTTCGCGCTGGCCCTGGGCAACGATCCGGAGATGCTGGCCCGGGTGGCACCGGGCGCACTGTGGGTGGCGGTGCTGCTGTCGGGCCTGTTGGCCCTGGACACGCTGTTCCGCGGCGACGCCGAGGACGGCTCGCTGGAGCAGTGGCTGCTGGCGCCGGTGCCGCTGGCCTGGCTGGTGCTGGTGCGCGTGGCCACGCACTGGGCGACCACGGCGCTGCCGCTGGTGCTGGCGATGCCGCTGCTGGCCGAGCTGATGGCCCTGCCGCGCGACCACTGGCCGGTGCTGTTCGCGGCCTTGATGCTGGGAACTCCGCTGCTGGCGCTGCTGGGCGCGGTGGTCGCCGCACTCACCGTGGGCATGCGCCGCTCCGGGATCCTGGTGGCGCTGCTCGCGCTACCGCTGTACGTGCCCGTGCTGGTATTCGGCGCCGGCAGCGTCACCGCCGCTGCGCAGGGCTTCGACCCGGTCGGCGGCCTGCTGCTGCTGGCCGCGGGACTGGTGGCGGCGCTGGTACTGGCACCGCTCGCCGCCGCGGCAGCGATCCGGATCGCATTGGCGTAGAACCAAGGCCTGTCTTCCTGCGCCGCGTACTCCCCCGCTGAGCGCGTAGGGCACGATCACCCTGACGCCGTAAACCGACACCGGCAACGCCGCGGGATGGCCACTGTGTGCCATCCCCTGCGCTTGGCCCGGGGGACCAAACCTGAAAGAATGCACCAACGGGCGCCAAAGGCGTCCGTCGAGGCCTTGAGCCTGCCCACCCTCGGCCTGCCCACCTCCAGCCAGCGAAAACCAGATGTCCGACATGAATCCGGTGATCCGCTGGTTCCACCAGCTTGGTTCACCCCCCTACTTCGACCGGTTCGCCGCCAGGTGGTCGCCCTGGGGCTACGCGCTGGGCGCGCTGGTGATGGCCTGGGGCATGTACGGCGCGCTGTTCCAGGTGCCCGCGGACTACCAGCAGGGTGACAGCTTCCGCATCCTCTACATCCACGTGCCGGCGGCCTGGATGAGCCTGCTCGTCTTCGGCCTGATGGCGCTGTACTCCGCGATCGCGCTCATCTGGCGGATCAAGCTCTGCGAGATCCTCGCCATGGCCTGCGCGCCGATCGGCGCCGCCTTCACCTTCGTCACCCTCGCCACCGGCTCGATCTGGGGCAAGCCGATGTGGGGCACCTGGTGGGACTGGGACCCGCGCCTGAGCAGCCAGTTGGTGCTGCTGTTCCTCTACCTGGGCGTGATCGGCCTGTACCACGCCATCGACGACCGCCGCACCGCCGCGCGCGCCGCGGGCCTGCTGGCCCTGGTCGGCGTGGTCATGCTGCCGATCATCCGCTACTCCGTGGTGTGGTGGAACTCGCTGCACCAGGGCCAGACCATCCGCGTGTTCGGCGACTCCTCGATGGACCCAAGCATGATCCCGCCGCTGGTGTGGATGCTGATCGGCACCAAGCTCTGGTTCGCCGGCTCGCTGCTGGCGCGCGCGCGCGCCGACAACCTGCAGCGCGAAGCCGGCAAGGACTGGGTCCGCCGCATCGCGGGGACGAACGAATGAGCTATCGCGAATATGTCATCGCCGCCTATGCGGTGTTCGCCGTGATGCTGGTGTGGGACTACCTCGCACCCCGCTTCGCCATCGCGCGCCAGCTGCGCGCCGCGCGCAAACTGGCGGCGCGCCGTGCCGCCCGCCCCACCCGACCCGACCGTTCCACGGAGCTTGGCCGATGAACCCCACCCGCCGCCGACGCCTCTGGTTCGTGCTCGCCATCGTTGCCGCCTCCGCCCTGGTCGCGGTGCTGGTGGCCGCTGCGCTGGAGCGCAACGTCGCCTACCTGTTCACCCCTGCCGAAATCCTCGACGGCCGCGCCGGCGAAGACGTCGCCTCGGGCGCCACCCGCTTCCGGCTCGGCGGCATGGTCGCCGGCGACTCCTTCGAGCGCACGCCGGGTTCGATGGAAGCGCGCTTCCTGGTCAGCGACGGCGACGCGCTGATGCCGGTCGTGTTCTCCGGCATCCTCCCCGACCTGTTCCGCGAGAACCAGTCGGTGATCGCCACCGGCCGCATGCGCGCCGATGGCACCTTCGTCGCCGATGACGTGCTGGCCAAGCACGACGAGACCTACGTGCCCAAGGAAGTCGCCGACAAGATGGGACTGGCGCACGAAAAACACGACGTCGACATGCCCGCGCCGCAGTCCGAAGGCGGTCTCTAGGTGCTGCCGGAGATCGGCCAGGCGGCGCTTGCGCTGGCCCTGGTATTCGCCGTACTCCAGGGCATCGCCGGCCTGGCTGGCGCCGCCCGCGGGCGCGAGGACCTGGCGGCCGTCACGCGCCCGGCCGCGCTCGCGCAGCTGGTGCTGGTACTCGCCGCCTACGTGCTGCTGACCCTGGCCTTCGTGCTGCAGGACTTCTCGGTCAAGTACGTCGCCGACAACTCCAACTCGCTGCTGCCGCTCGTCTATCGCTACACCGCGGTCTGGGGCGCGCACGAAGGCTCGCTGCTGCTGTGGGCACTGATGCTGGCGGTGTGGAACGCGGCGGTGGCGGCGCTGTCGGGCCGCATCCCCTGGAGCTTCCGCGCGCGCGCCCTCGGCGTGATCGGCCTGGTCGCGGTGGGCTTCCTGTCGTTCATGTTCTTCACCTCGAACCCGTTCGACCGGCTGCTGCCGGCGGTGCTGGAAGGCCACGACCTCAACCCGCTGCTGCAGGACCCGGGGATGATCATCCATCCGCCGCTGCTGTACATCGGCTACATCGGTTTCGTGGTGCCCTTCGCGTTCGCGATCGCGGCGCTGCTGGAGGGCGCCGTCGACGCGCGCTGGCTGCGCTGGTCGCGGCCGTGGACCAACGTCGCCTGGGCCTTCCTCACCGTCGGCATCGCCATGGGCAGCTGGTGGGCCTACTACGAGCTCGGCTGGGGCGGCTGGTGGTTCTGGGATCCGGTCGAGAACGCGAGCTTCATGCCCTGGCTGGTGGGCGCCGCGCTGATCCATTCGCAGGCGGTCACCGAGAAGCGCGGCAGCTTCAGCAGCTGGACGATGCTGCTGGCGATCGCGGCGTTCTCGCTGTCGCTGCTGGGCGCGTTCCTGGTGCGCTCGGGCGTGCTGACCAGCGTGCACTCCTTCGCCGCCGATCCGTCGCGCGGCCTCTTCATCCTCATCTTCCTGGGGGCCGTGATCGGCGGCGCGCTGCTGGTCTATGTGACGCGCGCGCCGCGACTGGCGCAAGGCAAGCCTTTCGCGGTCGCCTCCCGCGAGACCCTGCTGCTGGTCAACAACCTGCTCCTGGCCTCGGCCTGCGCAATGGTGCTGCTGGGCACGCTGTACCCGCTGATCGCCGATGCCCTGGGCCTCGGCAAGGTCTCGGTGGGGCCGCCCTACTTCGGCACGCTGTTCCTGGTGCTGATGGCGCCGCTGGTGCTGCTGGTGCCGTTCGGCCCGCTGACCCGCTGGCAGCAGGAGCAGGCCTCCAGGCCGCTGGCGATGCTGGCGCCCTGGCTCGGCCTTGCCGTGCTGGTGGGCGTGATCGCATGGTTCAAGGCGCCGCAGGGCGCGTTGAAGACCGGCTTCGGCGTGGCGGCGGCCGCATGGGTGGCGCTGGGCACGCTGCGCTTCGCGTGGACGCGGCTGCGCGCCAAGGGCCGCAGCTTCACCCCGGAGATGTTCGGCATGGTGCTGGGGCACCTCGGCGTCGCCGTGTTCGTGATCGGCGCGATGCTGGTCGAGGCGCAGAACGTGCTGCGCGAGGTGCCGATGGTGCCCGGCGAGACGCAGACGATCGGCCGCTACGCCTTCCGTTTCGACGGCGTCGAGCGCGTGCCGGGACCGAACTACATGGCCGACCGCGGGCATGTGCAGGTGTTCCGCGACGACCGGCCGCTGGTGCTGCTGCATCCCGAGAAGCGCGCCTACGCCAGCGGCGGCCAGGTGATGACCGACGCCGGCATCCACGCCGGAGTGCGCGCCGACATCTTCGTGGCCCTGGGTGAACCGCTCGGCGGCGAGGCCTGGGCGGTGCGCCTGCACATCAAGCCCTTCATACGCTGGATCTGGGCCGGCGCGCTGCTGATGGCGCTGGGCGGCCTGGTCACCGCCACCGACCGCCGCTTCCGGCTGCCACTGAAGCAGGAGGCGGCGCCATGAGCACGTCCCTGCCTCCCGAAACGCCTCCTGCCGACGGCGGTCGCAGGCTGCTGACCGCGCTCTTGTTCGGCGGCTTCCTCACCCTGTTGGTGCTGCTGGGCTGGGGCGTGAGCCGGTCCGACCGTCCCGACCGCGAATCCCTGCCCTCGCCGCTGATCGGCAAGCCGGCGCCGGAGTTCTCGCTGCCGGTGCTGCACGACAGCGACTACCGCGTCGGCAGCGACGACCTGCGCGGCCAGCCCTACCTGATGAACGTCTGGGGCAGCTGGTGCCCGGCCTGCCAGGTCGAGCACCCGGTGCTGGCGCGCTACGCCGAAACCAGGCGCATCCGCGTGGTCGGCTACAACTGGAAGGACGAGCCCGAGGACGCGCTGCGCTGGCTCGAGCAGTTCGGCAATCCCTACTGGGTGGTGATCACCGACTACGACAGCGACGCCGCGATCGAATGGGGCATCTACGGCGCACCCGAGACCTTCCTGGTCGACGCCGAAGGCATCGTGCGCTGGAAGCACGTGGGTCCGCTGACCGACGAACTGATCGACGACGTGGTCGCACCGATGGTGGACGCCATGGAGGGCGGCGCATGAACCTGCATACCACCACCGGCCCGATGCCCGCCGCGCTCGGGGCCTGCCTGCTGGCGCTGCTGATGGCCACGCTGGCGCTGGCCCCCTCGCCCGCAACGGCGCAGGTTGCGCGCCCCGCGCAGCCGCTGGAGTTCCGCGACCGTGCCGAAGAGCAGCGCTTCCACGAGCTGACCCTCGAACTGCGCTGCGTGATGTGCCAGAACCAGTCGCTGGCGGACTCCGACGCGCCGATCGCCCACGACCTGCGCCGCGAAGTCTTCAACCTCATGCGCGAAGGCCGCAGCGACGCCGAGATCAAGACCTTCCTGGTCGAGCGCTACGGCGAGTTCGTGCTCTATCGTCCGCAGTTCGGCGGCGCCACGCTGCTGCTGTGGCTGGGGCCGGCGGTCGTGCTGCTGGCCGGCGCGGTCGTGCTGGTGGTGGTGGTGCGCAAACGCGCAGCGGCCAACCGCAAGGCGCTCGATCCCGTCGACGACGGACAGGAGTGGTGATGACCGTCGTATTCCTGCTTGCCGTGCTGTTCGGATCGCTGCTCGCCGCGGCGCTGGTGGCCGCACCGCTGCGCCGCGCTTCCCCGCGCAGCTGGCTCACCGTGCTGGCGCTGGTGCCGGTACTCGCGCTCGGCCTTTACCAGATGCTGGGCACGCCGGCAGCGCTTGATCCGGCCCTGCGCGCAACCCCTGCGGCGGCGGTCGGAGATGCCCCGCATGTCGATCCGGCGGAGTTTGCCGAGGCGGTCGTGCAGCTGCGCGCCGAACTCGAGCGCAATCCGCAGCAGCCGGAGGGCTGGGCGCTGCTTGCGCGCTCGCTGTCGGTGCAGGGCGACGCCGCCGGCGCGCGCGACGCGTACGCGAGAGCGCTGGAGCTGGTTCCCGACGAACCTGCGCTGATGGTGGAAGTCGCGCAGGCCAGCGCCCAGGCGCATCCGCAGAATCTGTTCGACGACCAGGCGCTGGCCCTGCTCGAGCGCGCCGCGACCCTGCAGCCGGCCAACCAGCGCGCGCGCTGGTTCATCGGAGTGGCCCAGCGCCAGCGCAACATGGACGCGGAAGCGGTCGCGACCTGGGAGGCGCTGCTGCCCGACGTCGACCCGTCCACCGCCGCCAGCCTCACCAACCAGATTGCCGAGGCGCGCGAAGCCGCGGGCCTGCCTCCGGCCACACAGGCGGCAGCCGGGGTAGTCGGCACTGAAGGCGGCACCACGACCGCGCCGCCTGCCATCGCGCAGTCCGGCGGCAGCGCCAACGCCGCTGTCGCCGCACCTGCCGGCAGCGGCCTCCGCGTGCGCATCAGCCTCGCCCCCGGCGTCGCCGAGCGCCTCGGCGGCAGGGGCACGGTCTTCGTGATGGCGCGCGCCCCCGACGGTCCGCCGATGCCGGTGGCCGCCGAGCGCCACGACGTTTCCGCGCTGCCGCTGGAGATCGTGCTCGATGACGCCGACAGCCCGATGCCCACTCAGGTCCTTTCGCAGCTGGAAGAGGCCCTGGTCTCGGCGCGCGTCTCCGCCAGCGGCACCGTCGAGCGCAGCGCAGACGACGTGGAATCCGCGCCGGTCCGCGTGTCCCTGCCGACCGAGGCGATCGTGGAGCTGGTGATCGGCGCGGAGTGAGCCGTCCTTGATGGGCGCGTCGCGGCCGACACCCCATGCCGCGGCCGTTAAACTTGCGGCCATGACCGAATTCATCCCGCCCGGCACGCGCTTCCTCGAACTGCCCTCGCCCTTTGCCATGAAACGCGGCGGCGGTCTGCGCGAGGGCCGCATCGCCTACGAGACCTGGGGTCGCCGCAACGCCGCCGGCGACAACTCCATCCTCATCCTCACCGGCCTGTCGCCGGACGCGCATGCCGCGGCGAACGAGGCTGATCCCGCCCCCGGCTGGTGGGAGGCGATGCTGGGCCCCGGGAAGGCGATCGATACCGACCGCTGGCACGTGGTCTGCGTGAACTCGCTGGGCAGCTGCAAGGGATCCAGCGGGCCGGCTTCGATCGATCCGGCCACCGGCCAGCCCTGGCGCATCGCCTTCCCCGACGTCGCCATCGAGGACATCGCCGATTCCGCGGCGCACGCCGTGCGCGCACTCGGCATCGAGCGCCTGGCCTGCGTGATCGGCAACTCCATGGGCGGCATGGCCGCGCTCGCCCTGCTCGCGCGCCATCCCGGCATCTCGCGCAGCCACATCAACGTGTCGGGCGCCGCGCGCGCATTGCCGTTCTCGATCGCGATCCGCTCGCTGCAGCGCGAGGCCATCCGCCTGGACCCGCACTGGAACAACGGCGACTACGATGACGCGAACTATCCCGAAAGCGGCATGCGCATGGCGCGCAAACTCGGCGTGATCACGTATCGATCCGCGCTGGAGTGGGACGGCCGCTTCGGCCGCGTGCGCCTGGACTCCGACCGCCGCGACGACGAGGACCCCTTCGGCCTCGAGTTCGAGGTCGAGAGCTACCTCGAGGCCCACGCCAGGCGCTTCGTGCGCAACTTCGACCCCAATTGCTATCTCTACCTCAGCCGCTGCATGGACTGGTTCGACATCGGCGAATCCTGCGGCGGCACCACGGCCGACGGCCTGGCCCGGATCCGCGTGGAGCGCGCACTGGCGATCGGCGTACACACCGACCTCCTGTTCCCGCTGCAGCAGCAGCAGGAAATCGCCGACGGGCTGCGCGCCGGCGGTGCCGAATCCACGCTGCTGCCGCTGGAATCGCCACAGGGACATGACGCCTTCCTGGTGGACTTCGCCCGCTTCACGCCCGCGGTCGGTGGCTTCCTGGCGGCGCTTTGAGGCCGGGCATCGCACCGGGCAGGATGCTGCACCGCGGCGCGAGGGCGGCGCGGGGCGTCGTACACTCGGGCCCATGACCCAGACCCGCGAGGACGCCGATGGCGTCCTGTCCGACATCGACTTCCCCGGCCGCGCGCGCCTGATCGCCGGCATCGACGCGGCGCTGGCCGCCGGCGACTGCCACGCCATCACCGCGGCCCTGCGCAACGTCATGTGCGGACTGATCCGCGACCCCGCGGTCCGCCTTCCCGACTGCGTGCACACGCCGATCGCCGACCACTACGCCCGCCGCGAGCTGTATCGAAGCCCGGAGCACGGCTACAGCGTGGTCGCCATGACCTGGGGACCGGGCCAGGGCACGCCGATCCACGACCACGCCGGCTGCTGGTGCGTGGAAGGCGTCTGGTCGGGCGAGCTGGAAATCACCCAGTACGAGCTTCTGGAGCACGACGGCGACCGCTTCCGCTTCCGCTCCGCAGGCGGCCTGCAGGCCGGTCCCGGCAGCGCCGGCAGCCTGATCCCGCCGCACGAGTACCACACCATCCGCAACGCCGACGCCGATGCGATCGCCGTGTCCCTGCACGTCTACGAGGCGCCGTTGGAGGCGTGCTCGCGCTTCGAGCCGATGAGCGGCGAATGGCATCTGCGTACGGACAGCGCGCTGCGTACCGACACGACGGCCTGACCGCTATACTTGCCGCCCGCGCCGGAATGGCGGAATCGGTAGACGCAGCGGACTCAAAATCCGCCGGGCTAAACACCTGTGTGGGTTCGAGTCCCACTTCCGGCACCACTGTAGGATTTTTCTGACCCCTTTGCCGGGGCTGGGCCGATACCGCGGACCTGCGCCGTGCCGGATCATGCGGATTCCGGCAGCACAGCGCACCAACGGACGGCGCGCCGCCTACAGGAAGTCCGGCCGTGGCCATCGGCCACGGTGCTGGGCCGGGATCTCAAAGTCGTAGCATCAGGCGCGCAACGCGCCTTCCCGGGTGGATCCCGCCCGGGACCGCTACCATGAGCGGCATGTGCCTGATCGCCCTCGCCTGGCGCCTCCATCCCCGCTACCAGCTGGCCATCGCGGCCAACCGGGACGAACTCCATGCCCGCCCCGCTGCCGCGGCAAGCCTTGATCCCGACGCCCCCGCCGTTTATGGCGGACGCGACCTGGTGCAGGGCGGCAGCTGGCTGCAGGTATCGGCGCACGGCCGGCTTGCAGCCGTCACCAACGTTCGCGACGGCCGCGGCAGCATGGCACCACAACCGTGTTCAAGGGGCTGGCTGGTTCGCGACTTCGTCCGGGACCACGTCGCGGCGGAGGATTTCGCCATGACGCAGGCCGCCTCTCCGGGCTACGGCCCGTTCAATGCGTTGTTCTGGGATGGCGACTCCCTTGTCCACGCCAGCAACCATCCAGAGGCGTTCGGGGCTGTAGTGACCCCCGGCATCCACGCGATGTCGAACGGCGCCTTCGATGCGCCCTGGCCGAAAAGCATGGCGGCAACGCGCGCGCTCGAGACCTGGTTGGGCACGCCGGCCGCATCGGCCGATCTGCCGGGCTCTCCGGAGGTGCTGGAGCCGCTGTTCGCAGCGCTCGCGGACACCACCCTGGCGCCCGACGACACGCTTCCGGACACGGGCGTGGGGCTCGCTCTCGAGCGCGCGCTTTCGCCTCCATTCGTGGACGGGCCGGAATACGGCACCCGCTGCAGCACCATCGTGCTGGTGGCACGCGATCACGTGCTGTTCGCCGAACGGCGTTACGGCCCCGCGGGCGTGCGCAGCGGCGACAGCATCGCCATGGTTCCCCTGCCCGTCAGCTGATGCCCGTCAGCTGACGCCGCAGCATCGGTGACGCACACCCGCTCCGCCCGGATCAGGGCGAACTGGCGCGGCAGCGCAGCGGCACGTTGTCCTCGAGTCCCTGCTCCCATCCATTGGGACGACGCAGCGCGATCGTGTGATTGATGCATGCGCGCTCGGCGCCATCGCGCATCGCAGCCACCGGCCCCGGAAGCATCACGAGATCACCGCCGCTGGACTGTCCGACCTCGACCACCGCCGCGTCCTCCAACGGCGCTTCGTCTTCGAATTCGTCGTAGTCCGTCCCGGCACGCTCCACCACCGCCGTTGCCGCCACAGGCTCGCTCCCGGAGCCGAAGACGGCACCCACTACGTGACCGACGACATCCGCCACCAGGATGCCGACGGCCACCGCGAGCATCATCGGCAGGAAGAAGGACCAGGGCGTGACGTCGTCGCGCAGGCGGACTGGACTCATGGGCGTGGCCTCCGTTTCAGAGATCACATTAACGCGTCCGTCCCCGGACGGCGCCTCGGGTAAACCCCAGGGAGAACCGCGGCAAGCCCCACAAGTGAAAGGCCCAGTCGTCCGGGTTTCCCCGGTCGGCTGAGCCTTCCGTCGTCGAAGCGATTGCGTTGGGCCGTGAGGCCGTTCCGCTTTTTCTTCGACGGGTCGACCATAGCGCAGGCGGCGTTAAACGCTCGTCAATCCACGCGACCGTCCGTCGGCGGCGCCGGCCAGGGCCACCAGCCGCGGCCGGTGAGCGCGTAGCGGTCGGCGGCGCGTTCGAACCGGTTGCGCACGCCGATTCCGCCGCACAGGAAGTACATGGGAAGGAACAGCGGGCCGAGTGACATGTACTGCAGTACATGCGCGCGCTCGTGGTCGGCGAGCCGCACTGCAGGTTGTTCGCACAGCCCGGCGCGGTGGGCATAGGTCAGGCAGTCGCTGTCGATGCTGTCGCCGGTATGCAGGATCACGTTGCCCAGGGTGAGCGCCCCGCCCGGCCCCCAGGGCACCGCGTCGAATACCAGGGCGAGGTCGCGCCTGCGCAGTCGAACGCGCGCGCCGAAGGGCAGCGCGGCCAGTCCCGCCAACAGGCCGGCCAAGGTGTTGGGCAGCGTCCAGGCGATGCCGAGCGCGCCGAGCACCCGCCGCAACGCGCGCAGGCCGCGCGCGCTCACCCGTCCTCGGGCATCAGCAGCCACAGCAGCAGGTAGGCGAGAATGCCGGGGAAGGCCGCCGACAGCACCGAGAACACGACGTACAGCACGCGCAGCAGGGTGGAATTCCAGCCGAAGCGGCGCGCGATGCCGCCAACCACGCCCACGAGCACGCGGTCGTCGAGCGGTCGGCTGAGGCTGGGCTTCGCGGTGTTCATCGCTGCGCCAACCAGTTGTGGATCGCGTCGGGCACTTCCTTCTGTGCCCGTCCCGAGACATAGATGCCGATATGGCCACCGCGGAACGACAGCTCCGAATAGTCGCTGCCGCCGATCAGCCCGCCCAGCGGCTTCGAGGCCGACGGCGGTACGAGATGGTCCTGCTCGGCGTAGATGTTGAGCACCGGTATCTCCACGTTCCCCAGGTGCACCTCGCGGCCGCCGATCTCGATGCCGCCCTCGACGAAGCCGTTGCCCTGGTAATACATCTTGATGAACTGGCGGAAGGCCTCGCCCGCCTGGTCTGGCGAGTCGAAGATCCACTTCTCCATGCGCAGGAAGTCCTCCATCGCCGCCTTGTCGTCGAGGATGTCGGCCATGCCCACGTACTTCTGCACGAACAGCCGCCAGGGCTTGAGCGTGAGGTAGCACATGTTCATCAGGTCGGCCGGCACGTTGCCGAGGGTGTCGACGAACAGGTCGACGTCCATCCCGCGCGTCCAGTTCGACAGCATGTTGTCCGGCGTGTGGAAGTCCACCGGCGTCACCATGGTGATGAGGTTGCGGAGCTTGCCGGGGTTGAGCGCGGCGTAGCTGAGCGAGAACGCGCCGCCCTGGCAGATGCCGAGCAGGTTGATGGCATCCAGTCCGTGTACCGCGCGCAGGTGGTCGACGGCGCCGCCGATGAAGCGTTCGATGTAGTCCTCGAGGTCGAGGAAGCGGTCGGAGCGGTCGGGATAGCCCCAGTCGATGATGTAGACGTCCTCGCCGCGCGCCAGCAGCTGGCGCACCAGCGACTTGTTGTCCTGCAGGTCGACCATGTAGGGCCGGTTGACCAGGGCATAGGCGATCAGCAGCGGCACGCGGGCCGTGGGCTTGCGCTCGCCGATGAAGCGGTAAAGCACCACTTTGCCGTCGCGCCAGACCTCCTCGCGTCGGGTGGCGCCGAAGTCGACGTCGTCGACCTCGCGCAGCACCTGCAGGCCCGCAGCGAGTTTCTGCTGCAGCCGCATGGCCTCTTCGGCCAGCCCCGCGGGGGTGATGTTGAGCGGACCGTACATGTCAGCGCTTCCCCTTCTTCACGGACTTCTTCGTCGACTTCGACGCCATGGGCTCGGGCGTCCGCGGCATTGCACCGGCGATCGCGCCGCCGAAGCTCCTGCCCCTGGACGATCGCCCACCGGTCGTCTTCGCGACCCGTCTGGCCGCCGTCTTGCCGGGGCGCTTTGCAGCGCGCTTCGTGACGGTCTTGGCGGCACGCGCGGGAGCACGCTTGGCCGCGGGCTTGGCGACCGCCTTGGCGGTACTGCGTGCGGCCGTCTTCTTCGGGGCCTTTCGCGCGCGCCTGGGAGGCACAACGGCTTCAGCAGTGGACGCCGGCTCCGCTGCGGGCGCGGGCGCCGGGGCCGGCCGGCGCTGCGGCGCACCCGCGGCGCGCGCACCGCCACCCGATCCGCCTGCAATCGCATCACGCAGCCGCCGCACCTCGCGTTCCAGCTGCGCCAACTTGCGGTGTGCGCCGTCGAGTTCAGTGCGCGTGGGCATGCCCAGCTGCGTGCAGGCGTCCTCCACCATGCGCTGCACCCCGGCGCGCACGCGCATCTGCGCATTGACCAGGTTGCCGTAGACCTCACGGAACTCCGGCGACAGCGCGATCTCGGCGTAGGCCTCCTCGGCCGCGTCGATCCAGAGGTCGAACAGGGCGCGGGCGGACTGGAGCTGGCGCCCCGGTTCCTCGTGGTCGACCAGCCTGTTCTCGAAGATCACGAACGCTTCCTGCTGCGCCTTGAGCATCAGCGCAGCGTGGGCATTGGAGGCCTGCTGGTACTCGGCCACGTGGGCCGCCAGCGCCTGCTGGCGCTCCTGCTGCTCGCGACCGGAGCCGAAAGCCGGCATGCGCAGCCAGGACATGCCCTCGTCGCGGACCTCGTCGAGCCAGGGCGAGGCGTCATCGACCCACTGCCCCAGGCCCTGCAGCCCGTGTCCGCGCATGCTGCGCAGCATCTCGGGGAAGGGGTTCTCGCCGCTGGCCCCCAGCGCCTCCTTCCAGGCGCGCGCGACGTCGACCGCACTGGCTTCCTGGCCGGCGAAACGCGCGGCGACTTCCTGCATGCGCCCGTACCAGCGGCGGGCCTGGCTGTTGAAGTGCGTGAGCGCGTCGTTGGACTCGCTGCGGCCGCCGTGGGCCAGCCGCGTCCACCAGTCCAGGGATTCCTGCCAGGCCTCCGCGCCCAGCGGCGGCAGCTGCGGCCCGCCCATGCCGGGGATGGCGCCGGTGCCCGGCACCGCGCTGCGCAGCGCGTCGCCCCAGGCGGCCCAGTAACGCCGCGCCAGTGACTCGAAATCGTCCCTTGGATTCCCCGACATCACCTGCCTCCGTCCGTTCAACCGATCATAGCAATGCCCGATGTCTGCGCCACCGCGGATCAGGGCTTGGGGATGCGCAGCGTCTTGCTGATCATCAACGAGCCCGACAGCGCGTACACCAGCACCAGCGGATGCAGCTGCCAGGGGCCGAGCTGCCACTGTCCGAACCAGATCGCGTCGCCAAGCGCGCCCTGCCAGGCCGCCACCGCCAGCAGCAGCACGATGGCCACGCTGCTGGGGATCGGCGTGCCCTCGAAGTACTTCACCTTGTCGCCGCCGTCGGCAAGGGTTTCCGCGGTGACGTTGTAGCGCGCCAGGCGGCTGACGCCGCAGGCGACGAAATAGCTCAGGACCACCCAGTCCCAGCCGCCCTGCAGGCCGCAGGCGTAGCCGAGCACGGCCGGTGCGACGCCGAAGGAGATCACGTCGGCCAGCGAATCGAGTTCGCGGCCCAGGGTGGAGGCGACCTTGCGCCAGCGTGCGACGCGTCCGTCGAGCGCGTCGAACACGAAAGCCAGCGGGATCAGCGCCATGCCCAGCATCAGGTCGCGGATGCCGCCGCCCCCACCGCCTTCCTGCAGGTAGCGCATGGCCGCGAAGATCGCACTGGTGCCGCAGACCGCGTTGCCGAGGGTGAACCAGTCCGCGAGCTGGAAGTCGCGGATCATCGAAAAGTGGCGCTGTCGGGTCATCGCCGTGCCTGTCGCGGATGGGAGCCCAGCATGCCAAACACGCCGTCACGGTGGGAGCAGTCCCGCCCTGCCGGGGCGCCGGGTCGCGGCTATAGCAGCTCCCACAAAGTTGGTTGTGGGAGCCGCTACAGCGGCAAAGGCGTCACCGCACGGCCACCGCTCAGCGCGGCATGGCGAGGTGCGACGCCTCCAGCGCCGCCGCCCCGCGCGGCGTGGTGTCGATCACCGCATCGGCCGGCAGCGCGGCGCCATCGAGATGCGCATCGACGCGGTCCAGGGCCTCGTACACGTAGGGCAACAGCGGCAGATAGCGTGCGCCGTAGTCGGGCAAGGCCAGGAAACCGTCGAAGTGCTGCACGTTGCGCACCTGCCAGTAGCGCACGTCGCGGCCCGCAGCGCGGGCGTGGGCCACGTAGGGCGCACTGCTGAACGCGACCGGGATCAGGCCATCGTCGAGGCCGTGTACGACGACCACAGGCAATCCGGCACGCGGTGGCGCGGCGCGGGTGGCCGCAATGCCGGCGCGCACGCGGTCGGCGTCGGCACCTTCGCCCGTCCACAGGCCACGCAGGCACTGCAGGCCCTTCAGCGTGAGGTCCGGCGGCGCCATGCCCGCATCGACCAGGCCCACGCCCGAGCCCGGCGGAATGCCGCTGGCGTCCGGCCACCAGGCCGCGCGCTCGGCGGCGGTCGCCGGGCGCGGCAGGAAGTCCGTGCCCTGCGCGGCGAAGGAGAAGCCGCAGGGACCTTCGCCGACGCCGTAGCGGCCGTAGGCGCTGGCGTAGGTCGCGGCCACCGCCCGCCACAGGTCGAAGCCCGCGGACAGCGCGCCCGCGCGCAGCGCTTCGTCGCTCCAGCCGGCGTCGCGCAGTGCATCGTGGGCCTCGCGGGCCTGGGCCGCGGTGTCGGCACCCGACAGCAGGCCTTCGGCCGCGAGCGAAGCGCAGCGCGCCGCGTACAGCGGCGTGACCTGGGTGAGCAAGGGCGGCTGCGGCAGGCTGTCGATGTCGAGCAGTGCGCAGGGCATCAGCAGCGCGGCCTCCGTGGTGTAGTCGTAGAGCGTGCGACCACCCTGCCCTTCGACGTGGACATTGGGTTCACCGGCGACGACGGCATCGAGCCAGTCGCCCTCCAGCTCCGCCGCCCGCAGCACCGCGCCGCCGCCGTTGGAGATGCCGACCGCGATCACGCGGGTGTTGTCGAAGGTGAAGGGCGCCTGCGCGGGCAGCGCCTCGCCCAGCGCCTGCAGCGCGAATTCCGCGGCCTGCTTCACGTGGTGGCCCCAGTCGGCCTCGGGGTTGTCCTGCGAATGCGCGTGCTTGAAGGCGACGCCGGTCGCGGCTTCGGACGCATCGGGTACGAACGCAAGGTCGCTGGCCGTATCCTTCGCCACGGCACGACCATCGCGCCCGAAGCCGATGCCTGCATCCAGGTCGAAGTAGTCGCTGCCCGCGCCCTTGTCGGTATAGGCCACGGCGCAGCCGCGCGGCAGGCCCCAGGCGCCGGCGACCGCGATCGAACCATAGATGCCGCGCGATCCGGAAGACGCCGTCACCACCACGCAGCGCCTGCCGGCATCGAAGTCATCGGGCAGCTGCAGCAGCACGCGGTGCGGATGCTTCGCGCCCGGCACGGTGGCATAGGCCGAGAACTCGCGCCCGGGCACTGCGTCCACGCTGCCGTAGAGCTCGCCGTAGCCCCCACCGGGGCCGAGGTCGGCGATGCCGCGCCAGTTGCTCCACAGCGCGCGGCGGCGCAGCTCGGCGGCGGTCGGATCTTCGGCATCGGCGAAGGCCGGCGGCAGCATCTGGCGCAGGCCGTCGATGCCGAGCCCGGCGCTCAGCAGGTCGTCGCCGTCGCGGTGGGTGCTGCTGCGCTGGTGTTCGAACATCACGGTCTCCGTGGCGGCATCGCGCGCGGCCTGCGAAGCGCAGCCGGCGATCGCCACGGCCAGCGCCAGCGCCGCCACGGCGGAAAGCAGGCGCGCCCGGGGCGCAGGCAGGATCTGATGCGGATTCTCGCGCACGTGCGCCACCTTCCGGTACGGGGAGTGGCCTGAACCGTAGCAGTCGCCCGCGCCTGCCGGCATCGTACTTTTGTACGCAGTGGCGCGCGGCTTCGATTTGCTACCTTGGACGTCCTCCACGCACACCGCAGCCCATGCCATGACCGACACCTTCCTTTCCGGCCGCACTGCGCTGGTGACCGGCAGCACCTCCGGCATCGGGCTTGCGATCGCCTGCTCCCTGGCCGAAGCCGGCGCGCGCGTCGCGATCAACGGCCTCGGCGACGAAGCCCAGGTCAAGGCCGCGCTCGACGCCGTGCGCGCCGCGGGCGGCAGCGACGTCCGCCATTTCGACGCCAACCTGCTGGACCCCGACGCCATCGCCAAGATGATGGCCGAGATCGACGCCTGGTCGCCGCTCGACGTGCTGGTCAACAACGCCGGCATCCAGCACGCGGTGCCGCTGGCCGAGATGCCGGTCGGCAAGTGGGACGCGATCATCGCCATCAACCTCAGCGCCGCCTTCCACACCATGCGCCTGGCGATGCCGGGCATGGCGGCGCGCGGCTACGGCCGGGTGGTGAACATCGCCTCGGTGCACGGCCTGGTCGCCTCGAAGGACAAGGCGCCCTACGTGGCGAGCAAGCACGGCATCGTCGGCCTGTCGAAGGTCGCGGCGCTGGAATATGCCGCAGTCGGCAGCCGCGACGGCGGCGGCGTGACCGTCAACTGCATCTGCCCGGGCTGGGTGGAGACGCCGCTGATCGAGCCGCAGATCGAAGCCCGCCGCAACGGCGGCAGCCGCGACGACGGCGTGCGCGCCCTGCTGGCCGAGAAGCAGCCCAGCCTGCGCATGACCCTGCCCGCCGAGATCGGCGCGCTGGCGACCTGGCTGTGCCGCCGCGAAGCGCACAACGTCACCGGCGCCTCGTTCCCGGTCGACGGCGGCTGGTCGACGCAGTAACGGCCCGCGACCACACACCATCATCCATGGCCACCCTGCTCATCGCCGACGACCACCCGCTGTTCCGCGCCGCCATGCGCGGCGCCGCGGTCGAGGCCGAGGCCGACACCGAGACCCTCGAGGCCGGCACGCTCGACGCCACCCTCGCCCTGCTGGAATCGCGCCCGGACATCGACCTGGTTCTGCTCGACCTGCACATGCCGGGCAACCACGGCCTCGCCGGCCTCGCCGCGATCCGCGCCCAGTTCCCGGCGGTGGCGGTGGTGCTGGTCTCGGCCAACGAGGACCCGCAGGTGGTGCGTCGCGCGCTCGACCACGGCGCCGCCGGCTACATCCCCAAGAGCGCCGGCCTCGATGAGATGCGCGACGCGATCCGCACCGTGCTCGCCTGCGAGGAGTGGCTGCCGCCGGCCCTGCGCGGCGCCGTGTCGCGCGCGCAGTCCACGCCGGGCGACGCCGACCTTGCCGCACGCCTGGCCAGCCTCACGCCGCAGCAGTTCCGCGTGCTGGCCCTGGTGGCCCAGGGCCTCCTCAACAAGCAGATCGCCGATCGCCTGGATGTGCAGGAGCGCACGGTGAAGGCCCATCTGTCGGCGATCTTCGAGAAGCTCGGTGCGCGCAACCGCACCCAGGCCGGCGTGATCCTGCGGGAGCTTGAACTCAGCGATCCCGCGCGCCAGCTCGAGCGCGCCGACTGACCACCGCGCTCAGGTGCGCGAGAACGACCAGGACTGCATGCGCCCGTTGCGATAGGGCATCACGCCGTGGAAGGCGCGCGGGTCGTCGTCGAACACCAGCGGCACGAAGTGGCGGTCGCCCTCCCACAGCGGCAATTCGAGCACGCGGTCGACATCGACCCATTCCAGCGCGCCCTCCGGGTTCGACGCCGGCGGCGTGCCGGTGAACTCCGTGACCAGGAAGACGAAGGCGAACCAGTCCTCGCCGTGCTTGCCGAAGCCCGGCCAGCTGATGGTGCCGCGCAGCTGCATCCGGGTGCATTCGATCGCGGCCTCTTCGCGGATTTCCCGCCGCATGCAGGCGAGCGCGTCCTCGTCCGCCTCGAGCTTGCCGCCCAGGCCGTTGTACTTGCCCAGGTGCAGGTCACCGGGGCGCGCGTTGCGGTGGATCATCAGCACGCGGCGCCCGTCGGGCGAGAGCACGTAGCCAAGGGTGGCCAGGATCGGGGTATAGGGCATCGTTGTTGCAACAGGCGGAAGGCCGGTGATTGTAGGACGCTCAGCCCACGCGTCCGTGCCTGATCCGCATCCGCCCCAGCACCGATTTCAGCGCCAGCGGCCGTACCGGCTTCTGCAGCAGTCCCAGGCCATGTTCGGCCACGTCCCGGCGCACCGCATCGGTGGCGTCGGCGCTGAGCACCAGCGTGGGCACGCTGCCGAAGCGCGCCGACAGCCGCTGCCAGGCATGGATGCCGGTGTCGCCGTGGTCGAGGTGGTAGTCGAGCAGCCACAGTTCGGCGCCGCGCGCGCCATGCGCCGAGATCGCGGCGTCGGCACCGGCGGCCAGGTCGACGCTGCAACCCCAGCCGCGCAGCAGCGCGGCCAGCGATTCCAGCGCCATCGGATCGTTGTCGAGCAGCAGCACGTGCGCGCCTGCGATCCCGGCGCGCATGGCCGGCACCGCAATGGCATCCGCCGGCGCGGCCACCCGCGGCAGCGCGATCGCGAACACGGTGCCAACGCCGGGCCGGCTGCGCAGCTCCACCCGCGAGCCCAGCAGCCGCGCGATGCGCTCGGCGATGGCCAGGCCCAGCCCCAGTCCCTGCCCGCCCACGCCTTCGCCGCGGCGGAACTCCTCGAAGATCAGCGCCTGCTGCGTCGGATCGATGCCCGGCCCGGTGTCGTGCACCTCGATGCGCAGCCCGCCATCGAACCGGCGCACACCCAGCAGCACGCGCCCGCGGTCGGTGTAGCGCACGGCATTGGCGAGGAAGTTCTGCAGCACCCGCCGCAGCAGCTGCGGATCGCTGTGCGTCCAGGCGTCGCTGGCGACATGGTCGAAGCGCAGGCCGCGGTCCCCGGCCAAAGCGCGGAATTCCGAAGCCAGCGGCTCCAGCACTTCCGCCAGCGGGAATTCGCGCGCCTGCGGCACCAGCCCGCCGGCCTCGAGCCGCGCCATGTCGAACAACCCGGTGAGCAGGTCGGTGGTGGAGTCGAGCGCGCCGCGGATCTGCCCCAGCGAGGCCTTCCGGCTGCCCTCGACCTGCTCCGCCAGCGCATCGGTGAACAGCTGCGCCGCGTGCAGGGGCTGCAGCAGGTCGTGGCCGACCGCGGTCAGGAAGCGGCTCTTGGCTTCGTTGGCGCGCTCGGCCTCGCGCCGCGCCTGGTCGAGGCTGGCGGTGCGCTCCTCCACGCGCTGCTCCAGGGTCTCGTTGCTGCGCTTGAGCTCGGCCTCGGTACGGCGGAAGGCGGTGACGTCGGTGAACGTCGCAACGAAGCCGCCGCCGGGCATCGGGTTGCCCCGGATCTCGACGATGCCGCCGTCGGGGAACACGCGTTCGCTGACGTAGGGCGTGCCGGCCTGCATGTGGCGCATGCGCTTGGCCGACTCGCCATCCACGCGCCCCCTGACGTCACCCGCCAGTCCGCGACCGAGGTTGTGCACGACCAGGTCGGCCACCGGCACGCCGATCCGCAGCAGCCCCTGCGGATAGCCGAACAGCTCCGCGTAGCGACGGTTCCAGGCCACCAGGTGCAGTTCGCGGTCGACCACGCTGATGCCCTGGCTCATGTTCTCCAGCGCCGCCTCGAGCACCCGCTGGTTGAAGCGCAGGTCCTGCGAGGCTTCGCCGACGATCTCCGCCACCGTGTCCAGGTCCGGCCCCGCCTCGCGGCGCGCGGCGTCGAGCAGCAGCCGGGCCGAGGCACTGCCCAGCACCGCGGCCAGCTCGCGCTCGAAGCGGGCTTCGATCACCGAGGGCACCGGACCGGTTTGCGGCGCACCGCGCAGCGCGTCGTCCACGGTGCGCGCGGCAAGGAAGCGTCGGCCCGCCTGGCGCAGCGTGCGCAGGTCCGAGCCACGCGCCACGTCGCGATCTGGCGCCGACAGCCAGGCCGACAGCGCCAGCGTGGTGGCGGCGCCCACGAACAGGCTGGCCCCGACCGCGCGTCCCAGGCGGCTCCAGCCGGTCAGGCCGAACAGCGTGTCCGGCGCGAGCCAGGCGATGCCCCAGGGGCCCGCAGTGAGCCACGTACCGTCGCCGCCGGTCAGCTCGACCAGCATCGGCGACAGCGTCACCCAGGCCCAGGCGAGAAACCCGGCCAGCACGCCCCAGGTGGCCGCGGCCGCGGGCGTGCGCGTGCGCCAGACCGCGCAGAACAGCGCCGGCGCCAGCGTCGCCAGGGCCGAGAACGACACCGCGCCGACGTCGGCCAGGGTCTGGCTGCCGCCGATCACGCGGCTGTAGGCCCAGGCCAGCAGCATCACCACCAGGATGCCCGCGCGGCGCAGGACCAGCACTGCGCCACGGCGGTCGCCGCCGCCGCGGCCGAACGACCATGCGCCGCGCAGCAGGCCGGGCGTGAACCAGTGGTTGCCCACCATCAGGCTCAGCGCGAGCGTGCTCACCACCACCATGCCGGTGGCCGCGCTCAGGCCGCCCAGGAAGGCGAACAGCGCCAGGCCCTCGTGGCCCAGCGCCGCCGGCAGCGCCAGCGCGTACATGTCCGCGGGCACGCTGTCGCCCAGCAGCGCGGTGCCGGCGCGCGCCAGCGGCAGCGTCGGCAGCGCGATCAGGACCAGGTAGAGCGGGAACTGCCAGCGCGCGGTGCGCACGTCACGTTCGTCTCGGCATTCGACCACGCCGACGTGGAACTGGTGCGGCATGATGAACATCGCCAGCGCGCCCAGCAGCACCAGCGGGATGAAGCCGCCCACCGGTGCCGGCGGCGGTGGCGCCGCGACGATGTCGATCTCGCCCAACCCGAACCACACCAGCAGCCCCAGGGCCAGCATCGCCGCGAGCTTGAACAGCGACTCGAAGGCCATCGCCAGCACCAGGCCGCGGTTGTGCTCGGTGGCGCTTGCGCGGCGGGTGCCGAAGGCCATCGCGAACACCGCCATCGCCAACGCCACGTACAGCGCGCCGTCGCGCCAGGGCGCCACCGCGGCGGCCACACCGCCACCGGTGAGGGTGGCGAAGCTCATCGTCACCGCCTTCAGCTGCAGCGCGATGTAGGGCAGCATGCCCAGCAGCGCCACCAGGGTGACCACCGCCGCCAGCCAGGGATCCTTGCCCAGCCGGGTGGCGATCAGGTCGGCGATCGAGGTGGCATTGCTCTCCCGCGCCAGGCGCACCAGGCGCAGCATCAGCCCGAATGCCAGGGCATAGAACAGGATCGCGCCGAGGAAGGTCGGCGGCAGCGGCCAGCCGTAACGCGCGGCCTGGGTGACCGTGCCGTAGAACGTCCACGACGTGCAGTGCACCGCCAGCGACAGCGCATAGACGTGGCGCCAATGGCGCGCCAACGCGCCTGGGCGACGTTCGGCGTAGACCGCCACGCCAAACAGCAGGACGAGCCAGAGCGCCGCGGCCGCGACCACCATGCCGACGCTCAGCATTGCCTCTTGTCCCCCACCCGTCCGGCCCTGGATCGTACGCGGCGAGCATAGCGCAGCGGCGGGCCGAAGCCCGCCGCCGTGATCAGCACTTGCAGCCGACCGGTCAGAAGTTGTAACGCACCGACATGTACCAGTTGCGCGGCAGGCCGTAGTACGCGGTCTGGATGTTGCCCACGCTGGCGAACTCCTGGCCCTCGGTCTTGTAGACCTCGTCAGTGAGGTTGCGCACGCCGGCGCGGACCTGCCAGGTGTACTGCGGCGAATCCCACACGCCGAACGCGCCATACAGGGTGTACGCGCCCTGGCTCAGCACGGCGCGGTTGTCCACCGACAGCCAGGTCTTGCCGCGGTAGGACGCATCCACGCCGACGCCCAGGTTGCCGGCGTCGCCCAGCGAGAAGCCCTGCTGCAGCGCGATGCGTGCGGTCAGGTCGGGCGAGAACGGCACGTGGTCGTGGTTGAGGTTCGGGTCGTAGCCCGGGTAGGTCGGATCGAGGCGGAAGTCGTCGAAGCGGTCGTACTCGGCGTCCAGCCAGCCCACCTGCGCGCTGAGCACCGTGGCCTCGCCGAAACGGGCGCTGCCCTCGAACTCGATGCCCATGATGTCCAGCTCGGCCGCGTTGAGCACCGGGAAGGTGCCGACGTCCTGCGAGACCCGGGCCTGGAAATCGCTGTAGTCGCTCTTGAACGCCGCGACGCTGCCGCGCAGGCGACCGTCATCGGATGCAGCCTTCAGGCCGAGCTCGTAGGTCCAGACGTACTCGGGATCGAACTTGGCGTGCTGGGTGTCGTAGACGGTGTTGGCCCGGCCGTTGAAACCACCGGACTTGAAGCCGCGGTTGGCGGAGACATAGCCCATCACGTTGTCGCTGAAGGCCTTCTGCAGGCTCACCGACGGGGTGACCGCGGTCCAGCTGGCCTTGGCCTGGAAGGCGACGGTCTCGTTGATGCCCTGGAACGGGGCACCCCAGAAGGTGCTGGTGCTGCGGTCGTATTCCTTCTCGTCCTTCGTCCAGCGCACGCCGGCGGCCAGCGTCCAGGTCGGCACGAACTCCCAGTTGGCGTGGGCGAACGCGGCGACGCTGGTGGTGGTCAGGTCATCGTCGATGGTGCGCAGGAACGACAACGGCGCGCCGAACAGGGCGAACAGGTCGCCGGCATAGGCCTCCTGGTAGGAGGGCACGTCCTCGCGCATGTAGTACGCGCCGAAGGTGGCCTGCAGGTTGCTGCCGTTGTCGTACTGGAGCTGGAACTCCTGGCTGGCCTGCTCCTGGTCGAGCGACACCAGCACGTCGCCAAGCTCGAATTCGCTGGCGTCGATATCGATGAAGGAGTTGGTCTTCAGGCTGCGGTGCGAAGTGATGCTCTTGAACAGCCACTGTTCGCTGAAGTCCCACTCCATCGACAGCGACGCACCCGAGTGCTCCAGCTGCTGGCCGTGCCCGGGCGGAAGGAACGAGGTCTGCGAGCGGTGGTTCCACTCGCCGGTCTCGCCCGGCTGCAGCACCACGACTCCTAACCCGAGGTCGGTCTGCAGCAGCGGCGCCATCGGCCGGCCCATGGTCGGCGCGACGTCCTGCTCGGTGTGGTCGAACGCCAGCGTCGCGCGGAAGGTATCGCTGGGCTGGAACGCGATCTTGGCGCGGATGGCCTGGGTGTCATCGTTGTTGTAGTGACGCCCGGTGACGCTGTCGCGCACATAGCCGTCGTTGCGGATCGAGGCCGCGGCGACGCTGGCGGCCACGGTCTCGCTCAGCTGCCCGCTGGCATAGGCGCGCACTTCCTGGCGGCCGTAGTCGCCGATGGTCAGCTCGGCCGCGCCGCCGCTGTGGTCGAAGGGATCGCGGGTGGTGATCTTGATCGCGCCGCCGGTGGAGTTCTTGCCGTACAGCGTGCCCTGCGGGCCGCGCAGCACTTCGACCTGCTGCACGTCGAACAGCGAGAACATCGAGCCGTTGATGCGCGAGTAATAGACGTCGTCGACGTACATGCCCACGCCCGGGTCGAAGCTCTGCAGCGCGTCGGGCTGGCCGATGCCGCGGATGAAGACGTTCACGCTGTTCGCCGAGCCACGGCCCTGGACGATGTTGAGGTTGGGCACCGCGCCCTGCAGGCCGCTGACGTCGCTGGCCTGGAGGTCCTTGAGCTGCTCTTCGCCAAAGGCGCTGACCGCGACCGGCACGTCCATGATCGATTCGGTGCGGCGGCGGGCGGTGACGGTGACGGTGTCGAGTTCGGTGGCACTGCGCGCGGACGGGGCCTGGTCGGCATCGGATTCCTGTGCGTGCAGGGCCGGCGCGGCCAGGGCCACGACGATCGCCAGGCTGAGGGTGGTGGCGCGAATATGGACAGGCTTCATGTGATCCCCTGGAATCTTCGTTGCGCGCGGCCGATTTGCCGCGTGGTGACAAGACTAGGGAGGGGGCCGCTGCGGCGGCATCGTACCTTCGGACAATGGGCCGCGGCCGCACGCGGCGGGAACACTGTCGCCCGTGGAGTCGTGCGCCGCACGATGCAAGGATCCCGAATGTCGTTCCTGATCGTGCTCGCCGCGCTGGTCTTCCTGATGTACGTCGCCTACCGCGGCCACAGCGTGATCCTGTTCGCGCCGATCGCAGCCCTGGGTGCGGTCCTGCTCACCGACCCGTCCCTGGTGGCGCCGATGTTCACCGGCCTGTTCATGGACAAGATGGTCGGCTTCCTGAAGCTGTACTTCCCGGTGTTCCTGCTGGGCGCGGTGTTCGGCAAGCTGATCGAGATCTCCGGTTTCTCGAAGTCGATCGTCGCCGCCACCATCCGCGTGGTCGGCGCGCAGCGGGCGATGCTGTCGATCGTGATCGTCTGCGCGCTGCTGACCTACGGCGGCGTGTCGCTGTTCGTGGTGGTGTTCGCGGTGTACCCGTTCGCGGCCGAACTGTTCCGCCAGAGCGACATCCCCAAGCGGCTGATCCCCGGCACCATCGCGCTGGGCGCCTTCACCTTCACCATGGACGCGCTGCCCGGCACGCCGCAGATCCAGAACATCATCCCCACCGCGTTCTTCGGCACCGACACCTGGGCGGCGCCGGTACTGGGCACGATCGGTGGCGTCTTCATCATCATCGTCGGCCTGTCCTACCTGGACTGGCGCCGGCGCGTGGCGCAACTCGCCGGCGAAGGCTATGGCGATCCCGCCACCCTGCTCAACGAACCCGCGCCCTTCATCGGCGAGCGCCTGGCACATCCGCTGGTCGCGCTGCTGCCGCTGGTGATGGTGGGCGTGGCCAACCTGGTGCTGACGCGCCTGATCCCGGGCTGGTATGGCGACAGCCACAGCTTCATCCCCGCGGTGGTCGGCAACCCGGCGCCGGTGGTGCAGGAAGTAGCGAAGATCGCCGCGATCTGGGCGGTGATGGGCGCGCTGCTGATCGGCATCGCGACGGTGATGGTGTTCGCCTGGAAGACGGTGTTCAGGCACTTCGCCGAGGGCACCAAGTCCGCGATCGGCGGCGCGCTGCTGGCGTCGATGAACACTGCATCGGAATACGGCTTCGGCGCCGTGATCGCCGCGCTGCCCGGCTTCCTGCTGGTGGCCGATGCGCTGGGCGCGATCCCCGACCCGCTGGTCAACGAAGCGGTCACGGTCACTGCGCTCGCCGGCATCACCGGCTCGGCCTCGGGCGGCATGTCGATCGCGCTGGCCGCCATGGCCGACACCTTCATCGCCAACGCCGAGGCCGCCGGCATCCCGATGGAGGTCCTGCACCGCGTGGCCTCGATGGCGTCCGGCGGCATGGACACCCTGCCCCACAACGGCGCGGTGATCACCCTGCTGGCGGTCACCGGCCTGACCCACCGCCAGGCCTACAAGGACATCTTTGCGATCACGATCATCAAGACCATCGCGGTGTTCGCGATCATCGCCACGTTCTATCTCACCGGCTGGGTCTGACCGGCGAGCCGGCGCGCGCGGCCGCGCGCCGGTGGTGGAGGGCCCCGCCGTGGCCGGGAGGCCTTCGCGGCTTCGGCTGCAATTGCGCGAGGTCGGGCCACCGCGTACTGCTGCGCACCGGGTGCCAAGGCCCTTGAGGGCCTTGGCACCCGGCACCCCCGTTGTGGCGGTGCCGCGCCTTCCAACGAGCTTGGAGAGGGAACAAAAAAAGAGCGGGCCCAGGCCCGCTCTTTTCATTTCCCGGCGATTGCCGGCAACGACGCGCGCGGCTTACTCCGCCGGCGTGCCCTCGCCTTCCTCGACCGCCTTCATCGACAGGCGGATGCGGCCCTGCTTGTCGACTTCCAGCACCTTGACCTTGACCACGTCGCCTTCCTTGAGCACGTCACCGACCTTCTCGACGCGCTCGTTGGAGATCTGCGACACGTGGACCAGGCCGTCCTTGCCGGGGGAGATGGTGACGAACGCACCGAAGTCCATCAGCTTGACGACCTTGCCCTCGTAGATCCGGCCCGGCTCGACGTCGGAGGTGATCTGCTCGATGCGCTCCTTGGCGGCGCGGCCGGCGGCGGCGTCGACCGATGCGATCGTGATCGTGCCGTCGTCCTGGATGTCGATCTGGGTGCCGGTTTCCTTGGTGATCGCCTGGATCACCGAGCCGCCCTTGCCGATCACTTCGCGGATCTTGTCGGGGTGGATCTTGATGGTGATCAGGCGCGGCGCGAACTCGCTCAGCTCCGAACGCGGCGCGGTCAGCGCGGCTTCCATTTCCTTGAGGATGTGCAGGCGGCCCTGCTTGGCCTGGGCCAGCGCGACCTTCATGATCTCTTCGGTGATGCCCTGGATCTTGATGTCCATCTGCAGCGCCGAAATGCCGTTGGTGGTACCGGCCACCTTGAAGTCCATGTCGCCGAGGTGGTCCTCGTCACCGAGGATGTCGGACAGCACGACATAGTCGTCGCCTTCCTTCACAAGGCCCATCGCGATGCCGGCGACCGGCGCCTTGATCGGCACGCCCGCGTCCATCAGCGCCAGCGACGAACCGCAGACCGACGCCATCGACGAGGAACCGTTCGACTCGGTGATCTCGGACACGACGCGGATGGTGTACGGGAACTCTTCCATCGTCGGCATCACGGCGAGCACGCCGCGCTTGGCAAGGCGGCCGTGGCCGATCTCGCGACGCTTCGGGCCCATCATGCGGCCGGCTTCACCCACCGAGTAGGGGGGGAAGTTGTAGTGGAACAGGAAGTGTTCCTTGTACTCGCCGGACACGGCGTCGATGATCTGGCCGTCGCGGGCGGTGCCCAGCGTGACGGCGACGATCGCCTGGGTCTCGCCGCGGGTGAACAGCGACGAGCCGTGCACGCGCGGCAGGATGCCGACGCGGCTGGCGATCGGGCGCACGGTGTCGAGCGCGCGGCCGTCGATGCGGACCCTGGTCTTGAGGACCGAGTCGCGCATGGTCTGGTATTCCTGCTCGCCGAACTCCTTCGACAGGTCGCCCGACGTCCACGCCTTGGCCTCGGCTTCCGGGGCGAGCGCGGCGAGGATCGCCTTCTTCACGGTGGAGATGGCGTCCTTGCGCTCGAGCTTGTCGCGCACCTGGAACGCGGCCGCGAGCTGCTCGCCCACGGCGGTGCGGATGGCGCTGACGATGCCTTCGTCGGCGGCAGGTGCGCTCCAGGTCCACTTCGGCCGGCCGGCCTCGGCGACCAGCGCATTGATGGTGTCGATCGCGACCTGCATCTGCTGGTGGCCGAACATCACTGCGCCAAGCATCACGTCCTCGGACAGCTCCTTGGCCTCCGACTCGACCATCAGCACGGCCTTGGCGGTACCAGCGACGACGAGCTCGAGCTCGGAATCCTTCAGCTCGGTGACCGTCGGGTTGAGCAGGTACTGGCCGTCCTTGTAGCCGATCTTGGCGGCGCCGATCGGGCCGTCGAACGGCGCGCCCGACAGCGACAGCGCGGCCGAGGCACCGATCAGGGCGAGGACGTCACCGTCGACCTCGGGGTTCATCGACATCACCGTGGCGATGATCTGCACTTCGTTGCGGAAACCGTCCGGGAACAGCGGGCGGATCGGGCGATCGATCAGGCGCGAAATCAGCGTTTCCTTCTCGGTCTGGCGGCCCTCACGCTTGAAGAAACCACCCGGGATGCGGCCACCGGCGTAGAACTTCTCCTGGTAGTCCACGGTCAGCGGGAAGAAGTCCTGCCCCTCGCGGGCGGTCTTGTTGGCGACCGCGGAGACCAGCAGCACGGTGCCCTCGCAGGAGACCATGACCGCGCCGCCGGCCTGGCGGGCGATCTCGCCGGTCTCGATGGTGACCGTGCGCTTGCCGTACTCGAAGCTCTTGATGACTTTTGCCACGTTGGTGATTCCTCGATGACTCTTGCGATGAACCGGACGGGACCCATGCCCTGGCCGGGTGGCGCGCGCTCTGGCGTGCCGAAAAAAAATGCGGCGCATCTCTGCGCCGCGGTGGGGTCTTGTCAGCGACGCAGGCCGAGCTTCTCGATCAGCGCCCTGTAGCGCGCGCTGTCCTTGCGGTGCAGGTAGTCGAGCAGGCTGCGACGGCGGTTGACCATCATCAGCAGGCCGCGGCGGCTGTGGTGGTCCTGCTTGTGCAGCTTGAAGTGCTCGGTAAGCTGCACGATGCGTGCGGTGAGCAGGGCGACCTGGACCTCCGTGGAACCGGTGTCGTTGTCGCCGCGCTTGTTGTCTTCGATGATCTTGACGGTGTCGATGGACATTGCGTGTTGCCTTGTAGGTGATGCGTGGACCGCAGGAACGCCGTCATGCCGGCCTGGCATGCTGCGCACCACGAGAACCGCCGCTTGCTGTGGGAAACCTGGCGCCCGGTCGGGCGCACGGATTGCTTGGAAAAAGCCGCGGAATTGTAACGCGCGGCGGGCTTGCCGGACAAGGCGCGGACTCAGGCGCTGGCCGATCCCTGCCCCGGCGCGGGCTGTGCGCAGGCCCAGGCGAACATGCGGCGGGGGCGCAGGCCGCCTTCGCCGTCCGCCACCCCCAGGCCGAGCACGCGGCCATCGGGCCCGAACACGGCCACCTCGCCGGCCCCCGTGAATACGCCTTCCGTGCCCTGGCCGTACGCCAGGCGCGCCGCGCCCGCCGCGTCCACCTCGACCCGCGGCCAGGCATCCATGCCCGCCTCGATCGGCAGCAGGCAGGCCTCGAGGCTGCGCTCGCCCCGCGCGGCCAGGGCCTCGAGCTCCGCAAAGGTCCACATCCGCGGATTCCTGAACGGATCGACCCAGAGCCGGCGCAACTCGGCCACGTGGGCGCCGCAGCCCAGCGCTTCGCCCAGGTCGCGCACCAGGCTGCGCACGTAGGTGCCCGAGCCGCAGTCCACGCGGAGGCGGAGGATGTTCCCGGGCGCCGCGCCCTCGACGGCATCGATCAGGTCGGCGGCCGACAGCAGGTTGAAGGCGTGCACGTCGACCTCGCGCGGCTCGACTTCGACCTCTTCGCCGCGGCGCGCCTTCGCGTACAGCGGCTCGCCGCCGCGCTTGAGCGCCGAATAGATCGGTGGGCGCTGCATGATGCGGCCGGTCAGCCGCGCCAGCGCAGCGTCGATGGTGGCGATGTCCAGCATCGGCACCGGGCGCTCGCGCAGCACCTGGCCGTCGGCGTCGTCCGTGTCGGTGACCAGGCCCAGGCGCGCGACCGCGTCGTAGGCCTTGCGCGCGCCAAGCAGGCCGCCGGCGATCTTGGTCGCTTCGCCGAAACACAGCGGCAACAGCCCGGTGGCCAGGGGGTCGAGACTGCCCGTGTGCCCGCCTTTGGCGGCGCGGAACAGATGCCGCGCACGCTGCAAGGCCTGGTTGGAACTCGGCCCGCGCGGCTTGTCGAGCAGCAGGATGCCGTCGAGCTTGCGAAACGTCGTTCGGGGGCGCGCCTTCATCGAAGCATTGTAAGTGGCGCGCTGGGGATGTGGGTCATGGCCCATGGCACGACCGGGGCGCAGTGATCCGGTCGCCGCTGTAGCGGCTCCTACCGGTCGTTGTCGGTGGCGTCGGGGTCGGGGTCGCTGGAGACGTCGGGCAGATCGCGCAGCAGGTTGTCGATCCGCTCGCCGCGATCGACGGAATCGTCGTAGTGGAAATGCAGCTCCGGCACGTGGCGCATCTTCACCGCGCGCGCGAGCCGGTAGCGCACTTCGGGCGCCACCGCCTTGAGGCCCTTGATGGCCTCGGCGGCGCGCTCGCCCTGCAGCGCGGTCACATACACCTTGGCATGCGCCATGTCGCGGGTGACCTCGACGTCGGACACGCTCACCGACGGCAGGCCGTGCTCGGCCACCGCCTCGCGCACCAGGGTGCCCAGCTCCCTGCGGAGCTGGGCGGACACGCGGTCGGTGCGGTGGAAGCTCTTCTGCGACATCAGAGCGTGCGCTGCACTTCGACGCGCTCGAAGCACTCGATCTTGTCGCCGGGCTTGATGTCGTTGTAGGCCTTCACGCCGATGCCGCACTCGGTGTTGGTACGCACCTCGTCGACGTTCTCCTTGAAGCGGCGCAGCGATTCCAGCTCGCCTTCGAAGATCACGACCTCGTCGCGCAGCACGCGGATCGGCTTGTTCCGCCGGAGCACGCCCTCGATGACCATGCTGCCGGCGACCGCGCCGAACTTGGAGCTGCGGAACACCTCGCGGACCTCGGCGGTGCCGATGATCTCCTCGCGGATCTCCACGCCCAGGATGCCGGACGCGACCTGCTTCACCTGGTCGATCACGTCATAGATGATCGAGAAGTAGCGCAGGTCCAGGCCGTGGGTATCGACCACCTTGCGCGCGGATGCATCGGCACGGACGTTGAAGCCGATGATCGTGGCCTTGGCCGTCGCCGCCGAATTGGCGTCGGACTCGGTGATGCCGCCGACGCCTGAGCGGATGATGTTGACCCGGATCTCGTCGTTGGAGAGCGCGGTCAATGCCTGGCGCAGCGCCTCCACCGAACCCTGCACGTCGGCCTTGATCACCAGCGGCAGCTCGAGCTGCTGGCCGCCGCCCATCTGCGCCATGATGTCTTCCATGCGGTTGCCAGCGGCCTGGACCAGGCGCGTTTCACGGCGCTTGGCTTCGCGCTGCTGGGCGACTTCCCTGGCCAGGCGTTCGTCGCCGACGACCACGAAATCGTCGCCGGCATCGGGCACGCCCGACAGGCCGAGCACCTGCACCGGGATCGACGGGCCGGCCGACGGCACCTGGCCGCCGGTCTCGTCGAACAGCGCACGCACGCGGCCGTACTCCACGCCGCAGACCACGAAGTCGCCCTTGTTGAGCTGGCCCTGCTGCACCAGCACCGTGGCCACCGGGCCGCGGCCCTTGTCGAGCGAAGACTCGATCACCGTGCCGCTGGCGCGGCCGTCGGCAATGGCCTTGAGCTCCAGCACCTCGGCCTGCAGGTTGATCGCGTCCAGCAGGTCGTCGATGCCATCGCCGGTCTTGGCGGAAAGCTCGACCATCTGCGTATCGCCGCCGAACTCCTCGGAGACGACGTCGTGGGCAAGCAGCTCGTTCTTGATCCGCGAGGGATCGGCCTCGGCCTTGTCGATCTTGTTGATCGCGACGATCAGCGGCACCCGGGCCGCCTTCGCGTGCTGGATCGCCTCGATCGTCTGCGGCATGACGCCGTCGTCGGCGGCAACCACCAGGATCACGATGTCGGTGATCTTCGCGCCGCGCGCGCGCATCGAACTGAACGCGGCATGGCCCGGCGTGTCGAGGAAGCTGACCACGCCCTTGGGCGTGTCGACGTGGTAGGCGCCGATGTGCTGGGTGATGCCACCGGCCTCGCCGGGGGCGATGCGGGTGCGGCGGATGTAGTCGAGCAGCGAAGTCTTGCCGTGGTCGACGTGGCCCATGATGGTGACCACCGGCGGACGCTGGGTCTGGTCGCCCGTCACGTCCTCGACGTGGGCGAGCAGCTCGCTCTCGGCGTCATCGGCGTCGGCACGCACGGCCGTGTGGCCAAGCTCTTCGGTGATCAGCACCGCGGTGTCGTGGTCGATGGACTGGGTGATGGTGGCCATCACGCCCATCTTGAACAGCGCCTTGACCACGTCGCCGCCCTTCATGGCGAGCTTCTGCGCCAGGTCGGCGACGGTGATCGCCTCGCCGATCTCGACTTCGCGCACGACGGGGGCCGTCGGGCGGGTGAAACCGGTACCGGTGCGCGACTGGTCGCGCTGCTGTCCACGCTGCGGGCGCCTGGGGCGCGCGGTGCTGCGGCGTGCACGGTCGGCCGGCGACAGGTGCATCTGGCCGGCGAAGCGCGCCGCGGCGCCTTCCTCGTCCTCGACGCCGGCCACCATGGCGTGCGAGCCGCGGTGCTTGCCCTTGCTGGCCGTGGTGCGATCGTCGCGCGCCGGGGGCGGCTTCGGATGACCGTGGCCGTGGCTCTTGCGCGGCGCCTCTTCGGTCGTCGCGACCGAGGCAGCGGCCTCGGTCTCGACGCGGACGCGCTCGGCTTCCGCTTCCACCTCGCGGCGCTTCGCCTCCTCGGCTTCCTCCACGCGGCGGCGGTCGGCGTCGGCCAGGCGCTGCTGCTCGTCGAGGTTGCGCTGGCGCGACTCCTCGAGCTTGCGCAGGATCTCCGTGCGCTCGTCGTCCACCCCGTCCGTACCGGCGCCCGCCTCCGGCTTGACCAGGGTGACCTTCTTGCGCACGACCACGTCGACGGTCGGCTTGTTGCGGCCGCCGCCCACGGTCAGCGTGCTCTTGCGCTGGAGGGTGATCTTCTTGGGCGCGACGGGATCCACGGCGCCCTGCTCGGCACGCCCGTGGGTGCGACGCAGAAAGCCCAGGAGCTTCATCTTCTCGGTACTGGACACGGCCTGGTCGGGATCGCTGAACGGCATGCCCGCTTCGGACAGCTGTTCAAGCAACTTTTCGACCGGCGTGTTCACCAGTGCGGCCAGCTTGCGGATAGTGGTTTGCTGCGACATTCGGATTCCGGTTCCTTTGGCGTCGGCATTTGCCGCGCTGTGGATGGATCAATTCTGGGTGCTTGCCATGCTCGGGGCCGTGAGGGCCCGGTCTGTCAGCCCTCGCTTTCCAGGCGCGCGATCTCGCCCGCGCGCGCGGCCAGCACAAGGGCCGCGGCGCGCTCCTGGTCGAGACCCTCGATGCCGAACTCCAGCACCTCGTCGGCGGCCAGGTCGGAGAGGTCCTCGGCGGTGCACACGCCGTTGGCGGCAAGCGCGAAGGCGGTTTCGTCATCCATGCCCTCGAGCGCCAGCAGGTCGTCGGCGGGCATGTTGTCGCCAAGCTCCTCCTCGACCGCCAGCGCATCGTTGAGCAGCGCATCGCGTGCGCGGGCGCGCAGTTCCTCGACGATGTCCTCGTCGAAGCCCTCCACCGCCAGCAACTCGCCGACCGGCACGTAGGCGATTTCCTCGACCGTACTGAATCCCTCGGCCACCAGGATGCCGGCGATCTCCTCGTCGACCTCGAGCTTTTCCTGGAACAGCGCGCGCGCCGTGGCCTGCTCGGCCTCGGACTTCGCGGCGACCTGGTCCTGCGTCATCACGTTGAGCTGCCAGCCCGACAGGCGGCTGGCGAGGCGCACGTTCTGGCCGCCCTTGCCGATGGCCTGCGCGAGGCGGTCTTCGGCGACCGCGAGGTCCATCGAGTGCTTGTCCTCGTCGACCACGATCGACTGGACTTCAGCCGGCGCCATGGCGTTGATCACGAACTGCGCCGGGTTGTCCGACCACAGCACGATGTCGACGCGCTCGCCGTTGAGTTCGTTGCTCACCGCCTGCACGCGCGAACCGCGCATGCCGATGCAGGCGCCGATCGGATCGGTGCGGGTGTCGTAGGCGACCACGGCGATCTTGGCGCGGTCGCCCGGATCGCGGGCGCAGGCCTTGATTTCCACCAGGCCCTGGCCGACTTCCGGCACTTCGAGCTTGAACAGCTCCATCATGAATTCCGGCGCGGCGCGGCTGATGAACAGCTGCGGGCCGCGCGGCTCGGTGCGCACGTCGTAGAGGTAGCCGCGGATACGGTCGCCGGCACGCACGACGTCGCGCGGGATGGCCTTGTCCTTGGGGATGAAGGCTTCCGCGTTGCCACCCAGGTCGACAAAGACGTTGCCGCGCTCGACGCGCTTGACCACGCCGGTGACGAGCTCGCCGACGCGGTCCTTCCAGGCGTCCACGACCTGCTGGCGCTCGGCCTCGCGCACGCGCTGCACGATGACCTGCTTGGCGGCCTGCGCCGCGATGCGGCCGAAGTCGACGTTCTCGATCTGCTCTTCGATGTAGTCGCCGACCTCGACGCCCTCGGCCTCGTCGACCGCGTCCATCATGCGGATCTGGCGGTCGGGCGACTCCATCACCACGTCGTCGGCCACGACCTCCCAGCGTCGGAAGGTTTCGTAGGTGCCGTCGTTGGGGTCGATCACCACGCGCGTCACCACGTCCTGTTCGAGGTAGCGCTTCTTGGCCGCGGTGGCCAGGGCCGCCTCGAGGGCTTCGAGGATCACCGACTCCGGCACGCCCTTTTCATTGGCGACCGCATCGACGACCAGCAACAGTTCCTTGCTCATCTTCTCTATTACTCCGCACGGGACGGCTTCGACGCCGCCGGCTTGTTGTTGGTGTTTTGTTTGCTGCCAGGCTTGCCACGGCCCTTGCCGGGACGCGCGTCGCGCCCGGAGGCGTCCTTCGCGGGCCCGTAGCCGAGCGCGACCCAGTCGGGCACCAGGCGCGCCTTGTCGACGTTGTCGGCGGCGACCGCGAACGGCTGGCCGTCGACCTCGAACGTGAGCGTCCCGCCCTCGACCGCCGCGATCCGCCCGGTCAGCCTGCGGCGCCCGTCCTGCGGCAGCTTCAGGACGACCTTGGCCTGTTCGCCCAGGAAGCGCTCGAAGTGGGCCGGCGTGAACAGCAGCCGGTCGACGCCGGGCGAGGACACCTCGAGGGTGTAGTTGCCGCTGATCGGGTCCTCGACGTCGAGCTGGGCCGAAACCTCGCGGCTGACCGCCTCGCAGTCCTCGATGCCCACGCCCTGCCCCTCTGCCGCCGGGTCGGCGCCCGGACGGTCGATGTACAGGCGCAACAGCGCGCCATCGGACGACGGCAGGTACTCGATTCCGAGCAACTCCAGTCCGAGCGACGCGACGGTCGGAGACAGGAGTCCAGCGATATCGGTCGACTTGTCGGCCACGTTGGCTCCTCCTGTCCTGGTCCATTGCCGGCGATGCCGGGCGCGAAAAACGAAAAAGGGCCCGATGGGCCCCTTGTCCGATGCTGCTGGATCCGGTGCCGGCGCGCCTCGATGCGCACCGCGCGAGCCCGACTCCCGCAATCGAAAAAAGCCTCCTTGGAGGCTCTCCGTCGACCGCGAAAAGCTTGCAGCGGGGCCGGACCTGACGCCGGGAGGCGCCAACGGTGGTCCTGCATGTTCCGCCGAGCCGCTGAAGTATAGGCGTGAGCCCGCCTTCCCGCAAGCCGCGCCGGCGCGGGTGCCATTGCCGCAGGCACCATCGGTTAACCTTGCCGGTCCCACGCCAGCCGGTGCCACGCTTCCATGAAACGCTCCCGCAAGACCGCCCTCGTCCTGATGGGCTCCGCCCCGCTGCTGCTGGTCGCCTGCGCGCAGCAGCCCGAGGTGCAGACCTCGGAGGGCCTGTTCACCTCGGTCGAGACCTGCACCACCGAAACCATGGACCCGTCGATGTGCCGCCAGGCCTTCGAGCACGCCCAGGTGCAGGCTGACGCGGTCGCGCCGCGCTATGCATCGGTGGCCGAATGCGAGGCCGAGTTCGGCGAAGGCCAGTGCTCCACGCGCCAGCAGGCCGGCGGCGGCAGCTTCGTTGGCCCGATGATGGCCGGCTTCTTCCTCTCGCAGATGATGAACACCCGTGGCGGTGCCATGGCTCCCGCGGCGGGCGCCGGCCCGGCAGCCACCGCTGGGGCCACGCGCGCCGCGCCCGCCTTCCTCTCCAACCAGTCGGGCTGGCTGCGCCCGCAGGCCGGTCCCGGCGGCGCCACGGCGCTGGCCCGCACCGGCCTGCAGCCCGATCGCGCGCCCACCGTGCGCCGCGGCGGCTTCGGCCGCGCCGGCGCCGGCCGCAGCGCCGGCGGCTGATGCGTCGGGTCGCGATCGAAGCGCGCCCCGACTGGCGCCAGCGCGCCGGGGACTGCGGCTTCGCCTTCCACACCATCGACGGTGCCGCGTACTGGGACGAGACCGCGTACTACGCCTTCGACCTGCGCCAGGTCGAGGACGACATCGAAGACCCCACCGCCGAGCTGCACGCGATGGCGATGGCGCTGGCTGGCGAAGCCGCCGGCAGCCAGGAGCTGATGGAACGCCTGGCGATCCCCGACCAGGCGCGCGACCAGGTCGCCGAAAGCTGGCGCCGCCGCGACCCGCACCTGTACGGTCGCATCGACCTGGCCTACGACGGCCGCGGCCCCGCGAAGCTGTACGAGTTCAACTACGACACCCCGACCTCGCTGTTCGAGGCCGCCTTCTTCCAGTGGGACTGGCTGGAACGCCAGCGCGAGGCTGGCGTGCTGCCCGCCGAGGCCGACCAGTTCAACGCCATCCACGAGGCGCTGGTTGCGCGCTTCGTCGAGATCGGCGGGCGGCTGCAGCAGCCGCTGTACTTCGCCGCGGCGCGCGACAGCGCCGAGGACCAGGGCACCGTCGACTACCTGCGCGACTGCGCGGCGCAGGCGGGCATCGAAGCGGGCTCGCTGTCGATCGAGGACATCGGCCTGTCCGCCGACGGCCGCTTCACCGCCGCCGATGACGTGCTCATCGCCAGCCTGTTCAAGCTCTACCCGCTCGAGGACCTGTTCGCGGACGAGTTCGCACAGGCCTTGCCGGGATCCGGACTGCAGCTGCTCGAACCGCCGTGGAAACTGCTGCTCAGCAACAAGGGCGTGTTGCCGCTGCTGTGGGAGCGACATCGCGGGCATCCCAACCTGCTGCCGGCGGAATTCGATACCGGCGGCGACCTGCCGGCGGGCTGGGTGCGGAAACCCTTGTTCTCGCGCGAAGGCGCCAACATCGAGATGCACTTTGCCGATGGCCAACGGCTGCACCAGCCGGGTCCCTACGCAGGTCCCGCGATACGGCAGGCACTGCATCCCCTGCCCGCGCACGATGGTGCCTGGCCACTCATCGGAAGCTGGGTGGTGGGTGACATGGCCTGCGGCATGGGTATCCGCGAGGACGACTCGCCGATCACCCGCGACAGCGCACGCTTCGTGCCGCACGCCATCATCGGCGACGGCCGCAGGCCGATGGTGATCGAAGCCTGAAAAGGCAAACGGCGCGTCCTTTTCAAGGAACGCGCCGCTGCTGTGTAGTGGTAGCGGGGGCAGGATTTGAACCTGCGACCTTCGGGTTATGAGCCCGACGAGCTGCCAGACTGCTCCACCCCGCACCAGGCCGACGATTATGACGCAGCGTCGGATTTCTTGCAAGCCAGGAGTGGCATCGCCACCTCCGGACCCGCGTGATGCATCAGGCGAACGCCGCCTGGCACCAGGCCATGATCGGGCTCCATGCAACGCCGAGCACCAGCAGTGCAAGCGCATTGACGGTGAACAGCGTCCGCAGGGGTCCGTTGTTGCTGACCTCGATCGCCTTGCCCTCCGGCTCGTCGAAGTACATCACCTTGATCACGCGCAGGTAGTAGAACGCGCCCACCACCGCGAACACGATGCCGACGATGGCCAGCCACATCATGTCGCCGCCGATCGCCGCGCGCAGCACCACCATCTTCGCCCAGAAGCCGAGGAACGGCGGCACGCCGGCCAGCGAGGCCATGATCACCAGCACCATTGCCGCCATCCACGGGCTGCGTGCGTTGAGGCCCTTGAAGTCCTCGATGCGATCGGCCTCGAAGCCGCGACGCGCCAGCACGATGATGGCGCCGAAACCCGCGGTGGCCATGATCGCGTAGCTGATCGCATAGAACATCGCCGCGGCGTAGCCCTCGGGACCACCGCCGGCGAGGCCGAGCAGCAGGAAGCCCACGTGCGAGACCGTCGAGTACGCGAGCATGCGCTTGAGGTTGCCCTGCGCGAGCGCGAACACGTTGCCGACCACCAGCGACAGCGCGGCCAGCAGCGCCACCATCACCTGCCACTGGTCCTGCAGCGGGCCGACGCCGGACTCGAGCAGGCGATAGGCCATGCCGAACACCGCCAGCTTGGGCGCAGAACCGATGAACAGCGTCATCGGGGTCGGCGCGCCGTGGTAGGCATCGGGCAGCCACATGTGGAAGGGCGCGGCGCCGAACTTGAAGCACACGCCCACCACCAGGAACACCGTGCCGGTCAGCAGCAGGGTGCGCGTGCCGCCGTCGACGGCGGCTGCGGCGGTGCTGATCGTGGCCAGGTCCAGGCTGCCCGTGGCGCCGTAGACCAGGGACATGCCGAACAGCAGCAGGCCCGAGGCCAGCGAGCCGAGCACGAAGTATTTCATCGCCGCCTCGGAGCCGACCGGGTTGTCGCGGTCGAACGCGACCAGGGCGTACTGGCAGAGCGCGAGCAGCTCCAGGCCGACGTAGATCGTGGTCAGGTTCGGCGCCGAGACCAGCAGCATCATGCCTACGGTCGCGAACAGCATCAGCACGGGCAGTTCGCCCTTGTACAGGCCGCGCTCGCGCATGAACGGCCAGGCGTAGCCCAGCGCCACGGCGGTCAGCACCAGGATGCCGATCTTGAGCACATCGGCCAGGGTGTCGCGCACGAACATATCGGCAAGGACCATGCCCTGCCCGCCGACGCCCAGCGCGATCATCACCGCGGCACCCAGCAGCACCGCCACGGCCAGGCCGTGCGTCACCACGCGGCGGCGCTCGCCCATGAACAGGTCGAGCATCAGCAGCGCGAACGCGCCGATCACCACCACGAGCTCGGGCGCCAGCGGCGCGATATCGGCCAGCGTCCGGACGGGAAGGTTCAATTCACCAGGCATCATCGCGTCTTGTTCCTCAAAGCTTGCTGTTGGCGAGCATGCCCGCCAGCTGCGCGATGGACGGCTCCATCAGGTCGGTCAAGGGCTGCGGCCAGAGGCCGATGAGCAGCACGCCCGCGGCGAACACGCCCAGCACCAGGGCCTCGCGGCCGTTGATGTCCTTCATCGCGGCGACGTGGGCATTGCCGACCTCGCCGTACATCACGCGCTTGACCAGCCACAGGGTGTAGCCCGCGCCCAGGATCAGGGTCAGGGCGGCAACGAAGGCGATCAGCGGGTGGTGCTGGAACGAGGCCACGATGACCATGAACTCGCCGACGAAGCCCGACGTACCCGGCAGGCCGGAGTTCGCGAACGCGAACAGCACGTAGAACGCGGCGAACCACGGCATCACGTTCGCCACGCCACCGTAGTCGCGGATCATGCGCGTGTGCATGCGGTCGTAGAGCACGCCGACGCAGGTGAACATGGCGCCCGAAACGAAGCCGTGCGAAATCATCTGCACCATCGCGCCCTGCATGCCCAGGCGCGCGGCCTCCGGGTTGCCGGTGTCGCGGATCAGGGCGAAGGCGATGAAGATGCCGAGCGTCACGAAGCCCATGTGCGACACCGACGAGTACGCGATCAGCTTCTTCATGTCCTGCTGGGCCAGGGCCACGAGGCCGACGTAGACCACCGCGATCAGCGACAGCGCGATCAGCAGCCAGGCCCACTCGTGCCCGGCGTCGGGCGTGATCGGCAGGCTGAAGCGCAGGAAGCCGTAGCCGCCGATCTTCAGCATGATCGCCGCCAGGATCACGGAGCCGCCCGTGGGTGCCTCGACGTGGGCATCCGGCAACCAGGTATGTACCGGGAACATCGGCACCTTGACCGCGAAGGCGATCAGGAAGGCGAAGAACAGCCACATCTGCTCGGTGGCGGTCAGCGGCAGCGCGTACAGGTCGGGCAGCTGCCAGCTGCCGGCCTTCAGGTACAGGTACACCAGGCCGACCAGCATGAACACCGAGCCGAGGAAGGTGTAGAGGAAGAACTTCACCGACGCGTACACGCGCCGCGGGCCGCCCCAGACGCCGATGATGATGAACATCGGGATCAGCATGCCCTCGAAGAACACGTAGAACAGCATCGCGTCGATCGCGGAAAACACGCCGATCATCAGGCCCTCGAGGACCAGCATCGCGGCGAAGTACTGGTTGACGCGCTTGTCGATCGCCGCCCATGCGCCGATCAGCACCAGCACCGTGACCAGGGTCGTCAGCAGGATCAGCGCGATCGAGATGCCGTCCGCACCCAGGTGGTACTGGATGTCGTAGGCCGGGATCCACTCCCGGGCCTCGACGAACTGCATCGTGGCCACGGCCGCCGAGGCGTCGTAACCGGTGAACAGGGGGATGCTGATGGCGAAGGTCGCCAGGGCGATCGCCAGCGCAAGCCAACGCGCGGCAGCCGCGCGGTTGCCGAGCGCGAGCACCATCGCGCCACCGAGGATCGGCAGCCAGATGAGGATGCTGAGGAGGGGCCAGTTCGACACGTATCGTCTTCCGTCAGGTCCAGTAGTGGATGAGCACGGCCAGGAGCACGATCAGGCCGAGGATCATCGCGAATGCATAGTCGTACAGGCGTCCGGTCTGCAGGCGCCGCACGACGCCCGCCATCAGGCCGATGAAGCCGGCACTGCCGTTGACCGCCACGCCGTCGATCAGCTTGCTGTCGACCGCGTTGGAGGCCTTGCCCAGCTGCAGGCTGCCGCCCGCCAGGCCGCCGATCCAGAAATCGTCGGCCCAGTACTTGTTCTCCAGCACCTTGACCGGCAGCGCGAACGCGCTGCGGGCCCTGGCCGCGAGCTCCGGACGCCACCAGTACATGACGGTCGCGAGCACGAAGCCGGCCAGCGTCAGCCAGAACGCCGGGGTCAGGAAGCCATGCAGCGCGAACGCCACGGGTCCGTGCCACAGCTCGGACGCGACGCGCGCCAGGGTGTCGTTCTGCGGCAGCAGGTCGATCGCACCGGTGAAGAACGGCATCACCTGCTCGCTGCCGCTCCAGTTGGTGCCGAACAGCATCGGACCGGCGGTGAGGAAGCCGATCGCGATCGAGGGAATGGCCAGCAGCACCAGTGGCAGGGTCACCACCCAGGGCGACTCCTTCGGCTCGTGCACGCCATGGTCCTCGTGCGCATGGCTGTCATGCGCATGCCCGCCCTGCGCTTCTTCGCGGAAGCGCTCCTTGCCGAAGAAGGTCATGTACAGCAGGCGGAAGCTGTAGAACGAGGTCACGAAGGCACCGGCCAGGACCGCCCAGTAGCCATAGGTGCCGACCCAGCCCATGCCCTCGGCCCCGAACTTGGCGGCCTCGATGATCGTGTCCTTCGAGTAGAAGCCGCTGAAGAACGGCGTCGCCACCAGGGCCAGGGTGCCGACCAGCATGGTGATGAAGGTGATCGGCATGTACTTGCGCAGTCCGCCCATGCGGCGCATGTCCTGCTCGTGGTGCATGGCGATGATCACCGAGCCCGCGCCGAGGAACAGCAGCGCCTTGAAGAAGGCGTGGGTCATCAGGTGGAACACGGCGGCCGAGTACGCCGACACGCCCAGCGCCACGGTCATGTAGCCCAGCTGCGACAGCGTGGAGTACGCGACCACGCGCTTGATGTCGTTCTGCACGATGCCGATCAGGCCGGTGAAGAAGGCCGTGGTGGCGCCGATGAACAGGATGAACTGCAGCGCGACCTCGCTCAGCTCGAACAGCGGCGACATGCGCGCCACCATGAAGATGCCGGCGGTGACCATGGTCGCGGCATGGATCAGCGCCGAGATCGGGGTCGGGCCTTCCATCGAGTCCGGGAGCCACACGTGCAGCGGCACCTGCGCCGACTTGCCCATGGCGCCCACGAACAGGCAGATGCAGATCACGGTCGCGACCGACCAGGCATAGCCGGGAATGATCTCGATCACCTGGCCGCCGCCGATCGCCGGACCGGCATTGGCGAACACCGTGGCGTAGTCCAGCGTGCCGAACCAGTACGCCACGCCGGCGATGCCGAGCAGCATGCCGAAGTCACCGACGCGGTTGACCAGGAAGGCCTTGAGGTTGGCGACCACCGCCGTCGGCCGCTTGAACCAGAAGCCGATCAGCAGGTACGACACCACGCCCACCGCTTCCCAGCCGAAGAACAGCTGCAGGAAGTTGTTGGCCATCACCAGCGCCAGCATCGAGAAGGTGAACAGGCTGATGTAGCTGAAGAAGCGCTGGTAGCCGGGGTCATCGACCATGTAGCCGATGCTGTAGACGTGGACCAGCAGCGACACGAAGGTCACCACCACCATCATCATCGCCGTCAGCCGGTCGACCATGAAGCCGATGTGGAGCTCGTAGCCGGCGACCTGGAACCAGGTGTAGATGTTCTCGTTGAAGGGCGCCGCGCCCTGCCCCAGCATCTGCCAGAGCACGTAGCACGACAGCGCGCAGCTGAGCGCCACGCCGAGGATCGTGACCGTCTGCGCGCCGACGCGACCGACCTGGCGGCCGAACAGGCCCGCGACGATCGCGCCCAGCAGCGGCGCGAGCACGATCGCGATCAGCACCGCCTTCGAAATGACTATTTCCATGCCAGGCATTCCGTCAGCCCTTCAGCGTGTCGAGTTCGGCGACGTTGATCGTGCGCCGGTTGCGGAACAGCGTGACCAGGATCGCCAGGCCGATCGCGGCCTCGGCCGCGGCCACGGTGAGGATGAAGAACACGAAGACCTGGCCGGCGGCGTCGCCGAACTCGCGCGAGAACGCGACGAAGTTGATGTTCACCGAGAGCAGCATCAGCTCGATGCACATCAGCAGGATGATCACGTTCTTGCGGTTGAGGAAGATGCCCGCGACGCTGATGCAGAACAGCGCGGAGGCCAGCGCAAGGTAGTGCCCGAGTGCCAGGCCCTGTCCGAGGAACTCCATTACTTCTCCTCCCCGTCGGTGGCGGCGCCGGCGGCCGGCGCGTCGTCGGCGACGTGCACGGAGCTCTGCATGTCGACCATGCGCAGGCGGTCGCCGGGGCGGGTACGTACCTGCTCGCCCGGATTCTGGTGTTTGGTCCCTTCGCGGCGGCGCAGCGTCAGCGTGACCGCGGCGATCACGGCCACGGTCAGGATCACCGCGGCGATCTCGAAGGGCAGCAGGAAGTCGGTGAACAGCCGGCGTGCGATCCACACCGTGTTCGGCACGCCCTCGGCCTCGAACGCATTGGCCGCAAACGGCGTTTCGACGAAGGCCATGATGCCGATCAGCGACAGCAGCTCGAGCAGCATCACCACCGCCACGACCAGGCCGACCGGCAGGTAGCGGACGTAGCCTTCGTTCAGGGGCACGAGGTCGATGTCGAGCATCATCACCACGAACAGGAACAGGACCATCACCGCGCCGACGTAGACGAGGATCAGGGCGACGCCCAGGAACTCGGCGCCGGCGATGATCCAGGTGCAGGCCACGGTGAAGAACGTCAGCACCAGGAACAGCGCCGAGTGCACCGGGTTGCGGGCGCCGATCACGCCGATCGCCGCGGCGACCGCGACCCCTGCGAATGCGAAGAATGCGAGCTGTACGAAGTCCATGGTTTACCTGTATGCGGCGTCGGCGGCGCGGCGCTCGGCGATCTCCGCCTCGAGGCGGTCGCCGATCGCCAGCAGCTGCGACTTGGTGACGACGTTCTCGCCGCGGTTCTCGAAGTGGTACTCGTGGATGTGGGTCTCGACGATCGAGTCCACGGGGCACGACTCCTCGCAGAAGCCGCAGAAGATGCACTTGAACAGGTCGATCTCGTAGCGCGTGGTGCGCCGCGTGTTGTCCTCGCGCTGCTCGGAGTCGATGGTGATCGCCAGCGCCGGGCACACCGCCTCGCACAGCTTGCACGCGATGCAGCGCTCTTCACCGTTGGGATAACGGCGCAGCGCGTGCAGCCCGCGGAAGCGCGGAGACTGCGGGATCTTCTCCATCGGGTACATCATCGTGTACTTCGGGCGCCACAGGTACTTGAAGGTCAGCGACAGGCCGCGGACCATCTCGATCAGCAGCAGGCTGCGCGCCCGGGAAATGAACTTGTCCATCACGCACCTGCCTCGAACACGCCGAAATACGCCATCAGCGCCGTCACCGCGATCCACGCGATCGACAGCGGAATGAACACCTTCCAGCCCAAGCGCATGATCTGGTCGTAGCGGTAGCGCGGGAACGATGCCCGGAACCAGACGAAGCAGCTGGCAAAGAAGAAGGCCTTGACGAACAGCCACCACCAGCCGTCGCCCAGCAGCACCGTGAGCACCGGGATGTCCGGGATCCAGGCCGCGGGAACCGGCGACAGCCAGCCGCCCAGGAAGAAGGTCGCGGTGAGGAAGCTCACCAGCAGCATGTTCGCGTACTCGGCCAGGAAGAACAGCGCGAACACCGCGCCCGAGTACTCGACCATGTGGCCGGCCACGATCTCGCTCTCGCCCTCGACCACGTCGAAGGGCGCGCGGTTGGTCTCGGCCACGCCGGACACGAAGTAGACGATGAACAGCGGCAGCAGCGGCAGCCAGAACCACTCGAGGAAGCCGGCGTCGCCGGACTGCGCCATCACGATCTCGCTGAGGTTGAGGCTGCCGGCGGCGACCATCACGCCCACCAGGGCGAAGCCCATCGCGATCTCGTAACTCACCACCTGCGCCGCCGAGCGCATCGCGCCCAGGAAGGCGTACTTCGAGTTCGAGGCCCAGCCGGCCAGGATCACGCCGTACACGCCCAGCGACACCATCGCCAGCAGGTACAGCAGGCCGGCGTTGGCGTTGGACAGCACCATCTGCGCGTCGAAGGGCACCACCGCCCAGGCCGCGAAGGCCGGGGCCAGGGTGATCAGCGGCGCCAGGAAGTACAGCACCTTGTGCGAGGCGCTGGGCCGGATGACTTCCTTGAACAACAGCTTGAAGACGTCGGCGAAGGCCTGGAGGATGCCGAAGCCCACATACATCGGGCCGTGGCGCACGTGCATCCAGCCGATCAGCTTGCGCTCCCAGACCACATAGAAGGCCACGGCGATGATCACCGGCATGGTGATCGCCAGGATCAGCAGCACCAGCCAGATGACGGTCCCGATGGCGCCGAGCGAGTCGAGCCAGCCGCGAAAGGGTTCGAGCCAGCCGAGCAGCACGGTGGCGGTATTGGTCGTCGTCGTGCTCATGCGGCCTCCACCCGCACCGTGCCGGCGCCGAGCGCCGCCGTGGCGCCGTAGCCGGATTCGATCAGTGCCGCGCCGCGGGCGACGCCCGTGCTGGTCGCGACCTGCAGGGTCGCGGTGCCGGCGCCGTTGGCCACGCGCGCCATCGCGCCATCGCGCAGGCCCGCCGCGGACGCGTCCTCGGGGTTGAGGGTGATGCGCGGGCCCACGGTCAGCGGGTGTGACTGCAGCGCGGCCGCACGGCGGGTCACGCCGTCGACGCGGTAGATCGCCTGCGACACCGCCAGTTCCATGCCCTCACCCGCCGCGGACGGAGCCGCGCCGCGCGCGACCTCGACCTGGCGCGGCGACACCAGCGCGAGCGCGCCAGCGAAGTCGGTGAAGTCGAAGCCTCCAACGCCCAGCAGTCCGCCAAGCGCGCGCAGCGCCTTCCAGCCCTGGCGGGCCTCGCCGGGCAGCTTGCCGCCGGCCACGGTGCGCTGGTCGCGACCGTCGAGGTTGGTCAGGGTGGCGTCGAGCTCCGGCAACAGGCCGATCGGCAGGATGACGTCGGCCACGCGGCGCGTGGACTGGCAGGCGAAGTGGCTGAACGCCACCACCTGCGCCCCGCCCAGGGCCTGCATGGCCTTTGCCTGGTCGGCGAAGTCCAGCCCCGGCTCGATGCCGTAGATGAGGTAGCCGCCGCGCGGCTGGGCCAGCATGGTGCCGGCGTCGCGCGAGGCCGGCAGCACGCCGTGTCGCGCCAGGCCGACCGCGTTCGCGCCCTGCGGCACGCGGCACAGCGCGGCGTTGTTGCGGCGCGCGAAATCGGCGGCGGCGGCGCGGATGGCCGCGGCGTGGATCCCGCACTCGGCGACCGCACCGACGATGACGACGGCGCGCGAAGCGCCTTCCAGCGCCTTGTCCAGCCCGGGCGAAGCCAGGGCCGAGGCGATCTCCGACGGCGCCACGATGGACTTGTGGGCGATGTCGAAGGTGAAGTCGAAGTCCACCGGGTTGACCACGTGCACCCTGGCACCCGCGCGCCAGGCCTTGCGCACGCGCTGGTGGACCAGCGGCAGCTCGGTGCGCAGGTTGCTGCCGACGATGACGATGGCGTCGGCCTGCTCGATGTCCTCGACCGGCATGCCGAAGACTTCGGCCACGGCGCCGTCGGACAGGTCGTGCTGAGCGATGCGGTGGTCGAGGTTGCCCGTTCCCAGGCCCTCGGCCAGGCGGGCGATCAGCGCGCCCTCCTCGTTCGATGTCGTCGGATGGACCAGGATGCCGAGGTCGTCGGCGGCGTTGTCGCGCAGGATCTGCGCGGCCTTCGCCAGCGCTTCGTCCCACGTCGCCTCGCGCCAGTCGCCGTCGTCGCCATTGCTGGCCACCCGCAGCAGCGGGCGCGTCGCGCGGTCGTCGGCGTACAGGCCCTGGTGCGAATAGCGGTCGCGGTCGGACAGCCAGCACTCGTTGACCGCCTCGTTGTCGCGCGGCACGGTGCGCATCACTTCGCCGCGACGGGTGTGCAGGAACAGGTTGCTGCCGAGCGCGTCGTGGTAGCCCAGCGACTCCCGCGCGATCAGCTCCCAGGGGCGCGCGCGGAAGCGGAACACCTTGTTGGTCAGCGCGCCCACCGGGCAGACGTCGATCACGTTGCCCGAGAGCTCGGTGGTCAGCGGCTTGCCGTCGTAGGTGCCGATCTGCAGGCTCTCGCCGCGCTGCATGCCGCCCAGCTCGTAGGTGCCGGCGATCTCGCCGGTGACGCGGATGCAGCGCGTGCAGTGGATGCAGCGCGTCATTTCGGTCGCGACCAGCGGGCCGAGGTCCTCGTCGGCCACCGAGCGCTTGCGCTCGACGAAGCGCGACACCGAGCGGCCGTAACCCAGCGACAGGTCCTGCAGCTCGCACTCGCCGCCCTGGTCGCAGACCGGACAGTCGAGCGGGTGGTTGATCAGCAGGAATTCCATCACGTTGCGCTGCGAACCCAGCGCCTTGTCGCTGCGCGTCTGCACGCGCATGCCGTCCATCACCGGCGTGGCGCAGGCCGGCGCGGGCTTGCCCATCTTCTCCACCTCGACCAGGCACATGCGGCAGTTGGCCGCGATGGCGAGCTTGTCGTGGTAGCAGAAGCGCGGGATCGGGATGCCGGCCTTGTCGGCGGCCTGGATGATCATCGAGCCCTTGGGCGCAGCCATCTCGACGCCGTCGATGAAGACGGTGACGTGGTCGGGCGGCAGGCTCGGGTTCACCGGCTGCGCGCTCATGCCGCCACCTCCGTGCTGGCGTCGACGATCGAGCGGCCGTGCTCGATGAAGTATTCGAATTCGTGCAGGAAATGGCGCAGGAAGCCCTGCACCGGCCAGGCCGCGGCCTCGCCGAAGGCGCAGATGGTGTGGCCCTCGATCTGGCCGGCGGACGCGCGCAGCATCTCGACGTCGGCCATCGTCGCCTTGCCTTCGACCATGCGGCTGACCATGCGGTACATCCAGCCCGTGCCTTCGCGGCAGGGTGTGCACTGGCCGCAGGATTCCTGGAAATAGAAGCGCGAGATGCGCTGGCAGGCGCGCACCATGCAGGTGCTGTCGTCCATCACGATCACGGCGCCGGACCCCAGGCCCGAACCCGCCTTCTGCAGGGCGTCGTAGTCCATGGTCACGCCCATCATGGTCTCGCCCGGCAGCACCGGCATCGAGGACCCGCCGGGGATCACGCCCTTGAGCGTGCGTCCCGGGCGCAGGCCACCGGCCATCTCCAGCAGCTCGGAGAACGGCGTGCCGAGGCGGATCTCGTAGTTGCCCGGCTTCATGACGTGGCCGGACACCGAGAAGATCTTGCAGCCGCCGTTGTTGGGCTTGCCCAGGCCGGCGAACCACTCGGGGCCGTTGCGGATGATCGCCGGCACCGAGGCATAGGTCTCGGTGTTGTTGATCGTGGTCGGCTTGCCGTACAGGCCGAAGTTGGCCGGGAACGGCGGCTTGTAGCGCGGCTGGCCCTTCTTGCCCTCGAGCGACTCCATCAGCGCGGTTTCTTCGCCGCAGATGTAGGCGCCGGCGCCCAGCGCGTTGTGGATGTCGATGTCCACGCCGCTGCCGAGGATGTCACGGCCCAGCCAGCCGTGCGCATAGGCTTCGGCCAGCGCTTCTTCGAGATGCTCGAAGGGCTCGTGGTGGAACTCGCCGCGCAGGTAGTTGTAGGCGACCGTGGAACCGGTGGCATAGCAGGCGATCGCCATGCCCTCGATCACCGAATGCGGGTTGTAGCGCAGGATGTCGCGGTCCTTGCAGGTGCCGGGCTCGGACTCGTCGGAGTTGCAGAGGATGTACTTCTGCTGGTCGCCCTTGGGCATGAAGCTCCACTTCAGGCCGGTCGGGAAGCCCGCGCCGCCGCGGCCGCGCAGGCCCGACTGCTTGACCATCTCGACGACGTCGGCCGGTGGGACTTTTTCGGTCAGCACCTTGCGCAGCGCCTGGTAGCCGCCGGTCTTGAGGTAGTTCTCGTACGACCACGGCTTGTCGAAATGCAGCGTGGTGTACACGGCCTGGTGCTCCTTCGGCGCGGGGCCGACCGGGCCGTAGCCTTCGGAGACGTGGGAGTTGTGATGCGCCATGCCTGCGTCCAGCCTCACTTCAGTCCGTCGAGCAGCTCGTCGACCTTCGCGGCGTCGAGCTTCTCGTGGTAATGGCCGTTGATCACGACCACGGGGGCGCCGCAGCACGCGGCCACGCACTCTTCCTCGCGCTTGAGGTAGACGCGGCCATCGGCAGTCGTCTCGCCCAGCTTGCAGCCGAGCGTCTTCTCGGCGTGGGCGACCAGTTCCTCGGCGCCGTTGAGCCAGCAGCTGATGTTGGTGCAGAAGGCGACGTTGTGGCGGCCGACCTCCCGCGTCTCGAACATCGAATAGAAGGTCGCGACCTCGTAGGCCCACACCGGCGGGATGCCGAGGTACTTCGCCACCCCGGCGATCAGTTCGTCGGTCAGGTAACCGCCGTTCTGCTGCTGGGTGGCGAACAGGCCCTGGATCACGGCCGAACGCTTGCGGTCGGGCGGGAACTTGGCCACCCAATGGTCGATCTGCGCGCGCGTCTCATCGCTGAGCACGACCATCGGGTCGACGTTGCGCGCATTCTCGAAGTTGCCGGTTGCCTTCATCGGTCCACTTCTCCGAAAACGAGGTCATAGGTGCCGACCATCGCCACGACGTCGGACAGCATGTGCCCCTTCACCACCGCGTCCATCGACGACAGGTGCGCGAAGCCGGGCGCGCGCAGGTGCACGCGGAAGGGCTTGTTGGCACCGTCGCTGACCAGGTAGCAGCCGAACTCGCCCTTGGGCGCCTCGACGGCCTGGTAGGTCTGGCCCGCGGGCACGCAGTAACCTTCCGAGAACAGCTTGAAGTGGTGGATCAGGGCTTCCATGTCGTCCTTCATCTCCTCGCGGGAGGGAGGGGCGACCTTGAAATCATCGACCATCACCGGGCCGGGGTTGGCACGCAGCCACTCCACGCACTGGGCGATGATCCGGTTGGATTCGCGCATCTCGGCGACGCGCACCAGGTAGCGGTCGTAGCAGTCGCCGTTGGTACCCACCGGGATCTGGAAGTCGACCTGGTCGTACTTCGCGTAGGGCTGTTTCTTGCGCAGGTCCCACTCGATGCCCGAGCCGCGCAGCATCACGCCGGACATGCCCAGCGCCATGGCCTGCTCCGGGGGGATCACGCCGATGCCGACGGTGCGCTGCTTCCAGATGCGGTTCTCGGTCAGCAGCACCTCGTACTCGTCGATGCGCGCCGGGAAGTCCTTGGTGAAGGCGTCCAGGAAATCGAGCATCGAACCCTCGCGCCACTCGTTGAAGCGCTTGAGCTTGTTGCCCTTGCGCCACGGCGACTCGCGGTACTTCGGCATGTGGTCCGGAAGGTCGCGATAGACGCCGCCGGGACGGTAGTAGGTCGCGTGCATGCGCGCGCCGCTGACCGCCTCGTAGACGTCCATCAGCTCTTCGCGCTCTCGGAACGAGTACAGCATCACCGCCATCGCGCCGAGATCGAGAGCGTTGGAGCCGATCCACATCAGGTGGTTCAGGATCCGCGTGATCTCGTCGAACATCGTGCGGATCCACTGCGCGCGTTCGGGCGCCTCGATGCCCAGCAGGGTCTCGATGGCGAGCACGTAGGCGTGCTCGTTGCACATCATCGACACGTAGTCGAGGCGGTCCATGTAACCGATCGACTGGTTGAACGGCTTGGACTCGGCAAGCTTCTCGGTGCCGCGGTGCAGGAGGCCCACGTGCGGGTCGACGCGCTGCACGACCTCACCGTCCATTTCCAGGATCAGGCGCAGCACGCCGTGCGCGGCCGGATGCTGCGGGCCGAAGTTCAGCGTGTAGTTGCGGATTTCCTGGCGCGTTTCGGCCGGCCTGCTGGCCAGCAGGCCGCTGGGCGGGTGGATGCTCACTTCGTGTCTCCTGCAACGCCGTAGCCGCGCACGGGGCCGACCTTGAGGTCCCGCGCTTCACCGGCCGTGGTTTCGTAGCGGGCGTCGTCGCGGATCACGCGCGGCACCAGCACGCGCGGCTCGACCGAGGTGACCGGCTCGTACACCACGCGCTGCTTGTCGGCGTCGTAACGCACTTCGACGTTGCCGATCAGCGGGAAGTCCTTGCGGAAGGGATGGCCGATGAAGCCGTAATCGGTGAGGAGGCGGCGCAGGTCCGGGTGGCCCGGGAACACGATGCCGAACAGGTCGAAGGCCTCGCGCTCGAACCAGTTCACGCCTTCCCAGACCTCGCACAGCGAATCGACCGCCGGCAGCGCGTCGTCGGGCGCATGACAGGTCACGCGCAAGCGGCGGTTGTTGGCGATCGACAGCAGCTGCACCACCGCCGAGAAGCGGTTTTCGGGCAGCGGGATCGCGCCCACGCCGTCGGGCTGCGCAAGCTGCTGGCTGGGCGTCTCGCCGTAGCGGAAGCGGCCCGGCCCCTTGCCTTCCACGCCCCGGCTGAAGCCTTCGGACGAGACATCGGTGTCCCACTCGTCGGTGCCGTAACCCAGGTGGTCGACGCCGCAGAGGTCGATGAGGATCTCGAAGCCGAACTCGTCGCGCAGCGTGCGGCAGCCCTCGCGCCAGTCGGATGCGGGCAGCACCATGCCGACCTCGCCGCGCGGCAGCGCGACGTCGACCAGGGCCGTCGGAAAGCGCGCGCGCAGGCGCGCGGCGAACGCGGTGGCGGACTCAGACATTGCGCTGGCCCACCCTGTCCTCGCCGAAATTCGTCGACCGGCGGATCTTGCGCTGCAGCTGCAGGATGCCGTGCACCAGGGCCTCGGCCGTGGGCGGGCAGCCCGGTACGTAGATGTCGACCGGCACCACGCGGTCGCAGCCGCGGACCACGGCATACGAGTAGTGGTAGTAGCCGCCGCCGTTGGCGCAGCTGCCCATGGAGATCACCCACTTCGGGTTGGGCATCTGGTCGTAGACCTTGCGCAGCGCCGGCGCCATCTTGTTGACCAGGGTGCCGGCCACGATCATCACGTCGGACTGGCGCGGCGACGGGCGGAACACCACGCCGTAGCGGTCGAGGTCCATGCGCGCCGCGCCGGCGTGCATCATCTCGACCGCGCAGCAGGCCAGGCCGAAGGTCACCGGCCACATCGAACCGGTGCGCGCCCAGTTGAGCAGGATGTCCGAGCTGGTGGTGACGAACCCCTGGTCGAGCAGCGGGTTCTCGCCCTCCGGCCGCAGGATGTCGTCCACGCGCCCTTCGGACAGCGGGTTGCTCGCGGCATTGGCAAGGCTGCGGGCTGCCTGGATCACTCCCATTCGAGCGCTCCCTTCTTCCACACGTAAATGAATCCGATCAGCAACATGCCGACGAAGATGCCCATCTCGATCAGGCCGAGCACGCCGAGCTCACGGAACACGGTGGCCCACGGCACGATGAAGATGATTTCCAGGTCGAAGACGATGAACTGGATGCAGATGAGGTAGTAGCGGATGTCGAACTGCATCCGCGAGTCTTCGAACGGGGCGAAGCCGCATTCGTAGGCCGTGTACTTCTCGGCGTTGTAGAACTTCGGCCCGAGGGCATTGCCTATGACGACCAGGGCGATGCCGATTCCGGTTGCAACAAAAAGAAACAGCAGGGTCGGCAGGTATTCGGCCAGCACGGTGTTCTCTCGGCTACGGGCCGCTTGCGCGACCCTTTGCTTGCTGGTGCCGGGCCCGGCCGTGAAACGACCGGACCCGACGCGTAGTGGTGCCCAAGGGGGGACTCGAACCCCCACGACCTAAGCCGCTACCACCTCAAGGTAGTGCGTCTACCAATTCCGCCACCTGGGCATTTTTTTGTGTTTCTTCCGTGTCTGGGCACGGAGCCGCGACATTGTATATCGCTATCAACCGCCCTGCGGGACTTCCTGCCCCGACTCCCCCTGCGCGGGGGGCGATGCGGCGGGCGGCCGATCCTCGGGCACCGACGGGACCGTGGATTCCGGCACCGCGGGCACGGCGTCGGGCGCCGCGGGAACCGCACCGGCCGGGGCCGGCGTTGCCGGCGCCGCCGGAACCTCGGACATCACGCCCAGGTCGACCGCGACCGGACCCGCCTGCCGCGAGAGCTGCGTCGCCTGAAAGGCCATGAACAGGGTCAGGGCGAAGAAGACGATCGCCAGCCACTTGGTGGACTTGCTGAGGAAGTTGGATGCGCCGCGCGAGCCGAAGACGGTGGCCGATGCGCCGCCGCCGAAGCCCGAGCCGGCCTGTGCGCCCGCGCCGCGCTGCATCAGGATCAGCGCGATCAGCGAGATGGCGACGAGCACGAAGGCGATGTTGAGGATGAGCTGCAGCATTGGTTCGGTTCTCTGGTGCCTTGGCGGTCAGCGGGCCGCTGCGGCCACGATGGCCATGAAGTCCGCGGCCACCAGCGATGCTCCGCCGATGAGGCCTCCATCGACGTCGGGCTTGGCGAACAGCTCGGCGGCGTTGGCGGGCTTCACACTGCCGCCGTAGAGGATCGGCAGTGAATTTCCAATCTTAGCATCCATCGCCGTGACCTCGCTACGGATGAAGGCATGGACGTCCTGGGCCTGTTCCGGGCTTGCGGTGAGTCCGGTGCCGATGGCCCAGACCGGCTCGTAGGCCACCACCGCGCCGGCGAAGCCCGCGGCACCGGCCAGGGCGAGCACCGGGCGCAGCTGGGAGGCGATCACGGCCTCGGTCGAACCACCCTCGCGGTCCTCCCGCGACTCGCCCACGCAGAGGATCGGGCGCAGGCCCGCGGCCACCGCGGCGGCGAACTTGCGCGCGACCAGGTCGCTGTCCTCGCGGTGGTACTGGCGGCGCTCGGAATGGCCGACCAGGGCGAAGCCCGCGCCGACGTCGGCCAGCATCGAAGCCGAGACCTCGCCGGTGTAGGCGCCGTCCGCGTGCTCGCTCACGTCCTGGCCACCGAAGCCGATGCCACGGCCGCCGTAGCTCGCCACCAGGCCTTCCACGTGGGTGGACGGCGGCAGCACCACCACCTCCACGCCCGCGGCCGGCAGGCCCGCCGCCACGTCCGACAGCAGGCCCTCGGCAAAGCTGCGGCTGCCATTGAGCTTCCAGTTGCCGGCGACGATGCGTGCGCGCATGGGATGACCTCGGACGTTGACGGAGCCGGAGATTCTAGGCCTTCGTACACATTCCTGCAGGGGGGCACGCACGCAGCGCGCCTGCCCCGCAGTGTTGCTCAGGCGAGCTTGATCTCACGCAGGCGCTCTTCCAGGTAGCCCTGCGCGGTAATCGGCTCCGGATACCGGCTGGGGTTGTCGGGCGTGATGCACGAAGGCAGCACGTCGATCAGGAAGTCCGGGTTCGGGTGCAGGAAGAACGGCACCGAATAACGCGGCTGGCGCGCGAGCTCGCCCGGCGGGTTGACCACGCGGTGGATGGTGGACGGATACACGTGGTTGGTCAGCCGCTGCAGCATGTCGCCGATGTTGACCACGATGGTGTCGGCATCGGCGGTGAACGGGACCCACCCGCCCTCGTGCGAGCGCACTTCCAGGCCCGCGGCGCTGGCGCCGACCAGCAGCGTGATCAGGTTGATGTCGCCGTGGGCGCCGGCGCGCACGTTGGGGATGTCGTCGGCGGTGATCGGCGGGTAGTGGATCGGACGCAGGATCGAGTTGCCGAAGTCGGTCTTGTCGGCGAAGTAGTCCTCCGGCAAGTCGATGTGCAGGGCCAGCGCGCGCAGCACCTGCGAACCGAGGTCGTCGAGCGCCCGGTACAGGGCATAGCCCTTTTCGTGGAAGGCCGGGACCTCGTCGGGCCACAGGTTCGGCGGCATGACGTCCCGGTAACCGGAATCGTCCGCGATCTCGCGGCCGATATGCCAGAACTCCTTCAGGTCGAAGTGCCTGGAATCCTTGGCCGTCTCGACGCCGAAGGGCGTGTAGCCGCGGGCGCCGCCGCCGCCGGCCACGTGATAGGCCTTCTTGGTGGCGTCCGGCAGCGCGAAGAAGGCCTTGAACGCCTCGTAGGCCTCATCGATCAAGCCCTGCGGGATGCCGTGGTTGCGGATGCCGGCGAAGCCCCACTCGCGATACGCGGCGCCGAGGTCGTCGACAAAGGCCTGGCGATCTTCAGGGCTGGCGGGCTGGATGAAACGGCGGATGTCGAGGGTGGGGATGCGCGGGGCCATGGCTCACTCGGGTGGCGACTGCCCCCGGGCGGGGGCGCAGGTCCGCAATGATAGCGTCCGCCCGCCGGTTCCGGCCCTCAGGCGGCGGCGCGCACCGCGTCCGCCAGCCGCTCGAGGGTTGCCGTCACCAGCGCCTCGTCGTCGGCCTCCACGGTCACCCGTACGACCGGCTCGGTGCCCGAGGGACGCAGGAATGCGCGCCCGCGGCCTTCCACGGCCCGCTGCGCCTCCGCCAGCGCCGCCTGCACGCCCTGCGCCTCGACGGGCCTGGCGCCATTGGCGATGCGCACGTTGACCGTGCGCTGCGGCACCTTGCGCAGCCCGCGCAGCGCGTCCGCCAGCGACACCCCGCGCCGGTGCAGCACCTCCAGCACCTGCAGGGCGCTGACGATGCCGTCGCCGGTGGTGGAACGGTCCAGGCACAGCAGGTGGCCGGATGCTTCGCCGCCGAGGATGCCGCCGTGTTCAACGAGCGCCTTGTGCACATGACGATCGCCGACCTTGGTGCGCATGAAGCCGATGCCGCGGGCCGCCAGCGCCTGCTCCAGCGAGAAATTGGTCATCAGCGTGCCGGCCACGGGGCCGCGCAGGCGTCCGCTCTCCTGCCAGTCGCAGGCCAGCAGGTAGACCAGGTCGTCGCCATCGCGGACCTGGCCCTCGCCGTCGACGAACATGACGCGGTCGCCGTCGCCGTCGAAGGCGATCCCCAGCTCCGCGCCGGTGGCGCGCACGCGCTCGGCCAGGCCTTCGGGGTGGGTGGAGCCGACGCCATCGTTGATGTTGGTGCCGTTGGGGTCGACGCCCATGGCGTCCACGCGCGCGCCGAGCTCGCGCAGCACCATCGGCCCGATCTGGTAGGTGGCGCCGTGCGCGCAGTCGACGACGATGCGCATGCCATCGAGGTCGAAGCTGCGCGGCACCGATCCCTTGCAGGCCTCGACGTAGCGGCCGACGGCGTCGCGCGTGCGCACCGCCTTGCCGAGCTGGTCGGAGGCCACGGTGCGGAACGGCTGCTCGAGCGCGGCCTCGATGGCGAGCTCGGTGGCGTCGTCCAGCTTCTCGCCCACGGCCGAGAAGAACTTGATGCCGTTGTCGTGGTGCGGGTTGTGCGATGCCGAGATCACGATACCGCCGTCGGCGCGCATCGAATGCGTGAGGTGCGCGACGGCCGGCGTCGGCATCGGCCCCATCAGCTGCACGTCCACGCCTGCGGCCACAAGGCCCGCCTCGAGGGCAGCCTCGAACATGTAGTTCGAGATGCGCGTGTCCTTGCCGATGATCACGAGCGGTTTGCGCCACTCGCCGCCGTCCTTGACCGATGCCAGCAGCGCGTGGCCGTAGGCGTTGCCCAGGCGCAGCATGAAGTCGGCCGAGATCGGGCCCTCGCCCACCCGTCCACGGATGCCGTCGGTGCCGAACCAGCGGCGCGCGCTGCCGGAGCTGCCGGGCGCGCTCACGGCGCGGCAGCCTCGTCAGCCGGCGGCGCCGGGTGACGCATCAACATCGCCAGCAGCGCAGCGATGCGCTCGCGCAGCTCGCGGCGGTCGCAGATCTGGTCGATCGCGCCGTGCTCGACCAGGAACTCCGAGCGCTGGAACCCTTCGGGCAGCGTCTCGCGCACGGTCTGTTCGATCACGCGCGGTCCGGCGAAGCCGATCAGCGCCTTTGGCTCGGCGAGATTGATGTCGCCCAGCATGGCGAACGAGGCCGAAACGCCACCGGTGGTCGGATGGGTCATGACCGAAACATAGGGCAGCCCCGCCGCCCGCAGCCGGCCCAGCGCGGCCGAGGTCTTGGCCATCTGCATCAGCGAAAACAGGCTTTCCTGCATGCGCGCGCCGCCGCTGGCGGAGAAGTTGACGAAGGGCGAGCCGATCTCGAGTGCGCGCTCGGCGCCGAGCGTGAAGCGCTCGCCGACAACCGAGCCCATCGAGCCGCCCATGTAGGCGAAATCGAAGGCGCTGGCGACGATCGGGCTGTCCTTGAGCCGTCCCTCCATCGCGATCAGCGCGTCACGCTCGCCGGTCGACTTCTGCGCGGCCTTGATGCGGTCGGCATAGCGCTTCTGGTCGCGGAAGCGGAGCACGTCGACCGGGCCGAGCGCGGCACCGATCTCGCGGCCGCTGCCGGCGTCGAGGAAGGCCGCCAGCCGCGCGCGGGCGCGGATCGGCATGTGGTGGGCGCATTTGGGGCAGACCTCGAGGTTTTCCTCGAGCTCGGGCCGGTAGAGCACCGCGCCGCAGCTGTCGCACTTTTCCCACAGCCCCTCGGGCACGCTTCGCTTGCGTGCGGGACTGCCCTCGGTGCGGATGCGGGCGGGCATGAGTTTCTTCAGCCAGGACATGCGTGTGCTGTGATCCTATGCGGACGGGGCCGCGAACCGGGGGAGTTTAGCCCACTGCCCCGCCGGGACCGGCATCCAGCGCGCTGCGCAGCGGCGCCAGGAAACCGGCGGCCGCAGCGGCGGCCTGGCCGCTTCCCGCGACAGCCATCGCCTTGACCAGGGCGCTGCCGACCACAACGCCGTCGGCGTCCACGGCCATGGCGGCGGCGCTGGCGGCGTCGTGGATGCCGAAGCCGGCCACCACCGGCACCGGGCTGCGGGCGCGCAGGGCGCGCAGCTGTGCGGTCGCGGCGCCGGCGTCCAGACGCGCCGAGTCGCCGGTCACGCCGGCGAAGCTGACGTAGTACAGATAGCCCTGTGCCAGCGAGCAGAGCATCTCCACCCGCTCCGGGCCGGTCGTGGGCGAGGCCAGCAGCACCAGGGCCACGCCGTGGGCCGAAAAGGCCTTGCGGAACTCCGTGGCCTCTTCGGGCGGCAGGTCCACCAGCAGCACGCCGTCCACGCCGGCCGCGGCCGCGGCAGCGCCGAAGGCTTCGGCGCCGCGGATCTCGACCGGGTTCAGATAGCCCATCAGGGTCACCGGGGTGTCGTCGTCGCGCTGGCGGAACTCGCGCACCCGCTCCAGCACCCAGGCCATGCCGGCGCCGCGCGCAAGCGCCCGTTCCGAGCTGCGCTGGATGGTGGGACCGTCGGCCATGGGGTCCGAGAACGGCACACCGAGTTCGATCGCGTCGGCGCCGGCCTCGACCATGGCGTGCATCACCGGAACGGTGTCTTCCAGCCCGGGGTCGCCGGCGGTGATGAAGGGCACCAGCGCCTTGCGCCCTGCGGCGCGCAGGGCGGCAAAACGGCGCGCGATGCGCGGCGCGACCGCGACGGTGCTCATACCTCCACTCCTTCGCGCGCGGCAATGGTGTGTACGTCCTTGTCGCCGCGCCCGGACAGGTTGCAGAGCACCAGCGCGTCCTTCGGCAGGTCGCGCGCGAGCTTGATCGCCTGCGCCACCGCGTGGCTGGACTCGAGCGCGGCGAGGATGCCCTCGGTTTTCGCCAGCAGGTGGAAGGCCTGCAGTGCCTCGTCGTCGCTGACGCCGACGTACTGCGCGCGGCCGGTGTCGGCGAGGAAGGCGTGCTCGGGGCCGACGCCGGGATAATCCAGGCCCGCGGACACCGAATGCGTTTCGGTCACCTGGCCGTCGTCGTCGCACAGCACGTAGGTGCGGTTGCCGTGCAGCACGCCCACGCGCCCGGCCGAGATCGACGCCGCGTGCCGGCCGCTGGCGATGCCCTCGCCCGCCGCCTCGGCGCCGACCAGGCGCACGCTGCGGTCGTTGAGGAAGGCGTGGAAGATGCCGATGGCATTGCTCCCGCCGCCCACGCACGCGGTGACGACATCGGGCAGCCGGCCGTGGCGCGCGAGCATCTGCGTGCGCGCCTCTTTGCCGACCACGGCGTTGAAGTCGCGCACCATCCGTGGATACGGATCGGGGCCGGCAACGGTGCCGATGATGTAGAAGGTGTCGGCGACATTGGTGACCCAGTCGCGCATCGCCTCGTTGAGCGCGTCCTTGAGCGTGGCCGAGCCGCTGGTCACCGGCACCACCGAGGCACCGAGCAGCTTCATGCGGTAGACGTTGATCATCTGGCGCTCGATGTCGGTCGCACCCATGTAGACCACGCACTCCAGGCCCAGGCGTGCGGCGACGGTGGCCGAGGCCACGCCGTGCTGGCCGGCGCCGGTCTCGGCGATGATCCGGGTCTTGCCCATGCGGCTGGCAAGCAGCGCCTGGCCGATGGTGTTGTTGATCTTGTGCGCGCCGGTGTGGTTCAGGTCCTCGCGCTTGAGCAGGATGCGCGCGCCGCCGACGTGGCGGGTCAGGCCCACGGCTTCGTAGATCGGACTCGGCCGGCCGACGTAATCGGCCAGGTCGGCCTCGAAGGCGGCGACGAAGGCGGGATCCGCGCGCGCGGCGTCGTAGGCGGCGGCCAGCTCCTGCAGCGGTCCGGCCAGGGTCTCGGCCACGAAGCGGCCCCCGTGGCGGCCGAAGTGGCCGCCGGCATCGGGAAACGCGTGGAAATCGTCGGGCATGTCGCTCATCGCGCACCTTCTCCGTGTGTTGTCTTGTCATCGTCCGCGCGACAGTCGGCGCGGCGCACCTCGGTCACGAAGGCACGCATCAGGTCGCCGTCCTTCTGGCCGGGCGCGGCTTCGATGCCGCTGCTCACGTCCACGCCCCAGGGCATGGTGGCGGCTACGGCATCGTGCACGTTGGCCGGCGACAGGCCGCCCGACAGCAGGTGGGGTCGGGTCAGGCCGGCAGGCATCGCGGACCAGTCGAACCGGCGCCCGCTGCCGCCATCGTGCCCACCGCCGTGGCTGTCGAAGAGGAAGGCCGACGCACCGGGGAAGGCCGCCATCAGCGCGGGGCCACTGGCGGGCAGGTCGCCGCCCATGCCCACCGCCTTGATCCACGGCACGTCGAAGCGGCGGCAGAAGGCGTCGTCTTCGTCGCCGTGGAACTGCAGCAGGCTGGGCCGGACGTGCTTCACCACCTCGCGCACCTCGTCGGCGCTGTTGTTGCGGAACACGGCCACCGCATCCAGCAGCGGCGCCAGCGCCTTGCACAGCGCACGCGCTTCGGCGACATGGATGCGGCGCGGGCTGCCGTGGGCGAAGACAAAGCCGACGGCGTCGACGCCGAGCTCGCCGGCAAGGCGGACGTCGCCGGGACGGGTCAGGCCGCAGAACTTGATGCGGGTGCGGAACAGGGTGCGGGGCATGTCAGGGGCGTGGCAGGGGAAGGGGTGGGGACGCATGGCCGGCGCCAGCCAGCACGACCTCCTCGGGAAGGCCGCAGTCGATCGGGTACAGCGGCCCGAGGAACACCAGCCCGCCCGCCGGTGCGGTGGGACCGGCCCGGGTGCGGTCGCGCGCTTCCAGCACCTCCGCGATCCAGTCCTCCGGACGGGATCCCTCGCCCACCTCGAGCAGCGAACCAACGATGTTCCGGACCATATGATGCAGGAACGCGTTGGCCTGGACCTCGACCACGAGCACGTCGCCCTCGCGGACGACGCTGATCGCCTGCAGGTCTCGGCGGGCGTGCGGCGCCTGGCAGTGCACCGTGCGGAACGAGGTGAAATCGAACTCGCCGACCAGGGCCCGGGCCGCGCGGTGCATCGCCTCCGCATCCAGCGGCCTGCGGGTCCAGGCCAGGTACTGGTGGCCCAGCGCCGGGCGCACCGGGCGGTTGAGGATGCTGTAGCGATAGCGCCGCGCGCGCGCGGAGAAGCGCGCGTTGAAATCGTCGCCGACTTCGCGGCACCAGCGCACCGCCATTGCCGGCGGCAGCAGCGAGGTGGTGCCCAGCATCCAGTTGCGCGGATTGCGCCCGGCATCACTGTCGAAGTGCACGACGTTGCAGCGTGCGTGCACGCCGGCGTCGGTGCGGCCTGCGCAGGTGGTCGCCACCGGCGCGTCCGCGATCCTGGACAGCGCGGCTTCCAGCGTTCCCTGCAGCGTGTCCGCACTCTCCACGCCCGCCCGGGTCAGGCGCTGCCAGCCGTGGAAAGCGCTGCCGTCGTATTCGATGCCCAGGGCGTAGCGCATGGCGTCAAGGGACTGCCGCGCCGCGGACGGGCCGCGGCGACGACGTCAGGCGATCCCGTCCAGCAGGCGCGAAGCTTCGGCACGGGCGGCGGGCTCGCCGGCGCCGACAACCTCGCGCAGCAGGTCGCGCGCGGTGTCGATGTCACCCAGGTCGATATAGGCGCGCGCCAGTTCGATGCGCTCGGCGCCGCCCGGCGCGGGGTTGAGCGAGGCGATCACCGCGGCGTCCACCGCGTCCCGATCCTCTTCCGGCGCCGGGGACGGCGCGGCCGGCTCCGCGACGACGGCCGTGGCTGTCGCCGTGGGCGCGATCGGCGCATCCGCGTGCCAGGTCGGCGTTTTGGGCGCGACAGCGGTCGTCGAAGCCGCTGCGGCGCTTGCGGGCGCGTCATCCGCACCGGTGTCACGGCGCGGCAGCGGCGCCGCGGCGGCCAGCGTGGCGGAATCGAAGCGCGGTCGCGGGGACGCCTTGGGCGCGCGGCGTGCAAGCAGCCAGGCCACGGCCACCACCACCAGCAGGCCGAGGCCGATCCACAGCCACGGCAGGCCGCCAGCCTGGGCCGTATCGGCCGCCGCCGGCGCGGGCGCGTCCTCGGAGGTGGTCGCCAGCCGCTCCTGCACCGCGGCCATCTCGCTGTCCTTCATCTGGATCAGCTGCGCCTGCTGGGCCTGCAGGCGCTCGAGATCGGCCACGCGGGCCTTGAGCTCGGCCACCTCGGCCTCGCGCGCGGCCAGGGTTTCCTGGTTCTGGTGCAGTTCCTGTTGCATGTCCTGTCGCAGCATCTCGCCCTCGCCACCGGCCTGGATGCCGGATCGTATGCCTGCCTGCTGTCCGCCCGCGGCCGATGGCGGCACGATTTCAAGGCGCGCATCCGCGGTCCGTGGCGCCGGGTCCGGTTGCGGACCACCATCGCCGGTGGCATCGGCTGCCTGTCCGGCGGCACCCTCGCCGGCCGCGGTCGCGGTGTCGGGCTGCGGTGCCGCCCGCGTCATGTCGCGCCATGCGGCGATCTGCTCGCGCATCAGCGCGCGGGATTCGCGCAGGTCGAGACCGGCGATTTCGCTCCGGTCCGGAATGCGCAGCACCGCGCCCTGGCGTACCAGGTTCAGGTTGTTGGCGATGAAGGCCTGGGGATTGGCGCGGAACAGGGCCACGATCGCCTGTTCGCGGCTGATGCCGTCGCCGACCAGCTCCTGCGCGATCGCGCCCAGCGTCTCCCCGGCCTGTACCGGCCCGTACTCGCTGGCCTGTGCCGACGCGGGCGGAGCCGGGGTCGGCGCCGCGGGCATCGGTGCCGGAACCGGTGCGGGAGGCGGCGCGGCGGTCTCCGGCGACTCATCGGCCTCGGCCGCGGCAAGCGCATCTTCCGCTGCGATGGCCTGGTCGCCGGCCGCTTCCGCCGCGACCGGTTCACTGTCGCCGGTGGCACCGACGGATTCGGGCGCACGCACGATCGTGTCCGAAGGCGTCGCGACCGGCGCCGCGATGGCCGGCTGCGCCGGGGCCGACACCGTCTGCGGCGTATCGACCAGGGCCGAATACTCGCGCACCAGGCGCCCCTGCCCCCAGTCGACCTCGACCAGGAAGGTGAGCGTGGGCTGGGTGACGGGGTCGCGCGTGGTGACCCGGATCACCGGGTTGCCGCGGACATCCAGGGCCACGGTGAACTCGAGCCCCGACACGGTGGCATCGGGTGCCGGCAGGCCGATCCGGCGGAACGTCTCCGGGGCGGCCAGGCGCGCGCGCAGGGCGTCGAGTTCGGCCGGATCATTGGAAATGACCTGGATCTCGGCCAGCAGCGGCTCGCCGGCGCGCGACTTGACCTCGATCCGGCCCAGGCCCAGTGCCAGCGCCTGGCCCGCGAACAGCACCAGCAGCAGGCCGCACATGGCCGCCCAGCGGATCGCTCGCTTCAAACGCGGTGTCGTGGTCACTCGTTCCCCCGTTGCATCGCGTGGACTCTAGCGGCCCGGGGCCTTGTCTGGCAACGCGACGACACGCATCAGCGCTCGCCGATCACCAGTTCCGCGACCTGCACCGCGTTCAGGGCCGCGCCCTTGCGGATGTTGTCCGCCACCACCCACAGGTCCAGCCCGCGCGGATGCGAGAGGTCTTCGCGGATGCGCCCGACGAACACGGCGTCCTTGCCCGATGCATGCGTCACCGGCGTCGGATAGCCGCCACCGGCGCGCTCGTCGACCACGTCCACCCCCGGCGCCGCCTCGAGCAGCGCACGCGCCTGCGCGGCGGTGATCTTGTCGCGGGTTTCGATGTGCACGGCCTCGGCATGGCCGTAGAACACCGGCACCCGCACCGCCGTGGGGTTCACCTGGATGGATGGATCGCCGAGGATCTTCCGCGTCTCCCAGACCAGCTTCATTTCCTCGCGGGTGAAGCCGTTGTCCATGAACTCGTCGATGTGCGGGATCACGTTGAAAGCGATCTGCACCGGGAAATGCTTCGGCTCCGCGCCCTGGAAGCGCAGCAGCGAGGCGGTCTGCCGGCCGAGCTCCTCCAGCGCCGGGCGGCCGCCGCCGGAGACCGACTGGTAGGTGGCGACGTTGATGCGCTCGATGCCCACCGCGCGGTGGATCGGCGCCAGCGCCACCACCATCTGCATGGTCGAGCAGTTGGGATTGGCGATGATGCCCCGCGGGCGGTCCCTCGCCGCGTCCGGGTTGACCTCGCTCACCACCAGCGGCACGTCGTCGTCCTGGCGGAAGGCCGAGGAGTTGTCGATCACCACCGCGCCGGCGGCGGCGAACTTCGGCGCGTACTCCCTGGAGACCGCGCCGCCCGCGGCGAACAGCGCGATGTCCACGCCCGCCGGGTCGAAGGACGCCAGGTCGCGCACCGTGACCTCGTCGTCGCCGAAGGCCACGACCCCGCCCGCCGAGCGCGCACTGGCCAGCGCCACCACTTCGCGAACCGGGAACTTGCGTTCGGCGAGGATGGAAAGCATCGCCTCGCCCACCGCGCCGGTCGCGCCGACCACGGCCACCGTGTATTGCTTGCCCATGGGGCCTCCGTCTGCTGTCGCACGGCCACGCCGCGCAGCCGGTCATAGTGCGCCCTTCGCGACCCTGCCGCTACGCCAGCGCCCGACTGCGGCGGCGCCCCAACCACAGCAGCGCGAAGCCCAGCGCCATCGCGATCGCGACGTCGCGCAGCTCGCGCGCGCTGCCCTGCGCCAGCAGCCAGGCGATCACGGCCAGGGCCACGATCACGGTGGCCATGCCGCCCGGAGCCCGGAACAGCGCCGGCGCCACGTCCGCGCGCCGGCGCAGCACCGGCACCGCGGCGCAGGTCGCGGCATACGCCAGCAGCCGGGTGAGCGTGCTGATGGCCACCGCCGACAGGAACGAGCCCGACAGCGTCATCACCAGCATCGCCAGCCCGGTCAGCATGATCGCCACGTGCGGGGTGTGGTGGCGCGGATGGGTGCGCGCGAACAACGCGGGCAGCTCCCCGTTGCCGGCCATCGCGAACAGCAGCCGCGGCGCCGCCAGTACCAGCCCGTTGAGCGTGCCGGCGATGGACACCAGCGCACCGACCACCACCACGCTGGCGCCGAGCGTGCCGGCGAAGCTCCCGGCGGCGTCGGCCAGCGGCCGCGTCGACGTCGCCAGCCCGGGCAGCGTGCCGATGCTCACCACCTGCACCAGCACGTACAGCGGCACGATCACCGCGAGCGCAGCGAGGATCGCGAACGGCAGCGTGCGCCGCGGGTCGCGCACTTCGCCCGCGGGCACGGTCGCGGTCTCGAAGCCGGTGAATGCGAACACCAGCAGCAGCATGCCAGCGGAGAAGTCGCCCACTCCGGGAGCATCGCCGGGCACCAGCCGCGCCGGCTCCACGAACCACAGGCCGACGCCCACGAACAGCAGCAGCGGCACCAGCTTGCCGACGGTGAAGACGTTGGCGACGATCGCGGCCGGCCGCACGCCGCGGATGTTCACCGCGACGATGATCGCCACCACCGCCGACACCAGCACCGGCCGCCACGCCGGCGACGCTGCCGCGGGCCAGAAGTACGCGAGGTAGTCGAGCAGCAGGTTGCACAGCGCCGCGAACGCGGTGACCCGGGTCAGCCAGACCAGCCAGCCGACCTGGAAGCCGGCCACCGGGCCGAAGGCCTCGCGTGCGTACAGATAGGGCCCGCCGGTACGCTCGAAGCGGCTGCCGACCTCGGCGAAGCACAGCACCACCAGCAGCACCAGCAGTGCGCACGCAAGATAGGCCAGCAGCGCCCAGGGGCCGAGCAGCGCGTGCACGCGCGACGGCAGGCCGAAGATGCCGGCGCCGACCACGGCGTTGATGAAGAGCGCGACCATGCTGGCGCGGCCGATGCCGCGGACCAGGCCTTCCCCGGTGCGGGGATCGTCAGCCACGCCGGGGCGCGCCGCCATCGATCATTGCAGCGGTACGGCCTTCCCGCCCGTCTGTGGCGTGACGGGATCGGATGGCCGGCCCGCATCGGGCCCCTGGCCCATCGCCGCCACCAGGTTGTCCACCGCCAGCGACACCATCGCCCGTCGCGTGGGCAGGCTGGCGCTGGCGATGTGCGGCGTCAGCACCACGTTGCGGCAGGCGGTGAGCCGCGGATCGACCGCCGGCTCGCCCTCGAACACGTCCAGGCCGGCCGCGGCCAGGCGGCCTGCCTGCAGCGCGTCGGCCAGCGCGCCCTCGTCGACGAGGCCACCGCGGGCGATGTTGGTCAGCGTGGCACCGGGCTTCATCCTTGCCAGCGCGACGGCGTCGATCACATGGTGGTTGGCCGCGGTGTACGGCAGCACCAGCACCAGGTGGTCGGATTCCGCGAGCAGGGACTCGCGCGCGACCCAGGTCGCGGCGCAGTCGCGCTCGACCGCGTCCGGCAGCCGGCTGCGGTTGTGGTACAGCACGCGCATGCCGAAGCCGCGCGCGCGCCGGGCGATGCCCTGCCCGATCCGCCCCATGCCCAGGATGCCCAGCGTACTGCCGTGGATCTCCGCGCCCAGCATCTGGTGGAAACCCCAGCCCTGCCAGCGGCCGTCGCGCAGCCAGTGTTCTGCTTCGGTGATCCGCCGCGCCGCGGCCATCATCAGCGCGAAGCCGAAGTCGGCGGTGGTTTCGGTGAGCACGCCGGGGGTGTTGGTGGCGACGATGCCGCGCGCGGCCAGCGCCGCCACGTCGAGGTTGTTGTAGCCGACGCCGACATTGGCCACGGCACGCAGCCGCGGCGCGCCGGCGATCTCCGCCGCGCCGATGCGGTCGTTGAGCGTGACCAGGGCGCCGTCGGCATCGGCCAGTGCCGCCGCGATCGCGGCCGGCGCGTGGTCGGTGACCTGCGCCGTGCGCGTGACGTCGAACCACTGCTCCAGCCGCGCCTCGAGGTCTTCGTACAGCGGCTGCGAGACCCACACCTTCGGCCTGGACTCAGCCATCGACGGACCCTCCGGCCGACGGCGGGATGCGCGGCGACACCTCGCCGACGTCGCCACACTGCGCCCGGTGCCGCAGCGCCTGGTCCATCAGCTCCAGCGCCATCATCGCCTCGCAGATCGGGGTCGCGCGGATGCCGACGCAGGGGTCGTGGCGTCCGGTGGTGACGATGTCCACCACCCGGCCTTCGACATCCACCCCGGCCACCGGCAGGCGCAGGCTGGAGGTCGGCTTGAACGCGACCGAACACACGAGCTGCTGGCCGCTGCTGATGCCCCCCAGCACGCCACCGGCGTGGTTGGCCAGGAAGCCTTCCGGCGCCATCGCATCGCGGTGTTCGCTGCCCTTCTGCGCGACGGACGCGAATCCGTCGCCGATCTCCACGCCCTTGACCGCGTTGATCGACATCATCGCCGCCGCCAGCCCCGCGTCGAGCTTGCCGTAGACGGGTTCGCCCCAGCCCGGCGGCACGCCGTCCGCGACCACGGTCACGCGCGCGCCGACCGAGTCGCCGGACTTGCGCAGCGCATCCATGTACGCCTCGAGTTCGGGCACCTGGGCGGCGTCAGGCCAGAAGAACGGGTTGTCTTCGACCGCGTTCCAGTCGTGGCCGCGCGGGGTGATGCCGCCCAGCTGCGCCAGGTGCCCGCGCACGCGTACGCCGTGGCGGTCGGCCAGCCACTTCTTCGCGATCACCGCGGCCGCCACCCGCATCGTGGTCTCGCGCGCCGAACTGCGGCCGCCACCGCGCGGATCGCGGATGCCGTACTTCTGCCAGTAGGTGTAGTCGGCGTGGCCGGGGCGGAACTGCGCGGCGATCGCGGCGTAATCCCTGCTGCGCGCATCGGTATTGCGGACCAGCAGTGCCACCGGCGTCCCGGTGGTCACGCCCTCGTACACGCCGGAGAGGATCTCGACCGCATCCTCCTCGCGTCGCGCCGAGGTGTGCCGCGTGCGCCCGGTGGCCCGGCGCGCGAGGTCGTCCACGAAGTCACCGCTGGCCAGGGCGATGCCCGGCGGGCAGCCGTCGACCACGCAGCCGATGGCGGGCCCGTGCGATTCGCCGAAGGTGGTGACGCGCAGCAGCTGCCCGAAGGTGTTCACCGCCGCGTCCGACGTGACTGGTCCGCGGGCGGCCGCATCAGAACAGGGTGCCCGGCTCGTCGCCCCGCGTGTCGCCTGCATCGCGGACTGGAGCGGTTCCGTCGCCGGCCACCTCGGACGCGGGCGGCCGACCCGACGTCCTGCCGACCGGCGCCGGCGTGCCTTCGCGCTCCGCGGCCAGTGCGGAAATGCGGGCGTTGTGGGTCACCAGGTCGTGCCGTTCGACCACGAACACGCCCATCTGCCCGACCTTGAACTCCACCCACATCAGCGGCAGCTCCGGCAGCAGCGCGGACAGCGCGCGCTCGGCTTCGCCGACCTCGCAGACCAGCACGCCGTCATCGGACAGGTGCAGCGGCGCGTCGCGCAGGATCGCCAGCACCAGGTCGAGGCCGTCGTTGCCCGCGCGCAGGCCCATCTCGGGCTCGTGCGAATACTCGCGCGGCAGCGCGTCGGTCTCGTCGTTGGTGACATAGGGTGGATTGGTGACGATGAGGTCGTAATGCTCGCCTTGCAGCGACGAGAACAGGTCCGACCTCATGAAACGGACGTTGTGCACATCCAGCCGGCGCTCGTTCTCCGCGGCCAGGGCCAGCGCGTCGTCGCTGAGGTCGACGCCGTCGACGTGCCACTCGGGGTTGTAATGCGCCATCGCGATGGCGATGCAGCCCGAACCGGTGCACAGGTCGAGCGCGCGGCGCACGTCGCGGCCGGCCAGCCAGGGTTCGAAGCCGGACTCGATCAGCTCGGCGATCGGCGAGCGCGGCACCAGCGCGCGCGGGTCGCTCTTGAAGCTCAAGCCGGCGAACCAGGCCTCAGCGCAGAGGTAGGCGGCCGGAATGCGCTCCTCGATGCGGCGGATGAACAATCCCAGCACGTCCTCTTTCTCGGCCTCCGTCACCCGCGCCTGGCCATAGACCGGGTTCAGGTCGTGCGGCAGGTGCAGCGCGTGCAGCGTGAGCTGGGTGGCTTCGTCCAGGGCGTTGTCGTAGCTGTGGCCGAAGGTCAGCCCCGCCGCGTTGAAGCGGCTGGCGCCGTAGCGGATGAGGTCGATGATGGTCTGGAGCTGTTGGGTGGTCATGGCGCGCGGTCACGGCGCTGTCGCCGGGTCCGGCAGTATAGGCGAGCAATGCACGCCCTCGCGCGCCGGCCGTTATGATGTTGCGCCCCCAACGCTCCGAGGCACCATGTTCAACCGCAGCTTCCTGATCGTGCTCGTGATCGCCCTCGCGGCCGGCCTCGGCCTGGTGGCCTCGCAGCGCTGGTTCGGGGGCGACGCCGCGCCGGCCGGCCCCGAGCTCGAGACCGTGCGCCTGTTCCCGCAGCCGCGCGAGCTGCCGCCCTTCGCGCTGCAGCAGTCCGACGGCACCCAGCTGGTGCCCGGCGAGCTGCACGGCCACTGGACCCTGGTGTTCCTCGGGTTCACCCATTGCCCGGACGTCTGCCCGACCACGCTGGCCGAACTCGCGCAGGCGCAGAAGCAGTGGGAGCCGCTGCCCGAGGCGCAGCGCCCACGGGTGCTCTTCGTCTCCGTGGATCCCGAGCGCGACAGCCCGGACCGCATCGGCGAATACGCGGCCTTCTTCCACCGCGACACCCTCGCCGCCACCGCCGACATCCCGGCGCTGGAGGCCTTCGCGCGCTCGCTGTCGATGGTGTTCATGAAGGTGCCGCTGGGCGACGGTGCGCCCGCCGACCAGTACACGATCGACCACTCCTCGGCACTTGCCCTGCTCGATCCCGAGGGCCGCATGGCCGGCGTGGTGCAGGGGCCGCTGGACCCGGCGGCGATCGCCGCCGACCTCACCGCGCTGACCGGAGCCGCGCTGCGGTGAGCCTGGCCACCGCACTGACCTGGGCGCTGCCGCACCGGTTGCTGTCGGCGGCCGCGCGTCGCCTCGCCTATTCGGACAACCCGCGCCTGAGCCGCTGGCTGATCGACACCGTGGTGCGCCGCTTCCAGGTCGACCTGGCGGAGGCGGCGCAGCCCGACCCGGCCGCCTATCCCACCTTCAACGCCTTCTTCACCCGCGCCCTGGGCCCGGACGCGCGCGAGGCCGATCCCGACGCGACCGCCATCCTGATGCCGGCCGACGGACGCATCAGCCAGTGCGGTCCGATCCGCGAGGGACGCATCTTCCAGGCCAAGGGGCGCTCCTTCAGCGCCGCCGAGCTGCTGGCCGACGCCACCGCGGCGGCGCCCTACGACGACGGCCTGTTCGCGACCGTCTACCTGTCGCCGCGCGACTACCACCGCGTGCACATGCCCTGGAACGGACGCCTGCTGCGCACCGTCCACGTCCCCGGGCGGCTCTTCAGCGTCGGCCCGGCCGCGGTCGCCCACGTGCCGCGCCTGTTCGCGCGCAACGAACGCCTGGTCTGCCACTTCGCGACCGACTTCGGGCCGATGGCCGTGGTGATGGTCGGCGCGCTCCTGGTATCAGGCGTGGAAACGGTCTGGAGCGGCGAGGAGATCCCCGCCTACGGCGACCGCGTGAGCAGCAAGGATTACGTGGCGGCCACGGTGGAACTGGCGCGTTTCGAGGAAATGGCGCGCTTCAACTACGGCTCCACCGTGATCGTGCTGCTCCCGCCCGGAGTGGCCGAACTGGCCGCCGGGCTGGGTCCGGAAACGCCGGTCCGACTGGGCCAGCGCCTGGCCACGCGACTGCCCTGACACCGCAGGGGCACGCGGAAGCGTAGAATCTGCGCCCCTTATGGCCGTCCCGGCCCGCACAAGGCCGCAAATGAGTTCCGACGCCCCCACAAGTCCGCTGTTCACCGACCTCGGCCTGCCACAGCCGCTGCTGCAGGCGCTCGCCGCCGTCGGCTACGAGGCCCCCTCGCCGATCCAGGCGGCCACCATCCCGCCGCTGCTCGCCGGCCGCGACGTGCTGGGCCAGGCCCAGACCGGCACCGGCAAGACCGCCGCCTTCGCGCTGCCGGCGATGGCTCGCCTGGATCCCGCCGCGCGCAAACCGCAGGTGCTGGTGCTGGCACCGACCCGCGAGCTCGCGATCCAGGTTGCCGAGGCCTTCCAGAAGTACGCCGCCTTCCTGCCCGGCTTCCAGGTGCTGCCGATCTACGGCGGCCAGGGCTACGGCCCGCAGCTCGCCGCCCTGCGCCGCGGCGTGCAGGTGATCGTCGGCACCCCGGGGCGGGTGATCGACCACCTCGAGAAGGGTTCGCTGGACATCTCCGAGCTGCGCCTGCTGGTGCTCGACGAAGCCGACGAAATGCTGCGCATGGGCTTCATCGACGACGTCGAAGCGGTGCTGGCGCGCACGCCGGAAAACCGCCAGGTCGCGCTGTTTTCGGCGACCATGCCGCCGCCGATCCGGCGCATCGCACAGACCTACCTGCGCGACCCGGTCGAGGTCGCGATCAAGTCCGCCACCAGCACCGCGCGCAACATCCGCCAGCGCTACTGGATGGTCAGCGGCACCAACAAGCTCGATGCGCTGACCCGCATCCTCGAGGCCGAGCCCTTCGACGGCATGATCGTGTTCACGCGCACCAAGATCGCGACCGAGGAACTCGCGGAAAAGCTGCAGGCGCGCGGTTTCGCCGCGGCCGCGATCAACGGCGACATCGCCCAGGCCCAGCGCGAGCGCACCATCGCCCAGCTGAAAGACGGCAAGGTCGACATCCTGGTGGCGACCGACGTCGCCGCGCGCGGCCTGGACGTCGACCGCATCAGCCACGTGCTGAACTACGACGTGCCCTACGACACCGAGAGCTATGTCCACCGCATCGGCCGCACCGGCCGCGCCGGGCGCAGCGGCGAGGCGATCCTGTTCATCGCCCCGCGCGAGCGCAACCTGCTGCGCGCGATCGAGCGCGCCACGCGGCAGCCGATCGAGCAGATGGACCTGCCGAGCGTGGAGACCGTGAACGACGCCCGCATCGTCAAGTTCAAGCAATCGATCACCGAGACCCTGGCCACCGGCGAACTGGGACTGTTCCGGTCGCTGGTCGAGGACTACGAGCGCGAGCACAACGTCCCCGCCGTCGAGGTGGCCGCGGCGCTGGCGAAGATGGCGCGCGGCGACGTGCCGCTGCTGCTCGAGCCGCCGCGGCGCGAGCAGCGGCCGCCACCGGCCTTCGGCCAGGAACGCGACCGCGGTGAGCGCCCGGCGCGCCACGACCGTCCGGACCGCCCGGAACGCCCGGCCTTCCCGAAGAAGGAGCGCGTGGCCCGCGCGCCCTCGCCGGGCATGCAGACCTTCCGCGTCGAGGTCGGCTACGACCACGGGGTGAAGCCGGGCAACATCGTCGGCGCGATCGCCAACGAGGCCAACATCGAGTCGAAGCACATCGGCCGCATCGAGATCTTCGAGGACCACAGCCTGATCGACCTGCCCTCGGGCATGCCGTCGGAAACCATGGCCCACCTCAAGGGCGTGTGGTGCGCGGGCCAGCAGCTGCGGATCACCGTGGACGGCGAGCCACCGGACACCAGCGGGGGCAAGTCGGCGGGCCGCAAGCCGTTCGTGAAGAAGGCCTTCGAGAAGAAGCCGTTCCCGCCGCGCAAGCCGCACCGCAAGGGGCCGGCACCGCCGCGCTAGGCGGTCTTCAGACCGCGGCGACCCTGCTGCGCGCGTCGCTGTCCGCGCCTGAGGACGACAGGCGCTCGGGCAGGTCCTCGACCACGGCCCGAGGAAGCTCGTGCACGCAGACGCGGTTGCGTCCCTCGCGCTTGGCGCGATAGAGCATGCGGTCGGCCTGCGACATCATCGAGGTCAGGTCGCGCCCGGCCAGCTCGCTGCAGGTGACGCCGAAGCTCGCGGTGACGGTGAACACGTGGCCGCTTTCCGCCGAATCGATCGCCGCCAGCCGCGCCCTGCACTCCTCGGCGACGTGGCGCGCGCGCGCGATGTCGGCGCCGGGGATAAGGATCGCGAACTCCTCGCCGCCGATGCGCGCGAAGCAGTCGCGTGGCGTGCACAGCGCGCGGCAGACCTCGACCACCCGCACCAGCGCCCAGTCGCCGGTGGCATGCCCGAAGCCGTCGTTGATGAGCTTGAAGCCGTCCAGGTCGAACATCACCAGCGACACCGGCTCGTCCCCGGGCGCGGTGAACAGCTGCTTCGCGCGCTGGGTGAAGAAGTGGCGGTTGCGGGCACCGGTCAGCGGGTCGTTCTCGGCGAGATGGCGCAGCGAGCGCTGCATGCGCTTGGTCTTGTAGGCCCAGTAGCAGATCGTGGCCAGCGCCACCAGCAGGAGCAGCACCAGCAGCCGCGAGTTGGTCGCCTCCTGCTCCTGCACCCGCTGCTGCAGCCGGAGGAGCTCGTTCTGCTGGTTGAGCAGCTCGATCTGCTGGTTCTTCTGGCTCGTTTCCTGGCGCACGATCTGATACGCCAGTTCGCGCGTCTTGACCTCGTTGAGCCAGGCCTTGTCGGCTTCGGCATACTTGCGGAAGTACTCCAGCGCTTCCTGTGGACGCCCCGCGCGCTCGGCGATCACGTACAGCACGCGGTAGGCGTCGGCGATGGCCCGGGCGCCGTCGATGCCGGCGGCCTGCGCAACGGCGGCCTCCGCGTTGCGCGTGGCGCCCTGGATGTCGCCGCTCTCCTCCAGCAGCACCGACAGCAGCGACCGGTATTCGGCCACCAGCCACGGGTAGCCGATGGCCGTGACCTTGTCGACGGTCTGCTGCAGCAGCGTGATCGCCTCGCTCGGCCTGCCGGTGGCCGCCAGGTGCCGCGCGAGGTTGGTGCGGATGATGCCGGCGACGACACCCTCCCCGATCGCCTCGCATTTCGCGAGCATCTCCCGCGCGCTTGCGTCGTCCTCGCCCAACTGGCCCAGCCGCAGACGCGCCTCGAGGCTGAAATGGCCGGCGAAGCAGGCCGCGCGCGGCGCCGGCGCATCGGCCAGGGTCTCGGCGGCATAGGTCTTGGCGAGCGTGTATTGCCCGAGCTGGTTGTACAGCGCCGCCGCCACGTTGGTGCCGTCGTGGCGGATGTCGCGGTCGTCCACCTCGTGGCGCTTCGGCAGCGTCTTCTCGAGGAAGCGCAGCCCCTCGGCGAAGTCGCGGTTGATCGCGAAGCTGTTGGCCACCAGCGACCCGGCGCGGAAGCGCAGGTCCGGGTCCGCCGCCTCGTGGAACAGGGACTGCGCGCGCGCGATGCCCGCGGTGACGTCGTTGCCGAACACGATCAGCCAGTACGCGCGCAGGTACTGGAGCTGCTGCAGCTCCGCCAGGTCGAGCGAGTCGCGGCGGGCGTACAACTGCTCCAGCGCCTGTTCGAAGCGGACGCGGTCGGCGCTGCGCAAGGCGTCAGCCTGGGCCAGCAGCTCGCGGACCCCGGCCCTGTCGGCGGCCGCGGGGTCGTCCCCGGCGCGCGCCGGCACCATCGCCGCGCAGAGCGCGGCAAGGGCCAGGACGACAAAGGCGAATGCTCCCCGCACCATCGCTGCCGCTCACTCGCCGGCCGGCGAGCGATCCTCCCGGTCCGGATCCTCTTTGCCTTCACCCTCGTCCTCGCGGTCTGGCGAACGCAGGGGAACATCGTCGCTGTCGGGCGTGCAGATCGCGCAGACCATCCTCGGGCGCGCGCCGAGCAGGCCGGCGAGGCCGGCCGCGTCGCGGCGCAGGAGCGCATCGCGCAGCTCGGGAACGGCGTCGAGCGAATCCACGGCCTGGTTGTAGGCCGCGGGGGCGCCGTGGAGTGCCGGCGAACGGCCGATCGCGTCGAGGAACTGGATGGCTTGCGTCATGTCGCGTGTCTTCCTTGCAACGGAGGGGTGGATTCCACCGCGGCATCGAGCGCGGCGATGCGTGCGAGCATCGCCTCGTCGCGCCGCAGCGGAACCGCGGGAGGAACCACCAGGGTGGTCTGCAGGTCCATCCGCGCATCCGCCAGTGCCGACAGCGGCAACTCCTCGATGCGCGGCGTGGAGATCGGCAGGGTGGCGGCTTCGTACAGGGTGACCGGATGGTCGAGGGGATAGTCCTCGGCCAGGCGCTCCACCAGCAGTTGCCGGTAGGCCCGCCCGGTAGTCAAACGGGTCGTGGAGCGATCCCCGGCCACGGCGACCTGCCACAGCACCAGGCAGGCGGACGGATCCACCCTCCGGCGGTAGAACATGAACTGGCTGGCCTCGAAATGCTGGCAGCCGTGCATGCCCGGGTCGATGCCGAGATCGGCATAGAGGCAGTCCTCGGCGGAAACGCCGGGCTCCATGACGGCGTCGAAGCCTTCGCTGCGGGCCTGCGCGATGGCACGGTGCGGCACCAGCGCGAACACGCCGGGATGGCCGTAGAACGCGCCGCACACGCGGCGTCCGGCGCGGACCTCGGCCAGCATGGCATCGACCATTTCGCGATAGGTCTCGTGCCGCGACTTGCCCTCGGCATAGAGCGGCTGCAGGCTGCGGACATCGGCGTGCATCTGCTGCAGCCAGAGTTCGACCAGGGGATCGGAGACGGCGGCGAACACGACCTCGGCCTGTTCGATGGTCGCACGGGCGCGGGGGCCGATATGCGCGCCCAGCATCATCCCTGTACCGACACAGGCAAGACTTCCAGCCACTGCCCAGCCCCCTTGGCCATTCAGGCCGTGATCGGGCGAGCCTAGCAAACATCGCCCGGGGCGTCAGCCCGGGGGCTCAGGGCCCCAGGACGTGGATGACCTCCTCGAGCGGCGGCCAGCCCAGCAGTGGCGCCAGCCACCAGTAGGCGGCGACCACGATCAGGACCCAAAGCGCCAGCTTCAGCACCACGCCGGCGACCTTGAACGCCAGGTAGAGGCCGATGATGATCGCGACCAGGCCGAGCCAGCTCATGCGCGGGGACTGCCGCAGATCGGAATGACGGTGGTCGGTGCAGGCCGGGACGTTCGCATCAGCGCATTCTACGTTCGGCGCGGGGTTGGCGCTGCGCCCCTGGCAACGGCCGCGCTATCCTGTCGCGATGACGATCGCCTGTGACGTGCTGGTCATCGGAGCCGGCGCCGCGGGGCTCATGTGTGCGCTGACGGCCGGACGCCGCGGCCGGCAGGTGCGCGTGGTCGAGCGCGCCAACAAGCCGGGCAAGAAGATCCTGATGTCGGGCGGTGGCCGCTGCAACTTCACCAACACCGGCACCGGTCCCGCGAACTTCGTCTCCGCCAACCCGCACTTCTGCAAGTCGGCGCTGGCGCGCTATGCGCCTGCCGATTTCATCGACATGGTCGACCGCCACGGCATCGCCTGGCACGAGAAGGAGCTCGGCCAGCTGTTCTGCGACGACTCCTCGAAACAGATCGTCCGCATGCTGCTCGACGAGTGCGCGGACGCGGGGGTCGTCGTCGACGTGGGCTGCGAGATCCACGGCGTGGTGCGCGAAGACGAAGGATTCCGGATCGACACGGCCCGCGGGCGCATCGCGGCGCAGTCGCTGGTGGTGGCCAGCGGCGGCCTGTCGATCCCCAGCCTTGGTGGCAGCGGCCTGGGTTACGCGCTGGCGCGCCAGTTCGGCCACGCGGTGCTGCCCACGCGCGCCGGACTGGTGCCGCTGGTGCTCACCGGCTCCCACGCAGAGCGCCTCGAGGGCCTGAGCGGCGTGGCCCTCGAGGTCGAGGCCGAAAGCGGCGGACAGTCCTTCCGCAATGCCATGCTCGTCACCCACCGCGGCCTCAGCGGCCCGGCCATCCTGCAGGTGTCCTCGTACTGGGACGCGGGCGAACCGATCGCGATCAACCTTCTTCCCGGCGTGGACGCCCTCGCCTTCCTGCGCGAACAGCGGGCCGCGCGGCCCGCCAGCGAACTGCGCACGGTGCTTGCCGAGCGCATGCCGCGACGCTTCGCCCAGCGCCTGTGCGAGCGCTGGCTTGGCGACCGGCCCTTGCGGCAGTTCGACGAACCGGCGCTGGCGCGTGCGGCAGCGGCGCTGTCGGCCTGGCCGGTAGCGGCCAGCGGCACCGAGGGCTACCGCACGGCCGAGGTCACGCTCGGCGGCGTCGACACCGACGGCCTGTCATCGACGACGCTGATGTCGCGCAGCGTGCTGGGCCTGTACTTCATCGGCGAGGTCGTCGACGTCACCGGATGGCTGGGCGGCTACAACTTCCAGTGGGCCTGGGCATCGGGCCACGCCGCCGGCAACGCCGCCTGATCAGGGTGCGGCCTCGTAACTCGTCGCGGCACACAGCTGGGTGTCTTCCGCGGTAGCCGCGGGAATGCCGTCGCCCTGCAGGGCAACCAGCTTGACCACGCGGATGCCCGCCTCCTCGTAGCTGGCCAGCGCCAGGAAGCCGGTCTTCATGCTGCCGCAGAAGGCCTGGCCGTCGTCGGCGCGGGTTTCATCGAGCACGCGGCGCAGTTCGACCGGTCGTCCGGCGTCGACCATCATCACGTCGGCATAGCGCTGGCCGGCGGTGAACTCGTCGCCACCGCGGACGATGGCCACGCGCTCGGTCAGGAAGCCCGCGCCGTTGTCGCCGGTGATGCGGGAGTCCTCGATCCGCAGGGCGCCGGTCATCGCCCGGGACACCCGGTCGGCGGCGTCGAAGCGGCCAAGCGCGACCGGCTGCAGCGTCGGCGGCGCGGCACGCTCGATCGGCGCGTTGGTGGTATCGGGCTCAAGCGAGGATCGCGGCGCAGGGGGCGGCGCGCTGGTGGCAGGCGGCTGGTCGGTACCGGATGCGGAAACGACCTCGTCGCGCGCGCAGCCCGCGGCTGCCAGGCAGGCGAGAGCGATCAGGGCCAGGACGGGACGGCGGGAGCTGTGGGCCAAGTGGGGGTCCGGATATTCGAGGAGGGGCGACCGCCGATGATAAGCGCCTGGCGTTCACTTCGCGTCAGGGGTCGACCCGAGGGTCCGGCGGCGACAACGGCAAGGCCGGCGTGTTCTCGCTCAGGATGCGCAGGCTTTCCTCTTCGCGGCGGCGGCGTTCGGCGGCGGCCTCCGGATCCTCGGCTTCGGCGTCGGCACCGGTCTCCGGGACACGCAGCGACGCACCGGGCACCCCATGGAGCGTCGCCGGGGCCGCCGCCGCCGTGCCCGGCCTGCACTCGGCCTGCAGGGACGCGGCTGCGGGCGCGTCCGCAGCGACTTCCTGCACCCGCACCGCGAGCCCCGACACGTCACCGTGTGCGGCAAGCCGCCGGCAGGCTTCCGACAGCGTGGCGTGGCCCGCGCTGCGCGAAGACACCAGCAGCAGCAAGGTCATGCGATCGACCCAGCCGGCGCCGCGGACGCCGGGCATCGCGGCCAGCCCGCGCCGCGCCTCCTCGCGGCGCACGGCGCTGCCGCGATCGGCGAGCAAGGCATCGCGATGCACCTGGGCGCCGAGGTCGGCAAGGCGTGCCGTGGCCGCTTCGCCATCGCCGGCGCGCGCGTCGCGGCCAATGGCCTCGACCTCGTCGGCCGCCACCGCGGCGGCTGGACCCACCGCCTCGGCCGCCAGCAACGCCGTCGGTGGTTGCCGCGATGGCGGTGACGATTCCGCTGGCGTCAGCGCCGGCGCGGCGTCCACTTCCGGCCCGGCCCGCGGACCGATCCAATCGCGCACATGGCGATATCCAAACCAGGGCAGCACCAGCAACAGCACCACCACCACCCAGAAGACGCGGCGCGCATGGCGCCGGCGGAGATGCGCGGAACGGTCGGGCCAGTGCGGCGCCTTTGGAGGGCGCCGCCGGCTCACGTCCCGGCTTTCCACAGCAGCACCACCGGAAGCGCCACCAGCGCCAGCAGGAACAGGACGCCAACCGCTACCGCGACCACCTTGGCAGGCTCGCGCCGCAGCACGTCGGCAAAGGTCTCGGCGCTGCCGTCGCGCAGCGCTTCGGCGTGGGCGGCGCGCGCGCGCGCCTGGCGCGCAGCCTGGTAGTCGTCCATCAGCCGCCGCGCACGCGGGAAGTCGGCGTCTTCGGAGATCCAGATGCCGCCGTGGGAAATGCCCCAGCGGCTGGGCCGGGTCTCGTGGAATTCGATGGCGTGCTCGCGCAGGAAGCCGCGAACATCGTCCGCCTCGTCCTCGGGCACCATCTTCATGTTGAGCAGCAGCTTGGCCATGCCGCAAAGGATACCGGGCCACGGGCCAGCCAGTCGTCGCGCCCGAACTCCCACCGGCACGGTTCGCCGGGCGCCGACCGCATGGCGGTGAATCCGGTGCGCCGCATCAGCGCGGCGGCGGCTTCGTGCCCCGGCGCATGCCGGGTCCACAGCCGGCGCAGGGCCGTCGCTGCGAACACCGCGTCGGCCAGGGCGGTGATCGCCGCGGTCGCAACGCCCGATCGCTGTGCCGCCGGCGCCAGCAGCACGCCGACCTCGGCGCTGGCGAAGGCGTCGTCCCCCAGCAGCGCGAGGATGCCGCCGGGTGCATGGGGGCCCTCCCCTCCCGGCAACAACCAATAGCCGCAGCGCGCGGGCCGGCGATCCAGCAGCCGCAGCACCCGGTCGAAGGCGGCTGCGGCCTCCACGGCATGCATCGGCGCGCCGACCTTGCCCATGGTGTCCGCGCAGCCGTACAGCGCGCAGTAAAGCGCGCGATCGCCGGACCCCAGGCGCTGCAGGGCCTGGCCGCCAACCAGGGGATCAGGCAGCCGCAGAGTCAGCCCTCCACGCCCAGGACGCGACGCAGGTTCGCGCGCGCGGCCCCATCCAGGCGTTCGTGGAAGAACGCGCTCAGGTAGATGCGTTCGCGGCGCAGCAGCCCGCGCAGGAAGCGGCGCCGGTTCAGGCGGTACAGCCAGCCCGGCACGGCGCCCCTGTATTCGTCGGCGATGGCGCGGTCATAGGCGTCGAAGGTCGCCACATCGGCCCCCAGGATCGCCATGTCGCAGTCGAGGAAATGGCGGCGGTCATCGCCATCCGGCCCGTCTCCCAGGTCTCCCGGCAGCAGCGTGCCGTGACGGGCGGTGAGTTCGATGAGCTTGACGGTGTGCGTTACATCAAGGCCTGCGTCCGGCAGCCAGCGCGCGATGTCCGCGGCCGCCAACGCCGCCGAGCGCGCCTCGTTGTCGCGCCGTCCGGCCTCGTACACCGCATCGTGGTACAGCACCGCCAGCCAGGCCTCACGCGGGCGCGACCATCCGGGCCCGGCGGCGACGGCATCGAAGTGCGCGAGCACCGACTCCACGTGGCCGAAGTGGTGGTAGGCGCGCGGCGGCCTGGAATACGCCGCGCGCAGCGCGTCGAGCATGCCCGGCGGCAGCGGGATCAGCTCGCGCATGCCGCCGTCCGCTGCCTGCGCAGTGCAAGCGCCACGCGCCCGAACACGGGCGACAGTGCCCGTCGCGCATCCCCTCCCGACAGTGCGGCCAACGCCGCCTGCACGCCCTCTTCGTCGTCATCGGGCGCCTCGCCGGTCCAGGCGAAGGCGATGCGGTTGCTCATTTTTGCTTCTCCCACCAGCAGCACATGCCCGGCGCCAAAGGCCTGGCGCAGACGCTCGACATAAACTGCGGGATCGTCGCCGTGCAGGTTGCTCGCCATCACGCCGCCGGGCAGGAGCGCATCGCGGCAGGCCTGGAGGAAGGCCGGGGTCGACAGTGCCTCGGGGATTCCGTGCGCGTCATAGCCATCGACGAGCAACAGGTCGTAGCGCGCAGGGCGGGCGGCGATGAAGCGCGCGCCGTCGTCGAGCGTCACCTCCAGCCGCGAATCGTCGTCAGGAATGCCGAACGCGCGGCGCAGGGCCAGCACCCCCGGGTGGTTCTCCACCACCTGCAGGCACGCCTGCGGCAGGTGGCGATGCAGGAACTTCACCTGCGACCCGCCACCCAGGCCGACGATGCCGATCCGCCCTGGCCGCGGCCGCCACAGCAGCGCCGCCAGCATGGTGCGGGTGTAGTCGATCAGCAGGTGGTCGGGGGCATCGCTGCGCATCCGGCTCTGGGTCTGGCCGCGGATGAAGTGCAGCGATACATAGCCGTTGTACTGGCGCACGCGTGCCGGGCGCAGGCGCAGCCCGGTGGGGTCGAGCGGCCCCGCCCCGCGCAGCCGCGCCACGGCCTCCGTCAGCCGGTGCCACCAGGAATTTCCAACTGCCACGCCCACCTCCGTCGCCATCGCCGCGAGCCTAGCGCAGCGGGCTTGCCGGCGTCAGCGCAGCTGGCTGTCCTTGCTGCCACGCCGGTTGTAGCTGCCGGGGCCGGACTCATCCTCGTCGGACGCAGCCTGGCAGGCGATGCACAGGCGCACCCCGGGCACGGCTTCGCGGCGCGCCTGGGGAATGGTCTCCCCGCACTCTTCGCAGTCCTCGCGCCCGGGCCCGGAGCCCAGGCGGCTGCGCGCCCGCTGGATCGCATCCTTCACGGTCGCGTCGATCTGTTCCTGCACAGCGCCGTCTCCGGCCCAACCGGTGGCCATGCCGCATCTCCACGGGGATTGACTACAACCGGTTATCGGGGCGCAGCCGTCGCGGGACAAGACCAGGCTCCCTGGAGTCGTGGCACGCGTTTTGCTTGCATTGATGTTCATGACATGCCCACGGACCACTGTCGCCACCCGCAACCGCCGCGTTGCGGGGGTCGCGCTGGCGCTTCTGGCCTGCTTCGGCCCGCGCGCAGGCGCCGCGGACCTGCTGCGTCTGGAGTCCTACGGTCCAGACCAGGGGCTGCCGCAGTCGACGGTGATGGCGCTGGCCAACGACGACCAGGGGTTCCTGTGGGTGTCCACCCAGGACGGGATCGCCCGTTTCGACGGCCACCGCTTCCAGGTCTGGCGCGGCGAAGGCGAGGCGCAGCACCGGTCCTCAGCCGCCCATGGGCTGGTCAGCGGCAGCATCGACGCGCTTGCCTTCGACACCGCCCACCGTCGCCTGTGGCTCGGCAGCAACGATTCCGGCGTCGAAGTGCTGCACCTGCCCGACTGGTCGCGGATCCGCATCGACCGGGAGTCCGGCCTGTCCCACCACCAGATCACGCGGATCGCGCTCGATGATGCGGGCGGGGCCTGGATCGGCACCGGGCACGGCCTGGACCACGCCGCGCCGGACGGGACGGTGACGCGCCTGGGCGGCGACGCGGGCATCGTCGGCATCGCGCGGCTGTCGGGCACCGGCGTGGCGGTGGCGCTGGGTCGCGATTGCCGCGTATGGCGGGCCACCCGCGCCGCCATGGACCTGCTGGCGACGCTGCCCGGAACGTCCGGCGACTGCATCGCGCTGCAGGCCGGCCCCGAAGGCGCCTGGCTCGCAAGCGAGCACGCCGGCGTATTCCTGCTGGATGCCCACGACGGTCGCATACTCCGTGCGCTGCCGCCCGCCGGACTGCTGCGCAACGCCCATCCAGTCGCCCAGCCGGTCACCACCCTGCTCCGTCGCCGCGACGGCAGCCTGCTGGTAGGCATGCGTGACGGCAGCGTCGCGCGCATCGCGGGTCCCGCGGCCACGCCGGCGCCGCTGCGACTCGACCGGCAGCTGGACAGCGCGGTGACCGTGCTGCATGAAGACCCGGAGGGCGCGCTGTGGATCGGCAGCTACACCTCGGGCCTGCACTATGCGCGCCCGCTGTCGACGCTGGTCCGCGCCGGCAGCGCCGAAGCCGGCGCCACCGGAGGATGGCCTCGCGGCAGCATGCGCGCGATCTGGCGCGACGGCGGACACACCCTGCTCGGCACCGACGCCGGCCTGCTGGAGCGCCGGGGCGGCACCCGGGACTGGCGCGAGATCCCCGGCTTCAGCGGCCAGTCCGTGCGCGCCATCGCCCGCGCCAGGGATGGCGGCTGGTGGATCGGCAGCCATGACGGGCTCTGGCATTGGCCCGGCCACGGTTCGCCGCGCGCCGTGCCCGGCCTGCCCGACCGCCGCATCGATGTCTTGCTGATCGAGGGCGATGACGGCTGGATCGGCACCCGCGGCGGCCTGGCCCGGATGCGCGACGGCCGCATCGTCGACGACCCGACGCTCGCACCGCTGCTCACCAGCCATGTGACCGCGCTGGTGCGCGCCGGCAAGCACCTCTGGATCGCGACCAATGCCGACGGCCTCTGGCGACTGGACCCGGATGCCCCGGCGGCGCCGGTATCGCCCGACGCGCTGCACCGCTCCCTGTGGTCGCTCGCCCTGGACGACCAGGCCGCTCTCTGGGCCGGCAGCTATTCGCGCGGCGTCTACCGCATCGACCCCGCCACCTCCGACGTTCGCAACTACAGCGAGCAGGACGGGCTGGGCAGCAACGTCGTCTATGCGCTGATGCCCGACAACCTCGGCCGCCTCTGGGTCAGCACCAACAACGGCATCTCCGTCATCGATCCCGGCAGCGACAACGTCCAGGTACTGGGCCCCCGCGACGGCCTCGTCAACCGCGAATACAACAGCAGTTCCGCCCACCGCAGCGCCGACGGACTGCTGTACTTCGGCGGCACCCGCGGCATCGATGTGCTCGACCCCTCCGGCCTGCCGCGCCGCAGCCCGCCCGCGCGCCCGGTGCTGACCACCCTGCGCACCGCATCGCTGGACGCCAACGGCAGCGGCCCGCGCGAGACCGATATCGTCTATGCCGACCAGGTGCAGCTCGCCCACGGCGAGCGCATGGTCACCGTGCAGATGGCCGCGATCGACTTCGGCGCGCCCGACGCCGCAAAGCTCCGCTACCGCGTACTTGGCCTGCACGGTGACTGGATCTACCCGCATGCCCCGCGGGCCGAGTTCTCGGTAACCGACTTGCCGCCAGGGCGCTACGTACTGGAAGCCGAGGCTGCGGGTCGCGACGGCCACTTCGGCCCGCCGCGGCGCTTGCGGATCGACATGGCGCCCCCCTGGTGGCGCCACCCGGCAGCCTATTCCGCCTACGTGCTGGCCCTGCTGTTGCTGCTGGCGCTGATCGCGCTTCGCGTCGACGCCGCCATGCGGCGCGAACGCAGGCAGGTGGAGCTGCTGGAGCGCACCGTCACCGAGCGCACCGCGCAGTTGCAGCTCGCCAACCAGCGCCTGAGCCGCACCAACGCCGAACTCAGCATCGCGACCCGCCGCGACCCGCTGACCCGCATCTCCAACCGCCGCGACCTGCAGGACTGGCTCGGACGCGAAGCCGCCTCGCTGCGCCGACGCACCGAGGCCGCCGACGGCAGCGGCAGCCGGCTGGTGTTCCTGATGATCGACATCGACGACTTCAAGCGCGTCAACGATGCCCATGGCCACCAGGCCGGCGACGAGGTGCTGGTGCACTTCGCCGACCGCTTGCGCCTGCTCAGCCGCGACGACGACCTGCTGGTGCGCTGGGGCGGCGAGGAGTTCCTGCTGATCTCGCGCTTCACCCGCCTGGAGGACGCCGCGGTGCTCGCCGAGCGCATCCGGGAGGCGATCGCCATCCAGCCGATCCGCCTCGGGCGTGGACTCGCGCTCGACCTCACCTGCTCGATCGGATTCGCACCGTGGCCGTTCGCGCTCGAATGGCCCGAGCTCGGCGACTGGAGCGCCTGCGTGGGCCTGGCCGACCGCTGCCTGTATGCCGTCAAGCGCAGCCGCAAGAACGGCTGGATGGGCGTGGTCCCCGGCGATGCCGTCGAGCCCGATGCCATCCGCGCGCTGCTGGCCGGCACGCATCCCAGCGAGGTGGGCACCCGCACCGCGCGCGTGCTGCAGTCGGACGATCACGGGACCGGATTTGTCTGAACAGCCGGCTGGGCCGGCTTCACGACCTCGTGCGACCATGCCCGCCATGCGAATGAAGATCCTGGCATCCGTCGCCATCCTGCTGCTGCCGCTCGCCCTGGCAGGCGCTGCGCCGGCACAGGCGCAGGGTGTTCCCCAGACGCCCGTCGAGGACAGAAATGAGCTCGGTCCCGAGGACCGCGAGCACGCCACGCAGGTGGCGGACCAGCAGCCGGGCATCGCCCGGGTCGAGAACCGGGTCGCCCTGAGCACCCGGCTGTCGGACCGCCTCGCCACGGCGACCACGCTGGCCGCAGACAAGGTCATGCGGCTGGTGGCCGCCCTGCCCTTGCTGCTGGTCGCCATCGTGGTGGTGATACTGGCCCGATGGCTCGGAAAATGGGCGGGCCGACGCGTGGGGAGGCGCATCGAGCAACGCAACTGGCAGTCCGAGAACCCCTATTTCGCCAGCCTGGTGCAGCAACTGGTGCAGTGGCTGGTGCTGCTGGGCGGCGTGCTGGTGGCGCTCGAACTGCTGGGCGCAACGGCCCTGGTGGGCGCGGTCATGGGATCGGCGGGCGTGATCGGACTCGCGCTGGGCTTCGCCTTCAAGGACATCGCCGAGAACTACGTCGCCGGCGTGCTGCTGAGCATCCGCCGCCCGTTCGCGCCCGGCGAGTTGCTGCGCATCGACGGCGCGCACGAAGGCCGCGTCGCGGCGCTTACCGCACGCGCCACCGTGCTGGTCACCGCCGATGGCAACCGCCTCACCCTGCCCAACGCGCTGGTGTTCAAGTCGGTGGTGCTCAATTTCTCGAGCAACCGCAAGCGGCGGCTGGACTTCGCGATCCCGGTCGACGTCTCCGAATCGATCCGCTGCGTGCAGGAACTGGCGCTGGAGGCGATCCGCCGCACCGAGGGCGTCATCGAGGACCCCGGCCCCTCCTGGACCGTCGAGGCCTACGACGCCAGCGCCATCACCCTGCGCTTCTTCGCCTGGGTGGACCAGGATGCAAGCGACCTCGGCAAGGTGCGTTCCGAGGCTATCCACGCCGCGCGCACACATCTGGCCGAGGCCGGCATCGCCACGCCGCGCAACATCCAGTACACCGCGATGCTGGCAGACGAGGCGCGCGCGCCCTCATCGCAGCCACCGCACACGGCGGACGATGCGGCGGGCGACACCTCGGTCAACAACGAACTCGACGCCCACCTGGCCGCCGAACAGCGTGCACACGCGGATGAGGACCTGCTGCCGGCCGAGCCGGCCGGGACGCCCGCTTCACCCCCCCAGGGTTTTCGGACTTTTCCTACCCCCTAATCGCCAGGACGCCGACATGCGGCCGGGTCGCGCAGGCGCATCCTGTCGATGCCCCGGCAGCACGGCCCTGCACCGGTCACGGATGCCGCTCAGCAACGGAACTGGCCGCGACCTTGAGCAAGTCGTGAAGCTGGGCCGGGGCGCCCCTAGCATCAGGTCACGCCAATGGTCGAGATCAAAGAGGTTGCGGCGGGATTCCAGGTCTCCGGCGCGCACTACGACGAGGTCTTCCACAGCCGTTTCAAGGCCACCATGGCCGCGCACGCCGTCGCGCTTGGCGACGCCACCACGGCGGGCCGCCCGGTGGCCATCACCATGCCGCTGGACTGGGGCGAGACGGTACTGGTCGAGCCGGGTCCCGGCACCAGCCGCGCCGCAAACAGGGCCTGAGCCCCGCGCCCTGGCGCCTGTCCGCGGAGCCGAAACCAAGGGTTGACCCGAGCAAGGGATCGCCCCGGCTGTCCTGCGGCCCGCATCCGGCGTCCAATGCCACCGCATACCACGGGAGAGGACGCGGGCCATGGACAACCATCTGATCAGCAGTGCATCACTGGCCATCAACGGCGGCGGCACGATCAAGCCCGCGGGCGAAGCGCCGACCACCCAGCGCACCACCGATGGCAAGGTGCGGTTCGAGAACGACGGCTACCGGATCACCGCCGGTGACGACAACCAGATCCTGATCCAGAACAAGAACACCGGCGAGCAGTACCGCATCTGGGGCGATCCCCATGTCGAGGTGGACGGCAAGCAGGCCTTCGACTTCTGGGGCCAGACCACGTTCATGCTCGACGACGGCACCAAGGTCACGATCGAGACCACGCCCTGGAACGAGGGCAAGAACGGCGCCACCATCGCTTCCAAGGTCACCATCACCGATGGCGAGTACACCGCCGAGATCAGCGGCGTCGACACCAACACCCGCGGCGACCTGGAGTTCCGCGAGTTCCACGGCGTCCACGCCACCGTGCATGAGCTCGCCACGCGCGACGGCAACATACTCTACGAAAACGCCAATGGTCGCGGCTTCGTCGCGCTCGACCACGATGGCCAGATGGTCGGCGTCGACCAGGCCTTCATCAACGCCACCGACGAGGTGAAGCAGGGTGCGGTGTCCTTCGCCCAGCACTACCGCGAGGCGATGCACATCTTCAAGAGCCTGGTTGCGATCGTGTTCTCCGGCGACCTGGTCTCGCACGAGCGCGATGTCGACCCGCGCCCGGACGTGCTGCCGGCCCCGATGCAGATCGAAAATCCCGCGCGCGACGCACCGGCCCTCGACGCCGGCGACGACTGGTCCTTCTCCTGGTCGTTCTCGTTCGACTTCACGATGGCCCGCCAGGCCTGACCGCCGCGCTCCGGCTGCGGCTCAGACGCCCGGTTCGCCGGGCGGCGGCATGTCGGCCGGGCGCGCACAGCCAGGCGTCGGACCGATGCCGTCGATGGTCAGCTCGGCGGCCAGCGGGAACACGGCGCCGGACATGCTGTCCTCGCAAGGTCCCGGCAGCAGGGTGACCGAGATCGAACCGGCGGCGTCGCCGGCATGGACCACGCGGGCGCCTTCGGCGGCGTTCTCGCTGTCGATCGTGAAGCGCCGGCCTTCGACATCCGGGCCGCTCAGCACGACTTCGCCGCCCTCCACGCGTGCCTGCCAGAACGGCTCGTTGGTCAGCACCACGAACTCCCCGGGCAGTGCGGATGCCGAGTCCGCTGGCTGCCGATCCGAAGGCAGGGCGGCCGCGACGTCATCGGCGTCGGGGAGTGCGTCCGGCGGCGGTGCGCCACGATCGCAAGCCGCGAGCGGCAGGGCCAGCACCAACAGCAGCGGGAGCAGTCTGGGGTTCATCACGTCGTCCTCGTGGGAGTCGAAGGCGCACAGCATGCCGCATCGGCGCGCGTGCGTCGTCAATGCGGACGCGCAAGCCAGCGCAGGAGGCCTTCGGCCGCCATCCGTCCGCTGGCGAAGCAGGCGGTCAGCAGGTAGCCGCCGGTCGGCGCCTCCCAGTCCAGCATCTCGCCGGCGGCGAAGGTGCCCGGGCGGGCGCGCAGCATCAGGTCGCCGTCCAGCGCCTCCAGGCGCACGCCGCCGGCGCTGCTGATCGCCTCGGCCAGCGGGCGTGGAGCACGCAGGCGCAGCGGCAGGCGCTTGGCCGCCACGGCCACCGCACCGGGATCGTGCATGGCGTCCGCGCCAATGACTTCGCGCAGCAACCCGGCCTTGGCGCCGTCAAGCCCGGAACTGCGGCGCAGGTGCTCGGAGACGCTGCGCTTGCCCCGGGGCCGTGCGAGTTCGCGCTGCAGGCGCGCAAGGTCGCGACCGGGCGCCAGGTCGAGCTCGAGTATCGCGTGGCCCTTGCGCGCGATCTCCTCCCGCAGGGTCGCCGAGATCGCGTAGACCAGGCTGCCCTCGATGCCGTGTTCCGACACCACGCATTCCCCCTGCAAGGCATGTTCGAGGCCGTCGGCGTCGCGCCAGTGCGCGATCACCGGCTTCAGCGGCGCACCCGCGTGGCGCGCGGCAAAGTGTGGCGACCAGTCGACCTCGAAGCCGCAGTTCGACGGCTGCAGCGGCGCGACATCGACAGCGGCATCGCGCAGCACGCCCTGCCAGGCGCCATCGGAACCCAGCTGCGGCCAGCTGCCGCCACCCAGCGCCAGCAGCGTGGCATCCGGGGCGAAATCGAACGCGCCGTCCGGCGTCGCGAAGCGCAGCGCTCCGTCTTCGTTCCAGCCAGTCCAGCGGTGGTGGACATGGATCCCGACGCCCTGCGACCGCAGTCTGCGCACCCAGCCGCGCAGCAGCGGCGCGGCCTTCAGGTCTTCCGGGAACACGCGCCCGGAGCTTCCGACGAAGGTTGCCACGCCCAGGCCCAGCGCCCACTCGCGCAGCGCGTCGGCGTCGAAGGCCGACAGCCAGCCCGCGACCGGTCCGGAGCGCTCGCGGTAGCGGCTGGCGAACACCTCCGGCGGATCGGAATGCGTGAGGTTCAGCCCGCCCTTGCCGGCGACCAGGAACTTGCGCCCGACCGAACCCTTGGCCTCGAAGACGTGGACTTCGCAGCCGGCCGCACGCAGCGTTTCGGCCGCGAACAGCCCGGCGGGACCGCCGCCGACCACGGCCACGCAGCGGCCGACCGCATGCACCGCGATCGCCGCGCCCACAGCCGGGGCTTCGTCCATCGCGGCCTCAGGCCTTGCGCAGGAAGCAGGTCTTGAGCACCAGGTCGCGGATCTTGTCCGAGTGACCCTCGATGTTCTCCGCATCGCCGTCGACCAGGCGGATGTTGCGGATCATCGTGCCCTGCTTGAGCGGGATCGAAGAACCCTTGACCTTCAGGTCCTTGATCACGACCACGGTGTCGCCGGCTTCGAGCGGGTTGCCGTTGACATCGCGCACGACCACCGCATCCGCGCCCGCACCCTCTGCGTCACCGGCGGCCCACTCGTGGCCGCAGTCCGCGCAGACGTGAAGAGCACCGTCGGGATAGGTGTTCTCAAGGCCGCATTGCGGGCAGGGGGGAATGGTGGCGGGCATGGGGACTCCGGGGATTGCGTGTGACCGCCCATTGTAGCCGGGCGCTCAAACTCCCTTGGGACCGCCCGCTGCCGGCCGGGTGCCGCGCACCCTGACCCGGGTCAAGCGGTGGAACGCCCCCTCAACGCGGCGCGCACCGCCGGCTCGGCCAGGAAACGCCCGACCTGGTACCACACCAGCAGCGCACCGCCGCCGATCAGCAGCGCGACCAGTCCGTTGCCGGGCTGCAGCGCGTACAGGGCAGCTGCCAGCCCCACGGTCGATGCCAGCCACGCCCAGGCCTGCCACCGTCCCAGCAGCGCCCGTCGCGTCTCGCGCCCGATGATCTCCCTGGCCTGTGCGGCCGGGATCCCGTACTCCTCGCTGATCACTTGCGGATGCATCGTGTGGCTGGCTCCTGTGGCTGTTCGGACGTACTACCTCGTTGCAATGGACGACGTGGGGTGGAGCGATTACGCCACGGATCGGCGCGCAAAGAAAGGTTCTTCTTCCAACTGAGGGAATGGCGCGCCATTGATACGGCGCAGGTGCCGGGTGCCAAGGCCCTTGAGTGCTCATGTCCCCCGGCGCTGGCCTGCGGCCATCGCCTCCTCCTTGACTTCCCCGCGAAGGCCTCCCGGCCACGACGGGGCCCTCCAGGTCACGGCGAGGCGTAGCGAAAGAAGCAGGCACTCCCCGTCGAAACCGTTTCCCCGGAGTTGGGAAATGAACCAAAAGGAAAGGGGGCGGATATCCCGCCCCCCTCCCGACTCACCAGATGCGGACGCGATCGTCCGGCGCGACCCACAGCGGATCGGCCTCGGTGACGCCAAACGCCTCGTACCAGGCGTCGATATTGCGCAGCGGCGCGAAGGCGCGGATGTGCCCCGGCGAATGCGTGCCGTTGACCAGCTGCTGGCGCAGCGCATCGTCGCGCCACAGCGTGCGCCAGACCTGCGACCAGCCCATGAAGAAGCGCTGCTCGCCGGTGAAGCCGTCGACCACCGGTGCTTCCTGGCCGTCGAGCGAACGGCGGTAGGCCTCGAGCGCGATGGTCAGGCCACCGAGGTCGCCGATGTTCTCGCCCATCGCCACCCGGCTGTTGATGTGCATGCCCGGCAGCTGCGGGAACTCGAAGGCTTCGTACTGGGCGCCGAGCTTCGTCGCCTGGACCTCGAACTTCGCCGCGTCTTCGGCCGTCCACCAGTCGCGCAGCAGGCCGGCACCGTCGGATTTGCGGCCCTGGTCGTCGAAGCCGTGGATGATCTCGTGCCCGATCACGCCGCCGATGGCGCCATAGTTCACCGCAGGATCCGCATCGGCATCGAAGAACGGCGGCTGCAGGATCGCGGCCGGGAACACGATCTCGTTCTTGACCGAGTTGTAGTAGGCGTTGACGGTCTGCGGGGTCATCCCCCACTCGCCCTTGTCCACCGGCTGGCCGATGCGCACCCGGCGGTACTCCCACTCGAAGGCGGCGGCGCGTTGGGCATTGCCGAACACGTCGCCGTTGGCCAGCTGCAGGCCGCTGTAGTCGCGCCAGGTATCGGGGTGGCCGATCTTCAGGCCGAAGCCGGCCAGCTTGGCCCGGGCTTCGGCCTTGGTTTCATCGCCCATCCATTCCAGCTGGTCCAGGCGCGCACCCATCGCCGCCTTCACGTTGGCGACCAGCGCGTCCATCTTGTCCTTGGCATCGGCCGGGAAGTACAGCTCCACGTAGTCCTCGCCGATCGCCTCGCCCATCGCCGAGGAGGCGAAGGACACTGCGCGCTTCCAGCGGGCGCCCAGCTCCGGCTGGCCGGACAGGAACTTGCTGCGGAACTCGAACTCGGCGTCGACGAAGGCGCTCGACAGCAGCGGCGCGGCGTTGTCGGTGGTGTGGAAGGCCTGCCAGGCCTTCAGGGTGTCGAGGTCGGTGTCGGCGAAGATCTTCGCGATCTTCGGCAGCGCGGTGTCCTGGCGGATCACGCCGGCATCGGCGTAGTCCACGCCGGCCGCGGCCAGGTAGGCCTGCCACGGGAAGCCCGGGGCGACGGCGTCGAGCCCGGCGAAGGTGACCGGGTTGTAGGTCTTGTCGCGGTCGCGGCTCTCGGCGCGCGTCCAGTGCGCTTCGGCGATCTTCGTCTCCATCGCCATGATCGCGTCGGCCCTGGCCGAAGGATCGTCCCAACCGGCCAGCTCCAGCAGCTGCGCGATGTACGCGACGTAGCGCTCGCGCTGCGGGGCGAACTTCTCGTCCAGGTACATCTGGCGGTCGCCCAGGCCCAGGCCGGACTGGCTCAGGTACAGGGTGTAGACATCCGGGTTGCGCTGGTCGTCGCCCACGTAGTGGCCGAAGAAACTGCCGCCCAGGGACGCGTTGCGCTGGCCCATCAGGCGCGCCATGCCGTCCTTGTCGTCAACCGCGCGGATGGCATCCAGGTGCGGCTGCAGCGGCTTGGCGCCCAGCGCCTCCACGGCGGCCTCGTCCATGAAGCCCTGGTACAGGGCGGCGAGCTTGGCCGCGTTGGCGGTGCCTGCCGGATCACCCAGGGCATAGCCCTCCAGCAGCTGGCGGACGCGCGCCTCCGACAGGTCGCGCAGGACCAGGAACGAGCCGTACATCGACTTGTCCGACGGGATTTCGGTGTTCGCCGCCCAGGTGCCGCTGACATAGGCGAAGAAGTCGTTGCCCGGCGCCACGGACGTATCCATGCCGGCGGTGTCGATGCCCCAGGTGCCGTAGCGTGTGGCGGCAACGGTGCCCGTGGTGGTCGCACCCTGCCCGGCGTCATCGACCAGGGCGAACAGGTGGCAGGCTTCGTCCAGGCAGCGTTCGTGGGCATTGGCACCCGCGGGGACGCCGACGGTGAGCGCGAAGGCGGTGGCAAGGCTGAGGATCGTCTTTTTCAAAGCGGGATTCTCCGGCGCGTCGTGGCGCAAAGTGGTCGGACCCTGCGGATGCGGGTGCGCCGGACAGTCTAACCAGCCCGCCCCGCCGGGAGAGGTGTCGCTGGTCATGGCTCGCCATGGCACCCGGAACAATGCCGCCACCCCCGATCTGCGAGAATTCCGCCCACCGCCGCGCCGTCGCGGCGTTGGAGCCGGCATGAAGGAACAGTTGCCCGTCTGGGCGCAGGAATGGCTGGGCGTGATCGTGCCGCTGGGCCAGGTCGCCCTGATCATCGTCGCGGCGCTGCTGCTGCGCCTGCTCGCACGCCGCGTCGGTGACCGCATCTGGAAGCGCTACGACGCCCCCGCCGAACTGGTGGTGGGGTCGCGCCGCGTGGTGACGTTCCTGATCTCCGCATCCGCGTCCCTGCTCGTCCTGCAGCGCCTGGGCGTGTCCGGCACCGTGCTGTGGACGGCGTTCACCGGTTTCGCCGCCGTCGCTGCGATCGCGTTCTTCGCCGCCTGGAGCGTGCTCTCGAACATCTTCTGCACGATGCTGATCCTGGCCACGCGTCCGTTCCGCCTGTACGACCACGTCGAACTCCTCGAAGGCGGCGACAAGCCGGGCCTGGGCGGCCGGGTGACCGACATCAACCTGGTCTACACCACGCTGCAGGAAATCGATGACGCCGGCGACCCGCGCGGCAGCGTGCTGCGCGTGCCCAACAGCCTGTTCTTCCAGCGCAGCGTCCGCCGCTGGAGAAGCGACGAAGACCGTCGTCGCGCCCTTGCCGCGCGGGACAGGCCCGCCCGCAACCTGGACGTCTGACGCCGGGGTCCGTCGATGGCATTGAGGCACACCGCGACACTCCCCCAACAGCGCGGCCGCTAGAATCCCCCTGACCCCAGGAGCCCACCGATGACCTCCATCAAGCAAACCCTCGTCCTCGCCGCCCTCGCCGTCGCCTCCGCCTGCTCGCCCCAGGCCCGCGCGACCCTGCAGCCCGGCGACGCCGCGCCCGACTTCACCGCGCCCGCATGGCTCGCCGGCGAGGCCTTCGAGTACTCCCTCTCGAAGGCCCTGCGCGACGGTCCGGTGGTGCTGTACTTCTTCCCCGCCGCGAACACGCCGGGCTGCAATATCGAGGCGTCCCTGTTCTCGCAGGCGATCGACGACTTCAAGGCCCGCGGCGTGTCGGTGATCGGCGTCACCGCCGGGAACACCGACCAGTTGCGCGAGTTCTCCGCCGACAAGGCGACCTGTTCCGGCAAGTTCCCGGTGGCCGCCGACGCCGGCGCGAAGATCGCGGCCGAGTACTCCGCGGTGCTGGAGCGCAAGCCGGAGATGTCCAGCCGCACCTCCTACCTGATCGGCAGCGACGGCCGCGTGCTGGCCGCGCACTCGGACATGAACCCCGCGCAGCACGTCAAGCGCATGCTCGAAGCCATCCCCGGCAAGGCCGGCGAGGCCACGGACGCGACGCGCTGAGCATCGCGCCAGCCGCGCTCAGAACAGGCGCACCAGCGCCGCCGCGGCCGCGCCTGCAATCACCACGACGAGGAACGGCAGCCGCAGCAGCAGCGCGCCCGTCGCCGCCAGCAGCGCCGCGACGCGTGCATCGAAGGACAGCACCTGGCCATGGGCAAAGGTGTTGACCGCCGTCAGCGAAGCCAACAGGCCGATGGTCAAGGCCATCGCCGCCGCCTGCGCGCGCGGTGCGTCGAGCCAGCGCGGCGGCACCAGGAAACCGGCGAACTTGGTCGCGAACGCGGCCGCGCAGGCCAGCAGGATCCATCCCCACGTCGACATCAGCGCACCTTCGTCCCGCTGAACCATCCCCAGGCGGCGGCCACCGCCGCGGCGACCAGGATCGGCACCCCCGGCGGCACGAAGGGCACCGCCAGCACCGTGGCCAGCGCGCATGCCACTGCGATCGCCACCGGTTCGCGCGCCGACAGGCGCGGCCACAGCAGCCCGAGGAAGGCCGCCACCGCGGCGCCATCCAGCCCCCAGCGGCGCGGATCGCCCATGGCATCGCCCAGCAGCGCGCCGGCCGCCGTGCAGACGTTCCAGAACACATAGATGCCAAGCCCCGCCGCCCAGAAGCCGCGTCGCTGCTCGCCGGGATCGCGCTGGCCGACGGCAGTCGCCGTGGATTCGTCGATGCACACCTGCGCCGCCAGCAAGCGGCGCCAGCCGCGTGGCCGCAGCATGCGGTTGATCTGCATCCCGTACACCGCGTTGCGCACGCCCAGCAGCGTTGCCGCGCCAAACGCCGCGCCGCCACCGCCGCCGCCGGCAATCACGCCGATGTACGCGAACTGCGAGCCGCCGGTGAACATCAGCGCGCTGAGCGCGACCACCTGCAGCACGTCCAGCCCGGCGGCCACGCCAAGCGCCCCGAAGGAGACGCCATACAGCCCGGTAGCGACCGCGACCGACAGGCCGATGCGCGTCGCGGGAGTCATCAGGGTCTGCATGCGGGCATCTTAAAGCGCGCAATCGCCCAAACGTCCGGCAACCGTGGTAATACTCTGCGATGCGGTCCCATCGGACGGGGAGCGGATGGAAGCGGACGGCAAGGGCACTCGACGAGCTCGCCTGTGGTGGCTGCTGGTGCCGGGCATCCTGCTGGCACTGACCGCCACGCTGTTGCCTGCCTCCACGGACGCCCCGCGCACCAGCCTCCGTATCGGCGGCGATGCCAACTATCCGCCCTACCATTTCCTGGACAGCCGCGGCGAGGCCGATGGCTTCGACGTCGAACTCTCGCGCGAAATCGCCGCGGACCTGGGCCTGGAGCCGGTGTTCGAACTCGGTGACTGGGGCACCACGCTCGAACGCCTTGAACATGGCGAACTCGACGTCGTGCCCATGTTCTGGTCTGCCGTGCGCGAGCAGCGTTACGGACTCACCGAACCCTTCCTGATCCGCCACCACGCCCTGTTCGGACACTACGAAACCCCGACCGTCAGTTCACTGGACGCACTGACCAACGCACGCGTCGCGGTGCAGAGTGCCGGGCTGGCCTGGGAAGCGATGCGCGAACTCGATCGCCCGGGCGTCATCCTGATCGAGACCGACAACGAGTCCGAAACCCTGGGGATGGCAGCGCGGGGCGAGGTCCACTACGCACTGGCGCCCACCGGCATCGGCTATCACACGATCCAGCACGACGACCTGCCCGGGGTCGTTGCGCTCAGCCCCCCGCTGCTGGAGCGCAAGTACGTGTTCGCGGTCAGGCCAGGCGATCCGGAGCTGGTGGCCGCGATCAACGCCTCGCTCGCGCGCCTGCGCCGGAGCGGCGTGCAGAACCGGTTGTACGTGGAATGGATCGGCAACCCGGGCGCGCAGGGCGGGCCGCCGCCCGCGCGCCGCAACATCGCCATCCCGGCCCTGTTCGCGCTGGGCGCGATGGCCGTTGCCGGGCTCGCGCTGCTGGCATGGCGACGCCGCAGGGTCCCCGCCACGCATGTCGCCGCGCCCAGCCAGGCCACGACGGCAACTGCCGACACGCGCACTTTCGACGCCGCCCTCGCCCACCCACGGCTCCTCGCCGAACTCAGCGAGGCAATCGCCAGCCATCAGCTCGCCTATGCCCTGCAGCCCAAGATCGATCTGCGCAGCGGGCGACTGCTCGGCGCGGAACTCCTGGTGCGCTGGGACCATCCACGCCTGGGGCCGATGGCTCCGGACGAGTTCGTGCCCATCGCCGAACAGGCGCGCACCATCGGCGAAATGACGCTCTACCTGGTACGCCACGGCCTTGCGCACTGCCGCGGCTGGCCCGCCACCGGCGACCGCCTGCACGTGTCGATCAACGTGTCGGCCAACGACCTCGCCGACCCGCGCCTCGTCGATGCGATCATCGATGCCTGCGAAGGCGACAGCCCCGGCCTGATGCTGGAGATCACCGAGACCGAGGTGATGCGCGAACCCGAGCGCGTCGCCGAAGCCCTGCCGCGCCTGCGCAGCCACGGCATCGGCATCTCGGTCGACGACTTCGGCGCAGGCCACTCCTCGCTGGTGAACCTCCGTCGCCTGGCCCCGGACGAACTCAAGATCGACCGTTCCTTCGTGCATGCACTGCTGGCATCGCACTCCGACCGCGCGATCGTTCGCGCCACCATCCATCTCGGCCACGAGCTTGGCGCCAGCGTCGCCGCCGAAGGCATCGAGGACGAGGCCACGCGCACGTGGCTCACCCAGGCCGGGTGCGACGCCGGCCAGGGCTTCTGGATCGGCCGGCCGATGCCGCCCGCAGAGTTCATGGAGCTGCTGCGGGCACAGGGCTGATCCGGCGGCCACGGGCCGCGACTGCTATCCTGACCGCAGTGCAGGCCTGCCCTGCATCCGCGCGTACCGGCCCATCGGACGCCCCCTCCCACGCGCAGTCCGACAGGACCGGCGCCCCTTCCGGGAGGCCTTCGTGCCTGGCTACAGCACCCGCACCCTCACGGTGACGGTCGGCGCGCATCGGTACCGGCTGCGCGTACTCAGCGACAACCAGCAGTTCGCCGATCCGGACGGGCATGGCGAACGCCTGGGCATCTCGTCGGCCCAGTGGAGCCACTTCGGCCAGCTCTGGCCCTCGGCGCGGCTGCTGGCCGAAGCCATGGACACGTTCGACATCGCCGGCAAGCGCATCCTCGAGGCCGGCTGCGGCATCGGCCTGGCGAGCCTGGTGCTGCAGCGCCGGGGGGCCGATGTCGTCGCCTCGGACATCCACCCGCTCGCCGAAGCCTTCATCGCCTACAACTCGGCGCTCAACGGACTGCCGGCCGTGCACTACCGCCAGTTGGACTGGGTACAGCCGCTGCCGTCGCTCGGCGAGTTCGACGTGTTCATCGCCAGTGACGTGCTGTACGAGCGGGAACACGCGGCGCTGCTCGCGGCCGTGGTGGTGCGGCACGCAAACCAGGCCGCCGAGGTGGTCGTCGCCGACCCCGGCCGCGGCAACAGCAGCACCCTGGTGCGCCTGCTCGAAGCCGAGGGCTTCGGGATCACGCATTCGCGCGGCGCCCTGAAGGGAGACGCCCTGGGCACCCTCCGCGGCCGCTTGCTGCACTTCCGTCGCTGAGCCGCCTTGCCACGACAGAAGGCCTGCGTCAAGATGCTGCAAACACTTTGTTAATGTGCGATTGGTAGGATGGACGCAAGGACGCATGCGCCCATCGGGGCAAGCAGCGTCCAGGTCAGGCAGTACTCCTCCAGGGTGCGTTCCGCACCGCACAGCCACGGGGCCTGGCCCCGACTGCCCATGGCCGCCCTCCGAAGGCCCGCCGGCCGCAATTGCACGGCCGGGCCAACAACGACAGGAGTCGAGATGTCCCGCAGCAGCACCCAGAAGAAAACCACCGCACCCGCACCCGCCGCAACGCCGCGTGCCCGCAACTCGCCACCGCTCCGCCGTGCCTCCGGCAGCAGTGCCAGCGCCTCGGCCGCACACCTGACCAGCCAACGCATCGCCACCGATCTTGCCTCGTTCAAGAAGTCCGGCGGACGCATCGAGGTGCTCGGCAACACACCGCTGCGCCCGTATACCTCGCGCACCACCAGCCGCAAGACCGCCGCCGCCACGGACAAGACGGCCGCAACCGTCGCACCGGCGGCCAAGGCCAAGAAGTAACCCAGGCTGCATCCTGGCCGGCGAGGCCAGGCTGACCGGGGCGGCGCGCGGCAACCGCGCGCCGCCCGCATGTATCAGGCGCCGGAACCGGCCTGCGACACGGCGTCCCCGGGCACTCCGCCCGCGGAAGCGCCATCGACCACCGCATCGCGGGCCGACGTCGCCCCGCAGGCCGCGGCGATGAACACCACGTCGGTCGACGAGTTCAGCCCCGTCTCCGCCGAATCCTGCACCACGCCCACGATGAAGCCGATCGCCACGACTTGCATGGCGATGTCGTCGCTGATCCCGAACAGCCCGCAGGCCAGCGGGATCAGCAGCAGCGAGCCGCCCGGCACGCCCGAGGCGCCGCAGGCACTGATCGCCGCGACCACGCTCAGCAGCAGCGCCGTGGGCAGGTCCACCTGGATGCCCAGCGTGTGCACCGCCGCCAGCGACAGCACCGAAATGGTGATGGCGGCGCCCGCCATGTTGACCGTCGCGCCCAGCGGCACCGCCACCGAGCAGGTTTCCTGGTGCAGGCCGAGCTTGCGGCAGAGCTCCATGTTGACCGGGATGTTGGCCGCCGAGGAACGGGTGAAGAACGCCGTGATGCCGCTCTCGCGCAGGCAGCGCAGCACCAGCGGATAGGGATTGCGCCGCGTCATCGCGAACACGACCAGCGGATTGGCCACCAGCGCCACGAACAGCATCGCGCCCAGCAGTACCGCCAGCAGGTGCGCGTAGTCGAGCAGCGCCGACAGCCCGCTCTCGGCCAGGATCGAGGCGACGATGCCGAACACGCCCAGCGGCGCCAGCCGGATCACCATCCGCACCACGCGCGTGATCGCCTGCGAGAAGTCGGACAGCACCTGCCTGGTGCCCTCCCCCGCCTGCCGCAACGCCAGGCCCGTGGCGATGCCCCAGGCCAGCAGGCCGATGTAGTTGGCGTTGACCAGTGCGTTGAAGGGGTTGTCGAACACCTGCAGCACCAGCGTGCGCAGCACCTCGCCGATGCCGCCCGGCGCGCTGAGCGCGACCTCGACGGGCACATCGAGCGTGAGCGTGATCGGGAACATGAAGCTTGCCGCCACGCCCACCAGCGCCGCCAGCACGGTGCCGGCCAGATACAAACCGAGGATCGGCCGTATCCGCGTGTCCTTCCCCTGGCGATGGTTGGCGATCGACGCGGCCACGAGCACCAGCACCAGTACCGGCGCCACCGCCTTCAGCGCGGAGATGAACACCGTCCCGAGCAGGCTGACCGACGCCGCCGCGCGGGGCGACACCACGGCGAGCAGGACGCCGGCCACCAGGCCGATCACGATTTGCGTGACCAGGCTTGGCCGGCGCAGGAAGGCGGGGAGGAAGGACATGGACGTACGGATTCCGGAGAATGGCAGCGCGCCATGATAGAACGCCCGCGGTGCGGACGCGCTGGCCTGACCCAGGTCAATGCACCGACGCCTCGCAGATGCGAGCCTGCATGTTTCCCCGCACGGAGGAGGCCATGGGCGACGCCATTTCCCTTCAGCTTGCCGACCGGCCGGACATCGAGATCGACGGCGACCTGGTCGCGCGCGGCCTCGGCCTGGACGTGGAGCGGTTCCGCGAACTGATGGCGCTCCGCAAGATCAGCGTGCTCTGCGAACGCGGCACCGGCGAGGATGCCGGCCTCTACCGCGCCAGCTTCTACCACGAGGGCCGGCGCATGCGCCTGGTCGTGGACGCCGAAGGGCAGCCGGTCGACCATCCTTCGCAGACGGCGGGCGCCTGATCCCCGCCGCCCCGGCTCCCCTTCACATGCGCGAAAGACCGCCGGGGTCCATCATTGATCCAATTTCCCACGCACGAGGTGCACGATGAAACTCCACGCTTCCCTGCTTGCCGCCGCCTGCGCACTGGCCCTGTCCGCCTGTGGCGGCGAGCCGTCGCAAACACAGGACACCGCGACGACGCCGGCGCCCGCCACCACCGCGGCCGACGACGCGGCGAAGGTGGAGCCCGCCTCCGTGCCCGAGGCTCCCATGGGCCAGGTCCCCGCTGACGGATCCATGGCCGACGCCGGCGATGCCGCGGCCGGCGCCACCGGCTGCGCGGTCGACATCGAAGGCAACGACATGATGCAGTTCAACGTGTCGTCGATCAGCGTGCCGTCGAGCTGTGCCGAGTTCACCATCAACCTCACCCATACCGGCCGCCTGCCGGCAGCGGCGATGGGCCACAACGTCGTGATCACTTCGTCGTCCGACACGGCCGGCGTCGCCGCCGACGGCATTTCCGCCGGCGCAGCGGCCGACTACCTCAAGGCCGGCGACAGCCGCGTCATCGCGGCCACGGACATGATCGGCGGCGGCGAAAGCACCTCGGTCACCTTCGACGTCGCCAAGATCAAGACCGGCGGTCCCTACGGGTTCTTCTGCAGCTTCCCGGGCCACGCCGCGCTGATGAAGGGCACGATCAGCGTCGACTGATCCGGCGCGCATCCGCGACATCCGTCGCCCGCGTCGAGCACAGGTTCGACGCGGGCGATTTTTTGTCCGGAGCACCCGGCCCTGCCAATCTGAATGGCCAGCCAACTGTCATCACTCTGTCATCGCCACAAGGTAGAGCGGCGACGCGACGGACCGATAGCCTGAAAGGCCGATTTCCGCCGTGGTCCCCATGCTCCGCATCGCCGCCCTCCTCGTCGCCTGCCTGCTGGCGGCGGGTTTCACCTCCTGGCCCGGCCTGTCCGCGGCGCTGGCATCGCATCTGGTCGCACCCGGTGGCACCTCGCCGCTGCTGCCGCCCGGGCCGATCAACGCCGCCCTGTCCCGGCTGCAAGACCGCAGCGGCCACGTCACCACCGGCGGCGGCATCGAGGTCTTCTGGCGCGCGATCGAGCCCGGCAGCTACGACCTGCACATGTCCTGGCCGCAGGGCCTGACCGTGGCCGACACCTTTCCCACGCTCGATTTCGACGTCCCGTCCGCGCCCGCCTCCGCTCCGCGCGGCACCGTGGTGCTGCTGCACGGCTGGATGATGCACGGCGACTCGATGCTGCCCTGGGCGCTGCGCCTGGGCGAGGCCGGCTATCGCACCATCGCCATCGACCTGCGCAACCATGGCCGCTCGGGCGAAGGCCGCTCGGGCTACGGCACCCGCGAGGCGGACGACGTGGTCGACGTGGTGGCCGCGCTGCGCGAACGCGGCGAGGTCACCGGCCCGCTGCACCTGCTCGGCGTGTCCTACGGCGCCGCCACCGCGATCTTCGCCGGCGCCGACCCGCGACTGCAGGCGGACACCGTGGTCGCCATGGAATCCTTCGCCGTGGCCGACATCGCGATCCGCGACATGGTGCCCTACATGCTTGCCGACGCCCCCGCCCCACCCTCGGCGTGGCCGGCCCGGCAGTGGATGAAGTGGCGCCTGAGCGACGCCGTGCTCGACGCCGCCATCGACCAGGCCGGCAGCGACCTGGGGCTGCCACTGGATGGCGTCGACGTCATCGCCGCGCTGGCGCACGTGCCCTGCCCACTGCTGGTCCATGGAGACGCCGATCGGCACGTCCCGGTCGAACACGGCCGCGCGCTCGCAGCATCGGCCCCGCATGCGCGCTACATCGAGATGCGCGGCGAGGACCACCTGAGCCTGCCCATGCAGCTCGACGCCCTGGCACCGGCGGTGGTCGACTGGTTCGACCAGCCCGGGTGCCGACAGCCGGCCATCACGACCGCATCGCTGGACTAGCGTCCGCCGGGCGGCTTTTCCGCCCATGACGCCCGCGAAACATCTCCGGGATTATTTTGTCGGCGCGCTGGCAGGCCCCCGTGGGGCCCGCCCCCCACCGACGCCCAGGAGACGCAGATGCCCTACTACACCGGTTCGATCGTCGCGGTTCCGACCGCCCGCAAGCAGGACTACATCGCCCACGCCGCCGCCTCATGGCAGGTGTTCCACAAGTACGGCGCCGAGCGCATGGTCGAGACCTGGGGCGTGGACGTGCCCCATGGCAAACTCACCGACCTTCACCGCGCCGTGGAGGCCAAGGAGGACGAGACCGTCGTGTTCTCGTGGATCGCCTGGCCCGACCGGGCCGCCTCCGATGCCGCATGGCAGAAGATGGAACAGGATTCGGCGATGGCGGCGCTCCCCGAGATGCCCTTCGACGGCAGCCGCATGATCTACGGCGGCTTCAAGCCCGTGTACGCGCAGGGCGAGCCCGTCAGCGGCGGCTACTACCAGGGCTTCGCGCTGGCGGTGCCCGAAGGCAACCAGACGCCTTACGTCGCCATGGCGGACGAGGGCTGGCAGATGTTCGCCAAGCGCGGCGCCCTGGCCATGGTCGAGGCCTGGGGCGAAGACGTCCCGCACGGCAAGCGCACCGACTTCTACCGCGCCGCGCAGGCCGTCGAAGGCGAAGTGCCGGTGTTCAGCTGGATCGCCTGGCCCGACCGCGACACCTGCGACGCCGCCAGCAAGGCGATGGAGGCGGAGATGGAAGGCGCCGGGATGCCCGAGATGCCCTTCGACGGCAAGCGCATGATATGGGGCGGGTTCGAGCCGGTGTTCGATTCCGGCGCGTCGTCCTGACGCAAGGCGCCTGCGTGCCAGCGGCCGGTTCGAGCTGCGCAAGCTGGACGACGGCACCGTCCACTTCTTCCTGTCGGTGAAGGGGATCGAACCGGACGCACTGACGCGGAGGTTCGTCGAGCTGCTTGCGGCTTGAGTCAGCCCCAAAGCCCGAAGACGACGCCGAAGAGCAGGAACTGGACCGCGTGGTAGCCGCCATCGATGAGCCAGAGCTTGAGCGAACGCTGCGCGAACTGGTAATTGATCCCGTAGCTCGCCGCCACCAGGCCGATACCCGTCAGCGCGCCCAGCTTGACCGAAGCCTCGAGCCCGGGCGACGGCCCGACAAGGACCGCGAACGCAGCGGCCGCCACCAGGGAGAACGCGAAGCTCACGCCGAACACCTTGGCCGGATGGCCGGCCGCCATCTGGCTCCCGTTCTCGACGGTCCAGACTTTTCCGAAGAGCGCGGGCGAATACCATAGACCACCCACCAGGAAGCTCGATGCGGCCGCGGCCAGCACGATCCAGATGTTCATGACTTCCCCCATTGATGTACGACGTTTGAGCCCAGGGTGATGACGATCTTGCCGCGCACAGGCTCTCCCGAAGATGAGTTGACCTGCGTCGGGTAACGTCGGGAAAGCATACGCCAGCGTCGCGCCGATGCCCCTATGGCAGGAACTGGCCGGTGGTACGCCGCAGCGCCCCGTCAGTGCAGCGGCGGCGACGCCGGCTCCGCGGCCGACATGTAGAAGTCGTTGAGGTATTTCTCGCCCTTGTCGGCAAGCACGGTGACCACGGTCTTCAGCTCCGGGTAGAGCTCGCGGATGCGGCGGGCGGCGATGAGGTGCGCGCCGGAACTGGGTCCGCACAGCAGGCCGCGGTTGCGGGCGAGCTTGCGCATCTCGGCCACCGCGTCGGTGCTCGACACGCTCAGGAAATCGCTGACCTGGTCGCGGTGGCGGGCGAAGATGCCGGGCACGAAACCATCGGATATGCCCTCGATCCCGTGCAGGTCCACTTCGCCGCAGAGCAGCGTGCGCGACTCCGACGGCTCCATCGCGAACAGGCGTACGTCGGGATTCACCGCGCGGAACGCCTGGCCGACGCCGATCAGGGTGCCGCCGGTACCGACGCCGTGCACGAAGGCGTCCGGCACGCGGCCGTCGGGCAGCTGGGCAAGGATCTCCGGCCCGAAAATCTCCCGGTTTTCCTGCACGTTCCACTCCGACTCGAACTGGCCGGGGAAGAAGAAGCCCGGGCGGCTGCCAAGCTCGCGCGCGCGCTCCAGTGCCTCGTTGACGTGGAAGTTCCCGGTCAGCAGCACCTCGGCGCCAAAGGCGCGCGAGATCGCCACCCGTTCGCTGGACAGGCCTTCCGGCATGACCACGATCATGCGGTAGCCCTTGACCGCCGCGACCATCGAAAACGCGTTGCCGGTATTGCCGCTGGTGGCCTCGACGATCGTGTCGCCGGGCTTGATCAGCCCTTCCCTTTCCGCGCGCTCGATAATGTACGTGGCGATGCGCGCCTTGATCGAACCGGAAGGGTTGAGGAATTCGCACTTGGCGAAGATGCCGTCTTCGAGTTCCAGCAGCGGCGTGTCGTGCACGGCGTCGAGGATGCTGTTGGACACCTGCGTGTAGCGGACCGGCATGTTCGACTCCTGCGATGGAATTGCCCATTGTCCCGGCCCGGCATGGCCCGCGACCTGATCCTGGTCACGGGCCGCCGATTCCGGTCAGAACATGCGCTGCAGCACGCCATCCTTCTTGACGAAGCGGTGGACCAGCGCCATCACCACATGGCCGATCACCAGGGCCAGCAGCAGCCAGGCAAGCGGCGAGTGCACCATGCCGCCGAAGGTGGCCAGCCACGGGATCTCGGCGCCCTGGGCCACCAGTTCCATGCCGAAGACGGTCAGGCCGTAGCCGTTGCCGATCATGATGCTCATGCCGCTCACCGGCATCAGCACCAGGGCCGCGTACAGCGCGACGTGGCCGGCCTTGGCGACAAGGCCGAGCATCCTCGGCGGCGGTGCCGGCGGGCGGCTGCCCTGGTTGCGCAGCGCCCAGAAGATGCGCGCCAGCATCAGCAGCAGGATCAGGAAGCCGATCGAGATATGCCAGGGCACCAGGGTCTGGCCGACCCAGTGTTCGCCATCCTCGATGCGGTCGAAGATCTTGAGCACCTGCCAGACCACCAGCAGGGCCACGCTCCAGTGCAGCAGGCGCGAAACGGTTCCGTAGCGTTCCCTGGTATCACGGCTCATGGGATCTCCTTGGCTGGTTGGGCCGCTGGCGGGCCGGAACGGCGGCAGTACCAACCATACCGCCGTTCGATGAGCATCAGGCCGACGCCTGCCCGAGGGCGTCCATCGCGGACACCGGCAAGCGCAGGTTCGCCGCGGCCATGATGTCGTCGAGCTGCCCCAGGCTGGTGGCGCTGGCGATGGGCGTGACGTTCGGCCGCGCCATCAGCCAGGCGAGCGCCACCTGCGCCGGGGTGGCGGAGACATCCGCGGCGACCTTGCGTAGGACGTCGAGCAGCTTCATGCCGCGCTCATCGAAATAGCCCTTGAGGAGGCCGGCTCGTGCGGTGCCTTCCAGGTCCTCGACGCTGCGGTACTTGCCGGTCAGGAAGCCGCTGGCAAGCGAGAAATAGCTCACCACGCCGATATCGCTCTCCTGCGCCACGGCGGCCAGGCCGGACTCGTAGCCGGCGCGGTCGTACAGGCTGTAGCCGGGCTGCATCACTTCGTAGCGGGACAGGCCCTTGTCGGCGGACACCTGGAGCGCCTCGCGCATGCGTTCGGCCGAATAGTTCGACGCGCCGATCGCGCGGACCTTGCCGGCCTCGACCAGCTTCGAGAACGCGGTGAGCGTTTCCTCCAGGGGCACGGTCTCGTCGTCGGCGTGGGCGAAGTAGACATCCAGGTAATCGGTGCGCAGGCGCTTGAGTGAATCCTCCACCGCCGCCTGGATGTTGTCGGCCGACAGGCCGTCGCGTGATTCGAGCTTGCCGACCTTGGTCATCAGCACGACGTCGTCGCGGCGGCCGCGCTTCGCCAGCCAGTTGCCGATCACGGTTTCCGATTCGCCACCCGACAGGCCGGGGGCCCAGGCCGAGTAGACATCGGCGGTGTCGATGGCGTTGAAGCCGCGTCCGGTGAAGCGGTCGAGCATCGCGAACGACGTGGCTTCATCGGCGGTCCAGCCAAAGACATTGCCTCCGAACACCAGCGGGGCGATTTCCAGGCCAGAGCGGCCAAGCTGACGTGCCTGCATTCCAAGTTCTCCTGTCACATGATTGATTCAACGATACCGCCTTCGACACGCAGCGCCGCACCCGTGGTGGCGCACGCCGCTCATCACGTTGACCTGGTTGAACTCGTCCCAGAGCGCATCGTCGATGTCGAAGAATTCACGCGCGCCGTAGATGCCGATGTTGTTGGTCCGCGCCTGACCGCCAGGTCGCCAGGTCGCCGCGTCAAAGCGTGCTGGTCACTTCGGCCCCGTGGTCGGCGAGGAACTCCTTGGCCCGTGCCTGCTCGTCGTGCGACAGGGCATGGACGACGACCGTCGTGCGGCGCGCGTCCATCGCGTCGTGGGTGGCCTGGACATAGCGGTCGTGGTCGGGCCGGATCGAAACCAGCCCGCCCAGGAACAGTCCGCCGACGGCGCCAAAGAAGATCGTCACGAGGCCCGCCGCCACCGGCGAGCGCGCCACGAACGGCACGCCCATCCACATCATGATCCCGAAGGCGACCACGCCCAGCACGGCGCCGAGGATGCCAAGCCGCACGTGGGCGATGACAATCGTGCGCCAGATGCCGCCGCCCTCGGGTTCGAGCTTGATGTTGGCGTCGGGCTCGCCGGGCGCGATCACCTTCACCTGCGCGGGCTGCAGGCCCACCGCGGCGACAAGCGCCGCTGCGGCATCACGTGCGGCGGCACCGCTGTCGAATACCGCGGCAAGCTTGCTGTTGGATACTTCTCCGCTGACCGGGCTGTCGGACACGGCGCGTGCTCCTGATGGCCTGCGCCGATCATTCCAGACCGGGTGTCCGCCGGACGTGAGCGCCGGACTGCGCCCTCAGGCGGCCGCGACGCCCATCCGCAGCTGCGGTTTCAGGGTCACGTCGCCGCGGTCGGCGATCAGCTGCAGCTCGCCGTCCTGGATCATCGCGCCCATGTTCATGCTGCGCTCGAGCAGGCCGGCCGCGGCCTCCACCGATGCCGGATCGAGGGTGACAACGGTGAGGTTCTTCAGGCGCCCAAGGCCGTTGGCGACCTTGTCCCACCAGATATCCGCGGCGCCACCGCTGTAATTGACCACCGTGACCTGCCGGGCGCGGCCGCAGGCCTTGCGGATGCGGCTCTCATCGGGCTGGCCGAGGTCGATCCAGTGTTCGACGTCGCCGGTGTAGTCGCGCAGCCACAGATCGGGTTCTTCCTCGTTGCTCAGGCCACGGCCGAACTCGAGCCGCTCGTGCGCATTCAGCGCGAACGCGATCACGCGCGCCATCAGCCGCAGGGGCGTTTCCGAAGGGTGCTGGGCGAGCGTCAGGGCATGGCCGGCGTAGTAATGCCGATCCATGTCGCTGACCTGGAGCTCGAGCCGGTAGATCGTGGCATTCGGTGCCATGTGCGCGCCTCTTCAAGGGAGGCGCGAGTGTAGACCCTTGGCAGGTAGGGGTATGGTTGGCGATGCCACCGTCCACAGGAGCGCCTGCCATGACCCGACTTACCGCCAGGGACTTCTCGCCCGAACTCCTCGAGCTGTATGACGGCTATGTGCACGGCCGCATCAGCCGGCGGCAGTTCCTCGACCGGGCGGGCGCACTCGCCATCGGCGGAATGACGGCGATGGGCGCCCTGGCCGCGCTGAGCCCCAACTACGCGCTCGCGCAGCAGGTCCAGTTCACCGACCCGGAGATCGTGGCCGAATACATCACCTATCCCTCGCCCAACGGCCACGGCAAGGTACGCGGCTACCTGGTGATGCCGGCCAAGGCGCAGGACGCCGTGCCCGGCGTGGTCGTGGTGCACGAGAACCGCGGCCTCAATCCCTATATCGAAGACGTCGCGCGACGCGTGGCCAAGGCCGGCTTCGCGGCGCTCGCGCCCGACGGCCTGAGCTCCGTCGGCGGCTACCCCGGCAACGACGACCGCGGCCGCGAATTGCAGCAGCAGGTCGATCCGGAGAAGCTGATGAACGATTTCTTCGCCGCCATCGAGTTCCTGCTCGGCGACGCGCGCACCACGCACAAGGTCGGCATCACCGGCTTCTGCTACGGCGGCGGCGTCTGCCACGCGGCGGCGGTGGCCTATCCCGAACTGGCCGCGGCCGTCCCCTTCTACGGCCGCCAGGCCGAACCGGAGGACGTCCCGCGCATCCAGGCACCGCTGCTGATCCACTTCGCCGAGAACGACGAACGCGTCAACGCCACCTGGCCGGCATACGAAGAAGCGCTGAAGGCCGCCGACACCCCCTACGAAGCGCATTTCTATCCGGGCACCAGCCACGGCTTCCACAACGATTCGACCCCGCGCTACGACGAGGCCGCGGCGAAGCTGGCCTGGGAGCGGACGGTCGCGTGGTTCCAGCGTCACCTGGCCTGATCCGAGGGAAGCGGCGGGCAGCGGGGCGAGGCACCGGCGGCGAATCCGATCATGGCACCCGACAGCAGTTCGGGTATACGCGTCATGCCTTGGTCTGGTGTGCACGAAGCCGCCATGACGCGAACGCCACCGCCGCCAGTCCAAGCAGCGAGCCCGGCCACACGCCCCACACCAGCGCTGCGGCCAGCCCGACGTACAGCGCGACTCCACCCGCCAGGATCGGCGCCATGCCTTCGGCCGCCGGAACACCACGCGTGCGCCGCAGCTCGAAGCGAACCACCAGCACGATCACCGGCGCCACCATCAGCAGGCACAGCGCGATCCAGCCTGCACGCCCCAGCCAGAAGCCGGGCTCGCCCGGCACGCCGGCGTCGATGGGCAGCCCCAGCTTCTCGCCCAGCCACGCAGCAGGCAGCTCGGCCAGCTTGTGCCACAGGTACAGCGGCATGCCGAGCGCGCCGAGCACGGCAATCACGCGCCCCAGCGCGCGACCGGCCAGCAGCCGCCGCGCCAGCGGCTCGAAGAACAGCACCGCACCGGCCTGCAGCCACATCACGCCGATCAATGCCAGCGTGGGCGGCAGCATGTTGTTGCCAGCCAGCGCCACGCCGACCATCGCCAGCGGATAGCCGCTGCCCATCGCCAGCAGCAGCCACGCCGCCCCCAGCGCCAGCAATCCGATGCCCGCGCCGACGCCGCGGAAGCGGCCGCGCTTCCAGGCGATGCCGAGCTGCTGCGGGATCAGCCAGACCAGCAGCATGTTCAGCCAGGCGATTCCTGCCGGGCTTTCCGATACTGCGCGCCCCAGCCAGCGCAGTTCCTCAAGCGAGGTGGCGCCTGCGCGGATCAGGTCGAACACCGCGGCCACGGCCACCAGGCCCGCCACTGCCCCCAGCCCGAAGCGGGCGTCCAGCCGCAGGCACCACGGCAGCAGCGCCTGCACGGTCAACAGCATCAGCAGGAACCACAGGTGGATGGTGAGCGACTGGTTGAACACGCCGAGCAGCCGACCGCCGGTGAGCAGCGAGAACGCCGCCAGCGCCACCAGCACCGCCAGGTAGGTCACCGTGGGCCGCGCCAGCCCGAGTGCGCGCGCCGCCCACCACTGCTTCTGTTCGCCCCGCTCCAGCCTCCGAGCCACGCCATCGGCGCTCACCGCAGCGGACACGAACACGAACAGCGGCACCACCTGCACCACCCAGGTCAGGAAGCCCGCGGCCTCCCAGATGCCGAGCAGATGATCGGTGTCCACCAGCTGGCCATCGACCAGTCGCGGCAGCGTGGCGATCCAGTGCCCCAGCACCACCACCAGCAGCGCGCATGCGCGCAGTGCATCAGGGTAAGGATCGCGATCAGGTCTGCTCATTCGATACCGTGGGCCGACGGGTTCCTGCGGCATCTTATATGCGACCAATGACCCGCCCGACCGCGGTTTACCTTCCCCGCCCCCGAGACTATGCTGACCACCGGTGTAGCGTGGATTACGCTCCTGCAGGATCGCGCGCTATCCCAAGCAAGACACGCCCGGGGATGTCCCCGGTCCGTCCAGCCACCCAGACTCGAGGATCGCTTCATGGTCAACATGAACCGACGGCAGTTCCTCAAGGTCTCAGGTACGAGCCTCGCCGGCTCGAGCATGGCGCTCCTTGGCGCCATGCCCACGACGGCGATGGCCGAAGTACGCCAGTTCAAGCTGGCGCGCATGACCGAGACCCGGAACACCTGTCCCTATTGTTCGGTCGCCTGCGGCGTCCTCCTGTACGGCCTGGGCGACGGCGCCAAGAACGCCGCCGCCAGCATCGTCCACATCGAGGGCGATCCGGACCACCCGGTCAACCGCGGCACGCTCTGCCCCAAGGGCGCGGGCCTGCTCGACTTCGTCAACAGTCCCAACCGCCTCAAGCAGCCGGAATACCGCGCGCCGGGTTCGGACCGCTGGGAGGCGATCTCCTGGGACGACGCCATCGACCGCGTCGCCCGGCTGATGAAGGACGACCGCGACGCCAACTTCGTCACCAAGACCGAAGACGGCAAGACGGTCAACCGCTGGCTCACCACCGGCATGCTCGCGGCCTCGGCCAGCAGCAACGAAGTCGGCTACATCACCCACAAGGTCATCCGCAGCCTCGGCGTCCTTCCATTCGACAACCAGGCCCGCGTTTGACACGGCCCGACGGTGGCAGGTCTTGCCCCGACGTTTGGCCGTGGAGCGATGACGAACCATTGGGTCGACATCAAGAACGCGGACGTTGTACTGATCATGGGCGGCAACGCAGCCGAGGCCCATCCCTGCGGGTTCAAGTGGGTCACTGAAGCCAAGGCGCACAACGCCGCCAAGCTGATCGTGGTCGATCCGCGCTTCAACCGCTCGGCGTCGGTCGCGGACTACTACGCACCGATCCGCACCGGCACGGACATCGTGTTCCTCGGCGCGGCGATCAAGTGGCTGATCGACAACGACAAGATCCAGCATGAGTACGTCCGCAACTACACGGACATGAGCTTCATCGTGCGCGAGGACTTCGCATTCGACGAGGGCGTGTACTCCGGCTACGACGCCGGGACGCGGACCTACGACAAGTCCAGCTGGGACTACGAGCGCGGCGAGGACGGCTACGTCCGCACCGACCCGACCATGCAGCACCCGCGCTGCGTCTACCAGCTGCTGAAGGCGCATTACGCCCGCTACACGCCGGAGATGGTCGAGCGCGTCTGCGGCACCACGAAGGAGCAGTTCCTGACCGTGGTCGAGATGCTGGCATCCACCGCCACGACCGACCGCGCCGCCACCATCCTGTACGCGCTGGGCTGGACCCAGCATTCGATCGGCTCGCAGATCATCCGCACCGGCGCCATGCTGCAGCTGCTGCTGGGCAACATCGGCATCGCCGGCGGCGGCATGAACGCGCTGCGCGGGCATTCCAACATCCAGGGCCTGACCGACCTGGGGCTGATGACCAACCTGCTGCCGGGCTACCTGACCCTGCCCAATGACGACGAGCAGGACTACGCCGGCTACATCGCCTCGCGCACGCAGACCGCGCTGCGGCCCAACCAGCTCAGCTACTGGCAGCACTATTCGAAGTTCCACGTCAGCCTGATGAAGTCCTGGTGGGGCGATGCCGCCACTGCCGAGAACAACTGGGCCTTCGACTACCTGCCCAAGCTCGATCGCCCCTACGACATGCTGCAGACCTACGAGCTGATGGACCAGGGCAAGGTCAACGGCTACATCTGCCAGGGCTTCAACCCACTGGCCGCCGCGCCCAACAAGGCGAAGATGAATTCGTCGCTGGCCAAGCTGAAGTACATGGTGATCATGGACCCGCTGGTCACCGAGACCTCCGAGTTCTGGAAGAACTACGGCAAGCACAACGACGTCGACACCGCCGGCATCCAGACCGAGGTCATCCGCCTGCCGACCACCTGCTTCGCCGAAGAGGAAGGCGCGCTGGTGAACTCGGGCCGCTGGCTGCAGTGGCACTGGAAGGGCGCCGAGCCGCCGGGCCAGGCCAAGAGCGACGTCGAGATCATGGCCCTGATCTACACCCGGCTGCGCGAGCTGTACCAGGCCGAGGGCGGCGCCTTCCCGGACCCGATCCTCAACCTGTCCTGGCCCTATGCCCGGCCCAGGCACCCGACCTCGACCGAACTGGCCATGGAGTACAACGGCCGTGCGCTGCAGGACCTTGCAGACCCGAAGGACCCCTCGCGCATCACCCGCCGCGCGGGCGAGCAGGTCTCCGGGTTCGGCGAGCTTCGCGACGACGGCAGCACCGCCAGCGGCTGCTGGATCTATGCCGGTGCGTGGACCCAGGACGGCAACATGATGGCGCGCCGCGACAACAGCGACCCGACCGGCATCGGCCAGACCCTCAACTGGGCCTGGGCCTGGCCGGCGAACCGCCGCATCCTGTACAACCGCGCCTCCGCCGATCCGGCCGGACAGCCCTTCGACCCGAAGCGGCCCTTGGTCTGGTGGGACGGCAAGCGCTGGACCGGCGCCGACGTGCCGGACTTCAAGGCCGACGAGGATCCGGCGGACGGCATGGGGCCGTTCATCATGAATCCCGAGGGTGTGGCCCGCTTCTTCGCGCGCGGCGGCCTGGCCGAAGGCCCGTTCCCGACCCACTACGAGCCCTTCGAAACGCCGCTGGGCTACAACCCGATCTACCCGGACTCGCCGCAGGCCACCAGCAACCCGGCCGCGCGCCTGTTCGATTCCGACCGGGCGACGATGGGCACGGCGGAGGACTTCCCGTTCGTGGGCACCACCTACCGCCTCACCGAGCACTTCCACTACTGGACCAAGCACGTGAAGCTCAACGCGATCCTGCAGCCGGAGCAGTTCGTGGAGATCGGCGAAGGCCTGGCGCACGAGGTCGGCGTCAGCAACGGCGACCGGGTGCGGGTGTCCTCCAAGCGCGGCCATATCGAGGCCGTGGCGGTGGTGACCAAGCGCATCCGCGCCCTGAAGGTCGACGGCCGCACCGTGCACCACGTCGGCATCCCGATCCACTGGGGCTTCGTCGGCCTGGCCAAGCCGGGCTACCTGGCCAACACGCTCACGCCATCGGTCGGCGACGGCAACTCGAACACACCCGAGTTCAAGTCGTTCCTGGTGAACGTGGAAAAGGCATAGGAGACCCCACATGGCATTGCAATCGCTCGACATCAAACGGGTTTCCGCCACCACCACCCAGCCACCCGTCATCCGTGAACCGGTGACCGGCGGCGTCGCCAAGCTGATCGACACCAGCAAGTGCATCGGCTGCAAGGCCTGCCAGGTGGCGTGCATGGAGTGGAACGACCTGCGCGACGAGGTCGGTGAGAACGTCGGCGTCTACGACAACCCCGCCGACCTGACCCCGCACTCGTGGACGGTGATGCGCTTCGCCGAGCACGAGACCGAGGAAGGCAACCTGGAGTGGCTGATCCGCAAGGACGGCTGCATGCACTGCGAGGACCCGGGCTGCCTCAAGGCCTGCCCCTCGCCCGGCGCGATCGTGCAGTACACCAACGGCATCGTCGATTTCCACGAGGAACACTGCATCGGCTGCGGCTACTGCGTCACCGGCTGCCCCTTCGACGTGCCACGCATCTCCAAGAAGGACAACAAGGCCTACAAGTGCACCCTGTGCTCGGACCGCGTCGCGGTCGGCCAGGCGCCGGCCTGCGCCAAGGTCTGCCCCACCGGCGCGATCGAGTTCGGCACCAAGGAGCGGATGAAGGAGCACGCGGATCTCCGCATCATCGACCTGAAGTCGCGCGGCTTCGAGAACGCCGGCCTGTATGACCCGGCGGGCGTCGGCGGCACCCACGTGATGTACGTGCTGCACCACGCCGACAGGCCGGAGCTGTACAACGACCTGCCCAAGGATCCGAAGATCAGCCCGATGGTGTCGCTGTGGAAGGGCGCGGCCAAGCCGCTGGGCCTGGCGGCGATGGCGCTGGCCGCGCTCGGTGGCTTCTTCCACTACATCCGCATCGGCCGCAACGTGGTGACGGAAGAGGAAGAGGCGGAGGCCGCGGCCGCGGCACCACGCAGGTCCGACGCCGCCACCGGGGAGCATCACCATGACTGAGCGACGGACACCCGAACGGATCCCCCGCTACACCGCCAACGAGCGTACCAACCACTGGCTGACGGCGATCAGCTTCGTGCTGGCCGCGCTCTCCGGACTGGCCCTGTACCACCCGGCCACGAACTGGCTGGTGGCCCTGTTCGGCGGCGGGCCGTGGACGCGCATCCTGCATCCCTTCATCGGCACCTTCATGTTCATCGTGTTCGCGCTGCTGGCCATGCGCATGTGGGGCCACAACCGCATCGAGGCGCGCGACCGGGAATGGATGAAACACACCGGCGATGTGATCAACAACCGCGAGGAAAACCTGCCGGAAGTCGGCCGCTACAACGCCGGGCAGAAGCTGCTGTTCTTCGCCCTGATCGCGAGCATGGTCGGCCTGCTGCTGACCGGCATCGTGATGTGGCGGCCGTGGCTCGCCGCGTTCTTCCCGGTCACCGCGATCCGCTGGGCCTCGCTGCTGCACGCCTTCTTCGCCACGCTGCTGATCTGCATGATCATCGTCCACGTGTACGCCGCGTTCTGGGTCAAGGGCGCGATGGAGGCGATGCTGCGCGGCTCGGTCACCCGCGGCTGGGCCCGGAAGCACCATCGCGCCTGGCTGCGCGAAGTCGACGGGGAAGGCCGCCAAGGCGGCAAGTAGCGGCTCTCCCGGCTTTGGCCTAACCTGCCCCGTGCGGGGCAACGGCGCGCCCCGGAGGGGCGCGCCGCTTCATTTCCGCCGCTCCCCGATGGAGACAACGTGCAACGCATCCTGCCACGAGGCGAAATCGAAACCCTCGACCACACCCGTATCCCGCGCCTGCGCATGCCCGAGCGCGTCAGCGTGTTCTCCGACCGCGCAGCGCGCCTGCACAGCCTGGCCGGGGACAGTCCGGTGGGTGGTTACCTGACGCTGATGGCACAACTGGCGCAGGCACAGCAGGCGGCACTCAAGGGTTACACACCGCCGGCGCCCGAGGCCGCCGTCGTCGAGCGTGCGAAACAGCACGACATGCCACCCCTGCCCGCCATCGGCCTGGCACGCGACCCGGAGTGGCGCGCGCTGCTCGGGCAGCTGCTTGACGAGGTCGCCGGGAGCGACGACACCCCGGCGCCCGCCGTCGACGCCTGCGCCGCGCTGCGGAAGACGCTCGACGAGTCGCCTGCAGTCATCGAGGACATGGCATCGGCCCTGCTCGCAGGCGTCGCCAAGGGCGAGGATGCCGCGGCCGCGCCCTTCATCATGGCCGCGCTGCAGGTCTACTGGACGGGCATGGCGGCCGCCTTGGAAGAAAAGCAGCTGCCGGTCGGCAGCTTCGGCCTCTGTCCCTGCTGCGGCTCGGCGCCGGTCGCAAGCGTCGTCCGCATCGGCGGCGCCCACGATGGCTACCGCTACCTGTGCTGCCCGCTGTGCAGCATCGAATGGCACCTGGAGCGCGTGAAGTGCTCGCACTGCGCGAGCACCAAGGGCATCGCCTTCCACCACGTCGAAGGCGGCTCAGATGCCATCAAGGCCGAGTCCTGCGACGGCTGCAAGAGCTACCGCAAGATCCTGTACCAGGAGAAGGACCTCTACGTGGAGCCCGTGGCCGACGATCTCGCCAGCCTGGCGCTGGACGTGCTGATGGGCGAGGAAGGCTACGTGCGCCGCAGCGGCAACCCGCTGCTGTGGCAGGTCGGCGGCGGGGACTGAGCGATGGCGGCAGCCGGCGGGCGTGACCGCGGTGCGGCGGCCGCAAGCGACATCCCTTCGCTGGACCGCCTGCTGAGGGATCCGGCGTTGGCCGCGCTGCTCGCGGACTACGGCCCGACCCGCGTCACCGCCGCGCTGCGTGCGCGGCTCGACGATCTGCGCCAGGCGGCGCTGGCGGGAGAACTGCAGCACGACGCATTGCAGCCGGAAACACTCGCCGGCGACGCCTCCGCGTCCCTGCACCAGGCCTCGCAGCCGCGCCTGCGCACCGTGTTCAACCTCACCGGCACCGTGCTGCACACCAACCTCGGCCGCGCCCTGCTGCCCGACGCCGCCGTGCAGTCGGTGGTGCAGGCGCTGACCGCGCCGGTCGCGCTGGAGTTCGACCTCGAGCGCGGCGCCCGCGGCGAGCGCGATGCCCTGGTCGAAGACCTGCTGTGCGAACTCACCGGCGCCGAAGCCGCCACCGTCGTCAACAACAACGCCGCCGCCGTGCTGCTGATGCTCAACTCGCTGGCCAGCCGCCGCGAAGTGATCGTCTCGCGCGGCGAACTGGTCGAGATCGGCGGCGCCTTCCGCATCCCCGACATCATGAAACGCGCGGGCGCGAAGCTCGTCGAAGTCGGCACCACCAACCGCACGCACCCGCGCGACTACGAAGACGGCATCGGCGCGCGCACCGCCATGCTGCTCAAGGTCCACTGCAGCAACTACGCGATCTCCGGCTTCACCAGCAACGTCGATACCCCGGCGCTGGCGGCCATCGCGCGCGAACGCGGCCTGCCGCTGGGCGTGGACCTAGGCAGCGGGTCGCTGGTCGACCCTGCGCGCTGGGGCCTGCCGCACGAACCCACCGTGCGCGAGACGCTTGAAGCCGGCGCGGACCTGGTCACCTTCAGCGGCGACAAGCTGCTCGGCGGTCCGCAGGCCGGGCTGGTCGTGGGCCGCGCCGACCTGGTCGCGAAGCTGCGCAAGAACCCGCTCAAGCGCGCGCTGCGCGTGGGCAAGCTGACCCTGGCCGCGCTGGAGCCGGTGCTGGCGCTGTACCGCGCACCGGAGCTCCTGCCCGAGCGCCTGACCACGCTGCGCCTGCTGCTGCGGCCGCAGTCGGCGATGCAGGCGCAGGCCGCGCGCCTGCTGGCACCGCTGCAGGACATTCTGGACACCGACTGGAGCGTCTCTTCGACGCCCATGGCCAGCCAGATCGGCAGCGGCGCGATGCCGGTCGAGGCGCTGCCGAGCTGGGGCCTGTCGCTGCGCTTCGCCGGCAAGGGCAGCCGCGGCCGCGCGCTCGAACGCCTGGCGAAGGCGCTGCGCGACCTGCCGCGCCCGGTCATCGGCCGCATCGCCGACGACGCCCTGTGGCTCGACCTGCGCTGCCTCGAAGAGCGCGACGAGGCGGCGCTTGCCGCCCAGCTGGAGCGGCTGCGCGCATGATCGTCGGCACCGCCGGCCACATCGACCACGGCAAGACCTCCCTGGTACGCGCGCTGACCGGCGTCGAGACCGACCGCCTGAAGGAAGAGAAGGCGCGCGGCATCTCGATCGAACTCGGCTACGCCTACGCACCCCTGCCCGGCGGCGAAGTGCTCGGCTACGTCGACGTGCCCGGCCACGAGAAGCTGGTGCACACCATGGCCGCGGGCGCCTGCGGCATCGATTTCGGCCTGCTGGTGGTGGCCGCGGACGACGGCGTGATGCCGCAGACGCGCGAGCATCTGGCCATCCTCGGCCTGCTGGGCGTGGAGCACGGCGCGGTGGCGCTGACCAAGGCGGACCGTGTCGATCCGTCGTGCCTGGACGAGGTGCACGCCGGGATCGGCGCACTGCTGCGTGGCACCCCGCTGGCCGGCGCGCCCGTGTTCGCAGTCAACGCCACGGCCGACGGCGATCCGGGCGTCGCCGCGCTGCGCGCGCACCTGCAAGGCGTCGCGGCGTCCTCGCAGGCACGCGACGACGGCGGGCTGTTCCGGCTGGCCGTGGACCGCGCCTTCACCCTGGTCGGCCACGGCACCGTGGTCACCGGCACGGTGTTCTCCGGCCGCACCCTGGCCGGCGACGAGCGCGCCAAGCTCGTACTGGCGCCATCCGGCAGGCCGCTACGCGTGCGCGCCATCCACGCCCAGAACCAGCCCAGCGCCGACGGCCGCGCGGGCCAGCGCTGCGCGCTCAATCTCGCAGGCATCGACAAGGATGCGATCAAGCGCGGCGACTGGATCGCAGACGCCCGCGCCTTCGTCCCCGGCACCCATGTCGACGTCGAACTGCAGCTTCTGCCCGACGCGGACGCGGCCATCGGCAACTGGTCGCCGCTGCACGTGCACCTGGGCACTGCGCGCCGGCTCGCGCACGCGGTGCCGCTGTCCGAACGCGGCATCGCACCGGGCGCCAGCGGCCGCGTGCAGCTGGTCTTCGACCAGCCACTCTGCGCGACGCCGGGCGACCGCTTCATCGTGCGCGACGCCGAGGCCAGCCGCACCATCGGCGGCGGCCGCGTGCTCGACCCCGAAGCGCCGACGCGCCGCCGGCGCTCGCCGCAGCGCCTGGCCTGGCTGGGCGGCATCGCCGCCATGCTCGACGGCCAGGGCCTGCAGCCGCTGCTGGACAACGCGCCCCAGGGTGTGGACGAAGGCGCCCTGGTCCGGCTGGCCGGCCTGCCGCCGGAACGGCTGCGGCTGCCCGAAGGCGCGCACTGGCTCACGCCGCGCTCCGCGGCGCGCATCGCCATCGCCGATGGACACTGTCACGCCCTGCGCGCACGCATCGAACAGGCGCTGGCCGACTACCACCGCGACTCGCCGGACGAGCCCGGTCCCGAAGCGTCGCGCCTGCGCCGCATCGCCCTGCCCACCGCGCCCGCGTCACTGTGGCATGCCCTGCTCGACGGGATGGCCCAGGACGGACGCCTGCGCCGCAATGGCCCCTGGCTGCACTTGCCCGGCCACAGCATCACCCTCGACGAGGCCGAAACCGCGCTTGCCGGGCGCCTGCTCGGCCAGCTGCAGGACGGCGGTTTCAATCCGCCCTGGGTGCGCGACCTCGCGCGCACCGAAGCAGAGCCGGAGGAGCGCATACGCCGCCTGCTGCGCACGCTCGCCCTGCAGGGCGAGGCCTACCAGGTGGTGCGTGACCTCTTTTTCCATCGCGACGAGATGCGCGGGCTGGCCGGACTGGCCGCCGGCATCGCCGGCAGCGACGGCACCGTCGAAGCCGCGCGCTTCCGCGATGCCACCGGCCTGGGTCGCAAGCGCGCGATCCAGATCCTGGAATTCTTCGACCGCACCGGCCTGACCCGCCGCGTGCGCGACAGCCATGTCGTGCGCGAGGACAGCGCCTGGCTGCAATCCCTGCAGGTTGTGCCGGTGACCCGTGCAAGCGGCGAAGGCATGGCCGACAATGGCATCACGGGCGGCAGCCACGACGCCTGAAACGCCGCGACGCGGCGGCGACACCCGATGGAAGGCAAGCGCGCCCGGTGGCGCGGCCGGGCTTCAAACCCGGTTGGGGGCGTCAGCCGCTCCCAGGCAGGTTCGACTCCTGTTGCCTTCCGCCATTCCCGCGCCCGCCGCGGACGACCCGATACCGACGAGCACGCCATGTCCGCAACTCCCGACACGCCCGCTTCCCTCGACGCCGGTCCGGCGCCGCGCCTGACATCGCTCTCCCACGGCGGCGGCTGCGGCTGCAAGATCGCCCCGGGCGTGCTCGCCGACCTGCTCAAGCGCGCCGTGCCGGCGCCTGCGTGGCCGCAGTTGATGGTGGGCAAGGACACCGCCGACGACGCCGCCGTCTACCGCCTCAATGACGAACAGGCACTGATCGCCACCACCGACTTCTTCATGCCGATCGTCGACGACCCCTATGACTTCGGCCGCATCGCCGCCACCAACGCGCTGTCCGACGTCTACGCCATGGGCGGCACCCCGGTCATGGCCCTGGCCATCGTCGGCATGCCGATCAACGTGCTGCCGCACGCGGTGATCGCGGAGATCCTGCGCGGCGGCGAGGACGTGTGCGCCGAGGCCGGCATTCCCGTGGCCGGTGGCCACAGCATCGATTCGGTCGAACCGATCTACGGCCTGGCCGCGATGGGCATCGCCCACCCCGACCGCATCCGCCGCAACGCCGACGCGCGTCCCGGCGACGTGCTGGTGCTGGGCAAGGCGCTGGGCGTGGGCGTGCTGTCGGCGGCGCTCAAGCGCGGCGTGCTCGACGATGCCGGCTACCGCGCGATGATCGATGCCACCACCCGCCTCAACCGCCCCGGCATCGCCCTGGCGGCGCTGCCCGATGTGCACGCGATGACCGACGTCACCGGCTTCGGCCTGCTCGGCCATGCGCTGGAGCTGGCCCGCGGCGCGAACCTCACCGTGCGCCTGCGCTTCGACGACCTGCCCTGGCTGCCGGGCGTGCAGGCGCTGGCCGCCGACGGCGTGGTCACCGGCGCCTCCGGCCGCAACTGGGCCGCCTATGGCGACGGCGTGCAGCTCGGCGCCAGCATCGACAAGGCCGCCCGCGACCTGCTCACCGACCCGCAGACCTCCGGCGGCATGCTGGTGTCCTGCGCGCCGCGGGCGCTGGGCGAGGTGCTGGAGATATTCCACGGCGAAGGCTTCACCGACGCCGCGGTCGTCGGCGAAATCCGCGCGGGCGAGGCGCGGGTCGAAGTCGGCTGATCGCCGTCAGGCTGCTGCGCGCCGCCGGTGTGCTCGTGGTGCTGCTCCTCGTGGCCGCGGTCATGCGCACAGGCGGGATGCCGCTGCGCCCTTGTGGTTGCCGCTGAAGCCGAGCCAACGATCGCGCCCGCAGCGCATGAACACGGATTTCGGCGCGGCGGCGCCGGCAGGCCGCAGCACCAGCTCCAGCCAGTCACCCCACAGCACCGCCCGCTTGAGCTTGGCCGGCCGGTCGTCGATCCAGGCCTCGCCCTCCACCCGCTGCCAGGTCTGCTGCAGGCGGACGCGGAAGCGCCGGCCGTGCGATGCCTCCCAGCCCCAGGTGCCCGCCACGCTGGCCGGGATCATCCACAGGAAAATGACAACCCCGCCGGCGGACATCTTGCGGTCCGGCTTCCAGTCGCCCATGTCGAAGGCGTGCGACACCACCCGCGTGCCGGGCCGCAGCTCCTCAAGCAGGCGCGGACGCAGGTCCAGGTTGACGCTGTCCAGCAGGTACATCGTGACCACCGTCGCGGGGCTGAAGTCGGCGTGGAACAGGTCGTATTCGATGAAGCTGACCCTGTGCCCGACCCCGGCCCGGGCCGCGTATGCCTCGGCCCGTTCCACCCGCTCGCGGTCGATTTCCACGCCCACCGCCTGTGCGCCGTGGTCGCGGGCGGCGGCGACCACGATCCGGCCATCGCCCGAACCCAGGTCGTAGACCACGTCGCCGGCATCCACCGCGGCCAGCTTGAGCATTGCCTGCACCACCCGCTCCCCGGTGGGCACGAACGGCACGTCGAGGGGCATGGCGAACGGATCCGGCCGGTCTTCGAACACCACTTCACTGGACAACCGTTGCACCTCGCTTCCGGAAAGACAATCGAACAGCCAGCATACAGCGGCACTTGCCGGACAGCGGGCATGCGCGGGGCGGGCGATCGAATGCTCTCCTTGGCAGACCGGAGTCGGGCCGAAGGCCGGGCACTCGGAAAAGGCCTCAGCCCTCGCCCGCCAGGAAGGACACCGTCATCATCGCCAGCGCACGCGTGCCGACTTCCAGCGCCGCTTCGTCGACGAAGAATTCGGGATTGTGGTTGGGTGCGGCCGTCGCGGGATCCTGTCCGTCCGGCGTCACGCCCAGGAAGACGTAGAGTCCGGGCGCCTGCTGCGAGAAGTACGAGAAGTCCTCGGCAGCCCCGGGGAGTTCCGCCGTCGCCACCTCGCCATCGGCGGCGCGCTCCAGGACCGGTGCCATCCGCTCCGCCAGTCCGGCGTCATTGAAGATGGAGGCGTACATCGGCTCGATCGAAACGTCGGCGACGGCGCCCGCACTCTCGGCGATCTTCATCGCGCTCAGCCTGAGGTCGTCGCGGACCTGCTCGCGCACGCCTTCGTCGTAGGTGCGGATCGTGCCGGACATGGCGACCGTTTCGGGCACGATGTTCGGCCCGGTGCCCCCGTTGATGGTGCCGATGGTGACCACCGTGGGCGAACGCGCAAGGTTGGCCTTGCGGCTGACCACGGTCTGCACGCCGCCGATCACCTGGGCCGATGTGACCACCGGATCGACCGTGTTCCAGGGCATGCCGCCGTGGCCCTGGCTGCCGCTCACGGTGATGTGCAGCATGTCGCTGGCCGCGGTGGTGGCGCCGCTGCGCCAGCTGAGCTGGCCCGACGGGCCCGGCATCACATGCAGGGCGAACACCGCGTCGGGCTTGAGGGTGTCGAACACCCCATCCTCGAGCATGGCCTTCGCGCCCCAGCTCGCGCCCTGGCCCGGCTGCACCAGGCTGGACCCCTCCTCCGCGGGCTGGAAGACGAACATCACCGTGCCCTCCAGCTCATCCTTCATGCCCGCCAGCACTTCGGCGGCCGCCATCAGCATGGCTGTGTGCGCATCGTGGCCGCAGGCATGCATCACGTCGACCTCGGCACCGTGGTAGATGCCGCGTGCCTGCGAGGCGAAGGGCAGCCCCGCAGGCTCCTTGACGGGCAGCGCATCCATGTCGGCGCGCAGTGCCACGGTCCGCCCGGGCTTGCCGCCCCTCAATACCCCGACGACGCCTGTCTTCCCGATCCCGGTGTCCACTTCCAGCCCCAGGCGCTTCAAGTGGTCGGCGACGAGCTTGGCCGTGCGCGTTTCCTGTTCGCCGAGCTCGGGATGCTGGTGGATGTCGCGACGCCACTTCACCAGGCTCGGGAATATCGCCGCGGACTCCTCGCGGATCTGCTGCTCGAGCGGTGCGGCGGATGCCTGGGCGCTGGCATCCATGCTCGCCAGCAGCGCCGCTGCGAGCAGGGAGGGAAGGACGATCGATGTGCGGAATGTCATGGGACCTGCCTGTGAAGAATAGGGTGCCTCTCCCTGGACGGGATGTATGGCGCGCACGCCGGGCCTGGGAGCGGATCGCATCGACGATGCGTGAGTGCGTTCGACACATGCATGGCGCAAAAGTTCGGGCCCGGCCGCGCCCTGTTCAGGCGCGACCGGGCCACTGCTGCCTCAATGCACCCCGTGGCAGACCGAGGTCGGGCCGAAGCTCTCACCGAAGATCTGGCCCTGGCGATGCTGCTGCCAGTAGAACTCGGGCGCGGGCACGGCCTGGTTGCCGATCTCGGCCATGTCGGCGGCGACGTCGAACAGCCGGCCATCGACCATCACGTAGCGGGTGTCGGCGGTGTGGCGGATGTTGTCCAGCGGATTGCCGTCCAGCACCACCAGGTCGGCGCGCTTGCCGACTTCAAGCGAACCGAGCTGCGCACCGAAGCCGATGTAGTCGGCGCCGTCGATGGTCGCCGCGCGCAGCGCTTCGAAGTTGCTGAAGCCGCCCTGGGTGAGCATCCAGATCTCCCAGTGCGTGGCCATGCCCTGCAACTGGCCATGGCCGCCCACCTGCACCTTCACTCCTGCATCGCGCAGGCCCTTGAGCGCCTTCGCCACCTCGATGTGGTGGTAGTCCCAGTCCGGCGCGACCTCGCGACGGATGCTGCGCGCATCAAGCGTCTCGCGCGGGAAGAAGCGCTTGAGCTTGGCGTCCTCCCAGACGTTGTCGCGCGCATACCACCAGTACTCGCCCGACAGGCCGCCGTAGCTGACCACGAGCGTCGGCGTGTTGCGCACGTCGGTTTCCTTCCACAGGTTCACCACGTCCGCGTACAGCGGCGCGACCGGCAGGTTGTGCTCGATGCCGGTGGCGCCGTCCAGGATCATGGTCATGTTGTGGTGGAAGGTCGAACCGCCCTCCTCCACCACCAGCATGCCCAGCTCGCGCGCGGCCTGGTTGACCTGCTGGCGCTGGTCGCGGCGCGGCTGGTTGTAGCTCTTCACCGAGAACGCCCCGTGCGCCTGCATCCGGCGCAGGTGGCTGCGGGCGTCGTCGAGCGAATCGATCTCGGCCTTGAAGCCGCCGTCGGCGCCGTACAGGATCGTGCCGGTCGAGAACATGCGAGGGCCGACCATGCGCCCGGCCTGCAGCAGCTCGGCCTGCGAGAACACGAATTCGCTGGTCGCCGACGGGTCGTGCAGGGTGGTGACGCCGAAGGCCAGGTTGGCGTAGTAGGCCCAGTTCTGCTGCGGCACCACGCCCTGGCCGAAGTTCGCGGCGTGGGCATGCACGTCGATGATGCCGGGCACGATGGTCTTGCCGGCGGCGTCGATCACGTTCGCGCCCGCCGGCACCTGCACCGCCCCCGCGGCGCCGATCGCGGCGATGGTGTTGCCGTCCAGCACGATGGTGCCGTTCTCGATCACCTCTTCGCCGGTCTCGGCGTTGCGCATGGTGACGATGCGGGCATTGGTGAACGCCACCACGTCGCGCGCCGCGTACACAGGGGCCTCGAGCCCCACGGCGGTGCCGCCACCGGGTGCCGGCGCGGCAATCTCCTGCGGCGCGCCCTGCAGGAACGGGAAGGTCTGGTCGAGCCGACGCGAGTGGTAGCGGTCGCCGACCATCCAGTGCAGCGAGCGCGAATCCGCCGCCCAGTGCAGGTAGCTGCCGACGTCGGCGCTGACCGGACGCACCGGCAGCGCCTTGGTCTTGCGGTCGAGCGTGATGCTGCGGCCGGTCTCCGGCATCGGCGCCACATAGGCGTTGAACAGCTCGGTGAACGCCACCCACTTGCCGTCCGGGCTGATCTGCACCGAGTCCACGTACTTGAGGTCGAACACCGCGCGCGGCTCTTCGCCGTGCAGGCCCACTGACATCAGCTTCTTCTCCATGCCGCCGCCGGTGAGGTAGAGCACGCGCGTGCCGTCGTGGTTGAACTGCGGCGACTGGCCGGACTCGGCCACGCGCACGGGCTCCCCTCCAGCCGCCGGCACCACGTAGATGCCGCGGTCGCCCGACCACAGGCTGCCGGTCAGGCCACCGCCGCCGCTGCGGCTGTAGACCACGTGGCGGGCGTCGGGCGAAAAGCGCGGGTGGTAGTAGAAGCCCGGCTCCTGCGTGAGCTTGCGTCCGGTGCCGGTGCCGCTTGCGCCGCGCACGTGGATCGCGCCCAGGCCAGCATCCGACCAGGTGGTGTAGAGCAGCTGGCGGCCGTCGGCGCTGAAACCCGGCTGGTACTCGTACACATCGCGGCTGCCGGTCAGGCGCGCCGGCGTGCCGCCGGGCAGCGGTTTGCGCCACAGCTGGCCAAGCGCGTGGAAGACCAGGGTGCCACCGTCGGCCGAGGTCGCCACGTCGCGGATCATGCGCGGATTGAAGCGCCCCTCGGGCAGCGACTGCGCGAACCGCAGCGGCTGCGACACCACCTGCTCCACCTGCGCGGTGAACGGGATCTTCGTCGCGGCGCCGCTGCCCATGTCCACGCGCCACAGCCCGCCCTGCGCCCAGACCACCACGGCGCGCGAATCCGGCGTCCAGTCGAAGCCGCTGTAGGGCCCGAAGATCGCCCACGCCTCCTGCTGGTCGTGGCTGAGTCCGTCCCAGACCGGACGCACCTCGCCGCTGGCCAGGTCCAGCTGGTGCAGCACGCTCGCGTCGCGCACGCGCTTGACGAAGGCCAGTGACTTGCCGTCCGGCGACAGCTGCGGTCGCACCGCGCCACCCGGCGTGGCGACCACGGTCTCGGTCTTGCCGGTCTGCCGGTCGAAGCGCTTGATCGCGTAGATCACCCCGTGCGGGTCGCGGTTGTACTCGAAGCTCGGCCCGGGGCTGACGTCCTGCGAGAAGTAGACGTAGCGGCCGTCCGGGGAAACGGAGGGCTCGCCGAGGTCCTGCTGCTCGTTGGCCTTCTCCACCAGCTGGATGCCGGCGCTGGTGCCGCCGGCGTGGTACAGCCACAGCTCGCCGGCGCCCAGCGAGCGCGTGGAGGTGAAGTGCTTGCGGGCCACGATGTACTCGCCGTCCGGCGTCCAGGCCGGGTTGTTGATCAGGCGGAACGTCTCCTCGGTAACCTGGCGCGGGTCGCTGCCGTCGGCGGCGACGGTCCAGACGTTGTTGCCGCCGCTGCGGTCGGAGGTGAAGGCGATGCGGCGGCCGTCGGGCGACCAGCGCGGCTGGATGTCCCAGGCGCGGCCGCTGGTGACGCGGGTGGCGGCGCCACCGGCGACCGGCATGCGGTAGAGGTCGCCAAGCAGCGAGAACACCAGCTGGCGGCCGTCGGGCGAGACGTCCACGTCCATCCAGGTGCCTTCGCTGGTCTCGAAGCGCACCGTCTTCGCCTGGCCCTGGGTGGACTCCACGTTCCACTTGGCGTCCTTGTCTTCGCCGTTCGCATCCTGGCGCAGGCCGCGCGCGCTCTCCAGCGGGGCTTCCGCCGGGTCGACGCCGGCGGCGTCGAGGGCGTCCTGCTCCAGTTCGACGTTGTCCGCGGGCTCGTCCTGCTGCTCCGGCATCTCGTCCGGCGGTGGCGCGGGCGGGTCCTGGGCGAGGACGGGGAAGGAGGCGAGCGCGCAGGCGAGTGCGATGGCAAGGACGTTTCGGGGCATTCGATCGGTATCCGGGCGGGTCAATCGACCAACTTAGCGAGCCTGCGGCGCATTGGCGCGGGACAAAAGTCCCGGCTGGAACGGTCGGTTGCCGGTACCCCGTCCTCCGTTTCCACCTCGACGCCGCCGCTTGGTCTAAGGTGCCCGCTCGCCAATCCGCATTCCGGAGACCATCCATGAACCTGCACCGGCGCATCCTCGCCGCGGGTATCGCCACCGCCCTGCCGTCCGCCTGTGGCGGCGCAGCGGACATGGGCGACACCACGGGCGCCTTCTCGCCGGTGGGCTTCATCGGCCCCGGCGTGCCGCTGAAACCGACCCCGGAAGGCACGTGACCGCAGCGACCGAAACGCATCTCTGCTCGTCCTGCGATGCGGTCTGCTGCCGCATGACCGTGGTCCTGCAGGCCGGCGACAGCGTCGCCGAGCGCCTCACCGCCTGGACCGACGCCGGCCTGCATGTCATGGCCCGCGACGAGTTCGGCTGGTGCGTGGCCGTGGACCCGGCCGGCGGCGGCTGCTCGATCTATGAGTCCCGGCCCGACGTCTGCCGGCGATTCACCATGGGCGGCCCGTATTGCCAGGCCCTGCGCGAGGACTATTCCGACCGGAACGCCCGCGGAATACCGCTGCAGATGTTCTAGCGACGGGCGGGCCGATCAGCGGCCGACGCCCCGGATCGGCGGTTTTCGTACAATGGGCGTTCTGATCACTACGGATGACCCATGGCCAAGCCAAATTACTCGTTTGAAAAGCGCCAGCGCGAGCTGGCAAAGAAGAAGAAGCAGGACGCGAAGGACGCCAAGAAGCGCGCCGAACGCGAAGCGGCCAAGGGCAACGACGCCCCGGCGCAGGACACGCCTGCCTGAGCGAGGCGACATCAGCGCCCGCTGAACCGCTCACTGATGCCGGACGGGCTCCAGCAGGCGCTCCAGGTCCGCATCCTTTTCCTGCCACACACCGTTCATCCACTGCTGGAAGCGGGCGCGCACGGCGCGGTCGTCCTGGTAGCGGCCTCCCATCACTTCGGTCGGGATCGGGCGCTGGCGCACCCGCACGTGCACCTCCGGAATGCGTCCGCCGATGAGGTCGATCATCGTGGGCCGGCCCGCGGGATAGGCGATGGTGACGTCCAGGACGGCGTGCAGGGCGTCACCCATCGCATCGATCACGAAGGCCACGCCACCCGACTTGGGCTTGAGCAGGTGCCGGTACGGCGACGCCTGCCGTGCGTGCTTGTCCGGCGTGAAGCGGGTGCCCTCGACGAAGTTCATCACCGCAACGGGCAGCGCGCGGAATTTTTCGCAGGCGCGCCGCGTGGCTTCCATGTCGCGCTTGCCGAGCTCCGGGTTCTTCGCGATCTCCCTGCGCGTGTAGCGGCCCATGAAGGGGAAATCCAGCGCCCACCAGGCCAGGCCCAGTACCGGCACCCAGAACAGCTGGCGCTTGAGGAAGAAGCGCAGCAGCGGAATGCGCCGGTTGAAGACCTTCTGCAGCACCACGATGTCGACCCAGCTCTGGTGGTTGGCAAGCACCAGGTAATGCCCGTCCACCTGCAGGCCGGCCGCGCCGTCGACGTGGAAGCGCGTCCCGGTGAGGCGGTCGATCATGGCGCTGTTGACGCCGATCCAGCTTTCCGCCATTGCCGCGAGCAGGCGGTTGATGGCCCGCCGCAGGCCGTCGAACGGCAGCAGCGCCTTGCACAACGCAACCAGCAGCAGCGGCAGCGCGTGCAGCAGCGTGTTGACGACGATCAGCAGCATGACCAGCGCGGCGCGCAGCGAGGACATCGGGGACACCGGCCAGACATTCGGGAGCGGGTGTCGAAGCGTAGCAAAAAGAACCTGGAAGGCGTGACTAAAGACCGGCGAACCAGGGCGTCCCGGGCGCTAGAGTGCCTGGTTTCCAGCGCCCCGGCGCGCAGAGGTGATCCCGATGTTGAAGCGTTGCCTGATAGTGGTCTGCCTGGGAGCCAGCGGCCTGGTCGCGGCCGCCGAGCCCGTCGACCTGGACATGGTCAGCCGCATCCGCCAGGAGGCCTTCCACAACTCCCAGGTGATGGCGACCTTCAGCCACCTCACCGAGGACATCGGCGCGCGCCTGACCAATTCGCCGCAGATGGCCGAGGCCAACGCCTGGACGCGCGGCAGGTTCAAGGAGTGGGGCCTGGCCAACGTCCACGACGAAGCCTTCGACGACTTCGGCCGCGGCTGGGAGTTCAGCTCGGCCACCGTCGAGATGCTGGACGGCCGCACGCAGCCACTTCATGCGCTGCCCAAGGCGTGGACGCCGGGCACCGACGGCCCGGTGGAAGGCGAGCTGGTGCAGGTGAACATCAAGAAGCTGGCCGACATCGAGACCTGGCGCGGCAAGCTGGGTGGCAAGATCCTGCTGCTGGGAGAAGCGCGTGAGTACAAGCGTGCCACCGCCTCGGACTCGCATCGCCACGACGCCACCTCGCTGGAGGGCCTGCAGGAATTCACCATTCCCAAGAGCAGCGCGAACGAACGCAGCAAGCGGGTCAAGGAATACGAGGAGCGCCTGGAACTCGCCAAGGCGGTGAACACGCTCTTCGCCGAAGAAGGCGCATTGGCGGCGATCAGCATCAGCAGCTGGGACAACGGCATCATCCGGGTGGCCGGTGGCGGCTCGCGCAAGGCCGGCGAACCGGTCGGCATCCCCGAACTGGCGATGATCGCCGAGCACTTCAATCCGTTGGCGCGCGCGCTGGAAAACAAGCAGACGGTGAAGCTGCGGGTCAACGTGGCCGCGCGCTTCACCGACGAAACCAACCAGCCCGGCTACAACACCCTGGCCGAGATCCCGGGCAGCGGTCGCAAGGCCGCGGAAATCGTCATGCTCGGCGCACACCTGGACTCTTGGCACACGGGTACCGGCGCGGCCGACAACGCCGCCGGCGTCGCCGTGATGATGGAAGCCATGCGCATCCTCAAAGCCGTGGGCGCCCGCCCCGACCGCACCATCCGCGTGGCCCTGTGGAGCGGTGAGGAGCAAGGCCTGATCGGTTCGCAGGACTATGTGTCACGCCACTTTGCCGCGTACCCCGAACCCGCCGAGCCGGCGCAGAAGGCTTTGCCGGGTTCGCTGCGCAACCCCACCGGCCCGCTGCAGAAGAAGCGCGACTATGACCGCTTCTCGGTGTACTTCAACATGGACAACGGCTCGGGCCGCTTCCGCGGCATCTACGCCCAGGAAAACCTGGCCGCGGTGCCGATCTTCGAAGCCTGGCTGGCGCCCTTCCACGACGTCGGCGCCACCACCGTGGCCACGCGCAACACCGGCAGCACCGACCACATCCCCTTCGACCGCGTCGGCCTGCCCGGCTTCCAGTTCATCCAGGACCGGCTGGACTACTTCACCAACGTCCACCACAGCCACCTGGACACCTGGGACCACGTCGAACCGGAGGACCTCAAGCAGGCCGCGGCGATCGTGGCCTCGTTCGCATACCACGCCGCCATGCGCGAGGAGCGCATGCCGCGCAAGCCGGTGCTCGAACGCGATTGATGCGCGGGCCTGCGCGATCGCCTAGCGCGGCTCGCCCGCGCCCCGGCCCGGGTCGTCGCGCAGCCTGCCCAACGGCGGGATGACCAGGGTGGTGTATTCCTCGTAGTGTGCGTCGGGCAGGTCGCGCACCGCGACATTTCCGTCCGCGCGGACCACGCGGTCGCGCCCGCCGTGCTTTGCGCGGTACAGGGCCTGGTCGGCCTTGTGCAGCAGCGGCTCCAGCGTGGCGTTGTTGCCGTCGTCCTGGCAGAGCCCCGCGCTGAGGTTGAAGCCGAACGTCTGCCCGAACACGGTGATCGGCTCGAGCCGCGCGCGCAGGCGGCGCAGCAGCGCCTCGGCCTCCGCCGCATCGCCCTCGAGCAGGATCGTGAACTCGTCGCCACCACTGCGGCCGGCGATGCCGTGGCCCTCGACGACTTCGCTGATCCAACCGCCAAGCGAGCGCAAGGCCTCGTCGCCGGCGGCATGCCCGTAGCTGTCGTTGACCTGCTTGAACAGGTCGATGTCGGCAACGATCGCGGTGAACGGACGCCGGTCGGCGCGCGCGCGGGCGAAGGCCGCCTCGCCGCGCTTGCGGATCTGCTGGTAGTTGAGCAGGCCGGTCAGGCCGTCGCGCTCGGATTGCCGGCGGTAGCGGCGGCGCTCGTGGAAGGAATGGCGCAGCAGGATTGCCAGCAGGATGGCGGTGACCAGCAGGGCGAACATGCCCAGGCCCAGCAGCCATTGCCGGCGCTGGGTCGCGGTGACCTGCAGCGCGGCAAGCTCCTTCTCGGCTTCCAGCAGCGCGATCTGCTGTTCCTTCAGCCGGGTGTCGAATTCGACCTGCAGGTAGGCGAGCTGGCGTTCGCGGGAAATGCTTTCGGCCGCTTGCGAGGCGGTCGCGGCGAACTTGCGATGGGCGAGCGCCTCGACAAGGTCGCCACGCCGCTCGGCCAGGTCCGCCATCAACTGTTCGGTCTCGGCGATGGCGAACTCGGCGTCCTTTTCCCGGTAATGCGCCAGGGCCTCGGTCAGCAGCACCTGCGCTTCGTCGAACCCCCGGCCGAGCGTGGTCAGGCTTTCGGCCACCACGAGCTTCGCGCTCCACGCGCCGCCGGCGAAGCCCGCGGCCTCGAACTCGGCGATCGCCTGGCGGCCCCAGTCCAGGGCCTCCGCGTGCCTGCCCTGGGCGGCCAGCATCTTGCCGACGCCATACTTGCCGTTGGCGATGAAGACCAGGTCCCCGGCCCGGGTGCACTCCTCGATCTGGCGATACCGCCAGGTTTCCGATTCGCGGAAGTTGCGCGCGTGGTCCTCGGCCAGGGCCACGTCGGCCACGGCCTGGCATACCGCTCTCGCGTCGCCGCCCCGGGCCTCGACCAGTTCGAGGCCGCGCAGCGCCAGCTCCCGCGCCTTCGCGATCTCACCGACCAGCGTGTGCAGGTAGCTGGCGACGCCCATGAGCTTGCCCGATTCCGAGGGCGCTTCCGACAGGTGCAACAGCCCTTCGCCGAGCCACTCGAAAGCGAGCGGCCAATCCTCGACGTTGGCCGCGATGCTGATGGCCGTGGTGAAGACGCGCACGCGCAGCTGCGCCGAAAGGTCCTCCTCAAGCAGCTCGGTAAAGCCCTGCAGCGCTTCCTGCTCATGGGCCGACAGCCCGAGGTTGCGCAGGTGGACGAACTCCAGGCGCTGCCGCTGCTCCGGACTGAATCTGTCCAGCCGCGGCTTCAGGCGCTCGATCCTCGCGTCCGACTGCCGCCAGTGCGCGGTGACCGCCAGCCGCTCGATCTCCCTGACTTCCGCTTCCACCGCATCGTTGGCGAACGCCGGCAGGCCGACCAAGGCCAGCAGGAGGAACGCGATCGGGATCAGCCGGCACATGGCGTCGGAGGGTCGGGCGCGGCAGCGAAGGCTAGTCGTACGCCCTGATGGTGTGGTTGGTTGCGAACTTGCCGCTGTCGTACTCCGCCGCCAGCGCGGCATCGCTGCCGAGCCTTCTCATCAAATCAAGCAGTGCCGACATCTACCGTCTCCCCTTTGACCCAGCCCGGCTTCCAATGCCGTTCGCGGGATGGCTTTGCCCCCGATCGCCGAGGCCCGGACACTAGCACAGGAGCATGACACCGGCAGCGACGCCCCTCCCCGACCTCAGCTCCCCGGAACCGCGGCGCGCGGGCCGGACAGTTGCCTGGCCGAAGCGATGATCTCCGCCACCAGCCCGTGCAGCGCGTCGCGGTGGCCGCTGCGCGCGGAGGCCTCGCTGTCGTCGGAGGTCATCGCCACCGTCAGCCCCAGCGACGGCACCACATAGAGCATCTGCCCGCCGTAGCCCCAGGCGTAGCGCACCGGTTCGCCGGCGATGGTGCGGAGGAACCAGCCATAGCCGTAGTCGTCGCCGGTGAAGCGTGATTGCGTGCGCGGCTGCCACGAGGCTTCGATCCATTCCCGTGACAGCAGGCGACGGCCGTCGCCGGTCACCCCTCCGGTGCGATAGAGCTCGCCGAAGGCGAGCAGCGATCGCGTGCCCATCGCCATGTTGTTGCCACCGAAGTAAACGCCCTGCGGATCACGGTCCCAGCCGGTGATCACGAAGCCGTCCTGTGGCCCCAGCCACTCACGCGCGAGCGCCAGCGTCGAGCGCCCGCTCACCCGGGTAAGGATGGCCGAGAGCAGGTGGGTCGAACCGGTCGAGTACAGCATCGCCCCGCCCGGCTCGTCGACGAAGGGCCGCGCCAGCGCAGCGCGCACCCAGTGGGCACTGGTCACCCAGCGACCGTAGTACGGACCCGAGGTGCGCTCCAGGCCGGCCTGCATCGACAGCAGGTGGCCGATGGTCACCCGCGCCAGCCGGGGATCGGGGTCCGGCGGCAGGTCCTCGCGCAGCAGCGCTGCGATCGGTTGGCCGGTGCCTTCCAGCAGGCCTTTGTCAATGGCGATGCCGACCAGGGCAGACACCACGGTTTTCGAGGCCGACTTGATGTTGGTCGGCGAATCCGTCCGGGCGCCGTTGTAGCCGCGCTCGGCGATGACGACACCATCGCGGGCGACCACCACGGCCTTCAGCGGCCCGATCGCGTCCGCCTGCTCGAGCAGCGCGTCAATCGTTGGCACAGGCGGCTCCGGGAACGCAGCAGACGCCGCCGGCGCCGGCGTGGGACCGGTGCCGGCGGCGTCATCGCCCACTGCCCGCGGCCGCAGATCGGGCGACTGCCCGCAGGCCATGGACGACAGCGAAAGAGAAAGCACCACCAGCAACGTTCGCAAGGTCATGGCGCGATATTGACAGGCAAGGCGTGGCCGAGGCGTGTCCGGCCTGCGCGGGCCGCAGCCATGGCCCGCGGTCACGGCGCAATCATGGCCCCGCTGCGAACATCGCCCGCCATGGCGCAACCCGACACCCGGGCCCGGCAAACCCGCTATTTCACCGAAGGCCAGCCACCCAGTCCCACCGCGGCAGCGCAGGAGTGGAACATCGCGCTGGCCGACGGCCCGGTCGTGACCACCGCCATCCACGACGGTCATGCCATCCGGCCGTCGCTGCGGCCCCTCATCGCCCTGCCCGACGAGGTGCGCTTCCGCGAGGAGGATCCGCTGACCGGCGTGCTGGCCGACGTCGGCGACGTGCGCATCCGGGTGCCGGCCTCGCGCTTCGAACTCGACCTCAACCGGCCGCGCGCCGGCGCGGTGTACGCGCGGCCGGAGGACTGCTGGGGGCTGGAAGTCTGGAACGGCCCACTTCCCGAAGCCGAGATCGAACGTTCGCTCGCCAGCTGGGACCGCTTCCACGCCATGGTGGCGGAGTTGCTCGACCGGCTGCTGGAACGCTGGGATGCGGTGCTGCTGATCGACCTGCACAGCTACAACCATCGTCGCGACGGGCCCGACGCCGACCCCGCGCCGCAGGACGCCAATCCCGACATCGAACTGGGCCTGACCACCGCCGACCCCGGGCGCTGGGCCGCGGTCGGCGAGCGCTTCGCCGCCGCCCTGCGCGCGACGCCGGTCCGCGGACGCGCGCCCGACGTGCGCGCCAACGTGCGCTTCCCCACCGGCGGCGACTTCCCGGAATGGGTGTATGCACGCTGGGGCGCACGGGTCTGCACGATCTCGCCCGAGTACAAGAAGATCTTCATGGACGAACACACCGGCCAGGCCGACGTCGCCGCGCTGTACGCGCTGCGCGACGGCCTGCAGGCGGCGGTGGATGCGGTGCGTCGCGATTTCGGGGCGCGATGATGGGCGCGGGCGCGCGACACCCCGGACCGCGGCCCCTGCCACCGGTGGCCGCCGAAGTCGACGCCGCCCTCGCCGACATCGATGCCGGACTCGACTGGCTGCTCGCACTCACCCCGCTCGGCACCGACGCGCTGTGGGAGGAGTTCGTGGCCAGCGGTCATGCGCGCGTGTCGTCGCTGCGCTACGCCGAGCCGGTGTTCGACCTGTCCGCGATGCGCAGGCGGCTGCTGGACCTTCCGGTCGAACGCATCGAATCACCGCTGCTCGCCGGCGTGCTGGGCGAGAAGCAGCGCGAACTCGACCGAATGATCGAGCTGGTGCGGTTGCGCGGGACGCGGGGCTTCGTGTCCGCCAGCATCGACCTGTTCGGCGGCGTGGAGCCGGGGCTGCTCGAACTTGCCCATGCCATCCTCGACGGCGTCGGCGACAGCGAGCCGCTCGAGGCCGACATCGGCGTCGACGCGGTGGTCGCCGCGGTGGAGGACGAGGTCGCCTGGTACTGCGAGCGGGCGCCGGACTTCAGCCTCGACATCGTCGTCGACGCCGACATCGGCTCGCTGATGATGGTCTCGCACGGCCGGCTCTACCTCGACGCGCAGCTGCGCCTGCCCCGCGCGCGGCTGCAGCCGCTGGTGCAGCACGAGGTCGGCACCCACGTGGTCACCCGCCACAACGGACTGCGCCAGCCCCTGCGGCAGCTGGCCGTCGGGCTGGCGCACTACGACCCGCTGCAGGAAGGCCTGGGCGTCCTGGCCGAATACCTGGCCGGTTACCTGCCCGGCGAGCGCCTGCGCGTGCTGGCCGGCCGCGTGGTCGCCGCCGACATGGCCATCCGCGACAGCGGCATCCCCGCCATCTTTGCCTGCCTGCACCAGGAGCACGGATTCTCCACCGAGGATGCCTTCGACGTCGCGGTGCGCGCGCGGCGCGGCGGGGGTCTGACCAAGGATGCCGTCTACCTGCGCGGCCTGCGCGACCTGCTCGACCACCTGCGCGGCGGCGGCACCTTCGAAGCCCTGTTCGCCGGCAAGTTCGCGCTCACGCACCTGGTGGTGCTGGAGCAGCTGGTCGAGGCCGGCTGGGTGCTGCCACCCGCGCTGCTGCCGCGCTATGCCACCGCCGATGGCTTCACGCGGGCTCTCGAGCAATGCAGGACGATCGGTGTCGAAGCCCTGCACCACACCCGGCCCTCCCCTCACGCCTTCCAGGAACCGCCAGCATGACCGACCGGCCGCTGCGCATCGGATTCGTCGTCAACGACGTCGCCACCGAGCAGGACAACTACACCACCATCCGTCTGGCGCGCACCGCGGCCAACCAGGGGCACAGCGTGGCCCTGATCGGGCTCGACGGCTTCGTCTACGACGCCAACGGCACCGTGCGCGCCAAGGCGCACATGCCTGCCGGGAACGAATACGCCGACGACAACGCGCTGCTCGAGGAGATCCAGGCCGAGGACGCCGCCACCGAACGCATCAACGTCGAAGAGCTCGACGTGCTGATGCTGCGCAGCGACCCGGCGCCGGAACAGGTCGACCGCCCCTGGGCGCCAGCCAGTGCGCTGCTGTTCGCCCAGCTGGTGACCCGCCGCGGCGTGATCGTACTCAACGACCCCTTCCACCTCACCAACGCCGCCAACAAGACCTACTTCCAGCATTTCCCGGAAGAAGTGCGGCCGGTGACCTGCATCAGCCGCGACGCCGAGGAGATCCGCGACTTCATCGCCACCCATGGCAACCGCGGCGTGATCAAGCCGCTGCAGGGTTCCGGCGGCCAGGGCGTGTTCGTGGTCAAGGACGACGAAAGCGCCAACCTCAACCAGATGATCGAAGCGGTGATCCGCGACGGCTACGCGATCGCCCAGGAATACCTGCCGAAAGCCGCCGACGGCGACCTGCGCCTGCTGACCCTCAACGGCCGCCCGCTGCAGGTCGACGGACAGTACGCCTGCTTCCGCCGCTACAACGACAGCGGCGACGCGCGCAGCAACGTCAGCGCCGGTGGCAAGGTCGAACTGGCCCAGCCGGATGCGGCCGCGCTCCGGCTCGCCGACATCGTGGCGCCCAAGCTGATCCGCGACGGCATGTACTTCACCGGCCTCGACATCGTCGGCGACAAGCTGATGGAGGTGAACGTCGACACGCCCGGCGGCATCAACATGGCCGAGGAACTGACCGGCGTGGATTTCAGCAGCCACATCATTGCCGACTTCGCGCGCAAGGTGCAGCTGCGGGAGCAGTACGGCGGCATCCTGGCCAACCGGGAGCTGGCGATCCTCTGACCGGGGCCGGCCACCTCAGTCCCGCGAATCGACCTCCTCCAGCATCTGCCCTGTCGGATCCGGAACCGCTCACCCGCGCCAGTTGGCGTGCGTGCTCCAGAACGCGACGCTGCGCCGGTAGGCCTCGCGGTCCAGCTGCACGCCCGAGCCGCCCTCCTCCACGCCCAGCGCGTTGCGCATCATCGTGATCGGCGCCATCGGCGTTTCCTCCGGCTCCGCGGTGTACATGCAGCCCACCACGCCCCAGTCGGCGGTGATGCGCGTGCCCTCCTTCGCCAGCTGCCCGCGGCTGTAGAGGATCGGAATCAGATAGGCGGCCACCGGCGGCTCCAGGCCTTCGAACCAGCGCACCAGCACGGGCAGCTCGTCCCGCGTGCGTGCTTCGTAGTCGGAGCGCAGCAGATGGCGGTTCGCGTTCGTGACCGGCACCGCCAGGCAGCGGGTCGAGGTCCAGTTGCGGTGCACGTGCAGCTTGCAGAAGGGCGCGTAGCCGTCGAGCACTGCCAGCGGCGGCACCTCGTTGAGGTGGCGCTCGAAGGCCTCGGGCGTGCAGTCCTGGATGGTGTTGCCGCGGGGCTCCCGCGGGAACACGCGGGCGCGGGCGAAATCTGTGAGGACGATCGACATGGCCCGAATGCTACCCGACACACGCCCCTTCCCCGGAAGCAGCACCTCTGCAAACGGCGACTGCTGCGCTTCCGCCACCTGTGCCAGCATCCGACCTGCATGCGGCCCGGTGCCGAACAGCAGCACTTCCGGCCAGCCACACTGCAACGCGGCAGTTCAAAACGGCGGCACTGCGTCCCGCCGCCTTGCGAAGCACCGGTGTTCGCCGGTCAGCGGATCAACGAATTCCAGCGCCTGCGCGAACAGCTGCATCGGCCGCGCATGGCTGTCTTCCGCGCGGTCGCGCAGGGCCGGATAGAACGGGTCGTCCTGGATCGGCGCGCCCAGTGCCGCCATATGCACGCGCAGCTGGTGCTTGCGGCCGGTGACCGGTTCCAGGCGGTACCACCACGCGTCCGGGCCACGCGCGGCGACATCGACCACGGTCTCGCTGTTGGACTCCCCAGAGACCTCGCGCATCCGGAAGAACGGCTCGCCGCGTTCCAGTCGACTGCGGTGCAGGTACGGAAACACGAAGTCCGGCAGAGGCGGTGCAAGGGCAAAGTATTCCTTGCGGATGCGTCGCTCGCGGAACAGCGCCTGGTAGCGTGTGCGGCTGTCCGGGTTCACCGAGAACAGCACCAGTCCCGCCGTGTCCCGATCGATGCGGTGCAGCGGTACCAGCGCGCGATTGTCGAAGCGCTCGACCAGCCGCGTCAGCAGCGTTTCACGGACGTAGGCACCCGTCGGCGCAACCGGCAGGAAATGCGGCTTGTCGACGACCAGCAGATGTCCGTCGACATGCAGCACGGTCTCGGCGAACGGGATGCGGGGCTCATCGACGACTTCGCGGAAGTAGTGGATCCCGGTGCCGGCGCGGTACGCCGCCGTGGCAGCAAGCGCGCGCCCCTCTGCATCCAGCACGCGGCCGCGGCGGAAGCGATCGGCCCACGTCGCCCGGTCCACCCCGGGAAAGCGCGCGCACAGGCCATCCAGCAACGTGGCCCAGGGACCGGGCGGAAGCTGCAGGCGACTGGCCGGGATACCGTCGCGGACCGGGCGTGGCACGGAGTTGATGAGGCCTATTGCTGGAACACCGGCTGCAGCAAGCGGAAGCTGCCCGCAGCGGCATCCAACTCCACCCGGCCGCCAACGGGCACGATGAACTGCTGCCGGATGTGGCCGATCATCGCGCCGCGGTACGCGGGGATGCCCAGGGGCTTGATGTAGTCGTCGAGAATCTGGCCCAGCCCCAGCGAGCCATAGCCAGCGCCGGGATCGCAATCGGTGCACTCGCCGAAGATGAAGCCCGCGATCCGGTCCAGCGCGCCCATCAGCTTCAGGGTGCTGAGCATGCGGTCGACGCGGTACGGCGCCTCGGACACGTCCTCGAGGAACAGGATCTTCCCGCTGAAGTCCGGCAGGTAGGGCGAGCCGGCCAGTGCCGTCAGCACCGCCAGGTTGCCGCCCACCAGCTCGCCCTGCGCCGTGCCGCCGGTGATGGTGACGGTGCGGTTCCTGCGCTGCACCAGCTCATCGCCGCGATCGGCCACGTTGCGGTACTGCATCAGCTCGCGCTCGAAGAACAGGCGCCGGAACTGGTCGGCATTGAAGCTGTTCCAGCTGCCGGAGCCGTTGGGGCCGTGGAAGGTGACGAGCCCGGTCTGCGCGTTGATCGCATTGTGCAGCGCAGTGATGTCGGAGTAGCCGAGCAGCACCTTGGGATTGGCACGGATCAGGTCGTAGTCGAGCAGCGGCAGCAGGCGCGCGGCGCCGGATCCACCGCGAACGCAGATGACGGCCTTGACCTCCCTGTCGGCGAAGGCCGCATTGATGTCGCCCGCGCGCCCGGCGTCGCTGCCCGCCAGGTGCCCGCGCCTGTCCGCGTAATGGGCCCCGGCCTTGACCTTGAAGCCCAGCGCTTCCATCACTTCCTGCGCAAGCTGCAGGTTGAAGGAATCATCGACCGGGGATGAGGGGCTGACCAGGGCCACGGTGTCGCCCGGATTGAGCGGCGCGGGCAGCAATGGCACACCCCGCGCCGCCATCGCACTGCGTCCCCGCGCGAACGGCAGCAGCAAGGCCGCTGCCGCGGCGCTTCCGATGAACCTTCGCCTGTCCATGCCGCCGCGGCTGCCGGCCAGGGCGCTCAGGGCGCGCCCGCCACATGGTCGTCGTCCTCGAGCATCATCCGGCCATCGGCGAAGGCTTCGCCGTAGGACTCAGGCTCGCCGGCATGGACGAGCCGCATGGTGCTGGACAGCAGGAACGCGACGAGGAAGCGCATGGGAACCCCGGATCGGCGATGGACGGGTTCCGACGATAACGGTGGACGGCGACGGGGGCCAGTGTCGGCCTGCCCAGCGCATCCCGATTGGCGGGACAACCTGCGGGACTGACCGTTCGCCCCAGCCCTCGTCCTTGCCGTGCGCAACCGTGTCGACCTCGATCACCGCAAACCTGACGCGACGGCGGGCCCCGATGCCGGGACCCGCCGCCCGTCAGTCAGAACCGGGCTTCGGCGCCAAGCATCAGCGTGTCGGCGCGGTCGGCATCGTAATAGAACGTGCCGCTATCCCAATAGGCTTCGTTGAAATACACGTAGTTCGTGTAGACAAGACTCAGATTGAAATGGCGGGTGATGTCCACGCCCAGACCGACGCCGACGTAGCCGCCATCGATATCGCCGAACTCGTAGTCGGCCGACATGTAGCCCGCACGCACCAAAGCATAGACCGGACTGGTATGGCCGAAGTTGAAACGTGCGTTCACACCGATGCTCGCGTAGTCGACTTCGGCGAAACGCCAGCCATCGTCCGTGGTGCTGTCCAGCCGACCGCTCGCCAGCTCGATGCCGATCAACGTCACCGCGCCCGCTTGCCAGCGATAGCCGGCGTTGACCGCGAGCGCCGACTGGTCGACGTCGTCGTACACCCAGCCCTTGCCGCCCTGCACACCGACGAAGAAGCCGCCGCGGCCTTCCTCATGGCGCGTGGGAGCCTCGTACGCAGCGGTGTACGGCTGCGCGCGACCTACGGTGGACTGGTGCTGCGGCGTCGGCACCGGCTGCTGCACCTGCTCCCCGACAGCGACCGGTCGCGGCGCTTCGGGCACACGCTTGGCCGGATCCATCTCCTGACGCGGCGGCGGCGCCGGCTCGATCGCCTTGGTCTGGGCGTAGGCGCCCGCGGATGCGATGACTGCGAACGCTGCGGCCATCATGGCCACCGAACTGGACTTCTTCATGAAACTCCCCTGTTTCGACTGTTGTGAGCGCAGCGCAAGGCACCGGCACGCTGCGTATAGCCAAGCATCAGGGAAAGCGGTCTCATCGACTGCGCCTACGGACGACAACGCCACGGCATCCCTGAGTGGCGCTCCACATCAAGCATGGCGCGTGCCAGCCGTCGCGTCGGCATCAAGGGGCTGTGTCCATCGCGCGAACAGACGCGAAACGGCAATGACTGCCGTGCCGCGTCAGCCTCGGGCCGGCTCGCGCGTCAGCGGGCGGCGCGCGTCCAGCATGGACGCGTCATTGGCGCGATCGCCCAACGGCGCGAATTCGTGCATCTGGATGGCACCGCGCGCCAACGCCGCCTTCGATCCCACGCAGGGAAACGACGGCGCCGCCACGAAGTCGTGGAACCGGGCGGCCATGGCACTGCCGGGGCGCCGGATGGGTGACGGTAGCGTGTGGCCCGGCGACGCGGCAGCCATGGCTGGACTCCGGATCGGATGCGTTATCGTAACGCCCGCCGCCGAGGCCCCCGGGGAACGACCACATGAGCGATCAGGGCACACGCACCGACACCGACCACGCGCCGGCCCGCTGCGAGAACTGCGCGGCCGTCCTGCACGGCGAGTTCTGCCATGCCTGCGGACAGTCCATGCACAACCCGATCCGCCACTTCGGGCACGCGGTGGAGGAGTTCTTCGAAGCCTTCTGGCATCTCGATGGGCGCGTCTTCCGCACCCTGCGCGACCTGTGGTTCCCCGGGCGGGTGGCGATCAACTACCTCGCCGGCCATCGCGCGCGCTACATCGCGCCGCTGCGCCTGTTCGTGATCCTGAGCGTGCTCACGTTCTTCATCGGCGCGGTGGCAGTGCACGTCGACGACAGCCCGATCGGCGTCACCGGCATCGAAGAGATCAGGGGGGCGGCCACCGTCGAGGACGTCGAACGCATCCGCGACGAAATGGTCGCCGAGATCGAGGCGGCGCGCGCCGAGGCCGGCAATACCCCGGGCGTAGACCCCGCCCTGATTGCGGCCGAGGTGCGGATCCAGGGGGCCGCGGCCAACCGCCTGGTCGAACTGACCGGTCGCCCCCCAGCCGAAGGCACCGCCGACGTGCCCGCGGCAGACGGCAAGCCGGGCATGCAGATCAACCTGTTCGGCCACAAGGGCGCGTGGGACGCAGAGACCAACCCCCTCGTCGTCAGCTGGTGGCCGGATTTCGCCAACAACTGGCTCAACCGGAAGGTGGGCAACCTCGACAAGAACATGCGGTCGCTCGATGCCGCTTCCCCCGACACCTGGGTGCAGGGAATCATGTCGTCGGCACCGTCGGCGCTGTTCCTGCTGGTCCCGGTGTTCGCCCTGCTGCTGAAGGTGGCTTACCTGTTCACGCGCCGGGTGTATCTGGAACACCTGGTCGTGGCGCTGTACAGCCACGTCTTCCTGCTGATCATGCTGACCCTGGCCTTCGTGCTGTCGGCGCTGGACAACTGGGTCGGCACGGGTGTCTCGGGCATTGTGTTCGGCCTCGGCCTGTCCGCCATCGTGATATGGATGCCGGTTTACCTGCTGCTGATGCAGAGGCGCGTGTACCGCCAGGCCTGGTGGCTGACCGTGCTCAAGTACCTGGTCATCGGCAACATCTATTTCATGATGCTCACCGTCGCCACCGTACTGATGTTCCTTGCGCGGCTGACGGCCGCCTGACTCCCGGGCCAGCGGTCCCGTCCCTTGCTGATGCTTCCCCCGCGGACCCCGTTCAGAAACCTGTCGCCCTGGACCTCGCGGCCACCCGGTGGCGCGCTGCATTCCCATGACTGGCGCATACTGTGCAGGCCGACTGCAACCGCAGTGCAGCGCGAATGCGCCAGGAGAATCCAATGAGCAAGGGTCTGAACCAGAAAAAGGAACAGAAGAAGAAACCGGCCAAGACGATGAAGGAGAAGAAGGCCGAGAAGCGCGAGAAGAACGCGAGCAAGCCCTTCGCGCCGACCTGAGCGCGCTCCGACCGATCAACAGGAAAGGCCCGGACTTGTCCGGGCCTTTTCGTTCCATCGGCCGCACTGCCACTGGCCGGCCATCCGGCGCTCGCCCTCCCGGAAAGACACCTCGAAACTGGAACTCCCTGCGGCCTGTCATCGATACTCGGCGCACCAAGCAGGCCCACCGACCGGCCAGGACAGCCATGAGAACCTTCGTACTGAGAGCCCGGGCGGCGCCCACCGACAGCCAGGCACTGCTGGACTCCGTCGGCAAGGACGCGCATACCGAGATCCTCGCGCATACGCTGATGAACGCGATCTTCGTCGCCCAGTCGCATCGCGCCGATGTCACCGTGTACCTGGTGCTCGAAAGCACCCGGGATTTTTCCCGCACGATCGTGTTCGATGTCAACGCCATGCACGAGATCGGCGGCTTCGACGAGCGCGCGCTGCTGGGCAAGGTCGCGAAGGCGCTGGATGCGTCCAGAGGCATGGGCAAGGACGAGGCGCGGCCCGTGGAATCGGGCGTCACGGTGCGTACGTCAAGCTTCGAACGGCTGGTGCAGGTGCTGGCCGAAGACCATCAGCTGTTCCTGCTGGACCGCAAGGGCACGCCGATCCGCGAGCAGGCCTTTGGCGACAAGCCGTGCTTCCTGCTGACCGACCACATCCCGATGCCGAGGAAGACCATCCCGGGCCTCGAGCGCCTGGGGGCGAAGAAGATCACGCTGGGATCCCGGATGCTGTTCGCATCGCAATGCGTCGTGCTGGTCCACCACGAACTGGACCAGCGATAGCGGGCGCGTCGAGGGCTCAGGGCAACAGCGCGGTCCATTCCGGCGTGGAGAACCGCTCCCGCGCCAGCGCCTGCGCGCGCCCGGATTCGTCCGGATGCAGGATGTCGGGCGCCAGCCCGCCGTGGCGGCGGCGGAAGGTGTCCACCATGTGCTCGATCACCGCGGCGCGCGGCAGCCCGGTCTGGCTGCGCAGCGGATCCACGCGCTTGGCCGCGCTGGTCGTGCCCTTGTCGGACAACTTCTCGCGACCGATGCGCAGCACCTCCATCATCCTTGCCGCGTCGATGTCATAGGCCATGGTGACGTGGTGCAGCACCGCCCCGCGGCGCCGGGTCTGCGCCGCACCGGCGATCTTGCCGGCACTGGAGGTGATGTCGTTCAAGGGCTGGTACCAGGCCTTGATCCCCAGGCCGGCCAGCGCCTCGATCACCCACTGGTCCATGAACGCATACGCCTGCTCGAACGTCATGTCCTCCACCAGCGTCAGCGGCGCGACGATGGAGTAGGTGATGGTATTGCCCGGCTCGATGAACATCGCCCCGCCGCCGCTGATCCGCCGCACCACCTCGATGCCGTGGCGACGCGCGGCCTCCATGTCGACCTCGTTGCGCAGCGACTGGAAGCGCCCCATCACCACCGCGGGTCCGGCCCACTCCCAGACCCGCAGCGTGGGCGGCCGCCGCCCGGCGGCCACTTCGTCCAGCATCACGTCATCCAGCGCCATGTGCAGCGCCGGCGCCTGCGGTGCGGCATGCACCAGGTGCCAGGCGTGGTCCTGCCAGTTGCTGCGGCTCACGCCCGGCCTCCCGGGTCATCGCCCCCGGGCGCGGCATCCAGTGCCCGGCGCACCGCGGCCGCGACGCCCTCGGGGGTGATGCCGAACATCCGCGGCTCCGGGCCGAGCGCCGCGGCCACCGCGGCGGCAAGACCGGCCTCGGCGGTGGCGATGGACAAGCCTTCCAGCGCGGCGTTGATCGTGTCCAGCGCGCTGTCGGGCTCCAGGAAGAAGTCCCCGCTGACCTGCACGGCCGTCATGCGGCCCCCGGCGATGGCCAGGTCGACCACCACCAGCTTGCCGCCGGGGACCTTGTACTCGCCGTGCGCAGTGTTGTTTGTCGTGTTCACTCGCACAGTCTAGGCGCACATCCAAAGGTCGTGATAGCCGGGTCGTGACCGCGCGCGCCGCCAGGCCCGCTCCGTGTCTAAACTCGCGGGATGCCGAGAAAGACAACCGACGACCGCCAGCTCCTGCGCGGCATCGTCGTCCACGACATCCGCCGCGACCTGCGCCGCCACCTGCGCCCGATGCTGGCCTGGTACCTGCTGTTCACCGTCTTCGCGACGGTCGCGGCCGCACCGCTGACGACCTGGTCGCTCGCGGCGCTGCTGCACTGGATCGAGCGTCCGCTCGCGGGTGACTTCGATGGCGTCGTCGACAACCTGCTGGCGCTCACCTGGCTCATGCTGGCGGGCGCGCTGGCCTGGTATGTGGTCATGCTGCAACAGGCCGGCATGCTCCTGGTGTCGGCAAGCCACGGCTGTCGCTACCGCACGGCCGCGGCGGCGCTGCTCGGCATGCTGCGGCGCGCGGGCCCGCTCGCCGCGCTCGCGGCCTGCCAGGTCCTCGCCCATGCGCTGCTGGCGCTGCCGTGGCTCGTGATCGGCGGCGTGCTCTACCGGGTGTTCCTTGGCGGCTACGATCCCTATTACGTGGTGGCGGCGCGTCCGCCCGCGCTCTGGTGGTTTCTCGGCAGCTTCCTGCCGGTGCTTGCGGTCGGCCTGCTCCTGCACGCGACGCTCTACTTCCGATGGCTGCTCGCCACGCCCGCACTGGTGCTGGAGGGCCTGTCGCCGGTGGCCGCCCTGCTCCGCAGCCGCGTACTCACCCGCGGCCGACACCTGCGCATCGCGGTGCTGGTGGTGGCTGTCGCACTCACCGTCGCGGCCATGCCGCTGGTCGTGACCGAGCTCTACGACCGGGCGGCCACTCCGCTGCTGGACTGGCTCCCCGGCCATCGCCTGCTGGTCAGTGCGGGGATGCTGGCGTACCTCACGCTCTACGCCGCCACCGTGCTGGGCGTGCTGCTGCTCGGCACCACCTTGAACACGCTGCTGGTGCGCGCGCTGTTCCACCGTCTCGGTGGCGCCCGCGGCGCCCGCGCGATCCCCGCCACCCCGCCCCGTCCGGGCCGGTTCGTCTGGGGTGCGGAGGTGGCGTTCCTTGGCGTGGCGCTGGTACAGGCGACAATCGCCGTGGCGAGCATGAACCTGCGCACCGATGTCTCGGTGACCGCGCATCGCGGCGCAGCCCTGGTCGCGCCGGAAAACACGCTCGCGGCCTTCCAGGCGGCCATCGAGGCCGGCGCGGACGCGATCGAGCTGGACGTCCGGCTGAGCGCCGACGGTGCCGTGGTCGTACTCCACGACAGCGACTTCCGGCGCATCGCCAGCGACCCGCGTGCGGTCGTTGAAACGCCGCTGTCGGCCATGCGTGACATCGACATCGGCAGCTGGTTCGATCCTGCATTCTCGGGCGAGCGCATTGCGACGCTGGCCGAAGCCCTCGCCTTCATCGACCGGCGTGCGCTGGCGCTGGTCGAGCTCAAGCCCGACGCGGACAACGCGCAGGCCCTGCTCGAAGCCGCGCTGTTGGAAGTGCAGCGCGGCGGTTACGGGGATGTGGTCATGCTGGCCTCGCTTTCGCCGGAGCTGGTGCGCGCGGCGCGCGCCGCCGCACCGCAGGCGCGGCTGGCCCTGTTCACCAATGCCGCCTTGCCGGGCACGGCGCGGCGGACCGACTTCGACATGCTGGGGCTCAACCACCTGCAGGTCGACGCCGCGGCGGTCGCGGAGGCACGGCGCCGCGGCTACCTGCTGCAGGCGTGGACGGTCAACGACCCGGTGCGCATGGCGCGCTACATGGACCTCGGCGTCGACGACATCAGCACAGACGTGCCGGCAGAGGCCGTCCGGCTACGTACCGAGCGGGCTGCACTGACCGAGGTCGAACTGCTGCTCGTACGCCTGCACAGCTGGTTCCGGCGCTGATCGCGACCCTCTCGTCGAGGGCGGTCAGCCGCTCTGGGTATTGGGATTGAAATGGCAAAGGGTCACGGTCTCGTCTTCGCCGAATCCCGGGTAGTGGATCCTGAGCTGGGCGAGCAGTCCCTGCGGCGTACGGCAGTCGGGGTCATGCTCGAACCGCAGTGCCTCTTCGTCGATGTCGCGGAATATCCGCAGCTCGGTCTCCAGCACGACCGGCGGCGAGAGACTGCCGTCCCCGAGCCGCAGCCGGGCGGCGGGAACGCCGTGCCAGCGCGCTCCCCGGCGCACCGTGGTGTTCCGGCCTTCCAGGAAGGTGGCGTTGGAGAACTCGAGTACAGGGAGCATCGTGGTCATGCCGGAAGCATAGCGCCGCTACACTGCGCCTCCCGACTCCCGGCAGCCCTCCATGTCCGATCCCGTACGCCTGGCCAGACGCGTCATCGAGCTCACCCAGTGCTCGCGCACCGACGCCGAGCAGTACATCAAGGGCGGCTGGGTGTCGGTCGACGGGCAGGTGGTCGAAGACCCGGCCCACAAGGTGGGCACCGAAACCGTCGTCGTCGACCCCGCCGCCCGGCTGACCGTCGCGGAGCCGGCAACGATCCTGCTGCACAAGCCGGCCGGCCACGACACGATCAGCGGCCCGAACCCCGCGGCCGCGCTGGTGCAGTCCGACAGCCGATGGAGCGAGGACGCCTCCGGCGTGCGCCTCCTGCAGCGCCACTTCCATCGCCTGACGCCGCTGATGCCGCTGGATGCCGAAGCCAGCGGCCTGATGGTGCTGACCCAGGACGGCCGCGTCTGGCGTCGCCTGAGCGAAGACCGCGACGACATCGAACAGGAGTTCATCGTAGAAGTGGACGGCGACATCGCGCCCTACGGCCTGCAGCGCCTCAGCCACGGCCTGGGCTACAGCGGCCGCCCGCTGCCGCCATGCAAGGTCAGCTGGCAGAACGAGATCCGCCTGCGCTTCGCCATCAAGGGCGTGCAGGGCGGGCAGCTGCGCGACATGTGCGCGCAGGTGGGGCTGGAGGTGGTGGCCATCCGCAGGATCCGGATCGGCAAGGTGCCGCTGGCCAAGATGCCGGTGGGCGCCTGGCGCTACCTGCCCGTCGGCGAGCGCTTCTGAAGCTCTGCGAGCTCAGGCGCCGCGCACGCGCAGCGTCAGCCCCTTGAGGAATGCGCGCAGCAGCTGGTCGCCGCAGGGGCGGTAGTTCTTGTGCCCCGGCTGGCGGAACAGCGCCGACAGCTCCGGCTTCGCCAGGGGAAAGCCCGCGGCGACAAACACCTGGTGCATGTCCTCGTCCTTCAGCTGGAAGGCCACCCGCAGCTTCTTCAGCACCACGTTGTTGCTGATGCGCTTCTCCACCGGCCGCGGCGGCACGGTGTCGTCCCTGCCACGCAGATGCACGATCAGCCCGTCGAGGACATGCGCCAGCACCGCATCGCTGCAGGCCAGGTGCCCGGGCTCCTCCTCCTTCAGCAGGAAGGCGCGCACATCGTCCTTGTCGAGGGCAAGTGCGGGATCGGCAAGGAGTGCGATCTCGACCACCTTGTTGTCGCTGAGATCAAGCATGTAGCGGATGCTGCGCAGGACGTCGTTGTTGATCATGGTTCCTCGCGCTTGAGCAGCGATTTCAGGCCGGCAAAGGGATTGGACGTGGCCGAAACAGGCTTGTCTTCGGCGGCCAGTGCGCTGACCCCGGTGTGGTCGAGCTGGCGCGAGTGCTCGTTGTCGTGGCAGTACACGCACAGCAGTTCCCAGTTGCTGCCGTCGGCCGGATTGTCCGAGTGGTTGTGGTTGCGGTGGTGCACCGTCAGCTCCTGCAGGTTGGCGCGGGTGAACTCGCGCGCGCAGCGGCCGCAGATCCACGGATACATCTTCAGCGCGCGCTCGCGGTAGCCCTGGTCGCGCTGCCCGGCGCTGCGCCGGGCCTCGGCGACGATGCGGTCGAGCTTGGCGTTGTCTGGCGTGGACATGGCGATCGGGTCAGGTGGGAGCGGCGCGGGAAGGGTAGCACCGGCAGCACGTTCGCCCCGCAGTGGAGTCCGGGAGCGGGTGCCGATCATTCAAAGAACAACGGCCCGGTGCGAGCCGGGCCGTTGTTCTGCTGCGGACGCGTCGCGCGGACGCTCAGTCCTCCGCGCTCTGGTAGCGCACCAGGTAGCGACTGGCGGCAACGGCATAGGCCGCGCGGGTCACGCCCTTGGTCGGATCGAAGTACGCCTGCAGGGTCGGCTCCAGGTCGAACGGTCCCTGCTTGACCACGAAGCGGGCGTTGATCAGGCCAAGGTCGAGCGCCAGCTGCACGTAGCCGCGCAACGTCGCGGGGATCGACGCGGCATCCTCGACCGGGATGCGCTGGCCAAGGTAGAACGCGGTCAGTTCGCCGCTGAACCCACGCGCTTCCTCCTGCAACGCCAGGCTCTGCACCAGCGAATAGGCCAGGCTGACCCGGCTGACGTTGTCGTCGGGCCGGAACTTGCCGTTGAGCACGCCCATCACGCCGGCCTGCGACTGGCCCAGGTCGCGCAGCGCGCCACCGGTGGCGACCGCCGACTCGGCGAACGGATACGCCGGGTCGTCGACGCTCAGGTCGGTGAAGCTCGGCTTGCGATCCAGTGGCAGCTGCTGGCGCACGCTGGCGCCCATCAGCAGGTACTGCGCCATCTCGCTGCGCTTGAGGAAGGCGTCAGGGCGGAAACGGCGGTCGGAGTCCCCGTCGACCAGGCGGTTGGCGACGGCGAACTCGATCGCCTGGCGGGCCGGGTGGGTGGCGACGTCATTCATGCCGGTGTAGCCGCCGCTGTTGAGGAAGCTGAGCTCGCCATTGACCGTGCCTGGCGCTGCATAGCCATTGGTGGCGCCAAGCGGGTCGACGTTCTGGCCGGACACCCCGCCGATGCCGCGCACGGTGACGGTCCAGGTGCCGACCTTGGCGGGGGCTCCGGCAACCACGGTGTCACCGATCAGCGGCAGGGAAATCGAGGAACCGTAGCGAATGCCGTCCGGATCGGTCAGCACGACGGCGATCGTGTTGGCATCGACGACGGCTCGTGCAGCGACGAAGGCCACTTCGGGACCGACCTCGAACGACTGGCTTTCGACCGTGCCGACCGGACTGAAGAAGATCGAGAACGGGATCGGGTCGCCGCCCGGGGCGAGCAACGCGTTGGCGTTGAACTCGCGCAGGCCGTTGACGGTCGCGCCGAAGTCGTTGCGCATGTCGGCCGACTCCGCGACCGCGGCGTAGGCGTTGAGGTGGCCCATGCCGGCCTCCCACGGCAGGCGACCGGTCATGTTGGTGGCGGTGCGCTCGAGGATCTCCTTGACCTGCGCCGGGGTGAGGTTCGGGTTGGCCTCCAGCATCAGCGCGACCACGCCGGCGACGTGCGGGGTGGCCATCGAGGTACCGCTCATGTGGGTGTAGAACGGCAGGTGCGCGGCGTCGAGGTGCTCGGCGTCGTAGTCGGCCGCGAGCTGCGGCAGCACGCCGGTCAGGGTTCGGGTGGAGACGATGTCGACGCCGGTGGCGACCACGGTCGGCTCGTTGATGTAGGTCCACTCGCGGCCGTCGGGCATGGTGAACTGGCCGATCTCGCCGCGCTTGCCGCGCGAGGAGAAGCCGGTGAGCACGCCGTCCTTCTCGCCGGCGCCGACCGAGACCACCCACGGAGCCTGCGCGTACGGATTGTGGGTGTCCTCGCCGGAGCCGTCGTTGCCGGCGGCGAACACGCTGACGATGCCGCGCTTGTACAGCTCGTAGGTGGCGACGTTGACCGGGTTGAGCGGTGCGAACTTGCCGGAGCTGCCCCAGGAGTTGCTGGTGACGCGGATCGGGTGGTCGTAGCTGAACTGGTTGGTGGCGGCGTAGTCGAGCCCGCCCACCGCATCGAGGATGAACAGCACGGCGCCCGAGCCGTAGCCGACCAGGTCCGCGCCCGGCGCGGCACCACGGTACAGGCCGTTGGACTTGGCGCCGGTGCCGCCGATGGTGCCGGCGCAATGGGTGCCGTGGCCCGAACCCCAGTCGGTGTTGGCGACGCCTTCGGTGTAGGTGATCGGCAACAGCGTGTCGTACGCCGCCAGGTTGGTCACGCCCTGGGTGTTCTGCACCAGGTGGGCGCCGAACTTGATGTCGTCGTGGGTACCGTCGACACCGGAATCGTTGACCAGCACGGTCACGCCGGCACCGCTGAAGGGAATCGCGCGGTTGTAGTCGGCCGGGTTCTGCACGGCACGCTCGGCGCCGGATATCTGGCGTGCCTCCTTGTTGAAATACTGCAGCGGCGCGTTGAAGTAGATCGAGGCGACGTCATCGCGCTGGGCCAGCGCGCGGATCTCGGCCGGGGTGGCGAGCGCGCCGGCGATCGGCAGCGTGCGCATCAGCATGCCCTGGTCGATGCCGAGCGACTTGAGCGCGGCGACCTGGCCGGCCGTGACCGGACCGGACTGCTCGTAGCTGACCACGATCTGCAACTGATCGGTCGGCAGCGCATTCTGCATACGCGAGATCAGTTCCGGGTCGAGTTGGGCGTCGGCGAGTGCGACGCCGCTGGCGAGCAGGCCGGCGGCGATGGAGCAGATTCGGAAAGTGCGACGCTGAATGGGGGATCTGGTTCTGGAAGGCATGGAGGACTCCGGATAAATCGCCGCAGGCTTGGGGCGAACCCGAGTATTCGCGGCGTTTCGCCCAGCGGCCCATCCGGAATTGCCCCCAACCGCACTGGGGAAAATCACCCAGCAGGCGAGCGGATGGGTCAGCGCCACGCGCCTGAGTGATTTCCCCTAGAGACTCGGGTCACGGAATCAGGCTAGGGTAGGCAGGCTGATGCCGTGGAGTAATGATGATGTCGAGGTTCCCGTTGGTTTCAAGACTGCTCGCCGTGGCGGCACTGCTGTTCGGCAGCGGCCAGGTTGCGGCGCAATCGATCGCGGTCCCGGTGCAGGTCGACGTCAGCGGCAACACCGCGGTTGTCCAGATCGGCAGCGGCAGCCAGCCGTTGGCGGAGCTCATCCTCACGTTCGATGATGCCAGCGGGCTCAGCGCATCCAGCCTCGGCGTCAGCGCGCAATTGGTGAATATCAACGACCCCACGCTGCTCACCCGGCTGCCCGGCCAGACCCTGACCCCGCTCGACCCGGCCCTGCCGCTCATGATCACGGTGGAGCCGCCGGCCCTGGGCGGGCTCAGCTTCAACCGCACGGTGCGGGCCGAAGTCCACACCCATGCCCTGCCCTACACCGCGGGCAGTTCGCTGCGGTTGCTGAAGGCACCGTTGAATGGCGCATTCCGCGACATCACCGATGAAATCGCGCCGGGCAGCGTGCGTGCGCGTGGCACCACCGGAGGTTTTTCGCAGTTCCTGGTGGTGACCGACCTGCGTGAGACCGGCGTGGTGCTGGACCAGAAGTTCTCGTGGTTGCGCGCGCGGATCGCCGCCCTCCCCTCGAGCGAACAAGCGGCCTTCGATGCGTACCTCGATGCAGCGGAGTCCGCCGTCGCCAGCGGCGATCACGCCGGCGCGATCGGCGCGCTGGACGAGATCCGTGCGCGCGCCTCGGCCCGCGCCGGGCTTGCCCTGACCCAGCAATGGCGGGCCACCCGGGATGTAGAAAACCAGGCCGGCGAGATCATCGCCGGTGCCGCGACACTCAGGTACAGCGTCGCCTACCTGCGCGACTACGGGCGGTAGCCGCGACGCCCGCGGCGGCGGGCCGGCCCTTCCCCGGCGGCGTTTCGACCCGCCGTCCAGTCCCGCGATACCGCGCTAAGATGCCTGGATGCAGGCACGACTGATCGCCTACCCGCCCGATGACGCCGCCATCATCCGCCTGGTCCGACCCGGCCAGGCGCTGCGGATCGGTCGCGTGGGCGAGGACTGTCCGGCGGGGCAACTCGTCCTGCACCACCCGTCGGTGTCGCGCGCGCATGCCGAGCTGCATGGCGACGGGGGCCATTGGCGGCTGCTCGACCTCGGCAGCAAGAACGGCAGCCACGTCGATGGCGTCGCGATCAGCGATACCCGGCTGGATCGCGGCTGCTGGCTGCGTTTCGGCGACGTCCACTGCGAGTTCGCCCTGCTCACCGCAGCCGAGGCCGAAGCGGCCGAACACGACCGCCGTGTCCGCCGCCACGCCGCCACCGCACACACCACCCGCATCGAGCAACTCACCCGCTTCGGCGATTTGCTCGACGCCAGCCTGGATGCCGTGCTGGGGCTGGCGCATTGCGAACGCGGCTTCGTGCTGATCGACGACGGCGCCGACTTCGTGGTGAGTGCGAGCCAGTCGCTGGCACCCGCGGCGCTGGCGGGCCGCTCATTCTCCGGCAGCGTCGGCGCCGTGCGACGTGCGATGGACCAGCGACGCATCGTGGTCGTCAACGATATCGGCCGCGAGGCCTGGCTGGCGAACCGCGAGTCGGTGGTTGCCGCCGGACTCAGCGCGCTGGTGTGCGTGCCATTGATGGATGAGGATCGCGTGCTCGGCGCGATCTACGCCGACCGCGTCGCGCCCGGGCCGGCGATCAGCACGCTCGACCTGGAGCTGCTGCAGGCCTTCGCCGAGAACGCCGCGGTATGGATCTCGGCACGCCGCACCAGCGAACAACTCGAACTCCAGTCCGACATGCCGGACCGGCGGCATGCCGAGCGGGACGACGCCGGCTGGAGCCGGATCATCGCCGCGCACCGTCAATCGAGCGACCAGGACGCATGACCCTTCCAGGCGGCAACTCCGACCCGCCTGGCGGCGACGAGGCGGCCAGCAACGCCACCGCCACCGGCGTCTACGCCCAGGTCGACCTTGCTCCGGGAACCGTACTGGCCGACCGCTTCCGGCTCGAGTCGATCCTCGGCATCGGTGGCATGGGCGTGGTCTATCGCGCCACCGACCTGACCCTCGACGTGCCGGTCGCGCTGAAGCTGCTGCGCCCGGAACTGGCGCAGCGCGCCGACGCGTTCGAACGGTTCCGCGGCGAACTGCTGCTGGCGCGGCAGGTCTCGCATCCGCACGTGGTGCGGATCCACGACCTCGCCCGGCACGGCCAGCACTGGCTGATCAGCATGGACTTCGTCGATGGGACTTCGCTGGACCATCGGATCGACAAGCAGGGGCCGCTCGCGCTGGAGGAGGCCCTGCAGCTGACGCGCCAGCTCGCCGAAGGCCTTGCCGCCGCGCACGCCAAGGGCGTGGTGCATCGCGACCTGAAGCCGGCCAACGTACTGCTCGATGCGCAGGACAATGCCTACATCAGCGATTTCGGCGTGGCCCGCTCGCTAATCACCAGCGGCCTGACCCAGTCGGGCACGGTGGTCGGCACCCCGGATTACCTTTCGCCCGAGCAGGCCCGCGGCGACCCGGTCGATGCGCGCAGCGACCTCTACGCGCTCGGCCTGATCCTGTACGAGATGCTGGCCGGCAAACCGCCGTTCGGCGGCGGCACCATGGCCGAGGTGCTGGCGCAACGCATCGTGAGCACCCCGCAACCGATCAATCGGCACCGGCCCGAGGTGCCGGCGTGGGTTGCGCGCCTGCTCGACAAGCTGTTGCGCCCGCAGCCGGCGCACCGCTTCCAGAACGCGGCCGAGGTCGTGCGCGCGATCGACACGCGCGAAGTACCGCGCGAACTCCGGCTGTCCCGCGGGATCGGCTGGGGGCTGGCGGCGACGCTCGCGCTCGCGATCGGCGTGGGCGGATGGTGGTGGCAGCACGAGCCCTCACCGGCTGTCGCCGCCTCGCCGCCGTTGCAACGCCTGCTTGTATTGCCGATCGGGCATGCCGGCGATGGCCGCTCGCCGGAAGACACGCCCGCAGCGGAACTGGCGGGCCTGAGTGCGCACCTGCGCGATGCGCTCGCGGCGATCCCCGGCCTCGCCGTGGTCGATGGCGAACGCACCCGGCAGGCCCTGCGCCAACTCGACCCGGCTGGCGCCGCAAGGGCGGACATCGCCGGCTTGCGCACCACCGCCGCCGCGCAGCGGGTGCTGCAACCCGCGCTGGAAACCGAGGACGGCCGCTGGCGCCTGCGCGCGCAACTGCATTCGGGAACCGACGCGTCCCTGGCCATTGATGGGCCGGCCGCCGACGGCCCCGCCGCCGCGCTGCGCGCGTGGGCCGACCAGGCCAGCACGCGGCAGGCGCTCGGCCTGCGCGACGACGCTGCCATCCGCTTGACCCTGCCCACCGGGTCCGAAGCACTGGATGCCCATGGCGCCGGCCTGCTCGCGCGCCAGGGCGGCAAGCTCGACGAAGCGCTGGAGAAGCTGCGCGCCGCCACCCTGTCCGCCCCGGCCTATGCCGCCGCGTGGCTGGCGCAGGCCGAGACCGCGCTGGCGATCGGTGAGCTCGATACCGCGTTCGACGCCATCGAGCACGGCCAGCGGGCCGCGACCGACGCGCCCGCCAGGCTGCGCGGGCGCCTCGCCGCCGAGCTCGCGCTGCTTGAAGGCAACCCGACCGCCGCCGTCGCCGAGTGGCGCGCGCTGCTCGCGGCAACCCCGGACGACACCTTCGCCGAACTGCAACTGGCGCGCGCGCAGGGCGCCGGCGGCGACTTCGGCGCCGCCGTCGAAGGCCTGCAGACCCTGGTCCAACGCGATGCGAATGACCCGCGCGCCTGGTTCGAGCTTGGAAAGTTCACCCTGCTCAGCGGCGACGCCCAGCGCGCGGTCGACGACCACCTCGTGCGCGCACTGGTGCTCTACAAACGCAGCCGCGATGCCTATGGCGAGGCCGAAACCGTCAATGCGCTCGGCATCGGCTACGCCCGCCTCGGCCAGACCGCCGACGCCATCGAGCAGTACCGCAAGGCCGTCGACCTGCGCCGCGCCGTCGGCAATCGCCGCGGCGTGGCGACCAGCCTGCGCAACCTCGCCAACGTGCTGGCGCTGACCGGGCAGTTCGACGAAGCCGCCGGCTACCTCGAGCAGGCCCGCGCGCTGCATGCCGAACTCGGTGACCAGGAAGGCCTGGCCGCCACCGAGAACGAGCTGGGCCTGCTGGCCGAGGAACGCGGCGACTACCGCGGCGCACTCGAAGCCTACCGCCGCGCGCTGCAGATCTGGCAGCGTGCCGGCGACGCCCACGGCAGCGCCCAGGCGCACAACAACATCGGCTTCGCGCATTACCAGCTTGGCGCCTACAACGACGCCCAGGTGTACTGGCAACAGGCTGCCGATGCCTACACCGGACTTGGATCGCTGACCGGCCAGATCCGCACCGAGCAGAACCTCGGCCTGCTCGCCACCGCCCGCGGCGATTGGGACGACGCACGACGCCGGTTGACCCGATCGCTGACCAACGCCGAGCAACAGCAGATGCCGGAGGAGGCCGCGGTCAGCCGCCGCAACCTGGCCGAGCTCGAACTGCTGCAGGGCCACCTGGCCGCGGCGATCGACCAGACCCACAAGGCCGAGACGCTGTTCCGCCAGCGCGAGGACCAGCGCGGCGTCGCCGATGCCGTCCTGCTCCGCACGCAGGCGTTGCTGGCGTCCCACGCCGATGCCGGGGCACGGGCGCTGCTCGACGCGTTGCAACCCACCCTCGCCCAGGCCTCGACCGAGCAGCGCGCGATCGCGCAGATGCTGCATGCGGAACTCGCCACGCGCGCCGGCGACGCCGCGCAGGCCACCGCCATGCTGCGGCAGGCCCGGGAATGGGCGGCGAACTCCGGCGTGCGCCACCTGCAACTGCAGATCGCGTTGCACGAGGCCCGCGCCGGCACCGTCGACGGCAAGGACCTCGACGCCGCCACCACGTCGCTCGGCCATGCCGGCCTGCGGCTGGGCTGGCTCGAATGGGTCATCCGGCAGGCGCTCGACAACGGTGACCCGACGACTGCCCTCGCCGCCTACCGGGAGGCCCAGGGGCTGCTGCGCGGCGGCGATTTCCAGCACGCCTGGCAGATCCACCGGCTCGGCTCCGAGGCCCACGACGCCATTGGCAACACGGCCGAGGCCGGCCGCGCCCGCGCCCGTTCCCGAGATGCACGAACCTTGTTGCGCGAAGGACTGCCCGAGTCCCTGCGCGCCGGCTTCGACCTGTCCACGCAAGCCACCGGACAGGAACCGCCGCGGTGAGCAGGCAGCCTCTCGACCAGGCCCTGTCGCTGCCGGCGATCCGCGAGCAGTACCAGCGCCTGCTGCAGCGGCTGGAAGCCAACGAGCGCGAGTTCCGCCGGCTCGGACGCTCGGTCCTGCGGGTGCAGGAAGACGAACGGCGCCGGCTCGCGCGCGAGCTGCATGACGGCATCGGCCAGAACCTCACCGCGCTCAAGCACCGCCTGGTCCAGTTCGGCGGCAACCTGCCGGCGGACCCGGCCCTGCGCGCCCAGCTGGAGGCCGCGATCGCCCTGTGCGGCGACACCCTCGACGACACCCGCGAACTGTCGCGCCTGCTGCGCCCGCCGATCCTCGACGACCTCGGCCTCGCGCCGGCGCTGCAATGGCTGGCGCGCAGCCAGGGCGAAGCCAGCCAGCTGTCGATCACCGTCGAGATGGAACCGCTGCCGCCGCTCGACGACGATCTGCAGACGCTGCTGTTCCGGGTCGCCCAGGAAGCCCTCAACAATGTCGCCCGGCACGCGCGGGCCGAAAACGTCCTGCTGCGCCTGGTCGTGCGTGGCGGCCAGTTGCAGCTCCAGGTGGTCGACGATGGCCGCGGTTGCGACCCCGGAACCGCCCTGCGCAGCGGCGGCAGCGGCCTCGGCGGCATGCGCGAGCGCCTGCGCCTGCACGGCGGCCGCCTCGACCTGCACTCCTCGCCGGGCAACGGCGCGCGCATCCGCGCGGTCATCCCGCTTGACGGCGATTGATCGCTCGCGCACGTTAGTGCAATGGGGAACATCCGCGTCCTGATTGCCGACGACCACACCCTGGTCCGTGAAAGCCTGGTCGGGCTGCTGCAGGCCGATGGCGACGTGCAGGTGGTGGCGCAGGCCGCCGACGGCCTGGAGACGCTGGAACAGGCGGCGGCCACGCGTCCGGACATCGTCGTCACCGACCTCGCGATGCCGGGGCTCAACGGGATCGAGGTCGTGCGCCGCCTGCGCGAATCGCTGCCGAACACCCGGGTGCTGGTGCTGACCATGCACCAGGAGGACGAGTACGTGCTGCAGGCGGTGCGCGCCGGCGCCTCGGGCTACCTGGTCAAGGACAGCGCCGCATCCGAGCTTCTGGCCGCGGTGCGCAGCCTGCAACTTGGCCGCAGCTACTTCGGCCCGCAGGCCTCGAAGGCGCTGGCCGAGCAGTTGCAGCATCCCGAGCGCGTGGTCGACGACCCATACGGCCGCCTCACTCCGCGCGAGCGCGAGGTGTTCCACCTGATCGCCGAAGGCCTGACCACCAAGCAGATCGCGCGCAAGCTCGGCACCAGCACCAAGACCGCGGAGAACCACCGCACCCGCGTGCTGGGCAAACTGGGCGTGCGCAACACCGCCGAACTGGTCCGCTACGCGCTGCGGCGCGGGTTGCTGGATTAGAACGCAGCAGGACGCGTCCCCCCGCCTTGCGCAACATCCGCAGCACCTCCTCCTGGCGCGAGGGCGCATCCGCCCCGGCTCGCGTCCGGTTAACGGCTGCTGGAGTAAGAAGGCGGTTCACATCCCACCCCGCCGACAAGGAGGGAGATCCCATGAAGATCGTGACCAGCCTGAGCTTCCAGGGGCAATGCCGCGAAGCGTTCGAGTTCTACGCCAAGGTGCTCGGCGGCAAGATCACCGCCGCGTTCCCCTACGGCGACGGGCCGCCGGGGATGCCGATCACCGACGAGAAGTACAGGACGTGGCTGATGCACTGCTGGCTCGAGGTCGGCGACCAGGCCCTGATGGGCGCCGACATGGACGTCGACTGGGCACCCAACATCGACAAACCCAAGAACGGCTTCGACGTCACCCTGCATAGCGATGACATCGCCGAAGCCCAACGCTGGTTCGAGCAGCTGGCCGAAGGCGGCAGGCAGGTGATGCCGTTCGCGGAAACCTTCTGGTCGCCCGGCTACGGCGCCCTGGTCGACCGGTTCGGCGTGCCGTGGATGGTCAACACCGTGCCGTCGGCGGACTGGAAGCCACAGCCATGATCGCGAAGAACACCATCTGCCTGTGGTACGAGAGTGACGCGCTCGAAGCCGCCACCTTCTACGCCGAGACCTTCCCCGACAGCGCCGTCAACGCGGTCAACCACGCGCCCGCTGACTACCCGTCCGGCAAGGAGGGCGACGTGCTGACGGTCGAGTTCACCGTGATGGGCATCCCCTGCCTCGGCCTCAACGGCGGCGACGCGTTCAAGCACAGCGAAGCGTTCTCGTTCCAGGTGGCCACCGACGACCAGGCCGAGACCGACCGCCTGTGGGATGCGATCGTCGGCAACGGCGGCCAGGAAAGCGCGTGCGGCTGGTGCAGGGACAAGTGGGGCATCTCCTGGCAGATCACCCCGCGCGTCCTCACCGAGGTCTACACCGGCACCGACCGCGCCGCCGCCAAACGCGTGTTCAAGGCCATGATGACCATGCGCAAGATCGACGTCGCCGCGATCGAGGCTGCGCGGCGGGGCTGAGTCCACGAACGCATCGGGCGCAAAGGTGAATTGCACGCGATCAGCGCACCGACCGCTCGACGATGATGCGCTCGGCCAGCCACTGGTTGCCGCGAAGCTGCCGCGCCTGCACGCGCACGCGGTCGCCGCGTTCGAGGTCTTCCGGGCGGTAGCGCCGGCCCTGGTATTCCACCGTGGTGCGGCCGTCATAGGCCAGTTCCATGCCGCCGCGGCCGGCTGCGTAGCCCGTGCCATCGAGGCGGATCCGGCCTGCGCGCGCGTCGACCCCGGCCACCGTGCCGCGCAGCTCGCGGCCGTAGCCATCGTCGCGGCCGTAGCCACCGTCGCGCACGTCGCGCACTACCTCGATCGTGCGTGCCCAGAGCTCGCGGCCGGACTGCGCGGCATCGATCCGCACAACGTCGCCGCGCTCCAGGCCTTCCACTGCGAGCTCCCGGCCCTGGTAGTACAGCCGCGTACGCTGGTCGTAGCGGACCGCCGCGCGCTGCGTGCGGCCGCTGCGCGGATCGTCCACGACCAGCAGGATCCGTCCGTTGCGAGCGTCCAGGGCGTCCACGGTTCCGGACAGCTGGCTGCCGTATCGGGAGCGATCGCCGTAGTCGGGTTGGCCGTAGCCGCCGCGGTCTTCCGGATAGCCCCCATAGCCGCCGTATCCACCGGGGCTGGCGCAGGCGCCGAGCAGCAGGAGAAGGCCGCCAGACACCAGGACCCGGGCGATAACGCCAAACGCTCTGTTCATGGGGGAACTCCGCAGACTATCCAAAGAACCATATGCACCCGACACCCGTGAAGCCGGGGTCAGTCGTCCAGGATGCTCGTGATCAGGCCCGTAGCCAGCTGCACCAGGTAGTAGGTGTCATCGTCCTGGTAGGGACGCACCCACCGGTACCCGTCCGGCGGCGCGGCCAGGTCGTAGTGGCGGTAGTCCCGCAGGTAGTAGCGGTCAGCCAGGTAGTCGCGCGGAATGTGTTCGCCGCGCGCCCAGCGGCGGTGCTTGCGGACATCCTTGCGCCACTCGCGCTCGGCCTTCCGGCGGTCCTTCAAGTACTCGCGCTCGGCCTCGCGGCGATCCTTCGCGGCCTCACGCATATCCTCGCGGCGATCCTTTTCGTACTCGCGACGATCCTTCTCGTATTCGCGGATGGCTTCGCGGCGATCCTTCAGGGCCTCGCGCTGCGCCTCGTCGTACGCCTTGCGCATCTCCCTCCCGCGATCGTCGTCGGCAAAAGCGCTTCCGGAAAAGGCGATGGCCGCCAGCGCACCCGCAATCAACAGCTTCTTCATGACGTGCTCCCGGGAGTCGGACAGCCCGACCTTAAGCGGTGCCCCCTGAACGTGAAAACACCCGGACCGGATGATCCCGGGGTCCACGCCGGGTTCACCCGCACGCGTGCCAACATCGATCGCCTGCCGGATGTCGCCCATGCCACACGAGCCAGACGCCACGCCCACGCCCACGCCACGGACCGGACAACCCGATCCGAAGCTCACGCGCGGGGAATTCGAACGGCGCTACCGTGTCCCCTTCCTCGATCCCGCGTTCGACGCCCACCGTGACGCCATCGACCGGCTCGCAGCGGTCGCCTGGAACGCATACGACGAGGGGCGCAAGGTCCCGCGCACGCACCCGGCGGGGCCGGGCTTCCACGACCCCGCCCATGAGCTGTCCGACGAATGGCGCGCCGCGCGCGATGCCATCCAGGCCGCTGAAGCGCGCCGGCGCCAACCCGGAACGCCCGACCGCATCCTTCTGGTGTGCGCCTCGCCGCGCAGCGAGCACACCTGCCCCGGCGAAATGTCGAAGACCTGGCGCTTGCTCGAGGCCGCACGCGACGCCGCGCTTGCAGCGGGCGCCGACTGCGATGTGCTCGAACTCAACCGCCTCACCTCCGAGTACGGCCGCACCATCCATCCCTGCAAGGCCTGCGTGTCGACCGCGATGCCGCTGTGCCACTGGCCCTGCTCCTGCTACCCCAACCACGGCCTCGGCCAGCACCACGACTGGATGAACGCCATCTACCCGCGCTGGGCCGAGGCGCACGGCGTGATGATCGTGACGCCGGTGCACTGGAACCAGGCCACCTCGCCGCTGAAGCTGATGATGGACCGGCTGGTCTGCGCCGACGGCGGCAATCCCGACCCCACATCCACCGCGGGCAAGGACGCGACGCGTGCCAAAAGGATCGAACTGGATGGCTGGGACTATCCGCAGCACCTGGCCGGCCGCGCCTTCGCCGTGGTGGTGCATGGCGACAGCGAGGGCACGCAGATGGTCCGCCACGCGCTGGCCGACTGGCTCCGCGGCATGGGCCTGGTGGATGCCGGCGCGCAGTCGCAGGTGGACCGCTGCGTGGGCTACTACGCGCCGTATGCCACGAGCCACGACGCACTCGACGACGACCCGGACCTGCTCGAAGAGAGCCGCAACGCCGCGCGCGCACTGGTCGAGCGCATCCGCCAGCTGCGCACGGGCCAGCGCGAGGCTGGCTCCGATCTCCGGATGCCGCGGCGGAAGTGAGTCCCTTGCCGCCCGTCAATCCTGGTCCAGGTCGGTCTGGATCCACCGCGGCGAGTGGTGGATGTCGACCGTCTGCAGGCGGCCCGGCCCGAGATTCTCGAATCGATGTGGAACCCCAGCGGGACCGAGGAGGACGTCGCCGGCGGCGGCGTCGATGGTCGTGTCCCCGATGAGGAACCTGGCCCGCCCCTCGACGACGATGAATGTCTCGTCATACGGATGGACGTGGAGACGCGGACCGGCGCCTGGCGTGTCGGTCCCGTAGGCCAGCACGGTGACCGCCCCTCCGAGGGCGATTCCCTCGACGGATCCGCGCCTGGGTCCGTCGGCGGCTGGATCGAACAACCTGGCCTGCCCCGGAGGGCGCCCGTCCGGCTTGACCGTGGCAGGGTCGAAATCAGTGCGCGTCATCCGTCGTCCTCCGCTAAAGATTGCGGTTCACAGCCCGAACAGCCGGGCCGCGTTGCCCCGGCGGATCTGTTCCTTCTCCGCCTCGGTCAGATCAAGCCGCTCCAGCGCATCCACCGCCGCGCCCAGGCCCATCTGCGGGTAATCAGAGCCCAGCAGCACGTGGTCGATGCCCACGTTGCGCAGCGTCCAGACGAACTCGTCCTCGATCGGCGAGCCCGGCGCCAGCAGCACCGGCCCGGAGATGTCGAAATACAGGTTGTCCATCGCGAACCCGTCAGCGGTCCGCGCCAGCGCCAGGATGTTCCAGTAGCGGAAGTTCATGCCGCCGATGTGGGCGAGGATGAACTTCGTGCCCGGCACCCGCACCACCAGGTTGAACAGCTTCTCGCTGTCGCCGGGCAGGACATGGGCGTTGTCCGTCAGCACGACCATCTCCAACTCCCCCGCGCGCCGCACCAGCGTCTCTACCCTGGGATCCGAGACGTCAAAACGCTGCGTGTGCGCATGCAGCTTCAGCACCGGCACGCCCGCGGCGGCGACACGCTCCAGCTCGGCGATCGCCGCGGCGTCGTCGTAGGGATGGACGGTGGCGATCGGCAGCACCTGCGCATGCGCCCTGGCCAATGCGATGACGCTGTCGTTGCCGGCGCGGATCGCGTCCAGATCGCCCTGGCGGGCCTGATGCGGTCCGCCGAACCACATCGCGCCAAGGCCGGACAGCTCCACGCCGGAGGCCTCGACATCGGCCAGGTACTCCTGGAGCGACGCTTCCCCGTTGCGGAGGTGCACATGCACGTCGAAGACAGGTCCGGACGCGGCCGCGCCCCCGGTCAGCAGCATCAGTACGAGCAGCAGCAGTCTTTGCATGGGAGCCTCCGGCCGGGAGGTGGAACAGTATCGCAAGGGCGGACCGCCGTCGGAGCGCATGACGACGCATGGCCCGGACCCGACCGCAACGTGGCCAGCAGCCAGGCTTCGAGCGTGGCCCCATCCGATGACGCACCTGGAATCCCCACAACGTTGAATAGCCCGACCTAGAACAGCACGGCATGCGTTCCGCGGTCCCCCTGCTCCAGACCGCGGAATACAACCGACCCGCTGGCAGCATCCCATTCGAACGGAGCACCGTCATGGGGTCTGCGCAGCGGCGCATCGCGCACGGCGGCCGCCGCGCCCTCGTGCTCGATGCCGGCACCGCGCAGGGCTGCGACCAGCAGCGCAGCGCGCCGTTGGCCTTCGAGATCGGCCGGCCGTGCGATGTAATCCGCGTAGGCGGGTGCGGCCACGAAGTCGAGGATGGAGCCGACCGGGTTGTACAGCCGGAACCCTGGCGACGCATCTTCATGCGACTCGGCAAGGCGCTCCAGTGACTGCTCGATCTCCGGGTACGGCAGCTCAGACAACGCGCCCAACCGCACCATGCGTGCGGCGAACAGGTTGAGCGTCGCCTGCGGCTGGAACAGGGGGCGCAGCAGGCGATCGGCCACGCGCTGCCCGAGATCGCCTGCCCGCGCTTCGGGCGACATGACCATTCGCAGCGCACCGCCGGCGACATGCCATTCGCCGCCAAGCGACCGCGCAAGGGAGCGCTCTGCAACCGTCAGCGGCTGCCGCCAGGACGGCGGCACGGCCGCGTCGGCAAGGTCCGGTGGAAGCTCGCGCAGCGCAAGGTTCCCGAACGCGAGATTCCGCCTGACCGCAGCCACGGCGACCATCTTTGAAATCAGCAGGTCCGACGAGGCCAGCACCTGACGCCAGAACACCAGATCACGCTCCAGCAGGTCGCGCACCGCAGCCGCGTCACCCGCGAGGGCCTGTTGCCGCACCGCGAGCAGGTGGAGCTTCTGCGCCTCCATCGCATGCTGATAGCCCGCCAGCGGGGCTCTTATGTCAGTGGGAATCGGCTCCCGCCAGCCCTCGGTGGCGAGCATGCGGCGATACCGCTCCAGCAGCCACTGCTCCGAGCCCAGCCACTGCGCCAGCGCTTCGGGATGGGTCTGCAATGCCTCCGCGCATTCCGAAGCCTCGCCGCATGCATTGGCGAGCGCGACGACCTCCGGGCTGCGCGCGGCTTTGTAGTCCGCATCCGGTGCGGCTGCCAGGCTGAGCGCGTGGATGTAGCCGTTCGCGGAATCGGCCAGCAGCGGACGGTCACGCTTCATGGCCACCAGTCGCTCCGCATCGGCGGAAGGTGGCTCGTCGTTCCAGTTGACGACCACGAGTGTCAGGTGCGCGACGACCACGAACGCTACAAGTCCGCCCACCGCCCATGCCAGCTTGCGCATGATGCCTTTCATATTCATTGCCTCATCCTCCAGGATCCCCGGTCGTGCGGCCAGTCCGTCTTCTCGCCGATCTTCAATCAGTGACGTCGTCTGGTCGTGATTCGTGACCTGGACGTTTTCCGTCACCAGTTATGCGGGCCAAACAGCCACGGTCTGAAGCGTCCTGATCGGGTGGGCTATCCTCCGAACAGGGAACGGGGAGTCGGCATCGATGGGATCAACCAGGAATGGAGCGGCCTTCGTCGCGCTCCTGCTCGCATGTTCCATGACCTCATGCGCAGGCATGGGCACTACCGCGAGCGCTCCCCCGTCCACCGCGCCCGTCGGCTGGGAGCAGGCGTATGCGCAAGCCGTCGAGGCCTACGAACGCGCTGCGTATGTTGACTCGTCCAGACTTGCGCGCCTCGCGCATTCGACAGCAGCAACGACGCTTGGCCCGGACACCACTGAAGCCGGCGCAGCGTTGAGCCTGCTTGCCGCCGCCGAACTCGCTCTGGGGCGTTATCCCGAAGCCACGGCTGCCTTCGAAGAATCCCTGACAACGCTGCGCCGCACGCCGGACGCCGACCCCAAGGACATGGCCGCAGCCATGGGCAACCTGGGGGAACTGCACAGGCAACAGGGACAGCTCGATCGCGCATTGCCCTGGTACGAACAGGCGTACCGGACCAACGAGCTGGCGTACGGCCCTGCGCATGGCGAGACAGCGACGGCCCTCGCCGCCCTCGCACTGGCCCGCCATGAATCCGGCCTCCTTCCCGAGGCCGAGCAAGCCTACGCCCAGGCGTTGACGCTCATGGCGGATGCAGGCGCACCGAAGCTGCAACTGGCCAAAGTACGCACCAATCTGGCCGACCTCCTCATCCACACCGACAGGACGGACGAAGCAGGCCTGATGCTCGAGGGTGTATTGGCCACGGAACAGGCCCTTCTTCGGCCCGGCCACCCGGACCTGGCTTACACCCTGAACACCTTGGGCACCCTGGCCGACGCGCAGGGGCGGGATGACGACGCACTGGAGTTCTACCGTTACGCGCTCGACATCCGGCGCGATGCGCTCCCGCCCGGACATCCAGCGATCGCCACTGTGCTCGCCAACATGGGCGGCGCATATCACGATCTCGGAGCCGTTGCCGAGGCAAGGGACAGCTACGCGCAGGCTCTGAACATCCTGCGCGAAGCCCACGATGACGAGCATCCCGACATTGCCAGCCTTGAAGCCGCCATGCGCGCGCTGGACTGAGGCCCTTGGACACCCCTCTTACCAACCAAAAGCGAGCCACCGCCATGCGCCCATGGATAATCGCCGCCCTCCTCTCCCTGCCGTCCGCCGGCGCCATGGCCGGCACGCCGCTCCCTGATGCCCCGCACGTTGTCGTCCAGGGCGAAGGCCTGGTCAGCGTGTCGCCCGACTCGGCCACCGTGACCATGGTCGCGCGTCACCGATCCGCGAATGCCGGCGAAGCCAAGCGCGTGGTGGATCGCGCGGTGGACGCGCTGCTGAAAGTGGCGCCGGGTTTCGACGTAGCACCTGACGACATGACCGCGTCCGACCTTGCCTTGCACGAAGACGTCGACTACGACGACAACGACCGCCCCCTGTCGAAGGGTCACATCGCCAGCCGCGAAGTGAAGGTGCGCCTGGAGGATCTCGACCGGTTGGGTGCCTGGCTCGACGCCGCGCTCGCCGCGGGCTTCACCGACGTCTCCGATGTCACCTTCAAATCCAGCAAAGAAGTCTCTCTGCGCGAGGACGCGCGTGCACGCGCGGTCGCCGACGCCCGCGAAAAGGCCGAAGGTCTCGCTGTAGCGTTCGGCGGCGGCCTCGGCCCGGTGTACAGCATCAACAGCCTCAACTCGAGGCAGTCCGACGGCTACGGCAACACGACCCTGGACCGCATCCAGGTCACCGGGTCGCGCATCGACAGCGGCCGCTACCTGCAGCCGACGATCGACTTCACCGAGCGGGTGTCGGCGGTGTTCGAGATCACGCGGTGAATCGACAGGTGCGCGACGAGCCGAGCATCGGCTCGGTCTCCGGAACGCGATCATCCAAGCGGTGCGCCTGAGCGAGTACGGCCTGGGTATCGAAGCCCTGCAGCGGGCTCTTCCGAACGTCGCCAAGCGCACCTTGCAGCGCCATCTGGCGCGCCTGGCATCCGACGGCAAGCTGGCTCCAGCCGGTCGCGCGCGCGTCTACTGGCTGCGCTCCCGATCGACGGAGGCGCCGTCCGCAATCGCTGACGGCCATCCGGTCGGATCGGCATATGGCTGGAACAGCACGACATGCCGTCCGCGACCTGCCTCTTCCAGACCCGGGAACTCCCTACACGGATTCGCGACCATGCCGAGGTTTCCGGACGTCAGGACAGGCTAGGCTTAGCATTGCCCAAGGGGGCCATTGCACGAAGTGTTCATGCCCCTCGTCGACATGGAGGATCGACTTGACTGGCTTGAGCACAGCCCGCCTGCCGCTGGACCCGCTGCATCCGGACCACGAGATGTACCAGCGACTCCTCGCGGGCGTCGCGGCGCTCGACCGCTGGGAGCCGGCGCAGGCTTCAAACCTGGCCGCCGCCCTGTATGCGGACCTCCGCGCCAAGCAACCGCACATGCTGGCAAGCGATTTGGGCCGCGTCCTTGCCGGCGATCCGATGGCCCAACGGCCCTCCCTGTTCGCGGCCCCGCGCAGCGGCTATCACGCCCATACCAGCGATCCCGCCATCCTGCTCTTCAGCACGCCGATCACGGCCGCGGATCACCCTGCAAGCCAGACCCTGATGCCATTCGGCCGCCACACGACGATCGACCACACGGGCTACCTGACGGACCCCGGCATCACGCGGACGCCGATTTCCGCCATCTCCCACGCGCCCATGCCCCAGGTCAACGGCGTTGTCCTGCACCGCACGGAATCGAGCACCGCTGCCAGCACGCTGTCCACCTGGCGCGCCCGGGACGCAGGAACCGGCGCGCATTTCCTGATCGACCGCGACGGCACGATCCACCAGACCGTCAGCGTCAACCGCCAGGCCTGGCATGTCGGCGCAATCCGGTCGCGCGGGGAAGTCGAGGGCACCATCACCATGGACGACCGGCGCGAACTCGATGCCGCCCGCAACGGCCAGGCTGAATGGCGTGGCCCCGCTGTGCGCGCCGTCAGCCGGATCGAATCCAGCCGACCGTACCCAGAACGCTATCCGGGCAACGCCGACAGCATCGGCATCGAAGTGGTGGGCCGCTATCACCCGGCAACGCAGCGCTGGGACGACCCGACTCCCGAACAGACCGCTGCAATCAACCTCCTGATGGAATCCCTGCAGCGCAACTTTGGACTGACCGACGAGGATGTTTACGAACATGACGCCATTTCACGCAAGACACCCGGCGAAGGTGCCGGCCTCTACGTTCCTGCCCCACCTGGCTTGGGTCCTGATGCTGCCGATGCTGGGCGCGTGCCAGTCGCAGGTCCGCAGCGGTAGCGCCTCTCCGGCAGGCGTCACCGTGCTGGAGATTGCGCAGGCCGATTACCAGCCAGCAGACGGCTCCGGGAGCTCCGACGCTGAAGCGGCCGCGTGCAGCGCCTGGTCGCTCGACACGCACCAGGCGGAAGCCTTCTTTGGTCTGAGTGAGCAACTTCCCGAAGGCGGGCTGCATGACTTCTACTGGCTGCCCTGCTCGATCAAGGGCCGCCTGCAGGCTGAAGGCCGCGAGTGGGCATTCGAGATCAATGCGGCGGGCACCAGCACCTGGCGTTCCAGCGACGATGTCCGCCTGCTGGGATGCTCCCGCAGCGCGTGCGAGCCATTCGTGATCCTCATGCCTCAACAGCCGGTCGAGTAGGCACGACCTGATCCACGACTTGACATATTACGCTTAACGTAATACGGTGACCGTAATGATCCAGTCCTTCCGCTGCCGGCATACGCAAGCATTGTTTGCCGGACGAAGCCCACGGCCGTTCCGCGCGATCCGCGAGGCGGCCGAGCGCAAACTGCAACTGCTGGACGCCGCGCAGACACTCGACTTCCTGCGCAGCCCTCCGGGCAACCGTCTGGAAGCCCTGAGGGGAGATCGTGCCGGCCAGCACAGCATCCGCATCAACGACCAGTGGCGCGTGTGCTTTGTCTGGACAGGAACCGGTCCCACCGACGTAGAGATCGTCGATTACCACTGAGGTACCGCCATGACCCGTCCCATCAATGCCATGCGTGCCATCCATCCCGGGGAGATCCTGCGCGAGGAATTCCTGGTGCCGCTGGGCCTGAGCGCCAATGCCCTGGCCATTGCCCTGGGCGTGCCGGCCACGCGCATCCACGAGATCGTCAACGAACGCCGCGGCATCACCGCGGATACCGCCGCGCGCCTGGCGCGCCACTTCGGCGGCGATGCCGCCTCGTGGCTGGCGCTGCAGAATGTCTACGACCTGAAAACGCTTGCCACGCGGGCAGAGATCGAACGCACGGTGCGTCCGCGCGCGGCATAGCCGACTACGGCTGATCAGCCGCCATCCGGCTTCTGCCCGAGAACGGAATACTCGGCGCCGCGCACGCACTCCTGCGCGTCCTCAAGACTGTCGAAGTCGTCGACGGTCAGCACACCCCAGCCGTTGCCCGTAACCCCCACCCACAAATAGCGGACTTCGCCCGGCTCGGTATCGATGGTCATGAAGCCCCCACTGCCCGAGCTCATCCCGTCGTGGCGCAGGAGCACGCCCTGCTGCCCCGGCTCGAGCTCGGCATGCACGAAGCTGTTCGTCTTCAAGGTACCGATCGGGATGTTGTTGACCACCACCACGGTCTTGACGCCGCGCGCCACCAGCAGCGCCGGCTCGCGGCAGACGTACAGGCTGGTCTTGCCGGGCACCGGCCCGAAACGCTTCAGGTGATCAGAACGACTGGCGTCGCCGACCTGGTACGTCGCACAGGCAGACAAGGCAAGCGCAGTCGTCATGACAGCGGCAATAGCAAGATGTCGCATGAATTTTCCCCATTGAGAATTGAAAGAATCCGGGTGTACAAGCAATAGCGTCGAGGCAGTCCCCAGCACCAGCCGAGTATCGCTGCTACGGGGGGCCGCCCACATCCACCCTTCGCGGATCGACCGGCAACTCGGGCGTGTTCTGGCGAAGTATCTCCATGGATTCGGCGTTCCGCCGACGCCACTCTTGGATTTCCTGGGGCGTTGGCGGGTGAACTACCGGCGCTTGCGCCTGCTGCTGCGTCCGTTGACGGCCTTCCCTTGGCGGGGTTGATTCCAGCGGTACGGGGCCGCGTTGGGCAACCTGCGGAGCCGGTGCGATGCTCCGGATGACGCGCTGGAGATACATGCTCCCGAAATAGATCAGCGCGAGCGCCAGAACGAACTTGAGCAGGATCGCCGCAAGCCCCGTCCATGCACTGGCGGCAACAATTGACCTTCCGCGTCCCTTTCCGCCGTGGCGGATCCGCTCCTCGGCGGCGGCGATCAGCCGCTCGACGGCATACGACCCGAACGTACCGGCCGAGGCTCTCCGCTCGTCGGCTTGCGCCCCTTCGTGCCCGCGACGGCCGGAGCTGTCTCCGTACAGCGGCCCCAGCATCTCGCGCAGATCATCGCCGTCGACCAATTGGACATGCCCGTGGCGGCTTGCAGCTTCGATAGCCGCTTTCGTGAACTCGCCACTGGTCACCAGGATCGCGCCGGTGGCCTGCTCGTTCACCATGATGCCAAGCAACTGATGGACCTCGTTGTGCGGCACCTTGTACGCGTTCCAATGCTTGCACTGGACCACGACGGTGTCCGCGTCCCGGCGCAGCCGCAGGTCCACCCCGCCATCGAAGCGCGCGCGCCGCCCCCCAGTGCCGCAGTGCTCCACCGCGTAGCCCTGCGCGCGGTAGTAGTCCGCCAACAGCTGTTCGATCCGCTCCCAGGCTTCTCCTGCCAGAGCATCCTTGCGGCGCGCCTTGACGCGCTTCAGCCCGATGTCCATGTTCCCCCCCCGTCCAACCACAACGGGAAGCAGGCAACGTGCCAATGAAAGGGCCAGTCAGAATCTGAATTTCCCGCGCGCTCCAAGTAACGTGCACCTCGGTCCCACACCCCACCAAACGACTCCCCCGCTCTCCTGGGCAACCGGAGATCTACCCGGAGATCTCCCGCACCGCCCTCACCGCCCGCTCCACTTCCTCACTCGTGTTCACCAGGCTCGGCGCCAGCCGGGCATAGCTGACGACGTAGGGACTGGTGCTGGCGATGATGTTGCGCGCCAGCAGTTGCCGCACCACGTCCGCCGGCGCCAGCCCGTCCACCTCGAACGACACCAGCCCCGCCGACAGCGCGCCGGACATCGGCGTGTGCAATGTCACCTTCGGGTTGGCCGCGAGCCCGGCCTTGCACTGGTCGTTGAGCTCGCGGATGCGCGCAGCCACCCGCGCGCGCCCCATCTGCTTGTGCATGCGGAAGGCCGCGGCGGCCGCCCACTGGTGCTCGTAGGCATGGAAGCCGCCGGGACTCATGCGGTCGGCGGTGGTGGGCGAGGCCGGCGGCTGCTGCTTCTCCCAGGCCTGGTACTGGTCGAAGTCGGTGAAGCTGGGCACCAGCGGGCGCAGGCGCGCCCAGTTGTCGGCACTGGCCCAGACCAGGCCGGTGCCGCGCGGCGCGAACATCCACTTGTGGGTGCCGGCGCAGAAGTAGTCGCAGCCCAGGGTCGCGACGGTCTCGTCGGTGGAACCGAGGCCGTGCACGCCGTCCACCACCAGCAGCAGCGGCGGGCCGGGGCGCGCGCGCAGGGCCGCGGCGATCTCGCGGATGGGCAGGCGGATGCCGCTGCTGGAATGTACCCAGGTCAGCCCCACCACCCGCGTTTTGGGACCGATGCCCTTGAGCAGCGCGTCGATGATCGAATCAGTCGTGGCCGACGCCGCGTCCTCGAACAGCGGAACCCTGCGCATGCTCGCCCCGGCGCGTTCGACGGCCAGGCGGATCGATTCATGATGGGAGTAGTGGTCGTGCTTGGTGCACAGCACTTCCTCGCCCGCCTGCAGCGGCAGGCCCTGGTACACCAGCGCCAGGCCGGTGGTGGTGTTGCCGGTCAGGCAGACGTCCTGCGGCCGCGCGCCCAGGTAGTCGGCGATCTCCGCCTGCGCCTGCACGTGCAGGTTGCCCGCGCCCTCCGAGAACATGCCGTGCTCGACCGTGAAGTAGGGATTGCGGTCGATCGCGCGGCGGTAGCCGTCGATCGCCGCCTGCACCGGTGCCGGGTGGCTGGCGATGAAGAAGCTGGCGAAGTGCATCCAGGCGGGGTCGAGCGCGAACTGGGCGCGGACGGCTTCCCAGGTGGAGAGGTCCGCCATGGGCGGGGTTTCGGCCTCGAGGGCTGCCAGGAGGCTGGTCGGTAGCAGGGCGGCGGACAGCGCGGCCGGTGCGGCAAGGAACCTGCGTCGTGTGAGCTGCATTGCCCATCTCCCGAATCCGGTCCGCGACGGGCCGATGAAGGGTCAACGAGAGGCCCGGCGGCGGGCGGCCAGTCGCTGATGCCGAGGGCGCCACTGATGTCCGGCACCGTGGTTTCCCGCTCAATAGGGTGTCGCCCTGCGCTCCCTCTGCAGCCGCGCGGCCTCGGTCCACCACGCCAGGTCATCCGCGAAGCGGGCAAAGCTCCTTTCAAGCGACTCGCCGGCCGCGTCGACTGGTTGCCCTTGATCGTCCAGGGTCTTTGCAATCGGTCCGACTTCCACGGTGCTTGAGATCACCACCATGCCCATTTCCGACAAGGTGCCGTGCCAGGCGACGTTCGCGCGCGCACCGCCCAGGCGCCCGGCCGAATAGCTGAGCACCCCGGCGGGACGCCAGAACCACTCCTCCAGGAAATGATCGGTCAGGTTCTTCAGGCCCGGCTGCATGCCCCAGTTGTATTCGCCGGTGACAAACACGAAGCCGTCGGCGCCGCGGATCTTGCCGGCCAGCGCCTCCATCGCCTCCGGCGCCTGGCCCTTCGGATACTCCTTGTACATGCGGTCGAGCATCGGCAGATCCACCGCCTTGGCGTCGATCAGCTCGGCGTCGACGCCGCGCGCCTGCAGCGTGCGCACGCAGTAGTGAGCCAGGCGGATCCCCATGCGGTCGCTGCGGTAGGAGCCGTAGAACACCAGGATGCGTTCGGACATGACCTTGCCTTGGCGGTAGTGAAAGCGTCCCAAAGCATGCCTGATGCGCGCGGCAGGTGGTCGCACGCGCGCGGTGAGACCTGGGCGGCGGACAGCTCCTGGTACACCGCGCCGGCGAAGTCGATGCTGCCGGCGTCATCAGATAGTGCAGCGCCGTGGCCCGTTTGAATCGCGCAAAACCACGGCAGCGTGGCCGGTGAGGTGGCGTGGCGCGACCTTGGTTATGCTTCATGGGAGCGTCGCTGCCGCCCTGCCCTGCCCTGAGGACTACACATGGATCGTCGCCGCTTCCTTGGCGTGACTGGAGCTGCCGCCGCGTCACCGATGTTGGCCGCGCTGGGCACGCCCGCCGCGGAAAACGCCGCCGCGACGTTGTTCAAGCGCGTGAACTTCGCGTCCGACGGGCTTGGGCTCAGCCCCGCCGAGTACGCAGCACTGCTCGGCGAGGTGGTGGCGCAGGACGGCTTCGAACCCGACTACTACTCCCAAGGCGGCGTCATCCGTGAGCTGGAACGCAGGTTCGCCCGGCTGCTCGGCAAGGACGACGCGATCTACCTGCCCACCGGAACGCTGGCGAACCACCTCGCGGTGCGCAAGCTCGCCGGGGACGACCGTCGCGTGCTCGTGCAGGCGGAAAGCCACTTCTACAACGACAGCGGCGACTGCGCGCAGACCCTGAGCGGGCTGAACCTCGTGCCCCTGGCCGAAGGCGGCAGCACCCTTCCCATCGAGGACGTGGAACGCTGGCTGGCGCGCTCAAACAGTGGCCGGGTCGAGACCCGCGTCGGCGTGATCGCGATCGAGTCGCCGGTGCGTCGGCGCCATCACGAAATGGCCGACTTCGATGAGCTCCGCCGCGTCAGCAACCGCGCCCGCGAGCGCGGCATCCGCCTGCACCTGGACGGGGCGCGGATGTTCAACCTGCCGCTCCACTCGGGCAAGAGCCTCCACGAGTACAGCGCGCTGTTCGACACCGTATACGTCTCGCTGTGGAAGCACTTCAACGCCGCCTCCGGGGCGATCCTCGCCGGGGATGCCGGCTTCATCGAGGGGCTGTACCACCAGCGGCGCATGTTCGGCGGCGCCCTGCCGCATGCCTGGCCGGAGGCCGCGGTGGCATTGCGGTTCGTCGACGGCTACCTGGAGGACTACGCGAAATCCTGGCAGGTTGCTGACCGCTTGATTGCACTGCTGCAGGACGACAGCCGGTTCTCGTTCGAGAAGCTCCCGCAGGGCACCAGCCGTTTCTTCATGACGGTGACCGGGGTAGGCGCTGACCTGGTCCGCGAACGCCTCGCAAAGCAGGGTGTCGTGCTGTCCTACGGCCACCCGGACAGCGGCAGGTTCGCGATGCAGGTCAACCCGACGCTGCTGCGGGTATCGGCTGAATCCCTGGCCGGGAATTTCATCGAAGCGACTGGTGGTCGGACAGACTGATCAGAGCGGGAATGCGCCTCACAAGGTTGAACAAGCGGTTTCGTTATTGAACGATGCCGGTTTATAGTTTAATAAAGCCCTAGCCTATTAAACCCTGGCTCACCCTCATGCGCAGATCCGAAGTCGCCCCGAAGCTGCATTCCCACCTGGTCAAGTGCGACGACCTCCCACATTGCCACGCGCTGGTCGCCCCGCCGACCCCGCGCCGGTTGCCCGAGGGGGCCGCGGTCGGCCGGGAGCTTTCAGAGGCGATGCTGGCGCTGGAACGGCTGAAGGCCACCGCTCGCCACCTGCCCAACGTGGACATGATCACGCGCACCCTGGCACGCCGCGAAGCGGTGCAGAGCTCGCAGATCGAAGGCACGCGCACGCAGCTGCAGGAGCTGTTCGAGTACGAGGCCACGCACTCCAGCGACGGCCTGCCCGCCGACGCCACGGTGACGGAACGCTACGTACAGGCACTGGATCTCGGCCTCGGCGCCGTCCGCCGGGCCGGCGCCCGCCAGGCGCTGGACCTGGACCTGGTGCGGGCGATGCACCGCACCCTGATGCAGGACGCGCCCGCAGCCGTGCGTCCCGGCCAGTTCCGGGACATCCAGGCATGGATCGGCAGCGGGCGGATCGAGAACGCCACGTTCGTTCCCGCACCGCCCACGCGGATCACCGCGTGCATGGAAGAGCTTGAAGCCTCGATGCTCCAGTACGCACCCCGCGAGGATGAACAGTGGACCCTGTCGCCGGTGGCGCAGATCGCCATCGCGCACGCGCAGTTCGAGACCATCCACCCCTTCGCCGACGGCAACGGCCGCACCGGGCGCCTGCTCATGCCGGTCATGCTGGCAGCCGAGGGATACCCGCCGCTGTACCTGTCCGGCACCCTGCTGCGGCACAGGCGCGCGTACTACGATGCCCTGGCGGACATCCAGCTGCGCTGGGACTGGAGCCCATGGCTGAGACTGCTCGGCCGCGCCGTGACCGAGTCTTGCGACAGCGCGATCGCGATCGCCAACGACCTCGAATTGATCCGGGCAGACTGGGCGGGCCGACTCGGCGGGCTGCGAGCCGATGCCACCGCGCACCTGCTGCCAACCTACCTGCTGGGCCACCCGGTCGTCACCGTCAACAAGCTGGCCGATGCGCACGGCATCTCGTTCGTGGCCGCCAGCCGCGCCATCAACCAGCTGGTGGAACGGAAGATCCTGACGGAGCCGACACAGCGCAGGAACCGGGTGTTCCATGCCGCGGAGGTGCTTGCGCGGCTGGAGCGCGAGTAGCTCGCCGGGGACGACCATCGCGTGCTCGTGCAGGCGGAAAGCCACCTCTACAACGACAGCGGCGACTGCGCACAGACCCTGAGCGGGCTGAACTTGGTGCCCCTGGCCGAAGGCGGCAGCTCCCTCCCCCTCGAGGAGGTGGAGCGCTGGCTGTGGCGTTCGGACAGCGGGCGGGTCGAGACCCGCGTCGGCGTGATCGCCATCGAATCACCGGTGCGGCGGCGCCATCACGAAATGGCCGACTTCGATGAGCTCCGCCGCGTCAGCAGCCTCGCCCGCGAGCGCGGGATCCGCCTGCACCTGGACGGCGCGCGGATGTTCAACCTGCCGCTCCACTCGGGCAAGAGCCTCCACGAGTACAGCGCGCTGTTCGACACCGTGTACGTCTCGCTGTGGAAGCACTTCAACGCCGCCTCCGGCGCGATCCTCGCCGGGGATGCCGGCTTCATCGAGGGCCTGTACCACCAGCGGCGCATGTTCGGCGGCGCCCGGCCGCATGCGTGGCCGGAGGCAGCGGTGGCCCTGCGGTTCGTCGACGGCTACCTGGAGGACTACGCGAAATCCTGGCAGGTTGCTGACCGTTTGATTGCACTGCTGCAGGACCACAGCCGGTTCTCGTTCGAGAAGCTCCCGCAGGGCACCAGCCGGTTCTTCATGACAGCGACAGGGGTCGCGCCGGAGCTTTTCCGCGAACGTCTCGCAAAACAGGGCGTTGTCCTGTCCCGCGGCCATCCGGACACCGGCCGGTTCGCGATGGAGGTGAACGCGACGCTGCTGCGGGTATCGGCGGAAACACTGGCGGGGAAGTTCATCAATGCGGCTCGTGGTCGAGAAGATTGATCCGGGCGGGAATCCATCGAGGTGATCTGCGGGTGTAACCCCGCCGACACTCGTCCAACAATCCACGCACGCGCTCGCGCAACAGGGGAAAACGCATGCTCGGGGGGGGACGTACACCCATGAACAGACGATCGAGATCGAGGTCGCGAAAGCGCTTATCAACGGGCAGATCGCAGAGCTTCTCGACAGTATGTGTGACGCAGAATCACGACCCCAACCGGACCAAGCCGAGATCGAACGCCTCGAGCAGAAGATCCTAGATCATGAAGCCGAGTCATTCTCGCTCAGAATCATAGACGAATGGATGCTTGATGCTGTTATTCTAAAAAGTCAAGAATCCTAAGACAACAAAAAAAAAGGGGGGGGGGAGGTGACAAGGACCGCTTTCATCGCAGTGCCAGCTGTGCCTTTAGACAGGCTACTCCTGGACATCAACAATCCTCGTATTCGCGCTGGGACCGACCAACCAGACTGTATTGAACGACTTCTTCGCAAGCCCAAGCAACTCTTGGCGCTCGCTAAGGACATCGCGGCGAATGGACTTTCTACCGCCCCGATTCTTGTTGAGCCCGCAAAGGGGAAGAAATTCGTCGTATGGGATGGTAATCGCCGAATCACGGCGCTCAAGCTGCTTAACGACCCATCACTTGCGCGAAGTAAGGCGCTGCAAGCTCAGTTCGCCGGTGTGGCCGCCAGGGCCGCAGTGGCCATACCAGAACGGATTGACGTACTCGCATCGTCGGACCACGAGGTACTCCTAAAAGAAGTACTTGGGCGCCATGCCGGTGCTCAGGATGGCGCAGGCCAACTCAATTGGGATGCTCTGCTTCGGACAATGTTCCTTCTAGGACACAAGGCAGTGCCGAAGGAATATCGACTCTCCGGCCTTTTGCTAATGTGGGCCGAGGAGCACGGAATTCAGGTGGCTGATGACTTCCCGATCTCTACGGTGCATCGTTTCCTGAACAAGCCAAACCTAGCGAGGTTAGGGTTTCACGAGAAAAATGGGGCTGTCGAGCCCTCGGTTGAAAAGGACGTAGCAGTTCGCATAGTTGAACGCATTGTTCAAGATTTTGAGTCCGAACGCGTTCGGGTTGAGAATGTTTTTGATGCCGCACTACAGGACCGCTACATAACTGGTCTGCTCAAGGAGTTGGGACTAGCTGGCGTCAAGAACACGGGGGATGCGAACGACACTGGAGGTGATGGTGGCGTTGGCGCTGGGGCACGGGCCGGGGCCGGGGCCGGGAAGGCCAATGATGGCGCGTCTGATGATGGAGCTGCAGCCGATGGGCGCCAAAAGCCTGGAGGGCGCAGAAAGCCACTCCTGAAAGCTGATTGGGATCGTAAGAGCATAGTCCGCCCGCGATTCAAACCCGATATCCCTGATGCGTACTGGAAGGCAGATGAGGTACTAAAGGAACTACGGCGGACGGAGACGCAAAAATCACACTTGGCAACTGCCGCTCTGTTCCGCGTGTTCATCGAATTCAGCACCAAGGCGTACATGAAGCGGCACCGCATGCAGCCGGCAAACGAGATGCATAAGAATGCGCTAGCCGTGATTGTCCACATGCGTCAACACGGCCGCTTGGATACAGGAGAGACAGACGCTGCAACCAGGCGATTCAAAGAGAAATCACAGTCGAGCGTCGGCATGCAGTACGCGACACTGAATGACTTCATACACTCATTCAAGAACATGCCCGACCGAGAGTCGCTACACGTTCTTTGGACAGACATCGAGCCCTATCTAGAGGCCAGCTGGGACGACTCTAGGCGGCCTCATTAACGGCGCGCATAGAGCCGGCGAGCTTCGGGATGCGCATGCCACGGCTGAAGAAGATCAGTTCACGGCCACGGGTTCGGTCTTGAGCCGTGTAGTTGAGGGTGTACTCAAAGCCTTTGAACTTCTTATAAAGCGATGCAATGCGGGGATGCGCGTCATAGGAGAGCATCCATCGCACGCGTGAAGGTAGACAAGTCAGCGTGCTGGCAAGCTTTGCATGATCATCTTCTTCATAGAAGTTTAGGTACAAGTCTTGGCCTTTCTGGAAGTAAGGCGGGTCAAGATAAACTAAATTGAGTTCAGCAATTTGTGGCGCAAGTCGGTTGACCAGTTGCCGCGCATCCTTGCAGTGAAGATGAATTGCACTCCTTTTGTCAGCGATTGTTTTGATGCGCCGCGCCAAGTCGTGCTTGTTGTACCGCGCATCCAGCTTCCAAGGGCCCGACTGATCTTTGCCACCAATCACCCCCGCCTTGAGGATGCCCGAGCGATTTGTGCGATTGAGAAAAAAGGTTGCAAAGCCGAGCTCTAGAGGTGATGCTTCTGCGTCAGAAAAAACTCCGCGCATCTTCTTCCAGTTGGCCATTGTCACCGGCGTATCGTGAATGAGAGCCAGTAACTCTTCAGTCTCGTCAAGCACGGCACGCCAAAAAGCATGAACCTGGGGGCTGAGGTCATTGATGTGGATCCGCCTAGCATGTCCAGACAGCAGAAGTGACACGGCAACGGCTGCTCCACCTGCGTAAGGCTCTACGTAAGTTCCTCCGCACAGACCGTTCTCTTCCATTACGTTTGCCACGTATCGCGCAAGCTTTCCTTTGCCCCCTGGATATCTCAGTGGTGTGTGGAAACTGTGCTCTGCGCTCGTCTTCTTGCGTTGAACGTCCATCACCTCTCCCTTTAAGGCCGCAAGTATAAGAGGGGCGATGCAGCATGGCCAGCACCGGGGCATGTCGGCTACATGAGCGCAAAGTATGCCTGGCAATCAAGAGCGCCAATGACTGCCAGAACACATGCGGGTACGAGGATTGCGTTTCAGACATGCTATTCACAAATGCCTCTGCCGAGTTCAGATCCGACCGCTACTGAAAGCGGGGGGAGGTCCGCATCAGTAGACGCTGATCACGATGTCAGAACTGACAAGGCCCGTAGCGATGCGGGCCTTTTGCCTCATCCCCAGAAAGAATGTTCTCTCTGGCCATTCTCGCCCTAGTCGCTGAAAGTAAAGCTGTGAACATCAAGCAAATCTATTCCCGGCTTGCCACTCTTAAGGCGAACCACTTTAACCGTAGCATCGATATCAAACTCTAGAGTGCAAAGATATTTTGCATTCTTCTCCGCACATTTTTCCTCACCCACAGCATAAAAATTCTCAACCGTCTCGGACAGCACCAAGTCGACGTTGCTAATACTTAGCGGACTCCCACTGCACTCGCTATCGATCAAGTACTCGTAGTGCGCGCTGTCGGTCTTGTAGCGCCCATTCACTCGCACTTGCTTCCCAACATAATTCTCTGACTCACTCGCTATCGCGCAAATGACTGCGAGATTCTCAGACTGCTCTGCGTTGCCTGCAACTGCCACGGGCTTTGAAGTGCAACCCCCCGCCGCAATGAACATAAGCAATAGACTTATGGAACGAATCATCACTCTTCCTTATCAGGCTCTGGCCCGAACACAGCTTCGACGGATCCTTTAATACCTGCCTCGATCTCAGACTGACTGATAGAAATACCCAACCCACGAGCAACTATTTCCTCCATTCCATATGCGCTTCTCTCGCTTGCTGTAGCGGCCTCGCGCGTGTGCGCCTCACCATCGGCCACTGCAGTCATGTCGTGATCAACTTCGTGACTGATAGAGACCGCACCCGACGTTACATTGTCAGCGCCGGGCATGGTCTTATTCACATCGATCTTGATATTCCCGCGCTGGTCAGTGCTGGCCATTTTCTTACCTTCCAGCTTAGACGGCGTAAAAGTGGGGCCGCCCTTCCCCTTTGGGCCGATGTGTTTGACAAGCTTTTGCACGGCCCGAGATTCCGACTTTGTCAGGTTAGGACTCTTCTGAGACTCCTTTACCTTGGAAACGTATTGGTCGACCTTCCCACAGTCCGTGGCGGACCCAACACAATTGTATCGACCATCGGGATCCTTAAATTTATACGGGTTGTTGTTCGCGTAGCGATAACGGTGGAACTGCCCGATCGGATCGCTGTAGGCGGTCACCGGATCCACGCTCAGGAATATCCCAATCCCCGGATCATAATAGCGCTGCTGCATGTACGTTAGCCCGGTCGCCGCATCCTGCACATGCCCTGTGTAGCCTGGACCGTCCTGGATCGCCGGCGTGCTCTGGTAGCCGTACGGCTCGTACTCCCTGCGCGCCTCCACCGTATTGCCACTGCTGTCGGTCATCGCCACCACGCTGCCCAAGGCGTCGGTGTGTACATACTTCACGGTCGTCTGGGCCGAGGCAATGACCGGCACGCTGCAAAGCATCGCCGCGACAATCATGCCCACGCAGGACATCATCGTTCGGAAGACAAAGGTGTTCATTCGTCACCCTCCCCGCCGCCGACAGGCTGGCTTTGGATCACGCCACCACCTCCCCCTCCGGTGTGATAACCCGGCGGCGACCAGGCCGAACACCCGTTGGCATTGCAAGCGCGAACGTCATGAGGAGACACGCATTGCTGCCCCGGCCAGGTGATGGAGACATTCGGCCCACTGTAGACAATCGCGACCATGTTCCTCCGGAGCTCGTAGTACGTTGCCCCGCCGGATGTCTGCCACGCCGCATCGCATGCCCATCCGGAGTCGTGCACCGTTGGTGCACCGACGGGGAGTGGCACTGGCAGCGTAACCACCACCGTGCGGACGGAAGACCACCCGGCGCAACCGCTGGTGTTGCAGCCGCGCACACGGTAGGCATAGTTGCCAGTTTGCTTGCCGCTGAACGCCTTGCTGGTCGCCGCAGCATCGTGGACCTTGTTCCATACCCCAGCCCCGTTGACCTGCTCCTCCAACTCGTAGCGGGCGGCATCGGTCACGGCCGTCCAGCTGACCGTGTAGTTGTGCGTCGTGGTCGTGGCAGGCGCGGTGAGCACTGGAACGCCTGTCGGCGCACGCAACACGGCAACCGTCCGCGTCGCAGACCATGCCGAGCAACCGGCCACGTTGCAGGCGCGCACCTGGTAACCCCAGCTGCCCGTGGCCTTGCCGCTGACCGCCTTGCTGGTGCCAGATGCATTATGGATGGTCGTCCAGCCGCCAGTGCCCAGCCGCTCCTGCAACTGGTAGCTGGTGGCATGCGTTACGGTCGTCCATGTCGCCGAGTAGCTACCCGACGTATTGCTTGCGGGCACGGTCAGGCCCGGTGGACTGGCCGGCGGCAGGGTCACCGCCACGGTGCCGACGGACGACCATGCGGCGCAACCTGCCTGGTTGCAGGCGCGTACCCGATAGCCCCAGCTTCCTGCCGTCTTGCCACTGACCGCCCGGCTGGTCGCCGCGGCATTGTGGATCTGGGTCCAACTGCCAGCACCGAGCCGCTCTTCCAGCTCATATCGCGTGGCCGTGGCCACGCTCGTCCAACTGGCAGTGAAAGCACCGGTATAGCTGGTGGCCGGCACAGTGAGGGCCGGAGTTCCCGCCGGCGCATGGATCACCTGCACGGTGCCGATCGTCGACCAGTTGCCGCAACCGGCACCGTTGCAGCCGCGAACCCGGTAGCCCCAGCTACCCGCAGCCTTGCCGCTGATTGCCTTGCTGGTGCCGGCGGCGTCGTGGATCGAGCCCCAGCTACCGGTTCCTTGCCTCTCTTGTAACTGGTAACGATCGGCGGCGGCCACCGTCGTCCAACCCACAGTGAAGCTCCCGTTGAGCCCGGTAGCAGGCACCGTCAACGTGGGGGCCGCGGTTGGGGGCAGCATGACTGCAACCGTCGCAACGGCGCTCCAGTTGCCGCAGGTCGTCGCGCTGCAGGCACGCACTTGGTAACCCCAGCTGCCGGCTGCCTTGCCACTGACTGCCTTGCTGGTGCCGGCTGCATCATGGATGGTCGTCCACCCCCCGGCACCCTGCCGTTCCTGCAGTTGATACTTGGAGGCAATTGGAGAGGTCGTCCAACTGACCGTGTAACTGCCTGTCGTACTGGAGGGCGGCGCACTGAGTGCGGGCGTAGACAACGGGATCGCGCTCTCCACCTGGGCCACGAGACTGCCGTTCAGATTGACGTAGTCGATGGTTTTGCCCGTGCGTTCGTCGCGCTGAAAACGCAGCGTGCCATCCTGGCCATAGAGCGAGTAGAGGTTCTGACCGTTGCGAATCGCCAGGGACCTGCGGCCGTGTCCATCGTAGCGGTATTGCTCGCCACTGGCCTCCCGGAGGCGATTGCCATGATCGAAGTGGTGCAGGACACCGTTCTTGTTGGCAAGATTGCCCTGTACGTCGTAACCAAGGCCCACGACCGTCGCACCACCGATGGAGTTGGTGACGTTGCTCAGTCGGTTCCACACGTCATAGACGTAAGTATGGTTGCGTACCTTGCTGCCACCGGTCACCTGCACGGTGCGCAAGTTGTCCAGCGCGTCATAGCTATACCTGGCAGTGCCATACATGGGCGAGATCGCCTGCGTCAGTCGATCGAGCGCATCGTAGGTCATGTCGCGGTCGCCACGATTGCCGGTGCGGCCATCCGAAATCGCCAACACGTTGCCGTGGGCGTCGTAATCGTAGCCGTCGCGGAGTACCGCACTGGTTGTACAACTGCTGCCTGGGAAGTCGCAACTCGTGTCTGGCAATCCGCGGACATTCTGCGTCAGCGTGTGCTTGATACCATTTCCGTAGGTGAACTGCTGCATGCCCCCGTTGGGGAAGTAGCTCACGCTTGAAGCGTACGTACCCGCCTGCGTCGGCTGGCCCAATGCATTGGGCGCGAAGGCGACGACCAGGCCCGGCGAGGTGATACTCGACGGATGCCCGAGCGAGTTGTAGCCATAGCCCAAGTTCCACAGCTGGCTACCGACTTGGAACGTCTCATCCACAAGCAAACGACGCCGGTTGTAGTTGTATGAGTTGACGACAAGATTGCCGCCTGTGCTGTTATAGGTGGCAATCGTGCTTGCAAGTCCGTCCCTGGTGTACGTCCATACCTGGTCGCCACGACCATCGGGGAACGACAGCGTCTCCAGGCGATTGCGTGCGTCGTAGGATCGGATGGTGCGTTGTGCAACGGGGACGTCCAGGGTATTGCAACTGCTGGTTCCCGTCTGGGTCGCACCGGCCTTGCTCCACGCAAGATTCCCGGCGGCGTCGTAGGCCATGATGGTGGCGCCGGTCTCAGGCTCCACCGCCTTGCAGAGTTGCTGATAACCATCGTAGACATAGCTGCGCATCAGCGAGACGCTTGACGAGGCATTTCGCCGCGTCAGCGAGGCCGGCTTGCCGAATGCATCCCTGACAATGTCTGTAAATGCGCCCTCGGGGTGCCCGATGGACACAGGATAGTCCGTGTTGGGCTCGTCCCACGTCAGATAACTGGTCGTGGTTTGGTACGCGCCCCCCTGACCCTGCCCACGGGGTGGCGTCACCCGGGTTTGGAATCCAGACAGATACTCCGTCGTCGTCGTCAGGTAGCCACTGCCTTCCCAATCCTGCTGTGTTAGCACGCCACGCCCCAAGGCATCGTAGCTGGAGCGGCTGCCTGTCAGCGTCGTCGCTGCATAGTTGCTCAAGCTCGACATCGGATACGACTCGAATGCCAGGCGGCCAGATGCATCGTATCGCTGCACCGTCAGTCTACGGGTCGCGTTGGCGATGGTGCCGCTGGTGTTGTCGAACTCCTCCGTCACCACCGGACGCCACAAGGCGTCGAAATATATGATCTTGCGCCCCGCACCCGTGGCCACGACCTGCTGCCAATGCCCCGCGGGCAAGCCGTACTTCATGCTGGCGCTCTTGGTAAACCCGATCGTTGTTGCCAGCCACGTGCCCGAGCCATCACCCGGATCGCACGCGTTCGCCGCCGTTTCCGAGGGATAGCGGATCTTCTGGATCCGACCCATCACGTCATAGTCGTAGCAATGCCGGAAGCCATTCTCGTCTGTGACGGCAGTAATCCAGCCGTGGTCGTTGACCACAGCCGACACCGCGGCACCGGATGGCGCCTCGTTCGTGGCCGGATAATAAATCTGCTGCGGAAGTCCGCGGGTCCAATTGCTCGCCGCGGTGACGTAACCTTTTCCGTCGGTCACGGTCTTGACCGTACCCACTTGTCCAGGAGTGGCGGTTTCGTAGGCGAGCGTGTAATTGACCTTGCCGTATCGCCGGGAGGTTGCCGGCAGGGCTTTCCAGCCATAGTCCGTTTGGGCCTCCTCGATTCCGTTGATGGTCGTCCGCTTGACCTGCCCCATGACCCACAACGCAGGGTCATCGTGGTACTCGATTGTCTCAGTCCTGGTGTACGTCTGCGCACCAACGAAAGTGGGCCACAGCATCCCCAGGCAAACCATGATTCCGACATGTCGAATCCATGAACGCGACATTGCTCCATCCCCCTTAAGCCGACGCCCCCCATTACCCGAACCCCGTGGCATGTGCATCACGGCGACACGGGCGCGCTGTGTCGAACAACCTTCGTCGGACGCGCGAGGCTATCGAACTCACCATTCGTGCGAACGAAACGCCGCCCCTGTTGAGCCGTCGTCGTGCTCAGCAATGGTCGATGGAATTCAGATGTGAACCCATCGAATTTTTCCCTCAAGCTGATGCCGAAACGCTCCGGATATGCTTGCGAGACCATGCTGAAGTCATAGCTGTGCGTCTGCACCATCATCAATGGTGCGGAAACACTTCCCTGCTCGACCCGCAACAACTTGCCCTCGTTGTAACGGAAGCTGTTGCCATGGAAATACTTCGTCTGCTCGTTGTTCGGCCCAATGATCTTCGTCTCTGAACTCCCTGCGCATGCCGAAGAGGTGCAGAGCGGCGCGCCGCAAGTGCTACCGATAGGGCACGGATTGCTCATGGAGCCGCCCGGGTAGAAGGCGAAACTGATGTTTGGCGTGTAGGAGTAGTTCCATTCGCTGGTCGCGACCCCAGGGCCGGACAAGACCTTGCGCATGAGCGAGTACGCTTCGTAGGAAATTGCCCACGTGTTCACGTCGTCGTTCGTGTTGCTGCCAGCCGACCCCCAGTCATAGTTCTCACATGCAACAGGAACATTGCTCCTGCCGTGGGTAAGCCAACTCACTTGGAAGGTGCCCAGCGCTCCGGACGGGTGCCGGATCGTGCCGGAGAGCTGTGTCGGACCCATAGGCTGGGCCAGCCGAATGTAGCAATCCCTGGTCGGTTCAAGCTGGGAACCTATCGGATAGTGCACCTCCGCGGACGTGAACGCGTCGAACCCGATCTCCCATCGAGTCATGTCAGGCTGTACGACTGCAGATAGGCTGCGCCGCGGACCCACCACAACATACTCATAGGACCACATCCTCTCTCCATCCGAGACAGTATCGACATGTCCATTGGAGTTGTATGTGATATCCAGGGAACGCCCGTCGCCTGATGTAATTCCGGTCAATCGGCCCGGCGCGTCCCAGGCGTTGCTGTAGTCATACACGACGGCGTTCCCAAAACGATCTTCGACCCGCGTCGCATACAGGACGTTCTTGCGCCTCGCAAGGCTAGGCCCACCGATCTCGCTGCTCATGTTTGGTTCGTGGTACTGGGCCATCCAATCGAACCAGTACTTGGTGCCGTCCGGAGTGATGGCGAGGAAACCTTCGCCCGTTCCATTCTTGATGGTTTCCAGGCAGGACACATACACCTGCCCCGTCGTCATCCAATAGTAAGGGCCACCAGAGGTGGGCATCACAGCACCATTTCTAACCTGCAGAAGCTCACCGCCGCCCGGAATGTTCAGGTTGTTGCCCTGCCAGAAGTCCCAGAAGTTGATATCCCACACAGGCGTGGGTGGCGTAAGCTGGTGCGCAGGCGCGGAACAGCGACGTCCCGGGTTTCCGGGGACGCGGCTTTCCCAGTTCGGCCCGAAGACTGCACTGATGCTGGGCACGTCGATATCCCAGTCGGCGAGCATCAAGTCGGTTCGCCTCTCATACTGGTTCTGAACCGAGTACGTGCGGGAGAACTTCACCGCAAGGCGATCATTGCCGGGGATATCGACATCCGTCATGGCGAATGACAACGCGCCGTTCGCCAGATTGACCTGCTCTCCAAGCAGATCGGAACCCAGCTTGGCTACCTCTCTGGCCGACCCGATACGCTTTTCGTACTCATCCCATGGATAGACGACATCGCTCTGCGCAAAAGCATTACTACCTGCCACGAGTGCGGTCAGCAAAGCTGCCGCGCAACAAGCTATCGACCACGTCCTAGTCACGGCTCCCCCTTTGCAATGATCCATCACGCTACACAGCTTCCGCATCCGGTTCGATGCACCTTCTGAAGCCATTCCCCCTCAAGGCGCCGACCTGGCTCTTCGGAGCATCGACGCGAACATGCTCATAAATCGCACCATTCGCAACCCTGTCCGCTCCCCTCCCAAGGATCCTGCACGAGCAAGCGCTGCCCCGTCTATCAGAAAAGTCTGACAGTCATGCGAAGTTCGTTTCGAACCCTGACTTTGGCCTATTGGCAGGCTTTGGGCCACAGCCCCGCTCTGCATGGCCATCTCGGACCCTTGCAACGTCCTCGTGTACCTCTAGATACTGCCTTGCAGCAAGGCGACCGTTGACTCGTCCCCTTTGCTGCTTTCTGCATACCGAACCGCATGACCATGACGCAGGACACATTCCGCAGGCGCTCGATATTTCCTGAGTTACCACGCGTGAGTACACGCGAGTGGCTTATACCGGCTGCCCTCTCTCTAGGAATGCACGCCTGCATTATCGTCTGGGCAGCCCTGAATCTGATGTCAGGCGGTGTGCGCGGATCAATCGCGAACGTCGGAACCGGTACCAGCAGTGCGCTGCTTGTCGAGTATGTGGTCGTTGAGCAGCAAACTCCCGCCACTTTCCATCAAGAAGAGACTGCCCCTGCGCAGCAAATAAAGGCGCTACCTGTAGAAGCGAATGCAATATTACAAGTCAATGAACAAGCAGAGCGAACGGCGTCGCAGTCCCCGGAGGAGGTCGCTGTCGTGGAGCCTTCTCCGGAACCTGCTCACCTTGATTCCGTCAATCCCGGCATCGAGGATGGCAGCCCTGCAAGCAATATCTCTGATACCGGAAGCAACGCCTCAGGAGATGACCTGACGGACAGGTACCACGTTGCGCTGCGGCGCCACATCGAGATCAAGTGGCAGGACATAACGAAGCGCAGGATTCCAGAAGGCTGCGAACTAAAGATCAGCCAACAGCCCGGGGGTTCCGTACTCGCTGCCGTAGCCAATTGCAGGCTTGATGAGATCGACCGTCTGCAGCTTGAGGCGGTAGTCCTCATGTCCCAACCACTTCCCTACTCGGGCTTTGAGTCCGTTTTTGCTCCTGATCTAGCGCTCCAACTGTAGCGGCACAGAATGAAAGGCTCTTCGCTGCCACAAGAATAGTCGTGAGAAATGCTGATTGGACGCGGTTCGAGGGTAATCCCCCACTTCTAGCAGTCGCCAAAAGTGGAGCTATGCGGCAAGTGCGAGTTGACCGGACATGGGGATGACTCGCCGGCCCTTCTGGATGGGCTCGTAGCCGGAGTCCCAAGGCAAGTGTCCACGCCTAGCTATGCTGGAAACAGGGGACAGTTGCCGCCAGGCTGTTGAAAATCCCGCTGCGAGTCACTGTCCGGCGGGCGATCTCGCCGGGTGAGAACAAGGAGGCCAACGCTGGCCCTTCGCACGCCGTGGAGGCAGCAATGGAAGGCACCGCAATCAAGGCACCACACACCCATCGATTTACACCCGTGGGCGCATGCATCTACTGCGGCGCCACGGAAGGTCGCCTGACCGAGGAGCACATTATTCCCAAAGGCTTGGGCGGCACATTGGTGCTGCCCCAGGCCAGCTGCGACGCGTGCGCCACCACCACCTCGCTATTCGAGATGCGGGTGCTGCGCGGGTTCCTCGACCGTGGCCGCCAGGCCATGGGAATCAAAGGCCGCAAGGCGCACAAGCGCGCCCTGCCCGACACGCTCACGCAAACCTTCATCCAGCCCGATGAATCCACGGTGGAGCGCGAGGTGCCGTGGAACGACGGAATCAAGGTGATGCACCTGCCCGTGTTCGTGCTGCCGGCTTTCCTGGACCCGCGCAAGCCGATGGACCCCCGCGTCCAGAAGCTGGAAATCATGGCCGTGGACACCCTTCATTTCGGGGTCGGCCAAGGGGAGCTGGTGCGCGAGTACCAGGCCCAGGGCGTGCGATTTGACGATCGACTGGACGTCTGGGCGTTCGCCAAGCTGCTCGCCAAGATCGCGCACGGCTATCACGTGGCGATCCACGGGATGTTCCCGCTCCAGGAAAGCCCCCTGGTGCCCATCATTTTGGGCCAGCGGTCGGATGCGCTGAACTGGATTGGCAACACGCTGGAAGACCCGCTGCCGTCGGGTGGCACCGCGCTCCACCTGCTCCAGCACCTGCCATTGGAAGCCGACGACGGGGGCCGTGGGGCGGTGGTGCGAATCAAGCTGTTCGCCACTGACCCCACCCCCACGTATGCCCTGGCCACGCGTCTGGAAGCTCCTGAGGGGGAGTGATGCTCGGCCTGGTCGGCGACAACCAGTTCTATGCCAGTTGCGAGCAACTTGGGAGGTGGTCGGCAGTAAGGTAGACGTAGCGGGTTCAGCGCGGATGGCCGGCCCAGCTACCGGTGCACTGGGGAGAACTTGGGGACCTCCCCACGGTTTCATTCTTTCAAGTGCAGGAAGCTTATTAACTAACGCGACCGTTTGGACCCGTGTAATATCCGCCGAAAGGACGCTTTTACGCAGGTATGGAGTTCGCGATGGACGCGCACCTCTCCAGAAGTGCATTTCTGCACAAGCAGGTCAGGCGAGCACTGCAATCCGGACACTATGCACCCGGGCAGCGGATTGATCCGGCTACGCTCGCCGATCAGTACCACACCAGCCCCACGCCTGTTCGATTCGCCCTGTACCGTCTGGTTGGCGAAGGGATGCTCGAAGACCATGCCCGCGGCGGGCTGCACGTTCCGTTGCCCACTGAGTTTGCAATGCGCGACCTCTACGAGTGGATGCAGCGTCTGCTGATCATGTCGTGTGATATCGGCATCTCACCCATGGCGGCCCGGAAGGTCGTCAAGCTGAACTTCTCATCCGCCGACGACGACCTGGTGAAGCTGACATGGCAGCTGTTCAATGCGATCGCCGCCGCGACAGCACACCGCTCCCTGCATCGGGCCGTGAGGCAGGCAAACGATCGGCTCGCACCGATACGACGGGCGAAGACGGGGCTGCTCGAGCACAACTTCGAAGAACTTGCGGAGCTGAACCACCTCTGGCAGCAACGCGACATGCCGGCTCTGAAGTCCGCGCTGCGCGACTATCACGAGCGCCGCCAGCAACTTGTTCCATGTATCGTCGCTCTGTTGGCAGAAAGACGCGAGCATCTCCACTAAACCTCGCGACATGCACTCCCTACGCTTCGGTAATGGCGCCTGAGGGCTCTTGCGACCAGTTCGGACGCGATCGATAGGCCGCGCCCTGGCAGGCACCCATCGATCTATGCGCGCCCCGCGTATCGGAAGCGCGCCGAACCCAAATCCTGCGGACGCGTATCACAGTCCGAGAACAATCATCGGATTGCAGCGTAATAATCATTTGAAAACAATGAGTCCCGCTTCCTACGCTGCATGCGTCATGGGACGTCCATGACGCAAGCCAAAGGAAAAAGAGATGAATACCAACGAAGACAGCCGCGCCAACGCGCCGGAAGAGGTCATCGCGCTCGGAGTTGCCAGCGAAGAAACAAAGGGGGGGCCGCTCTCGGGAGAGTTCATCGGCGGAAACACTGTCTTGGGAATTTCCGAGGAGTGAATACCGACCATCAATGAATCGAGGTCTTTTAGATCAGGAGATCCAGCATGGATACCACCAGAGATCACGTACCCAGCATCGACACAGCGGACGAACAGGTCATCCTGCTCGGTGTCGCAAGTGTCGAAACCAAAGGCCAGCCAGGCATGGGCGAGGTCGTTGGAGAACACGCTCCGTCGGGTATCTCGCAGGAGTGAGACAAAGGGACGCACCGGCCAGGTGCGTCCCTTCTCCTATCCGGGTATGAAACATGACCAGGTATGTACTGCGCGACGACCTCTCCTGCTGCCAAGTGGCCGATCAACTTGTATTCCTCGACATCGGCAACGATCAGTACTTTCGTCTGCCGAATCTGATGGAGCGGGCACTCGTCGCGCACTTGAATGGCGATTCGAACGGGGACATCAGCAAGCTGATCGAACGGGGCATACTGGTCGCTCAGGAAGGCGTTCCGATCGAAGCCCAGCCAAGCATAGAACCTGTCGCAGGTAGTGCCATGGAAGCGCCGCACCCAGAACGAAAGCCGTCTTCCCGGGAAATTCTGGAGGTCCTCGTGATCGTCATGACCACCCGGCTGGAGCTGAAGCTCTCAGCACTCAGGAAGATTCTCGGCTCTCTCACTGCGACCAGTTACATCCAGGCGGCGCAAGCTGACTTACCAGAGTTGCTGGAGAGGCGAATCTCGGACGCAGCAGCGACATTCCGGCAAGCACGCCTGTATGTACCGGTGGAGATGACTTGCCTGCTGGATGCCATCGCCATGGCAAGGTTTCTTCGTAGACGTAAGCTCCACGCGAATATCGTCTTCGGAGTTGCGCTTGATCCCTTCTCTGCGCATTGCTGGGTGCAGGCAGGCGACCTTGTCCTGAACGACACCGTCGGCAACGTCTGCGCCCACACTCCCATACGGGTGGTGTGATGTACCGCTACGTTGTCCTGTTCGGGCAGCACTGCAAGGGTGAAGGTTCGGCCGTCGACGAAGCACTGCGGGATATCGGGCTGCAACCGAAGCTGGCGTCCCGACGCTTCACCCTGTATGCCTCGGCGGACACACCCGTATTCCGGCTCTCGTCGAACGGCGGCGCGTTCGTCGGTCATGTCTTCTCGCACGATGGCCGCACTCTAGCCGGCACCGAACTACTCGACGCCTCGCCTCGACGCAAGCTCGCACATCACGTCGTCGACAATTACTGGGGCGAGTACCTGCTCATTCAAGCACCGATAGACGACACAGAGGCCACGATGATCATGCGCGATCCATCGGGCGGAGTCGGATGCGCTTACTCGTTACGCGAAGGCTTCGCGACCTCCGACATCTCGATCGCAATCCGCGCAGGCCTTTACGCCAAAAGAGTCGACTGGGAATCCGTACAGGGCTGCCTGCTCTATCCGCAGCTCAAGACGGGACGGACCGCTCTTGCCGGGCTGCAAGAGCTCTTACCAGGGTGCCAACTTCACATACGGGAGCAGGCAGCCACTACAGAAGAGGCATGGTCCCCGTGGGACTTCGTATCGCCACAACGCCGACACGTTGATCGGCGCGAGGCTCAAGCCGCCGTTCGACGTGCGGTCACGTCCACAGTGAAACGTTGGGCCGAAACGGACGAATCCCTTCTCCTTGAACTTTCCGGTGGACTCGACTCTTCCATCGTGGCGGCTTGCCTGCTCGAGGTGAACGCACGCGTGGCCTGCTGCAACCTGGTCACACCTGTGCCGGGTGCCGACGAGCGGCGCTATGCCCGGCTGATGTCAGATCTGCTGCGCACTGAGCTTCATGTCGCGACACTTGGATTCGAGAACGCGCGATTCGATTTTCCCCCACCGCCACATGCGTTTGCCCCAAGCACATGGTTCCTTCAGCACGCATCCGACGAGCTGAACGAATCGATTGGCAGGCAGTTGGGCGTAAAGAGCTTCTTCTCCGGAGGAGGTGGAGATACGGTTTTCGGCTACACCAGGACCGCCGCCCCTGCCGCGGATGCCTTCAGGGAGCTCGGAATGATCGCCGGCATCAAGGCGACCCACGACCTCGCCGAGCTCCACCAATGTACTTTCTGGAAAGCAGGCAGGTTGGCGCTGAGGAAGCTGACCCTCCCCCCAAAGCCACCGCGTAGCGCAGACCGGACGTTCATAGCAAAGGCACCAACGGAAGATGCGGTCGCACTCCATCCGTGGCTGGCAGCCCCCGATAACGCCCTGGCAGGAGACCGCGAGCGGATTTTCGATCTCGCCGGAACCCAGGTCTTCAGGGATGGAGTGTCGCGCGGAGCGAAGTGGCAGCTCCGGATGCCCCTGCTGTCCCAGCCCGTCGTGGAAGCCTGCCTGAAGGTGCCGAGCTGGGTGTGGATCACAGACGGTCGAAACCGTGCCCTCGCCCGGGACGCGTTCGCCGACATCCTTCCTCCGGCAGTCCTGCACCGGCGCAGCAAAGGCACGTTCGTGAACTACTCGGGAGCAGTCTTCCGCCGCAACAGGAGCCAGCTCAGGGACTACCTGCTTGCCGGAGAGCTTGAAGGACACGGACTTCTCGACACCGATGGTCTGCGACGCTTTTTCGATCGCGACCTGGCCGCCCGTGACGAGTCCTTCATGCGCATCTTCGACCTGTGCGCGGTCGAGAACTGGGTCCGCCACCAGCATTGAAGCTGCCTGACGAGTTCATGGGGAGTTCGTCGTCAGGCTCTCCCTTATCTGCTTCCACCGCGCGTACTGCGCCTTCTTTGAAGCGTCCGGGTCCTCATGGCCTTGGAGCCAGAACCTGAACCAGTCGACGTTCCTCTCATACACGGCAAGCTTGTGTCTGGGCTGAAACTTCTGGTGCGGCTCGTGCGGAAAGACGTAGAGATCAGCCCGGTCCGACCGCAGCAACGGAATCACGTAATCAAGCGCATACATGTATTCCTGCTCCGAATGCTGGAAGAGGATCGGCGTATGGATCCTGTCCAGCTTGAACACCGGCGAAAGCTGCTGCCAGCGCTCCGGAGTATCGCTTGGTGCTCCAAGACCCCACATGTCCCGTAGTCCGGTAAGAAACCCCTCGCCTTTCAGACTTGAAATCAGATAGTAGTGCGGTGATGCCACCGGGTTTGCGACCGATGCAACGGTGATCACGTCTGACTCGGTGACGGCCCAGAATGTCGTTTCCCCACCGAAACTAAGCCCGCCCATCCCCACACGCGCCCGATCCACCTCCCCCTCTGCGGCCAGCAGGTCGATCACGCTTTCCACCGCTGCCAACCCCTGCCCGTACCGCTCCACCGGATCCATGGTGTAGCCGGGGAACGCGTTGATGCAGAGCGCCGAGATGCCCGCTTGCGCGAGGGAGGCCAATGGCCACTCGTCCCCTACTCCACCACGCACGAATCCTGTACAGCTGTAGTAGGTCACGAAGAGCGATGCCGGCTCGTCCCCCGGCCTTCGCGCCGAGTAGAACTGGCCGGTGAACTGCCGCCCTTTTGCGTCTACCCATCGCAACAGGCGCGCCGGCGCGACTCGCGCCAGATCCATCCCGAGTGCCGCGTTGGGATTGAACAGGACGTGACGCTCTCCGGTCTCGAGATCGATCCTTTCCAGCTGCGGCGGACGATCGGCTTCAGCCGTTACGCATACCAATGCAGCGGCCGACGCACCACAGTGCGCCGCAGTATCCCGGCCGCCGTTGACCAATCCTCGCGACCGTACGACCTCAAACACATCGCCAGTCTCGACATTCCAACGATGGATTGACTGTGCACGCCCCTGGACGGGGTCGGTCACGGTGAACAAGACCTCGTCGTGCCCTGGGCGCCACTGGGTGCCGGTGATGGCCCTGCCCGTGCACAGCTCGGAGACGCATTTGACAGCTCGCCGCGCATCGGTGCCGGGGAGCATCGATAACAGGATGTCGGGCCGGTACATCTGTCCGGTGCCATCACCGACACGCGTCAGCAGAGCGATCCTGTCACCGTGCGGCTCGCGCTCGGACTTCCACGGATCCCCTTCGACCACGCCCGCGCCTGGGGCCGGCGAGGCATTCGTCAGTGTCACCGGACTGGACAGCGCCCGCCTCTCACCTGTCGCGAGCTCAAGTTCAATCCAGCGATCCGGCGTTCCGGCCATCAGCGGAGCGCGATCGAACCACACATTGCCGAAACGCTGGGTCGCCAGGCGCCCCTCGACGTTCCCGGAGCGGAAAAGGCCTTGGCCGACAGGCACGGTCTCGTCGATGCGAATTCCCTGGTCGTACTCGGCCTGCTCGGCTGCGATGACCGCCTCGCGACTCGCGCCAGCGCTGTATCTGAGAACCCGACCGCCCTCAACCAGCGAGAAGTCGCGCACATCCGCCGCATCCAGCGTCACGGGCACGGCGCCCGAGCCGTCCGCCGCCGCGCGCCAGACGTCGATCCTGCCGTCGATCAACGCGCGGTAGTAGATCCAGTGCCCGTCGGAGGACCAGGCCACGGGCGCCGGCAACGATCCTCCCGCCGAATCGCGCAGCGGAGCACCGCCGTCCGCGACCCGTCGAGGCAACGGGTCGTCCAGGGCCTGCACGTACCAGACGGTGTCGTAGGTGTTCCGCTCAACCGATGCCTGCTCGACCCGAAAGGCCACTCTGAGGCCGTCCGGCGACATCGTTGGACTGGCGATATCCACCACTTCCAGCAGTCGCCTGGGCGATACGTCTTCTGCATGGGAAACAGCTGCCGAGACAATCAGGACACCTGCCACCAAGAGGCGCACAACGGCGCAATACGATACGGACATGATCATCTCCTCCGTTCCTTCCAGAAGTGCTGGCTGCAACTGCGATCGCGAGTCATCACCAGCGCTTGGACACGGACAGACTCAGGAAGCGGCCGACCGGCGAGTAGTTGGTCGAGTCGTAGGGCACTGCGTAGAGCGGCGACGTCACCTGATACGACGGCGGATCGCGATCGAGCACGTTGTCGGCGGAGAGGGCGAATTCGAGTCCGGACCAGCCATCACCACGCGTTCCGGTGGCGTAGCGAAGCGCCGCATCGACAGTGGTTGACGAAGCGGATGTCGCATCGTCGAGCCGGTTCGTCACGCCACCCCGATGGTTGGCAAAGAGTGACGCGGTGAAGCCACCCTGCCTCCACACGCCACCGATGCGGGCACTTAGTCGGGGCGGATTGAACAACGTGCCCGACAACGCATGCTCTTCCTGAGTGGGGATGGTTTGCTGCGTGCTGTCCAGCCAGCTCACCGAGCCCCGCAACGTCAGCGTCCCGCGCGTCAGTGCCGCGCGATACGATCCGGAGAGATCGACGCCTTGAATGTCCTGCCGGGCCACGTTGACGTACTGCGTATAGATGATCGCGACCACCTCGTCGGGATCGTATGGAGCACCGACAACGTTCTGGAAAGCCTCGGCACCCGCAATCACGTCTGCCTGCTGCTGCTCCGATGGCGAGAACTCGACGAACGGCGCATAGATCGCGCTGATCAACGCCTGGCTGGGGTTGGTGATCGGCTGGATCACCCGATTGTGGTAACCCACCCGGAACCAGGTCAGCTCAAGCTCCAGGCCGCTCAGTGCCTCCGGGTGGTAGGCCAGCGACACCGACCGGGTGCTGGCCCGCTCCGGTTCCAGATCCGGGTTGCCGCCGTCCATGACCAGCACGGTGGCCTCGGCCGGATACCCTGCTCCGCCGAAGCTGTCGGGGAGCATCAGCCACGCATAGGCGGGATAGTTGCGTTCCAGGAGCGTCGGCGCCTTGAAGGACTTTCCCCACGACGCCTTGACAGTGACGTCAGGGGTGGGCCCATAGAGCACACCGAGTTTTGGCGTGGTGACACGTCCGAAGCTGCTGTAGTCCTCGCCACGCGCCGCGGCTGTCAATGACAGGCGCTGGACACCACCGACCTGCTGCTCAGGCCCCACCAGCGGCAGGTTGACCTCCGCGTACGCAAATCGGGCACTCTCGCTTCCCCGTATCAGCTCCGTGCCGGAAATGCGATTGACGTTGCGGAACTCGTTGCTTCGGTAGCCGACACCGGCGGCGAGGCGCGCATCGCCGCCAGGCAACTGGAACAGCGGCCCCTCAGCACCAATCTCGTAGGTCCGGCTCTCATTGCAATAGCAGTCGTACGTTTCGCTCGACCCGCCTGTGCCGCCCACCGTCCACAGCTGGCGCTGGTCGTGGTTATCGCGGCCGGAGGTACCGGCGAGCGACATGGTCCAGTCGTTCGGCAACCAGATTTCGATACTGGGCGAGAGCAGCGTCGTGACCGTGCTCGACGTGACCCGGCTGTTGCGCCCACTCCAGTTGTACAAATGCGACTGGTCGCGCTCGGACCGAAGCGCATCCAGGCGCAGCTCGAGGGTATCGCCCAGTGACTGGTGTGCGCTCAGCAGGCCGCTGCGAAGTTCGCTGCCCGGATAGAGCGTCGACGGGTCAACGAGCTGCTCGGTGTAGGACCGCTGGCTGCTGTAGATCGGATCGACCGAACCGTCCTTGAAGGTCGCGATCAGCCCGCCACTGGCCCACGTGGTGCCGGCCGTGACGTTGTACTCGCGGGTGGTCAGTCCGCCCTGCGTCGCCGTTCCAAAGCGCGTACCCACGGCCACGCCGTCGTATTCGCGCTTGAGGACCACGTTCCCCACGCCTCCTACCGCATCGGAGCCGTAGATCGCGGAAGCACCATCCGCGATGATCTCGATGCGCTCCACCGCCTCTACCGGGATCGCACTGATGTCCACGGACTGGGTGAAGCCGCCATATGCCATGCGGCGTCCATTGAGCAGCGTCAACGTCGCATCCGCACCCAGGCCACGCAGGTTCAGGCTGGATCCGCCGGTGAGGTTCTGGTTCGCGTTGCCGGCACCCGCCAGGTTTCCGCTCGTTACCCCGGGGTTCTGCCCGCCCGAGAAGTTCTGCGGGATGCTGCGAATCACCTCGCCGAGGTCGCTGAAATCCTCCTCCTGAATCCGGGCCGCGTCGATCGTGATCACCGGGGACGGCACGGTGCCACCCTTGATACGTGTGCCGGTGACCTGGACCGCTTCGAGCTCGGTGGTGGTCGTATCGACATCAGGCTCGCCCGACGGCGGAGCAGTCACCTGTGCAGCCGCCACATCCGGCACTACCTGAGCCGCGGCGCCATACAGCGGCAGCAGCGACGCAACCGCGGCAGCAAGGACACTGCGCGTCAATGCCATTGCGGCAATCTGTCCACGCCCCTTGGACTTCGCGCCCCGTCCCAGGGGCCACAACACGCACCCCAGGTCCATCCTCCTCGTCGATTCGATCACAACGGTCTCCCTGTCGTTCAACATGCGATGCCTCCGGTTGGGGTCGGCATTCCGTGCCGGCCTGTGGCAGGTGTGGCCAGCCGAGCGATCCGACGTTCCAGGGCTGCGGCTGGCTTGCGCCTGGAATCGAAACAGTGCTCTCCCGCGCGCACCGGCTTCCCCCGGTGCCTCGTGCCCTCGCCGTTCCAGCGTGTTTTCATGCCCCATCCGGAGCGCATCTGGCGACGGCAATTGGCTACGTTTAACGTAGGTATGGCTACACTACGTTTACCGTAGTATCGAAGTCAAGCGCTGTTCCGGAAGCTTCCGCATATGGGAATTCCGGACGAACGCGACGTTGGCTGAGAAGCGACAGCTACCCGTCTACAGCCGCCGGCTGCGCGAGGCGCGGGAGGCATACGACATCTCGCAGCGCAACCTGGGCATCAAGGTGGGGCTGGACGAGTTCGTCGCCAGTACCCGCATCAATCGCTACGAGAACGCCGTCCACCAGCCCGCCCTGCGGATCCAGCAGCAGCTGGCGGCGGCCCTCGACATGCCGCTGGCATATTTTTATGCCGAGGACGACGAGCTCGCGCGGCTGATCGCGGACTTCAAGCCCAGACGCAGACCGGCCAAGACCCGGCGGTAGGCGCGCTTCCCTCAGTCTGGGCACTACGTTCAACGTAGTATCGAAGCCAAGCGGCCTTCCGGAAGCTTCCGTATATGGAACTCCGGGACGTGAATCCGCTTGCCTGACAAGAAGCAGCTCCCCGTCTACAGCCGCAGGCTGCGCGAAGCGCGCGAGGTCTATGGCATTTCGCAGCGCAACCTCGGCATCGAGGCGGGCTTGGACGACTTTGTCGCAAGTACCCGGATCAACCGCTACGAGACCGGCGTCCACCAGCCCGACCTGCAGACCCTGCAGCGGCTGGCCGCCGTCCTGGGGGTGCCGGTTGCCTACTTCTATGCCGAAGACGACGAACTGGCGCAGCTGATCCGGGACTTCAGGAGCAGCAAACGCAAACACCACTGAAAGCGCTGCATGGCACCTCGCTCGCCGTGTCTTGCGAGCCGATACCCTTGCGTACAGCCTACGTACTACTTGCACCAGCCCCTTGAATGGAAGCAGAGCGGCTCAGTGCAGCCGGGTGCGCTGCCCCCCGGCGACGAGCCGCAGCGGCCCGGCAATGTAGCCTGCACGCACCTCATCCACTCCGTCCCGTCGACCGTGCGCCTGCCTGGGATGATGTGCTTCTACCTGGTCGAGAATCTCGCGCAAGGCTCTCGCATGGTCGTGGATCAGCTGCCCGATCACAGGCAGCGTGCCGGGCACCAGCTCGGCCGCCTGTATGGTGGCCACGATGTCGCCGTGCGCGGCAACGATCCGCAGCAGCCGGTCCATGGCATCGAGCTGCTCCAGATCAAGTCTGTACACCGAAGTTTCAACCGTGCCGGCTGATGGATCGCATTTCGCGCTTTCGGCCGACACAGTGTCCGCACCAACCGAATCCCGCGCACGCTGTCCTGACATTGTCGCCTCCTCATTCCTTGAAGTGACCGGCCCCCAGGCAAGCAGGCGGGTAATCAGCGGGTCACCCCGCCTCGCATCTCGTTCCTCGTTGCGTAGCGGAAAGCATGGACGCGCCGCATCCCAGATCCTGCGACTTAGGTCGCGGCATGTCGTCACTTGAAATCGCGCCACAATCACGCCACAATCGCGCCATTCAATACTTACCGCGCCGAAGTAGTGTCAAAACATGGCGCGATTGGAGCACCCATGCCTCCCGAAGATCTCCGGAACGCGATCATCCAAGCGATGCGCCTGAGCGAAGACGGCCTGGGTATCGAAGCCCTTCAGCGAACTCTTCCGGACGTCGCCAAGCGCACCTTGCAACGCCATCTGGCGCGCCTGACATCCGACGGCAAACTGGTTCCAGTCGGCCGAGCGCGCGCGCGCGTCTACAGGCTGAGCACGCCGGCGGACCGCGACGCGACCGAAATCGAACGCGCCGCGCCGGCAATTCCACTTTCCACGGAAGGAGAGGAGGTTCGTGCGTTCGTGCGCCGCCCGATCGAGCAACGCATGCCGGTCGGGTATGCACGGGAATTTCTGGCCGACTATGTGCCAAACCGGACGGCCTATCTCCCTGCGCCACTGCGCGAGCGGCTGCACCGCATGGGGCGCTCGCCAGTGATCGACCGCTACGCCGGCACCTACGCGCGACAAATCCTGGATCGGCTGCTGATCGACCTGTCGTGGTCCTCCAGCCGGCTTGAGGGCAACACCTACAACCGCCTGGACACGCAGAACCTGATCGAGTTCGGACATGAGGCCGAGGGCAAGGATCGCCTGGAGGCCCAGATGATCCTCAACCACAAGGCGGCCATCGAAATGCTGGTCGATCAGGCGCAGGAGATCGGCTTCAATCGCTACACCCTGCAGAACCTGCATGCCCTGCTGGCGGACAACCTGCTGCCCGACGCCGCCGCAGGAGGCCGGATCAGGCGTATCGAAGTGGGGATCGGCAACTCCGTATTCCATCCACTCGCCATCCCCCAGCAGATCGATGAATACTTCGACCTGGTGCTGGACAAGGCTGCGGCGATCGAAGACCCGTTCGAACAGGCCTTCTTCGTCATGGTGCAGCTGCCGTATCTGCAACCTTTCGATGACGTCAACAAACGCACGTCGCGCCTGGCGGCCAACATTCCGCTGATCAAGCAGAACCTGGCTCCGCTTTCGTTCGTGGATGTACCAAGGGACGAATACATCGAAGGCACGCTGGGCGTCTATGAGCTCAATCGGGTCGAGTTGCTGCGCGATGTCTTCGTCTGGGCCTACGAACGCTCCTGCCGCCGCTTCACCGTCATCCGGGATGTGTTGCCGGATCCTGATCCATTGCGATTGCAATATCGCGAGGTTCTGCAACAGGTCATCGGGGCGATCGTCACAGGCGGCATCCGTCGCGACGATGTCGATGCGATCAAGCGCCTGCTACAGCACAACGTCCCCGCTGAAGAACTCAACGAGGTTGTCGCTCTCGTGGTCAACGAATTGCATCAACTCCATGAAGGCAATATCGCCAGATACCGTTTGCGCCCGCAGCAGTTCAGAGAGTGGATTGGCGCGCAAGGGAACGTGTGACATCTCGTTCATGGCCGCAAAGGCCCCCGACGAGACCCAGCGGCGCAGCGACTCGGGCGTGCAGCCCACCTTGCCGGCGATTGAGGCGATCGCCGCCCACTGCGATCCGTGCTCGCCCTGGTGCTCCAGCACCATCCGGACCGCGCACTCGCGCAGCTCGGGAGAATACCGTGTTGCTGTCTTCTTCATCGCTCCATCCTCTCAAAGGTTGGAGCCTCCGGAAAAGCCGGGGCGGTTCACAAAGGAAGCGCTCTATGTAATTGGCAACCGGTCGCTTTGGGCGGGCTCCGGGCACTTTGCAACGCTGGATCAGATGATCTGACTCGAATGAACAGAACAACCTGGCCCTCAAGCCGTTGAGCGAAAGCCGTCGGCCGATCCCTGCGATCAACCGGCGGCACGTTCCTGACAAGCACTCGCGGCTCCTCCTTGCCAACGGATCAAGGCAACCGCAGGCGGATGCCGGCATTCTCCGCTTCGTTTGCATCCATGAAGGCATGGCCGCGTTCCAGATCAACTCGCGTGCCCTCCAGACCCGCCCACGGCGTTGCGGCCACCCACCGCTGCGCAAAATCCAGGGTCCGTACCAGCGGTTCCGGGCTCTGTGCCTGCGACAGCGCCTTGAGTGCGCTGAGGTAGTTCGCGCGGTAGACGGTGGGCACAAGAATCCGCTCCTCGCCTGCGGCCACCAGTTCCGCGTTGCTCATGATCCTCGCAATCCGCCCGTTGCCGTCGGCGAACGGATGCACTTCGGAGACGAGGAACATCATGTACACCGCACGCGCGAACGCCGTCTCCAGACTGCGGTAGAGATCGAATCCCTGCCGCAGCGTGTTTTCGACATGATCGGGATCGACAAACACGGTCCGACCGGCACGGTTGACCTCACGCTTGAACTGCCCAGGCCCCTTCTCCGGTCTGGCGGCCATCAAGGTGGCATGGCGGCGCCGCAGCAGATCCAGCAGCTCGTCGGCATCGGCCGGCGTCCGGGCCATCTCGACCGGATCGGACACCAGCTGCCAGGTCCCCAGGATGTCGTGGGCATCGGCAGGCCGGTCGCGGGGAATCGCCTGACGAAAAACGATGGCGGCCGCCTCCTCGACCTCGAACTCCGTGCCCTCGATGAAGTTGGAGAAATACGCCTCGAAGAATGCCAGCGTGCTCCTTGCTTCCGGCCCACGGTCCCGTGTCGCGCGCCCGGCCGGCGCAAGGGCACGCAGTTCCCGGTAAAGAAGCTCGAACAGGTGCAGCCGATCGGGGTCGTAGGGCGCGCCGGCATGCCGCGCGCGTGCGCGCGGGCTGACCAGATCGTCCTTGCGCGTACCCTGCAACGCCCCGATCAGGCGATCGAAAGCCTCGAACTCGGCTTCGCGGCCGATCCGGGGTGCCAGCGCCCGCGCTTCATCGCGCAGCCGATTGAGTGCTTCAGCGCCGTTGCGGCGGGCAAGATCGTCGAGCCGCTGCTCGACCTGTTCGCGCCCGAGCGTGCGCCGGACACCGCTCTTGCCCTGACGGGACGGGGCCAGGTTGTCCAGGAAGGCGCGTGCCGTCGAACTGATGAACAGGTCACCGATGAACGGACGATCTTCCGGCTGCGGCCCGGCCCCCTTGCGGGTGCGGATGGTGATGCCCGGCAGCTCGATGTCGCGCGCGCGTCCGGCGACGACGAAGATCGAACCATCGGGGGCCGGCACGTTCTCCAGCGCGGTACGATCGGCGATCAGCGCGCCGGGCGCGTATGCGGCCACCAGCGGCCACAGGTGCCGACGGACGATCTGTTCAGGAGGATCGACCAGGTTCCTGGTGTAGAGCTTCGACCCGATGCGGCGCAGCAATCCACTCGACGCCGCACGCGAGACGGCACTGGACCGTTCGGTGGTCGAGAGGAACACTTCCGGCATTGCGTCCAGCCAATTTCTTGCCATTCAAAGGCCTCCACAGCGCCCTTATAGCAAACAAATGTCGATTAGTACGGAGATTTTGCAAAGTTTTGCGATTTAACGGCTGTCTCGGCATGGCCTGAGATAACGATACCCGCGATGACGCTCGCCTCCCACGGCGTCCGCGGGCGCGGAGCTCGCGACGCGATGACGAACCGCCTGCCCCTGCGGACCGGCGCTCTCGGGCTAAGTGGAACGCCACCATGCGGGGAGGAGTCCCGGCTATCCGGGGCGCGGCCGAGAGGTGCTTCTGCATGGGCATGCAAGGCATCCATGCATGCCGAAGCCTCGGACCATGCATTGAACTTCAATCCGGGAAGTCCCTACGCGGATTCGCGACCATGGCGAGGTTTCCGGACGCCAGAACAGACTAGGCTCGGCATTGCCCCAGGGGGCCATAGCACCAAGCGTTGATGCCCCCTCGTCGACATGGAGGATCGACTTGACCGGCTCAAGCACAGCCCGCCTGCCGTTGGACCCGCTGCATCCGGACCACGAGATGTACCAGCGACTCCTCGCGGGTGTCACCGCACTCGACCGCTGGGGTCCGGCGCAGGCTTCAAACCTGGCCGCCGCCCTGTATGCGGATCTCCGCACCAAGCAGCCGCACATGCTGGCAAGCGATTTGGGCCGTGTGCTTGCCGGCGACCCGATGGCCCAGCGGCCATCCCTGTTCGCGGCCCCGCGCAGCGGCTATCACTCCCACACCAGCGATCCCAGCATCCTGCTCTTCAGCACGCCGATAACGGCCGCGGATCACCCTGCAAGCCAGAGCCTGATGCCATTCGGCCGCCACACGACAATCGACCACACGGGCTACCTGACGGACCCTGGCATTACGCAGACGCCGATTCCCGCCATCTCCCACGCGCCCATGCCCCAGGTCAACGGCGTTGTCCTGCATCGCACGGAATCGAGCACGGCTGCCAGCACGCTGTCCACCTGGCGCTCCCGGGACGCGGGAACCGGCGCGCATTTCCTGATCGACCGCGACGGCACGATCCACCAGACCGTCAGCGTCGACCGCCAGGCCTGGCATGTCGGTGCGATCCGGTCGCGCGGGGAAGTCGAGGGCACCATCACCATGAACGACCGGCGCGAACTCGATGCCGCACGCAATGGCCAGACTGAATGGCGTGGCCCCGCCGTGCGCGCCGTCAGCCGGATCGAATCCAGCCGGCCATATCCGGAACGCTATCCGGGCAACGCCGACAGCATCGGCATCGAAGTGGTCGGCCGCTATCACCCGGCGACGCAGCGCTGGGACGAGCCGACGCCCGAACAGGCCGCCGCAATCAACCGCCTGATGGAATCCCTGCAGCGCAACTTTGGACTGACCGACGAGGATGTTTACGAACATGACGCCATTTCACGCAAGACACCCGGCGAAGGCGCCGGCCTTTACGCACCTGCCGCGCCTGGCGTTGTTCCTGATGCTGCCGATGCTGGGCGCGTGCCAGCCGCAGGCCCGCAACGATAGCGCCACCCCCCGCGCGCCCGATTCCCTGACAGACGTCAACGTGCTGGAGATTTCACCAGCCCGCTACCAACCCACAGACGCTTCCCGGGCATCCCAGGCCGAAGCGGACGCATGTGGTGCCTGGTCGCTCGACCATCAGCAGGCAGAGGCCTTTTTTGGCCTGAGCGAGCAACTTCCAGAAGGCCGGCTCCACGACTTCCACTGGCTGCCGTGCTCGATCAAGGGCCGCCTGCAGGCCGAAGGCCGCGAGTGGACGTTCGAGATCAATGGCGCGGGCACCAGCACCTGGCGCTCCGGTGACGATGTCCGCCTGCTGGGGTGCTCGCGCAGCGCGTGCGGGCCACTGGTGATCCTCATGCCGGAAATCGTCTCCGAAAACTGAGCGGCGGCGGCGTCAAGACCAACGACCGGCTCTGCCAGCCCATCTGCCGGTCGAATGATCCGCAACTCGAGATGTTACGTCACACGTAATACGGTGCACGTAATGATCCAGTCCTTCCGCTGCCGGCCCACGCAAGCGTTGTTCGCCGGGCGAAGCCCACGGCCGTTCCGCACGATCCGCGAAGCGGCCGACGTCGAGATCGTCGATTACGACTGAGATGCCGCCATGACCCGCCCCATCAATGCCATGCGTGCCATCCATCCCGGCGAGATCCTGCGCGAGGAGTTCCTGGCACCGCTGGGCCTGAGCGCCAATGCCCTGGCTATCGCGCTGGGCGTGCCGGCCACGCGCATCCACGAGATCGTCAACGAGCGCCGCAGCATCACCGCGGACACCGCCGCGCGCCTGGCGCGCCACTTCGGCGGCGATGCCGCCTCGTGGTTGGCGCTGCAGAATGTCTACGACCTGAAAACGCTTGCCACGCTGGCCGAGATCGAACGCACGGTGCGTCCGCGCGCGGCATAGCCGGCGCAGCACCACGCCGCAGTACAAAGGGACGGCACCCGCCTGCTCCGGTCCAGAGTGCGGTTCACAGCCCGAAGAGCCGGGCCGCGTTGCCCCGGCGGATCTTTTCCTTCTCCGCCCCGGTCAGATCAAGCCGCTCCAGCGCATCCACCGCCGCGCCCAGGCCCATCTGCGGGTAGTCGGAGCCCAGCAGCACGTGGTCGATGCCCACGTTGCGGAGCGTCCAGACGAACTCGTCCTCGATCGGCGAGCCCGGCACCAGCAGCAACGGCCCGGAGATGTCGAAATACAGGTTGTCCATCGCGAACCCGTCGGCGGTCCGCGCCAGCGCCACGATGTTCCAGTAGCGGAAGTTCATCCCGCCGATGTGGGCGAGGATGAACTTCGTGCCCGGCACCCGCAGCACCAGGTTGAACAGCTTCTCGCTGTCGCCGGGCAGGATGTTGGCGTTGTCCGTAAGCACGACCATGTCCAGCTCCCCGGCCCGCCGCACCAGCGTCTCGACCCTGGGATCGGACACGTCGAAGCCCTGCGTGTGCGCGTGCAGCTTCAGCACGCGCACGCCTGCGGCGGCGACACGCTCCAGCTCGGTGATAGCGGCGGCTTCGTCGTAGGGATGGACGGTGGCGATGGGCACTACCCGCGGATGCGCCTTGGCCAGTGCAATGATGCTGTCGTTGCCGGTGCGGATCGCGTCCAGTTCGCCCTGGCGGGCCTGGTGCGGACCGCCGAACCACATCGCGCCAAGACCGGACAGCTCCACTCCGGACGACTCGACGTCCGCCAGGTAATCCCGGAGCGACGCTTCGCCATTGCGAATGTGTACGTGTACGTCGAAGACGGGGCCGGAGGCGGCGGCGCCACCGGTCAGCAGTATCAACAGGAAGAACAGCAGTCTTGGCATGGGCGTCTCCGGCGTGGTCACGGGACGATACCGCCGGGCGGCGTTCGGTGCGCGGGGCAGGCAGGTAACCGCCAACACGCACTCTTCCCCGGCAGCTCCCGCACCCGACATGGCTGCGTCAGCGGATCTCCTCCACCTTCACCACCCGGCCGCCGGTAACCGTGAAGTTCACCTGTTTATCGCGAAGGTGATATTCCCAGCGCTCGCCGACCGCAGCACCGCGATGATTCTCGAGAGTGACGATGCGATCAGGCTTCCCGCCGCGCTGGATGAGCGCAGACGTGCTGTCGCCCGTGGTAACCACGCCACGGGAGAATGCGTAGCTGTCGAAGGCGTCGGCCGGACCTGAAAGGGCGACGAGGAGCAATGCGGACGCGAACAGATTCGTACGCTGTGACATGTCGGTCTCGTTTTTGGAGGAACAGGGTTCCGGCAACTTGCACGGAAGCGGTCTCAAGCAGCGAGACGCCCGGGTATGAGATCAGGTCTTCGCCAGCCAACGGTGCCGCAGTGCTCCACGGCATAGCCCTCGCCGCGGCAGTACTCCACCAGCAACCGTTCGACCCCATCCCAGGACTCCGCCGCCAGTGCGTCCCCACGACGCGCAGCCACACGCTTCAGCCCAAACGCCATCCTTACCTCCCGCCTTCCCTGCTCCGAGTGACCGGTTACGGAAACTTCAGGCGTCCGCAGGCGTCACAGCGCTTCGCCGGATCAGGCTGATACGGAGGCTGCGCCGGCGCCGGAGCTGCAGCCGGCAACGGGGCTGTGGTGGCTGGCTGCGGGGCGATAGCTTCCGCCTGCAAAACGGCGGGAGGCGCGGCTGCCGGGGCCATTGCGATCGGGGCCGCTTGCGGCATCACTACAGGCTGCGCACCGTCCGGCACGTAGATCGCAAGGCCATTGCCGGTGCGGTTCATGATTGCGGACGAGAGCCCGACCCCATAAGCACTGTTGCCGCTGGCCCAGGCGTTGCCGCTGCCGATGCTGCCGGCGTACTGGTTGCCCATGCCCTGCAGCAGGATGCCGTTGGCGCCCAGCGCCGCGGCCTCTTCCTTCATGCGCGCGATGACCGTGTTGGTCCGCTGCTGGTCCGTGAAATTGACCGCACCGCGATTGCTTGCCTCGAGCAGAGCGACCGTCTCATAGCGCGCCGGAGGCTCTACGTAGAGACGCACTTCCTCGGCGGAGATCGGTGCGCGGGCCTGACCCACCAGCACATGTGACGATGCGCAACCCGAAAGTACGAGTGCGGCGAGAAATCCGAGAACGAGCTTCATGGGACACCCTCCTTGTGAGTCCCTGACAGGGAGCAGGTCCCGTGCCAGCCACTTGGCCCGCCTACGGGCGCAGAACTACTGAAGAGGGGCGAAGCCGCGGCAGAATATGACCTTCTGCGTCTAGAGAGGTGCAGCTCAATCCAATACCCCCGCAAACGGCTCCGGCGCATCAATATCCACCCCGAGCACCCGCGCCATGCCCTCCTCGCTGCGGTCGGTGGTGAACTCCACCCACAGCGGCAGGTGGTCGCTCACGCGCGGTGAGACCTGGGCGTTGGACAGTTCCTGGTACACCGCGCCGGCGAAGTCGATGCTGCCGGCGCGGCCGCTGGGCTTCAGGCCGAAGTCCTCGCCCTGGAACCAAGCGATCTGGTCGTAGTGCTTGGCGGTCTTGCCGGTCGTGGTCTTGACCGCCTGCAGCGACAGCGGCACCCACAGGCCGGTTTCGACGAAGGCGTCGAACACGGTCGCCTCGCGCGTGAATCCATCGCCGGTGACGACGATCGCACGAGTCGCCAGTTCGTTAACCATAATGCCGAGCAGCTGGTGCCCCGGGTTGGGCAGGACCTGATAGGCGTTCCAGTGCTTGCATTGGACTAGAGACCGGGCGGTCCACGTCGCAGCTATTGCGACGCTCCTATCCGATCCTGTGCGTCCTATGCTGCGCAGAGAGACGCATCCACGCCTTCAGCTGGCTCTACCCCCTTGCAACTGCGTAGGGGCCGCCCTACACGTCTCGGTCGCATCCGGACAGGAGGACCTGCTCAAGGCTGGTGGGACCAGCGACCATCTATCTCGGTAGACAGCGCTTCATCGCAGCCTGGTCGAGGCGTTCGATTTCCAACACAGCATGCTGGTGGAATTGGTTAGGCGCCAGACACAGGCGCTCGAAGACGAGCCCGAACTGAGCGCTGGCAAGCGACCCGACGTAGAACCCTGCGCTTGACCCTTTGTGGACCGCATTCTCCTTAGTTCCCTCTTTGCTCGGATCTCATGTAACACTCGCTGCAGACTTTTCTGGTGGGAGTTGACAAAATGCGAGCCTTTGAACACGCCACAAGCAACCTCGCCTGATTGGGCAGGGAACGGACGGGACGGGAGCGATGAGAACTAGTAGCGAGGTCTTCCGTTTCGTGGACCTCTTCGCCGGTCTGGGCGGCTTCCACGTCGCCCTCGATGAGTTGGAAGGACGCGGCGTGTTCGCAGCTGAGCGGGAGCCCATCCTGAAGGCCCTCTACAAGGTCAACTTTGGCATCGACGCGTGGGGCGACCTCAACGACCTCAGCAGCGACGAGATCATCGCCTGCCACGTACCCGATCACCACGTCCTTACGGCGGGTTTTCCGTGCCAACCGTTCTCGAAAGCCGGGGACCAGCTGGGCTTCAAAGACACCAACCAGGGCAACCTCTTCTTCAAGGTGCACGACATCCTGCGCGTCAAGCGGCCGCGATTCTTCATATTGGAGAACGTGCCAAACATCCTCAAGCACGACGGTGGACGCACCAAGACTAAAATTATCCGCATGTTGCAAAAACTCGGTTACTCCGTCGACGTCGAACACTTCTCCCCCCACGAGTTTGGCATCCCGCAGGTGCGGGACCGCGCATACTTTGTAGGCTCGATCGACGGGCTCGATCATTTCGAATGGCCGGCAAAGCACAAGGCCCCCACCGAGATCCACTGGGTGCTGCGCCACGACGTACCTTCGAGCCGTCCGATTCCGGAGCAGACGATGCGGGCGATCGACATGTGGGGCGACTTTCTCCGCCGCGCGCCAACCTCGCTGAAGCTGCCTTCCTTTCCAATCTGGTCGATGGAGTTTGGAGCAACCTACCCGTACGAGGACGAAACTCCGTCAGGGGTTTGGGCTCGCCGACCCGTGTGGGGACTTCGCCAGATGGGTTTCAAGGGCAGCTTCGGCCAGTCCCTCGAAGGCACGATTGACGAACAAATTACGAGGATACCGAGCCACGCCAATCGCGGCGGCGACTTCGATTTCCCACGGTGGAAGCGGACTTTTATCAGGCAAAACCGCGAGTTCTACCAAGCCAATCGCTCCTGGATTGATCCCTGGCTCGCGCAGTGGAGCCCTCAGAACTTCTACTCCAGCTTCCAGAAGATGGAGTGGAACGCACAGGGTGAAGATCGTGACATTGACAACTTCGTGCTACAGATGCGGGCATCCGGGCTTCGGGTTAAGCGTCCCACGACGTCGCCAAGCCTCATCGCCTTCACGCAGACCCAGGTGCCCATCCTCGGTGCGAATCTGGCCGGCGAACGTCGCTACATGACCCCGGCCGAGTGCGCCGAACTACAGTGTCTAGGTGAGATTCAGTTGCCCGCATCGGACCTCGACGCGTACAAGGCCCTAGGCAACGCGGTTAATGCCCGCGTCGTCAAAGCGATTGCGGAACGTTTGCTACACGGGCTTATCCGGCCACTTTCGAGCACTATCTCTGACTTCGAACCGTTGAGGGCTACCGCGTGACCGACCAGATCGAACAGGAAGACGACTTCGACGAGGAAGACCCGCGGGTCCAATTGTTGGAGAGCCTCGCGGACGGGCTGGCGACTCTCTCAGAGGCTTCAGACACGCCCGACGGTGTGCCCCCAGTATCTTCGATGTTCAGCAGCGACGACGTCGACTTCGCCTCTGACGTCTGGCTGAGTCAGCTCGTTGAGGTTCAAGGGTGGCTGAGCTTCAGCGAGGATCTCCCGCTCACGGGCGGCAAACCCTTCCTCCAGGCGCTCATCGCTGAACTCGGACTTGATTCCAGTGACATTCTCGCTCTCGGGACCGCCCCGCCGCTGAGCCTCCGTGCGCTGGAACGTTTAAACGAACGCGTCGACATTGCCGGTCGGCTGCAGAGCGACTTTCTCGAAGAACTTGAGACCAAGGGTACCAGCCGTGCGACAGCGACCCAATCTTGGGCTGACGCGTGGGCCGAGATCGACGTGAGTGAGGAGGCGGTGACCCCGGAACCAGTCACGGCAAAGGCGGCAGTCTGGCCGATCTTCCAACTCACGAAGAAGTCGCCGAATCTAACGCCGTCGTACCAGCGGGGCGACGTATGGCGCAATGGTGACCGGCAGTCCCTAATGGAGTCCATCCTCCGGGGCGTCCCCTTGCCCTCCATCATCCTGCTGCGCACAGGATCTTCCACTCCGCACGAGGTCGTCGACGGCAAGCAGAGGCTTACGGCCATCCTTCGATTCGTGGGAAAACACCCCGTCGCCAAACAGAAGCTCGCGGAGGTCACGGCCCGGCACAATGGGAAGAAGTTCAACGAACAGGGACGGCTCGACGACGATGGTGGCAGGAATCTGACGGATCTGTTCAATGCGGACTACCCTGCCTTCCGTCGTGCGTGGAAGGCGCTGGAGGGTTACGCACTCAACTCCAAGCAGGAGAACGACTACTACTTCCCGTTCAAGCTGCGCACGACCGGAGACGGGGGACTGGTCGGGCCGTACCTTGAGCCTCTCCGCGGTAAGTACTACACGCAGATCAAGGGACGTGAAATCAACGTCGCGGCACAGCAACTCACCGTCGAGTCTTTATTCGAGGACGTCGTGGAGTACACCATCCCCGTAATCGAGTACACCCAAGCTACCCAAGCCCAGATCCATGAGGTCTTTCGCCTCTATAACAAGCAGGGCGTGCATCTGAACGCGGAAGAGATCCGTAACGCGGTCTTCCACGAGGTCGAACTCACCCGCGCGACTCTCGCCGCCGCCGGGGACGCCGACCCGAACACTGACGCCGCCGAAATCGCTGAGTCACTGGGTGGTGTCCCGGATCTTGGCCGCCTCGGCGAGGCGCTGAAGAACTATGGCTTCGGCGATACGCGCTACAAGCGCACTAAGGTTCTCGCGTGGGTGATCTCGGTCTTGGTGCACGACACCGCAGGGAAGGACTTGGCATCGACCAGTCGCAACATCGACCAGTTGCTGATTGCGATCCAGAAGAACCCTGCCCACCCGCTGGCCCAGCCTTCGACGTTGACTAAGCTGTTTTCGCTGCTTGTGGACGCTGTCGAACTCCACTCATCCCACGATGAATTGTGGTCCGCGCAATTCATGGACGGTGGGAAGGGCGCGAAGTGGCAGGAACTTCAACTTGTGGGTTCCCTCGTGGGAATTGCCATGGCGTTGGCGGCCTCACCGGACGACATCGAGGACCGCATCGAGGCGAACGGTGATGCCATCCGCACAGCAAGCGACGAGTCCGCGGACTGGGCGCGCCCCAGCAAGACGCAGACTAAGACCCAGTGGGACTACATCGCCAGGATTAGCAAGAGTCTCCTCGAACTCCTGGGTATCGAACCTACTCAAGCGGCTGAGGCCGTACGTCAGCAGTTCGGGTCCTCAGGGTACTCGTCGTTGCAGCGGATGCTCATCCAGCCGAAGAGTTGAGATCAGTGCCAGGAAGCGCCCCACTCGTCGAGCACGTCTACTTCAAGCCGCCCGCTTGTGAGCAGGTGGACTCGTGGTGGGTCCGATATAAAGCCCAACTCACCGGCCTGACCGAAACGGCGCGTGCCTCAGTTGAAGCAGACTCCCGCTACATTCTCGAGCGCGGAATCCTGGCCGCCGACACCGCGAAACCCGAAGAGTGGTCTTCCCCCCGGTCGCGCACTGGACTCGTTATGGGTTCGGTCCAGTCCGGCAAGACCGCCTCCATGTTGGGTGTCTCAGCCCTGGCAATCGACTCCGGCTTGGATATCATCGTCGTACTCGCTGGGACCCGTATCTCACTGTGGCGCCAGACCTACGAGAGACTGGTGCAACAGTTGGACTCGGGAGAGGACAACGCACAAAAGATCAAGCGCCGCCTGCTGTGCCCACCGCGTGGCATCGCACTGTCCGAACAGACGCACCCGTTGACAACCACCTATCGCCTGCCACCGGCTCAAGTTCGGCAACGCTTGAATCAGGGCAAGCCGCTGATCATCGTGGCGATGAAGCAGACTGATCATCTACACGCCTTAGCAGCAAGCCTCCGCACAAGTGTCTTCAACGAGGTCAAGGAGCTAGGTCGTACCGCCCACATGCTCGTGCTGGACGACGAGGCCGACGACGGATCGATCCTCGATGCGGTTGTTGAGTCTTCGCAGGACCCCATCTACGGCAGGTTAAAGCAGATCCCGCGTGCGATCGCCAACCTCTGGGACCCGCCACAGGGTTCCCCTAGCAACCTGTTCTCGACCTATATCGCCTACACGGCAACACCCCAGGCCAACCTCCTTCAGGAGGATCACAACCCCCTGGCGCCGCGTGACTTCATGATCTCTCTTCGGACTCCGCTCGACGTTGGCCATCCGGTGGACACGACCGACCCTGGCAACCTCGACGCCCCTCGATCATCGACCTACCCGGAGCCGGTGGGGATCCGTTCGTACTACACCGGCGGCGAGGTCTTCTACCGCCGTGCGGAGGCGGCCGGATTGTGCATACCCACGACTAACTCCGCGCAACAGGACCTCGCCGATGCCGTCCGGGCGTTCCTGGTGGCAGGCGCCATCCGCCTGCACCGCTCCAGCAAGCTCGGCCCGGCGTCCGTCATTACAGCCCAGTTCGACACCGAGGACGAAGCCGTTGCCCGTGTGGCTCCGCCGCACTCGATGCTCTACCACCCGTCAGCGGCGATCCTCGATCACTTCCGGGGCGCTGAGGACGTCTTGCTCTGGGCGGGGATTCCGGACCGGGCGACGGCTCGGAACTTGCTGGACACAGGTGACGCCAGGCTCCCCGACACCTTGGTGAACGACCTGGAGGCCGACCCCGCACCGTGGGCGCAATGGCTCGACAAATACACTGCCTCCACCAGAGCAATCGAGGATGGGTTTGACGTCCTGCCACCGAAGACCTTCCCGGACTGGCAGACCATCGAAACTCTGCTTATCAACGAGGTGATCCCGGGGACAAGGGTCGCCGTAGTCAATAGTGACCCCAACGCTGACGACCGCCCTGCCTACGCACCGAGCCAGGACCCGATAACTAGCAAGTGGAGGGCCGCCCGCGACCTCAGCACGATCTTCGTCTCAGGGAACGTCATGGCCCGCGGACTGACACTGGAAGGAATGACCACAGCGCTGTTTCAACGTTCATCGGCTAACCCGCTGGCCGACACCCAGATGCAGATGCAACGCTGGTTCGGGTACCGCGGGTCATACATCGAGTTGTGCCGCGTCTTCGCCTCCGACGACCAACTTACCCTCTTCCGCGCCTACCACGATGTCGACGAAGCGGTTCGCACCGCCATCATCGAACGCATGATGAGCGGTGCCCCTGAGCCGACTGTCTTGCAGGGCCTCAACTTCGAGGCTACTGGCAAGATCGCGGGCGTCGGCAACCTTCCGCTGTCTCCCGGAGCTCGCCCCTTCGTCACGGTCATCAATGACAGCAGGCAACCGGATCCAAATGCACGCGTCGTGGCGGAACTCTTCGCCCGACCGTCCAGCAATCTCACTGTCGCCCACGTGCTGCGAGGCCGGATCCTGGACGAGCCACTCGAGCTTACTGAGGCCGCCGAGTTCTTGGACCGCCTCAGTTTCGCCGACTACCAACCCGGCAGCGAAGGTTTCCACGCGGACTTCTGGAACCGCATCGAAGCCCGGGCGCACGCAGTCGCTCCGCTCCCGGATCCGCCGCTGTACCGGCCGCCCGTAAAACACAGAGAGGGGGACCTGACGCGGCGTACGTGCCCCTATGCAATCGCCGCCTATCTTCGACTCTGGTCGGCCAGCGTTACTCGATCGATCAAGGGACTCTTTGTCACCGGCCACCCCGGCGAACTCTGGTCCTACGCCGACCTCGGTCGCAAGAAAACTGAGCAGCCACGGTTCTGGATCGGAATTCGCTACGGGGATGGCGCTGCGGTGTCCAACGGGCCGCTGGCACTGCTCCCGTTCAACATCCGCGCCACCACGAAAAGGGTGATCGGAGGCGAACTCAAGACGACTTGGGGAGCCAGCGACCCCAACGCCGGACCAGGCCAGTATCGCGGCGACGTCTATTTCGACTATTACCACCGCGATCTTCCCGTACCGTTGAGCAGCAAGACGGCGTGGCGACCCAGCAACTCCGACGGTCAGATCCTCTTCTACGTCAACCAACACAAAGACGACCCGCATCCCACGGTCGCAGTTGGAGTCTGCCTGCCTGCGGGAGGCCCCGAGCAGTTCTCTGCTACCCGTGCTGGGGTGGGCGCCGTCACGAGGAACGTTCCATGACCAGTTACGAAGAGGTTCTCGACCAACTCAGCGCCGTCCCGCCGGGCACCGCTGGAGATGACCGAACCATCACTTGGTTGACCGACGCCCAGGTGGTCGGTTTCGCCCGGAACAGTCGCGGGCATTTGGAACTGTTCCTCGCAGGCGAACAGTTGATGCCTCGGACTGGCACCGTGAAATCTGCGATTCACTATCACTCGTGGCACCGTGACACCCAGCTGCCGTTGAGCGCCAACCGCATCCTCCTACCCGCCTTAGGGCACTTTGACCAAGTCGGTGCGTTCATTGCCGCTGAACTTCTACGCGAGCGAGCTGACGCCGATCTGGGGCGCGCCTTCGCCGTCACCGAGCCCCTGATGGAGCTCGCCATCAAGCGTCTGGAGATCTCCCAGAACGCCATCCTCGGACTTGTAGGGGAGCTGCTCCTTCTCGACGCTCTATGCCGCCGCGCAGACGATCTCCATGTCGGGCCGGTCGTCCAGGCTTGGGATGGGTGGCGCCGCTCTGCAAGGGACCTCACGTGGGAGGGCACGGGCGTCGAGATAAAGACCACAACTCGCACCACCTCGAGTCACGCCATCCATGGCGTCCACCAGATCGAGCCTTTCGCTGCTGCTGATGACAACCCCGGGGAAGCGCGCCTGCTTCTTGTAAGCATCGGTCTGCACTCGGCAGAGCCTGATGTGCCTGCCTTGTCCATTCCCAGCTTGGTGGAGAGCATCGTCGAGCGACTCAACGCAACCGGCGCGAGCGCTTTGGTCGACGAGTTCCTCGCGCGCGTAGCCATGTACGGCTCGGAGTCAGGCATTGGCTACGAACATCCCACGATGGCCAACGAGGCCCCTTTTACGGCCCCATTCACCGTGACCTTTATTCGTGGCTATGAGATGACAGACCCCACTATCCAGGTCCTGAGGCGCGATGATGTCGTCGCGCACCAGCATGTGGATGTCCGGTCTCTTACCTTCCGCGTGGAACTTCCCGCAACGATCAGCATCGACAACCCAGTCGCCGGCGGCAGACGCGTCGCTGAGGCGATCTTGGGTCTGCACGGGGAGCAGGGGTGACGCGCGCCTGCTGCGATGGCGACCAGAACGCCGGGCAGATAAAAGCAGCACATCCTGTCTGCCCTGGATGTTCCAACCTTGGCCCGTTAACCTAGCTGCGCAGCATTGGGGGAGCGCACACATGGCAACAGGGGAAGACTGGTCGCGCCTAGAGGTAGAAGCCTGCGTGGCGGATTACCTGCAGATGCTGGCCCTCCAGTTGAACGGACAGAACTTTAACAAGACCGAGCGCATCCATGCCCTGATGCAGCGACTCGAAGGCCGCAGCAAGGCTTCGGTTGAGTACAAGTTTCGAAACGTCAGCGCCGTCATGCGCGAATTGGGTTGGCCAACGGTGAATGGCTATAAAGCATTGCAGAACTACCAGTTGCTATTGCTCGAGGTGGTCGAATCCCAGCTTCAGACAAACCCGCCCCTACAGATTGCCGCCGAACACGCCGTACAGCAACCCGCGATCGCGATCGCCCCCCCTTCGCTGGACCAGGCGTGGGTGTTGCCCCCTAAGCCCAGTAAGCTCAAAGACGACCCGCCGCGTGAGTATGCGCCACGATTCTCCCCTGCCCGCCGCGACTACCTCGCCCAGGAAGCTCGCAATCGCTCACTGGGCAAGGCGGGCGAACTCTTCGTGCTGGAACTGGAGTCTCAACGCCTCCATGCAGCAGGCAAGAAGACACTTGCTGACCGGATTGAACACGTTGCGGCCACCCAGGGCGATGGCTTGGGCTTCGATGTCCTGTCATTTGAGGAAGACGGTCGCGAGCGGCTTATCGAGGTCAAGACAACCTCTTTCGACGAACTAACGCCGTTCTTTGTCAGTCGAAATGAACTAGCGCGTTCCGGAACCGATGCACCATCCTACCATCTGTACCGGATATTCAATTTCCGAAATCGAGCGCGCATTTTCAGTTTGACAGGCGAAATATCGGATCACTGCAGGCTCGACCCGATCTCCTTTTGGGCCGAACTAGCAAACTAGAACGGGACCACTCCTGCCACGTCGTTGGCGCGCAAGCGCGTTCGTGCGCTGGCGCACAGTATTGTTAGCCCGTTGCACTCCCGCCAGACTCGACAGCTTACGGCCCGGCCTCAGGTAATGAATGATCCGCGCCGCTATGCTCGCAGCGCTATAAATCGACTTGTCCGGGGGCTGCCCCCGAAACGCATGAGACGTGAGCCTGTCGCCCCTACAACCAGCGCCCCGGCCATCAACACAATCTGCAATACACCAAAGCGACCCGTCCCAAGCCGTGTCCTAGCTACCTCATTGAGAACCGGCTTTCGAAAATGGTTACTAGGAAATGCCGCACGCAGCAACCCGGGTTCGCTGAGGGTCAGGCAGAAATTCGCTTATACCTTACCCGGGTCTAAAATCGAAACTTCATTCATAGGCATCCCGCAGATCCTCTGCAATTCAGAGGAACACGCACTCACCAGCCCAGCGAGACGAGGCCTGCCAAACCCCGCCAACAGACAACAAACCAAAATTCAGTCGCCTTAAGCTAGTTCTTCTGCAACCGGCAATTCATCAACACGCGGCGATATGAACGCCACGAGGTCCGTCGCAAGACCGTCGGAGATCCAAGCGCTCTCGTGATCACACGGCGAAAGGAGCCGATACCTGTCAAGGAACACCCCGCCGACAGGCACCGACTCCCGCCGAAAATCCCGCTGCTCCGCAAACGCGTAGGGCATGGCAAATCCCTTCATAGGCTTGGAACTAAAGCTAATTATCTTGGTCCACTTGAGCAGATCTGGCGTGTGTCGCTTATTAATCCAATCCGCACCCGAAGCACACTGAACCATTAAGACCGGTAGCGCAGCCTGCGCGTCTCCATACGGCCGATACGCGAGAACATCTAGCCCTATCTCATTCGCGTAAGAATCGACAAACAAATCAATCTCGCTGCTAGCGACTTCACGTAGATCGCTTATAATGCCGTCAATACTATCCTTTAATTTCACAGGATTAGTTGGAGACCAACCCACGGAGCGAACGCTCCACCCGGAGAGCATTGCGCGCATGGACTCTACGGCCAGGTGCTCAAATAGCGCGCCTTGGGCGTTGATATTTCTATAGGGCTTTAATCTTTCTGGGTAAAGATATGTGATGCAAGTTAATAGCATACAGAAGGCATATGCAGGAAATTCCCGCCAATTGCCCTCCTTGCTAAGACGACTGCCAGTTACTCTCAAACCAAGGGGAAAGCCCAAGTTTCTGTATCTACGCTTGACCACGCCCCAAGCAGTGGCTACGCGTTCAGAAGCAAAGTCTTGATCCTCGTACACCTGATGCTCGATAAGGAGATCGATCACATCGGTTGTGGACAGAGAGTCGTCCTGGAAAAGTAGTGAAGCCTCAATCCAGTCACAAAGATGATTCAGATTTACGTTGTGGACGTTCTTTGAGAACGCCATCCCTTTTTCAGGAAGCGCTAGCATCTTCGCCCCACTCCGCCAGAATCTGCTTCTTAATGGCAGGAAAGATACTAATTAGCTGCATAGCGTCAGCCCCGAGACGGGACACAGCCTTATTCAACTCATCCGACCGCCGGAACACATGAGCCTCTGCGAGAGCCTGCTGAATGTTATCAGAAGCGCGCATCACGTAATCCACGATTTGCGACTCAGCCGCCCCGGATTTGCGAAGCGCCACTTCGAAACGCGGAGTTTCGGTCCGCTCTAGATACTCAATTGCCTCAGCACTTTGAAGCACTTTTCCAAAATCATCGACGTACCGCGAATCAGTAAAGAGCGGATCAGTGTCCGCGTTTCCAAAGAGCCACTTAGCATAGTTTTCCAACTTTGGAAGGGCCGCCTCTGGAACGGGCCGCCTCGCTCGATCTGGCGACGCATCCATATCAATTTCGAGATAGGACCGCACTCCCGCGGTGCGCAAGGAAAGGTACATTACGCTAAACTTCTGTTCGACCGCATCGACGTCAATAGAGTCGTGAGCATCCATTTGGGTCAGGAGACGAAATGCAATGTAGTGCTGTCGCACAACTGGCATTTTGCTTCCGATCTTCCTACGAACCTCGTCGTAACCGAGCCCTTCGTCTTCGATCAGTTTTGCGATGTACTCAGCCTTCTCGGCTGGCTTCCACTCCTTTATCCCGGTTACGTGCCGATACCCAAGATAAGCCGAAACCTTGGCGCGGTTTTCCACCTTAATGTACGGGATAGAATCGAAAAACTCGGCTTGCAAATCCCCTGACGCAGCAATTTCTCGCCACTTTGGCGAGATGGGTTGCCCGTCCTTAGCGAGTTGTAACAGCTTGATCGCAGCGAGGCGACGATTGCCTTCAATGACTACAAGCTTGTTAGCACCGTATCGCTCCTCCTCTACTACGATAAGAGCTTCTTGCGGCCAGAAGCCACTTTCCAGAAAGGACGTTGCGAGTTCCTCGGGCGTCCAGTCCTTCATCACCTCGAGAATGGCAGCTTGACTCAAGTTCTCGCTAGCAACTCGACGGCCCAGGCGGGGATTCGCGGGGTCCAAAAAGAGTTCGTCAGCGGGGGCGTACTCAATCGGCGGGGGTGTGGGCATATTCAACTCGACCTGTTTAGAGACCAATCTAACCTAGGATTACAATTACATATTCCGCCGATACTCCCCACCCACATCGTAAAGCGCATGGCTGATCTGCCCCAGGCTATGCGTCTTCACCGCCTCCATCAGCGCCTCGAACACATTGCGCCTCTCCCGCGCCGTGTTCTGAAGGTACGCGAGGCCACGGCCGTCGTGCACCATCTCCGGCTCTTCATCCGCCGCCGCCTGATGCGCGTGTGACGTTTCGCCGGCCGGCGCCAGGGCGTTGCGCCCCTGCTGCCACAGCTCCACGTTGGCGATCTGCTGCCCCTTCTCTTCTTCCGTTGAGCGGATCAGCTCGATCTCGGTGGTCACCTCGCCCGCGTGCTCCTTTGGCAGGAAGGTGTTCACGCCCACCAGCGGCAGGCTGCCGTCGTGCTTCTTGTGTTCGTAGTACAGGCTCTCTTCCTGGATCTTTCCGCGCTGGTACATGGTGTCCATGGCGCCCAGCACGCCGCCGCGCTCGCTGATGGCTTCGAACTCCTTGTACACGGCCTCTTCCACCATGCCGGTCAGGTAGTCGACGGCAAAGCTGCCCTGCCAGGGGTTCTCGATGAAGTTGAGCCCCAGTTCCTTGTTGATGATCATCTGGATGGCCACGGCGCGGCGCACGCTCTCTTCGGTCGGCGTGGTGATGGCTTCGTCGTAGGCGTTGGTGTGCAGGCTGTTGGCGTTGTCGAACAGGGCATACAGCGCCTGTAGCGTGGTGCGGATGTCGTTGAACTGGATCTCCTGCGCGTGCAGGGATCGGCCGCTGGTCTGGATGTGGTACTTCATCATCTGGCTGCGGTCGTTGGCGCCGTAGCGCTCGCGCATGGCGCGCGCCCAGATGCGGCGGGCCACGCGGCCGATCACGGTGTACTCGGGGTCCATGCCGTTGGAGAAGAAGAACGACAGGTTGGGCGCAAAGTCGTCGATCTTCATGCCGCGCGCCAGGTAGTACTCGACGATGGTGAAGCCGTTGCTGAGGGTGAAGGCGAGCTGGCTGATCGGGTTCGCGCCGGCTTCGGCGATGTGGTACCCAGAGATAGACACCGAGTAGAAATTGCGCACGCCGTTGTCGACGAAGTACTGCTGGATGTCGCCCATCATGCGCAGGGCGAACTCGGTGCTGAAGATGCAGGTGTTCTGCGCCTGGTCCTCTTTCAGGATGTCGGCCTGCACGGTGCCGCGCACGGTCTTGAGCGTCTCGGCCTTGATGCGCGCGTAGGTCTCGGCATCCACCATCTCGTTGCCGGTCACGCCCAGCAGGCCCAGGCCCAGGCCGTCGTTGGTTGGCGGCAGGTCGCCGTGGTAGCGCGGGCGCTGCTTGCCTTCGAATACCTGGGCGAGCTTCTGTTCGGCGGCGGCCCAGCGGGCGGGGTCGGCCTTGAGGTACTTCTCCACCTGCTGGTCGACGGCGCAGTTCATGAACATCGCCAGGATCATCGGCGCTGGGCCGTTGATGGTCATCGACACGCTGGTGGTGGGCGCGCACAGGTTGAAGCCGGAGTACAGCTTCTTCATGTCGTCGAGCGTGGGCACGTTGACGCCGGAGTTGCCGATCTTGCCGTAGATGTCCGGGCGCGGCGCGGGGTCTTCGCCGTACAGTGTGACGCTGTCGAAGGCGGTGGACAGGCGCGCGGCGGGCTGGCCGACGGAGAGGTAATGGAAGCGGCGGTTGGTGCGCTCGGGCGTGCCTTCGCCGGCGAACATGCGGATCGGGTCCTCGCCGGTGCGTCGGTAGGGGTAGACGCCGCCGGTGTACGGATAGGAGCCGGGCAGGTTTTCCTTGCCGAGGAAGGTGAGCAGCTCGCCCCAGGACTTGTAGGTGGGGGCGGCGATCTTGGGGATCTTCTGGTGGCTCAGGGATTCGCGGTAGTTCTCGACGCGGATCGCCTTGCCGCGCACTTCGTATTCGGTGACGTCGTCGGTGATCGACTTCAGGCGCTGCGGCCAGGCGCGCAGCAGGTTGAGCGAATCCGGGGTGAGCGACTGGAGGGCGTCGTTGTAGCGCTGGCGCAGCGTGAGGAGTGTGCGGTCGATCTGGGTGGGAACGGCTTTTGTGGGAGCGGCTATAGCCGCGATGGGGTTCTGCGCTCCGTCAGGGATCGCGGCTGTAGCCGCTCCCACAGGAGGAACCGCGGCAGCTCCCACAGAGGTGGCAGGACCGGGCCCGAGGAGGTCTTCGCTGTTGTAGAGATCAAGGGCTTTGGGGAGCTTGTCGTCGCCGAGTTCGTGCAGGGACTGCCAGAAAGATTGGGCGCGGTCGGCGGCTTCGGCCTGCTTTTCGATGCTGGCGTTGAGGGCCCTGCCCTGCTCGGCGATCTCGGCCAGGTAGCGGACGCGGGCGCCGGGGATCAGCACGGTGGCGCGCGGCTCTTTCAGCGTGGTGTCGACGTTCGGGGTCCAGCGCTCGGCCGGCAGTGACAGCTTCTCGCGCAACAGGCGGCACAGGTTGGCGAACATCCAGCTGATGCCGGGGTCGTTGAACTGGCTGGCGATGGTGGGATAGACCGGGACGTCCTCGTCGGCGGCCTTGAACGCGACGCGGTTGCGCTTCCACTGCTTGCGGATGTCGCGCAGGGCGTCTTCGGCGCCACGCTTGTCGTACTTGTTGAGCACGATCAGCTCGGCAAAGTCGATCATGTCGATCTTCTCGAGCTGGCTGGCGGCGCCGTAGTCGCTGGTCATGACGTACATCGGGAAGTCGACCATGTCGACGATCTCCGAGTCCGACTGGCCGATGCCGGCGGTCTCCACGATCACCAGGCCAAAGCCCAGGCCGCGCAGGTAGGCGATGCAGTCCTTCAGCACCACGTTGGTGGCCACGTTCTGCCGGCGCGTGGCCATGGAGCGCATGTACACGCGGTGGCTGCGCAGCGAATTCATGCGGATGCGGTCGCCGAGCAGCGCGCCGCCGGTGCGGCGGCGGGTGGGATCCACTGAGACCACGGCGATGCGCAGCTCGGGGAAGCTGGCCAGGAACCGGTTCAGCAGTTCATCCGTCACCGACGACTTGCCGGCGCCGCCGGTGCCGGTGATGCCGATCACCGGGGCGTGCGTGCCGACGTCCCACTGCTTGCGCAGGGCGGTCAATTCGGACTCGCTGTAGGTGCCGGCCTCGATCGCCGACAGCGCGTGGCCGATGGCGACCTGGTCCGGATCCACCCGCGACGGACCGATGCGGGCGACAACGTCGCTTACCGGCGGCAGGTGCGCCTGGCCGCGCTGCTCGCGGGCGGCGGTGACGCGGGCGACCACGTCCTCGATCATCTCCACCAGGCCCAGCTTCATGCCGTCGTTGGGGTGGTAGATGCGCTCGACGCCGTAGTCCTGCAGCTCGCGGATCTCCTCGGGCGTGATGGTGCCGCCGCCGCCGGCGACCACGCGGATATGCCCGGCGTTGTGCTCGCGGAGCATGTCGACCATGTACTTCATGTACTCGACGTGCCCGCCCTGGTAGCTGGACAGCGCGATGGCGTCGGCGTCCTCCTGCAGCGCGGCGCGCACCACGTCCTCCACCGAGCGGTTGTGGCCGAGGTGGATCACCTCCGCGCCCTGCGACTGGATCAGCCGCCGCATGATGTTGATGGCGGCGTCGTGGCCGTCGAACAGGCTGGCGGCGGTGACGAAACGCAGGGGGGTGGCTTCGGCACGGGCGGTGTCGATCGGGTGGCTGGCGGGGACGCTCATCGGGCAGTTCCAGGGGCGAAAACGGAATCTGGTCGATTGTAACCCGGGTGTTTGCGGCCTCTTGGGGGGGCGGCGCGCGGGCCGCCGGGAAAAGCAACGGCGCGACGCTTTCCCTTCACCCCACCTCAGCGGTGGCAGCGGAGGGTGTGCGGGTGCGTAGCCGGCATTGGGAGCGGCTTCACCGCGACGCCGGCGGAGCACCCGCATACCCTCCGCCCCCGCCTCCGCGAAAAAATCCCCGCCACGGTGACGCTCATGCCGGACGAACCACAGGCGCCGGCTGGTCCGCCGCAGGCGCCGGCAGCAGCTGCGTGTAGACGGGCGACATGATCTGCACGCCGTGCTCGTTGAACACATCCTGGATGCTCGCATGCAGGGCGGAGTACAGGGACAGCATGCGCAGGGCGTCATCGCAGTAGGCATTGACCTCGTAGTTGGCCGAGAAATCACCGAACGAAACCTGGAGCACGAACGGTTTCGGCTCGGCCTTGAGGCCTTCGGTGCGTGCCACGGCCAGCAGCAGCATGGCTTCAACATCCCGCCACGGAACGTCGTATCCGATGCCGACCACCGTGTGCAGCACCAGGCCCTGCGAGGCCGCCAGCGTCGAGTAATTGACGACGTTGGTATTGAGGATGCTGGAATTCGGAATGACGGCGATTTCGTTCTTGGCCGTGCGGATCCGCGTGGTCATCAGCTTGATGTCATCGACCGTGCCCACGACCTCGCCGATCTTGACCAGTTCGCCCTGCTTGAACGCTCCGCGGTAGGTCATGGACAGGCCGGCGACCATGTTGGCGATGAAAGAAGAGGATCCGAGGGAGAAGATCACGCCCAGGAACAGCGATACGCCCTTGAACGCCATGGAATCCGAACCGGGTATGTAGGGATAGGCGACGACCACCGCCAAGGCAAGGATCAGGAAGCGCAGGATCTTGAAGGTGGGCGCGGCCCAGTCCCGATCGAAGTTCTCGAGGCGGATGCGCCCCAGTTCCACGCCTTTGAAGAACAGGCGGGTCAGCCTGATGATGTAACGCACCACCATGAACAGGACCGCCAGGAACACCAGGTCCGGAATCGAGGACAAAAAGCCCCGCCACAGGCTTTGCAGCGGGTCGAGCACCAGGTCGAACAGCACAGGGACGCAGGACGCGTCCAGGGAAACAGCCCCAGCACCGCGTTCAGATAGAAATAGACCAGCAGCACGACGAGCAGCAGACGGACGGCCCGCAGCAGGCCGGCAAACACGGTCCAGACCTGTTCGGCACGGATCAGCCGGTGCGCCTTGTCCTCCAGGGTCTGGATCTTTTTCCGGACCCTGCGCTGCGCCAGGCCCGTCGCCCAGCGGGACAGGCGGCCGATGGCCCAGAGCACAAGCGCCAAGACCGCTGTGGCGGCCAGCGCAAACGCGGCGTTCCGGATCAGTACCGGGCGGCTGCGGTCGCTGCGGTACTCGGCGATGGCCCGGGCGATTTTCCTGGTGAACGTGGCCGCCAGGACCTTCCTGTCGATCCCCTCGAATTCACCGTCGAGATCGACCACGCCCAGCATCAGCATCCTGCCGGCGAACACCTGCGTCTGGCCGGCCGCCTCGACCGTGTGCATGTCGGTGACCGCGATGGTCCCGTCCCTGGCCGCGGCGATGATGTTCCCGCGCACGAGGGCAGCCCGCTCCTGCGCCGGATACGACGGACTCCCGCGCACCGGGAACAGGTGGTTTCCATCGACGATGACCGGGGCGACATCCACCGGCTGGCGTGGGCCGGCGTGGTCGGACGGGGCGGACTGGGCCAAGGCCGGCTGACCGCAGCCCAGCAGCAGGGCGAGCCCCAGCAGGGCACCCCCCGCCATGAGGAAGAATCCTTTCACAAGCCCCTCGAGCGCTGCCCGGACCGGTTCAGGATACTGTGGATCCGCTGCAGGCATCGCGGCGGATCCGGTCCCTTCAGGCGATGGCGGCGCGGAAGCTCTCACGCTGCTCGCGCAGTCCCGATTCGGAGCGATGCAGCCCCACCTCCGCCGGCACCATCTTGCGGCCAAGGATCCGGGCCACCAGCGCCTGCACCGTTTCGGGATCGTCGTCGAACCCGCCGTGGGTCGAGGCGCGCGAGGCCGTGGCATCACCGGCGGGCCGGTCGTTCGGCGCCTGCACCCAGTCCAGGCGCCCGGACTTCAGCGCCTTCTGCACCCGCTCGTAGCCGAAGGCCTGGTCGGCGACGTCCTTCGCCTCGATGAAGCGCGCCATCCCCGCCAGCGGCGTGCCCTGTCGCAGGCGGCGGTCGATCCAGTTGCGCGGCTGCTGCTCGAAGGCGCGCGCCACCAGGTACAGCAGCGACTTGTTGTAGACGCGGGCGCAGTGGTCGTCCTGCTCGGCGGCGTCGGTCAGCGTGAACAGCGCCGCGCGCTCCACCGCGCGCGACTCGATCGCCGGCATGCAGGCCTGGATGAAGCTGTCCATGTCGATCGCCGGCGCCCAGAAGGTCAGGCTGGACACCTTGCCGCCCATGCCCAGCATCGCGTGCGCGGGGCCGCCGATGATCTGGCCGGGATGGGTGAGCAACTGCAGCAGCGGCGCCATCAGGATCGAACCGGCGCTGTGCCCGGCCAGGTGGATCTCGACGTCGGGATCCTCGCGCCGCCATTCGTCCACCAGCCGCGCGACCTGGGCCGCGCCGCCGTTCTCCACGAAGCCGCCGCCGACTGCCGCCGACACCGCGGTGGTGGCCAACGTGGCGTTCTCCTTCATCTCGTTCCACATCGCCCGGCCGCCGATGGCGCGGGCCAGCGGTTCGATGGTGTCGTCGATGCGGTCGAGCAGCAGGTCCTTGGCGCGTTCCACCAGGCCCTCGCTGCGCGGCCGCGCGGCGTCCTTCAGGATGTTGCCGAGCGTGGTCCAGAAGTCGGTCTTCCAGACGAAGCACAGCGGGTAGATCCCGTGGCCGAGCATGGCCTCGCGGTAGTCGGCCACGCGCTGGATGGCGGCGTCCTCCGACACCAGGCCGCCGTGGGCGTACAGCAGGATGCGCTTCTTCTTCCAGCCGGCGGTGATCGCGCGCATGTCGCGGCGGACGATGTTGCGCACGTCGTCCTTCGTGCAGGCGAAGCGGCCCTCGCAGCGCAGGGCGCCGTTGTTGCCCAGGCTGATGACGTGCGGGCGCAGGTCGGCCTGCGAATAGCCCACCGACTGCCGGCCCAGCGGCGAGTTGCTGGTCGCGGCGGATTCGGCGTTGGCCAGTTCCACCGGCACTGCCAGGCGCGCCACCCAGACGTCGGTGCCGCGTTCGAGCCATTCGTCGTAGCTCATCCAGCCGTAGCCGCCCTGCCCCCAGCCTTCGCCCCAGGAGTTCTGGATCCAGAAGCCGCCGCGGTCGTAGCCGACGACGGCGAAGGCGTGCCAGCCGATCACCGGCTGCCGCGTCCAGGGAATGCGTCCGCTGGGCGGCGGTGCGTGCCAGCCCTCGTGCACGCCGGCCGAGGCGTAGAGCACGCCGGTCTCGGCGAAAGCGGCGTGCATCGCCACCAGGTCCTTGTGGTTCACGCGGGCGTAGGCGCCCAGCGGATTGCGCAGGGCGTCGCGGGCGCGTGCGTCGGTGTAGGGCTCGAGCTGCATGCCGGGCGTGTACGGCCACAGCTCCTCGGCGCAGACGCCGTGGCGGTGCCAGGCCTTCATCGCGCCGCGGCAGCTGGAGCCGGCATAGCCCTCGCCCTCCCACTCGTCATAGCGGCGGGCCATGTCGTAGAACATGCGCGTGCTGACCCGGCCGGTGTCGGGCTCGGGGCGGCGCCGGCGCAGCAGGGCGTGGGCGACGGTGGCCAGGGCGAAGGCGGTGCAGGCGCCGTCGCTGCCCTGGTCGAGCACGGGCACGCGCTGGGCGAGGAAGTGCTCCAGCGGGGATTCGGTGGGCACGTCGACCAGGGTCGGTTCGAACATGCGGTCGCGGAAGTCGGCGGTGTCGGGGCGGGCGTCGAACAGGCGGCGGACGCCGACCTTGAAGCCGGCGATCGCGGGGGGCGGTGCGGGGCGGGTAGCGGCCATGCCGGGTTTCTCCTTGTGTATTGGAGGAAGGAACGCCGTGGCGGTGCGGGGCGGGACAGGGGGAGTCGCGAGCATCGCGCAGTCCGGGCGCGGGAACAGCGACGCAGGCTGCAAAGCCGGAGGCTACCGCCGCACGGGCGCAGCCACTACAGTGCCGCCACGTCATTCAAGCGAGGGGATCGGATGGTCGGCAGGGCGCGGCGCATCATGCTGTGGGGTGCGTTCTCGGTGCTGGTGCTGGTCGCCAGCGGCCTGCTGCTGGCCGATCACCTGACGCCGCCCAGCACCGGCGCGCCGTCGTACGCGCTGCCGCTGGCCGCCGACCACACCGCGCTCGACCGCGAGCTGGCGCCGCTGCTGGCGCGCAATCCGGGCAAGACCGGCGCGCTGACGCTGATCGACGGCATCGACGCCTTCGCCGCGCGCGCGATGTCGGCGCGGCAGGCGGGGCGCAGCCTGGACCTGCAGTACTACATCTGGCACGACGACCTCACCGGCCGCCTGCTGGCGCGCGAGGCCTGGACCGCCGCCGAGCGCGGGGTGCGCGTGCGCCTGCTGCTCGACGACATCAACTCCGGCGGCAAGGACACGGCGCTGCTGGTGCTCGACGGCCACCCCAACATCGAGGTGCGCCTGTACAACCCCTTCCGCAACCGCAGCGGCATCGCGCGGCTGCTGGAGATGCTGCAGCGCGGCTTCAGCCTCAACCACCGCATGCACAACAAGGCCTGGATCGCCGACGGCCGGGTGGCGATCGTGGGCGGGCGCAACGTCGGGCTGGAGTACTTCAGCGCCTCGAAAAGCAGCAACTTCCACGACCTCGACCTGCTGCTGTTCGGGCCGGAGGTGGCGCAGGCGAGCGCGATCTTCGATGCGTTCTGGAATTCCGAAGCGGTGGTCCCGCTGTCCGACCTCGGCGGCCTGGGCATGGACGACATCCGCGCCGTGCTCGAGGCCATCGGCGACGAGGCCCGCACGCCGGCGGCGCAGCGCTACCTGCAGCGGGTGGAGAGTTCCCCCACCGTGCGCGCCTATCTTGACGATGCGCTGGCGCCGCACTGGAGCGGGCGCATCCGCGTCATCTCCGACCCGCCGGTGAAGCGTCCCGGTGATGACAGCTCGGGCTGGCTGGTGGAGCACGTGGACGCCAGCCTCCGCAGTGCGCAGCGCGCGGCGCTGCTGGTATCGCCGTACTTCGTGCCGGGCGAGGACACCTCCGCCGTGCTCACCGGCCTGGCCGCGGACGGCGCGCACGTGGGCGTGATCACCAATTCTCTGGCCGCCAACGACGTGGTGGCCGTGCACGGCGGCTATGCGAAGTACCGCAAGCGGCTGCTGGCCGGCGGCGTGCACCTGTACGAGCTGCGCCCCGAGGCCGCCGGCGATGGCGGGACCGACACCGCCGCGGATCGCCCGCGCAGCGGCCCGATGGGCAGCAGCAGCGGCGCCAGCCTGCACACCAAGGCCTTCCTGGTGGACGAGACCCGCGGCTTCATCGGGTCCTACAACCTCGACCCGCGCTCGGCCTGGCTCAACACCGAGATGGGCGTGTTCTTCGACGACCCCGGCCTGGCGGCCGACCTGCGCGCGGAATACCTGCACCTGGCAGGGCCCGCCATCAGCTGGAAAGTGGGCCTGGACGCCGATGGGGACCTGGCCTGGCTGGACGCCGCGGGGCCGGAGCCGCGCCTGCTGCAGAGCGAGCCCGAGGCCAGCCGCTGGCGGCGCCTGCAGGCCCTGGTCTTCCGCCACCTTCCCCTCGAATCCCAGCTGTAGGAGCAGCTATAGCTGCGACCTGCCCTGTGGGAGCAGCTATAGCTGCTCCTGCAATGCTGCGCTGCCGCATGGATTCCGGCGCCCCGCCGCGGGCAATCGGACCGGGGGCGGCGTAGAATGCCGCGCCAGTCGTCCGCGCCTCGTGCCGCCGGGCGCTTCAGCAACAGAAAACCAGCCACCAATCATCAATCGCCGGCCAGACACGCGCTCCTGCGCGTGCCGATGTGCCGGCCGCGGAGTCCGGAATGATCTTCGAGCATCTCGATACCTACGGCCACGAGCAGGTCGTGTTCTGCCACAACAAGGACGCGGGCCTGAAGGCCATCATCGCGATCCACAACACCGTGCTGGGTCCGGCGCTGGGCGGCACCCGCATGTGGCCGTACAAGACCGAGGCCGACGCGCTCAACGACGTGCTGCGCCTGTCGCGCGGCATGACCTACAAGAACGCGGTCGCCGGCCTCGACATCGGCGGCGGCAAGGCCGTGATCATCGGCAACCCGGCCACCGACAAGTCCGAGGCCCTGTTCCGCGCCTTTGGCAAGGCCGTGCAGTCGCTGGGCGGCCGCTACATCACCGCCGAGGACGTCGGCATCGACGTCAACGACATGGAGCACGTCTACAAGGAGACCGAGTACGTCACCGGCGTGCACCAGGTCCACGGCGGTTCGGGCGATCCTTCGCCGTTCACCGCCTACGGCACCCTGCAGGGCCTGATGGCCGCGCTGCACGCGAAGTTCGGCAACGAAGAAGTCGGCAACTACAGCTACAGCGTGCAGGGCCTGGGCCATGTCGGCATGGAGTACGTGAAGCTGCTCAAGGAGCGCGGCGCGAAGATCTTCGTCACCGACATCAACCAGGCGCTGGTGGACAAGGCCGTGAACGAATACGGCTGCGAGGCCGTGGGCCTGGACGAGATCTACGACGTCGACGCCGACGTGTACTCGCCCTGCGCGCTGGGCGGCACCATCAACGAAGAGACCCTGCCGCGCCTCAAGGCCAAGATCATCTGCGGCTCCGCCAACAACCAGCTGGCCAACAACGCCATCGGCGACGAGGTCGAGAAGCGCGGCATCCTGTATGCCCCGGACTACGCCGTGAACGCCGGCGGCGTGATGAACGTGGCACTGGAGATCACCGGCTACAACCGCGAGCGCGCGATGCGCCAGATGCGCACGATCTACCACAACGTCAGCCGCATCTTCGAGATCGCCAAGCGCGACAGCATCCCGACCTACAAGGCCGCCGACCGCATGGCCGAGGAGCGCATCGAGGTGATGGGCAAGCTCAAGCTGCCGCTGGGCCGCACCGCGCCGCGCTTCCAGGGTCGCATCCGCGGCGGCGCGTAAACTGGCGCCACGCTGAAGACGACGGGGCCTGGCGCCCCGTCGTTGTTTCTGGACACCGCGCCGGCGCAGGACGCGCCGGTTGCCACGATGGGAGACACCGACATGCGCAGCTTCCCGCTGGGTGAAGAACTCGACGCGTTGCGCGATGCCGTGCGCCGCTTCGCGGACGCCGAGATCGCGCCGCTGGCCGAAGCCGTGGACCGCGACAACGCTTTCCCGCAGGCGCTGTGGCCGAAGCTCGGCGAGATGGGCCTGCTCGGCCTGACCGTGCCCGGCGAATACGGCGGCAGCGAGATGGGCTACCTGGCCCACCTGGTGGCGATGGAGGAGATCTCGCGCGCGTCGGGTTCGATCGGCCTGAGCTACGGCGCGCACTCCAACCTGTGCGTCAACAACCTGTACGCCAACGGCAGCGAGGCGCAGCGGGCGAAATACCTGCCGAAGCTGTGCAGCGGCGAATGGAAGGGCGCGCTGGCGATGAGCGAGTCCGGCGCCGGCTCCGACGTGGTCGGCTCGATGGCCTGCCGCGCCGAGCTGCGCGGCGATGTCTGGATCGCCAACGGCAGCAAGATGTGGATCACCAACGGCCCCGAGGCCGACGTGCTGGTGGTCTATATGCGCACCGCGGGCAAGGACGCCGGCAGCCGCTGCATGACCGCCTTCATCGTCGAGCGCGGCATGAAGGGCTTTTCCACCGCGCAGAAGCTGGACAAGCTTGGCATGCGCGGTTCCAACACCTGCGAGCTGGTGTTCGAAGACTGCGAGATCCCTGCCGAGAACGTGCTGGGCGAGGTCAACCAGGGCGTCAAGGTGCTGATGTCCGGCCTCGACACCGAGCGCCTGGTACTGAGCGGCGGCCCGCTGGGCCTGATGCAGGCCGCGCTCGACGCCGCCCTGCCCTACGTGCGCGAGCGCCGGCAGTTCGACGCCGCCATCGGCACCTTCGGGATCATGCAGGCCAAGATCGCCGACATGTACACCGCGCTGCAGTCGTCACGCGCCTACGCCTACCAGGTGGCGCGCGACTACGACGCCGGGCACAGGTCGCGCATCGATCCGGCGAGCTGCCTGCTGCATGCGTCCGAGGCGGCGGTGCAGGTGGCGCTGGAGGGGATCCAGGCGCTGGGTGGGAACGGGTATATCAACGAGTACCCGACGGGGCGGATCCTGCGGGATGCCAAGCTGTACGCGATTGGCGCCGGCACCAACGAGATCCGCCGGATGCTGATCGGCCGGGAGTTGTTCGAAGGCCGCGGCTGAGGCGCTGACGATGGGGGCTTCCCGCTGGACTGCCCCCATCGCCCCCTTAAGGGGGCAACCTCGTCGTAACGCTTCCTAGAACCCCACCGCGTACCGCAGCGAAGCCATCCGCTCGTCCCCACGCGGCCCGAAGCGCTGGTCATACCCGAACCCCAGCACCGCATTGCGGCCCACCCCGGCCTGCACGCCCACGCCGAACACGCCGCCCGAGCGCAGCGCGTCGTTCCCCGCCATCGGCGCCCAGGCATCGACGCCGACGAAGCTCGCCTGCACGTCGAAGCCGCGGGCCGACAGCGTCTGCTGCCATTCGCCGTAGCCATGCAGGTCCAGGCCCTTCCAGTCGCGCTGGAACCGCAGGCCCGCAATGGCCTGGCTGCGCTCGGCCTCCCAGGCATCGGCGCGCAGGCCGAAGCCTTCGGCGCCGCCTTCACTGAAGCCGTCGCTGCCCAGGCGCACGTGCTCGGCGCCCAGATAGGGCGACAGCGCGAAGCCGGCAAGATCCAAGCGATAGCCGGCCTCGACGCTGGCCATCGTGTAGTCGCCCGAGTAGCGGCTGGCGACGCCCGAGCTCCGGTCGCCGGCGAACAGCCGGCGCTCGATGTCGCGCTGGAAGCGGCCGGTGCCGGCCTGGCCGAGCAGGTAGGCATCGCCCTGTACCCAGCCGGCATAGGCCGTGCCCGAGGTCTGCCGGTCGTGCGAGCGGTCGCCCAGGCCGTCGACGCGGCCGTGCGCACGCGCCTCGCCGAAGGCGAAGCCGGCCACCCGCCCGTTGCCCAGCGCGCTGTCGCTGCCGATCACCCAGCCGTCGAGTGCGAAGCCGTTGCCGGCAAAGCCGCCCTCGCCGCCCCGGCCCAGGCTGCGCTTCCAGACGCCCGCGCCGTGCGTGCCGCCATCAAAGGCGTCGAAACGCGCCGACAGCGCGCGCCGGCCCATGTCGATGGTGTCGAGCGTCATCGCCACCGAATTCGCGTGCAGCTCTCCCGACAGGCTCGACAGCGCCTGGCTTGCACGCGACTGGGTATCGATGCGCTGCAGGTCGCCGGCGATGCGGATGAAGCCTTCGGTCACCGCGCCGCCGCCCCCGCGCTGCAGCCTGTCGAGCACCTGGAATGCGCGCTCCACGCGCTCGGCCGAGGCCAGCGCCGCCGGCCGGATAGCGCCGAAGCCCGCCGCGGTGGCGGCAACGTCGAGGCGGGCGATGGTGAGCCAGACCTCCTGGCTGCCGTAGCTGAGTTCGCCGGCCAGGAAGATGCTGTCGGCCCAGGTGAGCGTGTCGAAGCTGCCGTTGACGCCGCCCTCGGCCTGGATGAGCTGCTCGACGCGCTCGGTCGTGTAGCCGCTCTTGACCCCGGACACGTGCGCGTCGCCACCTTCGATGTCGACGCGACCGGAGACATCCAGCCGCTGGCCAAGCTCGATCGCGAACGTGGCGTCGTTGCGGTGCCGGTAGTCGCCGCCGAGGGTGGTGACGGTGAGCTCGCTGCCGCTTTCGGTGCCGCGCACGTCCACCCGGCCGGCATTGTCGACGTCGCCGTCGACGCCGGTGCCGAAGGCGAAGCGGCCATTCGCGTTCACCAGCACATCGCCGCTCACGCCGCCGCTCACCTCCAGTGAGCCGCCCACCACCTGCAGGCCGCCGGCGTTGCCCGCGTCCGCGTCAAGCACCAGGGTGCCGCTGCCACGCTTGACCAGGCCGCCTTCGCCGGACAGGTCGTTGCCCCAGATCGACGTGATGGCGTTGAAGCTGACGCTGAGGTCGCCCCAGTCCAGCCGTGCCGGCCCGGACACCGCCTTGCCGGCGTCGAGCGCACCGTGGCCGAAAACCTCGTCCAGGCCCGGCGCGCCAAGGTCGGTCGCGGTGCCGAGCAGGGTCTGGCGCACGGCATCGTTGTCGAAGTAGGGAAAGGCTTCCCACACCAGCGCCGCTGCACCCGACACCAGCGGCGCGGCCAGCGAGGTGCCCGCCCAGCGCCAGTACTCGGGCGCGTCGGGTGCGTCGTCGGTCCCGGTCACCACCACCGAGCCCGGCGCCACCATGCAGTAGTCCATGGCGAGGCCGCAGGCGTTCGAGTATTCGGCCAGCTGCGTCGGGTCGTCGCGGTCGAGCGCGCCGACCGTGATCCAGCCGCGCTCGAGGTCGGCCGCCGGACGGCTGCCGTTGGCGCCCGGCTGGCTGGGCAGCGCCGCCATGTCCGACGGGTCGTCGAAGCCGGAGTTGCCGCTCGCGAACACCACGAGCCCGTCGTGCTCCAGGATGAAGGGGCGGTACTCCGAAGCAATGCCATCGGTGGCGTTGGGGTTGGTCCAGTACAGGCCGCCCCAGGAGTTGTTCATGATGCGGACGCCGCGACTGATCAGGTCCTCGTGGATCGGCATGAACCCCAGCGGGCCGTCGACCTCGTTGCCCTCGCCCGAGCCATCGTCCTCCGGCGGTTCGTCGCTGATGATGCGCGCCGAGACGATCTCCGCGCCGGGCGCGATGCCCCCGGGCCACGAGCCGAAGGGCTGGCCGGCCGCCGCCTGCGCCACCGCGGTGCCGTGGCCGACCACGTCGTCCACCGACAGGTCGTTCCGTGAGCCGCTGATGTAGACCAGGTTCGACACCACGCGGTCGCCGAAGGCCGGGTGGCTGCTGTTGACGCCGCTGTCCACGATGCCGATGCGGATTCCGGCGCCGGTGAAGCCGGCGTCGTGGGCGATGTCGGCGCCGGTGAGGAGCAGATGTTCGCTGTAGGCCGGATCCGGCGCATTCACCACCGGCGGCGGAGGCGGTGGCGCCAGCGGCGGCGGGTCCGGACGGACGTTGCCCCCGCCGCCGCCCCCGCCACATGCCGCGAGAAGGGTGGCAGCCAGCGCGGCGGCCGCGAAGGCAAGGGGTTTGCGATGCGCGTGGCGCGCGGTGATCGGCGACATTCCAGCCCTCCCCGACTGGTGGTGCAAGGGGGTTGATTACGCGAAAAACGGAGCGAAGCCAAGTAGGGATGCCCCCAGAACCCCCCCGACGAACGTCCGCTGGCGCCGCCATGTTGCAGTGCGATAATGCCGGGACACATCCACTGGAGTCCTTCCCATGACCGACGTCGTCATCGTGGGTGCCAAGCGCACCGCCATCGGTTCCATGCTCGGCCAGTTCACAGGCGTGCCGACCCCCACCCTAGGCGCTGCGGCGATCGAAGGCGCGCTCGGCCACGGCGGCGTGAGCGCCGACCAGGTCGACGAAGTGATCATGGGCTGCGTGCTCCCGGCCGGCCTCGGCCAGGCGCCGGCGCGCCAGGCCTCGCGCGCGGCGGGCATCCCCGATGCCGCGGGCGCGACCACCATCAACAAGGTCTGCGGCTCGGGCATGAAGGCGATCATGTTCGCCACCGACATCATCAAGGCCGGCTCGGCCAAGGTGGTCGTGGCAGGCGGCATGGAGTCGATGACCAACGCGCCGCACCTGCTCAACGGTTCGCGCACCGGCATCCGCTACGGCAGCGCCGAGTTCCTCGACCACATGGCCTGGGACGGCCTGACCAATCCCTACGACGGCCAGTCCATGGGCGTGTTCGGCGACGCCACCTGCGCGAAGTACGACATGACCCGCGAAGCCGTGGACGCGTTCTCGGCCGAAAGCGCGCGCCGCGCGCAGCAGGCGATCGCCGACGGTGCGTTCAAGGACGAGATCGTCCCGGTGACGGTCAAGACCCGCAAGGGCGACGTGGTCTCCGACACCGACGAGGAGCCCGGCAAGATCGCGCTCGACAGGATCCCCACCCTGCGCGCGGCCTTCGGCAAGGACGGCGTGCTGACCGCCGCGTCGTCGTCGAAGATCTCCGACGGCGCCGCCGCCACGGTGCTGATGTCGGCCGACGAGGCCACCAGCCGCGGCCTGCAGCCGCTGGCCCGCATCGTGGCCCATGCCACCCACGCCCAGGCCCCCGAGTGGTTCACTACCGCGCCGGTCAAGGCGATCTCGAACGTGCTGGAGAAGGCCGGCTGGAAGGTGGAGGATGTCGATCTGTTCGAGATCAACGAAGCCTTCGCATGCGTGGCCATGGCGCCCATGCAGGACCTCGGCATTCCCCACGACAGGCTGAACGTCAACGGCGGTGCGTGCGCGCTGGGCCATCCGATCGGCGCCAGCGGTGCGCGTCTGGTGGTGACCCTGCTGCACGCGCTGAAGGCGCGCGGCGGCAAGCGCGGCGTGGCTTCGCTGTGCATCGGCGGCGGCGAGGCGACCGCGATCGCGGTCGAGCTGGCCTGAACGTTTGCCGGAGCCGTTAACGCGGCCTTTACAAGTTCGACTTCAAACTACCGCTTGACAGTCGATCGAGGCTTGTCATCATGATATCCGGCGCACTTGTGTGCGTTGACCTGATACCACGACGAGGATAAGAAACAATGAGCATGAACAAGCTGCTGATCGCGCTGGCGCTGGGCCTTGGCCTGGCCGCCTGCTCGAACCAGGACCAGGCTGCAAACGCCGCCGCCGACGCTGCCGAGGCCGCCGACCAGGCTGCCGCTGACGCCGCGCTGGCCGGTACTTCCGCTGCCGACGCCGCTGCCGAAAGCGCCGCTGCCGCTGCTGACGCCGCTGCCGATGCGGCTGCCGACGCCGCCACGGCGATCGACGGCTCGGCCGCCGACGCTGCCGCGGACGTGGCCGAAGAGGCTGCCGACGCTGCCGACGAGGCCGCCGACGCGACCGAAGAGGCTGCCGACGAAGCCGTGGACCAGTAATCACTGGGTTCCACAGGTTCGAGAGCAACAAAGCAATATCGGAGGGCCGCTGGTTTCCAGCGGCCTTTCCGTTCCTACCCCGGGCCGAGAACACGGTCCCTTCGATGACGAGGAACCACCCATGAAGATCAAGACCGCCCTCCTGGCCACCGCCTGCATCTTTGTCCTGGCCGCCTGCCAGAACGACACCACCACCGCGCAGCAGGAAGCCGCCGAGGCCGAAGCCGCCATGGAGCAGGCCGGTGACGCCGCCCGCGACGCCGCCGTTGCCGCCGGCAATGCCGCCGAGGCCGGCTGGGACGCCACTGCCGCCGCCACCGAGGAGGCTGCCGCCGAAGCCGGCGCCGCCGCTGACGCGGCTGCTACCGACGCCGAAGTCGCCGCGCAGAACGCCGCCGACGAAGTGGGCGCCGCTGCCGCCGACGCCGAGGCCCGCGCCCGCGAGGCCAGCGCCGACGCGCTGCAGAAGGCCGCCGACGCCGCCGACCGCGCCGCGGAAGACGTTCGCAACTGATCCACGCAAGCCGTACTTCAAGGGCCCGCTCCGGCGGGCCCTTTTTTTGGCTCATCTCCGAACTCCGGGGAACCGGTTCGACGAGGAGTGTCTGCTTCCTTCGCTATCCGTCGCCGTGACCTGGAGGGGCCCCGCCGCGGCCGTGAAGCCTTCGCGGCTCATGTCCCCCGGCATCCGCCTGGCGGCGGATGCCTCCTCCTTGACTTCCCCGCGAAGGCCTCACGGCCACGGCGGGGCTCGGCGTTGCTGCGGCCTCGCGGGATACCGGCTTTGCTCCTGGGGCCACCGCGTACTGCTGCGCACCGGGTGCCAAGGCCCTTGAGAGCGAAGTCAAGGAGGAGGCGATGGCCGCAGGCCAGCGCCGGGGGACATGAGCACTCAAGGGCCTTGGCACCCGGCGCCCGAGAGCATCAATGGCGCGCCATTCCCTCAGTAGGGAGATGAACCTTTTTTCGTGCCCGGCCACCCGCGGGAACGCTCCCGGTATGCTGTTGCGCCTTCCCACGCACCTGACCGGCCACCGCATGCCCGCACTTGCTTCCAGCCTCGATCCGCGCTCGCAGGACTTCCAGGACAACGTCGCCTGGCATCGCGCCCTGGTGGACGAACTCGATGCCCGCCTGGCGCGCGCCGCCGACGGCGGCGGCGACAAGGCGCGCGACAGGCACGTTGCCCGCGGCAAGCTGCTCCCGCGCGAGCGCATCGCCGCACTGCTCGATCCCGGCTCGCCCTTCCTCGAGATCGCGCCGCTGGCGGCCGAGGAGATGTACGACGGCGCGGCGCCCGCCGCCGGCATGGTCTGCGGCATCGGCCGGGTGATGGGACAGGAAGTGGTGATCGTGGCCAACGACGCCACGGTCAAGGGCGGCACCTACTTCCCGATGACGGTGAAGAAGCACCTGCGCGCGCAGGAGATCGCGCGCGAGAACCACCTGCCCTGCGTGTACCTGGTCGACTCCGGCGGCGCCTTCCTGCCGCTGCAGGACGAGGTATTCCCGGACCGCGAGCACTTCGGCCGCATCTTCTACAACCAGGCGCGGATGAGCGCGGAGAACATCCCGCAGGTCGCGGTGGTGATGGGCAGCTGCACCGCCGGCGGCGCCTACGTGCCGGCGATGTGCGACGAGTCGGTGATCGTGAAGGAACAGGGCACGATCTTCCTCGGCGGCCCGCCGCTGGTGAAGGCGGCCACCGGCGAAGTGGTGGATGCCGAATCGCTGGGCGGGGCCGACGTGCACACTGCGGTGTCCGGCGTCGCCGACCACTTCGCCGAGGACGACCGGCACGCGCTGCAGATCGCGCGCGACATCGTCGGCACCTTCAACCGCCGCAAGGTGCTGCCGGTGGCCACGCGCCCGGTCGCCGAACCGCTGTTCGCGGCCGAAGAGCTGTACGGCATCGTGCCGAAGGACACGCGGCGGCCCTTCGACATCCGCGAAGTGATCGCGCGCATCGTCGACGGCAGCGAGTTCCAGGAATTCAAGGCGCGCTACGGCAAGACCCTGGTCACCGGCTTCGCGCACCTGCACGGCTATCCGGTCGGCATCGTCGCCAACAACGGCATCCTGTTCTCGGAGTCGGCGCTCAAGGGCGCGCACTTCATCGAGCTGTGCAACCAGCGCGGCATCCCGCTGGTGTTCCTGCAGAACATCACCGGCTTCATGGTCGGCCGCAAGTACGAGAACGCCGGCATCGCCAAGGACGGGGCGAAGATGGTCACGGCGGTCGCGTGCTCGTCCGTGCCCAAGTTCACCGTGGTCATCGGCGGCAGCTTCGGCGCCGGCAACTATGCGATGTGCGGCCGCGCCTACGGCGCCCGCTTCCTGTGGATGTGGCCGAACGCGCGCATCAGCGTCATGGGCGGCGAACAGGCCGCGAGCGTACTGGCCACGGTCAGGCGCGACGGCATCGAGGCCCGCGGCGACGAATGGAGCGCGGACGAGGAAGAGGCGTTCAAGGCGCCGATCCGCGACCAGTACGAACACCAGGGCAGCCCGTGGTATTCCACCGCGCGGCTGTGGGACGACGGCATCATCGATCCGGCCGATACCCGCCGGGTGCTGGGACTGGCGGTTTCGGCTTCGCTGAATGCGCCCGTCGAGTCTGCCCGCTTCGGCGTGTTCCGCATGTAGGAGCGGCTGAAGCCGCGACCCGCGCCCTCGGCCCCGCGCTACAGCCCGGCCGCTAAGTCCTTGTCGGGCTTCGGATTTGGTGAGCCACGTCACAGGCGTGTGAAGGCGGCTGCGTGCTAATGTCGGAGTTCCCTGATCCCCCGACCGCACCGAGGAAACACCGCGACATGGCCATCTTCCCGCAAGGCTCCGCCAAGAAAGACAGCTCCCTGCCCTTCGGCAAGGATTCCACTCCGCCCGCGCGCGAGCCGAGCCCTGCCGCCGCCGACTTCCAGCCGGCCGAGGCCCCCTTCCAGACCAGCCGCCCGGCGGCCGCACCCGCGCCGGTCCCGCAGGCCAAGGAATCCGTGATCGCCTCCGACCTCACCATCGAAGGCAAGATCTCCGGCAGCGGCCATGTCCGCATCGCCGGCAAGTTCAAGGGCGACGTCAACGTCGAGGGCGACCTCACCATCGACAGCGGCGCCCGCCTCAACGGCGGCGTGCGCGCCAAGCGCGTGACCGTGGCCGGCGAGCTCGAGGGCAACATCGAGTCCGCCGACCGCGTCGAACTGCAGCCGTCCGCCGTGCTGATCGGCGACGTCAAGGCCGGCACCCTCACCGTCGCCTCCGGCTCGCGCATCCGCGGCCACGTCGAGTGCGGCTGGGACGACGGCGCCGCCCCCGGCAAGGGCAAGGACGACAAGGCGCAGAAGGACAAGGACAAGGCCGGCCTCGACCTCGTCTCGTGAGCGCACGACCCGGTGCGGCAGGTGCCACGCGCACCTGCCCGCACTGCAAGACCACGATCCTGGAGAGCGCGACGGTCTGTCCGTCGTGCCGCCACTACCTGCGCTTCGACGACAAGTCGGAGCCGGGCCAGGTCACCCGCGCGCTGCAGGTGGAGGGCGAGATCCGCCACCCCTCCGAAGGCGGCGCCTGGGAATACTCGGTGGTGCTGACCATCCGCGACGATGAAGGCACCGAGGTCTCGCACCAGGTGGTTGGCGTCGGCGCCATCCACCCCGGCGACGCCCGCACCTTCACCCTGGCCGTCGAACTGATGCCGACCAACGACATGCGACGCATGCCGAAGAAGCCGACGTCGCGGCACTGAACCGCGCCCCCGTAGGAGCAGCTATAGCTGCTCCTACGGGGTGCGCGGCTATCATCGGGTTTTCGCTGCCGGAATCGCCGATGTCCTCCAAGCTCACCGTTACCCGGCAAGGTGCGATCGCGCGCCTGTGCTTGCATCGGCCCTCCGTCCACAACGCCTTCGATGATGCGCTGATCGCCGAGCTGACCGCGGCGCTTGACGCCCTGGCCGGCGATGACGCGGTGCGCGCAGTGGTGCTGGAAGGCGCCGGCGCATCGTTCTCGGCCGGTGCCGACCTCAACTGGATGCGCGCGATGGCTTCGGCCAGCGAAGACGCCAACCGCGAGGACTCGCTGCGCCTGGCGAAGCTGATGCGCACGCTCGACGAGCTGCCCAAGCCGACCATCGCCCGCGTCCACGGCGCGGCCTTCGGCGGCGGCGTGGGCCTGGTGGCCTGCTGCGACATCGCCATCGGCGTGCCGGAGGCGAAGTTCGGCCTGACCGAAAGCCGCCTGGGCCTGCTGCCGGCGGTGATCTCGCCCTACGTCATCGCCGCCATCGGCGCGCGCAATGCACGCCGCTACTTCGCGACCGCGGAGATCTTCGACGCGGCCGAAGCCTTGCGCATCGGCCTGCTGCACGAAGTCGTGGCCGCGGATGCGCTGGATGCAGCGCTCGACCGCCAGCTCGACCTCCTCCTGAAGGCCGCGCCCCGCGCCTCGGCCGACGCCAAGCGCCTCGTCCGCACCGTTGCCGCCGCGACCGACCGCGACCGCCTCGACCACGACAACGCCGCACTCATCGCCGGCCTGCGCGTTTCCGCAGAGGGCCAGGAGGGGCTGGGGGCGTTTCTCGACAAGCGCAGGCCAGGGTGGGTGGAGTAAGGGCAAAAGCTTCTTTGGCCACGGATTTGCGCGGATTACGCGGATCAGGCTGAGGCAAGAACAGACTGGATCAGGAGGAACGCATGGATGCGGACTTGGTGGGGCTGATGCATCGGCGGGTCAGCAAGCAGGTGATCGGGACTTTTTTTGATACGTACAACGAGTTGGGGCATGGGTTCCTGGAGAGTGTGTATGAGGGGGCGCTAGCAATCAGGCTGCATGAGTGCGGACTGCGGGTAGAGCGGCAGGTACCTGTGGCAGTGCGGTTCCACAACCACGTTGTCGGCGAATTCCGTACCGATCTGCTCGTGGAGGATTGCCTCCTCGTCGAGATCAAGGCCACCCGCGCGTTGACCGACGCCCACGAAGCCCAGCTCCTCAACTATCTGAAGGCAACCGGGATCCGCGTCGGCCTTCTGCTCAACTTCGGTCCCCGTCCCGACTTCCGTCGCCGCGTTTTCTCATAGACTCCTCAGCCTGATCCGCGTAATCCGCGCAAATCCGTGGCCAAAAAAATGCTCTCCAAAATCCTCATCGCCAACCGCGGCGAAATCGCCTGCCGCGTCATCCGCACCGCGCGCCGGCTCGGCATTGCCACGGTGGCCGTGTACTCGGAGGCCGACGCCAGCGCGCAGCACGTGCGCCTGGCCGACGAGGCATGCCCGATCGGGGGGCCGCGGCCGCAGGACAGTTACCTGCGCGGGGACGCGATCATCGCGGCGGCGCTGGCCAGCGGCGCGCAGGCGATCCATCCGGGCTACGGCTTCCTGAGCGAGAACGCGGACTTCGCCGATGCGGTCGAGGCCGCGGGGATGGTGTTCATCGGGCCGAAGGCGGAGTCGATGCGGCGCATGGGCAGCAAGGCCGGGGCCAAGGACCTGATGGCCGCTGCCGGGGTGCCGGTGGTGCCGGGCTATACAGGCGAGGAGCAGGCGCCGGAGCTGCTCGCGCGCGAGGCGGAGCGCATCGGCTTCCCGCTGATGATCAAGGCCGCGCACGGCGGCGGCGGCAAGGGCATGCGCATCGCGCGCTCGGCCGAGGAGTTCCTGCCGGCGCTGGAAAGCTGCCAGCGCGAGGCGCGCAACGCGTTCGGGCGTGACCGGGTGCTGCTTGAGCGTTATATCGAGTCGCCGCGGCACATCGAGATCCAGGTGTTCGCGGATTCGCAAGGCAACACCATCCACTTGAACGAGCGCGAGTGTTCGGCGCAGCGCCGCTACCAGAAGGTGCTGGAAGAGGCGCCCTCGACCTTCCTGACGCCGGAGCTGCGCACGCGCATGGGCGACGCGGCGGTGCTGGCCGCGCGCACGATCGGCTATGCCAACGCCGGCACGGTGGAGTTCATCGTGGCGCCGTCGGGCGAGTTTTTCTTCATGGAGATCAACACGCGGCTGCAGGTGGAGCATCCGGTGACCGAGATGGTGACCGGTCTCGACCTGGTCGAGTGGCAGCTGCGGGTGGCCTCGGGCGAGCCCTTGCCGCTGGCGCAGGACGCGGTCCCGCAGCGTGGGCACGCCATCGAGGTGCGCCTGTACGCGGAGGATCCGGATGCCGGTTTCCTGCCCGGCTCCGGCCGCCTGCAGCGCCTGCGCCTGCCGGCCGCAGCCGAGGGCGTGCGCGTCGATTCGGGCGTGGTCGAGGGCGACGTGGTCTCGATTTTCTACGACCCGATGATCGCCAAGCTCATCGTCCATGCCGCCGACCGCGACGCCGCGCTGGCGCGCCTGCGCTCGGCGCTGGCCGGCTGCGTGGTGGAAGGACCGAAGTCGAACATCGCCTTCCTCGAACGCCTCGCCCGCCACCCCGCCGTGGTGGAAGGCCGCATCGACACCGGCTATCTCGATCGCCATCTCGACGAGTTCATCGGCGACAGCGATGCGCATGCGCAGGGCCATGCCGAAGCGCGCGCGGCGGCGGCGGTGGCGATGCTGCTCGGCGCCGAGGCCGAAGCCCGCTGCGCGGCCGCCGGCAGCAGCGACCCGGGCTCGCCCTGGGCGATCGCCGATGGCTGGCGACTGGGCCACGCCGGCCTGCGCCGGGTGGTGCTGGGCGAGGGCGACGCGCGTCACGTCGCGGTCGCGCACGGCGCCGGTGGCGACTACCGCATCGGCTTCGAGGACGGGGCGCCGCTGTCGGTCGAGGGCGCGACGATGGCCTCCGGAATCCTGCAAGCACGTTTCAACGGCCGGGGAATGCGCTTTCCGATCGACGCCGATGGCGGTGCCGTGCTGGTCCACGACGGTCGCCGCCGCTGGCGTTTCGAGCGCATCGCCGCCTACGAACCCACGCGCAGCGGCGAGGCCGGGGGCGGCAACCGGGTTGCGGCGCCGATGCCGGGGCGTATCGTGGTCACCCGGGTCAAGCCCGGCGACCGCGTCAGCGAGGGACAGGAATTGCTGGTCATGGAAGCGATGAAGATGGAACTCGCGCTCAAGGCGCCGCGCGACGGCGTGGTCGCTGAGGTGCTTGCCCGCGAGGGCGACTTCGTCGATGCCGACGCCGTACTGGTCATCCTGGAGGACTGAGGTGGCGCTTCCGCGGCAGGTGCGCATCGTCGAGGTCGGCCCACGCGACGGGCTCCAGAACGAATCCACGATCGTGCCCACCGCGGCCAAGATCGAGCTGATCGACCGGCTGTCCGCCACCGGTCTGCAGACAGTGGAGGCCACCAGCTTCGTCAGCCCGAAGTGGGTGCCGCAGCTGGCCGACGCCGCCGAGGTCTATGCCGGCATCGCGCGCCGCGCCGAGGTGCGCTACCCGGTGCTGGTGCCCAACCTGCAGGGCTACGAGCGCGCCCGCGCGGTGGGCGCCGACGAGGTGGCCGTGTTCACCGCGGCGTCCGAAACCTTCAACCGCCGCAACACCAACGCCGGCATCGACGAGTCGCTGGAGCGCTTCGCGCCGGTGCTCGAACGCGCGCAGGCCGACGGCGTGCGCGTGCGCGGCTACGTGTCCACCGTGCTCGGCTGCCCCTACCAGGGCGAGGTGCCGCTGGCCGACGTGGTGCGGGTGGCGAGCGCGCTGCATGCGATGGGCTGCTACGAGATCTCGCTGGGCGACACCATCGGCGTCGGCACGCCCGGCAAGGCGCGCGACATGCTGCTGGCGGTGGCCGCCGAGGTGCCGATGCCGGCACTGGCGGTGCATTTCCATGACACCTTCGGCCAGGCGCTGGCCAACGTGCTGGCCTGCCTGGGCGAAGGCGTGGCGGTGGTCGACGCCGCGGTCTCCGGCACCGGCGGCTGCCCCTACGCCCGGGGCGCCAGCGGCAACCTCGCCACCGAGGACCTGGTCTACATGCTGCACGGCCTGGGCGTGGAGACCGGCGTCGACCTCGACGCCCTGGTCGACACCGGCGCCTGGCTGGCGGGCATCCTCGGACGCGACACGGGCAGCAAGGTCACCCGGGCGCGGGCCGCGGGGTGAGCAGGTCGCTGCCGCCGGATCCACCGCTGCGGCCGTCAAGCGACGGCGACGGCGAGCGGATCCTGACGGAACTCGACGCGGCCGGCCGCGACCCCGCGTTCCCCGCATCCATGCGCGGCCTGTTGCACCAGGCCGCCGAGGCCCTGCGCACGGCGAGCGCCGACGTGCAGGACGCGCAGATGCGCTACCAGGCCCTGTTCCACGCCGTGCCCGACCCGGTGAGCGTGATCGCCGCCGACGGCACCGTGCTCGACCTCAACACGGCCGGCATGGCGGCCTATCGCCGCCCGCGCAGCGAGGTCATCGGCCAGCCCATCCACGTGCTCAATCCCGACCTGCCCTGCGACCACATGGCACCGGTGCTCGAGGCGGTCGATCGCGGCGAGACCTATGTCATCGAGGTCAGCAACATGCGCGTCGACGGCACGCGCTTCCCGGTGGAAGTGCACTCGGCCGGATTCGAGCACGAGGGCCGGCGCTGCGTCGTTGCCGTGGCCCGCGACCTGAGCCGCCGCCGCGAGGCCGAAGCGCGCTATCGCGACCTGCTCGAAGTGATCGACAAGGGCATCCTGATCCAGGACGCGGACGGTTCGCTGGTGCATGCCAACACCGCGGCGCTGCGCATGATCGGCGCCCAGCAGGGCGAACCCTCGCCGCACGGCGACGGCCTGTTCGAACACTGGATGCTGCTGCACGCGGACGGCAGTGAAATGCCGATGTCCGCCTTCCCGGCCATGCGCGCGCTGCACGAGGGCCACCAGGTGGGCGGCACCCTGGTCGGGCTGTATCACCGGGCCCGCAGGCAGCTGCTGTGGCTGTCGGTGACCTCCATCCCCCACTACGCCGCCGGAGCCGACCGTCCGGAACAAGTGCTGTCGCTGCTGTCCGATGTCACCGAGCTCAAGCGCGACAGCGCCCTGTTCGACCGCGTGCAGCTGCTGGCCAGCATCGGCGGCTGGGAGTGGGACCGCGCCAGCGGCAAGCTCTACCTCACCGACGAGGCCGCGCGGATCCTGTCCGGCGCGCAGCCGCCGGCCTCGATGGACAGCATGGCCGACTACCTGCTTCCCGCCGACCGCGCGCGCCTGCGGCAGGCGCTGGACGCGGTCGCCGGCGGCACCGGCTTCGAGCTCGACCTGCAGGGCCTGCGTGGCGACGGCCGGCCGTTCTGGGTGCGCGTGATCGGCGAGAGCGGCACCGGCGTGGCCGGCGCCGCGCGGATCACCGGCACCCTGCAGGACATCACCGTCAGCAAGCACGGCGAGCAGAGCCTGCGCGTGCTCGCGCGCAGCGATCCGCTCACCGGCCTGCTCAACCGCGACGCCATGCTGGAGGAGATCGCCAGCCGGCTCGACGCCGCGGGGGCGGCGCCGGTGGCGGTGCTGTACATCGATCTGGACCGCTTCAAGCTGGTCAACGACGTGCTTGGCCACGCCGCCGGCGACAGCCTGCTCTCGGTCGCGGCCGACCGCCTGCGCGCGTCGGTGGGCGACCAGGGGTTGATCGCGCGCTTCGGCGGCGACGAGTTCCTGGTCGCCTGCGTCTGCGGCGACGATCCCGGGCGTCCCGAGCGGCTCGCCGATGCGATCCTGGATGCCTTCTCGGTCGGCTTCGGCTTCGACAAGGACGAGTTCGTGGTGACCGCCAGCATCGGCATCGCGCGCTCGCCGCAGGACGGCTCGGACACGCAGACGCTGATCCAGCACGCCGACGCCGCCATGTACGAGAGCAAGCGGCGCACCCGCAACGGCCGCCTGGCCTACACCCCGGCGCTGGCGCAGTCGCAGCGCGAGCGGCTGCAGTTCGAGACCCAGCTGCGCCACGCCACCGACAACGGCGAGTTCCACCTCGTCTACCAGCCGCAGGTCGAGCTCGCCAGCGGCCGGGTGCTCGGCGCCGAAGCCCTGATCCGCTGGAACAACGAGCGCCTGGGCGAGATGCGCCCGGACCACTTCATCGCCCAGGCCGAGGGTACCGGCGACATCGTGCGCATCGGCGGCTGGGTGCTGCGGGAAGCCTGCCGCCAGGCCGCCGCCTGGCGCGAGCAGGGCCTGGGCATCGTGCGCGTGGCGGTGAACGTGTCCTACCGGCAGCTGCTGGGCAGCGACCTGACGGCGTCCGTGTGCAGCCTGCTGCAGGAATTCGACCTGCCCGGCGCGGCGCTGGAGCTGGAGTTCACCGAACGCGTGCTGATCGAGGACGCGCCGGAGACGCTGGGCAACTTCGCGGCGCTGCGCGCGCTCGGGGTGACGCTCGCCATCGACGACTTCGGCGAAGGCTACAGCGCGCTGAACTACCTGCGCCGGCTGCCGATCCAGGGGCTGAAGCTCAGCCAGCTGTTCGTGGCCGGCGTGCCCGGCAACCAGTCCGACGTGGCCGTCTGCCAGGCGGTGGCGGGCATCGCGCGCAGCCTCGGCCTGGGACTGGTGGCCGAAGGCATCGAAACCGAGGAGCAGCGGCGCTTCCTGCTCGAACTCGACGTGCCGGTGGGCCAGGGCTTCCTGTTCGCGCCCGGCCTGGCGCCCGACGAACTGGCGCGCCGGCTGCGATCACCCCCACCCCTGTAGGAGCAGCTACAGTTGCTCCTACGATACCGACACGGTGGCGGCGGAAAGGCGGGGCGGGGGGAAATCGGTAAAATCGCGGCTTTCCGCACTCCCGGGACCACCATGCAAGCAGACTCCATCCGCGCCCTTGTCACCGGCGGCGTGTCCGGACTCGGACTCGCCGTCGCCACCCGCATCGTCGCCGATGGCGGCCGGGTCGCCCTGTTCGACGTCAATGACGACAAGGGCGCAGCCGCCGTCGCTGCGCTGGGCGATGCCAGGGCGCGCTACTTCGCCACCGACGTCACCAGCGAGGACGCCGTGGCCACGAACGTCGCGGCCGCGAAGGAGTTCCTGGGCGGCCTGAACATGGTGGTCAACTGCGCCGGCATCCTCGGCGCCGGGCGCGTGCTCGGGCGCGAGGGCGCGATGCCGCTGGCACGCTTCCAGTCCACGGTGATGGTGAACCTGGTGGGCAGCTTCAACGTCGCCAAGGCCGGCGCCGCGCTGATGCAGGACAACGCGCCCGGCGAGGATGGCGAGCGCGGGCTGATCGTCAACACCGCGTCGGTCGCGGCCTACGAAGGGCAGATCGGCCAGGCGGCGTATTCCGCATCCAAGGGCGGTGTCGTCGCCATGACGCTTCCGATGGCGCGTGAGCTGGCCCGCTTCGGCATCCGCGTCAACACCATCGCCCCGGGCATCTTCTGGACACCGATGGTCGACGGCATGCCCGAGGACGTGCAGCAGTCGCTGTCGGCCTCGATCCCCTTCCCGTCGCGCCTGGGTCGCCCCGAGGAATTCGCCGACGTGGTCGCCTACATCGCCGGCAACCGCTACATCAACGGCGAAACCATCCGCCTGGACGGCGCCGTGCGCCTGGCACCCCGCTGAGGAACATCCGATGAAGGCTTACGACGTCAAGAAGGGCAACGTGGTCGAGCACAACGGCACCGTTTTCCAGGTGCGCGACATCGAGCGCAGCTCGCCGCAGGGCCGCGGCGGCAACGTGCGCTTCCGCTTCACCATGTACAGCGTGCCCGGCGGCAACAAGGTCGATGCCTCCTTCGACGGCGACGACGAGCTGAAGGAAGTCGAGCTGCTGCGCCGCCAGGCCAGCTATTCGTACCGGGACGGCGAGGCCTTCGTGTTCATGGACGACGAGGACTACACGCCCTACACCCTCGACGCCGACGTGGTCGGCGACGACGCGGATTACATCACCGATGGTCTGTCCGGCTGCTTCGTGCAGGTCATCGACGACATGCCGGTAGGGGTGCAGCTGCCGCAGACCGTCGCACTGGACGTGGTGGAGACGCCGCCCGAGCTCAAGGGCGGCACCGCGACCAAGCGTCCGAAGCCTGCACGGCTGTCGACGGGGCTCGAGATCCTGGTCCCGGAGTACATCGCCAACGGCGAGCGCGTGCTGGTGAACACCACCAGCGGCGAGTTCTCCGGCCGCGCGGACTGATCGCCCCAAGCGACGACACCACATACCTTCTCGCCTGGCCGCGCCGAACATCGCGTTGCTCCGTTCGATGCGCTACAGCGCCAGGCCACCCCCGGCTTCGTGCAGCTCGCGCAGGCGGGCGCCGAGGGCGGCGATATTGGCCTCGGCCTGCTCCAGCGAGGCTCTGTCCGCAGGCGGCAGCCAGTCGCGCGCGGTCGCGTGCAGGCGCGCATCCAGCGCCCGCAGGCGCGCCGCGCGTTCGCCGGCTCCGGAGCGCGCCTGCTCGCGCTCCGCGGCCTGCGGCAAGCCGTAGCCTGGCAGCGACAGCAGCCCGGATGGGCTCGCAAGTGCGCCGCCTTCGCGCAGCGCCTCTGCAAGCAGTGGCAGCAAGCCGCCGTCCGCGGCGGCAGTGACAGCGGCAGCCGAACCGCCTTCGCTGCCCTCATCGCGGGCGCTGCCGGCACCGCCGGCGCGGAACGCCAGCCGCTTGAGCGCGTCGCGCGCGTGCTGCTCCTCGCGGCGCAGCGCGGCCTCTTCCAGCAGCAGCAAGGCGGCGGATGCGCGCATGTCGGCGCGCTGCAGCCAGGGCGCACGATCCACCGCCGCCATGCGCAGCCACTCCTCGACGTCCACGGGTCCTAGCGCAAGGCGTTCGCGCGCGGTGTCGTACAGCGACTGGTAGTACGTGCTCCAGGGCTCGAAGCGATAGCCCAGGCGGAGCGCTTCGTCGGCGTCCGCCGGCACCCGGGCGTCGTCCACCAGGCCCGCGCGGCGCAGGCGCCGCAGCAATCCCTTCGGCGTGATGCTCGCCAGGCCCGCATCCGCAACGCGCGGCAGGCCGTCGTGCAGCAGCTTCCAGGTCTCGACCGCACAGTTGTTGCCGATGAAGCGATAGCGGCCGTCATAGCTCCAGTGCACCCGCGCGGCGCGCTCCAGCAACCCCCTGATCTCGCCCGCCGACAGCCGCAGCGGGATCGAGTCCAGCGGCCGCAGCTCGACGCGCGCGTACTCGTCGACCACCTGCTGCAGCGGCAGCACGAACAGCCGCGACGGATACCCGCCCGTCAGCCCGTGCCAGCTCGACAGCTGCAGGTCGTCGACGAAGGCGCGGAAGGACAGCACGCGGTGGTGCTCGAGATCGAGGCGACAGTCCGGCCCCGGCGCGCGGCCGGGCGCGCAGATCACCAGGCGCAGCATGGAGTGGCCCCACCGGCTCATCATCGCCTCGCCGTCGCCGGCCAGCAGGTAGTCGACGGCGACCACGCGCGCCGGATCGATCTCGAGCAGCGACGGCGCGTCGGCATCGGCCAGCACGCCGGCATCGACGTAAGGCAGCGTGGCGGCGCAGTCCGTCGCGTCCGGCGCCCAGCCGAAGTGCGCCGCGAAATGCGCATGCAGCGCCGGCCGCCGGCAGGCATAGCCGGGATCGAGCAGGAAGTGCTCCAGGTTCACCGCCACGAACTCGGCCGGCGAATGCAACTCGTACGCATCCGGGCTGCGCGCACTGAACGCGTTGTCGCGGCCGCGCCCGGGCCACAGCGGCCGCACCTGCCAGCCGGCGAGGTCGAGCAGCCGCGGATCGCGCGACAGGCCATGCGTGCGATCCCGGTGGTGGGCCAGTTCATGCAGCAGCGCCGCGACCGCCGCGCGCGGCGGCATGTCGGTGCCCTGCCCGCCCGCAACGTCCACGTGCTCCGTGGAGCGCCCGTCGGCGATTGCAGGCGCCTGGTCCGCGGGCAGGATTCCTTGCAGCAACACCCGCGACAGCGCGATCCGGTCGCCGCGGATGCGCCCATGCACATGCCCGGGCAAGTCGTCCCGCCACGCCAGCCGCAGCGATGCCTCCTGCGCCTGCCAGCGCGGCGGCAGGCGCGACAGCGTGTCGTCGATCAGCGCGCGGGTCGCTGCGGCTTCGCTCTCCGACAGCGCATCCGCAAGCTCGATCCGCAAGGCCACATCCGTGCGCGGATCCGCATGCACGTCCCCACCGCGAAGCCCGCTTTCAGGATCTCCGTCCGCCAGGCGAATGCCCGACTCATGCGTGAACGCCGCCTGCGCCGCCATGGCTGGCGCCATCGCCAACACGACCGTCAGCGCGATCGCGGTCGCGCGCAGCCAGGGAACGGGGCGCGTCGTCACCCGGCCCTTCCCATCCGCGTTCGGCAGAGTGCTGTGAATCGGAACCTCCTGTGTTCACGATGTCGGAGGACGCCGGGATATCGAGGGCGGAGGATGCATGGGTACGCAGCACGCATAAAGAGCAGCGCAGCTGCTCAGCGTGCGGAGTACCCAAACACCCCGCCGCACGCCGCACGCCAGGATCAACGCGCCAGGATCGCCTGTGCCAGCGCGAGATCACTGGCGTCACGCGCCTCCACCGAGTGTTCGCGCAGGTGGCGCAGTGCCGCCTCGAGCCGCGCACCGCGGATGCGGCCGTCGCTGGCGACGAAGCCCGCGGCGTCCTCGCGTGCGTTCAGCACGACCTTGTCGTTGCCGGACGTCGAACCCGACGAAGCCCCGCTGGACGCGGAACCCGCACCGGCGCTGGTGCCTGCGAAGCTGGAGGCGTGGACGGGGGCGGAGATGGCGAGCGCGAAGGCGCAGGCGATTGCAATACGGATCATGCGTGGCTACCAGGTGGGGGATCGAAGAGTTTTCCGGGGTTGAGGATACCGGCGGGATCGAGCGCCGTGCGAACCGCCCGCATGACCGCGATCTCGGCCGCGCTGCGCGTGGAGCCGAGGTAGGCCTTCTTGACCAGGCCGATGCCGTGCTCAGCGGAGATGGTGCCCGCGTGGCGCTGAACCAGGCCCGCCAGATGGGCCGTGACATCACCACAGCGCGCGACGAAGTCGTCCTGGCCGAGAGCCGCCGGCTTCAGCACGTTGATGTGCAGGTTGCCGTCGCCGATGTGCCCGAACCAGGCGACCTCGAACTCCGGGTATTCCGCGGCCAGCAGCGCCTGCGCTTCGCCCAGGAAGGCCGGCATCGCCGACACCCGCACGGCGACGTCGTTCTTGTAGGGCAGGTGCGGCGCCAGCGCCTCGGTGATGCCCTCGCGCAGGCGCCACAGCTGCGCCGCCTGCGCCTGCGACTGCGCGACCACGCCGTCCTCGACCCAGCCCTGTCCTGCGCAATGTTCGAACGCCTCGAGCAGGCGGGCGTCGTCGGGGCCGTCGGCCGCGGCCTCCACGACCACGTAGTAGGGATATGCGCGCTCGAACGGCGCCTGTGCACCGTGCGCGAGCACGTGGCGCAGGGCGACATCGGTGAAGAACTCGAAGGCTTCCAGCGACAGCCGCGTGCGCAGCGCCTGGAACACCTGCATCAGCACCTCGAACGAGGGCAGCGCGAGCAGCAGGGTGGCAGTGGGCGGCGGCGGCGGGGCCAGCTTCAGCGTGGCTTCGACCACCACGCCCAGCGTGCCTTCGGAGGCGATGGCGAGGTGGCGCAGGTCGTAGCCGCTGGAGTTCTTGACCAGGCCGCGGTTGAGGTCGAGCAGTTCGCCGGTGGCGGTGACCAGCTTCAGGCCCGCGACCCACTCGCGGGTGTTGCCGTAGCGCAGCACGCGGATGCCGCCGGCATTGGTGGCGATGTTGCCGCCGATGGTGCAGGAGCCGCGCGCGGCGAAGTCGACCGGGTATTGCAGGCCGTGGCCGCGTGCGGCGTCCTGCACGGCTTCCAGCGGCGCGCCGGCTTCGACAGTGAGCGTGCGGTCGACGGGATCGAAGGCGAGCACGCGGCGCATGCGCTCCAGGCTCAGCACGAGCTCGCCGTTCGCCGCCACGGCGCCGCCCGACAGCCCCGTGCGGCCGCCGGACGGCACCACCGCCACGCCTTCGGCGCTCGCCCAGCGCAGCACCGCCTGCACTTCGTCGACGCTGCCGGGCAGCGCGATGGCCAGCGGCGCCGGCGTCCAGCGGCGCGTCCAGTCGCGGCCGTAGTGCAGCAGCTCGTCGGGCGCGGTGGCCAGGCGCAGGCCGGGCGCTGCCAGGCGCAGGGATTCGAGTCTCGGGTCGCTCATCGCGTGGCCGCCGGGGTGGAGGCTGCAGCCTGCCAGCGGCGCCGGCCAGCGTCCAGCGCTGCAGTGCAACAACGCGCCTCCGCTGGCACACTGCGGGTCTTCCCGACTGTCGGCCGACGATGAAAACCTCCTACCCCCGCAAGGACATCCGCGTGCTGCTGCTGGAAGGCGTCAGCCCGAGCGCGGTGGCCGTGTTCCGCGACGCCGGCTATTCCAGCATCGAGACCCACGCCGGCTCGCTGACCGGGGATGCGCTGGTCGAACGCATCCGCGAGGCGCATATCGTCGGCATCCGCTCGCGCACGCAGCTGAGCGCCGGGGTGCTGGCCGAAGCGCGGCGACTGATGGCGGTGGGCTGCTTCTGCATCGGCACCAACCAGGTCGACCTCGAGGCCGCGGTGCGCGCCGGCGTGCCGGTGTTCAACGCGCCCTATTCCAATACCCGCAGCGTGGCCGAGCTGGTGCTGGCCGAGGTCATCATGCTGATGCGCGGCGTGCCTGCGCGCCACGCCGCCTGCCTGCGCGGCGGATGGCTGAAGTCGGCCACCGGCAGCCACGAGGTGCGCGGCAAGACCCTGGGCATCGTCGGCTACGGCCACATCGGCACCCAGGTCGGGCTGCTGGCGGAGGGCCTGGGCATGCAGGTGCTGTTCCACGACATCGAGGCCAAGCTGTCGCTGGGCAACGCGCGCGCGGCCACCGGGCTCGACGACCTGCTCGCACGGGCCGACGTGGTCACGCTGCACGTGCCGGAGACCGCGGCCACGCAGATGATGATCGGCGCGGCGGAACTCGCCGCGATGAAGTCCGGCGCGCACCTGGTCAATGCCTCGCGCGGCACCGTGGTCGACATCGACGCGCTGGCCGCGGCGCTTGAAAGCGGCCACGTCGGCGGCGCCGCGATCGACGTGTTCCCGGTCGAGCCCAAGGGCAACGACGAGGCCTTCGAATCGCCGCTGACCCGCTTCGACAACGTGCTGCTGACCCCGCACGTCGGCGGCAGCACGCTGGAGGCGCAGGACAACATCGGCCTGGAGGTCGCGGCCAAGCTGGTGCGCTACAGCGACAACGGCGGCACGCTGTCGGCGGTCAACTTCCCCGAAGTCGCGCTGCCCGGCCACGAGGGCAGCCAGCGCATCCTGCACATCCACCGCAACGTGCCGGGCGTGCTGTCGCGGATCAACGAATTGTTTTCGGCGGCCGGCCTCAACATCGACGGCCAGTACCTGCGCACCGACGCCAACGTCGGCTACGTGGTGATCGACGTCGGCGCCACGCCGGAGCAGGCGCGGGCGCTGCGCGCGCAGCTGGCCGAGGTGCCGGACACCCTGCGCACGCGCATCCTCTATTAGCGTTGCAGCCACTTGCGCGCCATGCGGCGCAGTGACGGGTCCATCGCGTCATCGGCAGCGATCGCCTCGACGTCGAGCCAGGCGAGGTCGTGCGATTCTTCGCCGACCACGAAGGCCTCGTCGGCGCCGGCGCGCACCACGTAGCGCACGTCGTAATGCCAGTGCCCCTGGATACCCTTGCGCTCGGGAATCCAGTGGCGGTCGAGGTCGAAGATGCCGCCTTCCAGGCGCAGGCCGGTCAGGCCGCTTTCCTCGCCGGCCTCGCGCAGCGCCACCCGCGCCAGGTCCGTGTCGCCATCGGCATGGCCGCCGGGCTGCAGCCAGCGGTCGAGCTTGCGGTGGTGGGTGAGCAGCGCGCGCCGGCCATCGGCGCCGACCAGCCACGAGGACGCGGTGAAATGGCCGTCCAGCCGCGTGCGTGCGAAGGGATCGATGCTGTCGCGCAGCAGCTCGACGCACTGCCGCGCCACGTCCGCCTCCTGCGGCCATGCCGAGGCATGGGCAGTGAATGCGGATTCGAGGGCGGCCAGCGGATCCTGTGTCATATCGCCTTGCCGCATCGCGGGCATTCCGGTCGGGGGCCACCATTATCGCTGTGTCCGCGCTGCACTGCCGCTTGTGCGCACGCAAGCGCTTTGGCAAGGTACGGCAGCGTTGCCATCGTCCGACAGGGGGCCCATTGAGCCGTAGCGACCGTCTTCACCCCCGCGGGCATCCGCACGGGGTCTTTCCGCGCACGCGTGCCTGGCCGGGTTTCCTGCCTGCCCCCATGGCCCGTCGTGCCTCGACGCCTGCGCTCGCCTCGAACGGCTCCGGCGGCCTCGACGTCAGCAACGACCGCAAGGCGCCCCAACCCGCATGAATGCACGTCCCTTGCGCGAGCCGTCGCTGTGGCAGGCGCTGCTACCGCTGTTGTTCCTGTCGGTCGCGCTGGGGCTGGCGGTGTACCTGTACAAGGACGATGCCTCCTACGGCGCCAACCAGATTTCCCTGCTGCTGGCGGCCGGCATCGCGGCGATCATCGGCCTGCGCAACGGCGTGCAATGGGACGATATCCAGGGGACCCTGGTGCACGGCGTGTCGCTGGCAGTCGTGCCGATCTTCATCCTGCTGGCGGTGGGCGCACTGATCGGGACCTGGATCCTCAGCGGCACGGTGCCGATGATGATCGTCTACGGCATGAAGCTGCTGCACCCGACGTATTTCTACCCGGCCACGTGCCTGGTCTGCGCGATCGTCGCGTTGACGATCGGCAGTTCCTGGACGGTCGCCGGCACGCTGGGCGTGGCATTGATCGGCGTGGCGCAGGGTCTCGACATGTCGTTGCCGGTCACCGCAGGCGCGGTGATATCCGGCGCCTACTTCGGCGACAAGATGTCGCCGCTGTCGGACACCACGAACATCGCCCCGGCCGCCGCGGGCAGCGAGCTGTTCGCGCACATCCGGCACATGGTCTGGACCACGGGCCCGAGCATCGTCATTGCCCTGCTGCTGTTCACCGTGCTCGGCTTTGGCGTGCGCGGCGATGGCGAAGGCGCTGCCTTCGGCGACCTGCCCGCCCTGCTCGATGCGCAGTTCACGCTGGGCTGGTACCTGCTGCTGCCGATGCTGGTGGTCTTCGCACTGGCCATCATGCGCTTCCCGGCGTTCCCGACGATCATGATCGGCGCGCTGCTGGGCGCGGTGTTCGCGGTGGTCTTCCAGCCCGACATCGTCATCGCGCTGGCGGGAAACGAGGCGCTGGCGCGGCCGATGGCGCTGCTGTCGGGCGCGTGGAAGGCGATGTTCGACGGCTACCAGGCCGCGAGCGGCAATGCCGCGCTCGATGAGCTGCTGAGCCGCGGCGGCATGTCGAGCATGCTCAACACGGTGTGGCTGGTGGTCTGCGCGATGGGCTTCGGTGCGGTCATGGAGCGTACCGGGCTTCTGGAGCGGATGATCCGCAGCGTGCTGAAGGCGGCGCGTTCGACCGGGTCGCTGATCGCCGCCACCCTGGCCACGGCATTCGGCGCCAACGTGGTGACGGCCGACCAGTACATGTCGATCGTGCTGACCGGGCGTCTGTTCCAGCCTGAATACCGCAGGCGCGGGCTGGATCCGGTGAACCTGTCGCGCGCGCTCGAAGACGCGGGCACGATGACCTCGCCACTGATTCCCTGGAACACCTGCGGCGCCTACATGGCTGCGACGCTCGGCGTCGCCACGCTCGACTACCTGCCCTACGCGTTCTTCAACCTGGTCAGTCCGCTGGTCGCCCTGGTCCTGGCCTATGCGGGGTTCAAGATCCTGCGGCTGCCGGACGCCACCCAGGCCGCGACGCCCGCGGCGGCGACGCCAGACACCTCCCCGACGCGCGGCTGACCAGGCCGCGCGCGCCCTTCGACTTTTCCGGATTCGCCCATGGACAAGACAACCTCCATCCACGGCATGTGGTCTTCCCGCCTGACGTTCATCCTTGCCGCCACCGGCTCTGCGGTCGGCCTCGGCAACATCTGGCGGTTCCCGTACATGACCTCCGACAACGGCGGCGGCGCGTTCGTCCTGGTCTATCTGGGATGCATCGCCATGGTGGGGCTGCCGATCCTGATGGCGGAAGTGCTGATCGGCCGCCACGGCCGCATGAGCCCGATCAATACGCTGCGCGGGCTGGTCCGCGACAGCGGTGTCGGCAAGGCCTGGGTCGGCATCGGCTGGATCGGCATCATCGCCGGCATCCTGATCCTGAGCTTCTACAGCGTGGTCGCGGGCTGGACGCTGCACTACGCCTGGCTCTATCTCAAGCAGCTGTTCGGTGGCGCCGGCATCACCGATCCGGCTGCGACATTCACGGCCCTGCTCGCCAGCCCGCTGGAGCTGACGTTCTGGCACGGGCTGTTCATGCTGCTGACCGTCGTGGTCGTGGCGATGGGCGTGGAGAAGGGCCTGGAGCGCGCGGTGCGCTTCCTGATGCCGGCGCTGTTCCTGCTGCTGCTGGTGCTGGTGGGCTACGGCATGAGCACGGGCTACATGGGCCAGTCGCTGACCTTCCTGTTCCGGCCCGACTGGTCCGAGATCGACGGCAACGTGTTCCTGCGCGCCATGGGCCAGGCGTTCTTCTCGCTGAGCCTGGGCATGTGCACGATGATGACCTATGGCGCCTACCTGCCCCGCGAGGGCATCTCGATCCCACGCGTCGGCATCGCGGTGGCGCTGACCGATACCACCGTCGCGCTGCTGGCCGGCATGGCCATCTTCCCGATCGTGCTGTCGTTCGGGCTCGAACCCGCCGGCGGCGGTCCCGGCCTGATCTTCACCTCGCTGCCGCTGGCATTCGAGGCCATGTCGGTGGGCGTGGTCTACGGCCTGCTGTTCTTCGGCCTGCTGGCGGTGGCGGCGTGGACGTCATCGATCTCGCTGCTGGAGCCCGCCACCGCGTTCATGGTGGAGAAGTTCGGGATCAGGCGTCGCAAGCTGGCCGCGTTGGCGATGGCCGGCCTGTGCTGGCTGCTGGGCCTGCTTTCCGTGCTGTCGCTCAACGTCTGGTCGGAGGTCCGCATCTTCGACCGCAGCATCATGGATTTCATCGAGCTGGTGGCCAATGACCTGATGCTGCCGCTCGGCGGCCTGCTGATCGCGCTGTTCACGGGCTGGGCGCTGAACCTGACCATCCTGCGCGAGCAGCTGTCGGAAATGCCCGACGGCCTGTTCACCGCCTGGCGCTGGCTGCTGCGCATCGTCGCACCGCTGCTGGTGCTGGCGGTGCTGGCAAGCGCAGTGCTCTGACCCACACCGGCATCGGGCGCGGGCGCCGGCCGGAAGGTCGGCTAGAATCGCCACATGAGCCAGCACGCCATGCCCTATGACAGCCATCGCCTGCGCGAACTCGCAGGCGAGCTCATCGTCAATATCCGCGAGCTGGCCCGGGCTGGCTGGACGCCGGCGACCAGCAGCAACTTCTCGCACCGGCTCGACGACCGCCATGCGGCGATCACGGTGTCCGGGCGCGACAAGGGCAAGCTGCGCGAGGACGACATCATGGTCGTCGACTTCGACGGCCGCGCCGTGGGCAGCGACCACCGGCCCTCGGCGGAGACGCTGTTGCACACGCAGCTGTATGCCCGCTTCCCCGATATCGGCTGCGTGCTGCATACGCACTCGCGCGCGCAGACGATCGCGTCGCGGCTGTTTGCCGGCAGCGGCCACGTCCGCCTGGAAGGCTACGAGCTGCTGAAGGCCTTCCGCGGCAACGCCACGCACGAAACGGCGATCGACGTGCCGGTGCTGCCCAACTCGCAGGACATGTCGACGCTGGCGGCCCAGGTCGACGCGCTGCTCGACGGCGGGCCGATGTGGGGCTACCTGATCGACGGCCATGGCCTGTACGCCTGGGGCAGCGACATGGCCGAGGCCCGCCGCCACCTGGACGCCTTCGAATTCCTGCTCGACTGCGAGCTGGAACTGCGCCGGCTGACCGCCGGGCATTGACCCCGCACTGGCGGACGCACTGCGTTCCGCGGGCGCAACCACAGGGCCGACGGCGGCTGCTACGCTGATCCGCCCCCACTGGAGATCCGCCATGAGCCGCCTGCGCATCTTCGCCGACGACGCCCCCGACACCGCCCTGCTCGACACCAGCGAAGGCGACACCATCGCGAGCGAACTGGGAAAGATCGGCGTCACCTTCGAACGCTGGCAGGCCAGCCGGCCGATCGCCGCAGGCGCCCCGCAGGACGAGGTCCTGTCCGCCTACCGCGAGGACATCGACCGCATCAGCGCCGAGCGCGGCTTCACCGCGGTCGACGTGGTCAGCATCGCCCCGGACAATCCGAAGCGCGAGCAGATGCGCGCGACCTTCCTCGACGAGCACTTCCACAAGGAAGACGAGGTCCGCTTCTTCGTCGCCGGCTCGGGCCTGTTCACCCTGCACGTCGACGACCGCGTGTACGAGATCGAATGCGTCAAGGACGACCTGATCGCCGTCCCCGACGGCACCACCCACTGGTTCGACATGGGCCCCGAACCCGAGTTCGTCGCCATCCGCTTCTTCCAGCAGCCCGACGGCTGGATCGGCCACTTCACCGGCACCGACATCGCAACAAAGTTCCCGCGCTACGAAAAGGGTGCGCGCTGAAGCGGGAAGCTTTAGAAGCTTTTTGCCACGGATTACGCGGATAAGAGCAGATGGGGATATGCAACACCGCCTCTTCGACTTACCTGCTTTTATCCGCGTAATCCGTGGCAAAAGCTCTTGCTCTTCGTGTTCTGTTCTTGACTCTTTATCCGCGTCCATCCGCGCAAATCCGTGGCAGAAAGGCTCTTATGAAAACCACCATCCTGACCGACATCGAAGGCACCGCAGGCAGCATCTCGTTCGTGCGCGAGGTGCTGTTTCCGTATGCGCGGCGGGCGTTGCCGCGGTTCGTGCGGGAGCACGGCAAGGAGCCGGACGTGCGGCGCTGGCTGGACCAGGTCGCGACCGAGCACGGGGCGGTGTGCGATGACGCGGTGATCGTCGAAGTGCTGCAGGGATGGATCGACGAGGATCGCAAGCACACGGCGCTCAAGGCGCTGCAGGGGCTGATGTGGTCCGAGGGCTATCGACGCGAGGACTTCACCGCGCACGTGTATCCCGATGCCGTCGAGGGCCTGCGCCGCTGGCATGCCGGGGGACATCCCCTGGCGGTGTATTCCTCGGGATCGGTGCCGGCGCAGAAGATGTTCTTCGGGCACTCCGACGCCGGCGACCTGCTGCCGCTGTTCGAGGCCTTCTTCGATACCGAGGTCGGTGGCAAGCGCGAGGCGGCGAGCTATGCGCGCATCGCCACCCGGCTGGGCCACGAGCCTGGCTCCATCCTGTTCCTGTCCGACGTGGTCGCCGAGCTCGACGCCGCGCGCGAAGCCGGCCTGCGCACGGTGCTGGTGGACCGGCTCGAGGACTATCCGCAGCCGCGCACCGGCAATGCATGCAACGGCCACCTGCGCGTGGAAAGCTTCGACGCGATCACCCCCTGACGCGGCAAGCCATGGCCGCTTCCACAGGGAGGGCCAACTCAGGGTGTATCCGGCCACTCCGCCAGCCGGTAGCTGGTCATGGCGCGCTGTTCGCCATGCCAGCGGTCGAAGACGCGCACGTCCACGCGATGTTCGCCCACATCGAGGTCCGTCGGCAGTGCGCCACGCCAGAGATGCACGGAGGGTTCGGCCTCCGGCGAGCGGTCGTAGCCGCGCAGCGCGGTGGCGGCGTCGTCGCGCGCGTTCTCGGCCAGGAGCCAGGGGTCCGGGCGCTCGACGCGCAGCATCGGCGTCCACCCGCCATCGCCCACGCGGTACTCGACGCGTGTGTCGGCCTCGCCCGTGTAGACGTTGGCGTATACCGCCCAGGCGGGATAGGCGCCGCGGCGCAGCACGCGCGGAGCATGCAGGTGCATGGCCTGCGTGCGCGCGGGATCGTCTGCCGGCAGGCGCGCGGGATGCCAGGACAGGCGATAGCCACCGTCGGCGTCGACCTGCAGCAAGGCGTGGCCATTGGGCGTGCCGTCGGCCATCGTCGCGTCGGGGATGCCCTCGGCGTCGGGCGCGCCTGACCAGAAGGCGCCGCTGGCGGCGCCGACGTTGAACTCGTGCAGCGGAGTGTCGCCATGCCAGCCCTCATCCGGCCCGTGGCGATGGTGGCGCTGCGTGTGGCGGTGGCCGCTGAGCACGAGCAGCTTCGGGACGTCCTTCAGCAGGGCGAACAGGCGCTCGCGGTCGGCGCTGCGGAAGGTTTCCGGCCGCCCCGGCGCCGCAGTGTCGAACAGCGGGATATGCACGCCCAGCACCAGCAGGCGGTCCTTGGGCACGGTCGGCAGCCAGGCTTCGAGGAAGGCGAACTGGTCCTCGCGCAGGCCACCGACGTAGGCGGGGCGCTGGCCCGGCAGCTGCACCACGTCATCGAGTACGAGGAAGGTCGCGGCGCCCGCGTGCCAGGCGAAGGTGTCGGGGCCGTAGCTGGCGCGGAAGGCGGACAGCGACGTGGCGTCGGCCGCTGCATCGGGATCGATGTCGTGGTTGCCCGGCACGTGCAGCCAGGGCACGCCGAGGCGCGTGGTGACGGCGTTGATGTGCGGGTACAGGTCGACCACGTCGTCGACGATGTCGCCCAGGCTGATCCCGAGGTCGGCGGCGGCGCCATCGGCGAGCAGCGGCGCGACGATGTCGCGCGCGTAGTAGTCGATGTCGGCCATCGACTTCACCTGGGGATCGGCAAGGACAAGCACCGACAGCGCATCGCCGCGGGGGCCGGCCTGGCGCTGCAGTGCGAAATCGCCCCGGTGGATACCGCCCCGCGGTCCCGGCGCATGCCAGGCTGCGGGCAGCCCGTCCGCGCGCAGCGCCAGGCGCCAGTCCGCGGGCTTCACCACGAACACGGGGGCATCGGCGCGCGCTTCGAGGCGGTAGCGCCCCTCCTCATCGGTCAACGCCAGGGTCCGGCCATCCGAGACCGCCACGCCGGCGATACCGGGTTCCCCGGCGCCCGCGATGCCGTCGCCGTCGCGGTCCTCGAACACGCGTCCCTGCCACTGCGCCGCGCTGGCGACCCCGGCCACGGCAAGCAGGAGCAACGCGGCAAGCAGGCGACAGGGCGTCTTCATCGGGGCTCCAGGGGCTGCGAATGGCCCATTATGCCGGCCGATCGCGTATATCCATCAGTTGCCGGCAGGCATATGATCGGGTTGGGCGATGACCGACGGGGAAGTCATGGACGCGTCTGTGGGGACGTCAGGATGAACGTCGCAAGGCCCTGGATGGCCTGGGTCACGGCTGCGTTCGCGCTGTTGCTGGCGATGCCGGCCGCGGCCGCGGTGATCGAACTCACGCCCGGCGTGGGTGAGCTGGCGCTGTCGCCGCACGTCACCTACCTCCACGACACCGAAGCCACGCACAGCGTCGACGATGCCTGGCGTCAGCTCGAAGCCGGCGGTTTCGCGCCCCTGCCCGGCGGCAATCCCGCCTTCGGCTTCCAGTCCGGCGCCTTCTGGGTGCACGCGAAAGTCGTCAACCGCAACGCGGACGAGCCGCGCTGGCTGATGGTGCAGACCTATCCGCTCAGCGACCATCTCGACGTCTACCTGCGTTACCCCGATGGCCGCATCGACCACCAGGTGGGCGGCGATACGCTGCCCTTCAGCGAGCGCGCGATCCGCTACCGCCACCCCAACTTCCTGCTCGACCTGCCGACCGGCCAGCCGGTGGACATCCTGTTCCGGGTGCAGAGCCAGAGTTCGATGCAGGTGCCGCTGGTGCTGTACACACCCGGCGCCTTCACCGAACTCTCCCGCGACGCGCAGTTCGCCATCGGCCTGTACTACGGCATCCTGCTGGCGCTGTTCTTCTACAACCTGGTGCTGTGGCTGGTGCTGCGCGACGCCAGCTACTTCTGGTACCTGTTCCACATCAGCGCCTTCGGCCTGGTGCTGTTCTGCCTCAACGGCCTGGGCTTCGAATACCTGTGGCCCGACAACATCTGGCTGGCCGACAAATCCGTGCCGCTGTCGATCAGCCTGGCGCTGATCGGCATGCACCAGTTCGCGCGCGTGTTCCTGGGCCTGGGCGACCGCTGGCCGGCGGGCAACCGCGTCAGCATCGTCGCGATCGCGGCCTTCGTCGGCTTCGGCATCGCCGCGGTCTTCGTGCCGTACCGGTTGATCACGCCGGCCGTGTCGCTGGCGGTGCTGGCCAGCATCGTGTGGATCACCATCGTGAGCGTGGCGGCCGTGCGCAAGAAATACGCGCCGGCGAAGCTCTTCCTGCTGTCGTGGGCGATGTTCCTGGCCGGCACCGCGATCTACACCCTGGTGGCCTTCGGCGTGATCCCGAAGAACTTCTTCACCGAGTACGGCGTCCAGCTCGGGTCGGCGCTGGAGATGCTGTTCCTGTCGGTCGCGCTGAGCTATCGCTACGCGTCGCTGCGCAACGAGAACGAGCGCATCGTAGGCGAGGCCAACATCCAGCTCGAGCGCAAGGTCGCGCAGCGCACGCGCGAACTGCGCAGCACCTTGGACAAGCTCGGTGAGGCGCATTCGCGCCTGCGCGAGTCCAGCCGCCGCGACGGCCTCACCGGCCTGTACAACCGCTCGCATTTCCACGACGCATTCGAGCGCCTGCTGGTGTCCTGCAACGAGGACCGGCGCCCGCTGTCGCTGCTGATGGTCGACCTGGACCTCTTCAAGTCGATCAACGACGAGCACGGCCACCTGGTGGGCGACGACGTGCTGCGCACGTCCGCGCGGCGCATCGGACAGGCGCTGCGCCCCTACGATGCGCTGCTCGCGCGCTTCGGCGGCGAGGAGTTCGTGATCGTCCTGCCGGGCACCGACCTGCGCGAAGCGGTGGCGGTAGCGGAGGAAGTGCGTCGCGCGATCTCCTCGGCGCCCTGCGAATCGCAGCACGGGCCGGACGTCCGCGTGTCGGGCAGCGTCGGGATACACACCGTGGTGCCGGGCACCATCGACGATATCGAGGACGCGCTGCAGGTGGCCGACCAGGCGCTGTATGCGGCAAAGGCGAACGGGCGCAACTGCGTTCGCACCTCCATCTCCGCCGCTTGACCACGTTCGCGGCGACTGGCTAGGCCTTGTCGCGGTGGGCGAACATCCAGGCCAGGGCGACGCCGGTGATGGCGCCGATGAGTTCCATCACCACGCGGAAGCCCAGGCCATCGGGATCGTGGATCTTCGACAGCACGATGCGGGCGTAGACGGGCGACTCCAGCTTCACCACGCCCATGTAGAACAGGTGCCAGACATCGGTGCCGGCGGCGATCGCCACGGCCACCAGGCAGGCCCAGCCGATGGCGTGGCCGGGTGTCCATCGGTTGCGCGCTCCGATGACGTGGAACAGCGCGTAGGCCAGCGCGCCGACCAGCAGCGCGATCAGCCCGGCCTCAAGTGCACCCGGCCAGCCCGGGTGCAGCGGCAGGTTCAACCGGCCTGCCCCGCGCCACGCACCGCGGCCAGCAGCACGCCGTCGCTGACCAGGCGTATCGCGGCCGCGACCTCGGCGTCCAGCGCGCGGTCGCGGTCGAGGTAAGGGATACGCTCGCGGATCACGCCGTGGGCCGCGTCCACCGCCGCGCCGGGATGGTAGGGCTCGCTTCCCGCCAGCTCCGCGCGCAGCGCCTCGACCTCGGCCATGAAGCGCGCGTGGTCGGGCGAGCCCGGCGGCGGCGCACCCTGCACCTTGGCCGCGAGCGCCACGGCGTCGCCGCGGCGCGCCAGGTCGCGGGCGGCGTTGATCATGTCGCGACGCAGGTCCAGCGCCTGGGCGGCGGTGTACAGCTCGAGCCCGAGCACCTTGCCCAGGTCGTCGGCCATGGACAGCACATGGCGGGCCTCGTTGGCGCCCATGGACACGTGGTCTTCGGCGTTGGCGCTGGTCGGTATCGAGTACACGCTGGCCGGATGGGCGCGGCTTGCAAGGTCGTTGACGATCGCCGCCGCCGTGTACTGCACGATCATGTAACCCGATTCGGTGCCGTCCTCGTTGCCGATCAGGAAGGCCGGCAGGCCGTCGCTGGTGGCCGGGTCGACGAGCTTGTTGAGGCGACGCTCGCTGATCGAGGCCAGCACCGGGACCGCGGCCTTGAGGTAGCTCATCGCCAGCGCCAGCGGCATGCCGTGGAAGTGGCCGGCGGAGATCACCGTGCTCTCGACAAACGCGCCTCCGACGTGCCCGGCCACCTTGTCGGGGAACACCAGCGGATTGTCGGTGACGGAGTTGAGTTCGATCTCGAGCACGCGCGCGGCCTGCGCGGCGGCGTCGCGCACCGCGCCGTGCACCTGGGGCACGCAGCGCAGCGAGTAGCTGTCCTGCGGCTGGTGCTTCTTGCCGCCGCGGAAGGGCTTGAAGCGCTCGTAGAACTTCTCGCGGCCGTGGCGCTGGCCGCTGGCCACCCAGTCCCAGCCGATGTCGAAGCACAGCGCCTGCGCCTCGGCGGTATCCCAGCTGTCGGGCATCCACTGCCGGAAGCGCGGCACCAGGTGGTACGGGATGTCGGCGAGCGTCGAACCCTCGAGCAGCGCGCGCAGCTGCGCCGCGGCCGCGACCTGGCCGGGATGCGGACGCAGCGCGTGCACGTCCTCGCCATAGGCGCCCAGGCGCCCGGCGAAGGCGTCGAGCGTCATCGCGGCGGCGAGGTCGGCGGTATCGAGCAGGTCTTCGAGCTTCGCCAGCGCCAGCACGCCCATCGCCAGCATCTGCGCGGTGCCGTTGTTGAGCGCCAGGCCTTCCTTGTACGAGAGCTCGACCGGCACCAGGCCGGCGCGGCGCAGGGCTTCGGCGCCGGGAACGCGCTCGCCGTCGACGAAGGCCTCGCCGCCACCCAGCAGCACGATCGCCAGGTGCGACAGCGGCGCAAGGTCGCCCGACGCACCGACCGATCCCAGCTCGGGCACCACCGGCACCACGCCGGCGTTGAGCAGCGCGGTCATCGCCTCGAGCGTGGCGACCCGGATGCCCGAATGCCCGCGCAACAGGGTGTTGATGCGGATGCACATCATCGCGCGCACCACCGGCGCCGACATCGGCTCGCCCACGCAGACCGCGTGGGTGACGATCAGGTTGCGCTGCAGCTCCGCGTGCAGCGAGCGCCCCGAAGGCGTGGCCCCCGGCAGTCCGTCGCGCAGCGGGTGCGCGCCGAGCAGCTTGTCGGCATTGCTGCCAAAGCCCGTGGAGACGCCGTAGATCGGCTCTTCGCGGCGCACCTGTTCGGCCAGGAAGTCGGCCGCGCGCGCCACCGCGCGCAGCGCGCCATCGTCCAGCGAGACCTGGGCGCCGTGGCCCACCGCCACCAGTTGGCCGCGGGTGAGCGAACGTCCGTCGAGCAGGACAGGCTTCATCGTGCACCTCCTTCGGTGGAATCGGGGGTTGGTGCCGCACCAGCGGCAGCCTCGCGCCGCGCGAGCAGTGCATCGGCCAGCCCGTCCAGCGAGACCTCGAACTGTTCGCCCTGGCGCAGGTCCTTGACCGTGGCCACGCCGCGCGCAACCTCGTCTTCGCCGCGCACCACCACGTGGCGGATCCCCGCGCGGTCGGCGTACTGGAACTGCTTGCCGAGCTTGCGCGGCTCGAGCTGGGTCTCGACCTTGAGGCCCGCTGCGCGCAGCTGCTGCGACAGCGACAGCGCGTCGTCCAGTCCGGCGTCGTCGAACAGCGCCACCAGCACGTCGACCGGACTTTGTTCGACGTCCACCAGGCCGGCCTCGCGCAGCTGCCAGAACAGGCGCGTCAGGCCGATGGAGATGCCGACGCCGGGCAGCTTCGACTTCGTGTAGTGGCTGGCAAGGTCGTCGTAGCGACCGCCGGAGCAGATCGAACCGATGTCCGGGTTCGCATCCAGCGTGGTCTCGTAGACCATGCCGGTGTAGTAGTCCAGGCCGCGCGCGATCGACAGGTTGATGGCATAGCGCGACTCCGGCACGCCCATGGCGCGGAGCGCGGCCAGCAGCGCACGCAGCTCGTCGCGACCCTCCTCGAACAGCGGCGTACCGGCACCGAGCGCGTCCAGGCGCGCAAGCGCGTCCTCGTGCCCGGTCGAGCGCACGCGCGAAAACGCCAACAGCCCATCGGCCACCTCCGGCGCGAGACCGAAGCCCTCGCCCACCAGGGTCGCGCGCACGGCGTCTTCGCCGCGCTTGTCGAGCTTGTCGATCTCGCGCAGCACCAGCGCCTGCTGGTCGCCGGCGATGCCCTGTCCTTCGAAGAAACCCCGCAGCAGCTTGCGATGGTTGAGCTGGATGGTGAACTCGCCGATGCCCAGCGCCTCGAACACGGCGTTGATCACCGCCGGCACCTCGGCCTCGAAGCGCGGCGACAGCGTGTCCTTGCCGATCACGTCGATGTCGCACTGGTAGAACTCGCGGAAGCGTCCGCGCTGGGCACGCTCGCCGCGGTAGACGCGCTGCATCTGGTAGCGGCGGAACGGGAACGCCAGGTGGTGTTCGTGCTCGGCCACGTAGCGCGCCAGCGGCACGGTCAGGTCGAAGCGCAGCGCCATTTCCGGCCGCCCCTGCCCGCCCCCGTCCTCGAGCGACTTTTCGAGCGCGCCCGTGGACTGCACGAAATACACCTGGCGTTCGGTCTCGCCGCCGGTCTTGGTCAGCAGCACCTCGGACAGCTCGAACACCGGCGTTTCCACCGGCAGGAAGCCGTAGGCCTCGAAGGTGCGGCGGATGGTGTCGAGCATGCGCTGGAAGGCGACCTGCTCGCGCGGGAGCAGCTCGAGGACGCCCGGGGGCGTGCGGGGCTTGATCAAGGCGGAACTCCGGTGCGGGACCATGGCCGGGTGGCCCGCCATTCTAGCGGCTGCGGCCGGCCTTCCCGGGTTCGGGAGCCGCAGTGCTTGCCCTTGCCGCCCCTGAGTCCCTAAAATACGCAGCTCACCTGATCGGGGTGTAGCTCAGCCTGGTAGAGCGCTACGTTCGGGACGTAGAAGTCGCAGGTTCAAATCCTGTCTCCCCGACCAATGGTGATCACGCAAAGGACCGGCCCCAGGGCCGGTCTTCTGCTTTGGCGCTTCCCGGGCGCCGGGATCGCTCGATGTCCGCACCCCGCACCGCCCGCGGCGTCCCTGCACGCACCTGGCTGCTGGCACTGGCCGGCATCACGCTGGCCGCCTTCAACCTGCGCACCGCGGTCACCTCGATCACGCCGCTGCTCGACGTGGTCGGCCGCGAGTTCGGCTTCGGCGCCACCATGGCCGGCGTCATCGGCATGCTGCCGGCGGCGGCGTTCGCGGCCTTCGGCGCCGCTACGCCCGCCCTCGCGCGCCGCATCGGGCTCGAGCGCACCGTGCTGCTGGCGATGGCGCTCGCAGCGGTCGGTCTGGTGCTGCGCTCGCTGGCCGGCGGCATGGGCCTGCTGGTCACCGGTTCGCTGGTGTCGCTGGCCGGCATGGGCATCGGCAACGTGGTGCTGCCACCGCTGGTGAAGCGCTGGTTCCCGCACCGCATCGGCACGCTGAGCGTGGTCTACATCACCGCCCTGCAGGCGGGCACCATCATGGCCGCGTTGCTCGCGGTGCCGCTGGCCAACGCCTTCGGCTGGCGCCTGTCGATGGGCGCGTGGGCGCTGACGGCGCTGGTGGCGATGCTGCCATGGCTGGCGCTGCTGCGCCGGGGAACAGACGCGGCACCGGAAACCGGCACCGACGACGACGACGATGACGAGATCCCCGCGGCGGGCGCCACCGACCTCGAGTCCACGCCCGCTTCGCGCAGCCGCGTCTGGCACACATCGCTGGGCTGGGGCATGGCGCTGATGTTCGGCATGACCTCGCTGGCCACCTACGCGATGTTCACCTGGATGCCGCGGATCTTCACCGACGCCGGCGCCTCGCCGGCTTTCGGCGGCGCGATGGTTGCGCTGTACACCGGCTTCAGCCTGCTCGGGGGCCTGGTGGTGCCGGCGCTCGCCGTGCGCATGCCCAACACTTTCGTGCTCGCGCTCGGCTGCGCCGCGGCGCAGTTCGCCGGGTTCGCCGGACTGTGGGCAGCGCCGATGGCGGCACCGTGGCTGTGGGCCACCCTGGTCGGCATCGGCGGCTGCACCTTCCCGCTCGGCCTGACCCTGATCAACCTGCGCACGCGCACGCCGGCAGGGTCCGCGGCGCTGTCGGGCTTCACCCAGGGCGTGGGCTACACGCTGGCCTGCCTCGGGCCGCTGCTGTTCGGCATCCTGAAGGACGCCACCGCTGGCCTGGCCTGGCCGTTCGCGATGCTGGCTGCGAGCGTGATCGTGATGCTGGCCGGTGCCTGGCAGGCCTGCCAGCCGCGCCATCTCGAAGACATGCCGGGCCAGCAACCGCGCTGAGACCCCGCATCTTGCCGGACGTATCTGGCACGAGTCTTGCGCCCATTCCATCCCGAATGCTCCTCACGGCTCGGGTCCAGCGAGCTTTCCCGGCCGATACAGCCACCACTTGCACGGGCGAATTGCGCAGTTCGTCACATTTTGACGGGCGGCGTCAATCGCCACACACGCAGGGAACCTCCTCAATGACCGTTCTCCAACCACTGGCGATCGACACCGGGACTGGCCATCCGGAATCCGAGCGCAAGCGCGGCTTCTATCTCTCCGTCCCGACGAAATTCTGTCTCTCGCTGCTGCTCGCCCTGGCTTGGGTGGGCATGAGCATCTGGTTGTCGCTGCCCTGGCTGGACGACCTGGGGCTTCTGATCGGTGCCCCCCTCGCGATCGCAGTGATCACCTTCATCGCCTACGTGCCGGGCTTCATGAACGCCTTCCTGATCTCGACGATCCTGCTCGACCGCAGGCCCGCCCGCCGCATCCCCGGGCACTACCCGGCCATCACCGTGCTGGTGGCCTGCTACAACGAAAGCGCGAACATCGAACACACCATCCGCAGCCTGGCGCAACAGACCTATCCCGGCGACATGACGGTACTGGTCCTTGATGACGGCTCCACCGATGACTCGGCCGAGCGCGCCGGGGCGGCGATCGCAGACGTCCAGCTGTCGCCCGGCCACGCGATCCGCCTGCTCCGCGGGGCGCACAACATCGGCAAGGCGGGCGTCCTCAACCGTGGCCTGGCACTGACCGAAGACGCCCTCGTGGTGACGGTCGACGGCGACTCCTGGGTCTACCGCGACGCGATCGCGAACCTGATCGAACGTTATCTGGCCGACCCGCCCGGAACGCGCGCCGTGGCCGGTTCGGTCCTGGTGCGCAACTCGCGGCAGAACTGGCTGACCCGCGTGCAGGAATGGGACTATTTCCACGGCATCGCGGCGGTCAAGCGCATGCAGAGCATGTACCACGGCACGCTGGTGGCCCAGGGCGCGTTCTCGGTGTACGACCGCGCGGCTCTGGAAGACGTGGGCGGCTGGCCGGAGTGCGTGGGCGAGGACATCGTGGTGTCCTGGGCGCTGCTGGAGCGCGGCCACCGCATCGGCTACTGCGAGGACGCCGTCGCCTTCACCAACGTCCCCGATCAACTGTCGCAGTTCGCCCGCCAGCGCCGACGCTGGTCCCGCGGCCTGATCGAAGCCTTCAAGCACCACCCACGACTGCTGGTGAAGCGCCGGCTGAGCCTGATCTTCATCTGGTGGAACGTGCTGTTCCTGCCGCTGGACCTGGTCTATACGCTGGTGTTCATCCCCGGCATCGTCGCCGCGCTGTTCGGCTACTACCACATCGTCGGCATCATGACCTTGCTGGTACTGCCGCTCGCGGTGGCCTGGAACGCCTTCATCTTCCGCACCCAGAGCCTGATGTTCAAACGCCAGGAGCTCAAGGTGCGCCGAAACACGCTCGGGTTCATCAACTACGTGATCGCGTACTCGCTGATCCTGCAGCCCATCTGCGTCTGGGGCTACCTGTCGGAGCTGGTCGGGCTGCGCAAGAGCTGGGGGACCAAATGAGCCGGTTCACGTGGATCGTCGCGGCGTGCATGGTGTTCGCCGCGCCCACCGCCATCGCCGCGTCCCCGGTGGCGGGCGGTACTGAAGTCTTTTTCTCGGACGATGCCGACGACACCTCGGTGCAGAAGCTCGCCGTCAGCGCATTCGACCGCTACGACGATGCCGAGCACTTCCGCGGCCTGACCCTGGAGCAGGCGCGGATCCGGCCGCTGGGCGACCGCGGGTGGACCGATCACCGCGCCTACCTGCGCCTTGCCGACACCCGCGGCGAACTGAAGTGGAACACCAAGGTCGGTACCGACGGGCACACCGTGCTCGGCAGTGCGTCCCTGGTCCGTGACCGCGCGTGGCGGCAGGAGTACTTCATCGAGCGCGACGTGCTCGAAACCCGCTCGGGACGCGAGGGGCGCTATGCCACCTTCGCCGGGGCGGCGTTCGATATTCCGCTGGATGCGCGCGGCCAGCAGCTCACCCTTCTGGGCGGCCTGCAGGAATTCCCCGGCAGCAACCTGCGCACGCACCTGCGCGCGGTGTACTCGCTGCCACTGGTGACGGACTGGGGACTGGGCCTGCAGCTGCGCGCGCGCAGCTTCCACAACAGCCACCCGCGCGAGCTGGACTACTACTCGCCGCGCCGCTTCGACGAAGCGCTGCCGCTGCTGCGGATCCGCCGCTTCCACGGCGGATGGATGTTCGCCGCCGCCGCCGGGGTCGGCCGCCAGCGCGAAGCGGACGCGGAGTGGCGCGCCGCCCGGCTCGCCGAACTGACGGTGGAAAGCCCGCGCGGGGCGAGCGACTGGTACCTGCGTGCGCACCTGCTCTACAGCAACACGCCGGTGGGCGATGGCGTCAACTACGGCTACCGGCAGCTGGACCTGCAGCTGGTGCGCGGATTCTGATCCCGCTCAGCGGAACGTCGCGATATCGACCGTCGAACGCTGGCCGATGGCGGCCGCATTGGCCTTGAGCCAGACCTGCGCGCGGCTGCGGCCGTGGTCGCGCAGGGTCTCCAGGAACGGCAGGCTGGTGGTCGACTTCGAATCGTCGTCGAGCCGCTCCATCAGTTCATCATCCGCGATCAGGTGCAGGCGCTTGCGGCGCACGGGGTGTTCCTTCACCAGCCAGGGCATGATCGAGCGGCGCATGAACTCGCGCATGCGGATCAGGCTGCGCATCTCGGCGAGGAAGGCGGCGTTGAAGGCCAGGGCCTGCGAGCGGTCGCGGATCTCGGACGCCGTGCGCGGCGTGTCGCCAAGCGTGGCCGGGCTCAGCAGCACCATCAGCACGTCCTCCACCCTGCATTCGGCCAGCAGCGGCAGCACCGGCGGGTTGGCCGCAAACGCGCCGTCCCAGTACGGCTCGCCATCGATCTCCACCGCCTTGTACAGCGCCGGCAGGCAGGCCGAGGCCAGCACTGCATCCGCGCTGACTTCCGGCGTGCGGAACAGCCGCAGGCGACCGGTGTTGGCGTGGGTGGCGGCAATGAACAGGTCGAAGCGACGCTGCGCGCGCAGGCGCTCGAAATCGATCTGCGCCTCGACGATGTCGCGCAGCGGGTCATAGCCCAGCGGGTTGAACTGCGCCGGTGCGAGGAAGCCGCTCCATTGCAGCATCAAGGAGGCCATCGGCGAAGGCCGGCCGTCGCTGGCGCCGGCGCCGGCATGCAGCAGCGATCCGTTGCCGCCAACCGCGCGCCAGAAGCGGGCCAGGGCTTCGCGCGCGCCGTCGGGGCCGCCTTCCAGCAAGCCGTGCGCAAGCACCACGGCGTTCATCGCGCCGGCGCTGGTGCCACTGGCGCCGCGCAGGTCGAAGCGGCCGTCCTCGAGCAGGGCGTCGAGCACGCCCCAGGTGAACGCGCCGTGCGCGCCGCCGCCCTGCAGGGCGAGACTGACGGGGCGGACCGCGGTGCGCTTGCGTCGCTTCGGAATGGCCGGGCTCACGTGCTGCCCATCGTGGTCTGCATGCGGGCATTCAGCCGCTCGCGCAGCGCCTCCAGGCGCAGTTCGCCCGCCGCGCCCGGCGATACCCGCGCCGCCAGGCTGGCAGCGGGATCGCCATCCGCCCAGCGCGCCGGATCGGCCGCCTGGCGATAGGCCTCGCGGAACGGCAGGCCCTCGCGCGCCATGTCGACCGCAAGGTCGGTCGCATACATCGACGGTTCCAGCGCGGCGCGCATTCGCTCCATGTCCCAGTCGAGGTTGCGCAGCAGGTCGGGCAGCAGCGCCAACGCCTGCAGGCCCTTGCCGAAGCCGTGGAACAGCGCGCCCTTCGACAGCTGCAGGTCGCGGTGGTAGCCAGAGGGCAGCGACAGCAGCTGTTCGATCTCGCAGCGCGCGGCAGCCACGCTGGCATAGGTCGCGCGCATCAGCTCGATGACGTCGGGATTGCGCTTGTTGGGCATGATCGAGCTGCCGGTGGTGTACTGCGCCGGGAGCTTCACGAAACCGGACTCGCCGGCCGTGAACAGGCTCAGGTCCCAGGCCAGGCGGCGCAGGTCGAGCATCGCGCTGGACAGCGCTTCGATCGCGGCCATCTCGAACTTGCCGCGCGACAGCTGGGCGTAGGTCGCCGCGACCTGCATGCGGCCGAAGCCGAGTGCCGCGGTGGTGTGGTCGCGATCCAGAGGCAGGTTCACGCCGTAGCCGGCGGCGCTGCCCAGCGGGTTGGCGTCGATCCAGGCCAGGGTGTCGGCGGCGCGCACGGCGTTGTCGATGAAGGCCTCGGCCCAGGCCGCCCACCACATGCCCAGCGAGGACACCACGGCGCGCTGCAGGTGGGTGTAGCCCGGCAGGGGCACGTCGGCTTCGGCCTGCGCGCGATCGAGCGCGATGCCGGCGGCCTCCACGCACAGCGCCTGCGCGCGCGCCAGCTTCTCCTTCAGCCACAGGCGCGTGGCCACCAGCACCTGGTCGTTGCGGCTGCGCCCGGTGTGGATGCGGCGGCCGGCGTCGCCCAAGCGCTCGGTCAGCCGCGCCTCGATCGCCGAGTGGCCGTCCTCGTAGCGCGCGTCGAGCACGAAGCGGCCAGCGCTGAAGTCCGCGCCCAGCGCATCGAGTTCGCGCGCGATGCCGGCGAGTTCGTCGTCGGTGAGGATGCCGATGCGCTGCAGGCCCTCGGCGTGGGCGCGGCTGGCCTGGATGTCGTGCAGGAAGAAGTCGCGGTCGAGCACCACGTCGTCGCCGGCCAGGAAGGCCTGGATGTCGGCGTCGACGCTGACGCCGGGCTTTTGCCACAGGAGGTCGGACATGTCGTTTCCAGGTCAATCCAGCGGAATGCCCTCGGCTTCGGGATAGCCGAACGCGAGGTTGAGGTTCTGCAGTGCCTGCGTGGCGGCACCCTTGAGCAGGTTGTCGAGCGTGGCCACCACCACCAGCCTGCGGCCGTCGGCCGACAGCGTGAAGCCGCCGACTTCGACGCCGTGGTGGCCGGCGATCCGGCTCACCCAGGGCGCATCGCCGGTGACGCGCAGCAGCGGCTCGTCGCGATAGCGCTCGCGGTAGCGCGCTTCCACCGCATCGCGTTCCATCGGCGTGCGCAGGTGCATGTTCGCCGTCAGGGTGATGCCGCGGAAATGCGGCGCCACGTGCGGCATGAATTCCACCGGCGTGCCGAGGTGGCGCGTGACCTCGCGCTCGTGCAGATGGTCGACCAGCGCGTAGGGCATGAGGTTGTCGCGCAGCTTGTCGGCATCGTTGCGGTCCGACGGCGCGGTGCCCGCGCCGGAGTAGCCGGAGACGCCGAAGCACTGCACCGGCCCCTCGACCAGGTCGCGCACCGGCGCGACCGCGAGCTGCATGGCGCTGGCATAGCAGCCGGGGTTGGCGATGCGGCGCTGGCCGGCATACGTGTCGCGGGTCAGTTCCGGCAGGCCGTAGTACCAGTCGTCGTCGAATCGGTGGTCGGCGGACAGGTCGACGATCACGGGCTCCGCGCCGGATTCCGCCAGCGACGCGATGCAGGCGTCGGACTTGCCGTTGGGCAGCGCGAGTACCCACGCATCAAGCCCCAGGCTGCCGAGTTCATCGTGCGCGAGGCTGGCGTAGCGCAGTTCGCCGTGGAAGCCGGACACGTGCTCGGTCACGCGCTGGCCATCGAGCTCGCGCGATGACACCGCCGCCAGTTCGAAGCCGGGGTGCGCGGCGAGCAGGCGGATCAGCTCGGCGCCGGTGTGGCCACGTGCGCCGACGATGCCGACGGTCCTAGCCATGGCTGGCCTCCTGCGTGTCCACCAGGGTCGCGGGGCGCTGCGCGCAGTGCGCGACCGCGCGCTCGATCATCGGGAATCCATCCATGCCGTACCAGAATACCTTCCACGGCCCCTGCTTCAGGCAGCCATCGGACTCTGCGTAATAGAAGGCATTGGCGCCGTTGCCATTGCGCGAGCGCCAGAAGAGCGTCGGCGTCTCCTCGCGCATCACCTGCCAGACCGCACGCCCCAGTCCCTCGCCCTGGGCGTCGTCGAGCACCGCGAACTTGTCGAGGTAAGGCACGCCATCGACCTCGGTAAGGATCACCGCGGTGCGGTAGTTCTCGCTGACATAGGCCCGCAGCAACGACGTGCGCTCGAAATAGTCCGGCAGCAGCGCGCGGCCGAAAGCCGATTCGATGAGCGCCCGCAGGCGCGGCAGGTCCAGCTCGCTCCACGAGCTGGCGCGCAGCACCCGTTCGCCCCGGCGCACCAGCGTACCGGACCCCTTGTGCGTGAACAGCTCGCGCGCCAGCTGGTCGGGGCGTGTGATCGACACCGAGGAGGAATGCGGCAGCGCCATCAGCAGGTCGTGGATCTGCTCGATCTTCACGCGCATGCCGGAATGCAGCCAGGGCTGCGCCATCAGCTCCGCGTACTCGGTGCTGAGGTTGATCGAGTCGATCACCCTGTCGTCCGGACCCAGCAGGCCGCCGGTCCCGGTGAGGAACACGATCTTGTACGGCTGCAGGGTCTTGATCAGCTCGTTCGCGGCCCAGTCGGCGTTGACGTTGACGATCTGGCCGTCGGCGGTCTCGCCGAGCGAGGTGATCACCGGGATCGACCCGGCCTTGATCGCCGCGCCGATGCCGTCGGTATCCACGCGCGCGACCTGCCCCACCAGCCCGTAGCGCGCCTGGTCGAGGAAGGCGCACTCGAACACGCCCGACTGGATCGACGTCGCACGCACGCCTTCGACCTGCAGCGCCTCCACCAGCCGCAGGTTCTGCTGCCGCATCACCCGCCGCACGATGGCCAGCCCACCGGCATCGGTGTAGCGCAGGTTGTCGACCGTCCGCTTCTCGATGCCCGCCACGCGCATGGCCTCGTCAAGCTGCGGCCCCGCCCCATGCACCACGATCGGCGTCAGCCCGACCTGCTGCAGGAACGCCAGCGAAGACGTCAGCGCCTCCAGGTCGTCGCGCAACACCGCGCCGCCGACCTTCACCACCGCAAAGCGCTTCGCATCCAGCTGCGAAAACCGCTTCAGGTACTGGCTGATCTCTTTCGCGCTGCCCATCCCCGACAACAGTCGAACAATGGTCTGGCGGGTCTGTACGTGTGCTTGCATGGGTCGGTGCTTCGTGAGGGCTGGGTGGAGAGGAAAAGAGCTTTTTTGCCACGGATTTGCGCGGATGGGCGCGGATTTACACGGATACAGCGGAAAGACGGAAAAAGCGGAGAGCACTTTTTGCCACGGATTTGCGCGGATTACGCGGATCAGGGCGAGGCCAGCCGAATCACCGCGCCCTGTTCCACAGCTGATTTTTCCTGCAAGGAGTTTCGCTTCGAATTTGCCTCGGCCAAATCCGCGTAATCCGCGCAAATCCGTGGCAAAAAGCTCTTCATCCTGTTCCTGCTCTTGGCTTTATCCGTGTAAATCCGCGCTCATCCGCGTAAATCCCTGGCAAAGCTGTTGCTGCTGTTGATGATCCGCACCACCGCCGCGGCATACGTGCGCAGCTGCTCCAGGGCGACCCATTCGTCGGCGGTGTGGGCCTGGGCGATGTGGCCGGGGCCGAAGACGATGGCGTCGAGGCCCGCGGCGGAGAAGAGCGAGGCTTCGGTCCAGAAGTCGACGGCGGCGCCGATCGGCAGCCCGAGGTCGTCGGCCAGGTCGCGCGCGGCGAGGCGGCGCTCCTCGGCGCTGGCGGTGTCGCCGGCGGGCAGCGAGGGACCGTGGAAGGTGGCGGCGTAGTCGCTGCCTTCCGGGGCCAGCGCGGCGAAGCGGGCGTGGAGGTCGGCCACGTCGTGCGAGGGCAGCGGGCGGAAGCCGAAGCGGACTTCGGCGGCGGGTGCGATCACGTTGGCCTTGATGCCGCCTTCGACGCGGCCGATGTTGAAGCGCAGGCCGGTCAGGCCGCCGAAGCGCTGGTGGGCCTCGCCTTCCGCCAGTGCCAATGCGTCGACGCCCCAACGCATCGCCTTGTGCACCGCGCTTGCCGACAGTGCCTGCGCGCCGGAGGCGTGCCCCGCCTCGCCATGGAGGCGCAGCTGCACGGCGGCGATGCCGCGGTGCGCTAGCACGGCCTCGCAACCGGTGGGTTCGGCCACCAGCACATGGCGGAAACCGTGGTCGCCGGCCAGGAACGCGGCGATGCAGCGCGGGTCGTTGGCCTCTTCGTCGCTGCTGAAGAGGAAGGCGGCGTCGCCCGACACCGCCTGCGCGGCGGCGATCAGCGCGGCCGCCGCGCCCTTGATGTCGCAGGCGCCGAGGCCGATGGCGCGGTCGTCCGTCACGCGCAGCACGTGCGGGTCCGCGGTCCACGCCGGGGAATCCGGCACGGTGTCGAGGTGCACGTTGAACAGCAGCGATGGCCGGCCGCGGCGCGCGAACAGCGACACCGCGCCGGCGCCGTGGTCGGTCACCGTCACTTCGAAGTCCGGCAGCTGGGCGCGGATGTAGTCGAAGATGCCGCCGGTGTCGATCGCCCGCGGCGGATTGCGGGTGTCGAAGGAAACCAGCGCGCCGAGGTGGCGCAGGACCGCCGTGATGTCGCAGCAAGGGTCATGGTCGCGACCGGCATCCGGCGTGCTCACGGCTTGTTGATCTCGGCCCAGAGGGTGCTGCTCATGCCGAACAGCTTGATGAAGCCCTCGGCCTCTGCCACGCCCCAGTCCGCGGACTGCGCGTAGGTGGCTCCACTGGCATTGAGGATATGCGGCGAGCGCACCGCGACGGCGTCCACGCGGCCGCCGCGGGTCTCGAGCATCACCTCGCCGTTGACCATGCGCTGCGACGAGGCGAGGAAGGCCTCGAGGTCGGTCTTGAGCGGGTCGTGGTAGAAGCCTTCGTACACCAGCTCGACCCACTTGCGGCCGACCTCGGGCTTGTAGCGGTTCTGCTGCTTGCTCAGCACTGCTTCTTCCAGCGCGCGATGCGCGGCCAGCAGCGCGGTCAGGCCGGGCGCCTCGTACACGATGCGGCCCTTCAGCCCGATGGTGGTGTCACCGGTGTAGATGCCGCGGCCCACGCCATAGGGCGCGAACATGGTGTTGAGTCGGGCCAGCAGCTGCGCGCCCGGCACCTCCTCGCCATCGAGCGCCACGGCTTCGCCACCGACGAAGCGCAGCCGGACCTGCAGCGGCTCCACCGGCCAGGCGCTGCGCGGTGCACACCAGCCGCGCGCGCCTTCGCCCGGCGCCTCCCAGCGGTCGATCTCGCCGCCGGAGAGGGTCACGCCCAGCAGGTTCTCGTTGATCGTGTAGCTCTTCTGCCGGGTCTGGACGCCGAAGCCGCGCTCCTCGAGATAGGCCTGCTCGTAGGCGCGGGTCTGGGTGTGCTCCTTCTGGATCTCGCGGATCGGCGCCACGATGCGCCAGCCGCTGCACGTGGGATGGGGGCTGGCCTTCACCGCCAGGTCGAAGCGCACCTGGTCGTTGCCCATGCCGGTGCAGCCGTGGGCGATCGCGTTCGTGCCCAGGTCGCGCGCACGCGCCAGCGCCGCATCGACGATCAGATAGCGGTCGGAGACCAGCAGCGGGTACTGGCCCTGGTAGGCCTCGCCGGCCTGCACGAAGGGCTTCACGAAGCCGTCCCAGATCGCCGGCCCGCCGTCGATGGTGACGTGGCTGGTCACGCCCAGCTCGGCGGCACGCGCCTCGATCGCCGCGCGCTCGTCGGCGCCGACGCCGCCGGTATCGGCGAACACCGTGTGCACGGCCCAGCCGCGCTCCTTCAGCCACGGCACGCAGAAGCTGGTGTCGAGGCCGCCGGAAAAGGCGAGGACGATGTCTTTGGAGTCTGAGGCGGAAGCATTCATGTCAGGTCTCTGGGGAAAAATCACTGCAGGAGCAGCTACAGCTGCGACCGGCCTTGCGAAGATCGCGGCAATGGCCGTCCTGCAGGAATCTGTGGGGGGCAATCGCGGCTATAGCCGCTCCTACAGGGTGAGGGTCGGGATCGTGGGGTAGCGGCTCAACGGGCGACCAGCGCGCGCATCACCGCCTTCTGCACGTGCAGACGGTTTCCCGCCTCCTGCACAGCGATGCAGCGCGGCGAGTCCATCACCGCGTCGCTGGCCTTGACGTTGCGCCGCAGCGGCAGGCAGTGGCTGAAGACGCCGTCGCGGGTCAGCGCCATCTTGGCTTCGTCGACCATGAAGTGTTTGTACCGGTCGCGGATCGGCTTTTCCGGCGCCCAGTTGCCGAAGTACGGCAGCGCGCCCCAGCTCTTGGCATAGACCACGTCGGCGCCGGCGTAGGCGCTGTCGATGTCATGGCTGACGGCAAGCGAACCGCCGCTCTCGATGACGTTGGCCTCGGCCCAGTCCATGTAGCGCTCGTCCAGCTGGTACTCCGGGGTCGGGCACAGCAGGGTCACGTCCATGCCCATGCGGGTGGCGATGGTCAGCGCCGAGTTCGCCACCGCCGTGTTCAGCGGCCTGGGATGGTAGGTCCAGGTCAGCACGTACTTCTTCCCGCGCAGGTCGCTGCTGCCGAAGTGCTCCTGCAGCGCCAGCACGTGCGCCAGTTCCTGGCAGGGATGGGTGATGGTCTCCATGTTGATGACCGGCACCGTGGCGTACTTCGCGAAGCCCTTGAGCACCCGGTCCTCGCGGTCGACCGACCAGTCGACGAATTTCGGGAAGGCACGCACGCCGATCATGTCGACGTACTGGCTGAGCACGCGCGCGACCTCGGCGATGTGCTCCTCGGCATCAGAGTCCATCACCGTGCCCAGGTCGAACTCGATCGGCCAGGCGTCCTTGCCCGGCTGCAGCACCACGGCGTGCCCGCCGAGCTGGAACGCGCCCAGCTCGAAACTGGTGCGGGTGCGCAGCGAGGGATTGAAGAACACCAGGGCGATCGAGCGGCCCTTGAGCGCGTCGCCGATCGGCTCGTGCTTCATGCGCGCGGCATCGGCAAGGACGGCATCGAGCCGGGCCCGGGTCCAGTCCTGGGTATTGAGGAAGTGCTGCGGTGCGGAGGTCATGGCGGAGTCCATGGAATCGAAAACGAAAAAACCCGGCTCGGGCCGGGCTTCTGAAGACGGAAAACAGGCGTTGTCCGGTCCTAACCCAGGGGAACGTGGGCTTCCGGTCGACGCGCGCGCGAGGTCATGCCAGCCGCCATGCGGGCGGACGTCAGGAGATCGTGGACGAGGGCGCGGACGTGTTGCATTGCGGCAATCTTCCCACGGAGCGATGCACCCCGCAAGCGATCCCGCGCAGGTCCCTCATTCGGCGTTGCCCTCCGGCACCACCGGCGTCACCGCCACCTTGACCCGCAGCCGGTTGCCGGGGTCCTTCGGCAGCCGCGAGCGGTACTTGACCCCGCGCACCAGGTAGTCGACGTCGTAGGCGATCGGGCGGCGGAACTCGCGCTCCACCGGCACCAGGCGGCAATCGCCCTCGCCGTCCCCGTCGACATCCGGGGCGCTGTCGCTGCGGTTCGGCGTGAGCACGTCGCGGACGGCACCGACGACGCGCGACAGGCCGCGGCGCTCCTCGCCCTCCTCCGGCCCAACCATGCTCGACTGCTCGCAGCGCTCGACCATGCTGGTGGCGCGCAGCGTCTGGTACACGGGCTCGGCACGCAGCACCTGGGCATATTCGTAGCGCACGTTCTCCGCCTGGATCACAGTGTGCTGCGCCCACGCGGGCGCTGCCACGAGCGCAGGGGCCAGGAGCAGGAGCAGCCACCGATTCGTAGGCAGGAAAGATTGCATGCGACTCGGGAGTGTAGGCGCTGGCCGTGGCGAGCGCCTGAATCGTGGCTGTCACGCCGCCCCGCCGGTAGAATCACGGCCTGCCCACGGCCTTCGAAATGACCCTCAGACTCTTCAACAGCCTCAGCCGCCGGGTCGAGGACTTCCAGCCCCGCGACCCCGCGCGCACGACCATGTACGTCTGCGGACCCACGGTCTACAACTACGTGCACATCGGCAACGCGCGCGGGCCGGTGGTGTTCGACGTGCTGGCCGGCGTCCTGCGCCGCCGTTTCGGCACCCTGGCCTACGCCCGCAACATCACCGACGTCGACGACAAGATCAACGCCGCCGCCGCCGAACAGGGCGTGCCGATCTCGACCATCACCGGCCGTTTCGCCGCCGCCTACCGCGAGGACATGGCGGCGCTGGGCGTGGCGCCGCCGGACATCGAGCCCGAGGCCACCGCGCATATCGCCGAGATCGTGGCGATGATCGAACGCCTCGTCGAACGGGGCCACGCCTACGCCGCCGAGGGCCACGTGCTGTTCTCGGTGGCGAGCTTCGACGGCTACGGCAAGCTCTCCCGGCGCGAGCTCGAAGACATGCTGGCGGGTGCGCGGGTCGACGTGGCCCCGTACAAGCGCGACCCCGGCGACTTCGTGCTCTGGAAGCCCTCCACCGGCGACCTGCCTGGCTGGGCGTCGCCCTGGGGCCTGGGCCGGCCCGGCTGGCACATCGAATGCTCGGCGATGGCCGCCGCCCACCTGGGCGAGACCATCGACATCCACGCCGGCGGCGTCGACCTGCAGTTCCCGCATCACGAGAACGAGATCGCGCAGAGCGAGTGCGCCCACGGCGGCAGGGTGTTCGCGCGCTTCTGGCTGCACAACGGCATGCTCAACTTCGGCGGCGCGAAGATGTCGAAGTCGGTGGGCAACATCGAGAAGGTGCACGACCTGGTGCGCCGGCACCCGCCCGAGGCGCTGCGGCACGCGCTGATGTCGGCGCATTACCGGCAGCCGCTGGAATGGTCGGACGGCCTGGTCGAACAGAGCGTGCGCACCCTGGACCGGCTGTACGGGACGCTGCGCGACGTCGACGCACTGGTGCCTGCGGACACGGCTCCGCAGGCTGCGATTCCCGACGCGATCGAGGGCGCGCTCGACGACGACCTCAACACCCCGCAGGCCCTGGCCGAGCTGGCAGCCATCGCCGGCAACGCGCGGGTGATGCGCAGCGCGATCGCCCGGGGCGAAGCGGCGGGTGACGGCCCGCTGCTGGCCCTGGCCACCCTTGGCGCCAGCCTGCGTGCCGGCGGCCGCGCCCTGGGCCTGCTGCAGCAGGCACCGGCGGCCTGGTTCGCACGCGGCACCTCCGATGACGACGATGCCCGCATCCTGGCCCTGGTCGAGGAGCGCACCGCCGCCAAGAAGGCGCGTGACTTCGCCCGCGCCGACGCCATCCGCGACCGGCTCGCCGCCGAGGGCGTTGTCCTCGAAGACACGCCGCAGGGCGTACGATGGAAGCGAGGCTGAGACGATGGACACCAACACCCGCTTCCCGCTTGAATCCACGCCCGCCGAGGCGCAGGCCGCGATCCGCGACGAGTTCGCCTTCTTCGGCGACTGGTCCGAGCGCTACCAGTACCTGATCGACCTCGGCCGCAAGCTGCCGGACTTCCCCGACGCGTTCCGCACCGAGGCCCACCGCCTGCACGGCTGCCAGTCGATGGTCTGGATCGTGCCCGCGGGCGACGCCGGCCGCCTGGACTTCGCCGCCGCCAGCGACTCGGCCATCGTCTCGGGCCTGGTCTACCTCGCCCTGCGCGTGTACTCGGGGCGCAGCGCGCGCGAGATCCTCGACACCGACCCGTCCTACATAGCCGACATCGGCCTGGCCAAACACCTCTCGCCGACCCGCAACAACGGCCTGGCGTCCCTGCTCGCCTTCATCCGCGACGCGGCCCAGCGCGCGCTGGCATAAGCACGGCGGCGCCCGGAACGCGCAAGCCCCAAGGGATACGCGGCTTGTGCGGACGGCCAGGAAAAAGCCCCGCATCAGCGGGGCTTTCCGGGTCTCACCGATCGGCAGCGGATCAGTCGCCCATCTGCTTCTGCAGGTGCTCCCAACGCTCCTGCTCGTCGATGGTGCGCTCGGCGGTCAGGCGCGCCTCGAGGCGTTCCAGGCCGATTTCCTCGCCGGAATCGACGCTGAAGCCGTACTCGCTGGAGTCGACGCGCTTGAGCGTGCTGTCGATCTTTCCGATCAGCTTGCGGTAGCGGTCGCGGGTGCGCAGCTCGAGCGAGTTCTCGGTCTCGCGGGTGGCGCGCTCGGCGTCGTCGCCGACGTCGCGCACTTCGTCCTTGAGGTTCTCGATGGTCTGCTTGGACTCGTCCACCAGGTCGGCGCGCCAGTCCAGCAGGCGCTGGCGGAAATACTCGAGCTGCAGCGGGCTCATGTACTCCTCGTCGGGACCCGGCTTGTAGCCCTTGGGGAGGATCGGGCGACCGGTGGCCTCGTCCGTCTTGTGCGGAATGGTCTTGTAGCGGGTCTTCGGCACCGGCGCCCGCGCCGGCCTGTTGGTCACCGCAACCGCGACCTTGCCCGCCGTGCGCGGCGGCGCCTGGCGCGTCACCGGCACCGGGGCGACCTTCGTCGACGGCTTGGCGCTGGCCTTCTTGGCCGAGGACTTCTTCGGCGCGGGTGCGGGCGCCGGCTTCGGCGCCGCTGCCTTGGCGGGGGCGGCCTTCTTCACTACGGGCTTCTTCGCAACCACCTGCCTGGTGACCTTGGCCGGCGCCTTGCCGGCGGACTTCTTCGCCACGGTCCGGGCCGGGGCGGCCTTCTTCACCGCAGCCTTCTTCGCAGGCGCCTTCTTCGCCGCGGCCTTGGCCGGAGTGGCCTTCTTCACCGCGGCCTTCTTCACCACGGCGGCCTTCTTCACCGCCGGTGCCTTGGCGGCCTTGCCGGGAGCGGCCTTCTTCGCCACTGCCTTCTTGTTCGCGGCCGCCTTCTTCGGAGCGGCCTTCGCAACCTTCTTGGCTGCGGGCTTGGCCGCCTTGGCGGCCTTCTTGACGGTCTTCTTCACTGCCACGTTCGGCGATCCTTCTTGGGAAGTGGGCGCCTGCCGCGTTGCACGCGGCCGGCCACCGTACAAGCGGTGGGAGCGGGGCATTCACAGATTCGTGGCCGCGACGCGGCGACGACTGACGTGTCCGGCCACCGGGGGCGTCCTTGCGAACGCCCTGTGGCCGGCGCCACACTCCCGTCGCTTGGACGGGAAAGCGGGGTGTTATACCCTGCCCGGACTATACCGGCAACCGCGCCGCGCTGCGCCCTCGAATCCCGCCGACGTTCCCTTGATCGATCGCACGCTCATCGCGCTGCTGCGCGGCTACAAACGCTGGCTCAGCCCCCTGCTCGGCCCGCGCTGCCGTTTTGTGCCGACCTGCTCCGAATACGCCATGCAGGCGATCGCGCTGCACGGCGCCCTGCGCGGGAGCTGGCTGGCGGCCAGGCGCGTCGGGCGCTGCCACCCCCTCCACCCCGGCGGCCTGGATCCCGTGCCGCCCCGCGACGACGGACAACCCCCACGATGACCGACACCCTCATCCTCAACGCGCGCCTGGTGAACGAAGGCCGCGAGTTCGACGCCGACCTGCGCATCCGCGGCGGTCGCATCGACGCCATCGGCAGCCTGTCTCCCGCCGCCGGCGAGGCGATCGTCGATGCCGCCGGCCGCCGCCTGCTGCCGGGGATGATCGACGACCAGGTGCACTTCCGCGAACCCGGGATGGAATACAAGGCCGACATGGCCACCGAGTCGGCCGCGGCCGTGGCTGGCGGCCTGACCAGCTTCATGGACATGCCCAATACCAGCCCGCCCACCCTCGACCGTGACGCCCTGGAGGCCAAGTACGCCCGTGCCGCCGGGCGTGCCCGCGCCAACCACGGCTTCTACATGGGCGCCAGCAACGACAACCTCGCCGCCGTGCGCGCCATCGACCCGCGCGCGACCCCGGGGCTGAAGGTGTTCATGGGCGCGTCCACCGGCAACATGCTGGTCGACGATCCGGACACGCTCGACGCCATCTTCCGCGACACCCCGGTGCCGATCATCACCCACTGCGAGGACACGCCGATGATCGACGCGGCGCTGTCGGCAGCGCGCGCGCAGTACGGCGACGACATCCCTGCGGAGCTGCACCCCGACATCCGCTCGCGCGAGGCCTGCATCAAGTCCACGCGCCTGGCGCTGGAGCTGGCGCGCCGCCATGACACCCGCCTGCACGTGCTGCACATCTCCACCGCCGACGAGCTGGCGCTGTTCGAGGCCGGCCCGCTGCTCGATGCCGACGGCAGGCTGCGCAAGCGCATCACCGCCGAGACCTGCATCCACTTCCTGCGCTTCGACCGCGCCGACTACGCCCGCCTGGGCCACCAGATCAAGTGCAACCCGGCGATCAAGGACGCCAGCGACCGCGAGGCCCTGCTGCGCGCCCTGGCCGACGACGTCATCGACGTGCTCGCCACCGACCACGCGCCGCACACCTGGGAGGAGAAGCAGGCCCCCTACCTGCGCGCGCCCAGCGGCCTGCCGCTGGTGCAGTACGCCCTGGTCGCCGCGCTGGAATGCGTGCACGAGGGCCGTTTCGACACCGCGCGCGTGGTGCAGAAGTTCGCCCATGCGCCCGCGCAGCTGTTCGACGTGGCCGAGCGCGGCTTCCTGCGCGAGGGCTACTGGGCCGACCTGGTGCTGGTGGAGGACCGTCCGTTCACGGTGCGGCGCGAGGACGTGCTGTCGAAGTGCGGCTGGTCGCCGTTCGAGGGCAGCACCTTCCGTTCGCGCATCGCCTCGACCTGGGTCAACGGCGCACTGGCCTGGGACGGTTCGAAGCTGGTCGGCGCGGCGAACGGCCGCCGCCTGGAATTCGCGCGATGAGGGTTGGCGGCATGCTGGTGGTCGGGCTGCTGTCCACCCTGCCCTGGGCGCTGGCCCTGGCCCAGGCGGTGCCCGCGATGGCATCGCCCGAAGCCGCGGCCGACATGCGCGTGGTGTTTCCGGACCGCGTGCAGCAGGGCGCCCTGGTGCTGGGCAAGGTGCCGCCCGGCAGCCGCATCGAATTCGGTGACCGCGTGCTGCGCAGCACCGGCTACGGCACCGTGGTGTTCGGCGTGGGCCGCGATGCGACCGGTCCGCTGCGGGTGGCGGTCACTCGCCCTGACGGCAGCCGCACGGACGCCAGCATCCTGGTGGATCCGCGCGACTGGCCGATGGAGCGCGTCAACGGCGTGCCGCCGAAAACCGTCGACCCGCCGCCCGCGATCGCCGAACGCATCCGCCGCGAACAGGCGCGGGTGAGCGCCGCGCGCACCCGCGACGACGACCGCGCCGACTTCGCCCAGCGCTTCATCCGCCCGGTCGAGGGCCGCATCAGCGGCCGCTTCGGCAGCGGCCGGATCTACAACGGCAAGCCGGGCGCCGGGCACTCCGGCATGGACATCGCCGCGCCCGACGGCACCCCCGTGAAGGCTCCGGCCGCGGGCGTGGTCACCTTCGCCGACCCCGGCCTCTACCTCACCGGCGGCACCGTGGTCATCGACCACGGCCACGGCGTCAGCTCCAACTTCCTGCACCTCTCGCGCATCGACGTCGCCGAGGGCGACCGCGTCGAACAGGGCCAGGCCTTCGCCGCCGTCGGCGCCACCGGCCGCGCCACCGGGCCGCACCTGCACTGGGGCATGAACTGGTTCGACGTCCGCGTCGACCCGCTGCTGGTGCTGGAGCGGCCGTGAGAGCAGAAGCGTTTTGCCACGGATTGGCGCGGATTACGCGGATCGGAGCGGGGCCAGCCGGATCAGCGTGCCCTGTTCCATATCCATGGTCTTCCTGCAGGGATTTCGGCCAGACCCTTGCCTCGGCCTGATCCGCGTAATCCGCGCCAATCCGTGGCAAATGAAAGCTTTTTCTTCCGCCTGTGCTCTATCCGCGCCTATCCGCGCAGATCCGTGGCAAAAAGGCGCTTCCTCAGCCCCTCAGCCAGCCCGCTCCATCAAGCGTCCGATGAGGGTGACGCTGGGTGAGTTGGCGAGATCCTGGGGCGAGACCAGGCGGGGGTTCGGGCGGGCCGTGAAGCCTGCGTCCGCGCCGGCGCTGCGCAGCGGGCCCTGGCCGTCCAGGCGGGCCAGGACGCGCTGGCGCGCCTGTTCCAGGGCTTCGTCGGGGATCTCACCGCCATCGCCCAGGAGTGCTTCGGCGGTGGCGTGCGCGGCGTTCGCGCTGCGTGCGGCTGGTCCGGCAAGGCCCGGAGTCGCCAGGCCGAGCAAGGGGCCGATTTCGTCGAACAGGCGCTTCCAGTCGATGGCGGGGAACGGCGCCGTGCCGCGCTCGCCCTCGACGATCCGGGGCGCCATCCTGCCCTGCGGCTCGACGGCGCATTCGGCCCAGGCGCGATAGACGACCTCGCTGCAGACCATGGCCGGCGAGTCGGTCGGCGACGCACGGTCCAGCGCCAGCCGCACGAGCCTGCGCGCCAGCGGATGCGCCGGCCATTTGCCGCGCACCGCCATGATCACGCCCAGCAGCGCCAGCTGGTCGACGGGATACGGCGCGCCGAGCATGGTCTGCGCGCGCTGGCCGACCAGCCGCCGGTCGCCGGCAGCGAAAGGACGGCCGTGGTCGTCATCCGTGCGGAAGGCATCGATGCAGTGGAAATGCTCGAACTCGGCAATGCGCCGCGCCAGCGGGTAGCGCCGGACGCCGCCCAGCGAAGCCTCGATCAGCTCGCCCTTGTCCACCACGATGGCCGCATGGCTGTAGACGCCATCGCTGGCCCACGCGATCAGCTCCGACAGCGGCCCGTCGCCCATCATCAGCAGGATGTCGCCTTCCTGCAGGCTGTCGATCGATAGAGATGTCATTGCCGTCGAATCGCCTTGTCGTTCAGGCCGTCACCGGCCGGGATTGTTCGGGCTGCGAACCGGTGACGCGGTCGCGTCCGGCCTGCTTGCTGGCATACAGCGCGGCATCGGCGCGCTCGACCAGGGTCTCGGCCGATTCGCCGGGGATGAACTCGGCCACGCCAATGCTGAGACTGCCGCCGAACCGCAGGTCGTCGATCGTCAGCGGGCGCCCATTGACCGATGCCAGCATGCGCCGGGCAACGGCCAGGGCGTCCGCCATCGGCGTGTCCGGCAGCACGGCGAGGAACTCGTCGCCTCCGTAGCGGCCAAGGATGTCGCCGCCGCGCAGCTGGTTGCGGATGCGCTGCGACACGATACGCAGGCACTGGTCGCCGATGCTGTGCCCGTGCACATCGTTGATCGGCTTGAAGTTGTCGACATCGACGAAGGCGATGCTCATCGGCGCGCCGCTTGCCGCGGCCGCCTGCAAGCTCCGTCGCAGCTCGGACTCGATGCCCGTGCGGTTGAGCAGCCCCGTCAGCTCGTCCGCGCGCGCCAATGCGCTGGCCTGGTCGCGATCGCGCCGGAGTTCCAGCAGCTTGTCGGCCAGGCCGATGGTCAGCAGCAGGCCGGCCAGCGCGAAGCTGCCCGCCAGGCCCTGCGCCAGCCATGGGGGGCCGCTCCAGAACCCCATCACCTCGGTCGCCACCAGCGTGGTGAACACCATCAGCGGCAACCACGAGGCCATCACCACGCGTCCGGCACGGTCGCCACGCAGCGCAAGCATCGTGCTTCCGACCAGCAGCAGGGCCGCCGACAGCATCAGGCCGACGTTGCCGATGCGGCTTGGCCACGCCGCGTCGAAGAAAGCGCCGCCGACGCCCGCCACCGCCGCCGCCGCGGTGCCGATCCAAAGCATCCGGTCAAGCCGGGGCAGCTTTCCGCGCAGGTCGAGGTAGGCACGCTGGAAGAGGTTGCTGCAGACCACACCGCAGCCACCGAAGATGACGTTGGCCCGGGTGCTGCTGCCGAACACGATCTCCGCGCCCGGCAGCAGGCGGGCATCGCCGCCAACGGCCACGAGGTACAACACCGCGGAGCACAGCATCGCGCCGAACCAGGCGAAGCTGGAATCACCGGTGCCGAAGCGGAAGGCGAAGGCCAGCAGCGCAAGGACCAGCAGCACGGCCAGGACGAAGGCCCGCCACGCGACATGGACCAGATCGTCGCGGTGCACCTGGTGGAGCGGCTCGATCGACACCGGCATCTGCAGCGAAGAGCCGATTTCCACGCGAAGCCACACCGCATCGCCCGCCGGGATGCCCTGTGGCAGGTCGATCACGAGCGCGCGGTGCGAATAGTTGAAATCCGCATGTTCGTCATAGAGCGCGTGGTAGGCAGGGTGGTCGCTGCCGGGCACCCATGCCTGCACGTGGTTGAGGAAGGGCGAACCCAATACCAGCTTCGGCGAACCGTCTGCGGGCAGCGGTTCGGGCGTGGTGAGCCGCCACCAGCCGACCGTGTCGCCACGGCCCTTGATCACCTGCGCCGACGGCGGTCCCAACTGGTCGTCGAACCTGCCCGCGCGCAGGTCTGCGATGTCGGCATCCCCCGGCAGCGGCTGCAGCACGAACGGGACGCTGGCCGAGGCCGATCCCACGCACAGCAACAGCAGCAGGCACAGCCAAAGGCTGCACCGCCAGGCTTGGCGCTTGGACTCCCCGGCCCCCATCGCGCATATCCTAGCCCAAGCACAAGACAGCCACGCACCGCGCCTTCACCCCCTTGCGGGGACGCGATGCGGGTGGGCGGCGAACAGGACTAAAGCCTTTTGCCACGGATTTGCGCGGATTACACGGATCTGGCCGAGGCAAGTTCCAAGCCGAAGTCCCCGTACACAAAGTTGGACGTGGAACAGGGCGCGGTGATCCGGCTGGCCTCGCCCTGATCCGTGTGATCCGTGTAATCCGCGCAAACCCGTGGCAGAAGAACGCTTTTCAGCCCCTCACGCGGGCGACGGCGTCGTGGGCGTGGAGGCTTTCGAAGTGCGAGACGGTCACGTCGAAGCTGGCGACGCGCGGGCTGGTCGAGACCACGGCCGCGACGCGGCGGGCGGCGTCTTCGCAGAACATGAGGTTGTCGGCATTGGCGCGGGCGAAGGCCTGTTCGTCCTCGCGCTTGACCGCGGTCTGCACCGGGGTGCCGAGCGCGGCCTCGATGGCGTCGATCAGCTCCAGCAGCGGAAGTGCGTCGACATCGTTGCGCAGCACCACGCGCACGTCGGCGCGGCTGCGCTGGGCGTGCGGGGTGGCGGCCATGCCGCGGCCGGAGGCGAGCCACTCGTGCATCGCGACCTTGGACGGCGCGTCGTCGTCGGCGAAGTCGGCTTCGAAACGATCGGCATTCGCGCGGCGCGACAGCGCGGCCGAGGCCGGACAGGTGCTGGAATATTCGACGCCGAAGGCGAGCACGATCTCTGCGCCCGAAGGCGACAGCGTAGCGTCGACTTCGACCGGATAGGACTTCCAGCCGGCGTTGTCGCTGGCCAGCGCGCGGCGCTTCAGCAACTGCTCCCAGCGCAGGCTCAGGCGCGCCGTGGTGGCCAGGCCCGACTGCGAGTCGATGCACTCGCGCAACAGCGTGCGCAGCGCCGACGCCGTCAGCGCGTCAGTGGAAAGCGCGTCCTGCAGCAGCAGGTACAGCCGCGACATGTGGATGCCGCGGGTCTCGGCACTGGCCAGGTCCACTCCGATGTCCGCCGAGGCCGCCACCAGCTGCGACTCTCCGCCATCACCGGCCACGCGCAGCGGCAGTGCGACCCGGCGCATGCCGACCCAGTCGAGCGGACGTGCGGCCGCGGCGAGGTCGTAGGCGACGTCGGGCAGCGCCGGAGGCGGATTGGAAGAAGTCACGCGGGAACCTGCATTTGCGAATGGCTTGCAATTCTAACCGCGCAGCCCTGCGGAGCCGGCGCAACGCTGCATGCCGGACGCATGACGTTCAGTGCCGGGTTCATCCCGCCGAGCGCGCGCCGCGCCAGGCCGCGAACAGCGCGCGCAAGGGCGGCACCGGGGCATCGGGCCGGGCCAGGCGCGCAGCGACCAGGGCCGCCTGCACGCCGCGCGGCCTGCATCCCGCACGCCCGGCGCGCATGGGCCGATCGATCCCGGCTATCGGATCCATCGCCGCTGCGCGCAGCAGGGCGCGTTCTCCGAGCAGACTGGTCAATACCGCGGACGCGGCATCGCCGTCCGGCGCGCGCCCGCCGAACAACGCGGCCTCGCAGTCGGCGACCGCGGCGGCAAATGCCATGCCCGCACCTGCGCCCTTGCCAGGCGCCGCGTCGACGGACACCGCGCCGCCGCCCTCCTCGCCACGCAGCGCACGCAGGTCCGGCAGCGCCCTGCCCAGTTGCAGCCACGGCGCAGGCTGCGGCTGCAGCAGCGCGCCCAGCGGATGGCGCCGTGCGCCCTTCGCCCACCCGCCCAGTTCCTCCTGCCACCAGGCGAGCTTGGCCAGTCCCGGCGTGGGGTCACCGCCGCCCCAGGTGGCGTCGGTGAATTCCTGCAGCAGGGTGAACCAGGCTTCGGTCAGCGGCTGCCGGTCCTTCGGCACGAACACCATCGCCACGGCCCACTCGGGCCAGCGCACGCGCCATTTGTCGATGAAGGCGGCCGCGTCGTCGCGGACGTCCACGCTCACGGCCAGGCGTCCGCGTCGAGCAGGTCGCCGGGCGTTTCGGCCATCGCATCGGCCTGCCAGGTGAGCGGGTCGTCGTGCTGCAGGCGGTAGCCCCAGAGCGCGACCAGCGAGCGCATGCCGGCCGCGCGCGCGGCAAGGATGTCGCGCTCGTCGTCGCCGACGTAGACGCAGTCTTCGATGGCGAAGCCCATCGCCTGCGCGGCGTGCAGCAGCGGCAGCGGATGCGGCTTGCGCTCGGCCAGGGTATCGCCGCCGACCAGCACCGCGCAGCGCTGCTCCCAGCCCAGCGACGGCATCAGCGCGCGCGCCAGGGATTCGGGCTTGTTGGTGACGATGCCCCAGCGCGCGCCATCGGCCTCCAGCGCGGCCAGCATCGCTTCGATACCGTCGAAGGCGGCGCCGTGGCGGCCCAGCTCTTCGGCATAGACCGCGAGGAATTCCTTGACCATTTCCGGGGGCACTTCGCCGCCGAGTTCGGGAAACGCCGCCGAGCTCATCGCGCGCGCGCCCTTGGACACGTGCCGCCGCAGCTCGGCCAGGGGCATCGGTGGCGCACCCCGGGCCGCGCGCATGCGGTCGATGGTCGCGGCCATGTCCGGCGCGCTGTCGAGCAGGGTGCCATCGAGGTCGAACAGCACGCAGCGCGGGAAGCGCCCGACGGTCCCGCTCACGATGCGTCCGGCTTGCCGGCCGCCACCAGGTAGTTGACGTCGGTGCGCGAAGACAGCCGCGCGCGGTTGGCCCAGGGCTCGTAGGCCAGGCCGGCGACGTCGTCGAGCTCCAGCCCCGCTTCGCGCAGCCAGGCCGCGAGCTCGGACGGGCGGATGAAGTCGCGGTACTGGTGGGTGCCCCGCGGCAGCAGGCGGGCGACGTACTCGGCGCCGACGATCGCCAGCGCGAACGCCGCGGGAGTGCGGTTGAGGGTCGACACGAACAGCCGACCGCCCGGCTTCAGCAGCCGCGCGCAGGCGGCGATGATCGCGCCCGGGTCGGGCACGTGCTCCAGCATCTCCATGCAGGTCACGGCATCGAAGCTGCCCGGCGCCTCGTCGGCCAGCGCTTCCACCGGCTGCAGCCGGTAGTCGACCTTCACTCCCGACTCCAGCGCATGCAGGCGTGCGACCTTGACCAGGTCGCCGGCCAGGTCGATCGCGGTGACGTCCGCCCCCGCGCGCGCCATCGCCTCGCTCAGCAGCCCGCCCCCGCAACCGACGTCGAGCACGCGGGCGCCGGCCAGCGGCTGGCGGGCGGCGACGTAGGCCAGGCGCACCGGGTTCAGCGCGTGCAGCGGCTTCTGCGGGCCCTCGGGGTCCCACCAGCGGTTGGCCAGCTCGGCGAACTTGTCGAGCTCGGACTGGCGGAAGTTGGTGCTGCTCGCGGGGGTGGTCATGACGGCCTGCTCGGGAAGGGTGGCGCGCGCCGGCGCCTTCAGTTGGCGCCGGTGCGGATGCCGGCCATGCGCGTGCGCCACTGGCGGGCATTGGCGACCACGGCCGCGGTATCGATGTCGACGAGTTCGCGCCCGCGCAGCTTGGCCACGCCGCCGATCCAGACGTCGCCGACCTGGTGTCGGCCGGCGGCATAGACCAGCTGCGAGACCACGTGATGCAGCGGCTGCGTCTCCAGGTCGCTGAAATCGAAGCAGGCCATGTCGGCCTGCTTGCCCGGCTCCAGGGAGCCCGCCAGGTGGTCGAAGCCCATCGCCTTGGCGCCGCCCAGTGTGGCTGCCCGCAGCGCGGTGAAGGCGTCGAATGCCGCGGCGTCCTGCGCCACCGCCTTCGCAAGCTGCGCCGCGGTCCGGGTTTCGCCAACCATGTCGAGGTCGTTGTTGCTGGCGCAGCCATCGGTGCCGATGGCGAGGTTGACGCCTGCGCGCTCCAGCGCACAGGCCGGGCAGAAGCCCGAGGCCAGCTTCAGGTTGGACTCGGGGCAGTGCACCACGCTCACGCCGCGCTCGGCGCAAAGGTGGATCTCGGCCTCGGTGACCTGGGTCATGTGCACGGCGATCAGGCGGTCGTTGACCAGGCCCAGGCGGTCCAGGCGCGCAAGCGGGCGCTGGCCATGCTCCTTGATCGACTGCTCGATCTCCTGCGCGGTCTCGTGCAGGTGCAGGTGCACGGGGACATCGAGCTGGTCGGCGAGCATGCGCACGCGCTCGAAGTTGGCGTCGTTGACCGTATACGGCGCGTGCGGCGCGAAGGCCATGGCGATCAGCGGATCGCCGCGCCACTGGTCGTGCACCGCCCCGGCCTTGTCGAAGTATTCGTCGTCGCCCGCCGCCCACGCGGTCGGGAAGTCGATCACCGGCAGGCCGATGCGCGCGCGGAAGCCGTGGCGCTTGTAGACCGCGGCCTGCACGTCGGGGAAGAAGTAGTTCTCGTTGCAGGAGGTCGTACCGCCGCGCACCATCTCGGCGATGGCGAGCGTGATGCCGTCGGCGACGAAGTCCGGGGCCATCACCGCGGCTTCGATCGGCCAGATGTGCTGCTGCAGCCAGACCTTGAGCGGCAGGTCGTCGGCGATGCCGCGCATCAGCGTCATCGGATTGTGGGTGTGGGCGTTGACGAAGCCCGGCACCAGCACGCCGTCGGGACGCGACACCACTTCGGCCGGCGCGAAGCGCGCGCGCGCCTCGGCCCGCGGCAGCAGCGCGACGATCACGCCGTCGCGCACGGCCACGGCGTGGTCTTCGAGCACCACGCCATGCGGCTCCACCGGGACGACGTGCCCGGCCTCGACCAGCAGGTCGCAGGCCTCGGGCACCACCTCTTGTCCCACCATTACTTGACCCGGCTGACGTATTCGCCGGAGCGGGTATCGACCTTGATCATCTCGTCCTGATTGACGAACAGCGGCACGCGCACCACGGCGCCGGTCTCGAGGGTGGCGGGCTTGCCGCCGCCGCCCGAGGTGTCGCCGCGCACGCCCGGATCGGTCTCGGTGATCTTGAGTTCGACGAAGTTCGGCGGCGTGACCTGGATCGGCGTGCCATTCCACAGGGTCACGATGCAGTCTTCCTCGCCCTTGAGCCACTTCTCGGCGCCACCCATGCCGGCCTTGTCGGCCTGCACCTGCTCGAAGTTTTCCGGGTCCATGAAGTGCCAGTACTCGCCGTCCGAATACAGGTAGCGCATATCGGTGTCGACGACGTCGGCCGCCTCCATCGAATCGGTCGCCTTCATGGTCACTTCCTGCACGCGGCCCGACTTGATCAGGCGGTACTTCACGCGCGTGAACGCCTGGCCCTTGCCCGGCTTGACGTACTCGGTGTCGGTGATGATCGCGGGCTCCGCGTTGACGAGGATCTTCATCCCGTTCTTGACGTCGTTCATGCCATGGCTGGCCATGCGTGCTCCTGCAGGTTCGGCGGTTGGGGCCGCGCAAGCGGCTAGAATGTGCGGGAAATGATACTCGCAGCCCCCCTTCCCATGCAGCCGCGTGGCTGGCAGCAGGCGTGGCGCGCCTCGGTGCGCGATCCGCGCGAGCTGCTGCGCCTGCTCGGACTGGACGCGGAGGCCGCAGCGGTGCCGGAGGCGGCGATCTCGGCCTTCGCCCTGCGCGTCCCGCGGGGTTTCGTGGCCCGGATGCGCCCCGGGGACCCCCACGACCCCCTGCTGCGCCAGGTGCTGCCGCTGGCCGACGAGCTGCGGACGGTGCCGGGTTTCGGCCTGGACGCCGTCGGCGACGGCGCCGCCAAGGTGGCGCGCGGGGTCATCCACAAGTACGCCGGCCGCGCGCTGCTGGTGGCGACCGGCAGCTGCGCGATCAACTGCCGCTACTGCTTCCGGCGCCACTTCCCCTATGCCGAAGAGACCGCGGCCGCGGGCGGCTGGGCCGCGGCGGTGGCGGCGATCGCGGCCGATCCGGGCATCACCGAGGTCATCCTGTCGGGCGGCGACCCGCTGTCGCTGGCCACGGGCAAGCTGGCCGAGCTGACCGGCCTGCTGCGCGAGGTGCCCCACGTCCGCCGCCTGCGCATCCACAGCCGGCTGCCGGTGGTGCTGCCCGAGCGCGTCGACGACGAACTCCTGGCCTGGCTGCGCGACCTGCCCTGGCCGGTGGCTGTGGTGGTGCATGCCAACCACGCCCACGAGTTCGACGCCCCAGTCGATGCCGCGATGGCCGCCCTGCGCGATGCCGGGGCCAGCGTGCTCAACCAGGCGGTGCTGCTGGCCGGGGTCAACGACTCGGTCGACGCCCTGGCCGACCTCTGCGAGCGCGGCTTCGAAGCCGGCGTCCTGCCCTACTACCTGCACCAGCTCGACCGCGTCGCCGGCACCGCACACTTCGAGGTCGGCGACGACCGCGCCCGCGCGATGCACGCGGCGCTGGTGGCGCGCCTGCCCGGCTATCTGGTGCCACGGCTGGTGCGCGAGATCGCCGGCGATGCGTCCAAGCGCCCGCTGTGACGCCCGTCGCTGCGACGGCGGACCTGGGCCCTGTTGCCGCGCCCGCACCGTGGACGCCACGCGCCGCGGCATGGCATAACGCCGCTTCCACGGAGAAACGCATGTCGAAGAGTCAGGAAAACGCGCTGCGGCTGATGATCGTCGACGACAGCCCCGAGGCCGCGGAGGCCATCGTGAGCAGCCTGCGCAACGGTGGCATCGCCGTGCGCCCCCTGCGTCCCGCCTCCGAGGAGGAGTTCGCGACCATGGTCGGAGCACAGCAGGTGGACATCGTGCTGGTCCAGCACGGCTCGGCCGGACTGCCGTTGAAAGCGGTGCTGCAGCAGATTGCGGCGACCGGCAAGGACATCCCGGTGCTGGTGGTGGCCGATAGCATCGAACACGACATTTATGTGGAGGCAAGGACCGCTGGTGCCCGCGCCCTGCTGCCGCGCGAACCCGCGTCGCTGCTGCTGGCCGTGATCCGCGACGCATGGGCCGACCTCGACGCCCGCCGTGCCCAACGCCGCCTGGAGGCGCGCCTGCGCGAGACCGAGCGCCGCTGCGACGCCCTCATCGACTCCTCGCGCGACCCCATCGCCTACGTCCACGAAGGCATGCACATCCGCGCCAACCAGGCCTACCTGGAGATGTTCGGCTACGACGACTTCGAGGACATCGAGGGCATGTCGCTGCTGGACATGGTCGCGCCGCAGCACGTCGAGGGCTTCCGGCAGCTGCTCAAGGCGCTGGCCCAGGACGAGGCGCCACCGCCGCGGCACGAGCTGCAGGCGCGCGACATCGACGGCAACGTGTTTCCCGCGGCGATGGAGTTCGTGCAGGCCCAGTACGAGGGCGAGCCCTGCGTGCAGGTGGTGATCCGCCGCCAGGAGCTCGACCCGGAGCTGGCCCACGAGATCGAGGAGCTGCGCCAGCGCGACCAGGCCACCGGCCTGTACAACCGCGCCACCTTCCTGCACGCGCTTGAGGGCGCGGTGGACACCGCCGCCCAGGGCAGCGCCCGGCACGGCATGCTGCTGGTCGAACCCGACCACTACCAGCACCTGCTGGCCGATATCGGCCTGGACTCGGCCGACAACCTGCTGGCTGCCGCCGCCAACCGGCTCACCGCCGCGGCCGAGGGCCTGGACACGGTCGCAGCCCGCTTCGGCGAGCACACCCTGGCCCTGCTGGTGCGCAACAGCGATCACGAAGGCACCGAGGCGGTGGCCAACCGGGTGCTCGCGGCCTTCGCCGCCGACCTGTTCGAGATCGGCTCGCGCTCGAGCGTGATCACCGCCAGCATCGGCGCGGTGCAGGTCGGCGAGAAGATCGCCAGCGTCAACCAGGTCCTGGCCAAGGCGACCGGGGCCATGGCCTCGGCCAGCGCCACCGGCGGCAACCGCTTCGAACTGTTCGACCCCAGCGCGGTCGACCGCGCCGAGGAGGAGCACATCCAGGCCTGGGTCACCCGCCTGCGCGACGCGCTCGACCACGAGGGCTTCGTCCTCCACTACCAGCCGGTGATCAGCCTGCAGAGCGATACCGGCGCGGTGTACGAGGCCTTCCTCCGCCTGCACGCCGCCGACGGCGAGCTGATCAAACCGCTGAGCTTCCTGCAGATCGCCGAGGAACACGGCCTGCTCTGGGAGATCGACCGCTACGTGGTCGGCCGCGCGATCGCGGTGATCGGCGAGCGCATCCGCGCCAACAAGCCCACCACCCTGCTGGTCAAGGTCAGCCAGGCCTCGCTGGCCGACGACAGCCTGCCGCGCTACATCGGCGAGCAGCTGCTGGCGCACGGCGTGCCCGGCGAATACCTGGTGATCGAACTCGCCGAGGCCAAGGTGTTCACCCACCTCAAGGCCGCGCAGGAATTCGCGGCCGCGGCCGCGCGTCTGGACTGCCGCATCGCGCTGGAGAACTTCGGCGCCGGCCTGGACTCGTTCCAGCTGCTCGCGCACCTGAAGCCGAACATGCTCAAGATCGATCCCGGCTTCATCGAGGACCTCACCGGCAACGCCGACAACCAGCAGCGCGTCCGCGAGATCGCGGCCAAGGCCCGCGAGCTGGGCATCCAGACCATGGCCGACTACGTCTCCGACGCGGCCTCGATGTCGGTGCTGTTCGGCACCGGCGTGGACTACGTGTCGGGCAACTTCCTGGCCCCGTCGGGGCCGGACATGTCCTACGACTTCGAGTAAGGGTGGCGGCGCCGCGATACGGCACCGCCGTGGGGTCAGGCCAGCAGGCCCTGGCGCAGGGCGGCCTCGCCGTCGACGCTGCCGGCCTCGAGCGCGCGGATGCGCTCTTCCAGCGGCGGGTGGCTGAGCATCAGCCGGCGCATGCCGTGGCCCATCGCACCGCTGATGCCGAAGGCCGCGACCTGCTTGGGCAGGGTGTTCTGGCCCTGGTTGAGCGACAGGCGCTTCAGCGCCGCGATCATCTTCTCCCGGCCCGCCAGCGCGGCGCCGCCGGCATCGGCGCGGAACTCGCGGTGGCGCGAGAACCACATCGCGATCATGCTCGCGAACAGGCCGAAGACCATGTCGAGCGCGAACACGATGGCGAAATAGGCCAGCCCGCCGCCACCGCTGTCGCGGCCGCCGCTGAGGTAGCCGTCGACCACCCGGCCGACCAGGCGCGCCAGCACGATCACGAAGGTGTTGAGCACGCCCTGCAGCAGGGCCATGGTGACCATGTCGCCGTTGGCGATATGGCTGACCTCGTGGGCCAGCACCGCTTCCGCCTCGTCCTGGTCCATGGAGCGCAGCAGGCCGGTGGACACCGCCACCAGCGCGTTGTTGCGGTTGGCGCCGGTGGCGAAGGCGTTGATTTCCGGCGCTTCGTAGATCGCGACCTCGGGCATGCCGATGCCGGCCGCCTGGGCCTGGCGGGCCACGGTGTCGACCAGCCAGCGCTCGACGTCGCTGCCGGGCCGTTCGATCACGTGCAGGCCGGCGGCGCGCTTGGCCACCCACTTCGACGACAGCAGCGAGATCAGCGAACCGCCGAAGCCGAACAGCGCGGCCATGACCAGCAGGCCGCCCATCGACTGCGGGTTGATGCCGAACACCGACATGATGATGCTGAGCAGGGCCAGCACCGCCAGGTTGGTACCGAGGAAGAGGACGACGCGCTTGAGCATGGCTGGAGTTTCCCGCAGGTTCGTTGCAATCCATACAAGTGTGCCCTGCACGCCTTGAATTCAAGATGACGCCAACGTCCACGCCACCGTCCGCCGGACCCCTCCCGCCACCGCCACCCCCGCGGGCACGGCGGCACGGCACGGTCCGCGGCCGCTTCGCGCCCTCGCCCACCGGCGCCCTCCATTTCGGCTCGCTGCTGGCCGCCTTCGGCAGCTGGCTGGCCGCGCGCGGCGCCGGCGGCGAGTGGTGGATCCGGATCGAGGACGTGGACGCGGCGCGCGAGGTGCCGGGCGCGGCCGCGATGCAGTTGCGCACCCTGGCCGCGTTCGGACTCGTCCATGACGGCCCGGTTGGGTACCAGTCGCGCCGCGGGCACCTTTATGCGGCGGCCCTCGCGCGCCTGCTCGACGCCGGACTGGCCTTCGAATGCCACTGCAGCCGCAGCGACGTGGCGGATGCCGGCGGCGTGCACCGCAGCTGCCGCCCCGGCGCCCGTCGCCCCGATCCCGCCGTGCGCCTGCGCGTCACCGACGGCAGCCGCGTCGCCTTCGACGATGCCGTCCACGGCCGCATCGCGCAGGATGTCGACCGCGAGGTCGGCGACTTCGTGCTGCGCCGCGCCGACGGCTGGTGGGCCTACCAACTGGCCGTAGTGGTGGACGACGCCGACCAGGGCATCACCGACGTCGTGCGCGGTGCCGATCTGCTCGACTCCACCCCGCGCCAGTTGCTGCTCCAGCACGCCCTCGGCCTGCCACGGCCCCGCTACCTGCACCTGCCCCTGGTGCTGGACGACGACGGCCACAAGCTGTCGAAGTCGAGCGCATCGCTGCCGGTGGACGCCGCCGACCCGCTGCCTGCGCTGCGCGCCGCGTGGCACGCACTCGGCCAGGATCCCCACCGGTTGCCGGCATCCGCATCGCTTGCGGCCACGCTCGCGGCGGCGGTGCGCGGCTTCGACGCCGGACGCATTCCGCGAGGGCCCCTTGCAGCCACCGCAGTGCACAATGCCCTTGCAATGCGCGACGCATAGAATCGAAGCGAGCGGACGCACGCCGCGTCCGGCCATCGGGAGCGATGACATGACGTCACGGGTTGCGTTGGTTACCGGGGGGACCGGTGGCATCGGCACCGCCATCTGCAAGCGCCTGGCGAAGGCCGGCCACAAGGTCGCGACCAATTACCGCAACGAGGAGAGGGCGCGCGCCTGGGAGAAGGCGATGCGCGAGGACGGCTTCGAGTTCACCCTCGTACCCGGCGACGTCTCTTCGTCCACCGAGGCCGAAGCCATGGTGCGCAGGGTCGAGGAGGCGCTGGGACCCATCGAGATCCTGATCAACAACGCCGGCATCACCCGCGACTCCACCTTCCACAAGATGACGCCCGAGCAGTGGACCGACGTCATCACCACCAACCTCAACGCCTGCTACAACGTCACCCGCCCGGTGATCGAGGGCATGCGCGAGCGCAAGTGGGGGCGGATCGTCCAGATCAGCTCGATCAACGGCCAGAAGGGCCAGTACGGCCAGGCCAACTACGCCGCGGCCAAGGCCGGCATGCACGGCTTCACCATTTCGCTGGCGCAGGAAAACGCGAAGCTCGGCATCACCGTCAACACCGTCTCGCCGGGCTACATCGGGACCGACATGGTGATGGCGGTGCCCGAGGCGGTGCGCGAGAAGATCGTCGCCCAGATCCCGACCGGGCGCCTGGGCATGCCCGACGAAATCGCCTACGCCGTGGCCTTTTTCCTGCCCGACGAGGCCGCCTGGATCACCGGCGCCAACCTGGCCGCGAACGGCGGCCAGTACATGGGCTGGTAGGCCCCGCGGGCCCGGTTGCAAGCGCTGTTGCGGTGCGTCATGCTGCGGTGAGTCACGGAATTCGAGCACCGCAGCATGGCCATGCGTGTCATCAAGAAGTATCCCAATCGCCGCCTGTACGACACCGAGATCTCCAGCTACATCACCATCGAGGACGTGCGCCAGCTGATCATCGACGGGGAGAATTTCGAAGTCCGCGACGCCAAGAGCGGCGAAGACCTCACCCGCCAGGTGCTGCTGCAGATCATCTCCGAGCAGGAGCAGGACGGCGAGCCGATCCTGTCGACCGAGCTGCTGAGCCAGATCATCCGCTTCTACGGCGACTCCCTGCAGGGCTTCATGGGCAGCTACCTGGAGCGCTCGATGCACACCTTCCTCGAGCAGCAGGAGCAGTTCCGCCAGCAGATGGGCAGCATGCTCGGGCAGACCCCGTGGTCGATGATGAACCAGCTCACCGAGCGCAACATGGCCATGTGGCAGGAATTCCAGCGCAACCTGGCGTCGGCCGCGAAGCCGCCGGCGTCGCCCGAGAAGCCGCGCGGCGCGGCGGGCGGCAAGCGGAAATAACAGGGCTGAAGAGCTTTTTTGCCACGGATCTGCGCGGATAAACGCGGATAAGGGCAGAAGCTTCTTTTAGGTTCATCTCCCAACTCCGGGGAAACGGTTTCGACGAGGAGTGCTGCTTCTTTCGATACGCATTGCCGTGACCTGGAGGGCCCCGCCGCGACCGGGAGGCCTTCGCGGCTCATGTCCCCCGGCATCCGCCTGGCGGCGGATGCCTCCTCCTTGACTTCCCCGCGAAGGCCTCCCGGCCACGGCGGGGCTCGGCGTCGGCTGCAGATGCGCGAGCCCGGGCTTTACTCCCGGGCCAGCGCCGGGGGACATGAGCACTCAAGGGCCTTGGCACCCGGCACCCGCGCTGATCAGTGGCGCGCCATCCGCGTAAATCCGTGGCTGAAGCTTCTGCGATCGCGGCTATAGCCGCTCCTGCAGCGCGCCCTCGGCGCAGAAGCGCTGCCGGTACTCCATCGCCTTGGGCATGAGCGACTGCAGGTTCTGGATCCGCGTGCCCGGGTTCGGGTGCGTCGACGAGAACTCGGGCTGCGACTGCCCGCCGCTGGCTGCGCCCATGCGCTCCCACAGCGGCACCGCCTCCTGCGGGTCGAAGCAGGCCGCGGCGGCCAGCATCAGGCCCACGTAGTCGGCCTCGGTCTCGTGCTTGCGCGCGTAGGGCAGCAGGTAGCCGTAGCCCATCGCCGCCATGACCATCTGCTGCTGCTGCGGATCCATGCCGCTCATCGCGCCGGCCATCTGCCCCATCTGCGACAGCTTCTGCTGGGCCATGCGCTGGGCGCCATGGCGCAGCAGCGCGTGCGCGATCTCGTGTCCCATCACCACCGCCATCGCGCTCTCGTTCTGCGCCACCGGCACCAGGCCGGTGTAGACGGCCATCTTGCCGCCGGGCAGGCAGAAGGCATTGGCCTGGTCGGACTGGATCACGTTGACGTCCCACTCGAAGGTCGAGGAGAAGCCGGTGGGCTGCGCCCCGTTCTCCGCCGCCAGCGCCGCCTCGATCTCGGGCACCTTCGCGATCAGCCGGCGGGCGATCTCGCGCACCTCGCGGGCGATCGGGGTGTTCGGATCCACCGGGCGCTCGGTCGAAAGGATTTCCTCGTAGGCCTGCAGGCCCAGCGCCTTCTCGTCTTCCACCGAGAGCGAACGGTCGATCAACACCTTTTCGCCGGTCACCGGATCGAGGGTCTGGTTGGAAAACCAGTAGTACGCCCCGTAGGCGATGAAGGCGACGAGGATCAGGATCCTCGGGTTGAAACCGCGCCTGGGCGCCGCCGCCCGCTGCTGCCGCCCGCGCCCGAAAGGATCCTGTCGCATGCCCCGCTCCTGCCTGGTTTTCAGATGTCGCGCGCAACCCGGAAGCCGACGCGCGCGTTGGTGTTGTCCACCGGCGACGGCGCGCGCCAGGAGCTGCGCGTCTGCGGCGGCGAGCTGGCCCAGGCACCGCCGCGCACCACCTGCATGCGGCAACCCGGATTGACCCAGGCCGCACCCGATGCCGGTGCCCGCCGGTAGCTGTCGTGCCAGCAGTCCGCGACCCACTCGCTGACGTTGCCTTCAAGATCATGCAGGCCGAATGCATTGGGCGTGAAGCTGCCCACCGGGGCCGGGCCCCAGTGGCCGTCGTCGTAGTCCTTGAAGGCGTTGCTCCAGCCGCGGCCGCCGGGCGAACGGTCCTTGCCGCCGGTGAGGTTGCCCGCGCTTTCAGGCGGGTCGCCCTCGCCCCAGGGATAGCGGTCCTGGCCGCCCGCACGCAGGGCGTATTCGAACTCGGCCTCGCTGGGCAGGCGGTAGCGCTGGCCGCTGACCTCGGCCAGCCAGTCGACGTAGGCCTGGGCGTCGCGGGCGCTGATGTGGACCACGGGCAGGTTGGCCGCCGCCGGCGAGCCGGCGAAGTCCGAGCGCCAGTCCACGTTGCTGCGGCGCACGAAGTTGCCGCTGCGCTCGTCGTAGGCCATCGAGAAGCCGCGGCGCTCGGCGCGCGAGCGATAAGCGGTGGCGTCCACGAAACGGCGGAACTCGCCAACGGTGATCTCGTTGAGCGACATCGCGAAGCCGCGGTCGAAGCGCAGGTTGCGTCGTGGGCGCTCGCTGTCCTCGGCATCGCGGTCGTCATCGCCAGCGCCCATGCTGAAGCCGCCGTGCGGCACCACCACCATCCGCGGCCCGCGACCGCCGGCGGCCGCGTCGGTGAAGCGCTGGCCGGGGCGGTAGTTGCCGTAGTGCACCGCGAGATCGATGCGCTCGCGCAGCTCGGTCACGGCCGCGTTGCCGGGCGCGGCCAGCACCAGCATCCGCGCGAGGATCGTGCGTGCGCGCTCGATGCCGTCGGCCTGCGAGAGCGCCGCGACGCCCTCGTCACGCAGGCGCAGGATCCATGCGCGGCGCCGCGTATCGACACGGTTGCGGGCGTCGGCCACGGTGGTGGTCCCGTCGCGCACTTCGCCGGCGTGGTCGAGCCAGGTGGCGGCGGTTTCGAAATCGCCCTCGCTCGCGGCATCCTCGGCGCGCCGGATCATCGCGCTTTCGATGGCGGCGCGGACCTGCAGCGCGCGCGGCTGCGCTTCGTCGAGGGCCAGCGCTTCGCGCACCCTGGCAAGCGCGCCGCCGCCGGACTCGCCCAGGCGGCCGGCGTCCAGTTCGGCTTCCGCGGCTCGGCTGATCTCGGCAAGTTGCTCCGCGCGATCGACGGCGGCCAGGTAGGCATGGACCTGTTCGTCCGCCGGGCGCAGGCTTCGCGCCACCGCGGCGACCTCGCGTGCACGGCGCAGCGCGGCATCGTCGTCACCCGCGCGCCCGAGCGCGTCCTTGCCCTGGACAAGCAGCGCGGCGAACGCGCGTTCGAGGCCGGCGCCGGCCGGCTCACTGTCGGGAACCCGGGCAAGCACGGCCTGGTAGAGCGGGATGGCCGACCCAGCGCCGGCGTCGAGGTCGCCCGCCTCCAGGGCCTGTCCCGCGCGCTCCAGCGCGCCGGCCACCGCGTCCTCGCCATCGGCCAGATCGGCCTGCGGCGCGCGCCAGGTGAGGCTGCCGGCCAGGCGGTCGTCGCCACTGATGGTCACGCTGCCGTCGCCGGGGCCTTGGGCAGCCCCGGTCGGCGCCCCCTCGTCGGGCGACGCATCCTCGCGCGAGCAGCCGGCCACGATCAGCAGCGCGAGCGCGGCGGCGACGGCGGCCCGGCGCGGCCAGGCCGCAGGGCTGGAAGGAGGCGGTCGGCAATGGGTCACGGGCGCCAGATTACGGCAAGCGGCCACGACCGCGCAGCCACCGCCGCGCCGGCCGGCGATTGCGGCGCGCCCGCGGCGGCCGGTACGCTGCCACCGATGGAACCCGACTTCAGCTGGCTGGCCGACCCCGCCGCCCTCCTCTCCCGCTTCGAAACCCGGCCCGACCGCATCGGCCTGGACACCGAGTTCATCCGCGAACGCACCTGGTGGCCGCACCTGGCGCTGGCGCAGCTGGCGGTCCACGACGAGATCCTGCTGGTCGACACGCAGGCCCCCGGCATGGCCCAGGCGCTGCGCGGCATCCTGCTCGACCCGGGCATCACCAAGGTGATGCACAGCGCCAGCGAGGACCTGATCGCCCTGCAGCACGCCTGCGATGCGGTGCCCGAGCCGCTGTTCGACACCCAGATCGCGGCCGCGATCGCCGGCATCGCCGCGGGTGCCGGCTACCAGCGCCTGGTGGCCGACGTCACCGGCGTGGCCCTGGGCAAGGGCGAGACCCGCTCCGACTGGACCCGACGCCCGCTGTCCGACGCCCAGCTCGCCTACGCCGCGGACGACGTGCGCCACCTGTTCGAACTCCACGACCACCTGCAGGCCCGCCTCGAGGCCCTGGGACGCGAGGACTGGCTGCGCGAAGACTGCGCGCGCATGGTCGCCAACGCCCGCGATGACGCGCTCGAGCGCTGGCCGCACCTGCCGATCCGCGCCGCCCAGTCCTTCGACCAGGCCGGCCAGCACCGCCTGCTGCGCCTGCTGCGCTGGCGCGACGCCTGGGCGCGCGAGCACGACCGCCCGCGCAGCTGGGTGCTGGACAACGACCTGGCCGCGACCATCGCCCGCACTGCCCCGCCCGACCAGGAAGCGCTGAAGACCCTGCTGGAGCGAAACCCCAAGGCCCCCCGCAAACTGCTTGCCGAGGTCTGGGCGGCGCTGGTCACGCCCCTGGCCGACGAGTCCGAGGCCCCGCCCGTGCGCACCGAAGAGCGCGACAAGCGCGCCCTGCGCCAGCTCCAGGACGCGGTGGCCACGCGCAGCGCCGAGCTCGGCCTCCCCGAGGGCGTGCTCGCCTCCCGGCGCCGGCTGGAGTCGCTGCTCGACAGCGGCGACTGGCGCGCGTTCGGCGACTGGCGCCGCGCGCAGCTGGAACCGCTGCTGGCTCCGCTGCTCGCGGAGGGCACGGGGGAATTGCCGAGCGGCCAGGCCAGCGTATAGAATGCTTCGCTTCGTGGGGCGGTAGCTCAGCTGGGAGAGCGTCGCGTTCGCATCGCGAAGGTCAGGGGTTCGATCCCCCTCCGCTCCACCACGAGAATCCCGGTAAAAAGGCACAGGGTTGGACGGGACACCGCTCCAGCCCTTTGTCGTTCTGGACACACGCGGTCCCCTGCGTCCGCATATCGTGTGGTTTTGCCCGCGGTCGACGCGGCGTGCCAGAATTGCGGGCTGCTGCCCCCGTAGCTCAGCTGGATAGAGCGTCCCCCTCCTAAGGGGAAGGTCGTGCGTTCGAATCGCGCCGGGGGCACCACGCGCTGCAGGCGGTTTTGCGCGCCGCACCCATGACTTCCAGGAGCTGTCCCCCATGACCCATCCCGTCCTCGCCGCCCTCGGCCTGTCCGCCACCGAATCCGGCACCTATCTCGGCAATGGCGAGTGGTCGTCGACCCGTGACGCCGGGACCCTGGAGCCGGTGAACCCGGCCAACGGCGAGGTGCTGGCGCAGGTGCACGCGGCCTCGGAGGCCGACTACGAGCGCATCGTCGAGCGCGCCCAGGCCGCGTTCAAGGTCTGGCGCACCACGCCCGCCCCGCTCCGTGGCGAAGCCGTGCGCCTGTGCGCCAACGCGCTGCGCGCCAACAAGGACATGCTGGGTTCGCTGGTCGCGCTGGAGATGGGCAAGTCCAAGCCCGAGGGCGACGGCGAGGTGCAGGAGATGATCGACATCGGCGACTTCGCCGTCGGCCTCTCGCGCCAGCTCTACGGCCTGACCATGCATTCCGAGCGCCCCGGCCACCGCATGTACGAGCAGTGGCATCCGCTGGGCCTGGTCGGGATCATCTCGGCCTTCAACTTCCCCGTGGCGGTCTGGGCCTGGAACGCGCTCATCGCCGCGGCCTGCGGCGACATCTCGATCTGGAAGTCCTCGGGCAAGACCCCGCTGTCGGCGATCGCTTCGATCCGCATCTGCAATGAAGCGCTGCGCGACGGCGGCTACCCGGACCTGTTCTTCCTGTTCAACGACACCGACAACGCGCTTGCCGAGCGCATGGTCGACGACAAGCGCATCGGCCTGGTAAGCTTCACCGGTTCGACGAAGGTCGGCCGCACCGTGGGCGAGCGCGTCGCGCGCCGCCTGGGCCGCTCGCTGCTCGAGCTTGGCGGCAACAACGCCATGATCGTCGACGAGACCGCCGACCTGAAGCTTGCGATCCCCGCGATCGTGTTCGGCGCCGTCGGCACCGCCGGCCAGCGCTGCACCAGCACCCGCCGCGCCTTCATCCACGAGTCCATCTACGACGACGTGCTGGCCAAGCTCAAGGCCGGCTACGCCCAGGTGGAGACGAAGATCGGCGACCCGACCGACGCCGCCAACCTGATGGGCCCGCTCAACAGCCAGTCCGCGGTCGATGCCTTCCTGGCGGCGATCGCGCAGGCCAAGGCCGCCGGCGGCACGGTCGAGAGCGGTGGCACCGCGTTCACCGACCGCAAGGGCTTCTTCGTGCGGCCGGCGATCGTCACCGGCCTGTCCAACGACGCCGAAGTGGTGCAGACCGAGACCTTCGCGCCGATCCTGTACGTGATGAAGTACTCGGAGCTCGACGACGCCATCGCGATGCAGAACGACGTGCCGCAGGGCCTGTCGTCGGCCGTTTTCACCACCAACCTCAAGCGCGCCGAAGCCTTCCTGTCGGCGGCCGGTTCGGACTGCGGCATCGCCAACGTCAACATCGGCACTTCGGGTGCGGAGATCGGCGGCGCCTTCGGCGGCGAGAAGGACACCGGCGGCGGTCGCGAGTCGGGTTCCGATGCCTGGCGCGCCTATATGCGCCGGCAAACGAATACCATCAACTATTCCGACGCGCTGCCGCTGGCCCAGGGCATCAAGTTCGATATCTGAGGACACCCATGTACGGGTTGGCGCGGCCCTTCCTGTTCGCCCTCGACGCGGAACGCGCGCACGGCCTTGGCCTGTCCTCGCTCGAAGCGCTGCACCGCCTGCGGCTGCAGCGCGTGCTGGGCGGCAGGCCGCGGCCGTTCCCGACGAAGGTGTGCGGGCTGCATTTCCCCAACCCGGTCGGCCTGGCCGCCGGGCTGGACAAGAACGGCGAGCACGTCGACGCGCTGCTGGGCCTGGGCTTCGGCTTCGTGGAAGTCGGCACTGTCACGCCGCGGCCGCAGCCGGGCAACCAGAAGCCGCGCATGTTCCGGCTTCCCGGACACCAGGCGATCATCAACCGCCTGGGATTCAACAACGATGGCGTCGACGCGCTGGTACGCAACGTCCACCGCGCGCGCCGCCGGGGCGACGGCCTGCTCGGCATCAACATCGGCAAGAACAAGGACACGCCCAACGCGTCCGCGCACACGGACTACATCCACTGTCTGGAGCGCGTGTACACGCTGGCCGACTACGTCACCGTGAACGTCTCCTCGCCCAACACCGCCGGCCTGCGCGAGCTGCAGGAAGAGCAGTCGCTTCGCCGCCTGGTGGGCGAACTGCGCGAGGCGCAGGAGCGACTGGCGGCGCGCCACGGCCACCGCGTGCCGCTGCTGGTGAAGGTCGCGCCCGACCTCAGCGACGAGGACATCGACGCCGCCGCGCGCGTGCTCGGCGACCTCGGTGTCGACGGCGTGATCGCCACCAACACCACGGTGTCGCGCATCGCGGTGCAGGACCATGCCCACGCGCACCAGAGCGGTGGCCTGTCGGGCGAGCCGCTGATGAACAAGTCCACCGCGGTGCTGCGCATGCTGCGCACCCGCCTGCCCGGCGACATCCCGCTGGTGGGCGTGGGCGGCATCCTCTCCGGCGCCGATGCCGCCAAGAAGACCGCGGCCGGCGCCTCGCTGGTGCAGATCTACACGGGCCTGGTGTACCGGGGACCCGCGCTGATCGGTGACTGCGTCGAGGCCATCCGCCGGCGCAAGGAAGCCCCCAGCCGCGGCAACCTCCCCAACCTGTGAACGCCGCGGCCATCGACACCGACACCGCCGCGCGCTGGACGCGCGACGCCGATCTGACCGGCCGCACCAGCCTGCGCGTGCCCGCGCGCGCGGCGTGGCTGGCGGAACTCGCCGATGAGGCCGCGCTGCCGTCGGTGCTTGCGGATCCACGGATCGCCGACGGCGAACTGCTGGTGCTCGGCGGCGGCAGCAACCTCCTGTTCGCCGCCGACCTCGACGGCGTTGCACTGGCCCTGACCTGCGATGCCGTGTCCGTGGTCGCCGACGATGGCGACGCCGTGATCGTGCGCGCCGGGGCCGGCCGCGGCTGGCACGACTTCGTGCTGCACACCCTGGCGCTTGGCCTGTCCGGGCTCGAGAACCTGTCGTTGATCCCGGGAACGGTCGGTGCCGCGCCGATCCAGAACATCGGCGCCTACGGCGTCGAGCTCGACCACCGCGTGCACGCGGTGGAGGCCTGGGACCGCGACGCGGGCGCCACGGTCCGCCTGGCCGCCGCCGACTGCGGCTTCGCCTACCGCGACAGCCGCTTCAAGCGCGAACCCGGGCGCTGGATCGTCACCGCGGTGGAGTTCGCGCTCACGCGCCGGCCGCGGCTGGAACTTGCCTACTCCGGCATCGGCGACGAACTGGCAGCCATGGGCATCGTCGCGCCCACGCCGGCCCAGGTGTCCGAGGCCGTCTGCCGCATCCGCAGGCGCAAGCTGCCCGACCCGGTGCTGCTCGCCAACGCCGGCAGCTTCTTCAAGAACCCGATCCTGCCGGCCGCGCAGGCCGCTGCCCTGGCCGCCGCACACCCGGGAATGCCCGGCTTCGACGCCGGCAGCCCGGGCCTGCGCAAACTGTCGGCAGCCTGGCTGATCGACGCCGCGGGCTGGAAGGGCCACCGCGACGGCGACGCCGGCGTCGCGCCCGGACACGCCCTGGTGCTGGTCAATCACGGCGGTGCCAGCGGCGCGGAGCTGCTGGGGCTGGCCCGGCGCATTGCAGGCTCCGTGCAGGCGCGCTTCGGCGTGGCGCTGGAGCCCGAGCCGCGCCTCATCGGCGCCGCCTGGTGAGCGCAGCGACCCTCAGTCCGCAGGCGCGTGCGGCGCTGTTGATGCTCGGCAGCACCAGCTTCTTCGCCGCGATGGCGGTGACCATCCGCCTGGCCTCGGCGGACCTGTCGACCTACCAGATCGCGTTCTTCCGCAACTTCTTCGGCCTGCTGTTCCTGCTGCCGTTCCTGTTCCGCGGCAGCTGGCGGCTGCCGCGCACCAAGCAGCTGCCGCGCTACGTGCTGCGCTGCGCGATCGGCGTGGGCTCGATGCTGTGCGGCTTCTGGGCGCTGGGGAACCTGCCGATGGCGCAGGCGGTGTCGCTGTCGTATGCCGCGCCGCTGTTCGCGACCGTGGCCGCGGTGTTCATCCTCGGCGAGACGGTGCGCCTGCGACGCTGGTCGGCGGTGGTGATCGGCCTGGTCGGCGTGCTGGTGATCGTGCGCCCGGGCAGCACCGACTTCAGCCTCGGCACCCTGGTGGCGCTGTCCGGCGCCCTGCTCTCGGCCCTGGTCGCGATCCAGATCAAACAGCTCTCGCGCGTGGATGCAGCCGACACCATCGTCTTCTACACCTACGTGTTCTGGGTGCCGATGTCGCTGGTGCCGGCGCTGTTCGCATGGGAGTGGCCGCAGGGCATCACCTGGCTGTGGCTGCTGCTGCTCGGCGCGTTCGGCACCGGCGGCCAGCTGCTGTGGACGCGGGCGCTGAAGATCGGCGAGGTCTCCGCGCTGCAGCCGATCAGCTTCGTGCAGCTGCCGCTGGTGGCACTGGCCGCATGGCTGCTGTTTGGCGAGGAGCCCACGCGCTGGACCCTGCTCGGTGCCGGCATCATCCTCGTCGCCAACGCCTACATCGCGCACCGCGAGGTGCAGCTGGGGCGACGCGCGGCGACTACGGCGCCCGCCGAGGCCACGAAGCCGACGGAATAGCGCGGCCGCGCGATCAGCCGCGGCGCTCGGCGTCACTCAGGTCGGCAGCAAGCTTGCGCAACGGCGGCGACAGGCGCTCCGGGTCGGCTGCCAGCAGCGGCGCGATCAGTTCCTCGCGCACCGCCCCGGCCTCGTCGGTGCGCCCGGCGTGGTCCAGCGCTTCGGCCAAATGGGCCGCGGTCCCGATCGTCATGTGGTGCTCGCCGCCGAGCGCGTCCCGGCGCTCGGCAAGAAGTTGGGCGAACGTCGTCGCGGCCGCTTCGTGGCTGCCGATCTCCGCCTGCGCTTCACCCAGTATCTGCAACGCCGCCTGCGCCTGGTGGTGGTGGCCGCCCAGGACTTCCCGCGCCAGCGGCACCAGCGGTGCAACCGTCGCCAGCGACTCTTCCGGGCGGCCGGACTGCAGCAGTGTGCCCGCCCGGTTGATCGCGATGAACACGGTGTCGGGATGTCCGGCGCCATGCAACCGGGTTCGCGCATCCAGCACTTCGGCCTGCAGGACCAGCGCACCCTCGTAGTCCCCGAGGCGCGCAAGGGCGGTGGAGCGGTTGAGCTTGGCGCGCAGCGTCGCGCGATGGCCCTGGCCATGAACGCGCTCGAGCGCCCCGATCACGTCCGCGCCCAGCCTGAGGGATTCCTCCAGCTCGCCGGCGTCGGCCATGAACGCGGCCAGGTTCTCGCGCGACGCAAGGGTCATGGCATGTTCCGCGCCCAGCTGGCGCGTGCGCAGTTCGATGATCCTGCGCTGCAGCTCGATCGCGCCTTCGCTGTCGCCGGTCATCATCCGCATCGGCGCGATGTTGTGGAGGGCATTGGTCGTCTGCTGCGCTTCGGGGCCGGACACGCGCTCGTGGATCGCCAGCAGCCGCTCCATCGACGCCAGGCCGGCCTGCGGGTCACCCATCCGCGTCTGCAGGACGGCGAGTCCATTGAGGATCGACGTGGACACGGGAGCTTCTTCGCCCAGCGCGGCGACGGCGCGCGCATGCAACGCTTCCAGCCGGCCCCGGGCCTCGGCACGGTCCCCCATCGAAGCCATGACGTCGGCACCGGTCTGTTCGATCTCCAACCGGATCGGATCGTCGACCGGCAGTGCCGCCGCAAGTACAAGCGCGTCGTCGATGACCCTGCGTGCGCCCTCGGGATCGGCCGATGCCAGCAGTGACTCGGCCTGATCGCGACGTGCGGCCAGGGTCGCCGGAGCGCCGGGGCCGAGCTCGCGCGCGCGGATATCCGCGACGCGGGCATGGCTGCGCGCTGCCGCCGCCTCAAGACCCAGGGCCTTGCGCACGCCGGCAACCGACTCGGTCAGGTCCGCATCGAGCAGTGGCTGCCCGGCGAAATCGCGCGCGATGGCGCCCTCGGCCCGGGCGAGGATGTTGCCATCCACCAGGCCTCGCGCAATGTCCGTGGTGTTGGCATGGAACAGCACCTCGTCGAGCGCCGCGGCCGCATCCGGCCCTGCCCGTCCAAGCTGCTCCCGCAGCCCCGCGGCCAACGCGCTGCCCATGGCCTCGATATCGACCTCCTCGAGCATGGACTGCTGGAACGCGGCCACTGTTTCCAATTGTGCGCTGCGCTCCTCCGCAATGGCGCGCTGCGTGCGTGCCTGCACCAGGCCGTGCACCGACATCGCCAGGCCGCCGACGAGCGCGACCACGGCCACCGCGGCCGCCGCGATGCCCGCGCGGTGCCTGCGGACGAACTTCCCTGCCACATAGCGTCGCGACGCCGGCACCGCGGCCAATGCGCGGCCATCAAGGAAGCGGCGGAGGTCGTCGGCGAAGGCCGCCGCCGAGGGATAGCGCTCACCGCGATCGTGCGCCATCGCGCGCGCGACCACCCAGTCCAGCTCGTGGCGGAGCAGGCGCCGCATCCGCGGCATGCTCACGCCCCGTCCCCGCGCCAGGCGCCGGCCCTCGGCAGGCGGCAGCGTATCCAGCTGCCGTGACGGCAGGCGCAGCGTGCGTGTCGTATCCGTCACGGTCTCGCCGGCAAGCGCCGGGCGCTGGCCGGTCAGGAGTTCGAACAGCACCACGCCCAGCGAGTAGACGTCGCTGCGGGTGTCAACGAGGGCCTGGTCGCCGGCCGCCTGCTCGGGGCTCATGTAGTCCGGAGTGCCCGCGATTTCCCGGCTCCCGGAGCCTCCGCCAACTGCTGCAGTGGCGATGCCGAAGTCGATGATCTTCGGCAACGGCCGGCCGTCGACCTCGTCCACCAGCAGATTGGCCGGCTTCAGGTCGCGGTGTATCACGCCCTTCTGGTGCGCATGCTGCACGCCTTCGCAGATGCCGACCAGCAGCCGCAACCGCTCCGCGAGCGGCAGCTGCTTTGCCTCGCAGTAGTCGGTGAGCGAGCTTCCCGCGATGAACTCCATCGCGAAGTAGGGCTGGCCGTCGGGCGTGGTGTCGGCGTCGAAGACCTGGGCGATCGCGGGGTGGCGCATCTGCGCCAGCATCTGCCGCTCGACCTCGAAATAGGCCAGGTGGCGGGCTTCCAGCCGCCGGCCGCGCATCAGCTTGAGCGCGACCGTGCGCCGCATCGGCTCCAGCTGTTCTGCGCGATACACCTCGCCCATGCCGCCGACGCCCAGCGGTTCCACGATGCGGTAGCGCCCGATGCGCGCGCCCGGTGGGAGCGTCGGGCCCGTGGCCACGCCGGCACCCTGCGTACGCGTGACCAGCAGTTCGGTGCGATCCGGATCGTCGTCAGCGTGAACCATTGTTTTCCCCCCGTTCGTGGAATCGTACCGCGTGTCCGCCTGCCGGGGCAGGCGTTACACTTGGCTGCTTATTCCAGGGGCGTCGCTATGGCGGACGACACCACCCAGCGCACCATGTTGAGCGCAGGCCCCACGCGGCCCGCGCCGCGTTCGGCGTGCCTGGTGGTGATCCACGGCGAAGGCCTGGGCCGGCGCGTCGACGTCGAGGACGCCCCGGTGCTGATCGGCCGTTCGCAGGATGCCGACCTCTGCATTGCCCACAAGAGCGTGTCCCGCGAGCACTGCAGGGTGTGGCGCGACGGCGACGCCTACCGGGTCATGGACCTCGGCGCGACCAACCCGATCCATGTCAACGATGCGCGCATCGACGAAGGCGTGCTCATCGACGGCGACCACGTCACCATCGGCGAGAGCATCCTCAAGTTCATCAGCCAGACCAGCGTCGAGGCGCGCTACCACGAAGAGATCTACCAGCTCGCCACCCACGACCCGCTGAGCGACCTGTCCAACCGCCGTCACTTCGCCGAGCTCGCCGACAAGGAGATCGCGCGCGCGGTGCGCCACGGGCGCGCGCTGGCGCTATGCATCATCGACGTCGACCTGTTCAAGCCGGTAAACGATCGCTACGGGCACATCGAGGGCGACGCCGTGCTGCGCAGGCTGGCAGCGGTGATCCGCAGCCATGTGCGCGACGACGACGTCGCCGCACGCATCGGCGGCGAGGAGTTCGCGGTGCTGTTGTGCGAATGCGACATCGAGGCAGCGGCGACCTTTGCCGAGCGCCTGCGGCAGGCGGTGGCGGCGACCCGGTTCCACCCCGGCGGCGACCCGCAGCAGATCACGGTCAGTATCGGCATCGCCACGCTTGCACCGGGGCGCGCGAGTCGCAGCAGCCTGATGGCCGCCGCCGATGCCGCGCTCTATCGCGCCAAGAACGAGGGCCGCAATCTGGTCCGCGTCGAGGACTGAGCGCTCAACCCGCCGGGGTCTTCGCTGGCCCGTGCACGCGGGTGCGGCCACGAACGCCGCCTGCGAACACCGCCATCGGAAGCAGCACGCCAAATATCAACGGAACGGCAGGGCGGTCGCGATGTGGCGACGCCCTGGCGACAGTGCGTTCGCCGGGCCGGAGCTCCGCGGAATCCTCAGTCGGCACGCACGGCCGCGCCGTAGCGGCGGTCGACATAGGCATCGACCAGGGCGACGAATTCATGCGCGATGTTGTCGCCGCGCAGCGTCACCGCCTTCTCGCCGTCGATGAACACCGGAGCCGCCGGCGCCTCGCCCGTGCCCGGCAGCGAGATCCCGATGTCGGCATGGCGCGATTCGCCCGGCCCGTTGACGATGCAGCCCATCACCGCCAGCGTCATGTGCTCGGCGCCGGGGCGGGTGACCTTCCACTCCGGCATCTTCGCGCGCACGTGCTCCTGCACCACCTTGGCCAGCTCCTGGAAGAACTCGGACGTGGTGCGGCCGCAGCCCGGGCAGGCGGTGACCATCGGCGTGAACGCGCGCAGGCCCATGGTCTGCAGCAGCTCCTGCGCCACCACCACTTCCTGCGTGCGCGGCGCGCCCGGCTCGGGCGTGAGCGAGATGCGGATGGTGTCGCCGATGCCTTCCTGCATCAGCACCGCCAGCGCCGCGCTGGAGGCAACGATGCCCTTGCTGCCGATGCCGGCTTCGGTCAGGCCCAGGTGCAGGGCGAAGTCGCTGCGCAGGGCGAGGTCGCGGTACACCGCGACCAGTTCCTGCACGCCGCTGACCTTGGCCGAGAGGATGATCCTGTCGCGCCCGAGGCCGAGTTCGACCGCGCGCTCCGCGGACTCCAGTGCCGAACGGATCAACGCTTCGCGCAGCACGCGGCCGGCGTCGCGAGGTTCGGCGCGCGCGGCGTTCTCGTCCATCAGCGCCGTCGCCAGGGCCTGGTCGAGCGAGCCCCAGTTGGCGCCGATGCGCACCGGCTTGCCATGCTTCATCGCAAACTCGATCAGCTGCGCGAACTGGGTGTCCCGCTTCCTGCCGAAACCGACATTGCCGGGATTGATGCGGTACTTCGCCAGCGCTTCGGCGCAGGCCGGCTCGCCGGCAAGCAGTTGGTGGCCGTTGTAGTGGAAGTCGCCAATGATCGGCACCTCCAGCCCCATCATCGCCAGCTTCTCGACGATGCGCGGCACGGCGGCGGCGGCGGCGGGATTGTTGACCGTGACCCGCACCAGCTCCGAACCCGCGCGCCAGAGCGCGGCGACCTGTTTCACGGTGCCGTCGATATCGGCGGTGTCGGTGTTGGTCATCGACTGCACCACCACCGGGGCGTCGCCTCCGACGGCGATCTTGCCCACCAGTACCTGGCGCGTGGCGCGCCGCGGCGCCGGGCCAAACGCCCATTCTTCGAGAGTGTGGGCGGCGTCCGCGTGGCGGGTGTCGGGGATGGCGTTCATCGTTCCATTTTAGGCCCCGCCGTGACGGTTGTTACCACGCGACTGTCCCCCAGTTCATTTATGACCCCACGACAAGGCCACGCCATGCCCGTTTTCACCGCCACCGCCACCATCGCCACCGCCGACGCCAGCCGCCTGATCAAGCGCCTGTGCACGCACTGGGCGCACAAGCTGGAGGTCAGCTTCGACGAAACCCAGGCCCGGATTGCCTTCGATGCGGACACCGTCGCGCACCTGGCCGCCGGACCCGCCGCCCTGGACGCCCGCATGGAGGCGCCCGACGAGGCGCAACTCGCCCGGATCCAGGAGGTGGTCGCCTCGCACCTTGAACGCATGGCCCGAGGCGAAACCCTGGAAATCAGCTGGCAGACGGCGCAGGGGGCCAGCTGAAGGGCTGGTGCGGAGTCCGCCATCGATCCGGCAGGGCTATAGCCGCTCCCACAACCGCCGCTATGGCTGCGAAGGTGTCCCCATGGCGGGTTGATGGGTACGGAGTGGGCATCAAGAGCAGCTCCGCTGCGACGCCCACGGAGTACCCATCGACCCGCCACTCCGCGACGCCAATCCGCGACACCACATCGCAGCGCCACAGCCCACGCCGCCCGCCCCCCGCGACACCGGTATCCTGACGGCATGCCCGCACCGCCTGCCGAGAACGTCCTCAGCCCCAGCCAGCTCAACGCCCTGGCGCGCAGCCTGCTGGAGGACGCCTTTCCTGTGGTGGTCGTCGAAGGCGAGCTCGGCAACCTGTCGCGCCCTGCGTCGGGGCACCTGTACTTCACGCTCAAGGACGCGCGCGCCCAGGTCCGCTGCGCACTGTTCCGGTCCAGGAGCCAGGGGCTGCGCTTCCAGCCGCGCGAGGGGCTGCGCGTGCTCGCGCGCGGCCGGCTCACGCTTTACGAGGCCCGGGGTGACTACCAGCTGATCCTCGATTCGCTGGAAGAGGCCGGGGAAGGCGCGCTGCGCCGCGCGTTCGACGAACTCAAGGCGAAGCTGCAGGCCGAGGGCCTGTTCGACGATGCGCGCAAGCGTCCGCTGCCGGCGTACGCGCGGCGCCTGGGCATCATCACGTCACCCTCCGGTGCCGCCGTGCGCGACGTGCTGAGCGTGCTTGCGCGGCGCTTCCCGCTGGTCGAGGCCGACGTGTTGCCGGTGCCGGTGCAAGGCGATGCCGCGGCGGCGCAGATCCGCGGCATGCTCGAGCGCGCGGCGGTCAGCGGCCGCTACGACGTGCTGGTGCTGGCGCGCGGAGGTGGCTCGCTGGAGGACCTGTGGGCGTTCAACGACGAGGCGCTGGCGCGTGCCATCGCGGCCTGCGAGGTGCCGGTGGTGTCGGCGGTCGGGCATGAGACCGACTTCACACTGGCCGACTTCGCGGCCGACCTGCGCGCACCCACGCCTTCGGTGGCGGCGGAGCTGGTGGTACCCAACGCGGTCGATGTGGGCACGCGGGTGCGCGGGCTGCAGCAGCGCCTGGGCGCGCTGCACCTGCAGCGCATGCGCGACCGGATGCAGCGCGCGGACCGGGCCTCACTGCGGCTGCAGGCGCTGGCGCCGCAGGCGCGGCTGAGCGCGCTGGGCGAGCGTCAGCTGCAGGCGCTGCGGCGACTGCACTCGGCCTGGCAAGCGCGCGATGCCGCGCTGCGCGCCCGCCTGCGCCATGCGGACGCGGTGCTGCGCGCGACCCGCCCGGAACGGCGGCTGGCGGTTCTGCGCGAGCGGCTGGCAGCGCTCGGGCCGCGCCCGCAGGCCGCGGTCGCGCGGCGCCTGCAGGCCGACACCCTGCGCCTGCGCGGCCTTGCGCGCTCGCTGCAGGCGGTGAGCCCGCTGGCCACCGTGGCCCGGGGCTACGCCATCCTGCAGCACGACGATGGCCGCGTGGTGCGCGGCACCGGCGATGTGGCGCCCGGGGACCGGCTCTCCGCGCGCGTGGGCGACGGCAAGCTGCGCCTGCGGGTGGAGCCTGGGGACAGCTGAGTCGCGCTGCACCGGTCCGCCCAGCGGGTGGCGCCACCGCGGCGCATGCCGGCCCGCAACCCCACCCGCCGTCGGTGGGCGTTGTCGCTCCCGTCCACCGACGGAGTCCACCATGAACCGCCACGCTTTCGCCGCCGCGCTCGCGGCCTGCCTGCTGCTTGCCGCCTGCCAGACTTCCCAATCCACGGCCGACAAGGCAGCCGACGCATCCGGCCCCACCCCGACCGCGCCCCGCCCGCCGGCCCCACTTGCCCCGCGCGCGCAGGAGCATGCGGCGATGCTGGATCGCGTCGAAATCAGCGGCGCACGCCAGCGGCTCATGGCCACGGCCCCGTCGCCGGCCATCATGCCGCCGCGCCCCTGGCCGCCGAACGATCCCGCCAACCGGGAGGAATACGCCGACACCGACGACAACCCGGTACGCCGCGCCTCCGAGCACCCCGTGTCCACGTTCTCCGTCGACGTCGACACCGGCAGCTACAGCAACGTCCGCCGGATGCTGCGCATGGGCGTGCGACCGCCTCCGGATTCGGTGCGCGCGGAGGAGTTCATCAACTACTTCAGCTACGGCCATCCGGCGCCCACGTCGCGCGACGTGCCGTTCCGCGTGACCACCGAGATCGCGCCTTCGCCGTGGGACTCCAGGCGCCATCTGCTGATGGTCGGCATCAAGGGCTACGACGTACCGAAAGCCGAGCTGCCACCGGCCAACCTGGTGTTCCTGGTCGACACCTCGGGCTCGATGCATTCGTCCGACAAGCTGCCGCTGCTGCGCAAGGCCTTTGCCGCGCTGACCGGGCAGCTGCGCGCGCAGGACAAGGTCTCGATCGTGGCCTACGCCGGCTCAGCGGGACTGGTGCTGCCGCCGACGCCGGGCGATCGCAAGGGCGAGATCCTGGCCGCACTCGAGCGCCTGCAGGCGGGCGGCAGCACCAACGGCGGCGCCGGCATCGAACTGGCCTATGCAATGGCGCGCCAGGGCTATGTCGAAGGCGGCGCCAACCGCGTGATCCTGGCCACCGACGGCGATTTCAACGTCGGCACCGTGGACCGCAAGTCGCTCGAAGCCCTGGTTGCAGACCAGCGCGGGTCGGGCATCGCGCTCACCACGCTCGGTTTCGGCACCGGCAACTACAACGACGCCATGGCCGAACGGCTGGCCGACGCCGGCGATGGCAACCACGCCTACATCGACACCCTGCTCGAAGCGCGCAAGGTGCTGGTGGAAGAGATGTCGGCAACGCTCCTGACCATCGCCCGCGACGTGAAGATCCAGGTCGAGTTCAATCCGGCGGTGGTCACCGAGTACCGCCTGGTCGGCTACGCCAACCGCATGCTGCGGGACGAGGATTTCGCCAACGACCGCGTCGACGCCGGCGACATCGGTGCCGGCCACGAGGTCACCGCGCTGTACGAGGTCGCGCTGGCCGGCTCGGGGGGCGAGCGCCTGCCCGCGCTGCGCTACGGCGGCAGTGCACCGACGGTCGCGCACGGCAGCGAACTGGCGCACCTGCGCATGCGCTACAAGCAGCCCGACAGTGACGGCAGCCGGCTGATCGAGGTGCCGCTGCCGTGCAGCGCGATCCGTGCCGAAGCCGGCCCTGCCTTGCGCTTCGCCGCCACCGTCGCGGCGTTCGCGGACGCCCTGCGCGGTGGCCACAACCTCGGCGAATGGGACTGGGATGCGATCGCCGCCGGTGCGCGCGCCAGCCGCGGCGACGATCGCTGGGGCCTGCGCGGCGAGTTCGCCGAGCTGGTCGAAGCCGGACGCGCGGCCACCCGTGGCGATGCCGCCCGCGACGGCAACTGACGCGATGGCCCTGCCCCGCCACCGCTCAGGCCGCGCCGCGGCGCTCGGCGGCGGGTGCGGGCATCGGCCGCCCGAACAGGAAGCCCTGGCCCATGGTGCATCCAAGCTGGCGCAGGATCGCGGCCTGGGCCTCGGTCTCCACGCCTTCGCCGACGCTGTCGATGCCCAGCGTGCCGGCCAGCGCCAGGATCGCGCGCACCAGGGCCAGGCTCTCGGGATGCAGGTCGTCGCCCAGACCGGCGACGAAGCTCTGGTCGATCTTCAGCGCGTGGATCGGGAAGCGGTGCAGGTAGGACAGCGCCGAGAAGCCCGTGCCGAAATCGTCGAGCAGGGCGAAGATGCCGCGCGAGCGCAGGGTCTTGAGCATGCGCAGCGCGCGCGGGGCATCGTCGAGCAGGGCGACTTCGGTGATCTCGATGCGCAGCCGCGCGGGCTCGGCTCCGGCGTCAGCGAGCATCTGCAACAGGCGTTCGGCGAAGTTGTCGGAGCGGAAATGCCGCGGCGACACGTTGATCGACACGTAGCCCTCGCGGTGGCGGGCCATCCACTCGAAGGCGCGCCGGTAGACCAGCCAGTCGACCTGTTCGATCAGGCCGCTGTCCTCGCCCACGCCGATGAACTCGCCCGGCGGCAGCGGGCCCCGCAGTTCGTGGTTCCATCGCAGCAGCGCCTCGTGGCCGACCACCTGGCCGGTGGCGAGGTCGACGATGGGCTGGAACCAGGGCTCGAAGTCGTCGGCAAGGATCGCGCGCCTGAGGTCGGCCTCGAGGTCGAGCAGCCGCGTGGCCTCGGCGCGCATCTCTTCGTCGAACAGTTCGCTGCGGTCGCGGCCGCTGGCCTTGGCGCGGTACATGGCGGCATCGGCGTCGCGCAGCAGGTCCTCGCCGTGGTGGTAACGCGGCTGCCACATGGCGATGCCCACCGAAGCCGAGGGAAACAGCTCGCGCCCCGCGATCCACATCGGCTTGCCCAGCTCGGCGAGGATGCGCGCCGACACGGCCTGGGCGGTCGCGTCGTCGCCGGCTTCGCCAAGCAGCACCGCGAATTCGTCGCCGCCCAGGCGCGCGACCACGTCGCCCTCGCGCAGCATCCGTGCGATCCGGCGCCCGGCCTCGATCAGCATCTCGTCTCCGGCGGCATGGCCGGCGCTGTCGTTGACCAGCTTGAAGCGGTCGAGGTCGAGGAACAGCACCGCGAACGGCCCGCGTTTCTGGGCCCGGGTCTCGGCGATCGCCGCATCGAGGCGGTCGAGCAGGTGGATGCGGTTGGGCAGCCCGGTGAGGTGGTCGTGGCGCGCCTGGTCGATCAGGCGCTGTTCGGCGCGCATGCGTTCGGAGACCTGCGCACGCAGCTCGCGGTTGGTCTCCTCCAGCTCCCGCGTGCGCGCGTCGACCCGGTCTTCGAGCTCGGCATGGGCGGCCTTGAGGTGGTCCTGCGACCGCTTGCGCGCAAGCGCGCCGCCGATGTGGTGCGCGACGAAGGTCAGCAGCTTCTGGTCCTGCACGGTAAAGGCGATGTGCGGCGAATAGCTCTGCACCGCGATCACGCCCACCGCCATCCCGTCGCGCAGCAGCGGCACGCCCAGCCAGCAGTGCGCCAGCGTGCCGTGGTGCTGGAGCTCGCCCGCGGCCTCCAGGCGCGCGATGACCACGCGGTCGGCCAGCAGCGCGCGGCCGCTGTTGATCACGTACTCGCTGAGCCCGCGGATCATCCGCCGCGGCTTGCGCGCGATGTCGCGCTCGTCCACCGAGTACGGGAACTCGATGTGGCTGCCATCGCCGGAGACCATGGCGATGTAGAAGTTGCGCGCATACAGCAGCTCGCCGACCACTGCGTGCAGGTCGCCATAGAAGCCCTCGACGCTGCCCGCGGTGAAGGACAGCTCGCTGATCCGGAACAGCGCGCGCTGCAGGCGCTCGGCGCGCTGGCGCTCGATGATCTCCGCCTGCAGCACCTCGTTGGCCTGCTGCAGCTCCCGCGTGCGCGCGACCACGCGGCGTTCGAGCTCGGCCTGGGCGTGCTTGCGGTCGAGCGCGGTGAGGATGTGCTGGGCCACGAACTCGAGCAGCGCGCGGTCCTCGTCGGTGTAGCAGTCGGGCTGCTCGTAGCTCTGCACCACGATCGCGCCGCTCACGCGCCCCTCGCGGCGCATGGGCACGCCCAGCCAGTCCGCGGCGTCGGGGCCGTGGGCGCTGTCGAGTTCGACCGCGAGGTGGTCCCGGATCAGTTCCGAAGGGCCGCGCAGCGGCTGGCCGTGCCGCAGCAGCGCCACGGTCAGGCTGTTGGGCATCGTCCCTACCGGCGTCTCGATGGCCGGCTGAGCGATCCAGGGGTCGAGGCGGTCGGCGAAATACAGGAAGCGCACGGTGCGGCGCACGTCGTCGTACAGGACGATGTAGAAGTTCGCGGCCGACATCAGGCCGCCGACCACGCCGTGGATGCGCTTGAGCATCTCCTCCATCTCGAGGCCCGAGCCCGCGAGGTCGGCGATCTCGTAAAGCGCCTGCTGCAGCCGCTCCGATTTGCGCAGCGAATCGATCCGGGCCTCGGCCTGCGCCGAGGCGATGGTGGCCGACACCAGCCGGCGTGCCAGGGCCCGCCACGCTTCGCGCGAGCCGGGCGTGAGCGGCTCGGGCAGGCGCGCGGCGATCGCGATCCGGGCCTCGCCCTCGGTCCAGGACTCGTCGATCAGCGCGCCGTCGGCATCGGCGTGCGCGCGTTTGCCGGACATGAGGTCACGGGCCCGCGTGCGCAGGGCCTCGGCCGCGCCTTCGACCTCGGAACTGCCGGCACCCAGGCGCTCGTCGTCCCAGCACACCACCACGCCCGACCCCGTGGGAAGGGATTGCGCCAGCATGCCCGCCAGCCCCGCGAGGTCGACCTCGCGCGGCGGCGCCAAAACCGGGATGTCCAGCATTGCCTGCACGCGCCGCGTCCCTTTGTCCAAACCTGTCCCACGGGCACAACGGCGGATCCGGCCGCACGCGGCAAGCAACCGCGGCCTCCCCATGCGACCCCGACCGACATGATGCCCGTCGCGACGCCCGCACGCACGGGCTTCCCGTGCCCACGCGCAACGCTTAACCTCGTGTGGATGGACACCCTGCCACCCCGCGAACACGCCGGTACCAGCGATGACGCGCTGATGCTGGCCTGGACCGGGGGCGACGTGGCCGCGTTCGAGGCTCTGTACGGGCGCCACCGCGAACGCCTGCATCGCTTCCTGCTGCGCCAGCTTCGCGATCCGGGCGTGGCCGACGAGGTGTTCCAGGACACCTGGCAGCGAGTGCTGGCGGCAGGCCGCGACTGGCGCCCGGAGGCCGCCTTCGCCACCTGGCTGTACCGGATCGCGCGCAACCGCATCGCCGACCACTGGCGCGCGCGGCAACACCGCCCGCCCGCGCCCGCCGATGCCGATGAACGCAGCCTCCGGATCGAGGACCCGGATACGCCCGAGCTGCGCATGCACGCCTTCCAGCGCAGCCGCGACCTGCAGCAGGCGCTCGACGCCCTGCCCGACGACCAGCGCGAAGTGGTGCTGCTGCGCCTGGAACAGGAGCTCACCCTGGAGGAGATCGGCGACATCACCGGCGTCGGCCGCGAAACCGTGAAGTCGCGCCTGCGCTACGCCATGGACAAACTGCGGGCCGCGCTGGCCGACCGCGACGCCGCCGTGGCCACCACCGGGGAGGCGACACCGTGACCCGGCAGAAACGACCCGACCCGCTGGAGCCGGTGGAACGCGAGCTGGCCGAGGCCCTTGCGCGCGCGGCGCCGCCGTCCGGTCCTTCGGCCGGGCTGGATGCGACGATTCTCGCAGCCGCCCGCAAGGTCGCCGCGGAGCGCGTGGACGACGCGGGCCGCGCAGGCGAAGGCAGCCCTGCGGCTGCAACAGCGCCGCCAGCCGCCGGCATCGGGCATCGCCGCCGCCGGCGGAGTCCGGCCTGGCTTCGCGGCGGCGCACTCGCTGCAACGGTGGTACTCGCCGTCGGCGTGGCCTGGCAGCTGCGGCCGCAGCTCGAGGTTGCCGGGCTGGGAGACGAAGCACCCGCTGCCACGGCGACGCCGGTTCCCGTCCATCCGGCCCCGGCCAATGATGCCGCTGGAGCGCCTGCCAGCGCGCGAATGCTCCGCGAACCGGCCCCGCCCGTCGCGCCGCCGCCTGCAGAGCAGCCTGCACCTTCCACGGAGCGCGCGGTCGTGACGCCGCAGGCCGTGGAGACGGTTGCTCCGCCATCGCCGGCCGTGGCGGCTCCCGCTCCCGCAGCCGACGTGTTCTTCGATCAGCCAGGCCGCCAGCCGGCGGCAGCGCGCGAAGCGGCCGCCACCGCCGTGGACAAGGCGGCGTCCGAACGCGCCGTGAAGTCCTCCCGCCCGGCCCCCCCGGACACCTCGGCTGCCCAGTCCACGGGTCCCGCACCCGCACCACCGGCACCACCGGCACCGCCCGCCCCACCCGCTGCGCCCGCTCCCACGCCGCTGAGGTTCCTGCAGGCCCTGCCGCCGCCGGAGCCCGCACCCGCTCCGGAAGCCGCCGAACGCGCGCGGTCCGCGGACCCGCAGGCCGGCCCGCAGCCGGTCGACGCCGAAGCGACGCACGACGAAGACTGGCTCGACCAGCCGCTGGACGACACCCCGCCGGCCTCGGTGGACTCGCCCCCGGTTCGAGAGGCCTGGCTGGCACGCATCCGCGAACTGGTCGCTTCCGAACGCTACGAAGAAGCACGCGCGAGCTTCGCGGAGTTCCGGCGTCGCCACCCCGGGGCCGCTGTGCCGGACGAGCTGCGCACGCTGCTGGGCGAGGAGTGAGCACCACCCTCGCCGCCCCGGCGGCGCACGAACTCGTGGTCAAGCACAGCCGTTTCCTTGCCAAGGCCGCGCCGGTGGAGGACACCGATGCCGCCGCAGCCTTCATCGCCTCGGTGTCCGTGCCCGACGCCACCCACAACTGCTGGGCCTGGCGCATCGGCAGCGACTACCGCTCCAGCGACGACGGCGAGCCCGCCGGCACCGCCGGCCGCCCGATCCTCGCCGCCATCGACGGCCAGGGCCTCGACGGCGTCGTGGTGGTGGTGACGCGCTGGTACGGCGGCATCAAGCTCGGCGCCGGCGGCCTGGTGCGCGCCTACGGCGGCACCGCGGCCGAGTGCCTGCGCACCGCCGAGCGGCGCGAGGTGGTGGAGATGGCCGAGATCGAAGTCGAATGTCCGTTCGCCGACCTCGCCGCCGTGCACGCAGCGCTGCCCGTCTTTGGGGCCGAGAAGCTGGGCGAGGACTTCGCCGCCGACGGCGTCCACTTCCGGCTGCGCCTCCCGGCCAGCCAGCTGCCGGCGCTGGCCAGCCACCTGCGCGACGCCACGCGCGATCGCGCGCGCGTGGGCGAACCATAGCCGCAAGGCATGGGCGACAATGGCCGGATGGCCCAGTTCGCGAACACCCCCACCCCGCCGCCGCCCGATGCGCGCGGCGGCGATCCCGCCGCCAAATCCAGGGTCCCGCTGTCGACGCTGCGTCCGCTGTGGCCCTTCCTGGCCCGGCACCGGGGCCTGCTTGCGGCTTGGCTGCTGGCGCTGCTGGCGTCGAGCACGGCGACCCTGAGCCTGCCGCTGGCCGTGCGGCGGATGATCGACGACGGCTTCGCCAGCGGCGCCGGCATCGACGCCGCCTTCGCGCTGCTGTTCCTGGTGACCTTCGCCCTGGCCATCGCCACCGCGGCGCGCTTCTTCTTCGTCTCACTGCTCGGCGAGCGCGTGGTCGCCGACCTGCGCACGCAGTTCTTCGGGCACCTGGTGGGCCTGGACCAGTCCTTCTTCGAACGCAGCCGCACCGGTGAGCTGGTCTCGCGCCTGACCGCGGACACCGAGCTCCTGCGCGGCGTGGTCGCCACCAGCATGTCGGTGGCCCTGCGCAGCGTGGTGATGGTGCTGGGCAGCGTCGCCATGCTGGTGGTGACGAGTCCGCGGCTGGCGGCCTGGACCCTGGTCGGCATCCCGCTGGCGGTGCTGCCGCTGGTGCTGGGCGGCCGCCGCCTGCAGCGCATCTCGCGCCAGAGCCAGGACCGCGTGGCCGATGCCAACGCGCTCGCCACCGAAACCCTGGGCGCAATCGACACCGTGCAGTCGCACGCCCGCGAGGGGCATGAGCGCGTCCGCTTCGGCGACGCCGTGGCGACGGCGGTGGCGGTGGCGCGCAAGCGCATCGGCGTGCAGGCACTGGTGACCGCGGTGGCGATCTCGGTGATCTTCGGCGCCATCACCATGGTGCTGTGGCTGGGCGCGCACGACGTCGCCGACGGCCGCATGAGCGCCGGCACGCTCGGCCAGTTCGTGCTCTACGCGATGTTCGGCGCCGGCTCGGTCGGCGCGCTGGCCGAGGTGTGGAACGAGCTGCAGAAGGCCGCCGGCGGCATGGGCCGGATCGGGGAGCTGCTCGACGAGCAGGCGACGGTGGTGGCTCCGAAGACGCCAAGGACCTTGCCGATGCCTGTGCGCGGCGCGGTCACGCTGCGCGACGTGGTCTTCCACTACCCCACCCGCCCGGACGCCGCGGCGCTGGAAGGCTTCACCCTGGACGTCGCGCCGGGTGAAACCGTAGCCCTGGTGGGGCCGTCCGGCGCAGGCAAGAGCACGGTGTTCGCGCTGCTGCAGCGCTTCCGGGACCCGCAGGCGGGCAGCGTATCGCTGGACGGCATCGACCTGCGCGAACTCGACCCCACCGCGCTGCGCGAGGCCATGGCCCTGGTGCCACAGCGTCCGACGATCTTCGCCGCCAGCGCCGCCGACAACATCCGCTACGGCCGCCTGGACGCCAGCGACGCCGAAGTCGAAGCCGCCGCGCGCGCGGCGGAGGCGCACGAGTTCATCAATGCCCTGCCCGAAGGCTATGCGTCCGAGCTTGGAGAGCGCGGTGCCCGTCTCTCCGGCGGCCAGCAGCAGCGGGTGGCGATCGCCCGCGCCCTGCTGCGGGACGCCCCCGTGCTGCTGCTCGACGAAGCCACCTCGGCGCTGGACGCCCAGAGCGAACGCGCCGTGCAGCACGCGCTCGAACGCCTGATGGAAGGCCGCACCACGATCGTGGTCGCGCACCGCCTGGCCACCGTGCTGCGCGCGGACCGCATCGTCGTCATGGACCACGGCCGCATCGTCGCCGAAGGCACACACTCCCAACTGCTGGCGCAGGGCGGTCTGTATGCCGAACTCGCGCGGCTGCAGTTCCTGGATGCCGCGCCCGTGGTTGAGAGCTGATTTTTGGCCACGGATTTACGCGGATTACGCGGATCTGGCTGGGGCAAGATTGTTGCCAACAACCAATCTAAAAACTGGTGCAGGGCGCGGTGACAACACTGGCCTCAGCCAGATCCGCGTAATCCGCGCAAATCCGTGGCAAAAGCTTTTACCCCGCCCCCCTGACCATGATCGAACCGTCGTCGAGGTCGGTAGGAAGCGTACCCAGGGCGAGGCCATGGTCGGCACCGAGGCGGCTGCGGCAGAAGGCTTCGGCGATGGGGCTGCCGGCACGCAGGAGCACCGAGGCCTGGAGGGCGAGTGCCAGGCGTTCGACAAGCATTCTGGATCCGGCTTCACTGGCGGCTGAAAGCATGTCCGGCAGCCCAGCGACCAGAGCGTCGAACGCGGGGTGCAGGCCGTTCGCAGCATCGAACTCCACACGCAGCGCTTCGGCAGTTTCCGGCTCCCGCGACAGCGCGCGCAGGACATCGAGGCACTGGATGTTGCCGCTGCCTTCCCAGATGGAGTTCAGCGGCGCCTGGCGGTAGAGCCTCGGCAGCAGCGATTCCTCGATGTAGCCGGCGCCACCGAGGCACTCCTGCGCCTCGTTGACCACCGCCGGGGCGCGGCGGCAGATCCAGTACTTGCCGATGGCGGTGGCGATGCGTGCGAACGCGGCCTCGCGCGGATCGTGCGTGGCGGCGTCGACCGCACGCGCCACGCGCATCGACAGCGCCAGCGCCGCTTCGGCCTCGATCGCGATATCGGCCAGGACGTTGCGCATCAGCGGCTGGTCGGCGAGCCGCTTTCCGAACGCGCTGCGATGGCGGCAGTGATGCAGCGCCTGCGACAGCGCCATCCGCATCAGCCCCGCCGAGCCCAGCATGCAGTCCAGGCGGGTGAGCATCACCATCTGCAGGATGGTGGCGACACCGCGGCCCTCGTCGCCCACGCGCCAGGCCATTGCGCCCTGGAACTCGACTTCGCTGGAGGCATTGGACCAGTCGCCGAGCTTGTCCTTCAGCCGCATCAGGGTGAAGGCGTTGCGGTCGCCGTCGGGCAGGCGGCGCGGCATCAGCAGGCAGGTGAGGCCGCCCGGCGCCTGCGCCAGCACCAGGAAGCCGTCCGACATCGGCGCCGACATGAACCATTTGTGCCCGACGAGCGTGTACGCGCCTTCGTCCGCGCTGGGCGTGGCCGTGGTCTCGTTGGCGCGCACGTCGCTGCCGCCCTGCTTCTCGGTCATGCCCATGCCCAGGGTCACGCCGGGCTTGTCGCCGATCGCCACGTCGCGGGCGTCGTAGCGGCAGGCGGCGACCTTGTCCGCCCACTCGCGCAGAGCGGGTGCCTGGCGCAGCACCGGCATCGCGGCGTGGGTCATCGTCAACGGACAGCTGCTGCCGGGTTCGGCCTGGTAGTGCAGGTAGGCCAGCGCCGCGCGCGCAACGTGTGCGCCGGGTTCTGGCCGCGCCCACGACAGGCCGGCCACGCCGTGCGCGATGGCCAGCTCCATCACCCGGTGGTACGCGGGATGGAACTCGACGCGGTCGATGCGATGCCCGGCGGCGTCGTGGCTGCGCAGGCGCGGGCGATCCCGGTGCGCCTCGTGCGACAGCGCCAGCAGCTCGCCACCGGCCAGCGCGCCGTAGGCCGCGACTTCGGACCGGAAGCCATCCCCGCCCTCGCGCACCAGCGCCTCCCGCAGCGCCACGTCATCCCGCCAGAGATCCCGCCCCCCAAACTCCGGCGGCTGATTCAACACCTCATGCATGCCGAACACCTCGGTCCCGCTCCTTTCCAGGCCCACGCCGCATTCTTACCCGATTGCCCGATCCACCCCAAGAAAGATCCGTGCAATCCGTGGCAAAAAAGAAGGTTCTTCTCCCAAGGCCGGAGCCGGGGGACATGAGCGGCAGCAGGCATCGTGCCGCACCGCCGCCAAGCGCCCCGCGCCCGCCTCCCGCTTCACGGAACCAGTACGAAGCGCGACCCCTCACTTGGGAGATGAACCAAGAAAAAGGGCCCCGGAAACCCCGGGACCCTGGAACAGGAAATACTGTAACTGCGTACCGCTTACGCGACAGCCGCAACCCCTGCGGCCTGCGCGCCCTTCGGGCCCTGCGTGACTTCATAGCTGACGCGCTGGCCTTCCTGAAGGCTGCGGAAGCCCGTCGAATCGATCGCCGAGTAGTGCACGAACACGTCCGCGCTGCCGTCTTCGGGAGCGATGAAGCCGAAACCCTTGGCGTCGTTGAACCACTTCACTGTGCCGTATTGCATGACTCTTTCCACCTCGTCTGGATACGATTGCGCATGCCGACCTGCAAGGGACCGGGCATACGCTGCCCGAGTATGCAAAGGCTTCGGGCGGGGCGCAATCACCCCGCCAGCATCGCTCCGACCAGGTCCGGCAGGCCCGAAGACGCCGCGGCGACGTTCGCGAGCACGTCTTCCAGCGTGATCACCTCGTCGACCTGCGGCCCCGCGCCGGCCGCCCAGTTGGCGACAACGGCCAGGCAGGCGTAGTCCAGTCCAAGCTCGTGGGCGAGCCCTGCCTCGGGCATTCCGGTCATTCCGACGAGGTCGCAGCCGTCGCGGCGCATGCGCGAAATCTCCGCGCGCGTCTCCAGTCGCGGGCCCTGCGTCGCGCCGTAACAGCCGCCGTCGACCAGTGCCACGCCGGCGGTCGCCGCCGCATCGATGATCCGGCGGCGCAGCGACGGCGTGTAGGGATCGCCGAAGTCGACGTGCAGCACTTCGGTCCCCGGCTCTTCGCAGAAGGTCGAGATGCGGCCCCAGGTGTAGTCGATGAGCTGGTCCGGACAGGCGAGCACCCGCGGCCCGAAGTCCTCGGTGATGCCGCCCACGGTGTTGAGCGCGAGCACGCTGCTGGCGCCAAGCGATTGCAGCGCGGCGAGGTTGGCGCGGTAGTTCACGAGGTGCGGCGGCACCGAATGGCCCTCGCCATGGCGTGCCAGGAAAGCAACGCGGTGACCGGCGATGCGGCCCACGCGCACCGGGCCGGACAGCGCGCCGTAGCGCGTGACCGGCTGGTGGGTCTCGACATCTTCCAGCCCGGCCAGCTGGTACAGGCCGGTGCCACCGATCACCGCAAGGGCGACGGGTTCATCGATATGCGTGGACACGGCGGTCTCCCGGTGCGTGCGCGGCTCAGTCGGCCAGCGCGTAGATGGCGGGCAGGTTGCGGCCCTGTTCGTTGTAGTCCATGCCGTAGCCGAAGACGTAGCGGTCGGGCACGTCCACGCCCGACCAGTCGGCGCAGACGCCATCCACGCAGCGGTCGTGGACCTTGGTCGCCAGCACCGCCACGCGCACGTCGGCCGCGCCTTCGTCCTCGCACCAGCGGGTGACCGCCTTCAGCGTGTGGCCCTCGTCGAGGATGTCGTCGACCAGCAGCACGCGGCGGCCGCGCATCGGCGTGGCCGGGCGGTGCAGCCAGGCCAGGCGCGAGCCGCTGGTGCTGCCGCGGTAGCGGGTGGCGTGCAGGTAGTCGAACTCGAGGTCCAGCCCGCGGTCGCCCAGCGCGAACGCGAGCTGCGTGGCGAAGGGCATGCCGCCGTTCATGATGGTCACGTACAGCGGCGGGCGTTCGTCGTCGGCGTATTCGGCCTGGATGGCGTCGGCCATGTCCTGGATCGCCGTTTCCAGCGTGGCGCGATCGTGGATGACGTCGGCATCGGCCATGACGGCCGCGAGCGTGGGCGCGCTCATGCCGCCGCCCCGCCGCCGTGGCTCGCCGCGGCCCTGCCGTGGCGCGCGTCGGCCAGCAGTCCGTCCCAGCCCAGCGCGCCGCGACCCATCAGTCCGGCGAGCGCCATGGTGTTGAGGCTGCGGCCCTCGACCGCGACCAGAGACTCTTCGACCAGCTCCGGATGGCAGACCAGCACCACGTCGCAGCCGGCGTCGAGGTGCGCATCCACGCGCGCCTTGATGCCCCCCACGCCGTGCGCGGCGGCCATGCCGATGTCGTCGGAGAAGACCACGCCGCGGAAGCCCATGTCGCGGCGCAGGATGTCCTTGACCCAGCGCGGCGAGTACCCGGCCGGCTCCGGCGCAACCTGCGGATAGACCACGTGCGCGAGCATCACGGCGTCGGCGCCGGCTTCGATGCCTGCGGCGAAAGGCACGAGGTCCTCGGCGCGGATCACGTCCAGCGGACGGTCATCGACGGCATCGTCGAAGTGGGTGTCCTCGCGCACCGAGCCGTGTCCGGGGAAGTGCTTGAGGGTGGCGGCCATGCCGGCATCGTGCATGCCCTCGACGTAGGCGCGGGTGAACGCGGCGACGATGGCCGGATCATCGGAGAAGGCGCGGTCGCCGATCGCCAGGTTGCCGCGCCCCAGGTCGACCACCGGTGCGAAGCTGAGGTCGACGCCCGAGGCGCGGACTTCGCTGGCCATCAGCCAGGCGTGCTCGCGGGCGCGTTCAAGCGCGCCGTCCCGATCGCGCGCGTAGTCGCGGCCGAAGACCTCCAGCGGCGGCAGTGCGCTGTAGCCCTCGCGGAAGCGCTGCACGCGCCCGCCCTCCTGGTCGACGCAGACCAGCTGCGGACGCGGCGCGGCCTCGCGGATCGCCGCCGACAGTTCGGCCACCTGCGCGCGCGAAGCGAAGTTGCGGGTGAACAGGATCACGCCGGCGCAGGCATCGTGCTGCAGCCAGTCGCGCTCCCGGGCGGTGAGTTCGGTACCGGCGATGCCGATGACGAGCATGGACTTTCTCCTTCAGGCCGGTCCCGCGCGTTCCGCCCCGCTCCACTGCGAGTACGGCCGCGCGGCCAGTGCCAGATTGTAGTAGCGCGGGCAGTCGGTGGCCTCCACCCCCAGCCAGTCGGGGCGCTCGAAGTCCTCGTCGGCGCTTTCGAGCTCGATTTCGGCCACCACCAGGCCGGCGTTGTCACCGAGGAACTCGTCGACTTCCCAGAGATGGCCGCCGTGGCGCACCAGGTGGCGGCGCTTTTCGACCAGCCCGCCGACGCACAGCGCGAGCAGGTCGCGTGCCTCGCCCACGGGCAGCGGGTATTCGAACTCCTGCCGGGTGTGGCCGATCTCGCGCGACTTGATGTTGAGGAAGGCGCCGTCCCCTTCAAGGCGCACGCGCACCGATGCGCGCTGGCGGCCTTCGTCCATGGACGACTGGTCGTTGAGGTAGCCCTGGGCCATGGGCACGACGGCGTGGGCGGCGGCGCGCCAGCCGTCATCCGCCACCAGGAATTTCCGTTCGATCTCGATGGCCATCCAGAAATCCTACAGGGCCGGCAGGGCGGGGTCGAAGACGGCGATCGACTCGACGTGGGCGGTGTGGGGGAACATGTCCATGACTCCCGCGGCGCGCAGGTACCAGCCGCGCTCGTTGACGAGGTACGCGGCGTCGCGCGCCAGCGACCCGGGATGGCAGCTGACGTAGACGATGCGCTTGATGCCTTCCAGCGGCAGCTGCTGCAGGACTTCGAGCGCACCGGCGCGGGCGGGATCGAGCAGCAGCCTGTCGAACCCCGCGACCATCCATGGCTCCTGCGACAGGTCGGTAGCCAGGTCGGCGACGTGGAAGCTGACGTGGGCCATGCCATTGCGCACGGCGTTCTCCCGCGCGCGCGCCACCAGCCCGGCGTCGCCTTCGACGCCCACCACTTCCGATGCGGAGCGCCCCAGCGGCAGGCTGAAGTTGCCCAGCCCGCAGAACAGGTCGAGCACGCGCTCGCCCGGCTGCACGTCGAGCAGTTCCAGCGCGTGGGCGATCATCTTCGCGTTGAGCCCGGCGTTGACCTGGATGAAGTCCAGCGGCTGGAACTCCAGTTCGACGTCCCAGGGCGCGAGGCGGAACGACAGCTTCGGATCCGGCGGCCACAGCGGCGCGACCGAGTCGATGCCCTTCGGCTGCAGGAACACGGCGAATCCGTGCTCCTGCGCGAACGCGACGAGCGCCGCCTGGTCGCGATCGCCCAGCGGCTCGAGGTGGCGGACGACCAGCGCGATGGCATCGTCGCCGGCGGCGAACTCGATCTGCGGGATGGCCGCCCGCGCGTCCATGCCATCGACCAGCGTCGCCAGCGCCTGGATGCGGCTGCCCAGCGCCGGGATCACGGTGTGGCACTCGCGCAGCTCGGCGACGAAGCGCGCGTCGCGCTCACGGAAGCCGACCAGGGTCTTGCCCTTCTTCTCCACCCGGCGCACCGAGAACCGGCCCTTGCGGCGATAGCCCCAGGCCGTCCCGGTGAGCGGCGGCAGCCAGGCCTCGGGACGGACCGGGCCGACGCGCTCGAAGTCGTCCGCCAGCACGCGCGCCTTGGCGACGATCTGCCGGTCTCCGGCCATGTGCTGCAGGCTGCAGCCGCCGCACACGCCGAAGTGCGGACAGCGCGGCTCGACGCGCTCGGGCGAGGCCTGCAGCACGTCGACCGTCTCGGCCTGGTCGTATTCGCGCGAGCGCCCGGTCTGGCGCGCCATCACCCGTTCGCCGGCCAGGGCGCCGGCGATGAGCACCGTCTTGCCGGCGTGCGGGTGATCCACGGGCCGGCGGGCGATGCCGCGCCCGTCAGGGCCGAGGTCGATGATGTCCGCTTCGAACGGTGTCTGATTGATGCGTGCCAACGGCAGGAACTCTTCCGTAACGAAAGAAGCATTGTCTCAAAAGACACCGCCCCTCTTCCCCCGCGTGTGGGGGGAAGAGGCCCGAAGGGCAGACGGGGCCAATCTTGCAGGAGTGTCCCGTCAAAGCACCCCTACTTCTGCTTCCAGCTCCCACCCTGCTGGTACCACCAGCCGGAACGGGCGCTGGCCAACCACTGCCGTGCAAACACCTCGCGGATCTGCTTCTCCCACTCCGGATGCCCGTTGGCCACCGCGATCTCGCGGTACGCCGCGTTGCGGTCGCGGTTGTCGTCGGCCACCGCGGCGTTCACCGCGACGCGGTCCTTCAGCGGCAGCTTCGAGGCGTCGCGCACCACCACCATGCCGTCGCCGCTGAAGCCCAGCGCGCCGCTGTCGAAGTGCGGGCGCAGGACCGAGGAGAAGCGCGACTCCATCCGCTGCTGGATCGCCTGGATCGCGGGCGTGCGGATGGTGATGTCGGGCGTCTGCGCGTGCGCGGGAGCGATGCCGAGCAGCATCCAGGGATCGAAGGACACGCTCTGCGGTGCTGGCGCCGCGCGCAGCGCCATGCCGCCGGGCGTGCCGTCACCGGGAACATCCGGCGCCTGCGTCGCGCCCTCCTCCCCGATCACGTTCTCGACGAACTCCCGCGCCGCTTCGCGCGCCTCGGCCGCGGGGAAATAGACGTTGATGGTGACGCAGGCGGTGAGCGCCAGCGCGGCGACGAATGGCAGACCGGTCAAGCGCATGCAGTCCTCCTCGGACGGTTCAGTCGAACACCGGCGATACGTCGCCGGAACCCACCGCGGCCAGGCGTTCGACCAGGGTGTCCCAGTCGACATCCCGGTTGAAGCCGACGATGTCCAGGCGCGGCAGCCCGGCACCTTCGACGATAACAAACCCGCCGTCGCGAGGCTGAAGCCCCGCCATCGTGCAGCTGCCGTTCGCCAGCCTGCAGGAGATGCCGATCCGCCGGTAGCCGAAGTCGTCGAACAGGGCCAGCAGCTGGCCCTGCAGGCTGGCCGTGAACGAGGCATCGCCGACGCTGGAGATGTTCTGCACCGCGCGCTGGCTGATCCGCTGGCGTACCCCCCGGCGCGGCTCGGTATGCACTTCGGCGTCGAAGGCCACCGCCTCCCAGTCGACCAGGCGCAGGCCGTCGACGCGGCCGTGCAGGCGCCCGCCGATGCTGCCGAACTCGAACACGCCGGTCAGCGACTGCAGGTCGAGACCGTCGAGAGCGACGTCAGCCAGGAGCGTGGGGGCGACGCCGAAGGGCCGCTCCATCGCCAGCGACGACACCCGCAGCTCGCCGTCGAACGCGCGCACCACCAGGTCGCCGTCGAAGTCGAGGCGATCGCCGACATAGCGCGCGCCCGGGATGCTGCCCGACAGGGTGCCGGGGAACGCCGGCAGTCCCAGCGCCAGGGCGAGCTGCGTCATGTCCAGGGCCTCGACCGCCAATGCACCCTCCACCCTCAGCGGGCCGCCCGCGCCCGGCGGATGCAACAGCAGGTCGGATACCTCGAGCCGGCCATCGAGCAGCGGCACTTCGGCGGTGCCGGTCAGGCGCAGTTCGCCATCGCTGCTTCGCCATGGCAGCCGTGCGGGGCCGAAGGCAATCGCGCCCAGGGCGCCGCCGCGCCAGCGCAGCACACCGTCCGCGCTGCCCGTGGACACCAGGTGGACGCGACCGTCGAGGCCGTCGAAGCGGAAACGGTCGCCGGGCGCGGCGATGTCGAGCGAACGCGGCCGCAGGTCGACATCGGCCAGCCTGCCCTCGACCAGCGCGAGATCGACATCGAGCGCACCCGACAGGGCCAGCCCGCCCAGGCCGGCCAGGCCCAGCCAGCCCGACAGGTAGCGCTCCGGCAGGGGCGACACGTCGTCGCTGCGCAGCGACACCGTCAGCCCATCCAGGCCGTCCGCGCCCAGGCTTGCCTGGCCGCGCACCTCGAGTACGCCCGGATCGCTGGCCGCGAATTCCGTGAGCGCCCAGCCGTCGCGCCTGCCCTGCGCACGCAAGCGCACGGGCAGCGCGCGCTCCGGCAGCACGAAATAGCCACTGCCGAACAGCAGCTCGCCACCATGCAGTTCACCGTCAAGCGCGATCCGCGGCCCTTCGTCCAGAGCCAACCAGTCGAGGGACAGGCGCGCACCCAGCCCGGCCCCGGCATGGCGTGCGTCGACGCTGTCGAAGCCGCCGCCCGACAGCGCCAGCTCGCCTTCGAGGCGCATCGCGCCGTCTTCGGGAACGTGCGTGCGCAAACGCCCGTCGAGGCGACCTTCGCCCAGGCGCACGTCGGCCCACGCGCGCTCCGCGAGCGCCTGCGCCCAGGCCACCGGCACTTGCGCCAGGTCGATGGCGAACAGGTCCTGGGCCGCGTCGGTGCGCTGGAGCGCAAGCCGCGCACCGCGTCCGTCCGACAGCGAAGCCTCGATGCCGCCCGCCGGCAGCGCCAGCGCGAGCCGCAGCGGCGCACCCTGCCCTTCGCGCAGTTCGCCGTCGCAGCGCCATCCCCCGGCGCCGTCGCGACGCAGCGGGCAATGCCAGGCCAGCCGTTCGAAGCGATAGCCCAGGTCGGGCGCATGCGCGCTGCGTGCGGTGATCCGCAGGTCGCCCTCGGACGCGCCTGCCGGCCATGCCAGGCGCACCTCCACGCCTTCCAGCGTGGCCACCGGCGTGGACACCTGTGCCACGCGCGCCACCAGCGCGCGGGCGTCCGCCGCGCTGGCGGGCAGCAGCGCAAACAGTCCAAGCAGGGTTAAGATCCACGCTGGCATGGCTGCCAGAATAGCGACAGGAGCGTCTGCGCCGATGAAGCCCCGCATCCTGCTGGTCGAGGACGACCACACCACCGCGGCATTCCTCGCCGCCGCGGCCGAGGCGTTACCCGCCTGCGTCGACACCGTCGGCTCGCGCGCGGCCGCATGCGTACAGGCCGCCAACATCGCGTATTCGCTGTGGCTGATCGACGCCCACCTGCCCGATGGCGACGGCACCGGCCTGCTCGCTGAACTGCGTGGCCTGGGCCTCTCCACTCCCGCGATCGCACACACGGCCGCGCGCGAGGACGCGCTGCACCAGGCGCTGCACGACGCCGGCTTCGACGCGGTGCTGGTGAAGCCGCTGACGGCGGCGGCGCTGCGCGCTGCGCTGGCGGGGGCGCTCGCGGGACGCAGGTCGTCGCGCGTCGCCGAACCCCCGCCCGGCAGCGCGGGCGGTCCCGGGCCGGCACCGCAGGCCTGGGACGATGCCGCGGCCCTGCGCGCGCTCAACGGCGAGCGTGCCCACGTCGACGCGCTGCGCCAGCTGTTCCTGGCGGAACTGCCCGCAGCCCGCGCGCTGGTGGTGTCCTCCGCAGGCAGGGGTGACCAGGACGTCCTGCGCGATGTGCTGCATCGCCTGCGTGCAAGCTGCGGCTTCGTGGGCGCGGCGCGCCTCGGGCAGGCGGTGATCGCGCTCCAGGACGCACCTGCGTCGGCGGAGGCGCTGGCGTGGTTCGACGCCGCGGCTCAGGAGCTCTCGCCGCCGTCCTGAGCCACCGGCGGCGCGGACACGCGGCCCAGCTCCCCCAGCAGCTGCCACGAGGCCAGCGGCCGACCGCCGAGATGCGCCTCCAGCACTTCGCGCAGCACCCGGCGCAGGCCGCCCAGGTCTTCCACAGGCGGGGCGGTATCCGCCGCGAGCGCCAGCAGCGCGCGCCCGGTGGCCGTGCGCCCACGCTCGCCGCCGCGCTCGCCACGCACGCGTACCGGCCCGTGCCCGGGATCCAGGCGGTAGCGTGCGGCCGCGTCGATCGGATCGCCGTCGCCCTCGTGCGCGTAGTCCAGCCCGACGCCGGTGGCGTCGAGCAGGTCGCGTTCGAAGCGGCGCAGGGTCCAGGCCAGCGGCTCGCCGGCGGCCAGGCGCGCGCGCAGTTCGCCATAGGTCGCGTAAAGCTCGGGCTGCGGATCCTGCCGCGGCGCCAGGCGCAGCACGAGCTCATTGGCGTAGAAGCCCGACAGCATGGCCTCGCCCTGCAGCCGCGGCGCGGCATCGAGCGCCTCGGCGGCGTTCAGGTGCGCCAGCTCACCGCGCAGCACGGCGTCGAAGCGGATGTGCTGCAGCGGCTGCAGCGCCGCGCGCAGCGCCTGCCGGCGGGGGCCGCGCACGCCGCGCGCGACCAGGCCCAGGCGTCCGTGTTCCGCGCACAGGACCTCGACCAGCAGGCTGGTTTCGCGCCAGGGCCGGGCGTGGAGGACATAGGCGTGTTCGCCGAGGATCCGCATAGGAACATTGTAGGAGCGGCTATGGCCGCTCCTGCAGTTGCAGACCCGTGGTTATTGGTCGTAGCCGAAGCTGCGCAGCGCGGCCTCGTCGTCGGACCAGCCGGCGCGGACGCGTACGAAGGTCTCGAGGAAGACCTTGCAGCCGAAGAGTCGCTCCATCGACAACCGTGCCTTGCTGCCGATCTCGCGCAGGCGCAGGCCGCCCTTGCCGATCACGATCGCCTTCTGGCCGTCGCGCTCCACCCATACCACCGCGCCGATGCGCAGCAGCGGGCCGGACTTCGACACGTCCTCGGTGAACGACTCGATCTCGACCGTGGTCGAATACGGAAGCTCGGCGCCGAGCTGGCGCATCAGCTGCTCGCGCAGCAGCTCGGCGGCGAGGAAGCGCTGGCTCTTGTCGGTGATCTCGTCCTCGTCGAAGGCCGGCGGACCCTCCGGGACCAGGGCCAGGAGCTCGGCGACCAGGGCGTCCAGCCCGGTGCGCTTGAGCGCGGATACCGGATGCACGCCCGCGAACTCGCGGCCTTCGGTGGCCTTCTGCAGGTAGGGCAGCAGCGCGGCCTTGTCGCGGATGCGGTCGACCTGGTTCACCACCAGCACCACCGGCACCTTCGCATCGCGCAGCGCTTCGTAGGCCAACGTGTCCTCTTCGTCCCAGCGTCCCGCCTCGACCACCAGCACCGCGGCGTCCACGCCCTCGAGCGCGCCACGCGCGGCCCGGTTCATCATCCGGTGCATGGCGGTGGCCGACTGGCTGCGCTGCCCGCGGTGGATGCCGGGCGTGTCGACCAGCTGCAGCTGGCCACCGGGGAAGGTGGCGATGCCCAGCAGCCGGTGGCGCGTGGTCTGCGGGCGGTTGGAGACGATGCTGACCTTGGCGCCCACCAGGGCATTGACCAGGGTGGACTTGCCGACGTTGGGCCTGCCGACGATGGCGACCGCGCCGCTGCGGCTGGCGCCTTGGATGTTCATGTCTTGGTGGATTCCAGTTGGGCGAGCGCCGCGGAGGCGGCGTCCTGTTCGGCGGCGCGGCGGGAGCTGCCGCTGCCTTCGGCGGTGAGTGTGGGCTCGGTCAGCACGCAGCGCACGTGAAAGATCCGCGCGTGCTCCTCGCCGCCCTCGGAGAGCAGCTCGTAAGCCGGCAGCGGGCGCTGGCGTGCCTGCAGCCACTCCTGCAGCCGGGTCTTGGGGTCCTTGCCGATGCCGCCGGCGGGAAGGGCCCCGATATGCGGCTCGAACCAGGGCATCACGGCCCCGCGGCAGGCCTCGAAGCCGACGTCGAGGTAGATCGCGCCGACCACGGCCTCCAGCGCGTCCGACAGGATCGAGTCGCGGCGGTGGCCGCCGGACTTCATCTCGCCGGGGCCGAGGGTGATGCGCGCGCCCAGGTCCAGGTCGCGCGCGATCCGCGCCAGCGACGACTCGCGCACCAGTTCCGCCCGTGCGCGGGTCATGGCGCCTTCGTCGGCCTTGGGCCAGCGCAGGTACAGCGCCTCGGCGACGATCAGCCCGACCAGGGCATCGCCGAGGAATTCCAGGCGCTCGTTGTGGGGCGCGCCGGCGCTGCGGTGCGTCAGCGCCTGCGCCAGCAGCGCGGGATCGCGGAACACATGGCCCGCGATGCGCGCATCGGCATCAGTCGACCGCACCGGCCCTGGTCAGCATCTGCGTGGACTCGAACTTGCCCACCACGTCGAGATTGCCGATCAGCGGCTTGCGGACCTCGTACCGGACGTCCATCTGCCAGCCGGCGCCGACGCGCTTGATCTTGACGTGTTCGGGCTTCACGTTCTCCGAGTAGCTGATGTACAGCCGGCGGAAGAACAGGTCCTGGATCTTGCGCGGGTCGGTGTTGGCTATGCCCGGCTCGTTGGCCAGGCCCTTCATCGCCGAGCGCACGCTGTAGTACTCCGAGTACATCGGGAACAGCTTCATGCCGACGTAGGCGAACAGCCCCACCACGGCCAGCACGATGATGAACCCGAGCAGGGTGATGCCGCGTTGCGAATTCCTCATTGCCCCTCTCCCCTCGTTCCCCGATGTGGTCGTTTGGTGCCAGCCAGGCTCTGCGGCATCACAGGCGCGTGCCGATGCGGTTGAAGTCGACGCCGCCGGCGGCGCTGTCGAAGTTCATCCACACCAGGAACGCCTTGCCGCGGAGCTGTGATTCCGGCAGCGTGCCCCAGAAGCGGCTGTCGTCGCTTCTATCACGATTGTCGCCCATCACGAAATATTCGCCCGCCGGCACGGCCCACTCGCCCACGCCGTGGTTGGTGAAGAGCGGGCTGTCGATCTCGAGCACTTCGTGACGGCCGTTGCCCAGGTCCTCGGCCAACAGGGTGGCGCCGGTCATTTCCTCGCCCCGGCCCTTGCCCACGTAGGCGCCGATGGCCTGGTACGCGGACGGCTCGCCGTTCACGTACAGGACGTTGTCGCGGTAGGCGATGCGGTCGCCGGGCAGGCCGACCACGCGCTTGATCCAGTCCTGGTCGGGATACTGCGGCGGCCGGAACACGACCACGTCGCCGCGCTCGGGCAGGCCGATGTCGACGATCTTCTTGTTGTTCACCGGCAGCCGCAGGCCGTAGGCGAACTTGTTGACCAGGATGAAGTCGCCGATCAGCAGCGTCGGCATCATCGAGCTCGACGGGATCCGGAACGGCTCGGCCACGAAGCCGCGCAGCAGCAGCACCGCGGCCAGGATCGGGAAGAAGGCGCGGGCGTAATCGACCACGACCGGCTCGCGGTCTTCGTCGAGCAGCCCGGCGCGCGCCTTGCGCGCCTTGGCGAAGAACAGCCGGTCGAGCAGCCATATGAGGCCGGAGGCGAAGGTCAGGATGACCAGCCCGAGTTCGAACCACTTCATGCGCGCACCCCGCCGGCGACGCGCCCTGCGCCCGCCGTCACTTGTTGTCCACCTGGAGCACCGCGAGGAAGGCTTCCTGCGGGATTTCGACGCGACCGACCTGTTTCATGCGCTTCTTGCCTTCCTTCTGCTTCTCCAGAAGCTTCTTCTTGCGCGAGATGTCGCCACCATAGCATTTGGCCAGCACGTTCTTGCGCAGCGCCTTGACCGAGGTCCGGGCGATGATCTGCGAGCCGATCGCGGCCTGGATCGCGACGTCGAACTGCTGCCGCGGGATCAGTTCCTTCATCCGCTCGGTGAGGTCGCGGCCGCGCCGATCGGCGTGGCTGCGGTGGACGATGATCGACAGCGCGTCGACCTTGTCACCGTTGATCAGCGTGTCCACGCGCACGAAGGGGCCGGCATCGAAGCGCACGAAGTGGTAGTCCAGCGAGGCATAGCCGCGCGAGACCGACTTCAGGCGGTCGAAGAAATCCAGTACCACCTCGGCCATCGGCAGTTCGTAGCTGATCTGCACCTGGCTGCCGAGGTACTGGATGCCGATCTGGCTGCCGCGCTTCTCCTCGCACAGGGTGATCACGTTGCCGACGTAGTCCGGCGGCGTGAGGATGTTGGCGCGGATGATTGGCTCGCGCACCTCTTCGATCTTGTTGGCCGGCGGCAGCTTGGCGGGGTTGTCGAGCGACATCACCTCTCCGTCGGTCTGCAGCACCTCGTACACCACCGTCGGCGCGGTGCTGATGAGGTTGAGGTCGTACTCGCGCTCCAGGCGCTCCTGCACGATCTCCATGTGCAGCATGCCGAGGAAGCCGCAGCGGAAGCCGAAGCCCATCGCCTCCGAGCTTTCCGGCTCGAAGCGCAGCGCGGCGTCATTCAGTCGCAGCTTGTCGAGCGCTTCGCGCAGGTCCGGGTAGTCATCGGCGTCCACCGGGAACAGGCCGGAGAACACACGCGGTTGCATCTCCTGGAAGCCTGGCAGCGGCCCGGGCGCCGGGTCCGACGCCAGCGTCAACGTGTCGCCGACGGGAGCGCCGTGCACGTCCTTGATGCTGGCATTGATCCAGCCCACCTCGCCCGCGCGCAGGACCGGCATGTCCTTGCGCTTCGGTGTGAACACGCCGACCTTGTCGACCAGGTGGGTGCGTCCGGTCGACATCACCAGGATCTTGGCGCCGGCCTTGATCTCCCCCTGCATCACGCGCACCAGCGAGACCACGCCCAGGTAATTGTCGAACCAGGAGTCGATGATCAGCGCCTGCAGCTTGTCGGTGTCGCGCGGCTGCGGCGGCGGGATGCGGTGGACGATGGCCTCCAGCACGTCCTCGACGTTGAGGCCGGTCTTGGCGCTGACCGCCACCGCGTCGGAGGCGTCGATGCCGATCACCGCCTCGATCTCGGCCTTCGCACGCTCGATGTCGGCCGTGGGCAGGTCGATCTTGTTGAGCACCGGTACCACTTCCAGGCCCTGCTCCACCGCGGTGTAGCAGTTGGCCACCGACTGCGCTTCCACGCCCTGCGCGGCATCGACCACCAGCAGCGCGCCCTCGCAGGCGGCCAGCGAGCGGCTGACCTCGTAGCTGAAGTCGACGTGCCCGGGGGTGTCGATGAAATTGAGGTGGTAGGTCTCGCCGTTGCGCGCCGTGTAGGGCACCGACACCGACTGCGCCTTGATGGTGATGCCGCGCTCGCGCTCGATCGGGTTGTTGTCGAGCACCTGCGCTTCCATCTCGCGCGCGGTCAGGCCACCGCAGATCTGGATGATGCGGTCGGCAAGCGTCGACTTGCCGTGGTCGACGTGGGCGATGATGGAAAAGTTGCGGATGTTCCGCATCTGGTCTGGAGGCATGGGGGGTCGCAGGCGGGGCCGTATCGGGCCGGGTGGCGTCGAACGGAACATTGTCGCACAGCCCGCCGGGCTCCCTTCCCCCGCAAGGCGGGGGGAGGGTGTCACCGGGACCGCTTCTTTACTCGGCCTCTTCCCGCGGAGTCACCGCGATGAACTGGGTCCCGCCGCTGCGGTTGCGAACCAGCAGCATCACGGTTTCCCCGGCCTTGACCTTGCCGAGCTCGCGGTCGAGCGCGGCCGGGGTGGCCACGTTGACGCGGCCGACCTGCAGGATCACGTCCCCCGGCTGGATGCCGGCGCTGCGCGCCGCCAGGCCTTCGACGCGGGCCACGGCCACGCCTTCGTCGGGCTTGAGGTCGAGCCTGCGACGCTGCTCGGCGCCGAGCTCGCTGCCGACGACGCCCAGCGGATTGCTCTGCTGCGCCGCCGGCGCGCGTGCCGAGGAGCGCGGGCTGGCGGCGGCCAGGCCCTCGTCGAGCTCATCCAGGGTCACGGTGAAGTCGCGGAGGCGGCCTTCACGCCAGACCTTCATGGTGACGCGGCTGCCCGGCGCGCGCGCGCCGATCATCGGCGGCAGGTCGCTGGACTGGTTGATGCGGGTGCCGTCGACCTCGCGGACCACGTCGCCGCGCTCGATGCCGGCCTTCTCCGCCGGGCCGCCCTGGATGACGTCGACCACCAGCGCACCGCGGGTGTCGGGCAGGCCCAGGCCCTTCGCGTCGTCGGCCCGGATCTCCTGCACCTGCACGCCCACCTGGCCGCGACGCACCTGGCCGGTGTCCTTGAGCTGCTCGGCGACGTTCATCACCACGTCGATCGGGATCGCGAAGCTGACGCCCATGTAGCCGCCGGAGTTGGAGAAAATCTGCGAGTTGATGCCGATCACCTCGCCGCGGGTGTTGAGCAGCGGACCGCCGGAGTTGCCGCGGTTGATCGCGACGTCGGTCTGGATGAAGGGCACGTAGCGCTGGTTGGCGTAGCGGTTGGCGCGGCCCACGGCGCTGACGATGCCCGCGGTGACCGACTGGTCGAAGCCGAACGGCGAGCCGATCGCGACCGCCCACTGGCCGGGCTTGACGTCATTGGCGTCGCCCGCGCGCAGGAAGGGCAGGCCCTCGGCGTCGATCTTCAGCACCGCCACGTCGGACTGTTCGTCACTGCCGACGACCTCGGCGGTGAAGCCGCGGCGGTCGGGCAATGTCACCTTGACTTCACTGGCGTTGGCGACGACGTGGTGGTTGGTGATCACGTAGCCGTCGGTGGAGATCAGGAAGCCGCTGCCCATCGACATGCCGCCGCGCCCACCCGGATCCTGCGGAACGCCGGGGAACGGCATGCCGGGGCCGAAGAAGCGGCGGAAGAACTCGGGCATCTCGTCGGGCATCTGCTGCGCCTGACGGTTGCCTCTGGGGCCCATGGTGACCTCGATATTGACCACCGCCGGGGCGACGCGATCGACCAGGCGGGTGAAATCGGGAAGGCCGGTGACCAGCGGTGTGGATGCGGGCGCGGTGGCGGCGGAAGCGGCCTGCTCCTGCTGCGACTGCGCGGTGGCGGCCGGGATCACGACGGCCGCCGTGCCGGCGGCAGTGAGGGCGACCAGGGCAAGGGCGTAGGCAGGAGATTTCATCGGGGAGTGGGCCTCGACAGGGACATGGGAACGAAACGGGAATCGGATCCGCCGGTCGCAGGCGCGACTGACGCGCCTGCGGCGATCGCGAGCTTATCGGGACGGGTCGGACCCGAGCTCGGGGGCGGGTGGTTCATCCACCCCGGCCTCGGGCTCCGGCCGCGCGACGTTGTCATCCGCGCGACGTGCAGCGTTCGGATCCAGCCGCGGCTGGAACGGGGCGAACGCTTCGGCCTGCGGCAGGCCATAGCGGGCGGCGAACGGCTGCGCGCCCGCCAGGCCCGGCAGCACCGCGCGCGGCCAGGGCCGCGTGGTCGCGGCCGGCAGCGCGCCGAACAGGGCATCCCCGTCCATGGCGGCCGACGGCATGGCCGCAAACAGCGACACGCCCGGGTCGGCAGCGGCAGGCACGGAGGCCCCGGGAACGACGGCCGGCGGCGGCGAAGCAGCCGCCACGGCGCGCAACGGCGGAGCCTCGGCGGCCGCCTGCGAGCGCCTCACGGCGGCGCGCTGGGACTGGCTGCGGGTGCTGTTGCGCTCCGCGGCGCGGCGCGGCACTTCGGCCACCGCGACCGCCATCGGTGCGGCAGCAGCGGCCAGCAGGGCCGCCGCGTTGTCCGGTGCGGATGTCGACTCCTGGGGCGGTGCCGCGGTGTCGCCGGCATCGGCCAGCGCGACCGGCGGCGCGTTCTGCACCAGGGCCGGCGCGGAGCGCGCAGGGCTGGCGGCCTCGACCAGCTCCGGCGCCTGCGCGTCGGGCAGCTGCCGGGCCATGAACAGCGCCACCAGGGCCATCGACGCGGCCAGCGCGCCGCCGCCCCAGCGAAGCAGGCGGTGCGGGCGCTGCGGGCGGGTGCCGACGGCGGACGCGGTCACCCCGCCCGCCGCAGGCGCGGCAATCGCCGCCGCCACCCGCTGCGAAAAATCGGCCGGCAGCAGCGCGTGGCCGTGGCCGCGCAGCAAGTCGCCACAGACCTGCCAGCGCTCCCAGCACGCGGCGAGTTCGTCGTCGTGCTGCAGGCGGCGCAGCATGAAGCGCGCCTGGTCCGGGGACAGCTCGCCGTCGAGCATCGCCGACAGCTGCCGACGGTTGTGGGCGTACAGCTTGTCCGGCGGCGCCACTTCGAAATCGATATCGATGTTGTCGTTGTCGTGGGTCATCTCGTGCTCATCGCGCCGCGCGGTCGGGCGCGGATCCGGTGTCCATCAGCGGCTTGAGCTCCAGGTCAATCGCTTCGCGGGCGCGGAAGATGCGCGAGCGGACGGTACCGATCGGGCAATCCATGCGCGTGGCGATCTCCTCGTAGCTCAGGCCCTCGACCTCGCGCAGGGTGATGGCCATGCGCAGCTCTTCGGGCAGTGCTTGGACCGCGCGCAGCACCGTTTGTTCCATCTGCTGGCGCATCAGTTCACGTTCGGGCGTGTCGTTGTCGCGCAGGCCGATGCCGGAATCGAAATGTTCGGCATCCTCCAGGTCCACGTCGTCGGTGGGCGGGCGGCGATTGCTTGCGACCAGGTGGTTCTTGGCGGTGTTGACGGCGATGCGGTGCAACCAGGTGTAGAACTGCGCGTCGCCGCGGAAATTGCCGATCGCGCGATACGCACGGATGAAGGTTTCCTGCGCGACGTCCTGGCATTCGCTCCAGTCCCGCACGTAGCGCCCCACCAGTGCGGCCACCCGGTGCTGGTACTTGCGCACCAGCAGGTCGAACGCCGCCATGTCGCCGCGCTGGACGCGGCGGACGAGGTCCTGGTCGAGTTGCGGGCTGTCGATTGGCGGGCTGTCGATTGGCGTGTCGTCGATTTCGGCCATCGGCCGGTGCTCTCCTCGGGACCGGCCCTGGGACCGGAGATTGACCTTCACACTGCGGAAAAGTTCCGCACTGCAGGATGATCTGGGGTCACGTTCACCGTCCCGCAAGCCGCGGTGGACATCCGGGGCATTTGACGCGGGTGAAACGGACTCTGGATCATAGGCAGTTCCCCGTACTCTGACGGATGGTTCCGCATGATTGCTGGCCTCGATGGTCTGCGCTTCAGCCACTGGCAAGCCGAGCAGCGCCCCGACGGCGTCGTCCTGCTGACATTCGACCGCGCCGGCGAGTCGGTCAACACCTTCGCGCAGGACGTGCTGGTCGAACTCGACGCACTGCTCGAACGCCTGGCCCTGGACCCGCCGAAGGGGCTGGTGCTGCGCTCGGGCAAGGCGCGCGGCTTCATTGCCGGCGCGGACATCCGCGAGTTCGCCGAGTTCGACGCCAAGGGCACGATCGGCGATTCGATCCGCCGCGGCCAACAGGCCTTCCAGCGCCTGGCCGAACTGCCCTGCCCCACGGTGGCCGCGATCCACGGCTTCTGCATGGGCGGGGGCACCGAGATCTCGCTGGCCTGCCGCTACCGCGTCGCCAGCAACGATCCGTCCACGCGCATCGGCCTGCCCGAAGTGAAGCTGGGCATCTACCCGGGCTGGGGCGGCAGCGTGCGCCTGCCGCGCCTGGTCGGGACGCCGGCGGCGATGGACATGATGCTCACCGGGCGCACGCTGTCGGCGTCGGCAGCCAAGGGCATCGGCCTGGTGGACCGGGTCGTGGAGCCGGCGCAGCTTGTCGAGGCCGCGGTCGCGCTTGCGCTGAAGGGCGAGGTACGGCCGTTCAAGCAGCGCTTCATGGGCTGGCTCACCAATATCTGGCCCGCGCGCCAGCTGCTGGCGCCGATGCTGGTCAAGCAGGTCGCGCGCAAGGCCCGCAGGGAGCACTATCCCGCGCCTTATGCGCTGGTCGAGACCTGGCGCCGCACCGGCGGCGGCATCCAGAAGCGCCTGACGGCCGAGCGCAAGTCCGTGGTGAAGCTTGCCGGCACCCCGACCGCGCGCAACCTGACCCGCGTGTTCTTCCTGCAGGAGCGGCTGAAGGCCCTGGGCGGCAAGGACAGTGGCATCGCACGCGTGCATGTGGTCGGCGCCGGCGTGATGGGCGGCGACATCGCGGCCTGGGCGGCATACAAGGGCTTCGAGGTCACGCTGCAGGACCGCGAGCAGGTCTATATCGACAAGGCCATGGCGCGCGCGCAGGCGCTGTTCGCGAAGAAGGTGAAGGTGGAGGCGAAGCGGCCCGAGGTCGCGGCGCGACTGAAGTCGGACCTCGCCGGCGAAGGCGTGGCCGGTGCGGATCTCGTGATCGAGGCGATCGTCGAGCAGCCCGAGGCCAAACGCGCGCTCTACGCGGGCGTGGAGCCGAAGCTCAAGGCCGACGCCCTGCTCACCACCAATACCTCGTCGATCCCGCTGGACGAGCTGCGCACCGGCCTTGTCCGCCCGGCGCAGTTCGCCGGCCTGCACTACTTCAACCCGGTGGCGATGATGCCGCTGGTGGAGATCGTGCGCCACGACGCCATGGACGCCGACACCGAGCGCCGCCTGGCCGCGTTCTGCAAGGCGATCGACAAGCTGCCCGTGCCCGTGGCCGGCACGCCGGGTTTCCTGGTCAACCGGCTGCTGTTCCCGTACATGCTCGAAGCCGCGACTGCGTACTCCGAAGGCATTCCGGGCGCGGTGATCGACCGCGCGGCGGTGAAGTTCGGCATGCCGATGGGCCCGATCGAGCTGATCGACACCGTGGGCCTGGACGTAGCCACCGGCGTGTGCGCCGAACTCGCGCCCTTCCTCGGCCTGCCGGTTCCGGCGTCGCTGTCGACGCCACCGGAAGCCGGCAAGCGCGGCAAGAAGGACGGCAAGGGCCTGTACACCTGGGAAGACGGCAAGCCGAAGAAGCCCGAGGTGCCCAAGGATTACAAGGTGCCGGCCGACCTCGAGGACCGCCTCATCCTGCCGCTGGTCAATGAAGCCGTCGCCGCGCTGCACGAGGGCGTGGTGGCCGACGGCGACCTGCTCGACGCGGGCGTGATCTTCGGCACCGGCTTCGCGCCGTTCCGCGGCGGTCCGATCCAGTACCTGCGCGAGAGTGGCGTGGATGCCGTGCTGCTGCGGCTCAAGGCGCTGCAGGCGACACACGGCGACCGCTTCGCGCCGCGGCCGGGTTGGGATTCACCCGCGCTGCGGAAATAGAACGCAAGACTGCGCTCTCTCCCGAAGCCCGACCCTCTTCCCCCGCATTGCGGGGGGAAGGGATCAGAGACGCGAGGCGGTCAGTTCGATGTCGGCGTTCTTCCAGGCTTCGGCAAAGCGGCGGTCCGCCTCGCCCGCCTCGTCCGCCTTGCGCTGCGCCTTCAGGCTCTCCGCCAGGCCGAACAGCGACCAGCCGTTGCCGGGATTGCGGCGGAGTTCCTCGCGGTAGACCTGCTCGGCATCCCCCGGACGCCCCGCGGCCAGCAGCACCGCGCCCAGCGAGTGCCGCACCGGTGCGTGCCAGCCCGGCGGCTCGTCATACGGAATGCCGTCCTCGATGGCCGTTGCTTCGCGCAGCGCCGCCACGGCGGCGTCATCGTCGCCGCGGGCGGCGGCGAGCTCCGCGGTGAGCATGCGTTCGGCGATCCGCGCCGCGTGGGCCAGCGGATAGCGGTCCCAGACCATCAACTCGTCCATCAGCGGGTCGGCGGCAAGCGGACGCAGCGCGGCGAGATGCCCGTCGGCATCGTCCAGCCGCGACTGCCGCACGGCCGCCATGCCCCGCGCGTAGTTCCAGATCACGGTGACATAGGGCAGGTCCTGCGCGGGATTGGGCGCATTGGCGATCTCGTCCCAGCGGCCGAAGCGCACGCGCTCGAACCAGGGCGTCATCCAGTAGTGCTGCAGGCCGGCGAAGCCCGGCTGGCGCATCAGGTCCTGCAGGTCGGTGCGCTCGGCGGTGTGTCGCGCGGCCTCGCCGGCAAGCGCGCTGTTGCCCTCCATGCTGGCCGCGAACCACAGGAAGTGGTGGTTGTGCGGCACATAGCCCAGCGGGTACACGCCCTGCACGTTGCCACGACAGATCGCGAGGTAGGCGTCGTCGGCCTCGATCGCACGCTGGTTCGCGAGCACGGCGTCGTGCCAGCGTCCGACCCGCGCATAGATGTGCGCGGGCATGTGCACCAGGTGACCCGACCCCGGCACCAGATCACGCAGGCGGTCGGCGGCGACGGCGCCCCGCTGCGGGTCGGCCGAGGCTTCGACCGCATGCACGTACAGGTGCAGGGCCCCTGCATGCTCGGGATTGCGCTCGATCACCGACTCCAGCACATCGACGATCTCGGCGGTGTGGCCTTTCGGTCGCAGCGCCTGGTCGTAGTAGTTCCACGGCTGCAGGTCCATGAGCGCCTCGGCGTGGAACACCGCGGCGTCGAGATCGTCCGGGCGCTGCGCCATCAGCGACCGGGTGGCCTTGGCATACGCCTCGTCCAGTGGACGCCGATCTTCGGGGGGCTCGGCTGGCGTCGCGTAGCGCGTCGACAATGCCTCGATGAACGCCTGCTCGCGCGCGTCGGCGCCGGGTGCCAGTTCGCGCGCCCGCTGCAGCCGGTCCCAGGCGTCGGCGCTGTCGCCGGGGTCCATCGCGGCGTTGACGTGCGGCCCGAGCACCAGGGACGCACCCCACCAGCACATCGCGCATTCGGGGTCGAGCTCGGTGGCCTTGAGGAAGGAGCGCTCAGCGGCGTCGTGGTTGAAGCCGTAGGTCAGCGCCAGGCCCTGGTCGAACCAGCGCTGCACGTCGGGATGCTTGCTGGTGACCGGGAAGCTGTAGTTGCCCAGTCCATCGAGCAGCACCGCGCCGACCAGCGCCATTTCCGGAGGCGAGACCACCGGCTCGGCCGCCACGGGCGGCGCTTGCCTGCAGCCGATGCAGGCGGTCGCGATCAGGCTTGCAGCGAACGAAAGGGCGATGGTGCGTTGGAGGTTCATGGGGGGTCTCCTGCAACGGATGACACTCCCTGACCAACGCGCGGAATATTCCGGGGCGGACACCGGGAAGGATTCCGTGGGGTTGCCCCCCATCCGCCCCCGTTAAGGGCACCTTCCCCCACAGGCGGGGTGAAGGGCGCGCGCCCGGGTTACATCGTGTGGGTGGCCTTGTCGGCGTTCAGGGTGCCGGCCAGCAGGGTCTCGATCTTGCCCTTCACGTTCTCGCCTTCGGCGGTGTCGGCGAACTGCACGCCGATGCCGGCCGTGCGGTTGCCCTGCGCGCCCGGCGGCGTGACCCAGACCACCTTGCCCGCGGCGGGCAGGCGTTCGTTGGACTCGGGCAGGGTCAGCAGCACGAAGACCTCGTCGCCGATGAAATAGCGGCGCGTGGTCGGCACGAAGATGCCGCCGTGCTTGAGGTAGGGCATGTAGGCCGCGTACAGCTGGGCCTTGTCCTTGACCGCCAGGGACAGGATGCCCTGCCGCGCGCCACCACCGGTTGCACTCATCGCATCATTCCCCTTGCCTTGTCGCCGGCCGCGTCGCGCCATGCGAGCAGCAGGTCCACCACTGCCAGATCGGCGCGGATCGTGCTGCGCAGCAGCTCGCGCGTGCGGTTGGCGGTATCGAACCAGGCGGCCAGCTTCCGGATTCGCATCGGATCGGTCAAGCCGACGGCCTGGTCGCGCGACAGGTCGGCCGCGTGCAGCAGGCGCTGCATCGCCAGTTCATCGGCGGTCCAGGCCTTGGCGACCTCGAGCGGCGACGCCGAATTCGACGCGATCTTGGCGAGGTCGGCCGCGACCTCCCGGCGCAGCGCCAGGCCGCCATCGCGCAGCCAGGCATCGGCGAGGCCGGGATGGCCACGGGCGGCGGCCAGCGCCTCGGTGGCCGCGGCGGCCGGGTGGCCCTGCGCATTCAGCCAGGCCATCGCTTCGTCGGCCGGCGGCAGGCGGAACTCCAGGCGCTGGCAGCGGCTGCGGATGGTCGCGGGCAGGCGCGCGGGATTGGCGCAGACCAGCCACAGGTAGCGGCCGGGCACCGGCTCCTCGAGCGTCTTGAGCAGGGCGTTGGCCGCGGCATCGTTCATGTCGTCGGCCGGATCGATGATCGCGACCTTGGCGCTGCCGTACTGCGGCGTGGTGGACAGGCGCACCGACAGCTCGCGCACCTGGTCGACCGGGACCACCGTCATCTGCCGGGGCGGCGACGGCGTGTGCCGCCAGGCATGGCCGACGAAGATGGCATCGGGGTGGCCCGGATGGCCCCAGGGCTGCGACAGCGAACCGTCCGGGCGCTGCTCCAGCGGATCCTTCTGCGAACGCGCGTGGTAAAGCGTACAGGCGCGGCACTGCCCGCAGGGACGCGCCACATGGTCGGTCGACAGGCACAGCACGCGCTGCGCGAGGCGCTCGGCCACCAGCCGCTTGCCGAGCATCGCCGGGCCGCAGAACAGCAGTGCGTGGCCCATGCGCCCCGCGTCCAGCGCGGCGGCGGCGTGGTCGTGCATGCGCTGCTGCCAGGGCGCGAGCGCGGCGTCGAGGCTCATGCCGCCTCCGTGAAGTCGCGCAGCGCCGCGACGGCCACCGCCACGACATCGTCGACCGGGCGCGATGCGTCGACCACGCGGAAGCGCTCCGGCTCGGCAGCGGCACGCGCCAGGAAGGCCGCGCGCACGCGTTCGAAGAAGGCGTCGCGCTCGCTCTCGATGCGGTCGGGCCGCCGGTCGCGGCCCTGGATGCGCGCGCGTCCCGCCGCGACATCGATGTCGAGCAGCAGCGTCAGGCCCGGGCGGATGCCGACCACGCGCCGCTCGAGTGCGGCGATGAAATCCTGGTCCAGCCCGCGCCCGCCGCCCTGGTAGGCGTAGCTGGAATCGGTGAAGCGATCGCACAGCACCCATGCGCCGCGCTCAAGCGCAGGCAGCACGGTCGCGCGCACGTGCTGCGCGCGCGCGGCGAACATCAGCAGCAGCTCGGTCTCCGCCGACACCGCCTCGTCGCCGGGGTGCAGCAGCAGGCCGCGGATCTTCTCCGCCAGCGGCGTCCCACCGGGCTCCCGGGTGACGAGCACTTCGCGGCCGGAAGCCTCGAGCTCCGCGCGCAGCGCGGCCAGCACCGTGGTCTTGCCGGCGCCCTCGCCGCCTTCCAGCGACACCAGGCGCGGATGCATGGGCAGCGCGCTCATCGCGGGCCGTGCCGTTCGCGGTAGCGGCGCACGTACTGGCGCACGGCGGCGTTGTGCGCCTGGAGCGTCGGCGAGAACACATGGCGGCCGCTGCCGTCGCCGATGGCGACGAAGTACAGCGCGTCGGTCTCCTCCGGCTGCGTGGCCGCGCGCAGCGCGTGGGCGCCGACCATCGCGATCGGGGTCGGCGGCAGCCCGTCGCGGGTATAGGTGTTGTACGGCGTGTCGGTGAGCAGGTCGCTGCGGCGGATGTTGCCGTCGAAGCCCGCACCCATGCCGTAGATCACCGTCGGGTCGGTCTGCAGGCGCATGCCGATGCGCATGCGACGGGTGAACACGCCGGCGATCATCGGCCGCTCTTCGGCGATGCCGGTCTCCTTCTCGACGATGGAGGCCAGCACCAGCGCCTCCTCGGGCGTATCGATCGGAAGGCCGTCCGCGCGCGCCTGCCAGGCCGCGTCCAGGGCGCGATCAAGGTCGGCGGCGGCGCGGCGCAGCAGGTCGATGTCGGTGTCGCCGCGGTCGTAGGCGTAGGTCTCGGGCAGGAAGCGGCCTTCGGGATGCACGCCCTCGCGGCCGATCATCGCCATCAAGGCCGCGTCATCGACCTCGTGCAGGGTCCGCACCAGAGGCTCGGCACGGCCCAGCGCGGCGCGCAGCTCGCGGATGCTCCAGCCTTCGACGATGGTGAAATGGTGGCGGACCACCTTGCCATCGCGCATGTGCTCGAGCAGCTGGATCGGGGTGATGCCGGGCTCCAGCGCGTACTCGCCGACCTGGATGCGGCCCCCGGTGTCCTGCAGGCGCACCAGCAGGCGCCATTCGAGGTCCCGCCCGGCGTCGATGCCCTGCGAGCGCAGGCGCGCAACCACGCGCGGCAGCGTGTCGCCGCGCTCCACCATCAGGTTGTCGCCGGCTTCGACGCCCGGGAGCGGGGCGTTGGCGAAGCGCTGGAAGCCACTCCACGCCCACCAGCCGGCCGCGCCCGCGGCCAGGGCGGACAGTACGAACAGGACCAGGACGATGCGCTTGAGCGCCTTCATGGCGCGGTCTCGACGGTGCGGTCGGGGGTCGGATGCATGCGTCGAAGGATACCGTGCCGGCCGCGGTGCCGGTCAGGCACCGATCGCCTGCAGCATGCCGCGGGCCTTGATCCTGGTCTCGTCGAGCTCATGCTCCGGGTCTGAGTCGGCGACGATGCCCGCGCCGGTGTTGAAGCGCAGCGCGTCACCACACACCTCGGCGCTTCGGATCAGGATGTTGAGGTCGAGGTCACCGCTGCGGTCCAGCCAGCCCATGGCGCCGGTGTAGGCGCCGCGGCCAACGCCTTCCAGCTCGGCGATGATCTCCATGCAGCGCACCTTGGGCGCGCCGGTGATGGTGCCACCCGGGAACACCGCGCGCAGCACCTCGCCCGGCGTGGCATCGGCGCGCAGGCGGCCGCGGACGTTGCTGACGATGTGATGCACGTGGGCATAGCTCTCCACGACCATCAGTTCATCGACCTCGACGCTGCCCGCGCTGCAGACGCGGCCGAGGTCGTTGCGTTCCAGATCGACCAGCATCACGTGCTCGGCGCGTTCCTTGGCATGGCCGATCAGCTCGCGGATGCGGCCCGCCTCGTCGTCGCCTTCCAGGCGCGGCCGGGTGCCGGCGATGGGCCGGGTCTCGATGATGTCGCCGCGCACCGAGACCAGGCGTTCGGGCGAGGCGCTGACCACGGCGCCAGCAGCACCGAGGTCGAAGAGGCCGGCGAAGGGCGCGGGATTGGCGCGGCGCAGGCGTTCGTACAGAACCGCCGGTGCCAGCGGCGCGTCGAAGCGCGCCTCCCAGGCGCGGGACAGGTTCACCTGGAAGACGTCACCGGCGCGGATGTACTCCAGCGCGCGGGTGACGGCGGCGATGTAGTCGTCGCCCGGTGCTTCCGTGCACGCGAGCAGGGCCGGCCAGGGCTGCGGTTTCGCGCCGGCGCGTCCGGTCGACGCGCGCGCGCCGGCCGCGGCGTCGGCAAGGACCGCATCCAGCAGGGCTTCAGCGCCCTCCTCGGCCACCACGACCATCTCCCCGCTCACCCTGTCGCGCAACACCGCGACCGGACAGCGGCAGGCCACGGCCACCGGCAATTCGCCGCGGGCCGCGGGCAGGTCCAGTACCGGCTCGACCTCCGCGGCCAGCTCATACGCCAGCAGCAGCGCCCAGCCGCCCTGGAACGGCCACGGAGACGCCCGGGGCGCTTGGCGCAGGGCCTGCCAGTCCGCGTCCAGTGCGCGCAGGAAGTCGTTGCCGGCGGGCGTGCCGTCGGTACGACGCGTGATGCCGTCCCGCCCCAGCGACAGGCGGTCACCATCCGCCACCAGCAGCATGTCCCAGCGCCCCTGGGCGGTGCCCGAGGCGACGGATTCAAGCAGCAGCGGATAGCGCCCGGGGGCGTGCCGCTGCAGTGCGAGCAGGTCGATGCCGGGCGCCAGCGCGCGGACGCGGGTCATGTGCACTTCCGCCGCCCCGGGGTGGCACCGTGATCAGATACGGCGGAACACCAGGCTGCCGTTGGTCCCGCCGAAGCCGAAGGAGTTCGACATCGCCACGTCCACCTGCTTTTCGCGCGCGGTGTGCGGCACGTAGTCGAGGTCGCAGCCCTCGGAAGGATTGTCGAGGTTGATGGTCGGCGGGATGACGCCGGTGTGCAGCGCCATGGTCGAGAACACCGCCTCGACGCCGCCCGCGGCGCCCAGCAGGTGCCCGGTCATGGATTTGGTCGAGCTGACCATCACCTTGCGCGCATGCGCGCCAAGCACGCTCTTGATGCCCATGGTTTCGGCCAGATCGCCCTGCGGCGTCGAGGTGCCGTGGGCGTTGATGTAACCGAGCGCGGAGGGATCGATGCCGGCGTCGCGGATCGCGGCCACCATGCAGCGCGCGCCGCCCTCGCCGTTCTCGCTGGGCGCGGTCATGTGGTACGCATCGCCGCTCATGCCGAAGCCGGCGAGCTCGGCGTAGATCCGCGCACCGCGCGCCTTCGCGCGCTCGTATTCCTCGATCACCAGCACGCCGGCACCGTCACCCATGACGAAGCCGTCGCGGCCCTCGTCCCAGGGACGCGAGGCCCTCTCGGGCTCGTCATTGCGGGTCGACAGCGCCTTCATCGCGCAGAAGCCGCCCAGCGACGTGGGCGTGGTGGCGAACTCGGCGCCGCCGGCGATCATGGCGTCGGCATCGCCGTACTGGATCATGCGCATCGCCAGGCCGATGTTGTGGGTGGCCGTGGTGCATGCGGTGACCGCGGCGATGTTCGGGCCCTTGGCGCCGGTCATCATCGAGACCTGGCCGGCGATCATGTTGATGATGGTGCTGGGCACGTAGAACGGCGAGATCCGGCGCGGGCCGCTCTCGTGGTACTTGATCGCGGTTTCCTCGATGCCCTTGAGGCCGCCGATGCCGGCGCCGATGGCCACGCCGATGCGCTCGGGATCGTCCGCGGCGACGTCGAGGCCGGCGTCGGCCAGCGCCATCATCGCCGCCGCCACGCCGTAGTGGACGAAGGGATCCATCTTCTTGACGTCCTTGGCCGCGATCCACTGCGTGGGATCGAAGCCCTTGACCTCGCCCGCGATGCGCGTGGCGAACGCCGAGGCGTCGAAATTGGTGATCGGGCCGATGCCCGAACGGCCGTCCACGATGCCCTGCCAGGACGAGGCCAGGTCATTGCCAAGCGGCGACAGGATGCCGAGGCCGGAGATGACGACGCGACGCTTGGACATGGGAGCTCCTGGACGGTTGTGCACGCCGCCGCGCGGCGTGCCGGAAACGCCCGAGGCCGCATCAGCGGCCCCGGGTTTTGTGCTCGGTGCGGCGCGATGCGCCGCCTGGCGAGTCAGGCCTTGACGTGGGCCTTCACGTAATCGATCGCCTGCTGCACCGAAGTGATCTTCTCGGCTTCTTCGTCGGGGATCTCGCACTCGAATTCTTCTTCGAGCGCCATCACCAGCTCGACGGTGTCGAGGGAATCGGCACCCAGGTCGTCGACGAAGGAGGCGCTGGCGCTGACCTCGTCTTCCTTGACGCCCAGTTGTTCGACGACGATCTTCTTGACGCGCTCTTCGATGCTGCTCATTGGTATTTGGCTCCGGTGGAGGCTGTTGCGGTGGGTAGTGTAAGGGATTCGCGTGGGGGTGGTACGGGCCGATTCCGTCCCTTTTCATTCAAGGACTTGGCGGCCGTCTTGCATTACGGCATGTACATGCCGCCGTTCACGTGCAGGGTTTCACCGGTGATGTAGCCGGCATCGGGTCCGGCCAGGAAAGCGACCGCCCGGGCGATGTCCTCCGGCTCTCCGAGGCGGCCCAGCGCGACCTGCGCGGTCAGTCCCGACTTGATGTCATCGGACAGGTCGCGGGTCATGTCGGTGGCGATGAAGCCCGGCGCGACCACGTTGACGGTGACGCCCCGGCTGCCGATCTCCTTCGCCAGCGACTTGCTGAAGGCGATGACGCCAGCCTTGGCGGCGGCATAGTTGGCCTGGCCGGCATTGCCGGTCACGCCGATCACCGAGGCGATGTTGATGATGCGGCCGCGGCGCGCCTTCATCATCCCGCGCATCACCGCCTTGCTGCTGCGGTAGACGCTGGTGAGGTTGGTGTCGAGGATGGCCTGCCAGTCCTCGTCCTTCATGCGCATCAGCAGGTTGTCGCGGGTGATGCCGGCGTTGTTGACCAGGATCGAGATCGCGCCGATGTCGTTGCCCACGGCGTCGATCAGCGCCTCGATCGCGCCGGCCGCGGTGACGTCGAGCACGCGGCCGTGGCCGCCCTGCCCCGCCAGCCGCTCACCGATCGCCCGGGCACCGGCCTCGCTGGTCGCGGTACCGACCACCGTCGCGCCACGCGCGGCCAGTTCGTCGGCAATCGCCGCGCCAATGCCGCGGCTTGCGCCTGTCACCAGCGCGATCTCGCCTTTCAGTTCCTGGGTCATATGTCTTCGCCTGTGTCAGTTAGAGCTTTTTTGCCACGGATTTGCGCGGATTACACGGATCGGGCCGAGGCAAGATTGTCACCGCAAATCCTTCTGTGAAAAAAGCAGATGCGGAGCACGGTGTTCGGACTGGCCTCGCCCCGATCCGTGTAATCCGCGCAAATCCGTGGCTAAAAATTCAGCTTTTCCACTCTGCCAAGGCCGCATCGAAGTCAGCAGCGGTGCCGAGCGCGCGGGCTTCGAGGGATTTGTCGATGCGGCGGGCGAGGCCGGTGAGGACCTTGCCGGGGCCGCATTCGGCGATGCGGGTGACGCCGCGGGCGGCCAGGGCCTGGACGCAGTCGGTCCACTGCACCGGGAGGTAGAGCTGGCGCACCAGGGCGTCGCGGATGGCGTGGACGCCGTCGTGCACTTCGGCATCGACGTTCTGCACCACCGGCAGCGACGGCTCGCTCCAGGACAGGCCGGACATCGCTTCGGACAGGCGGTTGGCGGCTTCGCGCATCAGCGGCGTGTGCGAGGGCACGCTGACGGCCAGCTTCACCACCTTGCGCACGCCCTTGGCGGCCAGCAGCTCCAGGGCGCGGTCGACGGCGGCGGCGTGGCCGCCGATCACCACCTGGCCGGGCGAGTTGAAGTTGGCCGGCACCACCACCTCGTCGCCCGATGCTTCGACACAGGTCTCGCGCACCAGCGCGTCCTCGGCGCCGATGACCGCGGCCATGGCGCCGGTGCCGGCGGGCGCGGCGTCCTGCATCAGCTGGCCACGCAGGCGCACCAGGCGTGCGGCATCGGCCAGCGGCAGCGCGCCGGCGGCCACCAGCGCGGAGTACTCGCCAAGACTGTGGCCGGCAAGCACCGACGGCGCGGCACCGCCCGCGGCCTGCCATGCGCGCCACACGGCGACGCCTGCCGCCAGCAACGCAGGCTGGGTGTATTCGGTGCGGTTGAGCTGGCTGTCGTCGGCATCCTGCGACAGCGCCCAGAGATCGATGCCCGCGCCGTCCGAGGCTTCGGCGAACGCGTCACGCACCGCCGTACCGCGCGCGGCGAGGTCGGCCAGCATGCCCGCGGACTGCGAGCCTTGGCCTGGGAACACGAAAGCAAGCTGGGATGCGATCAAGCGTACGGTCCAATTCAAAAAGCCGGAGGATGATAAGGGCGAACGCCCCGCTTCGTCTGTACCCGGCCGTATTGACCGGATCCGCGAACCCTGCCCTTGCCGCAGCTCAACGTGCTCTGGAGCGCTGCAAAGAGCCTTTGCCACGGATTAACGCGGATTACGCGGATCGGAACGAGGCCAGCCCGGATGCCACGCCCTGCATCAGCTTTTTCCTGTAAGGATCTGCAATCACAACCTTGCCTCGGCCGGATCCGTGTAATCCGCGTAAATCCGTGGCAAAAAGCTCTTTCCAGCCACGCAGACAAGCAAAGGGCCGCGAAGAACGCGGCCCTGGCCTTGCGGGATGTGGTGCGGCTCAGTAGCGCAGCAGCGCCGAGCCCCAGGTGAATCCACCGCCGAAGGCTTCCAGCAGCAGCAGCTGGCCGCGCTGGACCTTGCCCGAGCGCACCGCTTCGTCGAGCGCCAGCGGCACCGAGCCCGACGAGGTGTTGCCGTGCCTGTCGACGGTGACGATCACGCGCTCCATCGGCATGTCCAGGCGCTTGGCCGTGGCCTCGATGATGCGCAGGTTGGCCTGGTGCGGGATCAGCCAGTCGATGTCGTGGCGGTCGACGCCATTGGCTTCGAGCGTCTCCTCGACGATGGCGTCGAGCGCACGCACCGCGTACTTGAACACGTCGCTGCCGGCCATCTGGATGCGCACGCCGGCGTTCTTCTCGTTTTCCTTGAACCCGACCGACACCCCGACCGGGTTCCACAGCAGTTCCTTCTTGGCGCCGTCGGCGTGCAGGTGGGTGCTGAGGATGCCGGTCTCGGTGTCGGCCTTCAGCACCACCGCGCCTGCGCCGTCGCCGAACAACACGGCTGTGGTGCGCTCGCTCCAGTCGACCATGCGGCTGAGCGTTTCCGAGCCGATCACGAGCGCGGTCTTCACCGAGCCCGAAACGATGAACTTCTCGGCCACGCTGAGCGCGTAGATGAAGCCCGAGCACGCGGCATTGACGTCGAAGGCCGGGCAGCCGGCCACGCCCAGGCGCGCCTGCACCAGGCAGGCGGTGGACGGGAAAATGAGGTCCGGCGTCGTAGTGCCGACGATGATCAGGTCGATCTCGGAGGCATCGGTGCCGGCGGCTTCCAACGCGCGCAGGGCGGCGTGGACGGCCAGGTCGCCCGTGGTCTCGCCCTCGGCGGCGATGTGGCGCTGGCGGATGCCGGTGCGCGAGGCGATCCACTCGTCCGACGTGTCGACGAACTTTGCCAGGTCGTCGTTGGTCAGGACCTTGGACGGCAGGTAGCTGCCTGTCCCTGCAATGCGCGCATAGATGCGCTGTGCGGCGGGCTCACTCATGTCAAGGACGGACCTCGCGTGTTGCTGGGCGCCGATCATGGCACCGGCGGGCGCGCGGCGCACACGGCGCCACGGCCAGGGCATCGCCCGTCACGGTGACGGGCGCGCGGGATCAGTCTTCCTCGGCCACCTTGCTCTTGGGCACGATGACCTGGCGGCCACGATAGAAGCCGTCCGCGGTCATGTGGTGGCGCAGGTGGGTCTCGCCCGAGGTCGGGTCGGTCGACAGCTGCTTCGCCGACAGCGCGTCATGCGCACGACGCATGCCGCGGCGGGAGGGGGAGACTCGGGACTTCTGTACAGCCATGGGATTGCTCCAGCAACGGAATGGGGTTGATCAATCGTTCTTCTTCAGCGATGCCAACGCCGCGAACGGGTTGGCCTGCGCTGCTTCGTCGGCGGCGACCGGCCAGTCGCGTTCGACGCTTTCCGACCCCGGCGACACCGGTACCACCGGCACGGCCAGGATCAGCTCATCTTCCACCAGGTCGAAGGGGCGGATGGCGCCGTCTCCGGCCACGGCCAAGGCTTCATAGCCCGGCGGCAGCGCGGCTTCGGCAGCCTCGTCCCCCTCGTCCTCGGCCCGCAGCAGCCCCAGCCGCTGCACCAGCGACACCGGGAGCACGAAGCGCTGCAGCGTACGCTGGCAAAGCAGCGGCAGCTGCGCTTCGATTCCCAGCTCGACGTAGGGCACCTGCAGCGCGTCGCGGTCGAAGGACAGCGTGTACGCCACCTCGCCCTCGGCGTCGACCAGTGCCTCGCGCAGGCGTGGCAGAGCGGACAGCGGCAGGCGTCCTGCGAACTCCCGCCGGGCCGCAACCATGCGCCAAGCGTCCAATACCTCGGGCACGTCTGCGGACATAAGCCGCGGAATGTTAGGCCTCGGACTGCCCGCTGTCAAACAGGCCCGCACCGTGAAACCCTTGCCGTGGCGGGCAATTTGCCATCGCGGGCGGTCCCCCGGCAGACTGCGGGGCCGCAAGCGAGGCCTCCGGTTTGACCCCGACACTGCTGTTGATCGCCGTCACCGCGCTGATAGCCTGGCTCATCCTGCGCCGCCGGATCGGCCTGCACCGCCACCAGCGGGCGATGGCCGGCGTCCTGGACGCGGCCGACGCCCTGGAATCGAGGCTTCGCACCGCGCGCAGCGAGATCGAGGCCGTCGCCGGCGAAGGCCAGGACCCGGTGCGCGAAGCGCTGCAGGAAATGTTGCGCCAGCGGCTGTGGCTGCAGCAGCACGGCGCGGCCGCTTCGCCGGGCCAGCTGGATGCGGTGCGGGCGTCCATCGACGGCGCGCGTGCGCGCATCGACCAGCAGCTCCAGCGTATCGAACGCGCCCGGGCCTCGCAGCCGTGAGCGACCCCGCCAGGCTGGTGCTGGCCTCGACCTCGCCCTACCGCCGGGAGCTGCTCGCCCGGCTGCAGCTGCCGTTCGACACCGTCCGCCCCGAGGTCGACGAGACCGCACTCGACGGCGAGACCCCGACCGCCCTCGCCCTGCGCCTGGCCGTGGCCAAGGCCGCAGCGGTGGCCGCGCTGCGCCCCGACGCGCGCGTGATCGGCTCCGACCAAGTCGCGGATTTCGGCGGCGCGGCGATGGGCAAGCCCGGTGGGCGCGCGGCCGCGATCGCGCAGCTCGAGGCCATGTCCGGATCCAGCGTGGCCTTCCGCACCGCGGTGGCCGTGGCATCGGGCGGCGCCGTCACCAGCGCGCTGGACACGACCCTGGTGCATTTCCGCCGCCTCGGCCGTGCCGAGATCGAGCGCTACGTCGACCTGGAGCAGCCCTTCGACTGCGCCGGCAGCTTCAAGTCCGAGGGCCTGGGCATCACCTTGTTCGATGCGATCGAAAGCCGCGACCCCACCGCCCTGGTGGGCCTGCCGCTGCTGGAAACCATCCGCCTGTTGCGCGAATCCGGACTGGCCCTGCCCTGAGGGTCAGTGCCCGGCAGCGGTGACCACGATGCGCTGCTCCGACCAGTCCTCGACGCTGCCGTCCCGGCCGTGCAGGCGCAGGCCCAGCCAGTGCGCGCCCGCGCTGCCGGGCGGCAGCTCGACGGTCGCGGCGAAGCCGACGCGTGGATGGGTGGCATCGGTGGAGATGTCCCAGTAGTCGGCCACTCCGGGACTGTGGATCCCGTACTCGGCCTGCGCCACGACGCGGCCATCGAGCATCACTTCGACGCGTTCGATACCCACGCCATCCTTGAACGCCCAGCCTTCGACCGTGAAGCTCCGGTCCAGCCTGGCGTCGGCCGCCGGGCTGTCGAGCCAGGCCATTGCGGGGAGCGTGCACGCATCCGGGTCTGCTTTTTCCTCTCGGGCGTCCATCGCGAACAGCAGGAAACGGGTGCGTCCGTGGTCGACGTTGAGCACCCGCGGCGGCGGCAGCGGTCCGAAGCGCCGGCACAGCGCGTGATAGCGCAGCAGCAGGTGCTTGTATTCAACCTCACTGGCAGCGACCACCAGCAGCACCGGCCCACCCGGATCGGTGGCGCCGGTCGCCTCCAGGCCCCAAAGGCGCAGCTGCGGAGCGCGACCGTGCTGCCGGTTGACCGGATGCTCGAGCACCTCGATCGAGGGATCGCCCAGCGCGAAGCCGAGCTCGGCACCGACCTTGAAGTTGTCCGCCACCAGGCGCGTGCCTTCGGGCATGCCTTCGCGCACCTCGCGCACGCCGTCGGCCAGCACGTCCCAACCGGAAAAGTTCGACGGATACCACTTCAACGATGCGGTCCGCGCGCGCAGTTCGGGCATCGAGACCAGCGCGTAATAGCCGAGCACGGCGGCCAGCCCGGCACCCGCGGTGCCCCAGGCCAGCGCGCGCAGCCAGCGTGGCCAGCGCAGCAGCAGGGCCGGCAGCAGGGGCAGCAGTGCTACCAGTCCCGGCAGCGGCCAATGGAAGCTCACGCGTTCGGTGTCGGCGAAGAAGCCGAGCACGAAGAAGCCGAGCACCATCAGGCCGCCCGACAGCGCGATGAACCGCACCGGTTCGCTGTCGGCACGGGCGCCGCGCCAACCGGCCCACAACAATCCCGCGAACAGCAGGGGCGTCGCCACCAGCGTCTGGATGGCGATGAACCAGGCGCCATCGGCCTGCCACGCCCAGGGGTGGCGGTCGACCAGTTGGAAGCGCAGGCCGGCCTCGGCGTTCTCGAAGTTCCAGGCCAGCAGCGGCGTCCATGCCGCGGCGCCGAAAGCGATCGCGATCCAGAGTCGTGGATCGCGCAGGGCCTGCCTTCCCTGGGGCAACAGCAGCAACGCAAGCGCGCCAACGCCGATCACCGCCGCGAAGCGATAGTGGCTCAGCGCGCCCATGGCCAAACCGAGGGCCAGCTGCAGTGCGGGGCCATATCCAACCTTGCGCAGCAATCGGGTGCCGGCATCCAGGCACAGCAGCGTGGCCACGACCATCGCCGTGTCCGGCAGCGCCATCAGCCCCAGCGAACCCGCCAGCGGCAGCAGCAGCGCGGCGATGCCCGCCTGCCAGCCCATCCGCTCGCCGAACTCCCGCGCGGTGATGCGCATCACCAGCCACGGCACGAGGGACGCCAGCAGCAGGAACGGCATGCGCAGCGCCAGCGTGCCCTCGCCGAAGACCGAAGTGCCGATGCGGATCAGCCACGCGGTCAGTCCCGGCAGGTCGGAGTATGCCCAGGCAAGGTGCCTGCTCTCCTGCCAGTAGAAGGCCTCGTCCACGAACAGCGGCAGCCGCGCGGCCAACACCGCCTTGAGCAGCAGCAGTGCACACCACAGGGCGACGAAGGTCGCACGCGCGTCGATCTTTTCCCGCATCCGGCAACGACCTCGTTACACTTCAATGGACTCTCACGGAGCACGGCATGACAGCCCAGTCCGCAAACCCGGACATGCTACCTGATGCCCTGCGCAATGCCCTGCATGATGCGCAGGATCAGGTGAACTCACTGGTACTGGGCAAGGCGCAGGCGGTGCGCTTCGCTTTCACCGCGCTGCTGTCCGACGGCCACCTGCTGATCGAGGACCTGCCCGGCCTGGGCAAGACCACGCTGGCGCACGCCCTGGCCGCAAGCCTCGGCCTGGGCTTCCAGCGCGTGCAGTTCACCTCCGACCTGCTGCCTTCGGACATCGTCGGTGTCTCGGTGTACGACGCGCAGGCGGCGCGTTTCACGTTCCATCCCGGCCCGGTGTTCGCGCACGTGCTGTTGGCCGACGAGATCAACCGCGCGCCGCCGCGCACGCAGAGCGCGCTGCTCGAGGCCATGGCCGAACACCAGGTCACCGTCGATGGCACCACGCACGCGCTGCCCGACCCGTTCTTCGTCATCGCCACCCAGAACCCGGTCGACCTCGCCGGCACCTATCCACTGCCCGATTCGCAGCTCGACAGGTTCCTGCTGCGGCTGCAGCTCGGCTATCCCGACGCCGACGCCGAGCGCGCACTGCTGTCCGGCGCCGATCGCCGCGACCTGATCGCCCGTGCGCTGCCGGTGCTCGGGGCCGACGAGGTGCTGCGCCTGCGCGCGGCGGTGCTGGCGGTGCACGCCAGCGATGCCCTGGTGCGCTACGTGCAGGCGCTGCTCGAGCGCAGCCGGCACCACGCCGGGATCCGTGTCGGCCTGTCGCCGCGCGCCGGCATCGCGCTGCTGCGCGCGGCGCGCGCGCACGCGCTGCTGCTCGGGCGCGGCCACGTGCTGCCCGACGACATCCAGACGCTGTTCGCGGCGGTCGCCGCGCATCGCCTGGTGGCCGATGCCGACGCCGGTGACGAGGCCGGGCTGGCGCAGGCGATCCTGCACGCCGTCGCGGTCGACTGAGCATGGTGCGCGGGCGGCTGGCCGGCCTGCGTGCACGCCTCGGTTCGCTGGCGCGTCCGCGGGGGCCGGAGTCGCTGCCGGTCGCCTTCGACCGCCGCCGCATCTACGTCCTGCCGACCGCCTTCGGCGCCTTCTTCGTCGCCCTGCTGGCGGTGATGCTGCTCGGCGCGTTGAACTACAACAACAACCCGGCCCTGCTGCTGGCCCTGCTGCTGGCCGGTGCCGGCAACACCAGCCTGTTCGCCGCGCACCTGCAGCTGTCGGGACTGCGCGTGGTCGCCGTCGACGCCGAGCCGGTGCCGGCGGGTGCGCCGCTGACGCTGCGCGTGCACCTGCGCGCCGATCCCGCGCGCGCGCGCCGCGGCCTGCGCCTGGCGCTGGGCGGCGCGAAGACCTTCGCCTCGCTGGTCGACGGCGCCGGCGAGGCGCGCCTGGCGCTGCCCACCCGGCAGCGCGGCTGGCTGCGTCCGGGCCGCATCACGATTTCGACCACGCGCCCGCTCGGCATCGCGCGCGCCTGGGCATACGCCTGGCCTGCCGAGCCGCTGCTGGTGTATCCCCGGCCCGAAGCCGAGGGACCGCCGCTGCCGCAGGGTGCCGGCGATGCGCCGCAGGCACGACTGCATCCGGCCGGCGACGACGTGCACCACCTGCGCGCCTACCGCCGCGGCGACTCGCGCCGAGCGATCGCCTGGAAGCCGTCCGCGCGGCGCGGGGCGCTGCTGGTGCGCGAGTACGAGCAGCCGCAGGGTGCCGACGTGGTGCTGGACTGGTCGACGCTGGCCCTGGCGTACGAGGACCGCATCCGCCGCCTGGCGCGTTGGGTGGACGATGCCGAGCGCGAAGGCCGCCGCTACCGGCTGCAGTTGCCGCGGCAGGCGATCGGCCCTGGCCGCGGCGCCGTCCATCGCCATGCCTGCCTGCGCGCGCTGGCGCTCATGCCCTTCGCAGCGGAAGGGGGTGCCGGCCATGGCTGAGCCACGCCGCCGCAGCCTGGCGCTGGACCCGCAGGCGCGCGCGTGGACGCAGACCGCCGCGGCCGCCTGCCTGCTGCCGCTGCTGCTGCAGCTGCCGGGACCGCTGGCCGCCGGCCTGGCCGTGGTCGCGGCGGTGGTCAGCGCGCTGTCGTGGCGGCGCCGGCTTCCCGGCGCGCTGCGCCTGGTGCTCTCGGTCGCGCTCATCGCGCTGGTGCTCGCCCAGTCACGCTTCGGCTTCGGCCGCGACACCGGCTGCGCGCTGCTGGCGGCCATGCTCGCGCTCAAGCCGATGGAACTCAGCACGCTGCGCGACGGACGCAGCCTGCTCGGCTTCGCGCTGTTCGCACCGTTCGCGACCTTCCTGCTCGACCAGGGGCCGCTGAGCCTGCTCCTGGGCCTGGCCGGCGCGCTGGCCGCGCTGGCCGCGATGCTGCGCCTGGCCGAACTGGAAAGCGGCGAAGCCATGCCCGTGCGCCCCCGCGAGCGGCTGCGCCGGGTCGGGGCGATGGCCGCCATCGGCCTGCCGCTGGCCCTGGCCGCGTTCTGGCTGTTCCCGCGCATGGCCACGCCGCTGTGGGGCGTTCCCGAGCGCGCGATCGCCCGCACCGGGCTGTCGGACACCATGCGGCCCGGCGAGTGGGTGGACATGATGGCCGACGACACCCCCGCGCTGCGCGTCACCTTCGACGGCCCCACCCCGCCGACCTCGGAGATGTACTGGCGCGGGCCGGTGCTGTGGGATTACGACGGCCGCGAGTGGACCGCCTCGCGCTGGTTCAGCGCCCTGCCGGCCGCCGCCGTCGAACACGGTGATGTCCGCTACAGCTACCAGGTCGAGGTGGAGCCGACCGATCGCCGCCTGCTGGTCGCGCTGGAACTGCCCATCGATACGCCCGAAGGGACACACCGCACTTACGACCACACGCTGTCCACCCGCCGCCCGCTGACGTCGGTCACGCGCTGGCGGATGACGTCGGGCGCGCCGGCCACGTTCGACGCCGAGCTGCGCCCGCTCCTGCGCAGCGCCGCACTGCGCCTGCCCGACGGCTTCAACCCGCGCACGCTGGCGCTGGCGCAGCAGTGGCGCGCGGAGGCCGGTGAAGGCGCGCGCGCCGATGCCGCGATCGTCGACCGCGCGCTGTCCTGGGTGCGCGCGGAGTTCGCCTACACGCTGACCACGCCGCTGCTCGGCCGCCATGCCGTCGACGAGTTCCTGTTCGACCACCAGGAAGGCTTCTGCGAGCACTACAGCTCCGCCTTCGTGGTGCTGATGCGCGCGTCCGGGATCCCGGCGCGCGTGGTCACCGGCTACGTCGGCGGCTACCGCAATCCGATCGGCAGCTACTGGATCGTGCGCCGCTCGGATGCGCACGCCTGGGCGGAAGTCTGGCTACCCGGCCGCGGCTGGGTGCGCGTGGACCCCACCGCGGCGGTGGCGCCCGAACGGATCTACGACACGATCGCCGACGGCGCCACGCGCGGCCCCGCCGGGCTGCAGGCGCTGGCGCCGATGCTGGGCGTGGGCGACTGGATGCGACGGGGCTGGAACGACCTCGTGCTCGGTTTCGACGCCGATCGCCAGCAGCGCATCCTGCGCGCCTTCGGCGGCCGCGACCTCGGCGGCGGCCAGCTGGCCCTGCTGTTCGCACTGGTCGCAGGCCTTGCGCTGGCCGGCATGCTCTGGCTGGTCGCACGCGGCGAACGCGAGCGCGACCCGGTGCTTCGCGCCTGGCACCGCCTCGGGGGGCGCTACCGGCGCCTGGGCCTGGAGCGGCGGCCGCATGAGACCGCGACCGCCTGGGCGGCGCGCGTGGTGGAGGTGCGCCCGCAGGCCGCCGCGCTCACCTCCCTCACTGCGCGCTTCAGCCTTTGGCGCTACGCTCCCGGACACGAGGGCGAGGCACGCGCGTTGCTGCGCGACCTGCGCGCGCACCGCCCCTGACGCCGGCACGCGCCGGGACCCATCGGAGACCCCCATGCGCATCCGCAACCTGCCCGCACTGGCCGCCACCGCGCTGCTGGCCGCCTGCGCCACCCATCCAGCACCGCTGCAGGGCGACTACGCGCCGCTCACGGCGCGCGATGCCGCCGAGGTCGACGCCAGCGGCAGCGTGGTGCGCTGGGGCGGACGCATCGTCCAGGTCGAACCGCGCGCGGACAGCACCTGCTTCGAGATGGTGTCCACGCGCCTGGACCACTTCGGCCGCCCCTATCGGGCCGACGGCGATGCCGGCGGCCGCTTCATCGCGTGCCGCACCGGCTTCTACGACCCTGCGGTGTTCGAACGCAATCGCGAGGTGACCTTCACCGGGCGCCTGGCCGGGCACGAGAGCCGCAGCATCGGTGGCTACAACTATCGCTTCCCGCTGCTCGACACCGACGTCGTCTACCTGTGGCCCAAGCGCGGGCACGTCATCGTCACGCGCCCTGCGCCGTGGCCCTGGTGGGGCTACTGGTAAGCGGGCTGCGCCATCAGGCGGGCGTGCCGAAGCGTCCGAGCGGCGCGCCGGCCAGCAGGTGCAGGTGGATCTGGAACACGGTCTGCCCGCCGTCCCCGTTGCAGTTCATGACGATGCGGTAGCCGTCCTCGGCCAGCCCCTCCTTCTTTGCGTACGCGGCCGCGGCCAGCGCCAGGCGACCGACGACTTCGGCCTGGCTGGCCTGCAGGTCGTTGAGCGTGGCGACGTCCACCTTCGGCACGAACAGCACGTGCACCGGCGCCTGCGGCGCGATGTCGCGGAAGGCGATGAGGTGATCGTCCTCGTAGACGATATCGGCGGGAAGTTCGCGCCGGATGATCTTGTGGAAGATGGTGGTCATCGGTATCGGCACCTGCAGCAGCGTTGCGGCCGATGGTAGCGCTTTGCGCGTACGGGCCGGCCTCAGGCCATCTCGCCGCGGCTGCCGAAGGCATGCGACAGCGTCCCGCGGTCGACGTACTCGAGTTCGCCGCCCAGCGGCAGGCCGTGCGCCGGCCGGCTGGGGCGCACGCCGTGCTGGCGCGCGAGCTGGGCCAGGTAGTGCGCGGTGGCCTCGCCCTCGACGGTGGGGTTGGTGGCGATGATCAGCTCCTGCACCTCGCCCTGCGCCAGGCGCTCGCCAAGCAGGTGCAGGCCGAGCTCGCGCGGGCCGATGCCGTCGAGCGGACTCAGCCGGCCCTGGAGCACGAAGTACAGGCCGCGGTAGCCGGTGGCCTGCTCGATCGCGAGGCGGTCGGCGGGCGACTCCACGGCGCAAAGCAGCTGCACGTCGCGCGAGGCGCTGGCGCAGGTCGCGCACAGCGGGGTTTCGCTGAAGTCGCGGCAGCGCTCGCAGTGGCCGATCTTCTCCACCGCTTCGCCCAGCACCTCGGCCAGGCGCCGGCCGCCGTCGCGCCCGCGTTCGAGCACGTGGTAGGCCATGCGCTGCGCGGTCTTCTGGCCGACGCCGGGCAGCACCCGGAACGCCTCGACCAGCTGTTCGAGCAGGGGGACGCTCACGTTGCGACGGACCCGCGGCGGTGCCGGGTCAGAACGGCATCTTCATGCCGGGCGGCAACGGCATGCCGGCGGTGGCGGCGCCCATTTTCGCCTGCGATTCGGCGTCGATCTTGTTGCTGGCGTCGTTGAAGGCCGCCGCGATCAGGTCTTCGGCCATCTCCGGATCGGACAGCACGCTCGGATCGATACGCACCTTGCGGCATTCCTTGCGGCCGGTCAGCGTGACCTCGACCATGCCGCCGCCGGCGCTGCCGGTGACCTCGATATTGGCCAGTTCGGCCTGCGCCTTCTGCAGGTTTTCCTGCATCTTCTGCGCCTGCTGCATCATCTGGGCGATATTCCCGCGCATGTCAGTGCTCCTGTTCCTGTATGGATCTGATCGAATCCGGCACCAGGCGCGCGCCCTGCTCCATCAGGCGCTGCACGTGCGGATCGTTGTTGAAGGTGTTCTCGGCCGCACCCTGGCGCTCGTCGCGCACGCGCTCGTTGCGCGCGTGCAGGGTGTCGCTCACGGCCGCGCCGGCTTCGAAGCGGATCTGCGGGGGCGTGCCCCACTTCGCGCCAAGCGCGCCGGCGAACTGCTGCACCAGGAAAGGCGCGCGCAGGTGGTCGTCGGACTCCGGCAGCGACAGCCGCAGCACGCTGCCGTCGAACGCGATGAAGGCGCAGCTGGCCGCGAGTTCGCGCACCGGTCCGCGTAGTTCGAGCCCTGCGACGACGTCGGGCCAGGAGGTGGCATCGATGTCGGCCGGCGCCGACGCGCCGGCACGCGGCCGTGCGGCCGGAGTGGCCGGCCGCTCCGCGGCAGTGGGAGCAGCGGGCGCTTGCGGATGCGGCGCATCGACACGCGGCGAGGGCACATCGGCGCGCGTCGACCGGGGCTCAAGCCACGGTGGCGCGTCCCCGGCTGCCGCGGGCGCACTGGGCGACATCGATGGAGGTGGCGGCTCCTGCACGCGCTGCCGGTCCGCGGCCAGCGGCAGGGGCGGCGCCGCGACAGGAGTCGGAGCCGGCTCCGCTGCTGATACAGGCGTCGTTGCCTGCGCGGTCGTCCGTGATCTGGCGCCGGCCTGCGCGGCGGCTGGCGCCGCGGACCCTTCCAGCGCCGCACGCGCCGCGGCCGCGGCCGAGCGGCCGCCACCCTGGCCGCCACCTGCACTGGCCGTTCCGCCGCTGCTTCCGCCTGCCGCCGCTCCGCCCTCGCCGGGCCGGAACGCCAGCATGCGCAGCAGACTCATCTCGAAGCCCACCCGCGCGCTCGGGGCGAGGTTGATGTCGCGGCGGCCGCCGACCGCCATCTGGTACCAGAGCTGTATCAGCTCGGGGCGCAGCACGTCGGCCAGGTCCGTGACATCGATGCCATCGGCCTCGGCGCCGGCGCCCGGCACCAGTTGCCTCACCTGAATGCGGTGCAGCGCCTCGGCCAGCGCGTCGAGCACGCCGGCCCAGTCGGGCGAGAAGCCCGCGAGCACGTCGATCGCGGCCATCAGCGCGTCGCCGTCCTCCTGCGCCAGCGCCGCGAGCAGTGCCGCCACCTGGGTCCGGTCGACCGAACCGAGCATGGTCGCCGCCGCCTGGTCGGTCAGCGCGACGCCCGCGCCGGCGCCGCTGTAGCCGATGGCCTGGTCGAGCAGGGACAGGCCGTCGCGCATGCTGCCGTCGGCAGCCTTCGCCAGCTGGCGCACCGCGCCGGGCTCGGCCTCGATGCCCTCGGCGGCGAGGATCTTCGCGATCTGGCCGCGGATCTGCTCTTCCTCCAGGCGCTTGAGATTGAACTGCAGGCAGCGCGACAGCACCGTCACCAGCAGCTTCTGCGGGTCGGTGGTCGCGAACAGGAACTTGACGTGCTCCGGCGGCTCTTCGAGCGTCTTCAGCAGCGCGTTGAACGCCGCCTTCGACAGCATGTGCACCTCGTCGATCAGGTACACCTTGTAGCGCCCGCGCGAGGGCATGTACTGCGCGTTCTCGATCAGCTCGCGGATGTTGTCGACGCCGGTGTTCGAGGCCGCGTCGATCTCCAGCAGGTCGATGTAGCGGCCTGCGTCGATCGCCTGGCAGGTCTCGCACTCGCCGCAGGGGTCGCTGGACGCCCCGCGTTCGCAGTTGAGGCTCTTGGCGAAGATGCGCGCGATCGTGGTTTTGCCCACGCCGCGGGTGCCGGTGAACAGGAAGGCGTGGTGGACGCGGCCGGAATCGAGCGCGTTGACCAGCGCGCGGACCACGTGTTCCTGGCCCACCAGCTCGGCGAAACGCTTCGGGCGCCACTTTCTTGCGAGGACGAGGTAGGACATGGGTTCATTCTGCCATGCCGGCTGTGTGGGTCGCGAAGAGCTGAGGGTGTGTGGGGTACTCCGCCGGCTGACCACGTGGTGGTCTTTATGCCGGCTGCGTACCCCACACACCCTCAGCTGCCACCGCTGCCGTGGACTGGGGGGAGAGCGTCGTGCCTTTGCATTTCCCCGCGACCGGCCGCAAACGCTGCGAGGCGGGTTGGTGGGTGCGCAGTGGGCATAAAGGCCCGCGCAGCGGGACAGCCCACGGAGCACCCACCAACCCGCCGTCCCGCGCGCCCACCCCGCGCCCGCGCGCCCCTGACGCCCCGACATCGATGTTCCTTGTCGATACATCCGCCGGAAGGCTAGAATTGCCGGTCCCGTGCGGCCACGCCAAGGCAGGCATGACGCACGGGCCAGGTGCGGAGAGGTGTCCGAGTGGTTGAAGGAGCACGCCTGGAAAGTGTGTAAGCGTCTAAACCGCGCTTCGGGGGTTCGAATCCCCCTCTCTCCGCCAGTTCCCGTTCCATCCGCGCGCCGCATGCGGCCGCGTTTCGCAGGTTTCCATGGTGGCCCCGTCGGCCCCTCGCGACGCTAGATCGAAAACCCCGCCAGGGCCGGAAGGCAGCAACGGTATCGATCGACGCGGGTGCCGAGGCAAGTTGGCGGGGCCGCCTCCATTCAGGGCGCCACGATGCCCAGCGCGTCGGGCTCTCGGCCCGTCTCCCAGTACTCCGACACCGTCCAGGTGGCCGTATCGAGCACCGCGATGCGGTCGGCGCCGCTGATCGCCACGAACACGCGCCCGCCCGCCGGGTCGGCGATGGCGCCGATCGGAAGCGCGGCGCGGCCAAGCATGGTCTCGTGCAGCGCCACGCCCTCGGGTTCGAGCGATACCGTGGCCACAGGCTTGCGGCTGGCGGCGTCGAACACCGACAGCGTCGCCGCGCGTGCATTGGTGACCAGCGCATGCCGACCGTCGGGGGTGAAGACCAGCCGGATCGGGAAGCCGGGGCTGGACAGGGTGTCCAGCACGGCCAGCGACTCCGGATCGTGCACCGTCACCGTGCCGTCTTCTCGGTTGCCGACCCACACCGTGCCGTCGGGCGCGACGTCGATGCCCTCGGCACCGGCGCCCGCAGGCGCCTCGCGCACCGCGGCGGCGCGCGCGGCGTCATCACCAGCCGCCAGGGCTGCAGCCAGGTCGACGCGTACCAGCTGCCCGCTGCCGACCTTGCTGACGTAGGCCACGCCGCCCTCGGCCGACAGCGCGACCATGTGTCCCTTGCCGGGACCGATGCCGATCACGTGCTCGACCGCGCCGGCCTCGATATCGACCACCGTCAGCGCATCGCTGCCCTCGGTCGTCGCCAGCAGGCGCCTGCCGCCGGGCAGGAAACGCAGGCCGTGGGGGTGGGTGTTCTCACCGAGCATGATCGTGCGCGAAGCACCTCCCGCGAGGTCGAGCACGGTCAGCGTGTTGCCGGGCGCGGCCGCCGTGCCGTAGTCGGCGACCACCGCTCTGCGGCGATCGGGTGCCACCGCGATCTCATGCGGCCCCTGTCCAGTCGCCGCCTCGCCCGCCTTGCCACCATCCGCCATGTCCAGGCGCCACACGGACGCGGCCGACTTGTTGCCGACCAGCAGTTCGCCCTGGCCCTTGGGCGCGGCCGACACCGGCGCGGCGACAGCCGTCGCGCAAAACGCCAGCAGCAGTGAGTGCAGGATGCGTCGTTGGCTCATGGCGGATCTCCGGACGATTGGGGGAGTGCGATCACTTGCTCGACCCGGCGGCGTGGCAGCTCGTCAGGGTGTAAGCGCTGGATGTGGCACCGGGTCGGCCAGCGCGAACGCCTCCCCGGGTCGGGCCACGCGATGCCCGCGCGCGCGCATGGCGTCGCCGTCGGCTTCGCTGGCGTAGTGGTAGAGCACGCAGCGGGCAAGCAGCTCCGGTGCGTACTCGCGTTCCAGGTCGTCGATGCCGGTGTGCGAGGGGTTGCCGCGCAGGCCGCAATCGTGGGCGATGAGCTCGCCCTGGTCCGCGGCCGCGGCCAGTGCCTCCGGGATCGGACGGGTGTCGCCGGTCCAGGCCAGGCTGCCCCGAAGCCGCAGCCCGAAGGCGGTCCGCGGCCAGTGATGGCGCGCCTCGAACACCTCCAGCCGGGCGCCGTCGTGCCAGAAGGCATCGCCGACCGGCACCACGCGGAACGCGTCCCAGAAGTTGGCACCGCCCTCGGCGAGCGCGTTGGGATACGCCGCCACGCGCCGGTGCAGCAAGGGCAGCACGTCCACCGGCACGTACAGCGGCATCCGGCCGCGACGCCCGGGGTCGAAGTAGTTGGCCACGAACAGGCGCTCGAAGCCGGCGACATGGTCGAGGTGGACGTGGGTGACGAACAGTGCCGGCGGCGGTGCGCCATAGTGCGCGAGATAGGCGGTCAGGCCTTCGGCGCCGCAGTCGATGGCAAGCCATGGCGCGCCGTCGCGCTCGATGGTCGCCATCGGCGACCCCAGCGACACCGCCGACGCGCTGCCGACCCCCTGGAAGCGCAGCGCCCAGGCCATGCTCAGATGCCCCGCTCCCACTGCTTGTCGTAGCCACGGCGCAAGCGGGCGAAGTCCTCGCGCACTTCGGCCTCGCTGCGCGTGCCGCGCACCTTCAGCAGCGAGCGTTCCAGCCGCGCCAGGTTGCGCGAACGCCAGGCGGTGGCCGGGATCTGCATGCGGCTGCGGTCGAAATCGATCAGCCAGCCGCGCCCGGAGTCGTCGTAGAGGACGTTGTGGGCATTGAGGTCGGCGTGGTCGAGCCCTTCGCGATGGAAGCGCGCGACCAGGCGCCCGGTGTCTTCCCAGGGCACGGCGCCGGGATCGCCGCCCGCCATGTCCGCAAGCGAGCGTACGCCCAGCAGCCGCTCCATCAGGATCGCCGCGCGGTAGGTCGGCCCCTCGCGCACGTAGGAGGCCGCGATCGGCTGCGGCACCGGCAGCTTGCGCCTGCCCAGCTCCCGCAACAGCCGGAACTCGGCGAAGCTGCGCACGCGGTCCGCGCCGCGCCACAGGTGGCGGTCGCGGCTCACCGCCGCGGCCATGCCGCCGCGCAGGTAGTGGCGCAGCACGCAGGGTCCGTTGCTGGTGTCGTCGATGAACCAGGCGCCGCCGCGGCCGCTGCCCGACACCGGAACGGCGCGCGGCCCCCAGGCCTCGGGATCGAACCAGCGCGGGTCCGCTTGCCGCAGCTGCGTCTGGTCGAACAGAATCGAGCCGACACCGCGCCCGCCAGGTCCGGCGCGGAACGGCGTCAGGCTCTCGGTGGCGTCGAACATTGCCATCCGTCGGAGTCTAGCAAGCTTGTCGCAACACGATATCGATCCCCCGCGTTCAATCTGCCTGCTGCGCCTGTCCGCGCTCGGCGACGTGACCCATGTCCTGCCCCTGGTGCATACGCTGCAGCGGGCCTGGCCGGGGGTGGCGCTGACCTGGATCATCGGCAAGGGCGAGCAGCGCCTGCTCGAAGGCCTGCCCGGCGTGGAGTTCGTGGTCTACGACAAGAAGACCGGCCGCGAAGGCATGGGCACGCTGCGTCGTGATCTCGCGGGGCGTGACTTCGGCGCCCTGCTGCTGATGCAGCTCGCACTGCGCGCGAACCTGCTGTCGCGCGCGGTGCATGCGCGCCGCCGCATCGGTTACGACCGCGCACGTTCGAAGGAACTGCACGGGCTGTTTGTCAACGAGCGCATCCCGACGGACGCCGGCGGCCATGTGCTGGACGTGCTCGGCGCCTTCGCGCGGCCCCTGGGCCTGCGCCAGGAGCGCATCGAATGGAATCTGCCGGTGCCCGCGGACGCCCGTGAATGGGCGCGCGCGCAGTGGCCCGGGGACGGCCAGCCGACGCTGGTGGTGTCGCCCTGCTCCAGCCACGCCCTGCGCAACTGGAGTCCGGAGCGCAATGCCGCGGTCGCCGCACACGCGGTGGCGCAGGGCTGGCGCGTGGTGCTGTGCGGCGGCCGCAGCGAACTGGAGCGGAACACCGCCGACGCCATCCTCGCCGCGGCCGGCGTGCCGCTGCTGGACCTGGTGGGCAAGGACACCCTGAAACAGCTGCCGGCCCTGCTCGAACGCGCCGACCTGGTGATGACGCCGGATTCCGGCCCCACCCACATCGCCAACGCCATGGGGACAAAGGTGCTGGGGCTGCATGCGGCCACCGATCCGGCGCGCAGCGGCCCGTACTCCGACCGGCGCTACTGCGTGGACCGCTACGACGATGCCGCGCGCCACTTCCTGGGCAAACCGGCGTCCGGGCTGCGCTGGGGCGCGAAGATCGAACGCGAGGGCGTGATGGACCTCATCACCGTGGATGATGCGATCGCCGCCTTCGAGCGCTATCGCGCGGACCACGCGCGCTGAACGCCGCGGGCGCGGTTGCGGCGGCGGTCGCCGTCGCAGTGGCGCCGCAGGGCAGCGGTGTCAGGCCGTCGGGCCGGCGCTGTAATCCCGGTACGACTTTTCCTCGACGTAGCTCGAACCCAGCGCGAGGTTGATCGCCTTCTTGATCCGCGCGCGCTCGTCGTTCTCCAGGTAGACGCTGCGCGCCAGGCGGACGAAGGCCTCGTCGAAGGCCTGCGCCTTTTCCTTCAGGCGGACGGCGTCCTCGATCTCCCAGAGCCGCTCGTTGACCGCCTTCAGGTCGGCGCGCAGGCGGGCGATGTCCTTGCCGGCGGCCGGGTGTGCCATCCAGGTCTTCTCCAGCGCCGACAGCTCGCGGCGGACGTTGGCCAGCTTGGCCTCGTCGCTCATGCGCCCGGACTTGATCTGCAGGATCGAGATCTTGTCGAGGAGCTCGCCAAAGGAGACGGGGACGGTGATCTCGGACATGGAAGCGGCCGGGCGTCTTCGGGGGCCGCACAGTGTAACGCCTCGTCTTGTCGACCCTGCTCCGTGCCCGTATCATTGCGCACCCGGCCCACGCGGCCGGGACCACCGGAGAGGTGGCAGAGCGGTTGAATGTACCTGACTCGAAATCAGGCAGGCGTTTATAGCGCCTCGGGGGTTCGAATCCCCCCCTCTCCGCCAGATACGCAAAGCGCCCCGCAAGGGGCGTTTTGCGTATCTGGCGGAGAGGGGGGAGCTTGATTCAACCATCCGGTTCGACCCGAAGGCGCGCAGCGCCGTAGGGCGCCCGGCCGAAGGCCGGGCCATCCCCCTGCAACAAACACACATGACCCTGGGGCGTTTTGCGTATCTGGCGGAGAGGGGGGAGCTTGATTCAACCATCCGGTTCGACCCGAAGGCGCGCAACCCGATCCCCACACCCCCACCACTCCCCGTATACCATCATCCCCTGACGCCACCCCACGCACACGCCTCCGCACCACATGCCAGCTGACCTCTCCCGCCTACCGCCGCCGTTCTCCCATTCAGCCCTTCCGGGAAACGCGGCCCGCGCATGATCGAGTTCGGCCATCTCACGCACGTCGGCCTGCGCCGCGAGCTCAACGAAGACACCTACTACGGCGACAGCGAGCTGGGCCTGTGGCTGGTGGCCGACGGCATGGGCGGACACGAATACGGCGAGGTCGCCAGCGCGCTGGCGCGCGAGGCGATCGTGCGCGAGACCCGCCAGGGCACGCCGCTGGCGCAGGCGATCCGCATCGCCGACGAAGAGATCATCAGCGCCTCGCGCAGACGCCAGGACGCCCTGCCCATGGGCACCACCGTGGTCGCCGCGCGCATCAGCGGCAACCGCTTCGAAGTGGCCTGGGTCGGCGACAGCCGCGTCTACATCTGGCGCGACGGCAAGCTGGCACAGCTCTCGCAGGACCACAGCTATGTGCAGGAGCTGATCAGCCAGGGCGCGATCAGCATCGACCAGGCCCGCAGCCATCCGCACCGCAACGTCGTCACCCAGGCGCTGGGCGTGACCGATCCGCAGGCGCTCAACGTCGAGACCATGTCCGGCGAACTTGCGCCGGGCATGCAGCTGCTGCTGTGCAGCGACGGCCTCACCGAGGAGGTCGACGACCGCGGCATCGCCCGCGTGCTCGCGCACGACGAATGCAGTGCGCAGGAATGCGTGGACGGGCTGGTGGCCGCGGCGCTCGACGGCGGCGGCTCGGACAACGTCACCGTGGTGCTGGTGCGCCGCCACTGAGCGCGGCGCGCCTGCCTCAGGCCGTGACCGCGGCCTCGTCCACTGCTTCGTCCCACAGCGCCTGCCCCGCGCGGCTGCGGATCGCATCCACGCGCGCCCGGTGCGCCTCGAGCTCGGTCGCCGGCACCGTCACGCGCGGCCGCGGAGCCAGCGCGTCCGCACGCGGGCGGTCGACGCGCGACACGGCGGATTCGGACACCACGGGACCGGCCAGGCCGAGCTCGGTCTGGCCCGCTGTCAGCGCCAGATAGACCTCGGCCAGCAGCTGGGCGTCGAGCAGCGCGCCGTGCAGCTGGCGGTGCGCATTGTCCACGCCCAGGCGGCGGCACAGGGCGTCCAGCGAGTTGCGCTGGCCGGGGAAGCGGTGGCGCGCCATTTCGAGCGAATCGAGCACCGACGCATGGTCGCGGATCCTGCCGGGGCTGACCGGCAGCAGCGAGAACTCGTTGTCCAGGAAACCGACGTCGAAGGCCGCGTTGTGGATCACCAGCTCGGCGCCGGCGATGAATTCCAGGAACTCGTCGGCGATCGCTGCGAACTTCGGCTTGTCGGCGAGGAAATCCAGGGTCAGGCCGGTGACTTCCTGCGCGCCGGGTTCGAACTCGCGCTCGGGATGGATATAGCGCTGCCAGGTACGGCCGGTGGGCCGGCGCTCGACCAGTTCGACGCAGCCGATCTCGACCACGCGGTTGCCCTTTCGCCATTCCAGGCCGGTGGTTTCGGTGTCGAGGACGATCTGGCGCATCTGCTTCTCTGTCTGGCGTGGACGGGGTGGTCGTGGTCGGGAACGGCTCAGCGGGCGGCGGCCTTGAACTTCAGGGCTTCGTTGCGCGCGAGGTCGTCGACGCGCTCGTTGTCGGGATCGCCCGAATGCCCCTTCACCCAGCGCCAGTCGATGACGTGGCGGCCGCTGGCCGCGTGCAGGCGCTCCCAGAGGTCGCGGTTCTTCACCGGGTCGCCACCGCTGGTCTTCCAGCCGCGACGCACCCAGTTGCGCATCCATTCGGTAATGCCCTGGCGGACGTACTGCGAGTCGGTGTGCAGGGTCACCTCGCAGTCCTCGGTCAGCGTCTCCAGCGCCATGATCGCCGCCATCAGTTCCATGCGGTTGTTGGTGCTCAGCGCTTCGCCGCCGACCAGCTCGCGCTCGCGCGCGCCGTAGCGCAGCAGCGCCGCCCAGCCGCCGGGACCGGGGTTGCCGAGGCAGGCTCCGTCGGTATGCACCTCCACCGCCTTCATGCAGGTGCCGCCCCCGTCGCCATCGGCAGCAAGCGGCGCGGACGCACCGGTGTCAGGGGAACGGTGCGCCGCTCGGCACGCACCAGATAGGCGGCGCGCAGGCCCGCCCCGTGCTGACGGCGCGGCTCGGCCACGGGTTTCCAACGTGGCCCCATGCCTTCGGACACCGCCTCGGGTTCCAGGCCGGCCCGGCGCAGGAGGCGACGCCAGGACAGCGGTTCGGCCGCATCCAGGCCCTGGCCACGCCAGCGCCAGCGATACGGGGACAGCGGATTGAGCGCGAACAGCAGGACGCGCCCGCCGGGCACCAGTACCCGCCCCACCTCTTCCAGCAGTCCGGCGCCGCGTGCGTCCGGGATCGCCACGTGCTGCAGCACTACGGTGCCGAAGGCGCCACTGGGCAGCGGCAGGGGCAGCGCGCAGGCCACCTCGCCGTCGAAGCGTTCGCCGCGGGCGTACAGGGCCAGGCCGCGGCTGCCATCGGGCCGCGGCCCAGGCGGCAGCGGCGCGAGCCACAGCCAGGGCTGCGCAGGGCGGGCCAGGAGGGCGCTTTCAACCACATCCCGCTCGCTGTCGAGCAGCACCGCGCCCTCGCTGGACGCGAACCAGGCCTGGGCTGCGTCTGGTTGACCGGGGCGGGAACGGAACGGCATGGTCGCCATTCTAGACGTCCCGCCCCCACCACGGGCCCCGCACATGACCCCGACCCCGTTTCCACTGCCCGCATTCGACGACAACTACATCTGGCTGCTGCCGGCGCACGGCGGGCGCGGCGCGGTGGTGGTCGACCCGGGCGACGCGGCACCGGTGCTGGCCGCGGCCGATGCCGGCGGCTGGCGCCCGCAGGCGGTGCTGCTGACCCACCATCACGGGGACCACATCGGCGGCGTGGCCGCGCTCCGCGCGCGCTGGCCGGACCTGCATGTGGTGGCGCCGGACGACAGGCGGATCCCCGTCGCCAGCCAGCGGGTCGGAGATGGCGACCGGGTGGAGGCGGCCGGCCATGCATTCGACGTGCTCGCCGTACCCGGCCATACCGTGAGCCACATCGCATTCCACGGCCATGGCCTCTTGTTTTGTGGCGACACCCTCTTCAGTCTCGGCTGCGGTCGCCTGTTCGAAGGCACGCCAGCACAGATGCTGGCGTCGCTGGACCGGCTGGCGGCCCTGCCCGGCGACACTCTGGTGTGCTGCGGGCACGAGTACACGCAGTCCAACGCCGCCTTCGCTCGGGCGGTCGACCCCGACAACCCGGCGCTGGCGCGCCGCAGCGAAGAGGTGACCACCTTGCGCAACGATTCCCTGCCCACGCTTCCGGTCACGCTCGGCGACGAACGTGCCTGCAATCCCTTCCTGCGCGTGGATGCGCCCGCGGTCCGCGCGGCGGTGGCCGCGTGGTCGGGTGACGGCGACCTGTCACGGGTCGGGGCCTTCGCCGCCCTGCGGCGCTGGAAGGACGGATTCCGCGCATGACGGCGCGCACGGGCGCGGCAACGCTGGCGCTGCTGTGGGCGATCGCCGCGGGGCCGATCGTCGCCGGCGAGGCGAGCGACACTCCTGCAGGCGAAGTCGCCCCGCTCGCCGCCCCCGCAGCCCCGGACGAACCGCTCGCGGCCGACGCGGCCGGAGGCCCGCCGGCCCAGGCCGCGCCCGCCGCCGCACCCGCGCTGGCAGCAGCCGTGGTGCCGGCGCCCGCGCGTGCGACGAACGGGGTGACGATCTACGAACGCTTCGTCGACGGCCTCGCGCAGCCGGGATGCACGGACGCCAGTCCACGCTGGCGCAGCCACTTCGCGCACGTCCCTGACCAGCTTGCCGCCGGCGACAGCGAAGTGTTGCCGCTGTTCGGCTACGTGGTCGAGGCGCTGCGCAGCGCCCATCTGCCAACCGAGTACGCGCTGATCCCCTTCGTTGAAAGCGGCTATCGCCCGGGCGCGCGCAGCAGCAGCGGACCCGCCGGCCTTTGGCAGTTCATCGCGGTCACCGCGCGCAACCACAAGATTCCGATCCGCGGTGGCTACGACGGCCGCCTTTCACCCGTCGATGCCACCCAGGCGGCCGTGCGCTACCTCAAGACCCTGCACGGCATGTTCGCCGGCGACTGGCGGCTTGCGGTGATGGCCTTCAACGCCGGCGAATATCGCGTGCTCGGCGCCCTGCGCCGGCACGGCCAGCGCCCGGCCGACGCCGAACCCGAGGCGCTGGAGAGTCTGGCCGGCATCACCCGCGCCTATGTGCGCAAGCTGCACGCGCTGTCCTGCCTGATGGTGGAAGCCGGCGACGACGAGGAGTGGCGGCAGGCGCTGGACCGGCCGGTCGCACGCCTGGTCGCGGTCGACCTGGCCGACGAACCCGCGGGCCTGGACGGCTACGCGCGGCGCAAGGGCCTGGACGCCGCGCGCCTGCGGCGCCTCAACCCGGCGCACGCCATCGGCAGCGGCCCGGCCGGGCGCCAGGTCCTGGTCCCGGCGGCAGCTGTCGCGACCCCACCGGCGGCGGCCGTGGCAAACTAGCCAGCTCCCTTCCATCGAGTCGATCACACCATGGGATTCCTGCAGGGCAAGCGCGCACTGATCACCGGTATCGCCAGCCAGCGCTCCATCGCCAACGGCATCGCCGAAGCGATGCACCGTGAAGGCGCCGAACTGGCCTTCACCTACCAGAACGACAAGCTCAAGTCGCGCGTCGAAGACGTCGCCTCGCGCCTGGGCGGCGGACCCGTATTCCCTCTGGACGTCACCGACGACGCCCAGATCGATGCCCTGTTCGCCGACCTCGGCACGCACTGGCCGGACGGCTTCGACATCCTGATCCACGCCATCGCCTTCGCCCCGCGCGAGGCCATCGCCGGGCAGTTCCTCGACGGCCTCACGCGCGACGCATTCTCCGTCGCCCAGGACATCTCTGCCTATTCGCTGGCCGCGCTGTCCAAGGGCGCGCGGCCGCTGATGCAGGGCCGCAAGGGCGCGGTGCTGACGCTGAGCTACCTGGGCGCCGTGCGCACCCTGCCCAGCTACAACGTGATGGGCGTGGCCAAGGCCAGCCTTGAAGCCACCATGCGCTACCTGGCCTACAACCTCGGCCCCGAGGGCATCCGCGTGAACGCGATCTCCGCCGGGCCGATCAAGACCCTCGCGGCCGCGGGCATCGGCGGCTTCCGCAGGATCCTGGGCCATGTCGAAGCGCATGCGCCGCTGCGGCGCACGGTGAGCATCGAGGACGTCGGCAACGTCGCCGCGTTCCTGTGCTCGGACCTCGCGTCGGGCGTCACCGGCGAGGTCACCTACGTCGATGCCGGTTACAACATCGTCAGCATGACCGGGCTGGAAGAGCCCGCGGCCACGGCCGAAGCCGCCGAATGAGCGACGACGCGGAACGGACGGCCTGCGGATAGCGCAGGCCCAGGACGGAAGAAGCCCGGCATTGCCGGGCTTCTTCGTTTCCAGGGTCGTGCCTGCTTCGCGTTACAGGCGCGCCTCGATCGTGGTCACGCGCATCTGCTTGCGCAGCGCGCGCAGCAGGGCCATCGCGTCCTCGTCGCCCGCCATGCGCGAGAGCTGGCCCGCGATCATGTCCCGCTCCTCGGCGCCGGCCCCGGTCACGTCACCCGGCACCACCCTGGTCACGGCGTAGACGACGATGCTGCCGTCGTCCTGCAGCACGCGACCCGCGGACACGCCACCTTCGGCCGGTTCCGGTGCGGCGAAGATGGCCTCGTTGGCCTCCGCCGACGGCATCGGCATGCCGCGGCGCATGCCCGGCAGGGCCATGTGCTGCCAGCTCCGGTCGCCGGCGATGTCGGCAAGCGCCTTGCCGTCGGCAAGCTCGGCCACGGCCGCGTCGGCCTCGGCGAGGACGGCCTGGCGGGCACGATCGACGCGGATCGCGGCGACCACCTGGTCGCGGACTTCAGCCAGCGGCCGCTCGCGCTCGGGCTGGTGGGCGGTCACCCGGATCAGCACGCTGTGGTTTGTTTCGAGCTCGATCGGATCGCTGACCGTGCCGTCCTGGACCAGGGCGTCGGAGAACGCGGCGCGCTGCACCGCCGGATTGGCGGCGATGCCCTCACCGCCACCGCGGATGAAGGGGCCGGCCTTCTGCACCGGCAAGCCGGCCTCGCGGGCGGCCGGAGCCAGCGAGCTCGGGTTGCGATAGACCTGGTCGACCAGGCGGCCGACCAGCTCGTTGAAGCCGCGTTCGCGGTCGGAGACGGCCTGGGTCGCGGCCAGTTCCGCGCGCGCGTCCTCGAACGGCACTTCCCTGCCCTCCCGCACGTCGCGCACCAGCAGCACGTGCCAGCCGAAATCGGTCAGCACCGGATCGCTGGCGACGCCGGGCCCGGCGGCCTGCACGGCGCGGTCGAAGGTCTCGCCCATGAGGCCCTGCTCGAGCCAGCCGAGGTCGCCACCACTGGCCTTGGAGCCTTCGTCATCGGATTCCGCGCGCGCGATGGCCGCGAAATCGGCGCCCGCGGCGCGCGCCCTGGCCGCGATCTCCTCCGCACGCACCCTGGCTGCCTCGCGCGCGTCGGCGTCGGCACCCTCGGGCACGCGCACCAGGACGTGCGACACGAGGTGTTGCGAAGGTTCGACGAAGCGCGCCTTCTCCTGCTCGTAGCGGGTCCTCAGCGTGGCCTCGTCGGCCGGGGCGGGTTCCGGCACGGCGTCGCCGAGGATCTCCACGTACTCGATCGAGACCTCCTCCGGCGCGCGGTAGTCGGCGCGGTGGCTGTCGTACCAGGCCTGGATGTCGGCGGCGGCGATCGCCCCCGTGTCCGGCGCCGGCGCCGGGACCAGCGCCATGTCGACGTCGCGCTGCTGGCCGAGCAGTTGCATAGTCCGCTCGACCTGGCCGGGGCTCGCGAACGCGGTGCCGGCGACGCGGCTGGGCAGCAGCACCATCTGCAGGCGCTCGCGGATCTCTTCCTGGTGCTGGCGCGGGGTCTGCGCGGGCACGCGGGACTGCAGCAGCATCTGGTAGCGCTGCGGATCGAAGCGGCCGTCGACCTGGAACTCGGGCATCGTCGACACGACCTCGGCCACGCGGGCATTGCCCACCGCGACGCCGGCGTTGCGCGCGGCCAGGGCCAGCACGCTGCGGTCGACCACCTGGTCGAGCACGCGCAGCTTGTTCTCCATGAGCTCGAAGGCGCGCGCGTCGAAGGCGTCGCCCTCGGCCGCCCGCGCCTGCTGGCGGGCGCTCTCGAAGTCGCTGCGGAATTCGTCGACCGTGATCTCCTGCGAGACCCAGAACGCCTTGCGCACCGGCCAGATGTCCGGCGCGGAGCGCCACCACGACGGCGGCGCCTCGACCTTGGCGGCGTAGTTCGCCGAGCTTTGGAACAGGTACTGCTCCATGCCGAAGAAGGCGAACGGAATCGCCAGGATGATGACGATCACCAGGGCGATCCAGCCGGAGGTTTTTTCTCGGAGTGCTTGCAGCATGTCGGGGCACGCGTTGGACGTAGCCCGGCAGTCTAGCGCATGCCCGGCAGACGCGGTTCCGGGAGGCACAAAAGAAGAAAGGCGCCCTTGCGGGCGCCTTCCTGGTGTGACTGGCGGAGTGGACGGGACTCGAACCCGCGACCTCCGGCGTGACAGGCCAGCATTCTAACCAACTGAACTACCACTCCGCGTTGTCGAACCTGTTGCGAACGTCAGCCCTTGCTGGTGGGTGCTGAGGGGATCGAACCCCCGACCCTCTCCGTGTAAAGGAGACGCTCTACCGCTGAGCTAAGCACCCAAGCGGGCCGCTTAGTTTACAGCATCCTTCAGCGCCTTGCCAGCCTTGAAGACCGGATTTTTCGAGGCGGCAATCGCGATTTCCTCGCCGGTGCGCGGATTGCGGCCGGTGCGGGCGGCGCGCTCGCGAACCTGGAAGGTACCGAAGCCGACCAGGGCCACGGTGTCGCCCTCCTTCAGGGCCTTGCCCACCGACGCCAGCACGGCATCGACGGCGCGTGCGGCATCGGCCTTGGACAGATTGGCCTCATCGGCAACGGCCTGGACCAGATCGTTCTTGTTCATGTATTCGGTGCTCCTGCGCGACCGACGGGTCGCTCGAATTGGTGGCGGGCCAGCGGGCGGCGTGGCCGCCGCGGCTCCGGGATCGCGTGCGGCCCCAAGCCGTTATGCGAGCGCGAATTTATACCAGCGCCCCCGATGGCACGCAAGAAAAACGCTGTGCCATCAGTGCTTGACATCCGCCCGCGGTGACGTCTTGCGCGCCGGCCGGCGCGCCACGTTCTCGACCGGAACGGGTGCGGGGAGAGGTGGAAGCGGCCGCTCCAGCGCAAGGTCGAGCACCTCGTCGATCCACTTCACCGGCACGATCTTCAGGCCCTGGGTGACGTTCTTGGGGATGTCGGCGAGGTCCTTGCGGTTCTCCTCCGGGATGATCACCGTGGTGACGCCGCCGCGCAGCGCAGCCAGCAGCTTTTCCTTGAGGCCGCCGATCGCGGTGACCTTGCCGCGCAGGGTGATCTCGCCGGTCATCGCCACCTCGGCACGCACCGGGATCTTCGTCAGCGTCGACACCAGCGAGGTCGCCATCGCGATGCCCGCGCTCGGGCCGTCCTTGGGCGTGGCGCCGTCGGGCACGTGCACGTGGATGTCGCGCTTCTGCAGGAAGTCGAGCTCGAGGCCCAGGCTCTCGGCGCGCGCGCGCACCACCGACAGCGCGGCGGACGCGGACTCCTTCATCACGTCGCCGAGCTGGCCGGTCAGCGTGAGCTGCCCCTTGCCCGGCACCAGCGTCGATTCGATCTGCAGCAGGTCTCCACCGACCTCGGTCCAGGCCAGGCCCGTGACCAGGCCGATCTCGTTGTCCTGCTCGGCGCGACCGAAGTCGAAGCGGCGCACGCCCAGGTACTTGTCGAGGTTCTTCGCGTTGACGTTCAGCGCGCGCGCCTTCCTGGCTTGCGGCCCGGCAAGCGCGACTTCCTTGACCACCTTGCGGCAGATCTTGGCGATCTCGCGCTCGAGGTTGCGCACCCCGGATTCGCGCGTGTAGTAGCGCACGATGTCCTGGATCGCGCCTTCGGCGATCTTCAGCTCGCCCTCGCGCAGGCCGTTGGCCTTGATCTGCTTGGGCAGCAGGTAGCGCATGGCGATGTTGATCTTCTCTTCCTCGGTGTAGCCGGGGATGCGGATGACTTCCATGCGGTCGAGCAGCGGGCCGGGGATCCTGAGCGAGTTCGATGTCGCCACGAACATGACCTCGGACAGGTCGAGGTCGACCTCGAGGTAATGGTCGTTGAAGGCGTTGTTCTGCTCCGGGTCGAGCACCTCCAGCAACGCCGAAGACGGGTCGCCGCGGAAGTCCATCGACATCTTGTCGATCTCGTCGAGCATGAACAGCGGGTTCTTGGTGCCGACCTTGTTGAGGTTCTGCACGATGCGCCCGGGCATGGACCCCACGTAGGTGCGGCGGTGGCCGCGGATCTCGGCCTCGTCGCGCACGCCGCCCAGCGACATGCGCACGAACTTGCGGTTGGTGGCCCTGGCGATCGACTGCCCCAGCGAGGTCTTGCCCACGCCCGGCGGCCCGACCAGGCACAGGATCGGCGCCTTCATCTTCGACACCCGCGTCTGCACGGCGAGGTATTCGAGGATGCGTTCCTTCACCTTTTCCAGGCCGTAGTGGTCGGCATCGAGCGTGTCCTGCGCGGCCTTGAGGTCCTTGCGCACCTTGCTGCGCTTCTTCCACGGCACGCCCAGCAGCCAGTCGAGGTAGTTGCGCACCACCGAGGCCTCGGCGGCCATCGGCGACATCTGCTTGAGCTTGCTGAGTTCGGACTTGGCCTTGGTCTCGACGGGCTTGGGCATGCCGGCAGCGGCGATCCTGCGCGCCAGGTCCTCGAGGTCGTTGGGCGCGTCGTCCATGTCGCCCAGTTCCTTCTGGATCGCCTTCATCTGCTCGTTGAGGTAGTACTCGCGCTGCGACTTCTCCATCTGCGACTTCACGCGCCCGCGGATGCGCTTCTCCATCTGCTGCACGTCGATTTCGCCGTCGACCAGGCCGACCAGCATCTCCAGGCGCCCGGCGATGCCGAAGGTCTCCAGCAGGCGCTGCTTCTCGCCCAGGCGCACGCCGAGGTGCGCGGCGACGGTGTCGGCCAGGCGCGAGGGCTCGTCGATGCCGGCAAGCGTCTGCAGCAGTTCGGGCGGCAGCTTGCGGTTGGTCTTCACGTACTGCTCGAACAGGCCCATCAGCGAGCGCGCGATGGCCTCGACCTCGCGCGGCTCGCGGTCCTCGACCGGCTCGACCACGCTGCAGAGGCCCGACAGGGTGCCGTCGACCTCGCGCACGGTGTCCACGGTCGCCCGCGAGACGCCTTCGACCAGCACCTTGATGGTGCCGTCGGGCAGCTTCAACAGCTGCAGCACCTGCGCCACCGTGCCCACCGGATGCAGGTCCTCGGCGCCCGGATCATCGGTCTCCGCGGACTTCTGCGCGACCAGCAGGACCTGCTTGCCGCCCTCCATCGCCAGGTCGAGGGCGCGGATGGACTTGTCGCGACCCACGAACAGGGGGATGACCATGTGCGGAAACACCACCACGTCGCGCAGCGGCAGGACCGGAAGGTCGAAGGTGGCGGGCTGGGGGGTGCTCATCGGAACTCCTGGACATGGCGGGCGGCAGGGTGGGCGCCGCATGGGTCAGGTTATGGGGTTCCGCGGCGATGGATGCAAGCGCTGGAGCGCGCCGGTTGCGGGAGGCAGCGACGCGTAGCGTGTTCAGCCACGGCAAGCCCCGCGGGTGCGGCCCGGCGGGACTCGGGATCGGGGTCTGGCGGGATCGGGCCGGGCCCGGGATGACCCGGGCGCGGGCGAACGGGGCCTCAGTCGCCCGAGGCGGCCTTGGCCGGCGCGGCGGGGGCCGATTCGTAGATCAGGTAGGGCTCGGACCTGTGCTCGATCACCGACTCGTCGACCACGACCTTGCTCACGTTTTCCTGCGACGGCAGGTCGTACATCGTGTCGAGCAGCACCGATTCGACGATGGTGCGCAGGCCGCGGGCACCGGTCTTGCGCTTGAGCGCCTTGCGGGCGATGGCGGCGAGCGCGTCGGGGCGGAACTCGAGCTCCACGCCCTCCATCTCGAACAGCTTGCGGAACTGCTTGGTGATGGCGTTCTTCGGCTCGGACAGGATCTTCACCAGCGCCGCCTCGTCGAGCTCCTCGAGCGTGGCGACGACCGGCAGGCGGCCGACGAACTCGGGGATGAGGCCGAACTTGATCAGGTCCTCGGGCTCGACCTCGGCCAGCACCTTGCCGACCTCGACCTTGCGCTCGCTGCTCTTGATCTTGGCGCCGAAGCCGATGCCGCCGGCCTCGGTGGAGCGCTGCTGGATGATCTTGTCCAGGCCGGCGAACGCGCCGCCGACGATGAACAGGATGTTGCGGGTATCGACCTGCAGGAACTCCTGCTGCGGGTGCTTGCGGCCGCCCTGCGGCGGCACGCTGGCGACGGTGCCTTCGATGAGCTTCAGCAGCGCCTGCTGCACGCCCTCGCCCGACACGTCGCGGGTGATCGACGGGTTCTCGCTCTTGCGCGAGATCTTGTCGATCTCGTCGATGTAGACGATGCCCTGCTGCGCCTTCTCGACGTCGTAGTCGCACTTCTGCAGGAGCTTCTGGATGATGTTCTCGACGTCCTCGCCCACGTAACCGGCTTCGGTCAGCGTGGTGGCGTCGGCCATCGTGAACGGCACGTTGAGCATCCGCGCCAGGGTCTCGGCGAGCAGCGTCTTGCCGGAGCCGGTGGGGCCGACCAGGAGGATGTTGGACTTGGCCAGTTCGACCTCGTCGTTCTTCTGCCGGCTCTCGATGCGTTTGTAGTGGTTGTACACCGCCACGGCGAGGGTTTTCTTGGCGCGCGACTGCCCGATGACGTACTGGTCGAGGACGTCGAGGATTTCCTTCGGCTTGGGTAGCGAGCTGCGGGCGCTCTGCGCCTTCTCCTCGAGCTCCTCGCGGATGATGTCGTTGCACAGCTCGACGCATTCATCGCAGATGAACACGCTCGGACCCGCGATCAGCTTGCGGACCTCATGCTGGCTCTTCCCGCAGAACGAGCAGTACAGGATCTTGCTGCTGTCGCCGGAGCGGCCTTGTCGATCTTCGGTCATGCGTTCGCCAATCGGTGTATCGAGGGGGGTCGGGGTCGAGAATAGCACCCGGGCCCCGGGTCGCAAGCGCGACGGGCCCGGACTGCCGCGGCCGGGGCCGCAGCGGGGGAAGCCGGCGTCGCCGGCCTGTTCAGGCTGGCTGGATGGACTCTTCCGGCCGGCGCTCGAGGACTTCGTCGACCAGGCCGTAGTCGCGGGCGGCCTCGGCGCTCTTGAAATTGTCGCGCTCGGTGTCGTGCGTGACGGTTTCCAGCGACTGGCCGGTGTGGCGGGCCAGGATCTCGTTCAGGCGCTGCTTCATCGACAGGATCTCACGGGCGTGGATCTCGATGTCCGTGGCCTGGCCCTGGAAGCCGCCCAGGGGCTGGTGGATCATCACCCGCGAGTTGGGCAGCGCGTAGCGCTTGCCGGCCGCGCCGGACGCCAGCAGCAGCGCACCCATGCTGGCCGCCTGGCCGACGCAGATGGTGCTCACGTCGGGCTTGATGAACTGCATCGTGTCGTAGATCGCCATGCCCGCGGTGACGATGCCGCCGGGCGAGTTGATGTACAGGTTGATGTCCTTCTCGGGGTTCTCGGCCTCGAGGAACAGCATCTGCGCCACGATCACGTTGGCCACGTGGTCGTCGATGCCGCCGACCAGGAAGATCACCCGCTCCTTCAGCAGGCGCGAATAGATGTCGTACGCGCGCTCGCCGCGGCTGGTCTGTTCGACCACCATCGGCACGAGGTTCAGGGCCTTGGTCTGGATGCTCATTTCAATCCCGTGTCAGCGGAGGCGTCACGCCTGCGGCGCGATCGCCTCCTGGAAGGTCAGCTGCGTGTCGGTGTGGTCGGCGCGTTCGGCGATCCAATCGATCACCTGCTCTTCCATCACCCGGTTCTGCAGTCCACTCATAAGCTGGGGATCGTTGCGGTACAAGTCAATGACCTGCTGAGGCTCCTCGTAGGTCGAGGCGATCAGGCGCAGGCTCTCGTCCAGGCGCTTGCGGTCCAGCATCAGCTGGTGCTTGCCGGCGACCTCGCCCACCAGCAGGCCCACCAGCACGCGCTTGCGCGCGGGCTCCAGGAAATTCTTGTGCGCATCGGCCGGCGGCTCCGACGGACGACCCTGGCGACGGGCCTGCTCGGCAACCTGCTCCACCAGCGCATGCGCCTCCTGCTCGACCAGCTTCGGCGGCAGCTCGACGTGGGCATAGGCGGCCACCAGCTGCTCGCCGACCGCGCGCCGCAGGCGGTTCATCAACGCGGCCTTCAGCTCGCGCTCCAGGTTGGTGCGGATGTCGGAGCGGAACTGCTCCATTTCGCCACTTTTGACGCCGAAGCTGCGGATGAAGGCGGCGTCGGCCTCGGGCAGCACTTCTTCCGAGACCTGCTCGGCGCGCAGGTGGACCTTCGCGGTCTTGCCGGCAAGCGACGGCACGCGCCAGCCTTCGGGGAAGGTGACCTCGATGTCCTTCTCGTCGTCCTTGGACATGCCCACCAGCGCAGACTCGATGTCGGCGAACATCGCACCCGACCCGATCACCGACACGCCGCGCTCGGCGCCCTCGGCCGGCATCCGCTCGCCGTCCACTTCGGACCAGGTCTCGACGTCGACCGCGTCGCCCGCCTTCGCGGGACGCGTCACCGCGCTCCAGCTGCGGCGCTGCTGGCGCAGGTTCTCGATCATCCGGTCGATGTCCGCCTCGGTCACCTCGGCCACCGGGCGCTCGACCTTGAGGCCGGTGACGTCGATCTCGCCGAAGTCCGGGATCACTTCGAAAGTGGCCACGTAGGACAGGTCGTCGGCATCGCCATCGGCGGGTTCGATCTGCGGGCGGCCCGCGATGCGCAGCGCGTTCTCGCGCACGGCGCTGTCGAAGCCCTCGCGCAGCAGTCCGTCGAGCACTTCGCCGCGGACCTGCGGGCCGAAGCGCTGCTCGATCACCTTCGCCGGCACCTTGCCCGGGCGGAAGCCCTTGATGCGTGCGGTGCGAGCGATCTCGCGCAGGCGGCCACCCACCTGGTCCTGCAGGCGGTCGGCCGGCAGGCGAAAGGTCATCTTGCGTCCGAGGTTGCCGACGGTCTCGACTGAAGCTTGCATACCCACTCCTGCAACCGCGGCCATGGCCGCGGGCGTTGGTTGTCTGGTTTGGCCGGCCTGCCGGGCAGGGCCCGCGTCCGGCGACGGAACGGAGCATTTTGACGGAATCCAGCCGCTGCCGCCAGCGCCCCCGCGTTGACACCGCCGGAGGCCCTCCCGACAATGCCTGCGGCTACCCGCTGCGGCATCGCGGGCCGCCGTCGTCGGGGTATAGCGCAGTCTGGTAGCGCGCCTGCTTTGGGAGCAGGATGTCGGGGGTTCGAATCCCTCTACCCCGACCACTCCGCGCCCGTAGCTCAACCGGATAGAGCACCGGCCTTCTAAGCCGGTGGTTGCAGGTTCGAGTCCTGCCGGGCGCGCCAGTTTTCGCCGCGGCACGTCGCACTACCGCTCCGACCGCGCTACAATGCGCGCCCCACCGGCCCAGGCCGGCGCGGACCCCAATGGTGGATGTAGCTCAGTTGGTTAGAGCACCGGATTGTGATTCCGGGGGTCGCGGGTTCAAATCCCGTCTTCCACCCCAGCTTTCGTGGCCGGCAAGTGTTGATCCGCCGGCCGTCGCTTTGCTAAGATTTCCCGCTCGGGGCCGTTAGCTCAGTTGGTAGAGCAGTTGACTCTTAATCAATAGGTCCAAGGTTCGAATCCTTGACGGCCCACCAAATTCCCGAGACGAGACAAGGGGTTGCGTGCGAACGCAGCCCCTTTTTTCTGGACGGCCCAGGCCGTTCGCGCGTGGTGTGCTACTGCGAGAATGGCGGAATTGGTAGACGCCCCGGCTTTAGGTGCCGGTGCCGCAAGGCGTGGGGGTTCGAGTCCCCCTTCTCGCACCACCCGAGCCCCCGCGCATGCGCCGTTCGCACGCGCCCGTGTATCCTCCGTCGCTGGCATACGCACACCTGAACCCTTGGGGGGAATCCATGCGCAGCGGCAACCCGGTCCTGTCCGAATCCACCTTCCTCGACCTTGGAAGCGGCACCGTCGTGTCCCGCGACGCCGGGGCGATGACGATCAACGGCACGGTCAACAAGACCGCCTTCCTGCTCTTCCTGACGGTGCTCACCGCGGCCTTCGCATGGAGCCGGGCCTTCACGCCGGCCGGCGAGATCGCCCCCGGCTTCTCCGTCTACATGTGGGGCGGCCTGATCGGCGGCTTCGTCCTGGCCCTGGTCACGGTGTTCAAGAAGGAATGGGCGCCGGTCACCGCGCCGCTGTACGCCCTGGTCGAAGGCTTCTTCCTCGGCGCGGTCTCGGCGCTGTACAGCCACATGTACGAAGGCATCGTGATCCAGGCGGTGATGCTGACCTTCGCAACCCTGTTCGCGATGCTGTTCGCCTACCGCTCGGGCTGGATCCGCGCCACCGAGAAGTTCAAGTTGGGCGTGGTCGCGGCCACGGGCGGCATCTTCCTGGTCTACCTGGCAACGATCGTGCTGGGCTTCTTCGGCGTCAACATCCCGATGATCCACGGCAACGGCATCGTCGGCATCGGCTTCAGCCTGTTCGTGATCGTGATCGCGGCGCTGAACCTGGTGCTCGACTTCGACTTCATCCAGGCCGGCGCCGAGCAGGGCGCGCCGAAGTACATGGAGTGGTACGGCGCCTTCGGCCTGATGGTCACCCTGGTGTGGCTGTACATCGAGTTCCTGCGCCTGCTGTCCAAGCTGCAGTCACGCAACTGACCGCTCGCCTCGCACCACGCACCACGCATCAGGAGGGCGCCCCACGGGGCGCCCTTCGCGCATGTGGCGTTCGTGGCAACCAGAGCAAGAGCATTTTTGCCACGGATTTACGCGGATTTACACGGATAGAGCAAACGCAAACGCAGGGAGAAAGCGGAAGCTTCCGTCCCGCCACGACCCATTCCCGCTCCTGCTTTATCCGCGTTCATCCGCGTAAATCCGTGGCAAAAATGCCTTTGCTCCATCAGCGGAAATCCGCGGAAAATCCGTGTGGATCCGTGGCAAAGGCTTCTGCCTTTCGCAGCTGCAGCTGCTCCTGCAGATGCCATCGCTATGGGGCGCCGGGGCCCGCCGGCTCCGCTGCGAGCGCGGGTTCGCGCCGTGGCCAGGCGATGAAGCCCATCGCCACCAGCGCCAGGATCCAGCAGTAGAAGACGCTGCCCGCCAGCGCCAGCGGTGATACCGAGGCCAGGCCTGCGGCCAGCAGGATCTGCGCGCCGTAGGGCAGCAGGCCCTGCGGCACGCAGGCGAAGATGTCGAGCACGCTGGCCGCGCGCCGTGGGCTGATGCCATGCCGCTGCGCGATGTCACGCGCGACATCGCCGCTGACCAGGATCGCCACGGTGTTGTTGGCGGTGAATACGTCGGCCGTCGCCGACAGCGCCGCCATGCTGAACTCGCCGGTGCGCCGGCCCTGGTGGCCGCGCGCCAGGCGGGCGATCGTGCGTGCCAGCCACTCCAGTCCGCCGGCGGCCTTCATCAGCGCGCCCACGCCGCCGATCAGCAGCGACAGCAGCAGGATCTCGGTCATGCCTTCGAAGCCGGTCCAGATGTCACCGGCGTACTGCACCAGGCCGTAGTCGGGCGACAGCGCCAGGCCGAAGGCGCCAGCCAGCGCCAGTCCGATCCCGAGCACCAGGATCACATCGAGTCCGCTGAGCGCGAGCGCCAGGACCAGCACATAGGGCAGCACCAGCCAGGGCGAGGTCGCCTCGTCGGTGGTGACCGGGGCCGGGTCGCCGAGGAAGGCCAGCAGCAGCATCGTCGCCAGCGCGGCCGGCAGCGCGATCTTGAAGTTCTCGCGGAACTTGTCGCGCATCTCGGCGCCCTGGCTGCGGGTCGCGGCGATGGTCGTGTCGGAGATCACCGAGAGGTTGTCTCCGAACATCGCACCGCCGATCACCGCGCCGAGCACCAGCGCGCGGTCGAGGCCGGAGGCGTCGGCCACGCCGAGCGCGATCGGCACCACGGCCGCGATCGTTCCCATCGAGGAACCGATTGCCAGCGAGATCAGCGAGGCGACCACGAACAGACCGGGCAGCAGCAGGCTGGATGGCACCGCGCCGATGCCCAGCGTGACCACCGCATCCACCGCGCCGATCGCCTGCGACACGTAGGCGAAGGCCCCGGCCAGCAGGAAGATCAGGCACATGGTCATGATGTTCGGGTGGCCCATCCCGCGCAGCAGGACGTCGCCGGGCTTCACGCCGCGCCGGTGCGCGATCCACGCGGCCAGGGCCAGCGCCGGCAGGATCGCCACCGGCGCACGCAGCTGGTAGAAGCCCATCTCTTCGCCCTGCAGGGTGAAGTACAGGCCGCTGCCGAAGAACAGCGCCAGGAACAGCAGCAGCGGTGTCAGCGCGAGGGCGCTGGGACGGACATCCATCGCTTTATCCGCATGAAAGGATCAGCGATTGTGGGGCCGGCCCCGGGCGCTGTCGAGCGCAGCGCCCGGAACAGCGGCGTTCCGGAAACGAAACGGGCGCCGAAGCGCCCGCCAGGTCGAGTACCGCGCCGCCCGTCCACGGCCGCGCGGGCTGCTCCGCTCAGGCCGCGAGACGGCTGGCGATGGCGCGGGCGAAGCCCATCGTGCTGCCGCTGCCGCCGAGGTCGGGGGTCAGCGAATCCTTCGCCTCCAGCGTGGCGACGATGGCGGCGCGCAGCTGCATGGCCTTGTCGGCCATGCCGATGTGCTCGAGCATCTGAGCCCCGCCCAGCAGCAGCGCGCAGGGATTGGCCACGCCCTTGCCGGCGATGTCCGGCGCCGAGCCGTGCACGGCCTCGAAGATCGCCACGTCGGCGCCGATGTTGGCGCCCGGGATCAGGCCCAGGCCACCGATCAGGCCGGCGCACAGGTCGGAGATGATGTCGCCGAACAGATTGGTGGTCACGATCACGTCGAACTGCTCGGGGCGCATCACCAGCTGCATGCAGGTGTTGTCCACGATCATCTCGTTGCACTCGATGTCCGGGTATTCCCTGGCCACGTCGCGCGCGGCATTGAGGAACAGGCCCGAGGTCGACTTCAGGATGTTGGCCTTGTGCACCACGGTGACCTTCTTCCGTCCGGCCCTGCGCGCGAGCTCGAAGGCGTAGCGCACGATGCGCTCCGAACCCTTGCGGGTGTTGCGGGTGACCGAGACCGCCCAGCTGCCGTCGGGCGCGGTTTCCTGTCCCTCGGCGCTGTAGGCGCCCTCGGTGTTCTCGCGCACGGTGATCACGTCCACGCCCTCGGTGTAACGCGAGCGGGTATTGGGGAACGAGGCCGCCGGGCGCACGTTGGCGTAGAGGTCGAAATGACGACGCAACTGCACGTTGATCGACGAGAAACCGTCGCCGACCGGCGTGGTCAGCGGGCTCTTGAGCGCGATCTTGTTGCGGCTGATCGAATCCAGGGTGGCCTGCGGCAGCAGCTCCCCGTGCTTTTCGAGCGCCACCAGGCCAGCGTCGGCCTCTTCATAGACGAGACCGGCGCCCAGGGCGTCGAGCACGTGCAGGGTGGCGTCCATGATCTCCGGGCCGATGCCATCGCCGCGGATGACCGTGATTGTCTGGGTCATTGTGTGGGGGTCCATGCTGGGGGGTGCCGGGCGCATGCGCGGGGCGCCTGGGGGGACTGGAACAGCTGCCAATTATGCCAAACGCGGCCCTGCCCTGCCGGGAGCGCGGAAGGACACGGTGATCCCATCAGTCGTGCGCATGCTCCGCGGGCGCCGGCGCGCCGGCCTCGAGCTGGTCGAGGAAGTCCACGGCGCGGCGCAGGTGCGGGATCACGATGCTGCCGCCGACCACCAGCCCGATCGAGAACGCCTCGAACATGGCCTCGCGGCCCACGCCGGCCTCGCGGCAGCGGGCGACGTGGTAGCCGATGCAGTCGTCGCAGCGCAGCACCAGCGAGGCCACCAGTCCCAGCAGCTCCTTGGTGGCCACGTCCAGCACGCCGGCCTGGTAGGCCTGGGTGTCGAGCGCGAAGAAGCGGCGCACCACCTGGTTGGGTTCGGCCAGGATGCGCTCGTTCATGCGCTCGCGGAACTCCGTGAACTCCCGGATGCGGTCGTCCCCGCCGCCGGCGCTCATGCGTCCTTGCCCGACAGCAGCGGCTCGAAGCCGCCGGCGCGGTGCAGCGCCATCATGTCGTCGTAGCCGCCGACATGGACATCGCCGACGAAGATCTGGGGCACCGAGGTCTTCCGAGCCAGCGCGACCATGCGCTCACGCTCGGCGGGGTCGGTGTCGATCCGGACCTCGGTCCACGCCAGGCCCTTGCTGCGCAGGAAGTTCTTGGCCGCCACGCAATACGCGCAGACGGCGCTGGTGTACAGGGTGATCTCGGGGGTGGCTTGCTCGTTCAATGCGTTCTCCGGAAACTCTCGCGACCTGATGCTGTCAATTGTGGGGGGCCGGCGCGCCGATTTCAGCAGCCATGATCGGCCCGCTGCGTTCGACGGGCGGATTAACGCGGTATTCACGCCCATCGCGCCCGCCGCCCCCATGCTGTTCACGCACTGCCGCGCCCCCGGTGATTGGATCCCCAGCCTCGAATGCGACTGTTTCCCGCCACCCTCGCCCTCGCCCTTGCCGTGGCCATCGCCCCGGCATCGGCGCCGGCGCAACAGCGACTGCCGGATATCGGCTCGTCGGCCGCCACCGTGCTGGGACCCGCGCAGCAGCGCGAGTACGGGCAGATGCTGCTGGCGCAGCTGCGGCACTACGATTACGTGCTCGACGACCCCCTGGTCGACGCCTGGCTGCGCGGGCTCGGCAACCGCCTGGCGGCGGCCAGCGACCAGCCCGAGCAGTCCTTCACCTTCTTCATGCTGAAGGACCGTTCGATCAACGCCTTCGCCACCCTGGGCGGTTACATCGGGGCCAACGCCGGCCTTGTGCTGGCCGCCGAGAGCGAGGACGAGGTCGCCGGCGTGATCGCCCATGAGATCGCGCACGTCACCCAGGCCCACGTGCTGCGCGGGGTCGAGCGCGCGCAACGTGACAGCGTCCCGATCCTGCTGGCGATGCTCGGCGCGGTGGCTGCGGCATCGCAGTCCGACAGCAGGTCGTCGGGCAATGCCGCGATGGCGGCCATCGTCGGCGCGCAGGGCCTGATGATCCAGCGCCAGATCGACTACACCCGCTCCAACGAATCCGAGGCCGACCGCCTGGGCATGCGCACGCTCGCGCGCAGCGGCTACGACGCCGGCGCGATGGCGCAGATGTTCGAACGCATGCAGGCCATGTCGCGCACCAACCAGGGCGGCGAACGCGAACGTATGCCCGACTACATGAGCACGCACCCGGTCACCACCACGCGCATCGGAGAGACCCGCCAGCTTGCCCAGCAGTACGGCAACGGCCAGCGCAACGCGTTCGCCACCGCCGGGCTTGCCGGAAACAACCCCCTGCTCCCACCAGGGTTGCGTCCCGGCGGGCTGGGCGGAAGCACGGCCGGAGCCCAGTTCGGCTGGGCGCGCGAACGCCTGCGTGCGCTGAGCGCAGACACGCCGACCCAGGCCATCACCGAGTACGGCCACTTCGCGCGCGTCGCCCCGCTGGACGATGCCCAGCGCTACGGCCTGGCCGTGGCCCAGCTCGAGGCCGGCAACGGCGGCGAGGCCGCGCGCGGGTTCGAGGCGCTGCTGGAGACGCACCCCGGCGATACCTGGCTGCTGCTCGGCCTGGCCCAGGCCCAGGCCCGCCAGGGGCGACACGCGGCCGCCGACGCCAGCTTCGAAGATCTCATCCGGCGCATGCCACGCAACCGCGCCGTGGTGCTGGGCTATGCCGAAACCCTGGTCGAACGCAGGGATGCGGAGGCGGGGCGGCGCGCCCAGGACATCCTGCGCCCGCTGATGGCTGGCGCGGGCCAGGATCCGGTGTTCCATCGCAGCTTCGCCCGCGCCAGCGAGATCGCCGGCGACCCGGTGCGCGCCGGCGAGGCCTGGGCGGAGACCGCCTTCCTCAGCGGCCGCGCCGAGCAGGCCCTGATGCAGCTCAACACCCTGCGCAGGCGCGACGACATCGACTACTACGCCCGCGCCCGTATCGATGCCCGCATCGCCGCGATCACGCCGACCGTGCTCGAGCTCCGTCGCCAGGGCATCCGCGACCCGGACCTGCGCAAGTAGCCGGGGACCCGGCCAGGTGGCTGGTGACACTGTCACCAAACCGTCACCAAACCGTCGTCTAATGGCTGCAGTACCCGGAACGAGCGCTAAAAGCGTGCAGAAACGCATCCTGATCGTCGACGATGAACCCGCAATCCGCGACATGGTGGCGTTCGCCGTGCGCAAGGGCGATTACGAAGCGGTCCACGCCGGCGATGCCCGCCAGGCGCAGGAGGCGATCGCCGACCGCGTCCCCGACCTGATCCTGCTGGACTGGATGCTGCCGGGCACCACCGGAATCGAACTGGCCCGCCGCTGGCGCCGGGAAGCGCTGACCCGCGAGATCCCGATCATCATGCTGACCGCGCGCGGCGAAGAGAACGACCGCGTCGGCGGCCTCGAGGCCGGGGTCGACGACTACGTGGTCAAACCTTTTTCCTCGCGCGAGCTGCTGGCGCGCATCCGCGCGGTCATGCGCCGTTCGCGCGACGACGACGAGGACGGCAGCGTGACCCAGGGCGAGCTGCGCATCGACGGCGCGGCGCACCGCGTGTTCGCCGGCAACGAGCCGGTGTCGATCGGTCCCACCGAGTACCGGCTGCTGCACTTCTTCATGACCCACGCCGACCGCGTGTACTCGCGCTCGCAGCTGCTCGACCACGTCTGGGGCGGCAGCGTCTACGTCGAGGAGCGCACGGTGGACGTGCACATCCGCCGCCTGCGCAAGACCCTTGAGCCCTTCCGGCTCGACGGCATGGTGCAGACGGTGCGCGGCGCGGGTTACCGATTCTCCGCCTCGGTCTAGACTGGCGGCATGCCGCCGACTTCCAAGACTTCGTGGCAGCGGACCCTGGCCACGCTGGCCGTGGTCCTTGCCCTGGCCCTGCTTGCCGGCCTCGCCATCGGCCAGCCCTGGCCGGCCCTCGCCCTGGCTGCCCTGGCCCTGCTCGCGGTGCACCTGCTGCGCCTGCGCCGGATCATGGGCATGATCGACGCCCGCATGCGTCTACCGCCACCGCCCGCCGGCGGCGGCGGTGCCTGGGCGGGCATGGAACGCCTGCTGCATCGCGCCCGCCACGAAGTCGGTGGCCGCGAACGCCGGCTCGTGGAGATGATGCGCGCCTACCGCGCGGTCGCCATCGCCCTGCCCGATGCCCTGGTGGTCGTCGACCGCAACACCCAGCGGGTGATCTGGTGCAACGCCGCGGCCGACAGGCTGCTTGGCCTGGACTATCCGCGTGACAAGGGCGCCAGCCTCTGCGAACGCCTGCAGCCGCTGCCCCTCGCCCACTGGCTGAGCGCCGGCCGCCATGCCGAGCCGATCATCGATGCCGCATCACCCGCGGATCCGGCGATCCGCATCAGCCTGCGCCTGATCCCCTATTCCGACGCGCTGTGGCTGCTGGTGGCCCGCGACGTCGGCAAGCTGATGCGGCTGGAGAAGATGCGCCGCGACTTCGTCGCCAACGTGTCGCATGAACTGCGCACGCCGCTGACCGTGATCCACGGCTACCTCGACATGCTCGAACCCGACGAGACCTCGGACTGGGAACCGATCATCAGCGAGATGCGCCGCCAGTCGCAGCGCATGACCCAGCTGGTGGAGGACCTGCTGACCCTGTCCAGGCTCGAGGCCCAGGACACCATCGAAGAGGACGGGGTGGCGATGTCGCCGATGCTCGCCACCCTCCGCCGCGAGGCCGGCGCACTGAGCCAGGGTCGCCACGATGTCACCGTGGAGGACACGGCCGGCGTCGACCTCCGCGGCTCCACCCGCGAACTGCACAGCGCGTTCTCCAACCTGGTCGCCAACGCGATCCGCTACACGCCAAGCGGCGGCCGCATCGCGGTCCGCTTCGCGCCCGCCGAGGACGGCGGCGCCGTGCTGTCGGTCGAAGACAGCGGCTACGGCATTCCCGAGCCCCACATCGCGCGCCTGACCGAACGCTTCTACCGCGTGTCGAGCAGTCGCACGCGCGAAACCGGCGGCACGGGCCTGGGCCTGGCCATCGTCAAACACGTGCTGCAGTTGCACCAGGCGCGGCTGGACATCGCCAGCGAGGTCGGCCGCGGCAGCATCTTCTCCTGCCATTTCGGGCCTGGGCGCATCATCGATCGCCTGGACGACCCGCATGAAGAGCCACATGACCAGACACACACCGGCGAATCCGCCTGAGGCCCGCGCCCCGCGCAGGACCGCGGCACGGGCGACCACGCGCGAAGCCGCCGCGACTTCGGACGCCGCGGCGGAATCGCTCAGCGACCCCGGGCTGTACCTCAACCGCGAGCTGTCGCAGCTCGACTTCAACTTCCGCGTGCTGGCGCAGGCGGAGGACGCGACCGTGCCGCTGCTCGAGCGCCTGCGCTATCTGTGCATCTCCTGTACCAATCTCGACGAGTTCTTCGAGATCCGCGCCGCGACCGTGCGCCACGCACAGGATTTCGAGGTGCCGCTGCCGCCCGACGGCCTGTCGCCGGGCACCGTGCTGCGGCGCATCCACGAGCGCACCGCCGAACTGGTGGATGCGCAATACCAGTGCTGGAACGACATCCTGCGCCCGGCCCTGGACGACGCCGGCGTCCGCGTGCTGGCCCGCGAGACCTGGAACACGCGCCAGCGCCGCTGGCTGCGCGCCGTCTTCCGCGAGGACATCCTGCCGGTGCTGTCACCGCTGGGCCTGGACCCCTCGCATCCGTTCCCGAAGATCCTCAACAAGTCGCTCAACCTCGTCGTCGTGCTCAAGGGCAAGGACGCGTTCGGCCGCAGCGGCCACCTTGCGATCGTCCGTGCGCCGCGCTCGCTGGCACGGATCATCCGCCTGCCGCCGCGGGTCTCCGGCGGCGAGCACGACTTCGTCTTCCTCTCGGCGATGCTCTCCGAATTCGTGGAGGATCTCTTCCCGGGCATGGAGGTCGAGGGCGCGTACCAGTTCCGCGTCACCCGCAACTCGGAGCTGATCCTCGACGAGGACGAAGTCGAGAACCTGGCGCTCGCGCTGCGCGACGAACTCCTCGGCCGCGGCTACCTGCGCGCGATGCGCCTGGAAATCGCCGCCGACTGCCCGGAGCCGATCGTCCGCGGCCTGCTGCAGAACTTCGACCTGCCGGAGAACGCGGTCTATCGCATCAACGGGCCGGTCAACCTCAACCGGGTGATCCACGTCTACAACGAGGTCGACCGCCCCGAGCTCAAGTTCACGCCGTTCCAGCCGCGCCAGCTGCCGGGAAGCGATGCGATGTTCGACCGCATCGCCGCCGGGGACGTGCTGCTGCACCACCCCTTCGACAGCTTCAGCCCGGTGCTGGAGCTGCTCAAGCAGGCCGCGGCCGACCCCGGCGTGCTCGCGATCAAGCAGACGCTGTACCGCACCGGGCGCGACTCGCCCATCGTCGAGCACCTGGTGCAGGCCGCGCGCAACGGCAAGGACGTCACCGTGGTGGTGGAGCTGCGCGCACGCTTCGACGAAGAGGCCAACCTCGGCCTCGCCGACCGCCTGCAGGACGCCGGCGTGCAGGTGGTCTACGGCGTGGTCGGCTACAAGACCCACGCCAAGATGCTGCTGGTGGTGCGCCGCGAAGGCCGGCGCCTGCGGCGCTACGTGCACATGGGCACCGGCAATTACCACAGCGGCACCGCGCGCGCGTACACCGACCTGGGCCTGATGACCGTCGACCCGGACATCGGCAGCGACGTGCACCAGATCTTCCAGCAGATCTCGGGACTGGCGCCGGCGATCCGCCTCAAGCGCCTGCTGCAGTCGCCGTTCACCCTGCACGCCGGGGTGCTGTCGCGCATCCGCCGCGAGGCGCAGTTCGCGGCGGCCGGCCGCCCGGCGCGGATCGTCGCCAAGATGAACGCACTCAACGAACCGCAGGTGGTGCGCGCGCTGTACGCGGCGTCGCAGGCCGGGGTGCGGATCGACCTCATCGTGCGCGGCGCCTGCACCCTGCGCCCGGGGGTGCCCGGCGTGTCCGACAACATCCGCGTGCGCTCGATCGTCGGGCGCTTCCTGGAACACACGCGCGTGTACTGGTTCGCCAACGACGGCGCGCCGGAAACCTGGTGCGCCAGCGCCGACTGGCTGGAACGCAACCTGCTGCGCCGGGTCGAAACCTGCTTCCCGATCCTGGACCCCGCCGTGGCCACGCGTGTCCGCGAGGAGGCGCTGGAAACCTATCTTGCCGACAACACCAACGCCTGGGAACTGCAGCCGGACGGCAGCTACCGCGAACTCGCGCCGGCCGCGGGCGAGGCGCCGCACTCCGCGCAGAGCGCACTGCTGGCGAGGATCTGCGGATGATCCAGGCGCTTGCGCCCGCCGCTTCGCAGAGCCAGCCGCTGGCCGACGGCGACATGCTCGCCGCGATCGACCTGGGTTCCAACAGCTACCACATGGTCGTCGCCAGATACACGCTGGGCCAGCTGCGGATCGTCGACCGCCTGCGCGAAACCGTGCGCATGGCCGAAGGCCTGGATGGACGCGGCGGCCTGGATGCCGAGGTGCGCCAGCGCGCCCTGCGTTGCCTGGCGCGCTTCGGCCAGCGCATCCGCGACATCCCCGCGCACCGCGTGCGCGCCGTCGCCACCAACACCGTGCGCCGGCTGGCCTCGCCGCAGGCCTTCCTTATGCCGGCCGAGACCGCGCTCGGCCATGCCATCGAGATCGTGTCCGGACGCGAGGAGGCGCGCCTGGTGTACCTGGGCGTGGCCCACGCACAGCCCCCCAGGAACAGCCATCGCCGGCTGGTGGTCGACATCGGCGGCGGCTCCACCGAATGCATCATCGGCCGCGGCTTCGAGACCCTGGAGCGCGACAGCGTGCAGCTCGGCGCGGTCGCCGGCACCCTGCGCTACTTCGGCAACGGCAAGCTGTCGCGGCGGAAATGGCGCGAGGCGCTGATCGAGGCCTCGGTGGAATTCCAGCAGTTCGCCGCCACCTATCGCAGCCTCGGCTGGCAGGAAGTCATCGGCGCCTCGGGCACCAACAAGGCCATCGGCGAGATCTGCGCGCAGATGAAGCTCACCAAGGGCGCGATCACCGCGGAAGCGCTGCCGGTCGTGCGCGATCAACTGCTGCGCGCCAGCAGCATCGACGACATCAAACTGCCTGGCCTGTCCGACGACCGCCGCCCGGTCATCGCCGGCGGCCTGCTGGTGCTCGAGGCCGCGTTCGCCAGCCTCGACCTGCAGCGCATGGTGGTGAGCAAGGCTGCGCTGCGCGAAGGCGTGCTGTACGACATGCTCGGCCGCGCCGGCGACCAGGATTCGCGCGATACCTCGGTCGACGCGCTGGGCCAGCGCTACGGCATGGACCGTGCGCAGGCGCTTCGCGTCGAGGCCACCGCGTGCCGGCTGTTCGACCAGGTGGCCGCCGCCTGGCAGCTGTCGGACGACGACCGGATGATGTTGTCCTGGGCCGCGCAGTTGCACGAGCTGGGACTCACGATCGCGCACAGCCAGTACCAGGTGCACGGCGCCTACATCCTCGCGCAGTCCGACATCGCCGGCTTCTCGCGCCAGGAACAGCAGCTCCTTGCCGCCCTGGTGCGCGCGCACCGGCGAAAGGTGCCCAAGACCGTGTTCGAGGCCCTGCCCGACCGCCTGCTGCCGGCCGCGCGGCAGATGTCGATGCTGCTGCGGCTCGCCGTCGTCCTGCACCGGGGCCACGAAGATCCCGACATCCCGGGCCTCGAAGCGCGCGCCGATGGCGACGCGCTCACGCTGCGGCTGCCGCCGCGCTGGCTGGACGAGCGCCCGCTGCTGCAGGCCGACCTGGCCGGCGAGCCGGCGGAAACTGCGGCGCTGGGGATCGCTCTGCGCTTCGCCTAGGTCGCACGGCGGTCGCCGCCGCGCAGGCCGGACCATCCGCCACCGTATCGAGCGATGCTATGCTCGGCCAGTCCTGACGGGAGGCAGCAATGGGTCGTCGAATCCTCATACTTGTGGCCATGTTGGCGGTCGTACTGGCAGCCGCGTGCTCAAGCGGCCCGGTGCGCAGGATCTCGGAGCCCGCCGCCAGCATCCAGCAGCTCGCGGTGCAGGCCGACGGCAGCTGGCTGGTCAGCCTGCGACTGCAGAACTACAGCAGCATTCCCATGCGCTTCGAGGCGGTGGACATCAAGGTCAGCGTCGGCGGACAGGCAGCCGGCGCGCTGCAGCACCGCCCGGGCCTGGAGATCGGGCCGGAGTCGGCCGACGTGGTTTCCGTGGACATGCAGCCCGATTCCAACGCCCGCATGCTGCTGGCCGATGCGCTGGCGGCGGGCCGTCGCGTGGACTACGAACTCGACGGCAACATCGACGCGGCGCCGACCGACCGCGGCTCGTCGCGCACCTACAAGGTGGAACGCAAGAGCGCACTCAGCCCCACGCCCGGCCTTCCCGGCGTGCTGCGCTGAGGCCTGCACCATCGGCACACACAAAGGATCCGTTCCCGCACATGAGCCAGTACACCGCCCCGCTCGACGACATCCGCTTCATCCTCGACGACGTGCTCGACGCGCAGTCGCAGTTCGCCCGCCTCGGCTACGCCGACGCCAGTCCCGACGTGGTGGATGCGGTGCTGGAGGAAGCCGCGCGCTTCACCGGCAGCGTGCTCGCACCGCTCAATGCGGTCGGCGACCAGCAGGGTTGCCGCCACGATCCGGCCACCGGCGATGTCGCCACGCCCGAGGGCTTCAAGGCCGCCTACGGCCAGTTCGTCGAGGGCGGCTGGCCCGGCCTGACGGCTGATCCACAGCATGGTGGCCAGGGCCTGCCGCACCTCGTGGGTCTGTCGGTGAGCGAGATGATCAACGCCGCCAACCTCGCCTGGGGCAACTTCCCGCTGCTGTCGCACGGCGCGGTCGAGGCGCTGATCCAGCACGGCGAGGACTGGCAGCGCGACGTCTTCCTGCCGCCGCTGGTCGAGGGCCGCTGGACCGGCACCATGTGCCTGACCGAGCCGCACTGCGGCACCGACCTCGGCCTGCTGCGCACCCGCGCCGAGCCCGCGGACGACGGCAGCTACGCGATCACCGGCACCAAGATCTTCATCACCGCCGGCGAGCACGACTTCACCGACAACATCGTGCACCTGGTGCTGGCCAAGCTGCCCGACGCACCACCCGGCGCCAAGGGGATTTCCCTGTTCGCCACGCCGAAGTTCAAGGTCGCCCGCGATGGCAGCGTCGGCGAGCGCAACGCGGTGCGCTGCGGCTCGATCGAGCACAAGATGGGCATCAAGGGCTCGGCCACCTGCGTGATGAACTTCGACGGCGCGCAGGGCTGGCTCGTCGGCGAGCAGCACGGCGGGCTCAAGGCGATGTTCACCATGATGAACTCCGCGCGCCTGGGCGTGGGCCTGCAGGGCCTGGGCCTCTCCGAACGCGCCTGGCAGAACGCCCTGCGCTACTCGCGCGAGCGCCTGCAGTCGCGCGCACTGACCGGCCCGAAGTTCCCCGACAAGCCGGCCGATCCGATCATCGTGCATCCCGATGTGCGCCGCATGCTGCTGTCGGTGAAGGCGCTGACCGAGGGCAGCCGCATGCTGGCGATGCACGCCGGCAGCCTGCTCGAGGAGGCCGCCCACGCCAGCGACCCCGCCGAGCGTGAGCGCGCCGAGACCCTGGTCGGCTTCCTGACCCCCATTTCCAAGGCCTGCCAGACCGAGTGGGGCATCGAGAACACCTACAACGCCCTGCAGTGTTTTGGCGGCCATGGCTACATCGCCGAACACGGCATGGAACAGCTGGCGCGCGATGCCCGCATCACCACGCTGTACGAAGGCACCACCGGCATCCAGGCGATGGACCTGATCGGGCGCAAGACGGCGTACTCCCAGGGTGCGGGGCTGAAGCTGCTCCTGGCCGATGTCGAAACCTTCTGCGCGGCGCATGCCGACGATCCGGAGCTCGCCGCCAATGTCGCCGCACTGCGCGCCAGGTGCGTGGAGTGGACCGCCCTGACCACCGAGATCCTGCAGGCCTCGGCCGCCGATCCCGACGAGCTCGGCGCCGCCGCCCACGACTACCTGTTCTATTCCGGCTACGTCGTGCTGGGCTACTGGTGGCTGCGCGCCAGCGTCGCCGCGCGCGCGTCGGCGCGTCCGGCCGCGTTCAAGGACGCCAAGCGCGAAACCGCGCGCTTCTACTTCGCGCGCATCCTGCCGCGCACCCTGGCGCACGCCGCGGCGATCCGCGGCGGTGCCGGGTCGCTGATGGACCTGGACGCGGACAGCTTCGGCGCCTGAGGCCGCTTCCGCTACCCAAGCCGTCACCTGGGGCGTATAAACTGCTGTTCCCATGGAACCAGACAGAGCGCGACTTCGCCTCGTCAGCGGCATGGAACCCCCGGCGCCGCCGGCAGACCGGCATGTGGCCGGCACGGGGGTCCCGGCGCTCGGACGCGTGCGCCTGCTGGCCCTGGACGCGCACGGTCGCGCACTGGACTGGATGAGCTGGCAGGAGGCGACCTGCCTCTATGTTCGCGGCGCGGTGGCCTGGACCCTCGGCGATCCCTGCCTGGCAGTGCGCGGAGGCACCAGCCGCGCCACCGGCCAACGCAGCCTTGTCGAACTCCACCCCATCGTGGCGGCCCGCGGCCACGCCCGGGCGCGGGCCCTGGATCCGACGCCCGCGCTCACCAACCCCGCCCTGTTCGCCCGCGACCAGCACCTGTGCATGTACTGCGGGCACTCGTTCCCGCGGCAGCGGCTGACCCGCGACCACGTGCAGCCGGTGTCGCGCGGCGGCGCCGACACCTGGGAGAACGTGGTCGCCGCCTGCTTTGCCTGCAACTCGCGCAAGGGCGGCCGCAACCCGGCGCAGGCGTCGATGCCGCTGCTCGCCATTCCCTACCGGCCGAGCTGGATCGAACACCTGATCCTGTCCAACCGCAACATCCTCGCCGACCAGATGGCCTTTCTCTCCAGCCAGCTGCCCAAGCGCCGACGACACTGACGGCGCCGCGGGGCACCGCGCAGCGTGTCGCAGGGCCGGCGCGACCGGCGTCACCAAACAGTTCGGAAAGTGACGCACAGCAGCCGCAAGTGCCGCCATGCGCGCGTTGACGGCAGTGGCGCGCTCCGCAACACTCGGCGACTTCACACGTCCGGAATGCTGCGCAATGTCGCTGACCCTCGGCCTGACCGGGATGGATCCCGCCACGGAAACCGCACTCAAGGCCGCGTTCGGCGCGGCCAACGCGCGCCTTGGCACGCGCTGGTCGCTCGTGCCCGATGCCGAGGCCGGACACGTCATCGTCGACATGGACAGCATGTATGGCCCGATGAGCTGGCTGCGCCTGCATGCCTCCGGACGCCGCGTGATCGGCCTCACCTCGGCACCGCGCACCCAGACCGACTACAGGCTCGGCCGCCCCTTCGATACCGAACAGCTCATGGCCCTGCTGACCGAGGTCGCGCGCGCGGAGGGCGTCGAACTGCAGGCGGACGCCACGGATACCGCCATCCCGGCGCCGGTGACCGCCCCCGCGCCGGTTCCCGCAACGCCCGCAGTGCCACCGGCTCCTGCTCCGCCGCCTGCCGCACCGGCACACGTCACCGAGGCGGCAGCCGAGCCCACCGGCGAGGCCCCGGCCGCAGTCGAAGCGCCGCCGCAGCCCACCGGACCAGTGGCCTACCTCAGTGGAGATACGATGGCGGCGTGGCTGCAGCCCGGCGCCTTGGCCGGCCGCGTGCGTTATGGCCGCGGTTCCGGCCCCAGCTTGCTCATCGACGCGTCCACCGATACCTGGTTCGGCCCGACGCCGCTCAAAGCGATCGCGGCCTACTTCGAGGGCGCCGTCACCAGGTCCGACTTCGAACCCGTCGAGGCCGAGGCCTGGACGCGTGAAACTGCGTCCGCCGGCGCGGCGCAGCCCCTGGTGCGCCTGCGCTGGCTCGGCGGCCTGCTTGCCGGCGGCGGCACGCTGCTGCCGGGGCTGGACCCGCAGGACCGTTTCCAGCTCCACAAGTGGCCGCAGACCGAGCGCGAGTATCCCCGCCACTTCCGCATCGCCACCCAGATGATGAAGGGACCGGCGACGGTTGCCGAGATCGCCCAGGCCAGCGGCGTGCCCGAGGCCGACGTCACCGATTTCGTCAACGCCAACCTCGCCACCGGCTTCGCCACGCCGGTCGTCGACACGCCACCGCCAGCCGAGGAAGCCGCCAAGTCGCGCGGCGGCCTGCTGGGGCGCCTGCGCAACCGCTGAACGGGGGCCGCCGCGTGCGGCCCGGTGGTACATGCGCCACGTACGCCGTGGCGTCTTACAATGCCGTCATGATCGACTCCACGCGCTATCCGCGCCTATCGCGCATCGACACACCGGCCCGCCTGCGGGAATTCGACGAAGCCGAGCTGCCGGCGATCGCCGACGAGCTCCGCGCCTACCTCATCGAGTCGGTGGGCAAGAGCGGCGGCCATTTCGGCGCCGGCCTGGGCGTGGTCGAACTGACCGCCGCCCTGCACTACCTTTTCGACACCCCGCGCGACCGCATCGTCTGGGACGTCGGCCACCAGGCCTATCCGCACAAGATCCTCACCGGCCGCCGCGACAGCATCCACACGGTCAAGCAGAAGGACGGCGTGGCGCCGTTCCCCAAGCGCGAGGAAAGCGAGTACGACACCTTCGGCGTCGGGCATTCCTCGACCAGCATCTCGGCCGCGCTGGGCATGGCCGTCGCTGCCGCCCGTGCAGGCGACGACCGCAAGGTGGTGGCGGTGATCGGCGACGGCGCGATGACCGCGGGCATGGCCTTCGAGGCGCTCAACCACGCCGGCGGCATGGAGCCCGAGCCCAACCTGCTCGTGGTCCTCAACGACAACCGGATGTCGATCAGCGAGAACGTCGGCGGCCTGACCAAGATGCTGGGGCGCGCCACCGGCAGCCACACGCTCAACGCGCTGCGCGAGGGCGGCAAGAAGCTGCTGGGCGACAAGAAGAAGACGCCCGCGCGCTTCGTCCGCCGCTGGGAAGAACACTGGAAGGGCATGTTCGTGCCCTCCACCCTGTTCGAGGAAATGGGCTTCCACTACACCGGCCCCATCGACGGCAACGACATCAGGGCGCTGGTCTCGGCGCTGAAGCTGGTGCGGACGCTGAAGGGCCCGCAGCTGCTGCACGTCATCACCACCAAGGGCAAGGGCTACGAACGCGCCGAGGGCGACCAGATCGGCTACCACGCGGTGTCGCCCTTCGACCCGGGGCAGGGCCTGGTGTCCAAGCCGGGCGCAGTGAAAAAGCCGACCTATACCGACATCTTCGGCGACTGGCTGTGCGACATGGCCGCCGCCGACGCCACGCTGATGGGCATCACGCCCGCGATGCGCGAGGGTTCCGGCCTGGTGCGCTTCAGCAAGGAGTATCCGGAGCGCTACTTCGACGTCGCCATCGCCGAGCAGCACGCGGTGACCCTGGCCGCAGGCATGGCCTGCGAGGGCGCGAAGCCGGTGGTGGCGATCTATTCGACCTTCCTGCAGCGCGGCTACGACCAGCTGGTGCACGACGTCGCCGTCCAGGACCTCGACGTGCTGTTCGCGATCGACCGCGGCGGCGTGGTCGGCCCCGACGGCGCCACCCACGCGGGCAACCTCGACCTCAGCTACCTGCGCTGCGTGCCCAACATGGTGGTGATGGCGCCGGCCGACGAGAACGAGTGCCGGCAGATGCTGTCCACCGGTTTCCACTTCCACGGTCCCGCGGCGGTGCGTTACCCGCGCGGCAGCGGACCCGGGGTCGCCATCCAGCCGACGCTCGATACCCTGCCGATCGGCAAGGCGCAGCTGCGCCGCCAGGGCGCGGGCATCGCGCTGCTGGCCTTCGGCGCCACCGTACCGGCGGCCGAGGCCGTGGGCGCGGAGCTGGGCCTGACGGTCGTCAACATGCGCTTCGTGAAGCCGCTCGATCGCGAACTGGTGCTCGAGCTGGCGCGCAGCCACGAAGGCTTCGTGACCATCGAGGACAACGTGGTCATGGGCGGCGCCGGCTCGGCCGTGTCCGAGCTGCTGGCCGCCGAAGGCGTGCTGCTGCAGGTGCTGCACCTGGGGCTGCCCGACGCCTTCCAGCACCATGCCAGCCGCGAGGACCTGCTGGCGGAGGCCGGAATCGACGTCGCGGGCATCCGCAGCGCAATACTGGCGCGCTTGCCGCAGCTTGCACAGGGCGCGGACGCGACCCCGCTCACCGCTGCGGGCTGAAGCCCACGGGGGAAATCCCTCAGGCTTATACTCGTCCGACGTCGGCGCATGACGCCGGCTTGGCCCGGACAGGGGGAGGCCAGCGTTGCAGGAAGCAGGAGTACCCGGCTCACCGTCGCGCGAACGGGTGACCGTGTTCGCGTCCAAGCGTGCGCGCGCATCGCTGCCCCGGCGCATCTACCTCTACCGCAGCCTCGGCATGGGGCTGGGCGCACTGGTGATCGCGATGGTGCTGCTGGAACTGCAGGCCGGCCCCTTGCGCTGGGCGCTGTGCATCTTCACCGGCCTGGCCTGGCCGCATCTCGCCTACCAGTGGTCGCGACGCAGCGCCGCCCCCTTCCGCGCAGAGCAGCGCAACCTGGTGATCGATTCCGCGATCGCCGCACTCTGGGTACCGCTGATGCACTTCAACCTGCTGCCCAGCGTGCTGCTGATGGCACTCTCCGCTGCCGACAAGATGAACACCGACATCCCCGGCCTGGTCCAGCGCACGCTGCTGCCGTCGCTGCTCGCGCTGCTGGCCGGCGGGCTGGCCACGGGCTTCGCCTTCGAGCCCCACTCGAGCACCGCGGTGATACTGGCCTGCCTGCCGATGATGCTGATCCACACCTTGATGGTCGGCCTCGGGCGCCTGCAGCTGGTGCGCAAGGTCCTGCAGAAGAACCGGGAACTCGACCTCCTGAGCCGGACCGACGTGGTCACCGGCCTTGTGCTGCGCGGGCACTGGGAGCGGGGCGCGGTGGCCACGCTGCACGATGTCCATGCGCAATCCCGACCGGCGGCGCTGGTGCTGATCGACATGGACGGCTTCAAGCTGGTCAACGATCGCCACGGCCACATCGCCGGCGACGCCCTGCTGCGCAAGGCCGGGGCGGTGCTGCGGAGCGTGCTGCGCCCGGGCGACATCGCAGGGCGCTATGGTGGCGACGAATTCGCGGTGGTGTGCCCCGACACCGGGCTCGACGAAGCCACGGCGATGGCCGAGGCTTACCGTGCGGCGATGGAAGGCATCGCACTGACGCAGGCACCGGACCATGCGCACTCGGTGAGCATCGGCATCGCCCGCGCACGGGCCAACCACGCGCGCATCGAAGACTGGATCAACGCCGCCGACAAGGCGCTGTACGAAGCCAAGCGCCGCGGCCGCAACTGCCTGGTGGTGGCGTCCGAGCCTCAGGGGGCGTCCACCACGTAGCCGCGCGCGGCCAGTGTCTCAAGCATTTCCCCATCGCCGAGCAGCTGGTGCATGGGCAGCACGGCGAAACCGACCTGATGTTCCGCCAGCGCCGCCTCCACGTTCGCAAGCCACGCCTGCCTGGCGCGCTGCGGCAGTTCGTCCATGCCGAGCCTGCGCGCCAGCTCGCTGCCGGTCACCGCCTCCTGGCAGGTCGCGTAGTGGTTCTACCAGGGCAGCGCGCGCAGGCCCTCCAGGTCGCCCACCGCCCAGGCATTGGCACGCGCGCGCATGGTATCGCCCCCCATGCGCAGCCCGGACTTGCGCAGTGCCGCCTCGTAGAGCTCCCGTGCCGCGAGCAGCGGGCGACGCTTCTCGACGCCGCGGTCGCGGCCCATGTAGCGCGCCTTGAGCACCTCCCAGCGCGCATACAGCTCCGGCGACACCACCTCCCGCAGCGGCCGCTTGCCGGGGTTGTTGCGCGCCCGCAGCATCGCCGGCAGCAGGGCCATGCCGCGGAAGATGCCGATGTCGGCATCCACCACCACCGCCAGCGGCGCGATCACCACCTGCGCGTCCGCGATCACGGACTCGACCTCCGCCGACATCCACTCCATGCGCCGCGGCAGCGGCGAGACCGTGCCGAGGATGTAGAGCACATGGTCGCCGCTTGAGACCTTCCACATGCCGGGACCCGGCTGGGCGCCGGAGACCACCATCGCTTCGAGGTCGACGATATCGTCGTCCGCGGCCACGCGGGCCGGGTCCGCTGCGGTGGCTGGAAAGGCCACCAGGAGGGACAGCAACAGCGTCGCAAGGATCGTTCGTACCGGCTTCGCAAGCATGCAGCGCCCTCCCTCGGGTCCGCGTCGGGTCATCCTGGGAGCGCGACGCGCGCGCTTGGTTCCCCCAAGGGCGGAAAGCACGAAGCCCGCTTGTGGCGGGCTTCGTGGAATCGGATGGTCGGGGTAGCCGGATTCGAACCGACGACCACTTGTCCCCCAGACAAGTGCGCTACCAGGCTGCGCTATACCCCGGTCGGAGAATTATAGCGGTCGCGGCCGCGCTTGGGGAGCTTCAGCGCCGCAGCAGCTGCAGCACTTCCTCCAGCTCCATCCGCACCTGGCGGACGATCTGGGTGCTGAGCGCGGATTCCTGCTTCGCGCCCTCGCCCTCCAGGCGCAGGCGGGCGCCGCCGATGGTGTAGCCCTGTTCGTACAGCAGGCCGCGGATCTGGCGCACCATCAGCACGTCGTGGCGCTGGTAGTAGCGGCGGTTGCCGCGGCGCTTGACCGGGCTGAGGCTGGGGAATTCGGTTTCCCAGTAGCGCAGCACGTGCGGCTTGACGTCGCAGAGCTCGCTGACCTCGCCGATGGTGAAGTAGCGCTTGGCCGGGATCGGCGGCAGTTCGCGGTTGCTTCCGGGGTCAAGCACGGCTGGCTCCTGCGTAGGCCTCGACGCGCTCCTTGAGCTTCTGGCCCGGGCGGAAGGTGACCACGGTGCGGGCGGAGATCGGGATCTCCTCGCCGGTCTTGGGGTTGCGGCCGGGACGCTGGTTCTTGCGGCGCAGGTCGAAGTTGCCGAAGCCGGACAGCTTGACCTGGCGCCCACCCTGCAGCGCTTCGCGCAGCGCAGTGAAAAACGCATCGACGAATTCCTTCGCCTCGCGTTTGTTCAGGCCTACCTCTTCGTACAGTCGCTCTGCCATTTCCGCCTTCGTCAACGCCATGCCAGCCCCCCTGGTCAGCTCCTGATCCTTGCGCCGTGCGCACCCGAGACCGCATCGGTGACCGAGGCCACCACCGCATCCACATCGCGGTCTGTCAGCGTGCGCGAATCATCCTGCAGAATCAAGCCCATGGCGACACTCTTGAATCCCGTTTCCACGCCCTTGCCGGCGTAGACGTCGAACAGGCGCAGGCTGCGCAGGCAGGGGCCGGCGGCCGCGGACGCGGTGGCTTCGAGCTCCCGCCAGGCGAGGCCCTCGGCAACGATGAATGCGAGGTCGCGACGCACCGAGGGGAACTTCGACAGCGGCTTCGCCTGCGGGAGATCGCGCACGACCAGGGCGCCCAGGTCGAGTTCGAACGCCACCACGGCGTGATCCAGGTCCAAGGCCTGCTGCAGGCGCGGATGCAGCTCGGCGATCGCGCCGACCACCACGCCGGCGCGCAGCACCTCGGCCGCGCGGCCGGGGTGCGCCCAGGGCGGCGATGCCGGGCGGAACGCGAGCCGCGCTCCGGACAGCGAGGCGAGCGCTTCGAGGTCACCCTTGAGATCGTGGAAGTCGACGCGCCGCGCGGGCAGGCCCCACTGTTCGGCCACCACGTCCCCGGTCGCGACCGCGGCGATGCGCGGCGTTTCGCGCGGGGCTTCGCCGGCGGTCTCGGCGGCGGCGAACACCTTGCCGAGTTCGAACAGGCGCACGCGCCCCTGCTGGCGCGCAGCGTTGCGCGCCAGCGCGTCGACCAGTCCGGGCAGCAGCCGCGGACGCATCACGCCCAGCTCGGCGCTCAGCGGATTGGCCAGCGGCACCAGGCCTTCGTCGGCCTGCCAGCGCTCGAGCAGGCCGGCGTCGACGAAGGCGTAGTTGATCGCTTCCAGATAGCCGCGACCGGCCAGGGCGCGGCGCAGGTCGTGCTCGGGCACCTTGCCTTCCGGCGGCGACACCAGGCGGGTGGAACCGCCGGGGAGCGTGGTCGGCACGGCGTCATAGCCGTGGATGCGCGCGATCTCCTCGATCAGGTCTTCCTCGATCGCAAGGTCGAAGCGGCGGGTCGGCGCGGTCACCGACCAGCCGTCCGCAGCGGCGTCCACGCCCAGGCCCAGCGCGCGCAGGATGCGTTCGACCTCGGCGTCGTCGACCTGCACGCCAAGCACGCGCGCCAGGCGGGCGCGGCGCAGCAGGATCGTCGTCGGCATCGGCAGCGCGTCGGCAAGCACGGCCTCCGTGACCGGGCCGGGCGTACCGCCCGCGATGTCGAGGATGAGCCGCGTCGCGCGTTCGATCGCAGTGCGCGGCAGCTCCGGGTCCACGCCGCGCTCGAAGCGGTGGCCGGCATCGGTGTGCAGGCCAAGGCGCCGGCCGCGGCCGATGATCGCGGCCGGGGCGAAGTGCGCGGCCTCGAGGAACACGCTGCGCGTGGCGTCGGTGACGCGGGTGTCGAAGCCGCCCATCAGGCCGGCCAGGCCCACCGGGCGATCGGCGTCGGTAACGGCCAGGAAGCCATCGTCGAGCGCGGCCTCCCGGCCGTCGAGCAGGACCAGCGACTCGCCGTTGCGCGCACGGCGCACGCCCACCGGACCCTTCAGCAGCTCGCGGTCGTAGGCATGCATCGGCTGGCCCAGCTCCAGCATCACGTACTGGGTGACGTCCACCAGCAGCGACAGCGGGCGGATGCCGCTGCGGCGCAGACGCTCGGCCATCCAGACCGGCGTGGGGCGGGTGGCGTCGATGCCTTCGATGACGCGGCCGAGGTAGCGCGGGGCGTCGGCGCCGGCGTCGAGCCTCACCTCGACCGTGGCGTCGCTGGCAGCGGCCACCGGTGCGGCATCGAGCTCCGCGACCGCGCCGTCGCAAGCCGCGGCAACGTCATAGGCGATGCCGCGCACGCTGAAGCAGTCGGCGCGGTTGGGGGTGAGCTTGAGCTCGAAGCTCGCGTCGGGCAGGCCGAGGTAGCCGGCCAGCGGCGCGCCCACGGGCGCATCGTCCGGCAGCTCCAGCAGTCCCGAGGCGTCAGCGTCGATGCCCAGCTCCTTCGCCGAGCAGAGCATGCCCTTGGACTCCACGCCGCGGAGCTTCGCGGCCTGGATGGTCAGCTCGCCCACCTGCGTGCCGATGGTCGCCAGCGGCGCCACCAGGCCGGGGCGCGCGTTGGGCGCGCCGCAGACGATCTGCAGCATGCCGGCGGCGCCGGCATCGACCTGGCAGACCTGCAGGCGGTCGGCTTCGGGATGCTTTTCCGCCGACACGATGCGCGCGACCAGCACGCCATCGAGCGCCTCGCCCAGCGGCGTCACCTCTTCGACCTCGAGGCCGATGGCGGTCAGCGTGGCTGCCAGCTCATCGCGCGTGGCCCCGGTGGGGACGTGCTGGCGCAGCCAGTTCTCGGAAAATTTCATTGCAGCACCCGGATGGCAGGTTCGTGGGGGCGACGCTTGGGCGTCACGCGAACTGGCGCAGGAAGCGCAGGTCGTTGTCGAAGAAGCTGCGCAGGTCGTCGACGCCGTAGCGCAGCATCGCGAAGCGCTCCACGCCCATGCCGAAGGCGAAGCCGGTGTAGCGCTCCGGATCGATGCCGACGTTGGCCAGCACCTTCGGATGCACCATGCCGCAGCCCAGCACCTCCAGCCACCGGGTGCTGCCGTCGGGCTGCGCCCAGGCGATGTCGACCTCGGCCGAGGGCTCGGTGAAGGGGAAGTAGCTGGGGCGGAAGCGCATCTCGAAATCGCGCTCGAAAAACGCGCGCACGAACTCCGACAGCGTGCCCTTGAGGTCGGCGAAGCTCGCGCGCTCCTCGACCAGCAGGCCTTCGCACTGGTGGAACATCGGCGTATGGGTCTGGTCGGAATCGCTGCGGTAGACCTTGCCCAGCGCGATCATGCGCAGCGGCGGCTGGCCACCGGCCGCAAGCAGGTCCTGCATGTAGCGCACCTGCACGCCCGAAGTGTGGGTGCGCAGCACGCGGCGGTCGCCGCTGCCGTCATCGGCGATGTAGAAGGTGTCGTGCATCGCGCGCGCCGGATGGTGCGGCGGGAAGTTGAGCGCCTCGAAGTTGTGCCAGTCGTCCTCGATCTCGGGGCCGTCGGCGAGCTCGTAGCCCAGGCGCCCGAAGATGTCGGCAATGCGCTCCATGGTGCGGCTGACCGGATGCAGGCCGCCGGCGTCGCCGTTGCGCCCCGGCAGGCTGACGTCGATGGTTTCCGACGCCAGGCGGGCCTCGAGCGCAGCGGCGTCGAGTCCGGCCTTGCGCGCGGCCAGCGCGGCGCCAATGGCGTCGCGGGCGCGGTTGATGGCTTCGCCGGCCGCCTTGCGCTGGTCGCCGGGCAGCGCGCCCAGCGACTTCAGCTGCGCGGTGACGCTGCCACTCTTGCCGAGCAGGGCCACGCGCAGCGCCTCGACCGCGTCGGGCGTGGCGGCGGCGGCGATGTCGGCGAGCGCCTGCTCGCGGATGTGTTCGATCTGGGTCATCGGGGCACCGTCTGAGGCCAAAACGAAACATGGGGAAGGACTTGCGCCCTTCCCCATGCGTTTACTGCGTTGTACGTCCGCCCCGCGAAGGTTCCATGTACTGAACCTCGCCGGCGCACGACAAACTTACGCTGCGAGCGCGCCCTTCGCCTTCTCGGCCAGCGCGGCAAAACCCGCCGCGTCGTGCACGGCGATATCCGCCAGCACCTTGCGGTCGAGGGTGATGCCGGCCTTCATCAGGCCGTTCATGAAGCGGCTGTAGCTCAGGCCGTTGATGCGGGCCGCGGCGTTGATGCGGGTGATCCACAGCGAGCGGAAATTGCGCTTCTTCTGCTTGCGACCGATATAGGCGTACTGCAGGGCCTTGGTGACGGCCTGCTTGGCAACGCGGAACACCTTGCGGCGCGCGTTGTAGTAACCCTTGGCCTGCTTGAGGACCTTCTTGTGACGGCGGCGCGCCTGCACGCCACGCTTGACTCGTGCCATTGTTCAGTCCTCCTCAGAGATACGGCAGCATGCGATCGAGACGACCGCTGTCGCATGCAGGAATGTGGTTCGTCTGGCGGAGGTTGCGCTTCCGCTTCGTCGCCTTCTTCGTGAGGATATGGCTGCGGTTGGCATGGCCCGCCTTGTACTTTCCGGAAGCGGTCTTCCGGAAGCGCTTGGCCGCGCCCCGATGCGTCTTGATCTTGGGCATTGCTGTGTCCTTGTCGGTACGTCTTCTACTGGCCCGGGCGGTGGCTCGCGCCACGCTTTCCGTCCTGCCCTTGCCTGTTTGATGGCCCCGGGTCCCGAAGGGAGCCGAGGCGGGTCCAACCGGCCCACCCGCAGTACGGGCGAACCGAGCCGCGCATTATGCACGCGTTATCGTTCCTGTTGCAAATCATGGGCTTCGCGGCGGGGTCGCCCCCGTCCTGCCCCCGCGGCCTACTTCTTCTTGGGCGCGATCATCATCACCATCTGCCGGCCTTCAAGGCGCGGCCTGGACTCGATGACGATGTCCTCGCCCAGGTCGGCCTCGATCCGCGCGGCCATGCCGCGGCCGAGCTCCTGGTGGCTCATCTCACGGCCACGGAAGCGGATGTTGACCTTGATCTTGTCGCCTTCTTCCAGGAAGCCGCGCATCTTGCGGAGCTTGATCTGGTAGTCGCCCTCGTCGGTCACCGGACGGAACTTGACTTCCTTGATCTCGACCTGGCGGGTCTTCTTCTTGGCTTCGTTCGCCTTCTTCTGGGCTTCGAACCTGAACTTGCCGAAGTCCATGACCTTGCAGACCGGCGGATCGGCGTTGGGCTGGATCTCGACCAGGTCAAGTCCTTCCGCCTCGGCCATGGCGATGCCTTCATCGCGCGTCAGCACGCCGATCATTTCGCCATCCGAGCCGATCACGCGCACGCGCGGCACGCGGATTTCTAGATTCCTGCGGTTCTGCTTGTCCGGGGTACTGATATTGCGATCTCCGTGGGTGGAACGTCCTGGCAGGGCCCCGTGTCCGGGACCCACGACGCCTGCCGCATGGCAGGCATCGGGCTATATGATACTCAGGGACCCCTCTCCGCGTGCATCCGGGCCATGAAATCGGCCAGCGGCATCGAGCCGAGGTCCTCTCCGGCACGCGTGCGCACGGCGACCGTGCCCTGTTCTTTCTCGCGGTCCCCCACCACGAGCAGGTACGGCACGCGCTGCAGCGTGTGCTCGCGGATCTTATAGCCGATCTTCTCGTTCCGCAAATCGGATTCGACCCGGAGGCCTTGATCTGCAAGGGTTTTCCGGATGTCCTCGGCCCAGTCGGCCTGGGCGTCGGTGATATTCATCACCACCGCCTGCACCGGGGCCAGCCAGGCGGGGAAGGCGCCGGCGTGCTGTTCGATCAGGATGCCGATGAAGCGCTCCATCGAGCCCACGATGGCGCGGTGCAGCATGACCGGCGTGCGCTTCTGGCTGGCTTCGTCGACGTATTCCGCGCCAAGACGGCCCGGCATCATGAAATCGACCTGCATCGTGCCCAGCTGCCAGGTGCGGCCAATCGCGTCGCGCAGGTGGTATTCGACCTTGGGCCCGTAGAACGCGCCCTCGCCCGGCAGCTCCTGCCATTCGACCCCGGCGGCGGACAGCGCGGCGCGCAGGGCGGCCTCGGCCTTGTCCCAGGTGGCGTCGTCGCCCAGCCGGGGTTCCGGGCGCAGGGCCAGCTTGACCTGGACGTCGGTGAAGCCGAAATCGGCGTAGACCTTCATCGCCTGGGCGTGGAAGGCGGTGACCTCCGGCTCGATCTGCGACTCGGTGCAGAACACGTGGCCGTCGTCCTGGGTGAAGCCGCGCACGCGCAGGATGCCGTGCAGCGCGCCCGAGGGCTCGTTGCGGTGGCAGGCGCCGAACTCGCCGTAGCGGATCGGCAGGTCGCGGTAGCTGTGCAGGCCCTGGTTGAACACCTGCACGTGGCCGGGGCAGTTCATGGGCTTCACCGCATAGGTCCGCTTCTCGGACTCGGTGAAGAACATGTTCTCCTTGTAGTTGTCCCAGTGGCCGGACTTCTGCCACATGCTGACGTCGAGGATCTGCGGGCAGCGCACCTCGCCGTAGCCGCTCGAGCGGTAGACGCCGCGCATGTACTGCTCGACCACCTGCCACAGTGCCCAGCCCTTGGGGTGCCAGAACACCAGGCCCGGGGCCTCTTCCTGCAGGTGGAACAGCTCCTGCTGCTTGCCGATGCGGCGGTGGTCGCGCTTTTCGGCCTCTTCGATGCGCAGCACATAGGCCTTGAGCTGCTTCGCGTCGGCCCATGCGGTGCCGTAGATGCGCTGCAGCTGCTCGTTCTTCGCATCGCCGCGCCAGTAGGCGCCGGAGGTGCGCAGCAGCTTGAAGGCCTTCAGGAAGCGCGTGTTCGGCACGTGCGGGCCGCGGCACATGTCGACGTATTCCTGGTGGTGGTACAGGCCCATGGCCGTGACCTCGGGACCCATGTCGTCGATCAGGCGCAGCTTGTAGTCCTCGCCGCGGGCCTCGAACGTGGCGACCACCTCGTCGCGCGGGGTCATGCGCTTGATGACGTCGTATTCGGTGTCGATCAGCTCGCGCATGCGCTGCTCGATCGCCACCATGTCGTCGGGCGTGAAGGGCTGCTCGCGCCAGATGTCGTAGTAGAAGCCGTCCTCGATCACCGGCCCGATCACCATCTTGGCGTCCGGGTACAGCTGCTTGACCGCGTGTCCGACCAGGTGGGCGCAGGAGTGGCGGATGATCTCGACGCCCTCGGGGTCCTTCGGCGTAAGGATCTGAAGGCTCGCGTCGCGGTCGATGATGTCCGAGGCGTCGACCTGGCGGCCGTCGACCTTGCCGGCCACGGTGGCCTTGGCCAGGCCCGGGCCGATGGACTCGGCGACCTGCATGACGGTGACGGGGGCTTCGAACTCGCGGCGGCTGCCGTCCGGGAGGGTGATCGTGATCATCTGGATAGGGGCGTCTGGTCTGTGGCGGGCGTACCCGCGGGCATCAAAAAGGCGCCACGCAGGCGCCTTCCGGATCGGCCGCGGGCAGGTATCAGCAGTGGGCGGTGGTAGTGCTCATGTCGCACGCTCGGCCGGCGCTGGGCGCGGGCCACCTTGTTCCGGAATGAAGCTCTCCCGATTCTAGCCCAAATGGCGACCCTCAATGGCGGCACGACCCCGCTCAGCCACCCCGCCCCGCCACCCCGGGCGGCAGTCCCGAACCCGGGGGCGGTGCTCCGCCGCCCCCGGTCGCGACGCCGACGGCGTTGTAGGGAGAGAACTGGCCCAGCACGCCGTTGAAGAACATCGCCGCCATGGGCGGCGCGCTGACGATCAGCATGGTCAGGATGATGCCCATGCCACCCTGCTGCATCGCCATCGATGACAGGCTCTCCTGCGTCCCGGGCAGGCCGACCAGATCCGCCACCCAGAACGCGAGGCCGACGGCGATCAGCATGTCCATCGCCAGCGTCACCATGACCGTGAGCAGGGCCAGGGAAAACAGCGTGCCCAGTCCGTAATACAGCCATTTGCTGAACAGCTGCCGCGTGCCGCGGAACAGCAGGCACAGGATGAAGATCGGCCCCAGCCCGATCACCAGCGCGATCGCCACCTTGTTCAGCAGCAGCATGCCAGCCGCGACGATCGCGGGACCGCCGAGGCCGACGCCGGTGAACCACATTGCGCGCGACTTCCGCTGTTCGGTGAGCAGATCGCCACCCTCGTCGATGGCACCGATCACCTCCAGTGCCACCTGCATGATCGCCAGCGCCTTGTCGATATCCTGGTAGGCGCTCCCTTCCTGTCCGGTCACGACTTCGGACACCACCCCGGCCAGGCCATCGGTGAGCACGCGATAGATCGATCCGGTGCCGGCCGCGGAACCGGTGGCGATGCCGATGATCAGCACCGCCTTCAGCGAATCCCCGACCAGGGCCATCATCGGCTCGCGCGACAGGCCGGTGGCGATGCGGTAGCCCTGTACCAGGATCCACAGCGTGAGCAGGGTCAGCGCGGCACTCCCGGCCACGACCACCACGCGCCCGAGCAGGTTGCCGGCGAACTCGCCGATCTCGTCGTCGAGGAAGCTGTTGATCTCGTGGAAGAACACCATGTTGGGCAGCGACTGTGCCTGCGCCCAGTCCATGGCCACCGTCATGAGGCACGCCACGCTGTCGATCGCCATCGCGGGCTCCTCAGCGGTCCCGCTCGCGAGCGGCCCGCAGTGCGAGCTTCAGCGCCACGCCCTGGACCAGCGCCCCACCCGGCTGTCCCTGCAGGGCCTCATTGGCCACGCGAACATGGTTTTCACGCAGGGCGCGCAGTGCAGTGTCGTACGCGGCCATCAGCCGTTCGCCGCTTTGCACGTCGTTCTGCAGCTGGCCCTGGATCGACAGGATCCGGTTGGTGTTGGACGCGAGCTTGCCCTCCTCCTCCTTGCCGATCGCTTCGCGCTCGGCATAGGCCGCCCGCAATTCCTCGTCCCGGTCATTGACGACCTCGAGCATGTCCACGATCGCGTTGAAGCGGCGGTTCTCGGTGCGCACGATGGACGTGCAGTAGGCGAACTGTTCCTCACCCTTCGCGTGCCTGGCAGGACCGGTACCGCAGCGCTTGACGAGGTCGGCGTCCGCGTCGCGCTTCTCGAAGTTCTCGCGATGCCCGGCGCTGCCGGAGTAGGCCGTGCCGGTCACCAGGGCCTGCTCGTACTGCTTGTTCAGCGTCTGCAGCTGCTCGAGCTGGCGCTGGTAGTCCTCGATCATCTGCCGGTACTGTGCCACCCAGCCGAGCGCTGTCTTCACCGTGTGCGGTACGTCGACGACCGCCCACTGCGCCATCGCCGGGCCAGCGGCCAATGCACCGCAGAGCGCGAGTACCAGCCCACCCTTTCGACCGCACCGCCTGCGCGGCCCCCCGACTTCCCTGTCGTCCATGTCCCACTCCTTGGGTTGAAACGATGTCCTACGCGACCGATACGTCCGCACGCCTGCCCTTGCGTCGCAGCTGGAACTCCGCAAGCCATTGCTCGGGCCGCAGCGCGTCCGCGGGCGCGCCAATGGCGACGGCCCTTTCCGTGATGACCTGGTGCATGACTTCGATGTTGTCGGTGGATGCCGAGATCACCGCGAGCACGTCGTCCATGCCTCCCAGGTCCAGGCGACACACCGCCGAGGCATGACCCTGCTTGACCAGGAAGCAGCGCGAGCGCTCGTCGAGCGAGACCACCACCCGGTACTCGGCGTCGGTGAGCTTCAGGCCTTCGACGTAGTCCTTGCGGCTGGCGTTCGGGTTCGGCAGCAGGACGAGGGTGGCGGTCTGCTCGACCAGGGCCGCGGCGATGTCGCTGGCCAGCGCGTCTTCCGGGCTCTGGGTGGCGAAGATCCCCAGTCCGTTCTGCTTGCGGATGGTCTTCTGCTTGTTGCGCGCGAACTCCTTGAGCGCACCGCCGCCTTCGAGGATCTTCCAGAACTCGTCCATGACGTAGACCAGGCGCCGGCCGTCGATGATCCCTTCCAGCCGGTGCAGCAGGTAGCGCACCACGGGCACCCTGACCTCGGCGTTGTCGAGGATCTCGGTGTAGTCGAAGCCGATGATGTTCGCGCGCGACAGGTCGACGGTGTCTTCGGGATTGTCGAACACCCAGCCCAGGCTGTTGCCCGCGGTCCATTTTCGCAGGCGCGCGTAGAGCCCGTCATCGCCCATGTTGGGCAGGCTCTTCTGCAGGTTCGCCATGCTGCGCAGGTGCATGGGCGTGTCGAGGATGCCTTCGACCGCCCGGTGCACGTCCTCGTCCTCGCGCGCGGTGTAGACGGGCTTGCCGGCGAGCAGCTTCACCAGTTCGGCGAGGAACTGGACGTTGGCTTCGCTGCGTTCGCATTGCAGGGGGTTGAAACCCGTCGGGCGTCCATTCTCGAGCGCGAGGTAGTTGCCGCCGCATGCACGCACGAAGATCTCCGCGCCGCGGTCCTTGTCGAAGAAGAACACGGTGGGTGCGGGATCGAGCTTCTGCGACTGGGCGAGCAGGAAATTGACCAGCGCTGTCTTGCCGGTGCCGGACTTGCCGATCACCAGGGTGTTGCCCAGCGCCTTCTCGTCGAGGGAATCCTCGGCCGGATGGGTGGCATGGAAGTTGAAGTAATAGGGTTGGCCGTTGCTCGCCTGCAGCGTGGTCACGCAGTCGCCCCAGGGATTGCGCGTCCGCTTGCCGGTGGCGAAGTTGTGCAGCGGCGACAGGCCGAGGAAATTGAGCGAGCTGAGGTTCGCCAGCCGCGTCCGGTAGCGCCAGTTTCCGGGCAGCTGGGCGTAGAAGGCCGACGCCACCGCCAGGTCCTCCTTGGCCGACACGAAGCCGGCATTCGAAAGCTCGGCGCGCGCATCGGCGACGTGGCGCGACAGCGCCTCCTGGCTGCCGGCATGGATGGCCAACGAGAAGTGGTACTCGCCAAGCACGAAGTTGCCTGACGCAAGCTCGTCCATGGCCTGGTCGAGCTCGGCGATCTGGCTGACCGCCCGGTCGCCCGACGACACCATCATGCCCTTGGTGCGGTCGAGCACGCGCAGGGCGTCCTGCCGCCCCATGGGGCTGAAGGATTGCGTGAGTACATACTCGAAGCCCAGGTACTTCAGGCCGTTGAGGATCCCGGGCCAGGTGGCGTCGGTGTACTCCTTCACGTTGAGGATGGCGCCGTAATGGTGGCCGCCCGAAGGCGTGGCGACCACGAAGTCACCCGTCCGCGCGGAGAAGGTGTGGCGACTGGTTGGGAGGTAGTCGGCGATGGCCGCCGGCAATACCGGCACCGGCTCGTCGAGACGATTCAACACGTAACCATAGAGTTCGAGCACTTCCGAGAACACGACGCCGTTGTCGCGTTCATACGTCCCCAGGCGTCGCGGTGAGTAGTCCTTGAGCACGGCCTCGACGTTGCCCGCCAGCTCATGCAGGCGATCGACGGCCTGCCGCTCGATGACCCGGAGGCGCGCAAGGTCCGCCGAGCGCTCGACCAGGCGGCGACCGGCCACGACGGGGCGGTAGATCATGGTCAGGAAGAGTTCGTTCTGAAGCGACTCCTTCTCCGCCAGCGACGCGAAGTACGCGTCCGAGAGCGCCTGGTTGAAGGCGCCGTCGAAGTGCCCGCCGCCCTGGATCTTCCGGCGCCGGCGGATGTCGTGGGTCCAGAACGCGACGTTCGCAAAGTCCGGCGCGCGCAGCGTCTGCAGCATGCGGTTGAAGGTCGCATGCCGATGCTCCAGCTCCCATTCCTCGCGCCCGACGAACGGCAGTCCGTCGAGCCGCCACGCGACCAGGTAATCGCCGCCGGTGGTCTTGACCACGTCATCGGCGACATGGCTCGACAGCGGCACGAAGCCACCGACGGCGACATCGGCAAGCACCGCGTTCACCGGCGCGTCCCGGGATCGCGCCCGGCGATCGGCGCGAAGGACCAGTCGCCGCCGCGCAGCGCGCGGTTGCGCACCCTGGCGCGGAGCTGCCAGCGCAGCCCCAGCAGCCGGAACACCATCTCGTCGCGGCGCGCCATCTGCCGCATGGCCAGTATCACCAGGGGCATCAGTACGAGCAGGAGCAGGTTGACGTACACCGCAAGCAGCAGGCATGCCCCCGCGCCGATGAAGAACGGCACGTAGGGCACGCCAAGGAACATGGCCGGCCGCGTGCATCCGCGGAAGAGCACGTCCTTACGCATGGAACACCGGAACCAGCGCGTCGAGCATCGCCGTGCACTCGCCCGCTTCCGGACCCAGCAGCATGCGCGCGATCTGCGCGGCGGCGCCGATCAGCAGCCCGCCGACGAGGATCGGCGCCACGTCGGAAATGCGCTTGTGCGCGAAGGCGATCTGGTAGCCGGCGAAGATGATGGCGATGGTGACCACGGCGATCGACGCCATGTTCAGCAGGCCGTTGACGTTGTCGAAGAAGCCGCAAACCTTGGCGTCGGCTCCGCCGAAGCCCTGGGCCAGGACCACGGCCGGAGCCGCTGCCAGGAGTGCCGCGAATCCTGCCGCGATGCGGCCCTGCCGGTGATGGCGCGTGCAACTGGTGTCGGAGGTATTGGTATCCATGCTTGCTTCCTTGCTCTGGGTGGTTGGGACCGCGGCATCCACCGCGGCTAGAAGACGAACGCGGAGTCGCCCGCGCGCCCTGGAGATGGCGATGGCGACGAAGGCAACGCCTGCGCCGTCCCTGGGCCGGTGACCTGCGGCACGAACGGAGCTCCATCCAGTCCACTCGCGGGAAAGGCCGCGCCCGGGCCGTCCTCACCCTGGTTCTGGCCGACAAGGGGCAGGTTCCAGGAGCTGCCTGGTGGATCAGGCCTCGCCGGGACGGACACCGGCCCGGCAGCGCGGCGTTCACGCAGATCCGCGGCCACGCCTTTGGGTGTCGCTCGCCGCGGCGCCCCCGACGCAAGCGGGATCGCCGCCATCAGCTCCCCGACAAGATCCAGACCGGCCGCGACCATGGAGCTGCGGATCTTCTGCACGTAGCCGTCGCGGAAGCCGCGGACGAAGTTGCCCGAGTAGTAGCAGCTGAACGCCTTGTCCCAGTCTCCACCGGCCCGTACATGACAGTCGGCGAGGATGCGCGCGCCGGCGGCCAGGTTCGGGCACGCGGCAAAAGCGTCCTCATAGCTCGACAGTCCCTGGGCCGCGAGGTTGTGGCGATTCACCTGCGCAAGCCCCAAGGAGAAGTTGTAGCCATCCAGTTCGAGCCGGGAGGCGGTGGCGACGGCTTCGTCCAGGCTGCGCGGCTGCCGCGCCAGGCGCGCGCCCACGACTCCGATCGCATAGGGGTTGAACGAAGACTCCACGCGCACCACGTGTTCCATGATCTCCGTCGGCACCGCCAGGTCCTGGCATGCCAGCATTTCCAGGCCCGGGATCATGCCGCAGCCTCCCCGGCCAGCGCGTCCGCGCAAGCCCCGCCGAACTCGATGCCCGTGATGTGCCGCCGGCCACCACCGCTGCCGATGTGGACGACGATGTCGATGCTCATGGCCAGCAGCCTGCGGATGGTGGAAAACTCCAGCCCCGCACCCTCAGCCGATGCCTTGACCATCAGTGCAAGCTGGTCCCAGGTCTGCGCGGTGCTCCCGGCGTGGCAGCTGGTGATCGAACCGGGATGCCCGGACGCGCAGTTGCGGATGAAGTAGAAGGCCTCGTCGCCACGCAGCTCGGCGAGGATGATCCGGTCGGGCTTCATCCGCAGGCAGGCTTCCATGCAGGATTTGGCCGTGACTTTCGCCGTGCCCTGCCCACCCTTGGAATACAGCAGGTGCACGGCATTGGGCTGGCTGATGAACAGCTCGCGTGCGTCTTCGATCGTGACCAGCCGCTCGGCGGCCGGGATGTGCTCGACCAGCGCCTTCATGAAGGTGGTCTTGCCGCTGCCGGTGGCGCCCGACACCACGATGTTCCGCCGCAGCTGGACCGCGCGCCGGAAGAATTCCGCATGATCTCCGTCCGCATGCAGGCCAAGCAGTTCGCGCTGCCCCTCGCTCAGGCCCCCGGCGGTGCGGATCGACGAGAAGAAGCCGTCGGCCTCGTAGTCTTCGAGGCGGCGGACGTGGCACGAGGGCAGCCGGATGGTGATCGACACCGTCCCGGCCTCGCATGCCGGCGGGATCACGAACTGGGCACGCTGCCCGGTCGGGAAGGTCAGCGACACCACGGGTTCGGCATCGGTGATGCGCTGCCCGGTATTGCTCTCGTTGACCACCGCGGTGCAGAACTGGCGCGCCCGCTCGAAACTCAGGCCGGGCACCGCCACCCGCTGCCAGCCTTCGCGCGTCTCGAGCCAGATCTCGCCCGGACGGTTGATACAGATCTCGGTGACGTCCGTCGAGGCCATGTGCTCCAGGATTCCCAGCACCTGGTACTGGTAATCGAGGAAGCCTGCGGCAACCCCGGCCACCTGCTCACGATCCATCGCGCGGGTGCCATCGGCCATCACAGCTGCGCCACCACCGCGGAGAAATCGACGTCTCGGGCGACGTAGACATTGAGCACGGTGCCGTGCTGGATGGTGACCGTGGGCGGACGGCGGGCATCGAGCGCCTGGTTCGCCAGCCGCTCCATGCTGCGCGCGGTCGCGCTTTCATAGGGCGAGTGGACGACAACGCCGCCCTCGCCGATCACGGCGCCGGTGGGGCCTTCCTTCGCCGCCGCGTACTTGAAGGCGTCGCTGATCATGCTGACCAGGAGCGCCGAGCCGATGCGCGAACCCCAGTGCGCGCTGTAGTGGCCGGGATGGCCGGCCCCGCCGAGGCCGTCGACACCGGGACTGGCCATGCGGATGTCGATGCCGGTCGGCGTGGTGATCCTGTCCCAGACCACGGCCACGCGCGGGCCGCGCGGCTCGGAATCGTAGCGGCCGAGCACCTTGGAGCCGCTGGGCAGCAACAACCGGCGTCCGTTGATCGAATACACCGGCTCGGTGACGACGCAGGACGTGAAGCCGGGAATGTCGGTGACGATGCGCGTTTCCAGCACGCAGCGGATATAGGTGCCACGGACCAGCAACGAGTCGGCGCGCAGGATCGGCCTGGCCGCGGTGGCCGGATCCGCCGGCGGCGGCGGTGCCTCCGTACCCTGCAGGCCAGCCAGCATGGCCTGCATGTACGGGTCGCCCGAAGGCGGGGCCTCTCCCCCGGCGGTGCGCCGGTCCAGCAGGCTCGGACCCTGCGGTGCCAGCGACGGCACGACAAGTCCGGCCAGCGGCAGCGCCGGCGGCTGCGGCATCGGCACTACCGGGACCGGCTCCATGGCGATCGGCGGTGGCAGCGACGCTGTGGCCGGCGTTGCCGCCACCCGCGGCAGGTCCGGAATGACCACGGCCTGCTCGCGCGGAGCGACGGCGGTGTCTCCGCCTCCGCCGACCGCACGCATCATGCCGACGATCGCAAGCACAAGGAGCAGCACGATGCCCGCGAGGAACACCAATGCCTTGCGGTTGAGCCGTTGCACGTCTTCCACCCGCAGCGCCGGAGCCGCGGCATCGAGATCCGGCGCCGCCTGCTGTGCCGCGTAATGGCCGCCGGCCGTCCCATCCCGGGTCCGTTCCGCGCCGGTCATCGCGCATTCCTCCTCAGTCCAACCACGTCACGATCGTGGCGCACGACCAGGAACGGATAGGTGCCGTGCACCACCAGCACCCCGTCCTCGACCGTGGTGTTGACGGCGAACTCTTCGCCGTCGCGCGCCCGGCGTGCGAACACGGCCGGGAACGTACCGGTGGGAAGCGCCGCCTGCCCGCCCATGCGCAGGTAGGTAAAGCGACCGTCGTCATAGACGTTCACCGGAACCAGCCATGGCGGGGCGCGGCGCGCGGCGGCATCGTAGTCGAAGTTGTAGTGGCGTCCCTTCTCGAGCCCGGTGCTCTGGCCGAGGTCGGCGACCGCCTCGAGCGGCGCGGCGAAGCTCGCATCGGCCGGGTAGCGAAAGGCGACCTTGTACTGCACCCCTGCGCGCCGGACCTGCTCGAGCGTGGTCCAGTCCGTCGCCACCACCTTCAGTTCGAAGATATAGGCATGGGTTTGCGTTCGCACCAGCATGTTGGTGTCCACGTCGACGCCGCGCGGCCGGAGGTAGAACACGTTTCCGCGGCGGATCAGGTCCCAGCCGGTACTGAACCCGGTGCTGAAGTCGAGGATCTCCTCGGCGGGATCAAGCTCGACCTGGGTGGTGATGCCAAGCGCGGCCCGGATTGGATAGACGCCGTCGACGACATAGTCGTAGACGTCGACCTGGGGCGCGGGACCCGGCTGTGCGGCGGCGGGCGGCGCGAGCAGGCAGGCGGCAAGAAACACGGGGACGAGGTTCATGGCTGTGCTGCTCCGGCATGCGGATCGGGGCCATCGACGGGCGCGAGCTCCGCGGCATCCATCTGCTGGCCATCGGGAAACGCCGCTGCATCCACGAAAGCCGGCTCCGGCTCCGCCTCGGCCGGCGGCAGCGGCGCGTAGTCGTTGTCGGCCCGGTAGCTGGTGACCTGGAAACCCAGGGGATTCTCGAGCCGGTCGGGCTCGTCGAGCTTCAAGGCCAGGTTGTAGGTGAAGCCGATGGTGGCGATGCGGCTGTCGAGGGGGCGGGTCGCTCCGCTCGCCTTGTCGTAGATGCTGCGCTGGAAGCGCACCGTGGCACCGTCCGCGCCGCCGCCGCGGCCGTCGACGAGCTGGATGCTGAGGATCCGCACCCGGATCGCCCGGCTGCGACCGTAAGTGTTGTATGGACTGCCTGGATTGTTGGCGGCGTGCAGCGCCGCGTACTCGCGCCCCACCTCGGGCGCGGACATGCCGTGCACCGCGCGCCAGTCGCGGAGGTTCATCATTGCCACGTCGTAGGACTCGCGCAGGCTCACGAAACGCGCGACGTTCGCGCGCGCGATCGCCTCGCTGGCGGTGATGCTGCGGTGGCGAAAGTCGGCATCGAGCCGCGCGACGGTGGCATTGCCGCTGTAGGCGTCGGCCATCACCAGGAAGGGCACCCGCTCCTTGAGCGGCATGACCAGGAGGTAGCCGGCACCCAGCAGCAGTGCGGTCACCGATGCGATCGCAGCCACCCACCACGCGCGGCGCTCGCTGCGAAGCGCAAGGTCGGCGATGCTGGTTTCGTAGTTGACCGCGGCGGCGACCGCATCCCTGGTCGCCGGCCCCGATGGCTTCTTGTCGAACATGCTGCAATCCATGCAAGGTCCGTGTCTGGTTTTCGAGTGCGTCCGCTAGCCTTCCCCGCCACCTCCCGCGGCGACGACAAGCCGGTGCCCCTCCATCCGCATCACGACTCCGTGCAGGCCGAAGGCGCTGTCCAGCTGCGCCACCGCATCCGCGATGCTGTAGGCGCGCACGGCGCGGACCGGCTGGTGCAGGGTGAAGTCGGACGGGTGGCGATAGTCGAGCTCGGCGCCGCTGTCGCGCGCCCAGCGCGCGAGCAGGGTCCGCAGGGTGCGGTCCATCGGCGAGGCCTGGAACACGTAGGCGCCGCGCAGCGGAATCGCTTCGGTGTGTTCGGCGTATTTGTTGACCGGTGCCCAACGCCCGGAGAAGTCACGCGCCTCGTGGCCCGCGCAGGCGCTGGTTACCAGCGACGCGCCAATGACCGCCATGCATGCAAGCTTCGACAACCTGATGTCCATGCCACCCTCCCTGGCCATTGCGCTGGACACGCGAATAAAAAGAGGCCGGAACGATCCTTGTCCTCGGCCGTGGAACTCCCTGGTGCCGCGTCGTGCTGCGGCCAGCGCGCTCTCTCCCCTCGCGCCATGACTCCACGCTAACCCCGCATCACCCCGGGTTCAATACGTGTTCGCGCGCAGTTATGTGACTTCGGCCAGAGAAAGGAAAACTCCTACTGCGGTTTCAGGCAGCAAACAGCGAATACAAGCTGTCATCCAAGCCCTTTATCATCGGCCCATGCTTATCCATCTCCGAACCGCGGCCCCCTTTGCCGCCATCCTCGCCGCCGCGCTCGCCCTTTCGGCCTGCAGCAGCCCCGGCCCGGGCATCACCCCGTCGCCCGCACCCGGCGCCCAAACGGCCGCGCCGGACCCGGTGTTGCTCATCTCCATCGACGGCCTCCACCCCGACCGCATCAACACCACCGACTCGCCCACCATCGCCCGCCTTGCCGCCGGCGGCGTGCAGGCGCGCTGGATGACGCCCTCCTACCCCTCGCTCACCTTCCCCAACCACTACACCATCGTCACCGGCCTGCGCCCGGACCGCCACGGCATCGTCCACAACTCGATGCACGACGAAGACCTGGGCACCTTCCGCCTGTCCGACCGCGACGCGGTGGGCAACGGCGACTGGTGGGGCGGCGAGCCGATCTGGGTGGGCCTGGAGAAAGCCGGCACGCGCACCGCCACCATGTTCTGGCCGGGTTCCGAGGCCGAGATCGCCGGGGTGCGGCCCACGCGCTGGCACCTGTACGACGAGACGATCACGGCGGCCGATCGCGCCGACACGGTGGCCGGTTGGCTGCTGGAAGACGACGCCACCCGCCCGCGCCTGGCCACGCTGTACTTCCACTCGGTCGACACGGCGGCCCATACCTTCGGCCCGGATTCCGACGAGGCGCGCGCCGCGCTCGTGGACATCGATACCGCCATCGGGGGGCTGTTCTCCACACTCGAGCGCGGCGGGCGACTGCAGCACACTAACATCGTGCTGGTCTCCGACCACGGCATGGCCGCTGTACCGCCCGGCAACCAGGTCTCCGTGGGCGACATGGTGACGATGGAGCAGGCGCAGCTGGCCAGCATCGGCCAGGTCGTCCAGGTGCAGCCCAGGCCCGGCTTTGAATCCGAGGTGGAAGCGCGCCTGCTCGGGCGCCACGACCACTACGAATGCTGGCGCCGTGACGAGCTGCCCGCGCGCTGGCACTACGGCACCCACCCGCGCGTGCCGGCCATCGTCTGCCAGATGGACGAGGGCTGGGATGCGCTGCTGCCGCGGATGCTGCAGGGACGTGCTGAAGGCGGCATGCGCGGGTCGCACGGCTACGACCCGGCGCTGCCGTCGATGCGGGCGGTGTTCATCGCCTCGGGCCCCGCCTTCCACGAGGGCGCCGTGATCGATCCCATCGACAACGTCGACGTGTATCCGCTGCTGGCGCGGCTGCTCGGCATCCCGGCCGCCGACAACGACGGCGATCCGGCGGCCCTGCTGCCCGCGCTGGCGCCCGCGACGGCCGACTGAGCGCCGTGGGCGTGGCGCGGTGGGCGCGACCCTGCTTCGAAGAACAGCGTGCCGTCACGCTGGCGCAGGCTCATCGCCATTGCGCCCTGCAACCGGTACTCGCCAACCAGTGCCTTTGAGGAGTTCCTGCGGCGGCGACGCACACGTGGAGCAGCGGAATTACGGAGTGGTGAACCGGTGTCGCGAGGATGCAAGCAGCCCGGCCATCGCGGAGTGGAAGCGCGCGGCCACCGCGTCGCGATCGCGGTGCCGACCTCCCCTGACCACGGTGCTCCCGGCGACCTCCACCTCGACCACCACGGGCCGGTTGCCGCTGAAGATCCAGCGATCAGCGAGGTCCTCAGCGCCCGCCCCGGCCAGGATCGGCGCCTGCGCGTCGAGCACCACGACATCGTCATGCGTGTCTTCGAAGCCGGTGGCGTTGGCCGCAGTGGCATGCACCCCGCCCAACAGCGTCTCGCCCACGCTCGGCGAGTCCGGGCGCACTGCGATATTGCGGTGGCGGGACACCAGCCGCTGGCCGTACTCCAGCCAGCGCAGCTCCTCCACCGGCGATACCGAGATGTGCGAATCCGAGCCGATGCCCCAGGCGCCGCCGGCCGCGAGGTAATCGCGCAGCCGGAACAGGCCGTCGCCGAGGTTGGCCTCGGTGGTGGGGCAGATGGCCACGGTGGCACCGCTGTTCGCGATCCCGGCCACCTCCCAGTCGTTGAGGTGGGTCGCATGCACGAGCGTCCAGCGCGCATCGACCTCGGCGTTCTGCAGCAGCCATTCCACCGGGCGGCGGTCGCGGATCGCGAGGCAATCCTGCACCTCGCCCACCTGTTCGGCGATGTGGATGTGGACGCGCGCATCCGCCGGGAGTGCGGTGAGCACGACGTGCATCGCATCGGCCGGCACCGCACGCAGGCTGTGCAGTGCGCAGCCGACGCGGAGCGTGTCGCTGGACTGCGCGTGCAGCGTCTCGAACAGGCGCAGGTAACCGTCGACGTCATGGCCGAAGCGCTTCTGGCGCTCGCCCAGCGCGCGGCCATCAAAGCCGCCGGCCATGTACAGCACCGGCAGCAGGGTCAGTCGGATGCCCGCGTCGCGCGCGGCGGCGATCAGCGCCTGCGACATCGCCGTAGGGTCGGCATAGGACCGGCCGTCTGGCGCGTGGTGCAGGTAGTGGAATTCGCACACGGTGGTGTAGCCGGCCTCCAGCATCTCGACGTACAGCTGGCTGGCGACCGCGTGCAGGGAGTCGGGATCGAAGCGCGCGGCCATGCGGTACATGGTGTCGCGCCAGGTCCAGAACGAATCCTCGGGATGGGTCTGGCGCTCGGCCAGGCCGGCCATGGCACGCTGGAAGGCGTGCGAGTGCAGGTTGGCGATGCCGGGCAGCTGCCAGCCGGCGTCCACCTGGCGGACGTGAGGCGCGGGCGGGGGGGGGCTGACAGGCATGGCGGAACGCTCCGGCGGAGGGTGCGATAGGCTACCGCGTCGACGCCACCCGAGTTCGATCCATGCCGCACAACGCGATCAACACCGTGCTTTCGCCGGAGGCCGCAGCCCTTGGCCGCTGAGCGCTGGGACGGCCTGCTGGTCGGGGCGCAGTTGGCCACGCTCGATGCCATCGAGGGCTACGGCCTGGTGGACGCCGGCGCACTGGGCTGGCGCGACGGGCGGATCGTGTACGCGGGCGCCGTCGAAGCGCTGCCCGCGCCGCCCGATGTGTTGGCCCATGAAGTCATCGACGCCGGCGGCGACCTGGTCACGCCCGGCCTGGTCGACTGCCACACCCATCTGGTGTTCGCCGGCAGCCGCGCGGCCGAGTTCGAACAGCGCCTGATGGGCGCGAGCTACGAAGCCATCGCGCGCGCCGGCGGCGGCATCGTGTCGACCGTGCGCGCCACCCGTGCCGCGGATGCGCAGGCACTGCTGGCCGAGTCCCTGCCGCGTGCCCGTGCCCTGGTCGCCGACGGCGCGACCACGCTCGAAGTGAAATCCGGCTACGGCCTGGACTTCGAGAACGAACGCAAGATGCTGCGCACCGCGCGCGAGCTGGGCGAAACGCTTGGCATCCCGGTGCGCACCACCTTCCTCGGCGCCCACGCGCTGCCGCCGGAGTTCGCCGGCGACCCTGACGGCTACATCGATGCGGTCTGCGACTGGCTGCCGCGGCTGCACGCGGAAGGCCTGGTCGACGCAGTCGATGCCTTCTGCGAGCGCATCGGCTTCACGGCCGCGCAGACCCGGCGCGTGTTCGAGGCCGCGCGCGCGCTCGGGCTGCCGGTGAAGCTGCACGCCGACCAGCTCAGCGACGGCGAAGGCGCGGCGCTGGTGGCGGAATTCGGCGGTCTGTCCGCCGACCACGTCGAGCACACGTCCGAGGCCGGCGTGCGCGCGATGGCCGCGGCGGGCACCGTGGCGGTGCTGCTGCCCGGCGCCTTCCACGTGCTGCGCGAAACCACCCTGCCGCCGATCGACGCCTTCCGCGAGCATGGCGTGCCGATGGCCGTGGCCACCGACTGCAACCCCGGCACCTCGCCGCTGCTGTCGCTGCGCCAGGCGATGCAGCTGGCATGCACGCACTTCCGCCTCACGCCCGCCGAAGCGCTGCTCGGCGCCACCGTGCACGCCGCGCGGGCGCTCGGCCTCGACGACCGCGGCGCGCTGCGCCCGGGCCTGCGCGCGGACTTCGTGCGCTGGCGCGTGCGCGAGCCCGCCGCGCTGTGCTACTGGCTTGGCGGCGACCTCGCCGCATCCGTCCACTGCAGCGGCCGTCGCGTCGCATGAACCCGGAGATCCGCATGACACCTGCCCCGCCGCTTGCCGCCCTCGCGTTCGCCCTGTCACTCGTGCTGGCTGCACCGGTGTCCGCACAGGCCACCGACGCCGCCCGCGCCCTGGCCGCCGACGCGCTCATCGTCGATACCCACATCGATGCGCCCGGAGTACTCGTCAGCTCCTGGGCCGATCTCGGCGAAGCCGCGCCCGACCGCGAGTTCGACTACCCGCGTGCGCGCGAAGGCGGCCTGGACGTGGCCTTCATGTCGATCTACACCTCTGCGCGGCAGGACGAGTCCGGCGCCGCGTGGCAGGCGGCCAACATCCAGATCGACGCGATCGAGGCGCTGGTCGCGCGCCATCCCGACCGCTTCGCCATCCTCACCTCGCCGGGTGACGTGGAACGCCTGCGCGCAGGAGGCCGCGTGCTGCTGCCGCTGGGCATGGAGAACGGCGGGCCGATCGGCGAGGACCTGGCACAGCTGAAGTTCTTCCACGAGCGCGGCGTCCGCTACATCACCCTCGCGCACAGCGGCAACAACCGCATCGCCGACTCGTCGTACACGGTCGAGAAGCGCTGGAACGGGCTCAGCCCCTTCGGCCGCGAGGTGATCGCCGAGATGAACCGGCTAGGGATCATGGTCGACGTCTCGCACGTCTCCGACGATGCCTTGCGCCAGGCGGTCGAACTCAGCCGCGTGCCGGTGATCGCCAGCCATTCTGCGCTGCGCCACTTCACGCCCGACTTCGAGCGCAACCTCAGCGACGAGTTGGCGAAGCTGATCGCGGCGAAAGGCGGCGTGGTGCAGATCCCCTTCGGCACCGCCTTCGTCAACCCGCAGGCAGCCGCCAACACCCGCGACTGGTTCCGCGAATCCCTGGCCTTCGACCGCCGCAGTGCGGAGCGCGTCGCCGCCGGCGACCCCGCGCTGGATCGCAAGGCCTTCGAGGCGCAGTGGGCGCTGGACCATCCCAAGGTGGAGGCCCCGATCAGCGACGTGCTCGACCAGATCGACTACGCGGTGAAGCTGATCGGCATCGAGCACGTCGGCATCGGCTCCGACTTCGACGGCGTCGATGGCGAGCTGCCCGAGGGCCTGCGCACCGTGGCCGACTTCCCCAACTTCATCGCCGGCCTGCAGGCGCGCGGACATTCGGACGAGGACATCCGGAAGATCCTCGGGGGCAACCTGATGCGCGTGTGGGCGAAGATCGAGGCGGGGGCGGAGGTCCCCTGACCTGACCTGACCGCAGCCACAGCCGCTCCTGCAGGTCCATGAACGACGAAGCCCCGCATCCGCGGGGCTTCGCTGCGTCAAAGCTGGCCCGGGGCTCAGCCCTTGGCGACGGTCTTCTTGGCCACGACCTTCTTCGCCGGGGCCTTGGCCACGGTCTTGGCGCCGGCCTTCTTCACGACCGGCGCGGCGGTCGCGCCGGTCGCCTTGTCGGTGACGTGGCTGCGGGCGTTGCCGTAGCTGGAGTTGTAGCGCTTGCCCTTGGCCGTCTTGCGATCGCCCTTGCCCATCTGTTGCTCCTGGTGGTTCGTTCGGTGGGCGCGCCCGTGCACGCCGCAGGGCGCGAATCCTAGCACGGACGCGGGTTTCACGCCGGCTGGCGGACCGCAGCGGCGTGGGTCAGGCGAAGGTTCAACAGGTGCGCGCCGGCGATCATCAGGCCACCGACAGTCATCAGGCCCGCATGCAGCATGCCGTGGTCGTGCAGCGGGCTGAACGCGCCGATCCAGACCAGCGCCAGGCCCGGGAACAGCAGCATCCAGGCGTGGAAGACGCGGTGGCGACGGTAGCCGATGGCCAACGTGGTCGTGCCCAGCAGGGTGGCGAAGACGGTGACCGCCTGGTCGATGTCCACCCAGCCGCCCACGGACAGCCCCAGCGTCGGCATCAGGGCCAGAGCCAGCGGCACCAGCGCGCAATGCAACGCGCACACGAACGAGGCTGCGAAACCGATCCGGTCAGCTCGACTGAGGTTGCAGGATGAGGCCATGACTTCCGAGGGGTGGCAGGAGAGTTGAAACAGTATAACATTCCAATCAACTTCAAGCACGGTCTCCAATGATGCCCCAGAACGTCCGCAACGCCTCCCGCCTCCGCCTCCGCCCCGCCCTGCTCGCCGGCGCCGTCCTCGCGGCGCTGGCCGCGCTCCCGGCCGCTGCGCAGGAGGCAGCCCCGGAAAGGACCGGCCACGACCACGGCGTCACCGACCTCGACGCCATCCGGGTCCACGCCAACCCGATCCACCGCACCGCCGAGGATCTCGCCCGCCCCGTGGCGGTGCTCGCCGGTGAGCGCCTGGACGAGGCCAAGGCCAACTCCATCGGCGAAACCGTCTCGCGCCTGCCCGGCGTGCAGTCCTCTTTCTTCGGCGCCGGCGTCGGTCGCCCGATCATCCGCGGCATGGAGGGCGCGCGCGTGCAGGTGCTCAGCGACGGCCTCGCCGCCGGCGACGTCTCCACCGTCAGCGTCGACCACGCGGTCAGCATCGAGCCCTTCCTCGCCAACCAGATCGAGGTACTGAAGGGTCCGGCCACCCTGCTCTACGGCAACGGCGCCATCGGCGGCGCGGTCAACGTGGTCGACGGGCGCATCCCCGAGGCCGCCACCGCGCGGCCGCTGGAAGGCCGCGCCGAGCTGCGCGCCGGCAGCGTCAACGACGAGCGCACCGGCATGCTCCGCCTGGACGGTACGTCCGCCTCGGGCCGCTTCGTGTTCCACATCGACGCCCTGCACCGCGAGACCGGCGACATCGACATCCCCGGCTACGCGGAGAGCGCGGCGCTGCGCGGGGAGCACGGCCACGACGACCATGATGACCACGACGACCACGAAGAGGCCGGGCACGAGGACGCGCGCGGCCGCCTGCCCAACAGCTTCGTGCGCACCGACAGCGGCGCGCTGGGCCTGTCCTGGATCGGCGACCGCGGCTTCATCGGCATCGGCCAGAGCCTGTTCAACACGCGCTACGGCGTGCCCGGGCATGTCCATGTCGAGGACGACCACGGGCACGATGACCACGATGACCACGGCGATGACGCTGATCATGACGACGGCGGCGTGCACGTCGTGATGGACCAGCGCCGCAGCGAGATCCGGGGCGGCGTCGACGACATCGGTCCCTTCCAGAGCCTGCGCGTCAAGCTCGCACACACCGACTACACCCACACCGAGTACGAGGGCACCGAAGTGGGTACGGTGTTCGACAACACGACGGTCGAAGGCCGGCTGGAACTCGTGCACGGGTCGCTGGGCGGCTGGGAGGGCGCGTTCGGCGCGCAGTGGTCCCAGCGCGACTTCGCCGCGGTCGGCGCCGAGGCCTTCGTGCCGGACTCCGATTCCAGGGACGCCGGCGTGTTCTGGATCGGCGAGCGCGACTTCGGCCCGGCCAACCTCGAGCTCGGCCTGCGCCACGACCGCAACAGCATCGACATCGCCGCCGACGCCGGCCCTTCGCGCGACTTCGACACCACCAGCCTGTCCCTGGCCACGCGCTGGAACCTGAATCCGGAGATGCACCTGTCGTTCGGCCTCGACCGCGCGCAGCGCTCGCCCACCGCCGAAGAGCTGTACTCCAACGGCATGCACGTGGCGACGCAAAGCCACGAGTTCGGCGATGCCGGTCTCGACGTCGAGACCGCCAACCGTGCCGAGGTCGGCCTGCATTGGCACCGCGGGCCGCTGCGCCTGGAAGCGTCGCTCTACCACGTGCGCTACGACGATTTCATCCACCTGGCCGACACCGGCATCGTCGACGGCGGCCTGCCGGTTCGCGCCTGGCACCAGGCCGACGCCCGCTTCAGCGGTGGCGAGGTGGAAGCTGAGTGGACCTTCATCGACAACGGCAGCGGCGCGTGGACCCTGCGGGCCTTCGGCGACGTGGTGCGGGGGAAGCTCGCCGGCCACGGCACGCGCACGGTGGATATTTCGGTCCCGCATGGTGGCCACAGCCATGACTACAGTGCGCAACTGCCGCTCTCCGGCAACCTGCCGCGGCTCGCACCCTCGCGCGTTGGCGGGGACCTGCGCTGGACCAGCGACCACTGGCGCGCGGGGATCGGCGCGGTGCGCTACGCCAGCCAGGACGATGTCGCGGAGTTCGAAGAAGCGACGCCCGGCTACACCCTGGTGCATGCGAACCTCGCCTGGCATATGGACACCGCCAGCGGCAACGCCGTCGAGCTGTTCGTCAACGGCAACAACCTGCTCGACAAGGAAGCGCGCGCGCACACCTCCTTCCTCAAGGATCTCGCGCCCCTGGCCGGCCGCGGCGTGAGCGCGGGCGTGCGCGTGCTGTTCTAGCGCGAGCGGGCACCGCCCGTCGGCCTTCTGCGCGGATGTCCGAATATGGCCAGTCATGCCCTGGCCGCGGTGCTAGCCTGCGTCCATGCCCTGTCCCGCCCTGCCAACGCACGAAGCCTGCGACCAGGCCCGTCGAAGCCGCGACCCGCGCTTCGACGGGCTGTTCTTCACCGGCGTGCACAGCACGCGGATCTACTGCCGCCCGGTGTGCCCGGCGCCATTCGCGAAGCGCGTGACCTATTTCGCCAACGCCGCCGCGGCGGAAGCCGCCGGCTACCGGCCGTGCCTGCGCTGCCGCCCGGAGCTGTCGCCGTCCGACGGCGCCTGGCGGCGCGGTGACGCCGCAGTCGCGCGCGCGCTGAAGCTGATCGACCAGGGCGCACTCGCGGATGCTCCGCTGGCCGCACTCGCCGAACGCGTAGGCCTTGGCGAACGCCAGCTGCGGCGCGTGTTCGTCGAACGCCTGGGCGTGCCGCCGATCGGCGTGCACGGCACCCGCCGGCTGCTGTTCGCCAAGCAACTGCTGACCGAGACCGCGCTGCCGATCACCGAGGTGGCGATGGCCGCGGGCTTCGGCAGCCTGCGCCGCTTCAACGCCACCTTCCAGGAGGCCTACCGGATGGCGCCGCGCGACCTGCGCCGACAGCCGGGCGCGGCAACGCGCAGCGGCGGCGACACGCTGGCGCTGCGCCTGGGCTACCGCCCGCCGTACGACTTCGCGGCAATGCTGGCCTTCCTCCGCGGCCGCGCCCTGCCCGGCGTGGAAGCCGTGGACGACACCAGCTACGCCCGCGTCATCGCCGGCAGCGACGGTTCGCCGCACGGCTGGCTGCGCGTGTCGGAATGGCCCGGCGGCGAGCACGCGCTGAAGCTGGAACTGCATGCGCCGCTGGCCTCGCGCCTGCTGGACATCGTGCAGCGCCTGCGCCGCATGTTCGACCTGGACGCCGACCCGCACGCGATCGCGACCACGCTGTCCGCGGACCCGCGGCTGCAGCCGCTGCTGCACAAGCGTCCCGGCCTGCGCCTGCCCAGCGGCTGGGACGGGTTCGAGATCGCGGTGCGCGCGGTGCTCGGCCAACAGGTGAGCGTGGCGGCCGCGCGCACGCTCGCCAACCGCCTGGCACAGCGTTTCGGCGAACCGCTGCCGACGCCGTTCCGCGATGGGCTGGAACACCTGTTCCCCACCCCTGCCGCCCTTGCCGAGGCCGACCTGTCGACGATCGGCCTGACCCGTGCCCGCGCAGACACCGTACGCACCGTGGCCCGCGCCCTGCTCGACGGCCGCGTCGACTTCCGCCCCGAGCGCACCCTCGAAGACTTCGCCGCGCGCTGGGTGGCACTGGCGGGCATCGGCCCGTGGACGGCGCAGTACATCGCGATGCGTGCGCTGGGGCATCCCGACGCGTTCCCGGCGGAGGACCTGGTGCTGCAGAAGGCAGTGCCCGGCGACGGCTCCCGGCTCACGGCAAAAGTGCTCGGCGCGCGCGCCGAGGCCTGGCGGCCATGGCGCGCCTACGCCGTGATCCATCTCTGGAAGGAGGCCCTGGCGACCACCGCTGCCGCGAGCGTGCCGCCCGGCAACACGGTTTCGCGCATACACGCGCGCACTGGAACACGAGAGGCAACTACACCATGAAAAATTTCATGCACATGGACACGCCGATCGGCGTGCTGACGCTGGCCGCCGACGACATCGGCCTGTGCCGCATCGACTTCCCGCCGCCGCCTCCGCCGCCGGCCGGTGAAGAGTGGCTTGAAGGCAGCAACGACGTGCTGGTCGAAACCCGGCGCCAGCTCGAGGAATACTTTGCCGGCAAGCGCCGCGATTTCGACCTGCCGCTGTCGCCCCACGGCACCGATTTCCAGCGCAACGTGTGGGCCACGCTCGCCGCAATCCCCTACGGCAGGACCTGGAGCTACCGCGATCTCGCGCTGCGCATCGGCAAGCCCTCGGCGATGCGCGCGGTCGGCGCCGCCAACGGCCGCAACCCGTTGCCGATCGTACTGCCCTGCCATCGCGTGATCGGCGCCGACGGTTCGCTCACCGGATTCGGCGGCGGACTGCCGACCAAGGCGTTCCTGCTGCGACTGGAAGGGTCGCTGCCGGAAGGCAGCAGGGACCTGTTCCCGGTTTGAGGCCGGAGGCTCGGCCGTGGCGCTCAGCCGTGGCGCTTGACGCTTGACGCTCCGCACCCGGACGCAACCCCCGAGCTCTCGAGTCCCGCTCGCTCCACGGCCTGGATGGCCGCGCAGGACGCAAGGTCAGGGCGGACCGCCGGCGCCTTCCGCCACGATGCATTCGGCACAGGTGCCATGCACCTCGAGCGTCTGCGCCCGCGGCCGGAAGCCGAGCCCGCGCGCGCGCTCGTCGAGCGCGGACACGATCTTGCTGTCCTCGAGTTCGACCGCCGCGTGGCAGCTGTCGCAGATCAGGAACGGCACCGAGTGCTGCGCGGTGCTGGGATGGTGGCAGGCCACGAAGGCGTTGACCGACTGCAGCTTGTGGATGAAGCCGTTGGCGAGCAGGAAGTCGAGCGCGCGGTACACCGTCGGCGGCCCGGCGGCGCCGGGGCCGTTGCCCTCGCGCACGCGGTCCAGCAGGTCGTAGGCCTTGATCGGCTGCTCGACCTCGGCGATCAGGCCCAGCACGTGCGCACGGATCGGCGTCAGGCGCAGGCCGCGTTCGCGGCAGGCGCGCTCCACCGCGGCCACGAAGGCGGGGCCGTCGTGGACGTGGTGCTTGGGGTCTGTACAGGCGTGGGCATGCGCGGGCATGCAGAGATGATGGTGCCGAACGTGCGGCGACTCAAGTCGGCACCGTGTTCAGCCCGCGCGCACGATCGCCGCCGCGATGCGCCCGAGCGCCTCGTCGCGCCCGGCCAGGTACACCGTATGCGCGATGTCCGGGCTCACCTGCGTGCCCGTGATCGCCACCCGCAGCGGCTGCGCGACCTTGCCCATGCCCAGCCCCAGCGCCTCCGCGGTGGCCTGCAGCACCTCGGCGATCGCTTCCACCGTCCACTCGGGCAGCGCTTCCAGCCGCTGCCGCGCATCGGCCAGCGGCGCCTGCGCCTCGGGCTTGAGGTGCTTGGCCACGGCCTTCTCGTCGTACTCCAACAGCGGCCGGTACCAGACGGACGCACGCTCGGCCATGTCGGCCAGCGTCTGCACGCGGTCGCGCAGCGCGAGCACGACATCGGCCGGTGCCGGCCCGGCCGCGAGGTCGTAACCCGCCGCCAGCAGATGCCATTCGAGGTGCGTCGCGACATCCGCCGGATCGTCGCTCTTCAGGTACTGCTGGTTGAGCCAGCCGAGCTTGGCCATGTCCAGGCGCGCGGCCTTGGCGTTGACGTCCTTGAGGTCGAACAGCGACTTCATCTCGTCGATCGAGAACACTTCCTGGTCGCCATGCGACCAGCCCAGGCGCACCAGGTAGTTGAGCAGCGCGTGCGGCAGGTAGCCGGCGTCGCGGTACTGCATGACGTCGGCGGCGCCGGTGCGCTTGCTGAGCTTGGCCCCCTGCTCGTCGAGGATCATCGGCAGGTGCGAGAACGCCGGCACATCGGCGCCCAGCGCGCGGTAGATATTGATCTGCCGCGGGGTGTTGTTGACGTGGTCGTCGCCGCGCACGACGTCGCTGATGCCCATGTCGAGGTCGTCGACGACCACGGCGAAGTTGTAGGTCGGGTAGCCGTCCGGGCGGAAGATGACCAGGTCGTCGAGCTCGGTATTGCTGATCTCGATACGGCCCTTGACCTTGTCGTCCCAGGCCACGACGCCATCGAGCGGGTTCTTCAGGCGGATGACGCGGTTGGGGTCATCGCGGTACGGGGCGCCCTGCTCGCGGTAGGCGCCGTTGTAGCGGGGCTTGTCGCCCTTGGCCATCGCCGCTTCGCGCATCGCGTCGAGCGCTTCCTTCGACTCGTAGGCGTAGTAGGCCTTGCCGGAGGCGACAAGCTGCTCGGCGACCTCGCGATACCGCTCGGTGCGGGCGGTCTGGTAGACCGGGCCTTCGTCGTAGTCGAGGCCAAGCCAGTCCATGGCCTCGAGGATGGCGTCGATGGCTGCCTGGGTGCTGCGCTCGCGGTCGGTGTCCTCGATGCGCAGGACGAACTGGCCGCCGCGGCGACGCGCCTCCAGCCAGCAGTACAGGGCGGTGCGGGCGCCGCCGATGTGCAGGTAGCCGGTGGGGCTGGGGGCGAAGCGGGTGCGGCAGGTCATGGCATCGGGGGCTTGCTGGGATGACCGGCGATTTTAGCCCACCCGGGCGCGGCCTCACGGCTGCCTGGGCGATCGCTGCTTGTGAGGCTGGGGCTTTGGGGGCGTCGCGGGGTGGAGGGTTGGTGGGGCAAGTACCCCACGCGCCCGGCGCCACCGCGACCCCACCAGCGCACCCAATTACAATCCCCCGATGACCACCCTTCTCATCTCGGACCTGCATCTCGACCCGGCGCGCCCGGAGATCACCCGCCTGTTCGGGGAGTTCGTGGACGGCGAGGCGCGCGGCGCCGATGCGCTGTACATCCTCGGCGACCTGTTCGAGGCCTGGGTGGGCGACGACGACCCTTCGGAAACCGGCGCGTTCGTGGCGGAGCGGCTGGCGGCATTGGCGGGGAGCGGCGTGCCGGTGTACTTCATGCATGGCAACCGCGATTTCCTGCTCGGTACCGGTTACGCACAGCGGGCGGGCATGACGCTGCTGGAGGATCCGACCGTGATCGACCTGCACGGGCGGCGCGCACTCCTGATGCACGGCGACACCCTATGCACCGACGACGTGGCCTACCAGCAGTTCAGGGCGCAGACGCGGGATCCGGCCTGGCAGCGGCAGTTCCTGGCGCAGCCACTGGCGGCACGGCAGGCCTTCGCGCAGCAGGCGCGCGCCGCCAGCCAGGCGCGTCAAGGAGAGCTTCGTGACGCTGGGAAGATGGAGACAATCACGGATGTCGCACCCGCTGCGGTGGACGCGGCATTCCATGCCCACGATGTCGACCTGCTGATCCACGGCCATACCCATCGACCGGCGGTGCATGCGCTTGATGTCGATGGGCATGCATGCACGCGGGTGGTGCTGGGCGACTGGTACGAGCAGGGCTCGGTGTTGCGCGTGGACGCGACAGGAGTCCGGTTGGCGAGCCTGTAAATCCGCGCGTCCTCGACCCGCCTCAGAACGCAACTTCAAGATTGGCGCGAACGCTGAAGTGCGACGGCCGCAGGCGTTCGATCCGCTGCCTGCCGCTGGCATCGAAGTATTCCGTATCGCTGGCGATGTCCTGCTGCAGCACGTTGGCCACGCCCAGCCGCAGCCGGGCCTTTCCCCACAGGCTGGCCAACATGTAGGCATCAAGTTCCCGCCGCGCGGACTCGCCTGCGATCTGATGGATGCCGGTTCGCGTCGAACCGCCACTGCGATAGCTGTAGCTGGCACCGACCGACCAGGCGGGGCTGAAGCGGTAATCCGCGGCCAGGGTCGAGCTCAGGCTCGGCTGTTTGTCGATGCGGTTGTCCGGCCCCGGCAGATCGTCGACCCGGGACCAGTTGCGGGTCAGGTTGAAGCGGAGTTCCAAACCTGGCGCATCCGCAGCCTGTGGGAACGATAGCCTGGCATCCAGCTCGATGCCCCAGGCGGTCGCGCTGCCGCCATTGCTCGGCATGGCCACCCAACGGTCGCCGATCAGGCGTGTTTCCATGCGAACGACGTCATCGATGGCTCGCGCGTAGCCGCCGAGGCTGAGCATGGCACCGTCCTCCCGGTACGACTCGTAGGCCAGGTCCACGCCGGTGGCCAGCTCGGGCTTCAGCAGCGGATTGCCCATGGTATCGGGATCGAGTTCGCGGTTGTTGGTGGAGGTGTAAGGCCTTGGAACCAACAGGCGGAGCTCCGGGGAGCGGTAGGTACGGCTCAGCCCGAGACGAACCTGGTCTTTGGAATCCGGCAGCCTCCACCGCGACTGCAGCACCGGCGAGAGCACGCTGGAACGGTTGCGGACCGGCATGAAGTCGCTGCCGTCGCTGCGGGTTTCGATCTGCTCCCAGCGCGCCCCGAGGTACAGGGACCAGGCGGGAGTCACCGTCCATTCGTCCTGCGCATAGACCGCGGCGCGCTGGATCCGGGCATCGAATGAAAGATCGCTGAAGCTTTCCGGGATCCCGTCGAAAGCCAGCAGGCGCTGCACGCGCGCTTCGCGCCGGCGGTCCAGGCTGCCCTCCCATCCCGCCTCGAACACATGCGCTCCGCTACCGGGCCAGGTGTACTTGCCGAAGGAGGCGAAATTCTGCACGCGCAACCATCCATCGGTGGCATCGTCCAGGTTCTGCATGCCGTCGGCGCCATACCCCTGTTCGCGGAAGCGGTAGTCCTCGCGGTTGCCGCCCAGCCCCAGCTTGCTGCTGAGCTTTCCGCCGCTGTCGAACTCACGCGCCCAGCTGAGATCGGTGCGGAGCTGGACCACGTCGATGCCGGTGGACTGGCGGTAACGCACGTGCCGCAGCTCCGGTCCGGACTGCGTCTGCCAGTCGATGTCGCCATGCTTGTTGTAGTTGCTGGCCTCCAGGAACGTCTGCCAGCCGAGGGTGTCGCCGTTCTCCAGGACGGCGTTGAAGTAGGGAGACAGCGAAAGCACATCGCGGAATCCTTCGACGCGCAGGTTCGTGCTGCGATGCAGGTCCTGCACGCCTTCAGGGCTGAAGCCGGCTTCGATACCGGTGTCCTCCACCAGGAACGCGCGCCGTGACAAGGCGGCATTCACCGTGTAGCCACGGTGTTCACCGCGACGGGACCGGCTCCAGTTGATGCCGGGCGTGGACCGGCCATTGGATTCCGCCAGGCTGATCTTGAGCTCGCGCGAATCCCGGCTTGCAGCCTTGGCCAGCACGATGTTGATCGTCCCGGCGATGGCCTCGGCGCGCATGTCGGCGGTGGCCGTGCGCAGGATTTCGATCCGCTCGACCATGTCCGGGGACAGCGAGCCGGGATCGAAACCCGCGTGAGCAGCCTGCCCGTCGACCAGGATCTGCGTGTATCCCTTGCCCATCCCGCGCAGGGTGATGCTGCCCGTGCTTCCGGGCGCGGCGGTGGTCACGGTCACCCCCGGCAGCCGTTTGATCGCATCCACAAGCGTGGTGTCTCCGTGCCGGACCAGTTCGTCCTTGCCGAAGACCAGGCGGGAGGCCGTATCGTGCCGCCGCGGATCATGGCGCTCGCCCCTGACCTGCACCTGCTGCAGGTCGGTCACGCCTTCGGGCGCAGGTGCCTGCAATGCTGCGACAGTCGAGGGCTGGGGCGCGGAATCAGTGGCAGCGGCCGCTTGGAAGCAGGCCAGCAACAGCGGAGCAGCAAGTCCCAGGCGCAGACAACTGCAAGTGGAAGGCGATGCGGAGCGGACTTTCATCTGCAGGAGCGGATTTTTCATGTTTCGCCAGGCAAGCAGCGTCCCTCCCGTGAGCCGGGAAGCGCGGCAAGTGATGGTTGTGGGGGAGGCCAGCCAGGGATACGCCGACCGGGACTCCGGTGCAGCCGTGCTGCGTGCCTATCCGCTCATCGCAGCAAGGGCTCCGGATCGACGCGCTGCCCGTCCAGCAGCAGCTCCATGTGCAGGTGCGGCCCTGTCACCTTGCCGGTGGTACCGGCGCGGCCGATCTGCGTACCGGCCGCGACCCGTTGCCCGACCTGGACGTCGAAGCCGTCGAGATGCGCATGCAGTGACTGCCAGCCACCGCCGTGGTCGAGCACGACCACCGTCCCGTAGTTGGGGCCATCCGGATAGCGCGTGGTCGCCGCCACGACGCTTGCATCCGCAGGTGCGTAGACGGGAGTGCCACGCGCCGCGGCGAAATCGATGCCCCTGTGCGGGCGCGTGTAGGGCCCGCCTTCGGCCCCGTAGCGGCTGCTGACCCTGGGCGCCGTCACCGGAAAACGAAAGCCGATGGCGGGCCTGGCAGACACGCCGGCTGTGGCTTCCGGAGCCGCCGCTTCACGGCGCACAGGCGCCACGACCGACACGACGGCTGCCCGTGGGCCGGCAGCAGCTTCGTCGATGCCGGCCTGGTCGCGGCCAGGCGTGACCGTGCCGATCTGCACTGCAGCCACCGCGCCGCCGGCCACCAGCGCCAACGCAAGCAGCGCGATGCGCCATGGCAGGGCCAGGCGTCGCCGCGCATCCCCCTGCACCATGTGGCGGATCCTCAGCCTGTGGCTGCCGGGGTCATGGCGCGAGAATGCCGCGACCGGGGATGGCATCTGCGATCCTGCCGACAGGCGCAAGGCTTCCAGGTAGGCCCTCGCATAGACATGGCGGGCTTCCGGCTCCACTCCCGCCGCCGCGGCGTCGCAGCACAGTTCCGCGGCGACCTGGACACGGCGCTCGATCAGTCCCAGGAAGGGATTGAACCAGAACACCACGCTCACCAGGCGCATAAGCGCCGCGCGCTGCGGGTCATGCCGGGCCAGGTGGCTCGCTTCATGGCGCAGGACCATCTGCAACTGGCGATCCTCCAGGCGAGCGGCCAGGGCAGCCGGGATGATGATCGCCCGCCGCGGCCAGCACAGCGCGAAAGGACTGACCTGCCGCGTGGTCGCCCGCAGTTCGATGCCAAGACGATGGAGGCGTTGCCATTCCATTGCGGACAGGGGCCCCGGCAAGGCAGCCGGAACGACCGGGGACGACGCCCGGACGATGCAGCGAACAGCGAGCATGCCCCTGCCCCAGCGCAGGGCCGCCAGCCCGGCACCGGCCACATACAGCATCAGCAGCAGTGGTTCCTGCCAGGCCCTGGCGCCAAGAGGCTCCGCTGCGTCCTGCCACGGCGCTTCAAGGCCGTTCGACCACCCACCCAGCTCGGCGACCGATGGCAGCGGCAGCGGCATGGGCAACGACCAGCTCGCACCTGCCGAGGCGAAGCCGTGGAAGGCGACTGCCAGCAAGGTCGGCAGGATCGCCAAGGCCCAGACGACGAGCCAGTAGCTGCGCGCCGCGTGCGAGATGCGCAGGCCGCGATGCAGGGCAAGACCCAGCGACCAGGCCAGCGCGCCGGCGAACAGGCAGGCGCCGGCGTGAAACCCCCAGATATCCGGCGCGAAGATGCTCATGCCTGCCCATCCTGGTCGGGATCACGCAGCAACGCCTCCAACTCGTCGACCTCGTCCGCGCTAAGCAGGCGACTGTCGGCAAAAGCCTGTGCCGGAAGCGGCCCCTCTATCTCCAGCACTCTCCGCGCGAAGTCCATGCTCAACGCCGCCAGCGTCGAAACCTTGCCGACGGCCGCGCGGTAGACGTTCAAACCGTGCGAATCGAACTCCTCGACCAGACCCTTTTCCACCATCCGCTCCAGCGTCTTGCGCGTGGACGAGTAGGACCAGCCGAGGACGGGCGTCACATGGTTGTGCACTTCGCGGGCGCTGCAGGCAGCGTGCCGCCACAGGCACTTGAGCAGCTCAAGCTCGGTATTCGAGGGATGGATCATCGAAGCTGTGTCCGCGACATGTCGTGAGTCGCAAACATACGACACTTGTCACACGCATGACAAGCCTCGTCCCATGGGCGTCACGGGCAGTCCCGCCCCAACCCGCCCCAACCCGCCACAGCGATGGCAGCACCGGGTGCGTGGGGTACGCAGCCGGCATAAAGACCACCACCCTGGTCAGCCGGCGGAGTACCCCACGCACCCGGTGCCCGCCGCCAAACCCTCAGCCCGAAAGCTGCTGCAACGCCAACAGCTCGTCCTCGCTGAAGCCCGCCGCGCTGCGCGCATCGATGTTGAATGGCCCATGCAGCACCGCGCGCGCGTACTCGGCGAGCAGCTCGCGGAAGCGCGGCTCCGGGTCGATGCCTTCGCCTTCGCAGCACCAGCGGAACCAGCGGCTGCCAGCGGCCACGTGCGCGACTTCCTCGCGCAGGATCACTTCGAGGATCCCGACGGTGGTCTCGTCGCCCAGCGCGCGCAGCTTCACGATCATCCCCGGCGTCACGTCCAGGCCGCGCGCCTCGAGCACCCGCGGCACCAGGGCCATGCGCGCCAATGCATCGTGGGCGGTCTTCTCGGCCATCTCCCACAGCCCGTTGTGGGCGTCGAAGTCGCCGTAGTCGAAGCCCATCGCCTGCAGCCGCGTGCGCAGCATCGTGAAGTGCCGCGCTTCGTCGTCGGCCACCATCACCCAGTCCACGTAGTACTGCGCCGGCATGCCGCGAAAGCGGTAGACCGCGTCCCAGCCGAGGTCGATCGCGTTGAACTCGATGTGGGCGATGGCGTGGATGAAAGCGGCGCGGCCTTCGTCGCTGCCGAAGCCGCGACGCGGCAGCTCGCGCGGGTGCACCAGGCGCGGACACGGCGGACGACCCGGCATGCGGATCGGTTCGGGCTGCGGCGCAGCCGCATCGACCACGAGCTCGCCGCGGCGGAACGCGGCGGCGGCGGCATGCGTGGCCGCGACCTTGTCCTCAGGCGATGCCGCGGCGAGGCAATCGCGCGCCGCGTCGAACAGCGAACCTCCCACCCTCACGCGCCCACGCGGCGCTTCTTCTTCGCCTCGTCGGAGCGCAGCTGGCGCAGGCGTTCGAAGTAGCCCGGCTCGATGCCGGTGACGTACTCGCCGCTGAAGCAGGAGCTGTCGAACTTCTTGCCGGGGAACTTGTGCCCGGCCACCGCGGCCTCGAGATCGGGCAGGTCCTGGTAGACCAGCCAGTCGCAGCCCAGCACCCCTTCGATCTCCTTCTCGCTGCGGCCGTTGGCCACCAGCTCCTCGACCGAAGGCATGTCGATGCCATAGACGTTGGGATGGCGCACCGGCGGCGCCGCCGAGGCCAGGTACACCTTGCGCGCACCGGCGTCGCGCGCCATCTGCACGATCTGCTTCGAGGTCGTGCCGCGGACGATCGAATCGTCGACCAGCAGCACCACCCGGTTGCGGAATTCGAGCGGGATCGCATTGAGCTTGCGCCTCACCGACTTCGCCCGCTCGCCCTGCCCCGGCATGATGAAGGTACGGCCGACATAGCGGTTCTTGACGAAGCCCTCGCGGTACTTCACCCCGAGCACGTTGGCCAGCTCCATCGCCGAGTCGCGCGAGGTGTCGGGGATCGGGATCACCACGTCGATATCGTGGTCCGCGCGCTCGCGCAGGATCTTCTCGCCGAGCGTCACGCCCATGCGCATCCGCGCCTTGTGCACCGAGATGTTCTCGATCATCGAGTCCGGACGCGCGAAGTACACGTACTCGAAGATGCACGGCGCATGCTCGCCGGCCTCGACGCACTGGCGCTGGTACAGCTCGCCGCGCGCGGTGATCACGATGCCCTCGCCCGGCTCGACGTCGCGCACGCGTTCGAAGCCGAGGATGTCCAGCGCCACCGACTCCGAGGCCACCGCGTACTCGGTGCCGCCCTCGGTCTCGCGCTTGCCAAGCACCAGCGGGCGGATGCCGTTGCGATCGCGGAACGCCACCAGGCCCAGGCCCAGCACCAGGGCCACCGCGGCATAGCCGCCGCGCGCGCGCCGGTGAACGCCCTCGACCGCATTGAGCGCCGCTTCGGGGGTCAGCGTGCGATGGCTGTCGAGCTCGTGCGCGAAGACGTTGAGCAAAACTTCCGAATCGGATTCGGTGTTGACGTTGCGGCGGTCGGTCTCGAAGACCTCGCGGCGCAGCGCATCGGTATTGATCAGGTTGCCGTTGTGCGCGAGCGCGATGCCGTAGGGCGAGTTGACGTAGAACGGCTGCGCCTCGTCACGGCCTTCGCTGCCGGCGGTCGGGTAGCGGCAGTGGCCGATGCCCACGCGCCCTTCGAGCAGCGCCATCGCCGCGTCGTCGAAGACATCGCGCACCAGGCCGTTGCCCTTGTGCACGCGCAGGCGGGTGCCGTGGCCGGTGGCGATGCCTGCGGCGTCCTGCCCGCGGTGCTGCAGCACCGTGAGGCCGTCATACAGCGCGGCTGCGACTTCAGTGGTTCCGACGATGCCAACGATGCCGCACATGGGGGTTCTGCCAGGTCTGGGTTGGAGCGGTGATCAGGGATGCGAACGCACGAGGCCGTCGATGCCGAAGCCCGACTTCACCCGCGCCTTGAGCTGGTCGGCGTCGCCGCGCGTGGCGACGGGACCGGCCTTGACGCGGGTCAGCGTGCCATTGTCCGTCTGTACGGTGTCGGTGAAGGCGCCGATGCCGGCGGCGCGCAGCCTGTCGCGCAGCGCGTTCGCATCGGCGGCGTTGCCGAAGGCGCCGAGCTGCACGGCGAAGCCGGTACCGCCCGCGGCGGCCGGCGCCGACGCTGCCGGGGTCGTGGAGCCCGTCGTTGCCCGCGGCGCCGCGGCGCTGCCCGAGCCCGAAGACGCCGGAGTGGCCGCGTCCAGCGCGACCACCGCGGCCTGGGCGCGCGAGCCGATGCCGGCGGCGCGGACGCGCGCGGACTCGGCGTCGGCACGCCCGGCGTAGGGACCGATGCGCACCCGCCACGCATCGCGGCCGTTGACGCGCGTTTCCTCCACGTAGGCAGGCAGGTTCTCGCGGCGCAGGCGCTCGACGACGGTGCCGGCGTCGGCACGGGTGGCGTAGGCACCGAAGTTCACCGCGTAATCGCCGCCGGCCGTGGCGGCGGGCAGGCGCGGCGCAGGCGGCGCAGGCGGCGCAGGCGTGGGCTTCGGAGGCTCGGGCTGTGCGGGCTCCGGGGCCGGAGGCTCTGGCCGGGTCGTGGCGACCGGAGGCGAGGTCGGCTCGGGCGCGGCTTCGCGGGGCGTTTCCGCCACCGGTTCCGGCGCGAGCGGCTCGGCAGCCACGTCGCTGCCCGCCACCGGCAGGGTCGCCACGTCCGAAGCCAGGTCGGCTGCATCTTCGTGGCGCGCATCGCCCTCGGGCCGCGCGGTCGCGGTGTCGACGGTCGCCAGGCTGCCGTCATCGGCCAGCAGGCCGGCGCTGGTCGTGGCATTGGGCACCACCAGCGGCAGGTCGCGGGTGACGTAATCGCCCGTGGGTGCGTCAGGCACCTGCAGCGACAGATCGGACACGCCGCTGTCGGGCGCCGGGCCCTGCACCAGCATCGGCAGGAAGATCACGGCCAGCGCAATCAGTACCGCGGCGCCGACAAGGCGCTGTTTCAGTCCGGAGTCCATGGGTGCTCGGGGCAGCAGGGGGCACTGGAATTATACGGCCCCGCCCGCTCCGGCTTCTGAATCCCCGGCAGCGAGCCACGCCAGCGCGGCACCGGCGACGTGGAAGGAGCCGAAGGCGAGCACGCGATCGCCCGTCCGGGCCTGCGCCAGGGCGACCGAGAGCGCTCCGGCGACGTCGTCGTGAGGGGATCCATCGGCCGCCGCGGTGTTCGCAAGTGCCGCGGCAAGCGTACGGGCCTCGCGGCCACGGCTGCCGGCATCGGCAATGCCCGCGAGGTGCCAGGAGTCCACGCAGGGGGCGATGGCCTCGACCACGCCGGCGGCATCCTTGTCGGCCAGCGCCCCGTACACCGCGATCGTGCGCGCGGCCGGGGCCGCGCGCAGCCATTCGGCCAGGGCACGCGCTGCCTGCGGGTTGTGGCCGACGTCGACCAGCACCTCGACACCGTCGCGTTCGAAACGCTGCAGCCGCCCGGGCACCTGCGCCGCGGCGACGCCGCGCGCCCAGGCGCCGTCATCGATGTCGAGGTCCAGCGCGCGCAGCGCGGCGATCGCGGTCGCGGCGTTGCGCAGCTGCGCGGGCGCCGCCATGCGCGGCAGGGGCAGCGCCAGTTCGAAGCCGGGCTCGCGCCACCACCATCCCGCGCCCGCTCCTTCCACTGCGCCTGCACCGGCTCCACTGTCATCGCGCCCGAAGCGGTAGTCGCTGCCGGCGCGGATCGCGGACGCGCCGATGGCATAGGCATGGCCCAGCACGCTCGATGGCGGATCGTCCTCACCCAGCACCAGCGGCGTCCACGGCCGCGCGATGCCCACTTTCTCGGTGCCGATGGCCTCGCGATCGGGGCCGAGCCAGTCCTGGTGGTCGAGGTCGACGGTGGTGATCACCGCCACGTCCGGATCCACCAGGTTGACCGCGTCCAGGCGCCCGCCCAGCCCGACCTCGAGTACCGCCAGGTCCAGGTCGGCGCGCTCGAACAGCCACAGCGCGGCGAGCGTGCCGTATTCGAAGTAGGTCAGCGTGATCGCTTCGCGCGCCGCTTCGACCGCCTCGAAGGCCTCCACCAGGGCCGCGTCGGACGCGTCGGCGCCGTCGATGCGCACGCGCTCGTTGTAGGCGAGCAGGTGCGGCGAGGTATAGGCGCCCACGCGCAGGCCCGAGGCCGCGGCGATGGCTTCGATGAAGGCCACCGTCGAGCCCTTGCCGTTGCTGCCGGCGACGGTGGCCACGCGGCGCGCGGGCCGGCCGAGCCCCATGCGATCCGCGACCGCACGCACGCGGTCCAGGCCCATGTCGATCGACTTCGGGTGCTGTTGCTCGATGCGCTGGAGCCAATGCTGCAGGTTCATGGGGCGAGTGTGGCGGATCGCCCGGGGGATGGCGACGGGCTGGTGGCCCCCGAGGACGGGAATCGCCTCTCAGAACGATTGCAGGTAGCTGGCGCCTCCGCCCCACTCGGGACTGCCGTCGGACAGGCCCCTGCTGAGATAGAGCTGGAAGCGGCCGCCGCCTCCGGCCTGTGTCGAGAAGAAACCGGTCAGGTCGCTGCGGTCGTCGAAGCTGCTGGAGGCGGTCTCCCGGTAGTCGTACATCAGGCCGAGCCGGCCACGGTTGCCGGCGCGCCAGCCCACGCCGAAATTGCCGCTGAGGACGTTGTCGACCTCGATGTAGTCCGAGTCGCCGAGCCGGGTGTAGCCAGCGCCACCGAACAGCATGGTGCCGTCGAAATCACGGTACAGGTCGATGGCGACGCCGTAGTCGTTGGCCCCGGTGCCCAGGCTCTTGTCCTCGTCGGCAGTGGCGACCTTTGCGTTGAAGGCCAGGTCCACGCCGAGCGCGCTGCCGGTCGGGATGGAATAGATCGCGGCGAGCGACAGATCGCCGATACCTGAGGTGCTGCCGCGTTCGGCGGGCTGGTCCGCGCCGTCGCCCGGGATGCCGACCAGGCCCCCTCGGCCACGGCCGAGCGGATTGAGATTGCTGACCCGGCCGGTCGTCGGCAGCACATTCGGATCACCGCTCACGTGCAGCCAGGGCAGGCTCGCGCGAAGGCTCCAGTTGCCGCTGTCGATGCGGCCGCTGACCGGGATCGAAAGGATGTCGGTGGTGGTGTCGCTGCCGTAGTCGCCGCTGCTGTAATCGACGCCGAGGCCGAAGCTGAAACCATCGACGGCATGGGCCTGGCCGGCGAGCGCGAGCAAGGCGAGGCTGAGAACGCTGGAACGGATCATGGGGTCTACCCTTGTGGAGAGGCTGTACGGAAGAACCGGACGCATATGCCAGGTCGCATGCGCCCGATTCGGACACGAAGACCGATGGGCGCCTGGCGGCCCCCATCGGCAGGGATCATCCTCGTGGGCGCCGGATCAACGGCCAACGCGCTGCGGGCGCTCGGGGCGCTGCGCACGTTCCGGCAGCAGGGGGCGCTCCGGCAGCAGCGCACGGGTGGGCAGCACCGGCTTCACGGCGCCTTCCGGACGGCCGGAGATATCACCGCGCGCACCGGCCTCGATCCTGGCGTTGGCGCGCGCGCCGGCGGAGACATCCGCACCGACCCCGGCGCGGCTGCGGGCGTCAGCAGCGGTGGCGGCACCGGCACCCGCGCCGCCGGCGTTGGCGGTGCCGTGGCCAGCGGCCTCGCCGGAGACCGCCAGGTCGACTTCGGCGTGGCCGCGGGCGCCCAGGGCACGACGGGGAGCACTGACCAGTTCGCCGAGGTTGAAGTCAAGCTCGCGGGCGATCTGGCCCCAGCCCATGCCGTCGACGCGCAGGTCGAGAACGCTGGCCAGGGCTGTGTCGAGGTCGGCCACGGCCCCCCCTTCGAGCATGGCTTCGGCCATCGCGAGGGTGAGGTTGATCTCGCCGTAGGCCATCGCCGCGCTGGTCTCGCTGCCCTCGCGCAGTGAGTCGACCAGGTCGACAGCGGCCTCGGTCGAGCCCGCCAGCTCGGCGTAGCGGTCGGCAAGCCTCTCCGCCGGCACGGTAGCCCGGGCGACCACTTCGGCATCCGCCGTGGCGTCGGCGGCGGCATCCTGGGCATGGGCCGTGGAGAGGGCGAACAGGGTGGCGAGCACCGCCGTCGTAAGCAGGGTCTTGTGGTTCATGTCTGGGACTCCATGACGTCGCGGACCATCCGCGGCCTTCGAGTCCAACTACGAGCGGGGTCGCGGGTTTCTTCCCGGACCGGTCAGGTCGCGTTCATGGCGGCGGGTCGGCCTCCACGAATCCTGGAGCCGTGCCCAACAGACCATGGCCGAAGGTGTTGTCGCGGCCGGGGCCGCCAAGGTTGCGGGCCTGCGCGGCCAGCGCGTTCCGGACCGCTTCGTTGCCCTCGCCGCTCGGCGCCGGCACGAGCTGCGCGGCCAGCCGGGCCACGATCGGCGCGGCGAAGGAGGTCCCGCGCACCCTGTCCCAGCCGCCGGCCGGCACTGCCACGCGCAGGTCGGCACCCGGTGCCGCGAAGTCGACCTGAGGTCCGCGCCCGGCCTCGGCCAGAACGCGCATGCGCGCATCGACCGCGGTCACCCCGATCACTTCGGGGTAGGCGGCCGGAAACAGCGGCGGCGCTGCCGGCCCGTCATTCCCGACCGCGGCGACCAGCACATGGCCGCGCCGGTGCATGGCCTGCACCACCCGCTCCAGCAGGCGGTTGTGCGGGCCAACGAGGCTCAGGTTGATGACACCCACCTGCTCGCGCGCCAGCCAGGCCATGGCCTCGGCCAGGCTGGTGACGGTGCCGCCGACCGGCTGGCCGCAGTAGATATCGGCAGCGAACAGCGTGGCCGGGGCGGGCGCGACCGTTCCGTCGCCGGTATCGCCCACGAGCAGCGACGCGACCGCGGTGCCGTGGCGGTCGGGTCGGGGCCCGCCATCACAGCCCCAGACATGCAGTTCGACGCCGGCCAGGGCCGGATGGCCGCCATCGACGCCGCTGTCGACCAGGCCGATGCGCCCCGGCCTTCCGCCAGCGCGTGCGACGAGGGTCGAGGCCGGGGCCTGCCCTCCGGCGCCCTTGGACGCGGAGCCGAGATAGAGGTGGTTGTACTCATACTGGCCGTCCGGATCGAGGCGCCGCATCCGCCGCAGCGCGGCGCGGGTGCCCATGCCATCGCGCGCACGCAGGACCACGATGCGCAGGCCCAGCTCATCCAGCTCCGACTGGCCGGCGATGCTGAAGCCGCCCGCCTGTGCGCGCCGCAATGATTCGACGCTCGGGTCGATGGCGACGATCTCGCTGCGCACCACCGGTGCGCCGGTCCGGTCCGTGTCGATGACGTCGCGGTGCGCGCGCGCCAGGCGTTTGAACTCCACCGTGGTGGGCGCCGACCGCAGGACGCCGTTGGCGGCCTTCTCGATGGCTGCCTGCGGCACGGGCAGCTCCTGCAGCTGTCCGGACGGCAGTCCGTGCACCCGTGCCGGCACCGGCAGCGCTTCCGGCACGCGCCCGGTGTGCGGAATCCGCTGCGCGGATGCCGCCGACGCAGCGGCCAGCGCCAGTGCGGCCAACGCCAGTGCCAGGTACCGCGGGGATGAATGTTTCCAATTGCGCATGGGACTGGATGGCGGCCTGCCCGGGTCCGCCCGCGGAAACGGTGGTGGCGGTGGATGCTAGCATCCGCCCCCGCCATTCCGTCCGCTGGCCGGGCGCACGCGCGGCATTCAGGATGAGGCACACAATCCGGGGAAGAAAACCCGCGCGCCGGACGTATATATCCAATGACCGACAACGATTCCGTCCATGCGCTGCAGGAGCGACTGTGCGAACTGCTGCCACGCCTGCGCCGCTTCGCGCGCTCGCTGGCCGGCAATCCGCACGATGCCGACGACGTCGTGCAGCTCGCGCTTGAACGCGCGCTGGCACGCGCGGCGCAATGGCGTGCGGGAGAATCGCTGGAGGCGTGGGTGTTCGGCATCGTCCGCAACGCCTGGATCGACGAACTGCGCGCACGCGGCCGCAGGCAGCGGATGTTCGCACCCGAGGAAGCGGGCGAGCACGTAGGCAGTTCGCCGCTGGAGGGCCAGGTGGCGGCGATGGCGGTACAGGCGGCGATGGCGAAGCTGCCGCCGGAGCAGCGCGAAGTGATCGCGCTGGTGCTGGTTGAAGGGCTGGCCTACCGTGAGGCGGCCGAGGCGCTGGGCGTTCCGATCGGCACCGTCACCAGTCGCCTCGCACGCGGACGCCACGCGTTGCAGCAGATGCTCGACGACGCTCGCTAGGGAAATGCAACCGGGACAAACGATGAAGATCGACGACCAAGCCCTGATGGCCTACGCCGATGGCGAACTCGACCCGGCCGAAGCCGCGCGCGTCGAGGCCATGGTCGCGTCCGATCCCGGGCTGGCGGAGGAGCTCGCGCGGCATCGCGCCCTGCAACGGCGATTGTCGGCGGCGTTCGACGACATGCTCGACGAACCGGTGCCCGGCCACCTGCTCGCCGCCGCGCGCGGCGGCGACCGCGCGACCGGCGGCGCCACCGGCATCAGCGCAGCCTCGCCACGGCGCGAGGCGCACACGCAGCGGCGCCGGTCATGGCCGCGGTGGGGCGCGATGGCGGCGTCGCTGCTGCTCGGCGTACTGCTCGCACAGGGGTTCCATGCGCACAACGCCCGCACCGATCCGCTGGTGGTCGATGCGGGCGGACGATTGCACGCGCAGGGCCGTCTGGCCGAGGCGCTGGAGGCTCGGCTGGCCAGCGAACCGGAGGCCACGGCCGAGGTCTCGATCGGCATCAGCTTCCGCGATGCGGGGGGCCGCTACTGCCGCAGCTTCGTCCTGCGGGGGAAGCACGCCCAGGCGGGACTCGCGTGCCGGGGCGAAGCGGGATGGCAGGTGCCGGTGACCAGCGAGGTCGCGGCCGCGCCGGGCGGCGAACTGCGCCTGGCATCCACCCCGCTGCCGGCTGCTGTGGTGGCCGAACTGGATGCGCGCATCGAAGGCGAACCCCTCGATGCCGACGCCGAACGCGCCGCCCGTGCCGCCGGCTGGCGCCGATAGCGGGAGCACGGAAGGCGCTTACAGCGCCCGGTGCACCGCCTCGCCGAACAGGAGCGTGTGGTGCGCACAGTCGTTCAGGCGCACCACCTCGAGCTGGCCGGGTTCCGGGCCCTCGAGCAGGTTCAGCGTCGCCGGCGCCTGGCGGAAGGTCCACAGGCGGAACAGCGGCAGGCCCAGCACCCGGCACAGCAGCACGCGGTTCACCGCGTCATGCGAAACCACCAGCAGCGTGTCCTCCGGCCCCAGCCCTTCGCAGGCCTTTGCGAACGCCGGCCAGGCGCGCTCGAGCACCTTCTTCAGCGACTCGCCGCCGGGCATGTGCACCTTGTCGGGCGTGTCGCGCCAGGCCGCCAGGCGCTCCGGGTCGGACTCGCGGATCTCGCTGGCGAGCTTGCCCTCCCAGCTGCCGTGGGCGATCTCCATCAGGTCCTGGTCGACCTCGAGCATGTCGGCCCGCGCATCGCCCAGCGCCAGCCGGGCGGTGTCGTAGGCGCGCCCCAGGGGCGAGGCCACGGCGCGGTCGATGCGCAGGTCGTGCAGGCGTTCGCCCAGGCGCAGCGCCTGCTTGACGCCGGTCTCCGACAGCGGGATGTCCTCCTGTCCCTGGTAGCGGCCCTCGCGATTCCAGTCCGTCTCGCCGTGGCGGGCCAGGAGGATCCTCACCGCTTCGGCTCCAGCCCGAGTTCGGCGAGCACGCGCGGCGCCGGGAAGACCTCCTGCATGATCCAGCGCATGTAGCGCTGGTCGACCGAGATCATCCGCGTCATCACCGGGTCGAACACCCAGTTCGAGGCCACCGATTCCCAGTTGCCGTCGAAGGCCAGGCCCACCAGCTTGCCGTGCGCGTCGAGCACCGGGGAGCCGGAATTGCCGCCGGTGATGTCGAGATCGGCGAGGAAGTTCACCGGCACCGACTTCAGGCGACGATCCTGCAGGCCGCCGTAGCGCTTGTCCGCGATCGCCTCGAGCAGCACCTTCGGGGAGTCGAAGGGCTCCTCGCCGGTGTCCTTGGCGGGGATCTCTTCGAGCACGGTGAACGGCTGCTGCGGCGTGCCGTCGAGCTTGGTATAGGGCTTGACGTTGCCGAAGGTGATGCGCAGCGAGGAGTTGGCGTCGGGATAGACGAACTCGCCCTTGCTGGCCTTGTAGTCGGCCACCGCCTGCAGGTAGACCGGGCGCGCCAGCAGGGCGTCGCCTGCACGTGCCTTGCGCTCCTCTTCAAGCGCCAGCAGGGTCGGCATCACCGCCACCGCATAGCTGATCGCAGGGTCCTTGCTGGACTCGAAGGCCTGGCGGTCGGCCTGCAGCCACTTCAGGCGCACGTCGGTGCCGTCGGCCAGTTCGCTGCGCCCAAGGCGGTCGAGCGCGCGGTCGATGGCCTTGTCGTCGCTGCCACCGAGCCATGTGTCCACCGCTTCGACGCGCTGTCCTTCCGGCAGCTTCACGTACTCGTCCAGCCAGTAACGCTGCAGGCCTCGATCCATCCCGGCCACGTAGCGGCGCTCCATCTGGCGCACGGCACCTTCCAGCGTCGGCAGGTCGCGCTCCTGGTAGCCCTGCTCGCGGTCGGCGTCGGGCTTCTCGCGCTCGATCGCCAGGCGGTAGGCGCGGATCGCGGTCGACAGCACGCCGGTGCCGTTGAACTGGCCGAACACCAGGTCGCGCTCGCGCGTGGCGCGGCCGACGGCGTTGAGTTCCAGCAGTTGCGCGTGCGCGTCGAGCACGGGCTGTCCGGCTTCGCCCTCGCCCTTCGCCCAGGCCAGCACCTCGGCCTCCTGCTGTTCCTTGGCGGCCATCGCGTTCGTACGCTCGAAGCCGGCCAGCTGGCTGTCGTAGTTCTTGTAGACGTTTTCCCAGCCGCGCATGGCGCTGGCGTACTTGACCTCGATGTCGGCGTTGTCCTTGCCGGCGTCGGCGACCATCTTCTGCAGCGCCTTGTAGTGGCGGACGATGGTCGGGTATTGCCAGTCCCGGGTGTCCTGGAACTCGCTGGCCAGGGCGTAGCGCGCGGTGCGGCCCGGATAGCCGGCCACCATCACGAAGTCGCCTGCGCCCAGCGGACGGTCGGCGAACTCGAGCCAGCGCTTCGGCTCGTAGGGCACGTTGTCTTCGGCGAACGCCGCCGGCTTGCCGTCCTTGCCCACGTAGGCGCGATAAAAAGAGAAGTCGCCGGTGTGGCGCGGCCACATCCAGTTGTCGACCTCGCCACCGTAGGCGCCGACGCTGCCCTGCGGCGCATACACCAGGCGCACGTCGCGGATCTCGAGGTTCTTGAACAGCCGGTAGGTGTTGCCGCCGGCAAAGCTGTACAGGCGGCAGCGGTAGCCTTCATCCGCCTCGCAGGAGGCCACCAGGGACTTCTCGATCGCGTCGAGCGCATGGGTGCGGCCGATGGCGTCGGCGGCGCCGTCGACCGCGGCCTGCACCTGTGCGGTGACGTCCTCGATCGACTCCAGCGCGAAGATGCGCGAGTTCGGCCCGGCGCTGATCTCGTCACCGACCTCGGCGGCGTAGAAGCCGTCGCGCATCAGGTTCTTCTCGGGCGTCGAATTGAGCTGGATGGCGCCGTAGGCGCAGTGGTGGTTGGTCGCGACCAGGCCCTGCGGCGAGACGAAGCTCGCGGTGCAGCCGCCCAGCGAGACCACGGCGCCCAGGGGATCGCCGGTGAGGTCGGCAAGCTGCTCGGGCTTGAGCTTGAGCCCGGCCTTCTTCAGTGGCAGCGCGATCTCGGGGAGCTGCTGCGGCACCCACATGCCTTCGCCGGCGTAGGCGGGGCTGGCGGCGGCCGTGACTGCGGCGGCGGCGGCGGCGGCGATGAGGGTCTTGCGCATGCGTCGGTATCCTGGATTCTGGTGGATGGATCGGAGTCTAACGGCCGGCGGCGGCGGCCGGGCGCTGCCGGTCGGCCTGGTCGAGCGGCAGGCCCATCTCGCGCAGCAGCTGCGGCGCGGGATAGACGCGGGCCATGATCCAGCGCATGTAGCGGGCGTCGACATGGATCGCGCGCTTGTAGCGCGGGTCGAACTTCCAGCTGGCGCTGACCGCTTCCCAGTTGCTGTCGAAGTTCAGGCCGACCAGGCGACCGCGGGCGTCCATCACCGGCGAACCCGAGTTGCCGCCGGTGGTGTCCAGGTTGGTGAGGAAGTTGACCGTCTGCGTGCCGAGGCCGGGATCGACCGTGGCGCCGAAGTCGCGCCGCGCAATGGCGGCGAGCAGCGGCGCCGGGGCGTCGAAGGGATCCACGCCGGTGTGCTTCTCGACAATGCCCTCGACCGTGGTCAGCGGCGACCAGCTGACCGCGTCGCGCGGCTGCAGGCTGCTGATGCGGCCGTAGCTCACGCGCAGGGTGGAGTTGGCGTCCGGGTACACCGCCCTGCCCTGCGAGCGCGCGTGGCCGATCATGCCGCGCATATAGGCCGGGCGCAGGCGCAGCAGTTCACCGGCGCGGGCCTTGTCCTCGTCCTCGAAGCGCAGCTCGGCCTGCAGCAGGGTGGCCGCGGCGCCCATCAGGGGATCCGCCGAGGCCTGGACTTCGGCCGGGTCGGCCGCCAGCAGGCGCAGGCGCTCCTCCTCCGCGGCCAGCGCCGTATCCGAGTACAGGGCCACGAGCGCGGCTTCGGTGGCGGCGGCATCGGTGCCGAACACGGCCTCGACTTCGGGCACCCGCTGCGCGGCCGGCAGTGCGCGATGGCGGGCCAGCAGCTCGGTCAGGATCGCGCGCTCCACCGCCGGCGCGTAGCGGCGCTGGGCCTGTTTCAGGGCGGCTTCGATCCGGGCTTCGTCGCGCAGCTGGTAGCCAGGCTCGCGCCCGGCATCCGGCTTGCCACGCTCCAGCGCCAGCCGCTGCAGCTGCATGGCGCCACGCAGCAGTTGGGTCCGGCCGCCCAGCATCGCGAACAGCTGGTCGCGTTCGCGCGTGGCGCGGGCCTCGGCGATCACCTCCTGCGCGGCAGCGATATCGGCGCGGGTGGCGGCGGCATCGGGCTGGCCTGCCAGCCACTCGGACATGACCGCTTCCTCATGTCGACGCCCGGCCACTGCATCGCTGCGACGCAGGCCGTCGAGCTCGCCCTGGGCACGCTTGAGGGTGTTCTTCAGGCCGGCGACCTGGGCGGCGTAGCGCACTTCGGCATCGGCGTCGCCGGCCGAACCGCGTTCGACGGCCGCCAGCAGCGCATCCATCAGCTCCACGCGCGAGGGCAGCTGCCACTCGACCTGGTCGGCGAACTCCGCGGCCGTGCGGTGGCGGAAGGTGCGTCCGGGATAGCCCGCCAGCATGGCGAAGTCGCCCTCGGCCAGCGGATCCGTCGACACCTCCAGCCACGCCGCCGGCCGGTAGGGCACGTTGTCGGGCGAGTACGCCGCCGGCAGGCCGTCCGGGCCGACGTAGGCGCGATAGAAGGTGAAGTCGCCGCTGTGCCGCGGCCACATGAAGTTGTCGATCTCGTCGCCATAGCTGCCGATCGCATCCGGCGGCGCGTAGGCCAGGCGGATGTCCTTCAGCTCGAGCTGGCGCACCAGGTGGAAGTCGGTGCCGTAGTACATGTCGGCCACGCTGCAGCGGTAGCCGGGCTCGGCCTCGCACTCGGCCACGGCGGCCTTGGACGCGGCCTCGACGGCGTCGTGGTAGGCGCGTCCGGTCTTGCCCCGGGCGTCGGCGAGGATGCGGTCGGTGATGCGCTCGAAGCGGTCGGTCACCAGCACCCGCGCCCCCGGTCCGGCGGAGACTTCGTCGGCCATCGTGGCGGCATTGAAGCCGTTGACGATCAGGTTGTTCTCCGGCGTCGAATTCAGTTGGATCGCGCCGTGGGCGCAGTGGTGGTTGGTGACTACCAGGCCCTGCGGCGACACGAAGCTCGCGGTGCAGCCGCCCAGCGAGACCACGGCGCTCATCGGCGGCCGGGACAGGTCTGACAGGTTCGCCGGATCGCCCTGGAACCCCGCCCCGCGCATGGCCGTTTCGATCTCCGGCAGCTGGGACGGAAGCCACATGCCCTCGTCGGCAAGGGCGGCGGCGGGGAGCAGGAGGGCGGCAATGGCCGCGGTGGTGAAGCACAGGCGCATGGGATCCCCGTTGGTCTGGACAGCCCGCGACCTTAGGCCGTGGCGGCCGCCGCAGGCAAATGCCGACGGTCATCGCCGGGGGGGCGACGGTACAATGCGCATCCCAGACCTGAACCGATCGGCCCACCATGTCGCAGCCGCAACAGTCCGCCATCCCCACCACCATGAAGGCGCTGGTCAAGCGCGAGCTCGCCAAGGGCATCTGGATGGAGGAAGTCCCGGTGCCGGAGCCGGGCCCGAACGAGGTGCTGATCCGCCTGGAGAAGACCGCGATCTGCGGCACCGACCTGCACATCTACCTCTGGGACGAGTGGGCGCAGCGCACCATCCCGCAGGGCCTGGTGATCGGCCACGAATTCGTGGGCCGCGTGGTCAAGCTCGGCCCCGGCGCGACCGGCTACGAGGTCGGCCAGCGCGTCTCCGCCGAAGGGCACATCGTCTGCGGCCAGTGCCGCAACTGCCGCGCCGGCAAGCAGCACCTGTGCCCGAACACGGTGGGCATCGGCGTCAACCGCAATGGCGCCTTCGCCGAGTACATCGTGATGCCGGCCAGCAACCTGTGGCCCATCCCCGACCAGATCCCGAGCGAGCTGGCCGCCTTCTTCGATCCCTACGGCAACGCCGCGCACTGCGCGCTCGAGTTCGACGTGGTCGGCGAGGACGTGCTGATCACCGGCGCCGGCCCGATCGGGGTCATGGCCGCGGGCATCTGCAAGCACATCGGTGCGCGCAACGTGGTGGTCACCGACGTCAACGACTTCCGCCTGAAGCTGGCCGCCGACATGGGCGCCACCCGCGTGGTCAACGTCAGCAAGACCTCGGTCAAGGACGTCATGGCCGAACTCCACATGGACGGCTTCGACGTCGGCCTGGAGATGAGCGGCAATCCGGCGGCGTTCAACGACATGCTCGACTGCATGTACCACGGCGGCAAGGTCGCCCTCCTCGGCCTGCTGCCCAAGGGCGCCGGCATCGACTGGGACCGCGTGATCTTCAAGGGCCTGACCCTGCACGGCATCTACGGCCGGCGCATGTACGAGACCTGGTACAAGATGACCCAGCTCGTGCTCTCGGGCTTCCCGCTGCACAAGGTGCTCAGCCACCAGCTGCCGGCCGACGAGTTCCAGAAGGGCTTCGACCTGATGGAGAGCGGCAAGTCGGGCAAGGTGGTCCTGAGCTGGTGACAGGTGCGGGCTGGTCGCGCTGGCCGGTGGCCGATGTCCGGCGCGAGGCAGGTGGCGCCGCCGCGGCGCGACACGCCGTGAATACGTCCATGTAGGCTCATCGGCGGCATCCATGCCGCCGAAGGTCGCGTCGCGGCGGCGCCACCTGCCTCCCCAACCTTCGAGGAGTGTCCCGTGTCCCTCACCGAACGCTATAGCGAGACCCTGGCCGAGATCCGCGAGGCGGGCCTGTTCAAGGCCGAGCGCATCATCACCAGCCCGCAGTCGGCGGAGATCGAACTGGCCGACGGCCGCACGGTGCTGAACTTCTGCGCCAACAATTACCTCGGCCTGGCCGACCATCCCGACGTCATCGCCGCCGCGCGCGACGCGCTGGACACGCACGGCTTCGGCATGGCCTCGGTGCGCTTCATCTGCGGCACCCAGGACCTGCACAAGGAGCTGGAGCAGACCATCGCGGACTTCTTCGGCAAGGAGGACACCATCCTCTACGCCGCCTGCTTCGACGCCAACGGCGGCCTGTTCGAGCCGCTGCTGGGCGAAGGGGACGCGATCATCAGTGATTCGCTCAACCATGCCTCGATCATCGACGGCGTGCGCCTGTGCAAGGCGAAGCGCTACCGCTACGCCAACTGCGACATGGCGGACCTGGAGAAGCAGCTCCAGCAGGCCCGCACCGATGGCGCACGCACGATCATGATCACCACCGACGGCGTGTTCTCGATGGACGGCTTCATTGCGCCGCTCGACGAGATCACGGCGCTGGCGGCGAAGTACGACGCCCTGGTCCACATCGACGAGTGCCACGCCACCGGTTTCCTCGGCGCCACGGGCCGCGGCTCGGCTGAGGTCAAGGGCGTTCTGGACCGGATCGACATCATCACCGGCACGCTGGGCAAGGCGATGGGCGGCGCGCTGGGCGGCTTCACGACGGCGAAGGCCGAAGTGGTGGAACTGCTGCGCCAGCGCTCGCGACCCTATCTGTTCTCCAACTCGCTGCCGCCGCACGTGGTGGCCGCGGGCACGAAGGCGTTCCAGATGCTCGATGCCGCCGGCGAGCTGCGCGAGCGCCTGGCCACCAATACCGCCTGGTTCCGCGAGCGCATGAGCGCCGCCGGCTTCGACCTCAAGCCGGGTGTGCACCCGATCGTCCCGGTGATGCTGTACGACGCGCCGCTGGCGCAGCGCTTCGCCGAGCGCCTGCTCGAGGAAGGCATCTACGCGATCGGCTTCTTCTTCCCGGTGGTGCCCAAGGACCAGGCGCGCATCCGCACGCAGCTGTCGGCCGCGCACACCCGCGAGCACCTGGAGCGGGCGGTCGACGCCTTCACGCGCATCGGGCGTGAACTGGGCGTGCTCAGGAGTTGATCTGCAGGCCGCGGGTCCTTGCGGACCCGCAGCTGGCCGCCGGCCAGTAGCCGCGGGCCAGGACGGGGGTCAGTACAAGGCGGTCAGCGCGGCCCGCCACCGTCGGCTTCCGGGTCCGCTTCGGGGGCCGCTTCCGGATCTGCTTCGGGTTTCGCTTCGGGTTTCGCCTGGACCGGCGCGGACTGGTCTCCGACGGGAGCCGTCGCAGTCCCGTCTGCACCTGGCGCGGCCACGGCCGCTGCGGCCGGCGCGGCTCCGCGCGCAATGCGCACGCCGCGGGACTTCATCCAGGCATCGAACTCATCGGCAGTCATCTGCCGGCCGTTCTGGTTCATGTCGAAGCGCCAGGGCGCGTTGTCGAACTCGGTCCTGGGCTTGTAGGCGGCCGGGTCGTTCGGATCGGCGACGCTGGCAGGCGGCGCGATGGCCACGTTGCGGCAGCCCTCGATGCGTCGGCGCAGCAGCACTTCGTCGACGGTGTGCGATTCGTCATAGGCATGCCCGAGGACACCGCTGTTGGCGCCGAGCATGTACGACGGCGCCGTCAACTCCAGGGCCAGCGGTGCGAGCACGGTCACACGCTGCACGTTCGCGCCCGTATTGGGCAGGCCGGCGCAATCCACCGCCGCCGCTGCCAGGCCGGGGGCCGCGAGGCCCGCTGTCGCCACCACTAGCCACGCCAGACGCTTCATCGCCTACATCCACTGCTGAGATCCGGCCGGAAGTGTAGCAGCCGCCGGATACACGAAGCCCGGCACAAGGCCGGGCTTCGTGGTGTTGCCAGTGCCGCCGTCCTCAGTTCTGGACGTTCAGCTCCGTGCGGCGGTTGATCGCACGGCCTTCCGGGTTGTCCGAACCGTCATCGTTGGTGTTCGGCGCGATCGGGCGGCTCTCGCCGTAACCGGTCGGACCCACCATGCGCGAGCTGTCGATGCCGTTCGAGGCCAGGTAGTCGTACACCGCAGTCGCGCGGCGCTCCGACAGGGCCTGGTTGTACGCATCGGTACCCTTCGAGTCGGTGTGGCCAGCCACCTCGACCTTCAGCTCCGGATAACGCTTCAGGATCTCGATCGCCTCGTTCAGGATCGACACCGCATCCGGACGCAGGGTCGACTTGTCGAAGTCGAAGTTCACGCCCTTCAGGTCGATCGACACCGGTACCGGGCAGCCGTCCGGACCGATCGTCTGGCCAGGCTGCGAATCCGGGCAGCGGTCGTCGCAATCGTTCACGCCGTCACCGTCGCTGTCCATGTCGGCGCAGCTCGGGGCCACCGGCGCGGGCGCCGGGGCGACCGGGGCGGTCGGCTCCGGACCCAGCGGGATCACGACGCCCACCGTGGCCAGCACGTCGCCCAACCAGTCTTCGCCGGGAGCAGAGACGCTGCGGTCGTCAAAGTCGGCGCGATAGGCCAGCTCCGTGCGGACCTTTACGCGGCCGACGTCACCCTGCGCGCCGACACCGACCTTGGCGGCGAAGTTGCCTTCCTCGCGCTGACCGGGGGAGTTGGGGCTCGGGAACGCGTCGTACTCTTCCTCCGAACGCTGGTAGCCGATGCCGGCCAGCAGGTACGGGTTCCAGCCGCGACCCTCGGACAGGAAGTGGCGGCGCAGGTCCAGCGAAATGCCGTACTGGCTCCAGTTCAGGTCGCGGTTGGCGTCCTTCTGCGGGTTCTGGTAATTCAGTTCGGCGTCCACCGACCACTCGGGCGCGATGAACTTGCCGATGCCGAGACCCAGGAACGGCGCATTGCGCGTGTCGCGCTCGCCATCCTGGAGGTTCATGCCGGCGCTGCCGGTCAGGTACCAACGGTCATCGAACTCCTGGGCGGAGGCGGCATACGAAAATGCGAGGCCTGCCAACAGGGCGGTGCTCAGCACGCGAGTCTTCATTACGTAACTCCTAGATGTCAGTCAGGAAATGATCGGGGATGGCTGTGATGGGAGGCCGGCCACCAGCCGCCCGACCCTGCCAGTCGCGGCGCAATCATACACAATTCAGTTAGATGTTAACCATCCATTAAAAGACAGGGCCCGGCAGTAACCGGGCCCCGTCCGTAGCCATTGCGTCCTCAGTTCTGGACGTTCAGCTCCGTGCGGCGGTTGATCGCACGACCTTCCGGGTTGTCCGAACCGTCATCGTTGGTGTTCGGCGCGATCGGGCGGCTCTCGCCGTAACCGGTCGGACCCACCATGCGCGAGCTGTCGATGCCGTTCGAGGCCAGGTAGTCGTACACCGCAGTCGCGCGGCGCTCCGACAGGGCCTGGTTGTACGCATCGGTGCCCTTCGAGTCGGTGTGGCCAGCCACTTCGACCTTCAGCTCCGGATAACGCTTCAGGATCTCGATCGCCTCGTTCAGGATCGACACCGCATCCGGACGCAGGGTCGACTTGTCGAAGTCGAAGTTCACGCCCTTCAGGTCGATCGACACCGGCACCGGGCAGCCGTCCGGACCGATCGTCTGGCCAGGCTGCGAATCCGGGCAACGGTCGTCGCAATCGTTCACGCCGTCACCGTCGCTGTCCATGTCGGCGCAGCTCGGGGCGGCCGGCGCGGGCGCCGGCGCGACCGGAGCGGTCGGCTCCGGACCCAGCGGGATCACGATGCCCACCGTGGCCAGCACGTCGCCGAACCAGTCTTCGCTGGGAGCAGAGACGCTGCTGTCGTCGAAGTCGGCGCGATAGGCCAGCTCCGTGCGGACCTTTACGCGGCCGACGTCACCCTGGGCGCCCACGCCGATCTTGGCGGCGAGATTGCCGTCTTCGCGCTGACCGGGGGAATTGGGGCTCGGGAACGCGTCGTACTCTTCCTCCGAACGCTGGTAGCCGATGCCGGCCAGCAGGTACGGGTTCCAGCTGCGACCCTCGGACAGGAAGTGGCGGCGCAGGTCCAGCGAAATGCCGTACTGGCTCCAGTTCAGGTCGCGGTTGGCGTCCTTCTGCGGGTTCTGGTAATTCAGTTCGGCGTCCACCGACCACTCGGGCGCGATGAACTTGCCGATGCCGAGACCCAGGAACGGCGCATTGCGCGTGTCGCGCTCGCCATCCTGGAGGTTCATGCCGGCGCTGCCGGTCAGGTACCAACGGTCATCGAACTCCTGGGCGGAGGCGGCATGGGTGGCACCCAGGCCAGCCATCAACATGGCTGCACAGAGCAGCGTCTTGTTCATCATCATTGTCGCTCCTTGGATAGTGGGCGGGACCGGCAAACGCCTGGATCGCAACACTGGTGTGGGGTACGACGGCCGCCACCGGGGCCGCCATCGGGATGCAGGTTAGATTCGGGGATGTGAAGAGGACGTTAACGCTGGCCTAACAAATCCTTCCGGAAAGTCGCCTTTGCCATCACTTGCCGCGGAACACCGCTTCCCTGCATGGTGAAGCATTCCATACGCAAGCGAATGCAAAGATGACCGATGCCCGGCCCTACCCGCACCTCCTGGCCCCGCTGGACCTCGGTTTCACCACCCTGCGCAACCGCGTGCTGATGGGCTCGATGCACACCGGTCTCGAGGATCGGTGCCGCGACTTCCCGAAGCTGGCGGCCTACTTCGCCGAGCGCGCCGCCGGCGGCGTCGGGCTGATGGTTACCGGAGGCTTCGCACCCAGCCTCGACGGCTGGCTGAAGCCGTTCGCCGGCAAGCTCACCCGGAGTTGGGAAGTGGCCCGCCACCGCCTGGTCACCGCGGCAGTGCATGCGCACGACGCCCGCATCTGCCTGCAGCTGCTGCACGCGGGGCGCTACGCCTACCACCCGCTGTCGGTGTCGGCTTCTGCGCTGAAAACGCCCATCAATCCCTTCCGCCCTCGCGCCCTGTCCGCACGGGGCGTGGAGCGCCGGATCGACGCCTTCGCCCATGCCGCGCGACTGGCACGCGACGCCGGATACGACGGCGTCGAGGTCATGGGTTCGGAGGGCTATCTGCTCAACCAGTTCACCGTTGCCCGCACCAACCGCCGCGCGGACCGCTGGGGCGGCAGCGTCGAGAACCGGATGCGCTTTGCCGTGGAAACGGTACGCCGCGTGCGCGAAGCCTGCGGCCCCGACTTCATCATCATCTACAGACTGTCGATGCTCGACCTCGTGGAGGACGGCAACGACTGGCCGGCGATCGTCGCCCAGGCGCGGGCCGTCGAGGCCGCGGGCGCGACCCTCATCAATACCGGCATCGGCTGGCACGAGGCGCGCGTGCCGACCATTGCCACCTCGGTGCCGCGAGCGGCCTTCGCCGGCGTCACCGCGCGGCTCCGGCCCGAGGTCTCCGTACCGCTGGTGGCGACCAACCGCATCAACATGCCCGAGGTCGCCGAGGCGATCCTCGCCGCCGGCCAGGCCGACATGGTGTCGATGGCACGGCCGCTGCTGGCCGACCCGGAGTGGGTGGCCAAGGCCGCCGCTGGACGCGCCGACAGCATCAACACCTGCATCGCCTGCAACCAGGCCTGCCTGGACCACGTGTTCCAGAACCGCCGCGCAAGCTGCCTGGTCAACCCGCGCGCCTGCCACGAGACCGAGCTCTCCTACATGCCGACGGCCGCGCCGCGGCGGATCGCCGTGGTCGGGGCCGGGCCGGCCGGGCTCGCCTGCGCCACGGTGGCGGCCGCACGCGGGCACGCGGTGACCCTGTTCGAGGCCAGTGACGCCATCGGCGGCCAGTTCAAGCTTGCGCGGCGGATCCCAGGCAAGGAAGAGTTCGACGAAACGCTGCGCTACTTCGGCCACCGCCTGGACGAAACGGGCGTCACGCTGCGCCTGGGCACGCGGGCGACGCCAGCGCTGCTGGCCGGCTTTGACGCCGTGGTCCTGGCCACCGGCGTGGTTCCGCGCGCGGTCGACTTCGAGGGCCACGACCATCCCAGCGTGATCGGCTATGTCGATGTGCTGCTTGGCAGGGTGCTCCCCGGCAGGCGCGTCGCGATCATCGGGGCGGGCGGCATCGGCTTCGACGTCGCGGAGTTCGTGGTCCACGAAGGTCCATCGCCCAGCCTCGATACCGCGCGCTGGATGCAGGAGTGGGGCGTCGACCTCGCGTCGGACACGCCGGGCGGCCTGAAGCCCCCGCGACCGGAGCCCCCCGCGCGCGACGTCTGGCTGCTGCAGCGCAGCGATGGTCGTCCGGGCGCGCGGCTGGGCAAGACCACCGGTTGGATCCACCGCGCGACGCTGAAGGCCAAGGGCGTGCGCATGCTCGGCGGCGTGGAGTACCGACGCGTGGACGACGCCGGCCTGCACGTGGCCATCGACGGCGTCGACCAGGTCCTCGAGGTCGACCACGTGGTGGTCTGCGCCGGACAGGAGCCGCAGCGCGAGCTGTTCGAACCGCTGGCGGGCGTCGCTGCCGAAGTCCATGTGATCGGAGGCGCCGACGTGGCCGCGGAGCTGGATGCCAAGCGCGCGATCGACCAGGGAAGCCGGCTCGCTGCCGCACTCTGAGTCCGGGTCGGAGCCGTCCTGCCCTGCATCCCGGCCGCCGGATCCCATTCAGGTTTCAGTCAAAAGCACAAATGCCCGGCCACCCCCCGTTCAGCCGGGATTGCGAAAACCGGCAGTAAGGTGCGCCGACTTTCTCCGCCGCGTCTTCGGCGGAACCGGCACGGCCCGCACTCCCGCGGGCTTCGCGCCCGGGCAGCAAAGCGCCACAGAGTGCCGCCGCCCTCCCCAATACGCCAGGCCGTTCCGCGACGCGGTGGCCCGGACCCTCAACGGGTCCGGCCATGGCTGCGCGGGCGGCGCAACGGAGCAAGGAGCCGTCATGAAACTCGCCTGGATCCTGTGGCTGGCATCGGTACTGCCTCCACCAGCCGCAGATTCGCTGTGCCTCAGCACAACGCTGTACCTCGAAGCACGCGACCAGTCCGTCCTGGGCCAGCGCGCGGTGGCCGAAGTGGCCCTGCGCCGCGCCGACAGCGGCCTGTGGGGCGATTCGGTGTGTGACGTGGTGACCGCGCGCAAGCAGTTCGCGCCGACCATCGTTTCGCCGCGCACGCGCCTGACCAACACCGAGGCCTGGTCGCAGTCGGTGACCATCGCCCTGGAGTCGCAGCGCAACTGGGCGCTGCCGGCCGACGTGCGCAATGAAGTCGTGCCCGGCGCCAGCCACTTCCTGGCCCATGCGATCGCGAGCCCGAGCTGGCGCAACGCCTACCAGGTGGCGACCATCGGCGACCACACGTTCCTGCGCGTGCAGAACCTGAAGCCGAAGTCCTGACACCTCGCCGCTAGCCACAGCCACGCAAGCCTTGAGCAGGGTGTGGCCAAGGTCGATGATGGCGGCTCCACACATGCGGAGCCGCACATGAAGCTGTATTCCAAGCCGGGCGCCTGCTCGACGGCCGTCCACATCGTCCTGCAGTGGGCGGGTGGTCCGTTCGAGGTCGAGATCCTCGACGGTCCCGCGATGAAGGCGCCCGCCTTCCTCGCCATCAACCCCGCGGGCGCGGTGCCGGCGCTGATCGACGGCGATTTCGTGCTCACGCAGAACGCCGCGATCATGGGCTACATCGCCGACACGCATCCGCAGGCGGCCCTGGGCGGCGACGGATCCCCGCGCCAGCGTGCCGAAGCCGTGCGCTGGCTGGCCTTCGTCAACTCGGACGTGCATCCGGCGTTCAAGCCGATCTTCTCGCCCGCGCGCTACATCGGCAGCGACTCGCAGCACGACGCGGTCAAGACGGCCGCGCGAACCATGGTCCGCGGACTCATGGAAACCGCCGACAAGCGCCTGGCCGGCAACGACTGGCTTGCCGGTTTCCGCAGCTTCGCCGACCCGTACTTCTACATGACCGTGCGCTGGGCGCAGGGCACCCGCGTGGACATGGCGGGCCTGGACCACGTCGCCGCGTTCAAGGCGCGCATGGATGCCGACGCCGGCGTGCAGGAGGCATTGAAGGCCGAAGGCCTGGAATGATCCCCCCACCTCGCCGCAGGAGCAGCTACAGCTGCGACCCGGGACTTGCGGGGAGGTCGCAGCTGTAGCTGCTCCTACAGGTCTGGGCGCACTGCAGGAACAAAAACGGCGCCCACGTGGCGCCGTTTTCTCAAGCCCGCTCCGGGGCGATCAGTCGCGGTCGGCCATCGGCACCCAATCGCGATTCTCGGGGCCGGTGTAATTGGCGCTGGGGCGGATGATCTTGCCGTCGATGCGCTGCTCGATCACGTGCGCACTCCAGCCGCTGGTGCGTGCGATCACGAACAGCGGGGTGAACATGGCCGTCGGCACGCCCATCATGTGGTAGCTCACCGCGCTGAACCAGTCGAGGTTCGGGAACATCTTCTTGATGTCCCACATCACCGACTCCAGGCGCTCGGCGATGGCGTACATGCGGGTGTCGCCCTGCGCGTCCGACAGCTCCTTCGCAACCTCCTTGATGATGCCGTTGCGCGGATCGCCGACGGTGTACACGGGATGGCCGAAGCCGATCACGACTTCCCTGCGGCCAACGCGCTCACGGATGTCGGCCTCGGCCTCGTCGGGCGTGTCGTACCGCTTCTGCACCTCGAACGCGACCTCATTGGCACCGCCGTGCTTGGGCCCGCGCAGCGCGCCGATGGCGCCGGTGATGCAGGAATGCATGTCGCTGCCGGTGCCCGCGATCACGCGCGATGCGAAGGTCGATGCATTGAACTCGTGCTCAGCGTAGAGGATCAGCGAGGTGTGCATCGCGCGCACCCACGACTCCGGCGGCGGTTCGCCGTGCAGCAGGTGCAGGAAGTGGCCACCGATGGAGTCGTCGTCGGTCTCGACGTCGATGACCCGGCCGTTGTGGCTGTAGTGGTACCAGTACAGCAGCATCGAGCCCAGGGAAGCCATCAGCTTGTCGGCGATGTCGCGCGCGCCGGGGTGGTTGTGGTCGTCCTTCTCGGGCGCCACGCAGCCCAGCACAGAGACGGCGGTGCGCATCACGTCCATCGGGTGCGCCGAGGGCGGGAGCTCTTCCAGCGCGGCCTTGACCGCGGCCGGGATGCCACGCAGCGACTTCAGCTTCGCCTTGTAGCCGGCAAGTTCCGGCTTCGACGGCAGCTTGCCGTGCACCAGCAGGTAGGCCACCTCCTCGAACTCGGCGACGGTCGCGAACTGCGTGATGTCGTAGCCGCGGTAATGCAGGTCGTTGCCGCTGCGACCGACGCTGCACAACGCGGTGTTGCCGGCGGCGGTGCCCGACAGGGCCACCGACTTCTTCGGCTTGGGCAGGGTGCTCGGGGTTTCGCTCATCTGGTCGTTGCTCCGTCTAGGCAGTGGGATCGGCGCGGAGACGCGCTCAGTCCTTCGAGAACAGCGCGTCGAGCTTCTCTTCGTAGGCGTGGTAGCCCAGGAAGTCGTACAGCTCGCTGCGCGTCTGCAGGGTGTCGACGATGTTCTTCTGCGTGCCCTCGCGGCGCACGGTCTCGTAGAAGTTCAGCGCCGCCTTGTTCATGGCGCGGTAGGCGCCGCAGCAGTACAGGGCGATGTCGACGCCCGCACCGCGCAGTTCGTCGGTCGTGAAGAACGGGGTCGAGCCGAACTCGGTGAGGTTGGCGAGGATCGGCACCTTCACCGCCTCTTTGAAGCGACGGTAGTCGTCCAGCGTCTTCATCGCCTCGGGGAAGATCATGTCCGCGCCCGCCTCGACGTACGCGATCGCGCGCTCGATCGCGGAATCGATGCCCTCGACCGCGGCGGCGTCGGTGCGCGCCATGACCACGAAGCCGGCATCGGTGCGGCCGTCCACCGCGGATTTCACGCGATCGACCATCTCCTGCGTCGGCACCACCTCCTTGTTGGGGCGATGGCCACAGCGCTTCTGGCCGACCTGGTCCTCCATGTGCACGGCGGCCACGCCGGCGCGCTCGAAGCTGCGGACGGTGCGGGCGATGTTGAACGCCCCGCCCCAGCCGGTGTCGATGTCGACCAGCAGCGGGAGGCCGGTGGCGTCGACGATGCGGCGCGCGTCGATCAGCACGTCTTCCATGGTGCTGATGCCGAGGTCGGGCATGCCCAGCGAGTTGGCGGCCACGCCGCCGCCGGACAGATACAGCGCCTTGTAGCCGGTGCGCTTCGCCATCAGGCCGGCATAGGCGGTGATGGCACCCATCACCTGCAGGGGGGATTCTTCGGCGACGGCGGCGCGGAAGCGCGCGCCTGCGGAGGTCGGCTCGGACATGGCGATCCTGGTTCGTGCTGGGCGCGCCATTCTAACCGGGCGCGCGCCGTGCCCTTGCACAAGGTCGCCCGCGGCATCGACCACCGGCGGCCGGGCGGCCGATGCCGCCGACGAAAAAGCTCTTCTCCGATTTGAGGGAATGGCGCGCCATTGATACAGCGCGGGCGCCGGATGCCGGGTACCAAGGCCCTTGAGTGCTCATGTCCCCCGGCGCTGGCCTGCGGCCAGCGCCTCCTCCTTGACTTCGCTCTCAAGGGCCTTGGCACCCGGTGCGCAGCAGTACGCGGTGGCCCGGGAGAAAAGCCCGCGAACCTGCGCATTGCAGCCGAAGTCGAGCCCTGCCGTGGCCGGGAGGCCGCGGCGGGGCCCTCCAGGTCACGGCGAGCCGTAGCGAAGGAAGCAAACACTCCTCGTCGAAACCGTTTCCCCGGAGTCGGGAGATGGACCACGAAAAAGCCAGGCGCTGGGCCCGGCTTTCCGCGAACAGCGGCGGCGCAGGCTCAGCCCAGCAGGTGCGCCACGCCCGCGCGCTCTTCCTCGAGCTCGGCCAGCGTCTTGTCCATCGCGGCCCGGCTGAACCCGTCGACCTCCAGGCCCTCGACGCGGGTGTACTCGCCGTTCTCCGTGGTCACCGCCACGCCGTAGATCACGCCCTCGGGAATGCCGTAGCTGCCGTCGGACGGCACGCCCATGGTCACCCACTTGCCGCTCGAACCCAGCACCCAGTCGCGGACGTGGTCGATGGCGGCATTGGCCGCCGACGCCGCCGAGGACAGGCCGCGCGCTTCGATGATCGCCGCGCCGCGCTTGCCGACCTGCGGGATGAAGGCGTTGGCGTTCCAGTCGGCGTCGTTGATCCGGTCCTTCAGCGATTCGCCCTTGACGGTCGCGAAGCGGTAGTCGGGATACATGGTCGGGCTGTGGTTGCCCCAGACCACCAGCTTCTCGATGTCGCCCACGGCCACGCCGGCCTTGTTGGCGAGCTGGCTCAGCGCACGGTTGTGGTCCAGGCGCAGCATGGCGGTGAAGTTCGCGGCCTTCAGGTCCGGGGCCGACTTCATCGCGATATAGGCGTTGGTATTGGCCGGGTTGCCAACCACCAGCACCTTGACGTCGCGGCTGGCGACCTTGTTCAGTGCCACGCCCTGGGCGGTGAAGATCTTGGCGTTCTCGAGCAGCAGGTCCTTGCGCTCCATGCCCGGGCCGCGCGGGCGCGCGCCGACCAGCAGGGCGATGTCGGCGTCCTTGAACGCGACCTCGGCATCATCGGTGCCGACCATGCCCGCCAGCAGCGGGAAGGCGCAGTCCTCGAGCTCCATCATCACGCCCCGGAGTGCGGCCTGGGCCTTCTCGAGCGGCAGCTCCAGCAGCTGCAGGATGACGGGCTGGTCCTTGCCCAGCATCTCGCCGGAGGCGATGCGGAACAGGAGGGCGTAACCGATCTGGCCGGCGGCGCCGGTGACGGCAACTCGGACGGGGGTCTTCATGTGGGTGGCTCCGGGCGTGCTGTGGGTTCGTGGAGTGTGGTTCGCGCGCGGACTCAGGACAGTTCGGCGAAGAATTCCTGGATCCGCGCAAGGCCCGGCGCCAGCTGCGGCGTCGGACAGGTGTAGCTGATGCGCAGGCCGCGCGGCTCGCCGAAGGCCGAGCCCGGCACGCAGGCCACGCCCTTGGCTTCGAGCAGTGCCGCGCAGAACTCGACATCGTTGTCGATCACCTTGCCCGAGTGCGACTTGCCGAAGGCGACGCTGATGTCGGGGAAGGCATAGAACGCGCCCTGCGGCACCGGGCAGACCACGCCGGGAATGGCATTGAGCGCGGCCACGACCTGGTCGCGCTTGGCCTGGAACTCGGCGCAGCGCTCGACCGGGACGTCCTGCGGGCCGGACAGCGCCGCGACGGCGGCGGCCGAAACCACTTCCGGGAGACTGGTGATGTGGTTCGAATTCATGATCGTCACCGCCTGGGCCACGACCTCGGGGCCGGCCATCAGGCCGACGCGCCAGCCCGGCATGCCATAGGTCTTGGACAGCGAATCCACGAAGATCACGCGATCGCGCAGTTCGGGGCGCGCGTGCACGAAGTTGTGGTAGCCGACGCCGTCGAACACCATCATGTTGTAGATGTCGTCGGTGACGATCCAGGTGTCGGGATGGCGGACGACGACGTCGGCCAGCGCCGCGATCTCGTCCTTCGTGTAGACCATGCCCGTCGGGTTGGACGGGTTGTTGAACAGGAACACCTTCGGCTTCTTCGCCAGCGCGGCGTCGAGCTGGTCCGGGGTGAGCTTGTAGTCCTGCTCCGCCGGGCACGGCAGCAGCTGGATGTCGGCGCCGACGATCTCGGCGATGTCCATGTAGCTGGTCCAGTACGGCGTGGCGAAGGCGAGGCCGTCGCCCTCGTCGAGCAATGCCTCGGCCAGGTTGTAGAGGATGTGCTTGGCGCCGACGCCCGTGGCGCAGTTGGCGCGGGTGTAGCCATCGAGGCCCAGGCGGCCGAGGTGGCCGATGAAGGCGTCGAGCACGGCGTCGGCGCCGCGGTTCTTGCCGTACTGGCCGGAATCGGCCTCCAGCGCCTGTCGCGCGGCGGCGTAGACGTGTTCGCCGGGCAGGAAGTTGGGGACACCGATCGAGAAGCTGATGATGTCGCGGCCTTCGGCCTTCAGGCGCTGGGCCGTCTCGGCCACGACCATGATCGCGCTGGGCTTGGCGCGACCCATGCGCTGGGCAAGCTGGGGCATTGCGGGAACCTCGGGAAGTGGAGTGGCGGGGCGCGCCGGGAAGGCCCGGAAAGCGCCGGTTGCAGCCGCTTATTCTAGCATCGCGCCCCGCGGGGGCCGGTGGCTCAGGCCGCCAGGATCCGGTTCCACTCGGTGACGCGGTCCGCCTTCGCGGCCAGCACGGCATCGGCGTCGCCCTCGATCTTCACCGACTTGATGGCGTCGCCCTGCTTGACGGCGTCCACCACGTCCAGGCCCTCGGTGACCTTGCCGAAGACGGTGTGCTTGCCGTCCAGCCAGTCGGTCTTGATGTGGGTGATGAAGAACTGGCTGCCATTGGTGTTCGGGCCGGCGTTGGCCATGGACAGCACGCCGCGGTCGTGCTTCACGCCGTTGTTGGCCTCGTCCTCGAACTTGTAGCCGGGGCCGCCGGTGCCGGTGCCCTTGGGGCAGCCGCCCTGGACCATGAAGTCCGGGATCACGCGGTGGAAGTTGAGGCCGTCGTAGAACCCGCGCTTGGCGAGGTTGACGAAGTTGGCCACGGTCAGCGGGGCCTGGTCGGGGTAGAGCTCGACCTTGATCTGGCCACGGCCGGTGTCGAAAACTGCGTTCAGGGACATGTCGGGATTCCTGGGGAGGGGTCGGGAGGCGCTCGGACGGGGGGTCGCCCCGGCCACGGACCTGAAGTGGAGCCACTGCCGCCGCATTGCAACACTATGTGGCGGGAGGCAAGGCACAGTATAATGTCCGGCTTCCCGTCACAGGCCCTGTGCGCCCTGCCCCAAGAAGGCACGAGGTGCGGTTTCCCCGATGTCCATCGAACGCCTCCGCAATATCGCCATCGTCGCCCACGTCGACCACGGCAAGACCACCCTCGTCGATTGCCTTCTCAAGCAGTCCGGCACGTTCAACGAACGCACGGTGACCGCCGAGCGGATGATGGACAGCAACGACCAGGAAAAGGAACGTGGCATCACGATCCTGTCCAAGAACACCGCCATCAACTGGAATGGCAACCGCATCAACATCGTCGACACCCCTGGACACGCCGACTTCGGTGGCGAGGTCGAGCGGGTGCTGTCGATGGTCGACTCGGTGCTGATCCTGGTCGACGCGATGGACGGCCCGATGCCGCAGACGCGCTTCGTGACCCAGAAGGCGTTCGCGATGGGCTTCAACCCGATCGTGGTGGTCAACAAGATCGACCGCCCGGGCGCGCGCCCTGACTGGGTGATCGACCAGGTGTTCGACCTGTTCGACAAGCTCGGCGCCACCAACGAGCAGCTCGACTTCCCGATCGTCTACGCCTCGGCGCTGCATGGCTACGCCAGCCTGGACGACAGCGTCCGCGACGGCGACATGACTCCGCTGTACGAAGCGATCATGAAGCACGTGCCGGCGCCCACGGTGGACCCGGACGGCCCGTTCCAGATGCGCATCAGCCAGCTGGACTACAACAACTTCGTCGGCCTGATCGGCATCGGCCGCATCCAGCGCGGCACGGTGCGGACCAACATGCCGGTGAGCGTGGTCGACCGCCACGGCAAGAAGCGCCAGGGCAAGGTGCTACAGGTGCTGGGCTTCCTGGGCCTGGAGCGCGTCGAAGTCGATGAAGGCAAGGCCGGCGACATCCTCGCCCTCTCCGGCGTCGCCGACCTGTCGATCTCCGACACCGTTTGCGCGCTCGATAGGCCGGAGGCGCTGCCCGCGCTGACCGTCGACGAGCCGACCATCAGCATGACCTTCCAGGTCAACAACTCGCCCTTCGCCGGCAACAAGGACCGCAGCGGCGGCAAGTTCATCACCAGCCGCCAGATCCGCGAGCGCCTGGAGCGCGAGACGCTGCACAACGTCGCGCTCAAGATCGAGGAAGGCTCGGACCCGGACAAGTTCCTGGTCTCCGGCCGCGGCGAGCTGCACCTGTCGGTGCTGATCGAGACCATGCGCCGCGAAGGTTTCGAACTGGCCGTGTCGCGCCCCGAAGTCATCATCAAGGAAATCGACGGCCAGCAGATGGAGCCGGTCGAGCAGCTGGTGGTCGACATCGAGGAAGTGCACCAGGGTGGCGTGATGGAGAAGTTGGGCATCCGCAAGGGCCAGCTCAAGAACATGGAGTCCGACGGCAAGGGCCGTGTGCGGCTGGACTACATGATCCCGGCCCGCGGCCTGATCGGTTTCCAGAACGAGTTCAAGACCCTGACCCAGGGCACCGGCCTGCTGTTCCATGTCTTCGACCATTACGGCCCGAAGGAACAGGGCGCGATCGCCAAGCGCAGCAACGGCGTGATGATCGCCAACGCCGCCGGCGCCACCCCGGCCTACTCGCTCGGGCCGCTGGAAGAGCGCGGCAAGCTGTTCGCGGCCGAGGGCGACAACGTCTACGAGGGCCAGCTGATCGGCATCCACTCGAAGGACAACGATCTCACCGTCAATGCCATCAAGACCAAGCCGCTGACCAACATGCGTGCCTCGGGCAAGGACGACGCGATCAAGCTGACGCCGGCGATCAAGTACACGCTCGAGCAGGCCCTGGACTTCATCGAGGACGACGAGCTGGTCGAAGTCACCCCGAAGGAAATCCGCCTGCGCAAGAAGCACCTCAGCGAAAGCGACCGCAAGCGGGCCAGCCGCGCGGCGTGAGCCAGGCGCTGTTTCCCGGCTGGCGGCCGGATGCCGATGGCCGCGAACGCCTGGCCGCGCTTGCGGCCAGGCTCCAGGTCACCCAGCCGGCCGACGGGCGGCGCTTGCAGCTGCGCCGTCCGGACCAATGGCACGCGACCCTGTGCTTCATCGGTTACGACGCCCGTGACCTGGTGACGCCCGCGCTGTTCGACGCCTTCGCGGCGGCTGCGCGGCACATTCCAGCACATGGGTTCGAGGTCGAACGCGTGGCGTACTGGCCGCAGTCCGGGGCTGTCGTCGCGCTGCCCCATGCCAGTCCCGAGCTCCAGGCGCTGTGCGACGCGACCCGCGACGCCATCCGCCGATGCGGCATTCGCCCGCTGCAGGTGACGACGCAGCCACACGTGACTCTGGCCTATCTCGAACGCGGCTTGCCCGCGCAGTCGTGGCTTGAGGACATCGCCTGCGGCGACGAGGTGCTGTGCGTGGAGCGCTTCGAGCTGCTGTTCAACCCCGGCGGCCGCTACGAGGCGCTGGCCGCGTGGCCCTTGACCGGCGCGCCGCTTCCCCTCGCACCGGTGCAGGCCCGGTTGCTCTAGAGCGGCACCGCGTCAGACGCGCGCTTACCGTGCAACGCGGACGCCGCTCAGGCCTTGATCGGCGGCTTCAGCTGCGCCTGCTTGCGCACGATCGCCATCGCGATTTCCAGCGACTGCTCGTAGTTGAGCCGCGGGTCGACCGACGACCGGTAGGCGCGCTCGAGGTCGATCTCGCCCAGGTCGCGCGCGCCGCCGGTGCATTCGGTCACGTCCTCGCCGGTGAGCTCGAGGTGCACGCCACCGAGGCGCGTGCCGGCCGCGACGTGCAGGTCGAAGGTCTGCTCGATCTCGCTGCGGATGTTGTCGAAGCGGCGGGTCTTGTAGCCGTTGCTGGTGGACTCGGTATTGCCGTGCATCGGATCGCAGATCCAGAGCACGCGGCGCCCGTCGCGCTTCACCGCATCCAGCAGGGGCGGCAGCCGGTCCGCGACCCGCGGCGCGCCCATGCGGCAGATCAGGCTCAGGCGCCCCGGCTCGTCATCGGGGTTGAGCAGGTCGATCAGGCGCAGCAGTTCGTCGGGCGCGACCGTGGGCCCGACCTTCACCGCGATGGGGTTGCGGATACCGCGGAAATACTCCGCGTGGGCGCCGCCGATGGCGGCGGTGCGCATGCCGATCCACGGGAAGTGGGTGCTGAGGTTGAACCAGCCCCACTGCCGCGGCACCTGGCGCGTGAACGCCTCCTCGTACGGCAGCAGCAGCGCTTCGTGCGAGGTGAAGAAGTCGACGCGGTTGAGGTTGTGCACCTCGGTGCCCGACAGCGTCTCCATGAAACGCACGGCCTCGCCGATGTTGCCGACCATGCGCTGGTAGTCCTCGGCCAGCGGCGAATGCCCGACCCAGCCCAGGTCCCAGTACTCGGGATGGTGCAGGTCGGCGAAGCCGCCATCGATCAGGGAGCGCACGAAGTTCATGGTCATCGCCGAGCGCGCGTGCGCCTTCACCATGCGTCGCGGATCCGGAATGCGGGCGGCGGCGGTGAACTCGGGCGCATTGACCATGTCGCCACGATAGGTGGGCAGCGTGGTGCCGTCGCGGGACTCGGTGTCGGCCGAACGGGGCTTGGCGTACTGGCCGGCAAACCGGCCGACGCGCACCACCGGCAGGCGCAGGCCGTGCACCAGCACCAGGCTCATCTGCAGCAGCACCTTCAGGCGGTTCGAGATCACCGCCGAGTTGCAGTCGGCGAAGTTCTCCGCGCAGTCGCCGCCCTGGAGCAGGAAGCGCCGCCCCTCCTGGGCCTCGGCCAGCTGCTGTTTGAGCGCCATGATCTCCCACGAGGTCACCAGCGGAGGCAGCGCATGCAGCTCGTCCTGCACGCGCGCCAGCTCCCCGGCATCGGGATACACCGGCATCTGCAACGCGGTGCGCGTGCGCCAGCTGTCCGGGCTCCAGTCTGGAGCCAGGTTCACGGGATGGAGGTTGCGTTCGTTGGCGGGCATCGGATTCGTCAGTGTTGCACTGCAGCGACGTCCATCATCCGCCCCGGGGCGGCATATCGCAATGCCGGTCAGCGGTAGCTGCGGCGCCGCCGGCGCATGAACGCGGCGGTCACGAACAGGACGGCCAGCAGCACGAACCAGACCAGGCTCCAGGCCGGCATCGACAGGCCAAGGAAGGTCCAGTCGACGCTGCCGCAGTCGCCGCTGCCGGTCAGGACCTTGCGGATCACGTTGCCGGTCGACATCGTTTCCTGCAGAAATGACAGCGGCGGACCGCAGCCGGGGATCTCAGGCGGATTGTGCTGGATCCAGACGTGGCGCCCGGCGATGGCCATGCCCACGGCGGCGGCCAGGAAGCCGAGCACGCCATAGACCGCCCTGCCCCCGCCCGAGCGCGGCGCGTGCAGCCCGGCAACCAGGAACACCAGGCCCAGGGCCGCGAACGCGATCCGCTGGAAGATGCACATCGGGCACGGTTCCAGCCCCCAGGCGAACTGGGAAAAGATCGCGAAGCCGATCAACGCCGCGCAGCTCGCGAAGCCGGCCAGGCACTGCATGCGGAAGGTCCAGCGGAACGGGTTCAGGGTCATCGGTCGGCTCACGCGAAACGGACGCCAAGATAGCAAAAACCCCGGCACATGGCCGGGGTTGGTGCATGCGAAACGCCGCCGTGATTACTCGGCGGACGCCTGCGGCCGGTCGACGAGCTCGACATAGGCCATCGGCGCGTTGTCGCCGTCGCGGAAGCCGCACTTGAGGATGCGGAGGTAGCCGCCCGGACGCTCGCGGTAGCGCGGGCCCAGTTCGACGAACAGCTTGCCCACGGCTTCCTTGTCGCGCAGGCGCGAGAAGGCCAGGCGGCGGTTCGCGACGCCGTCGGTCTTGCCCATGGTGATCAGCGGCTCGGCGACGCGGCGGAGCTCCTTGGCCTTCGGGAGCGTGGTCTTGATCAGCTCGTGCTTGAGCAGCGACGCCGCCATGTTGGTGAACATGGCATCGCGGTGTGCGCTGGTGCGGCTGAACTTCCGGCCGGATTTCTGGTGGCGCATGGTCTTGGTTCCTGTCTGTCTTGTCTTAGCCGAGCATGCCGTGCGCCGAGACACCGGCCGGCGGCCAGTTCTCGAGCTTCATGCCGAGCGAGAGGCCACGCTGGGCCAGCACTTCCTTGATCTCGGTGAGCGACTTCTTGCCGAGGTTCGGGGTCTTGAGCAGCTCGACTTCCGTCTTCTGGATCAGGTCGCCGATGTAGTAGATGCTCTCGGCCTTGAGGCAGTTGGCCGAACGCACCGTCAGCTCGAGGTCGTCGATCGGGCGCAGCAGCACCGGATCCACGCCCGGGGTCTGGGCCTTCTGGTCGTTGCCCTCGCGGCGGGTGAAGTCACCGAAGACGCTCAGCTGGTCGGTGAGGATGTCGGCGGCGGTGCGCACGGCCTCCTCGGCGTCGATCGTGCCGTTGGTCTCGATGTCGATCACCAGCTTGTCGAGGTCGGTGCGCTGTTCGACACGGGCGGCTTCGACCTCGTACGCAACGCGGCGGACCGGCGAGAACGACGCGTCCAGCATCAGGCGACCGATGGCGCGGGTCTCCTCGTCCGGACGGCGGCGTGCGGACGCCGGCTGGTAGCCGAAGCCACGCTCGATCTTCAGGCGCATGTTGATCGACGCATCCTTGGTCAGATGGCAGATCACGTGCTCGCCGTTGAGCACTTCGACGTTGTGGTCGGTCTTGATGTCGGCGGCGGTCACGACGCCCGGACCGGACCTGGTCAGGGTGAGCGTGGAGCTGTCGCCGGTGCCCATGCGGATGGCGACGTCCTTGAGGTTGAGGAGCACCTCGAGCACGTCTTCCTGCAGGCCTTCGATGGTGCTGTATTCGTGCAGCACGCCATCGATCTCGACCTCGGTAATGGCGAAGCCGGGAATCGACGACAGCAGCACGCGGCGCAGGGCGTTGCCGAGCGTATGGCCGTAACCGCGCTCGAGCGGCTCGATCACGACCTTCGCGCGGTTGCCGGCGAGGCGTTCGATCTGGGGGCCACGCGGGCGCAGGACCTGGTTGGCGGTAACCGTCATGTTTCGTGTCTCCTGAGGCCTGCCGGCATCCGCCGGCGGGCCGGGTGAATTACTTCGAGTACAGCTCGACGATCAGCGCTTCGTTGATGTCGGCGGGCAGGTCGCCGCGGTCGGGGACCGCCTTGAACACGCCGCTGAACTTCTTCGAGTCGACCTCGACCCAGGAAGGCGACAGGTCCATGGTGGAGGACACCGTCAGGGCTTCCTGGACGCGCATCTGCTTCTGGGCCTTCTCCGACAGCGCGATCGCGTCGCCGGCCTTGACCTGGTAGGACGGCAGGTTCACGGGCTTGCCGTTGACCGTGACGCCGCGATGCGAAACCAGCTGGCGCGCGGCCGGGCGGGTGATAGCGAAGCCCATGCGGTACACGACGTTGTCGAGGCGGGTTTCCAGCAGCTGCAGCAGGTTCTCGCCGGTGTTGCCCTTCTTGGTCGAGGCCTTCTTGTAGTAGTTGCGGAACTGGCGCTCCAGCAGGCCGTAGATACGCTTGACCTTCTGCTTCTCGCGAAGCTGGAGGGCGTAGTCGGAGAGCTTGCTGCGACGCGCGCCGGTTCCGGCGCCGTGCTGGCCGGGCTTCTGCTCGAGTTTGCACTTCGAATCAAGGGCGCGCGCGGGCGACTTCAGACCGAGGTCGGCGCCTTCGCGGCGGGCGAGCTTACAGGTGGGACCGATATAACGAGCCATTTCTTATCGCCCCCTTAGACGCGACGCTTCTTCGGCGGACGGCACCCGTTGTGCGGGATTGGCGTCACGTCGATGATGTTGGTGATCTTGTAGCCCACGTTGTTGAGCGACCGGACGGCCGACTCGCGACCCGGACCCGGGCCCTTGATGCGGACTTCAAGAGACTTCACGCCGTAGTCGAGGGCGGCCTTGCCGGCCTTCTCCGCGGCGACCTGGGCGGCGAACGGGGTGGACTTGCGCGAACCGCGGAAACCCGCGCCGCCCGAAGTCGCCCACGAGAGCGCGTTGCCCTGACGGTCGGTGATCGTGATGATGGTGTTGTTGAACGAAGCGTGGACGTGGGCAACGCCGTCGGTGACGACGCGCTTGATCTTCTTCTTCGGCTTGGCTGCCGGCTTGGCCATGGTCGTGGTTCCTTATTTCCTGATGGCCTTGCGCGGACCCTTGCGGGTGCGTGCATTGGTCCGGGTGCGCTGGCCGCGCAGGGGGAGGCCACGGCGATGGCGCAGGCCGCGGTAGCAGGCCAGGTCCATCAAGCGCTTGATGGCCATGCCGATCTCGCGGCGCAGGTCGCCCTCGACCACGTACTTGCCGACCTCGGCGCGCAGGCGCTCGACGTCCGGCTCCGACAGGTCGCGGATCTTGATGCTCGACAACACGCCTGCGGCTTCGCAGACCTTCTTCGAACGGGTACGGCCAATGCCGTAGATGCTTTGCAGCCCGACCCAGACGTGCTTCTGGGCAGGCAGGTTGACACCTGCAATACGCGCCATGCGCGGATCTCCAACTGATTGGGGCGGCCGGACGGGTAATCCGGCGCAGTGAACAAGAAATTGTATCAGGATCCCGGGATGCAAGGAAGCCCGCGGCCGCCAAAGGCGTCCAGCAAGCCCGGCATGGGGAGTGTGCCCATGCTCCGGCGACGGTTCCCGGCTGGACCGGACCCCTTTCGGGGCCCTGCCCGCCCGGCGCTACTCTGGCGCCGGGACTGGCCTGGGAACCACCTGCGTGCGGGACCGCCGCGCAGGTCGCCCATCAAGGCCCGGCCGTGGGACGGTCGGGCCTGGATCCCCCGGAGACTCCGGCAACGCCGGGCACCTCGGGATCCGTGTTGAATCTTCAGCCGCGCGGCAAGCCGCGCGCGCCACCCTTGAGGTTGGCCTTTTTCAGCAGGCTCTCGTACTGGTGCGACATCAGGTGGGCCTGGATCTGGGAAATGAAGTCCATCACCACCACCACCACGATCAGCAGCGACGTGCCGCCGAAATAGAACGAAGCATTGAGCTCGGTACGCATGAACTCCGGCAGCAGGCAGACCAGCACCAGGTAGGTGGCGCCCGCAGCAGTGAGCCGGGTCAGCACGCCGTCGATGTAGTCGGCCGTGGCCTTGCCCGGGCGGATGCCCGGAATCAGCGCGCCGGACTTCTTCAGGTTGTCCGCGGTCTCCTGGGAGTTGAAGACCAGCGCCGTGTAGAAGAACGTGAAGCCGGCGATCAGGCCCGCGTACAGCAGGATGTAGAGCGGTTCGCCCGGCGACAGCGCCTGGCTCACCCGCTGCAGCCAGGTCGCCGAACCCGCCTGGCTGAACCAGGTCGAAGCCGTGGCCGGGAACATGATGATCGACGAGGCGAAGATCGCCGGAATCACGCCGGCCATGTTGAGCTTGAGCGGCAGGAACGAGCTCTGGTTCATGTACGCGTTGCGACCGCCCTGGCGGCGCGCGTAGTTCACCGTGATCCGGCGCTGGCCACGCTCGACGAACACCACGAAATAGGTGAAGGCCGCCACGATCAACGCGATCAGGATCACCGCGATCGGGCTCATGTCGCCGTTGCGGGCGGCCTCGAACGTGGTGATCACCGCGCTCGGAAGTCCCGCCACGATGCCGGCGAAGATGATCAGCGACACGCCGTTGCCGACGCCGCGCTCGGTCACCTGCTCGCCCAGCCAGACCAGGAACATGGTGCCGGCGGTCAGCGCGATGACCGCGGTGAGGATGAAGCCGAGGCCCGGGGCATAGGCCACGCCCTGGCTCTGGAGCATCGTCGCGATGCCCGCCGCCTGGAACACCGCCAGCGGGATCGCGCCGATGCGCGACCACTGCGTGATACGACGGCGGCCGGACTCGCCTTCCTTCTGGATCGCCTTCAGGCTCGGCACGATCTGCACCAGCATCTGGATGATGATCGAGGCCGAGATGTAGGGGATCACGTTGAGCGCGAACAGGCTGAAGCGCTCGAGGGCACCGCCGGAGAACATGTTGAACATGTCCACGATAGTGCCTTCGGTCTGCTCCATCAGGCGCAGCATGGCATCGGGATTGACGCCCGGCACCGGGATGTAGCACCCGACGCGGTAGACGATCAACGCGCCGAGGACGAACAGCAGGCGCTGGCGCAGCTCGGTGAACTTGCCGAGCCCGCCCATGCCCCCCATTGCGCTGCCGCTGCGTGCCATGCGCTGCTTACTCCTCGACCTTGCCGCCGGCGGCTTCGATCGCCGCGCGCGCGCCGGCCGTGGCCAGCACGCCCTTCAGCACCAGGGCCTTGGTGACTTCGCCCCGCAGCACGATCTTGGCGCGCTTGGCCGTGGCCGGCACCAGCTTCGCGGCGCGCAGCGCCTTGAAGTCGATGTCGCCTTCCAGGCGCTCGAGCTGGTACAGCATGACCTCGGCGGTGTCGCCGGCGATGCGCGAACGGAAGCCGACCTTGGGCAGGCGCTTGCGCAGCGGCATCTGGCCGCCTTCGAAGCCGGCCTTGATCTTGCCCTTGCCCGAACGGGCGAAGGAACCCTTGTGGCCACGGCCGGCGGTCTTGCCGAGCCCGGAGCCGATACCGCGGCCGACGCGCTTGCGATCGGTGCGGGCGCCCTCTGCGGGCTGCATGGTGTTGAGCTTCATGTGCTTATTCCTCGACCCGGACCAGGTAGTGGACCTTGTTGATGAGGCCACGGACCTGGGGGCTGTCCTTCAGTTCGCGGACGCTGTTGAGCTTGCCCAGACCCAGGGCCCGGACGGAGAGGCGGTGCTTGCCCTGCGCGCCGCGCAGGCCCTTGACCAGGCGCACCTTGACGGTGCCGGTACCGGCTTCGTTCTTAGCCATGGACGATGTCCTCCACCTTCTTGCCGCGCTTGGCGGCGATGTCGCCAGGCGAATGCATGCCGGCCAGGCCCTTGACCGTGGCGCGGACGAGGTTGATCGGGTTGCGCGAGCCGACGGCCTTGGCAAGCACGTCCTTCACGCCGACGGCCTCGAGCACGGCGCGCATGGCGCCACCGGCGATCACGCCGGTACCTTCGGACGCAGGCTGCATGAACACGCGGGCGGCGCCGTGGCCGGCCTTCACCGTGTGGTACAGCGTGCCGCCGTTGAGGTGCACGCTGGTCATGTTCCGGCGGGCCTGCTCCATCGACTTCTGGATGGCGACCGGGACCTCGCGGGCCTTGCCATAGCCGAAGCCGACCTTGCCGGCGCCGTCGCCGACCACGGTGAGCGCGGTGAAGGTGAACTGGCGGCCACCCTTGACCGTCTTGCTGACACGGTTGACCGTGATCAGCTTCTCGATCATGCCGTCGTCCATTTCCTCGCGGTTGCGGTCGCGGTCGCGGCCGCGCGGAGCGCGTTCTTCTGCCATTTCGATACTGCCTGTGTAGTTGAAGGATGTACGGCTCGTGGCCGCTTATGGTTGTGGTGTGGATCGGTGGACCGCGGCCCCGGGCAGAAGCCGGGAGGCGACCGATGCAGCCCGCATCGGCAGGTGGCAAAGGGTGGGGACGGTGCCCCACCCTTTCAACACATTGGCTTGACGCCTAGAACTGCAGGCCGCCTTCGCGCGCGGCGTCGGCCAGGGCCTTGATCCGGCCATGATACCTGTAACCGGAGCGATCGAAGGCAACCGTATCGATACCGGCGGCCTTGGCCTTCTCGGCGATCGTGCGGCCGACCTTGGTCGCGGCCTCGGTGTTGCGGCCGTTCTTCAAGCCGTCGCGGACGTCGGCCTGGGTGGTGCTGGCCGCGGCCAGGACCTTCGAACCGTCGGCGCTGAACAGCTGCGCGTACAGGTGCTGGCCGGTGCGCAGCACCGACAGGCGCGGGACGCCGAGTTCGCGGATGTGCGCGCGCGTGGACTTGGCGCGGCGCAGGCGGGCAATTTTCTTCTGCATGGTCTCGTTCTCCGAAAGCTGAAGGCCGATCAGGCCTTCTTGGCTTCCTTGCGGATGATGTTCTCGCCGGCGTACTTGACGCCCTTGCCCTTGTACGGCTCCGGCGGACGGTAGCCGCGGATCTTGGCGGCAACCTCGCCGACCTGCTGCTTGTCGGCGCCGTTGACCACGATCTCGGTCTGGGTCGGCGTGCTGATGGTGATCCCCGCCGGCGGCTTGAACAGCACCGGATGGGAGAAGCCCAGCTGCAGGTTCAGGTCCTGGCCCTGCATGGCGGCGCGGTAGCCGACGCCGACCAGCTCGAGCTTGCGCTCGAAGCCTTCGGAGACGCCCTGCACCATGTTGGCGATCACCGAGCGCATGGTGCCGGTGACGGCCATGTCGGCCGGGGTCGCCGGCGACAGCACGGCCTGGCCGTCTTCCATCTTGAACTCGACGCCGGCCGGCATCGCCATCGACAGCTGGCCCTTCGGGCCCTTGGTCGCGACGGTACCGTCCTGGATCTTCAGCTCGACGCCCTTCGGGAGGGCGATCGGCTTCTTGGCAATTCGGGACATTGCGGTGACTCCCTTAGGCCACGAAGCACAGAACCTCGCCGCCGACGCCCTGCTGGCGCGCCTGCGTATCGGTCATGATGCCCTTCGAGGTGGAGATGATGGCGATGCCGAGGCCGTTGAGGACCTTCGGCAGCTCGGACTTGCCACGGTAATGGCGCAGGCCCGAGCGCGAAATGCGCTGCATGCGCTCGATGACCGGACGGCCCTCGTAATACTTCAGCTCGATCTCGAGCTCGGCCTTGGCGCCGTTCTCGGTCACGCGCGCGCCTGCGATGTAGCCTTCGTCCTGCAGCACCTTGGCGATGGCCACCTTGGTCTTGGAGGACGGCATCTTCACCGTCGGCTTGCCAACAGCCGCCGCATTGCGCATGCGGGTCAGCATATCGGCGATGGGATCAGTCATGCTCATTGATTGTTACCTTTGAGTGCACCGATATCCGCGGGATTGCGAATTCGTTGAAACCGGCCCGGCGGGCCGGCGTACTACTGTTACCAGCTGGCCTTGCGCAGGCCGGGCACGTCGCCACGCATGGTGGCTTCGCGCAGCTTGTTGCGGCCCAGGCCGAACTTCTTGTACACGGCGCGCGGACGGCCGGTCAGCGCGCAGCGGGTGGTCTGGCGCGAGGGCGAGGAGTCGCGGGGCAGCTTCTGCAGCCTGACCGCGGCGTCCATCCTTTCCTCGTAGCTCGCCGACTCGCTGCTGACGATCTTCTTCAGCTCGTCGCGCTTGGCGGCGAACTTCTTCGCCAGCTTCGCGCGCTTCACTTCGCGGTTGACCATCGAGGTCTTTGCCATAGTGTGGTGTCCTGAGGTCTGTTAGCGGAACGGGAAGCGGAAGGCTTCGAGCAGCGCCTTGGCTTCCTCGTTGGTCTTCGCCGTGGTGGTGATGGCGATGTCCATGCCACGCAGGGCATCGACCTGGTCGAAGTCGACCTCCGGGAAGATGATCTGCTCCTTCACGCCCATGTTGTAGTTGCCACGGCCGTCGAACGACCGGGCCGACACGCCGCGGAAGTCGCGGACGCGCGGCAGCGCGACGTTGACCAGGCGGTCGAAGAACTCGTACATCCGGGCGCGGCGCAGCGTGACCTTGCAGCCGATCGGCCAGCCGTCGCGGATCTTGAACGACGCCACCGAGACGCGCGACTTCGTCACCAGCGCCTTCTGGCCGGAGATCTTGGCCATGTCGGCGGTGGCGTGCTCGAGCACCTTCTTGTTTGCGGCAGCCTCACCCACGCCCATGTTGAGCGTGATCTTGCTCAGGCGCGGAACCTGCATCGGATTGGTGTAGCCGAACTGCTCGGTGAGCTTCGGCACCACTTCTTCCTTGTAGAACTTTTCCAGGCGGGTCGTCATTTCACATTCCTCAGGCGTCAATCGCCTCACCGCTCGAGCGGAACACGCGTACGCGGCGTCCATCCTCGAGGATCTTGGTACCAATGCGCTCGCCCTTGCCGCTGGCAGGGTTGAAGTGCATCACGTTCGACGCGTCGACCGGCGCTTCGCGCTCGATCACGCCACCGGGCTGGTTGGCCTGGGGATTGGGCTTGGTATGGCGCTTGATGATGTTCACGTTGGAGACGACGACCTTGTCGCCGAGCACCCGGACCACCTCGCCCTGCTTGCCCTTGTCCTTGCCGGCGGTGACGATCACGCGGTCACCCTTCTTGATACGGTTCATGTTGGCTTCCTCTTCGACCGGCTCAGAGCACTTCGGGTGCGAGCGAGACGATCTTCATGAACTTCTCGGAGCGCAGCTCGCGGGTCACAGGCCCGAAGATGCGGGTGCCGATCGGCTCCTGCTTGTTGTTGAGCAGCACGGCGGCGTTGCCGTCGAAGCGGATCAGCGAACCGTCGGGACGGCGAACACCCTTGCGGGTGCGCACCACGACGGCGTCGTAGACTTCGCCCTTCTTGACCTTGCCGCGCGGGATGGCGTCCTTGACGGACACCTTGATGATGTCGCCGATGCCGGCGTAGCGGCGCTTGGAGCCGCCCAGCACCTTGATGCACATCACTTCCTTGGCGCCGGAGTTGTCGGCCACGCCGAGGTGGCTCTGCATCTGGATCATTTCGGAGCCTCCTTATTCAGCCGCGCGCGCGACGATCTCGACGACGCGCCAGTTCTTGGTCTTGGACATCGGCGCGATCTCCACGACGCGGACGGTATCGCCCTCGCTGCAGGAGTTCTCGGCGTCGTGCGCGTGCAGCTTGGTCGAGCGACGGATGTACTTGCCGTACAGCGCGTGCTTGACCTGGCGCTCTACGAGCACCGTCACGGTCTTGTCCATCTTGTTGCTGACAACGCGGCCTTCGACCGTGCGCAGCTTCTTTTCGGTGTTTTCGGTCATGTCTGCCCGGTCCTTACTGCTTCGCGCCGAGCAGGGTATTGACGCGAGCGATCTCGCGGCGTACCCGACGGGCGTCGTGGGTCTTGGCGAGCTGGCCGGTCGCCTTCTGCATGCGCAGCGAGAACTGCTCTTTCTGCAGCTCGAGAAGGTGCGCCTTCAGATCGTCCGAAGACTTCTGGCGGAGTTCCTTGATGTCCATCAGCGCACCGTCCGGGTCACGAAAGTGGTGGTGACCGAGAGCTTGGCGGCAGCCAGGCGGAACGCCTCGCGTGCGGTCGCCTCGTCGACGCCCTCGATCTCGTAGATCATGCGGCCGGGCTGGATCTGGGCGACCCAGAACTCCACGTTGCCCTTGCCCGAGCCCATGCGGACTTCGATCGGCTTCTTGCTGATCGGCTTGTCGGGGAACACGCGGATCCACATCTTGCCGCCGCGCTTTACGTGGCGGCTGATGGCACGACGCGCGGACTCGATCTGGCGAGCGGTCAGCTGGCCGGTCTGAGTGGCCTTGAGGCCGAACTCGCCGAAGCTGACGGCGTTGCCGCTCCAGGCCAGGCCGTCGTTGCGGCCCTTGTGCATCTTGCGGTATTTGGTTCGCTTGGGTTGCAGCATGACTTAGTCCCTCGCCTCGCGATCACGACGCGGGCCGCGCGGACGCTCGCGATCACCGCGGTCGCCACGCTCGCCACGCGGCGAATCGTCCTGCTTTTCCTGGCCGACCTGGGCGAAGTCGAAGATCTCGCCCTTGTAGACCCATGTCTTGATTCCGATGATGCCGTACTGGGTCTTCGCCTCGGCGAAGCCGTAATCGACGTCGGCGCGAAGCGTGTGCAGCGGCACGCGGCCTTCGCGGTACCACTCCGAACGCGCGATCTCGGCGCCGTTCAGGCGACCACCGACGTTGACCTTGATGCCCAGCGCGCCCAGGCGCATCGCGTTGCCGACGGCGCGCTTCATGGCGCGGCGGAACATGATGCGGCGCTCGAGCTGCTGCGCGATCGACTCGGCGACCAGCTGCGCGTCGAGCTCCGGCTTGCGGACCTCGGTGACGTTGATGTGCGCCGGGACGCCCATCATCGCGCTGACTTCCTTGCGCAGCTTCTCGATGTCCTCGCCGCGCTTGCCGATCACCACGCCCGGACGGGCGGTGTGGATCGTGACGCGCGCGGACTTCGAGGGACGCTCGATCAGGATCTTGCTGATGCCGGCCGCGGCGAGCTTCTTGCGAAGCATCTCGCGGACCTTCAGGTCCGAAACCAGGTAGTCGGCGTAATCCTTCTTGCCGGCGTACCACTTGGAGTTCCAGTCCTTGGAAACACCCAGGCGGAAGCCGATGGGATGAACTTTGTGACCCATATGCTTACTTCCCCTCGCCGACAACGACGGTAATGTGGCTGGTGCGCTTGAGGATCCGCGTGCCGCGACCCTTGGCGCGCGCCATGAAGCGCTTCAGCGTCGGGCCTTCGTCGACCATGATCGTCTTGACCTTGAGTTCGTCGACGTCGGCACCGAGATTGTTCTCGGCATTCGACGTGGCCGAGTACACGACCTTGTAGATCAGGTGCGCGGCCTTCTTGTCGCTGAACTTCAGCAGGTCGAGGGCGCGCGCGGCCGAGAGGCCGCGGACCTGGTCGGCGACCAGTCGCGCCTTCTGCGGGGAGATGCGCACGGAGCGCAGAATTGCCTTGGCTTCCATCGTCATCTCCTTAACGCGACTTCTTGTCGCCGCCATGACCCTTGAAGGTCCTGGTCAGGGCGAACTCGCCGAGCTTGTGGCCGACCATGTTCTCGTTGACGAGCACCGGGACGTGGTTGCGACCGTTGTGGACGGCGATGGTGAAGCCCACCATCTCCGGAAGCACCATCGAACGGCGCGACCAGGTCTTGATCGGACGCTTGGTGTTGCCCGCGGCTTCCACCTTCTTGACGAGGTGGTGGTCGACGAACGGACCCTTCTTGAGTGAACGTGCCATGGTCGATTAGCTCCTGCGATCGCGCACGATGAACTGCTGCGTCCGCTTGTTGTGGCGGGTCTTGTAACCCTTGGTCGGCACGCCCCAGGGGGTGACCGGATGCGGGTTGCCCTGGCCGGCCTTGGCCTCGCCGCCGCCGTGCGGGTGGTCGACGGGGTTCATGGCGGCGCCACGCACGGTCGGCTTGACGCCGCGCCAGCGCTTCGCGCCCGCCTTGCCCAGCTTCTGCAGGTTGTGCTCGACGTTGCCGACTTCGCCGATGGTGGCGCGGCACTCGCTCGGCACGCGGCGCATCTCGCCCGAACGCAGGCGGAGGGTCGCGTACACGCCTTCGCGGGCCACCAGCTGCACGCCGGCACCGGCGGCACGGGCGATCTGCGCGCCCTTGCCCGGCTTCATCTCGATGCAGTGCACGGTGGAACCGACCGGAATGTTGCGCAGCGGCAGGCTGTTGCCGGCGCGGATCGGGGCATCGTTGCCCGCGATCACCTGGTCGCCGGCCTTCAGGCCCTTGGGCGCGATGATGTAGCGGCGCTCACCGTCCACGTACAGCAGCAGCGCGATGTGCGCGGTGCGGTTGGGGTCGTACTCGAGCCGCTCGACGCGCGCGGGAATACCTTCCTTGTCGCGCTTGAAGTCGATGATGCGGTAGTGCTGCTTGTGCCCACCGCCCATGTGGCGGGTGGTGATGCGACCGTGATGGTTGCGGCCACCGGTCTTGCTCTGCGGCTCGAGCAGCGGTGCGTAGGGGGCGCCCTTGTGCAGCTCGGGCGCGACCACGCGTACGGCGGAGCGGCGACCGGCAGAGGTGGGCTTGAATTTCATCAATGGCATGGGAGCTTCCTCAGGCCTTGGCGTTCATGACGTCGATCGACTGGCCGTCGGCGAGCTTCACGTACGCCTTGCGCCAGTCGCCGCGACGGCCGTTGCGGTTGCGGAAGGCTTTCTGCTTGCCCTTCACGTTCAGCACGTTGACCGACTCGACCTTGACGTCGAACAGCTTCTCGACGGCGGTCTTGATGTCGGCCTTGGTGGCATCGGTCGACACTTCGAACGCGTACTGGTTGGACACTTCCTGCAGGCGCGCGGTCTTCTCGGACACGCGCGGCGCACGGATCAGTGCATAGAGCTTGGCGTCGTTCATGCCAGCCACTCCTCGATCTTCTTCACGGCGTCGGCGGTGACCAGCACGCTGTCGGCACCGACCAGCGAAACCGGGTCCAGGCCCTGCACGTCGCGGATCTCGACGTAGGGCAGGTTGCGTGCCGACAGGTACAGGTGCTCCGAGGCGTCCTCGGTGACGATCAGCGGCCGGCGGCCGAGATCGAAGCCCTTGAGCTTCTCGATCAGGCCACTGGTCTTCGTTTCTTCGACATCGAAGGAATCGACGACCTGCAGGCGGCCCTGGCGGTTGAGCTCGGACAGGATCGCCGACATCGCCGCGCGGTACATCTTGCGGTTGACCTTCTGCTCGAAGCTGCGCGGCTTGGCCGCGAACGTCACGCCGCCGCCGACGAAGATCGGGGCCGTCAGGGCGCCATGACGCGCGCCGCCGCCCTTCTGCTTCTTCGACTTCTTGGTCGTGCCGCTGACTTCCGAGCGCGTCTTCTGCGCCTTGGTGCCGGCGCGGCCGGCGTTGCGGTACGCAACCACGACCTGGTGGACCAGGTCCCGGTTGAACTCGCGGCCGAAGACCACGTCGGAAACCGACATCTTGTTGCTGCTACCGGTGATAGAGAGTTCCATTGCCATCTCCCTTATGCCTTGCTCGCGGGACGTACGATCACGTCTCCGCCCGGCGCGCCCGGAACCGCACCCTTCACGGCGATCAGGCCGCGCTCGGCGTCGACCCGGACCACCTGGAGGTTCTGCGTGCTCTGGCGCACGGCGCCCATGTGACCGGACATCTTCTTGCCCGGGAACACGCGACCCGGCGTCTGCCGCTGGCCGATCGAGCCAGGCGAGCGGTGCGACAGCGAGTTGCCGTGCGTCGCGTCACCCATGCTGAAGTTCCAGCGCTTGATCGTGCCCTGGAAGCCCTTGCCCTTGGTCACGCCCTCGACGTCGACCATCTGGCCCACTTCGAAGATGTCGGCCTTGACTTCGCCGCCCACTTCGAAGCCGCCGATCTGGTCGTCGGCGACGCGGAATTCCCACAGGCCACGACCCGCTTCCACCTTGGCCTTGGCCAGGTGACCGGCCTCGGGCTTGTTCACCAGCACGGCGCGCTTGCTGCCGACGGCGACCTGCACGGCGCTGTAGCCGTCGGTCTCGCTGGTCTTCACCTGGGTGATGCGGTTCGGGGTGGCTTCGATCAGGGTCACCGGGATGGACTGGCCGTCCTCGGTGAACACCCGGCTCATGCCGGCCTTGCGGCCGACGATACCCAGCGAATACTTCTTCGCAGTCATGTCAGCGGCCTCAGGTCAGCTTGATCTGGACGTCGACGCCGGCCGCGAGCTCGAGCTTCATCAGCGCGTCCACGGTCTTGTCGTTGGGGTCGACGATGTCAAGCACGCGCTTGTGCGTGCGGGTTTCGTACTGGTCACGCGCATCCTTGTCGACGTGCGGGGACGTCAGGATCGTGTAACGCTCGATCTTGGTCGGCAGGGGGATCGGGCCGCGCACCTGCGCACCCGTCCGCTTTGCCGTTTCGACGATCTCGCTGGCAGAACGGTCGATCAGTCGATGATCGAACGCCTTCAGCCGGATCCGGATTTTCTGGTCCGCCATGACGGAATTCCTTCGTTGAAAGAGCGACGGGCCCGCGGCTGGGTGCGCGGAACCCCATGTGGATTCAATGATTTCCGGAGCCCAAAACCCTGCGCGCCGGAAACCTTCCCTGCAAAAAACGAGGCAGGCCGGTCACCCGGCCCGCCCAGACTGAGAAGCGAACGCGACGATTCCCCTGGTTCGTCATGTCCCGAAAAGCTTCGGAACGAACCGGGGTACTGCCGCGCGACATGTTCCCTGTCTGGCGAAAACGAGGTGCGTCCTGCCCCTCATTTCGCAGTTCCGGCGAAGGCCCGAGGGCGTTCGCCGAAGTGGTCAACGATTATAGCTGGCTTCCAGGACAAAGCGCAACACCTGGAACCCGAAAAAGGCCGTCGGCGTGAGCCGATGGCCACTGGCGCTGTCCGGACCACCGGTCCGGATCAACGGCAGCACGTATCACGGCGGCAAGGCCGCCGGAATACGCTGGTTTACTTGATGATCTTGGCAACCACGCCCGCGCCGACGGTCCGGCCGCCTTCGCGGATCGCGAAGCGCAGGCCCTCGTCCATCGCGATCGGGTTGATCAGCGTCACCACCATCTTCACGTTGTCGCCCGGCATCACCATCTCCACGCCCTCCGGCAGCTCGCAGGCGCCGGTGATGTCCGTGGTGCGGAAGTAGAACTGCGGACGGTAGCCCTTGAAGAACGGCGTGTGGCGGCCGCCCTCGTCCTTCGACAGCACGTACACCTCGGCCTCGAAGTCCGTGTGCGGCTTGATCGAACCCGGCTTGCACAGCACCTGGCCGCGCTCCACGTCGTCGCGCTTGGTGCCGCGCAGCAGCAGGCCGGCATTGTCGCCCGCCTGGCCCTGGTCCAGCAGCTTGCGGAACATCTCGACGCCGGTGACGGTCGTCTTGACGGTCGGACGGATGCCGACGATCTCGATTTCCTCACCCACCTTGATGATCCCGCGCTCGATGCGACCGGTCACCACCGTGCCGCGACCCGAAATCGAGAACACGTCCTCGACCGGCATCAGGAACGGCTTGTCCACGTCACGCTCGGGCTCCGGAATCCACGTGTCCAGCGCCTCGACCAGCTTGATGATCGCCGGCACGCCGATGTCCGACTGGTCGCCTTCCAGCGCCTTCAGCGCCGAACCCTGGATGATCGGGGTGTCGTCGCCCGGGAAGTCGTACTTCGACAGCAGCTCGCGCACTTCCATCTCGACGAGCTCCATCAGCTCGGCGTCGTCCACCATGTCGGCCTTGTTCAGGAACACCACGATGTACGGCACGCCCACCTGGCGTGCCAGCAGGATGTGCTCGCGCGTCTGCGGCATCGGGCCGTCGGCCGCCGAACACACCAGGATCGCGCCGTCCATCTGCGCCGCACCGGTGATCATGTTCTTCACGTAGTCGGCGTGCCCCGGGCAGTCGACGTGCGCATAGTGGCGGGTCGGCGATTCGTACTCGACGTGCGAGGTCGAGATCGTGATCCCGCGCGCCTTCTCTTCCGGCGCCTTGTCGATCGCGTCGTAGGCGTGGAACTCGCCGCCGAAGCGTTCCGCACCGATCTTCGTCAGCGCCGCCGTCAGCGTCGTCTTGCCGTGGTCCACGTGACCGATCGTGCCCACGTTCACGTGGGGCTTGGTGCGCTCGAACTTACCCTTGGCCATGATTGCTGTCTCTTCGAAAGTTGGTTGACTTGGTCGCCGTCTCTGGCGCCGCTTACTTCTTCTTCACCACTTCTTCGGCGATGTTCGACGGCGCTTCCGCATAGTGGTCGAATTCCATCGTGAAGGTGGCGCGACCCTGCGACATCGAGCGCAGGCTGGTGGCGTAGCCGAACATCTCGCCCAGCGGGATCATCGCATTGATGATCTTGCCCGTCGGGCTGTCGTCCTGGCCCTGGAGGATGCCGCGACGACGACTGACGTCGCCCATCACGTCGCCCAGGTAATCCTCGGGGCTGACGATCTCGACCTTCATTACCGGCTCGAGCAGCACCGGGCTGGCCTTGCTGAAGCCTTCCTTGAAGCCCATCGAACCGGCGATCTTGAACGCCATTTCCGACGAGTCGACCTCGTGGTACGAACCGTCGTACAGCTTCACCTTGACGTCCACGATCGGGTAGCCGGCAAGGATGCCGTTGGCGACCGCTTCCTGGATACCCTTGTCGACGGCCGGGATGTATTCCTTGGGCACCACGCCGCCAACGATCGCGTTCTCGAACTCGTAGCCCGTACCCGGCTCCTGCGGCGAGATCTCGAGCCACACGTGACCGAACTGGCCCTTGCCGCCCGACTGGCGCACGAACTTGCCTTCGCACTTCACCGTCTTGCGGATGGTCTCGCGGTAGGCGACCTGCGGCTTGCCGACGTTGGCCTCGACGTTGAACTCGCGCTTCATGCGGTCGACAAGGATGTCCAGGTGCAGCTCGCCCATGCCGGCGATGATGGTCTGGCCGGACTCTTCGTCGGTGCGCACGCGGAACGAGGGATCTTCCTGCGCCAGGCGACCGAGCGCGACACCCATCTTTTCCTGGTCCGACTTGGTCTTCGGCTCCACGGCCATCGAGATGACAGGCTCCGGGAAGATCATGCGCTCGAGCGTGATGATCGCGTCCTGGGCGCACAGCGTATCGCCGGTGGACACGTCCTTCAGACCTACGGCGGCGGCGATGTCACCGGCGCGGACTTCCTTGATCTCGTTGCGGTCGTTGGAATGCATCTGCAGCAGGCGGCCGATGCGCTCCTTGCGCGACTTGATCGGGTTGTAGACCTGGTCGCCGGCGTTGAGCACGCCCGAGTAGACGCGGAAGAAGGTCAGCGAACCGACGAAGGGGTCGGTGATGATCTTGAACGCCAGCGCCGAGAACGGTGCCTTGTCCTCCGCCGGGCGGGTCTCGGTCTGCTCGCTCTCGTTGATGCCCTGCACCGCCGGACGGTCGAGCGGCGACGGCAGCAGCTGGATCACGCCGTCGAGCATCGCCTGCACGCCCTTGTTCTTGAACGCGGTGCCGCAGTACACCGGCACGATCTCGACGTTCAGGGTGCGCAACCGCAGGCCGGCAACGATTTCTTCCTGGCTGAGCTCGCCGCCCTCGAGGTACTTGTCCATCAGCTCTTCGGTGGCCTCGGCCGCCGATTCGACCATGAAGGCACGCGCCGCGATGGCCTTGTCGGCCAGGCTGGCCGGAATCTCGCGGTACTCGAACACCATGCCCTGCGAGGCGGTATCCCAATGGATCGCCTTCATCTTCAGCAGGTCGACGACGCCCTCGAAACCGTCCTCGGCGCCGATCGGCACCTGCATCGGCACCGGGCTCGCGCCCAGGCGCGACTTCAGCTGGCCAACGACCTTGTCGAAGTTGGCGCCGGTACGGTCCATCTTGTTGACGAACGCCATGCGCGGCACCTGGTACTTGTTGGCCTGGCGCCACACGGTCTCGGACTGCGGCTGCACGCCACCGACGGCGCACAGCACGAAGACGGCGCCGTCGAGCACGCGCAGGGAGCGCTCGACCTCGATGGTGAAGTCGACGTGCCCGGGGGTATCGATGATGTTGAAGCGGTGCTGCGGCAGCGACTTGTCCATGCCCGACCAGAAGGCGGTGGTGGCCGCCGACTGGATCGTGATGCCACGCTCCTGCTCCTGCTCCATCCAGTCCATGGTCGCGGCGCCGTCGTGCACTTCGCCCAGCTTGTGGCTGACACCGGTGTAGAACAGGATGCGCTCGGACGTGGTGGTCTTGCCGGCATCGATGTGGGCCATGATGCCGAAGTTGCGGTAGCGGTCGATGGGAGTGGTGCGGGCCACGGCGGTCTCTCTATATGTTGTCCGCAGACGCGGACGTGCGGAATTGGTTCCGGATGGCCGAATGCCGCCCTGCGGCGGCACCCGGCTACGCGTTGATCGGGCCGGCGCGCTGCGCGCGGCCTGGTGCCGTTACCAGCGGTAGTGCGCGAAAGCCTTGTTGGCCTCGGCCATGCGGTGCGTTTCCTCGCGCTTCTTGATCGCGCCACCGCGGCTCTCGGATGCGTCGATCAGCTCGCCGGCAAGCTTGCGCGGCATGCTGTTCTCGCCGCGCTTGCGGGCGGCATCGATCAGCCAGCGCATCGCCAGCGCCATGCGGCGCGACTGACGCACTTCGACCGGCACCTGGTAGGTGGAGCCGCCAACGCGGCGGGACTTCACCTCGACCGACGGCGAAATGTTGCCAAGCGCTTTCTCGACGACTTCCAGCGGGTTCGGGTTCTTCTCGCCGATGACGTCCATGGCGCCGTAGACGATCTTCTCGGCGACGGACTTCTTGCCGCTGTACATGACCATGTTGATGAAGCGGGCGATCGTCTCGCTGCCATGCTTCGGGTCGGGCAGCACCGAGCGCTGCGGGGTGTTTCCTTTACGCGACATTGTTCTTGTGCCTTTTCAGTATCTGGTTCGAAGGGCGGGACAATCCAGGGACAGGAGCGGATCAGCCCTTCGGACGCTTGGCGCCGTACTTGGAGCGGGCCTGCCTGCGCTTGGCGACGCCGGCGGCGTCGAGCGAGCCACGGACGGTGTGGTAGCGCACGCCCGGGAGGTCCTTGACGCGACCGCCGCGGATCAGCACCACCGAGTGCTCCTGCAGGTTGTGGCCTTCGCCACCGATGTAGGAGATGACCTCGTAGCCGTTGGTCAGGCGCACCTTGGCCACCTTGCGAAGGGCCGAGTTCGGCTTCTTCGGGGTGGTGGTGTACACGCGCGTGCACACGCCGCGACGCTGCGGGCAGTTCTGCAGCGCGGGGGAGTTGCTCTGGTAGGTTTCCGGGCTGCGCGGCTTGCGCACAAGCTGGTTGATCGTTGCCATCGGTGTCGGGTCTTCTGCTTCCGGGCGCGGGGCCCGCGGTGGTGTATGAAAACGAAGGCAGGCGGAATGAACCCAGCCTGCCGAGACGGAAAAGTATAGCCTGCGCCGACGACCAGCGTCAACGCATGCGATGACCGGGCAGGCGACGCCCCGGTACCCGGAGCGCGGCCTGGGCCGCAGTCTTCTTTCCCGCCCTTCCTGGGCCGAACACGAGGCGCCTCCATGGCACCTCATTTCGGAATCTGGGACGGCCCCGTGGGGCCGTCACTAACGGTGGATCAGTCTTCGGCGCCCTGGGCCGGAGGAGCATCGCCCCCCTCGACGGGCGCCGTTTCCTCGGCGACGGACTCTGCCACGGTGACCCCGGACAGGGCATCCATCTCGGACTCGGTCAGCCCCGAGGCGTTCTTGCGGCGCTGCGTATGGTACGCCATGCCGGTGCCCGCTGGGATCAGCCGGCCGACGATCACGTTCTCCTTCAGGCCGCGCAGGCCGTCGCGGGTGCCGCGGACGGCCGCCTCGGTCAGCACGCGGGTGGTCTCCTGGAAGGAGGCCGCCGAGATGAACGACTCGGTGGCCAGCGAGGCCTTGGTGATGCCCAGCAGCACGGGGGCGAAGTACACCGGGAGCTCGCCCTTGGCGTTCAGCTTCTCGTTGTCCTCGATCACGCGCTGGCGCTCGGCCTGCTCGCCATTGAGGAAGCGGCTGTCGCCGGCGTCGGTGATCTCGACCTTGCGCAGCATCTGGCGAACGATCACCTCGATGTGCTTGTCGTTGATCTTCACGCCCTGCAGGCGATAAACGTCCTGGATTTCCTTGGTCAGGTACGACGCAAGCTCTTCGACGCCCTTCAGGCGCAGGATGTCCTGCGGACTCGGCTCGCCGTCCACCACGGTCTCGCCCTTCTCCACGTGCTCGCCTTCGAACACGATGATCTGGCGGTACTTCGGGATCAGCTCCTCGTGGTCGTCGCCATCGGCACCCTTGATGATCAGGCGCTGCTTGCCCTTGGTGTCCTTGCCGAAGCTGACCACGCCCGACTTCTCGGCGAGGATCGCCGGGTCCTTGGGCTTGCGCGCCTCGAACAGGTCGGCCACGCGCGGCAGGCCGCCGGTGATGTCGCGGGTCTTGGAGGCTTCCTGCGGAATCTTGGCCACCACGTCGCCCACGCCCACCGCGTCGCCGTCCTGCATGTTGACGATCGAGCGCGGCGGCAGCATGTACTGCGCCGGCAGGTCGGTGCCCGGGATGTTGAGGCCCTCGCCGGTCTTCGCATCGACGATGCGGATCAGCGGACGCAGGTCCTTGCCCTGGGAGCCGCGGCGCTTGGGATCGGTGATCTCGCGCGAGGCCAGGCCGGTCAGGTCATCGGTCTTCTCGATCACGGTGACGCCGTCGATGAAGTCGACGAAGCGGACCACGCCCTTCACTTCCGACACGATCGGATGGGTGTGCGGGTCCCAGGTCGCGATGGTCTGGCCGGCCTTGACCGCCATGCCGTCCTTCGCGTTGATGGTCGCGCCGTAGGGCAGCTTGTAGCGCTCGCGCTCGCGGCCGTGCTGGTCGAGCACCGAGATCTCGCCCGAGCGCGACACGCCGACCAGGTGTCCATCGCCGTGCGACACCGACTTGACGTTGTTGAACTTCACCGAGCCGGTGGTCTTCACGGTCACGTTGTCGATCGCCGCCGCACGCGAGGCCGCGCCACCGATGTGGAACGTACGCATGGTCAGCTGGGTACCCGGCTCGCCGATCGACTGCGCGGCGACCACGCCCACGGCCTCGCCGTGGTTGACCAGGTGGCCACGACCAAGGTCACGACCGTAGCAGTGCGCGCACACGCCGAACGAGGACTCGCAGGTGATCGTCGAGCGGACCTGGATGGTCTGCACGCCGGCGTCCTCGAGCTTCTGCACCCAGGCCTCGTCGAGCAGGGTGTTGCGGGTCACGACGGGCTCGTCATCGTTGCCGGGCAGGAACACGTCCTCGGCCACGACGCGGCCCAGCACGCGGTCCTTCAGCGGCTCGACCACGTCGCCGCCTTCCACGATCGGGGTCATGGTCAGGCCGTCATGGGTGCCACAGTCGGTCTCGGTGATCACCACGTCCTGCGCCACGTCGACCAGGCGACGGGTCAGGTAGCCGGAGTTCGCGGTCTTCAGCGCGGTGTCCGCCAGGCCCTTTCGGGCACCGTGGGTCGAGATGAAGTACTGCTGGACGTTCAGGCCCTCGCGAAAGTTCGAGGTGATCGGAGTCTCGATGATCGAGCCGTCGGGCTTGGCCATCAGGCCGCGCATGCCCGCCAGCTGGCGGATCTGCGCCTGCGAACCACGGGCGCCGGAGTCGGCCATGATGAAGACCGAGTTCATCGACTTCTGCTCGACCTTCTCGCCCTTGGCGTTGGTCACGATCTCGGTACCGATGGTCTTCATCATCGCCTGGGCGACGCGTTCGTTGGTGCGCGACCAGATGTCGACCACCTTGTTGTAGCGCTCGCCGGCGGTGACCAGGCCCGACTGGTACTGCTGCTGGATCTCCAGCACCTCGGCCTCGGCCTCGGCGAGGATGCCCTTCTTCTCGTCGGGGATGGTCATGTCGTCGATGCCGATCGACACGCCGGCGCGCGTGGCGTACGCGAAGCCGGTGTACATCAGCTTGTCGGCGAACACGACCGTGTCCTTCAGGCCGAGCATGCGGTAGCAGGAGTTGATCAGGCGGCTGATGTTCTTCTTGGTCAGCTCGACGTTGGCCAGCGCGAAGGGCAGGCCCTCGGGCAGGATCTCGGCCAGCAGCGCGCGACCGACCGTGGTGTCCACGATCGAGGTCTTCTTCTGCGGGTTGCCGTCCTCGTCGATCACCGTCCCGTCAATGCGCACCTTCACCTTGGCATGCAGGCCCGCGACCTTGCTGTCGTAGGCACGCTTGACCTCGGAGACGTTGGCGAACGCCATGCCCTCGCCCGGGGTGTTCTCCAGTGCGCGGGTCATGTAATACAGGCCCAGCACCACGTCCTGCGACGGCACGATGATCGGCTCGCCGTTGGCGGGCGACAGGATGTTGTTGGACGACATCATCAGCGCGCGCGCTTCCAGCTGGGCTTCCAGCGAGAGCGGCACGTGGACCGCCATCTGGTCGCCGTCGAAGTCGGCGTTGAACGCGGTGCAGACCAGCGGGTGCAGCTGGATGGCCTTGCCCTCGATCAGCACCGGCTCGAACGCCTGGATGCCGAGGCGGTGGAGCGTCGGCGCGCGGTTGAGCAGCACCGGGTGCTCGCGGATCACTTCTTCCAGGATGTCCCAGACTTCCGCTTCTTCGCGCTCCACCAGCTTCTTGGCGGCCTTGATCGTCGTGGCCAGGCCACGGCGCTGCAGCTTGGCGAAGATGAAGGGCTTGAACAGCTCCAGCGCCATCTTCTTCGGCAGGCCGCACTCGTGCAGGCGCAGCGTGGGGCCGACCACAATCACCGAACGGCCCGAGTAGTCGACGCGCTTGCCGAGCAGGTTCTGGCGGAACCGGCCCTGCTTGCCCTTGATCATGTCGGCCAGCGACTTGAGCGGGCGCTTGTTGGTGCCGGTGATGGCGCGGCCGCGGCGGCCGTTGTCCATCAGGGCGTCGACCGACTCCTGCAGCATGCGCTTCTCGTTGCGCACGATGATGTCGGGCGCGTTGAGTTCGAGCAGGCGACGCAGGCGGTTGTTGCGGTTGATGACGCGGCGGTACAGGTCGTTCAGGTCGGAGGTCGCGAAGCGGCCACCGTCCAGGGGAACCAGCGGGCGCAGGTCCGGCGGCAGCACCGGCAGCACGGTCATGACCATCCACTCGGGGCGGTTGCCCGACTCGAGGAAGGCCTCGACCAGCTTGATGCGCTTGGTCAGGCGCTTGAGCTTGGTCTCCGAACCGGTGGCGGCGACGTCTTCCTTCAGGCGCACCATCTCCGCCTGCAGGTCGATCGTGCGCAGCAGGTCGAACACGGCCTCGGCGCCCATGGCGGCGTCGAAGTCGTCGCCGTGCTCCTGGCGCATCTGCATGAACTGCTCTTCATTGAGCAGCTGGCCGCGCTCCATCGGGGTCAGGCCCGGCTCGGTGACGACGAACGCCTCGAAGTACAGGATGCGTTCGATGTCGCGCAGGGTCATGTCGAGCATCAGGCCGATGCGCGAGGGCAGCGACTTGAGGAACCAGATGTGCGCGGTCGGGCTGGCCAGGTCGATGTGGCCCATGCGCTCGCGGCGCACCTTTGCAAGGGTCACTTCCGTGCCGCACTTCTCGCACACCACGCCGCGGTGCTTCATGCGCTTGTACTTGCCGCACAGGCACTCGTAGTCCTTCACCGGCCCGAAGATGGCGGCGCAGAACAGGCCGTCGCGCTCGGGCTTGAAGGTGCGGTAGTTGATGGTCTCGGGCTTCTTCACCTCGCCGAACGACCACGAACGGATCAGGTCGGGCGAGGCCAGCGCGATCTTGATCGCGTCGAAGTCGAGCGTCGGGCGCTGCTGGTTGAACAGGTTCAGAAGGTCTTTCATGTGTTTCTCCGGGATCGGGAATCGAGGACGGGGCTGCGGTGCTTTCCGGTGGCGGGCGCGTCAGGCGCGCCCTGCCCCGGGCTGCGTCCTCAGTTCTCTTCCAGCTCCATGTTGATCGCGAGCGAGCGGATTTCCTTGACCAGCACGTTGAAGGACTCGGGCATGCCCGCGACCATCTCGTGTTCGCCGTCGACGATGTTCTTGTACATCTGGTTGCGGCCCTGCACGTCGTCGGACTTCACCGTCAACATTTCCTGCAGGGTGTAGGCCGCGCCGTAGGCTTCCAGGGCCCAGACCTCCATCTCGCCGAAGCGCTGGCCGCCGAACTGCGCCTTGCCGCCCAGCGGCTGCTGGGTAACGAGCGAGTACGGACCGGTCGAACGCGCGTGCATCTTGTCGTCGACCAGGTGGTTGAGCTTCAGCATGTGCATGTAACCCACGGTCACCTTGCGCTCGAAGGCATCACCGGTGCGGCCGTCGTACAGCTGCGCCTGGCCGCTGGTCGGCAGGTCGGCGAGTTCGAGCATGTGCTTGATCTCGGCCTCCTCCGCGCCGTCGAACACCGGGGTGGCCATCGGCACGCCGCCGGTCAGGTTCTTCGCCAGCACCAGCAGCTCCTCGTCGGAGAACTGCTTGAGGTCGACGCGCTGGCCGTGCAGCTTGTCGTCGTGGTTGTAGATCTGGTCGAGGAACTTGCGCAGCTCGGCGACCTTGGCCTGCGCCTGCAGCATGCGGTCGATCTTCTGCCCCAGGCCCTTGGCGGCCCAGCCCAGGTGGACCTCGAGGATCTGGCCGATGTTCATGCGGCTCGGCACGCCCAGCGGGTTGAGCACGATGTCCACGGTCTCGCCATTGGCCATGTGCGGCATGTCCTGCACCGGCACGATGGTCGAGACCACGCCCTTGTTGCCATGGCGGCCGGCCATCTTGTCGCCCGGCTGGATGCGGCGCTTCACCGCCAGGTACACCTTCACCATCTTCAGCACGCCCGGGGCGAGGTCGTCGCCCTGGGTGATCTTGCCGCGCTTGTCCTGGAAACGGCGCTCGAACTCTTCCTCGTGCACCTGGATCTGCTTGGCGGCGCGCTCGATCGCGTCGGCGACGGCGTCGTCCTTCATGCGCAGCTGCAGCCAGTCGGACTTCTTCAGGCCGTCAAGCACCAGCGAGGACACGGTATCGCCCTTCTTGACGCCCGGGCCGCCGTTGGCGACCTTGCCCAGCAGCTGCTCGCGCAGGCGGGCGTAGATCGCGCCCTCGAGGATGCGGAACTGGTCGTCGAAGTCCTTCTTGACGAGCTTGATCTCGCTTTCTTCGATCTGCTTGGCGCGCTTGTCCTTCTCGATGCCGTCGCGGGTGAAGACCTGCACGTCGATGACGGTGCCGTCCATGCCCGGCGGCACGCGCAGCGAGCTGTCCTTAACGTCCGAGGCCTTCTCGCCGAAGATCGCGCGCAGCAGCTTCTCTTCCGGGGTCAGCTGGCTTTCGCCCTTGGGCGTGACCTTGCCCACCAGGATGTCGCCGGCGCGGACCTCGGCGCCGATGTACACCACGCCCGACTCGTCGAGGCGGTTGAGCGCCTGTTCGGAGACGTTCGGGATGTCGGCGGAGATCTCCTCCGGGCCCAGCTTGGTGTCGCGGGCGACGGCGGTGAGCTCCTCGATGTGGATCGTGGTGTAACGGTCTTCCTTGACCACGCGCTCGGACAGGAGGATCGAGTCCTCGAAGTTGTAGCCGTTCCACGGCATGAACGCGACCAGCATGTTCTGGCCCAGGGCCAGCTCGCCGATGTCGGTCGAGGGACCGTCGGCCAGCACGTCGCCGCGCGCGACCACGTCGCCCACGTTGACCAGCGGGGTCTGGTTGATGCAGGTGTTCTGGTTGGAGCGCGTGTACTTGATCAGGTTGTAGATATCGACGCCGGCATCGGTCTCGCCGGAGATCTCGTCCTCGAACACCTTGACCACGATGCGGCCGGCGTCGATCTGCTCGATCACGCCGCCGCGGCGCGCGTTCACCGTCACGCCCGAGTCGCGCGCCACGGCGCGCTCGATGCCGGTGCCGACCAGCGGCTTCTCGCTGCGCAGCGTCGGCACGGCCTGGCGCTGCATGTTGGCGCCCATCAGCGCGCGGTTGGCATCGTCGTGCTCGAGGAACGGCACCAGCGCCGCCGCGACCGACACGGTCTGCATCGGCGAGACGTCCATGTAGTGGATCTCGCTCGGCGGCTTGAGCAGGTTCTCGCCCTGGAAGCGGCAGGCGATGAACGGCGCGTCCAGCTTGCCCTTCTCGTCCTGCGGCGCGTTCACCTGCGCGATGACGTACTCGTTCTCCTCGATCGCCGAGAGGAACTCGACGTCGTCGGTGACCTTGCCGTCCACGACCTTGCGGTACGGCGTCTCGAGGAAGCCGTAGTTGTTGGTGCGCGCGAACACGGCCAGCGAGTTGATCAGGCCGATGTTCGGGCCTTCCGGGGTCTCGATGGTGCAGACGCGGCCGTAATGGGTCGGGTGCACGTCGCGCACCTCGAAGCCGGCGCGCTCGCGGGTCAGGCCGCCCGGCCCAAGGGCCGACACGCGGCGCTTGTGGGTGACCTCGGACAGCGGGTTGTTCTGGTCCATGAACTGCGACAGCTGCGACGAACCGAAGAACTCCTTCACCGCCGCCGCGACCGGCTTGGCGTTGATCAGCTCCTGCGGCGTCAGGCCATCGGCCTCGGCCATGGTCAGGCGCTCGCGCACCGCGCGTTCCACGCGCACCAGGCCGACGCGGAACACGTTCTCGGCCATCTCGCCGACCGAGCGCACACGGCGGTTGCCGAGGTGGTCGATATCGTCGACCACGCCGCGACCGTTGCGGATCTCGGTCAGCACTTTCAGCACGTCGAGGATGTCGGAACTGTCGCCGCACTGCTCGCGCAGGCGGGCGGAGTCGTCGTCCTTGCGCTCGGCGAAATAGCGCGCGTCGTACAGCACCGGTGCACCGGTGGCGTCCTTGCGGCCGATGCGGCGGTTGAACTTCATCCGGCCCACGGCCGACAGGTCGTAGCGCTCGAAGGTGAAGAACAGGTTGTGGAACAGGTTCTGCGCGGCATCCTTGGTCGGCGGCTCGCCGGGACGCATCATGCGGTAGATCTCGACCAGGGCCTCGAGCTGGGTCTTGGTCGCGTCGATACGCAGGGTGTTGGACAGGTAGGCGCCACGATCCAGGTCGTTGGTCCAGATGGTGCCCACCGCGTCGACGCCGGCCTTGCGCAGGGCCTCCAGCATCTCGTCGGTGATCTCGTCGTTGGCCGAGGCCACCAGCTCGCCGGTGGCGGCGTCGATGACATCGTGCGAGAGCACGCGGCCGACGAGGTAGCTGTCGGGCACGGCCAGGGCTTCGATGCCGGAGTCGGTCAGCTGCTTGACGTGGCGCGCGGTGATGCGGCGGCCGGCCTCGACGATGACGCGATCACCGTCGGCCAGGTCGAAGTCGAGGGTTTCGCCGCGCAGGCGATCGGGCACCAGCGCCAGCTGCACGCCTTCCTCGGGATCGATGTGGAAATGGTTGATCTCGAAAAATTCGTGGAGCATCTCTTCGTTGGAGTAGCCCAGCGCGCGCAGCAGCACGCTGACCGGCAGCTTGCGGCGGCGGTCGATGCGGGTGAACAGCGCGTCCTTCGGGTCGAACTCGAAGTCCAGCCAGGAGCCGCGGTAGGGAATGACGCGGGCGCTGTACAGCAGCTTGCCCGAGCTGTGGGTCTTGCCGCGGTCATGGTCGAAGAACACGCCCGGCGAGCGGTGCAGCTGCGAGACGATGACGCGCTCGGTGCCGTTGACGATGAAGGTGCCGTTGTCGGTCATGAGCGGGATCTCGCCCATGTAGACCTCCTGCTCCTTCACGTACTTGATGGCCTTGCTGGACGACTCGCGGTCGTAGATCACCAGGCGCACGGTCACGCGCAGCGGGGCGCCGTAGCTCATGCCGCGCTGGCGGCACTCGCGCTCGTCGAACACCGGGGTGCCGAGCTTGTAGCCGACATACTCCAGCGCTGCGTAGCCGTTGTAACTGGTGATCGGGAACACGGATTTGAGGGCGGCGTGCAGGCCACGGTCCTCGCGACGCGCGGGATCCTTGCCGGCCTGCAGGAACTCGCGGTACGAGTCGACCTGGATGGCAAGCAGGAACGGCACTTCGAGGATCGAACGGCGCTTGCCGAAATCCTTGCGGATGCGCTTCTTCTCGGTGAACGAATATGACGTCGTCATGGGGAGCTACCGCCTTTGGCATCTGCGGGCCGCGCGCGGCGCGACCCAGGGGGAACAATGAACCGCCAGTTGGAAGTTGCTGGTATTGCCGGCACCAGCACGCCTTCTCCTGCTACTTCCAACTGCCGACTCGGTGTCGGTTCTATCCAGCCGCTACAACGGCCGAAGGCCGGGGGCTTACGCCCCCAGCCTCGTGGTCGCCTCGTGACGCAGGCGACGCGACAACGCTTACTTGACTTCGACCGTGGCGCCGGCCGCTTCCAGGTCCTTCTTGACCTTCTCGGCTTCTTCCTTCGAAGCGCCTTCCTTGACCACGCCACCGGCTTCGGTCAGGTCCTTGGCTTCCTTCAGGCCCAGGCCGGTGATCGCGCGGACCACCTTGATGACCTCGACCTTCTTGTCGCCGGCCGACTTCAGGGTGACGTTGAACTCGGTCTGCTCTTCGGCGGGGGCGGCGGCGGCGGCCGGACCGGCAGCCATGGCAACCGGGGCGGCGGCGGACACGCCGAACTTCTCTTCCATCGCCTTGACCAGCTCCATCACCTCGATGAGGGTCTTGCTGCTGATCGCTTCGATGATCTGCTCGTTGGAAAGGGACATCTCGATACCTCTGGTTATCTAATGTTGGAAAACGTCTGTGGTCGGTTGTCGACCGAACTGTTGTTGCCTCAAGCCGCCTTCTGCTGGCCAATCGCGCTCGTGGCGCGGGCGACCTGCGTCGCCGGCTCGGCCAGCACGCGCACCAGCATGGTGGCGGGCTGGACCATGACGCTGAGCAGCATCGACAGCGCTTCGTCACGCGTCGGGAGCGAAGCCAGGACATCCACATGGGAGCCCGGGTACTTCTGCCCGCCGATCGCCACGAGGCGCGGCTTCAGCTTGTCGTTCGCCTTGGCGAACTCCTTGATCAGGCGTCCGGCGGCGCCGGGGTCTTCCTTCGAGAAGGCATACAGCAGGGGACCGGTCAGCTCATCCTTGACGATGGCGTAATCGGTGTCCTCGACTGCACGCGAGACCAGGGTGTTCTTCGCGACCTTCAGGTACACGCCTTCGGCGCGCGCCTTCTTTCGCATGCTGGTCAACTGCTCGACGGTCAGGCCCACGTACTCCGCGGCAACCAGCGAGTGCGCCGTAGCGGCGACCTCGGCCAGTTCGGCAACGACTTCCTTCTTCTGGTTCAGATTGAGAGCCATTGCACTTCCTCCGTACTTCGCAATCCGGCCTGGCGCATCCGCGCCGGGCCGGTCCTTTGTCGACACCAGTCCCTTGGTGCCGGGGACGCCGCAAGCGGCATCCCGTTGGTGGCCGTTTTCCGTCTGGATCGATGAAGCCCTGATCTTCTGGAGGGTCGGCAACCATCTGCGCAGGCCCGTCGCCGCTCCCGCGGTTCGAGGATTAAGCGCCCTGCGGCGGCAACGACGGCGAATCCATGCCAGTTCGAGCATCCCTGCCCGTCGTCGCTGCCACGCAGGCCGCGCCTGCGGTCTTTGACGGCCCCGCCTCGGGCTTGCGCCCTTGGCGATGCCCTCAAAACCTTCTTACTTGAGCACCAGCGTCGACTGGTCCACGGCGACGCCGGGGCCCATGGTCGAGCTGACCGAAACCTTCTGCAGGTACTGGCCCTTGGCGGTGGCCGGCTTGGCCTTGACCAGGTCCATCAGCAGCGCCTGCAGGTTTTCCTTCAGGCGGCCCGACTCGAAGTCGGCCTTGCCGATGGTGCAGTGGATGATGCCGGCCTTGTCGGTGCGGTAGCGGACCTGGCCACCCTTGGCGTTCTTGACCGCCTCGCCCGGGTTCGCCGACACGGTGCCGACCTTCGGGTTGGGCATCAGGCCACGCGGGCCGAGCAGCGTGCCGAGCTTGCCGACCACGCGCATGGCGTCCGGGGTTGCGATGACGACGTCATAGCTGAGGTCGCCGCCCTGCATCTTCTCGGCCAGGTCGTCCATGCCGACGGCGTCGGCACCGGCGGCCAGGGCCTCTTCGGCCTTGGCACCGGCCGGGGCGAACACCGCCACGCGCACGGTCTTGCCGGTGCCCTGTGGCAGCACGGTCGAACCGCGGACCTGCTGGTCCGACTTGCGGGCGTCGACGCCCAGGCGCACGGCCACGTCGATGGCTTCGACGAACTTGGCCTTGCTGTTGTCCTTGACGATCTTCAGCGCTTCGTCGATGGCGTAGGCCTTGCCGGGGACGACCGCGGCCTGGCTGCTCTTCTGTCGCTTGGTCAGTGCCATGTCCTCAGCCCTCCACCGTCAGGCCCATCGAGCGGGCGGAGCCCTCGATGGTGCGAACCGCTGCGTCCAGGTCGGCCGCCGTCAGGTCGGCTTCCTTCATCTTCGCGATGTCCTCGAGCTGGGCCCGGGTGACCTTGCCCACCTTCTCGGTGTTGGGGCGCTTGGAGCCGCTCTGCACGCCGGCGACCTTCTTCAGCAGCACCGCGGCCGGGGTCGACTTGGTGATGAAGGTGAAGGTGCGGTCCGAGTACGCGGTGATGATCACCGGGGTCGGCAGACCGGGCTCGAGCTTCTGCGTGGCGGCGTTGAACGCCTTGCAGAACTCCATGATGTTCAGGCCGCGCTGGCCCAGGGCAGGACCGACCGGCGGCGAGGGGTTCGCCTGGCCTGCCTTGACCTGCAGCTTGATGTAGCCGATGACTTTCTTTGCCATGTGTCCTCTCCGGGTGCGAGCGCCTGTCAGGCTCCCCATCGGGCCGGGAATGCATACGCGTCCCGGTATCGCGTCGTCACGCGCAAAGGCCGCCAGGGCGGCGGCCAATGCGTTTTGCCCGATTTCAGGGCAGGAAGCCGCGTACTATAGCAGCTTCCGGATCATGCCGCCAAGGGGCGGGCTCAGGCCTTTTCGACCTGCCCGAACTCCAGCTCGACCGGGGTCGAGCGGCCGAAGATGAGCACGGCCACGCGCAGGCGGCTCTTCTCGTAGTTGACTTCCTCGACCACGCCGTTGAAGTCGTTGAAGGGGCCGTCGACGACGCGGACCATCTGGCCGGCCTCGAACAGGACCTTCGGACGGGGCTTCTCCACGCCTTCCTGCACGCGGGCGAGGATGGCGTCGGCCTCATCGTCGCGGATCGGCAGCGGCTGGGCGGCGGTACCGCCGATGAAGCCCATGACCTTGGGGGTTTCCTTGACCAGGTGCCAGCTCTCGCTGTCGATGCGCGGAATGCCGTCCTCGTCCCGGGTCGCGATCTGCACCAGGACATAGCCCGGGAAGAACTTGCGCTCCGAGCGGCGCTTCTGGCCAGAGCGCATCTCCACGACCTCCTCGGTCGGGACCATCACGTCGCCGAACCTCTCTTCCATCTCCATGCGCACGATGCGGTCGCGCAGCGCCTGCGCCACCGACTTCTCGAAGCCGGAATAGGCATGGACCACGTACCAGCGCTTGACGATCTCGGTTTCCATCGACTCAGACATCTCCATCAGTTACCGAGCAGCAGGCGGATGACCCATTGGATCACCAGGTCGAAGCCCGCCAGCATCAGGCTGATGAGCACGACGACCAGCATCACCACCCAGCTCATGCGCATGGCTTCCTGGCGGGTCGGCCAGACGACCTTGCGCAGCTCGAAGCGGGCCTCGGAGAGAAATTCGCGCGTCTGGTGGCCCTTGCCGCTGGTCAGGAAGACCACCAGCGCTGCGGCGGCACCACCGACCACGGCCAGCACGCGCAACGGCGTCGGCCACTGGCCGTCGAACCAGTAGAACGCGACCAGCCCGCCAAGAAGCAGCAGGGATGCGGCCACGTACTTGGCGACGTCAGTCGCCGAAGCCTGGTTCCTGGATTGTTCGACCCTGCTGTTCAAGTCGCTATCGCCCTCGTTGCGGCATGGCACGCCAGGAGGGACTCGAACCCCCAACCTGCGGTTTTGGAGACCGCTGCTCTGCCAATTGAGCTACTGGCGTGTACAAGAAATTGGCACCTCTTAGACGCCAACGGCGAGCCGCTCCCGACTCGCCCTGGCGTCGTCACCGGCCGTCGGCGTGAGCCGATGGCCACTGGCGCTGTCCGGACCACCGGTCCGGATCAACGGCAGCACGTATCACGGCGGCAAGGCCGCCGGAATACGCTGGTTTACTTGATGATCTTGGCAACCACGCCCGCGCCGACGGTCCGGCCGCCTTCGCGGATCGCGAAGCGCAGGCCCTCGTCCATCGCGATCGGGTTGATCAGCGTCACCACCATCTTCACGTTGTCGCCCGGCATCACCATCTCCACGCCCTCCGGCAGCTCGCAGGCGCCGGTGATGTCCGTGGTGCGGAAGTAGAACTGCGGACGGTAGCCCTTGAAGAACGGCGTGTGGCGGCCGCCCTCGTCCTTCGACAGCACGTACACCTCGGCCTCGAAGTCCGTGTGCGGCTTGATCGAACCCGGCTTGCACAGCACCTGGCCGCGCTCCACGTCGTCGCGCTTGGTGCCGCGCAGCAGCAGGCCGGCATTGTCGCCCGCCTGGCCCTGGTCCAGCAGCTTGCGGAACATCTCGACGCCGGTGACGGTCGTCTTGACGGTCGGACGGATGCCGACGATCTCGATTTCCTCACCCACCTTGATGATCCCGCGCTCGATGCGACCGGTCACCACCGTGCCGCGACCCGAAATCGAGAACACGTCCTCGACCGGCATCAGGAACGGCTTGTCCACGTCACGCTCGGGCTCCGGAATCCACGTGTCCAGCGCCTCGACCAGCTTGATGATCGCCGGCACGCCGATGTCCGACTGGTCGCCTTCCAGCGCCTTCAGCGCCGAACCCTGGATGATCGGGGTGTCGTCGCCCGGGAAGTCGTACTTCGACAGCAGCTCGCGCACTTCCATCTCGACGAGCTCCATCAGCTCGGCGTCGTCCACCATGTCGGCCTTGTTCAGGAACACCACGATGTACGGCACGCCCACCTGGCGTGCCAGCAGGATGTGCTCGCGCGTCTGCGGCATCGGGCCGTCGGCCGCCGAACACACCAGGATCGCGCCGTCCATCTGCGCCGCACCGGTGATCATGTTCTTCACGTAGTCGGCGTGCCCCGGGCAGTCGACGTGCGCATAGTGGCGGGTCGGCGATTCGTACTCGACGTGCGAGGTCGAGATCGTGATCCCGCGCGCCTTCTCTTCCGGCGCCTTGTCGATCGCGTCGTAGGCGTGGAACTCGCCGCCGAAGCGTTCCGCACCGATCTTCGTCAGCGCCGCCGTCAGCGTCGTCTTGCCGTGGTCCACGTGACCGATCGTGCCCACGTTCACGTGGGGCTTGGTGCGCTCGAACTTACCCTTGGCCATGATTGCGTATCTCGTTGAACGGTTGGATGGAGGGCCGCGCGTGGTGCTGCGACCCGAAGATGGTGCTCACGACTGGAATCGAACCAGTGACCTCCTCCTTACCAAGGAGGTGCTCTACCGACTGAGCTACGTGAGCGTGAGTTGTGCCCTGGCGCCGCGGTTCCAATGATACCCCGCGGTGGAGCGGGAGACGGGAATCGAACCCGCACCATCAGCTTGGAAGGCTGAGGTTCTACCGTTGAACTACTCCCGCGCCGGGGATGTACTGGTGGAGGGAGGTGGATTCGAACCACCGAAGGCGTAAGCCAGCAGATTTACAGTCTGCCCCCGTTGGCCGCTTGGGTATCCCTCCAGCACACAAACCGGTGAAACAGCCCGCGATTTTGACGGTCCCGAACGCGACTGTCAACGTCCGCGACCGCTTTCGCCCGATCGCGCCGCGGCCGGATGCGCCGGCCGCCCCGCGGACTCAGACGTTGAAGCGGAAGTGCAGGACGTCGCCTTCCTGCACGCGGTATTCCTTGCCCTCCAGCCGCAGCCGCCCGGCCTCGCGCGCGCCGGCCTCGCCCTTGTAGCGGATGAAGTCGTCGTAGCCGATGGTTTCGGCGCGGATGAAGCCCTTCTCGAAGTCGGTGTGGATCACCGCGGCCGCCTGCGGCGCGGTGGAGCCGCCCTTCACCGTCCAGGCGCGGACTTCCTTCACGCCGGCGGTGAAATAGGTCTGCAGGCCGAGCAGCAGGTAGGCCGCGCGGATGACCCGGTTCAGGCCCGGCTCCTCCAGCCCCAGGCTCTCCAGGAAAGCGTCGCGGTCGGCGTCCTCGAGCTGGCTCAGCTCCTCCTCGATGGCGGCCGAGACCGGCACCACCTCGGCGCCCTCGCCCACCGCCCGCGCCCGCACGGCGTCCAGGTGCGGATTGTCCTCGAAGCCGTCCTCGAGCACGTTGGCGACGTACATCACCGGCTTGAGCGTGAGCAGGAACAGGTCGCGCACGGCCGCGCGGTCGTCCTCGGACAGGCCCAGCGCGCGCGCCGGGGAACCGGCGTCCAGCCCCGCGCGTACCCGCGCCAACACCTCGACCCGGGCCTTCGCATCCTTGTCCCCGGTCTTGGCCGAGCGCTCGGCGCGCTGCAGGGCCTTGTCCACCGATTCCAGGTCGGCCAGGGCCAGCTCGGTATCGATGGTCTCGATGTCGGCGATCGGATCGACCTTGTTGTTGACGTGGATGACGTCGGGGTTCTCGAAGCAGCGCACCACGTGGGTGATCGCGTCGACCTCGCGGATGTGGGCCAGGAACTTGTTGCCCAGGCCCTCACCGCTGGCGGCGCCAGCGACCAGGCCGGCGATGTCGACGAACTCGACCGCGGTCGGGATGCACTTCTGCGGCTTGACGATCTCCGCCAGCGCATTCAGCCGCGGGTCCGGCACCGGCACCACGCCGACGTTGGGCTCGATCGTACAGAAGGGGAAGTTGGCCGCGGCGATGCCCGCCTTGGTCAACGCGTTGAAAAGGGTCGACTTGCCGACGTTCGGCAGGCCGACGATGCCGCATGTGATGCCCATGGTGTTTCAGTCCCTGTTGGTGTGCAGCCGCTTCATGGCTTCGTTGAAATCGCCGGCCATGGCCAGCGGCAGCACGTCGAGCGCGTCGTCGATGGCGCGCCCGATGAGGATGTCGTCGTCGGGCGAGGGGCGCCCCAGCACCCAGCCGGTGACCCGGTCCTTGTGCCCCGGGTGGCCGATGCCGACGCGCAGGCGGTGGAAACGGCCGTGGCCGAGCAGGCGCATGGTGTCGCGCAGCCCGTTCTGGCCGCCGTGGCCACCGTCGAACTTGAGCCGGGCCGCGCCCGGCGGGAGATCCAGCTCGTCGTGGACCAGCAGCGCCTGCTCCGGCTCGATCTTCCAGAAGCGCAGCGCGGCGGTCACCGACTTGCCGCTGAGGTTCATGAACGTGGCCGGCTTCAGCAGCCAGGCCTCGTGGCCGGCGATCCGCAGCTTCGCGGTCTCGCCGAAGAGCTTGCCGTCGACCTTGAAGCGCTCGCCCTCGCGCTCGGCCAGGGCATCGACAAAACGGAACCCGGCGTTGTGCCGGGTCCTTGCGTGCTCGGGACCGGGATTGCCCAGCCCGACGATGAGCCGGAGGCCGTCCATCGGGTCGACGCCGGCCGGCGCCCGTTCACGGGAGCGCCGGCGCGGTGCGCCTTACTTCTCCTCGGCGTCCTGCTTGGCGGCTGGAACGTCGGCGCCCTCAGCGGCTTCATCGGCCTCGGGCTCTGCCTCGACGCGCGCATGGCGGGCCACGGCCACGGCCGGGTTGTGCTCGTCGTCGATCTTCGCCACGAGCTCGACGCCCTCCGGCAGCACGACGTCGGACAGGTGCACGGTGTCGCCCATCTGCATGTTGCTCAGGTCGACTTCGATCGACTCCGGCAGCTTGCCCGGAAGGCAGGCCACCTCGACCTCGTTGAGCTCCTGGGTCAGGACCACGCTCGCGGTCTTGCCGGCAGGCGAGGTTTCGGCATTGACCAGGTGCAGCGGCACGCTGACGCGGATGACCTCGTTCTCGCTCACGCGCTGGAAGTCCAGGTGCATGATCAGCTGGCGATACGGGTGGCGCTGCATGTCGCGCAGAAGCACGCGCTGCACCTTGCCGTCGATCTCGAGATCCATGATCGAGGAATAGAACCACTCGTGCTGGCTGGCGACCCAGGTCTTCTCCTGGTCGAGCTGGATGCTCTGCGGGGCGACGTCGCCACCGTAAACGATGGCCGGGACCTGGCCCGCGTGACGCAGGCGGCGGCTCGCACCCTTCCCCTCGTCCTTGCGGCTGGCGGCCGTGATCTTGTTCGTGCTCATTGGTATTTACTCACTTGCTGGGATGGTCCGCCTCGCGGCGGGGTGGTGACTCCCCCGCGACCAGGGAAGCCGATGTTGAAGCGGGTCGGACCGCGGCCCCGGGGGCCTCAGTCCACGTAAAGGGAGCTCACCGACTCGCCGAAGGCAATCCGGCGGATGGTCTCGGCCAGCAGTTCGGCGACGCCGAGCTGGCGGATGCGGCCGCACTCGTGGGCCGCCTGCGAAAGCGGAATGGTATCAGTGACCACCAGCTCGTCGAGCTGGGATGCGTTCACGTTGTCGATCGCGGCGCCCGACAGCACCGGGTGGGTGCAATAGGCGACGACCTTGGTGGCGCCCTGCGCCTTGAGCGCCGCGGCGGCCGCGCACAGGGTGCCTGCGGTGTCGACGATGTCGTCGACCAGCACGCAGGTCTTGCCGGCGACGTCGCCGATGATGTTCATCACCGTGGCCACGTTGGCCTTCGGGCGGCGCTTGTCGATGATCGCGAGGTCGGCGTCGTCCAGGCGCTTGGCGATCGCGCGGGCGCGCACCACGCCGCCGACGTCGGGCGAGACCACCACCATGTTGTCGGTGCCGTGCGCGCGCCAGATGTCGGCCAGCAGCAGCGGCGAGGCGTAGACGTTGTCGACCGGGATGTCGAAGAAGCCCTGGATCTGGTCGGCGTGCAGGTCGATGGTCAGCAGGCCGTCGGCGCCGGCGGCGGTGAACATGCGCGCCGCCAGCTTGGCCGTGATCGGCACCCGCGAGGAGCGCATGCGGCGGTCCTGCCGGGCGTAGCCGAAGTACGGCACCACCGCGGTGACGCTGCTGACCGAGGCGCGCTTGAGCGCGTCGATCAGGGCCAGCACCTCCATCAGGTTCTCGGCGGTCGGGGCGCAGGTGGACTGCACCACGAACACGTCCTGGCGGCGCACGTTCTCCTCGATCTCGACCTGCACCTCGCCGTCGGAGAACGTGGACACCAGGGCCTTGCCGGGGCGCACGCCGAGCTCGCGGCACACGGCGAGCGCGAGCGGACGGTTGGCATTGCCGGAGAAGATCAGCAGGTTGCCATCTTCCTTTTTCACGGGACTACTCCGCTGGACGCTTGCGACGATGAAGGTGTTTGGCAGGGGCGGCAGGATTCGAACCTGCGAATGCCGGGATCAAAACCCGGTGCCTTGGGCCACTTGGCGACGCCCCTGCGGTGACCTGGCCGCAAGTGCATCGAGCAGCGGTGAGCGCGACACGCCGGCCACCACGCGGGCACGAAGCCCTTGCGGCAGCCTGGCGAGCGCGTCCTCGGCGGGCTCGCGCGCGGCGAACTCGACGAAGCAACCGCTGCCCGTCCCGGTCAGGCGTGGCGTGCCGGCGCGCGAAAGCGCCTGGAACGTGGCCTCGATGGCCGGTTCCAGGCGACGCAGCACCGGCTCGAACACGTTGCCGAGCGGAGCACCCGAAGCGAAGTCGACTATTGTCGCGGGCGGGGCATCCCTCGTCAATTCAGGGGTTTGGAACAGCGTCGCCGTCGCCACGTGGACGCCGGGATCGGCGATCAGATACCAGGCCGGCGGAAGCTCCACGGGAACCAGGCGCTCGCCCACGCCTTCGGCCCAGGCGTTGTGGCCGTGGACGAAGACCGGCACGTCGGCGCCGAGCCCGGCGCCGATGGCGGCCAGCGCGCCGGTCCCGGCCTGCAGGCCCCAGAGGACGTCCAGCGCCATGAGGACCGTGGCCGCGTCGGACGAACCACCGCCGAACCCGCCCCCCGCCGGAACGCGCTTTTCAACGCGGATATCGGCACCTTCGGAGACGTTGAACGATTTTTTGAGGTTTTCTGCCGCGCGAAGCGAGAGATCGGAAGCTTCCGGCACCGCCGCCAGGTCGTCGCCGTGGCGGACGATCCGCCCGTCGGCGCGTGGGCGCAGATGCACCGTGTCGCCCCAGTCGAGCAGCCGGAACACGGTCTGCAACTCGTGGTAGCCGTCGGCGCGGCGCCCGGTGATATGCAGGAAGAGGTTGAGCTTGGCCGGCGCCGGCCAGGCCGACCAGGCGGCCGCGGTCATCGTTCGGTCCCGCCCCACGCGTCCACCACCAGGCGCACGCCGGCGTCGCCGCGGCGGGCGTCGATGCGCAGGGGCAGACCGGGCCGGCCATCCCCGGCCGCGCGCCAGGCGCGGAAATCGATGCTCCAGCCGGCCTGCTCCAGCCGCAGCGGCAGCAGGTCTTCACCGAAGGCCAACTGCGCCGTCCCGTGCACGGCCTCGTCGGCGGGCAGGCCGCGCAGCCAGGCGCCCAGCGCGTCGACCGGCACTTCAAGCCCGGTGGCTTCGAAGAGCAGCGCCTGGCCGTCGGGGCCGGTGCGGACGCCGCCTTCCAGGCCTTCGAGCCGGGCGCCCGCGGAATCGACCGCAAGCCGCCAGCTCTGTCGGGTCACCGGCGCTGCCAGCGCGACTTCGAAGGCCCCGCCGTCCTGGTGCCACTCGATCCGGCCACTGCCGCCCTTGCCGCTGCGGGTGATGGCCGCACGCCCGGTCAGCGACCAGGCCGGCATTGTCGCCAGTGCCTGCGCGCGCTCGGCCTGCAGGGCTTCGGCGCGGGCCCGGTCGGCGGCGTCAAGGAGCGGCGGCGCAACTGGTGGCAGCGGCCGCGTGGCGCATGCGGCAAGCGCTCCCGCGCAGGCCAGCGTGAACAGGAACCGCAGCAGCGTCATTCGCCGACCTCCTCCATGGCCCGGCGCAGCGCGCGGTTGTCGGGGTCGATGCCACGGGCCTGTTCGAACCACTCCATCGCCTCGTCGCGCCGGCCCAGCTGCCAGAGCACGGTGCCGACGTGGGAGGCGATCTCGGCGTCCTTCTCCAGCACGAAGGCGCGGCGCAGTTCGACCAGGGCTTCCTGGTGGCGGCCAAGCCGGTACAGCACCCAGCCGTAGCTGTCGATGATGGCGGCGTTGGTCGGTTCGGCGATGCGCGCGCGCTCAATCAGCTCCAGGGCCTCTTCATAGCGATCGGTGCGGTCGGCAAGCGTGTAGCCCAACGCATTGAGCGCAGCGGTGCTGTCGGGGTCGGCGACCAGGATGCGGCGCAGGTCGGCCTCGGCGCGGGGGATGTCGTCGTTGCGCTCCCACATCAGGGCGCGCGAATACAGCAGCGCCGGCTCGTCGGCGAACGCGGCCAGGCCGCGCGCCAGCGCGTCGAGCTCGGCGGCGGCATCGCCGTCCTCTCGGCGCAGCTCCGACTCCATCAGGTAGGCGTCGCGGCGCAGGCGCTCGTCGGCGTCGGCGTCCTGCTGCAGGGCGCGCAGCGCTTCGTAGGCCTCGTCGCCGCGCTCGAGATCGTGCAGCACCTTGGTCGCGCGCAGCCGCGCGGTGGCGCGCTGCTCGCCGCCCGGGACGCTGCGGTACCAGTCCAGGGCTTCGCCCGGCCGCTCCAGGAACTCGGCCACCTGGCCCAGCAGCAGCCGACGCGCGGGGTTGGGCACCCCGGCACCCTGCGCCAGGCCCGCGTAGAGCGCGGCCAGTGCGTCCTTGTCGTCGGCCTCTGCCAGCAGCGAGGCGCGCAGCGCCACCTGGGCCAGGTCGCCGGCGGCTGCAGGGTCGGCATCGAGCAGGACCGCACCGGCAGCAGGGTCGCCCAGCTCGGCATAGGTCAGCGCCACCCGCTCGCGGATCCGGGGGCCCGCCAGGGCGTCTCCGGTGGCCAGCGCATCGAGCACCTCGCGCGCCTCGCCGCTGCGGCCGGTGCGGTGCAGGTGGCGCACGCGCAGCAGGCCCATGACCGGGTCGTCCGGATGAAGCTCGCGCGCGACCGCGTCGATGCGTCCGAACAGGGCATCGTCGCCCAGGCCCAGCGCCAGCTGCCCCGCCGCCGACAGCGCCATGGGCTCGGTGGGCAGGGCGCCGCGCTCGAACAGCTGGCCCAGCACCCGCGCCGACAGTGCGGGATCGCGGCTGCCGGTGCCGAGGACGGCGAAGGCCGACAGCCAGCCGCGGGCGCCGCCGTCGCGCAGCAGGGCCTCGAGCCCACGCCGCGCCGCGCGCTGCTTGCCGGTGCGCAGCGCCAGGGTGGCGTCCGCGGCCCGCATCGCGAGCGTTTCGGGTGCGCGCTTGCGCCACAGTTCCAGCGCCTCCTTCAGCGCGCGGTCGTCGCGCCCCATCAGCGCGTAGCGGGTGGCGCGGGCGGCCAGCGCGGCATCGTCGGGCGCGGCCCGCGCGGCCTGCAGATACCAGTCGACCGCTTCGTCCAGGCGCCCGGCCGACACCGCGAACTCGGCCGCCATGGCCTCCTTCATGGGTCCGGCCGCGCCGGTTTCGCGCGCCATCGCCGGCGCGGCCAGGATCGCCACGCACAGGGCGACCGCCAGCGGCACGGCGAACCGCAACACAGTATCCGGGCGCCCTCCAAGGGGCGTCCGGGACGCGCGGTGCCCGGGCACCGTAAAATGTCGCCGTGTCATGCCAGCACTTTATCGCAAGCACCTGAACCCATGAGCCTCGTCGCCATCGGCCTCAACCACCAGACCGCGCCGGTTGAACTGCGCGAACGGGTGGCCTTTGCCGACGACCGGCTGCAGCGCGCGCTGGCCGACCTGCGCGCCCTGCCCGGCGTGCGGGAAGTGGCGCTGCTGTCGACCTGCAACCGTACCGAGCTCTATGCGGTGGCCGATGACGACGGCCGCGCGCTGGTCAACTGGCTGGCCACGCATCCCGAGGATCCGATCGGCGACGCCGGCTCGCTGCAGGCCTACCTGTACCGCCATGCCGACGACGAGGCCGCGCGCCACCTGTTCCGGGTCGCCACCGGCCTGGACTCGATGGTGCTGGGCGAGCCGCAGATCCTGGGCCAGGTGAAGCAGGCCTGGTCGGCCGCGCGTGGCGCCGGCACGCTTGGCGGCCATCTCGACCGCCTGTTCCAGCACGCCTTCGTCACCGCCAAGCGCGCGCGCACCGAGACCCGCATCGGCAACAGCCCGGTGTCGATGGCCTCGATGGCGGTGCGCCTGGCGCAGGACAGCTTCGCGCGACCGGAGGATTCGGTCGCGCTGCTGGTCGGCGCCGGCGAGACCATCGAGCTGGCCGCGCGCCACCTGGCGGCGGCGAAGGTCAAGCGGTTGATGATCGCCAACCGCACCTACCGCCACGCCGAGGAGCTCGCGCACCGCCACGGCGGCACCGCCCTGCCGCTGGAGGAGCTCCACCACCACCTGCACCTGGCCGACATCGTGCTCTCGGCCACCGCCAGCCGCACGCCCGTGATCCGCCGCGCCCACGTCGAAGCCGCGCTGGCGGCGCGCCGCCAGCGGCCGATGCTGCTGCTCGACCTCGCCGTGCCGCGCGACATCGAGCCCGAAGTCGGCCAGGTGCGCGACGCCTACCTGTACTCCGTCGACGATCTCGAGCGCGCGGTCGAGGACAACCGCCGCAACCGCCGCGAGGCCGCCGACGCCGCCGAGTCGATCATCGACCTGCAGGTGGCCCACTACGCGCGCCAGCAGGCCACCGGTGCGCGCAGCGGCCCGATCAAGCGCCTGCGCGCCCACGGTGACGCGGTGCGCGCCGACGTGCTGGACCGCGCGCGCCAGCAGCTGGCATCCGGGCAGCCGCCCGAGGCCGTGCTGGAATTCCTGGCGCACACCCTCACCAACCGCCTGCTGCACCCACCGACCGCGGCGCTGCGCGAAGCTGCGGCCAGCGGCGATGCCGGCATGCTCGACGCGGTCGCGCGCATGCTGCCGCCGGAGGAACCGACGCCCGCCGTCGCCCGGAACGACGACGATGCTGCCGACGCTGCGCCGTAAGCTCGAGGCCCTGGCCGAGCGCCGCGACGAGCTCGAACGCCTGCTGGCCGAACCTTCGGTGGCCGCCGACCAGGCGAAGTTCCGGGCCCTGTCACGCGAATTCGCCGGTCTCGCGCCGCTCGCCGCCGCGCTCGCCGACGAAGGTCGCGCGCGCGCCGACCTTGAAGCCGCCGAGGCGATGCGCGCCGATCCTGAACTGCGCGAACTGGCCGATGATGAAGTCGAGGCCGCCACCGCGCGCCTGGCCGAGCTCGACGACACCCTGATGGCGCTGCTGGTGCCGCGCGACGCCCGCGACGACGGCGGCATCTACCTGGAAGTGCGCGCCGGCACCGGCGGCGACGAGGCCGCGATCTTCGCCGGCGACCTGCTGCGCATGTACGCCCGCTACGCCGAGCGCCAGGGCTGGCGCGTCGAGATCGAATCGTCCAACGCCGGCGAGCACGGCGGCGTCCGTGAGGCCGTGGCCCGCATCGAGGGCGCCGGCGCCTACGCCCGGCTCAAGTTCGAATCCGGGACCCATCGCGTGCAGCGCGTGCCGGAAACCGAGTCCCAGGGCCGCATCCACACCTCCGCGGCGACCGTGGCGATCATCCCGGTCGAGGACGAAGGCGAGCCGATCGAGATCAACCCGGCCGACCTGCGCATCGACACCTTCCGCTCGTCCGGCGCCGGCGGCCAGCACGTCAACAAGACCGACTCGGCGATCCGCATCACCCACCTGCCCTCGGGCGTGGTGGTGGAATCGCAGACCGAGCGCTCGCAGCACGCCAACCGCGACAAGGCGATGAAGCGCCTGCGCGCGACCCTGGTCCAGGCCGAAGCCGAGCGCCGCGCCGCGGCCACCGCCGCCAGCCGCAAGCTGCAGGTCGGCAGCGGCGACCGCAGCCAGCGCATCCGCACCTACAACTACCCGCAGGGCCGGATCACCGACCACCGCGTCGAGGGGCTGACGCTGTACGACCTGCCCAACGTCATGGACGGCGCGCTGGACGCGCTGGTGGACCGCCTCACCCGCGAACACCAGGCCGACGAGCTGGCACGGCTGTCGGAACAGGCGGCCTGAACACACGGAGGAAGGCGTGATGGCGAAGATCAAGGGCAAGGCCTACGCGCAGGAACTCGAGCAGCTGCAGCACGAGCTGGTCGCCATGGCGCGCTGGGCCCGGCACCGCGGCGAGCGCATCGTCATCGTGCTCGAAGGCCGCGACACCGCCGGCAAGGGCGGCACCGCCAAGGCCATCACCGAGCACCTCGACACCCGCCAGTACCGCGTGGCCGCGTTGCCCAAGCCCAGCGAGGCCGAACAGGGGCAGTGGTACTTCCAGCGCTACGTCCCGCACCTGCCGACCGCGGGCGAGATCGTGCTGTTCGACCGCAGCTGGTACAACCGCGCCGGCGTGGAGCAGGTCATGGGCTTCGCCACCGACGCCCAGGTCGAGGCCTTCCTGAAGCAGGCACCGGTGTTCGAGAAGCTGCTGGTCGACGACGGCATCCATCTGTTCAAGTACTGGCTGTGCTGCAACCAGGAGCAGCAGGAGGAGCGCTTCGCCGAGCGCCGCGAGGATCCGCTGAAGGCCTGGAAACTGTCGCCGATCGACCGCGAGGCGCGGCTGCGCTACGACGACTACACCCGCGCCCGCGAGGCCATGCTCGAGGCCACCCATACGGCGCACGCGCCCTGGACGCTGGTCGATTACAACCACCAGAAGTCGGGGCGGCTGACGCTGATCCGGGACCTGCTCGACCGGCTGCCCGACGTGGCGGTGCCGGCGGTCCACCCGGAGTTCCCGCCGCTGCCGGGCAAGCCGCTCAGGGAGCGCTACGGCGCGCTGGAGCCGATCCCGCGCTACGCCATCGACAACGACTGAGCGCGCAGCCGGCGTCGCTCAGCCAGGCTGCCCCGGCGCGGGTCCGCCGGCGGCCTCGATGGCCTGTTCCAGCTCGGCCGCGGTGACCGGACCGAGGAAGGTCTTCACCAGGCGCCCGTCGGGCGCGACCAGGCAGGTCAGCGGCAGCCCGCGCGGGGTCGGAAAATCGCGCGGCGGGTCGTAAACATCGACAATGGCCACCGGATAGACCACCGGGCGCGTCTCCAGGAACATGCGCAGCGTCTCGGGGTCGGTGTCCTCGTAGGCCAGGCCGATGACCTCCACGTGCTCGCGCATGGCGTCGAGCGCGGACAGTTCCGGCATCTCCTTCAGGCACGGCGCGCACCAGGTCGCCCAGAAGTTCACCACCACCCAGCGGCCCCGGCGTTCGGCCAGGTCGTAACTGGCCCCGTCGAGGGTCGTCACCACCAGGCCGGGAAACTCGGCGCCCCCCTGGGCGGCGGCCGCTGCCGGCGATGCGGGCAACGTCGTCGCCGTCCCCGCATCGCCACCTGCAGCGTCTGCGCCAGCCTCCGGCGTCGTGGCGGGTGCGGGCGATGCCGGCGACTGCGCGTCCTCCCGCTGGCAGGCGGCAAGGAGCAACAAGGCAAGGCAGGCGACAAGGGCGTGGCGAAAATGCATGTTCATTCCCCGGGTGGGTCGAGGCAGTCGCCGACGCGGCGACGGAGCAGGTCGCGCAGCGGCAGGCGCAGCTGGTCGATGGTGGCGATCACCGCGGCGCCGCGGGCGTCGTCGGCACCGGGCAGGTGCGCCTCGGCGATCGGGATGCGCAGCTGGCCGGCCTCGTAGAGTTCGGCCAGGCTCAGGGTATCGAGGTCGCGGGCGAGCAGCCATTCGCCGGTCTCGACCCGGCGCACCACGCTGATCGACGCCAACTGGGCCAGCGTCTCCTGCACGAGCGCATCGGTGAGCACGGGCTCGCAGTCCAGGATCTCTTCGCTGTGCAGGCCGCGGCCCTCGCTGCGAGCCTCGCGCAAGCGCGCCAGCAGGCGCAGCATCGCGTAGATCTCGTAGCCCTGCGGCAGCCGCAGGTGCGCAGGCTGGTAGCGGAAGGCCGACACGGACGACGCGAACGAGGCACCCAGCAGGATGCTCACCCAGCCGAAGTACAGCCACAGCAGGAAGATCGGCACGAAGGCCACCGCGCCGTAGATGTGCTGGTAGGCGTTGAAGCTGCCGAGGTAGATGCCGATCAGCCGGCGGCCGATCTCCAGCAGCACCACCGCCACCACGGCGCCGGCGAAGGCGTGCCGCCAATGCACCGTGCGGTGCGGCACCACGCGGTAGATCAGGGCGAAGGCCAGCAGTTCGATCACCACCGGCGCGGCGTCCAGCATCGCCGACTGCAGCCACTGCCCGGCGCCGGTCCGGAACATCTCCAGCGCGAAGATCCGCCCCAGCACGGAGAGGCTGGCCGCGGCCACCAGCGCGCCCAGCGTGAGCACGGTCCAGTACACCAGGAAGCGTGAGAGCTGCGGCCGCGCGGTGTGCACCCGCCAGATGCGGTTGAAGGCGGATTCGATCCCGAACAGCGTGACCAGCACCGAGGCCACCAGCGCGATCACGCCCACCGCGGTGAGCTTGCCGGTGTTGCCCGAGACCGACAGCAGCCAGTCGCGCACGCCCTGCGCCGAGCTGGGCACGAAGTTGGCGAAGATGAACTCGCTGAGCAGGTCGCGCCATTCCTCGAACACGGGGAATGCCGAGAGCACGCCGAACACCACCATCGTCAGCGGCACCAGGGCGAAGGTGGTGGTGAACGACAGCGCGCCGGCGGCCTCGAACAGGCGGTCGTCGAGGAAACGCCGCCACAGGAAGCGCGCGAACGTCACGGCGCGCGCGCGATCACGCAGGCGCTCGCCCCAGCGGTTGAGCGAATCCAGTGGCTCCATCGTCGCGAGGTTAACCGATCGCGGCACCGCCGCGCCCTGGCGGCTGCGGCTATGCTTGCCGCCCCGGAGGAGAACCCATGGCCGAGATCCTGGTCCTGTACTACAGCCGCGGCGGCTCGGTCGCCGCGCTCGCACGCCAGGTGGCGCGCGGCATCGGCGAAGTCGAAGGCATGTCGGCGCGCCTGCGCACCGTGCCGCCGGTGGCGCCGGTGACCACGAACGCGGCGCCGCCCGTGCCCGAGGACGGCGCACCCTACGTCGAAGCCCGCGACCTCGCCGAATGCGCCGGCCTGCTGCTGGGCAGCCCCACCCGCTTCGGCAACATGGCCGCGCCCCTGAAGCACTTCATCGACGGCCTCGGCAGCGACTGGGCCAGCGGCACCCTGGTCGGCAAGCCGGCCGCGGTGTTCACGTCCACCGCCACCATGCACGGCGGCCAGGAGTCGACCCTGCTGACGATGATGCTGCCGCTGCTGCACCACGGCTGCGTGATCGCCGGAATCCCGTTCACCGAGCCGGGGCTGTCGGCCACGCGCAGCGGCGGCACGCCCTACGGTGCCAGCCATGTCGCCGGCGGCGACAACGATCCGACGCCCAGCGACGAGGAATCGAAGCTGGCGCGCGCGCTGGGGCGCCGCATCGCAGGACTCGCAGCGAGGCTGGGCTGATGGCCCTGGCCGCATCCCAACGCGTGCTGGCGGTCCTGCTGCTGGCGCTGGCGGCGCTGTTCGCGGCCTGGTTCGCGGGCGATGCGCGCTACCTGCAGGCGCTGGCGGTGTTCGCCCTGCCGCCGCTGCTGCTCGCCCTCGGCGTACTCGCACGCCGGCCCACGGCTCCGTTCTGGGCCGGGGTGCTCGCGCTGGCCTGGTTCTGCCACGGCGTGATGCTGGCCTGGGAGCGCGCCGATGGCCGCGGCTTCGCACTGGGTGAAGTGGCATTGGCGCTGGGCATCATCTGCGCTTCGTGCTGGCCGGGGCTGCGTGGCCGCTTCGGTGGGCGACGCGAAGGGCAAGGGCGCGCGAAAGACTAGAATGCGCATTCGGCCCGCGCACCGCGCAGGCCTCGGCCGGGCATTCGAGGAACACGCGATGGAAGAACTGCTGATCGTCACCACCGGCGGCACGATCGACAAGGTCTACTTCGACGACAAGTCGGATTTCCAGGTGGGCGAACCGCAGATCGGGCGCATCCTCGAGGAGCTCGGGGTCGCCTTCCGCTTCCGCGTGATCCCGATCATCCGCAAGGATTCGCTGCATATCGACGACGCCGACCGCGAACTGCTGCGCGCCACCATCGCCGCCCAGCAGGCGCGCCACGTGCTGGTCACCCACGGCACCGACACCATGGTCGAGACCGCGAAAGCGCTGTCATCGCTCGACGACCGCACCATCGTGCTCACCGGCGCGCTCAACCCGGCGCGCTTCCGCGGCTCGGACGCGGAGTTCAACATCGGCACCGCGGTGGGCGCCGTGCAGTCGCTGCCGGCTGGCGTCTACATCGCCATGAACGGGCGCATCTGGGACCCGCTCAGCGTCCGCAAGAACGTCGCCGCGAACCGCTTCGAGCCCGCCTGACGCGCACGGCGTCCCGCCCCGCCTTCCCGCACCCGCCCACATGGAAGCCCCTCCCCCGCAAGCGTGGGAGGGGCTCGGCTGCCTACTCACGGCTGCCGGTACGCGTCTGCGATCAGTACGTCCCCACCAGCGACACGCCCGAGTACGCGCTGTATCCGCGCACGAGGACATGCCAGGTGCCCGCGGCCGGGCTGTTGATGGTGCAGGTCTCGTTGTTGCCGGTCAGGTAGGGACGGCAGGTGTACGCCGTGGTGGTCGGTGCCGATCCGTGGCGCAGGTACAGGTCGGCGTCGCCGGTCCCGCCGGACATCTGCAGGCGCAGCTGGCTGCGGCCAGTCGGCACCTGGATGGTGTAGCGGCGCTCGCTGGACGCCGCGCCCGACAGGCCGGTGACCGGCACGCCGTTCTGCAGCTGGTCGCCGCCTCCACCGGCGACAGTGTAGCTGCCGGTCAGCGTGAGGCCCGAGAACGCCGAGTAGCCACGCACCATCACGTGCCAGGTCCCGGCCTGCGGATTGGTGAAGCTGCAGCTCTCGGCATTGCCCGCGCGATAGGGCCGGCAGTCGTAGGTCGACGTGGTCGGCTGCGAGCCGCGGCGCACGTAGAGGTCGGCATCGCCGGAACCGCCGCTGGTGGCGATGGTGAGGTTGGTGGCGCCCGACGGGACCGTGATCGTCCAGTACCGGGCGCTTTCGCTGGCACCCGAGACGCCGGTCACGGGCGTGCCGTTCTGCAGCTCGTCGCCACCGGGATCGCCCGGATCGCCACCACCGGCCGCCGCATCCACCGCGGCCTTGGCATTGACGATGCCCGCCCCGATCGGCTGGGAAGGCGTCGACGGGAAGGCGCGCGCCGTGCTCTTGATCAGCGCCTCGACCTGGGCCGGTGTCTTGACCGGATTGGACACCGACTGGATCAGGGCAACGACGCCGGCCACGTGAGGCGCCGCCATCGAGGTGCCGCTGTAGCTGGCATAACTCTCGCTGCCCGGACCCTGGGTGCCGGTATTGAGGGTGGAGTAGATGTTCGAGCCCGGGGCCGCGATGTCGACGATGGCGCCGTAGTTGGAGAAGCTCGAGCGCGCGCCGGTGCTGGTGATCGAACCCACGGCGATGACGTTGCTGCAGTTCGCCGGCGAGAAGCCCGAGGTATCGGCATTGCTGTTGCCGGCCGCGATGACAAGGGTCGAGCCGCGGCCGACCGCGCCGTTGATCGCGCTCTGCATGGCGCTGCCGCAGCTTCCCGACCCGCCCAGGCTGAGATTGATGGCCTCGGCCGGGTTGGCGTTGGCGGGCACGCCGCTGACCGAACCGCCCGACGCCCAGATCACGGCGTCCGCGATGTCGGAGTCGTAGCCGCCGCCACGGCCGAGCACGCGCACCGGGACGATCTTTGCGCCATAGGCGGTACCGGCCACGCCCTTCGCGTTGTTGGTCACCGCGGCCACGGTGCCGGCGACATGGGTGCCGTGCCAGCTCGAGGCGTAGCCGCCGTAGTAATCGCCCGGGTCGCTGGGATCGCTGTCGCGCCCGTCACCGTCGCCGCCCACCGATGCGGTGGAAATGAAGTCGTAACCCGGCAGCACGTTGGCGTTGAGGTCGCTGTGGTTGGTGATGCCGGTGTCGAGCACCGCGACCACGGTGCCGGAGCCACTGGTGGTGTCCCAGGCCTCGGTCGCGCGGATGCCGCCGGCACCGGTGCCATAGCCCCACTGCTGCCCGAAGTGGGTGTCGTTGGGGGTCAGGACGAGCCTGTTGAGCTTGTCGACCTCGACATATTCCACGTTCGGGTTGGCCGCGATCTGGCGCATCAGGCTCTCGGCCTCCACGCGGTCGAGCTTGCGGCTGGTGGAGATGACCTCGGCGCCCACCGCCATGCGGCGCTCGTGGCGCAGCGCCAACGGCGCCCCGCGCACGCCGGCCGGGACGACGCCGGCGGCCGCCCTGAGGGCGGCATCGCGCTCTTTCGCGCTCGCCTGCTCGGGGCTGCCACCGACATACTTGATGATGAAGCGGTCGTGCTGTTCGGACGCCTGCAGGCCGCTGAGGTTGATGCGGTCGGCCGCGAATGCCGGTGCGACAGCGAGGGAAGACAGGGCCACGGTGGTGGCAAGCGCAAGCGCGTGCATGCGCGCCCGGCGGAGCTTTGCGTCGGTCATGTGTGGAGTTCCCGGAACGGATGGAATGCCGCGCGGGGCGGCGAAGCGCCGGTGGCCGCCGCTCCGGGATCCCTCCCCGTTCCTGGCATCCGCCGACATGGGCGGACTGACATTTTTTGTCCGCAAAGTGACGCTAAGCGACAGCTTCGCAGCCATGCAAGCGGGAACTGGATGCAGTTGGCAGCGCAAGACGTGCGCTTAGTCACGATTCAGACAATTGCCTGTCGAAACAGGAACGATGGGCCTTGCGCCCACCGCCGGGGTCAGAACATTCCGGTTTCCAGACGCGCGGCCTCGGACATCATGTGCCGCGTCCACGGCGGGTCGAACACCAGCTCGACGTCGGCTTCGACCACGGTCGGGATCATCTCGATCTTGCTGCGCACGTCGTCGACCAGGATGTCGCCCATGCCGCAGCCGGGGGCGGTCAGGGTCATGCGCACCTCGACCAGGCGCTGGCCGTCGTCGCGATGGGTGACGTTGGCCTCGTAGACCAGGCCGAGGTCGACGATGTTGATCGGGATCTCGGGGTCGAAGCAGGTGCGCATCTGCGACCACACCAGCCGCTCCACCGCGGCGTCGTCGGCGCCTTCGTCGAGCTCGAGCGCTTGCGGCGGCTCCTTGCCGATGGCGTCCGCATCCCGGCCGGCGATCCGGAACAGGTTGCCCTCGATGAACACCGTGAAGCTGCCGCCCAGCGCCTGGGTGATGTAGCCGATGCTGCCCGCCGGCAGGGTCACCTCGTCGCCCTGCGGCACCAGCACCGCGGCGCAGTCGCGTTCCAGGCGGACGGGTTCACTGTTTCGGGAATACATGGCGTGGTCACGGCGCGTCGATGCAAGTGCGCCATTCTACCGCCCACCGGGGCGCTATCCTGTACCGCCACGAACGGTGCTGCGTTCCATGCCCCCATTCCGATTCCGGCCCTCGACGGCGCTGGCACTGGCGCTCGCCGGAAGCATCGGCATCGCCGCCGCATGGATCCTCGTGGCCCAGGCGACCCGCGGCCAGGGCAGCTGGATGGCGGTGGTCGCCGCGCTGGACGCGGCGCTGTTGCTGCGCATGGGCGGGTTCCGCCCGGGCGTTGCGCGCGCGGCCTGCGGGGTCCTGGCCACGGCGCTCGCCATCGCGCTGGCGAACTGGGGCATCGCCGCCAACGAGGTCGGCCGCATGCTCGGCCTGGCGCCCTGGGCATCGATGGGCAAGCTCGGCGTCGAACACGCATGGCTGCTGGTACGCCTTGCCAACGACGCCATCGACCTCGCATGGCTGGCGGCCGGGCTGGTCGTGGCCGCGGTCTGCAGCCGCTGAATGGCTCCCGTGCGACGTGTACGGCGGCTCAGTGGCCGCCGTCGAGCGCCTTGAGCTCGCTGACCAGGGCGCTGGCCATCTCCGCGCCGTCGCCGTAGAGCATGCGCGTGTTGTCGGCATAGAACAGCGCGTTCTCGATGCCGGCGAAACCCTTGCCCTTGCCGCGCTTGATGACGATCGCGTTCTTCGACTCCACCACGTCGAGGATCGGCATGCCGTAGATCGGGCTCGCCGGGTCGGTCCTGGCGACCGGGTTGACCACGTCGTTGGCACCGATCACCAGGCTGACGTCGGTGTTGCGGAACTCGGGGTTGACGTCGTCCATGTCCACGATCAGGTCATAGGGCACGCCGGCCTCGGCCAGCAGCACGTTCATATGGCCCGGCATGCGCCCGGCCACCGGGTGGATGGCGAACCTCACCTTCACCCCGCGCTCGATCAGGCGCTGGCTCAGCTCCCAGATCTTGTGCTGCGCCTGGGCGACGGCCATGCCGTAACCGGGCACGATCACCACGCGCTCGGCGTAGGCCATCATCGCCGCGACGTCGGCGGCATCGATCGGCTTCTGGCTGCCGGTGATCTCCGCGGCTTCGCCGGTCGCGCCGAAGTTCGAGAACAGCACGCTCTTGATCGAGCGGTTCATGGCCTTGGCCATCAGCCGGGTCAGCAGCATGCCCGCCGCGCCAACCATGGTGCCGGCGATGATCAGGGCCTCGTTGCCCAGCACATAGCCCTCGAACGCCACCGCAAGGCCGGTCAGCGCGTTGTACAGCGAGATCACCACCGGCATGTCGGCACCGCCGATGGGCAGCGTCATGAGCACGCCCAGCGCCAGCGCCACCACGAAGAAGGCCGCAATCTGCGGCACGCCCAGGGAGTGCACCACCATGCCGCCCAGCACCACCGCGGCCAGGAACACCGCGGCATTGAACAACTGCATGCCGGGGAAGCTGTAGCGCTTGTCCATGCGCCCGTCGAGCTTGGCCCAGGCGATGATCGAACCCGACAGCGCCACCGAGCCGATCAACGCGCCCAGCACCGCCAGCACCGCCGCCGTCTGCGTGGTCGCCTGCCCCGCCGCCGACCAGCGCAGCAACTCGACCGCACCGATCGCCGCGGCCGAACCGCCGCCGAGACCGTTGTACAGCGCCACCATCTGCGGCATGTCGGTGATCGCGACCTTCTTGCCGGAAACCCAGGCCAGCACCGTGCCCAGCGCCAGCGCGACCACCATCAGCGCGATGTTCTGCAGCCCCGGGATGAAGAAGGTGACCAGGGTCGCCAGCACCATGCCCACGCCGGCCCACTGGATGCCGCTGCGCGCGGTGCGCGGCGAGGCCATGCGCTGCAGGCCGAGCAGGAACAGGGTCGCGGCGACCAGGTAGCTGGCCTTGATCACCAGCAGGAGGATTTCCTGGACGCTCATGCGCCGCCCCCCTTGCCGCTTTTGGTCCTGTCGCTGGGCTTGAACATCTCGAGCATGCGCTCGGTGACGACGTAGCCGCCCGCGGCATTGCCCGCGCCCATCAGCACGGCCACGAAGCCGATCGCCTTTTCCAGCGTGGTGTCGGCGTGTCCCAGCACCACCATCGCGCCGATCAGCACGATGCCGTGGATGAAGTTCGATCCCGACATCAGCGGTGTGTGCAGGATCACCGGCACCCGCGAAATGATCACATGGCCGGCGATCGCCGCCAGCATGAAGATGTACAGCGCCACGAATCCATCGGCCACACGTGCTCTCCCCGGACAGCCCACGCCGATCATAACCGCCCGGCGCGCCGCCGCGACCGCCAGTGTCAACCGGTCGCAGCCGCGTGCGTTGTCATTCCCGACCCCAGTAGACGCGTGCGACATGGATGGCAGCCTGCAAGCACATCGCGACGGCCCGGGGGTGGCTATGCTGGACGCCATGCCCGCGGACGCCGCCACCCGCGCCCCTGGACCGCCTGTCCCGGCGGCCGGGGCCGAGACCCTCGAGGCCTTCCTCGATGGGATCGCCGCGCGCGCCTATCGCTTCGCCGAGGCCGGCCTGCGCCACCGCGAGGACGCGCTCGACGCGGTGCAGGACGCGATGGTGAAGATGCTCGGCTATCGCGAGCGTCCTGCGGATGAATGGACGCCGCTGTTCTGGACCATCCTGCGCAGCCGCATCGTCGACGTACAGCGGCGGCGGACCCTGCGCCTGGGCTGGATGACCTCGGCCGACGAACGCCAGGAGGCCGGCGTGGAATGGGCGGATGCCGGCCCGGATCCATCCCGCGCCCACGATGGCCAGGAGGCCTGGGGCGAGGTGGTCGCAGCGTTGCGCGACCTGCCCCGGCGCCAGCGCGAGGCCTTCGGCCTGCGCGTGCTGGAAGAGCTCGACGTGGCGACCACCGCGCGCGTCATGGGCTGCAGCGAGGGTTCGGTCAAGACACACCTGTCGCGCGCACGCGGCGCGCTGCAAAAGCGACTGGAGGATTTCCGATGAACGACAAGCGCCAAGACGACTTCGACCGGAGCATGCGGGCACTGCACGCACAGGCGGTCGAACAGGTCCCGTCGCGCACGCTGTACGCACTGCGCGTACGCCGCGAAAACGCCGCGAAAACGCCGGCCCGCCCGCTCCATCGCGCCGCCGGCTGGTGGCTGGCGGCAGCCTGCGCGGCGGTGTTCGCACTGGCCATCGGGCTGCGCCAGCCCGGCCTGGAACCCGCACCCGCGGGCGAGTCCGTCCCCACGCTGGCGGCGGCCACCGAGGCCGTCGAGGCGGCCACGTATGACGAAGGCTTCGCCGCCCTCGACGAAGACCCCGACCTGTTCCTGTGGCTCGCCGCCCAGGACAGCCAGATCCTGGCCATGGAGTGAGCACCATGCCGAACATCCGCACCCGATCGATCGCCGTTCTCCTGCTGCCCCTGGCCCTGGCCTTCGCGCTGCCCGCCGTCGCCCAGCCCGCGGACGGCGCTTCGCCGCCGCCGGCCTGGGACCAGCTCACCCAGGCCCAGCGCGACGCGCTGATCGCCCCCGTGCGCCAGCGCTGGAACGACCATCCGGAAAAGCGCGCGCACATGCTGGCCCACGCCGAACGCTGGCAGGACATGGATCCCGGGCAGCGCGAGCGCGCCCGCCGCGGCGCCGAACGCTGGCGGAAGATGGATCCCGACAAGCGCGAGGCGATGCGCGCGCTCTACGCACGGCTGCGAACGCTGCCCGAGGCCGAGCGCGCTGCCCTGCGCGAAGAGTGGCGTGCAATGGGCCCGGAACAGCGACGTGCCTGGAGCAAGGCCAACCCGGCCCCGCCCGAGGCATCCGGGGACCGTTGAACAGGCTTGATCAGGCCGCGCCGCCCGGCGCGGAGCGCGGCTGACGCCAGCCGCCTTTTTTGGTTCATCTCCGAACTCCGGGGAACCGGTTCGACGAGGAGTGTCTGCCTCTTTCGCTACGCCTCGCGGTGACCTGGGGGGCCCCGCCGTGGCCGGGAGGCCTTCGCGGCTTCGCCCCCGGCTTCCGCCTGGCGGAGGATGCCTCCTCCTTGACTTCCCCGCGATGGCCTCCCGGCCACGACGGGGCTCGGCGTTGCTGCAGGTGCGCGGGTGACCAGCTTGCGCTCCTCGGGCCACCGCGTATTGTTGCGCACCGGGTGCCAAGGCCCTTGAGAGCGAAGTCAAGGAGGAGGCGATGGCCGCAGGCCAGCGCCGGGGGACATGAGCGCTCAAGGGCCTTGGCACCCGGCGCCCGCGCTCTAGCTATGGCGCGCCATTCCCTCAGTTGGGAGAAGAACCTTTTTTTCGACAGCAGCTGCCGGCTCAGCCTTCGCGCGGCGGCCAGACCGTCTTCGCCAGCAGTTCATCCTCCCAGTCGAAGGCGAGCGCGCCTTCGGAGACCAGCAGGCTGGCGAAATTGAACGCGTTGCGCGCGAACATCTCGCTGGCATGCAGGGCGCCGCTGCTGGCCAGGTTCAACGGCCCGGCCACGGTGACGCCGCCGGCGTCGATGGTCTCGCCGGGGCGCGTGAGTTCGCAGTTGCCGCCGGTCTCGGCAGCCAGATCGACGATCACGCTGCCCGGCGCCATGCCCTCGACCATGGACGCGGTGATGATCCGAGGCGCCGGACGCCCGGGCACCGCCGCGGTGCAGACGATGGCGTCGATGCCGCGCAGGTGCTCGCCCAGGCGGCGCTGCTGCTCGGCGCGCTCCTCCTCGGTCAACGCCCGCGCGTAGCCGCCCTCGCCCGCGGCGCTCACGCCGAGGTCGAGGAAGCGGCCGCCCAGCGATTCGATCTGTTCGCGCGTTTCAGGACGCACGTCGAAGCATTCCACCTGCGCGCCCAGCCGGCGCGCGGTGGCGACCGCCTGCAGGCCGGCCACGCCGGCACCGATCACGAGCACCTTCGACGGCCGGATGGTGCCGGCCGCGGTGGTGAGCATGGGGAAGAAGCGCGGTGCCAGCTGGGCGGCGATCAGCACCGCCTTGTAGCCGGCCATTCCCGCCTGCGAGCTGAGCACGTCCATCGCCTGCGCACGCGTGGTGCGCGGCAGGCGCTCGAGCGGAAACGCGACCAGGCCGCGCGAGCGGATCGCTTCGGCACGCGCCGGATCCCCTTCCGGCTGCAGCTGGCCGATGATCGCGGCACCTTCGCGCAGCGTTGCCAGCACATCGGGCGCCGGCGCCTGCACGCAGAGCACCAGGTCGGCGCCGGACAGCGCCGCCGAGGCGTCGTCGACCAGGGTCGCACCGGCGGTGGCATAGGCCTCGTCGGGGAAATGAGCAAGTGCGCCAAGGCCGCGCTCGACCGCCACCGTGGCGCCGGCGGCCACCAGCTTCCTGCAGGTTTCGGGGGTCAAGGCAACCCGTCGTTCACCGGGCGCGGACTCGCGCACTACGCCTATGCTCACTGCCATGCCCGCTCCCCGGTTTGCGCTGCGGCCATCCTAGCGAAAGCGCCGGCGGCGTGCGATGCGGCTCAGCGCTCGTTCACCTGCTTCTTCGGATTGAGGTGCTGCCAGACCTGGCGCATGGCCTCGTCGAAGGGGGCGTCATTGGACCGCACCACCACCCGGCCGGCGGCGACCAGGGCAGTGAGCTCTTCCGGCGAGACCACCATCCTGCGCGCCCCGCGACGGTTGACCACCAGGAAACGCCCGGTCAGCGGGCTGACCCAGGCGATCCGGGCCGCGGTTTCGTGGCCGCCACCATCGATCAGGCGCAGGCCCTGGCCAACCCTGAGCCGGCGCATGCGTGCGGCGACCTCGGGATCGAAATCGAGGGTGTCGGTGCCGCCTGCGAGCTGCAGCCCCGAGAGTGTGGACGCGTCGTCCACACCGCCCTCGGCGTCATCGGCCGGTGCTTCCGGGCGATGCACCTTGCGCGGCGCATCGGGCAGGCCCAATGCGGAGATGATCCGCGCCATGGCGTCGCGGGCGGCGGTGGCATCCATGCCGCAGCTCGAATAGCACTCGCCCAGCGGCACCTGCAGCGCCAGCAGTTGCTCGGCAACCACGCGGCCACGGGCCTGCGCGGCGTCGGCGTCCACCTGGACCATGGCGTCGCCCAGGGCGATGGCCTGGTGGTGGCGGGCGGTGCCCGGCCCGTCGCGCAGCCAGGCCTGGGTGAGGTGATGGCGCCAGTTGCGGTCGAGGAACTGCGCCACCGACGCCGTCAGGGCGCGCTCGGACAGCCGCGATGCGACGAGCTCGGCGGCATGCGCACGCGCCTGCTGCAGGCGTTCGCGGCCATGGATGGCCTCGGCCGCGCGCTTCTCGGCCAGATCGGTGCGGCGGCGCTGCTGCTCGAGCTGGTCGCGCAGCTCGCTGGAGGCGAGTTCGAAGATGGCCTGGTCGTCGTCGTACTCTTCGACCACGCGATCGACCGCGCGCTCGGCACGGTCGAGGGTCTCGCGGTCCTGCGGGGTCTCGCCGGCGTTGCCGTCGCAGGCCTCGGTCAGCACGTCGAGCATGCGCCGCGCCGGGTGGCTGCGGCGGTTGAACATGGAGTCGTCGGTGAGCGCCACTTTCAGGTAGGGCACCACCAGGCGACCGAAGAAGTCACGCGCGCGGTCCTCGAGATCGTTGGCGTCGTTGATCGAACTGAACAACATGCCCACCAGGTCGATCGCGTCTTCCTCGTCGACGCTGAAGTGCGTGGCGTCGGCATCCAGGCCGAGCTGGCGCACGCCACCGAGGATGGCCTCGCGCATGACCCGGGTGAGTTCGCGGGCATCGCTGGCGGCGAGCGCGCGGGAATACGGGGCGGAATCATCGCCCTGCAGGATCTGGGCGACGTTGAGCAGGTCCTCGGTGCGCAGCACTCCGGCGCCGGCAGGCATGTCTGCATCCCCCGCGGATGAAGCCTCCGTCTCGTCGCCCGTATCGGCCGCGTCGGCACCCGCGGCACGCCAGTGCGCGAGCTGTTCACGGACCACGTCGCGGTAGCGCGGCGGACGCCCTCCGGCGGACGCGGCATGCAGCGCACTCGCGGCGATCGAGGCGCCGATGCCGCCGCCGGCTCCCGCTCCACCGCCACCCACGCCACTGCCGTCCATCGCTGCGCCAGGGACGCCGCCGCGCCCACCGCCGCCCGGGACCCCGCCAAGGTGTTCCACCGTGCCGCCATCGGGAACCCAGCCAGCCTCGCCGCTGCCGGCCTGCGCCGCGCCGCCGACCTGCTGGCCGGGCTGGCCCGGAGGCTGGCCGGACTGCTGGCCGGGGCCGCCCCGCCCTCCGGCACGAGTGCGTCCGGAGCCGCCCGCATCGTCACGCGACTGCACGCCGAAGCCTGCGCCCCCGAGCAGTTCGTTGAGCTTTTCGTAGAGATCGCCCAGCACTTCGGGCAGGCGCTTGTCGAACTGGTTGAACACCAGCGGACGCAGGCCGCGGGTCAGGTCCTCTGCGCCGAAGAGGTCGACGAAGGCGGCCACCGCCGCCTCCGGGCGCACCGGGTTCGCGCGCTTGCCTTCGACGCCCAGCGCCGCGGCAAGCGCCTGCATGCGCTCGTCGAGCTGCTCCAGCGGATGCAGGAACTGGTGGTCGAGGAGTTCGGTGGTGTGCTGGCCGGCCAGATGGATCTCGAGTTCGCCTTCGGACATCAGGCTCAGCGACTTGTCGTCCGTACGTGCCACCGGCGGCTCGCGCCAGGAGTCGAACTCGCGCTCAAGCACTTCGCGGTAGCGGGTGGCCAGCTCCAGTGCACGGTGGCCCAGGGCCATCACCGCCATGCGGTCGTCCTGCGCGCCGCTGTAGTCGTGCCCGGCCAGCGCCTCCAGGCGCACCTGCTCTTCGATCGTGCCCCAGAAGCCCGACAGCACGCCGCCCAGTTCGGTCACCGTTTCGCGCCTGACGGCCTCGAACAGGCGGGCGGGATCGCGCATTCCGCCCTGGCGGGACCGGGGGGACGGGTAGGCGCGGGGTTCTTCTGCGATCATCTGGATGCGTCCGGTGCTGGGGGATGCACCCACTCGTACCATCCCTGAATGGAGCCATTGACGTCTGTGACTGCAATCGCAAATAGCCCAAGTTCCACCGCCCTGTCCGCTCTCGACGCCCGGCGCTCGGTGCCCGCGAGGAAGCTCGCGGAGCCCGGCCCGACCGCATCCGAGCTCCAGCGCATGCTCGCCTCCGCGGTGCGGGTGCCCGATCACGGCAGGCGCGTGCCGTTCCGCTTCCTGTCGATCGCCGGCGACGCGCGCGCCACGCTGGGCGACGCGGTTGCCGCGCGGGGCCTGGAGCTGCATCCCGATGCCGACGAGGCCGCCGTCGACAAGGATCGCGCCCGCTTCTCACATGCGCCACTGGTGGTGGTGGTCGTGGCGGTGCTCGACCCCGACGACGACGCGATCCCGGAGCAGGAACGCCTGCTCAGCGCGGGCTGCGCCTGCTTCGCCCTGCTGCAGGCAGCGCAGGGGCTCGGATTCGGTGCCACATGGCTGACCGGCTGGCCGGCCTACGACCCGGCGGTGCACGCACTGCTCGGTCTCGGCGCGCATGAGTGCGTCGCCGGCTTCATCCACATCGGCACGCCGACCTTCGAGCCGCCCGAACGCGCGCGCCCCGACCCCGCCGCGCTGCTGCGCGAGTGGGTGCCGGCGGCGTGAGCCTGCCAGCGCCCGCGCTGCCGCTGTACCTGGTCGACGCCAGCCTGTACGTGTTCCGTGCCTGGCATTCGATGCCGGCCGACGGCTTCCACGACGCCGACGGCTGGCCGACCAACGCGGTGCACGGCTTCGCCCGCTTCCTGCTCGACCTGCTCGAGCGCGAGCGGCCGCGGCACATCGCCATCGCGTTCGATGAAGCCCTGGACTCCTGCTTCCGCAACGCGCTGTACCCGGCCTACAAGGCCAACCGCGACCCGGCCCCCGTCGAACTCAAGCGCCAGTTCGCCTACTGCAAGGCGCTGTGTGCTGCGCTCGGGCTGCCGGTGCTGGCGCATCGCGAATACGAGGCCGATGACCTGATCGGCGCAGCGCTGGTGGCGGCGCGCAGGGACGGCTTCCGCGGCGTGATCGTGTCGGCGGACAAGGATCTGTCACAGCTGCTGGAAACCCACGACGAGCAGTGGGATTACGCCCGCGGGCAGCGCTGGGGCGCTGCCGGGGTCAAGGCGCGCCACGGCGTGCACGCGCACCAGGTCGCCGACTACCTTGCGCTGTGCGGCGACGCGGTCGACAACATCCCCGGCGTGCCCGGCGTCGGCAGCAAGACCGCCGCCGTGCTGCTCGCTCACTTCGGCAGCCTCGACGCCCTGCTCGAACGCATGGACGAAGTGGCCTTCCTGCGCCTGCGGGGCGCGGCCACCGTCGCCGTGCGACTGCGCGAACACCGCGAACAGGTGCTGCTGTACCGGCAGCTGTCGACGATCGCCTGCGACGCGCCGCTGCTCGATGCGGCCCCGCCGTTCGCGCGCGCCGCGGCCGAGGCCGGCACCCTGGCCGCGTTCGCCGACGCGGTGGGCTTCGGCCCGATGACGCGCCGCCGGCTGGAGACCTTCGCCGGCGACAGCGCGCCCGCCGCTGCGCGGGCTTAGGCGCGCGGGGTTAGGATCGGGCCATGGACAACGACAGTCGCGAACAGCACACGGACGAGCCCGAGGTCCTCTACAAGGGCGAATGGCTGCGCATGGTCAAGCGCGGCCACTGGGAATCCTGCGAGCGCACCCACGGCAAGGACGGCCTCGCCGTGCTGGTGATCGCGGTGACGCCCGACGACCACGTCCTGTTCGTCGAGCAGTATCGCGTGCCGCTGGGCGCGCGCACGATCGAGATGCCCGCCGGCCTGGTCGGCGACGATTTCAGCGAAGACACCCTGGAGTCCGCCGCGCGCCGCGAGCTGATCGAGGAAACCGGCTGGGACGCCGGGCGCATCGACGTGCTGCTGACAGGTCCCACCTCATCGGGCATGAGCAACGAGCGCATCGCCTTCGCCCGCGCGCTGGACCTGCGCAAGGTCGGCGATGGCGGCGGCGTCGACGACGAGGCGATCACCGTCCATGCCATCCCGCGCGCGACCGCCCCGGCCTGGCTGATGCAGAAATACGCCGAGGGCTACGAGCTCGACCTCAAGCTCTGGGCGGGGCTGTGGATGATCGAGCACAACCCCGACGGCACGAAGGCCTGAGTCGGGCGGGGCCCTGACTCCCGCAAGCTTCGCCCCACCCGCGCAGGATCAGGCGAAGCGGTCGGTCGCCCGCACCAGGGCGTCGACCGTTTCCGCCTCGAAGGCCGAATGGCCCGAGGTCGGCGTGACCACCAGTTCGGCCTTGGGCCAGACCTGATGGAGGTCCCAGGCGTTCTGGATCGGGCAGACCACGTCGTAGCGGCCGTGCACGATGACACCGGGGATGTCGACGATGCGGTAGGCATCGCGCAGCAGCTGGTCGTCGACTTCGAAGAAGCCGGCGTTGGTGAAATAGTGGTTCTCGATCCGCGCGAAGGCCAGCGCGAACTGCGGATCCTCATGGTCGGCCATGAAACCGGGATCGATGTGCAGGAAGCTGGTCGCCGCTTCCCACACGCTCCAGGCGCGCGCGGCGGCCAGGCGGGTGGCTTCGTCGTCGGAGGTCAGGCGGCGGTGGAAGGCCGCGATCAGGTCGCCGCGCTCGCTTTCCGGAATGGCCGCGATGTAATGCTGCCAAGCCTCCGGGAACAGGCGCGACGCGCCCTCCTGGTAGAACCATTCCAGCTCCCAGCGACGCAGCATGAAGATGCCGCGCAGCACCAGCGCGGCAACCTGCTTCGGGTGCGCCTGGGCGTAGGCCAGGGCCAGGGTCGAGCCCCAGGAGCCGCCGAACACCTGCCAGCAGTCGATGCCCAGGTGTGCGCGCAGGCGCTCGATATCCTCGACCAGGTGCCAGGTGGTGTTGTCGACGAGGTCGGCATGCGGTGTCGAGCGGCCCGAGCCGCGCTGGTCGAACAGCACGATGCGGTACTTCGCCGGGTCGTGGAAGCGGCGCATCTTCTCCGTGCAACCGCCGCCCGGGCCGCCATGCAACAGCACCACCGGCTTGCCCTCGGGATTGCCGCACTGCTCGTAGTACAGGACGTGGCGATCGTCGACACGGAGCGTGCCTGTGTCGAAGGGTTCGATCTCGGGATACAGCGTGCGCATGCAGATACGGCCTCGTACGGAAAAACGCGGCCAGTCTAGCAGCCGGTCCCGCTCAAACCACGGGCCTGCGCCCGAGGCTGACGCGGTCGCGGCCCTCGAGGTCGGGCACGGTGGCCACCGCATCCAGACCCGCCGCCAGCAGCAGGTCGCGGACCGCCGGCCCCTGGTCGAAGCCGTGCTCGAGCAGCAGCCAGCCGCCAGCGACCAGGTGCTCCGACGCCGCCGCCGCGATGGCCCGGATCGCGTCCAGGCCATCGGCGCCGGACGCCAGCGCGGACGGCGGTTCGTGTCGCAGGTCGCCCTGCCCAAGGTGCGGATCGCCATCGGCGATATAGGGCGGATTGCTGGCCACCAGGTCGAAGCGCTCCCCCGACAGCGGCGCGAACCAGTCGCCGGCGCGGCATTCCACGCGATCGCCCAGGCCATGGGCCAGCGCGTTGTCGCGTGCCACTGCAAGCGCGGCTTCGCTGCGATCGGTGGCGACCACCTGCGCCAGCGGCCGCTCGCTGGCGATGGCCAGCGCGATCGCACCGCTGCCGGTGCCGAGATCGGCCACGCGCGCCGGCGCCCCGGGATCCAGCCGCGCCAGCGCCTCTTCGACCAGCAACTCGGTTTCCGGGCGCGGGATCAGGGTGTCCGGCGTCACCGTCAGGCCCAGGGTCCAGAAACCGCGCCGGCCGAGGAGGTAGGCCACGGGCTCGCCTGCGGCGCGCCGGGCCACCAGGCCCCGGAACCGCGCCTCGGCGTCTGCCGGCAGGACGGATTCACCATGGGCATACAGCCAGGAGCGCGGGCGATCCAGCACCTCCAACAGCAGCAGTGCGGCCTCGTCAGCCGTGATCTGCTCCCGGGCCAGCGCAAGGGATTGCGAGACGCTGCGTTCATTATTCATAGATATCAACTATTGATTGGATAACTACAATTAACTTCACTTATTGATAGTCTGTACCTAACATTCCCTTCGTCCGGCAGCGCCGGTGCCCCTTCCCACCCACCCATGAGGATTCCATGTCCGTCATCAATACCGAAATCAAGCCGTTCAAGGCTACCGCGTACCACAACGGCGAATTCGTCGAAGTCGACAGCGCCAACCTGAAGGGCAAGTGGTCCGTATTCGTGTTCTACCCGGCCGACTTCACCTTCGTCTGCCCGACCGAGCTCGAGGACCTGGCGATCAACCATGACGAGTTCAAGAAGCTCGGCGTGGAGATCTACAGCGTGTCGACCGACACCCACTTCTCGCACAAGGCCTGGCACGACACCTCGGATGCGATCGGCAAGATCCAGTATCCGATGATCGGCGACCCGACCCACGAGATCTCCAAGGGCTTCGAGATCTTGCGCCCGTCCGGCCTGGCCGACCGCGGCACCTTCATCGTCGACCCGGAAGGCGTGATCCAGTCGATCGAGATCACCGCCGAGGGCATCGGCCGTGACGCGCTGGAGCTGCTGCGCAAGGTCAAGGCCGCCCAGTACGTCGCCGCCCATCCGGGCGAGGTGTGCCCGGCCAAGTGGAAGGAAGGCGAGAAGACGCTGAAGCCGTCGCTGGACCTGGTCGGCAAGATCTAAGTCCGCCGAGCTTTTGTAGGAGCTGCTACAGCAGCGATCGCGGCTATAGCCGCTCCTGCAGGCGCCCAGCCCACCCCGCTTCCAGTGGGGTGGGGCTGGACCGGAGTCCGTGCCACGGCGCGGCCTGCGGTCCATCCCCACGCCGGATGCGACCCGTCGATGACGGGACGCAGGCCCCCGCCTTGCCGTTTACCAGGAGTTCCCCATGCTCGAAGACGATCTCAAGACCCAGCTCAAGGCCTATCTCGAGCGCCTGCAGCGCCCGGTGGTGCTGGTGGCCAGCGTCGACGACGGCACCAGCTCCGCCGAGATGCTGGAACTGCTGGAAGACATCCGCGCGCTGTCGGACAAGGTCTCGGTCGAGGTGTCGCGCGACGATGCCCACCGCAAGCCCTCCTTCGCCGTGACCTCCCCCGGCCATGACATCGACCTGCGCTTCGCGGGCCTGCCGATGGGCCACGAGTTCACTTCGCTGGTGCTGGCCCTGCTGCAGGTCGGCGGCCATCCGTCGAAGGCCGCGCCGGAGCTGCTGGAGCAGGTCCGCGGTCTCGAGGGCGAGTACCGCTTCGAGACCTATTTCTCGCTGTCCTGCCAGAACTGCCCGGACGTGGTCCAGGCGTTGAACCTGGCGGCCGTGCTCAACCCCAACATCCACCACGTGGCCATCGACGGCGCCCTGTTCCAGGACGAAGTCGAGGCGCGCGAGGTGATGTCGGTGCCGACCGTGTTCCTCAACGGCGAAGTCTTCGACCAGGGCCGGATGAGCCTGGAGCAGATCGTCGCCAAGCTCGACACCGGTGCCGCCAAGCGCGACGCCGCGGCCATCGCGAAGAAGGACGTGTTCGACGTGCTCGTGGTCGGCGGCGGCCCCGCCGGCGCCGCGGCCGCGATCTATGCCGCGCGCAAGGGCATCCGCACCGGCGTGGCCTCGGAGCGCTTCGGCGGCCAGGTGCTCGACACCATGTCGATCGAGAACTTCATCTCGGTGCAGGAAACCGACGGCCCGCGCCTGGCGGCACAGCTCGAAGCGCACGTGCGCCAGTACGACGTCGACATCATGAACCTGCAGCGCGGCAGTGCGCTCAGCCAGGACGACGACGGCATCACCACCGTCGAACTCGAGAGCGGCGCAGCGGTCCGCGGCCGCAGCGTGATCCTGGCCACCGGCGCGCGCTGGCGGCAGATGGGCGTGCCCGGCGAGGACCAGTACCGCAACAAGGGCGTGGCCTACTGCCCGCACTGCGACGGCCCCTTGTTCAAGGGCAAGCGCGTGGCGGTGATCGGCGGCGGCAACTCCGGCGTCGAGGCCGCGATCGACCTCGCCGGCATCGTCAGCCACGTGACCCTGGTCGAGTTCGACAGCCAGCTGCGCGCCGACGAAGTGCTGCAGCGCAAGCTGCGCAGCCTGTCCAACGTCCGCATCATCACTTCCGCGCAGACCACCGAGGTGCTCGGCGACGGCAAGCGCGTCAACGGCCTGGTCTACCGCGACCGCGCCGGCGGCGATTCCCATCGCGTGGAGCTGGAGGGCGTGTTCGTGCAGATCGGCCTGCTGCCCAACACCGAGTGGCTGAAGGGCACGATCGAACTCAGCCCTCGCGGCGAGATCGTCGTCGACGACGCCGGCCGCACCTCGCTGCCGGGCGTGTTCGCCGCGGGCGACGCCACCACGGTGCCCTACAAGCAGATCGTCATCGCCATGGGCGAAGGCGCCAAGGCCGCGCTGAGCGCGTTCGACCACCTGATCCGCACCAGCAGCCCGAAGGCGGAGGCGGCGACGGCCGAGGCCTGAACCGCACCGCCCACGGAAGGGGCATCACCATGAACCTGCGCGACCTGAGCTACTTCATCGCCCTTGCCGAGCACCTGCACTTCGGCCGCGCCGCGGCGGCCAGCTTCGTCAGCCAGCCCACGCTGTCCACCCAGATCCGCAAGCTGGAGGAGGAACTGGGGGTGGTCCTGGTGGAGCGCGCGCCGCGCAACGTGATGCTCACGCCCGCCGGCCGCGACGTCGCCGCGCGCGCGCGGCGGATCGTGGCCGACGTCGACGAGATGCGCGAGGCCGCACGCCGCAGCCAGGACCCCGAGGCGGGCAAGGTGACCCTGGGCCTGTTCCCGACGCTCGGACCCTACCTGCTGCCGCACGTGGTGCCCGCCATCCGCACGCGCTTCCCGGAGCTCGAGCTGCTGCTGGTGGAAGAGAAGAGCGACGTCCTGCTCGAACGCCTGCAGCAGGGCCGGCTCGACGCGGCCCTGCTGGCGCTGCCGGTCAACGATGAGCAGCTGCACCTTGAATTCCTGTTCGAGGAGCCGTTCGTGCTCGCCGTACCGGAGGCGCATCCGCTCGCCGGCCGCAGCCCGCTGTCGCTCGACGACCTCGCCGACGAACGCCTGCTGCTGCTTGCGGATGGCCACTGCCTGCGCGACCAGGCGCTCGACGTCTGCCACCTGTCGGGAGCCTCCGAAAAGGGCGAGTTCCAGGCCACCAGCCTCGAGACCCTGCGGCAGATGGTCGCGGCCAACGTCGGCGTCACCCTGCTGCCGATGCTGGCGGTGAAGCCGCCGGTCGCGCGCTCGGACAGCATCGAACTGGTGCCTTTCCGCGACCCGCCGCCCAGCCGCCGCATCGCCCTGGCCTGGCGCAAGAGCACGGCGATGACGCCTTTCCTGCAGGAGTTCGCCCAGGTGCTGCGCGGACTGCCGGCGGACCTGCTGCTGCCCACGGTGCGCGAGAGCACCCTGCCGATGCACGTCCCCGGCGCGCCCGGCGTCTAGTCGCGACCCGACGGGATTCTTCCCCGCAGAAGTCAGCTGCCGGTGCCGACCCGGCAGCTGACGCCGGTGCCGCCGAGGCCGCAATAGCCGCCTGGATTCTTCGACAGGTACTGCTGGTGCTCCTCTTCCGCGTAGTGGAAGGGAGGCGCGGGGAACACGATCCCGGTCGTGATCCCGCCATGGCCCGCGGCGGACAGCCGCTCCTGGTAGGCCTCGCGGCTGGCCAGCGCGGCTTCGTGCTGCTCCGCAGTGCAGCAATGCAGCACCGACCGGTACTGGCTGCCGATGTCATTGCCCTGGCGCATGCCCTGGGTGGGGTCATGCCCCTCCCAGAAGCGGGCGAGCAGCGCCTCGAACCCGATCCGCCCCGGGTCGTACACCACCAGCACCACCTCGGCGTGGCCGGTGCGGCCGCTGCAGACCTCGCGGTAGTCCGGCGCTGGCGCATCCCCGCCGGCGTAGCCCACGGCCGTCGTCTCCACGCCCGGCAGCGTCCAGAACAGCCGCTCGGCGCCCCAGAAACAGCCCATCCCGAAGACCACCCGCTGCATGCCGGGGAACTCCCCCTGCAGCGGACGGCCGTGGACATGGTGGATATTGGACAGGCGCATGGCGTGGCACTCGACGTGGGATCCACCTGATCGTGGGCGCTCGGACCCGCAGGTTCAAGCCGCGCACGCGCCGGCTCGGCTACACTGCCCGGTCCATGGCGCAGGCCCGCGCCCGCACCCTTGAAGACCGCATGACCGAGCCCACCCCCACCGCGGCCGGCGCCGCGCCGGCGCCCGCCGAAAAGCAGGATTTCATCCGCCAGATCGTCCGCCAGGACATCGCCAGCGGCAAGCACGACGCCATCCGCACGCGCTTCCCGCCCGAGCCGAACGGCTACCTGCACATCGGCCACGCCAAGGCGATCTGCCTGGACTTCGGCATCGCCGAGGAGTTCGGCGGCCGCTGCAACCTGCGCTTCGACGACACCAACCCGGCGAAGGAAGACCCCGAGTTCGTGCAGGCGATCCAGGACGACGTGCGCTGGCTGGGCTTCGACTGGGCCAGCCTCCGGCACGCCTCGGACTACTTCGCGGTGTTCTACCTCGCGGCCGAGAAGCTGATCCGCCAGGGCGACGCCTTCGTCTGCGACCTCTCGGCCGAAGAGGTGCGTGAGTACCGCGGCAGCCTGACCGAGCCGGGCCGCGATTCGCCGTACCGCAACCGTGGCGTCGAGGAGAACCTCGACCTGTTCCGGCGCATGCGCGCGGGCGAGTTCGACGACGGCGCGCGCACCCTGCGCGCGAAGATCGACATGTCCAGCGGCAACATCAACCTGCGCGACCCGGCGCTGTACCGGATCAAGAAGGTGCCGCACCAGAACACCGGCGACGCCTGGCCGATCTATCCGATGTACGACATCGCGCACGCCCTGGGCGACGCCATCGAGGGCATCACCCATTCGCTGTGCACCCTGGAGTTCGAGGATCACCGCCCGCTGTACGACTGGTGCGTGGACAAGGTCGACCTGGCCGGCAATCCGGAGCTGCTGGCGCCGCTGGCCGCCAAGGACCTGCCGATCGAGGCCGCGAAGCCGCGGCAGATCGAGTTCTCGCGGCTCAACATCAACTACACGGTGATGAGCAAGCGCAAGCTCACCCAGCTCGTCGCCGAAGGCCTGGTCGACGGCTGGGACGACCCGCGCATGTACACGCTGCAGGGACTGCGCCGCCGCGGCTACACCCCGGGCGCGCTGCGCCTGTTCGTCGACCGCGTGGGCATCAGCAAGCAGAATTCGATGATCGACTTCTCGGTGCTCGAGGGCGCGCTGCGCGAGGACCTCGACGCACGTGCGCCGCGCCGCATGGCAGTGGTCGCGCCGCTGAAGATGGTGCTGACCAACCTGCCCGACGGCCACGAGGAAGTCCTGCGCTTCCCCAACCATCCGAAGGACGAATCCTTCGGCGAGCGCGAGCTGCCGTTCTCGCGCGAGCTGTGGATCGAGCGCGACGACTTCGCCGAGGTCCCGCCCAAGGGGTGGAAGCGCCTGGTGCCGGGCGGCGAGGTCCGCCTGCGCGGCGCCGGCATCGTGCGCTGCGACGAGGTGGTCAAGGACGCCGATGGCGACGTGGTCGAGCTGCGTGCGACGCTCGACCCCGAGTCCCGGCCGGGCATGGACGGCGCCAACCGCAAGGTCAAGGGCACGATCCACTGGGTCGGCGCGGCACGCGCGGTCGAGGCCGAGCTGCGGCTCTACGACCGCCTGTTCTCGGTCCCCGACCCGGACGACGAAAGCGGTGGCCTCACCTACCGCGACCACATCAACCCGGATTCGCGGGTGTCGGTGCGCGGTTACCTCGAACCGGCGGCCGCCGACGCTGCGCCCGAGCACGCGTTCCAGTTCGAGCGCCTGGGCTATTTCGTCGCCGACCGCCGGGACCACCGCGCCGACGCGCCGGTGTTCAACCGCAGCGTGACCCTGCGCGACACCTGGGCCGCCAGGGCCTGACGCCCACCCGACGTCATACTGGCCAACGGCGCCAGCGTCCCCGGCTGAACAACCGCGGCGGCGCTACCATGCCCGCGCCGCCCGAACTCCGGAGACTCCCATGCGACGGATCGTCCAATCCGCCATACCCGTCCTGTTCGCACTCTGCCTCGCCGCGTGCGCCGCCCCGCTGCCGGACGCCGGCGTGAGCGCGCCACCCATGAGCGATCCGCTGCCGGCCACGCCGGTGCCGGCGCAGCCCGCGCGCCCGGCCGTCGCCGGCGTGCCCGACCTCGACCGCAGCTGCCGCGTCGACAGCGACTGCGCGGTGAAGAATGTCGGCAATTGCTGCGGCTATTTCCCCGCCTGCGTAAACACGGACGCCCAGCCCGATCCTGCGGCCGTGCAGGCCGCATGCGCGCAGTCGGGCATGGTCGGGGTCTGCGGCTTCAAGGAGATCGAGGCCTGCGCCTGCGTCGCCAGCACCTGCGAGCCGGCGTCGTCCGCGGGAGCGCTGCGATGAACCTGCCCGCACGCGTCGGCCTGCAGCTTCCCGAATGGGTCCAAAGCGTTGTCGAACGCGACCGCACCTACACCAGCGACGCCGACAAGGTGGCGCTCGCGATCGCGCTCGCGGCGCGCAATATCGCCGAGGCCACCGGCGGCCCGTTCGGCGCGGTGGTGTTCGGTCCGGACGACCGCGTGGTCGCCGCCGGCGTGAATGTCGTCCTGCCGCAGTCGACCTCGCTGGCGCATGCCGAGACCATGGCCTACATGCTCGCCCAGCAGTCCCTGGGGCGGGCGCGCATCAACGTCGACGACCAGGACCGGCCCTGCGGCCCCTACACCCTGGCCACCTCGGCGCAGCCCTGCTGCCAGTGCTATGGCGCCACCATCTGGGCCGGCGTCGACCGCCTGCTGATCGGCGCCCGTTCCGATGACGTGCACGAACTCACCGAGTTCGACGAGGGTCCGCTCCCCGAAGACTGGCCCGGCGAACTCGCCCGCCGCGGCATCGAGGTCGTACGCGACATCGCCCGCGACCAGGCGCGCGACGTGCTTGCCCGCTACGGCAGCGACGGCGGCCAGCGCTACTGATGCCCGCGGCCCCGGCAGGCGCATCGGCATGAGCGGCCTGCTCTGCTATTGCCGCAGCGGCTTCGAGCCCGAGCTTGCGGCCGAGCTCGGCGAGCGCGCGGCCGCGGCCGGCCACCACGGCTACGCGGCCACCGAGCGCGGCACCGGCTTCGTGCGCTTCCTTGCGCCCGGCGACGATGCCGCCGCGCTGTCGCATGCGCTGCCCTGGCACGCGCTGGTGTTCGCGCGACAGAAGCTGGTGCTGCTCGAGGAGCTTGAGGGCCTCGACACCTCGGACCGCCTGACACCCCTGCTCGCGGCCCTGCATCGGCATGTCGATGCGGCCGGTGGCCGCGGACCGGCGTTCGGCATGCTCGTGGTCGAACACCCCGACAGTGACGCGGCGCGGCCGCTCGCCGGCCTGGCCCGCGCGCTGGCAAACGCACTCCGCCCCGCCCTGCGCAAGGCCGGGCTGCTGTCAGCCTCCGAGGACGCGCGTCGTCCCCGGCTGCACGTCTGCCTGCTGGCCGGCGACCACCTGCTGCTTGCGACCGCCGCCCCCGGGGATTCCTCGCCCTGGCCGATGGGTGTCCCACGCCTGCGCCTGCACCGCGACGCGCCCTCGCGCTCCGCGCTGAAGCTCGAGGAGGCCTTCCTCACCCTGCTCGACCCCGACGAGCGCGCACGGCTGCTGCGTCCGGGCATGGTCGCCGCCGACCTGGGCGCCGCCCCCGGAGGCTGGACATGGGTGCTGCAGCGCGCCGGCGTGCAGGTCACCGCCGTCGACAACGGCCCGCTGCGCCAGCACGTGCTCGACGGCGGCGGCGTCGAACACCTGCGCGACGACGGCTTCCGCTGGCAGCCGTCGCGGCCGCTGGACTGGATGGTCTGCGACATGGTCGAACAGCCGCGGCGCGTGGCCTCGCGCATGGCGACCTGGTTCCGCGAAGGCTGGTGCCGGCAGGCCGTGTTCAACCTCAAGCTGCCGATGAAGAAGCGCTGGTTGGAAACCTCGCTCTGCCTGGACATCTTCAGCCGTGAAGCACAGCAGCCGCTGGAGCTGCGGGCCCGCCAGCTCTACCACGACCGCGAAGAGATCACCGTCCTCGCGATGCCGACCGGCAGCTGAATCCTCGACCGCGTTCAGCGCCCGGCAGGGCGATCCTGACTCCCGCTTCATTGCCGCGGCGCTAGCGTGGCGTCCCATCACCCCGTGAGGACGCCTCCATGAATCCGCGACAGAACATGACCCGACTCAGCGCTGCCCTGCTCGCCTGCAGCCTCGCGGCGAGCGGCACGCTGATGGCCCAGACCGTGGGCACCGGCACCGCACAGGGACGCACCACCGTCAACTCCAAGGCGGCACACCAGGATGCACGCGCCGCCGAACAGGACGCCCGGGCCGCGCGCGATGCCGCGCACGCGGCTGCGGCCGAAGAACGCGCCGGCGCGATGACCGCCCGGGGCGCCTCCCAAGCGGACTATAGTGCCTGGGAGGCCGACCAGGCTTCGCGCCGCGCCGAGCGCGCTGCCCACGCGGCCAAACGCGCCGCCAACCAGGCCGGCGCGGCAAACGCCGCCGCGCACGGCGGCACCGCGCTCCCGGCCGAGACGGCGATCCAGTCGCGCCACGCTGCGGGCAACGCCAGCGCCGCAGGCAGCATTGCCCGCCAGGCGGCGATGGATGCCCAGGCCGCGGCCGAGACCGCGCGCGTCGCCACCCGCACGCCCCCCACACCGCCGGCACCACAGCCGCGCGCCCCAACCGAGACCTGGCCGAGCGAACCCCAGGTGACCTTCACCTCAAGCCCTTCCAATTCGGTGATTGGCGACTACCGCATCGACATGGCGACGCTGGACGTGAACGGTGACGGGCGGCTGAGCCGGGCCGAGGCCCGTGGCAACGCCACGCTCAGCGCCGAGTTCGCCGCGGTCGACAACAACAACGACGGCGTACTCGACGCCAGCGAACTCAAGGGCTGGATGCGCTGATCCGCCAGCGCGGCACGCGGCGGGGAACTCAGATCCCCGCCGCGTGCCGCCACAGCGCCCCTGCCACCGGCGGCAGGCGACCGGCCAGCCCCAGGGCGTGCCCGCGCAACAGCACCGCGGCCGGCGAATCGCTTGTATAGACCCGGTTGATCCCGTCGAAGGCCCGCGCGGCCATCGTGGACTCGCTGCGCCGCGCGCGCGCCCAGCGCACGATGCGCTGCGGCGTGTCCCAGGCCTGGTGTCGGGCCTGCGCGGCCGCAATCGAGTCGCGCAGCGCGGCCACGCCACGCAGGCCCACGTTGACGCCCTGCCCGGCCAGTGGATGCATCACGTGCGCGGCGTCTCCCAGCAACAGCACGCGCCCGGTCGAGTACTGACGCGCCAGCTGCAGGCGCAGCGGGAAGGCGGCGCGCTGCGAGCACGGCTCGACCCTGCCCAGGCGCCGATCGAAGGCACGCGCCAGGACATCGCCAAACGCAGCGTCGTCCATGGCCAGCGCCGCCTCCGCTTCCGCGGTGGGCAGGGACCATACGATCGAGCAGTTGCCTTCGGCAAAGGGCAGGAAGGCGAGCGGCCCTCCGGGAAGGAAGCGCTGCCACGCCGTGGCCTCGTGACCCAGCTCGGTGCGCACGTAGCCGACCACGCCCGACTGCCCGTAGCCATGGCCCTCGACCTCGATGCCGGCCAGCCGGCGCAGGGTGGAACCGGCGCCGTCGGCGGCGAGCACGATGCGCGCCGACACCCGGCGGCCATCGTCCAGGCGCAGGCGCACGCCGCGGTCGTCCTGTTCCATTTCTTCCACCCGCGCGGGGCAGCGCACGTCCACACCCGCGCCCGGGAGACAGGCCCACAGCCTGTCGACCAGCAGGCCGTTCTCGACGATCCAGCCCAGCTCGCGCCGGCCGAGGCGGTCGGCGTCGAAGGCCAGTTCGCCGCCGCCGGCCGCGTCCCAGACCCGCATCCTGCGATAGGGCTGGAGCCGGGTCGCCTGGCCGTTCCGACCGGCCACGCCGTCCCATGCACCGATGCCGTCGAGCAGCGCGGCGTTGTCATGGGCGAAGGCAAACACCCGCAGGTCGGGCTTCGCCTCCGACCAGGCAGGCGGCGCGCGGCCCTCGACCAGGGTCACCGACAGGCCCAGCTTCGCCAGCGCCAGCGCGGCGGCCGCGCCGACCACGCCGCCGCCGGCAACGGCGACATCGACCGTTCCGGGGCTCATCGCACGGCCTCCGCACGGCAGGCGTCCGGTACGTCGCCGCGGTAGCCCATGGCACCCCCGACCACGCTGGCCTGCAGCCCGGGCAGCGCCGCGAGCGCGACCAGGCCGGCGCTGCGCAGCAGGGACGCACCGCGTCCGGGATTGGCCGTGAGCCGCGCCAGGCCGTCGGAGAAGTCGAGCGTGCGCGAGCGGTCCTCGCGACGCCGTGCAGCGTAGGCCGCCAGCAGGGCGGGATCGCCCGGGTCGCCGTCGCCGCGTGCGCAGGCCGACAGCGACTCCGCCAGCGTCATCGCGTCGCGCAGGCCGAGATTGAAGCCCTGCGCGCCGACGGGATGGATGCTCTGCGCGGCGTTGCCCACGAGCACTGCGCGCGGGGCGATCGTATCGTCCGCACGCATGGCCACGGCGGGATAGGCGCTGCGCGGACCCACCGACAGCAGGCGGCCGATGCGCCAGCCGAATGCGTCCTGCACGCGCGCCAGGAAGCCGGCGTCGTCCAGCGCCTGCACGGCGGCGGCATCCGCGGTGGCCACGCCATGCACCAGTCCCCAGGCGCGATCGCCGCGGGGCAGCAGCGCGGTCGGGCCATCGTCGCCGAGTCGCTCATACGCGGTGCCGTCCGGCGCGCGGGCGGCGCGCAGCCTGGCCAGCATCAGCACCTGGCCGTAGTCGTGGCGGGTGGCGGTGATGCCGAGTGCCTCGCGGACGCCGCTGTGCATGCCGTCGGCGGCCACGACCAGCCGCGCGCGCAGGCGCGATGGTCCGTCGCCGGCCAGTTCGAGGACGCGATGGCCGTTGTCGTCCAGACCAAACCCGGTAAAGCGCGCGCCGCGATGGCGCACCAGCCCGGCCACCCCGGCCAGGCGTGACTCCAGCGCTTCGCCGAAGTCCCGCGCCACCACCACCTGGCCGAAGGCAGCCCGGCCGTAGTCCGCCGCCTCCAGCAGCACGCGTCCGAAATCGCCGCGCCGGCTGGCGTGGATGCGGGTGATCGCGCCGGTCGGCGCGCGCAGCCGCTGCATCACGCCCAGCGCCGTGAGTGCGTGGATCGTGGCCTCGGCGAAGCTCAGGTTGCGCTCGTCGAACACCGCCGGCATCGCCGCGGCCGGCGCGGCCTCGACCATGGCCACGTCCAGCCCGCTGTCTTCCAGGGCAATCGCCAGGCTGGCCCCGACCAGGCCGCCGCCGATGACCACCACGTCGTGTCTCGCCGTCATCCCGGCATGATACGGCCGCCGCCGCCCGCAGTTCGCTAGAATGGCGGGAATCCAGCAATTACATATGCCGTCGGAGCCGCACGCGAGATGAACACCAACCTGCAACGCGCCATCGTCCTCTCGCTGCTCGTGCTGCTGATGGCGGCCACGCGGAGCCACGTCTTCACCCATTTCACCCCGGTGCCGGACGCGAGCTGGGCGGCGTTCTTCATCGGCGGCTTCTACCTGCGTGCCTGGGCACGCTGGGCCTTCCCGGCCCTGATGGCGCTGGCGGTGGTGATCGATTACATCGTGATCAGTGGCCAGGGCATCAACTTCTTCTCGCACTACTGCGTCTCGCCGGGCTACTGGATGCTGGTGCCCGCGCACGCGGCGATGTGGGCCGGCGGCCACTGGCTGCGCAGCCGCCATGCCGGCGCCAGCTTCGGTGCGCTCGCGCGCCTGGCCACGGTGCTGGTGCTCGCCACCGCCACCTGCCACCTGTTCGCGCAGGGCGGCTTCTACTGGCTGTCGGCTGCGGTCGCCGAGCCGACCTTCGCCGGCTGGGCCGCCAACTACGGCCACTGGTTCGCCCCCTACCTCGCCGCCACCGCCATGTTCGTGGCCGCGGCCGCGCTCGCCCAGGTGGTCTCGGAGCTGGTGGCCCGCAACGCCGGTCCCGCGCGCCAGCACGACAAGCACTGACCGCGATGGGCAACCGCCTCTCGAAGATCTACACGCGTACCGGGGATGACGGCAGCACCGGGCTCGGCGACGGCAGTCGCACCGGCAAGGATTCGCTGCGGGTCGAGGCCTACGGCACGGTCGACGAGGCCAACTCGACCATCGGCATGGTCCTCGCCACCGACGTGCCCGACACCGTCCGCACCCTGCTGACCTCGATCCAGCACCAGCTGTTCGACCTCGGCGGCGAACTCTGCATCCCGGGCCACGCCGCCATCGACGACGACGACGTGACCCGCCTGGAGCAGCAGCTCGACCACTACAACGCCGACCTGCCGCCGCTGAAGGAGTTCATCCTGCCGGGCGGCGGCGAAGCCGCGGCGCGCTGCCATATCGCGCGCACCGTGGTCCGTCGCGCCGAGCGCTGCGCGGTGGCGCTGGCGCGGGTCGAAGACGTGCGCCCGCAGCCCGTGCGCTACCTCAACCGGCTGTCCGACCTGCTGTTCGTGCTGTGCCGGGTGCTGGCGCGCGAGGGCGGCCATGGCGAGGTCATCTGGCAGCACGAGCGCCGCCGGAGCTGAGGGCGGGCATGGGCGCGAAGCGGCTGGCGGTCTTCACCCACGCAGCGTGCTTCGCGCATGACACCGGTCCCGGCCACGTCGAGACGCCCGCCCGCCTCGGCGCAGTAGTGACCGCGCTGCGGGACCACGTCCCCGGACTCGAATGGCTCGAAGCCCCGCGCGCAAGCCGCGGCCAGCTGCTGCGCGTGCACGAGCCCCTGCTGTTGCGCACCGTCCTCGAGGCCGAGCCAGCCCATCTGGTGCAGCTGGATCCCGACACCGTGCTCTCGCCAGGCTCGCCGGAGGCGGCGCTGCGCGCGGCCGGGGCCGTGGTCGCGGCCGTGGACCTGGTCATGGCCGGCGAGTCGGAGGCCGCATTCTGCGCGGTGCGCCCGCCCGGCCATCATGCGACGCCCGCGCACGCCATGGGCTTCTGTCTGTTCAACAACGTCGCCGTGGGCGCCGCGCATGCACTCGACCGCCATGGCCTGTCGCGGGTGGCGATCATCGATTTCGACATCCACCACGGCAACGGCACCCAGGCGATCTTTGCCGAAGAACCGCGCGTCCTCTACGCCAGCGCCCACGAGATGCCGCTGTTCCCCGAAACCGGCCAGCCCCGGGACCGCGGCATCGGCAACCTGCACAACGCCGCCCTGCAGGCCGGCAGCGGCAGCCACCGTTTCCGCGAGGCCTGGCGTGACCGCCTGCTCCCGGCGATCGACGGCTTCGAGCCGCAACTGGTGATGATATCCGCCGGCTTCGACGGCCACCGCGCCGACCCGGTGGCCCACATCGAACTGGAAGCCGACGACTTCGCCTGGCTCACCGGCGAGCTCGCCGGCATCGCCTCGCGCCACGCCGGCGGGCGCATGGTCTCGGTGCTCGAGGGCGGCTACGACCTGGCGGCGCTCGCCGAGTGCAGCATCGCCCATGTCCGCGCCCTGGGCGCCTGCGCCACAGGCTGAGGCGTTCACGGTCCGTGCATTGCCGCTGCACGGGGGATACGGCAAGCTGTCCGCCGCCCTCCTCCCCCATCGGAATCCTGCGTGCGCCAAGCCTTCCGCCTGCTCCCGCTGCCGCTGTGCATCGTCTGTGCATTGGCAGCACACCATCCGGTCGCGATGGCCGACGATGACATCGAGCCGGACTGGAGCCTGTGCCCGATCGTGGAGTCGGTGCCGGACTTTCCCGATGCCCAGCCGGCCAGCGGCGATCCCGCGGACCGCGCCTCGCTGCCCACCGACATCGCCGGCGACAGCCTCACCGGCGTTGACGGGGAGAACCTCGAGTACTCCGGCAACGTGACCCTGCGCCGCGGCGACCAGTTCCTCGGCGCCGACAACATCGAGTACCACAACCAAAGCGCCACCTACATCGCCACCGGCCGCGTCCGCTACCAGGACTCCGGCATGCGCCTGATGGCCGAGCGGCTCGAAGGCGACCAGGACGCCGACACCCACCGCGTCGACAACGTCGCCTACCAGCTCACCGAGCGTCGCGGCAACGGCGGCGCCGAGCGCATCGAGATGAAGGGTTCGCAGGGCGCGCTCTACGGCTCCACCTATTCCACCTGCCCGCCCGACGACCGCTGGTGGGAGCTGCGCGCCGAACGCATCGACATCGACAACGACAAGGGCGAAGGCATCGCCCGCGGCGCCACCCTGCGCCTGGGCAAGGTCCCGGTGCTGTACATGCCGATCTTCGCCTTCCCCACCGACAACCGGCGGCGGACGGGCCTGCTTTACCCGAGCATTTCCTATTCCAGCCGCAACGGCTTCGACTGGCGCCAGCCGATCTACCTCAACCTGGCGCCGCACTACGACATGACGCTGGAACCGCGGCTGATGACCAACCGCGGCTTCCTGCTGGGCACGGAGTTCCGCTATCGCAGCAACGGTGGCCGCGGCACCCTGGACCTCGAGTTCCTGCCGTCCGACAAGCTCACGCGCGACGGCCTCCAGGAGGAGATCGACGAGAACATCCGCCCCGAGAACCGGCGCAAGGACGATCGCGGGCTGTTGCGTTTCAACGGGGTCCAGAACGTCAACCGCTACTGGCAGGCACGCACCCGGCTCACCTGGACCAGCGACCCGCGCTACATCGAGGACTCCAGCAGCAACCTCAACGGCCGCACCAACTTCTCCTACAAGAGCGACCTGGGCATCTACGGCCGCGGCCGTACATGGGACGCCGGCGTCATGGCCGACTACTGGCAGCTCGGCGACTACACGCGCGCGGAGACCATCCTTGCCTACCACCGCCTGCCGCGCACGTACGCCAACTGGGAAGACAGCATCGGGCCGTGGTTCGTGGCCGGAGCCTCGGCCGAAGCGATCCGCTTCGAACACGCCGACAGTCACGCCCGCCCCGGCGGCAGCCGCCTGGACATGAAGCCCTGGGTTTCGATGCCGCTCGAAGGCGCAGCCTGGTTCGTCACGCCGACGCTGGCCTGGCGATACACCACCTACGACCTGGAAGACAGGCTGGCCCGGCAGCTCGCCAACAGCAACGGCACCGAGCCCGACACCTCGCCGTCGCGCAGCCTGCCCATCGGCACCGTGGACGCGGGCGTCTACTTCGACCGCACCACGCTGTTCCGCGGAGAGGCCCACACACAGACCCTGGAACCGAGGCTGTTCTATGTGAACGCGCCCTATCGTGACCAGTCGGGCTTGCCACGCTTCGATACCCAGGCCATGTCCTACAGCTGGGGCCAGCTGTTCCGGGACAACCGGTTCACCGGCGCCGACCGCCAGGCCGACGCCAACCAGCTGACCCTGGCGCTGACCACGCGCCTGGTCAGCGACGAGACCGGCCGCGAACGCCTGTCGGCGAGCATCGGCCAGATCCGCTATTTCGAGGACTCGCGCGTCGGCCTGACCGCCACCTCGCCGGTGATCGAACAGGGCAAGTCGGCGTGGATCGCCGACGCCAACTACGAGATCAACGACCGCTGGAGCATCGGCACTACCTATCACTGGAACCCCGCCAGCCGCCAGGAGGACCTGGCCAGCGTGCGTACCCGCTACCTGATCGGCGACGATGGCGTGGTCAACTTCGGCTACCGCTACCGGCGCAGCGCCAATACCGGGGACGATCTGCTCGAGCAGGTCGACTTCTCCTTCCTGTATCCGATCAACCCGTCCTGGAGCCTGGTCGGACGCTATTACTACTCGCTGCTGGACAACCAGCTGCTGGAGGGAATCGCCGGCGTCCAATGGGACAGCTGCTGCATGTCCGCGCGCCTGGTCGGCCGCCGCTACGTGCGCAATTTCCGCGGCGACATGAACGACGCGATCCAGCTCGAGATCGAATTCAAGGGTCTCGGCTCGGCGGGTCCGGAAACAAGGAGCCGGCTGCGCCGTGCTATTCTCGGCTACCACCGCGAGGACCTCTATCTGACGCCTCCGCCCGAAGTCGGTGTCGACGACGGCGAAGTGCCTACGGACGATTTTTTCCCATGAAGAAGCGCTTCCTTTCCCTCGCATTCGCGCTTGCCGCACTTGCCGCGCCCGCATTCGCCCAGGACGTGCAGCCGATCGACGGCATCGCCGCCGTGGTCGACGAAGACGTCATCCTGCAGAGCGAGCTCGAGCGCGCGGTGCAGAACATCAAGGCGCAGTACGGCGGCCGCAGCGACCAGCTCCCGCCCGAAGCGATCCTGCGTCGCCAGGTGCTCGAACGCCTGATCCTGGTCCAGCTGCAGACCGCGCGCGCGCAGTCCACGGGCGTGCGCGTGGCCGATGAAGAGCTCGATGGCGCGGTCGCCGCGGTTGCCCAGCAGAACAACATGACCCCCGACCAGCTGCGGCAGCAACTCGCGGCGGACGGCATCTCCCTGGGCGAATTCCGCAACTCGCTGCGCGACGAGCTTGCCATCCAGCGCCTGCGCCAGCGCTTCGCGCAGAGCACGATCTCGGTGAGCGACGCCGAGGTCGACGCCGCGCTGGCCAGCCAGGCCGGCGGCACCCAGTACCGCCTTGCCAACATTCTCGTCGCCCTGCCCAACGGCGCCACGCCCGAGCAGATCGCGATCGCACAGGAGAAGATCGACGGCATCCAGGCCCTGCTCGAACGCGGGGAGATGGACTTCGCGGCTGCGGCAGTGCGCTATTCCGACAGCCCCAACGCGCTTGAAGGCGGCGACCTCGGCTGGCGCACCACGGACGAAATCCCCTCCGCGTTCAGCGCGATCGTCGGCAACCTCCAGGCGGGCCAGGTCTTCGGGCCGGCGCGTGGTCCCAGCGGCTTCCAGCTGCTGCAGCTCGTCGACGTGCGCGACACCGCCGGCGGCGCCGGGCCGACGGTCACCCAGTACCAGGCGCGCCATATCCTGGTGCGCGGCGACGATGCCGCGGCCAAGACCCGCATCGACAGCCTCCACGCGCAGGTCACCGGGGGCGCCGACTTCGGCACCGTGGCCCGCGAGGACTCCGACGACAGCAGCACCCGCGCCGCCGGTGGCGACCTGGGATGGTTTGCCCAAGAGACCTTCGGACCGCAGTTCGGCGACCAGGTAGCCGCGCTGCAGGACGGTGAGGTGTCGGCGCCGTTCCGCAGCCAGGCAGGCTGGCACATCCTCCAGCGCACCAGCACCCGCCAGGCCGACGTCAACGCCGAGAACCGCCGCAACCAGGCCCGCGAGGCCATCGGCCAGCGGAAACTCGAGGACGAGTGGAACCGTTTCCTGCGCGAGATGCGCGGCGAGGCGTTCATCGACATCCGTCCCTCCTCCGGGGCCGTCAGCGGCAGCTGAGATGCAGCGTCCACGGCTCGCGCTGGTCCCGGGTGAACCGGCCGGCGTCGGGCCGGAGCTCTGCGTCCGTGCGCTGCAGCGCAGCTGGGACGCCGACCTCGTACTCTTCGCGGACGGCGCGGCGCTGCTTGCCGCGGCCAGGCACCTCGGGCTGCCGATGCAGCGCCCCGCACCCGACCGCGTCTCCGCGCCCGGAGGCAGCTTCGTCCTGCACGACGTGCCGGCAGCGGTCGCCGTATCCCCGGGCGTGCCGGCCCCCGCCAACGCCGCGTCCACCGTGGCCGCGCTGCTTGCCGCGGCCGATGCCTGCCTGGCCGGCCGCTGCCAGGGCATGGTCACCGGCCCCGTGCACAAGGCCGCGATCAACGACGGCGGCATCGCCTATACCGGCACCACCGGCCTGCTCGCCGCGCATGCAGGACGCGACGTGGTGATGATGCTCGCCAATCCCGCCATGCGCGTGGCCCTGGCCACGGTGCACCTGCCCTTGAGGGACGTGCCGGAGGCGCTGACGCCGGGCCTGCTCGAAGACACCCTGCGCATCCTGCATGCCGCCCTGGGCAAGGACTTCGCAATCGGCGACCCCGTGGTCGCGGTGCTGGGCCTGAACCCGCACGCCGGCGAGGACGGCCACCTCGGCCGCGAGGAGATCGACATCATCATCCCCGTGCTGGAGCGGCTGCGCGGCGAAGGCATGCATCTGGAGGGGCCGCTGCCGGCGGACACCGCCTTCCTGCCTGCAAAGCTCGCGCGCTTCGACGCGGTCCTGGCGATGTACCACGACCAGGGCCTGCCGGTCCTCAAGCACGCGGGCTTCGAACAGGCGGTCAACATCAGTCTGGGCCTGCCCTATCCGCGCGTCGCGGTCGACCACGGCACCGCGCTCGACCTGGCCGGCAGCGGCCGTGCCGACCCCTCGAGCCTGTTCGCCGCCATCGAAACCTGCACCCGCCTCGCCGCGGCGCGCGCACCGGGAGCATCACGCCATGAGCCAGCATGACGGCCACGACGGCCGCTTCCGCGAGCCCGCCAAGAAGGCGCTCGGCCAGCACTTCCTGCACGAGCGCGGCGTGGTCGACCGGATCATCCTCGCGCTCGGCCCGCAGCCGGGCGACCGGGTCGTCGAGATCGGACCGGGCCAGGGCGCCATGACCTTCCCGCTGCTCGAGCGGCACGGCACCCTGACCGCGATCGAGTTCGACCGCGACCTGCTGGCACCGCTCACGGTGCGGGCGCGGGAATACGGCGAACTGGAGCTCATCCACGCCAACGTGCTCGACGTCGACTTCACCGCGCTCGCCGCCGGGACGCCGCTGCGCCTGGTCGGCAACCTGCCCTACAACCTGTCGTCTCCAATCCTGTTCCATGCGCTGGACCACGCCGCGGCCGTCCGCGACATGCACTTCATGCTGCAGAAGGAGGTCGTCGACCGCATGGCCGCCGCCCCTGGCAGCAAGGTCTACGGGCGCCTCAGCGTGATGCTGCAGGCCTGGTGCCGGGTCACGGCCTTGTTCACGGTGGGGCCGGGCGCATTCAGGCCGCCGCCGAGGGTCGACTCCGCCGTGGTGCGCCTGGTCCCGCGCGCCCCGCAGGAGATCGGCATCGACGATCCGGCGCGCTTCGCTGCGGTCGTACGCGCCGCCTTCGGACAGCGCCGCAAGACCCTCCGCAACGCGCTGCAGCCGCTGTGCAGTGCGGAGGACATCACCGCCGCCGGGATCGATCCCTCGCAGCGCGCCGAGCAGCTGGAGGTCGCGGATTTCATCCGCCTGGCGAACGCGGTGCCCGCGGCATAGCCCCGGTTTTCACGCCGAACGCTTACACTCGCCGCATGGACGAAACACCCGACTACACCCTGGAGATCCAGATCGCCACGCGCTTCCTGCCCGAGGAATCCGCGCCCGAGGACGACCGCTACGTCTTCGCCTACACCATCCGGATCCGCAACCTCGGCCGCCGCGCCGCGCAGCTGCTCGACCGCCACTGGCTGATCACCGACGGCAACGGCCACGTCGAGGAGGTCCGTGGCGAAGGCGTGGTCGGCGAACAGCCGCTCATCGAACCCGGCGACCAGTTCACCTACACCTCCGGCGCCGTGCTCGAGACCGCGGTCGGCACGATGGAAGGCAGCTACGGAATGGTCGGCGACGACGGTACGCATTTCGACGCGCCGATCCCGCCGTTCACCCTCGCCGTCCCGCGTACGCTGCACTGACATGGCGGTCTGGGCGATCGGCGACCTCCAGGGCTGCCTGGGGCCTACCGAGCGGCTGCTCGAGCGCATCGGCTTCGATCCTGCGCGCGACCTGCTGTGGTTCTGCGGCGACCTGGTCAACCGCGGCGGCGAGTCGCTGGAGACGCTGCGTCTGGTGCATTCGCTGCGCGAGAGCGCGGTCACCGTGCTCGGCAACCACGACCTGTCGCTGCTGGCGATCGCCGAGCGCCGCGAGGCCGACCAGCGCAAGGTCAATCCCGACCTGCAGCGGGTGCTGTTCGCGCCCGACCGCGACCAATTGCTGGACTGGCTGCGCACCCAGCCGCTGGTGCACGCCGACCGCGAACTGGGCTGGATGATGGTGCACGCCGGCCTGGCGCCGAAGTGGAGCGCCGACGACGCCCTGGCGATGTCCGGCGAAGTCGAGCGCGTGCTGCAGGGAAGCAACCGCCAAGGCCTGCTGCGCAACATGTACGGCGACCGCCCGGCCTGGTCCAACGGCCTGCGCGGCACCGACCGCCAGCGCGCGATCATCAACACCTTCACCCGGATGCGCTACTGCAGTCCGCGCGGGCGCATCGCGTTCGAGGAAAAGGGCGCGCCCGGCACGCAACAGCCCGGTCTCTATCCCTGGTACGCGGTCCCCGGGCGCGTCGAGCGCGGACTGAAACTCGTCTGCGGCCACTGGTCGTCGCTGGGGCTGTTCATCGGCCACGGCGTGCATGCGATCGACACCGGCGCGGTATGGGGCGGCAAACTCACCGCCCTGCGCCTGGATTCCGACGAACTGCAAGTGGTGCAGGTCGAGGGCAGGCCACAGCCGGCTCCGCCCCCGCCGCTGCCGACAGGCGCTCAGGGACGCCGGTAGTCGACGAATTCGAATGCGAAGGCGTGGCGCCCGTCGGCCGGATGCCGCTCGCGGGAGATCACGCGCCAGCCAGCCTCGTCGAAGACGGGGAAGAAGGCGTCGGCGTCGGCCACCACGGTGTCGACGCGGGTCAGGTGCAGCGACGATGCATGCGGCAGCGCGAGCGCGTAGACCTCGGCACCACCAATGACGCACAGCTCGCCGCGTCCGCCCTCGGCTTCGCCTGCGACGATCGCAAGCGCATCCTCCAACGAAGCCACCGCTTCCATGCCCGCGAAGGGCACGCGGCCGCTGCGCGTAAGCACCAGGTTGCGACGCCCGGGCAGCGCGCGGCCCAGCGATTCCGCCGTCCGGCGCCCCATCAGCAGCGCTTTCCCGAGCGTCCGCGCCTTGAATCGCGCAAGGTCGTCCGGCAGCCGCCACGGCAGGTCGTTGTCGCGGCCGATCGCGAGCCTGCGGTCGACCGCGGCAAGCACGGTGACCTCCACGGACCGCGTCGCGTCGCCCTGCACCACCCGCGGCCTCAGACCGCCACCGGCGCCTTGATCGCCGGGGCCGGGTCGTAGTCCTCGATGGCGATGTCGTCGCAGGTGAAGGCGAAGACATCGTCGATGGCCGGGTTCAGCACCAGCCTTGGCAGCGTCCGCGGCTCGCGCGCCAGCTGCTCGCGCGCCTGGTCGTAGTGGTTCGAGTACAGGTGCGCATCGCCCAGCGTGTGCACGAAGTCGCCCACGCCCAGCCCGCAGGCCTGCGCCACCATGTGCGTGAGCAGGGCGTAGCTGGCGATGTTGAACGGCACGCCGAGGAAGATGTCGCCGCTGCGCTGGTAGAGCTGGCAGCTCAGCCGCCCTTCGACCACGTAGAACTGGAACAGCGCGTGGCAGGGCTGCAGCGCCATCGCCGGCAGGTCGGCGACGTTCCAGGCGCTCACCACCAGGCGGCGCGAGTCGGGGTTGCGGCGGATCTCGTCGATCACCCAGCGGATCTGGTCGATCTCGCCACCGCGGCCATCGGCCCAGCGCCGCCACTGCTTTCCGTAGACCGGGCCGAGCTCGCCGTCGGCGTCCGCCCATTCGTCCCAGATCGTGACCTTGTTGTCGCGCAGGTAGGCGACGCTGGTTTCGCCCTTCAGGAACCACAGCAGCTCGTGGATGATCGAGCGCAGGTGCAGCTTCTTGGTGGTGACCAGCGGAAAACCGTCATTCAGGTCGAAACGCATCTGCCAGCCGAACACGCTGCGCGTGCCGGTGCCGGTGCGGTCGGCCTTTTCGGTGCCGTGCTCGAGCACATGGCCGAGGAGATCGAGGTACTGCCGCATGCATCAGGCTCCGTCAGAAGTTGGCAGGTCGTTGCCGGTCGCGGCTGCAGCCGCTCCTACAGGTGGCCGGCGGCGGCCGGCGGTGCGGGCTGCAGGGTCGGCGAGCGCCGCGCCAGCCACAGCCAGTACAGGCCGAGCAGCACCAGCGGCGTGCTCAACACCTGGCCCATCGTCAGCCAGCCAAAGGCAAGATAGCCGATGTGGGCGTCGGGTTCGCGCACGAACTCGACCAGGAAGCGGAACGCGCCGTAGAGCAGCGCGAACATGCCCGAGACCGCGTAGCGCGGCCGCGGCCTGCTCGAGAACCACCACAGCGCCGCGAACATCAGCACGCCCTCGAGGAAGGCCTGGTAGAGCTGCGAAGGGTGGCGCGCGTACTGCTCCAGCTGGCCCGCACCGTGCAGCACGCGCAGCGCAGCATCATCCAGCCGGACCAGGTCCGGCGGCAGCGCGTGGCGGAACACCGTGGCCCAGGGCAGGTCGGTGGGCTTGCCCCAGAGCTCGCCGCCGATCCAGTTGCCGATACGGCCGAAACCCAGGCCCAGCGGCACCAGCGGCGCCACGAAGTCCATCGTGTCGAAGAAGTGCACCCGGCGCGCGCGCGACCACAGCCAGCTTGCCAGGAACACGCCGAGCAGGCCGCCATGGAAGCTCATGCCGCCCTCCCAGATCCGCACCAGCATCAGCGGGTTGGCCAGGAAGTCGCCGAAGGAATAAAACAGCACGGAGCCGATGCGCCCGCCCAGCACGACGCCGAGCATGCCGTAGAACATCAGGTCGCCGAAGCCGGCATCATCGACGCCCGGCAGACGGCCGGCACGGATCCGCGACCGCCCCAGCAGCCAGGCGCTGAGGAAGGCCAGCGCATACATGAGCCCGTACCAGTGCACCCCCGGCGCGAACGTCCTTCCGAAGAGTTCGAAGGCCGGGGCCTGTACCGCGATCGGATCGACCAGATGCAGGAGGCTCATGCCGCGGTCACTCGCGGGCCACGCCGGCCAGCGCGCGACGCTTGGCCCAGAGATTGAGCCCCTCGACGAAGGCCGAGAAGGCCATCGAGCCGTAGATGTAGCCGCGCGGGATATGCAGGTCGAAGCCCTCGCTGAGCAGGTAGGCGCCGATCAGCACGATGAAGGCCAGGGCCAGCATCTTCACCGTCGGATTGTTGTCGATGAACTTGCCCAGCGGCTGGGCGGCCAGCAGCATCACGCCGACCGCGATCAGGATCGCCGCCACCATCACCGGCACATAGTCGCCGGCCATGCCGACGGCCGCGATCACCGAGTCGAGCGAGAACACGATGTCGATCACCGCGATCTGCGCGATCACCATGCCGAACGAGGCTGCCGCCTTGCCGGTCCCATCGACATCCTCATGCTCGCCGAGGACCAGCGTGCGGATCTCCATCGCGCCCTTCACGATCAGGAACAGGCCGCCCAGGACCAGTACAAGATCGCGTACCGAAATCCCCTGGCCGAACAGCGTGAACAGATCGCTGGTCAGTCCCGCCAGCCAGGCCAGCGTCAGCAGCAGGCCCAGGCGCGTGATGCAGGCCACCGCGATGCCGAACTTGCGCGCGAACTCGCGGCGCTCCGCCGGAAGCCGGCTGACCGCGATGGAAATGAACACCAGGTTGTCGATGCCGAGCACGATTTCAATCGTGGCCAGCGTGACCAGCAGGATCCACACCTGCGGGTCTGTAATCAGTTCGATCATTGCTTGCTTGTCCTTCGGGAATCGATTGCCGTGCGGCGCACGGAGTTCATGGCAGTCGCGGCAGCAGCAGCGCGCCCCATACCAGCAATACGTTGAGCATCAGCACGAAGACCGCCGCCGAGCCCATGTCCTTGGCGCGGCCGGCGAGTTCGTGGTGCTCGTCGCCATAGCGGGCGATGACCGCTTCGACCGCTGAATTCAGGAGTTCCACCGCCAGCACCAGCATCAGGCAGCCCACCAGGAGCGCGCGCTCGACGCCGTCGCGGCCCAGCCACAGGCCCAGCGGCGCCAGCACCAGGAACAGGTAGACCTCGAGCCGGAACGACGACTCGTGGAGCCAGGCCGCGCGCAGGCCCTGCAGCGACCAGAGGGTCGCCTTCAGCATGCGTGCCGGGCTGCGGGGCAGGTGTCCGGTCTCGTCGGCCATAAGCGCGCAATTTTGCCACAAGGCGGAGCGCAGGGCCGGGTTCGCCCACGGATTCCGGCCCGGGCGGGCGTTGGCCGCCATTCACCCGGCGCGCAGGCACCCGCTGCCACGATGCAGGCGTCACGCAACCGAAGCAGGAATCCGCGCATGCGCAGACCCGCTGTTATCCTCGGATCGATCGCCGCACTCGTCTCTGGAGTAGCCATGAATCCATCTTTTGCACAGGCCACGCCGCAGCCCATGCAGCCCGGCGACGCCGGCTACAACGTGGTGCTCGACGCCGCCACCCGACCGCTGCGCGATGCCCTCGGCGGGCAGGTCGAACTCGAGGTGGAGCGCATGGACCGCGTCGGCAGCTGGGCCTTCGTGCTCGGCAACATGCGCGCGCCCGACGGCGGCCGGCCGGATCTTTCCGGCACGTCGTTCGCCGATGCCTCGGCACAGGGCGCCATGTCCGACGTGTACGTGGTCCTGCTCCGGCACGAACAGGACTCCAGGCCCGCCGACGAAGGCGAGGCCGCTGATACCGGGGTCCCTGCCGATGCCGACGCTGCCGCTTCCGCCGCCCCTGCCGCAGCAGCGGCGCGCGACCAGAGCGGCGCCCCTGCCGGTGCCGAGGGTTTCCCCTCCGGCGGCACTTGGCGCGTGCTCGACCACGCCATCGGGCCCGGCGACGTGGCCTGGATTGACTGGCCGCAGGCGCATGCGGCGCCGAGGGCGCTGTTCGGCTTCTGATAGCAGCCCTCGCGCACCTCCAGAAACGACAAAGGCCGGGCATTCGCCCGGCCTCCGTCATCCCGACTGCGCGAGACCTCAGCGCGGCGGGGCGATGATCTCGTAGTTGCCCGACGCGCCGCCCCAGCTGACGCGCTGTGAGCCGTCGGCGTTGACGTTGTTGGAACCGATGAACTTCGGCTGCCCGCCCTCGAAGCCCGCGAACAGCACCACGTGCGACTGCCCGTTGCGCTGCATCAGCACGACGTCGCCGGGCTGGGCGTCGGCCAGCGACACCGTCTTCCAGCCATCGCCCTTCAGGTTGCTCGCCAGGTTGTCCACCGACGCGCTGGCCTGGCCGGGATCGATCAGGCCCGCCTTCTGCAGGCAGGCGGAGACGAAGTTCGCGCAGTTGACGTTGTTCGGCACCCAGCTCTGCATCGGCAGCTCGTTGCTGTGCTTGAGCTCGCCGGCATTGCGGCCGATGAACTGCTCGGCGATCGCGGCGGCGTTGTTGCCGCTGACGCGGGTGCCACCGGAGATGCCTTCGGTGCCCGACACCCCGCCGGCGCCACTGTCGCCCCGGGTGCCCGGCGACCCGCCGATGTTCAGCGTGGCACCGGCGTAGATCAGGTCGGCATCCTTGATCTGCGAGTTGGCGTCCATCAGGGCGTTGACGGTGGTCCCGTAGCGCTGCGCGATCTGCGAGAGCGTGTCGCCCGAGGCGATGTTGTGGATGGCGGTCATGTCGCGTCTCCGTCCGCTGCGCGGTTCGTGGCTATGGACGCAGTGTCCGGCCGCACGCGCCAGCCGCCAACCCGGGGCCGGTCCCAATGGGGTCGACCCGAGGTCGGGTTACTGGCGCAGCGCTTCGATCGGATCGAGCAAGGAGGCCTTGCGCGCCGGGTAGTAGCCGAAGAACAGGCCCGTCGCCACCGAGAAGCCGGCCGCGAGCCCCACCACCTGGCCGTTGAGCACCACCGGCAGGTCGCCGAAACGGCCGACCAGGACCGCGCCGACGATGCCGATGACGATGCCCAGCGCGCCGCCGACCAGCGACAGCAGCATCGCCTCGGTCAGGAACTGGCGGCGCACGTCGGACGGCCCGGCGCCGACCGCCATGCGCAGGCCGATCTCGCGGATCCGTTCGGTCACCGACACCAGCATGATGTTCATGATGCCGATGCCGCCGACGATCAGGGAGATGGTCGCCACCGCGCCGAGCAGCAGCGACATCAGTCGCGTGGTCGCGGTGCGGGTGGCCACGATCTCGGAGATGTTGCGCACGCTGAAGTCGTCGTCGTCGCCCGGGCCGATGCGGTGGCGCTGGCGCAGCAGCGATTCCACCTCGCCCTGCACGTAGCCCAGGTCGTCAGCGTTGGCGACGGCCAGCGCGACCTGCATGACCGCGCCCGGCGGCAGGCCGATCGAGCCCAGCAGCCGGCGGCGCCCGGTCTGCAGGGGCACCATCATCACGTCGTCCTGGTCCTGGCCCCAGCCGCCCTGCCCCTTCGGCGCCAGCGTGCCTACGACCACGAACGGCACGCGGCCCAGGCGCACCGTCTGCCCGATCGCCGGCTCGTCGCCGAACAGCTCCCGACGCACGGTCTCGCCGATGATCACTTCCTTCGCGGCACCGCCGTAATCCTGCGCGTCGAAGGCCTCGCCCTCGGCGATGCTCCAGCCGTTGATGTCGAAGTAGTCCGGCTGCACGCCCTGCCAGCGGCTCGACCAGTTGTTCTCGGCATAGACCACCTGGGTGCTGCCGTTCAGCGAGCCGGCCACGAACTGGACCTCCGGGATGTCGGTGCGGATCGCCTCGACGTCGCCCTCGGTGAGGGTGTAGAAGCTCGACGCGCTCATGCGCACGCCACCGGGGCCGCGGCGCGAGCCGGGCGAAATGTCCAGGCGCTGCGAACCCAGGCCCGAGACCATCTTGTCGATCTCGGACTGCGTGCCCTGGCCCACCGACACCATCACGATCACCGCGGCGATGCCGATGATCACGCCCAGCGAGGTGAGCACGCTGCGCATCCAGTTCCCGCGCAGGGCGTGGATCGCGGTGCGGATGACGTCGCTGAACTTCATGGCGCCGCCTCCGCGTGCTCGGGGTGCAGCTCGCCGTCGCGGATCACGTAGGTGCGATCGGCATGCGCCGCGACCTCGGCGTCGTGGGTGATCAGGACCACGGTGTGGCCTTCGTCGCGCAGGCGCTTGAACAGCGCCAGGATCTCCTCGCCGGTGCGCGAGTCGAGCGCGCCGGTGGGCTCGTCGGCCAGCAGCAGCGGCGGCCGGTTGACCAGCGCGCGCGCGATCGCCACGCGCTGCTGCTGGCCGCCCGAGAGTTCATTGGGCCGATGCCCGGTGCGGTCGCCCAGCCCGACCGCTTGCAGCACCTCGGTGGCCAGGCGCTCGCGCTCGGCCGGCGGCACGCGCGCATAGCCCAGCGGCATTGCCACGTTTTCCAGCGCGCTCATCCGCGGCAGCAGGTGGAAGCCCTGGAAGACGAAGCCGATCTTCTCGCGGCGCAGCGCCGCCAGCGCCTCGGCATCGAGGGTCGACACGTCCACGCCGTCGCAGTGGTAGCTGCCCGAGCTCGGCGTATCCAGGCAGCCGATCAGGTTCATCAGAGTCGACTTGCCCGAACCCGAGGGCCCCATGATCGCCACGAAGGAGCCGTGCTCGATGCGCAGGTCGACGTCCTTCAGCGCCACCACCTCGGCCTCGGAGCCGGCCGAGTAGACCTTGCCCAGGGCGCGGGTCTCGATGATCGGGGCGGCGGCGCTCATCGCGCGGCGCGCTCGCCCGTGACCAGCAGGTCGCCGGCCTGGAGTCCGCCGGAGACCTCGGTGGCCGTGCCGTCGGTGGCGCCCACGCGGACCATCACCGGCTCCGGCCTGCCATCCGACAGCCTGTAGACGGTCGTGCGGGTGGCCCCGACCAGGCTCGCCACCGCGGCGTCCCAGCGCCCGGCCTGCCCCTCGTCGAGGCTGGCGCGGAAGGTCGCGAAGTCGTCCCGATAGCGCTGCAGCATGCGCTGGCGGATCTGCGATGCCATCGCAGCCGGGGGCGCGCCGCCACCGCGGGGCCCACGGAACATCGCCCCACCCGCAGGACCGTTGCCCGCGGGCGCCGCCTCGCGCGCCTGCTGCCGGGCCTGGATCGCGGCGATCGCTTCGTCGAACGCGGCCTGCTGCTCCGGGCCGAGTCCGAGCGCGGCGGCTTCGCGACGGAGGTCGTCGGCGACGCCGCTGCGGGCCCCGCCGCGCGCTGCGGCCGGGACCGCGCCGTCGGTGCTCGTGGGCTTGTAGCGCAGCGCCGCGTTGGACACCTTGAGGACGTCGTCGCGGCGGCTGACCTCGATCTCCGCGTTCACGGTCAGGCCGGGCAGCAGCGTGCCATCGCTGTTGTCCACGGTCACGACCACCGGGTAGGTCACCACGTTGCTGGTATTGGTGGCGCTCAGCCGCACCTGGTCGACCACGCCGCGGAACTGGCGGTCGGCAAAGGCATCGGCGGTGAAGCTCACGCCCTGCCCGGCCTGGACCTGGCCGATGTCGGCCTCGTCCACGGCGAGCTCGATCTTCATCTGCGACAGGTCCTCGGCGATCGAGAACAGCTCCGGTGCCTGCAGGCTCGCGGCTACGGTCTGGCCGGGCTCGATGGTGCGCGTCAGCACCACGCCATCCACCGGCGAACGGATCACGGTGCGCTCGAGGTTGATGCGCGTGGTCTGCGTGGACGCGGTCTGCTGGTTGATCTGCGCCTGCGCGGAGGCCACCTGCGCACGCGCCTGGTCCAGCGCCGCGCGCGCAAGGTCGACGTCACTGCGCGCCACCAGCTGGCGCTCGCCCAGTTCCGTCTTGCGCGTGTGGTCGAGCTCGGCGTTGCGCAGCCCCGCCTGCGCCTGCGCAAGGCTCGCGCGGGCGCTGGCGATCTGCGCCGAACCCTGCTCGATCTGCGCCTGGTAGCTGCTCGGGTCGATGCGGGCAAGCACCTGGCCCTGCTCCACCTTGTCGTTGAAGTCGACCAGCACGTCGGTCACCTGGCCCGAGATCTGGCTGCCCACGACCACCGTCGAGATCGCGCTCAGGGTGCCGGTGGCCGAGATCGCGACGCGGATGTCACCCTGCTCGACCTCGACGGTCCGCCAGGTACCGGCGTCGGCGGACGCGTTGCGCTGGCTGAAATACCAGGCGCCCGCGCCGAGTGCGAGGACGGTGATGACGGCGATGGCGAGGGTCTTGCGGGGGCGGCTTGCGCGCTTGGGTCGGTGGCTCATTCGCTGCGGGATCCGGCTGGGGTCGTGAAGGCTAACGCACCAGCATGGCAGGCGTTGACCGGCTCAGGGATCCCGACGCGGCTGGAAGCGGACCGCCGCGTTGGTGCCTTTCCCGGGCGTGCTGTCGATGTCCACCGACCAGCCGAAGCGAGCGGCCAGTCGTCGCACGACGGCCAGTCCCAGGCCGCGGCCTCCGACGTACTGATCGGCGCGGTAGAACGGCTCGAAGGCGCGCTCAATCACGTCGCGCTCCATGCCCACGCCGGTATCACGGACCTCCACGCGGTCGTCCTCCACCAGCACGTCGACGGTGCCCTCGACGGTGAAGGTGCAGGCATTGCGCACCAGCTGTTCGAGGATGACGGCCAGTGCGCGCCGCGAGCCGCGAAGCCTTGGCGCGCCGCGTTCCACAAGCGCCAGGCGCACCATCGCCGCGTCGGGCAGTTCGTCCAGCAGCACCTGGCCGACGTTCACCGCCTCGGTGGCGACGTCCAGGGCGTCGAACTCCTCGCCGTTGCCCGGCTCGTCCTCGCGGGCCAGGATCAGCAGGGCATCGACCACCGCCTCCATGTCGCGCGCGGCTACCTGCAGCCGGTCCAGCGAGCGCTGCATGCGCTGCGGCAGCTCGGGATCGCGGCGCAACATGTCGGTGGCGACCCGGACCACGGTCAACGGCGTGCGCAGCTCGTGGCTGGCTTCGCGGGTGAAGTCGCGCTCGCGGCGGATGAAGGCCTGGGTACGCTCGGCCAGGCCGCGCAGCGCACCGCCAAGCAGATGCACCTCGCGCCCGACCGCCCCCGGAAGCCGCTCCGGATCGATGGCGTCGAGATCCAACTGGCGCGGATCCCAACTGGCGACCTGGGCTGCCAGGGTCGTCACCGGCAGCACCATCCGCCGCGCGATCCGGTAGCTGAGCCAGCTGACCATGGTGATCGCCCCGCCGGTCAGCAACGACGCGATCAGCAGCGACCACAGACCGGCATGGTCGAGCAGCGGGAAAGCGATCCGCATGTACAGGCGGCCGCCGGGACCGTCCTCGACCAGCAGCCGCTGCGAGGCGCCCGGCACCTGCATGCGGTGCAGGCCGGGGCCCGCATCCAGATAGGTCTCGGGCACCCCCGCATCGGCCGGATCGGTGCCGGCGGGTACGAAATAGCCGTGCACCGACGACGTCCACGGCGCCGGGAACGCCGGGTCCCTGGCGGATTCGACCCAGTAGCGGTCGGCTTCGGCGCGCACCCACTGCGAGGCAAGCATGCCGCGCCCGACCACGGTCGACACGTACAGGCAGGCGACCACTGCAACCACCGCCAGCAGCGCCTGCAGCGCAAACACCCGTCGCAGCTTGCGCGGCAACCCCTGTGGCATTCCCCTGCTCCCGCCGTCGTCAGGCCGGCGGCTGTTCGATGTCCGCGATGCGGTAGCCGGCACTCTGCACGGTGTGCAACAGCGGTTTGTCGAAGGGCTTGTCGATGGTCTTGCGCAGGTTGTAGAGGTGGCTGCGCAGGGTGTCGGAGTCGGGAAGGCTGTTGCCCCAGATCTCGCGCTCGATCTCCTGGCGGTTGACCACCCGTGGCGACTCGCGCATCAGGATGGTGAGCAGCTTCAGCCCGATCGGCGACAGCTGCAGCTCGGTGCCCGAACGGGTGGCGCGCAGGCTGGCCGGGTCGAGCACGAGGTCGGCGACCTTCAGCACCTCCGAACCCACCTGGCGCCGCTCGCGGCGGATCAGGGCGCGCAGCCGCGCTTCCAGCTCCTGCACGGCAAACGGCTTGACCAGGTAGTCGTCGGCGCCGGCACCGAGCCCGGTGAGCTTTTCGTCCAGGGTGTCGCGGGCGGTGAGCATGAGCACCGGCGTCGACTTGCGCGCTTCCTCGCGCAGGCGCTTGCAGACCTCGATGCCGTCCAGGCGCGGGAGCATCAGGTCGAGCACCACGACGTCGTAGTTGTTCTCGCTGGCCAGGCGGTAGCCGTCCAGGCCATCGGCGGCGTAATCGACCTCGAAGCCACGGCCCTCGAGGTATTCGCCCACCATTTCGGAAATATTGCGGTTGTCCTCGACGATCAGGACAAGGCCGCCGGGTTCCTGCGATCCACGCATACAGTTCTCTCCACGGGCGTCTTCAGCTTTGTGAAAGGTGCCGCGGGGCGAGTCTAGGCCATGTGAAGGCCTTCAGAACGGGATGCGCCCGGTGAGGATGTCCTTGAACATCACCCAGTCGCCAGCGAAGGAATACAGGGGATGGCGAAACGTGGCGGGCCGGTTCTTCTCGAAGAAGAAGTGGCCGACCCAGGCGAAGGCATAGCCGCATGTGAGCGCGGCCAGCAGCCACCACGCATTGCCGCTGGCGACGGCCGCGACGGCGAAGGCCAGCGCGCCGCAGCTGCCGATGAAGTGCAGGCGTCGCGACGTGCGATTGCTGTGCTCGTCGAGGTAGAACGGGTAGAACTCGCGGAAGCTTGCGAAGCGGGCCATGCGGCGGCTCCTGTTGCGGCCGGTTGCCGGCATCATGCCTCAGCGCACGCGTTCGCGCTCGGCGCCAGCGGCGGCCTCGCGTTCGGCATCCTTGACCCGCGTCCAGTAGGCGTCCTGCGCTCCGAGCGGCTGCCCGGCAAGCGGCGCGCCCTCGTCCGCGGCCAGGCTCTCCATGGCGCGGAAGCGGCGCTCGAACTTGTGGTTGGCACGGCGCAGCGCGGTCCCGACATCGACCTGGGCGTGGCGCGCCAGGTTGGCGGCCACGAACAGCAGGTCGCCGAGTTCGGCCTCGAGCCGGTCGCGCGCGCCGACATCCCCGGGCGCGGCGGCGACCGCATCAAACTCGGCCCGGACTTCTCCCAGCTCCTCTTCGAGCTTGGCCATCACCGGCGCGGGGCCGGGCCAGTCGAAGCCCACGCGCGCCGCGCGGTCCTGCAGCTTCACCGCCCGCTGCCATTCCGGCAGTCCGCGGGCGATGCCGGCCAGCGCGGATGCGTCGACCTCGCCGGCCGCGGCACGCTCGGCACGCTTGATCTGCTCCCAACTCGCCCGCACCGCGTCGGCATCCCCGCGGTCTTCATCGCCGAACACATGCGGATGCCGTCGCTCCATCTTGTCCGAGATCGCCCGTGCGACGTCCTCGAACGCGAACCCGCCGGCCTCGCTGGCCATCTGCGCATGGAACACCACCTGCAGCAGCAGGTCGCCCAGCTCCTCGCGCAGCCCCTGCATGTCGCCGCGATCGATCGCATCGGCCACCTCGTAGGCCTCCTCGATCGTGTAGGGCGCAATCGTCGAAAAATCCTGCGCCAGATCCCAGGGGCACCCACCGGCGGGATCACGCAAGCGCGCCATGATCCCCAACAAGCGCTGCATCTGGTCAAGCTGTTCGGTCACTTCGGGACTCCTGGAAAGCATTTTTTGCCACGGATTTGCGCGGATGAACGCGGATAAAGCCGAGAAGCTTTTTTTGGCCGCGGATTTGCGCGGATTGCGCGGATCTGGCTGAGGCAAGTTCGTGGCCACAAGCCCATCTAAAGAAAAGCAGGGCAGAGCGCGGTGTTCCGGCTGGCCTCGCTGTGATCCGCGTAATCCGCGCAAATCCGTGGCTGAATAAAGCTTCTGCCCTATCCGCGTTCATCCGCGCAAATCCGTGGCAAAAAAGCTCTTAAATCCAGCCCCGCCAAGGCAGCGCCGGATCCCCCAGCGCGACGAAGTCGCCGTTGAGGAGGGTGTCGCGCTGGTTGTAGCGGAAGGGGCGGCCGCGGAGGTCCAGCACGCAGCCGCCGGCGGCTTCGAGGATGGCCTGGCCGGCGGCGGTGTCCCACTCGCTGGTCGGCCCCAGGCGCGGGTAGGCGTCCATGCCGCCTTCGGCCAGCAGGCAGAACTTGAGCGAGGAGCCCAGGCCGATGGATTCGTGTTCGCCGATGCGCTGGAGCATCGCCGCGGTGCGCGCGTCGAGGTGCGAGCGGCTCGCGGCCACGCGCAGCGGCGCGGTCGCCGGGCGGCGGGTGGCAATGGCGCGCTCGGCGTCGCCGTCGCGGCGGAAGGCGCCCTGCCCCGGCGCGCCGTGCCAGACGGCGCCGCTCACCGGCGACTGGATCACGCCGAACACCGGTACGCCGTCGTCCACCAGGGCGATGTTGACGGTGAACTCGCCATTGCCCTTCAGGAACTCGCGGGTGCCGTCCAGGGGATCGACCAGCCAGAAGCGCGACCAGGCGCGGCGCTGCTGCAGCGGCACCGTGTGCGCCGACTCTTCGGACAGCACGGGAATGTCCGGCGTCAGCTGCGCCAGCCCGGCGACGATGCAGCGATGTGCGGCCATGTCGGCCGCGGTGACCGGACTGTCGTCGGCCTTGGCGCGCACGGCGATGTCGTCACGATGCACCGCCATGATGGCCGCACCGGCATCGCGGGCGATGGCGATGACGCCCTCGTGCATGCCCTCAGCCAACGACATGGTGCTCCAGCCAGTCGCGGGCGATGAACAGCGCCGCGATCGACCGGCCTTCCGAGAAATCCTCGCGCAGGATCAGCTCGTGCAGGCGGTCGAGCCTCCATGGCACCACTTCCAGCTCCTCCGGCTCGTCGCCGGGGAGACGCTCGGGATACAGGTCGCGCGCGATGACAAGGTGGGTGGAATGGCTCATGTAGGTCGGCGCCAGCGTCAGGCTGCGCAGCACGTCGATCCGCCGCGCGCCGTAGCCGGCCTCCTCCTTGAGTTCGCGATCGGCGGCCTCGGCCGGGGTCTCGCCGGCATCGATCCGGCCCTTGACCAGGCCCAGCTCGTAGCGGTGGACGCCGGCGGCGTACTCGCGCACCAGCAGCACGGTGTCGTCGTCGACCAGGGGCACCACCACCACGGCGCCATGGCCGCGGCCGTGCAGGCGCTCGTAACGCCGGCGCTCGCCGTTGGAGAACTCCAGGTCCATGCGCTCCAGGCGATAGGGGCCGGCGTCGGATTCGGTGATCTCGTGGATGATCGGCAGGCGGCGGCTCATGCGTGCGCGCCCGTTGCCCAAGGGGCGATAATGCGGCGATGTCCGACGAATCTCTCCACGATCCCGCCATTCTATCCGAGGGCGAACACTGGCGATCCCGTGACCTGGCGGTGCTCTGGCACCCCTGCACGCAGATGCGCGAGCACCCCGACACGCTGCCGCTGCTGACCGTCGCCCGGGGCGACGGCGCCTGGCTGGTCGGCCACGACGGCCGCCGCACGCTGGACGCGGTGAGCAGTTGGTGGACCAACATCCACGGCCACGCCGAACCGCGCATCGCCGAGGCCATCGCCCGGCAGGCGCGTACGCTGGAGCACGTGATCCTCGCCGGCGCCACCCACGAGACGGCGATCGAGCTGGCCGAACGGCTGCTGGCGATCGCCCCGCGCCAGCCCGGCCGCGACCCGCTGGCCAAGGTGTTCTACGCCGACAACGGTTCCGCCGGGGTCGAGGTCGCGCTGAAGATGGCCTTCCAGTGGTACCGCAACCGCGGCGACGAACCGCGGCGCACGAAGTTCGTCGCGCTCGCCAACGGCTACCACGGCGAGACCATCGGCGCCCTGTCGGTGGGCGACATCCCGCTGTACCGGCGCGTCTACGCGCCGCTGCTGATGGAGGCGATGTTCACGCCTTCGCCCGATGCCTGGAACGCACGCCCCGGGCAGTCCGACGCGGACTGCGCCGAAGAGGCCGCCGATGCGCTGGCGCGACTGCTCGACGAGCATCCGGGCGAAGTCTGCGCGCTGATCCTCGAGCCGCGGCTGCAGTGCGCCGGTGGCATGCGCATGCATCATCCGGTGTACCTGAAGCGCGCGCGCGAACTGTGCGACGTGCACGGCGTGTTCCTGATCGCCGACGAGATCGCGACCGGCTTCGGCCGCACCGGCACCATGTTCGCCTTCGAGCAGGCCGGGGTGATGCCGGACCTGATGTGCATGTCCAAGGGCCTGACCGGCGGCTTCCTGCCCCTGGCCGCGGTGCTGGCCACGCAGTCGATCTACGACGGCTTCCTCGACGACTCGCGCGATCGCGCCTTCCTGCATTCGCACAGCTACACCGGCAACCCCCTGGCCTGCGCCGCGGCGCTGGCCTCGCTCGACATCTTCGAGTCCGACGACATCATCGCCCGCAACCAGGTCACGGCCGCGAAGATGGCCGCCGCCGCCGCTCCGCTCGCCGACCTTCCGCACGTGGCGCAGGTGCGCCAGGCGGGCATGGTGGTGGCCTTCGAGCTCACCCGCGACGGCGACCGCAGCACGCCCTTCGAAGCCTCGGACCAGGTCGGCCTGCGCGCCTACCGCACCGCGCTGGACCGCGGCGTGCTGCTGCGCCCGCTCGGCGACATCCTCTACTGGATGCCGCCTTATTGCATCGACGACAACCAGTTGGAACTCCTGGCGGACACGACGCGTGCCGCTATCGGTGCGGCGACCTTGAAAGCTGTTTAGCCACGGATCTACGCGGATGCGCGCGGATTTTCACGGATAGGGCGGAGGAGCATTTTTTTGCCACGGATTTGCGCGGATTACGCGGATCACAGCGAGGCCAGTTGGAACACCGCGCCCTGCCCCGCTTTTTCTTCAGATGGGCTTGTGGCCACGAACTTGCCTCAGCCAGATCCGCGTAATCCGCGCAAATCCGTGGCTGAAAAAGCTTTTGCCCTATCCGTGAAAATCCGTGCGCATCCGCGTAGATCCGTGGCAAAAAAGGATTCTCCATGCGACTGAATCGTGCCCACATCGAAGAGCCGCTGAGCGTCGGAGCCCGGGTCACGCTGGACGAGGGAGCCGCGGCGCATCTGTTGCGCGTGCTGCGGCTGGGCGTGGGTGATGGCTGCGTGCTGTTCAACGGGGACGGCCACGATTACGAGGCACGGATCACCGCCGCAGGCAAGCGCGGGGGCGAAGTGGAGATCATGGCTGCGCACGCCGTCGACAACGAATCCGCGCTGCGCATCGTGTTGCTGCAGGGCGTGGCCCGCGGCGAGAAGATGGACTGGATCCTGCAGAAGGCGACCGAACTCGGCGTGGCCGCTTTCGTGCCCGTCAACAGCGAGCGCAGCGAGGTGCGCCTGGATGCCGCGCGCGCCGCGAAGCGGCTGGTCCACTGGCAGGGCGTGGTCGGTTCGGCCTGTGCGCAGAGCGGGCGTGCGGCGGTGCCGGCGGTGTCGGCGCCGCTGTCGCTGGCGGACGCCGTGGGCGCACTTCCGGAAGACGCGCTCAGGCTGACCCTCGATCCCGCGGCCGACGCTGTGGTGCGTGGGCTGTCCGATCCCGGCCGGCGAAGCGTGGTGCTGGCGATCGGCCCCGAGGGCGGCTGGTCGCCGCGCGACCGTTCCGTGCTTGCCGATGGCGGGTTCAGCGGCCTGCGCCTGGGTCCACGGATCCTGCGCACCGAAACCGCCGGCATCGCAGCGATCAGCGCCTTGCAGGCCGCCTTCGGCGACCTGGCCTGAGGCCGCCGCTCAGGCGGCCAGCGCCTCGCGGATGGCGGTTTCGACGGCGTCCACGTCGGGCAGCAGCGCCGGCTCGTCGTTGAGCAGCACGCGCATCAGCACGCCCGTCGGCAGCCCGGCCGCCCCGCCGTCGACGTCGCCCTCGCCGGCATCGGGCACCAGCGCGTCGCGCGACACCGTGACCAGGCGCGGGAAGCCCTTGGTCAGCAGCGCGACGTAAGGCAGGCGGCTGTCGCCACCCAGCGCCTTGAGCACCACTACCTTGCTGCCCAGGCCGCCGACTTCGTCGGCGATGCCCGCAAGGCGCGAGAACGAGGCCAGGGGAAGCTGCCAACCGCGCCAGCGGATGCGGCCAAGCAGCCAGTCGGGCGCGTCGGCGACCGCTTCGGGCTCGGCATAGGACAGCACCTCGGCGATGGTGGCGTTGGGCAGCAGGAGGCGCGCGCCCTCGACCTGGATCAGCACGCCGCGGATGTCCTGGATGGCGGGGGAATTCATGGGCAAGTCCTCATGCGGGCCAACGGTCGAGCAGGGTCTGCGCCAGGTCGCCGGGCTCGGCGGCTTCGGCCCCACGCGCGACCAGCGCGCCGACCGCCGCGCTGTCATAGCAGCTCTCGGGCGCCTGCGCGAGCACCAGGGCGCCTGCGGCGGCCAGGGCCATCGCGTCGTCCACGCGGGCCGCCTGGGCGCCGCTCAGGAGGATCACGGCGCTGTCCGATGCGGGCAGCGCGCCATAATGGTCGAACCCGCCTTCGGCGGCTGCGAACACCAGCCGCGCGCGATCCATGACGACGGCGATCCCGGGCGCCAGGAAGTAGACGGTGCCGGGTTCGACGGAGGCACCGTCCTCGGCCAGCGCAACCGGAAGCGAGGTCGCGCGCTGCATCTGCTGCACCAGGCGCTCGTAGCGCCCGCCGTCGAGCTGGAGTCGCACCAATACCGCGCGTGCGAAGCCTTCACCCAGGCCGCCGAGCAGCTGGCGGACGGCGTCCGGGCCGCCGAGGCCCGCTTCAACCACTACCGCACCCAGGAGCGCGCCGTGGCCATAGCTGTCGGGGTCGGCCAGCGACAGGCCGTCGAGCCTGGAGGCCAGGGCGTCGAAGTCGATCGCGGGCGCGTCAGCCGCGCGCGTGGCGATCGGGGCGTCGTCGTCGGCCAGCGACAGGCCGTCGCCGAGTGAAAGCGGGTCGACGGCGGGCACATCGTCTTCTGCAAGGGCTTCGGCAGCCGCGTCGGCGCCGGGAGCGGCCGAGTTCACGCCGCTTGCGTCCACATCGTTCGCGTCATCCCCGCCTGCGTTCGAGGACTGTGCCTCCGCGGCGCTGGCGATGAGCCCTGCCAGGGCCGGATCATCGGCCAACGGAGCCTCGTAGGCCGCCGATGACGACGACCAGTCCATGTCCTCCGCGGAGACCAGCCCGGTGAAGCCCGCCTCCGTCGTCGTCCCGTCCGCAAGCTGCGGCGGGTCGAAGGACTCGGCGCGCGGCACCTCTGCCGCAAGATCCTGGGCGGCACCGGTGAGCGCGCCGATGTCGATGCTGGACGGATCGAACTCGCGCCCAGGCAGCGGGCCGGGCGCCGGGTGGATCGCCTCGTCGGCATCCGCGCCCGGGGGCAGCACGTCCTCGTGGCCGTTGAGCTTGGCCGCGAGGTGCCGCACCCAGCGCGCCGCGTCCCAGCCATCACGCTGCGCAGCGACTTCGGCTTCGTCGAACACGACCAGCACGCCCGGATCCGACAGCAATGCGTCGTAGCGCTCCAGCGAATCCTCGATCGCCGGCTCCAGCGCCACCAGCACCGCGGCCGGTGCCATCGCGATGGCGGCGGCCGGATCGCCTTCGCCGGGGTCGACGGCGGCCAGCAGTTCGGCGCCGGCCTCCGCCAGCGCCGATTCGAGGTGTTGCCTGGCTTCGCCGGCGCGTGCCAGAAGCAGGACCCGCACCGTGGCGCCCTGCTCAGCCATCGCGATGCGGCTTCAGCAGGTCGTGGACGTTGCGCAGCAACTCGTTCTCCTGGTACGGCTTGCCGAGGTAGCGCTCGACGCCGATCTCGAAGGCCCGCTGGCGATGCTTTTCGCCGGTACGCGAGGTGATCATGATGATCGGCACGTTGCGCAGCCGCGGGTCGGCCTTCATCGCGGTCGCGAGCTCGTAACCGTCCATGCGCGGCATCTCGATGTCGAGCAGCATCAGGTCGGGCACGCGCTCGACCATGCGCTCCAGCGCGTCGATGCCGTCCTTCGCGGTCCCGACCTCGTAGTTGTGGCGCTCGAGCACGCGGCCGGTGACCTTGCGCATGGTGATCGAATCATCGACCACCATGACCAGTGGCACGCGGCGCTGGTCGGGCGTCTCCACCGGCATGGCATCGCGCGGCCTGGCGACCTGCAGGCGACGCGCCAGCGGTGCAATGTCGAGGATCACGACCACGCTGCCGTCACCCATGATGGTGGCGCCGAAGATGCCCGGGACCGAAGCCACCTGCGGGCCGACCGGCTTGACCACGATCTCGCGGTTGCCGAGGATCTGGTCGATCGCCACCGCCACGCGCAGCTCACCGGAGCGGATCAACAGCAGCGGCATCTGCAGCTGGCCTTCGGCGCGCGCCGGCGCGTGGCCGACCAGGCCACCGAGGTCGTGCACCGCATAGTCCTCGCCACCGTAGGCATAGCTGGCGTCGGACTTGTCGAAGTCCTCGCGCGAGATGCGTCCCACGCCGCGGACCGAGGCGATCGGCACCGCGAAGCTGGTGTCGCCGATCTTGACGAAGACCGCCTGCGTGACAGCGAGCGTCTGCGGCAGGCGCATGGTGAACGTGGTGCCCTTGCCGCGTGTGCTGGAGATGTCGAGCGTGCCGCCGAGCTGGCGGACTTCGCTGGCCACCACGTCCATGCCGACACCGCGGCCGGCCAGGCGGCTGACCTCGTCGGCAGTCGAGAAGCCGGGCTGGAAGATCAGGGAATCCAGGTCGCTGTCGAGCGCGGCGTCGTCGCGGATCAGGCCACGTTCGATGCCGCGGCGGTGGATCGCCTCGCGGTCGAGGCCGCTGCCGTCGTCGGCCACTTCCAGCACGACTTCCGACCCTTCGCGGCGTACCGAGATGCGCACCATGCCTTCGTCGGCCTTGCCGGCTTCGCGACGCTTGCCGGGCTTCTCCAGGCCGTGGGCCACGGCGTTGCGCAGCATGTGCTCCAGCGGCGCGGTCATGCGCTCCAGCACGTTGCGATCGAGCTCGCCCTGGGCGCCGTCGAGCCTGAGCTGGGCGTGCTTGCCGGTTTCCGTGGCGGCCTGGCGGACCACGCGGCGCAGGCGCGGCACCAGCGAGTCGAAGGGCACCATGCGCGTGCGCATGAGGCCTTCCTGCAGGTCGGAGCTTACGCGCGACTGCTGCAGCAGCAGGGTCTCGTACTGGCGGGTCAGGTCGTCGAGCGTGCCCTGCAGGCTGGACAGGTCGGCCGCGGACTCCGCCAGCGCGCGGGAGAGCTGCTGCAGGGTCGAGAAGCGGTCGAGTTCGAGCGGGTCGAAGGTGGCATCGGCCGTCTCGTGCTCGCGCTGGTAGCGGGCGATGATCTGCGCTTCGGTCTCGATGTCCAGGCGCCGGAGCTGGTCGCGCAGACGCATGTTCGTCTGCTCCATCTCGCCCATCGCGCCGCGGAACGCACCGAGCTGCTGCTCCAGGCGTGCGCGGTAGATCGCGACCTCGCCGGCGTAGTTGACCAGGCGGTCGAGCAGGTCGGCGCGGATGCGCACCTGCTCCTGGGGCGCACGGACGGTGATGTCGTCGTCGTCGGCATGAAGCACGACGTCGCCCATCGGTGCGGTGAGCGGAGGCAGCGCAACCATCGGGGCCGGCATGCGCACGCCAGCCGGGGCACCGATGTCCGCCGAAAGCTCCTCGCCACGGGCGCGGGCGTCGAAGGCGTCGATCAGGCCCTGTGACGGACTGATCGCACGGCCCTCGCCGACGCGGGTCACCATGGCGTGCAGCCGGTCGAAGCCGCGCTCGAGCAGCGGCACGTCGTCGCGCGCGAGGTCGAAGCGCTGTTCGGACACGGCCTCGAGCAGCGATTCCATCGAGTGGCCGAGTTCGCCGATGGCGAACACGCCCGCCATGCGCGCACCGCCCTTGAGGGTGTGCAGGTCGCGCTGCAGCCCCATCAGCGACTCGCGGTCGTCGGCCGATTCCCGCAGCCTGGCGAGCAGGCCGTCGGAATGGTCGAGCAGGTCGCGGCCTTCGTCCACGAAGATCTCGACCAGCTCGGAATCCAGGCCGGTGAAGTCGAAGTCGGCGTCGGGATCGTCCTCGGTCGCGATCGCGGCGAGCACGGCCCTGCTTGCGGCAGCGGCGACGCGGTCGACGTCCATGCGCTCACTTGCAAGGCGTTCGGCTTCGAGGCGTTCGGCTTCGAGACGCTCCGCTTCAAGACGTTCGGCTTCGAGGCGGGCCGCGTCGAGGCGCTCTGCTTCGAGGCGTTCCACTTCAAGATGTTCGGCTTCGAGACGCTCAACCTCGGCGCGCTCTGCTTCTGTCCGCTCGACTTCGGCAAGCTCAGCCTCGAGGCGCTCCGCTTCGAGGCGTTCGGCTTCAAGACGTTCGGCTTCAAGACGTTCGGCTTCGAGACGCTCCGCTTCAAGGCGTTCGGCTTCGGCGCGCTCCGCTTCGAGACGCTCCGCTTCAAGGCGTTCGGCTTCGGCGCGTTCGGCTTCGAGGCGCTCTGCTTCGAGACGTTCGGCTTCAAAACGCTCAACTTCGGCGCGCCCTGCTTCTGTCCGCTGGACTTCGGCGAGCTCGGCTTCGAGGCGTTCGGCTTCGAGGCGCTCGGCTTCGAGGCGCTCGGTTTCGAGGCGTTCGGCTTCGATCCGCTCCGCCTCGAGCCGCTCCGCCTCGATCCGCCCGGCTTCGACACGCCCTGCTTCGATGCGCTCGGCTTCGATGCGCTCCTGTTCCAGGAGCTGCGCTTCCATCTCGGCGAACTGGAGCCGCTCCGCCTCGGCGGCGCGCTCCGCGTCCACGCGCCCGGCTTCGAGCTGATCGTCTACGGCAAAGCCGGTGTAGGCGCTCATGTCGATGTCGACCAGCTCAGGCACCTGCTCGCCCGCCGCCGCATCCGCATCCAGTCGCGCGTCATCGGCAGTGGTGAGTACATCGAGGCCCATCGGGGCCGGTTCCGGAAGGCCATCGCGCAGCGCTGCGAGCCGGGCGGCCAAGGCGGCGGCCACGGGTACCTGCGGCTGCGCGGACAGGAGTCCGGCGATTGCGGCGCGCGCCACTCCGGCAAGCTCACCGATCGCGGCCACGCCCTCGGCCGAGGCCGGCTCGCCGGCCGACAGCAGCCGCCGCACATAGCCTTCGCCCGGCGTCAGCGCCTGGGCGACGGTCGGCACCTCGGTCATGGCGAAGGCGCCGTTCATCGTGTGCAGTGCGCGCAGCAGCGCTTCGGAGGCCGGCGCGGGCGCGGAGGACGCGCGATCCAGCCAGGCGTCGACCGTAACCAGATGTCCGGCGACTTCCGCTTCGAGGATCTCCAGCAGCAGGGCGTCGACCGATGCCGGCACCATCTCCAGCGGCGCGGGCGCCGCGTTTTCGGCAGCGTCCGGCATGGGTGCAAGCGGCGCGACCTTGTCCGCGGGAGCGGCCTCCTCCGGTACCGGCGCGTCCATGGCAGGCTGCACGCGCGTCGCCTCTTCGGGCATGCCTTCATCGCCGCTGGCGATACGCTCGGCCGAGGCCTGCATGCGCTCGAGGTCGGAGCGGACCGCGCCGTCGCCGCGCAGCGCCGCCTGCAGTTCGGGCAGCGTGTAGAAGGCCTGGTCGACCATCGCGACCACGGCAGGGCTGGCGGGACGGGTACCGTCGAGCACCCGGTTGAGCATGTTCTCGACCTTCCAGCTGAACTCGCCGAGCTTGCGGGCGCCGACCAGGCGGCCGCTGCCCTTCAGGGTGTGGAAGACGCGGCGGATCGGGCGCAGGCGCTCGAGGTCGTCGGGCTGCGCACGCCACAGCGGCAGCAGCTGGTCGAGGTTGTCGATCTCCTCGGCGAACTCCTCGAGGAAGACTTCGCGGATCTCGTCGTCGATCTCGTCGCCGGTGGCTTCGAAGCCACCCGGTCCGGCCGGCGCCGCGGCCGCTGCAGTAGCAGCAACTGACGATGCTGCGGCCGCAGCCTCGGTCTCGGCGCCCGGCGCCGACCCGTGGCTGCCGCGATCGATCAGCGCGGCCACGGTGCGTTCGATGTCGGCCTCGCTCACCACGGCGGCCCCGGCCTCGGCCGGTGCCGATGCGGGCTGCGTGGGCAGCTTCTCGGCCGGCAACGGCCAGTAGCCCAGGCTCTCGAGGCTGTGGCGGCTGACGTCCAGGATTTCGTCGCGGTTGAACCGGTTCTCGCGCAGCGCCTCGAGGTAGTACTCGAGGCTCGCCAGCGCATCGGCGAAGGTGTCGAGCTGGCGCCCGTTGGGCACGCGACGGCTGTCGATCAGCTCGTCCTCGATGTAGCGGCGCACGCCGGTGAGATAGGCCGCGGGCTGCGGGAGATCGAGCATCTGCAGCGCGCCGGTGACCTCGCGCAGCAAGCGCGGGACCTCGGCCAGCTCGCCGTGGTCCCAGCCGGTCTCGATGAAGGCGACGAAGGCCTGGCGGGCGTCGGCGAAGTTGTTGATCGCCTCGCGCGCGAGCACGTCGAGCACCTTTTCCGCCTCGCCGGCGGTGAGTTCGCCCTGCACGGGCGCGTCCTGGTCGCCGGCACCCAGGCGTGCGACCTGGTCGTCGAGCGTGGCATCGACGTAGAGCAGCGCGCCGGCGACGTCGAGCAGTGCGCCCTCGTCGGCGGGCTTGCGGCCCTGCACGATCTCCTCCATCGCCGCGCGCTGCTGTTCGACCACGCCGCGGGCGACGCCCAGGCCGAGCATGCCCAGCGTGTCGGCGACCCGGCCCAGCGCCTCGACCTGCGGCGCCAGGCGCCCGAGGTCGGTTTCGCCGGTGCGCAGGTGCAGGTCGAGCGCGTCCTTGACCCGAAGCAGATCCTCTTTCACCGCCGCCGCCACGGTGTCGAGCAGCGCGCGGTTGCGCCCGCTCATGCTGCCCTGGGCGTGGCTGATCTCGGAGTCGGTGGGCAGCTGCTGCTGCAGCTCGAAGGTGTCGTGCAGCGCGCGCAGCGCGGCATGGTCCGTGCTGGCATGGACCACGTGGAACAGGAGCTGGCGGGTCGGCTCGAGCGCGGACTCCGCGCGCGGGATGCCGAAGCCGTCGTCCTCGAACAGGCGCCGGGATTCGCGCTCGACGCTGGCAAAGGCCTGGCGCAGCGCAGGCGTGGCTTCCAGCGCGCCGTCGGCCACGCCCTTCGCCACCGACGACGCCACCCACAGCATGCGACGCGCGGGTTCGGCCTGGACATGGGCGATCAGCGCGTCAAGCGCGCCCGCAAGCACGCCGGCATCGGCCGGCGCACCGTCTTCAGGCCAGGCGCCCATGGCGCCGCGCAGGTCGCCGAGCAGCGGCTGTGCGCGCGCATTGCGCACCGGAACGGGATCGTTGGCGACCGCCGCCGACGCCAGGTTGCCGGGCAGCGGGCGCTGCAGGTCGGGCGCGAACAGCACGCTCTCCGACAGGCCGGTCTCGCCGCGCGCCGCGCGCAGGTCGTTGAGCAGGGGCAGCAGGACGATCGGGATGTCCTTGTGGCCGCTCTGCAGGCGCTCCAGGTAATCGGGCAGCAGCACCACGCCGCGCATCAGCATCGCGCAGGCGGCATCGCGATCGGCCACGGCGCCATCCTGCAGCGCCTGGGCCAGGCGCTCCATTTCCTCGGCCACCATCGCCGGCGCGTACAGCTCGACCATGCGCAGCGTGCCCTGCACCTGGTGCAGGTAGCCGGCGCAGAAGCGCATGCGGCTGGTGTCGGTGGGGTCGGCCGCGAAGTCCTCGATCTCGATCTGCGCCTGGCGCAGGGTCTCGTCGAGCTCCGGCTTGACCCAGCCGAGCGTGGTGTAGTCGATCGCGTCGCGCAGTGCGGTCATCGGTCTGGGCTTCAGGCCGGCAGCTTGAAGTCGGCGACCGAGCGCCGCAGGTCGGCTGCGAGCTGGGCCAGATTTCCGATCGACGCCGCGGTCTGGTTCGCGCCTTGCGAAGTCTGCGCGGTGATCGACTGGATGGTGTTCATTGTGTCGGTGATGTTGCTCGCCGCCGTGGACTGCTGCTGCGAGGCGCTCGAGATGCCTTCGATGAGCGCCGCGAGGCTGGTCGACACGCTTTCGATCTCACCCAGCGCGGTACCGGCGTCCTCGGCCAGGCGCGCGCCGGCGACCACCTCGGAGGTCGTCTGCTCCATCGAGCTGACGGCTTCGTTGGTGTCGGACTGGATGGTCTCGACCAGCGTCTCGATGCGCTTGGTCGCGTTGGAGGCGCGCTCGGCGAGTCGCTGCACTTCGTCGGCCACCACCGCGAAGCCGCGGCCCGCCTCGCCCGCCGACGCCGCCTGGATGGCCGCGTTCAGCGCGAGGATGTTCGTCTGTTCCGAGATGTCGTTGATCAGCTCGACGATCGAGCCGATCTCCTGCGAGCTTTCGCCCAGGCGCTTGATGCGCTTCGAGGTTTCCTGGATCTGGTCGCGGATCGAGTCCATGCCGGCGATCGTTTCGCGCACCACGCCCGCGCCCTTGGTGGCGATCTGCACCGAGCGCTGCGCCACGTCGGCGGACTCGGCGGAGTTGCGCGACACCTGGTTGATGCTCTGCGCCATCTCGTTGATGCGGTCGGACGCGGAGTTGATCTCCTGCGCCTGGTGCTCGGCGGCCTCGGCCAGGTGCATGGCGGTGGCCTGCGTCTCCTGGGCGCTGGACGCCACCTGCACCGAGGTGTCGTTGATGGTCTGCACCAGGCTGCGCAGCTGCTCGACGGCGAAGTTGATGGAGTCCGCGATGGCGCCGGTCATGTCCTCGGTGACCGTGGCCTTGACCGTCAGGTCGCCTTCGGCGAGCGAACCCATTTCATCCAGCAGGCGCATGATCGCCTCCTGGTTGCGGTTGTTGAGCTCCATCGTGGTTTCGTAGCGCTCGCGGCGGTCGCGGCTGAGTTCGCGCATCAGGCCCACCAGCGCGAGGGCGGCAATGCCCAGGAACACGATCGAGATCCAGATGTTGCCGAGGATCGAGGTATCGCTCAGCGAACCGAAGGTGGTCAGCGACTGGAACAGGCTCTCGCTGTCGGCCAGCAGCTTGTCCGACCCTGTGGTCAGCGAAGCCGCCGCGTTCTGCGCGTCGAAGAGGTTCCGGGAGCTGGCCAGGATCGCGTCCAGGTCCTTCTTCATCTCCTCCCACTGCGTTCCCGCCTGGTCGAGCGCGGCCAGCGCGGAGGCATTGGACAGCGCCTGCACGTTCATCGCCTCGTCGCCCGAGCGCAGACCGGTGAGCACCTGTTCGAACACGCCCGCGTCGCGGGCCAGCGCGTCGCCGGCCACCGAAGCGCCGGCACCGCCGGCCTGGATCTCGGTCACGCGGCGGGCCATCATCGAGGCCAGCACCACTTCGCGCAGGGCGATGTAGATCTGCGACGACGGCGAACCGCTGGCCGACATCGCGCGCACCACCTCGTCGAGCTGTGCCTGCAGCTGCGGGACGGCCTGGGTGAAGCGCGCGGCGTTGCCGGCGAAGGCCATCACGGCCGCCTCGCTGGCGACCACCTGCTCGGCGTTGGCGGCCAGCGGCTCCCAGGTCGCAGCGACGGTGCGGATCTCGCCGGCGACGTCGGGCGTGCCGCCGAAGTCGCGGACGAGCTGCTCGATGTCGCCGTCGATGGCGGCCTTGGTGCCCTTGAACGCCGTGTACGACGCGCTGTTGCCGTCGACCGCCTCCCGGCCCTGGTTGGCCAGGCGCTGCGAGTTCACCTGCAGGCTCGAGGCCGCCGTGCTGGCACCGCCCAGGCGCGAGGCCTTGGTCATCGCGTAGATGGTGTTGCCGGCGAAGACCAGCAGGGATGCCACCAGCAGCCAGATCCAGACCCTGGCGCCGATGCTGCGGCCCTTGCCGCTCTCGTTGTCGATGACGTTGCTCATGGGATTACCTCTGGCCTGTCTGGTGCGGCATCAGGCCGCTGCTTGTCTGAATTCGGGGGTGCGCGACAGCCGGTCCAGGCTGAACACGCCCCATGCATGCCCGCCCACCTTGTAGGCGCGGTCGATGAAGCTGGAATAGCGGCCCTCGGCGAGGCCGTCGTGGCCCGACTGCTGCTCCTCGAGGAAGCTGCGCTGGCCGAAGAGTTCGTCGATGGTCACCGCGACGTTGCCGCCGGGCTGGCGCACCACCAGCACGCGCTGGCCCTCGTGCATCACCGTGCGCTCGCCCTCGAGGAACAGGCGCAGGTCGACCACCGGCAGCAGGGTGCCGCGGATATTGGCGACCCCCAGCATCCACGGCTGCGCGCCGGGCACAGCGGTGAGCTGCGGCAGCGGCAGGATTTCCACCACTTCGTCGAAGCCCGAGGCCAGCAGGTGCTGGCCGACGCGGTAGCCGACGCCACGCCAGAGGCCCGGGGCATCCAGCTCTTCGGGCAGGCCGACGAGATGCGCAAGGCTGCGGCGCTCGAAGCCGGCGAGCGCCTCGAAGGGCTCGGCGGGCCGCGTGCGTGCGTCGCGTCCTGCCACCTCAGCCTCCCAGCAGCGCGTTGATGCTTGCGACGAGTTCGCTCTCGACCGGCGGCTTGACGATGTAGCCCTTCGCGCCCTGGCGCATGCCCCAGGCCTTGTCGGTCTCCATGCCCTTGGTGCTGACGATCAGCACCGGGATGGCGGTCGTGGCCGCGTCGCGCGACAGCGCCCGGGTCGCCTGGAAGCCGTTCATGCCGGGCAGCACGACGTCCATCAGCACCAGGGCCGGCTGCTCGCGTCGCGCGACCTCGATGCCGTCCTCGGCGTTTCCGCAGGCCAGCACCTCGTGCCCGTTGCGCTCGAGGAGCTGGGTCAGGACCGCGGTGTCTGTCGGCGAGTCCTCGATCAGCAGGATCTTTGCCATGGTGTACCTGTCCCCCCGGTCAGGTGTTGACGTGCGTACGGATCGCGTCGAGGAGTTCCTCGCGCGTGAAAGGCTTGGTGACGTACTGCTCGGAGCCGACGATGCGGCCACGCGCCTTGTCGAACAGGCCGTCCTTGGAGGACAGCATGATCACCGGCGTGTGCTTGAACAGCTGGTTGTTCTTGATCAGCGCGCAGGTCTGGTAGCCATCCAGGCGCGGCATCATGATGTCGACGAAGATGATCTGCGGGCGCTGGTCGGCGATCTTCGCCAGCGCCTCGAAGCCGTCGGTCGCGGTCACGACGTCCGCGCCCTCCCGTCGCAGCAGCGTCTCCGCGGTGCGGCGGATCGTCTTCGAATCGTCGATCACCATCACGCGCAACCCATCGAGGCTGCCGGCGCGATTCTGGTCCTGCGTCATCGTGTCTCCCCGTGCATGGCCCCGTGACTGCCGGCGCCTTGCGAGCGGCCAATCTTCCAGTCCACCGCAGCAGTGTCAAGCACGACCGCTGCGTACTGTGCGCATCCGCAGCTTATCCCCGCTCGGGCAGCGCCGTCAGCTGATAACATTTGTCACTATTTGCCGCAGGTGGACCGCATGTCGCTGGATGTCGTTGTCGTGATGGATCCGATCGGTTCGATCGGGGTCGCCAAGGATTCCACCTTCGCCATGCTGCTCGAGGCGCAGCGGCGCGGGCACCGCCTGCATTACGTGCTGCCAGGCGGGCTGTCGATGGCCGGCGGTGCCGCCCAGGCCCTCGCGGCACCGCTCAAGGTCCGCGACGACGCCTTGGACTGGTTCGAACTGGGAACAGCGTCACAACGCCGCCTTGGCGACGGCGACGTGGTGCTGATGCGCACCGACCCGCCGGTGGACGCCGACTACGTCCACGACACACAGATCCTCGATGTCGCCCGCATGGCGGGGGCGAACGTGGTCAACGACCCGCGCGGCCTGCGCGACCTGAACGAGAAGCTCGCCGCGCTGCTGTTCCCGCAGTGCTGCCCGCCGACCCTGGTCAGCCGCGACGCCGCCGCGCTCAAGGCCTTCGTGGCTGAACACGGGCAGGCGGTGCTGAAGCCGCTGGACGGCATGGGCGGGCGCTCGATCTTCCGCGCCGCCGCCGGCGAGTCCAACCTCAACGTGATCCTCGAGACCCTCACCGACGGCGGCCGCCACCTGGCCATGGCCCAGCGCTACCTGCCGGAGATCACGGAGGGCGACAAGCGCATCCTGCTGATCGACGGCGTGCCGGTGGATTACTGCCTGGCGCGGATCCCCCAGGGCGACGAGTTCCGCGGCAACCTCGCCGCCGGCGGCCGCGGCGAAGGCCGCCCGCTCACCGACCGCGACCGCTGGATCGCGGCCGAGGTCGGCCCGGAGATGGTGAAGCGCGGCATGCGCTTCGTCGGGCTCGACGTGATCGGCGACTGGCTCACCGAGGTCAACGTCACCAGCCCCACCTGCATCCGCGAGCTGGACGCCGAGTTCGGCCTCAACATCGCCGGCCTGCTGTTCGACGCCATCGAGCACGGCGCCCCCGGCGCGCCCGCCTGATGGCCGCCGTGGGGACCAGGCAAGGGTGAGCGCGTTGGCGGCACCCGGCGGCATCGGCGAGCGCGAGCGCCTGGGCGCGACCCTGGTGCTGTCGCTGCTGGTGCACGGCATGCTCGTGCTCGGCATCGGCTTCGCGCTTGAAGAGGCGGCGCCGGTGCTGCCCACGCTCGACGTCATCCTCACCCGCACCACCAGCCCCCTGACCCAGGCCCAGGCCGACTTCCTCGCCCAGGCCAGCAACCAGGGCGGCGGCGAGGACGAGGCCAGCCGGCGGCCGCGCGACGCCCAGGCCGGGCAGCTGCCGCAGGAAGAAGCCGGGGTCGCGCAGCGCGCGGCGCGCGCGCAGTCCCCGGACGTGGCGCCGCCCCCCGAGGCGCGCGTGGTCGCCAGTCGCCACGGGGAGGACGCGGTGCCCACGCCCGACGCCACCCCGCGCGCCGACGAGCAGCCGCTGCCGAGGGGAGAGGAGCGGATCGAACGCGACCTCGCCATGGCGCGGCTGGCCGCCGAGATCCACCTGCAGTCCGAGCGCTACGCCAAGCGCCCGAAGCGCAAGTTCGTGTCGGCCAGCACCCAGGAATGGGTCTACGCCACCTACCTGCGCGCCTGGGTCGACCGCGTCGAGCGCGTGGGCAACCTCAACTATCCCGACGAAGCCCGCCGCCGGCAGCTGTCCGGGACCCTGGTCATCAGCGTCGCGATCCGCCGCGACGGCTCGGTGGAGCGCGCGGAGGTGATCCAGTCCAGCGGCATCCGCCTGCTCGACGACGCCGCGCTGCGCATCGCCCGCCTCGCCGAGCCCTACCCGCCGCTGCCGCGCACCGACGAGGAGATCGACGTGCTCCACGTCACCCGCACCTGGAACTTCCTGCCGGGCGGCGGGATGGTGGACGACTGAGCTTCAGCCGCGGCAGCTTCAGCCGCGCGGCGCGCGCGCAGCGACCTGCTCGGCCAGGGTGAGCGCGACGTTGTCGCGGAGGTAGGCGGGCTCCACCCGCTCCGGCGCGACCGCGCCACCCGCGACATGCGCGAGCACAGCCAGGCGGGCGAGATCGGCGGCGCGCGGCAGGGCTTCTGCATCGACCGCCGCCAGGCGGCTGCCCAGGCGGCGGACCAGGGCCCCGTCCGCGGCCGCGAAGCCGGTGCCGACGCCGTGCCAGTCCTCGCCGGGCGGCAGTTCGACGGCCTCGGGGGCGGCCACCACTTCCCTGTCCAGCGCGCGCAGGCCGCTGCCCTCGCGCACGAAGGCGCCGACATAGACCTCGCCCATGCGCGCGTCGATCGCGGCGAGCACAGGGCGCGTGCCCGCTGCGCCAGCATCACTCGCGCCGCCCTCGCGTCCGGCCGCCTCACCTTCGGCCGCGCCGCGGAGCCCGCCCCAGGCCAGCACGGCAAGCGTCGACACCGGCAGCAGCGGGCGATCCAGCGCCAGCGCGATGCCCTGGGCGATGGAAATACCCAGGCGCACGCCGGTGAACGCACCCGGCCCGCGGCCGACCGCGATCGCGTCGAGGTCGGCGCGCCGCAGCCCGGCCTCGGCCAGCAGCGCCTCCGACCACGGCAGCACCAGCTCCGCGTGCCGGCGCGGCGCCAGCTCGAAGCGCTCGATCACCGCATCGCCCACCAGCACGGCGACGGAACAGGCTTCGGTGGAGGTCTCGATGGCGAGCAGGCGCATGCGGCTAGTCTCCGGCGAAGAAGGCCACCGCGTCCGCGACGTCGCGGGTGCGCGGGAACGGCGGCAGCGAGTCCAGGAAGCGACGGCCATAGCCCTTGCCCAGCAGCCGCGGGTCGCAGAGCACCAGTACGCCGCGATCGGTCTCGCTGCGGATCAGCCGGCCCACGCCCTGCTTGAGCGCGATCACCGCCTGCGGCACCTGCTCGTCGCGGAAGGGGTTGCCGCCGGCGCGGCGGATCGCCTCCAGTCGCGCCTCGAACACCGGGTCGTCGGGCGAGGCGAAGGGTAGCTTGTCGATCACGACCACGCTCAGCGCACCGCCGGCGACGTCGACGCCCTCGCGGAAGCTGGCGGCGCCAAGCAGGACACCGTTGCCGGACTCGCGGAAGCGCTGCAGCAGCACGTGCCGGGGCGCTTCGCCCTGCACGAACAGCGGCCACGGCCCGCCGCGCAGGACTTCGGCGGCCTCGCGCAGCGCGCGGTGCGAGGCGAACAGCAGGAAGGCGCGGCCGCCCGAGGCCTCCAGCACCGGGCGCACGGCGGCGGCGATGGCGGCGGTGTAGTCGCGCGAGGACGGCTCAGGCAGGTCCGGCGGCAGGTAGGCCAGTGCCTGGCTGGCCCAGTCGAAGGGGCTGGGCACGATCAGCAGGCGCGGATCGTCCAGGCCCAGGCGCGTGGACAGGTGGTCGAAGCGGCCTTCGACCGCCAGCGTCGCCGAAGTGAATGCCCAGGCCGCGCGCGAACGCTCGCGGTGCGTGCGCAGCGGTCCGGACACGTCCAGCGGCGTGCGCTGCAGGCGGAAGCCGCGCGGGGACAGTTCGTACCAACGGACGTCATCGTCGCTGACCGGCGGCGGGACCCTCGCGCCGCCCGTGGCGCTGCCCGTATCGACATCGACATCGACGTCGGCGTCGCCGGCCACGTCCAGGTCACGCCAGCGTCCCAGGCGTCCGCGCTGGTCGCGTGCGCGCAGCAGGCAGGCTTCGAGGCCGGGCGCAGCGTCCGCCAGCGGTACCAGCGCATCCGCCAGCGCCAGCAGCGCGCTGCCCAGGGCGTCCAGCGATTCGACCACCTCCGGCGCGGCCAGCAGCTGCTGGCGCGTGCCGCGCGCGGGCAGCACGTCCATGGCGGCGCGCAGCAGGCGCGTGCCCTGCTCGAGCGCACGCGCGGGCTCCTGCAGCGCGGCCAGCGCGCCGTTGACGCCGTGCGACTCCGAGACCGCATCGCGCGCCAGCTCCACCAGCGGCCGCGCGGACAGGCCTTCGCCGAAGAACTGCGCGGCCAGCTCGGGCAGCTGGTGCGCCTCGTCGACGACGAAGGCCTCGGCGCCGGGCAGGATCTCGCCGAAGCCTTCCTGCTTGAGTGCGAGGTCGGCGAGCAGCAGATGGTGATTGACCACCACGACGTCCGCTTCCTGCGCGCGCTGCCGCGCCTGCACCACGAAGCACTCGCCCCAGAACGGGCACTCGCTGCCCAGGCAGTTGTCCGCGGTGGAGGTGACCAGGGGCAGCAGCGGCGAGTCCTCGGGCAGGGACTCGAGCTCGGCCAGGTCGCCCATGCGCGTGCGGCCGCCCCAGGCCACGATGCGCTGGAAGTGGTCGGCCTGGACCGGCGTCTGGAAGCGGTTCTCGCCGCGCGCGCGCTCCAGCCGGTGGCGGCAGAGGTAGTTGGCGCGCCCCTTGAGCAACGAGGTGCGCAAGCCGGTGCCGAGCGCGTCGCGCACCCGCGGCAGGTCACGGTGGTAGAGCTGGTCCTGCAGCGCGCGGGTACCGGTGGAAATGATGGTCTTGCGGCCCGACAGCAGCGCCGGGACCAGGTAGGCGAAGGTCTTGCCGGTGCCGGTACCGGCCTCGGCCAGCAGCACGGCGCGGTCCTCGAAGGCCGATGCAACCGCGGCGGCGAAGTCCTGCTGGGCCTGCCGCGGGCGGAAGCCCGGCAGCACGGCGGCCAGCGGGCCGTCGGCGGACAGGGCTTGACGGCTGTCGCGGGCGAGCGCGGGCTCGCACGGCGCGGCTGCGGCCTGCAGCGCGTCGTCGACCGGGGCCGCGATGGATCGGGAGAGGTTCATCAGGACGCCATGATCGCCGCAAACCGCCGCCGGTGGGCTCGTCCGGGAGCAGATGTCGCTGTCGGGATTGTCGCCGTGGGTCGCGCGCGTCTCACCAGCGCGGCGGTGGCGCCACCCTGCACACGGCCATGGCCTCCTTCGCGGCGGCAGCGCCGGCGGCATCGCCCTGCACCAGGCGGACCTGTTCACGGGTGGCCCAGTGGCGCCGGCACAGCGGCCCCACGCCCGAACCCAGGGCCTGGGCCCGGGTGGCGAGTTCGTCTGCGCTGGCGAAGTCGGACAAGAGCAGCGCGACCTCGGCGCGTTCCTGGAGCAGCGCAGGGTCGTCGGACACCAGCGTGATCGCGTGGTCCAGCGCTGCGGCGGCATCAGCGTGGTGGCCCGCCTGCAGCAGGCGTTCGGCCTGCTGGCGCAGGTCCTCGACCTCGGAGTTCCTGAGCGGCTGCACGTTGAGCTCGCCCTCGCCGTCGCCCGCGGCCGCGTGGACGTACTCCACCATCTGCGCCGGCGTGGCGGTGGTCAGCGACTGCGCGGGCGGCTGCACGGGCGCGGACGCACAGGCGGCCAGCCCCAGGAGCAGCGCGGCGGCAAGCAGGCGGTGCATGCGGAAAACAGGGCGTGGGAGATCGGGGATCATCTGCGTGGCGTCTCGGAGTCCGGTTCGGAAGGCTGGGCTGAAGGTGCTTCTGAAGAAGGTGCAGTGGCGGGATCACGGCCGAAGCCGAACCAGTCGCGCCATCCCCCCGACCGCTCTTCGGGAGGCGGCTCGCGCACGCAGGGCTGCCAGGGCGGCACGAAGTCGGCATTGAAAGCGAAGCGCCGCGCGCCCTCGCAATCGGCGTCGGTGCTGTGGCCGCCAACCACCCAGCTCCAGTCCAGGCCCTGGCCGGCGACCTTCAGCGGCGCACTGGGCAGGCGCTTGAACATGGCCGACCACACCCGCATCGCGCCGGTGGCGCCGTACAGGCCGGTCTGCTCGTTCTGGTCGTTGCCGACCCAGACCACGGCCAGGTGGTCACCGGTCCAGCCGGCGAACCAGCTGTCGCGGCCATCGTTGCTGGTGCCGGTCTTTCCCGCCGCGCCGAGCCGGCCCAGGCCGTCGTTGACCAGCTGCCGCCCCGTGCCGGAACTCACGGCCTGCTGCAGCGCCAGGGTCACCAGGCGCGCCGCGGTGCGGTCGCGGTCGTCGGGCTGGGCGGGCGCCTTGTCGTAGCGGCTGAGCAGCTTGCCATCGGAATCGAGCACGCCACGCACGGTGTACAGCGGCTGGATCTCGCCGTCGGAGGCGAGGAACTGGTACAGCTGCGCCATCGCGTACGGACTCTGGTCCACCGAGCCCAGGATCAGGGCCGGGTTCGCGACGGCCTCGATGCCGGCCAGCTGGCGGATCAGGAAGGCCAGGCGCTCGGGGCGCACGGACATGCCCACGCGCACCGTGGCCTGGTTGTACGAACGCGCCAGCGCGTCGATCAGGCGCACGCTGCCGTGGCTCTTGCCATCGGAGTTGCCCGGGGTCCAGCGCTTGCCGTTCTGCAGCGTGACGGCGACCGGGGAGTCGTCCACCAGCGTGGCCAGCGACCAGCGGTCGGGCAAGGCCAGCGCCAGCAGATAGACGAAGGGCTTGAGCAGCGAGCCCACCGGCCGCTGCGCCTCGACCGCGCGGTTGAAGCCGGGCATGTCGACGTCGCGGCTGCCGACCACCGCCACCACTTCGCCGCTGTGGACATCGGTGACCACCAGCCCGGCCTCCAGCGACGGCCTGTTCCTGCTCGCCAGCGCCTCCAGCGTGCCGGTGACCGCGCCTTCGGCGTAGGCCTGCGCGGACGGCGACATGCTGGTCATCACCGCCAGCCCCGCGCCCTGCAGCTTGTCGGCGGGATAGTCGCTGGCCAGGTGGCGGCGGACCAGGTCGACGTAGGCCGGGAAGCGGTTGGCGGCGATGCTGCCCGGCGTCGCGGTCACGCCCAGCGGCGCGGCGACGGCGCGGTCGTGCTCGGCCTGGTCGATGAGCCCGGTCTCGAGCATTTCGCCGAGCACGAAGTCGCGGCGCGTCGTGGCGCGTTCGGGATGCCGGCGCGGGTCGTAGTACGAGGGACCGCGGATGATGCCGACCATCAGCGCCACGTGCTCGGTGCCCAGGTCGTCCAGCCTGCGCCCGAACCAGTACTCGGAGCCGGCGGCCACGCCGCGGATGGCCTGGTTGCCGCGCTGGCCGAGGTAGACCTGGTTGAGGTAGGCCTCGAGGATCACGCCCTTGTCGTGGCGCGCCTCGATGATCAGCGCGTACAGGATCTCGTTGAACTTCCGGCTCCAGGTCTGCTCGCGGCCGATGCCGAGCAGGCCGCTGCGCGCCAGCTGCTGGGTCAGCGTGCTCGCACCCTGGCGCGCCTCGCCGGCCTTGAGGTTGATCCAGGCCGCGCGCACGATGCCGCGCATGTCGATGCCATGGTGGTGGGCGAAGTCGCGGTCCTCGACCGCCTGCAGGGCGTCGGTGAGCTTCTGCGGCACCTCCGCCACGCGCACCAGGCGCCGCTCTTCCTGCTGCCGGCCGTAGAGGGTGGCGATGCGCGCGGGATCCAGGCGCACGAGCTCGGCATCGCGTTCGCCGACCAGGTCGCGGACACCCGCCACCGTCCCCTTCGCGATGCGCACTTCGACGCGGCTGGGCGCCACCGCGCCGGCGACGTCGGTGAAACCGCGGCTGGCGATGGTCCAGGCGCCATCCTTCGCGGCCCAGGTCCCCGCCCGTTGGCCGTCGCCCTCGCGGTAGCCGGCGGCGGCGAGTTCGAGCTCCAGGGTGGCCGCGTCCATCGCCGTCCCCGGCGCCAGGGCCAGCGGGCGCGCGTACACGCGCGTGGGCAGCTGCCACTGCAGCTGGCCGAAGCGCTCGTCGACCTGGTGGTTCAAGTACAACATGTACGGAACCAGGAAGCCGATGCCCAGTCCCGCCGCCGCCAGGCACCAGGTCAGCAGCGTGCGCCGCCAGTCGCGGCGCGGGCTGCCATCATCGTCGTGGTCGTCTTCGTCGTAGTCGATGCGTGCCATGCGGGCTCGGCAGCCATTGTTCGGGGGACGCCGGGGTCTGCGGCGCGGTGCGGGAATGCGAGAATGCGGCGATCCGTGCCGAGTCTAGCCCAGCGCCGGCAGCCCTTACCCGGCCGCGCACGCCCCCCTTCAGCCGGAGTTGTCGCTGGATGTCCTTTTCGATCGCCGACGCGCGCTTCCTCGCCGCACGTGCCGCCGGCCTCCTCCATCGCGGGTTGTTGAGCCTGCGCACCCGCGGCCTGCGCTCCAGCTGGACGCGGCTGCGCGAGCAGCTCCTGCCGCCGCGGGCGCTGCGCGAGGGCCTGTACCTGCCCGCCGCCACGCCGTTCGCACCCTTTGCCCTGGCCACCAGCGGGGAGCCCGTGGCCAGCATCGTGATCCCGGTGTACGGCCAGTTCACGCATACCCTGGCCTGCCTGCGGGCGCTGGCCGCGCATCCGCCGCGCGCGCCGTTCGAAGTGCTGGTGGTCGATGACGGCTCGGGCGACGAGACGCCGGAGCTGCTGCCGCGGATCGAAGGCCTGCGCTACCACCGCCGCGCCGCCAACGGCGGCTTCATCGCCGCCTGCAACGACGGCGCCGCGCTGGCCCGCGGCCGATACCTGGTGCTGCTCAACAACGACACCGTGCCGCAGCCGGGCTGGCTGGACGCGCTGCTGGACACGTTCGAAGCCCACCCGGACGCGGGTCTCGTCGGCGCGCAGCTGCTGTACCCGGACGGCCGCCTGCAGGACGCGGGCGGTATGGTCTTCGCCGACGGCAGCGCCTGGAGCTACGGCCGCTTCAGCGATCCCACCGACCCGCGCTATGCCTATCTGCGCGACACCGACTACGTCAGCGGCGCCGCGTTGGCGATCCCGCTCAGGCTGTTCCAGGACATCAATGGCCTGGACGCCCGCTACTCTCCGGCGTACTACGAGGACACCGACCTCGCCTTCGCCGTGCGCGAAACGGGGTACCGAGTGCTCCACCAGCCGGCCGCGCACGTGGTACACGACGAAGGCGCGACCTCGGGCACAGACACGCTTGCTGGCCCCAAGACTGCACAGGCACGCAACCAGGCGATCTTCCTCGCACATCGGCGCGAGGCTCTGGCCGGTCACGGCCGGCGCCGGGAACCGACCCCTGCCACCCTGCATGGACACCAGCGCCAGGTGCTGGTGATCGATGCGTTGACGCCGCAGCCCGACCGCGATTCGGGCTCGTTCCGCCTGGTGAACCTGATGCGACTGCTGCGCGCGGAGGGTGCCCACGTGGTGTTCCTGCCCGCCAACCTCCGCTACGACGGCGACTACACCGACGCCCTGCGCCACCTCGGGATCGAAACCTGGTGCGCACCGCACGCGGCAAGCGTGCCGTCATGGCTTGCCGAGCACGGGGCGCGCTTCGACGTGGTGATGGTCTGCCGCCACTACGTCGCCAGCGGGTTCCTGCCGCTGCTGCGCCGCCATGCGCCGCAGGCGCGGCTGGTGTTCGACACCATCGACCTGCACTACCTGCGCGAGACCCGCACTGCCGAAGTCACCGGCGACCGTGCCCTGGCGCAGGCGGCCGTACGCACGCGACGCCAGGAGCTGGCGGTGATCGCCGCCGCCGACACCACACTCGTGGTCAGCGCGGTCGAGCGCGAGGTGCTGGCCGCCGACGCGCCGGACGCGCGGGTGGAAGTGCTGTCCAACCTGCACAGCGTGGCAGGCCCGGGCCTGCCCTTCGACCAGCGCCGCGACCTGGTCTTCGTCGGCGGCTTCCGGCACCCGCCCAACGTCGACGCCGTGCGCTGGTTCGCGGGCGAGGTGATGCCGCTGGTGCTCGCACGCCTGCCCGGCGTGCGCTTCCACTGCATCGGCGCCGACGTGCCTCCGGAAGTCGCCGCGCTGGCCGATGCGCCCGGCGTCACCGTGCACGGCTACGTGCCCGACATCACCCCGTACATGGACGGCTGCCGCCTGGCGCTGGCGCCGCTGCGCTACGGAGCCGGGGTCAAGGGCAAGGTCAACCTGAGCATGGCCCACGGCCAGCCGGTGGTGGCCACCAGCTGCGCGGCCGAGGGCATGCACCTGGTCGACGGCCATGACGTGCTGGTGGCCGACGACGCCACCGGCTTCGCCGATGCCGTGGTCCGCGCCTACGGCGACCGCGGGCTGTGGGAACGCCTGGCCGGCAATGGCCTGGACAACATCGCCAGGCACTTCTCGGCGGACGCCGCGCGCGGCGTCGTCCGCCGCGTGTTCATCGACTGAGGCGCGGGCTCAGTCGGACCTCAACGCGGCCGCGGCCGCGCGCACGCGCAGCTCGAAATCGGCCAGTCCCGGCACGCCCGGGTCGGCCACGCGCGCCGCGGCCAGCGCGCTGCGCGCATTGCCGATCTCGCCGGCGCCAAGGCGCTCGTCGCCGACGGCGAGCCAGCGTTCGGCCAGCTGCCGGCGCGCGGCTGCCAGCTCGCCGGCGTCATCGCCGAGCGCGGCGCGGGCGTCGAGACAGGACGCTGCGCTGCGCAGGCGGTTGCCGCGCAGCGCAAGCGCGTGACACTCCTGCGCCGCCGGAAGCAGCCGGGTCGCCGCCGCGGCGACGGCCGGTGATGCAGGGTCCAGCGCGCGTGCCTCCGCGACCTTGCCCACGGCGCTGCCACCGGGCGGAGCGAAGATGTTTCCGGCCGCGCGCGCGGCCTCGGCCTCCGCCAGCAGCGAGGCCACGCGTTGCGCGCGCTGGTCGGCACCCATCGCCGCAACGCGGGCGTCCCCTTCCGGCCCGGCGCCGGCACCTGGAAGCCCGATGGCCTCGCCGGCAAGCAAGCGCGCCACGCCATCGCCATCCAGGCCCGACTCCTCCATCAGCCTCGCCACCGTATCGGGCAGGTCGATGTGGGCGGGATCGTAGCCGCGCACGGTGGCGACCAGGCGCACCGCGTGCCCGACGTCGCCGGCGCGCAGGGCCTCGCGGGCCTGTGCCAGGAGTTCGCCCAGCGCATCCTCCCGGCCGCGGAGCGCGCCCGCGTGCGCCGGCTCCAGCGCCAGCACGCGTGCGTACAGCGGCAATGCGCTGCCGGGACCGTCGTCCAGCCGTCCCCGGGCATGCGCGAGTTCGGCGCGGGCGAACATGCCGTCGATACCGGCCTGGCCGGCCTCGCGCGTGCGCAAGGCGTCGGCCAGGGCGTCGGCTTCGGCGCGCGGAACCGACAGCGCGCGCGCCAGTGCCAGGTGGCGGTGGGCGTCGGCGAAGCGATCCTCGGCCAGCGCCGTGCGCGCCTGGCCGAGCGCGGCCACCGCCACCCGGGCCAGGCCCTGCCGCGCTTCGCCGCGATCGGGATCCATGGCCAGCGCCGCTTCAAACAGCTCGCGCGCCCCGCGGCCGTCTTTGGCGCTCAGCATGCCGCGGGCCAATGCGCGTTCGGCTTCATCGTGCAGCGCCTGCGCACGCGTCTGCGGCCAGAGCCAGGCGCCGATGGGCGCGCGCAGCATCGCCAGCGCCACCACCAGCAGCATCGAGCCGATCAGCCACCAGCGCCAGTGGCGCAGCATGCCCAGGCGTTCGGGCATACCGGCAAGCCAGCGCGCGATGGCGTCGGCGCCGGGCGGTTCGGGGAACGGGTCGGCCTGCCTGCGCGGATTCACGCGGCCGAGCATAAACGGCAGCGCATGAACACGTTGGTCGCAAGCAGGTTGGTCGCAAGCAGGCCCGCCGCAAGCACGACGGACTCAGGCACGGTACGCGCGCTCGACGCCGGGCAGCGCTTCCAGCCGACCCAGCAGGCGCGAGAGCTGGCCGAAGTCCGCCACGCGCAGCGACACCCGCAGCTGCACGCGGCCGGCGCCGCGCGACGCGCCGCCGTCGATGGACAACACGTGCGCATCCTCCTGCGCGATCAGGTTGGTCACGTCCTTGAGCAGGTGTTTGCGGTCGACCGCATCAAGGGTGACCGCGGCCTCGTGTCCGCCGCCCGATGCGCTCCACTCCACCGGCAGCACGCGCTGCGGCTCCTTCGCCTCCAGCCGCGCGAAGGCCGCGCAGTCGGCGCGGTGCACGCTCACTCCGCGCGACCGTGTCAGGTAGCCGCGGATGGCCTCGCCGGGCAGCGGGTGGCAGCAGCGCGCGATCTGCACCAGCAGGTTGTCGACGCCGACCACGGTGAAATCCTGCCCGCCGCCGCGGCGCACGCGCTTCGGGGCACGCAGGGCGATGACGCCGCCGTCGTCGGCCGCCTCCGCCTCCCGCTGGGCACGCTCGTATTCGGACAGTGCGCGCGCCACCTGGTGCGGACCGACGTCGCCCAGGGCGACATGGACGTGCAGCTCATCGACGCTGTCGACGTTGAAGCGGCGCAGGACCGGCGCCAGGTCGGCCTGCGCCAGGCCGACGCGCTTGAGTTCGCGCTCCAGGAGTTCGCGGCCGTCCTGCAGGTTGCGTGCGCGGTCGAGCCTGTGGAACCACGACCGCACCTTCTCGCGCGAGCGCGCGCTGGCGAGATAGCCGTTGGTGATCATCAGCCAGTCGCGGCGCGGCTCGGCGACCTTGCCGGTCATGATCTCGACGCGATCGCCACTGCGCAGCACGTGGTCGAGCGGCACGATGCGGCCATCGACCTTGGCGCCGCGGCAGCGGTGGCCGACCTCGGTATGCACGCGGTAGGCGAAGTCCAGTGGCGTCGCGCCGCGCGGCAGGTCGATGACCTCGCCCTTGGGCGTCAGCGCATAGATGCGGTCCTCGACCAGCTCGGTGTCGAAGGCGCCGGCCAGGACGCCGTCGCCGGTGTCGGCGGTGGCGTCGAGGAGGCTGCGCATCCACTCGATCTTGCGGTTGACCGCGGCCTCGCCGGCGGCCGAGCGCTGCGAGCCACCGCTCTCTTTATAGCGCCAGTGCGCGGCCACCCCGCGCTCGGCCTGCTCGTGCATCTCGCGGGTGCGGATCTGTATTTCCAGCGTCTTGCCACCCGGGCCGACCACCGCCGTGTGCAGCGAGCGGTAGTCGTTGTTCTTCGGGCGCGCGATGTAGTCGTCGAACTCGCCCGGCACCGGCGTCCACAGCGCGTGCACCGTGCCCAGGGCCGCGTAGCACGCCTGCACGTCGTCGACCAGCACGCGCACCGCGCGCAGGTCGTAGAGCTCGCCGATCGGCACGCCCTTCTTCTGCATCTTCTTCCAGATGCTGTAGATGTGCTTCGGACGCCCGGCGATGTCGCCCTTCACACCGGCTGCCGACAAGGCGCCCTCGAGCGCCGCCGTGACTTCGGCGATATAGCGTTCGCGCCCGGCCCGCGTGTCGTCGAGCAGCTTGGCGATGCGGTGATAGGTGTCGGGCTCGAGGTGGCGGAAGGCCAGGTCCTCGAGCTCCCATTTCAGCTGCCAGATGCCCAGGCGGTTCGCCAGCGGGGCGTGGATGTCGCGGGTCAGCCGCGCCAGTGCCAGGCGCTCTTCGCCAGTCAGCGACGCGGCCGCGCGCATCCGGGCCAGCTGCCTGGCAAGCAGGATCGGCACCACGCGCAGGTCGCGCACGATGGCAAGCAGCAGCCGGCGCAGGCCCTCGTGGCCGCGACGGGCACCCTGCTCGGCATGCAGCGCCCAGACCTGGTTGGCGGCAACCTGGCCCTCGAGCAGGGCCGGCAGTGCCGCCCCCGCGGCCAGCTTCGAAGCGGCATGGCCTGCGGCCCAGTCCGGCACCGCATGCAGGATGGCCGCGGCCATGACGTCGCCGTCGGCATCGAGCAGGGCCAGTGCCGCGAGGGTGTCCTCCAGCACCGCGCGCGTATCGATGCAGGCCGCGCGGCCGGGCGCCGCCGCGTCGCGCAGCAGCCCGGACGCCGGGCGCGGCAGCATCCGCAGCGCGGGCAGCGCCAGCAGGGTCTCGATGTCCACAGTGTCGACCACGTCGAACGCCAATCCACGGGCTTGGACGGTTTACACTAGCTCGACCTCGCCCCCGGGAACAGACGCCATGCCGGTACGCAGCATTTTCCTTGCCGCCCTGCTCTTCATCGCCGCCCCGGCCGCGGCCCAGCAGGCGATCCAGACGCAGATGACACCCGAGGAGTTCAAGGCCGCGGGCCTGGACAAGCTCAGCGCGGACGAGCTCGAACGGCTCGACGCCTGGCTCAACCGCACCATCCAGGGCGAGACCGCCAAGGCCGTCGTCGATGCCAAGGAAAAAGTTGTCGAGGAGCAGCGCGGCTTCGCCACCATCGGCTCCACGGAGCCGATCGAGTCGCGCATCAGCGGCGAGTTCCGCGGCTTCGCCAAGGGCAACGAGTACACCCTGGACAATGGCCATGTGTGGAAGCAGGTGGACGATTCGAAGCTGTCGGGCGTGCGCCAGGACAACCCTGCGGTGCGCCTGAACGTCAGCGTGATGGGCAGCGCCTGGTACCTGAAGGTCGAAGGCTACAACACCCGCGCCAAGGTCGTGCGCATCAAGTAAGCGCGGCCAGCCGCGCCGCCAGTTTCTTCGGCGACACCCCGCCCTTCGCGCCAAGCTCCTGCGCGAAGACCTGCACGCGCAGCTCTTCCAGGTCCCAGCGCAGGGCCTGCCAGCCGGGTTCGCCCGCACGCCCCCCGGCCGCCGCAAGCGCCAGCGCGTCGGCGAAGGGCTTGAGTTCGAGCATGCGCTGCTGGTCGCGCGTGGGGTCGTTCAGCGCGCGGCCGGCGCGGGTGGCCAGGGCCTTCAGGTAGCGCGGGTACTCGGCCAGTACCGCGGCGGGGACCTCGCGCAGGAAGCCGGCGGGCGCCAGCGCAGCCAGCTGCGCCTGCATGTCATCCAGGTTGCCGCGCGCCCAGCCCATCAGCTTGGCGTCGAGCGCGGCGCGCGCCTCGGCCACCAGGGCGAGGATCGTCTCCGCCTGCTGCAGGCGGCGCATCGCCTCGGGAAACAGGGCCTTGCCGACGGCGTCGCTGCACGCCGCAAAGGCCGAGGGGTCGCGTATATCGCCCAGGCCTTCAGCGGTCAACGCAGCGAAGGCGCCGTCCACCAGGTCCTGGCGCAGGGTGTCCGCCGGACGGCTGCCGCCGGCGCCCCGCGGCGCGGTGGACTCGATCGCGGCATACAGCAGCGCCGTCTTCGACTGCACCGGCAGCTGCTTGCGCGCATGGCGCACGCGGTCGGCGACGGCCAGCGCCAGCAGCCGACGCACGCCGCGGGGGTGTTGGCGCTCGGCCTCGGCACGGTCGGCGTGGACCTCCAGCGACACGCTGTCGCCGTCGTCGTGCAGCGCCGGGAATGCCGGCACGCCGCCGGCGCCGGGCACGGAGACCGGGATCGGCATGTCAGGGAACGCGGTCAGCGCCTCGCGCGCCAGCCCGGCGGACGCGTGCGCGGCGAACGCGTCGGCGGCGTGCGCGCCGAAGCGTCCGCGGAGTTCGTCCAGGTCGCGCGATTCGGCCAGCACGCGGCGGCCGTCGGCATCGAGCAGGCGCAGGTTGGCGCGCAGGTGCGGCTCCAGCGCCGCGTCGTCGAAGTCGGTGGCGCCGATCTCCACGCCCGTCAGGCGCTTGAGGAAGCGCGCAAGCGCGCCGCCGATGCTGTCGGTGGCCGCGTCGGCGCCGCCATGGGCGTCTGCGAAGGCGCGCGCGAAGTCGGGCGCCGGCACGAAGTTGCGGCGCAGGGCCTTGGGCAGGCCGCGCAGCAGGGCGGTGGCTTTCTCCTGCACGAAGCCCGGCGCCAGCCAGCCCAGTCGTGGACCATCCAGGGCGTTGAGCAGGTGCAGCGGCACGACCACGGTCATGCCGTCGTCGGGCGCGCCGGGCTCGAAGCGATAATGCACGGCCAGCCGCGCATCCCCCAGCGGGTAGTACGCGGGGAAGCGCTCCGCATCGCTGCCGTCGGCGACCAGCAGGTCGTCGCGGGTCCACTGCAGCTCGCGCCGCTGCTCCTTCGTCAGCTTCGCGTACCAGGCGTCCAGCGCCTGGGCGCTGATGAGCTCGGCGGGAATGCGGTCGCGATACCAGCGCAGCATCCAGTCCTCGTCGACCACGAGGCCTGTGCGGCGTTGCTTCGCCTCTTCCTCCTCGGCCGATGCCAGCGCGCGGCGGTTGCGGGCGACGACATCCGCGCGCAGGTTGATCTCGCCGGCGACCAGGCCGTCGCGCAGGAACAGTTCGCGCGCCTCCTCCGGATAGTGGGCGCCATAGTGGAACGGCCGCGCAGCGGCCAGCACCAGGCCGAACAGGCCGACCTGCTCGCTGCCGACCACGCGGCCCTGCCTGCGCGACCAGCGCGGATCGAAGTGGCGCCGGGAGAGCAGGTGCGGCAGCTCCGCCTCCACCCACTCCGGCTCGATCGCGCCATTGGTCAGCGCCCACACTTTCTCGGTGTCGAGCAGGGTGGCGGTGAGCAGCCACGGCGGCGGTCGCGAGCTCAGCGTCGACCCGGGGAAGAGCTGGAAGCGCCGCCCGCGCGGCCCTTCGTAGCTGACCTGCCGGCGCTTGTCGCGCTCGGGCAGGGCGTGGCCGACCTGGGTGGGCAGCCCCGCCATGAGCGCGCGGTGGACGCTCTGGTAGAGATCACGCGCGGCAGCGGCGGCATCCTTCATGACGCTGTCGGTTGTTCCCTGGCGCGGGCGCCGGCGCGATCGGCGGACGCCTTCCCGGGCGGGCGCCGCCGCAGCCGCCTGCTCGGCGTCATCGTCCTCGCCCGCGGCGAAGAGCACGTCGCCGGCGCGATCCTCCTCGCTCCAGCCCAGTCCTTCGCACTGCAGCTTCAGCTGGCGATGCAGCTCGCGCCATTCGCGCATGCGCAGGAAGCCCAGGAAGTTGCGGTCGCACCACTTGCGCAGCTGCGACTGGGTCAGGTCCTGGTGCGCGACGCGATAGGCCTCCCACAGGCGCAGGATGGCCACGAACTCCGACTTCGGATCCCGGAAGGCGGCATGGGCCGCATCGGCCGCCCCACGCTGGTCGGCCGGGCGCTCGCGTGGATCCTGGATGCCGAGGAAGCTCGCGATCACCAGCATCTCGCGCAGGCAGCGATGGTCGTTCGCAGCCACCAGCATGCGCCCGAGCTTCACGTCCACCGACAGCTTCGCCATCGCCTGGCCGTGGGCGGTGAGCTTGCGCGCCGCGTCCACCGCGCCGAGCTCGGCCAGCTGCTGCCAGCCGTCGGCGATCGCGCGCGCGTCGGGCGGCTCCAGGAAAGGGAAGTCTTCGATCGCACCCAGGCCCAGCGCCAGCATGCGCAGGATCACGCCGGCCAGCGCGGCGCGGCGGATCTCGGGGTCGGTGAACTCCGGACGCGCGGCGAAGTCGGCCTCGTCGTACAGCCGGTAGCAGGTGCCCGGAGCGATGCGGCCGCAGCGGCCGGCGCGCTGGTTGGCGCTGGCCTGGCTGATCGGTTCGATATGCAGGCGGTCGAGCTTCTGCCGCGGGCTGTAGCGCTTGACCCGCGCCAGCCCCGGATCTACCACGTAATGGATGCGCGGCACCGTCAGCGAGGTTTCGGCGACGTTGGTCGCAAGCACGATGCGGCGCTGCGAACCGGGGTTGAACACGCGGTCCTGGTCGCGCACCGACAGGCGCGCGTACAGCGGCAGCACCTCGGTGTGGCGGTATTTGCGGCCCTCGAGCGCACGGTGCGCGTCGCGGATCTCGCGCTCGCCCGGGAGGAACACCAGCACGTCGCCACCCATGCCGCTGCCGCCGCGCATGATGATTTCGTCGCAGGCAGCGACGATGCCGTCGGTGGTGGACATCGCGCCGTCGTCGCCCGGGACGGTGCCGTCCGCGCCGCCGGCGAGCGCGCGGTAGCGCATTTCGACCGGGTAGCCGCGGCCTTCGACATCGACCACCGGCGCATCGTTGAAGTGCGCCGAGAAGCGCGCGGTATCGATGGTGGCCGAGGTCACGACCAGCTTCAGGTCGGGCCGCTTCGCCAGCAGCTGCTTCAGGTAACCGAGCAGGAAGTCGATGTTGAGGCTGCGCTCGTGCGCCTCGTCGATGATCAGGGTGTCGTAGCGCGACAGCCAGCGGTCGGACTGGATCTCGGCCAGCAGGATGCCGTCGGTCATGAACTTGACCGCGGTCTGCTCGCCGACCTTTTCGGTGAAGCGCACCTGGTAGCCCACGGCGCCGCCCAACGGCACCTGCAGCTCTTCGGCCACGCGCCGCGCCACCGCGCGCGCTGCGATGCGGCGCGGCTGGGTGCAGCCGATCAGGCCCGCCGCGCCGCGGCCCGCGGCCAGGCACAGCTTGGGCAGCTGGGTGGTCTTGCCGGAACCGGTCTCGCCGGCCACCACCACCACCTGGTGCGCGCGCAGGAGTTCGACGATGCGCTCGGCCTCGGCCGCGATCGGGAGCGACGGATCGACCTCCGCGCGCGGCAGGCTGGCGGCGCGCGCTTCGCGCTGCGCCACCGAGCGCGCGAGTGCGTCCTCGAACGCCTTGCGACGGACCTCGTCCCCACGCGCCTGCTCATGGCGTCGCCACAGGCCGAGCAGCCGGCCGCGGTCGCGGCTCAGCGCGCCATCGATGCCCTCGCGCCCCGGACGTCTTGACGCCAGGCTTGCATTGCGGGGGCTAGACTCCATTTCATTCATGCACGATTCGCAGCTCCGGGCCGCTTCATTCCCCTCCCCATATCGCGCCCATTGTCGCGCGCTGACAAGAAAGGACACAGTGATGGCGAAGACCAAGACGAAAACCAGGACCAAGAACGAAACCACGGCCGCCAAGCGGACGGGTTCGCGCAAGGCCGCTCCCGTCGCCTCCCCCGCCGCCGGTTCGGTGGCTCCGGGCGTGGATATCGGGATCGCGGACAGGGATCGCAAGACGATCTCGCAGGATCTCGCCCAGTTCCTGTCCGACAGTTTCACCCTGTACCTGAAGACCCACAACTTCCACTGGAACGTGACCGGGCCGATGTTCAACTCGCTGCACGCGATGTTCATGGACCAGTACACCGAACAGTGGAACGCGCTCGACGACATCGCCGAGCGAATCCGCGCACTGGGCTACAACGCGCCGGGTTCCTACGCCGAGTTCATCAAACTGTCGACGATCGCCGAAGAGCCGGGCCTCACCGAAGCGCCGGACTGGCGTGCCATGGTGGGCCAGCTGGTCGACGGCAACGAGGCCGTGTGCCGCACCGCCCGCAGGGCCCTGTCCCACGCCGATGACGCCGGCGACGACCCCACCGTGGACCTCCTGACCCAGCGCCTGCAGATCCACGAGAAGAACGCCTGGATGCTGCGCTCCCTGCTGCAGTGATGTCGCATACGCTGCGCGTCTGACGACCACGGGGCGGTGACCTGAAAGGCCCCGTCGCGGCCGGGAGGCCTTCGCGGGGATCTGGAGGGCCCCGCGCTCTGCTGCTCGGCAAGTCTTGACTCCAGGGACGACGCCGCACATGGCGAAGCCTTCCTACCCGTGCCCGGGGCCGATACCCGATAGGCCAGCAGTGGGTATCGCCGGTATCCTTGGCGCATGAGCGACGCCGCACACCGCATCCTGCACGAGGTCTTCGGCCACGAGACCTTCCGCGGCGAACAGGCCGCCATCATCGGACACGTGGCCGGCGGCGGCGACGCCCTGGTCCTGATGCCCACCGGCGGCGGCAAGTCGCTGTGCTACCAGGTGCCGGCGCTGCTGCGCGAAGGCACGGCGGTGGTGGTCTCGCCGCTGATCGCGCTGATGCAGGACCAGGTGGAAGCGCTGCGCCAGCTGGGCGTGCGCGCGGCCTTCCTCAACTCCACGCTGGACGGCGCCGAGGCCGCGGCCATCGAGCGCGAACTGCGCGAGGGTTCGCTCGACCTGCTCTACGTCGCCCCCGAGCGCCTGCTCACGCCGCGCTTCATGTCCCTGCTCGACGCCAGCCGCATCGCCCTGTTCGCGATCGACGAGGCGCACTGCGTCTCGCAGTGGGGCCACGACTTCCGGCGCGAATACCGCGAGCTCACCGTGCTGCACGAACGCTGGCCGCAGGTGCCGCGGATCGCGCTCACCGCCACCGCCGACCCGCCGACCCAGCGCGAGATCGCCGAGCGCCTGCAGCTCGAAGGCGCACGGCGCTTCACCAGCTCCTTCGACCGCCCGAACATCCGCTACACCGTCGTCAACAAGGACAACGGCCGCCGCCAGCTGCTGGACTTCATCGAAGGCCATCGCGGCGAGGCCGGGATCGTCTACTGCCTGTCGCGCAACAAGGTCGAGAAGACCGCCGCCATGCTGCAGGAGGCCGGCATCGACGCCCTGCCCTACCACGCCGGCCTCGACGCCTCGGTGCGCGCCGCCAACCAGCGCCGCTTCCTGCTCGAGGACGGCGTGGTGGTGGTGGCGACGATCGCCTTCGGCATGGGCATCGACAAGCCCGACGTGCGCTTCGTGGCGCATATGGACCTGCCCAAGTCGATCGAGGGCTACTACCAGGAAACCGGCCGCGCCGGCCGCGACGGCGACCCCGCCGAAGCCTGGATGTGCCAGGGCCTGGGTGACGTGGTCATGCTGCGGCAGATGATCGACCAGTCCGAATCCGGCGACGAGCGCAAGCGCCTTGAGCACCGCAAGCTCGACGCCCTGGTCGGTTACTGCGAGTCCACCCGCTGCCGGCGGCAGGTGCTGCTGGCCTGCTTCGGCGAAGACTATGCCGCCAAGGGCCCGGGCGAACCCTGCGGCAACTGCGACAACTGCCTGCATCCGGCCGAAACCTGGGATGCGACGGTGGCGGCGCAGAAGGCGCTGTCCTGCGTCTACCGCACCGGGCAGCGCTTTGGCGCAGCGCACCTGATCGACGTCCTGCGCGGCTCGGAATCGGAGCGGATCCGCCAGTTCGGCCACGACGGGATCAGCACCTACGGCATCGGCACCGAACTCGACGCGCGCAGCTGGCGCGGCGTGTTCCGGCAGCTGGTGGCCGCCGGCCTGCTGGAGGTCGACAGCGAGGGCTACGGCGGCCTGCGCCTCAACGCCGACAGCCGCGAGGTGCTGCAGGGGCGCCGCGAAGTGCTGCTGCGCAAGGAAGCGCCGCGGGCGCGGGCGCGCGAGCGCGACCGTGGCAATCGCACTCCGGCAGTCGAGGTCGGCGCCGTCGACCGGCCGCTGTTTGAAGCACTGCGCCAGATGCGCACACGGCTGGCACGCGAGCAGAGCGTGCCACCGTACGTGATCTTCCACGACGCGACCCTGCGCGAGATCGCGCGGCTGCGCCCGCGCACTCCGGGCGATCTCGCCCTGATTGGCGGCATTGGCGCCGGCAAGATCGAACGCTACGGCGACGAGGTGCTGGACGCGGTAGCGGAAGCAGAGGCGGCCTGAAGGCGCTGCCTGTGCTGTTGGTGGGCCGTGATGGATTCGAACCATCGACCAGCGGATTAAAAGTCCGATGCTCTACCGACTGAGCTAACGGCCCCACGAGACCGCGAATTATGTCACGGCGGACCCACGGCCGCAGCGCGTGACCCGGCTCAAGGCGGATTCCGAAGCGGCTGGAACGGTCAGTCCACGTAGCGCGTCGGGTCTGCCACGCCGGCGGCCGAGAATCCTTCGGCGCGCAGCGCGCAGGCATCGCAATGCCGGCAGGCGCGGCCTTCGGCATCGGCGCTGTAACACGACACCGTCTGCGCGAAGTCCACGCCCAGGCGCAGGCCCTCGCGGACGATGTCCGCCTTCGACATGTGCTGCAGCGGCGCGTGCACGCGGATGCCGGCGCCGTCCACACCGGCCTGGGTCGCCAGGTTGGCCAGGCGCTCGAAGGCGTCGATGAACTCGGGGCGGCAGTCCGGGTAGCCGGAATAGTCGACGGCATTGACGCCACAGAAGATGTCCGCCGCGCCCACCACCTCGGCCCAGCCCAGCGCGATCGACAGCATGATGGTGTTGCGCGCCGGCACGTAGGTGACCGGGATGCCGGCGCTGCCGGGTTCGGGCACGTCGATGTCCGCGGTCAGGGCCGATCCGCCGATCGCACGCAGGTCCACGCCCACCACCTTGTGCGCGGCCGCGCCCTGCTCCGCCGCGAGCACCGCCGCCGCATCGAGTTCGGACGTGTGCCGCTGGCCGTAGGCCACGCTCAGCGCATGCACGGAAAACCCCTGCTCGCGCGCGATGGCCAGGACGACGGCGGAATCCATGCCGCCGGAGGCGAGGACGACTGCGTTCTTCAAAGCATTTGGCTCCTGCACGTATTGCGTCAACGGGCGCTCAGCGACCCGGTTCGTCGTTCCAGAGGATCTTGTGCAGCTGCATCTGGAAGCGCACCGGCAGCCGGTCGGCAACGATCCAGTCGGCCAGCTCGCGCGCATCGATTTCCGACTTGCTGGGCGAAAACAGCACGTCGCAGCGCTCGGCGATCGCGTGCTCGGCCACCACGCCGCGCGCCCACTCGTAGTCCACCCGGCTGCAGATCACGAACTTGACCTGGTCGTGCGGCGTCAGCAGCGCGATGTTGCTCCACAGGTTGCGCGCGTCCTCCCCCGAGCCCGGCGTCTTGATGTCCAGGACGCGGGAAACCCGGAGATCGACCTCGCCGATGTCCAGCGCACCCGAGGTCTCCAGGGACACCGCGTAGCCGGCGTCGCAGAGCCGGCGCAGCAGGCCGATGCAGCGCTTCTGCGCCAGCGGCTCGCCGCCGGTCACGCAGACGTGGCGGACGCCGTGGCTTGCCACCTCTTCAAGGATGGCATCGACGTCACGCCACTCGCCGCCATGGAAGGCATAGGCCGTATCGCAGTAGCGGCAGCGCAGCGGACAGCCGGTCAGGCGCACGAACACCGTCGCCCAGCCGGCGTCGCGCGCCTCGCCCTGGAGCGACAGGAAAATCTCGGTGATGCGAAGCCGGTCCGGGGCCGCGGCGGGCGCCGCGCCGGAGCCGGCGGAAGGGGTATCCATGGCCCTTATTGTAGCGCGCGGCCCCCGAACCGGCCGGGCCCCGGAGCGCCGGTTCAGCGCAGGCTGTTGAGCTGGATCGAGCGCAGCCGGTCGTCGGCGGTGCGGGCGGCGTCGGTGCCCGGGTACTGCTCGGTGACGCGTGCCAGCGTCGCCTCGGCGGCGACCAGGTCGCTTTGTCCGTACTGCGACAGGCCGACCTTCAGCAGCGCGCCCGGCGCCTTGTCGTGCGTGGGCCAGCGCTGGAGGATGGCCTGGAACTGCGCCTGCGCGGCCGCGTAATCCTGGGTGACGTAATAGCTCTCGCCCAGCCAGTAGGTGGCGTTGGGCGCGTACGAACCCGTCGGGTACAGACGCAGGAACTCGCTGAAAAGGCCGGCCGCTTCAGCGTACTGGCCCGAGCGCAGCGCGGCGAAGGCGGTTTCGTAGGCGCCGCGCTCGTCGGCGGCGTTGGCCAGCAGGCCGGCATCGCCAAAGACGATCGGGGCGCTGTCGGCGGGCGCGGGCCGCGTCGGGGCCGGAGCCGGGGCGGCGGGCGAAGCCGCGGGGGCCGCGGCGGCCGCCTGGCCGTCGACCTGCCCCGCAGGGCCGCCTTCCAGCCGGTTCAGGCGGTCATCGACGTCGAGGTACTGGTTGCGGATGCTGGTTTCCAGCGTCCTGTTCTGCTGCTGGAGCTCCTCGACCTGGCCACGCAGGGTCCGCAGCTCTTCGCGCAGCGCGGTCATCTGGTTGAGCAGGTCGATGTTGCCCTGGTTGTTCGCGGCCTGCGCTTCGAGCGCGGCCACGCGCTCACCGAGGCTGGCACGCTGGGCGGCGGCCGGCGGCGCCACCAGGGCGGCGGACACGGCGGTGGCGAAGACGAGGCTGGTCAGGAAATGGCTGCGGGTCATGGCATGGGCATCGGTTTTCGGACACTTGAAAGACAATCGGCAGCTGGCGGGGTTCCCCACCAGCTGCCGACGTGCTGCTGACGCCGCCGAATCAGCGGGCGGTGTAGGTGATCTCGACGCGGCGGTTCTGCGCCCAGCAATCCTCGCTCGAGGCGGTGCAGGTCGGGCGCTCTTCGCCGTAGCTGGTCACCGTCTGCTGGCCGGCGGAACCACCGTTGGCCTGCAGCGCGGACGACACACCGTTGCCGCGGCGCTCGCCGAGGCCGAGGTTGTAGTCGCGGCTGCCGCGCTCGTCGGCATGGCCTTCGAGGGTGACGCGGGCCGAGGGGCGGTCACGCAGGTACTTGGCATGGCAGGCCATCGCCGCCTGGAACTCCGGACGCACCGCCTCCTGGTCGAAGTCGAAGTAGATCGTGCGCTGGCGCAGGCAGGCGTCGGTATCCAGATCCTCGGGGGTGTAGGCGCCCGGCGTGGTGGCCGGCTGGGTGGTGGCCGGCGGCTCGGGCTGGGCCACCGGTGGTTCTTCCTTGACCTTCTTGGAACAGGCAATGGCGGCCGTGCAGAGCAGGGCCGTCAGCAGTACGCGGATAGGGGTATTCATCTCGTCGATCCTTCAGGGTTTGGCACAGTGAATTCACATTGCTGTATCGGCCGTGCACGCGGCGTCATCGTTCGCGATAGGGCCCCCAAGCCGGCTCGCGGACGTTGCCGTCGGCAAGGACCAGCCGCTGGCGCACGCGCCCATCGGCAGAGACGGCATACAGGACTCCCCTGCTGCCTTCCCTGCCCGCGTACAGGACCATGCTGGCGTTCGGGGCGAAACTCGGCGATTCGTCGAGCGACCCCGGCGACAACGTGGACCAGCGCGGCGTCCCCAGGCTGCGGTCCAGCAATGCAATACGGTATACGTTTCCTGAACCCTGCGCCACGGCGATCTTCGTGTCGTCGAAGGACACCGTCGGGCTGGCGTTGTAATTGCCCTGGAACGAGACCCGCGTGGCGCTGCCGCCGCCGGCCGGAACCTGGTAGACCTGCGGCCGGCCGCCGCGGTCGGACGTGAAGTAGACGCTGCGGCCGTCGGCGCTCCAGACCGGCTCGGTGTCGATGCCGATCTGGCTGGTCAGCTGGGTCAGGGCCTTGCTGGCGAGGTCCATCACGTAGATCTCGGGGCTGCCGCTGCGCGACAGGGTCAGCGCCAGCTTGCCGCCGTCGGGCGAGAACGACGGCGAGCTGTTGATGCCGCGGAAGCTGGCCACGCGCTCGCGTGCGCCGGTGCCGAGGTTCTGGATGTAGATCGCCGAGTTGTTGTTGTGCTCGAAGGAGACGTAGGCCAGCTTGCTGCCGTCGGGGCTCCAGTCGGGCGACATCAGCGGCTCGGTCGAGCGCACCACGACCTGCGGGTTGTGGCCATCGGCGTCGGCCACCATCAGCGCGTAGTTGATGTTCTCGCCGGTGCCGGTCGAGGTCACGTAGGCGATGCGGGTCCAGAACGCGCCGCGCACGCCCAGGATCTTCTCGTAGATGGCGTCGGCCATCTGGTGGCCGACGTCGCGCATGGCGTTGGCGCGGCCGGTCATGGCGATACCGAGCAGGCGCTCCTGCTTGGCCACGTCGAACAGCTCGTACTCCACGCGGTAGGCGCCGCCGCCGGCATCGACCACGCGGCCGACCACCAGGAAGTCCTGCTTGAGCATCCGCCAGGTGGGGTAGTTGACCTCGCCGCCGCGTGTGGGCCGCTCGACCATGTCCTGCTCGGGCAGGCCGCGGAACTGGCCGGAGCGCGCCAGGTCCTCGCGCACCACGCGCGCGACGTCGGTATCCGGGGCCGCGCCGCTGCCCTGGTAGGGCATGGGCACGACGGCGATCGGCAGCGCCTGGGCGTTGCCGCCGACGATGTCGATCTCGAGGCCGCCTTGCTGCGCGCTGGCGGCAAAGGGCAGGAGAAGTGCGAGGCAGGCGATCAACCACGCGCGCGTGGTGGCCAGCCGGCGTTGGATTCGGGTCATACCGGGCTCCGGGGGTGGACTCTGCAAGGGTGACAGGATGGCCGTGAAGGCGCTCACAAGGATGAACGGATTCCTCCCCGAAGGAGATCAGCGGTCCTCGGCCCTGAAATTGAGGTTGAGGGTGCGGTTGAATACGCTCTCGAAGCCCGCGTACGGCAACGGCTCGGCCTTGCGCACCGCGGCCTCCACCGAGCGGCGGCCGAGCTCGTCGTAGGGACAGGAGGACGAAAACTCCACCCTGACCACGGTTCCGCCGCGCACCTGGGTGATGGTCATCCTGCACTGCTGCCCCAGCGGCACGTTGTCCGGGCGCGTCCAGTTGCCCAGGATCGCCTCCTGGATCGCGGCCTGATAGCGACTCGACAGGTTCGGGTCCACGCCCCCGTTGCCCGGCGGCGGCGGCGCGGATGCGGCAGCCTGGTCGGAAGCCTCCGCCGCCCTGCTCTGCGCAATCCGCTCGAGGTTGCGTTCGGCCTGCTCCCGCTCGCGTCGCGCCTGGTCCTGCTGGCGGCGCAGCTCGGCGAGCTTCTGTTCGGCCAGGCGCCGCTTCTGCTCGGCCTCTTCCTGCCGCTTGCGCTCGGTGAGGTCGATCTGCTCCTGGCGGCGGCGCTCTTCCTGTTCGCGCTCGGCGGTCTCGCGGGCGATCGCGTCGCGCCGCGCTGCGTCCTGGTCGACTGGCGCGGGTTCGGGCACCTGCAGTTGCGGCGCCGGCTGGGGTTCCACCGGAGCATCCTCGGGCAGCGGCGTCGGGATGGGCTGCGGCTCGGGCGTCGCCTCTTCCACCACGGCGGGTTCGGGTTCGGGTTCGGGCTCAGGCTCGGGATCCGGCGCAGGCGGCAACGGCTCCGGACGTTCGCTCAGGCTGCGCTGCATCGCCGTCGACAGGCTGCTGGCATCGACCAGCTCGGCGCTGATCGGCGAGCCCGCTGCCGAAGCCGGCGCGGCGCTGCGCGTCCACCACATGCCCAGGAAGATCAGCCCGAACAGAGCGACGTGGAGCAGCAGGGCCAGCACCACGGCTTGCGCGGTATCGGCGCGGCTGTCGCGCATCTAGAGCCCCGCCTCGACCGGCCTGCTGATCAGGCTGACACGCGTGATGCCGGCATCGTTGACCGCATCCAGCGCGTGCATGATCTGCTGATAGCTGGCGGCGCCATCGCCGTTGATGAGTACGGCCGCGCCCGGGTTCTGGTTGTTGATCGCGCGCAGGCGGACCAGCAGGTCGTCCCGCGTCACGGACTGGTTGTCTCCCTCCAGCATCAGCGCCAGGGCGCCGTCGGCATACACGCTGATCACCAGGGGATCCTCGGGCGCCTCCAGCGAACGCGCATTGGAGTCGGGAAGGTTGATGTCCGTACCGAGGTTCATCAGCGGCGCGGTCACCATGAAGATGATCAACAGCACGAGCATCACGTCGATGTAGGGCACGACGTTGATCTCGTTCTTGAGCTGGCGGCGCTTGCCGCGGCGGGTGCGGACGGACATGGATCAGGCCTCGCCGCCCGAGGACTGGCGCTCCAGGATCGAGGAGAACTCGTCGGAGAAGGCGTCATAGCGGCCGGCCACGCGCTCGACCTTGGTGGCGAAGCGGTTGTAGGCCCAGACCGCCGGGATGGCCGCGAACAGGCCCATCGCGGTCGCGATCAGCGCCTCGGAGATGCCCGGGGCCACGCTGGCGATCGTGGCCTGCTTGACGTTGGCCAGGCCCTGGAAGGCGATCATGATCCCCCACACGGTGCCCAGCAGGCCCACGTAGGGCGCGATCGAGCCGACGTTGGCGAGGAACTCGAGGTTGTGCTCCAGGCCGTCGAGTTCGCGCGAGCTGGCCACGCGCATGCCGCGCTGCGCGCCCTCGAGCTGGGCGCGGCCATCGCCGCCGCGACGCTGGTGGCCCCGGCTGTACTCGCGGAAGCCGGCCTCGAAGATCGCTTCCAGGCCCTCGACGTCGCGGTTGCGCTCGCTGGCCGCGCTGTAGAGCTTGCCGAGGTCGGCGCCGGACCAGAAGCGCTCCTCGAAGCGGTCGGCCTCCTTCTCGGCGCGGTCGAGCATGCGCTTCTTGCGGAAGATGATCACCCACGAGGCGATCGAGGCGAACAGCAGCAGCAGCATCACCAGCTGCACCGGCAGCGAGGCGTGCAGGACCAGGTGGATGAGGTCGAGCTCACCGCCGGTCACCGGCACCGTGGCGGCCTGGTTCGCGGCGTCGGCGGCCAGCGCGACGGTGTCCGCCGGCGCGTCCTCGGGCAAGGGTTCCGCGCTGCTCACCTGCATCAGGATGGCCGTTGCACTCATCGATGTTGCTCCACGTTCGATTCCAGGGGTTTGAGTTGTCCGTACAGCACGTCGGGCAGCGCGCGCGGCCGGAAGCTGCGCGTATCCAGCGCCGCCACCCGCACCCGCGCCGAGGCCAGCACGTCGCCGCCATGCAGGACCTCCTGCACGAACTCCAGGCTGACCCGACGCACGCGCGCCAGCGCCACGGTGACCTCGAGCGCGTCGTCCAGGCGTGCAGGGCGGCGGAAGTCGAGCTGCATGTCGCGAACCGCGAACACCAGGTCGAGCCCGTCGATCAGGGCCTGCTGCCCGTAGCCGAGGCTGCGCATCCATTCACTGCGCGCGCGTTCGAGGAAAGCCACGTACCGGGCGTGGTAGACCACGCCACCGGCGTCGGTATCTTCCCAGTAGACGCGGGTCGGAAGGCTGAACAAAGGCATTACGAGGTGCTCACGGCGACTGGATCGAGGATCGGGGCGTTCAGAACAAGGCCTCGGCCGCCGGCCCGCGCGGCTGCAGGCCCAGGTGGCGCCAGGCCTTGTTGGTGGCCATGCGCCCGCGCGCGGTGCGGACCAGGAAGCCCTGCTGGATCAGGTAGGGCTCGATCACGTCCTCGAGCGTGCCGCGCTCCTCGCTCAGCGCGGCGGCCAGCGACTCCACGCCCACCGGGCCGCCGTCGAAGTTCTCGATGATCAGGTTCAGCAGCCGGCGGTCGAGGTCGTCGAAGCCCTCGGGGTCGACCTTCAGCATCTGCATCGCCGCGGCGGCCACGTCGCTGTCGATGCGGCCGTCCGCGCGCACCTGGGCGTAGTCGCGCACGCGGCGCAGCAGGCGGTTGGCGATGCGCGGGGTACCGCGGGCGCGGCGCGCGATCTCGTCGGCGCCCTCGGGCACGCAGTCGATGCCGAGGATCTTCGCCGAGCGCCGCACGATCCGGGTCAGTTCGTCCGCGCTGTAGAACTCCAGCCGCTGGACGATGCCGAAGCGGTCGCGCAGCGGCGCGGTCAGCAGGCCCGCGCGGGTGGTGGCGCCGATCAGGGTGAACGGCGGCAGGTCGAGCTTGATCGAGCGCGCCGCCGGGCCCTCGCCGATCATGATGTCGATCTGGAAGTCCTCCATCGCCGGGTACAGCACCTCCTCGACCACGGGGGACAGGCGGTGGATCTCGTCGATGAACAGCACGTCGTGCGGCTGCAGGTTGGTCAGCAGCGCCGCCAGGTCGCCGGCCTTCTCGATCACCGGGCCCGAGGTCGTGCGCAGGTTGACGCCGAGCTCGTTGGCGATGACGTGCGACAGCGTGGTCTTGCCGAGACCGGGGGGGCCGAAGATGAGCACGTGGTCCATGGCCTCACCGCGCTTCTTCGCCGCCTCGATGTAGATCGACAGCTGCTCGCGCACCGGCTGCTGGCCGAGGTAGTCGTCCAGCCGCTGCGGCCGGATCGAGGCCTCGATGGCGGCGTCCTCGCGCGTGGCGCCGGGGCCGATGATCCGTTGCTCTTCCATCGCGATATGGTCGCACAGCCCCCCTTCCCCCGCCCGCGGGGGAAGGGATCGGGTCAGTGGGGCGATGGCAGGGACTGGCTGGCCTGGACGCCCTGGGGGACGCCGGTCATGTCGGGCAGGCGGTGGGCGATGCCCTTGTGGCAGTCGATGCAGGTCGCCTCGCCGGTGGCCAGGTAGCTGCGGTGGACGAAGGCGGCACGCCCGGCCTGGCGGGTCAGGTCCATCGAGTCGTAGTCATGGCAGTTGCGGCATTCCAGCGAGTCGTTGGCCTTCAGTCGCGCCCACTCGTGCTGCGCCAGCTCCAGGCGATGCTCGAGGAACTTCTCGCGCGTGTCGATGGTGCGGAAGATCTTGCCCCAGACTTCCTTCGATGCCTGCATCTTGCGGGCCATCTTGTCGGTCCAGTCGTGCGGCACGTGGCAGTCCGGGCAGGTCGCGCGCACGCCGGAGCGGTTGGTGTAGTGGATCGTGGTCTTGAGCTCTGCGAACACGTTGTCGTTCATCTCGTGGCAGCTGACGCAGAAGGTTTCGGTATTGGTCGCCTCGAGCGCGGTGTTGAAACCGCCCCAGAACACGATCCCGGCGATGAAGCCGCCGAGCGTCAGGAAGCCCAGGCTCAGGTGCCTTGCCGGCCGGCTGAACTGCCGCCAGAACCCCGGCACCGTGTCGCGGAGCCATTGCCAGGCCTTCATTGCGCGCGCTCCATGCGCAGCACCTCGTCGATGTCCATGAAGCCGTTGGCGACCAGCGGCTGCGCATCGGTCTGCACCACGTGGCACTGCACGCAGAAGTAGCGCCGCGGCGAGACTTCGGCCAGGAACTGGTCGTCACGATCCATGTAGTGGGTGACGCTCACCGGCGGCGCCTGGAACTGCGCCGCGGTGTTGCGCGCGTGACAGAGCATGCAGCGGTTGGAGTTGAGGTCGACCTGGTAGCCGTCGATCGAGTGCGGGATGGTCGGCGGCTGCATCGGGTAGGCGCGTCCGCGCGTACGGTCGAAGTTCTCCACCCGGGCCATCGGCAGCGGCGTGATCTCGACGTCCACCGGCACGTGGCGGCGCATCCCGTCGAGCTCCTGCGCGGGATTGCCGCGGGCACTGATCGGGGGCGCCGGCGGCTTGATCTCGGGGCCTGCGTCGCGGTCGCCGCAGGCGGCAAGCGGCAGCGCCAGCACCAGGCCGGCGATGAGGCACAGGACAGGCTTCAGGACTTGGCGCATGTCAGGCTCCCACCGCGACGACCTTGGCCGCGCATTTCTTGAAGTCGGTCTGCTTGGAGATCGGGTCGGTCGCATCCAGCGTGACCTTGTTGATCAGCTGGGCGGCGTCGAACCAGGGCACGAAGATCAGCCCGCGCGGCATGCGGTTGCGGCCGCGGGTCTCGACCCGGGTACGCATCGCCCCGCGGCGCGAGGCCACTTCGACCTCGTCGCCGCGCTTGAGCCCACGCGCCAGCGCGTCATCGGGATGCATGAACACCACGGCCGATGGAACGGCGCGGTACAGCTCCGGGACGCGCATGGTCATCGAGCCGGAATGCCAGTGTTCGAGCACGCGGCCGGTGACCAGCCACAGGTCGTATTCGTCGTCGGGCGACTCCGCAGGCGGCTCGTAGGGCAGCGCCCAGATCACCGCCTTGCCGTCCGGATTGCCGTAGAACTCGAAACCGGTGCCCGGCGTCACGTACGGATCGGCACCCTCGCGGTAACGCCACAGGGTTTCCTTTCCGTCCACCACCGGCCAGCGCAGGCCGCGCTCCTGGTGGTAGCGGTCGAAGGGTGCCAGGTCGTGGGCGTGGCCGCGGCCGAACTCGGCGTACTCCTCGAACAGGCCCTTCTGCACGTAGTAGCCGAAGGCGTCGGCCTCGTCGTTGGCATAGCCCTCCTCGATCCCGTCCACGCCGAACGCATCGACCTTGCCGTTGCGGTACAACACCTCGTACAGCGTCTTGCCGCGGAACTCCGGGTTGGCCGCCAGGATCTCCTCCGGCCAGCACTCGTCGGTGGTGAAGCGCTTGGAGAACTCCATCAGCTGCCACAGGTCCGACTTCGCCTCGCCTGGCGCGTCCACCAGCTGGTGCCAGAAATGCGTGCGGCGCTCGGCGTTGCCGTAGGCGCCCTCCTTCTCCACCCACATCGCCGAGGGCAGGATCAGGTCGCCGGCCTGGCAGGTGACCGTGGGATAGGCGTCGGACACCACGATGAAGTTGTCGGGATTGCGATAGCCGGGCCAGCCCTCCTCCAGGATGTTGGCGCCGGCCTGCATGTTGTTGTTGACCTGCACCCAGTAGGCGTTGAGCAGGCCGTCCTTCAGCGCGCGGTTCTGCTCGACCGCGTGGTAGCCGATCTTCTCCTTGATGATCCCGCGCGGGATCTTCCAGATGTCCTCGGCCATCGCGCGGTGCTCGGGATTGGTCACCACCATGTCCGCCGGCAGGCGGTGGCTGAAGGTGCCGACCTCGCGCGCGGTGCCGCAGGCCGAGGGCTGCCCGGTCAGCGAGAACGGGCTGTTGCCGGGCGTCGCGATCTTCCCGGTCAGCAGGTGGATGTTGTAGACCATGTTGTTCGCCCACGTACCGCGCGTGTGCTGGTTGAAACCCATGGTCCAGAACGACATCACCTTGACCTTCGGGTCGGCGTACAGCGCTGCCAGCTTTTCCAGCCAGCCGCGCTCCACGCCGGTCATCTCGACCGTCTTTTCCAGCGTGTACGGCGCGACGAAGGCGGCGAACTCGTCGAAGCCGATCGGCGTGCCGCCGTTGGCGTCGCCGGCGTTCTTCGCAGCCATTTCCAGCGGGTGCTCGGGGCGCAGGCCGTAGCCGATGTCGTCGTTGCCGCGTTTGAAGGTGGTGTGCCTGTCGACGAATTCCCGGTTGACGCTGCCGGACTTGATGATGTGGTTGGCGATGTAGTTCAGGATCACCAGGTCGGTCTGGGGCTTGAACACCATCGGGATGTCGGCGAGGTCGAAGCTGCGGTGTTCGTAGGTCGACAGCACCGCCACCTTGACGTGCGGATTCGACAGCCGGCGGTCGGTGACCCGGGTCCACAGGATCGGGTGCATCTCGGCCATGTTCGAGCCCCAGAGCACGAAGGCGTCGGCGGCCTCGATGTCGTCGTAGCAGCCCATCGGCTCGTCCATGCCGAAGGTGCGCATGAAGCCGGTCACGGCCGACGCCATGCAGTGGCGCGCGTTGGGATCGATGTGGTTGCTGCGGAAGCCGGCCTTCATCAGCTTGTTGGCGGCGTAGCCCTCCCACACCGTCCACTGGCCGGAGCCGAACATGCCGATGCCCTCGCCGCCCTTGGCCTTGAGCACGGCGCGGAACTTCTCCTCCATCACGTCGAAGGCCTCGTCCCAGCTGACCGGGGTGAAGTCGCCTTCCTTGTGGTAGGCGCCATCACGCTTGCGCAGCAGCGGCGTGGTCAGGCGGTCGGCGCCGTACATCACCTTCGACAGGAAGTAGCCCTTGACGCAGTTCAGGCCGCGGTTGACCTCGGCCTTGACGTCGCCGTGGGTGGCGACCACGCGGCCGTTGCGCACGGCGACGTTGATGCCGCAGCCGGTGCCACAGTACCGACACGGCGCCTTGCTCCATTTGAGATCCTTGTCGCCCTCGGCCAGCGTCTCGACGGCGGCTCCGCCGGGCACCGGCAGTCCGGCGGCGACGGCGGCGCTGGCAATGGCGCTGTTGCGGATGAACTCGCGGCGGCTGGTACTCATCTGTGTGACTCCTGTGAAGCGGATGCGGGAACATCGCCGGGCGGCGGCGACCGCTCGACGTGGTGGTAGACGAGGTTGACGGTGACCACGCCGGGCAGCGCCTGCAGCAGGTCGATATTGGCCATCAGGCCGGCGGTGCCGTCGCTTTCCTGCACCAGCACGCTGCGGGTGTCGTCCTGCAGCGCGAGTTCGAGGCCCTCGGCCGTGGCGACGGCCGCTGCAAGCGCGGGAATTGCTTCGGGATGGTGGCGGACCACCAGGCTGGCCAGGTGCCACTCCGGAACAGGGTCAGGCTTCAACGGGCATCTCCGCGACAAGTGGCGCCAGGCTGATGGCCGTCGCGGGACAGCCCTGCACGCAGGCGCCGCAGCCGGTGCAGCGGTCCGCGTCCACCTGCGGCATCGGCACCGTGCGCGTGGGCGGAAAGCGGATCGCCGACTCGCCGCAGGCATCGCGGCAGCTTGAACACACGATGCCGCGCGCAGCGAGGCAGGCGTCGCCGACCTGTGCGCGCAGCGTCCAGGGCGGGTCGGACAGCGGGCCGAACGCCGACTCGCGACAGGCCGACGCGCAGTCGCCGCAGAACGTGCACTCACCGCGCGCCGGATCGAACTCGGGCAGCCCGCCTTCGCCGGCCAGCAGCACGGCCTCCGGGCACGCGGCCACGCAGGCGTTGCAGCCCGTGCACGCGTCCACGAAAAGGGATTCGTCCAGTGCCCACGGCGGGCGCAGCAGCGGGCGCGCGCGCAGGCGGCCCTGCAGCAGCGCCCTGCGGCTGCGGTCGGGACGATGGTTCACGGCGGCGGCCACGGCGTCCCCATGGCCTCAGGCAGTCGGCGGACCGTTGAACATCTGCCAGATCCAGACGGCGAACCCGTAGCCGCCCACGATCATCACCGACAGCAGTGGAAACAGCACCACGGTGATGAACAGGAAAAGAGTCAGCTCCCTGCGCTTGCCCGGCTGGCTGGCCTCCGCGTCCAATGCGCGCTCCCGTTGGCTTCAACTGATTGCCGAACACCCTACATCCGGCCGTGTGAAGAGACCAGAGGATCCACGTTGTTGCGGAGGATAGAGTGATCCGCGAGGGGTTCAGGCGGTCTTGAGCGAAGGCGAAGGGCAGGCCCATCGCCGCCGCCAGGCGCGCGCTGAACTGGATCGTGCGGAAAGGCGTCGGCGCCGTCGTAACAGCGTCGCAGCGCGCGCACCGTGGCCTGGTCGGTGCGTCGCGCGCGGCACAAGGCCAGGGTCTGTGCAGGACATGGGGCCGCACGCCGCACTTGCCAGCCCCCGGACTCAGATCTCCACCTGCGCCCCCAGCTCCACCAGACGGTTTCCGGGGATGCGGAAGTAGGCATTGGCCGGCGCCGCGTTGCGATGCATGACGGCGAACACCCGGGCGCGCCACAGCGGCATGCCGACGTGCCGGGAGGGCACGATCGACTCGCGGCTGGTGAAGTAGGTGGTTTCCATGGGGTCGAGATCGAGACCCTCGATGTCGCACCCCCGCATCAGCGCCAGCGGCACGTCGGGGGTCTCCATGAACCCGAACCGCAGCGTCACCTGATAGAAGCCATCGCCGACGTTGTGCACCTGCAGCCGCCGCTCCGCGGGCGCGAAGGGCGTGGTCAGGGTGTGGGCGGTGAGGAACAGGTTGCGCTCGTGCAGCACCTTGTTGTGCTTGAGGTTGTGCAGCATCGCGTGCGGCACCACGCCCGGGTCGCTGGTCATGAAGATCGCCGTGCCAGGAACCCTGACGGGCGGCGCGAGCATCAGGCCCGAAATGAAGGTATCCAGGCGCAGGCCGTCGGCCTGGTTGCCCTCGCGCAGGACCTGCTTCCCGCGGCGCCAGGTCCGCAGCAGGGTGAACAGCACCACGCCCAGGACCAGCGGGAACCAGCCGCCCTGCAGCACCTTGGCGCCGTTCGCGACCACGAACGCGACGTCGATCACCACGAAGGCCACGCAGGACGGCAGCACCCAGCGGCGCCACTTGGGCCACAGCGCACGGGCCACGATCGCCAGCAGCAGGGTGTCGATCAGCATCGTCATCGACACCGATACCCCGTAGGCCGTGGCCAGCGCCGACGAGGTCCGGAAGCTCAGCACCAGCGCGATCACGATCGCCGCCATCGACCAGTTGATGGCCGGGATGTAGATCTGGCCGATGGTCTCGCTGGACGTGTGCTTGATGCGCATGCGCGGGATGTAGCCCAGCTGCATGGCCTGGCGTGCGACCGAGAAGCCGCCGGTGATCACCGCCTGCGATGCGATGACCGTGGCCGCGGTGGCCAGCACCACCATCGGCCAGCGTCCCCATTCGGGCACGCCGATGAAGAACGGATTGCGGATCGCCGTGGGATCCTCGAGCACCAGCGCGCCCTGCCCCAGGTAGTTCAGCATCAGCGAGGGCAGCACGAACCAGTACCAGCCCAGCCGGATCGGCCGCGCGCCGAAGTGGCCCATGTCGGTATAGATCGCCTCGCCGCCGGTGACCGCCAGCACCACCGCGCCGAGGATGAACACCCCGCCCCAGCTGTGCTCGACGAAGAAGCGCCCCGCCCACCACGGGTTGATGGCCTTCAGCACCTCCGGCTCGTGCAGGATGTTGAGCACGCCCAGCGCCGCGAGCGACGTGAACCAGAGGAGCGTGATCGGCCCGAATATGCGCCCGACCTTCGCGGTCCCGAAGCGCTGGGTGGCGAACAGCATGCCCAGCACCACCACGGTGATCGGCACGATCCAGTCGTCGAGCCCCGGCGCGACCACCTGCAGCCCCTCGACCGCCGACAGCACCGAGATCGCCGGCGTGATCACCCCGTCGCCGAAGAACAGCGAGGCGCCGAAGACACCGAGGATGCCGACCAGGTACACCGACTTCGAACCCGGCTTCAGGCTGCGCTGCGCCAGCGCCATCAGCGCCATGATGCCGCCCTCGCCCTCGTTGTCGGCGCGCATGATGATGGTGACGTACTTGAAGGTCACCACCACCGTCAGCGCCCAGAACACCAGCGACAGGATGCCGAGCACGGTGTCGTGGTTGGCGGTCAGTCCGTAGTGCGGGTTGAAGGCTTCGCGCAGGGTGTACAGCGGGCTGGTGCCGATGTCGCCGAAGACCACGCCGATCGCGCCGACCACGAGGCCCGTCAGCCCGACCCTGCCGTGGCCCGGACCGGAGCCGCCGCCACTGCCGCCGCCGTGGTCGCGGCCCCCGCCACGCCTGCCCTGTGACGCAGCTGCGAGCTTGGTTGTGCCTTCGGACATCGGATTTCCGTGGAGCGCCGGCTCAGCGAAGCGCGGACTGTAGCGCTTTTCGGATGATGGTTTCGGGGGTATCGCCCTCGACCTGCGCGGCGCGGGCCATGCGCTGGGCTTCGGCCGGCTTGTAGCCGAGCTGCTGCAGGGCCACCGTCGCCTCCGACAGCGGATCGGCGGGCACGCCGGCGCGCGGCAACGCCGTGGCGCCGCCCATGATCGCCTCGGCACGGTCGCGCAGTTCCACCACGATGCGCTCGGCGGTCTTCTTGCCGATGCCCGGGATCCGGGTCAGCGCGGTGACGTCGCCGGCCTGCACCAGGCGCGCGAACTCTTCGACGCTGGCGCCCGACAGGATCGCCAGCGCGATCTTCGCGCCGATGCCGCTGACCCGCTGCACATCGCGGAACAGCCGCCGCTCGGACTCGGTGCTGAAGCCGTACAGCGACACCGAGTCTTCCTTCTGCGCGTAGTGCGTGAACAGCGAGATCTCCTTGCCCAGCACCGGCAGCTCGTAGAAGGTGCTCATCGGCGCCTCCAGCTCGTAGCCCACGCCGTTGACGTCCACCACCAGCCACGGCGGCGACTTGTGCGCGAGCAGGCCCCTCAGGCGACCAATCATCTACGGCTCCAGGCCATCTTCGAATCGATGCCCAGCCGCTGCGCGCTGGCGCGGACGTGGGCGTGCGTGATGGCGATCGCCAGGGCGTCGGCGGCATCGGCCTGCAGCCGGCCCTTGAGGCCGAGCATGGCGCCGACCATGTGCTGCACCTGGGCCTTGTCCGCGGCGCCGGTGCCGACCAGGGCCAGTTTCACCTGGCGCGCGCCGTACTCGTGCACCGGCAGGTCGCGCATGACCACCGCGCAGATCGCCGCGCCACGGGCCTGGCCGAGCTTGAGCGCGGAGTCGGCGTTCTTCGACATGAACACCTGTTCGATCGCGACCTCGTCCGGACGGTGCTCGTCGAGCACCGCGCGCAGGCCGTCGAGCAGCCGGCGCAGGCGCTGCGGCAGGTCCCCGGGCGCGGCCGCGGCGCCGGCAAGCAGGTCCAGCGGCGCGTGGTACACGTGCGTGGTGCGGCCCGTGGCGTCGACGTCGATGATGCCGACGCCGGTGCGCTGCGAGCCCGGGTCGATGCCGAGGATCCTGGTCACGTCGCCCAGCTTACGCGTAAGCGTCGTCGCCGAGCTCGGCGTTGGAATAAACAGCCTGCACGTCGTCGATGTCTTCCAGCCAGGCCAGCAGCTTCACCACCTGCTGCGCGGTCTCGCCGTCCACCGCCACGTCGTTGTCGGCACGCATGGTGACCTCGGCGTGCTCGGCCGGCGCGCCGGCGGCGGCCATGGCGTCGCGCACGGCGGCGAAGTCCTCCGGCGTGGTCAGCACGTCGATCGCTCCGTCATCGGGATAGACCACCACGTCGTCGGCACCGGCTTCGATCGCGGCGTTGGTGACCGCGTCCTCGTCGGCGCCCGCGCCGAAGCGCAGGATGCCCTGCTTGCGGAACATGAAGGCCACCGAGCCGTCGGTGCCGAGGTTGCCGCCGAACTTGCCGAAGGCGTGGCGCACGTCGGCCACGGTGCGCACCTTGTTGTCGGTCAGGCAGTCGACGATCACCGCGACCCCGCCCGGGGCATAGCCCTCGTAGCGGATCTCCTCGTAATCGACGCCTTCGAGCTCACCGGTTGCCTTTTTGACCGCGCGCTCGATGACCTCTCTGGTCATGTTCGCCGCCAGCGCCTTGTCGATGCCGCTGCGCAGGCGCGGGTTGCCCCCGGGGTCCCCTCCGCCGGCGCGCGCGGCGACCGAGATCTCGCGGATCAGCTTGGTGAAGATCTTCCCGCGACGCGAATCTTCCGCGTTCTTGCGGGACTCGATGGAGGGGCCTCTGCCCATGCGTGCCACCTGTCCTTCTTTGAAAGCAATGGCGATTTTACCCGTTTCCCCTTGCTCACCGGGCTGGAGGCAGAAGGACACCGCTGGCTGTGCGGAGGGGGCGGGCTGACGGGGTGCGCGGCCGGTGGCGCGCGGGTGACCGCCGGCGCGCGGGACAGCCCACGGAGTGCCTGCACACCCTCCGCCCTCGCGCTCCGACGATCAATTCACCGCGTAGCGGCTTCCCCTGGACAGCCTGGAGACCTCGGGAAGCGACCCTGCTCGAGGAAGGCGATGGCCTGCCTGGCTGCTTCGGCGGAGAACAGCAGTCCGCTGTGCGAGGCATCCACGACGACGTGGCCGGCCAGTCCAGGCACCCTGGTCTCGTCGACCGACACCGTGCCGTCGTGCGCCCCGTCGAAACGGGCCACCAGCGCGCCCAGCCCGCGCGGCCGACGGCCGGCGATCATGCCGACTTCGACGCCTTCGGGCAGCGCCACGCAGCCCGCGCGCAGCAGCGCGGCGCTGCGGCCGAGGTAGAGCGTGGTCAGCGCGTGACGCGACAGGGTCTTCGCCACGCCGCTGCCGCACAGCGGCGTTCCCAGGCAGACCACGCGCGTCACCGGCAGCGTCGGTTCGGAGCGCAGCGCCTCCAGCGCCATGAGCCCGCCAAGGCTGTGGCCGACCACGTGGGTCGCGGGGCCATCACGCAGGCGCTCGCGCACGCGACGCACCGCCGAGTCCGTGCTGCCGACGATGCTGCGGTAGCCGACGATGTCGGTCCCGTATCCGGCCGCGCCCAGCCGCGATGCGAGGCGCCGCATGGCCAGGGGCGGCATCCAGAGGCCATGGACGAGGAGCACGCGGGTCGCGGTGGGCAGCGCGCGTCCGGGCCCGCCCTTCGCGGTTTCAGCGCGAAGCATCGGGATCCCGGTTGCGGCCGGGGCCGCTCGCACCTGTGCCGGTGGTTGCGGCGATGGCCGGGCGACGGAGGATGAATTCGCGGTCGCGGGCGCGGCCGACGGGGAAGACGTACTCGCCCACCGCTTCGAAGCCGCGGCGCGCGTAGAAGCGCTGGGCGCCCAGGTTCTCCGACCAGACGCCGATCCACAGCGTGCGCGGCCCGGCGCGCTCCAACCATGCGACCGCGGTGTCGAACAGCCGGCCGCCCCAGCCGCCGGACTGGTGCGAGGCCATCAGGTACAGCCGCTTGAGTTCGCCGTCGCCGGGCGCGACCTCGGGATGCGGCAGGCCGCAGGGCCCGGCGGCGGCATGGCCGACGGCGCGACCGTCGTCCTCCAGCAGCCAGACCGCGTAGTCGGGATGCGAAAGGATCACGCGCTGCCTGTCTTCGGCGTAGGCCTCGTCGAGGAAGGCCTGGAGGTCTTCAGGCGGATAGAGATGACCAAAGGTTTCGGTGAAGGTGCGGGCAGCCAGGCGGGACAGGAGGCCGGCATCGGCGGGCGTCGCGCGGCGGATGGTCGGGGTCATCGCGTCATGTCCTGGGGAGGCGGCTGGGGTGCGGGCGCGGCAGCACCCTGGCTGCTCAGCTTTCGGCCTTCGGACTCACCGCTATGTGCAATTCCACCAGTTGCGCCTCATCGATCGGCGACGGCGCACCCGTCATCGTGCACTGCGCAGTGGTGGTCTTCGGGAATGCGATGACGTCGCGGATGGATTCGGTCCCCGCCATCAGCGCGGCGATGCGGTCGATGCCGAAGGCGATGCCGCCGTGCGGCGGCGCGCCGTACTTCAGCGCGTCGAGCAGGAAGCCGAACTTGGCCTGCTGCTCCTCCGCGTCGATGCCCAGCAGCTCGAACACCGCCGACTGCATGGCGGGGCGATGGATGCGGATCGAGCCGCCGCCGATCTCGTTGCCGTTGAGCACCATGTCGTAGCCGCGACTGGTCGCGGTGCGGGCGTTGGCGCGCAGGTCGTCGACGTCGTCCACCGCGGGTGCGGTGAAGGGATGGTGCAGGGCCACATGGCGCTGCGCTTCGTCGTCCCACTCGAACATCGGGAAGTCGGTGACCCACAGCGGCTTCCAGCCCGCTTCCACCAGGTTGAAGTCCTTGCCGGCCTTCAGCCGCACCGCGCCCATGAAGTCGCTGACGGAGTTGTACGCGCCGGCGCCGAAGAACACGATGTCGCCCTTGCCCGCGCCCACGTGCGCCAGCAGCGCGGAGAACGCCGCCTCGTCGAAGAACTTGGCCACCGGCGAATTCACCGCGCCGTCCTCGCTTAGCTTGGCGTAGGCCAGGCCCTTGGCGCCGTATTTCGCGGCGTGCGCGGCGTATTCGTCGATCTGCTTGCGCGACAGCGCCGCGCCGCCGGGGATGCGCAGCGCGCACACGCGCATGCCGTCGACGCCGGCGACGTCGGTGAACACCTTGAACTGCGAATCCTTCACCAGGCCGTCGACGTCCACCAGTTCCAGCGCGATGCGCAGGTCCGGCTTGTCGGAACCGTAGCGGCGCATGGCCTCGGCCCAGGTCATGCGCGGGAAGGCGCCCAGCTCGACGTCCATCACCTCGCGGAACACGTCGCACATCATCTGCTCGACCGTGTCCTGCACGATCGTTTCGTCCACCCAGGCGAACTCGATGTCGAGCTGGGTGAACTCGAGCTGGCGATCGGCGCGCAGGGCCTCGTCGCGGAAGCAGCGCGCGACCTGGTAGTAGCGGTCGAAGCCGGCCACCATCAGGATCTGCTTGAACAGCTGCGGCGACTGCGGCAGCGCGTAGAACTCGCCGGCGTGCATGCGCGCGGGCACCAGGAAGTCGCGCGCGCCCTCGGGCGTGGCCTTGGTGAGGATCGGCGTCTCGATGTCCTGGAAGTCGCGCGCGTCCAGCCAGCGGCGCAGCGCCGCCACCAGCTTCGTGCGCGTGCGCATCCTGCGCTGCATCTCCGGCGTGCGCAGGTCGAGGTAGCGGTACTTGAGGCGGATGTCCTCGCCGGGATTCTCGTGGGCGTGGAAGGGCAGCGGCTCGGCCTTGTTCAGCACCTCGATCGCGGTCGCGACCACTTCCACCTGGCCGGTCGGGATCTTCGGATTGACCGATTCGCGGCGGCGCACGGTGCCGGTCACGCGCAGGCAGTCCTCGTAGCCCACCTTCCCGGCGATGGCGACAACCCCGGCATTGCCATCGGCGTCCGACGGCTCGGCCACCACCTGGACGATGCCGTGGTGGTCGCGCAGGTCGATGAAACACAGGCCGCCGAGATCGCGGGCGACGTCGGCCCAGCCGCAGAGGGTGACGGTCTGGCCGAGCAGGGACTCGTCGATCAGGCCGCAGAAGTGGGTACGCATGGAAACTCCGGACAGGGCCGCGCAGGCGCGGAAAGCCTCGCATTTTAGCGGGTCGGCCGCACGGTTTAGTTAGAATGGCGGCATCGATACGCCGCACGCCCCGTCCCCTCCCCCGCACCTCCGCAGCATGATCGCCACCGTTCGCCCGCTGGCCGCCCTGCTCGCGGGCGTGGCCCTGTTGCTGATGGGCAGCGGCCTGCTCGGGACCCTGCTGGCGGTGCGCGGGCGGATCGAAGGCTACGACGACCAGACCCTGGGGCTGGTGATGTCGGCGTATTTCGCCGGCTTCTTCTTCGGCACCTATGCCGCGCCCGGGCTGATCCAGCGGATCGGCCACATCCGCGCCTTCGCCTTCTATGCCGCCCTGTGCGCGGCCACCGTGCTCCTGCACCCGATCCTGGTGTCGCCCTGGGCCTGGGCCCTGCTGCGGCTGGGGACCGGCATCGCGCTGGTCGGCCTGTACACGGTGATCGAGAGCTGGCTCAACGTGCAGGCACCGCCCGAGCAGCGCAGCCAGGTGTTCGCGATCTACATGGCGGTGAGCCTGCTCGCACTGGCGGCGGGCCAGTGGCTGATCGGACTGTGGTCGGCGGCGGGCTTCGTGCTGTTCAACGTGGTCGCCATCCTCATCTGCCTGGCGTCGCTGCCGGTCACCGCCAGCCGCATGGTGCAGCCCGAACTGCCGCCGATGCCCCGGCTCGCGTTGAAAAAGCTGTTCCGCGTGGCCCCGGCCGGCGCCCTGGGCGCGCTGCTGGCGGGCATGGCGGTGGGCAGCTTCTGGGGACTGGGCGCGGTGTTCGCGAGCCGGCTCGGGCTCGGCGTGAGCGGCGTAGCGCTGCTGGTCAGCGCGACCATCCTGGGCGGCGCGGCGCTGCAATGGCCCATCGGCCGCCTCTCCGACGGCAGCGACCGCCGCACCGCGCTGGTCGTGGTCTGCGTGCTGGCCGCGGCCATCGGACTGGGCATGATGCTGCCGGCCGGCCAGTCCGGGCTGCCGCTGTACGCGCTGTGGTTCTGCTTCGGCGGCCTGGCGTTCGCCATCTACCCGATCTGCATGGCCCACCTTCTCGACCACCTGCCACCGGAAAGGACCCTGGCGGCGGGAAGCAGCCTGCTGCTGCTCAACGGCATCGGCTCGGCCTTCGGCCCGGCGCTGGCCGGCGTGGCGATGACCCGCTACGGTCCCGAGGCGCTACCCGCGTTCTTCGCCGCGACGCTGTTCCTCGCCGCCCTGGTCGCCGGCGGTCGCCGCCTGTTCTACCCGCGCGACAACGACACGCCATCGGTATTCCACCTGATGCTGCGCACCACGCCCTCCGCGATCGAACTGCTGCCGGAAGTGGACGCGGCGGAGACCGGGGAAGCGGAAGCCCCCTGATCCCACCTCCGCGGCAACGCGAAGATCAGGGAGCATGCCCGGCGTCGGGCTTGGCCGCAGCCGGCTTGGCCTCCGGCTTCGCCGCGGCAGGCGCCGCGGGCGCAGCGGGACTGTCGGCCTTCGCCGCAGCACCGCCCGTTGCGGTCCCCGTGTCTGCCTTGCCAGCGCCCTCGCCACCTTCGGCGAGGTTGCGCTTCTTGTCGCCGTCCTTCTTGAAGTCGGTCTCGTACCAGCCGCTGCCGGCCAGGCGGAAGGACGGCGCGGTCAGCTGGCGGCCGACCTCGCCCACGACGCCACATTCCGGGCAGGTATCCGGATCCTGATCCGAGAGCTTCTGCAGGCGGTCGAAGTGATGGCCGCAGGCGGAGCAGCGGAAGGCATAGATGGGCATGGCGGGAACCGGGGACAGCGGATGCAGCGCGCATTCTAGGCGCTTCGTGGAAAGAACCGCGCAAGCTTCGCCCCTTCCCCGCAAGCGGGGGAAGGGGTTCCGGCAGTTTGGTGGGGAAGGGCCGGTCAGTCGGTGGAGCCCCAGGGTGCCGGCGGCTCCGCCACCGGCGTCGTCAGGTCGAACTCGACCTGGAACATCCGGCCGCCCGGACGCGCCAGCTCGTACAGGAAGCGGCTGTCGGGCTCGATCTCCATCGCCCAGGTATTGGTGGTGGAGACGTCGGCGCCGGTACGGCCGAAGAGCTCGATCGACTCCGCGTCCACCGGGAACTCCTGGCGCACGGCGGTACCCGGGATGGCGGTGTCGCCGCCGTACATGGTCTGCTCGTCGGAGCTGCCGTCTTCGTGGCGGTGGTCGTGCTTCAGGCGCAGGCCGTCGTCGGTGCGGGTGAGCACCCAGGTACGCGAATGGTCGTCGCCGACGTGGAAGGGCACGCGCAGCTCGCGCGTCGGGTCGTCGCAGCCGCGCACGTGCATCACCAGGTCCTGGCCCTCGAAGGCGTCGGGTTCGGGCGATGCCGGCTCGTTGGCGACGATGCGCCCGGCGAAGGCCTGGCCGCAGTGGGTGGCGAGCGCGGCGAGGAAGGCGTCTGCCGGCGCGGAGTCGGGTACCGGCGCGTCGAGCGCCTCGGCGGGCGCGGCGTCGGCGGTGGCGTCGGCGGTCGCGGCCGGGTCGGTGGAAGGGGTGCAGGCGGCAAGGGCCACCAGCGCGGCGGAAAGCGCGGAGATCCGGATCGTATTCATCCCGCCACCCTAACCGCCGCGCGTGCCGCCGGCAATGCCGTCAACGCCCCTTGGGCTGGCGGTAGACCAGCACCGGGATGATCGAATGCGTCAGCACCTTGAGTGTCTCGCTGCCCAGCACCAGCCCGCTGATCCCGCGCCGGCCGTGGGAGGCCATCGCGATGAGGTCGCAGCCGGCGTCATTGGCGGCGTCGATGATCGCCTGGTAGGGATGCTCGCTCGCGGCCATGCGCGTCTGGCAGGGCACGCCCAGCGCCTTCGCGCGCTCTTCGGCCACGGCCAGGCGACGCGTGCCCTCTTCCCGCGCGGCCTTGGTGTACTCCTCGTAGCCGCCGGCCAGTTGCTCGCCGGTCACCCCATAGACGCGGATGGGCGTGGTCACCGTGAAGAAGGTCACCGCCGCGCCGATCTCGCTGGCAAAGGCCAGGCCCTGTTCAATGGCGGCAAGCGAGAGTTCCGAACCGTCGGTCGGGATCAGGATCTGCTTGTACATGGCATTCCTCCTGTAGTCGCGCCTGCAGACTGCGCCCGCGTGCGTAAAGAAACGTTGATCTCCCATCTCCGGGGAAACGGTTCCGACGAGGGGTGTCTGCTTCTTTCGCTACGCCTTGTCGTGACCTGGAGGGCCCCGCCGCGGCCGGGCGGCCTTCGCGGCTTCGCCCCCGGCATCCGCCTGGCGGCGTATGCCTCCTCCTTGACTTCCCCGCGAAGGCCTCCCGGCCACGACGGGGCTCGGCTTCGGCTGCAATTGCGCACGATCCCGGGGCTTTTCTCCCGGGCCACCGCGTACTGCTGCGCACCGGGTGCCAAGGCCCTTGAGAGCGAAGTCAAGGAGGAGGCGATGGCCGCAAGGCCATTGCCGGGGGACATGAGCACTCAAGGGCCTTGGCATCCGGCGCCCGCGCTGTATCAATGGCGCGCCGTTCCCCCAGTCGGGAGAAGAACCTGAAGAAACGCTGATCCAGGTCCACGCGCGGCGCGGGGAGCACCGGCCCCGCTACGAAGCCTCGTACAGGGCGAGGAGTGCAACCTCCGCCTCGGCAAGCTCGGACACCAGCGCGGCGCGGCGCTGTGCGGCGTCGGTCGCGCGCGCGGGCGCGTCAGGGCCGTCGTGGAACGCCGGGTCGGCGAGCCTGGCATCGATGTCCACGATCGCCGATTCGAGCGTCGCCACCTGCGCTTCGGCCTGGGCCAGCCTGTGGGGATTGACCTTCGACCGGGCCGCCTTCGGCACGGGCGGCGGCGGCGGCGGTGCCTCCACGACGGTGGCAGCGGGCACCGCCCCGGCCGACTTCGCATCCTGCGGCCGCGAGCGCAGCCATACGGCGTAGTCGTCGAGATCGCCGTCGAAGGGCCGGACCACGCCTTCGGACACGCGCCAGTAGGTGTCGCTGACCAGGCCGATGAGGTGGCGGTCATGCGAAACCAGCACGATCGCGCCGGCGAAGTCGGCGAGTGCTTCGGCCAGCGCCTCGCGCATCTCGAGGTCGAGGTGGTTGGTGGGCTCGTCGAGCAGCAACACGTTGGGCTGCCGCCAGGCGATCAGCGCCAGCGCCAGGCGCGCGCGCTCGCCGCCGGAGAAGCCATCGATGGATTCGAAGGCACGGTCGCCCGGGAAGCTCCACTTGCCGAGGAAGTTGCGGAAGTCCTGGGTGGACGCGTCGGGGGAGATCTCGCGCATGTGGTCGATGGGCGAGGTGCCGGCAACCAGGGCTTCGACCGTGTGCTGGGCGAAGTAGCCGATGCGCAGGTCGGGGTGGGCATAGCGCTCGCCGGTCAGCAGCGGTAGGTCGCCGACGAGGGACTTCACCAGCGTGGACTTGCCGGCGCCGTTGGGGCCGAGGAGGCCGATGCGGTCGCCGGCTTCCAGGCCGAAGTTGGCGTCATGGAGGACGACGGCGGGGTTGCCGCTCGCGGGATACCCGCAATCGGCATGGTTCAGGCGCAGCAGCGCATGCGGCAGCCGCACCGGCGCCGGGAAGTCGATCCGCACCTCGCGCTCCGCGCGCACCGCTTCGGTATCGGCCATCTTCGCCAGCCGCTTGATCCGCGACTGGGCCTGCGCGGCCTTGGCGGCGCTGGCCTTGAAGCGGTCGATGAAGCTCTGCAGGTGGGCGCGCTCGGCCTGGGTCTTCTCGTGGGTGATCTGCTGCTGGCGGAGCTGCTCGGCGCGCTGGCGTTCGAACGCGGTGTAGTTGCCGATATAGAGCTTCGCCTTGCCGCCGTGCAGGTGCAGGGTGTGGGTGTTGACGTTGTCGAGGAACTCGCGGTCGTGCGAGATCAGCAGCAGGGTGCCCTGGTATTTCAGCAGCCACTGCTCGAGCCACAGCACCGCGTCGAGGTCCAGGTGGTTGGTGGGCTCGTCGAGCAGCAGCACGTCGGATGGCGTCATCAGCGCGCGCGCCAGGTTCAGGCGCACCCGCCAACCGCCCGAGAAACTCGACACCGGCCGCTGCTGCGCCTCGCCCGGGAATCCAAGGCCGTGCAGCAGCTTGCCCGCGCGCGCGGCGCCGTCGTAGCCGCCGACTTCCTCCAGCCGCTGGTGGGCCTCGGCCACCGCCTCCCAGTCCTCGGCGGCAAACGCATTGGCCTCGGCCTGCAGCGCCGCATGCACCGCGACATCCCCGGCGAGCACGAAATCGATCGCCGGGTCCGGCAGCGAGGGCATTTCCTGGGCGATGGACGCGATCCGCATGCGCGTGGGCAGGTCCAGGTCGCCGCGGTCGGCCTCGACCTCGCCGCGCACGGCGGCGAACAGCGAGGACTTGCCGGTGCCGTTGCGGCCGACCACGCCGACCCTCCAGCCTGCGTGAAGGGACAGATCGACGTCGGACAGGAGCAGGCGTTCGCCGCGGCGGAGGGCGAAGTTGCGGAAAGAGATCATCCGCACAGTTTACCGGGCTGCACGGCCGGGGCCGCGTGGGAGAAGCGATCGCGACGCGACGGATGCGCGGGCGCGACCCCTTTTGGGACCGGGTCCGCAGGTTCCGGCAGCGAAACGCCGGAGCGACAGATTCCCGAGGATTGACCGGGTTGTTTCGCGAGTGTTAAAGCGGAGTTGCTTTCCGTTCGGATTCCCTCGTCCCCAAGGAGCAAGAACATGACCCGCCACCCCCTTGCGCTGGCGCTGTTGGCCGCACTCGTTCCCGTCTCCATCGCCCAGGCGCAGGAACCGGCCGAGACACGCCGCGATGCCACCAGCCTCGACAACATCATCGTCACCGGCACCCGCGTGGCCGACCGCACCGTGGCCGAATCGCAGTCGCCGATCGACATCATCACCAGCGACGCGCTGCAGGCCACCGGCACCACCGAGCTCGCCACCGCGCTCGCCCGCGCCCTGCCCTCGCTCAATTTCCCGCGCCCGGCGCTGACCGACGGCACCAGCGCCATCCGCCCCGCCCAGCTGCGCGGCCTGGCGCCCGACCAGGTGCTGGTGCTTGTCAACGGCAAGCGCCGCCATGCCTCCTCGCTGCTCAACCTCAACGGCACCATCGGCCGCGGCTCGGCGCCGGTGGACCTCAACACCATCCCGATCTCCGCCATCGAGCGCGTGGAAGTGCTGCGCGACGGTGCCTCGGCGCAGTACGGATCCGACGCCATCGCCGGCGTGGTCAACGTGGTGCTCAAGGGCGCGTCCGAGGGCGGCAGCCTGTCGCTGAGCCACGGCCAGTACTCCGCCGGCGACGGCGCCCAGACCCAGCTCGCCGGCGACACCGGCCTGTCGCTGGACGATGGCCGCGGCTTCGTGCACCTGTCGGCGCAGATCAACCAGCAGGACCGGACCAACCGCGCGCGGCCCTTCGCGGGCACGCCGGGGCCGACCCAGCCGGAGCTCGGCCAGAAGGCCTTCGTCATCGGCGATCCCGAGGTCAACGCCGCCGCGGCCTCGTTCAACGCCGGCTTCGACATCAGCGACACGCTGGCGCTGTACGCCTTCGGCTCGATCAGCAACCGCGACATCACCTCGTTCGCGTTCTTCCGCGCGCCCGGCAACCCCAACCAGAACATCCCGTCGATCTACCCGGACGGCTTCCTGCCCGAGATCAACAACGTCTCGCGCGACCGCGCCATCGTCGCCGGCCTGAAGGGCAGCTTCGGCGAAGCCTGGGACTGGGACCTCAGCTTCAACCACGGCTACAACAACCTCGAGTTCTTCACCCGCAACACCCTCAATGCCAGCATCGGCGCGAGCTCGCCGACCTCGTTCTACGACGGCGCGCTGGAGACCACGCAGAACATCGCCAACTTCGATCTCAGCCGGCAGCTCGACTGGGGCCTGGCCTACCCGGTCACGCTGGCGATGGGCGTGGAGTTCCGCAACGAGAAGTGGAACCAGTCGCCGGGCGAGTTCGGCTCCTACGCGCAGCCCGACCTCAGCCGCCCGGGCGGCGCGCAGGGCTTCGGCGGTTTCGCCCCGGAGGTCTCGGGCGCGTACTCGCGCGACAGCCACGCGGTCTATGCCGGGCTGGAAGCGGACTTCACCGAAAAGTTCTCCGGCGGCATCGCCGGGCGCTACGAGGACTATGACGACTTCGGCAGCCAGGCCTCCGGCAAGCTCTCCGCGCGCTATGCCTTCACCGACGCCGTCGCCCTGCGCGGCACGGTGGCCAGCGGCTTCCGCGCGCCGTCGCTGGCACAGCAGTACTTCCAGACGGTGAGCACGATCTTCCTGGCCGGCATCCCCGACCCGTTCGAGATCCGCACCTTCCCCGCCTCCAGCGCCGTTGCGCAGGCCTTCGGCGCCGAGCCGCTGCAGCCCGAGGAGTCGCTGTCCTACAGCCTGGGCCTGGTGCTGCAGCCGGTGGACGCGCTCTACGTCACCATCGACGCGTACCACATCGAAGTCGACGACCGCATCGCGCTCTCGTCCAACCTGACCGGCGACGACGTGCGGGCCCTGCTCGAATCCCGCGGCATCTTCGGCGTCAACGGCGGCCGCTACTTCACCAATGCCATCGATACCCGCACCCGCGGCATCGACCTGGTGGCCAGCTACCGCATGGACCTCGGCAACGGCAGCCTCAACCTGACCGGCGGCTACAACTACACCGATACCGAGATCACGCGCATCGCAGCCAACCCCGAGGAGCTGGAGCAGGCGGGACTGAACCTCGAACGCATCGACCGCACCGAGATCGGGCGCATCGAGGACGGCTTCCCGAACACCAAGCTGCTGCTGGCGGGCACCTGGTCGCTGGCGTCCATGGACTTCACCCTGGCCGCCACCCGCTATGGCAGCGTCACCACCCGCCCGGCCAACGCCGCCAACGACCAGACCTACGACGCGAAATGGCTGCTCGACGCCTCGGCGGCCTACAAGGTGGACAACTGGACCTTCACCCTCGGCGCCGACAACCTGCTCAACGAGTATCCCGACGAGAACACCTTCCCGAACTCGACCAACGGGCAGTTCCCGTACAGCAACCTGTCGCCGTTCGGATTCAACGGCGCCTTCGTCTACGGAAAGATCGGCTACACCTGGTAAGCACAGCGGATGCCACACCACACCGAGCTCATCGCGATCCTGACGGTCGGCTTCGTGCTGGCCTACGTGCTGGGCCTGGCGGCCCACCGGCTGCGCCTGTCGCCGCTGGTGGGTTACCTGGTGGCGGGCATCATCGCCGGGCCATTCACGCCCGGCTTCGTTGGCGACCAGGAGCTGGCGCCGCAGCTGGCCGAGATCGGCGTGATCCTGCTGATGTTCGGCGTCGGCCTGCACTTCTCGATCCGCGACCTGATGGCGGTGAAGTCGATCGCCATCCCCGGCGCGGTGGTGCAGATCACCGTCGCCACCCTGCTTGGCTGGGGCCTGTCCGCGCTGCTCGGCTGGCCGACGCTGCACGGCATCGTGTTCGGCTTTTCGCTGGCCACGGCCAGTACCGTGGTGCTGCTGCGGGCGATGGAGCAGCGTCGGCTGCTGGAGACCACGCGCGGGCGGATCGCGGTCGGCTGGCTGATCGTCGAGGACCTGGCCTGCGTCATCGCCCTGGTGCTGATGCCGGCGGTGGCCAGCGTGTACGGCAGCGCGGCCGGCGAGCCGGTCGGGACCGGCACGCTGCTGGTTGCCATCGGCAAGACCCTGGTGCAGGTGGCGCTGTTCGTGGCGGTGATGCTGCTGGTCGGGCGGCGGGTGATCCCGTGGATGCTGGAGCGCACCGCGGGCACCGGCTCACGCGAGCTGTTCACGCTCGCGGTGCTGTCGATCGCGCTGGGCATCGCGCTGGGCTCGGCGGAACTGTTCGGGGTGTCGTTCGCGCTGGGCGCGTTCTTCGCCGGCATGCTGCTCAACGAGTCCGAACTCAGCCACAAGGCGGCGCAGGACTCGCTGCCGATGCGCGACGCGTTCGCCGTGCTGTTCTTCGTCTCGGTGGGCATGCTGTTCGACCCCATGATCCTGGTGCGCGAGCCGCTGCTGGTGCTGGCCACCACCTTCATCATCATGTTCGGCAAATCGGCGGCGGCCTACCTGATCGTGCGCGCCTTCGGACACCCGAAATCGACGGCGCTGACGATTTCGGCAAGCCTGGCGCAGATCGGCGAGTTCGCCTTCATCATCGCGGCGCTGGGCGTGACGCTCGGGATCCTGCCGGAGGAAGGCCAGGACCTGGTGCTGGCCGGCGCGCTGATCTCGATCATGCTCAACCCGGTGTCCTTCGGCGTGGTCGACCGCTGGCTGGCGCGGCAGGACGCGAAGGCCACCGCCGAAGCCGCCAGCGCCACCGCGCGTGAAGTGGCCGCCGACGCCGCCAGCCACCATCTTCCGGAGTCGCTGTCGGGCCACGCCATCGTGATCGGTTACGGCCGCGTCGGCCGGCAGCTGGCGATCCTGCTGGCCGCTCGCGGGGTGCCGCTGGTGGTGATCGAGGACGACGCGGACCTCGTCGAAACCGCCCGCGCGCAGGGACTGCATGCGGTGCGCGGCAATGCGGCGTCGGAGGCGGTGATGCTGGAGGCCGCGCCCGATCGCGCCGCGTTGGCGGTGTTCGCGATTCCCAACGCGCTGGAGGCGGGCGAAACGATCGCCCGGCTCAAGGCCGTGAACCCCGCGATCACCGTGCTCGCACGCGCGCACAGCGACGCCGAGGTGAAGCACCTGCTGGAGCACGGCGCCGACGGCGCGGTGCTGGCGGAGCGCGAACTGGCCTATTCGCTGGCGGAAATGGTGATGGCGACGCCGCCCTACCGCCCCGCACGGACTACCTGACTTCGAGACCGGCCTGCCTGGGGCGCCGCGACCGGATTCCCGCAAGGTCGCAAGTTCCGGTCGCAGCTGCAGCTGCTGCTACGGGTGCTGTGGGATGAAGGCGAGCTTGCCGCCCTCGGCGTCCACCTTCACGGTGTCGCCCTGGCCGAACTCACCGGCCAGGATCTTCTGCGCCAGCGGATTCTCCAGCTCCTGCTGGATCGCGCGCTTCAGCGGCCTTGCGCCATACACCGGGTCGAAGCCGACGTTGCCGAGCAGCGCGAACGCGGCATCGCTGACTTCGATGCGAATGCCCCGCTCACCCAGCCGCTTCTCCAGCCCGCGCATCTGGATCCGCGCGATCTCCCGGATCTGCACCTTGTCCAGCGGATGGAAGACGACGATGTCGTCCAACCGGTTGATGAACTCCGGCCGGAAGTGCGACTGCACCACCGCCATCACGCCCGCCTTCATCTGCGTATAGGCCTCCGGCGAGCCGTCGCCGTCCAGCTCCTGGATCATCTGGCTGCCGAGGTTCGAGGTCATCACGATCACGGTGTTGCGGAAGTCCACCGTGCGCCCCTGGCCATCGGTCAGGCGGCCGTCGTCGAGCACCTGCAGCAGGATGTTGAACACGTCCGGATGCGCCTTCTCGACCTCGTCGAGCAGGATCACGCTGTACGGCCGCCGGCGCACGGCTTCGGTCAGATAGCCGCCCTCCTCGTAACCCACGTAACCCGGAGGCGCACCCACCAGGCGCGACACGGAGTGCTTCTCCATGAATTCGCTCATGTCGATGCGCACCATCGCGTCGGCGCTGTCGAACAGGAACTCGGCCAGCGCCTTGCACAGCTCGGTCTTGCCCACGCCGGTCGGCCCAAGGAACAGGAACGAACCGCTGGGCCGGTCGGGATCGCTCAGCCCGGCGCGCGAGCGACGCACGGCGTCGGACACCACCTTCACCGCCTCGTCCTGGCCGACCACGCGCGCGTGCAGGTGCTCTTCCATGCGCAGCAGCTTGTCGCGCTCGCCCTCCAGCATCCGGTTCACCGGGATTCCGGTCCAGCGGCTGACCACCTCGGCGATCTCCTCGGCGGTCACCCGATCCTGCAGCAGGGTGAAGCCGCGGGTCTCCGCCTCCTGCGCGGCGCTCGCCTGCTTTTCGAGTTCGGGCAGCCGGCCGTACTGGATCTCGCTCATCTTCGCGAAGTCCTGCCGGCGCTGCGCGGCCTCGAGCTCGAGCTTGGCGGCCTCGATCTGCTCCTTGACCTTCGTCGCGCCCTGCACCGTGGCCTTCTCGGCCTTCCACACTTCTTCCAGGTCGTTGTACTCGCGCTCCAGCGTCTCGATCTCGGCTTCCAGGTCGGCCAGGCGCTGCTTCGACTCGGCGTCCTTCTCCTTCTTCAGCGCCTCGCGCTGGATCTTGAGCTGGATCAGGCGCCGCTCCTTGCGGTCGAGTTCCTCGGGCTTGGAGTCGATCTCCATGCGGATGCGGCTCGCCGCCTCGTCCATCAGGTCGATGGCCTTGTCCGGCAGCTTGCGGTCGGCGATGTAGCGGTGCGACAGCGTCGCCGCGGCCACGATCGCGGGATCGGTGATCTCGACGCCGTGGTGCACCGCGTACTTCTCCTTCAGCCCGCGCAGGATCGCGATCGTGTCCTCCACGCTCGGCTCGCCCACGAACACCTTCTGGAAGCGCCGCTCCAGCGCCGCGTCCTTCTCCACGTATTTGCGGTACTCGTCGAGCGTGGTCGCGCCGATGCAGTGCAGCTCGCCGCGCGCCAGCGCCGGCTTGAGCATGTTGCCGGCGTCCATCGAGCCTTCCGCCTTGCCCGCGCCCACCATCGTGTGCAGCTCGTCGATGAACAGGATGATCTGGCCCTCGTTCTTGGCCAGGTCGTTCAACACCGCCTTCAGCCGCTCCTCGAACTCGCCGCGGTACTTGGCCCCGGCGATCAGCGCGCCCATGTCCAGCGACAGCACGCGCTTGCCGCGCAGGCCCTCGGGCACCTCGTTGTTGACGATGCGCTGCGCCAGGCCCTCGACGATCGCGGTCTTGCCCACGCCGGGCTCGCCGATCAGCACCGGATTGTTCTTGGTGCGCCGCTGCAGCACCTGGATGGTGCGGCGGATCTCCTCGTCGCGGCCGATCACCGGATCGAGCTTGCCGATCTCGCTGCGCGCGGTCAGGTCGATGGTGTATTTCTCCAGCGCCTGGCGCGCCTCCTCGGCGCTCGCATCGCTCACCTTCTCGCCGCCGCGCATGGCCTCGATCGCCGCTTCCAGCCGCGCCTTGTCCGCACCCGCGGCCTTGAGCGCGCGGCCGGCGTCGCCGCCGTCATCGAGCGCCGCCAGCAGGAACAGCTCCGACGCGATGAACGCATCGCCGCGCTGCTGCGCCAGCTTGTCGGTGTGGTTCAGCAACCGGCCCAGGTCGTTGCCAAGCGAGACCTGGCCCGCCTGGCCGGAGACCTTTGGCAGCGTCTCCAGGATCTCGCCCAGGCGCTCGCGCAGCAGCGGCACATTCACGCCCGACTGCGCCAGCAGCGGCCCGCTTCCGCCGCCCTGCTGGTCGAGCAGGGCCGCCAGCACGTGGGCCGGTTCGATGAGGTTGTGGTCGCGGCCCACGGCCAGCGACTGCGCGTCGGCCAGCGCCTGCTGGAACCGCGAGGTGAGCTTGTCCATTCGCATGGTGATGCCTCGATCCGGGAGCCGGAAGGTCCGGCAACATCGAAGAAATGCGGCTCCCCAAGCCCCGATTCAAGCCGCCCGACGCCGACCCTCTTCCCCCGCCTGCGGGGGAAGATGCTCGAAGGGCAGAGGGGGCGAGCCCGCGGGACCGTCCCGCACCTTTCAAAACACTCACATCCCCTTGCCGCACAATGCCCCGCATGGCCGCCGAGACCCCCGTGCTCCCGCCGCCACCCCCGATCGACGACAGCTGCGCGCTGTTCCTCGATGTGGATGGCACCCTGCTGGACTTCGCGCCCAGCCCCGACGAGGTCAGCGTCCCCGGCCACCTGCGCGAAGCCCTGCGCGCGTTGCACAGACGGCTGGACGGCGCCGTGGCCCTGGTCAGCGGCCGCTCGCTGGCCACGCTCGACACCCTGCTCGCACCGCATGTGATGCCTGCCGCCGGCCTGCACGGACTCGAACGCCGGCACGGGCGCCGCGGCCACCGCGCCCCGCGCGCGCCCGCGGCCCTGGCCCTGGTGCGCACCGAGGCCGAGCGCGTCGCCGCCCGCCATCCCGGCGCCATCGTCGAGGACAAGGGCGCAGCGCTCGCACTGCACTGGCGCGCGGCACCCCAGGCCAGCGGCGAGCTGCAGGCCTTCGCCATCGCCGCCCTGCCGCGCCTGCCCGGCTACCGCCTGCAGCCCGGCAACGACGTGCTCGAACTGCGTCCTGCCGAGCACAAGGGCGGTCGCGCCGACAAGGGCGCGGCCATCCTGGCCTTCATGGACGAAGCGCCGTTCGCCGGCCGCCGCCCGGTGTTCGCCGGCGACGACATCACCGACGAAGCCGGCTTCGCCGCCGTCAACGCCCGCGACGGCGTCAGCGTACTGGTCGGCCTTCCACGCGAAAGCGCCGCGCACTTCGCACTGGCCGGCCCGGCCGCAGTCCACGCCTGGATCGGCGCGCAGGCATGAGCACCGCCAGCCTCGAGCTCGGACTGATCGGCAACGGCAGCGTGGCCGCCCTGGTCGACGCCCGCGCGCGCGTGTCCTGGTGCTGCATCCCCGCCTTCGACGGCGACCCGGCCTTCTGCGCCCTGCTCTCGCCGAAGATCGGCGGCGGCGACTACGCCATCGAGCTCGAGGATTTCGAAAGCGCCGAGCAGTCCTACATCAAGAACACCGCCGTGCTGCGCACCGTGCTGCACGACCGCCACGGCGGCGCGGTCGAGATCACCGACTTCATGCCGCGCTGGCGCCAGCACGGCCGTTTCTACCGCCCGGTGATGCTGGTCCGCCGGCTGCGCCCGCTCACCGGCCGGCCGCGCGTGCGCGTGGTGCTGCGGCCGCTGGCGAACTACGGCGCCGACGTGCCCGAGCAGACCTGGGGCAGCAACCACATCCGCTACCTGCTGCCCGGCTTCACCCTGCGCCTGACCAGCGACGTGCCGGTGCGCCTGGTGCGCGAGTCGCTGCCCTTCGAACTCGACGGCGAGCGCCACCTGGTGCTCGGCCCCGACGAAACCCTCACCACCTCCGTACCCGGCTTCGCCCGCAACGCCGAACGCCTCACGCTCGACTACTGGCGCGAATGGGCGCGCTACCTGTCGATCCCGCTGGAATGGCAGGACGCCGTGATCCGCAGCGCGATCACGCTCAAGCTCTGCCAGTACGAGGAAACCGGCGCGATCGTGGCGGCCATGACCACGTCCATCCCCGAAGCGCCACACAGCGAGCGCAACTGGGACTACCGCTTCTGCTGGCTGCGCGACTCCGCCTTCGTGGTGCGCGCGCTCAACCGCCTGGGCGCCACCCAGACCATGGAGTCCTACCTGCGCTATGTGCTCAACCTCGCCACCGGCGAGGAGGGGCTGCAGCCGCTGTACGGCATCGCCTTCGAAGCGACGCTTGAAGAGCACGAAGTCCCCGCGCTCGCCGGCTACCGGGGCATGGGCCCCGTGCGCCGCGGCAACCTGGCCTGGGTGCAGAAGCAGCACGACGTCTACGGCAGCGTGGTGCTGGCCGCCACCCAGCTGTTCTTCGACCAGCGCCTGGTACGCCCGGGCGACGAGCAGGCCTTCCGGCGCCTGGAGCCGCTGGGCGACCGCGCCTGGGCCCTGTACGACCAGCCCGACGCAGGCATCTGGGAATTCCGCGGCCGTGAAGAGGTGCATACCTATTCCAGCGTGATGTGCTGGGCCGCCTGCGACCGCCTGGCGCGCATCGCCGCGCACCTGGGCCTGGCCCCGCGCGCCGCGCACTGGCGCCAGCGCGCGGACGCCATGCGCGAAACCATCCTCGCCCATGCCTGGGACGAGGAGCTCGGCCACTTCGTCGAGTCCGCCGAGGGCCGGCGCCTGGACGCCAGCCTGCTGCTGCTCGCCGACCTCGGCTTCGTCGACGCCCACGACCCGCGCTTCGTCGCCACAGTCGAGGCCATCGGCAGCCAGCTGCGCCGCGGCAGCTCGATGTTCCGCTACATCGCCCCGGACGACTTCGGGCACCCGGAAACCAGCTTCACCATCTGCAGCTTCTGGTACATCGACGCGCTGGCCTCCATCGGCCGCGTCGACGAAGCCCGGCAGCAGTTCGAAAGCCTGCTGACCCGGCGCAACCACCTCGGCCTGCTGTCGGAAGACATGGCATTCGACGACGGCGAAGCCTGGGGCAACTTCCCGCAGACGTATTCCCACGTCGGCGTGGTGATGGCGGCGATGCGCCTGTCGCGGCCGTGGTCGGCGGCCACCTGAGATGGCGCGCCTGGTGGTGGTGTCCAACCGCGTCTCCCTCCCCGGCGAAGCCCGGGCCGGCGGCCTTGCGGTCGCGCTGCGGGCCGCGCTCGCCGAGCACGGCGGCCTGTGGTTCGGCTGGAGCGGGCGCACCGTCGCCGGGTCCTCGGGCGGCATGCACGAAGAGCGCGAGGGCGACACGCGCTACCTGGTGATGGACCTGTCCAGGCGCGATTTCGACGACTACTACAACGGCTTCGCCAACCGCACGCTGTGGCCGCTGCTGCACTTCCGCATGGACCTGGTGGACTACACCCGCGAGACCTATGCCGGCTACCGCCGCGTCAACGAACTGTTCGCCGACCGCCTGGCGCCGGAGCTGCGCGAGGACGACCTGGTGTGGATCCATGACTACCACCTGATCCCGCTGGCGCAGCGCCTGCGCGAGCGCGGCGTGGGCAACCGCATCGGCTTCTTCCTGCACGTGCCGATGCCGTCCTCGGACCTGCTGGCGGCGCTGCCCGAACACCGCGAAGTGTTCGCGGCGCTGTCGTCCTACGACCTGGTCGGATTCCAGACCGGGCGCGACCTGGAGCGCTTCCAGGACTACGTGCGCCTGTACGGCGGCGGCGGTGTGGTCGGCACCGGCGTGCTGGCCACGCCCGACGGCCGCCAGTTCCATGGCGGCGCCTTCCCGATCGGCATCGACGTGCCCACCATCGCCGGCCAGGCCGCGCGCGCGATGAAACGCCTGCCGGTGCGGCGCCTGCGCGACAGCCTCAGCGGACGCCGCCTGGCGATCGGCGTCGACCGCCTCGATTATTCCAAGGGCCTGCCCGAGCGCTTCCGCGCCTTCGAACGCCACCTCGAACGCCACCCGGACCAGAACGGCCAGCTCACCTTCCTGCAGATCGCCCCGCCCTCGCGCAGCGACGTGCCGGAATACCGGCTGCTGCGCCGCGAGCTGGAAACGCTGGCCGGCCACATCAACAGCGGCCACGCCACGCCCGACTGGACGCCGGTGCGCTACGTCAACCGCAACTTCGCGCACGAAGTGCTGACCGGCTTCTACCGCATCGCCGACGTCGGCGTGGTCACGCCGATGCGCGACGGCATGAACCTGGTGGCGAAGGAGTACGTGGCCGCGCAGGACCCGGCCGATCCCGGGGTCCTGCTGCTGTCACGCTTCGCCGGCGCCGCGCGCGAACTCGACACCGCGCTGCTGGTGAACCCCTACGACATCGACGGCGTCGCGGATGCGCTGGCCCAGGCCCTCGCCATGCCACTGCCCGAACGCCAGCAGCGCTGGCGCGCGATGATGGACCGGATCGAGGGCTACGACATCCACGCCTGGCGGCGGGATTTCCTGGGCAAACTCGCCGCCCGTTGAGCGCCCCTCGTCCCCGCCGGAAGCCCCTAGACCAGCGGCGAAGGCTGGATCAGTTCGATCCAGTAGCCGTCCGGGTCCTTGATGAAGGCGAGGTGCTTCATGCGCCCGTCTTCCAGGCGCTTCTGGAACGGCACGCCCAGCGCCTCCAGGCGCGCGCAGGTGGCGCGCAGGTCGGGCACGCTCAGGCAGATGTGGCCGAAGCCGCGCGGCTCGCTGTTGCCATCGTGGTAGACCGGCCCGTCCTGGTCTTCGGTGCCGTGGTTGTGGGTCAGTTCGAGCACGCCCTGCAGGCCGGCGATCCAATGCTGGCGCGCCTCCGGATCGGCCGGCATCGCCGACAGGTCGTCGACCAGCGCCAGGAAGTACAGCGAGAACGCCGCCTCCGGGAAATCGGTGCTGCGCAGCAGGCTGAAGCCGAGCACGCGGGTGTAGAAATCCAGCGACGCACGCGCATCCTTGATGCGCAGCATGGTGTGGTTGAAAACGAAGCCTGCGGTCGCGGGGTCGCGCGCGGCGACAGCGCCAGTGGTGCCCGGGTCGGTGCGGGTCTCGGTCATGGTCGGACTCCTGTGGGGGAAACAGCGGCCATTATCGCAGCGCCCGGTTCAACCCCCGGTCAGCGCGGATCGCACCACGCCAGCGTGGCCATGCGCCCGGTGCGCGCGTCGCGGCGGTGGGAATAGAACCGCGCGGCATCGGTGATCGTGCACAACCCGCCGCCGTGGATGTCCGCGGCGGCCAGGCCCGCGGCCTGCAGCCGGCGACGCGCCAGGGCGTACAGATCGACGCGCCAGTGGCCCGGACGGGTGGACACGAAGGCCGCATCGGCCCCTGCGTCGCCGGCCACGAAGGCGTCGCGCACCTCGGGGCCGATTTCATAGGCATCCGGCCCCGCGGCCGGGCCCAGCCAGGCCACGAGATCGCGCGGCGGGGATTGCATCGCCGCCACCGTGGTTTCCAGCACGCCCGCGGCCAGCCCGCGCCAGCCCGCGTGCGCGGCGCCAACCTCGCTGCCGTCGCGCGCGGCCAGCACCACCGGCAGGCAGTCGGCGGTGAGGATGGCCAGCACCGCGCCGGGGACGTCGGTGACCGCGGCATCGGCCTCCGGCTCCGCCGCCATGCGTCCGCGCTCGGTGGTCGCGTTGCCCGGCGGCAGTGGCGCGTCGACCCGCAGCACGGCGGTACCGTGCACCTGGCGCAGCCAGTGCGGCGCCGAAGGGAGTTCCGCGCGATCAACCAGCTCGGCGCGGTTCGCCGCCACGATGACGGGATCGTCGCCGCCTTCGCCGCGCGCATTGCCCAGGTTCAAGCGGTCGAAGGGCACCATCGAGGCACCCGCGCCGCGGCGCAGCGTCACCAGCGCGCGCACGCCGGGCGGCGCCGGCCAGCCGGCCTCGATCCATGCCCTGCGCAGCGATCCCGGGTCTGCACCGCCATGACTGTGCCCCGCACTGCCCGCGCTCACCGCCGGACTCCCGCTCCGGTGACGGCGTGGGCGGCGGCATCGGCGCGCAATTCGCGGATCAGCGCCTGCATGTCCCCGGGTACCGGCGCCTCGCAGCGCAGCGGCTCGCCGGTGGTCGGATGCACGAACTCCAGCACCTGTGCGTGCAGGGCCTGGCGGCGGAAGCCGCGCAGCGCCGCCACCAGCGACTCCGGCGCCGCGCGCGGCAGCTTCACCGCGCCGCCGTAGAGCGCATCGCCAACGATCGGGTGCTTCAGGTGCGCCATGTGCACGCGGATCTGGTGCGTGCGCCCGGTTTCCAGCCGGCACTCCAGCGCGGTATGGACGCGGAAGCGCTCCTGCAGCCGATAGTGCGTGGTGGCTTCGCGGCCGTCGTCGCGCACCGCCATGCGCAGGCGGTCGCGCGGATTGCGGTCGATCGGCGCATTCACCGTGCCGCCGGAGACCAGCGCGCCGACCACCACCGCCAGGTATTGCCGGTGCACGTCGCGCGCGGACAGCTGGGCCACCAGGGCCGTCTGCGCCTGCAGCGTGCGCGCCACCACCATCACCCCCGAGGTGTCCTTGTCCAGGCGATGGACCACGCCCGCCCGCGGCACCGCGGCGAACGCCGGATCGCGGAACAGCAGCGCGTTGACCAGGGTCCCGCTGTGGTTGCCGGCGCCGGGGTGCACCACCAGGCCGGCGGGCTTGTCGATGACCAGGACCTCGGAATCCTCGTACAGCACCGTCAGCGGGATGTCCTCCGGCTCGGCGCGGACCTGGGTCTCGAGCGTGGCGGTGAGCAGGATCTCCTGGCCGCCGCGCACCGCCTCGCGCGGGCGCACGCTGGCGCCGTCCAGCAGGACGTCGCCTGATTTCACCCAGGCGGACAGCCGCGAGCGCGAGAATTCGGGGAACAGCTCCGCCAGCACCGCATCGAAACGGCGCCCGGCCATGGCATCGGGCACCCGGGCGGCCCGGGGGGCTTCGGGGGCGGCGTCCGCGTCTGCGGGGGCGGCGTCTTCGTGCTCGTCGGTCATGGGGTCGGCTCGGGTTCAGTCGGTGGCGGCTGGCGGGCCGGGGCTGGCTGCTATTATCCCCGCTTCACGCCTTCACCGTCCCGGATGCACCATGACCCGACGCACCACCCTGTTCCGCAGCGCCCTGCTGCTCGTGTTGCTGGCCGTGTTCGCCGCCTCCGGCTGCGCGCGGATGAAGAACATGTTCAAGGACGAGGACGCCAACGAAGGCGTGGCGGTGGAAACCCTCTACGACAGGGGCCACGAGCTGATGCGCAGCGGCAACTGGAACGGCGCCGCCAACATCTACCGCCGCCTGGTCGCGCAGTATCCCTACGGCCCGCACACCGAGCAGGCGTTGATGGAAACCGCCTACGCCCAGTACAAGATGGGCCGCCACGACGACGCCGTGTCGTCGATCGACCGTTTCATCCGCACCTACCCCACGCACCGCAACGTGGCCTATATGTACTACCTGCGCGGCCTGGTGAACTCCACCCGCGACACGGTGTTCCTGCAGCGCGCCTGGAACCTCGACGCCAGCCGTCGCGACCTCGCCACCCCGCAGCAGGGCTACAACGACCTGCGCATCGTCACCGAGCGCTACCCCAACAGCCGCTACGCCGCCGACGCCACCAACCGCCTGGCCGAGCTGCGCAACATGTTCGCGCGCCACGAGATCGAGACCGCGCTGTACTACATGCGCCGCGACGCCTGGGTGGCCGCGGCCGAGCGCGCGCGCTACCTGCTCGAGACCTACCCCCAGAGCGAATACCAGAACGACGCCGTCGCCGTGCTGGCCGCCGCCTACACCGAGCTCGGCAACCAGACCCTGGCCACCGACGCCCGCCGCGTGCTCGAGCTCAACGAACCCGGCCATCCCTACCTGACGGGCAACTGGCCGGACTACCCCTGGACGATCCGCAAGCTCAATCCCTTCGCAAGCGAAAAGTCCGCGATCAAGTAAAAGGCCACCCTCTTCCCCCGCCTGCGGGGGAAGATGCCCGAAGGGCAGATGGGGGCAACCCCGCCGGAACGTCCCGTCGACTCTCTCAGTGCGGATATTTGTTGCTGATCGGGTAGCGGCGCTCGCGGCCGAAGGCGCGGCGGGAGATCTTCGGGCCGGGGGCGGCCTGCTGGCGCTTCCATTCGCTGTTGCGCACCAGCTTCACCACGTGGTCCACCACCGCGGCGTCGAAGCCCGCGGCGCGGACTTCCTCGCTCGACTGCTCCATGTCCACGAAGCGCAGCAGGATCGCGTCCAGCACGTCGTAGGGCGGCAGCGAGTCCTGGTCGCGCTGGTTTTCGCGCAGCTCCGCCGATGGCGGCCGGGCGATCACCGCCGGCGGGATCACCGGCGCACCGCCCACCGTGTTGCGCCACTTCGACAGGCCGTAGACCTCGGTCTTGTACAGGTCCTTGATCGGCGCGTAGGCCCCGCACATGTCGCCGTAGATCGTGGCGTAGCCCACCGCGTACTCGCTCTTGTTGCCGGTGGTCAGCACCAGCCCGCCGAGCTTGTTCGACAGCGCCATCAGGATCACGCCGCGCGCGCGCGACTGCAGGTTCTCCTCGGTGATGTCGGGCTCCTGGCCCGCGAAGGCATCGCCCAGGCTTGCCAGCAGCCCTTCGAACGCGGGTTCGATCGGCACCGTCATCATCTCCACGCCCAGCGCCCGGCACTGCTCGGCGGCCAGGTCGTTGCTGAGGTTGGCCGTATAGCGCGAGGGCATGCGCACCGCGGTGACGTTCTCCGCGCCCAGCGCCTCGACCGCCATCGCCAGCACGATCGACGAATCGATGCCGCCCGAGAGCCCCAGCCACGCGCGGCGGAAGCCGTTCTTGCCGAAGTAGTCGCGGATCCCGCGCACCACCGCGCGCCAGGCCAGCGCGTCCATGCTCTCGTCGCCGTCGTCCATCCACGCCATGGGCGCGAAGGCGCGGCTTTCGGGGTCGTAATCGACCACCAGCCACTGGTCGGTGAAGGCCGCCGCGGCCGGATGCACCGTGCCGTCGCCGTCGGCGACCACGGAGGAGCCGTCGAACACCAGCGCGTCCTGGCCGCCGACCACGTTGAGATAGGCCAGCGCCGCACCCGTGTCGCGCGTGTGCGCCGCGATCATGGCGTCGCGCTGCGCGTGCTTGCCGCGCTCGAAGGGCGACGCGTTGGGCACCAGCACCAGCTGCGCGCCCTGCGCGACCGTGTCGGCGATGGGTTCGACGAACCACAGGTCCTCGCAGACCAGCAGGCCCACCGGCACGCCCTTGACGTGGAACACGCAGGAACCGCCGTCGGGATCGACGTGGAAATAGCGGCGCTCGTCGAAGACGTTGTAGTTGGGCAGCTCGCGCTTGCGGTAGGTGCGCTCGATGCGGCCGTCGCGCAGCACGCTGGCGGAGTTGTAGAGCACGGCACCGGCCGACTCCGGCCAGCCGACGATGGCGACGATGCCGGTGGCGGCCTCGGCGATCGCCCGCAGTGCCAGCTCGCACTCGGCCAGGAACGAAGGCCGCATCAGCAGGTCCTCCGGCGGATAGCCGCTGACCGCGAGCTCCGGGAACAGCACGATGTCGGCCCCGTACTCGTCGCGCGCCTCGCCGATCATCGCCGCGATGCGCTTCGTGTTGCCGGCGACGTCGCCCACGGGGAAGTCGAACTGGGCCAGGGCGATGCGGAGCGAGTCGGTCATGTCAGATTCCATGCGTCAGGAAGTCCAGTGCGCCGATGATGGTCAGGCGATCGGCGGACAGATCCGCCAGCTGCCTGCCGAGCATCTGCATCGGCACGTTCGTGATCTGTGCCGTGTCCATCACCATCGGCTTTCCGGCGACGGTCAGGGTGGGCATCAGGCTGCCGACCAGCGGTCCCGCGCGCTCGGGCGCGATCAAGGGCACGACCACGCGGGATTCGACAGTATCGATCAGATCGCTCTGGACGCTCAGCCAGCAGGGTATGGAACGCCGCGACGCCGCGTCGGCATTCGAATAGGCGCGGAACTGGCTCATGCCTTGAGCGATGCCTTGAATGCGCGCACATGATCGCCGGCAAGGCCATCGCGCGCGACGCGCCCGTTGTATGCGGCAATCGCCTCGCGGTTTTCCTCCAGCCACTTCTCGCGCCTGCGTTCCCGGACCTCGGCGTCCAGCGCCTTCTCCAGCGTGGCGGACAGATTGATGCCCAGGGCCTTGGCGGCCTCCAGCAGGCCCTGGTTGATGCTGACGTTGGTGGCGCGCTTGCCGTAAGCGGCGTATTCGTCCTGGATGCGCATGGCATGAGACTCCATTAAATGCGCATCAATAGTGCGCATCGTCTACCCGCATGTCAAACTGGAGGCAAAGAAAAGGTTCACCTCCGAACTCCGGGGAACCGGTTCGACGAGGAGTGTCTGCTTCTTTCGCTACGCCTCGCGGTGACTTGGAGGGCCCCATCGTGGCCGGAAGGCCTTCGCGGCTCATGTCCCCCGGCATCCGCCTGGCGGCGGATGCCTCCTCCTTTACTTCCCCGCGAAGGCCTTCCGGCCACG
>NZ_SJRX01000002.1 GCF_004352845.1 Luteimonas terricola
GCCTTCGCGGCTCATGTCCCCCGGCATCCGCCTGGCGGCGGATGCCTCCTCCTTTACTTCCCCGCGAAGGCCTTCCGGCCACGACGGGGCTCGGCGTTGCTGCGGGTTCGCGGGATACCGGCTTTGCTCCTGGGGGCGCCGCGTACTGCTGCGCACCGGGTGCCAAGGCCCTTGAGAGCGAAGTCAAGGAGGAGGCGATGGCCGCAAGGCCAGCGCCGGGGGACATGAGCACTCAAGGGCCTTGGCACCCGGCGCCCGCGCTGTAGCTATGGCGCCCCATTCCCTCAATTGGGAGAAGAACCAAAGAAAAGGCCGCCCGGAGGCGGCCCTTCCTCAACGCTCCAGCGTGGCGATCAGCCCGCGAGGCGCTTGGCGATGGCCGCACCCAGGTCGCCCGGCGAGCGGACCGTGGTGACACCGGCCTTCTCCATCGCGGCGAACTTGCCCTCGGCCGTGCCCGAGCCGCCCGAGGCGATCGCGCCGGCGTGGCCCATGCGCTTGCCCTTCGGCGCGGACGCACCGGCGATGAAGCCGACCACCGGCTTGGTCACGTACTCGGCGATGAACTCGGCCGCTTCTTCCTCGGCCGAACCGCCGATCTCGCCGACCATGATGATGCCCTCGGTCTGCGCATCGTCCTGGAACAGCTTCAGGCAGTCGATGAAGTTCAGGCCGTTGATCGGGTCGCCGCCGATGCCGATCACCGTCGACTGGCCCAGGCCCGCGTCGGTGGTCTGCTTGACCGCCTCATACGTCAGCGTGCCCGAGCGCGAGACGATCGCGATCTTGCCCGGCTGGTGGATGTGGCCCGGCATGATGCCGATCTTGCACTCGCCCGGGGTGATGATGCCGGGGCAGTTCGGGCCCACCAGCACGGTGTCCGGATAGGTGGTGACCAGGGTCTTCTTGACGCGCAGCATGTCCAGCACCGGGATGCCCTCGGTGATGCACACGATCACCTTGATACCCGCATCGGCGGCTTCAAGGATCGCGTCGGCCGCGAACGGTGGCGGCACGTAGATCACCGACGCATTGGCGCCGGTGTCGGCGACCGCATCGGCCACGGTATTGAAGACCGGCAGGCCCAGGTGCTCGGTGCCGCCCTTGCCGGGAGTCACGCCGCCCACGACCTTGGTGCCGTACTCGAGCATCTGCTCGGCGTGGAAGGTGCCCTGCGTGCCGGTGAAGCCCTGCACGATCACCTTGGTGTTCTTGTTGACGAGAACGCTCATTGCAATTCGATCCTTGGATTCGGGTCAGGCGGCCTTGGCCGCTTCGACGGCCTTGCGGGCGCCGTCGTTGATGTCGTCGGCGGGGGTGATCGCCAGGCCGGAGTTCTTCAGCATCTCCTTGCCCGCGTCCACGTTCGTGCCCTCGAGGCGCACGATCACCGGCACCTTGACGTCGACTTCCTTCACCGCGGCGATGATGCCCTCGGCGATCATGTCGCAGCGCACGATGCCGCCGAAGATGTTGACGAAGATCGCCTTCACGTCGTCGCTCGACAGGATCAGCTTGAACGCCTCGGTCACGCGCTCCTTGGTGGCGCCGCCGCCGACGTCGAGGAAGTTGGCCGGCGAGCCGCCTTCCAGCTGGATCACGTCCATCGTCGCCATCGCCAGGCCCGCGCCGTTGACCATGCAACCGATGTTGCCGTCCATGGTCACGTAGTTCAGGTCGTGCTGGCTGGCCTTGACCTCGGTCTCGTCTTCCTGGCGGATGTCGCGCAGCGCAACCAGCTCCGGGTGGCGGAAGCCGGCGTTGTCGTCGGAGTCGACCTTGCCGTCGAGCACGGCCAGGTTGCCGTCGGTGAGGATCGCCAGCGGGTTCAGCTCGACCAGCGCCAGGTCCTTCTCGTTGAACAGCCTGTACAGGCCCATCATGATCTTCGCGAGCTGGTTGACCTGCTTGCCGGTCAGGCCCAGGCCGAAGCCCATGTCACGGCACTGGTAGGGCTGCAGGCCCTGGATGAAGTTGACGTTGAGCGACTGGATCTTCTCCGGCGTCTCGGCGGCCACCTGCTCGATGTCCACGCCGCCTTCGCTGGAGGCAATGAAAGTGATCGACTGCGTCGAACGGTCCACCAGCACCGACAGGTACAGCTCCTTGTCGATGTCGGTGGCCAGGGTGACCAGCACCGAATCGATCGGCAGCTCGACGCCGGCGGTCTGGTAGGTGGCCATCTTCTGGCCGAGCATGCCCTTGGCGTGCTCGCGCACGTCGTCGAGCGAGCGGCAGAGCTTCACGCCGCCTGCCTTGCCGCGGCCGCCGGCGTGGATCTGGGCCTTCACCACCCAGAAATTGCCGCCGATGGCCTTGGCGGCATCGACTGCCTCTTCGGGGGTGCGGGCGACGCGCCCGGCCGGGACTGAAATGCCGTAATCGGCAAACAGCTGCTTTGCCTGGTACTCGTGGAAGTTCATGTGGGGTCCGTCGTGGGAAAGTGGGACACAGCGCCAACCATTATAGTGCGCGGATGCCTCCGGAGCCCGCACGCGTGCCGATAGCCGCCCCCGATCGCGCCATGAGGCGCGAGCTTTACCTGCTGGCCCTGTACCGCACGCTCGAAGCCGCGCTGCTGGCGCTGGCCGTATTCGGCCCGCTGCAGGGCGTATTCGGCGGCGAGTCGCGCGACCCGGCCCTCGCCGCCGCGGTGGCAGCCACCTATCTGGTGGCCTCCGCCGTGCTGCTGGTGTTCTCCGGACGCGCATCGATTCCGCTGCCGGCGCAGGTCGTGGTCGGCGTCCTGATCGACATCGCCGTCGCCACCCTGGCCACCCACGCCCTGCCCCACGCCGGCCCCGGCATCGCCATGATGCTGCTGTTCAACGTCGGCGCCGCGGCCCTGCTGATGCCCCTGCACCTGGGCCTGGCCGCAGCGGCGCTCGCTTCGGGCGCCCTGGTCGCGCAGTACATGATGGTGGCCATCGCCGGCAATCCCATGCGCGAACGCCCGCTGGCCGAAGTGCTGATGTTCTCGGTCAGCTACCTGGCCCTGGCCACCCTGACCAACTTCCTCGGCCGCGACATGCGCGAAAGCCGCACGCTCGCGCACAAGCGCGGGGCCGAAGCCGCCAACCTGGCCGAGGTCAACGAACTGATCATCCGCCGCATGCGCGTGGGCGTGCTGATGGTGGATGGCGCCGGCCGCATCCGCATGGCCAACGAGGCCGCCCGCATCCTGCTGGGCCAGGCCGGCAGCGACCCGCACGGCGAGACCGCGCGCACCCTGCCCCAGCTGTCGCCTGCGCTGGCCATGCGCGTGGCCGAATGGCGGCGCAGCGGCCAGACCGACGACACCCCGCTCAACATCGGCGACGACGGCAACGAAGTGCTCCCGCGCTTCACCCGCCTGCTGGCCACCGACGACACCACGTTGATCTTCCTCGACGACACGGCGCTTGTCTCGCGCCGCGCCGAATCGCTCACCCTGGCCGCCATGGGCCGCTTCTCCGCCAGCCTCGCGCACGAGATCCGCAACCCCCTGGCCGCGATCAGCTACGCCACCCAGCTGCTGGAAGAATCGCGCGACATCGGCGACAGCGACCGCCGCCTGCTGCAGATCGTCCACCAGCAGTGCATGCGCACCAACACCATCGTCGAAAGCGTGCTGAGCCTGGCCCGCCGCGAGCGCGCCCAGCCCGAGAACGTCGACCTGGTGGGCCAGGTGCGCGCCTTCATCGACGACTACCGCCAGACCTGCCCCGAAGAGAACGCCAGCCTGCGCCAGGCCGGCCAGCGGCCCGAAGTCCCGGCCATGATCGACCCCCGGCACCTGCAGCAGGTGTTGACCTCGCTGACCAACAACGCCGTGCGCCACGGCCACCAGCCCGGCGAACCGGCGCGGATCACCATCAACGCCGACCTGCTCGACCGCAACCCGGTGATCGAGATCAGCGACCGCGGCCCCGGCATCCCCGACGCCGTCAGCCACCAGCTGTTCCGCCCCTTCTTCACCACCTCCGAGCACGGCACCGGCCTGGGCCTGTACATCGCCCACGAGCTTTGCCGCGCCAACGACGCCCGCCTTGAATACGTCTCCCTGCCCGGCGGCGGCGCCTGCTTCCGCATCACCCTGCGCGGCGGATCGGTGATGCTCGCCTGACGGCCCGCGCCCTCAGGCGATCATCCGGCAGGCGATATCAATGGTGTTGCGCACCCGCGCAAGATCGCCCACATAGCCGCCCAGTGCCTCATCGGCACGTACACGCAGGCCCGCCGCATCGATCAGGGCATGCCTGGCCAGCGCCAGGATGTCTTCCCGGTCCTGGCCCGAGAACCGGCTCAACTTGCTGACCGCCAAGTCCAGGGGCGACAGCAGGCGCACGTCGAGCACCGCGTTGTCCACGCCCGGCAAGGGCAGTGGATGCGAATCGTCATAGGCATCTTCGTGCAGCAGTGCGAGGGTGTCGTTGTAATTGCGGTCGAAGTACAGCAGCCGGGAAGCACCATCGGCGTCCCGCCAGGCCACTTCCAGGTCCTCAGGCAGCGCGATGCGATGCGAGAACGCCGCATCGACATCATTGGAGACGCGCTCACCGGTATAAAAGTGCAGCGCAGCGCCGCCAGCGATATACATGTGGATCGGCAGGACCACCGGCGCCACCCCGTGCAGGGACGCGGCGATGCGGCCAACAATTTCAGCAAGCGCGCCGAGGAATTCGCGGCGCACGGACGCATCAGGCGGCACGCCGGGCCTCCATTTCAAACAGCGGCAGGAAACGCGAAGGGCGCAGGGGGCTGAGTCGGAGCCAGCGCGTGAACACCTCAGGCTCGGAGGCCCCCGGATACAGGCGCTCGGCCAGGTCCAGCAGGCCGCGTCGATCCTCACCACGTACGCTCGCCAGCATCACCGCCAGCCCCGCCATGAAAAATCCCGGACCGGCCGCGCACCAAGCCTCGAAGTCGCGTGGCCGCGCGGCCGCAAGCCTCAACAGGCGCGCTTCATACTCCCGGTCCAGGGCCGCCGGGAAGTCGCCATGCGACGCAGCATTGGGGTCGGCCAAGGTGCCCATGGACCCAAGGTTCAGCATGTCGAACCCCAAGTCAATCGCATCGTACTTTTAGACACTCGTCACACTAAGTAAAAAAGTGCCAAAATTGGTCACCTCGAACCACCAGCCATCGATTCCTCCATGACCGAAGCTCGCAGCGCCCTCATCGTCGACGACGAACACGACATCCGCGAGCTGCTGGTGCTGACCCTCGGCCGCATGGGCCTGCGCACCGACACCGCCGCCAACCTGGCCGCCGCCCGCGAGCTGCTGGCCGGCAACCACTACGACCTCTGCCTGACCGACATGCGCCTGCCCGACGGCTCCGGGCTTGAGCTGATCAGCGACATCACCACCCGCTTCCCCGATACCCCCGTGGCGATGATCACCGCCTACGGCAACGTCGAGGCCGCGGTGGAAGCACTGAAAGCCGGCGCCTTCGACTTCGTCAACAAGCCGGTGGACATCAACGTCCTGCGCGGCCTGGTGCGCCAGGCGCTGGAGCTCAACGCCCGCCGCGGGGCGCAGCCGGAAGAAGCCGGCCGACTGCTCGGCGGCTCCCCGGCGATGGTCGCCCTGCGCGAAACCATCGCCAAGGTGTCCCGCAGCCAGGCCCCCGTGCACATCAGCGGCGAATCCGGCACCGGCAAGGAGCTCGTGGCACGCACCATCCACGTCCAGGGCGCCCGCGCCAACGGCCCCTTCGTGCCGGTGAACTGCGGCGCCATCCCCACCGAACTGATGGAGAGCGAGTTCTTCGGCCACAAAAAGGGCAGCTTCACCGGCGCCCACGCCGACAAGCCCGGCCTGTTCCAGAGCGCCGACGGCGGCACCCTGTTCCTGGACGAAGTGGCCGAACTGCCGCTGGCGATGCAGGTCAAGCTGCTGCGCGCGATCCAGGAAAAGAAGATCCGCCCCGTGGGCGCCTCCACCGAGATCGACGTCGACGTGCGCATCCTCTCGGCCACCCACAAGGACCTCAACGCCCTGGTGAATGCCGGCAGCTTCCGGCATGACCTGTACTACCGCATCAACGTGATCGAACTGCACGTCCCCGCCCTGCGCGACCGCGACGGCGACCTGCCGCTGCTGTCCGACGCGATCTTCGCGCGGCTGGCGCAGGCGATGCACAGGACCGCGCCGAAGCTGGGGCCCGAGGCGCTGGCGGCACTGGCCGCGTACGCGTTCCCGGGCAACGTGCGCGAGCTGGAAAACGTGCTTGAGCGCGCGATGGCGCTGGCGGACAGCGACAGCATCACCGCCGCCGACCTGCGCCTGCCGGGCGGCAACAACATCCACTCGCCCGGCCGCCTGCCGCCGATGACGGGCAGCACCGCCCATTCGCAATCCCCGGCCGCGATGAACCCGCGCGAGACCGCGTCAAGCGCCCTGCCTTCTTATATAGAAGAGATCGAACGCGCCGCCATCCAGCAGGCGCTGCAGGAAAGCCGCTACAACAAGACCAAGGCGGCCGCCGCGCTGGGTATCACCTTCCGGGCCCTGCGCTACAAGCTCAAGAAGCTCGGGATCGACTGACCGCGAAGCCTGCGGGAGCGCACGAAACCCTGTGGGAGCGGCTTTTGTGGGAGCGGCTATAGCCGCGATTTCGCTGCCGGCAACCGCCATCACCGCCGATACCGCATCATTGGTCCCGGCCCGCCATCCGCGTGTACCATGCCGCCATGTCCACGACGTCGCCCCGATTGCGCGAAGTCCTCCAAAGGCACCCGCACATCCGCCAAGCGCTCGTATTCGGCTCAGTGGCAGCCGGCCGGGCACATCCGGGCAGCGACTTGGACATCGCCGTGGAAGCGGACCATCCCCTGGACGCCCGGGAAAAAACCGCGCTCATCGAAGCATTCGCCTCAGCCACCGGCCGGCCCGTGGATCTGATCGACCTGAAGACCGCGAGCGGCCCGCTGCTGGCCCAGATCCTGAAGCACGGCCGGCGCATCCTCGGCAGCGACTCCGACCACGCCGAACTCATCCGCCGCCACCTGTTCGATGCCGAAGACTTCCAGCCCTACGTCGAACGCATGCTGCGCGAGAGAAGACAGGCATGGATCGGCTGATCGTCGAACGCAAGCTCGACTCTCTCCAGCGCTGCCTGGCGCGCGTCGCCAGCAGGCGCCCGCCCGACGTGGAGACCCTGGAAGCCGACCTCGACCTCCAGGACGTGCTGGTGCTCAACCTCAGCCGCGCCGTCCAGATCTGCGTGGACCTCGCCGCGCACCTGCTCTCGGGCCTGTCCCTGCCGCCACCCGAGACCATGGGTGCGGCATTCGATCGGCTGGCCCAGGCCGGGATCCTCGACACCGATCTGTCACTGCGGATGAAGAAGGCGGTCGGCTTCCGCAACATCGCCGTGCATGCCTACGACACCATCGACTGGCACATCGTGTTTGCCATCGCTACCGAGCGTCTGGTGGATTTCGAGCAGTTCGCACGGACTGTCGCCTCACGCTTCGACCCCGCATAACGATTCGGGGCCAGGCCCGGTTCGATACCCAATGCGCACGCGATGTCCTGCGGGAAGATCTCGAACGCATCCAACCGCTGGCGCAGAAGGCGGCCTGAGGGCCATTCGGCGAGCCGCTGCTCCTGTTCGGGCGGGATGGTCGAGCCCACGAGGGCGCAGTGGCCCGACCGCGTAGCCCGCCCGCACATCCTCCACCCCGTCCCGCCCACCGGGTGCCTGCCCGGTCCGCTGCGCCTCCACCTGGCCGAGGATGCTGCGCGCGGCCTGCGCATGGTCGTGGATCGCCTGCCCGATCACAGGCAGCGTGCCGGGGGCCAGTTCGGCGGCCTGCATGGGAAACGCTCCACCGGTACCAGCACCGGGCGGGCCGGCCATTGCCTCTTCCGGCGGCAAATCGTCCGGGCTGCCCGGATCATGCGTTCGCTGACTCGACATCGTTGCCTCCTCGTTCCGTGAAGTGGCCGGCCGCCGCGCAGGCGGACGGGAAGTCGGGAGGTTCGAAACCGCACAGAGCCGGCGGGCGTATTCCCCCGAAGGGTGTTGTATTAGCCGCCCTCCCGACGCAGGCTTCGCGTCGGCTGCACCTGCAAGACATGAATGACCCAGTGACTTCCTGCTCACGTGCTACTTTTTCACGAGAGCACGATGAGCCAAGTGATGGACACGTTGAGGTTGGCGTCGCCCACGCCCTGCACCAGGGCGCAGTTCGGGATGGCCTGGGCCAGACGAACCAAGCCAGCCGTCGTCAGGATGTGACCCATCTCCAGTCGTAGTTGCGCACTTCGAACCGCGCATCGCACATGCACGGAAAGACGCGATGCGCGACGAGCATCACAAGACATCCCAAAATACTGACCTGCAACGTCACTTTCTGCGTTAAAAAGTGACGCGATACGTCGCCTACTTCCCGACAGTGACAGTCTGGACCGTGAATCCTGTTGCACATCTGTTCATTCATCCCCGCAAGGCAACAACTGGCACGGGTTCTGCATACACTTCACTGCACGTGCGATATCGCACGGCAGCAACGGTTCCGGAACCCATGCCGGCGTTGTCACACGTGAAGTTTCCTACAAACCTCTAGGGGAGTTACCCAAATGAAGAAGAAGATGCAAGGTTTCACGCTCATCGAGCTCATGATCGTTGTGGCGATCATCGCCATCCTGGCCGCCATCGCGCTGCCGGCTTACCAGGACTACGTGGCCCGGGCGCAGGTTTCCGAGGCCATGAGTCTGTCGTCCGGCGCCCGCACGGCCGTTGCTGAGTACGCCGCCGACCGTGGCGCTTGGCCGACCACCAACGCCGAGGCTGGGCTGTCCCCTGAAGGCAGCATCACTGGCCGCTACGTACGTCAGGTAGCGGTCGGCGCCAACGGCGTGATCTCCGCAACCATGGCAGGCGCAGGTTCTGCCAGCAGCAAGATCGCCGGCGACGTGTTCTCCCTGACTCCCTCCGATGCAGGCGGCAGCATCCGCTGGGCCTGCAATACGGCCACCACCACCGTCGAAGACAAGTACCTGCCCAGCTCCTGCCGCTAAGCACCGTCAGCACGCCAGCACACTGAAAGGGCCGCATATCGCGGCCCTTTCTTTTCAAAAGTCCGCACCAATGCGCCGATTGAGTCTCCTCGCCCCCGCTCTGATATGCCTCGTTGGCGCCTTGGTCTATTGGCAGGGACTGCGAGGCGGTTTCATATTCGACGACTTCGCCAACTTGGTTGACGACCCCGACTGGAAAGCGACTTCACTCGCGCCTGCCGAACTCTATCGCGCGATGGCATTAGGCATTGCAAGCGACACGGGACGCCCTCTGGCCTTGCTCAGCTTTGCACTGAACCATGTATTCACCGGCTTAGCCCCATTCCCCCTCAAACTCACCGGCCTGGTCTTCCATTTAACGAACGGCGTCCTAGTGTGGCTGCTATGTCTGCGCCTATTTACCTTGGCCCCAGGACGTCTCACAGCCGAACGCATGGGCTGCTACGCGGCGATGCTGGTTGCCTTGGCATGGGTCGTGCACCCCCTGCAAGTATCATCGGTTCTGTACGTCGTGCAGCGGATGGAAGTTGCCGCCCATACGGGCGTGCTCCTGGCGCTACTGGCATACCTCAGTGGCCGGACCGCACAGACGACTGCGGGGGCAATAGCCTGGCCGTGGTTCGTCCTATCCGCCTTGGCGGTCGCGCTAGGCTTGGGGTTCAAAGAATCGGCTCTGCTAGTGCCGCTTTACACGTTTGCGCTCGAAGTCTTCATCCTGCGATTCAAAACCGCAGACAACAGACCTTCCCGCCTACTTGTTGCGATCTACACCGCCGGTATCGCCTTCGGACTCACACTGTTCGTCTTCCTCATCCTGCCCAAGTACTCCCCTGAGTCGATCTATGCAGCAAGACATTTTTCCCTGCACGAGCGCCTCCTCACGCAACCCCACGTATTGGCCTCATACCTCGGCCAAATACTGTACCCAAGGCTGGACAGCCTTGTCTTCTATTACGACAGCTTTCCTGTCTCTCGTGGGTGGCTGAATCCTCCCGCCACCCTGATCAGCACGATCGCTCTCGCCCTGCTCGCAGCTTTGGCCTGGCTTGCCAAAGACCGTTGGCCACTTGTTCCACTCGGAGTCGCTTGGTTCTTCGGGGCGCACGCTCTCACCAGCAATGTCGTGCCCCTTGAACTCGCATTCGAACATAGAAACTACTTTGCATTGCTCGGGATACTAATAGCAGCAGGACAAGTACTCGCCGCCGTGGGCGCGCGCTTGAACATGGATTCCCGACGAACGCTGGCTGCGACGCCAGTTGCACTCCTTGCATGTCTTTGCGCAATCCAGGCACACGTTTGGGGCGACCCATTGCGCTTGGCTATCGCGCTTGCGTCCCGGAACCAGGAGTCGCCTCGCGCAAGCTATGCCCTTGGAAAGCAGATGACTATTCAGGCTGGCGAGAATCACTCGTCGCCGCTGTTGTCGCTGGCCGCCAAAGAGTTCGAGCATTCGGCGCAGTTGCCTCATTCATCCGCACTCGCGGACCAGGCGCTCATCATTCTGCACGCAAGGACTGGTCAGACAGCGAAGCCAGAAATGTGGCAGCAACTGCGAGAGAAGATCACTCGAAGGAGTCTTGGCGTGCAGGACATCAGCGCACTTCATGGCCTCTTGGATTGCCGCATCCAGCACCGATGTGACATTGACGACCAAGAGCTTTTGGATACTTTTTTGACGGCGCTTGACAAGAACCCAAGATCCGCGGTGCTCAACTCACTCTATTCTAACTTCGCTTATTTCGTGCTTAGGGATGCTGAACTTGCCCTAGTTGCGACACGAAGGTCAATTGACCTCGACCCAAACACCCTACAATACAAAGTCAATCTGGCGAAAATTCTAGCAATGACCTCGCCAGAGGCCCCAGAACTAATCGAACTGTTAACCGCTATCAAGCACGCCGACAAGCATGGGATCTATTGCCAAGAAACTTCGGCTCCGGCTTGTCCACTTTTCTGGGACTGAAAGATAGGCATGAAAATTGCATGGAGATTGGTCAACAGTATCTTCTGCGGGGGCTGGTTATGAGAACATCGACTGAACGTGGATTCACCCTCATTGAGCTGATGATCACAGTCGCGATCATCGCCATCCTTGCAGCGTTCGCGCTACCAGCGTACCAAGATTACGTTGCCCGAAGTCACGTCACGGAAGCGATCAGCCTCGCAACTGGTGCCAAAAGCGCCATAACCACGCACTACGGCGAACATGGGGAGTATCCCGCTAATAATCACAATGCGGGCATGGCATCGCCCTTATCCATTAATGGTAAATATGTGGCATCCGTTACCATTGGCGGCGGCGATGGAATCATCTCCGTAGCATTCTCTTCTACCGCCAGCGCAAAACTCAGCGGACAAACGCTGTCGCTTCAGGTTTACGACCATTCGGGCAGCCTCCGCTGGGACTGTGGAGGCGTCGATGCCCGTTACCTGCCGTCCACTTGCCGCTGACTACAGACCCGTCGCATGTTACCTACCCTGATCTATCGCTTGCGCAACGTATGAAAGAAACATTGGAACGCGAGCGTCCCGGGGTCTGGTTTCCTGCGATCAGAGCGGGAACCGGCACCGACGTGTTCACCGAACGTCTGGTGGACGGTTTGAGACAGTGTGGTTTGCGGGCAGACATCACTTGGCTTCCGTTGCGTGCGGAGTACGCACCATGGACAGTTTCTGTACCCGAGCCGCCCGCCTGGGCGAACTTGGTACACGTCAACACCTGGCTGCATCCGCGCTTCATCCCATCGAATCTTCCGGTTGTGGCCACGCTGCATCACGCCGTGCATCACCCAGATGCACACGCTTACAAGGGTGTACTGCGCGCCGCTTACCACTGCTGGTGGTTTGCACCCATCGAACGTCGCGTAATCTGCCGGGCCGACAAGGTGACCGCCGTCAGTCAGTTCGTTTCCGACAGCGCCCAGAAATCTCTTGTCGATGTGTTCATGCGGGTGATCCATAACGGCGTGGATACCAAAACCTTCAGACCTGGCGCACGACAGAACCAACCCGGTGAACCCTTCAAATTGCTGTTTGTCGGCAGCTGGAGGGCACTCAAAGGTGTGGACCTGCTCGCTCCTATTCTGCGCGAATTAGGCGAGAACTTTGTACTTCGTTACACAGGAGGCTCGCCGGCGGAAACGGACAAAACGAACATGCCAGCCAACATGATCGACATCGGTCGTTTGCAAGGCGACGCCGCCGTGGTCTCGGCCATGCAGAATGCGGATGCGCTGCTTTTTCCTTCTCGCAACGAAGGCTTTGGGTTGGTTGTTGTTGAAGCCATGGCTTGTGGGCTGCCGGTGATCGCAACGCGCGGCTCGTCCTTGCTCGATCTGGTGGAAGACGGAAAAACAGGGTTGCTGTGCGCACAAGACGATCTGCGCGCCTTTGTTGGCTCCATTCGGAGCTTGGCCGCGGACAGCGCCCGTTACGCCAGCTTTGCCCAAGCAGCACGGGAGCGAGCTTTGAATCTATTTACCAAAGAAGCAATGACCCAATCGTACGTAGACCTTTATCGCGCCCTCTTCACGCGTTAATACGAGCCCGCCATGCACCGCGCAATTCATTCCCTAAGAACCGCAAGCTATCCATGCGTCCCGGTGCAGCTCTGAGCGCCCCGGCTGCGATGCTGGCCTCATACACGTTCTGTAGCGCAAGTCTGTCGGTGACGACCGAGCGCAGTACTCGCACCAATTTTTGCCCCAGCCAGCGTGATTCCAGCTTTCGGCGCAGATGTACCGCCGAACGATTCGCGCGGGAATAGTCTAATCCGTGCAAATGCGAAAAGTCCTGGCCCCAAGCATCAATCGCAGTGCGGTGCTTCCCGGAAGTCGCCAGCACCACAGCCAATTGTCGAGCGTGATTCATCGAGTCCACGCTGCCGCCCAAACGAGCAGATTGCAGATAGGCCTCGTAAACGCACGCTTGCAATGACGTTGGCATGTTGCCTTCCTTGGAGGTTGGCATATCCGCATGGGAGGGTATATTGCCCTCGCTTAAGAACTGCCTGTAAGCCTGCGGGTTGCGGGAAGCACGGGCCGAAAACGCCGAATGCCCGTTGCTGTACTTGGACGTTCCGCTGATCGCCAGCGGCTCGCGGACGAAAAGAAAATCGTCGGTCAGGCGGGCAATCGCCACGGCCGTGTATACGTCTGGATTGACCGAGGAGAAGAACACACCCATCACGTCCCTGATGTGTTGCAACACCGAGAAATGGATAAATCCGCCGTTGTAGATCATCGGCAACTGACTGTATCGGACGTGCCCCTCCAAGGCCTTCTTGAGCCATTTTCGGCTGTTTCGACTTTCCATCCCGGATGTCAGCGGCACGATGAGCTGGCCGTACGGGCGCCCAAGCATTCCCGGCCAGTCGTAGGTACAGTATTCGGTGCGAATCACCTGCGCCTTCGTCTCAACGATGATCTCGGCCATCCGGTGTATTGCGCCAGGGAGGAGGCCATCGTCATCGCCCATGAAGGTGACCCAGCCCTCCCGCACATGGGTTAGTGCGAACTCCCAGTTGTGCGACATGCTCAAGCGCTTGCCAGTGTTTAGGTAGCGAATACGACTGTCATTAGCGTGCTGCACTACTGCATCAGTGCCATCACCGCTATTGTTGTCGCTGACGATGATTTCTAGGTTTTCGTAGGTTTGAGCCGTAACGGTTCGCAGCGCGGCGCCTAGCACGCTGGCGCGCTCACGTGTAGGGATGATGACGGTAATCTTGGGTGAAGTCATTGGAACAGTTCGTCAAAGTATGAGGACATCCGCCGCCACATCGCAGCGCGTACCGCAGGTGCGGTCAGGGCACAACCCAACAAAGTTAAGCCACTCGCCAGTGCGAGCACAGCAAGCCCCGACAGGCTGCGAGGCAGGACTGGAAATAGCGCCCTCAGCGCGAGTGCTACACCCAAGCCTGCCAGCAACGGGGGCAGATTGTCGCGCAGAAGCCATGGCACGGCTTGGCCTCGCAGCAGGCGACGATGCATCAGCGGAACACCCATGGCAACCGAGATCAGGTTAGGCACCAGCCAAAGCACCGACGCGCCGACCATGCCGTGGCGCGGCACGGCCCAAAAGCAAAGGGGAATGATCAGCACCAGTGACACAGCGTTCAGACCCAACGCCAAGCGCGTCCAGCCATTAGCTAGCTGAAGCGCGTATGGAATGTTCATCAGCCCGTTCAGTGCTGTCCCCGTGACCAGAATCGCCATGGGCAGCGCCACCCTATCGGCCACCATGGCGTCACCCGTCCAAAGCACTAGAATATCCCAAGAAAATATGATCAATATAGACGTCATTGAAGCAATGACTACGGCAAGATACTGGCTGCTGAGGTGATATAGCTCACGCAGAGTCTTTTCGTCATGGCGTGATACCAGCCGGCTGAAACGGGGATAGAGTGCGTTGAACATAGGTTGCACCATGCGCCCAAGGCCAGCGGCAACGCTCAATGCCAGCGTGTAATAACCCACTTCCTCCAGCGGACGAAGACTGGCTAGCGCCAAGCGGTCAATCTGGGTTATCACCACCGACAATACGCCAATGGCGAACAGTCCGCCGGCAAAGCTCCGGTTGCGCAAGAGTTCCAGCGCTGACCAGCGCGCGTTGCGCTTGCCAGAAGGCAAAGCACGCCATACGGCTACGGCCATGACCAATGACTGCACAAGGCCCACGATGGCGTGCCACCATAGGAACGCCTCGATTGTTGATGCAGCCCATATCAGCACAGGCACCACGCCAGCGTATCGAAGCGTGGCGAATGCCGCATTTATCAAATTGAGCGCAGGTTGCCGCTCCAGCCCCGACAAGCAATTGGCGTAGAACGTGCTCGGCCAAAGCAACGCAATGGCCACTCCCATTATCGCGATGGCCGTGCCGGCTTGGTCCCGGCCAAGGGTTTGCAAGTGGAGCCAATGTTCGGCCATCGGCCCGCTGCCAATCCATACTAACAGCGCTGCCAGAGCCGCCAGCAGCCAAATGGTGGTTTCCGCCGTGCGCAACAAGTCGCGCGAGTTGTCTGCCTGTGCTGCGTCATACACGCGACGCGACAACTCGCGGTTCACAGTGCCACCAATACCGAAGTCGAAGAGTTGCATGACCGCTTGCAGGCTGAGCATCAGGCCGACCAGACCAAAGGCTTCCATGCCCAAGATGCGTGTGTACAGCGGCAGGAACACCAGTCCAATTGCCGCGATCCACATGTGGCCGGCGTAATTAGCCAGAATGTTGATGCGCAGTGCAGCCATGAGACGAATCAGCGCCTGCGCAAATAGCCGCCGGGAGCTACCGTGATCAATAGCTTTGCCTCGATGTCCTCATCCACCTTGAAATCATCGCGGCCGGAAAGGAATTCACGAACGGCAGTCTTGGGGTTGTTGCCCACGTCCCAAGGACGCTCGGGATAAATACCGGCGGGCAAATCCTCGATCACCGTGTCGAAAACCACGCAGTAGCTGCCGTGACTAACCAGCGGTGCATAGGCACGAAGCTCCGCCAGCACATGATCATGCGTGTGGTTGGAGTCCAGGATTACCATGATGCGCTCGAAACCTGCGGCGCGCTTGCGCACTTCGGCCACGATCTCGGGCGCAATCGACGAGCCCTGAATCATATCGATAAGGTGCGCCATGGGGTGTGCGTCAATGGCGGCACGGTTATGGGCGCGGATGTCGATGTCGATGCCCAGCACACGTCGGCGCGACTCTTTGGGGTCCAGCATCCTGCCGTCATCGACGGCGTCGCGGTAGTCCAGTAGCGCCAAGATTGAGGCGCTTAGGATCAATGAACCACCATGGGCGATACCCGTCTCTATCACAAGATCTGGCTTAATCTGCCAGATCAACTCCTGGATGGCGATCATGTCTTGTGGATACTGGATGATCGGACGGTCCATCCACGAGTGGTTGTAAGAGTATTGGTGGAAGAGCGTCCTGCGCAGCCAATCGATGGAATCCTTTCGGAGGCTAGTGTCAGCTCTAAGTCCATCGATATTTGCTTTAACGAAGCACTTGAATTCGGCTTTTGGATCCATGGGCTGCTTCTGTTGGAACTACTTTCTGATGGGGGGATGTGCGGGATTACCAATGACAGTTGTACATGCGGGCACATCCCTAGTGACAATGGCCCCGGCGCCAATGATCGCACCAGACCCGATTCGAACACGGGGGAGCACCACGGCTCCAATACCTATGAACGCATTTTCCTCGACCAAGACTTCACCTCCGAGCCGCGCACCGGGCCCAATGTGAACCCCGTCGCCAATCACGCAATCATGGTCGACGGATGCCGCAGTATTGACGATGACCGAGCGACCCAGTCGCGCGTTCGCGCAGACCGCTGCCTGTGCCAGCACGTGACAGCCGTCGCCGATGGTCGCTGTTGTCGCAACGAAGCCGGTTCTATGGATGACGGTCGGCAGGTTCAATCCATGTGACAAGAGGAAATCTGCGGTATCCAGCCGGCTCTTGCCGTCGTTGCCTCCAATCGCGACGCACGCTGCCACTACCTCGACAGACTGCGAATGCATCCAGCTGGAAAAGGTGTCAGTTCCTACGAAAAGCGGCACGTCCTCAAAAGGGGAAACGATCTCGCGCTGGTCAAAAACTGCGACAACATGCCAGCTTTCTCTGCGCAAGGCCTCGCGGATCACCCTTGCGTGCCCCGTGCCTCCCCATATGACCAAGGGTTGCGCAGTCATGGAATGTCTCCAAGCACGGAGTGGACACAGATTGAAACCCTCTCCATGTCGGCATTATCAAGATCTTGATAGCTGGGCAAGTTGATGGCGCGTGACGACAGCGAATAGCTAATTGAATTCTGGGGTTCTGATCTGAACATTTCGAGGGAGGACAGCGGCCAAAAAAACACCCGCCCATCAATGTTGCATGCGCTAAATGCTGCTAGCAGCGTCTCGCGGTCGAAAGGAACAGCTTCGTCAACGACAATTGTCGGCATCCAATAGCCGTTTACTGTATTTGGTGGCTCTGGATTCATCGACACCGGCAACCCGGCGAGTGCCCCACGATAGGCCTCGAACACACGGCGCTTGCCGGCTACAAGTTCATCGACCCGCTCCAACTGTGCGCAGCCGATGGCAGCTTGGACATTGGACATTTTGTATTTAAAGCCGATACTTTCGGGCCAGAACTGACGTGCCTCATCGCGGGCGCGACCGTGGTTAGAGAGGGTCAGAGCGCGCTCGTAAAGGGCATCGTCATTAGTGATAAAGATGCCGCCTTCACCGGTGGTGAGTGTCTTGGTGCCGTGAAAGGAAAAGGCTCCAAAGATTCCCATGGATCCAGCACGTTTTCCGTGCCAAGCTGAGCCAATCGCTTCGGCAGCATCTTCGATCAAGTAGATGCCGTGCTTTTGTGTGATGACTGAAAGCGCATCCATGTCGCACAAATTGCCATACAGATGCACAGCAAGAACGGCCTTGGTACGTGGCGTGATAGCCGCTTCCACTGCAGCCGGGTCAAGACACCAAGTGTCCGCCAAAATGTCCACTAGAACAGGCGTTGCGCCGACGTAGATAATGGGCGCTGCGGAAGCAATCCAGTTGATGTCGGCAAGGATGACTTCATCCCCTGGGCCGATACCCAATCCAGCCAAACCCATGTGCAACGCACCTGTGGCGCTGGATGTGGCAATTGCGTGGCGCACGCCGAGGTACTGGGCGAATTGTCGTTCAAAGCGGTAAATGTAGTCGTAGCATTGCTCCCCCCAGCCGTTCGTCACGGCATCGTTGGCATACCGGATCTCCAGCTCCGTGATGGACGGCTTGGTGTAGTAGATACGGGACGAGTTGCTTTCAATAGTCATGACATTTGCAACTTTGGAATCACAGTAAGAAACTTGCCATTCCATTCCCGGATATAGGCTAGCTGTGCGGTAATTTCATCACGGAGGTTCCAGGGGAGGATCACCACGTAGTCTGGCTGGGTTTCGCGGATGCGGGCTTCAGACACCACAGGAATACGTGAGCCTGGCAGGAAGCGCCCCTGCTTGTGCGGCGACGCATCCACGACATAGGGGAGCAGGTCGGGGCGTACACCAGCATAATTGAGCAATGTGTTGCCTTTCGCCGCAGCGCCATACCCGGCGACTTTGCGGCCCAAGCGCCGTTTTTCAAGCAGGAACGCAAGCAGGTCGTTCTTGACCTCGTCCGCCTGGGCCTGGAAGCCACGGTAGTAGTCCATGGCGAGCATGCCGGCTGCACGTTCAACGTTGAGAATGGCCTCGACCGACGGCTGCTGTTCGAAGGCGCTGCTGTCGTGGGCAGCCCAGACACGCAGCGACCCGCCATGCGTGGTCAGGCGCTCTACATCCCAGATACGCAGGCCATGCTGGACAAGCGCGTTGAGTACCGTGTGCAGGGAGAAATAGGAAAAGTGTTCGTGGTAGACGGTATCGAACTGGCGCTCCTCGATCAGGCGCTGCAGGTGAGGAAACTCGATCGACAGCGAGCCCTGCTGCGCCAGCATGATCGCCAGTCCGGCGATAAAGTCATTGAGGTCAGGCACATGCGCAAGCACGTTATTGGCGACGATCAGCTCGGCGCCACCGCGTTCGCCAGCAAGCTCCCTGGCCAGCGCTTGGCCGAAAAATGCCTCAATGGTCTCGATACCGCGTCCACGTGAGACGGCAGCAGTCCCGGAGGTCGGCTCGATTCCGACGCAGGGAATGCCCTTGTCTGCCACGTACTGCAAGAGGTAGCCATCGTTTGAGGCAACTTCCAGTACCAGGCTTTCGTGTCCGAGACCGAGTCTGTTGGTGGCGGCATCGACAAAGCCCCGCGCGTGTTCGAGCCACGAACTTGAGTATGAGGAAAAATAGGCGTAATCCGCCGGGAACAGGGCCTCGTGCGACTGCACCTCGTCGACCTGCACCAAGAAGCATGCTCTGCAGGTGAACAGCTTCAGTGGGAACCAGGTCTCCGGTGCAGTGAGTGTCTCGGCCGTCAGGTAGGCGTTGGAAGGCGGTGCGCTTCCTAGATCAAGGAAAACATCGCGTAGCGGCGCGGAACACAGACGGCATCTCACGGCTGCAATCCCGCGAATTCATGGTCGATCAACGGGGCTGTGCGGTCCTTGTCCGAGATCAGGCTGATCGCCAACCGCCACTCGATTGCGAGTGCGGGGTCATCAGGGCGCAGACCACCTTCGTGTTCGCGCCTCCAGGGCGCGGTGTGCAGGTACAGAAGCTGCACGTTGTCGGTCAACGCCTGGAAGCCGTGCGCGAAGCCTTCCGGGATGAACACCTGCAAGGGCTTGTCAGCGTCGAGTTCAACGGCGTGCCAATGCAGGAAGGTCTTGGAGCCGGCGCGCAGATCGACCGCCACGTCGAACACGCGTCCGCGCAGGCAGCGGATCAACTTGGCTTCCGCGGCCGGTGGGCGTTGGTAGTGCATGCCGCGTACGGTGCCGCGCTGGTACGTCACGGATAGATTCACCTGCGGGATATCCTTGGATGGGTGCAGTTCACGGAGCGAAGCTTCACAGAATACGCGCGTGAAGCTGCCCCGGTCGTCGTTGACCGATTTTGTTTCGACCACAACAAGTCCCGAAAGTGGCGTGGCGTGCAGCTTCATGCCGCCCATTCCAGTCCCGAGGAACGGGCATGCCGGATATAGTCGACGAGGTTGTCGCGGCTGTCGACGAAGCCATGCACATGGAAGTTTCGGTACCAGCCCATCGTGCGGGTGATGGTCATGTCTGCATCCCAGACCGGCCGCCAGCCGAGTCCGAGCGCGGCCTTGCCGCTGTCCAGTTGCAGTACGGCTGCCTCATGGAGGTGCTCCACTCCCGGGACCTGCACCGACACTCCGGGCCAGTGTTCCCGCAAGCGCTCGACCAGGGCAAGGACCGGGAGCGTTGCGCCGGGCGCGGGGCCGAAGTTCCAAGGGCCCTCCGCCGGCTCGCCGGCCAACAACGCCTGGCCAAGGCGCAGGTAGCCCGAGAGGGGCTCAAGCACGTGCTGCCAGGGGCGGATCGCATCCGGGTTCCGCACCTGCAAGGGTGTGCCGCGCGATGCGGCGCGGACAAGGTCGGGGACCAGTCGGTCCGCTGCCCAGTCACCGCCGCCGATCACGTTGCCTGCCCGCGCGGTGGCCAGGCGTGGCACCACCTTGCCCGTGCCGGTGAAAAAGCTGCGGCGATAGCTTTCGCTGACCAGCTCAGCGCAGGCCTTGGACGTGCTGTAGGGATCATGCCCGCCGAGCGCGTGTTCTTCCGAGTAGCCGCCAGTTGTCGCCTGCTCGAGATACACCTTGTCCGTGGTGGCGTTGACGACAGCCAGAACGCCGCTGATCTTGCGGATAGCCTCATACAGGCTCACCAAGCCGATGACATTGGTGGAGAAGGTGCCGACCGGATCAACGTAGCTGTGTCGCACCAGCGGTTGTGCTGCCAGATGGAAAACGACTTGCGGGCGGTGGTGCTGCACCGCTTCGTAGAGCTTCTCGGCGTGACGCAGATCGATGCGCTCGTCCGCAATCCCTTTCAGTGCAAGCAGATTCCAGTGCGACGGTTCGGTGTCAGGCGACAGCGCAATGCCCGCCACTTTGGCACCCATGGCCTGAAGCCAAAGGCACAACCATGAGCCCTTGAAACCGGTGTGCCCGGTGACCAGCACACGCATGCCCGCGTAGGCGCCGCCGAACAGGTGCTTCAATTCCAGGTCTTCCAAGGTGCTGCACCGGTCTGCCAGAGCTCTTCAAGACGGGTGCGATCGCGCAGCGTATCCATGGGTTGCCAGAAGCCTCGGTGCAGGTAGGCGGACAGTTGCCCGTCTCGCGCAAGGTTTTCCAGCGGTTCGCGTTCCCAGACGGTGCCTTCACCGGCGATGTACTCGAACACGCCTGGCTCCAGGACGAAGAAACCACCATTGATCCAAGTGCCATCCCCCTGAGGCTTCTCGGTGAACTGTGTGATGCGGCTGTCGTGGATGTCCAACGCACCGAAGCGGCCGGGTGGCTGCACGGCACCCACCGTCGCCAGCGTGCCACGTGAGCGGTGGAAGCCGAGTTCGGCAGTGATGTCGATATCCGACAGGCCATCCCCATAGGTGAAACAGAAAGTGTCATCGTCCAGGTACTCCGCGACACGCAACAGGCGGCCTCCGGTCTGGGTGTCGTCGCCCGTATCGACCAGCGTGATCCGCCAGGGCTCAGCGTGCTTGTGGTGCACTGCCATGGTGTTGTCGCGCATATCCAGGGTGACGTCTGATGTGTGCAGGAAGTAGTTGGCGAAGTACTCCTTGACCAGATAGCCCTTGTAGCCCAAGCAGATCACGAATTCGTCGATCCCGTGGCGGGAATAGTGCTTGAGGATGTGCCAGAGAATCGGCTTTCCGCCGATCTCGACCATCGGCTTTGGGCGCACAACGGTTTCCTCGCTCAGGCGAGTACCGAGACCACCGGCGAGGATGACTGCTTTCATGGGCGCAAGGTATCAGGTGGGAAGATGGTGCGGCAGGGAAGGATGGTTTGGCAGTGGTGCCAGCAGCTTGGATATCCGGCCTCTCAAATGGCGTCTGTGCCAAAGCTCGGCTACTTGCCGCGCCCATGCGCTGGTGGTAATCATCGTTGCCTACGCGGCGGACACGTCGCGCGCGTCGGGGTCCTTGAGGCGCAGTACATAGATCAGCGTTGGGAACACTCGCCGCAGCAAACCGAAAGCCCAATCTGGAACATGCCGGAGGAAAGCGCGGTAAGCAAGCGCCCGTGGACGTTCCAACTCGTAAGTCAGGCGCAGCGCTCCGCCGTGCAACTGTGCGTGCTCAAAACCAACGGTATCGAGCAGAGCCTCCAGCTCCGGCACGGTCAGCGGCCGACAATCATATTCGGTACCTCGCCTACGCCAACGCAGGTACGGCGTCCGCCAGTGTGGTGGCAGCCAGCTTAGGAATGCCAGCCCATAGTGTGGCTCGACCAACATCCAACGGTTAGGCACCGCCAGGTAGATGCGCCCCGAAGGCGCGAGAACGCGCCGCAATTCCTCGAGGTGGCTCTTCTGGGCACCCATGTCACCCACGTGCTCGATAACGTGATTGCTGATGACAGCATCGAATGCAGCATCTGCGAAGGGCAGTCCGGTATCTTCGACGCGCGTGAACTGGTAACCGCCGTGGACCTGGCGTGCATCCTCGACATCCACTGCTTCGACGTCGAACGCGATTGTCGGATGAGTGCCGAAGTAGTGCGCGATCCCACCCGAGCCGCAACCGACCTCCAGCAGCCGGAGCGGTCGCTCGCGCGCACCCAGTTCCAGCAACGCTTCGATCTTTCGTGCCTTGGCGTTGCGGCTCTGCAAGTCTAGTACTGCGTGGCCGCGGTGGCCATCTTCCGTAAGCCGATCGCCGCGCAAGATTGCATCCACATGATCGTGCAACCGCGTTTCGAACTGTTCCCAAGCGAACCCTCGCGCAAAAACGCGTGCTGACGCGCGCAGAGGCGCGTCGGGGCCGTCGTGGAGGATGTCGCACACCCGCCGCGCAAACCCTGCGTAATCGTTCGGTGCCAGCAGGTTGCCGCTGACACCATCCCTGACCGCATCCGGTACGCCGCCGACCGCGAACGCGACGGTGGGGACGCCATGCGCCGCCGCCTCGATCGCGACCATTCCGAACCCCTCGACATCCCCGGGCACCTGTCGCACAGGAAAAACATGCACGTCGGCCGCCGCATAGGCCTCTGCCAGGGTTGCTTCGCCGCACGGCCCCAAGCGTGTGACGTGGTGGGACAGCCCCTGCCCGGCTGCCGCACGCGCCAATGCGTCCACGGGATCCTCGCTACTTCGTCGGAGGGCGTCCGGCGCATCATCGCCGACGAGCACCAGGCGCGCTCCGGGATATCGCGCCACGATCGCGGGAAGCGCCTGCTCGACCAAGGCGGCCAAGCCCTTCCGCTCCGTCAGACGGCCAACGCTGAGCAAAAGAGGGCCATCACCCAAGCCAAAGCGCGTACGAAAGCCCTTGGAGTCGATGGCGACGCCTTGCGGCAAGGATGTCCCGGGATGCACGACCGCCACGTTGCCTCCTGCCACACCTGCCCGCGCGGCGAGATCGGCGGTATTGGCGCTGTTTGCCAGTGCGCCGTCGAGTCGTCGCAACATCGGCAGCCACATCATGCGGTAGACCAGGTGCGTCGCCACGATATCGAGGCCATGGATGTAGGCGGCAGACTTGGCCCGTGCCCGCCACGCCGCATACACTGCCGCCGGCGCCATCAGTCCGCTGCCGGCCACCACCAGGTCGAAAGGGTTTGCCGTGAGCCGATGTGCAAGCAGCATCGAGCGGACCAGGAACCGCCACAGTGGCGCGACCGGGATTTCATGCACTTGGACGCCTGTCGGCAAGCTGTCCCCACATCCCATTGGACCCACGACTAGCAACTCCGCGCGCTTGGCAAGCGCCGTCGCTACGCGCTGGTTTAGTCGTTCCATCCCGCCTCGCAGCGGCGGCAAATTGCGCGTAAGAAGAAGAATGCGCGGGCGGGACTCGCCAGGTTCAGGCATCGCGCCGGTACGTCAGACTTGTGATCTGCTCAGAGACCAACCCAATGAGGAAAATAATCACCGATGCGCTGAACATAAGCATGCTCATGTTCGTGAAGCGACCTTGGGTAATGTACGTGTATACGTAGTAGCCCAGCCCCACCAGGAAGAACGCCCCGGCGCTTGGTGCGAACAACTTGAGTGGCGAGTAGAGCGTAGCGATCTTGAAGATGATCAGCAAAAAGCGGATCCCATCCCGGATTGGTCTGATGTGGCTGATGCCAATGCGCTTGGCCACCGGAATCGGCACATACGCCACCGGGTACGCGCTTCGAAAGAAGGCCATTGTGCTGGTTGTGGGGTAGCTGAAGCCGTTTGGCAACAGGTGAATGAATTCTTTGAACTTGTCTGACCTGGCTACGCGAAAGCCGGACGTCAGGTCCTTCACATCGAACCCGGTCATACGGCTGGCCAACCAGTTGTAGAAGGCGTTTGCCGCACCTCGACTCACGCCGGCTTGCCCGGACCAATCCCGTGCGCCCACCACCATGTCGAAGCCCTGCTCAAGCCGGGCCAGCAGGGTCGGGATATGGGCTGGATCATGCTGGCCATCGGCATCCATGAACACCAGTACCTCACCAAAGGCCGCGCGCGCGCCGCGCTTGATCGCCGCGCCATTGCCCATCGAATACGGCAATGACAGCACCCGCGCGCCATGCGCGGCAGCGACCGTAGCGGTATCGTCGCCTGAGCCATCATCCACTACGATCACTTCGGCATCGGGCAGCAGTGCCCTTAACGTAGGCAGGGTGCGCCGAAGGCCGTCGGCCTCGTTCTTGGCGGGCAGGATGACTGAAATTCGCATGAGATCCCCTTTGCCCAAGGGTAGCCGGAAATCTCCGGCGGCGGCAGCCGCCCGTCCATAGCGTGACCCATGTCCGCCTATGGCACACAGGATGCTTGCGGTAAAGTCTGCCCATCGTGGAGGAACCCAATGAACGCAGTCGTATCAGCCAACCTGGTCGGCATCACCGGTATCGCCCGCCGCCTGGTCCTTGACGGAGTCTTGGACGAGGCCGCCGCCCGCGAGGCGTTGGACAAGGCCACCAAGGAGCGCAAGCCCGTCGCGCTGTACCTGCGCGAGGCCAAACTGGTCACGACGGCCCAGATGGCCGCGGCGAACTCCATGGAGTTCGGCATGCCGGTGTTCGATCCATCGGTCATGGACGGCAGCATGAGCGCGATCAAGCTGGTCAGCGACGAGCTGCTGTCCAAGCACACCATCCTTCCCCTGTTCAAGCGCGGCGGCAAGCTGTTCGTGGGCACCACCGACCCCACCAACACCCATGCCCTGGACGAGGTGAAGTTCCACACCAACCTGGTGGTGGAGCCCATCCTGGTGGACGAGGACAAGATCCGCCGCTGCATGGAGCTGTGGCAGGACGCCGGGGACAGCTTCGGCGACGCCTTGCAGGACTCGGAAGGCTTGGACAACCTCGACATCAGCGGAGGCGAGGACGAGGGCGGTGATTCCGGCGTCGACGCCAAGGGCGACGACACCCCGGTGGTCAAGTTCGTCAACAAGGTCCTGATCGATGCCATCAAGAAGGGGGCATCGGACATCCATTTCGAGCCATATGAGGACGATTTCCGCGTCCGCCTGCGCATCGACGGCATCCTCAAGCAGGCCGCCAAGATGCCGGTGAAGCTGAACCAGCGGATCACTGCGCGCCTGAAAGTCATGGCCCAGCTGGACATCGCTGAAAAGCGCGTGCCACAGGACGGCCGCATCAAGCTCAACCTGAGCAAGACCAAACAGATCGACTTCCGCGTCAGCACCCTGCCGACCCTGTTCGGCGAAAAGGTGGTGCTGCGTATCCTGGACGGCAGCGCCGCGAAGCTGGGCATCGAGAAGCTGGGCTACGAGCCGGAGCAGCAGAAGATCTTCCTCGATGCCATCCACAAGCCCTACGGGATGGTGCTGGTCACCGGCCCCACCGGCTCGGGCAAGACGGTCAGCCTGTACACGGCGCTCGGCATCCTGAACGACGACATGCGCAACATCTCGACTGTTGAGGATCCGGTGGAAATCCGCCTGCCCGGCGTGAACCAGGTGCAGCAGAACGTCAAGCGTGGCATGACCTTCGCCGCGGCCCTGCGCAGCTTCCTGCGCCAGGACCCGGACATCATCATGGTCGGCGAGATCCGCGACCTGGAAACCGCCGAGATCGCCATCAAGGCCGCCCAGACAGGCCACATGGTGCTTTCCACCCTGCACACCAACGACGCCCCGCAAACGATCGCCCGCTTGATGAACATGGGCATCGCGCCCTACAACATCACCAGCTCCGTCACCGTGGTGGTGGCCCAGCGCCTGTGCCGCCGGCTCTGCCCCAAGTGCAAGCGGCCGCAGGACCTGCCCGACAACGCCCTGCTGGCCGAAGGCTTTACCGCCGACGAGATCCACGCGGGTTTCACGATCTACGAGGCTGTGGGCTGCGACGAGTGCACCGGTGGCTACAAGGGCCGGGTGGGCATCTACCAGGTGCTGCCGATGAGCGACGAGATCCAGACCATCGTGCTGCAGGGAGGCAACGCGCTGCAGATCGCCGAGGTGGCGAAGGCAGCAGGGGTGAAGGACCTGCGCCAGTCGGCGCTGCTGAAGGCGAGGAACGGGCTGACGAGTCTGGCCGAGATCAACCGGATTACGGTCGACTGAGTGTTTTGCGGCTGAAGGAAAGGTCGGAACCCGGAGCGGCGTCACAAACGGAAATTTCACTTTCCGCCGCAAGGGTTTAGGATGGACTCTTGCGGCCTGGTCGGGGTTCCGGGCCTTTAGGGGAGTCTGAACATGGCTGTGACCGGTAGCGCCGCGCGAACCGCCGCGAAGAAGCCCGTTGCGCACCAGCGCGCGGGCGTTGAGCTGACGCCTTTCGTCTGGCAGGGCACGGACAAGCGCGGCAAGAAGATGAAGGGCGAGCAGTCGGCGAAGAACGCCAACCTGCTCCGCGCCGAACTGCGCCGCCAGGGCATCACGCCCCAGGTGGTCAAGCCCAAGCCCAAGCCCTTGTTCGGCAGCGCGGGCAAGACCATCTCTGCAAAAGAGATCGCGGTGTTCAGTCGCCAGTTGGCGACCATGATCAAGTCCGGCGTGCCGATCGTGCAGGCGCTGGAAATCATCGGCAACGGCAACAAGAATCCGCGGATGAAGACCATGGTCGATTCGCTGCGCCTGGACATCGAGGGCGGCTCGTCGATTTTCGAAGCCATGAGCAAGCACCCGGTTCAGTTCGATGAGCTGTACCGGAATCTGGTCAAGGCCGGTGAAGGCGCGGGCGTGCTCGAGACTGTGCTCGAGACCATCGCCACGTACAAGGAGAACATCGAAACCCTCAAGGGCAAGATCAAGAAGGCCTTGTTCTACCCGGCCACAGTGGTTGCGGTGGCGCTGATTGTGAGCGCGATCCTGCTGGTTTTCGTGGTGCCGCAGTTCGAAGCGGTTTTTCAAGGCTTCGGTGCAGATCTTCCGGCGTTCACCCAGATGATCGTGACTGCGTCCGACTTCTTGGTGGCCTGGTGGTGGTTGGTGCTATTCATCGTCGTCGGTACGATCTTTGCCCTGATCTTTTTCTTCAAGCGCTCACCCGCATTCCAGCATCTCTGCGACCGGATGATCCTCAAGGTCCCAGTGATCGGCCAGGTGATGCACAACTCGTCGATCGCCCGCTTTGCACGCACCCTGGCCACCACGTTCAAGGCCGGCGTGCCGCTGGTGGAGGCCTTGGATATTGTCGCCGGCGCAACCGGCAACACGGTCTACGAGAAAGCCACCCACGAGATCAAGAACGACGTGGCGGTCGGCTACCAGCTCAACATGTCGATGAAGCAGGTCAACCTGTTCCCGCACATGGTCATCCAGATGGCGGCGATCGGCGAAGAAGCCGGCGCGCTCGACACCATGCTGTTCAAGGTCGCCGAGTTCTACGAGGAAGAGGTCAACAACGCGGTGGACGCGCTGTCCAGCCTGCTGGAACCGATGATCATGATCTTCATCGGTGGCGTGGTCGGCAGCATGGTCATCGGCATGTACCTCCCGATCTTCAAACTCGCCGCGGTGGTCTGACCGACCAGTGGCCTTCCTCGACCAGAACCCCGAGATCGGCTATCCGCTGGTCGCAGGCCTCGGCCTGCTCGTCGGCAGCTTCCTCAACGTGGTCATCCTGCGCCTGCCCAAGCGCATGGAGTGGCAGTGGAAGCGCGACAGCCGCGAGATGCTGGGCGAGCCGGAGCTCTACGATCCGCCGCCGCCGGGCATCGTGGTGGAGCGCTCGCACTGCCCGCACTGCGGCCACCAGCTGAACTGGTACGAGAACATTCCGGTGTTCAGCTGGCTGGCGCTGCGCGGCAAGTGCCGCTCGTGCCGCGCGCCGATCTCGGTGCAGTATCCCGCGGTCGAGCTGCTCACCATGCTGCTGGTGCTGGCCAGCGTGTGGACCTTCGGCTTCGGCTGGCAGGGCTTTGGCGCGGCGCTGCTGAGCTGCTACCTGGTCGCGCTGGCGGGCATCGACCTGCGCACCCAGCTGCTGCCGGATTCGCTCACCCTGCCATTGCTGTGGCTGGGGCTGATCGCGGCGGTGGAGAACCTGTACCACGGGCCCAAGGCGGCCCTGCTCGGTGCGATCGCCGGCTATGTGAGCCTGTGGACCGTGTGGTGGGGCTACAAACAGTTCACCGGCAAGGACGGCATGGGCCACGGCGACTTCAAACTGCTGGCCGCGCTGGGCGCCTGGTGCGGACTGGCGGGCGTGCTGCCGATCATCCTGGTGTCGTCGCTGGTGGGCGCCGTGATCGGTGGGGCGTGGTTGCTCTTCAAGGGCCGCGAGCGCGCCACCCCGATCCCCTTCGGCCCGTTCCTCGCGATCGCCGGCTGGCTGGTCTTCATGTGGGGCGACCCGATGATCAGCTGGTACCGCAACCTGGCCGGCTTCTGACCCGCCCTCCCCCGATATTCGTGGGACGCAGGATCATCACGGGATTGCTTGGACAGCGCGCGCGAACCGTACGGCGCGCAGGCTAGACTTCGCCCCCATGGCCCACTACACCATCGCCCTCACCGGCGGCATCGCCTCGGGCAAGTCCGAGGTCGAGCGCCGTTTCCGCGCCCTGGGCGTATACGTGGCCGATGCCGACGTGGCAGCGCGCGAGGTGGTGGAACCCGGAACGCCGGGACTCGCGGAGGTCGTGGAGGCCTTCGGCCCCGACGTGCTGGGAGCCGACGGCGGGATGGACCGCCCGGCCATGCGCCGACGCGTCTTCGCCGACGCCACCGCCCGCCTTCGCCTGGAAGCCATCATCCACCCCCGCGTACGCGCCGCGCTGCGCACCGCCTGCGAAGCCGCCCCCGGCTCCTACGCCATCGCCGCGATCCCGCTGTTCGCCGAGGCCGGCCGCGACGCCTACGCCGCCTGGGTCGACCGCGTGCTGGTGGTGGACGTGCCGGTGGAGCTGCAGCTGGAACGCCTGCTGCGCCGCGACGGCATCGACGAGACCCTGGCCTGGCGGATGATCCGCGCCCAGGCCACCCGCGAACAGCGCCTGTCCGTAGCCGACGACATCATCACCAACGATGGCCCCCTGGACGCCCTGGACCCCGCCGTGGCCACCCTCCACGCCCGCTACCTCGCCCTGGCCCACGCCACCCCCCGCCCCCTGTAGGAACCGCTGCAGCGGCGATCCCCGGGATCCATATGAGGGCCGAGTGCGGCCGCTATCGCCGGGCGCCACCCCAGAGGCTGCGGATGGCGGCGATGCCCTGCGCGCCGTGGTGGCGGGCGTCTTCGAGGTCGGTGGGGGCCAGGCCCCCGAGGGCGTAGATCGGGAGGCTGACATTCTCACGCAGGCGGACGAAGGCATCCCAGCCGATGCCCGGTTCGCCGGGGTGCGTGGCGGTCGGCTTCACCGGGCCGAGGACGACGAAGTCACAGCCCAGGCGCGCGGCGTGGGCGAGGTCTTCGGCGGTGTGGCAGGACGCGGCCAGCGCGGCGCCTCCGGCCAGCGCGGGGCGTTCGGCCAGGCCCGCGAGCTGGGCGGCGCGCAGGTGCACGCCGGTGCCGAGCTCACGGGCCAGGGCGATGTCGGCGTTGAGCAGCAGCCCGGCGTTGGCGCTGCGGCAGCGTTCGGCGGCGGCGATCGCGAGCTGGCGGTGCAGGTCGGGACTGAGGCCGGGAAGGCGGAGCTGGATGCGGGCGACGCCGCTGGCGAGGGTCGCATCGAGGGTGGAAAGCCAAGCGCTCCTGCTGGAAACAAGGTCGGGGCTGATGGCGTAGCGATCAGGCTGCAGCAGCGCGGCCACCACCGGGATGTCCGCCGGCGGCATGGCGTAGCTGGGGAGCTTGTGCGGCGGCACCCAGGCCAGGGCCTGGCCTTCGAGTCCGCGGGGAATTCCGGTCCAGCGCGAGACGCGGCGGACGTCCAGGCGCAGGCGCTTGTCGGCATAGGCCTGGGGCACGGTGATCAGGTGGCCGTCGACGCGGGCCTCGATGCCGAGTTCTTCGTGCAGTTCGCGCGCGAGCGCGGCCTCGGGCGTTTCGCCCTGTTCGCGCTTGCCGCCGGGAAACTCCCAGAGGCCGGCGAGATCGCGGCCCTCGGTGCGTCGGGCCAGCAGGATCCGGCCGCGGGCGTCGGTGATGACGCCGGCGACGACGTCGACCTGCTTCAACTGCGACCCCCGCCCAGGAAGTGGGTCAGGCGATCTGCCCATGGCAGTGCTTGTACTTCTTGCCGCTGCCGCAGGGGCAGGGTTCGTTGCGGCCGACCTTGGGCGTGCGGTCGGCGGGGTCGCCGTCGTGCTGGTAGTCGGGCGTGGCGGCTTCTTCGTCGGCGCTGTAGCCGCCGCTGTCGGCGTGCTGGAACTGCAGCTGCCGGGCCTGGGCTTCGGCCTGGGCGCGTTCCTGCGCTTCCAGCGCGGCCACTTCTTCCTCGCTGCGCACGCGCACGCGCGACAGCATCGTCACCACTTCGCGCTTGACCTTGTCGAGCAACTCGGAGAACAGCTCGAAGGCTTCCTTCTTGTATTCCTGCTTGGGCTGCTTCTGGGCGTAGCCGCGCAGGTGGATGCCCTGGCGCAGGTAGTCCATGCGCGCGAGGTGCTGCTTCCAGTTGTCGTCGAGCACACTGAGCATGATGTGCTTCTCGAGCATGCGCATGGTCTCGGGGCCGATGCCATCCGTCTTCTCGACGACGGCCTGCTCCACCGCTTCCTGCACGTAGCGCAGGATGCCTTCGGCATCGAGCTCGGACTGCGCGGTGGCCCAGTTCACCAGCTCGAGCTGCAGGCCGAAGTCGGCGGCGAGCGTGGCCTCGAGGCCCGGGAGGTCCCACTGGTCGTCGACCGAGTCCGGCGGCACGAAGCTGTCCACCACGTCGGCCACGACGTCGCCGCGGATGCCGGCGACGTGGTCGGCGATGTCGTCGGACTCGAGCAGCTCGTTGCGCTGGCCGTAGATCACCTTGCGCTGGTCGTTGTTGACGTCGTCGAAGTCGAGCAGGTTCTTGCGGATGTCGAAGTTGTGCGATTCGACCTTGCGCTGGGCGTTGGCGATCTGCTTCGACACCAGCGGGCTTTCGATGATGTCGTCTTCCTTCAGGCCCATGCGCGCCATCACCTTCTGCACCCAGTCGGCGGCGAAGATGCGCATCAGGTTGTCTTCCAGCGACAGGTAGAAGCGGCTGGAGCCCGGGTCGCCCTGGCGGCCGGAGCGGCCGCGGAGCTGGTTGTCGATGCGGCGCGATTCGTGGCGTTCGGTGCCGACGATGTGCAGGCCGCCGGCGGCCTTGACGGCGTCGTGGCGCTGCTGCCAGTCGGCCTTGAGTTTGGCGAGGGTGGCCTCGTCCAGCGGCTCGCCCTTCTCCGCTTCGAGTTCGGCGATCTCCGCTTCCAGCGAACCGCCGAGCACGATGTCGGTGCCGCGGCCGGCCATGTTGGTGGCGATGGTGACCGCGCCCGGGCGGCCGGCCTGGGCCACGATCTGCGCCTCGCGCTCGTGCTGCTTGGCGTTGAGCACTTCGTGGTGGATGCCGGCCTCGGTCAGCTGCTGGCCGAGCATCTCGGACACTTCGATCGACGTCGTGCCCACCAGCACCGGCTGGTTGCGCGCGTGCGCTTCCTTGAGCTCGGCGACCACGGCGCGGTACTTGCCGGCGCGGTTGAGGAACACGGCGTCGGGATGGTCGATGCGCACCATCTCCCGGTGGGTGGGGATCACCACCACTTCCAGGCTGTAGATCGACTGGAACTCGAAGGCTTCGGTGTCGGCGGTGCCGGTCATGCCCGCAAGCTTGTTGTACATGCGGAACAGGTTCTGGAAGGTGATGCTGGCCAGCGTCTGGTTCTCGCGCTGGACCGGCACGCCTTCCTTGGCCTCGACCGCCTGGTGCAGGCCGTCGGACCAGCGCCGGCCGGTCAGCGTGCGGCCGGTGAATTCGTCGACAATCACCACTTCGCCGTCGCGCACGATGTAGTCGACGTCGCGCTGGTAGATGGCGTGCGCGCGCATGGCGGCGTTGAGGTGGTGCACGACGTGGATGTTCTGCGGGTCGTACAGGCCATCGTCCTCCTCGAGGATGCCGGCGCGGCGCAGCAGGGTCTCGGCCAGCTCCTGGCCGGCCTCGGACAGATGCACCTGCTTGCCCTTCTCGTCGACCCAGTAGTCGCCTTCGGACTGTTCGTCGGCCTGGCGGGTGAATTCGGGAACGATGCGGTTGACCTTGATGTACAGGTCGGGCGTTTCATCGGCGGGGCCGGAGATGATCAGCGGCGTGCGCGCCTCGTCGATCAGGATCGAGTCGACCTCGTCGATGATCGCGTAGTGCAGGCCGCGCTGGTAGCGCTGGTCCTTCGACAGCGCCATGTTGTCGCGCAGGTAGTCGAAGCCGAATTCGTTGTTGGTGCCGTAGGTGATGTCGGAGTTGTAGGCGGCGTTCTTGTCGCCGTGCGGCATGCCCGGGTAGACCACGCCGACCGACAGGCCGAGCCAGTTGTACAGGCGGCCCATCCAGGCCGAGTCGCGGCGGGCGAGGTAGTCGTTCACCGTCACCACGTGCACGCCCTTGCCCTCGAGTGCGTTGAGGTAGGTCGGCAGGGTGCCGACCAGGGTCTTGCCCTCGCCGGTGCGCATCTCGGCGATCTTGCCGGTGTGCAGCACCATGCCGCCGACCAGCTGCACGTCGTAGTGGCGCATGCCCAGCACGCGGACCGAGGCCTCGCGGCAGACGGCGAAGGCTTCGGGCAGGAGCTTGTCGAGCGACTCGCCGTTGGCGATGCGCTGCTTGAACTCGGGGGTCTTGGCCTGGAGCTCGGCGTCGGAGAGCGCCTGCATCTGCGGTTCGAACGCGTTGACCTTGGCGACGACCTTGCTGAACTGACCGACGATGCGTTCGTTGCGGCTGCCGAAGACACTGGTGAGCAGGCGATTGAGCATTGGATGACCGGTTGGATGGATGGGAGGCCGGAGTGCCCGGCCAGGAATGTCTCGCCAGAAACGGAAAAAGGGCGCAGGGCGCCCTTTCCGTTGGCCGCGACATTGTAGCGTGGGGGTCGCGGACCCGCCTATCAAGCCTCCCCGGGAGGGTCAGCCCTTCTCGCCGAGGAACTTGCGCGGGTTCACGACGTGGCCGTTCTCCCAGACCTCGAAGTGCACGTGGGCGCCGGTGCTGCGGCCGGTGCTGCCGGCGCGGGCGATCTTCTGCCCCACGCGGACCAGGTCGCCGACCTGGACGACGTTGGCGGAGTTGTGGGCATAGCGGGTGACGTAGCCGTTGCCGTGGTCGATCTCGACCACGTTGCCATAGCCCGAACGGCGGCCGGAATAGCTGATCACGCCGTCGGCCACGGCCATGACGGTGTCGCCGGTACTGGCGCTGAAGTCGATGCCCTTGTGCCAGGCGGCGCCGCGGCCGAAGGGGTCGGCGCGGCGGCCGAAGCCCGAGGTGATGTAGCTGGCGGACACCGGCGAGCGCGAGGGCACGGCGTTGCGGTCGAGCTCGCGGTTGAACAGCAGCATTTCGAGCACCGACAGCTGGCCGCCGGCGGTGCCGAACTCGAGGTCCACGCCGGTGATGCCTTCGCGCAGCTCGCCGGCGGCCATGTCGGCGACCGGGCCATGGCCGCCGATGCCGACCGGACTGTTGAAGTCGAACTCGCCATCGCCGAGCTGGGCCACGCGGGTCAGGCGGTCGCCGAGCGCGTTGAGACGATTGGCCTGGGCCTGCAGCTCGCCCAGGCGGGCGGCCAGGGCGTTGACCTCGCGCTGGGCGGCGCGGCGGGTATCTTCGATCCGGGTGTCCTGGCTGGCGATCTCCGCGCGCAGCGCGTTGACCTCGGCCGACTGCACGGCGGCGCCGGCCGCGGCGCCGACCACCAGGGTCGCGGCGATCACCGCGAGCCGGTTCCGGCTGCCGGCCTGCACGACACGGTGCGCGCCCAGTCGGGCGTAATGCATGAGCCAGTCGTGTGAGTGTTGAAGCGTCCGGTGTAGAGTCATCTGTATGTCTGCTGGCAATGCCAAATCGGTGTCCCCAAAAGGTCTGCGCGCCGCGTTCGACGCGCTCGCGGCCGATGTCTCCGGCCGTTCCCCGATCCAGCGTGCCATGTGGCTCGACGCGCTCGATCGCACCCTGCGTCCCCACATTTCCCCTTCACTGGCCGCGCACGCGCGGCTTGCGAATGTGGATGGCGCAAAGCTGGTGTACCTGGTGGATTCGCCGCTCTGGAACGCAAGCCTGAGGCTTGCCGCTCCAGCGCTCCTGGACGCCGCCCGTTCGCACGGGCTGGAAGTCCGGGAGCTCAGGATAAAGACGACCACCCAGCCGCTGTTCCCGCCTGCGCGGGTTGAAGCGACCTCACGTCCGTTGTCGGCAAACGCACCGGAGGGGCTGCGGGCTGCCTTGGCGTCCCTGCGATTGCCCGTGGGCAAGGACAAGGACGTCTCCTGAATTCGCGCCGGCGTTTTCGCGCCGACTGGGCATCCTAACGGCCGGGCAGTGCCCAAACGTTAACGAAACCGAAGGTTCTTATTCGGTTTTCGTTAATATTTCATTAAAGTGTGACGTCGAAAGCAAGACGCCGTGAACGTGGACAGGCCGGGTTGGGCTTCGTGCACGGCCTTGCTGGCTGCGCTCAGGCGGCCGGTTGCAGCTCGCCGTAGGTCACCGGGCCTGCCACGGCCTCGGGGAAAGTCACCTCGTCCCAGGCATCCACGTCCGCCAGCAGCGCGCGCACCAGCGTGTTGTTCAGCGCGTGCCCGGACTTGTAGCCTTCGAAGGCGCCGATGATCGGCCGGCCGGCGAGATAGAGGTCGCCGACGGCGTCAAGGATCTTGTGGCGGACGAACTCGTCGGCGTAGCGCAGGCCGTCCTCGTTGAGCACCCGGAAGTCGTCGAGCACGATGGCGTTGTCCATCGAGCCGCCCAGGCCCAGGTTGCGGTCGCGCATGTACTCGAGATCGCGCATGAAGCCGAAGGTGCGGGCGCGGCTGACCTCCTGGATGTAGTTCTCGGTGGAGAACTCCACCACCGCCCGCGAGCGGGTGGTCGGGATGGCGGGGTGGTTGAAATCGATGGTGAAGCCCAGGCGGAAGCCGTCGTAGGGCTCGAAACGGGCGATCTTGTCGCCGTCGCGGACCTCGACCGGGCGCTTGATGCGGATGAAGCGCTTGGGCGCGTCCTGCTCGACGATGCCGGCGGACTGCAGCAGGAACACGAACGGACCCGAGGAGCCGTCCATGATCGGCACCTCGGCCGCGGACAGCTCGACCATGATGTTGTCGATGCCCAGGCCGGCCAGCGCCGACATCAGGTGCTCGACGGTCTGCACGTTGGCGCCGCCGATGGACAGGCCGGTGCACAGCGTGGTCTCGGTGACCAGGGTGGCCTCGGCCGGGATCTCGACCGGCGGCTCGACGTCGACGCGGCGGAACACGATGCCCGAATCCGGCGGCATCGGGCGCAGGGTCATGAACACTTTCTCGCCACTGTGCAGCCCCACGCCGGTGGCGCGGGTGACGTTCTTGATGGTGCGCTGCTGGACCATTCACTGACTCTGGGTGGTGATGCCGGGCACTTCAAGCGCAGGCAAATGAAAGCGGCTCGCAATTTAGCATGGCGCCCGCTGAACCTGAACGGAAATGGCCGTCCCACGGACGCAGCGGCAGCCGCCGGCCGCAGGAGCGGCTACAGCCGCGACCGCCCCCCCCCACACCCCATGCAGGTCGCGGCTGCAGCCGCGACCGTGGTGGTCGCAGCTGTAGCTGCTCCTGCGCAAGCCAGGAGTCAGTCGGCCTGGCGACGCAGGAACGCCGGGATGTCGAGGTAGCCCGAATCGTTCCCACCGCCGAAGTCCGCCACCGCCGGGGTCGTCGGTGCCGGTTCCGCCGAACCCCTGCGCAGGCCCATGCCGTGGCCGGCATGCATCGGCTGCGGCTCGTCATCCTCGATCAGCATGCCGGTGGTGCCGTCGCGGCGGCCGGCGGTGTTGATCAGCTGGATGTTCGGGCGGCGCTGGGCTTCGCCGAAGCCGGCGTCGCGGCCGTAGCCGGTGTCGCGCACCACGCCGCGGGCCTGGGCGCGGTTGAGGCCGGTGGCGACCACGGTCACGCGCACGTCGTCCTGCATGTCCGGGTCGAGCACGGTGCCGATGACGATGGTGGCGTCCTCGCTGGCGAAGTTCTCCACCGTGCGGCCGACCTCGTCGAACTCGGCCATGGTGAAGTCCGGGCCGGCGGTGATGTTGACCAGGATGCCGTTGGCGCCGGCCAGGTTGACGTCGTCGAGCAGCGGGTTCTGGATCGCGGACTCGGCGGCGGCCTGCGCGCGGTCGTCGCCGCGGGCGGTGCCGGTGCCCATCATTGCCAGGCCCATCTCGCTCATCACGGTGCGCACGTCGGCGAAGTCGACGTTGATCAGGCCGGGACGCACGATCAGGTCGGCGATGCCCTGCACGGCGCCGAGCAGCACGTCGTTCGCCGCGCGGAAGGCCTGCACCATGGTCGCGTTGCGGCCGAGCACGGTGATCAGCTTCTCGTTGGGGATGGTGATCAGCGAGTCGCAGTTGGCCGACAGTTCCTCGATGCCCTTCAGCGCCACCTGCATGCGGCGGCGGCCTTCGAACGGGAACGGCTTGGTGACCACGGCGACGGTCAGGATGCCCATCTCCTTGGCCATCTGCGCCACCACCGGTGCCGCGCCGGTGCCGGTGCCGCCGCCCATGCCGGCGGTGATGAACACCATGTCCGCGCCCTGCAGCGCTTCCATGATCTGGTCGCGGTCCTCGAGCGCGGCCTGGCGGCCGACCTCGGGGTTGGCGCCTGCGCCCAGGCCCTTGGTCACGCTGTTGCCCAGCTGCAGCTGCAGCTTGGAGCCGTTGTTCTTGATTGCCTGCGAGTCGGTGTTGGCGGTGATGAACTCAACCCCGTCCACGCTGCTGTTGACCATGTGGTTGACCGCGTTGCCGCCGCCGCCGCCCACGCCGATGACCTTGATGATGGCGTTGGGGGCCATCTTCTCAACCAGTTCAAAGTGCGCCATGTCCGTAGTCCTCTTGATGTCGTTATGTGGTGCTGGTGTTTTCTAGTTGTTGGTGGTGTTGCGTGTTGCTGTCTGTTTTCGTCGTCGCCCTGTCCGTTTCCGCGGCCATGGCCGTTCCGGCATTCGCATGTGCTTGGCCATGGTCAGAACTCTCCGTTGAACCAGGTCTTGAGCTTCTTCAGCAGGCTGCCGGCGCGGCCGGTGGGCAGCACGGGGCGCCGCGGATTCTCGATCTGGCTGCCCATCAGCAGCAGGCCGACGCCGGTGGCGTGGACCGGGTTGTTCACCACTTCGCCGAGTCCGGTGACGTGCTGCGGGATGCCCACGCGCACCGGCATCTGCAGCATTTCCTCGGCCAGCTCGACCACGCCTTCCATCTTCGCGGCGCCGCCGGTGAGCACCATGCCGGCGCGCACGTGCTGCTCGAAGCCCGAGCGGCGCAGTTCGGCCTGCACCATCTCGAAGATCTCCTCGTAGCGGGCCTGCACCGCCTGCGCCAGCGACTGCCGCGGCAGGCGCCGCGGCGGGCGGTCGCCGACGCTCGGCACCTGGATCGACTCTTCGCTGGTCGCCAGCTGCGCGAGCGCGCAGGCGTAGCGGACCTTGATCTGCTCGGCTTCCGGCGTGGGCGTGCGCAGCATGTGCGCGATGTCCTCGGTGACCTTGTCGCCGGCGATCGGCAGGCTGGAGGTGTGGCAGATCGCGCCCTGCACGAACACGGCCAGGTCCGTGGTGCCGGCGCCGATGTCGACCATCACCACGCCCAGTTCGCGCTCGTCGCTGGTCAGCACGGCGGTGCTCGAGGCCAGCGACGACAGCACCAGGTCGTCGATCTGCAGGTCGCAGCGCTGCACGCATTTGGAGATGTTGGCCGCGGCCGACTGCGCGCAGACCACCAGGTGCGCGTGCACCTCCAGGCGCACGCCGGTCATGCCGACGGGGTTGCGGATGCCTTCCTGCGAATCGTCGAGCACGTACTCACGCGGGATCGCATGCAGGATGCGCTGGTCGGCCGGGATCGCGACCGCCTTGGCGGCGTCGAGCACGCGGTCGAGGTCGCTCCAGGTGACCTCGCCGTCGCGGATCGGGACGATGCCCGGCGAGTTCTTGCACTGCACGTGGCTGCCCGAGATCGAGGCGTAGACCGAGCGGATGTCGCAGCCGGCCATGAGCTCGGCCTCTTCGATCGCGCGCTGGATCGACTGCACCGTCGACTCGATGTCCACGACCACGCCGCGCTTGAGCCCGCGCGATTCGTGGCTGCCGATGCCGATCACCTCGATGGGGTTGCCCGGCGAGTACTCGCCGACCAGGGCCACCACCTTGGAGGTGCCGATGTCGAGGCCGACGATCAGGGCCTTGTCGCCTTTGCGGTTCATGCGTTGCGTTCCTCGGCCCAGGTCAGGGCAAAACCATTCGTGTAGCGGAGATCGGCGCGCGACAACGGCTGCTGCCGCTGCGCCAGGAGCTGCGGAAGCTGGCGGGCGAAGCGCGCCATGCGGGTGCGCACCTGGTGGCTGCCGATCACCACCTCGGTGCCGTTGGAAAGGACCAGCGCCCAGCTGCCGCGGCTGTCGAGCAGCAGCGCGCGCACGCTGTAGCCCGCCGGCGCGAACTGCACGCGCGCAGCGTGGTACAGCTCGACCACGTCCGAAGCGCGGCCATCGGGACCGTGCAGCAGCGGCAGGCCCTGCGGCATGTCGATGCCTTCGGCGGGGAAGACGCGGCCCTGCTGCGACAGCAGGCGGTCGTCGCCCCAGCGCGCGAAGGGACGGTGCTCCTGCACGCGCACTTCGAGCACATCGGGCCAGCGCTTGCCGACCTCGACCTGCTCCACCCACGGCAGCACGGCCACGGCCGTGCGCGCGTCGTCCAGGCGCACGGCGAAGAAGCCCTGCTGCGCGTATGGCAGCACCGCCGCGCGCACCGCGGCCGGATCGACCTGCTGCAGGTTGTCGTTGATGCGCAGCGTGCGCAGCGGCCAGCGATCGGCGCCGATCCAGCCCTGGACCACGGCCACCACCGGCAGCGCGATCAGCGCCACCGCCAGGGACCAGGCAAGGATGCGGGCGAGCGCGTTCACAGCGTCTGCTCCAGCACGCGCCAGCACAGTTCTGCGTAGTCGCAGCCGAGCTCGCCGGCGGCCTTGGGCACCAGCGAATGGCTGGTCATGCCGGGCGCGGTATTGATCTCGATCAGCTGCAGGCCGCGTTCGCGGTCGCGCATCACGTCCACCCGGCCCCAGCCGCTGCAGGCGGCGGCGCGGAAGGCGCGCAGCGCGAGCGCGCGCAGTGCGGCTTCGTCCTCGCCTTCGAGTCCGGGGCACAGGTACTGCGTGTCTTCGGCGACGTACTTGGCGTGGTAGTCGTACCACTCGCCGGCGGGCACGATGCGGATCGACGGCAGCGCGACATCGCCGAGGATGCCGACGGTGAGTTCATCGCCGCGCACCATCTGCTCCATCAGCAGTTCGCCGTCGTAGCTCGCGGCGAATGCGATGGCGGGCGCGAGGTCGGACTCGGCCAGCACGCGGAATACGCCCACGCTGGAGCCTTCGCTGGACGGCTTCACGAACACCGGCAGGCCCAGGCGCTGCGCGGCGGCACGCAGGTCGGCGCCTCTGGGCAGGCGTTCGTAACGCGGCGTGGGCAGGCCTTCGGACAGCCACACCTGCTTGGTGCGGATCTTGTCGAGCGTGAGCGCGCAGCCGAGCACGTCGGAGCCGGTGTACGGCACGCGCAGCGCGGCGAGCAGGCCCTGCAGCACGCCGTTCTCGCCGACGCCGCCGTGGAGGATGTTGAACACGCGGTCGAAGCGGCCGGCCTGCAGCGCATCGAGCAGCGCGGGCACGCCGTCGACGCCCTGCGCATCGACGCCGCGCGAACGCAGCGCCGCGAGCACGTTGCCGCCGGAGTCCAGCGACACCTCGCGCTCGCTGGTGTCGCCGCCCATGAGCACGGCCACGCGCCCGAAGGCCGCGGGATCGGTCACGCGCAGCGCGGGCAGGCGCTCGCTCACGCGTCCTCCCCTTCTTTCGGGAAGCCTTCGGCGACCAGGTTCTGAGCGATCTGGCCGATGTCGCCGGCGCCCATCACCAGCAGCAGGTCGCCGTCCTCGAGGATGTCGGGCAGCACGCCGCGCAGGTCGGCGGGGCCGTTGACCACCACCGGGTCGATGCGGCCGCGGGCGCGGATCGCCCGCGCCAACGCACGCGCGTCGGCATTGGCGAGCGGCTGCTCGCCGGCGGGATAGACCTCGGTCAGCACCAGCGCGTCGACGTCGGACAGCACGCCGGCGAAGTCGTCGAGCAGGTCGCGGGTGCGGCTGTAGCGGTGCGGCTGGAAGGCGACCACCAGGCGGCGCTCGGGCCAGCCGCCGCGGGCGGCCTCGAACACCGCGGCGAGTTCGCGCGGGTGGTGGCCGTAATCGTCGACCAGCTGCACGGTGGCGCCGCGCGCGGTGGTCAGTTCGGCCAGGCGGTTGAAGCGGCGGCCGATGCCCTCGAACTTCGCCAGCGCGGCGCGGATCGCACCGGGCTTCACGCCCAGCTGCCAGGCGACGGCGGCCGCGGCCAGCGCGTTCTGCACGTTGTGGCGGCCGGGCAGCGCCAGCTCCATCGGCGTGACCGACGCGTCGGGCAGCATCAGGTCGAAGTACATGGTCGGGCCGTCCTGGCGCACGTTGTCGGCGCGCACGTCGGCATCGGCATGGAAGCCGTAGGTCATGACGTGGCGCGACACCGCGCCGGACAGGGCCTCGACCTCGGGGTCGTCGATGCACAGCACGGCCAGGCCGTAGAACGGCAGCCGGTGCAGGAACTCGGAGAAGGCCTGCTGCACGCGGGCGAAGTCGCCGCCGTAGTTCTCGAGATGATCGACGTCGATGTTGGTGACGATGGCCACCAGCGGGTTCAGGCGCAGGAAGCTGCCGTCGCTCTCGTCGGCCTCGGCCACCAGCCAGTCGCCGCCGCCCAGGCGCGCGTTGGCACCGGCGGCCAGCAGCTTGCCGCCGATCACGAAGGTCGGGTCGAGCCCGCCCTCGGCCAGCACGCTTGCGAGCAGCGAGGTGGTGGTGGTCTTGCCGTGGGTGCCGGCCACGGCGACGCCGCGGCGGAAACGCATCAGCTCGGCCAGCATTTCCGCGCGCGGCACCACCGGGATGCGCTGCGCGCGCGCGCCCATCAGCTCCGGGTTGTCGGGCCCGATGGCGCTGGAGATGACCACGCAGTCGGTGCCGAGCACGTTGGCCGCGGCGTGGCCGCGGTGCACGGTGGCGCCGAGGCTGGCCAGGCGGCGGGTGACCGCGCTGTCGGCGGTGTCCGAACCCGAGACCTGGTAGCCCAGCGTGCACAGCACTTCGGCGATGCCGCTCATGCCGGTGCCGCCGATGCCGATGAAGTGCACGCGCGAATGCCGCCGCGCGAAGTCGGCCATCGGCACGCCGTGGGTGTCGTGGAGGCGCTGGATCATGCCTGTGCTCCCGGCGTGAGCCTGGGTTCGATGCGCTGGCGCAAACGGGCCGTGCCGCGCGCGGCCAGCGACGGCACCGGCTGCGCGGTCGGCGGCGGTGGCGACTGGCTGGCGGCGGGCGCAGCGCCTTCGCCGCGCAGGCGGGCGACCTGGCGCTGGGTGCGGTCGAGCTCGTAGGACACGCGCAGCAGCAGGCCCACGGCGACGCAGGTCATCATCACGCTGGAGCCGCCGGACGACACCAGCGGCAGGGTCAGTCCCTTGGTCGGCAGCAGGCCGAGGTTGACGCCGATCGACACCAGCGCCTGCAGGCTCAGCCACAGCGCGATGCCGAAGGCGATGTAGCCGGCGAAGTGGCGGCGCGTCTCCACGCAGCGCAGGCCCACCAGGAAGGCGCGGCCGACCAGCAGCGCGTACAGGCCGATCACCAGGCAGACGCCGACGAAGCCGAGCTCTTCCGCGATCACCGCCAGGATGAAGTCGGTGTGCGCCTCGGGCAGGTAGTTGAGCTTCTGGATCGACGCGCCCAGGCCCACGCCCCAGAACTCGCCGCGACCCACCGCCATCAGCGCGTTGGCCAGCTGGTAGCCGCTGTTGAAGGGATCGGCGAAGGGATCCATGAAGGACGTCAGGCGGCGCATGCGGTAGGGCTCGGCGATCGCCACCAGGGCCAGCACCGGCAGCAGCGCCAGCACCGGCGCGGCCATGCGCGGCAGGTGCACGCCGCCCAGCACCAGCATGCCGGCGGTGATCGCCAGCAGCAGCGCCAGCGAGCCGAAGTCCGGCTGCAGCGCCAGCAGCACCATCAGCACGATGGTCACGCCGATGGGCTTGAGCATCGCGCCCCAGGTGGCGTTGACCTCGTCGCGGAAGCGCACCAGGTAGCTGGCGAGCCAGACGATGTACATCACCTTCACCGCCTCGACCGCCTGGAAGTTGGACACGCCCAGGTTGATCCAGCGCTGCGCGCCGTTGACGGTGTGGCCGATGCCCGGCACGAACACCAGCAGCAGGGCCACGAAGCAGCCGACCAGCAGCAGCCGGTCGAAACGCTCGATGGTCTTGAGCTCGGTGCGCATCGCCCACCAGGCCAGGCCCGCACCCAGGGCCATGAACATCACGTGGCGCACCAGGAAGTAGTACGGGCCGACGCCCAGTTCCTCGCCGACCGCGATCGAGCTCGAGGCCACCATCACGATGCCCAGCGCGGCCAGCGCGATCACGGCGCCGAGCATCCACGGGTCGAAGCGCCCGCCGATGGACTCGAGGCGGACGGCTTGGCTGCTGCGGTCGTGGGTCCGGTCCATCAGCGCACCTTCAACGTGGCGAGGCCGACGAGGACCAGGACCACCGAGATGATCCAGAAGCGGACGATCACGCGCGGCTCCGGCCAGCCCTTGAGCTCGAAGTGGTGGTGGATCGGCGCCATCCGGAACACGCGCTTGCCGGTGAGCTTGAACGAGGCCACCTGGATGATCACCGAGAGCGTCTCGATGACGAAGATGCCGCCCATCACCACCAGCACCAGTTCCTGGCGCACGATCACCGCGACCGTGCCGAGCACGGCGCCAAGCGCCAGCGCGCCGATGTCGCCCATGAACACCATCGCCGGATAGGTGTTGAACCACAGGAAGCCGAGCCCTGCCCCGGCAATCGCCGCGCAGATGATCACCAGCTCGCCGGCGCCGGGCACGCGCGGGATCTGCAGGTATTCGGCGAACTGCGCGTGGCCCGAGGCATAGGCGAACACGCCCAGGGCGCAGGCGACCAGCACGGTGGGCATGATCGCCAGGCCGTCGAGGCCGTCGGTCAGGTTCACGGCGTTGGAGAAGCCGACGATCCAGAAGTAGGCGATCACCACGAAGGAGAGACCGGCCAGCGGCAGCGCCACGGCCTTGAAGAAGGGGATGTAGAACGTGGTCGCCGCCGGGGTGTCGGCGGTGTAGAGCAGGAACAGGCCGGCGGCCAGGCCGAACAGCGACTGCAGCGCGTACTTGGTGCGCGAACGCATGCCGTTGGGATCGCGCTTGACGATCTTGATCCAGTCGTCCCACCAGCCGATGGCGCCGAAGGCGACCATCACCGCCAGCACCACCCAGACGTAGCGGTTGCGCAGGTCGCCCCAGAGCAGCGTCGATGCGAGCACGGTGAGCAGGATCAGGCCGCCGCCCATGGTCGGCGTGCCGGCCTTGGAGAAGTGGGTCTGCGGACCGTCCTGGCGGATCGGCTGGCCACCCTTGTACTGGGCGAGCTTCCGGATCACCGCCGGGCCCCACCACAGCGACAGGAACAGTGCGGTGAGCGCGGCGAGGATGCCGCGGAAGGTGAGGTAGCCGAACAGGCCGAACAGGCCCTCGAGCTGCTCCAGCCAGCGCGTGAGTTCAAGCAGCATCGGTATCGCCTCCTTCCAGCAGCGCGCGGACCACGCGATCCATCGCGCTGCCGCGCGATCCCTTCACGAGGATGGTGGGTGCATCGGCACCGGGTGCCGCGACCATTGCGGCGATCAGCGTTGCCGCCAGCTCCGCGTGCGATCCGGACACCGCCGCACCCTCGCCAAACGCCTCCGCCGCCTTCGCGGCCAGCGGCCCGAGCGCGAACAGCTTCGCCACGCCGGCCTCGCGGGCGCGCCGGCCCGCGGCTTCGTGCAGCGCGATCGCGTCCACGCCCAGCTCGCGCATGTCGCCCAGCACCAGCCAGCCACCACCGCGCGTGGCCGCCAGGGTGTCGATGGCCGCGGCGAGCGAGCCGGGGTTCGCGTTGTAGCTGTCGTCCACCAGCCAGGCACCGCCCGGCAGGCGGCGGCGCACCAGGCGGCCTTCCACCGGCCGCGCGCCCGTCAGCCCTTCGGCGATGGCGGCAAGCGGCGCGCCGCAGGCCAGCGCCAGGGTGGCGGCGGCCATGGCGTTGGCGATGTTGTGCCGGCCGGGCAGCGACAGCGACACGGTGGCCTCGCCGTCCGGCGTGACCAGGGTGAAATCGCTGCCGTCCTCGCGCAGGGCGATGTCGCGGGCGCTGACGTCGGCGCGGGCGCCGAAGCCGAAGCGCAGCAGACGACGGCCGTGCGCGCGTTCGGCGAAAAAGGATTCGAAGGCGTCGTCGGCGTTGATCACCGCGGTGCCGTCCGCGGGCAGCGCGTCATAGATCGCGGCCTTGGTGTCGGCGACGGTGGCCAGGCTGCCCATGCGTTCCAGGTGCGCCGGCGCGATGTTGTTGACCAGGGCCACGCGCGGGCGCGCGATGGCGGCGAGGTAGGCGATGTCGCCGGGCTTGCCCGCGCCCATTTCGTACACGGCGAAGCGGGCGTCGTCGTCGGCGTCGATGATCGCCAGCGGCAGGCCGATCTCGTTGTTGCGGTTGCCGGGGCTGGCGGTGACGGAGGCGACGCCGCGGAGGATCGACAGCACCAGCTCCTTGACGCTGGTCTTGCCGTTGCTGCCGGTGATCGCGACCACGTCCTGCCCGCTGCGCACGGTCTGCAGCGCGGCGGCAAGCGAACCCAGGGCCTCGACGGTATCGCCCACCACGACCTGCGGCAGCTCCGCGTCGACCGGGCGCGAGACCAGGGCCGCCACTGCGCCCTTGGATGCCGCCGCGGCCACGTGCTCGTGGCCGTCGAAATTCTCGCCCGCGATCGCCACGAACAATGGCGCGCCGCTGCCGGCCGACAGCGTGCGGCTGTCGGTCACGATCGCGTCGACCATGAGGTCCCCGCCCTGCAGGCGGCCATTGCAGGCCTGGGCGATGCGGGAGAGCAGGAGCGGCTTCATGCCCGCGCTCCCAGGGCGCGCTGCGCCACGTCGCGGTCGTCGAAGGGATGGCGCACGCCGTCGATTTCCTGGTAGGGCTCGTGGCCCTTGCCGGCAACCAGCACGATGTCGCCGGGGCCGGCGGCGCCGACGGCGCGCTCGATCGCGGCGGCACGGTCGCGCTCCACCGTCACCGAGGAGGGATCGCTGAAGCCGGCCATGATGTCGGCGACGATGGCATCGCCGTCTTCGCCGCGCGGGTTGTCGTCGGTGACCACCACGGCATCGGCGCCCTGCTCCGCGGCGGCCGCCATTTCGGGGCGCTTGCCGCGGTCGCGCTCGCCGCCGCAGCCGAAGACGCAGGTGATGCGCCCGGCGGCGTGCGCGCGCACGCCGGCCAGCGCCTGTTCCAGGGCGTCGGGCGTGTGCGCGTAATCGACCACCACCAGCGGCAGGCCGCCCTGGCCGCCGAGGCGGTTCATGCGGCCGGCGATCGGCTGCAGCTGGCCGAGCACGCGCGCGATGTCGGCGGCGGCGATGTCCTGGGCATGCAGCACGCCGGCCACGGCCAGCAGGTTCTCGATATTGAAGCGGCCGAGCAGCGGCGAACGCACCGGGTGGCTCTCGCGCCCGACGCGCAGGTCGAAGGCGATGCCCGCGGCATCGAGCACGATGGCCGACGCCGTGATGGTCGCTGCGTCCGCGGCGCGCGCGCTGGTGCCGATGCGGCGCAGGCGCTCGGGCAGGCGCGCGAACAGTTCGCGGCCGAAGCCGTCGTCGATGTTCACCACCGCCGCCGCCAGCCCCTGCACTGAAAACAGGCGTTCCTTGGCGATGCCATAGGTGGCCATGTCGCCGTGGTAGTCGAGGTGGTCGCGGGTGAGGTTGGTGAACACGCCGACCTGGAAGTGCACGGCGTCCACGCGGCCCTGGTCGAGCGCGTGCGAACTGGTTTCCATCGCCACCGCCTGCGCGCCGGCGTCGCGCAGTTCGGCGAGCAGCTCATGCACCTGCAGCACCAGCGGCGTGGTGAAGCCGGTCGGGCGCAGCGCGCCGTGCAGGCCGGCGCCGAGCGTGCCGATGCTCGCGGCGCGGCGACCGAGCAGCTCCCAGGCCTGGGCGAGCAGCTGCACGGTGGAGGTCTTGCCGTTGGTCCCGGTGATCGCGACCGTCGACATCGCAGCCGAAGGCCGGCCGTGGAATGCATCGGCCATCGCGCCCATGCGCGCGCGCAGGCCCGGCACGGCGATGGCGCCCGGCGGGGGCGCCGGCACGTCGGCAGGCACTGGCGGCTCGTACATCACCGCCGCGGCACCGTCGGCCAGCGCGCGCCCGGCGAAGTGCAGGCCGTGCGTGCCGAAGCCGCCGATCGCGACGAAGCCGTCGCCCGGGCGCACCGTGCGGCTGTCGAGCACGAGGCCCGAGACCTCGAGCGTGGCCGGCACGCCGGCGACGTCGGGCAGCAGTTCGCTAAGCGGCATGCGGGGGCTCACTGACCTGCTCCCGATGCCACTGCGGGCGTGGCCGCAACGCGCGGCGCGTTGCGCGCGCGCTCCTTCGCCTGCTGCTTCGCCTGTTCGGCCAGCCAGGTCTCGATGTCGTCGGGCGGCACGTCCATCAGCCGCAGCGCGCCGTCCATCACGGTCTGGAACACCGGCGCCGACACCGGGCCACCGTAGATGCCCTTGGTCGGATCGGGATCGTCGATCACCACCGCCATCGCGAAGCGCGGGTTCTCCACCGGCACCACGCCGGCGAAAAAGGACACGTAGCGGCGCGAGTAGCCGCCGCCGGACGCCTTGCGCGCGGTGCCGGTCTTGCCGGCCACGTGGTAGCCCGGGATCGCGGCCTGGATGGCGGTGCCGCCGGGCTCGGTGACCGTCTGCATCATGCGCAGCACGGTGTCGGCGATCCCGGCCGACAGCACCTGCCGGGGCTCGGCGTGCTGGCCCTTGACCAGGGTCGGCTGCATCGCCCTTCCGTGGTTGGCCAGCGTGGCATAGGAATGCGCGATCTGCAGCGGCGTGGCCGACAGGCCGTAGCCGTAGCTCATGGTCTGCTTGGTGGTGCCGCTCCAGCCGTCCGCCGGCTGCAGCAGGCCGGAGGCCTCGCCCGGGAAGCCGCTGCCGGTGCTCTTGCCGTAGCCCAGCCGTGCCAGGAAGTCGTGGAAGTACTGGTTGTCCAGCTTCTGCACGATCATCGACGTGCCGATGTTGGAGCTCTTGGTGATCACGCCCGTGGTGTCGAGCACGCCCAGGTTGCGGTGGTCGGTGGTGCGGTAGCGGCCGTTGGCGATCCAGCCGGGATTGGTGTCGAAGATCGTGTTCACGGTGATCACGCCGGCTTCGAGCCCGGCGGCCACGGTGATCGGCTTGATCGTCGAACCCGGCTCGATCAGGTCGGTGACCGCGCGGTTGCGGCGCGCATCGCGGTGCTCGCCGGTGACCGCGTTCGGATTGAAGGTGGGCAGGTTGGCCATGGCGAGGATCTCGCCGGTGGCGATATCGAGCACCACCGCCGAGCCCGCGACGGCGCCGGTGCGCTGCAGCGTGGCGCGCAGCTCGCGGTGCGCGAGGTACTGGATGCGGCGGTCGATGCTGAGCGTGAGGTCCTTGCCCGGCTGCGCGGCGCGCACCAGGTCGACGTTCTCGACGATGCGGCCGCGGCGGTCGCGGATCACCTTCTGCGCGCCCGGAATGCCGCTCAGCCACTCGTCGAACGCGAGCTCCACGCCCTCCTGGCCGGCGTCGTCGATGTTGGTGAAGCCCAGCACGTGCGCCAGTGCCTCGCCCTGCGGGTAGAAGCGGCGGAACTCGCGCTGCGAGAACACGCCCGGGATCTTGCGGGCCAGGATCAGCTCGGCCTCGCTGGGATTGATGCGGCGCTTGAGGTAGACGAACTCCTTGTCCGCGCGCTGCGCCAGCCGGCGCTCCAGATGATCGAGCGGCACGCCCAGCGCTTCGGCCAGCTCCGGCAGGCGATCCGGCGTCTTCAGCAGCTCCTGCGGATTGCCCCAGACGCTGTCCACCGGCGACGACACCGCCAGCGGCTCGCCGTTGCGGTCGGTGATCATGCCGCGCGAGGTCGGGATCGGGATCTCGCGCAGGAAGCGCGAGTCGGCCTTCTGCTGGTAGTAGGCGTTGTCGACCAGCTGCAGGTCGACCGCGCGCGCCACCAGCACGACGCCGCAGGCGCCGAGCACGCCGACCACCAGCTTCAGCCGCCCGCGCAGGTTGAACTGCGCGCGACCGCGGGGCCGGACGGTGCCGCTGCGGTCGCGACGGAACTTCATGGCCGCACCACCACGATGTCCCCGGCTTCCGGGAACTTCATGCCCAGCCGCATGCGCGCGACGTGGTCGATGCGGTTGGCCTCGGCCCAGGTGGCCTGCTCGATCTGCAGCCGGCCGAAGTCGATATTCAGTTCGTCGCGTTCGTCGACCAGGCGGGTCAGCTCGACGAACAGCTGGCGGTGCTGGTGGCGCGCGTGCACCACGCCGATCGCGGCGAGCACGTTGGCGATCAGCAGCACGATGACCAGGAAACGGGTCACGGACGCGCCTCCAGCTTCTCGGCCACGCGCAGCACGGCGCTGCGCGCGCGCGGGTTGCCGGCGAGTTCGTCCGAGCCGGCGCGGATCGCGCCGCCGATCTCGCGCAGCGTCGGCACGAAGGGCGTGGCTTCGGGCAGGCGACGGTTGCCCGCCGGCGGCTTTGCACGGGCGGCGATGAAGCGTTTGGCGATGCGGTCTTCCAACGAGTGGAAGCTGATCACCGCCAGGCGTCCGCCCGGATGCAGTGCGACCTGGGCGGCTTCGAGGCCCGCCTCGAGGTCGGCCAGCTCGCGGTTGATGTGGATGCGGATGCCCTGGAAGGAGCGCGTGGCGGGATGGATCGCGTGGCGGCCGGGCTTCGGACGCGGCATCACCGAGGCGATGAGCTCGGCGAGTTCGGCGGTGCGGGTGATCGGCGCCTGTGCGCGGCGCTCGACGATCGCGCGGGCGATGCGGCGGCTCATGCGCTCCTCGCCATAGGTCCAGAGCACGTCGGCGATCTCGTCGGCCGGCGCGCGTGCAAGCCACTCCGCGGCGCTTTCGCCGGAATCGGGGTCCATGCGCATGTCCAGCGGGCCGTCCTTGCCGAAGCTGAAGCCGCGCGCGGCGACGTCGAGCTGGGGCGAGGACACGCCGAGGTCGAACAGCACGCCGTCCAGGCCGTCGGCAACGGCGTCCCACTGGCCGAGGTCGGCGAAGCTGCCGCGGCGGATCGAGACGCGCGGGTCCGCTCCGAACTCGCGCTCGGCGACGGCGATCGCATCGGGATCCTTGTCCATGACCAGCAGCCGGCCTCCGCTCCCAAGCGCCTGCAGCACGCCGCGCGCGTGGCCGCCGCGGCCGAAGGTGCCATCCAGGTAGGTTCCGTCCTCACACACGCGCAGCCCTTCCATGACCTGCGTAAACAAGACCGGAAGGTGCGCGGAGCGGGCATCCGCGGCACCCGCGGTCACAACTGCAACCCGTCCAGTTCGTCGCCGAAATCGTCGTCGCCCAGCGGCGTCTCGATCTGCGTGCGATGTGCCTGTTCGCTCCAGAGTTCGAACTTGTCGCCCATGCCCAGCAGCACGGCCTTCTTTTCGATGCCGATGGCGTTGCGGTGGCTGGCCGGGATCGAGATGCGGCCGTTGCCGTCGGGCTCGACGACCGTCGCCGCGCCGACCAGCTTCAGCTGCAGGCTGCGGTGGGCCTTCTTGACCTTGGACAGCGCGTTGACGCCATCACGCACCTTTTCCCAGGCGGCATGGGGATAGATGTAGAGCGAGCCCTTCTCGAAGGGGTTGTAGGCGATGACCAGGCGGTTGCCGAATTCGGACGCGACAAGGTCCCGGTAGCTGGTCGGAATCGCCAGCCGTCCCTTGTCGTCGATCGTGATGGCGTGCTCGCCCTGCAACACTTGCTGTCCGCTCCGTGCCCGTCTGTGGCGGGCTTCATGCTATAGGAAAAACCACGATATTCCCGGTCTCCCCACGCATCGCCACCTTAGGAGCGCTCCACACCCTTGTCAACAGCTGCCGACAGGAATTTTCATCAGGCAGGTCAATGACTTGCGCAACACTTCAGAGACTTGTTCAAGCTTTATCCACAAGCTGCTGTTTACTCTCAAATTTCAAGAACCGTAACGCCGTTTTCACGCGAACTGTGCATTCGCGCACAAAAAAGCCGGGGCCCCTTGCGGGACCCCGGCCGGTGTCGCCCAGCGCCGATCAGAAGCGCTGCTGGTACTTCATGAACACGAAGCGGCCGAGGTCGAAACCGCCGTAGTAGGCGAAGTTCGAGTTCGGCTGGTCGAACGCCGGGGCCGCGTAGTGGTTGAACACGTTGTTGGCACCGACCGCCACCGTCGCGTTCCACGGGGTCTTCACCGCGAACTGGACGTCGTGGAAGGTGTTCGAGCCGGTCTCGTTCATCGGCACGTTCTGGCCCTGGGTGTCAGGCGCCGCGTAGCCGGGAACGTTGCAGAGCGAATCGAAGTAGCACTCTTCCTTCATCGAGGAGTAGTAGCGCATCCCCCAGTTGGCCGAGAACGGGCCGTTGTCCCAGTTCAGGTTCAGGTTCGAACGCAGGCGGAAGTTGCCGCCGAAGCTGACGTACACCGATTCCGGCGTGGTGGCTTCGTTGGTGGTCTTCAGGTTGTTCTTGCTGACGTAGGTGTTCTGCCAGGTCGCCCCGATGTTGCCGTAGCCGGTCTGCACGCGGTAGGACATGTCGAAGTCGAAGCCTTCCGTCTCCTGGTAGCCGGCGTTGCGCAGGCCATAGGTGAGGTCGTTGACGATGCCGCTCACCGGGTCACGGCTGAAGCCCGAGCAGCGCGACTCGATCAGCGCGACGTAGCAGTCGCTGAGCATCTGGTTCGGGCTGTCGGACACCAGGGTGTTCTCGATGGTGATGTTCCACCAGTCGAGCGTCAGGCTCAGGCCCTCGACCCAGGACGGGCTGTACACCAGGCCGATGGTCTTGGACTCTGACGTCTCCGGCGACAGCAGCGGGTTGGAGCCGCTGGTGAACGGCACCGGCGTCTGCGCCGCGGGGCCGTCGGTCGGGATGAAGCCCTGCTGCTGCTGGCGGTAGTTCGCCGCCACGTCCTGCAGGCAGCGCTGCGAGCCGCCCACGGTGCCGTATTCGCTGTCGCAGGGGTCGCGGAAGCCGGTGGTGAAGGTCTGCGAACCGCCGCCGTACAGGTCGGAGATCGTCGGTGCGCGGAAGCCCTCGGCCCAGGTGCCACGGACCAGCAGGTCGTCGATCGGACGCCACTTCACGCCGAACTTGTTGTTGGTGGTGTCGCCGAAGGTGCTGAAGTCCGAATAGCGGCTGGCGACGTTGAAGCTCAGCTCACGGGCAAACGCCATGTCGGCCAGCACCGGCACGTTCAGCTCGAGGTAGAACTCGTCGACGTCGTACTCGCCATAGGTCGGGCCGGCGGCCAGGTTGGTCGAGTCGCCCGACTGCGAGATCGCGTCGGGGGTGTAGCCGCCCTGCTCCTTGCGGTACTCGTAGCCCACCGCGAAGCCGAGGTCGCCGGCCGGCAGGGTCATGATGGAACCGGCCAGGTTGGCGAAGTAGCTGGTGGTCTCGGTTTCGCCCATCGCGTGCTCCTGCTTGAACAGGTAGGCGCGCACGGCCTCGTCGTCGAGCGAGTTGGCGACCTCGCCGGTGCCGAAGCCCGCAAAGGGGTTCCACGGCGTGCAGCCGGAGATCACGGCGCCCGGAACGCCGCAGACCACGTTGCCGGCGTCGTCCATGAACGACGGACCCACGGCATTGCGGACGTTGGGGATGTAGAAGTTGCCGTTGCTGATCTTGGTCAGCTCGTTCTTGTTGTACAGATAGCCGGCATCCCAGTCGAAGTAGCGGTCGCCGACCTGGAACGCGCCGTCCAGGCCCGCGGTGAAGCGCCAGGTGGTGAGCTCGGACTCGGTGGTGCGCGGGTTTTCCCAGCCGCGGCGGCGCCAGTCGACGGCGCGGCCGTCGCCGAGCGGGTTGAAGTAGCTGTCGGCGGACATCGGCGCGCCGAGCGCGGTCGACTGCACCGGGTAGCCCGCGATCTGCGAGTTGGAAACGCGGTTGTTGTAGCCCATGTCGGTCGAGAAGCGGATGTTCTCGGTGAGGTCGTACTGGCCGTTGACGTACAGCGAGCGGCGCTCAAGCGGCGTCAGCACGTGCATCTGCTGCGCGGCGTTGCTCATGTCGTCGCTGGTCTGCGGGTGGAACGCGTCCGAACCGAGGGCGTTGCCGTCGCGGTTGGGGGCATACCAGTCGGCCGGCAGCGGAATGGTGTTGCCATCGGCGTTGAGCACCGGCGAGCCATCGGGGTTGCGCTGGATCAGGCCGCTGTTGGCGTTGTAGTTGCCCCACTGTCCGACCGGGCTGAGGCTGTACTCCGGGAAGCCGGGGTAGCTGTCACGGCTGAACCAGCGGTCGCGGGCCCAGACGCCGTCTTCCTTGTGGTACTCGGCGGCAAGGGTGATCGAGCCGCGGTCACCGGACATGCCCATGATGAAGTCGTAGCTTTCCTTGGCACCGTCGCCGTCGCCGAACTGGCCGTAATAGGCATTGGCCTCGGCACCGTCGAAGTTCTTGCGGGTGATGATGTTGACCACGCCGGCCATCGCGTCGGAGCCGTAGATCGACGAGGCACCGTCCTTCAGGATCTCGATGCGGTCGACCATGACCGACGGGATCGAGGACACGTCCTGCAGGCCGCCGGTGGTGACGCCCAGGCGCTTGCCGTTCACCAGCACCAGGGTGCGATTGGCGCCGAGGTTGCGCAGGTCGATGTACTGGCCGCCAACCGCTTCACCGGAGGCGAGCGACTCGGAGCGGCTGATCGCCGGGGAGCCGGCGGCGGTCATGTTCTGGAGGATGTCGGACACGGTGCGGAAGCCCTGGCCCTCGATGTCCTGCCGACTGATGGTCAGCACCGGCTGCGCCGTCTCCATGTCGACCTGGCGGATACGCGAACCGGTGACCTCGATGCGATCAAGCGTCGTGGCAGCGGCGGCGTCCGTGGCGTCCTGCGCGAGCGCGGGCAGCGAGACCGCCAGGGTCGCGCCGGCGAGCAGCGACGTGCGGATGGCGTCCCGCAGCAAACTTGTCTTCATGAGTACTCCAAAATCTTTGGTTGATGAGTGCAAACAGTTAAGGCGTCGTTAAAAAAAGCCGACCGGACGACCTTAGGGAGGGCCTGCCGCTACGGGGTGCTCGCGCTGTCGCTTCGGCGTGCCCGAAATCGCCATCCCGCCGGATCCGGTGCATTTGTCACCGGGCGTTCATGAGCTTTTGAGATGCCCTCAACGCCGCTTTCGGGATCAGCGCGGCATGCCTCCGCGAAGCGCCCCCTGCGCCCCCAGGCCAGCGCCCATGCGGGGTTTCATCGATACGTCATCGATACGTCCTGCCCTGGAGCCGAAACGTCCGCGCCGCTTCGCGACTTCGGGCACGCGGGCCCGCAGCCTTGGGCACGTACTTCAGTGACAGGGGGCAAGCCGTGGTGGATGTGGAGTTCTGGCGCGCCGGACAGGGCGGCGGTATCGATCTGACCGGCGTGGAGGGCGTGCATTGCGTGCGCGGCTTCGGCCGCGGCAGCCATGCCCTGGTCGCGGCGGCATCCCCGTCGCTGTGGTGCGTACTGCGCGGAAGCGTGGAGGTACGCGGCGCGGACGGAGCCTTCCGGGTGCCGCGCCGGCATTTCCTGGCCTTGCCGGCCGGCGCCGCCGTGCGCGCGCTGGGTCGTGACGGCGCCGACTGGGTGGCGCTGGCGCTGCCGCCACCCGCCGTGGCCGCGATCCTGCGCAGCGTCGGCGTGCGCCGGGGCCCGGGTCCGCTGCTGTTCTCCTCCGTGCTGCCGATGGACCGCGCCCTGTTGCGCGCCGTGGCCGCGGTCGCACGCGCGGCCGGCGATGGCCAGCGGCCGGCGATGGACATCCTGCTGGGAAGCGTCCTGCAGGCCGCGCGCGATGCCCAGGCCCCCAGCCGTGACTGGGTGGCGCGGGCCAGCGGCCGCACCGAGGGCCACCGTCGGCAGACCGTGCAGCGGCTGCTCAGCGCCCATAGCCGGATCCTGAACTCGCCGTTCGAAGGCAGCGATCTCGACAGCCTGGCCGCTGCGGCGCGCTACTCGAAGTCGCACTTCCTGCGCAGCTTCCGCGACGTGTTCGGCATCACGCCGCACGACCTGGTGATCCAGACGCGGATGGAACTGGCCAAGGACCTGATCGCCAACAGCGACCTGGCGATCTCCGAAGTCGCGGCCAGCGTCGGCTACGAAAGCCGGTTCGCCTTCGCGCGCTCGTTCAAGAAGTGCGTCGGCCTCACTGCGACCCGGTTCCGCCAGGACCTCGCCGACGCCGCCTGAGCTGGCGCCGTAAAGCTGCCCGCCAGCTACGCGGCGCTACACTACTCCGCCATATGAAGCTCCGCGGCGCCCCCGCGCAGCCCGCCCGTGCGTCCGCCCGGCGGGCCCGCCGCCGCGGATCACAGGTGAAACTTGCCCCGAGCCGCAGACCAACGCAGCCGCGACGGCAGCCATCGCCAGCAACTTGATGTCGGCGCATTCCACGTCGACGCCGGCGCGCTGCAGGTGGAGTCCGGCGGACAGGCCACGCGCCTGAAACCCAAGGCCATGGCCGTGCTGCTGGCGCTGGCCCGCGAGCCGGGCGTGACCGTGTCCCGCGACGAACTGCTCGACGAGGTCTGGGGCAGCGTGCACGTCACCCCGGGGGTGGTCGGGCATGCCATCACCGCCCTGCGCCGCGCCTTCGGCGACGACCTCGAGCGACCCGGCTATATCGAAACCATCCCGCGGATCGGCTATCGCCTGATCGCGCAGGTGCAGTGGCTGGGCGCCGCCGAGGCAGGCGGCTCCGCGCACGAGGCGGACGGTGAGGCGACGGCGGCGGGGATCGACAGTCCACCGGCGCCTTCGCCCTCCGTTGCGATCGAGGGGTCACCGGCCACGACGGCGGCTGCGGCTGCGACGCCCGCGGAGGCTCCGGAAGACACCCGGCCGGCCCCGGCAGATTCCGCGCCGTCCAGAGCCGCGCCGCGGCGCTGGCTGCGGCCGCTGGCCATGGTGGCGCTGCTCGCCGCGGCGGCGGTGCTGCTGCTGGCGAGCCCCTGGCGGCGCGACGCCGAAATCGCACCCGCGGAGGCGGCCGCTGGCGTCACCGCCGGCCCTGTCCGCCGCATCACCTTCGCCCCCGGCAGCGAAGACCATCCGCGGCTCAACCCGGGCGGTGACTGGCTGGTATACAGCCGCCGGGACCGCCTTGGCGACCCGCCAGGCCTGTTCCTGCAGTCGCTTTACGGCACCGAGGCGATCGAACTGGCCGCAGGCGACCACGCCGAACGCCCGGCCTGGTCGCCGGACGGCCGCGAAATCGCCTATGTCTGGCGCGCGGCCGACGGCACGCGCTGCGAGATCCGGGTGACCAGCATCGACGGCGGCGGCCAGCAGCCGATCAGCGACTGCCCGGCGCGCAGCGTCGTGTACCTGGACTGGAACCCGGCCGATGCCGACCAGATCGCCTACTCCGCGATCATCGCCGGCAGCGCCGCGGACACCCGCGTCACCTTGCTGCGGCGCGGAGAGGGATGGGCATGGGAACCCTTTGAATACGGGTACCTGGAAACCGCCGTCGACCTCTACCCGCGGTTCTCGCCGGATGGTCGGCAGATCGCGTTCCGCGGCAACACCAACCCCACCTCCGACCTGTATTCGGTGTCCACGAGCGGCGGCACGGTCAAGCGGCTGACCACGCTGCGCTCGGAGATCCTCGGTTTCGACTGGCTGCCCGACGGCTCGGGGCTGGTGCTCTCCTCCAACCACGAAGGCCATCGCGCGCTCTATGCGCTGGACCTGGCCGATGGTGGGATCACCGCGCTGGGCATCCCCGACGCCTCATCGCCGGACATCGGCGGCACCGTCTGGAACCTGGCCTTCCAGCTCGATGCGCGGCGCTCCGCTCTGGTCGAGTATCCGCTTGAAGGCGGCCCCAGGCGGCTGCTGGCACCGTCGTCGGGAAGCGACTTCTCCGCCGCGATGTCGGCCGACGACAGCCGCCTGGTGTTCGCCAGCGACCGCGACGGCAGCTCGCAGCTCTGGCTCCTGGACCGCGGCGAGGGCCAGGCCACCCGGCTGACCCGGCACGAGGCGGGAATGGTGGAAGCGCCGGTGCTGTCGGCCGATGGCCGCCGCGTGCTGTACGTGCTGCGCGTGCAGGGGCGGCACGAGCTGCACGAGTTCGACTTCGAGCGGGGCCTGTCGCAGCGCGTGGCGGAAGCAAGCGCATCGCTGCGCAACGCCGTCTACGCCAGCGATGACCGTTCGATCTGGTACGCCGGCTGGAGCGACGATGGCTGGTACCTGCATGCCTGTCGGCGGCCGGCCGACGGCGCCGTCTGCAGCGGCCAGCGGACTCCGCTGCAGGCGTTCCGGGTCGAGCGCGCCACGGTGGACGGGCGCACCGCCTTGCTGCTGGCCGAGGCCGGCAGCGAGGGTCGCGTAGCGGTCCATGCCGAAGACGACCTCCGCGCCCTGCGCGACGCGCCGCTGCCGATCGACGAACCGTGGCAGGTGGTGGGCGATGCGGTGTGGTCGCTGCACTCACAGGGCGACGGGTCCGGGATCGCGACGCTCCAGGCGTATGCCCTGCGCGATGGCGAAGTCACGCGGCTGGCGACGCTGCGCGGGCTGCGGCTGCTGCTGGGGGGAGGGTTCCAGGTCGGCTCGGACCGCCGCCACCTCGTGCTGCCGGTGCTGACCGAGAACCGGACCGACGTCGGCGTGGCAACGCTGCGCCCGAACGGCGGCTGAAGCCGCCGCCGAAACCGCAACTTCGGCAAACCCAGTGCGCAGCCCCCGCCACGCATGTCCGGGGGCCGCGCGCGAGACTGTGGCCAAGGGCGCGAAAGCCCATCAACCAAGTGAGTCTTGCGCACGGCCCTCCTCTCTCCCCCGGGGCCGTGCGCAATTTTTTTGATTCATCTCCCAACTCCGGGGAAGCGGCTTTGACGAGGAGTGTCTGCTTCTTTCGCTACGCCTCGCGGTGATCTGGAGGGCCCCGCCGCGGCCGGGAGGCCTTCGCGGCTCATGTCCCCCGGCATCCGCCTGGCGGCGGATGCCTCCTCCTTGACTTCCCCGCGAAGGCCTCCCGGCCACGACGGGACTCGGCGTTGCTGCAGGTGCGCGGAATGCCGGCTTCGCTCCTGGGGCCACCGCGTACTGCTGCGCACCGGGTGCCAAGGCCCTTGAGAGCGAAGTCAAGGAGGAGGCGATGGCCGCAGGCCATCGCCGGGGGACATGAGCACTCAAGGGCCTTGGCACCCGGCGCCCCAGAGGATCAATGGCGCGCCATTCCCTCAGTTGGGAGAAGAACCTTTTTTTGAGAGGTGGCGGAGCCGGCCGATAAGCCGGGTTCTGTCGTGGACAGTCATTCCTCTAGGCGCATCGTCGCCGATACGCTCAAGCAGCCTACCCGGAGGCACCGCGGGCCGCGGCATTGCCTCCCTATTTGGCCTTGCTCCCGGTGGGGTTTGCCGTGCCGGTCTGTTGCCAGACTCGCGGTGCGCTCTTACCGCACCGTTTCACCCTTGCCACGCATCCGGCATTCTTTCGAACACCTGACCGTTCGGCGGTCTGCTCTCTGTTGCACTTTCCGTCGGCTCGCGCCGCCCAGGCGTTACCTGGCACCGTGCCCTGTGGAGCCCGGACTTTCCTCGGCACCGACCCATCGAGATGGGACGATGACGCGACTGTCTGGCCGACTCCGCCGTGGGTATTGTCGCATGGGGCGAGCCCCTTCCCCCGCCTGGGTCGGCTTGGGGTCAGCCGCCGTACAAGGCCTTTCTCGGGGCGCCGCTGAGTTCTGCCGCGAGCTTGGCCGCGGTCGAGGGTGGCAGGTGCGCGGCGAGCTTTGCATACAGCAGCTTGCCCTGCGCGACCCTTGCCTCCGCATCGTCGCCAACGCCTTCCACCAGCAGCACGAACTCGCCCTTGCGCTGGTTGGCGTCGGCCTCGACCGCGGCATGCAGGTCGGCCAGCGTGCCGTCGAGCACGGTCTCGAAAAGCTTGGTCAGCTCGCGTGCCAGCACGGCGCGGCGCGCGTCGCCGAACACGGTGCGGAAATCCGCCAGCGATTCGGCGATGCGGTGCGAGGATTCGTAGAACGCGAGCGTACGCGTCTCGCCGACCAGGGCCGCCAGGCGCTCGCGCCGCGCGCCGGCCTTCGCCGGCAGGAAGCCCTCGAAGGCGAAGCGGTCGCTGGGCAGGCCGGCCACGCTCAGCGCGGCGATGATCGCGCTCGGGCCGGGCACCGGACTCACGCGGATCCCGGCTTCGCGCGCGGCGCGCACCAGGCGGAAGCCGGGGTCGCTGACCAGCGGCGTGCCGGCGTCGGACACCAGCGCCAGCGACTCCCCCGCGGCCAGCCGCGCGACCAGCCGCCCGGCGACCTCGGCCTCGTTGTGCTCGTGCAGCGCCAGCAGCGGCTTCTCGATGCCGAAGTGCGCCAGCAGGTGCCGGGTGTGCCGCGTGTCTTCGGCGCAGATCGCAGCGACGGTGCGCAGCGTGTCCTGCGCGCGCGGCGACAGGTCGGCGAGGTTGCCGATCGGCGTGGCGACGACGTGGAGGGTTCCGGCGGCGGGCTGCATCGTGTCCTTGCGGGGGTGACGGTAGAATCCGGGCATTCTCGCAGCCGGAACGCCTCGATGCGCCATCCCTGGAAGCAGGCCCTTGCGGCCACCCTCGCCGCGCTGGCGATCGCCGGCTGTTCCACCGTGCAGGTGACGCGCCCCGCCGAGGTGCCGGACGCGGCTCCGGCTCCGGCCACGACCGGCCACTGGCAGTTCGACGCCGGCGACCGGCCGCCTGCCGAGCGCGATGGCTATCGCCCCCCGCGCAAGCTGGCCGTGCTGCTGCCGCTCACCGGCAGCCTGTCCACGGCCGCCGGCCCGGTGCGCGACGGCCTGCTGGCCGGCTATTACGGCGAACAGCGCCGGCGTCCGGACCTGGAGTTCTACGACACCCGGGGCACCGCCTGGGGCGCGGTCGAGGCCTATCGGCGCGCGGTGGCCGAGGGCGCCGGCCAGGTGGTGGGGCCGCTGAGCCGGGACGAGGTCGACGCGGTGTTCGCGCAGACCACGGCCACGGTGCCGGTGCTGGCCCTCAACCGCGCCGGCACGCCGCCGGTGAACAGTGCCAGTTACGCACTTGCGCCCGAGGACGAAGGCGTGGCCGCGGCCGATTTCCTCGCCGCGCGCGGTGCGCTGAGGGTGCTGGTGCTGAGCTCCGGCGACGACAGCGCGCGGCGCAGCATCGATGCGCTGGGCACGCGCCTGCAGGAGCTCGGCGGCGGCGTGGTGCAGCTGCTGGCGGTGGTCGGCGACAGTCCGCCCGACCTGATCGGGCCGATGCAGGCCGCGCTGCAGCGCGAGGGCGGCGTCGATGCGGTGTTCATGGCATTGCGCGGCCCGCAGGCGCGGCTGGCGGCCGCCCAGGTCTCCGCGGCCGGGCTGTCCGGACGCCCGCGCGTGGCGACGTCGCAGCTGCTGTCGGGCACGGGCAAGGCCGAAGACGACGCGGCGCTGGACGGGATCGCCTTCCCCAACGATGCCTGGTCGGTGTCCGGCGTTCCCGGCCTGCCCCCGGCGCGCAGCGTGGCCGACGCGCTGCCCACCGCGCGCGGGGCGGCCGCGCGCCTGTTCGCCTTCGGCTACGACGCCTGGCTGCTGTCGGCCTATCTGGGCCACCTCGCCAGCAGCCCCGAGGCCTCGGTGTCCAGCGCCAGCGGCGTGCTGCGCATGGGCGTGGACGGCCACGTGCTGCGCACGCCGGCCTGGTCGACCTTCAGCGGTGGCCACGTGGTGCCGCTGGCGGGCGCCGCGCGTTGAGCGAAGCCCGGCGCCGCGGCGCCGGCGTGGAAGCCGCGGCGCGCACGCATCTGCTGCGCGCCGGGCTCGCCGAAGTGGCGGCCAACGCCGGCTATCGGCTTGGTGAGCTCGACCTGGTGATGCGCGACGGCGACACCGTGGTCTTCGTGGAAGTGCGCTATCGCGCCAGCGCCGACTACGGCGGTGGCGCGGAATCGGTCGACCGCGGCAAGCGCCGGCGCATCGTGCGCGCGGCGCAGCTGTTCCTGCTGCAGCATCCGGCACTGGCCGAGGACTTCTGCCGCTTCGACGTGGTCGATGCCAGCGGCGATCCGGAGTCGCCCGACTTCACCTGGTACCGCGACGCGTTCCGGGTGGACGACGCCTGAGGCAAACGGCCGAAGCACCCCGCGCGGCCTCGATGGGCGGCAAATGCGCCCGGCGGAGAGCGTCAGGGAACGAAGTGCTCGTGGCCCTTGCGGGCGGGCAGCCACGAGCGGCCGTCGCGATCCAGCGCCTGCACGCCCTGCCCCGCCACCACCGTGCCGACACGCGTGACCTCGACGCCGGTCTCTGCCGCGTCCGCCGCCGCCCGCACCGTGGCGTCGGCATCGCCGGGCGCGGTGAAGCAGAGTTCGTAGTCGTCGCCGCCCGATGCCTGCAGCATGCGCGCCGCATCGTCGCCCAGGTGCGGGCGCAGGGCTTCGCGGCCGGGCAGCGCATCGACCTCCAGCCGCACGGCCACGCCGCTGGCGACGCAGACATGGCCGAGGTCGGCGAGCACGCCGTCGGAGATGTCGATGCAGGCATTCGCCACGCCCGCCAGCGCGCGGCCCAGCGCGATGCGCGGCCGCGGGCGCTCCAGGCGTTCCCGCAGCGCCGGGGCGATGGTTTCGCCGGCGCGCCACTGGCCAAGCGCGGCCGCTGCGCCGCCGAGCGTGCCGCTCACCCACACGCCATCGCCCACGCGCGCGCCGTCGCGCCGCAGCGCGCGGCCGGGATCGACGAAGCCGTGCACGGTCACCGAGATCGACAGCGGCCCGCGCGTGGTGTCGCCGCCGACCAGGGCGACGTCGTACAGCGAGGCCAGCGCCAGGAATCCGTCGAGGAAGCCGGCCACCCAGGCCGGATCGCCGTCGGGCAGCGACAGCGACAACGTGCACCACGCGGGTTCCGCTGCCATCGCCGCGAGGTCGGACAGGTTCACCGCCAGCGCCTTCCAGCCGACGTGCGCGGGATCGGTGCCCGGGGGGAAATGCACGCCGTCGTTGAGCGTGTCCATCGCCACCACCAGTTGCATGCCGGGCGGCGGCTGCAGCAGGGCGGCATCGTCGCCGATGCCCAGCACGACGTCGTCGCGCGCCTGCGTGGCGCGCGCGCGGATGAGGTCGATCAGCTTGAATTCGGCCATGGCGGCGGCCGCGGGCTCAGCCGCGCGACGCCTGCACTTCCGCCGCGCGCCACTCGGCGGCGGCGTGGTCGAGCACGCCGTTGACGTAGGTGTGGCCGTGCTCGGAACCGAAGCGCTTGACGGTTTTCAGCGCCTCGTCGATCACCACCCGGTAGGGCACGTCGATGCGGTGGCGCAGCTCGTAGGCGGCGATGCGCAGCATCGCGCGCTCGATCGGGTCGACTTCGCCGATGGCGCGGTCGAGGAAGGGCTGCAGCGCCGCATCCAGGTCGCGGCGATGGGTCTCCACCCCGCGTACCAGGTCCTCGAAGTACTCGAGGTCGGCGACTTCATGCGCCTGTTCGTGGGCGAACTGGGCGATCGCGTTGCGCGCATCCACGCCGGAAAGCTGCATCGCGTACACCGCCTGCAGCGCGCGCCGGCGCGAACGCGAGCGCGCCACGGTGTCGATGCCGGCATTGCGGCCGCCGCCGCCACGCTGCGGCTTCACGGCAGCTTCCTCAACAGATTGGCCATCTCGATCGCCACCAGGGCGCATTCCTCGCCCTTGTTGCCGTGGCTGCCACCGGCGCGGTCCTCGGCGTCGACCATGTCATCGACGGCAAGCACCCCGTTGGCCACCGGCACGCCGTGCGCGAGCTGGACCTGCGCCAGGCCCTCGGCGCAGCTGTCGGCGACGTGCTCGAAGTGGCGGGTGTCGCCACGCACCACGCAGCCCAGGGCGATGATCCCGGCGTGCCGGCCGCCACGCGCCAGGCGGTCGGCGACCATCGGAATCTCCCAGGCACCGGGCACGCGCACGACGTCGACGGCATCGACGGCCACGCCGTTGCCCTCGAACGTGGCGCGCGCGGCGCCCACAAGGGCATCGACGATGCGTGGATTCCAGCGGCTGGCGATGATCGCGAAGCGCGCGCCGGCGGGCGCGTGCAGGTCGCCTTCGTGATGGGTCATGGTGTGTTCCTGGGGCAGATCGGCATTCTAGCCCGTCTGCGACATGCTTCCCCCGCAAAGCGGGGGAGGATGCCCGAAGGGCAGATGGGGGACGAAGCCTGCGGGCGTGTCGGCCGGCAGCGCCCTACGCCAGCGGGTCCATGTATTCGACGACTTCGAGGCCGAAGCCGGCCAGGCCGACCTGCTTGCGGGCGGTGCCCAGCACGCGCAGCTTGCCCAGGCCGAGGTCGGCCAGGATCTGGCTGCCGGCGCCGTTGCGGCGCCATTCGACCAGGGCGCCGTCGCGCGCCGGCGCCGGCGATCGGCCTTCGGCGGGCAGCGCATCGGCGGCACGCAGGCGCTCGAGCAGCGCGTCGGGTGTCTGGCCGCCATCCAGCAGCACCAGCGCGCCGCGGCCCTCGGCGGCGATTCGCTGCAGCACCTCGCCGACCGCGGGACCGAAATCGGGCCGGCACCAGCGCAGCACGTCGGCCAGCGCGTTGCGCACCTGCACGCGCACCAGGGTCGGCGTTCCGGCATCGGGCTCGCCACGGACCAGGGCGAAGTGCAGCGCGTGGCCGAGGCGGTCGTGGTAGGTGTGCAGTCGGAACGGGCCGTGTTCGGTCTCGATGTCGCGGCTGTCCACGCGCTCCACCGTGTGCTCGGTCTCGAGGCGGTGGCGGATCAGGGCCTCGATCGAGCCCATCTTCAGCCCGTGCTCGCGCGCGAACACTTCCAGCTCCGGGCGGCGCGCCATGGTGCCATCGGGGTTGAGGATCTCGACCAGCACGCCGGCCGGCTCCAGCCCGGCGAGCATCGCCAGGTCGGTCGCGGCCTCGGTGTGGCCGGCGCGCGCCAGCACGCCGCCGGGCTGCGAGGCCAGCGGGAAGATGTGACCGGGCTGGGCGAGGTCCGACGGCGCCGCGTTGGGGCGCACCGCGGTGCGGACGGTGTGCGCGCGGTCGTAGGCCGAGATGCCGGTGGTGACGCCTTCCGCGGCCTCGATGCTGACGGTGAAATTGGTGTGGTGCGAGGAGGTATTGGCCTGGACCATCGGCGGCAGGCCCAGCTGCGCGCAGCGCTCGCGGGTCAGCGACAGGCAGACCAGGCCGCGGGCGTGGGTGACCATGAAGTTGATGTCGGCGGGGCGCACGAGTTCGGCGGCCATGATCAGGTCGCCTTCGTTCTCGCGGTCTTCGTCGTCGACGATGACGACCATGCGGCCGGCGCGGAGTTCTTCGAGCAGTTCGGGGATGGGGGCGAAAGACATGGCGGACCTGGGATTGGGGGCTGGGGAAACGGCGCTGCCGACGGGAAGGCCGGGACTAGGGCGCGCTTTGCAGGCGTTCGAGATAGCGCGCGATGAGGTCGACCTCGAGGTTGACCGGGTCGCCCACGCGCGCCGCGGAGAACGCGGTATGGGCCACGGTATGGGGCACGAGTGCGACTTCGAACGCTTCGGCCTCCGTGACGTTCACGGTGAGGCTGACGCCGTCGACGCAGATCGAACCCTTGTGCGCGACGTACTTCGCCAGCGCCGGGGGCATGCCGAAGCGCCAGCGCTGCGCGCGCGCGTCCTCGCGCACATCGAGCACCCGGCCGACGCCGTCGACGTGGCCGCTGACGATGTGGCCGCCAAGGCGGTCGCTGGGCCGCATCGCGCGTTCGAGGTTCAGCGGCGCGCCTTCGGCCAGGGCGCCGAGCGTGGTCAGCGCCAGGGTTTCGTTGGACGCGTCGGCCTCGAAGTGGCCGGCGTCGAAGGCGACCACGGTCAGGCAGACGCCGTTGACCGCGATGCTCTCGCCCATCTGCGCGTCGTCGAAGGCAAGCCCGCCCACGGCGATGCGCAGGCGGGCGTCGCCGCCGCGCGCCTCGCGTCCCGCCAGCCGGCCGACGGCTTCGATGATTCCGGTGAACATGCCGCCCTACCCCGCCGCGCCGGCGTCGGCATCGACGGCCGCGGGCAGCGGGACCAGGCGCAGGCGCAGGTCGTCGCCGACGCTCACCGACTCCTGCACGTGCATCCGCATGCGCTGCGTCATGTCCTGGATCTGCAGCCCGGCGAACAGCGGCCGCGCCTGCGCGCCCAGCAGCACCGGCGCGATGTACAGCAGCACTTCGTCCACCAGGCCCGCGCGCATGAAGGCACCCGCCAGGGTCGCGCCCGCCTCGACCTGGACCTCGTTGATGCCGCGGTCGGCGAGCACGCGCAGCACCGCGGCCAGGTCCAGGGCGTTGCCAACGGCCGGGACGGAGACGCGCTCGCTGCCGAAGTCGCGCGGCGGCTTGGCGTTGGCGGCGTGGACATACAGGGTCGGCGCATCACCCTCGCGGACGCGGCCGCGAGCGATCGTGGCCAGCCCGGGATCGAGCACCACGCGCAGCGGCGGCGCGACCTCGGCGTCGTCCTCCAGACGCACGGTCAGCTGCGGGTCGTCGGCCATCACCGTTCCCGAACCGGTCAGCAGGGCCCCGCTGCGCGCGCGCCAGCGCATCACGTCGCGGCGCGAGGCCTCGCCGCTGATCCACTTCGACTCGCCGCTTTCCAGCGCGGTATGCCCGTCGAGGCTCATCGCCAGCTTCACGCGCAGCCACGGCCGCCCGCGCACCAGGCGCGAGACATAGCCGCGGTTGAGAGCCTGCGCCTCGGCGTCCATCAGGCCGTGCGCGACCTCGATCCCGGCGGCGCGCAGGCGGTCGAAGCCGCTGCCGTCGACCTGCGGGAAGGGATCGCGCATCGCCGCCACCACGCGCGAGACGCCGGCGGCGATCAGCGCGTCCGCGCAGGGGCCGGTGCGGCCGGTGTGGGCGCAGGGCTCGAGGCTCACGTAGGCGGTGGCGCCGCGCGCGCTGTCGCCGGCGGCTTCGATCGCCAGCACTTCCGCGTGCGCTCCGCCCGGGCGCCGGTGCCAGCCCTCGCCCACCACCTCGCCGTCGCGCACCAGCACGCAGCCGACCATCGGGTTGGGACGCGTGGTCCATGCGCCGCGCTCGGCCAGGCGCAGCGCGCGCGCCATCATCACGTGGTCGATTTCGGAATAGCCCTGCATCAGGTGATGTTTTCCACGTTGGAGTAGACGGGGTCGGCGCCGGCCAGCCAGCTGGCGGCGCGGTGGCGTTCGCTGGCGATGCTGATGCAGCGCACGATCCGGGCCGCGTCGGCGCGGTCGATGCGGCTGCCGTCGATGGCGAGGTCGTCGTCGACCAGGGCGCCCTGGTCGATGTCCAGCCGCGCCCAGCCGCCGTTGGCGACCACCGCGGCGAAGTTCATCTGGCCCGGGCGCAGCGCGTACTCGCGCAGGCGCCAGTGCACCGCCAGCTGGCGGGCAAGGAAGGTGTCGATCTCGCGCTCGCCGCGCAGTTCGGCCTCGCCTTCGCGATCCAGCGCGTCGGCATCGAGGAAGCCCAGCGGCCAGGCGATGTCGTCGGGATCGACCAGGCGGTCGTGCGGGAGCGGCGCGTGGCGCCCCAGCGCCCAAGCCAGCACATAGGCGCCTTCCGCACGCCAGCCGGCATCCAGCGCGGCGTTGGCGTCGAGCTCGCCCAGCGGGGTCGCGACCAGCGCCGCCTCGGCGGGTTCCAGCGCCTGGTCCAGGCCGGTCGCGCGCAGCCAGTCGAGGATCCGCGGGTGCATGTCACGGGCTTCGCCCGCGTCGGCCCGCGCCTCCAGCCCGGCACGGGCGGCGACGCTGGACAGCACCAGCGCACGGCGCAGCGCCTCGCGCGCCTGCGGCCGCGGATGGCGCCCCGGTTCGCCGGCGTCGTACACCGCGCTCAGCGCTTCCGGCCCTTGCCGGAGCGCGTGTCGAAGGGCACGACCTCGCCGCCGAGCAGGGGCAGCTGGCCCTCGCCCGGCAGGTCGCGCTCGAGGCGGTCGAGTTCCTCGCGGAAGTCGGCGACGTCCTGGAACGAGCGGTACACCGAGGCGAAGCGCACATAGGCGACGTGGTCGAGCTTGCGCAGCTCGGCCATCACGAATTCACCCACCCGGCGCGACGGCAGCTCGCGCTCGGTGGTCATGCGCAGCTGGTGGATCACCGCGCGCACCGCGGCCTCGATCTGCTCTTCCGACGCCAGGCGCTTGTGCAGCGCGCGGTCGAAGCTCTGCCGCAGCTTGCGGGCGTCGAAGTGCTCGCGGCGGCCATCGGACTTGATGATCGCCGGCAGCTTGAGCTCGATGGTTTCCATCGTGGAGAAGCGCTCGCCGCAGGCCTCGCACTCGCGCCGGCGGCGGATGGTCGCGCCATCGTCGCTGACGCGCGAATCGATGACCCGGGTATCCACGTGCTGGCAGAAGGGGCAATGCATGGGGCGGCGGCGCGACTCCGGTAAGGGCGGGGATCAGCCGTAGACGGGCAGGTCCCTGCACTGCTTCGTCACCTGCTCGCGCACGCGCGCGATCACGGCTTCGTCGTCGGGGCCGTCCAGCACGTCGCACATCCAGCCGGCAAGCGCGATGCAGTCGGCTTCCGTGTACCCGCGCGTGGTCACCGCGGGGGTGCCGATGCGCAGGCCCGAGGTGATGAAGGGCTTCTGCGGGTCGTTGGGCACGGCGTTCTTGTTGACGGTGATGTGCGCCCGGCCCAGCGCCTCTTCGGCGGCCTTGCCGGTCACGCCCTTGCCGATCATGTCGACCAGGATCAGGTGGTTCTGGGTGCCGCCGGACACGACCTTGTAGCCGCGGTCGATGATCACCTTCGCCATGGCCTGCGCGTTCTTGACGACCTGCTGCTGGTAGGCCTTGAACTCCGGCTCCAAGGCTTCCTTGAAGGCCACGGCCTTGGCCGCGATCACGTGCATCAGCGGGCCGCCCTGGATGCCCGGGAACACGATCGACTGCAGCTTCTTGATCATGTCGTCGGCGCCCTCGCCCATGGCCTTGCGGCTGGCGACGATGATGCCGCCGCGGGGGCCGCGCAGGGTCTTGTGCGTGGTGGAGGTGACGACGTGCGCGTGCGGCACCGGGTTCGGGTACACGCCCGCGGCCACCAGGCCGGCGACGTGGGCCATGTCGACGAAGAAGTACGCGCCGACCTTGTCGGCGATGGCACGGAAGCGCGCCCAGTCGATTTCCTGGGAATAGGCGGAGAAGCCGGCCACGACCATCTTCGGCTTGTGCTCGACCGCCAGGCGCTCGACCTCGTCGTAGTCGATCAGGCCCTGGTCGTCCACGCCGTACTGGACGGCCTTGAAGAGCTTCCCGCTGAGGTTGACCTTGGCGCCGTGGGTGAGGTGGCCACCGTGGGCCAGCGACATGCCCAGGATGGTGTCGCCGGGCTGCAGCAGGGCGAAGTAGACGGCCTGGTTGGCCTGGGATCCCGAGTGCGGCTGGACGTTTGCATAGTCCGCGCCGAAGAGCTCCTTGACGCGGTCGATGGCCAGCTGCTCGGCAACGTCGACGTGCTCGCAGCCGCCGTAATAGCGCTTGCCGGGATAGCCCTCGGCGTATTTGTTGGTCAGTTGGGTGCCCTGGGCCTCCATGACGCGGGGGCTGGCGTAGTTCTCGCTGGCGATCAGCTCGACGTGATCCTCCTGGCGCTGGTTCTCTGCGGCGATCGCCGCGGCCAGTTCAGGGTCGTAACCTTCGATGCGTGCGTCGCGCGGGAACATGGGGTCGCTCCAGGGGCCGGAAAGACCGGCATTGTAGCCCGGCCCCGACCGCTCGACGCCCGCCTGGCGGAACGCTCAGGCCCAGCCGAAGCCCCTTCCTCACCCAGCGCAGGAGCAGCTACAGCTGCGACCGGCGCGCCCGGGTCGCAGCCATGGCTGCTCCTGCAGGTTGAGGTGCGGGTGAGGCGGGCCGGGGGGCCCGCCGGATGTGTCGCCTCAACGCCCCAGAATCACGTCCGCGATGATCCCCGTGGCGATGGCCACCAGCAGGAAGTCGCCGGCGTCGCTGCGGCGCCAGTGGTAGCCGCGCGGCGGATGGCGCAGCCCATAGGGACCGTAGTCCCGCACGACATAGGTCGGCGCATAGCCGGCGTACCCGTAATGGCGGCCGCGGGCCCAGGGCGGCGGGCCGCGGTAGGCGCTGGGGTGGTGGACAACCACCGGACGCGGGACATAAACCACGCGGGTGTCACGGCGGTCGTAGCGACGGTCATCACGGCGATCGTATCGACGCTCATGCCGACGGTCATCACGGCGGGCCTGGCGTCGATCATCCCGGCGATGGTCCGCGCGCCGGTCCTGGCCACGGCGCCACTCCTGTCCGGAATGGCCGCGGTCATGGCCGCGGCGGTTGTTGTCCCGCGCCTCCGCCGGGGCCGCGAACGCGACTCCCAGCGCCAGCGCGAGGGCGGCAAGTCCAAAGGTCCTGAAGGGCTTCATCGCGTATCTCCGGCGGTGGGCTCGGAGTCGACTATCGTCTGCCACGCCTGAACGGTGGCCCTACTGACCAGGCGGCCCCGGGCCCTATAATTGCCGCATCCCCATCCACCCGTTCCCGCCCGTGCACCGCCCGGGCGGCGGCGGATGTCGCACCGGAGCCCCCATGTCGCAATACATCTACACCATGAACGGCGTCAGCAAGACCGTTCCGCCCAAGCGCCAGATCATCAAGGACATCTCGCTGTCCTTCTTCCCGGGCGCCAAGATCGGCCTCCTGGGCCTGAACGGCTCCGGCAAGTCGACGGTGTTGCGGATCATGGCCGGCGTCGACACGGATTTCAGCGGCGAGGCGCGCCCGCAGGCGGGCATCAAGGTCGGCTACCTGGCACAGGAGCCTGAACTCAACCCGGAACACACGGTGCGCGAGGCCGTCGAGGAAGGCGTGGGCGAAGTGCTGCAGGCGCAGAAGCGCCTGGACGAGGTCTACAACGCCTATGCCGAGGAAGGCGCGGACTTCGACGCCCTGGCCAAGGAGCAGGAGCGGCTGGAGGCGATCCTCGCCGCCGGCGACGCGCACACGCTTGAAAACCAGCTGGAAGTGGCCGCCGACGCGCTGCGCCTGCCGCCGTGGGACGCGGTCATCGGCAAGCTGTCGGGTGGCGAGAAGCGCCGCGTCGCGCTGTGCCGCCTGCTGCTGCAGAAGCCCGACATGCTGCTGCTCGACGAACCGACCAACCACCTCGACGCCGAGTCGGTGGAATGGCTGGAGCAGTTCCTGGCGCGCTACACCGGCACCGTGGTGGCGGTGACCCATGACCGCTACTTCCTCGACAACGCCGCCGAGTGGATCCTGGAGCTCGACCGCGGCCGCGGCATTCCGTGGAAGGGCAACTACACCGAGTGGCTGGAGCAGAAGGAAGACCGGCTCAAGCGCGAGGAGTCCTCGGAAAAGGCGCGCCAGAAGGCGATCCAGAAGGAGCTGGAGTGGGCCCGCAGCAATGCCAAGGGCGGCCGCTCCAAGGGCAAGGCGCGCCTGGCGCGCATCGAGGAACTGCAGTCGGTCGACTACCAGAAGCGCCAGGAGACCAATGAGATCTTCATCCCGCCGGGCGAGCGCCTGGGCAGCAAGGTAATGGAGTTCAAGAACGTCTCCAAACGCTTCGGCGACCGCCTGCTGATCGACGACCTGAGCTTCATCGTGCCGCCGGGCGCGATCATCGGCATCATCGGCCCCAACGGCGCCGGCAAGTCGACGCTGTTCAAGATGATCACGGGGCTCGAGAAGCCGGACTCGGGCTCGATCGAGATGGGCCCGACGGTCGATATCGCCTACGTGGACCAGAGCCGCGACAAGCTCGAAGGCGAGCACAATGTCTTCCAGGAGATCTCTGGCGGCGCCGACATCCTCAACATCAACGGCATCGAGATCCAGTCGCGCGCCTACATCGGCCGCTTCAACTTCAAGGGCCAGGACCAGCAGAAGATGGTCGGCACGCTGTCGGGCGGCGAACGCGGCCGCCTGCACATGGCCAAGACCCTGCTGCAGGGCGGCAACGTGCTGCTGCTCGACGAACCGTCCAACGACCTCGACATCGAGACCCTGCGGGCGCTGGAAGACGCGCTGCTGGAGTTCCCGGGCAACACCTTCGTGATCAGCCATGACCGCTGGTTCCTGGACCGCATCGCGACCCACATCCTCGCGTTCGAGGGTGATTCGCACGTGGAGTTCTTCCAGGGCAACTACCGGGAGTACGAGGAAGACAAGCGCCGCCGCATGGGTGACGACGCGGGTCCGAAGCGGTTGCGGTTCAAGGCGTTGAAGTAAGGGCTTTTTTGGCCACGGATTCACGCGGACAAACGCGGATAGGGCGAAAGAGCGAGAGCTTTCTGGGCCACGGATTTACGCGGATGACGCGGATCTGGCCGAGGCAAGGTTGTTGCGGAAAGCCAATCAAAATTTGAATGTGCGAAGCGGTAAAGCCGTAAACAATCTGCTCTTATCCGCGTCATCCGCGTAAATCCGCGGCTAAAAATTGTCCGCTCTATCCGTGTGAATCCGCGTCAATCCGTGGCAAAAGCCCTTGCCCTTCATCCGTACCCTGGCAAAAAGGTGATCCCGATGGGTTTCATGCAGCAGCTGCAGCAGCGCTGGGCGACGTCCGGGTCGCTGGTCTGTGTCGGGCTGGATCCGGAGCCGGCGAAGTTTCCGGCGAAGTTCAAGGGGGATCCGGACGCGGTGTTCGGGTTCTGCCGGGACATCGTCGATGCGACGGCGGAGTTCGCGTGTGCGTTCAAGCCGCAGATCGCGCACTTCGCGGCGCTGGGCGCCGAGGGTGCGCTGGAGCGGCTGATCGCGCATATCCACGCGAAGCATCCCGGCGTGCCGGTGATCCTCGATGCCAAGCGCGGGGACATCGGCTCGACGGCGCAGCGCTATGCGGTGGAGGCGTTCGACCGCTATGCCGCCGATGCGGTCACCGTGAATCCGTATCTTGGCGGCGATTCGCTGCAGCCCTATCTCGAGCGCGCAGATCGCGGCGTGGTGGTGCTTTGCCGCACATCCAACCCCGGCGCGGGCGACCTGCAGGATCTCGTGGTCGATGGCCGGCCGCTGTACCAGCACGTGGCCGCGAAGGCCGCGGCGGAGTGGAACGGCAATGGCAACGTCGCGCTCGTGGTCGGTGCCACGTGGCCGGAGCAGCTGCGCGAGGTACGCGCCATCGTCGGCGACATGCCACTGCTGGTACCGGGCGTCGGCGCGCAGGGTGGCGACGCCGCCGGGGTGGTGCGCAATGCGCGCACCGCGAATGGCACCGGGCTGATGGTGAGTTCGTCGCGCGCGATCCTGTACGCATCGGCCGGCGACGACTATGCCGAAGCAGCCTCCGCCGCCGCGCGAGCGCTGCGCGACACGCTCAACCGCCACCGCTAGCCCCCCGTGCGCCCTTCCCCCGCCTGCGGGGAAGAGTTCGCCACTTGCCGCGGGGATCACGCGGCATCGCTATCCTGCCGGTCAACGGGGTCCCGCCCCGCCTGCCGGAAGGAATCCGATGATCAACGCAGCGCTGACCACCGCACTCGCACTCGTCCTCGCCGCCTGCGGCCAGTCCCCCGAGCCCACTGCATCCGCCGAGGACGCGGCTGCCATCCCGCCAGCGACGACGGCCGCGGCAGGCACCGAATACATCGCCGGCACGGGCGACGCGACCGCGCCCGCCGAGCCGGCCACCGACGAAGTGGCGACGACACCCGGCAGCGACGCCGAGGACACGCAGTACTTCGACTTCAGCGGCGATGCGCTGGCCAGGATTCGCGCTGACGCCCGCCCGGCCACGCCCGATCTGCGCGACGCGGCCCGCCGCATCGTCGATGCCACCGGCGAGGAGCGCGGCTGCGGCACGCATCCCGAGGGCGAGCGCCTGTTCATGCTCGACCTCGATGGAGAGCCGGGCGAAGAGGCCCTGCTGCTCTACACCATGGAAGGTTGCGAAAACGTCGCGAACTATTACGATCGCAACGGCTACGTGCTGCGCCAGGTCGAAGGCGACTGGCAGCAAGTCGGCGACTTCTCGCTCGGCACGCGCCTGGTCGGACCGGCGCACATCAGCTCGATCACCGACGGCAGGCTGGTGGTCACGCCCGAGGACGACAGCATGGCGCAGGCGGCGGAGGTGGTGATCGCGCCCTGAGCGCCCCGCCTCAGCCTGCGGCTTCAGGCGCCTCGAACACCTGCCGCAGCAGCGAATGGATCATGGCGCGCCGCTGCGTGCGGACTCCAGCAGCAGGCGCGGCAGGCGTGAAAGCCAGTGCGCCCACACCGCGACCCAGACGCCGGCACGCAGCAGCGGGCCGCGCGCGGGTGCCTCGAAGCGTCGGAAGTAGCGCCACAGGCCGCGGTGCTTGTGCCACTCCACGAAGAACGGGCGCGCGCGCGATGACACGCCGCGCAGGTGCAGCACGCGCACGTCGTTGGCCACGGCCACCGTCGCGCCGGCCAGGCGTACGCGGCGGCAGAGGTCCAGGTCTTCGGCGTGCAGGCGGTAGCCCGCGTCGAAGCCGCCGATGCGCTCGAACAGCGCGCGCGGCAGCAGCATCAGCGCGCCCGATACCGCCTCCACCGGCTGCAGCGCGATGCCCGCGTCCACCGCCACGTCCAGCGGACGGCCGCGGCCGGCGCGCAGCGGGCCGCGGAGCATGGCGGCGAAGTCGGGATCGTTGCGCCGCGCGGCGCCGTCGCGCACGCCGGCCTCGTCCACCAGGTCGGCGCCGAGCAGCAGCTCGCCATCGAAACCGTGCGCATGGGCAAGCAGGCGTTCGAACGTGTCCGCGTCCACCATGCAGTCCGGATTGACGAAGGCCAGCCACGGCGCAGCGCTGTCCGCCGCGCCCTGGTTGCAGGCGGTGGCGAAGCCGGGGTTGTCGGGGTTGGCGATGAAACGCAGGCGCGCATCGGCGAGGGCATGGCGCTGGACAACGGCCAGGGTGTCGTCGCCGGACGCATTGTCGACGACGCGGATCTCGGCCACGCCGGCGGCCACGCGCAGGCGCGACAGGCAGGCGTCGATGCTCGACCCGCTTTCATGGGTGACCACGACAACGGAAACAGGCGCTGCGTTCACGGTTCGAACAGCTCGTGCTGCGATGGCGGGTCGACGCCGGCCAGGCGCCGCGCAAGCTCCTGCCGCCGGTCCTTGATCGGATCGTGCATGAGGAATTCCGCCAACCGCGGATACCAGCCCGGCCAGCGCGCGGCCAGCGCGTCCAGGTCGCCGTCGGCCGGGCCGCCCTCGCCGCCGCGGGCCACGAAGGCGGTCTCGCACAGCACGTTGCGCCAGCCCAGCCCGGCCATGCGCAGCGACAGGTCGATCAGGGCCGCGTACCACGACGCGTAGCTGGCGGCGTCGAGCCCGCCGGCCCTGGCGCGCGCACGGCCGCGGATGTACACGGCATGGTCGATCGCGGCTGGCAGCTCGGGGTGCACCGGCGACATGCGCTCGGCCGCGCGCGCCAGGCGTGCGAGAACCGCATCGCCCGGCTGCGGCGAGACCTCGCCGCAGTCCGGCCAGGCGGCGGTCTCGCCGGCGTTGCACCAGGGCGTGGCGGTGGCGATGGCGCCGTCGCGCGCGGCGCATGCGGCCAGCTGCCGCGCCCAGCCCGGGCCGGGCACCGCGTCGGGCGCGAGCACGATCACGTCGGCGTCGCCGCAGGCGGACAGGGCTTCATCGAGGTGGGCGACCTCGCCCAGCCGACGCTGCCTGCGCGTGTACTCGGCGCGCAGGGGGGTACGTTCGAGCCAGCGCTCGATGATCGCCAGCGCGCGCGGACCGGCCTGGGCATCGTCGGCCAGCCAGATCCGGGTGCCCGCCGGCGTGCCGGCATCCAGCGCCGCCAGGCAGGCGTCGAGCGCGTCGTCGTCGACCGCGACCGGCAGCAGCAGCACCGGGAGTTCGGGCACGCCCGCGCCCTCCCTGCCAGCCATGCTCAGTCGGTGGTCCCGTGCAGCGGCTCCAGCGCGCGGAAGCGGCGGCCGTACTCGTCGGTGAGCTTGCGCGCGTCGTTGCCGTCGCGCACCAGGGTCGGGGTCAGCAGGACCACGATCTCGCTGCGCTCGGTGCGCGAACCCTGCGACCCGAACAGGCCACCGATCACCGGGATCCTGCTCAGTCCGGGGATGCCGGATGCGCCGCGGGTCACGCCATCGGTGATCAGGCCCGCCAGGAACACGGTATCGCCGCTCTGCACGACCGCGTTCGTCTTCAGGCGGTTGGTGTTGATCGTGCGGTTGCCGTTGGCGTCGGTGTCGGTCGGCGTGCTGACTTCCTGCACGATGTCCAGGAACACGGTGCCGTCGCGGGTCACGCGCGGGCGCACCTTGAGGATGGTGCCGGTTTCCAGGTACTGCACCTGGCCGATGGTGTCGCCGCCGCCGAAGCCGGGGCTGTAGGACACCGAGGTGACCGGGATATTGTCGCCGACGTTGAGCGTGGCCTCGTAGTTGTTGCGCACCAGCACCGACGGCGTCTGCAGCATCTGCAGGTCCGACACCTGGTCCAGCGCGCGGACCACCGCGGCGGCATCGTTCTTGACCAGGGTCCAGACCGCGCCGGGATTGGCCGCGGTGCCGATGGCCGCGCCTAGGGTGCTCCACCCGCTCGGGCCACCCGCGTCCGGCGCCGGGAACGGGCCGATGCCGTTGTCGGTCATGCCCTTCTCGAGGAACCAGCTGACGCCGTACTCCAGGTCGCCGATGAGCGAGACCCGCACGATCTGGGCTTCGATGTGCACCTGCAGCGGCATCACGTCCAGGCGGTCGATGACCTCGCGGATCGAGCGCCAGGCCTGCCCGGTGGAGCGCACCAGCAGGGTGTTGGTCTCGTCGACCGCGGACACGCCGACTTCGCTGCCATCGACCTCGAGCGTGACCGCGGTATTGCCGCCCTGGCGTTCGCCCAGCGACAGCGAACCGCTGCCGCCCAGTCCGCCGCGGGACGAGCCGCCGCGGCCGTTGCCCCCGTTGCCCATGCCGCCATCGAAGCCGTCGTCGCCGATTCCGGTGGGCTCCAGGCCCGGCATCAGCGAAGCGCCGCCGCGGCGACCCCCGCCGGTACCGCCGCTGCCGCCACCGCCGTAGACCTCGGACAGGCGCTCTGCAAGATCCTTGGCGGTGACGTATTTCAGCTCGTACGAGAACAGCTGTACGCCGCCACCGGCGCCGTCGATGCGCGAGATCCACTGTTCGATCTGGTCGAGATAGGCCGGCTGCGGGGTGATGACCAGGACCGCATTCGCACCCTCCAGCGGCATGAAGCGGAACATGCCCGCCACCGGCGAGTTGCTGCTTTCCCCGAACACCGTTTCCAGGCTGGAGACCACGTCCGGCGCACGGCCGGCGACCAGCGGGAACACGCCCACCGACATGCCCGACAGCCAGTCGACGTCGAAGATCTCGATCGTGCGCAGGTAGTTCTGCAGCTCCTGCCGGCTGCCGGCCACGGTGATGACGTTGCGGCCGGCATCGACGTTGACGATGGCGCTGGGGCGCGCGTAGGGCAGCAGCACCTTCTCCATTTCCACCGCCGAGATGTACTTCAGCGGCACCACCCGGGTCTCGAAACCGCGCGCGCCGGCGGCGCTGCCGGTGCGCGCGGGCACCGCGCCGCTGGCCACGGCGCCTTCGGCGGGCAGGATGTTGTAGCGGCCGTCGGCGTACACCATGCGGGCGTTGTTCCAGCCCAGCACCATCTCCAGCAGGCCCAGGGCCTGTGCCGGACTGACTGTCTTCGGCGTGGCCAAAGTGACGGTGCCCTGCACGCCCGGCGCGATCACGTAGTTCTGGCCGAGCATGTCGCCGAGGATCACCTTGACCACGGCGTGCAGCGACTCGCCTTCGAAGTTGAACGTGGCCTCGCCCGTGGTACCGGCGAGGTTGGGCGGTGGGGAGGCCGCCAGCGACTCGTTGATCACCCGCCCATCGCCACGATGCAGCTGCGCGCGCGCACCATCGGCGAGGGGCTCCTCGACGATGCCGTCGGCGGCCGCCGCGGCGCGCGGAACGCCATCGACCTGGATCACCGGCGTGGGCATGCGCGCGTCGCGGCGCACCTCGGGCACCGGCGTCGAAGCGCAGGCGACCAGCAAGGTGGCAAGGAGTGCGGCGAGCGCCGGCCTGAAAGTCGTTGTCGGGATCATCTTGGGCATTCTAGGGAATCCGTGGGCCGGCTACCGGTCCTGCTGGGCCTGTTCGCGCAGCCGTGCACGCCGCGCCTCGATGCGCTGGCGGATCGCATCGACCTGCTCGTCGGGAGTGGCGACGGATGCGTCCGCGTCCGGCTCCTGCTGCCCGGGCGCGGGAACCTCGACCTCGGCGGGCTCGGGCGAGCTGGACGTGGTCACCATCGCGGGACCATCGCCGCTGCCCGCGCGCAGGGATCCGGCCGCGGCCCGGCCCTGTGCGTCCTGACCCGGCGTCGGCTGCCCCCGCCCCGCCTGGCGCGGCGCCGGGACAGCCATGGCCGTGGGTGCCTCGCCGCCGACGCCGTCGAATACGCGCAGTTCCAGCGTGCGCTGGCCTTCGGGGCCGTCGAACACCGCGCTGCGCGGCGCCAGCGAGACCAGGTGCCAGCCGGGGGCACCCTCGGCGGCCTCGCCGACCTTCAGGCGCACGGACTCGCCGCCGCCGGAGGGCTGCACGATCGCGACCTCGAGTCCAGGCGTCCGCAGCACGCTGGTGAGCACGTACTCGAACTCGGCCGGCGCGGACTCGTCTTCGGGATTGATGACGAACGGCTGCGGCCGCCGGTCGGTGGTGAACAGCGGCCGGTCGCCGAACTCGGCGTACTGCGCCAACGGCCCCAGGCGGGCGTCGCCAGGCTGCGGGGCCGCCGGCAGCGCCTGCACCAGCGCCGGATCGGGCGGCAGGCGGTCGATGCGGCCGCCCAGCCCGAACAGGCCCAGCAGCCAGGTCGCCAGCGCCCACAGCGCGACGGCCCCCAGCAGCCAGGTGCGCGCGCCGGGCGCCTCAGCGCGCATTGTCGCCCCCCGTTCCGGGCGCCGCCGTAACCGGCCGCAGGTATCCGTAAAGATCGAAGGTGATGTCCAGCCCCGCGCCCGGGGCGCCGCCGCCGCCGCCACGGCCGAACACCTGGCGCGGCGCAAGCACGTTGAGGTTGTCGACGAACAGGCGCGGCGAGCCGCGCTCCAGCGAGTGCAGCACCGCGGCCAGCTCCGGGTTGCCGCAATGCAGGCGCACCTGCACCACCGCCCGCGGGAAGCGGCCCTGGCGCGGTTCGCTCATCGGCGACCGGTTGCGGATCGCACAGCTGCGATTGCCGGGGCTGGCGTCCAGCACGGCCGTCTCCAGGCGCGCGATCAGCGCGGCGGTGGCGAGCTCGGTGCTGCGCTCGTCCATGAAGCCGGGCACGCGCGCGGCAACCGCCTGCACTTCGGCCAGGCGCTGCTCCACGTGCGGCGCCTGGGCGAGCTCCATGCGCACGCGCAGGTCGCGCTGCTGCAGGCCGTCGATGCGGTCGTCGACCTCGAGCATCGGCGCCGTCCACCAGGGATGCAGCAGCACCAGATAGGCGACGGCCAGCACGCCGGCAAGGATCGCCAGCGCCAGCCAGCGGTCGCGGTCAGGGATTTCGCGCACGGGCAGCCCCCGGGTCCTGCATAGCCGGAGCCGGCGCAACCACCAGTTCGGCGGTCAGGGTGAAGCGGTCCCGGCCGCTGCGCGGATCGGGCTGCAGGGCGCCGGCCAGCGCCGGCGAACGCCACAGCGGCGAGCCTTCCAGGCGCTGCACCAGCGACGGCGCCTCGTTGCTCAGGCCGATCAGCAGGATCCGCGTGTCTTCGATCGAAAGCTTTTCAAGGTAGGTCGTATCGGGCAGGCGGCGGGCCAGCTCATCCATCACCTCGACCGTGGTCGGCCGCGCGGCGCGCGCGGATTCCAGGAAGGCCATGCCCTCCACCAGGTCGACCAGCGCCTGGCGCTGCGTCGAGGCGCCGCGGGCACGGGTGGCGGCCTGTCCGACCTCGGCCTCGAAGGCGTCGGCCGCGGCGCGGCGGTTGTCCAGCAGCTGCCACAGCCCGGCGGCGATGGCGACCACCGCCACCAGGCCCAGCGCCAGGTTCCAGCTCATCCACGGATCGACGCGGCGATGGCGACGCGCGCCGGGAAGCAGGTTCACGCCCAGGCCTTCGCCCCCGCCGGCATCGACGTCGACCCCGGTCAGCGTGGTCGCCAGCGGCCCCAGGGCAGCCAGCTGCGCCTCGAGCGCGTGGCGCGGGACCACTACCAGCTCGGCGTCGATCTGGCCGTCGGCGCGGTGGCCGAGCAGGCGCGCGTCGTATTCGACTTCGGCGGCGGGGAACGGCGTCTGGCGCTCGATCTCGAAGCCCAGGACTTCGTGCAGGCGCTCGGCGGCCGCGGCCGGCAGCGGCATGGCGCGGCGCAGGGCCGAGCCCGCCGGCAGCAGCAGGCAGCGCGGCAGCCTGGCCACGCGCTGCGCCAGCAGCGCGGCCAGGGGGTCGTCCACGCCGTCGGCCGGCGGCAGCGGGAGGTCGCCCAGCGCGCGTACGCCGCCGCTGCCATCGATGGACAGGCGCAGGCCGTCGCCAGCCACCTGCAGCAGCAGGCGCTCGCGCGCCAGGCCGAACAGTTCGCGCAGGCGCAGCGGCAACCAGGTGCCGAGCGCCTGTATCCACCAGCGCCAGGACGCGGAGACGCGCGGGCGCAGCGACCCGCCCAGGCGGCCGGGTGCCTGGCGGCGCGGTGTTCCTGCAGCGGTGTCTTCTACGACGGCCATCAGCGCGGCGTGGCTCCCTCTTCCCATTGCAGTGGCAGGTATGCCGAACCCGGCAACCCGCCTCCACCCGCGCGCACCACTGCGCGGAGCACGGCCTGACGGCCATCGGCGAGCCGCGCGCGGCTGTCGATACTATACGTTCCGGTGCCACCCCCCACGAGATCCTGCGTGAGCATCTGCCCGCCTTCGCGCTGCAGCAGGGCCATCTCCGGATCCACGCCAAGTGCCTGCAGCACCTGGGCGCTGGCAAAGCGCTGATCGGGCTGCGGCAGGCCGCTGAACACGGTCAGATGCGCGGCCGCGGACTCGAACAGCGCGCGATCCATGCCCAATACCTGTTCGAGTTCGGCCACGGTTTCGAACGGCGCGTTCTTGGCACCGTAGGGCATGCCGGCCTGCGCGTATTGCGGGGTCTCGGCGCCGCCCATCGGCTGCGTGAGGTCGTCGGCATCGCGCCAGTCGAGGATCGCGCCCGCGACCGCGTCCGCGCGACCGCCCTCGGCGCCGAGCCCCCGGAACAGCGACGACAGCACGATGGCGTCGGCGGCATTGAGGTCGATCTTGCCGGACTCGTCGACGACCCGGATCTCGACTTCGGCCGCGCCGTAGGCCCAGCGATAGGGACGGCCGTCGGGCACCCAGGCGAACTCCGGCTCGTGCGCCTGCAGCCGCACCAGTGCGTACTCCAGCCCGGCGCGTGCGGCCGACTCGGCCGCCACCGCGCCGTGCAGGCCGCGCCCCTGCATGTACTCGATGCGCGCGCTGGCCGCATAGGCGCCGATCAGCGCGGTCAACAACGCCACCAGCCACATCACCAGGATCAGGGCGGCGCCCCGCTGCGCCCTCATGGTCGCCGCCCCCGGAAATCTCGCGTGCGGCTACGGCCGCCATCGCGGTTGCCATCGCGCTGCCCCGGGCGCACGCCCGGCCTGTTCCCCGGCCGCACGGCGGGCCCGAGGCGCGAACGTCCGCTGCCAAGCTGCGGCGTGGTCCCCGCCTGCGGCAACGCCACGACCAGCGGCGGCCAGGCCCCGCCGTCGTCGCTCTCGATCTCGATCGACACCTGCAGCGGCAGCGTTTCATGGGACTCCCAGCTGTCCAGCCAGTCGGTCAGCCCGGATTCCCCGTCGAGTCCGCGGTAGAGGATGCGCAGGCCGGTCAGGCCTTCGACCAGCGACTCCGGCGCCCGCGGCTGGTCTTCCTCGATGGTCTCGCCGGCAAGCACCATCGAGAACGAGACCGCCAGCGCCGTCCCGTCACCCTGGCCGTACACGGCGATGTCGTGCAGGTGCGGGCCGCCGCGGCCCAGGTAGCTCGGCAAGTCGGCCACGAAGCGGATGCGATCGGCTTCGCCGATGAATCGCAGCGCGCTGCCGTCGTCTTCGTTCCGGGCGAAGGAAATGGCCTGCGCCGCGGCCAGTCGCCGACGCAGGAAACCTTCCACCGCGCGCATGCGCTCGGTGCGCGTCGCCATGGCCTCGCCACGCTCGGCGGTGGCTGTGGCCGCGCGCAGGGTGGCGAAGCCCAGTGCCAGGCCACTCGCCAGCAGCGCGGTGGCCAGCAGCACCTCGATCAGGGTGAAGCCGGCGGCGCGCGCGCGACCCCGGCTCACGGCTCGCCCCCCGGCTCCGGCTGCACCAGGCGCAGCGAGTCCAGCACCAGGCGCTGCGCGCGCGCGCCTTCGCCCCAGGCCAGTTCCAGGCGCAGCTGCAACAGCTGGGCCGCGAACGGATCCTGCGGTGCATTCCCGGGTCGCAGCGGATCGACGTAGGGCGCGACTTCGAGCTGCCAGCGGTAGCGGCCATCCTCGAGTTCGCCCTCGTCGCGCCCCGGCTCCAGGGGCACGCCCACGCCGATGTCGGCCAACAGCGATTGCGCGTGCAGCGCGGCGCGCCCGGCGTCGGCCGACCAGCGCACCTGGCGCGTCGCGCCCGACAGCGTGCCCAGCAGGAAGGTCAGCGCCAGCGCCAGCACCGCGAACGCCACCAGCACCTCGATCAGCGTGTAACCACGCTGGCGCCCGTGCGCCGCGGCCACCCCGGTCCGCCTCATCGCAATGGCTCCGCGCGGTGCACGCTCACCCCGCCGGTCAGCCAGGCGACATCGATGTCGAAGGCCGCCTCGCCACGGCTGATCCGCACCCGGCCGCCGGTGGATGCGCCGTCGCCGAAGAACACGATCGCACCGACGCCCTCCGCCGGCTGCACCTCGCGTGCACCGACGAAGCGGATGCCGAGCGACTCCGGTACTTCACCGCTGCGCCCCTCGGCGCCTTGCCAGACGTGCGCGGCGGGATCGATGCTGAAGGTCTGCGGCATGCCGGTGGCGAGCGCGCGGGCGCGCGTGAAGCGCAGCTGCGTGGCGATGTCGCGCACATGGCTGCGCAGCTCCATCCGCGCGAAGCCGCCGCCCACCACGCCGGCCGCGAGCACGCCGGTTGCGGCGATCAGCACCATCACCAGCAGCATTTCCAGCAGCGAGAAGCCGCGGGAACGCCCTGCCCCGCCGCGCCCGGCGTTCATCCAGGGCAGCTCTTATTCGTAGCGGATGTCCGCGTTCACGCTTTCACCGCCCGGCCGCCGGTCGGCACCGTAGCTGACGATGTCGTAGGGGCCGCTGTCGCCCGGCACGCGGTACTCGAAGGGCGTGTTCCAGGGGTCGTTGAGCTCGGCTGCCTTGGCATAGGGGCCGAGCCAGCCGCCCACGCCGCCGGGCGAATCCACCAGGTCCGACAGCGCGCTCGGCAGGGTGCCGGTGTCCATCTCGAACTGGCTGACCTTCTCGGCCATGGTCTGGACCTGCGCCCGGGCGAGGTTGACCTTGGCGCGGTCGCCGCCGCCGAGGATGCGCGAGGCCGCGAAGGCCACGATGCCGCCCATGAGCACCACCACGACGATGATCTCGATGAGGCTGAAGCCGCCCTGGCGGGACGGACGCGGGGAACGGGTGATGGAATGCTTGTGCATGGAGTCTGCCTGCTTGGATTGGAAACGGCTTGTATGGAACAGGGGCCGCCCGGCGCGCGGGCAGGCCCCTAGCCTATGACATTGGTGAGATCGTAGATCGGCACCAGCACCGCCAGGATCACCACCATGACCACCGCCGCCAGCAGCAGGGTGATCACCGGGACCAGCGCGGCCAGCATGCGATCCAGCGCCTGGCCGGTCTCGGCCTCGAAGGTGTCGGCGGTCTTGAGCAGCATCGCATCCAGCGCGCCGGACTCCTCGCCGACCTGCACCATCTGCAGCGCCAGCCGCGGGAAACGCTTGCCGCGCGCGAGCGCGGTGGACAGCGCGACGCCGTTCTTGACCTCCTCGCCCGCTGCTTCGACATCGGCGGCGAGCGCGCGGTTCCCCAGCACGTTGCGGCCGATGCCCAGGGCTGCGATCAGGGGCACGCCGTTCTTCAGCAGCGTGCCCAGGGTGCGCATCAGCCGCGCGGTCTCGATCCGGGCCACCAGGCTGCCGGCGAACTTGCGCCCGAGCAGCCACTCGTCGAAGCGGGCCCGGAACGCCGGATTGCGCAGACGGCGGTCGAACCACAGCGCGGCGAGCGCCGGGATCGCCAGCATCACGAACCACCAGTCGCGCACCAGCTCGCCCAGGCCGAGCACCATCTTGGTGAAGAACGGCAGCTCGGCGTCCAGGCTCTCGTACATGATGCCGAACTGCGGCACCACGTAGCCGAGCAGGAACAGCAGCGCCAGGCCCACCATCACGATCAGGATCGCCGGGTAGATCAGCGCGTTCAGCACCCGGCCGCGCAGCGCGCGCGCGCGCTCCAGGTAGTCGGCCAGGCGCTGCAGGGTGTCCTGCAGGCTGCCGCCGGCCTCGCCAGCGCGGATCATGTTGATGTAGAGCCGCGAGAAACTTCCGTGCTGTCGCTCCAGCGCGGTCGACAGCGCGGTACCGCCGCGCACCTGGTCGCGGATGTCGTGGATCGTGCGCCGCGCGGCGTCTTCTTCGGGCAGGTCGAGCAGGATGGTGAGCGCCCGATCCAGCGGCTGGCCGGCGCCGAGCAGCGTGGCCAGCTGCTGGGTGAACTGCACCAGGCGCTCGCCGGAAAAGGGTTTGGGCTTGAACAGCGCCTTCAGCGCACCCTCGCCGCCGCCCTCGCTGGCCAGCGCCGCTTCCACCGGGAGATGGCCCTGCTCCTGCAATCGCAGCACCACCTCGGAATCGCTGGCCGCCTCCATCTGGCCGTCCAGCGTTTCGCCGCGGCTGTTGAGCGCCTTGTAGCGGTACAGCGGCATGCTCAGGCGTCCTCGGTGACGCGCAGCACTTCCTCGATGGTGGTCTGCCCGGCCAGCGCCTTGCGGATGCCGTCCTCGTACATGGTCTGCATGCCGGCGTCGCGCGCGAGCTGCTCGAGCTCGCCCATGCCGGCGTGGCGCATGACCGCGCGACGCAGGGCGTCGTCCATCACCAGGAACTCGACGATGGTGGTGCGGCCGAGGTAACCGGTGGGTGCGATCGCAGACCCGCGCGCCCGATACAGGAAGATCTCGCCTTCGGACTGGAAGCGGCGCAGGTCGAACTTGCCGATTTCCTCGGGCGAGGCCGGGTAGCGCTCGGCGTGCGTGGGCTCCAGCTTGCGCACCAGGCGCTGGGCGAGGATGCCGTTGATGGTGGACGTCAGCAGGTAGTCCTCGACGCCCATGTCGAGCATGCGGGTGATGCCACCGGCGGCGTTGTTGGTGTGCAGTGTCGACAGCACCAGGTGGCCGGTGAGCGCGGACTGGATCGCGATGCGCGCGGTTTCCAGGTCGCGCATCTCGCCGATCATGATGATGTCCGGGTCCTGGCGCACGATGCTGCGCAGGGCGTTGGCGAAGTCCAGGCCGATCTGCGGCTTGGCCTGGATCTGGTTGATGCCCTCGATCTGGTACTCGACCGGGTCCTCGACGGTGATGATCTTGACCGCCGGCTGGTTGAGCTTCGACAGCGCCGTATACAGCGTGGTCGTCTTGCCCGAGCCGGTGGGGCCGGTGACCAGCAGGATGCCGTGCGGCTGCTGCAGCACGTGGTTGAACCGCGGCAGGAACTCGTCGGTGAAGCCCAGGCGGTGGAAGTCGAACACCACCGTCTCGCGGTCGAGCAGGCGCATCACCACGCTCTCGCCGTGCGCGGTGGGCACGGTCGACACGCGCAGGTCGAGCTCCTTGCCCTGCACGCGCAGCATGATGCGGCCGTCCTGCGGCAGCCGGCGCTCGGCGATGTTGAGCTTGGCCATGATCTTGATGCGGCTGATCACGGCAGCGGTGAGGTTGGTGGGCGGGCTCTCGCCCTCTTCCAGCACGCCGTCCACGCGGTAGCGCACCTTGAGCCGGTTCTCGAAGGGCTCGACGTGGATGTCGGAGGCGCGCAGCTCGACCGCGCGCTGGATGACCAGGTTCACCAGCCGGATGACCGGCGCTTCGCTTGCGAGATCGCGCAGGTGCTCGACGTCGTCCATGTCGCCGCCGTCACCCTCCGCGGTCTCGACGATGGCGCCCATGGCGCTGCGGCCCTGGCCGTACCAGCGCTCGACCAGGCCGGCGATCTCCGAGCGCAGCGCCACGCTGGCGCGCACGTCCTTGCCGGTCGCCAGGCGCACGGCTTCGAGCGCGTATGGATCCTGCGGGTCCGCGGCCAGCACGTCGACGTGGCCATCGCCTTCGGCCACCGGCACGACGTGGAACTGGGTCATGAAGCGCGCGGTCAGCGGCGTGCCTTCCGGCGGCATCTCGGGCATGTCCTTGGCGCTGACCAGCGGGAGGTCGAGCACCGCGGCGCAGGCCTCGGCGTGGTCGCGCTCGGACACCAGGCCCAGGCGGCCGAGCAGCGACAGGAGGCTGCCGCCCGTTTCATCCTGCAGCCGACGCGCACGGCCGAGGTCAGCGTCCTTCAGTCGGCCCTTTTCCAGCAGTACGGCGACGATACGTTCGTCGGCCGAGGGCGCGAGATCGATGTCGTCCACGGCGGTATTCACTTCGATGCGGAACCGGTCTTGGCGCGGTAGGCCGACTGTAGCAGGTAGCCCCCGCGCCGCAGGCGGGCCGCGCTCAGCCCACCGCCACCCGCGCGTTGCGGAACATCCTCAGCCAGGGAGAAGCGTCCGGCCACGCAGCCGGCGCCCAGCTGAAATTGGCCGTGGCCAGGGTGCGTTCCGGGTGCGGCATCAGCAAGGTGACCCGGCCGTCGTCGCTGGTGAGGCCGGCGACGGCGGCATCCGCACCGTTCGGGTTGGCCGGATAGGCGGTCGCCGGGCGGCCGTCGCCGTCGACGTAGCGCAAGGCCACGCGCGCAGCGGACTGGTCGGCGGGGCTGGCGAACTCGGCGCGGCCTTCGCCGTGCGAGACCACCACCGGGATCCGCGAGCCGACCATGCCGCGCAGGAACAGCGACGGCGAGTCCACCACTTCCAGCATGCCCAGGCGCGCCTCGAACTGCTCGCTGAGGTTGCGCTGGAAGCGCGGCCAGTGCGCCGCACCGGGAATGATCTCCTTGAGCTGCGACATCATCTGGCAGCCGTTGCACACGCCCAGGGCGAAGCTGTCGCCGCGGCCGAAGAAGCGCTCGAACATGGCGCGCAGCGCCTCGCGCTCCAGGATCGAGGTCGCCCAGCCGCGGCCGGCGCCCAGCACGTCGCCGTAGCTGAAGCCGCCGCAGGCGGCGAAGCCCGCGAAGTCGTCGAGCTTCGCGCGGCCGGCGACCAGGTCGCTCATGTGCACGTCGACCGCCTCGAAGCCGGCCAGCGTGAACGCGGCCGCCATCTCCACCTGGCCATTGACACCCTGCTCGCGCAGCACCGCCACGCGCGGCGCGACACCGGTGGAGACGTAGGGCGCGGCGACATCCTCGACCGGGTCGAACGTGAGTTCTGGCTGCAGGCCGGGCGCGTCGAAGCGCAGCGCGGCCTCGCGCTCGGCATCGGCACAGTCGGGGTTGTCGCGCTGGCGCTGCATGGCGTGGCTGACCGACCACCAGGCGCCCATGAGGTCCTCCCAGGCCCACTCCGCCATCACTTCGCCATCGGCGAGCACGCGCACCGATGACGCGGTGGTCGGCCGCGCGATGCGCTGCGCGCATTCGACCAGGCCGTGGCGCGCGACCAGGTCGGCGAACTCGACGCGGTCGTCGACCGCGATCTGCACCACCGCGCCCAGCTCTTCGTTGAACAGGGTGCGGAAGACGTTCTCGGTGCGGTCGTCGCCCCAGGTATCGAGGTCGATGTCGAGGCCGACGCGCGAGCAGAACGCCATCTCGCACAGGCTGGCGAAGACGCCGCCATCGGAACGGTCGTGGTAGGCCAGCAGCAGGCCGGCCTCGCTCGCGTCGCGGACGAGTTCGAAGAAGGCGCGCAGGCGCTGCGGGTCATCGAGGTCCGGGCAGGCGCCACCGAAGGCGCCATGGACCTGCGACAGGATCGAGCCGCCCAGGCGCTGCTTGCCGGCGCCAAGGCCAAGCAGCCACAGCTCGGTGCCACCCGTGCGTGCGAGCAGCGGAGTGAGCTGCCGGCGCACGTCGGTCACCGGCGCGAAGGCGGTGACCACCAGCGACACCGGCGATACGGACTTGTGCGCGGTGCCCTCGGACTGCCACTGCGCCTGCATCGACAGCGAGTCCTTGCCGACCGGGATCGACAATTCGATGTCCGGGCACAGCTCCATGCCCACGGCGTGCACGGCGTCGTACAGGCGCGCGTCCTCACCGGGATGCCCGGCGGCCGCCATCCAGTTGGCCGAGAGCTTGGTGCGCGCCAGCGATTCGACCGGCGCGGCGCAGAGGTTGGTGATCGCCTCGCCGACGGCCATGCGCGCGCTGGCGGCGGCGTCGATCAGGGCGAGCGGCGTGCGTTCGCCGATCGCCATCGCTTCCCCGGCGTGGCCGTGGAAGTCGGCCAGGGTGATCGCGCAGTCGGCGACCGGCAGCTGCCAGGGGCCGACCATCTGGTCGCGCGCGGTCAGGCCGCCGACGCTGCGGTCGCCGATGGTGACCAGGAACTGCTTGGAAGCCACGGTCGGATGCGCGAGCACGCGCAGGCCGGCTTCGTGCAGCGCCTCGCCCGGGCGGCCGGTGGCTGCAAGAGCGACGGCGTTGAGCTGGGGCCAGCGATGCGGCGTCTGGCGGACGGCATCGCGGTGCATCTTCGGCGCCTTGCCGAAAATGAGGTCCATGGGAAGGTCGATGGCATGCACGTCGCGCGGCCCACCCGCCGCGACGGCCATGGGCGATGCGCCGTAACCCACCACCAGCCGCTCTTCGGCCGTCGCATGCCCGACCACCGCGAACGGACACCGCTCCCGTTCGCACAGCGCCGCGAATTCGTCGATCCGATCCACCGCGACGCCCAGCACATAGCGCTCCTGCGACTCGTTGCACCACAGCTGCATCGGCGACAGCGAGGGGTCGTCGCTGGGCACGCGGTCGAGGTCGATCACGCCGCCCACGCCGGAATCGTGCAGCAGTTCGGGGATCGCGTTGGACAGGCCACCGGCGCCGACGTCATGGCACCACTTGATCGGGTTGCCGGTCTCGCCCATCGCCACGCAGCGGTCGATGACCTCCTGGCAGCGGCGCTCCATCTCCGGGTTGTCGCGCTGCACGCTGGCGAAGTCGAGCGCCTCGGCGCTCTCGCCCGAGGCCACGGAACTCGCGGCACCGCCGCCGAGCCCGATCAGCATCGACGGACCGCCCAGCACCACCACCGCGTCGCCCGGCGACAGCTTCAGCTTGGCCACCTGGTCGCGGTCGATCGCGCCCAGGCCGCCGGCAAGCATGATCGGCTTGTCGTAGGCGCGCACCAGGCCGTCGCCCTCCGGCAGCTCGAAGCTGCGGAAGTACCCGCTGAGGTTCGGACGGCCGAATTCGTTGTTGAACGCCGCCGCGCCCAGCGGGCCGTCGGTCATGATCTCCAGCGCCGGCGCCATGCGCGGATTCAGCGCGCGTGGCTGCTCCCAGGGCTGCGGCAACGACGGGATGCGCAGGTGCGAGACGCTGAAGCCGACCAGTCCGGCCTTCGGCTTCCCGCCGCGCCCCGTGGCGCCCTCGTCGCGGATCTCGCCGCCGGCGCCGGTGGAGGCGCCCGCGAACGGCGAAATCGCGGTCGGGTGGTTGTGGGTCTCGACCTTGATGCAGAAGGCGCCGTCGCGCTCGGGCTCGGCGCGGTAGACGGCCGTGTCCGGGTCCGGCCTGAAGCGCCTCGACGCGTAGCCCTCCACCACCGCGGCGTTGTCGCTGTAGGCCGAGAGCGTGTGCTCCGGCGTCTGCGCGTGCGTGTGGCGGATCATCTTGAACAGCGACTGCGGGCCGCCGGTGGGCGCGCGCATCTCCTCGCCGTCGACGGTCCAGGAGGCGTTGAAGATCTTGTGCCGGCAGTGCTCGGAGTTGGCCTGCGCGAACATCATCAGCTCGACGTCGTGCGGGTCGCGGCCGAGCGCGCCGTAGCGCTCGCGCAGGTAGGCGATCTCGTCCGCGGCAAGCGCCAGGCCCAGGCGCTGGTTGGCGTCTTCCAGGCCATCCAGCGGAATGACCTCGACCGCGCCGCGCGCGGGCGTGGTGAACAGCGCCCCGGCATCGGCGTGCGAAACCAGCAGCGACTGCGTCATCGGGTCGTGCAGGATGGCCGCCACGGCGGCCGCTGCCACCGGGTCGGACGGCCAGCCGGCGAGGTCGATGCGGGTGCCGCGCTCGACGCGCTTCACCGGCAGGCGGGCGCCGCGCAGCAGTTCGCCGGCCTTGCTGGCCCAGGGCGACAGCGTGCCTACACGCGGGGTAACGAAGCGGGTCACGGCGCCGGGCCCGGCGGGCGCGACGGTGTCGGAGGCCTGCAGGATGCGGTGCAGGACCGCCCGGTCGGGCATCGCGCCGGCGTCGGCATCGAGCCAGTAGACGTGCCAGGACCCGGTGACGCGGATGCCGGGATCGATGGCTTGCAGGCGGGCCTGGAGGCGTTCGCGCCGGAAGGGCGACAGGGCGGGCAGGCCCTCGAGGACGATCATGTCCGGTTTCGACCGTGGAACGGGCCGGCCATTGTAGCGAAGCCGCGACGCGGCTGGTGGCTCAGCGCCCGCCCGGCGCGCCGCCCACGGCGGCGTCCGGCTCCGGCACCCTGGACGGCGACGCGGTGGCCGCCGGCCCCGCCGTCTCCGCGGCCAGCCGGTCGAGCTCGGCGCGCAGGTCGGCGGGCGGCATGTAGCCCGGCATCTGCGTGCCGTCGGCGGTGACGATCATGGGGGTGCCGGTCAGGCCCACGCGGCGGCCGATGTCGTAATGCCTGGCCACCGGGCTGGTGCAGTTGGTCGCCGGAAGCTTGCGCCCCTGCTTGGCGGCGGTCAGCGCGGCGCGGCGGTCGCTGGCGCACCACACCGAGACCATCTTGCTGAAGTCCTCGCTGGCCGGGCCCATCCGCGGGAAGGCCAGGTATTCGATGGCGATGCCGAGGCGGTTGTACTCGGCGATGTCCTCGTGGAGCTTGCGGCAGTAGCCGCACTCGACGTCGGTGAAGACGCTGACGGTGTACACCGGCTTCTCCGGCGCGAAGACGATGCGCTCCGACGCGGGGATGGTCGCCAGCAGCCTGCGGCGCACCTCGGCCATGCCGGTCTGGCTGAGGTCGGTCTTCCCGTGGACGTCGAACAGCGCGCCCTGCAGCAGATAGCGGCCATCGTCGCTGATGTAGACCATCTGCCCGCCCACCACCGCCTCGCGGAAGCCCGGCAGCGGGGCGGCGCCGACGTGGTCGACCTCGATCCGCGGGTTGATCGAGTGCAGTGCCTGGATCGCGCGCTCCTCGGCCGAACCTGCAGCAGCGCTGGCCATGCCCTGGCCGGGAGCGCGGGCCGCCTGCTGCGCGCCCGGCGCGGCGGCGTCCGGCGCCTTGGCGCAGGCGGTGAGGCTGACGGCACACAGCATGAGGGGCAGCAAGGACTTCATTCGCAGGACTCGGCTTGGCGATGCCGCCATGACGGCGACTGACACGGCATTCTCGCATGCGGCCCGATGGCGGTGCCGGCGACCATGGCCATCCATTGCGCCGGCTTTCAGGCTCGGGGGTGGTGGCGGGCGTGAAGGCGCTTGAGCTGCTCGCGCGCCACCAGGGTGTAGATCTGGGTGGTCGACAGCGAGCTGTGGCCGAGCAGCATCTGCAGCGAACGCAGGTCGGCACCATGGTTGAGCAGGTGGGTGGCGAAGCTGTGGCGCAGGCCGTGCGGGCTGACCTTGCCGGGATCGATGCCGGCGGCGGCGGCGTAGCGCTTGACCAGGGCCCAGAACGCCTGCCGGGTCGGGGCGCGGAGATCCGGACCGATGAACAGCGGCGCGTCGCCCTTCGCATCCACCGGGATCTGGCGGGCGCCGGCCAGCGCCGGACGCGCATCGGCGAGATAGCGTTCGAGCCACTCCCGGGCCTCCTCGCCAAGGGGCACCAGCCGCTCCTTGCCACCCTTGCCGGAGACGCGCAGCACGCCTTGGCGCAAATTGACGCCATTGGCCGGCAGCCCGACCAGTTCGCTCACGCGCAGGCCGCAGGCGTACATCAGCTCAAGCATCGCGCGGTCCCGCAGGCCCGCGGGCACGCCGACATCGGGCGCCTCGAGCAGGCGACCGACTTCGCCCTCGGCCAGGGCCTTGGGCAGCAGGCGCGGCAGTTTCGGCGGCTCCAGCAGTGCGGTGGGGTCGTCCGCGCGCAGTCCCTGTCGCACGCGCCAGCCGTAGAACGCCCTCAGCGCCGACAGCAGCCGCGAGTTGCTGCGCGACGAATAGCCTTCGCGGCTGCGATCGGCGAGGTAATCGAACAGGCCGGCGCGGTCGGCGTCGGCGATGTCGTCGCGGTCCCGCCAGCGCGCAAAGCCCTGCAGGTCGCGGCGGTAGCTGTCCAGGGTCTGGCGGGCGGCGCCGGATTCGGCCCACCAGGCATCGATGAAGGCATCGATGGCGCGTGCGTCGGCGTCGCGCAGCGGCGGCAGCCGCATCGCGCGCGTTCGGCGCTCGGCGGGCGTGGACGCGGACATCGTCGCCAGCTTAGCGGCGCGGATGCCGCGGCGGCTATCCTGTCGCGATGACCCAGGACGCCCCACACGATCCCATCCCGCATGCCGCCAGCGGCCAGGCGCTACCCGGTGCGCACATCGGCAAGCGCCTGCTGGCGATGCTGTACGACCTGTTTCCGGTGCTGTCGCTGTGGTTCCTGCTCGGCTTCCTGTTCGCGCTCGGCTACATGCTGGGCGGGCACGGAGCGCGCGAGAACATCCAGCCCTGGAGCCTGCTGCAGTGGCTGCTGTGGCTGTGCTGCTGGGCGATCACCGGCGCCTACGCCACGCTGAGCTGGCGCCGCGGCGGGCAGACCCTCGGCATGCGGCCCTGGCGGCTGCGCGTCGTCGCCGCCGACGGTCCAGCGCCGTCGTGGCCGACGCTGTGGCGCCGCTACGCGGTGGCCACGCTGTCGGTGGCGGCCGGAGGCCTGGGCTTCTGGTGGGCCTGGTTCGACCGCGACCGCCTGACCTGGCACGACCGCGCGGCCGGCACCCGCATGGTCCACGAACGCAAACCGAAGAGGTGACTCCCGTGCGCATCGACATCTGGTCCGACCTGGTCTGCCCCTGGTGCTGGATCGGCAAGCACCGCTTCCAGCGCGCCCTCGCGCTGCTCGGCGACGACGCTCCCGCGATCGAAGTGCACTGGCATCCCTTCCTGCTGGATCCGGATGCCGATGCCACGCCGGTCCCCCTGCGCGAGGCCTATGCCGCCAAGTTCGGCAGCGAGGCACGCGCCGCGGAACTCCTGGCGCAGACCCAGGGCACCGCGCGCGCCGAAGGCCTGCCGATGGACTTCGACCGCGGCCAGATGCGCGTCACCACCCTGCCCGGCCACCGCCTGATGTGGCTGGCCGCGCGCGAGGGCGATGCCGACGCGGTCGGCGAGGCGCTGTTCCGCGCGCACTTCGCCGAGGGCCGCAACCTGGCTGATCCCGAGGTGCTGGTCACGGCCGGCGCCGAAGGCGGCCTGCCGGAAGCACGCGTGCGCGCAATGCTGGATTCGGACGAGGGCGTGGCCGAGGTGCAGGCCGCGCTGGGCCGTGCGCAGGCGATGGGCATCCGCGCGGTGCCGACCTTCGTCGTCGACGGTCGCCACGGCATCCAGGGCGCGCACCCGCCCGAGGCCCTGGCCGAGGCGCTGCGCAAACTGGCGCCGCCTCCGGCCGCGGGCGACGGCGCCGCCTGCGGTCCCGAGGGCTGCGAGGCCTGAGCAGCGGCAGCGGCGGGCACTCAGGACCCTTCGACGCCCGCACCTGCGCCTGATGCCGGGGCGGCTGCTCCGCTCTCGACCGGCGCGCGCGGCGGCGCCGGCGCGAACCAGCCCACCAGCGTGCACAGCAGGCCGTAGGCGATGAACGAGCCGATGCCGAGCAGGTCGCCCAGGTGCTGGCGGTCGAACAGCACGAGCTTGGCCAGGACCACCGCCATCAGCACCGCGCCCGCCAGCCACAGCGCACGCTGCCCGCGGCGCGAACCGCCGATCCAGCCGGCCACGCCAAGCACGCTCCAGACCACCGTCAGCGCGGTCTGCGCCAGGCTGGTCGACCACAGCGCCTCGCCCCACTGCACGCCGCCCCAGTGGTGCACCGCACGCAGCGTGATGCACGTGACCAGCAGGAATCCGGCCGACGACAGCAGCGCCACCCGCCGCCGCGCGAACGCCGGCGACTGCGCCGACCACAGCCAGCATGCGAAGAGACCCAGCGCCGCGAGCTGGGCGAGGTCGAGCGGATTGAGCAACGGCAGCCACGGCAGCGGCGCGCTGTCGCCGGCATCGCGCAGCGCGCGCAGCCAGCCGACGCCCACCAGGGCGAGAGAGGTCGCAATGAACGCCGGTCGCATGGGGTCGAAGGCCGCGCCCAGCGGCTGCCGCAGCCAGCGCCAGCGGAACTGCCCCAGGGCCATCAGCGCAAGCCAGGGCAGCGCCGGGAGCGCCAGGCGCCAGCCACCGCCCAGCGCCTGGCCGCGCGCGAACTCCCACGCCGACAGCGAAAGCACCAGCGCCCACAGCAGCCACCAGGCGAACTGCGCCCAGGCTGCCGGTGGCCCGCCGTCCGTGCGCAGGCAGGCGAGGCTGCGCACGCCGCACGCGGCGAACACCAGCCAGGCCGCCGCGCCCCAGCCCGCGAACGGCTGGCCGTGGGCATCCATCTGCATGAACGCCAGCGGCGCCGCCAGCACGATGGCGCCCAGCACCGTCAGCGCCAGCGCCGGTGCCGGACGCCGGCGATGCACTTCCGCCGCGAGCTGCGCGGTCACCGCGGCCACCGCCAGCAGCACGTCGGCGCGCAGGTTCCATGCGACATGCGTCTCCGCCTCGTGCACGGCGTTGCCCAGCCACCAGGCCAGGCCCCAGGCATAGAACGCCAGCGCCGCCGGCGTCCGCCCCGCCCCGCGGTACCACCACGCGCTCGCGAAGCCCGCCAGCGCCAGCAGCAGCGCACCCGTGAACCTTGCGTTGGCGAGCACGGGCGCATCCTGCGAATGCCCCGCAACGCCGATGGCGAACGACAGCGCCGCGGCCAGCTGCAGGCCCGTGCCGGCCCAGCGCGGCAGGCCCCGCGCAGTGCGCAGTCCAAGCCACACCAGCGCGGCGCCCTCGACCGCGAACACGGCCGCGGTGGCCCGCGCCGACAGCGCCAGCGGCACGGCCAGCGTGGCGAACCCGCCGGCGAGCAGTACATAGGCCTCGGCGAGCACTGCGTGCGGGCCCCGTCGCTGCCACCAGGCCAGCGCGGCATAGATCGCGGCCAGTGCCACGGCGCACAGCGCCAGCTGCGTGCGCTCCCCCTCCAGCAGCGCCGCCTGCAGACTGAAGGCGATCAGCGGCGTGCCGAACAGCAGGCAGCCGTCGACCACGTCCCGACGGCCCGGTGGCCGGCGTCGCGCGTACAGGATCGGCAGCAGCAGGTAGAAGGCGAAGAACAGCAGCAGGAACGGCTGCGTGGTGGCGAACTTCGACGGGTTGTAGGCCAGCACGCCCCAGGCCACGCCGATGCCCCAGGTGAAGGCGAAGCCAAGCAGGTTGAGTTCGCGCCAGGGGCGCAGGCAGGCGATGGCGAAGATCGCCGCGTTGAGCAGCGCGTAGTACGAGAACAGCACGACGTGGTTGCCGCTGCCCGTCGACAGCCAGACCGGCGCCATGAAGCCGGCGAGAATCCCGAGCACGGCCAGCGTGCGCGAGCCCTGCAGCACCGCAAGCGCCCCCAGCGCGGCGACCAGGCCCACGCTGATCGCGAACGCCGCGCCGGCCGGCAGCAGGCCGTGAAGCTTGAAGGCCGCGAACACCACCAGCAGCAGCACGCCGATGGCCCCGCCCTGCACCGCCAGCGCGAAGCTGCGGTGGCTGTGCCGCTTGCGCCACGCAAAGGCCAGTGCCGCCAGCGCCGCGGCGGCAATGGCCGCAAGGCGCAGGCCGATGGGCAGCGTCAGCCAGCCCTGGTTGCTGGCGTAGCGCAGCAGCGCGGCCACGCCGGCCAGCAGTACAAGGACGCCGACCTTCACCGGCACGTTGCCCTCGGTGAACCAGCGGCGGACCGCAGCGGCGAAGCGGTCGAACGGGTCCGGCGCCGCGGGGGCACGTCGCGCTTCCGCTGCGATCGGCTCGATATGGTGCGGTGGCGCTGGCCGCGACTTTTCCACGACGCGCGATGGCGATTGCGACGCTCCGTCAACGGGGGGCGCCGGGGCTGCGGCGCCTGGCGCCGACATGTCAGCCGCCGCCACCCACGCGGCGGGCAGGGGAACCGCTCCCGGCCTCTCCGGCGCCTCCATCGGCGGCGTCTCCACGCGCGCCAGCGCCGCTTCAAGTTCGCCAACGCGCCGCTTCAGGTTGCCGATGGCCACCAGCACCACCACCAGCAACACCGGCACCGCGAGCACGACCAGCGCCAACAGCATCAGTATCGATTCCATCCCTGCGAACCCCGCCCCGCCGTCGCCACGGCCCAACCGGCACATTAGCCGCCCGGCGGCCGGGACAAGAAGCCCGATGCCCACGGCGGCTCCAGAACGGGTCGCCCGTCCCATCCGGAAAGCAGGAAGCCCCGCGCAAGGCGGGGCTTCCCGAGGTTCGAAATGGCCGGAGCCTTACTTCGCGGCCACCACGCGGACCATTTCCAGGCACTTGGTGGAATAGCCCCACTCGTTGTCGTACCAGGCCACGATCTTGACGAAGGTGTCGTCGAGCTGGATGCCGGCCTCGGCGTCGAACACCGAGGTGCGGGTATCGCCGCGGAAATCGGTGGCGACCACCTTGTCCTCGGTGTAGCCGAGGATGCCCTTCAGCGCGCCCTCGCTCTGCGCCTTCATCTCGGCCTTGATCTCTTCGTAGCTCGCGCCCTTTTCCAGCTCCACCGTCAGGTCGACCACCGAGACGTCGGAGGTCGGGATGCGGAACGACATGCCGGTGAGCTTGCCGTTGAGCTCCGGGATCACCTTGCCCACGGCCTTGGCAGCGCCGGTGGACGAGGGAATGATGTTCTCGAGGATGCCGCGGCCGCCGCGCCAGTCCTTGTTGGACGGGCCGTCGACCACCTTCTGGCTGGCGGTGGCGGCGTGCACGGTGGTCATCAGGCCGCGCTTGATGCCCCACTTGTCGTTCAACACCTTGGCGATCGGGGCCAGGCAGTTGGTGGTGCAGGAGGCATTGGAAACGATGGCCTCGCCGGCATACTTTTCGTGGTTCACGCCGTACACGAACATCGGCGTGTCGTCCTTCGACGGCGCCGAGAGGATCACCTTCTTCGCGCCGGCGTCGAGGTGCTTCTGCGCGCTGGCCTTGTCGAGGAACAGACCGGTGGACTCGATGACGACGTCGGCGCCGACCTCGCCCCACTTCAGATTGGCCGGATCGCGTTCCTGGGTCAGGCGGATGCGCTTGCCGTTGACCACCAGGGTGTCGCCATCGACCGACACTTCGCCGTCGAAGCGGCCATGCACGGAGTCGTACTTCAGCATGTAGGCCAGGTAGTCCGGCTCCAGCAGGTCGTTGATGGCGACGATCTCGATGTCGTTGCCGAAATTCTGCACCGCCGAACGCAGGACGTTGCGCCCGATGCGGCCGAAACCGTTGATGCCTACCTTGATCGCCATGGGTTGCTGACTCCGTAACGCCGCGCGCCGCGGCAAGGGTGGGTGGAACACGCAGAACGCCTATTTTAGCAGGCTCGGACGGGTGCGGCCCGGGCTTGAGCACGATCAATGCGGGACCGTATGGGACAGCCCGCCCATCGCCGGCGCGCTCGCCGGCACCGATCCGCCGGGCGGAGTCTCCGGGCGCATGCCGGCTAGAATCGCCGCATGCGCCCGAACCGGAACCGTCCAATGCCCCGTGTCCTCCCCCTGCTCGCAATCGCCCTCGCATTCGTCGCCGGCGATGCCCTGGCCTGGAGCGCCGAAGGCCACCGCATCGTGGCCCGGATCGCCGAAGCCGGCCTCAAGCCCGAGGCCCGTGCCGAAGTCGATCGCCTCCTCGCCGATGAAGCCGATCCCACCCTGGCCGGCGTCGCCACCTGGGCCGACGCACTGCGCAGGAACGATCCCGAACTCGGCAAACGCTCGGCGAAGTGGCACTACATCAACTTCGACGGCCGCTGCGGCTTCGAGCCGCCCCGCGACTGCCCCGGCAACAACTGCGTGGTCGGCCAGACCAACCTGATGTTCCGCAGCCTGTCCGACCCCGGGCTGGACGACGCAAGCCGCACGGCCGCGCTCAAGTTCATCGTCCACTTCGTGGCCGACCTGCACCAGCCGCTGCACGCCAGCCCGCGCGACGACAAGGGCGGCAACGGCTACCAGGTCAACATCGACGGCCAAGGCAGCAACCTGCACCGCGTCTGGGACGGCACCATCCTCGAGCGCCGCGGACTGGCCTACGGGCCCTACGCGACCGAACTGATGCAGACACCGCTGGCCGACGACGCCACCCTGGGCTCCGACCGCCCGGTCCTGGAGTGGGCGCTGGAATCCTGCCGTCTGGTTGAAGCCGGCGAGATCTATCCACCCGAGGGCGAACACGTGATCGACGAGGCCTTCCTCGACGCACGCCTGCCGCTGGCCGAACGCCGCCTGCGCGAGGCCGGCCATCGCCTGGCGGCGCTGCTCAACCACGCCCTGGCCCCGCCCCAGAAGTTGCCATGAATGAGATCGCCGCACCCGTCGTCCATCCGTTCCATCACGCCGCCACCGGCACCTGGAGCTACGTGGTGGCGGATGCGGCCGGCGGCGAGGCCGCGGTCATCGACCCGGTGCTGGACTTCGACATGGCGTCCGGGCGCACGGCCACCACCTCGGCCCAGGCCTTGGCCGACTGCGTCCGCACGCACGGATACCGCGTGTGCTGGCTGCTCGAGACCCATGCCCACGCCGACCACCTGTCCGCGGCGCAGTGGCTCAAGGCCACCCACTGGCCCGGCGTGCCGGTGGTGATCGGCGAGGGTATCCGCGCCGTGCAGTCGCGCTTCCGCGAGGTCTTCGACCTCGGCCCCGGCTTCGCGGTCGACGGCTCGCAATTCGACCATCTGTTCGCCGCCGACGAAACCTTCGCGCTCGGCGGCATCGCCTGCCGCGCCATCCCCGTGCCGGGGCACACCAGCGACAGCAACGCCTACCTCATCGGTGACGCGCTGTTCACCGGCGACTCGCTGTTCATGCCCGACGGCGGGACTGCGCGCTGCGACTTCCCAGGCGGCAGCGCATCCACGCTGTATCGCTCGATCCGGCGCCTGTTCGCCGAGCTGCCCGACGACACCCGCGTCTTCGTCTGCCACGACTACGGACCCGGCGGCCGCGAGCCCGCCTGCGAAACCAGCATCGGCGCGCAGAAGCGCGACAACGTCCACGTCCACGAAGGCGTCGACGAAGCGGCATTCGTGGCCACCCGCGAGACCCGGGACGCCAGCCTGGCGATGCCCGCGCTGATCATCCCCTCGGTGCAGGTCAACATCCGCGCCGGCGCCCTGCCCGATCCGCATGGCAACGGCATCCGTTACCTCGACCTCCCGCTGGACGCACTGTAGGCGCTGGACCATGTCGTTTTGCCACCGCTTCGCCGTCGTTCTCTGCGCCCTGCTGGCCTTCGCGGCGCTGTGGCCGCACGACGCGCGGGCAGCCGATGCGCCGCTGACCGTGTTCGCCGCGGCCAGCCTGAAGGAGTCGATGGACGAGGCGGCCGGCGCCTACCAGGCCGCGACCGGGCAGCGCGTGCGCGTGTCCTATGCCGCCAGCTCCGCGCTCGCGCGCCAGATCACGCAGGGTGCGCCGGCGGACGTCTTCGTCTCCGCCGACCTCGACTGGATGGATGAACTGCAGGCGCGCGGGCTGGTCGATGCCGGCACGCGCAGCGAGCTGCTCGGCAACACCCTGGTGCTGATCGCGCCGGCGACCCCGGCCGCGGAGCCGGTCACGCTGCGCGAAGGCCTCGACCTGCGTCCGCTGCTGGGCACCCGCGGCCGCATCGCGCTGGGCATGGTCGACAGCGTGCCCGCCGGCAAGTATGCGAAGGCTGCTTTCCAGTCGCTCGCCATGTGGGAAACCATCGAGCCGCGCGTGGCCGGCGTCGAGAACGTGCGCGCGGCGCTGATGCTGGTGGCGCGCGGCGAGGCGCCGCTGGGGGTGGTCTACGGCAGCGATGCGCAGGCCGAACCGCGCGTGCGCGTGCTGGCCACCTTCCCGCCGGGCTCGCACCCGGAGATCGTCTATCCGGCGGCGCGCGTGGCCGCGAGCCGGCATCCGCACGCTGGCGGATTTTTGCGCTGGCTGCAGGACGACGACGCCCGCGCCATCTTCCGCGGCCACGGCTTCAGCCTGCGCTGAGGCCGCATCGCGCGCCCGCCCACGATGCCCGACTTCAGCCCCGCCGAACTCGCCGCCATCGCGCTCAGCCTGAAGGTGGCCGGCGTCGCGGCACTGGCCAGCCTGCCGTTCGGGATCGCGACGGCCTGGCTGCTGGCGCGCAAGCGCTTTCCGGGCAAAGCCCTGCTCGACGCCCTGGTGCACCTGCCGCTGGTGCTGCCGCCGGTGGTGGTGGGCTATGCGCTGCTGGTGGTGTTCGGCAGCCAGGGCGCGGTCGGCGGCTTCCTCGCCGAATATTTCGGGATCACGTTTGCGTTCCGCTGGACCGGCGCGGCCCTGGCCAGCGCGATCATGGGCTTCCCGCTGATGGTGCGCGCGATCCGGCTGTCGATCGAATCGGTCGACCGCCGCCTGGAGCAGGCCGCGGCCACGCTCGGCGCCAGTCCCTGGCGCGTCTTCGCCACCGTCACCCTGCCGCTGGCCTGGCCGGGCATCGTCGCCGGCGGCGTGCTGGCCTTCGCCAAGGCGCTGGGCGAGTTCGGTGCCACCATCACCTTCGTGTCCAACATCCCGGGCGAGACGCAGACCATGTCCTCGGCGATCTACGAGCTGATGCAGGTCCCCGGCGGCGAGCTCGGGATCTGGCGGATGGCGCTGGTGGCGGTGGCGATTTCGCTGCTGGCGCTGCTTGCCTCGGAGTGGCTGGTGCAGCGCCAGCACGGCCGCCGCGGCGAGAGGGACGCCACATGAGGCGGCCCCGGCGAAACGCGGCGGCGGGGATATGCACCGCTGCGACGCGCTTGGCAGCCGCGCGATGCTGAGTCTGGACATCCAGCTGAAGCGCGGCCGTTTCGAGCGCCAGGTGCGGATCGAGGACAGCGCGCGCGTGGTGGCGCTGGTCGGCCCCTCGGGCGCGGGCAAGACGACGGTGCTCAACGCCATCGCGGGCCTCGTGAAGCCGCGGGCGGGGCGCATCGAGGTCGATGGCCGCGTGCTGTTCGACCGCGCGCGCGGCATCGACCTGCCGGCATACCGGCGCCGCGTCGGCTATGTGTTCCAGGATGCGCGCCTGTTCCCGCACCTCGACGTGCGCGGCAACCTGCTCTATGGGCGCCACGCCGCGCCCGGGGCCGGACCGCGCTTCGAGCTCGACGCCGTGGTGGCCCTGCTCGGCATCGAGGCGCTGCTGCCGCGGCGCACCGCGAACCTGTCCGGCGGCGAAGCGCAGCGCGTCGCCATCGGCCGCTCCCTGCTGTCGCAGCCGGCGATCCTGCTGTTCGACGAACCGCTGTCGGCACTCGACCAGGCGCGTCGCGAAGAGTTGATCCCGTACCTGCAGCGCGTGCGCGACGAGGTACGGCTGCCGATGCTCTACGTCAGCCACCACCCCGACGAGGTGCGGCGGCTGACCGGGGCCGTGCACAGACTGGACTGAGCGTCGCCATCGGGGCCGGACGCCCGGACGCACTCATGCCGCGGTCGCGCCCGCCCCGGCCTCATGCACCAGCGACGCGATCCGCGCGCCCAGCACCAGGTCCTCGACCTGGCCGAAGTAGTGCTCCCGGAGGTTGCCGCGGGCATCGATCAGGACCAGGCTCGGCGTGCCACGCAGGGCGTAGGCACGCATGGTCTGCGGCACGGAACGTCGATGCCCGGCCTGTCCACGCCCACCGGGAAGGTGATCCGGTACTCGTGCAGGAAGGCCTGCAGCGCGAGCGGGGTCATTGCCCCATGGTGTTCGAACACGGTGTGCAGGCCCACCACCGCGACCTGCTCCGGCGGAAAGCCCGCGTGCACGCGCGCCGCCTGGGGCAGGCCGTGCGAGACGCAGCCCGGACACAGCATCTGGAAGGCTTCGAGCACCACCACCCTGCCGCGCAGGGCGGCGAGGTCGATCGGTGCCGGCGTGTTGAACCAGCGATCCACCTGCCAGGGTGGCGCGGGCTGCGGTGATCCCTCCACGACGGCCTCCGGGAACGGTAGCGCAGGATTTCGCGGCCCTATTGATACCACGGATGCCGGGGCTGCCAGGGCGACGGCCACGGCATCCGACCGGACCCGCTCAGCCCTCTGCGGCGGCCGGCCCGGGAGCGGGCGCCTCGAAATGCACGGGCACGCGCACCCAGCCTTCGGCGGGCCGGCCGTCCTTGAGCTGCGGCGAGAACGTCCATTGCCGGACCGCTTCAAGGGTCACGGCTTCGAACACGCCTTCGGGCTCTGATCTCTCCACCACCACGTCCTTGACGCTTCCGTCGATACCAACCAGCACCCGCAGCACCACCCGTCCACCCTGGCCTGCGGCCGCGGCTTCGGCGGGATACTTCGGCGGCGGCAGGCGGTCGACGGCTCGGGGTCCCACGACCGCAGGCACGGGCGGCGGCGCGGGTGGGGCTGGAGCGGCCGCGGGCACGGGCGGTGGCGTGGGAGCGGGTGGTGCCTCCGGCACCGGCGGCACCGACGCCGCGGGCGGGGCGGGTGGCGCGGGCGGCGCTTCGGGCGCAGGGGGCGGCGGCGGCTCAGGTACGGCAGCCGGGCGCACGGCCCAGGCGGCATAGCTGCAAGTGGCGAGCATGACGCCCAGGGCCAGGGTTCCGGCGCGTCGTCGACCGGTGCCGTGCAGTGGTTGCTTCAACATGAGGATGCGTTCCTTCAGGGTTTGGCTGGACTGCCAATGGCAGCCGACCGGCAGTCCAGGGACGGCCAGCTGCACGTTCAACATCGCGTCCGCATAGCGGCGGCGGGCGTGGGGATGGCGCGCGAGCACGGTGGCGTCGCAGGCCAGCTCCTGGTCGAGGCGGAAACGGCGCTCGGCGAAATGCAGCAGCGGGTTGAACCACTGCAGGCAGCGCAGCGCGACCGCGGCCAGGTTGGCGCGGGTGTCGCCGCGCGCGAGGTGGGCGCGCTCGTGGGCAATCACCAGCGCAGCCTCCTCCGGTGCGTGATGCGCTTCGAAGTCGATGGGCAGGACGATGCGCGGGCGCAGCGCGCCGACCACGGCCGGCCCGCCCACGCGCTGGCCACGCCAGCTGCCGTCGGCATCGGGTTCGAGCCGGCCAAGCGCCACCACGAAGCGCCGTTGCTGGCGCGCGAAGTACAGCGCCGCCAGTCCCGTTCCGGACAGCCAGGCGATGGCCAGAAACAGCGCCCAGTCGATGCCAGGGGCGCCGGCGATGGCCGGTGCCGCGTCTGCCCTCGCCAGCACCAGCACGCCCGGATGCAGGGCCATCAGTTCCGGCGCCAGCGCCTGCCCGACGTCCGGCCGTGGCAGCGCAGCCGCAACCAGGGCCAACGGCACCAGCGCCCAGGCCCCGTAGGCCACGCGTGCACCGAAGGCCCGCCGCAACGGCTGCCGCAGTGCGAGCACCAGCAGCAGCGCCGCGCTGGCCGCAAGGCTGCCGTCGACCAGCCAGCGCAGCAGGGCGTCAGCGGCCGTCATCGTCAAGCTCCTCGATCAGGCGGCGCAGCGCGTCGATATCGGCCTGGCTGAGCTTGCCGCGCTCGCTGAAGTGGGCCACCAGCGGCGCCACGCGGCCCCCGAACAGGCGGTCGAGCACGCTCTCGCTCTGGCTGGCCACCCAGGCCTCGCGGGCCAGCACCGGCGAATACAGGTAGCGGCGTCCGTCGCGGTCGGCGCGTACCGCACCCTTCTTCAGCAGGCGGTTGAGCAGGGTCTTGATGGTCGGCTCGGCCCAGTCGGCCTGGCCGGACAGGCGTGCCACCACGTCCTCGGCCGCGAGCGGCTGCTCGTTCCAGAGGACTTCCATCACCACGGCTTCGGAATCGCTGATCGGCATGTCGATTACATCTGTAATTTGTAACGATTACAGACGTAAACAAACGCCCTGTCAAGTGCCCGCCCGGGCATGCCGATCCTGCAGGATCGGCGCGCCGGCACAGAGGCATGCGGTCGCCCGCTTCGGGTCAGGCGTCTCCGAGCGGAGCCAGTCCGGCGATGTCGCCACCGGCGACCGCAGCGGCGATGGCGGCGTCCGAGGCTTCGGTATCGATGCCGTTGGCGGCGTACCAGGCCGGCGCGTAATAGCTGTGCGCATAGCGATCGCCGCTGTCGCAGAGGATGGTCACGATCGAGCCGTCCTGCCCGGCTTCGCGCATGCGCCGCGCGGCGTGCAGCACGCCGACGAAGTTGGTGCCGGTGGAGCCTCCGACGCGGCGGCCGAGCGTGGCGCTGACGTGGCGCATCGCCGCCAGCGCCAGCGCATCGGGCACCTTGAGCATGCCGTCGATGCAGCCGGGGATGAAGCTGGCCTCCACGCGCGGCCGGCCGATGCCCTCGACCCGTGAGCCGCAGGGGTGGGTGAAGTCGCGCCAGGGTTCGCCGGCCAGGGCCGCGCGGTAGGCGTCGTGGAACACCGATTCCTGCGGGTCCGCGCACAGCACGCGGGTGTCGTGGCGGCGGTAGCGCGCGTAGCGGCCGAGGGTGGCCGCGGTGCCGCCGGTCCCCGGGCTGCAGACGATCCAGGCCGGCACCGGGTGCGGCTCCTCGGCCATCTGCCGGTAGATCGACTCGGCGATGTTGTTGTTCGCACGCCAGTCCGTCGCGCGCTCGGCGTAGGTGAACTGGTCCATGAAGTGGCCGCCGGTCTCGAGCGCCACGCGCTGCGACTCGGCGTCGAGCGCGCAGGCGGTGTCGACCAGGTGGCAGCGACCGCCCTGGAACTCGATCGCGGCGATCTTCTCCGGCGAGGTCGAGGCCGGGATCACGGCGATGAAGGGCAGGCCCAGCAGGCGCGCGAAGTAGGCCTCGGACACCGCGGTCGAGCCGCTGGAGGCCTCGACCACCGGCCGGCCCTCGCGCAGCCAGCCGTTGGCCAGCGCGTACAGGAACAGCGAGCGCGCCAGCCGGTGCTTGAGGCTGCCGGTGGGGTGGCTGGACTCGTCCTTGAGATAGACGTCGATGCCCGGCCAGCCCGGCAGTGCGAGCGGGATCAGGTGGGTGTCCGCCGAGCGGTTGAAGTCGGCCTCGATGGTGTGGATGGCCTGCGCCACCCAGTCGCGCTGCGCCATGGCGTCCTCCCTCCCCGCGCGCCTCAGAGCGCGCGCGCGGCGGCGACCACGGCCTCGACCGTAAAGCCGAAGTGCGGGAACAGCACTTCGGCCGGCGCGCTGGCGCCGAAGCGGTCGATGCCGATGACGGCACCGTCCAGGCCCACGTACTTGCGCCAGAAGTCGGAGACGCCGGCCTCGACCGCCACGCGGCGACGGCAGGCATCCGGCAGCACCGACTCGCGATACGCCTTGTCCTGCCGGTCGAAGACATCGGTCGAAGGCATCGACACCACGCGCACGGAGTCGCCGAGCTGCGCGGCGGCGTCCATCGCGAGCCCGACTTCGGAACCCGTGGCGATCAGGATCAGCCCGGGCGCGCCGACCGAGTCCTTCAGCACGTAGCCACCGCGCGCGATCGCGGCCACCTGCGCTTCATCGCGCGCCTGCGGCGCCAGGTTCTGGCGCGAGAACACCAGGCAGCTGGGGCCGTCGCGGCGCCCGATCGCGGCCTTCCAGCACACCGCCGACTCGACCGCGTCGCAGGGACGCCAGACGTCGTTGCCGGGGATGTGGCGCAGGCTGGCCATGTGCTCGATCGGCTGGTGCGTCGGGCCGTCCTCGCCCAGGCCGATGGAGTCGTGCGTATAGACATGGATCGCATGCGCGCCCATCAGCGCGCTCATGCGCACCGCGTTGCGGGCGTAGTCGCTGAACACCAGGAAGGTGGCGTCGTAGGGGATGAAGCCGCCGTGCAGCGACAGGCCGTTGGAGATCGCAGTCATCGCGAACTCGCGCACGCCGTAGTAGATGTAGTTCGCGTCCGGGTCGCCGCCGGTCACGGACTTGCTGCCGCTCCACAGCGTGAGGTTGGAACCGGCGAGGTCGGCCGAGCCGCCGATCAGTTCGGGCAGCAGCGGCGCGAAGGCCTCGATCGCCATCTGCGAGGCCTTGCGCGAGGCGATCTTGGGGCTGTCGGCCTGCAGCTTCGCGATGTACGCGTCCGCGGCGGCGCTGAAGCCTTCGGGCAGCTCTGCATGCGAGCGGCGGGTCAGTTCGGCGGCGAGTTCCGGATGACGCTGCGCATAGCCGTCGAACAGGCGGTTCCACTGCTCTTCGCGCACGGTACCGGCGTTGTTGGCGCGCCAGCCGTCGCGGATCGTCTGCGGGAGCTCGAACGGACCGTGCTCCCAGCCCAGCGCCTTGCGCGTGGCCTCGAGCTCGTCCTGGCCCAGCGGCGCGCCGTGCGAAGACTCCTTGCCGGCCTTGGCGGGCGAGCCGAAGCCGATGGTGGTGCGGCAGCAGATGAGCACCGGCCTGTCGTCCTGCCCCAGCGCGGCGTCGATCGCGGCCTTGATCCGGTCCGCGTCGTGGCCGTCGACATCGCGGATCACGCGCCAGCCGTAGGCCTCGAAGCGCGCCGGGGTGTCGTCGGTGAACCAGCCGGCGGTATCGCCGTCGATGGAGATGTGGTTGTCGTCCCAGAACGCCACCAGCTTGCCCAGTCCCCAGGTGCCGGCCAGCGACGCGGCCTCGTGGCTGATGCCTTCCATCAGGCAGCCATCGCCCAGGAACACCCAGGTGCGGTGGTCGACGATCGCGTATTCGGGGCGGTTGAAGCGCTGCGCCATCAGTTTCTCGGCCAGCGCGAAGCCCACGGCGTTGGCGAAGCCCTGGCCCAGCGGCCCGGTGGTGGTCTCGACGCCGCCGGTGACGAAGTTCTCGGGATGTCCCGGCGTGCGGTGGCCGAGCTGGCGGAAGTGCTTCAGCTCTTCGATCGGCAGGTCGTAGCCGGCCAGGTGCAGCAGCGCGTACTGCAGCATCGAGCCGTGGCCGTTGGACAGCACGAAACGGTCGCGGTTGAACCACTTCGGGTTGTTGGGGTTGTGGCTGTGGTAGTCGTTCCACAGCACCTCGGCGATGTCGGCCATGCCCATGGGCATGCCGGGATGCCCGGAATTGGCCGCCTGGACGGCGTCGGCGGCGAGGAAGCGGATGGCGTTGGCGAGGTCGCGGCGGCTGGGGCTGGTCATGGTCTCGGGCGGCTGGGGACGGCGGGCGAAGCCGCCATTGTCCCATCCCCCGCGCGCCGAGTCTCCCGCGGCGCGGCCGCACGCGTCAGGCGCGTGGCGTTCGCGCGGAAGCCCGGACCGCAACACTGGTCCAGCGGCCCCGTCGCGCGCAGCGGGGCGCACCGCCTCGGCCAGGCCTCAGGCTTCGGCTCCAGAAGCCCTTGGCACCGGGTCTGCCGGCGCGTCCACTTCGCCCTTCGACACGATGGCCGCGATGCCCAGGTCGCCGGTGACGTTGACCGTGGTCCGGCACATGTCCAGGAAGTGGTTCACGCCCAGGATCAGGCCGATGCCCTCCGGCGGCACCCCGACCATGGCGCAGATCAGCGCCACCACCGGCAGCGAGCCCGAGGGCACGCCGGCGGTGCCGATGCCGCCGAGGATGCAGACCAGCATCACCATGAACTGCTGGCCCCAGGTCAGGTCGACGCCGAAGAACTGGGCCAGGAAGATCACCGTCACGCCCTCGAACAGCGCGGTGCCGTTCTGGTTGGCGGTCGCGCCGATGGTCAGCACGAAGCGCGACACCTTGGTGGGCAGGCCCAGCTCGTCGGCCACCTTGAGCGCGGTCGGCAGGGTCGCGTTGCTCGATGCGGTGGAAAACGCCATCAGCATGGCTTCCTGGACACCCTTGAAGAACTTCACCGGCGAATAGCCGCCGATGGCCTTCAGCGCCAGCGAGTACACCACCAGCATGTGTATCGCCAGCGCGCCGACCACGACCAGCACGAAGGCACCCAGGCGCAGCAGCAGGTCCCAGCCGAACAGCACGGCGAGGTTGAACATGAAGCAGAACACCGCTGCCGGCGCCAGGCGGATGATCAGGCCGATCAGGGTCATCGAGATCTCGAAGATGCCCTCGATGCCGCGGCGCAGGGTACGGATGGGCGCAGTGTCCGGACTCAGCACGATGCCGATGCCGAACATCAGCGCGAAGAACATCAGCGCGAGGATGTTGGCGTTGTTGGACGCGGCACCAATCACGTTCTGCGGCACGATGTCGAGCAGCATCTGCACGCCCGTGGGCTGCGCGCCGCTGTCGCGGACGATGGCCGCGGTGCGCTCGGCGCCCTCGGTCAGCAGCTGCTGCGCCAGCACCGGGTCGACGCCGGCGCCCGGCTCGAACACGTTCACCATCACCAGGCCCAGGAGCACGGCGATGCTCGAGAGCAACACGGTGCAGACCAGGGTTTTCCAGCCAATGCGGCCCAGGGACTTCACGTCGCCCATCTCCGACACGCCCACCACCAGCGCCGAGAACAGCAGCGGCACGATCATCATGAAGATCAGGCTGAGGAACAGGGTCGAGAAGGGCTGGGTCAGGTATTGCGTCAGCCACTGCACCCAGGTCGCGTCGCGGCCGATGCCGTAATGCACGAAGAGTCCCAGCACCAGGCCCGCGACGAAGCCGATGGCGATCTTCCAGTGCAGCGGCATGCGCTGCGTGCTGGGCGCGGTCGGCTCGGTCATGCGGTATTCCCCGGAACGGTGTGGACGGCGGAGCTTAGCAAAGCGCGTCCCGCGACCCGTTCAACGGGGGTAGAGCGGGGGCAGCGGAGGGTCGATGTCACTGTCCCGGGGCAGCCAGTCGGGCCCGCGGGCAAAGGCCGCGCGCACCGCGGCGCGCGCCTGCGAGGCACCGCCCTCGTCCTGTCCCCAGCGGGCCCGCTGCAGGGCGGCGATGGCCTCGCGCTGCGGGCCGGGGGCCAGCATCCGCGAGAGCGCGTCGAGGTCGGCGGCGGCGGGTGAGGCCAGGGCGCACAGCGCGGCGCTGACGTCACCGAGGTCGCCGGTGTCGAGCACCCTGCGCAGGGCCGATCCCTGCCACGGGCGTCGCGCGCCCGGGCTGCGTGCGGCGGCGTCATCGTCGCGCGGGGCCGTGTCGCCTGCCTGCGCCCGGTGTCGCCATTGCAGCGCCCAGGCGAGCGTGGCCAGCCACAGCAGGGCGAAGGCGACCGTGGCCAGCGCCCAGGCGCCCACGCCGTGCTGGACCCCGGGCAGGCGCACCAGCCCCCCGTCGCCGGGTGGCACCGCTGCGGCCGTGCCGGATGCGGCGGGAGCGACATCGAGCTCGAGCGCGGGCAGCGTCGCCTCGCGCATCCGGTCGGCATTGACGTCCCACCACTGCAGCCGCGGCCCTTCGATGCGCAGCCGGCCCTCGCGCGCCGGCAGCACCGCGAAGCGCCGCAGCATGCGTACGCGCGGCCGGCCGTCCTCGATCATGTCGTCGTGCTGTACGGGTTCGGGGAAGACCTGGGCGCCCTGGTCGACGGTGATCATCGGCGGCTCCAGCTGCGCGCCGGTCGCGCCGTCGGCCACGAGTTCGAGCTCGAGCGTGGCCGCGTCGCCGGCGCGCACGCGGTCGGGCGCGTCCCGCCAGCGCAGCTCGAGTCCGTGCAGCGGCAGCCACGGTCGCGGCGCGGCATCGGGCACGGGCTTCACCTGGAGCACGAGCGGCGGGCCGTCGGCGGAGAGTCCGCGCTGGCCGTCGCCGAACAGGTCGTCGAGCCAGCCGCCCACCCCGCGACCACGAAAGTTCGCCGGAGGCAGTTCGAGCCGGCCGCTGCGCTCGGGCACCAGCACGTAGCGGCGCTCGACCACCCGGTAGCGACGGCCGTCGATCTCGCGCGTGTACTGCACGTCGCTGCCCGCACGCTGCAGCGCGGCGCCGTCGGGCGCCGGCTGGTCGAACTGCCCGGACAGCAGCTGCGCGGCGTAGTACAGCCGCAGCCGCAGCCCGACCGCCTGTTGCACATAGGGCGTGGTGTCGTCGAGCTCGGCGTCGATGAACGCCAGACCGCGCGCGCGCGCCGGTGCGGCGCTGGCCGCGGTGACGGTGAGCGTGATGGGCGCGGTGCGCGCGCTGCCGACGCGCAGCGCCGGGACCGTCACCCTGCCCGTGCGTTCGGGCTGCAGCGCCACCGCATACAGCGTGCGCGAGACCGACCGGCCCGCGCTTTGCTCGAAGGACTGCCGGCTGCTGCGCTGCTCGATGTGGAAATCGTCCTGCAGCGGCGCGTAGTCGGGGCGGGCGCCGGTGTCGGTCTCGATGTTGAGGGTGACGGTTTCGCCGAGTTCGATGCTGTCGCGGTCGACCCAGGCGCGGGTCTCCGCGCGAGCCAGGGCCGGTGGCAGCAGCAGCGACAGCAGCAGCGCGGGCAGGAGCCAGGCGAGGTGCGCTCGGGAGTTCGTCGTTTTCATGATCATGGGTTCAGCGCTCCCCGGCGCGACGGCGCAGGTGCTCGCTGCGGAAGCGCGCACGCAGCAGGGCGCCGGGATCGTCCGGGATGCGGCGCAGCCAGGCGGCATTGGCCCGCTCGCGTTCTTCGGCGGCCGTCGACTCGGCCTGCGCCTGCGCTTCGAGGCCGTCATCCGCCTGGCCCGCGCCTTCGCGGGCGGTACCGGCATCCAGGGCACGCTGCATGGCTTCGCGCTGGGCTTCGTCGGCGGCCTGCTGGCGGGCCCGGGCTTCGGCGTCGGCAGCATCGGCGGCGGGCGGCTCCGGGTTGTCGGTTCCGGCGTCGTCAGGGTCCGGTGGCGCGGCATCGGACGCGTCGCGGTCAGGATCGCGCCCGGGGTCTTCGTCGGGTTCGCCCTGGCCCTGCTCGCCGCGCTCTCCGTCGTCGGACCCGGCGTCGCCGCCCTGGCCGCCGTCGGGAGGCGAATCTCCGCCACGGCCTCCGCCCGCGGGCGGCGGCTGGCGCTGCATGGCCGCCTCGACCGCGGCACGGTTGGCCGCGGCATCCGCCATGCCCGGCGCTTCGGACAGGGCTTCGTCGTAAGCAGCGAGCGCTTCCCGGTAACGGCCGGCGCGGGCCAGGGCGTTGCCGCGGTTGTATGCGGCGTCGGCACCGGGCAGGTCGGCGAAGCCGCGGGCGGCGGCTTCGAAGTCGCCCTCGCGATAGGCGGACTCGGCCTCGGTGCTGCGCGCATGCGCGGCCTGGTCCGCGCGACGCCAGGCGCTGGCCTGCGGCGACTGCGCACCGGCGGCGAACGACGGCTGCACGGGCAGCAGCAGGCACAGCGCCAGCGCGCCCAGCACCCCGCCGCGGCGGAATGCCGCCAGCAACAGGAACATGGCCAGCGGCAACAGCCAGTAGCCACCGTCCTCGCGCACCTCGCCGGCCCGGGTCCCCTTGCCCGGAGCGGCCAGCGCGTTGCCGCCGCCCGCTGCCCCCAGACCCTGCGCCGTCGATGCGTTCCAGTCGTGCATCCGGCCACCACCGGCCGCGGCAAGCGCACGCAGCGCGGCGGGGTCGAGCGCGCTGCGGTGGATATCACCGTCGCGCCCCCGGTAGCCGGCACCCGCTTCCGTGCCCATGGCCAGCACGGACACCCGGTAGCCTTCGGCCGCGGCCCGTGCGGCCGCGCGCATACCGCCCTGCCCCGCTTCGGCGGTCAGCAGCAGGATGTCGCCGCGGGCGTGGCCCGCACCCGCCAGCAGTTCCCGGGCGAGATCGATCGCGCGCCCGGACCGGCGGCCGTCCACCGGCATCAGGTCGGGCGCGAGGGCATCGAGGAACACCGCGACGTTGGCGGCATCGGCGGTCACCGGCGACACCACGAACGCATCGTCGGCATAGGCCACCAGCGCGACTTCGCCCGCATGCGCGCGCAGCAGCCCATCGAGCTTCGCGCGGGCCTGCACCAGGCGCGACGGCGGCAGGTCGTTGGCGAGCGTCGCGCTGGAGAGGTCGAGTGCAATCACCAGCGCGCCGCCGCCACTCTGGAGTGGCTGCGGCACGCTGCGCCAGCTCGGACCCGCAAGGGCGAGGACCGCCACCGCAAGTCCGACGAGCACAGCCGGCCCGGCCACGGCCGCCCCGCGACCCGTGCCGCGCGAAGCGAGCAGCCGGGGCAGCAGGTGGGGATCCACCGCCGCGCGCCAGGCGCTGCGCCGGTGCGCGCGCTGGCGCCAGGCCCAGGCGAGCAGCGGCAGGAGCAGCAGCGCCGCCAGCCAGGCCGGGCGCAGAAACTGCAGCTCGGTGAAGGGCAGGGTCACGACGCGCCTCTCCGCCAGGCCAGCCCCGTCGCGAGCAGCGCGAATGCAAGCGCCAGGGCCAGCGGCCAGTGATAGCGTTCCAGGCGCGGACGCACGGGTTCGCCCGGTGCCTCGACCGGCTCGATGCGATCGATCTCATCGTAAATGCCGGCCAGCGCATCGGTATCGCGGGCACGGAAGCTGCGTCCGCCAGTCATCGCCGCGATCCGCGCCAGCGCCTGTTCGTCGATCTCGCTGCCGCCGCTCGGCAGGCGGAAACCGAACACCGAGAGCGCCTCGCCGTCGCCGCCGAACGCAATGGTGTGGATGCGCACGCCGTCGTCGCGGGCGATCTCCGCGGCTTTCTCCGGGTCGAGCACGCCGGCGGTGTTGACGCCGTCGGTGAGCAGGACCAGCACGCGCTCGCCCTCGCGCTGCGCCTGCAGGCGCTTCACGCCCAGGCCGATGGCATCGCCGATGGCGGTCTCGCGGCCGGCCAGCGCGACTTCGGTGGCCAGCAACTGCTCGCGCACCGTGTCCAGGTCGGCGGTGGCCGGCGCCAGCACATACGCGCCGCGGCCGAATACCAGCAGGCCGATGCGGTCGCCCTCGCGGCGCGCCACGAAGTCGGCGATCACCGCCTTGGCCGCGGTCAAGCGGTCCACCACCTCGGTACCGACCAGCATGTCGCGCTCGCCCATGCTTGCGGAAAGGTCGACGGCAAGCATGAGTTCACGCGAGCTGTCGGGCGGCTGTACCACCTCCCCCAGGGCCAGCGGGCGCGCCGCGGCCACGCAGAGCAGCGCCCAGGACAGCCAGGCCGCCCAGGACAGGCCGCGCCCGCGTGCAGGCATGCCCGGCGTCGCGGCGACCTCGGCCAGGCGCGCGGCCCACGGCACCCGCAGCGCCGGTCCCGCGTCGTGCGCGGGCGGGAGCAGGGCGCGCAGCAGCCAGGGCAGCGGCAGGGCGAGCAGCAGCCAGGGCCAGGCGAAACCGGCGAAGGCAGGCAGGGCGGAAGCGAACGCGTTCATCGGCGGGCCTCCATCCACTCCAGGAAGCGTTCACGGACCGCGTGGCGCAGGTCCGCAACCGCCGCGGCATCCGCGTCGCGCTGGAAAGGGCCTTCGAGCAGCAGCACGCCGCGGGCGCCGGCGAACCGGGGGGCATCGCGGCCGGCATCGAGGAGTTCGAGCCAGGCCGCGCCCTGGAGCCGGTCGGCGCTCGGGTGGCGGCGCCTCGCGGCGCGACGCAGCAGGGCCGACATCGCGGCCACGGCTCCGGCGGCGTTGGCGGCGGCATCGAGTTCGGCGTCGAACAGGGCAAGCAGCCGGCGCCGACGGCGCGCTCGAAGCAGGCGCCAGGCCACGAGCGCGGCCAGGACAAGCAGGATCGCCGCGGCGAGCAGCCACCAGCCGGGCGCCGGCGGCCACCATGGCGGCGCGCTCGACAGGTGGATGTCGCGCAGGACGAGGCCGTCGCCCATCAGCGGCGCCCGGGATCGCTGGCGCCCAGCCACGCGTCACTGGGCGCGTCGCAGGACAGCGCCAGGGCGTGCACGCCCCGCGCGGCCAGCGCCGCGACGGTGCTCTCGACGCCGCCGGCGAAGGCCTCCTGCCAGCGGCGGCGCTGGTCCGCGGCGGCGAGGTCGAGGTCGATGCGGGCGGCGGCATCGCCGCCTGCAGGCGCGAATGCGAGCAGGGCATCCGGCGGCGCCATCTCCAGTGGGTCGGTGAGCAGCAGCACCACGACCTGGTGATGGGCGGTGAGCGCAGGCCAGCGCGCGGCCGGGATGGCCGCGGCACTGGCGGGATCGGCCAGTACCAGCAGCCGCGAGCCCGGGCGCAGCAGGCGGCGGGCGTGCTCGAGCGCGACCTCGAGGCCGGCATCGTCCTCCGGCGGCCGCGCATACCAGCGCACGAGGGCATCGAGCACCCGCAGCGCCCCGCGGGCGCCCGACGCCGCAGGCACCGGCGGCGCGGACTCGCTGCCACGCAGCGCGGCGATGCGATCGCCATCGGCGACCGCACGCCAGGCCGCGACGGCGCCGGCGCGCGCGGCCTGCACGGACTTGAAGCGCACCCGGGTGCCGAAATAGAGCGCGGGCGCGGTATCGGCCACGACCAGGGTCAGGCGCTCGCGCTCGGCCTGGAACAGCTTGGTATGCGGTTTGCCGCTGCGCGCGGTCAGGCGCCAGTCGATGTGACGGGCATCGTCGCCGATGGCGTAAGCGCGCGACTCGGCGTATTCCATGCCGCGGCCGCGCAGCGCCGAGGGTGCCTGCGTGCGCAGGCCGGTGGCGCCGCGACGGACGCGGCCGCGCGCATGGGCGAGCCCGCGCAGCGCGATCAGTTCGGGAAGGGTCGGCGTGACCCCGTCCTCATCCGCTCGCGCGCCGCCCTGCCCCGCTGCGGCGCCCGGCGGCCGCGCACGGCCTTCGGGTCTGGCGGCGGGCCAGCGGATCACGGCAAGGGCACCTGCGCCAGCAGTGCCTGCACCAGGCGCTCGCCATCCCAACCTTCGGCGGTGGCCTCGTAGCTGGGCAGCACGCGGTGGCGGAGGACGTCGGGGGCCACCGCGCGCACGTCGTCGGGCGTCACGAAGTCGCGCCCCGCCAGCCACGCATGCGCGCGGGCGCAGCGCTCCAGCGCGATCGAGCCCCGCGGACTCGCGCCCCAGGCGATGCGTCGCGCCAACTCCGCGTCGTAGCGCCCGGCGTCGCGGGAGGCCAGCACCACCTCGACCAGGTAGCGTTCGACCGCGGGCGCCATGTGCAGCGCCAGCACCGCGCTGCGCGCCGCCATCACGTCGGCCTCCGAAATCCGTTCGGCGGGAACCGAAGGCGCCTGCAGCATGGCTGCGGCGCGCTCGCGCGCCAGGCGAAGGATCGCGGTCTCGGCCTCGGCTTCGGGATAGCCGACGCGCACGTGCATCAGGAAGCGGTCAAGCTGCGCTTCGGGCAGCGGGAACGTGCCTTCCTGCTCGATCGGATTCTGCGTCGCCATCACCAGGAACAGCGCCGGCAGCGCATAGGTCTGCCGGCCAACGGTGACCTGGCGCTCGCCCATGGCCTCCAGCAGCGCCGACTGCACCTTGGCCGGTGCGCGGTTGACCTCGTCGGCCAGAAGCAGCGAGTGGAAGATCGGCCCGGGCAGGAACTCGAAGCGCCCGTCCTGCGGACGCCAGACCTCGGTACCGGTCAGGTCCGCGGGCAGCAGGTCGGGCGTGAACTGCAGCCGCGCGAAGTCGGCTTCGACGCGCGCGGCCAGCGCGCGGATGGCGCTGGTCTTGGCCAGGCCGGGAGCACCCTCCACCAGCAGGTGGCCGTCGGCCAGGAGCGCCACGAGCAGGCGCTCGACCAGGGCCGCCTGGCCGATGATCTCGGTCGCAAGCGCCTCGCGCAGGCCAGTGAACAGGCCGTGGAGCCTGGTGCCGTCGTCGCTGGTCGTATCCATGGGACACCGGGTTGCGGCGCCGTCCGCGCCGGGGCCAGTTTGACCCGATTCGGCAGCGATGGTTCAAGCCACCGGCCGCCGGAACGACGACGGGGCCCGATTGGGCCCCGTCGTTCGTACCGCCATGTCAGTTGCTCAGTAGCTGCGCGGCGCCACGCGCAGCACGCGCGGGGTGACGAAGATCAGCAGCTCTGCCTTGTCCTTGGACCGGCCTTTGGTCTTGAACAGGTTGCCCAGGATCGGCAGGTCGCCCAGGAACGGCACCTTGGACACCGAGTCGCGGTCGCTGAACTCGTACACGCCGCCGATGACCACGGTCTGGCCGTCCTCGATCAGCACGGCGGTGGTCACTTCGCGCTTGGCAAGGTTCGGAATCGAACCAAAGCCGGTGATGGTGGTGTAGTCCTGGATCTCGTCCTTCTTCACTGCGAGGTTCAGGAATACGCGACCGTCCGCCGTAATGGTCGGCGTGACCTTCAGCTCCAGCAGCGCTTCCTTGAACTGTACCGTCGGCACGTTGTTGCTCTGGCCACCGGTCACCGACAGGTAGCCCACTTCCCGACCTTGGCGGATGATCGCTTCACGCTGGTTGCTGGTCACCACGCGTGGATTGGACACTACTTCACCACGCTGTTCCTGCTGCAGCGCCTGCAGCTCGAGATCCCAGTTGATGGTGTTGCCGAGGATGGTGAAGGCAATCGACCCGGGGTTCAGATCACCGAGGCCGAAGTCGTTGTTCAAGCTCTGCGACAACGTGCCCCATTCCGGTCGACCATCGCCGCTGTCGATCATATCAAGAGTCGTATTCACCAGATTCTGGTTGCTTTCAAGCGATCCAGAGCTGATGAAGCGATCCTTGGCAGCGCGGACACCGAAGCGCGCGCCCAGATCGCGGGCAAACGACTCGTTCGCGATCACGATGCGCGACTCGATCACGACCTGATCGACCGGCTTGTCGAGTTCATCGACCAGCCGCTTGACGTCGGCCACGCGGTCGGGAATGTCGATCATCAGCAGCGTGTTGGTCCGGCGATCGAAGCTCAGGCTGCCGCGCGGGGAAAGGAACCCTCGGCTGGAGTCACCCTGGCCGCCACCGCCTTGGCTGCTCTTGCTCTCCTCCGTCAGCAGCTTGGCGATGTCCTCGGCACTGCCATAGGAAATCGGAATGTACTCGGTGATCATCTCCGCACTGTTCTCCAGCGCGATGCGGGCGTTGGCGATGTCCTGCTCGAACTTCGCGATCTCCACCTGCGGCGCCACCCAGACCACGTTGCCGCTGCGGCGCTTGTCCAGCGACTTGGCCTGCAGGACGATGTCCAGGGCCTGGTCCCACGGCACGTTGATCAGGCGCAGGGTGACGTTGCCGGTGACGTTGTCGCTGGCGACGATGTTGAGGTCCGACAGCTCGGCGATGAGCTGCAGCACGGTGCGCACCGGCACGTCCTGGAAGTTGAACGTGACCGGGCGGCCGCGATAGGCACGGGTATCGCCCTGGGCAGCCTGGGCGGCCGTGGCCTGGCCGGTGGCTGCCACGGTGTTGGCTGCCGATGCGCCCACGGCGCGACCCGGCGCAGCCTCGGCCCGCGGCACGATCTCGACGATGTAGTCGCGGCCCGTCTGGTAGGCCAGCGGCTCGAAGGCACCCTGCGTGCTCAGCACGATCTGGGTGCCCTTGGCGCCCTGGTTGGCGTCGATGCGCTGCACCGGGGTGGCGAAGTCGGTGACGTTGAGCGGCCGCTGCATCGCTGCCGGCAGCGAAGCGTTGCCGACGTTGATGATGACCGCGCCGCCTTCGGTGCGCAGGTCGGGGGCCGCGCCCTCGCCGTCGAAGCGGAGCACGAGCTTGCCCGCCCCGCCATCACCGCGCTTGAAGTCGATGTCGGTCACGGCCACCTCGGCCGGGACCTGCTTGGCCGGGTCGACCGCGCCCGCGGAGGACTGGGCGAAGCTGGCCACGGGCACGCCCGGGTTCGGCGCGGCGCTGACCGAGCCGAAGGCGGCAAGGAGGCCCGCGAGGAGACCACAGGCGCCTGCCCGGACGGGCAGGGCCCGCTGGGTCGACGAACGGTGTTGGGCGTTGGTGAACGTCATCTGGCTTCCCCTAATCAATTGTCTTCGAGCGCGATCGACGCCGGCCGTTCCAGCCAGCCACCCGCGCCGTCGGGCACGAGTTCGACGAGTTCGATGCGGTCTTCTTGAACGCTGGTGACGCGGCCATCGTTCTGGCCCATGTAAACGCCCGGGCTGACCCGGTAAGTGACCTTGTCCGGTGCCATCACCAGCGCCGTCAAGCTGTTGCCGGCACCCAGCGACCCGACCATGTCGAGGCTGTCGAGCGGGAACTGCTCCAGGGTCTGCTTGCGGCGGTTGGAATCCGGCCGCGGGCCGCTGCCGCCGCCTTCGTTGGTAAAGGCGGCACTGAACGGGTCGCGCATGCCCTGCGCGGCGTATTCGAAGGTCTCGAACTGCTGCATCACAGGCAGCGGATCGAGCGGCGGTGCCGGGCGTGCGCGCACGTTGGCGGCCCACTCCTCCAGGTTCGGCGCGCCGCCGGGCTCGCTGGTGATGCCGCGGCCGCAGCCGGCCAGCGCCGCGATGGCGGCCAGGCAGGCCAGGCCGCGAACGGCGTTGGATGTCATGCCCATGTCAGCGGCTCCCCCCGGCTGCCGCGGCCGCAGCTTCCTGCGCGGCCGCCTCGTCCTCGTCCAGATAGCGATAGGTCTTGACCGTACCGGCCAGTTCCAGCGCCGCGTTGGGACGGATGCCGGCGCGCGGATCCTTGTCGCCACCGCGCGGCCGCAGCTGGATGTCATGCATGGTCATGATCACGACCCGCGGCAGTGAAGCCACGCCGCTGACGAACGCGCCGAACTGGTGGTAGGTGCCGACCATGCGCAGCGCGATCGGCTTCTCGGCGTAGAACTCCTTCGGAGTCTCCGGCCCGGGCTGGAACAGCTCGTTCTGGATGCCGGTGGCCAACGCGGTCTGCGAGATGTCGACGATCAGGTCGGGCATCTCGGTGCGGCTGGGCAGCTGGCGCAGCATCTGCTGCAGCTGCTGCTCCATCTGTGCCAGCTGCAGTTTCAGCGGCTCCAGGTTCGCGGCGCGCCCCTGCTTGGTCTCGAACTCGGCGCGCAGGTCGGACTCGGTGCGCTCCAGGCCTTCCAGCTGGTCGCCCTTCTCGCGGGTCATGACCCACCACAGCAGGCCGAAGATCAGCAGGCCCACGATCACGCAGAAACCGATCTTGTACTCGCGCGGCCAGGAGCCGATGTTGTTGAAGTCGAGTTCCTTGAGCGACATCTTCCGCTTGCTCACGATGCGGCTCCTTCTTCAGCGGCGGACCCGTCATTGACGGCGGGCTCGTCTTGCAGTGCCGGCGCGGCATCGACAGGCGGCACCGCATCCGGAATGCCATCGCCGTCCAGGTCCTTCGGTGCGTTGGGATTGGCCAGCTGCACCGCAAGGGTGAAGGCGTACGGCAAGCCGGCAACGCCGTCGCGGGCCTCGATGATCGAGAGGTCGGGCTTGGTCATCCAGCCCGAACCTTCGAGGTTGCGCATGTAGGTGCTCACCCGCGCGTTGGACTGCGAACGGCCCTCGAGGGTCAGCTTCTCGCCTTCCTGCTTGATATTGGTCAGCACCACGCCATCGGGGATGGTGCGCACCAGCGAGTCGAACAGGTGCACCATCTGCGAACGGTTGGCCTGCAGCTGCTCGATCACTTCCTTGCGCGCCAGCAGGCGCGCCTTCTGGCGGTCGAGCTCATCGATTTCGGTGATCCGCGACTCCACCTGCTTGATCTGGTCCTGCAGGTAGGCGTTGCGCGCGTTCTGGCCGTCGATCTGGGCGTTGTAATAGCCGTTGACCAGGAACCAGAGCAGCAGGCCGGCCAGCGCGGCGAAGCCCAGCATGACGCCGAACTCCTTCTGCCGCTGCTTGCGGCGTTCGGCGCGCCAGGGGAGGAGATTGATGCGTGCCATCAGTCGAAGCTCCTCAGGGCCAGCCCGCAGGCGATCATCATGGCCGGCGCGTCCTGCGCCAGCGCGTGGGCCTGCACGCGCGGACCCAGCGTCATCTGCGCGAGCGGGTTGGCCACCGCGGTCTGCACGCCGAGCTGCTCCTCGACCATCTCGGAGATGCCGGCGATGGAGGCGCAGCCCCCGGCCAGCACCACCTGGTCGACGCGGTTGAACTCGCTGCCGGCGTAGAAGAACTGCAGCAGGCGGCTGATCTGCTGGACCAGCGCCTCCTTGAAGGGCTCCAGCACTTCGACTTCGTAGCTCTCGGGCAGGCCACCCTGGCGCTTGGCCAGGCCAGCCTCCTCGTACGACAGGCCGTAACGGCGCATCACCTCGTCGGTGAGCTGCTTGCCGCCGAATACCTGCTCGCGGGTATACAGGCTGCGGCCGTTGCGCAGGATGCTGAGCGTGGTCATGGTCGCGCCGATGTCGACCAGGGCGACGATGCCGTCGCGCGGGACGCTGAGCGTATTGGCCAGCAGCGCGAAGGCGTTCTCGATCGCGAAGGCCTCGACGTCCATCACCCTGGCGCCGAGGCCCCCGAGTTCGAGGGCGGACGCGCGCATCTCGACGCTCTCGGAGCGCGAGGCCGCCAGCATCACCTGCACCATCTCGGCGTTGCCGGGCATCGGTCCCATCACCTCGAAGTCGAGGTTCACTTCCTCGATCGGGTACGGGATGTAGTTGACCGCCTCGAGCTCGACCTGCGATTCCATCTCTTCGTCGTCGAGGTCGGCGGGCATCGGGATCAGCTTGATGATCACCGCCGAGCCGGCGACGGCGGCGGCGGCATGCTTCGCCTTGCTGCCCGAGCGCGACATCGCGCGCCGGATCGCCTCGCCGACGGCCTCGACCTCGACGATGCCCTTTTCAACCACGGCGTTCGGCGGCAACGGTTCGACCGCGTAGTGCTCGACCCGATACCGATCGCCCGACCGCGACAGTTGCAACAGCTTGACCGCTGTCGAACTGATATCGACCCCGACCAGCGGTGCCTGGCTTTTTGTGATCAGCCCCACGCTTTTTCTCCCCATGTCACGGGCGCTTACGTGCGCTTCGTGCCCCGATGCATTAAATAACGGAGTTTTTACCGAATGGCAACAAGCGGCACCCCAAAGCGTGCTGCATTGCGCGTTCGGTCACGTCTTGACGTTTTACGTCACCCTGGGACCGGACGCTCCGCGGTGATCCGGCCCACCTCTATATACTGCGCGACTCTCCACGGCCCGCCAAGGCCCAACCCGGCCCAGGACCAACCCGATGTCACGTTTCCGTCGTTTGCTCCGCTGGCTGCTGCTGCTGGCCATCCTTGCCACCATACTCGGCCTGCTCGCCGCGGGTACGCTGTACTACGTGGTGTCCTCGCGCCTGCCCGAGGTCGACAGCCTGCGCAACATCGAATTGCAGGAGCCGATGTACGTCTACGCCAACGACGGTCGCCTGATGGCGCTGTTCGGCGAGATGCGGCGCTACCCGGTCGACATCGCGGAAGTGCCCGAGGCGGTCAAGCAGGCCTTCATCGCGATCGAGGACAACCGCTTCTACGAGCACGAGGGCATCGACTACAAGGGCGTGGCGCGCGCGATCTGGCTGATCGCCAAGACCGGGTCCAAGGAGGGCGTGCCCGGTGGTTCGACCATCACCCAGCAGGTGGCGCGGCAGTTCTACCTCAGCCCGGAGGTCAGCTACTCGCGCAAGTTCGAGGAAATGCTGCTGGCGATGAAGATGGAGCGCGAACTCGGCAAGGACGAGATCTTCGAGCTCTACCTCAACAAGAATTTCTTCGGCAACCGCTCCTACGGCATCGCCGCGGCCGCGGAGTTCTACTACGGCAAGCAGCTGTCCGAGCTCGACCTCGACGAGGTCGCCTCGCTCGCCGCCATCCCCAAGTTCCCCTCCAGCGGCAACCCGGTCTCCAATCCCGAGCGCGCGCGCATCCGCCGCGACTACGTGCTCGAGCGCATGGCCGACCTCGACTTCATCACCCGGGCCGAGGCCGCGGCGGCACAGGCCGTGGCGATGCATGCCCGCCCGCACGAGCGGCCGGTCGAGGTCTATGCGCCCTACGTGGCCGAAATGGTGCGCCAGGAGATGATCGCGCGCTACGGCGGCGACGTCCTGACTCGTGGCTACCACGTCACCACCACCATCGACCCGGTCAAGCAGGCCGCGGCCGACCAGGCCGTGCGCAGCGGCCTGCTGGCATACGATCACCGCCACGGCTGGTCGAAGGTCGAGCAGAGCTTCGAGCTGGCGACGGACGAGGACGCCGCCACCGCGGCCGCGCGCCTGCGCGGCATCCCGGCCCAGTCGGGCCTGCTGCCCGCCATCGTCCTGCGTGCGGAAAGCGGCACCGCCGACGTGGTCCTGTCCGACGGCACCGTGGTGACCCTCGATGCCGCATCCAGCCGCTGGACCGGACGCAACCCGGCGGCACTGCTCAAGCGCGGCGACCTCACCCGCGTGCGCCGCATCGAGCCCGAGGGCAAGAGCGGCGCGGCGCCGCCTGCAGATGCCCGGCCCACCTGGCAGCTCGACCAGCTGCCGCGCGCGCAGGCCACGCTGGTGTCGATGGAGCACGACACCGGTGCGCTGCGGGCGCTGGTCGGCGGCTTCAGCTTCGCCGGCCAGGAGTTCAACCGCGCCACCCAGGCGCGTCGCCAGCCGGGTTCGAGCTTCAAGCCCTTCATCTATGCCGCGGCGTTCGAGCGTGGCTTCAACCCCGCCTCGATCGTGCCCGACGCCCCGGTGGTGTTCCGCATGCGCCGGGGCCAGGACTGGCGGCCGCAGAACGACGACGGCAGGTTCCTTGGACCGATACGCCTGCGCGAGGGCCTGGTGCGTTCCCGCAACCTGGTTTCGGTGCGCCTGCTCGACGCCATCGGTGTCGACTATGCGCGACGCTACATCAGCCACATGGGCTTCGAAGAGTCCGAGCTGCCTCCGAATCTGTCGATCTCGCTGGGGACGCCGTCGCTGGCGCCGCTGGACATCGCGCGCGGCTACAGCGTGTTCTCCAACGGCGGCTTCCGGGTCACGCCCTGGTACATCGACGAGGTCCGCGATCGCGACGGCCAGGTGATCTTCGAGGAGAAACCGGCCGTGAGCTGCCGCAGCTGTGACGCCGGTGGCGCGCCGGGCGCCCCCGCGACCGTCATCGACGGCTTCAACCTCGGACCGGAATCACCCGCGGCGGTTGCCGAAACGAGCGGCAAGGCGGCGGCTGCGGAACCCGATCCGGACGCCGTGCTCGCACCGCGCGCCATCGACCCGCGGGTGGCCTACCAGCTGGTCTCGATGATGCGGGACGTGGTCCAGCGTGGCACGGGCACCCAGGCCAAGGTGCTGGGCCGGGAGGATGTCGGCGGCAAGACCGGCTCGACCAACGACCACCGCGACGCCTGGTTCTCGGGGTTCGGCGGCAGCCTCTCGACCGTGGTCTGGGTGGGTCGCGACGACAACCGCTCGCTGGGCAACCGCGAATACGGCGGCCGGTCCGCGCTGCCGATCTGGATCGACTACATGCGCGTGGCGCTCGACGGTATGCCGCTGGCCACCAACGAACCGCCGCCCGGCATGGTCAAGGTGTCGGTCAGCAACAGCGGTCGGCTGCTGCCCGGCGGCGAAGGCGGGCTCACCGAGTGGGTGAAGGCCGAGGACCTCGAGCGCATGGAGTCGACCTTCGATGATTTCGACGAGGCGCCGGCCGAGGAAGCCTTCGACATCTTCTGACGCACGCATCCGGTAGGCTTGGGGGGCCAGCAGGGAGCCCCCCCATGCATCGAGCCCGACAGCGCGCCGAGCGGCATACCCGCGAACGCCGCCACCGCCTCGCACACGAAGCCGCCAGGCTGATGGCCGAAGGCGGGATCCGCGACTACCACCAGGCCAAGCTCAAGGCGGCCGAGCGGCTCGGCATCCACGACGACGCCTCGCTGCCGCGCAACCGGGAGATCGACGAAGCGCTGCGCGAGTACCAGCGGCTGTTCCTGGGCGAGTCCCGGACCGAGGCATTGAATGTGCGGCGCGAGGCGGCGCTGCACGCGCTGGCGTTCTTCGAACGCTTCCGGCCGCGGCTGGTCGGGCGCGTGCTCGATGGCACGGCCGACGGGCACACCCCCGTCGCCCTGCACCTGCACGCCGACGACGCCGACGACGTCGCACGCTTCCTGGCCGATGCCGACATCCCGGCCGAGGCCGGTTCGCGACGCCTGCGCCTGGACCGGGTACGCGAGCACGACGCCCCGGTCTGGATGTTCAGTGCCGACGGGCTCGCCTTCGAGCTCACGGTGCTGCCGCTGGATACGCTGCGCCAGGCGCCGCTCTCGGGCAACGATGGACGGCCCATGCCGCGCGCTTCGGCGAGCCAGCTGCGCGCGCTGCTGGCCGGGGACGGGGACGCCGACCGCGAATCCATGGCCGCGCGCCGCTGACTCGCCGTGCTATTCGGCGACAAGCATCGCGGAGTCGCCCGAGCCGACGACCTTCACCCGGCCGCCGATACGGATGCGGGCGAGTTGGGCGCCCGTCCGCGTGAACGCGGATTCCGAGGCATCGTCGAAGCGCACCATCAGCATGTAGTCACCGCCCGGCGCTCCGTCGCCATCGCCGGACGCGATGTCGGCACCAAGGTTGGCGGCGACGCGCGTGAGTTCATACGACTGCCCGCTGCGCCCACCAACCGCCTGGCCGAGCGCACGGCCCAACATTCCGCCAAGCTGCCGTTTCGTGGACGCGCTGACCACGTCGGCTCTTGCCGCGACTGGCTGCATGGCCGTGACCACGCCTGATCGCACTTCATGTTCCCCGGCGCCCACGGCGAAGGCGGTGGATGCCAGCAACGCGACCGCCACGGCGGCCGCGGGATGCAGCTTGATGCGCATTGGATGCTCCTTCCCTGGAGAATGACCCTGCCCGCCGCGGACTGTCCGCCGCGGACACGTCGCGGTTGCCGCAGCGCGGACCGGAGACGCAGCCCATGTTCGACGCCAGCCGCGATGCGCGCCAGCCGCGATGCGCCCGAACCGACGTGGGAATTCCCCGCGCTGAACGAAAACGCCCCGCACAGGGCGGGGCGTGATCGGGGGATGCTGCGGGAGCGGGCGTCAGCGGCTGTCGGTGGCGACGTAGTCGCGCGAAGCCGCACCGGTGTAGATCTGCCGCGGGCGGCCGATCTTGAACTCCGGGTCGTTCTGCTGCTCGAGCCAGTGCGACACCCAGCCGGCGGTGCGCGCGATCGCGAACATCACCGTGAACATCTCGGTCGGGATCTTCAGCGCCTTGTAGATGATGCCGCTGTAGAAGTCGACGTTCGGGTACAGCTTGCGCTGCACGAAGTAGTCGTCCTTCAGCGCGGCCTCCTCAAGGCGCATCGCGACCTCGAGCATCGGGTCGTCGATGCCGAGCTCGCCCAGCACCTTGTGGGTCATCTCGCGGATGAGCTTCGCGCGCGGGTCGAAGTTCTTGTACACGCGGTGGCCGAAGCCCATCAGGCGGAAGCCGGACTCCTTGTCCTTGGCGCGGTCGACCGCCGACTGGACGTTCTTCACGTCGCCGATATCGCCGAGCATCTTCAGCACGGCCTCGTTGGCGCCGCCATGCGCGGGGCCCCACAGCGCGGCGACGCCGGCGGCGATGCACGCGTAGGGATTGGCGCCGGTGGAACCGACCAGGCGCACGGTCGAGGTCGAGGCGTTCTGCTCGTGGTCGGCGTGCAGGATGAACAGCAGGTCCATCGCCTTGGCGGCCACCGGCGACAGCTCCAGCGGGCCGCTGGGCAGCTCGAACATCATGTGCAGGAAGCGCTCGACGTAGCCGAGGTCGTTGCGCGGATAGTTCAGCGGCCAGCCCATCGAGTAGCGGTAGCACGCAGCCGCTATGGTCGGAAGCTTGGCGATCAGGCGGATGCCGGCGAGGCGGCGCTGCTCGGGATCGTCGTAGTCGAGGTCGTTGTGGTAGAAGCTCGCCATCGAGCCGAGCATGCCGACCAGCATCGCCATCGGATGGGCGTCGTGGCGGAAGCCGCCGATGAAGCTCTTGAACGCCTCGTGCATCATCGTGTGATGGGTGACGTCGTGGTCGAACGCGGCCATCTCGGCCTGGTTCGGCAGCTCGCCGTTCATCAGCAGGTAGGCGACCTCGAGGAAGTTCGAGTGCTCGGCCAGCTGCTCGATCGGGTAGCCGCGGTACAGCAGCACGCCCTCGTCGCCGTCGATGTAGGTGATCGCGGACTTGCAACTTGCGGTGGCGGTGAAGCCGGAGTCGTAGGTGAAGCGCCCGGTGGCCTTGGGCAACTTCGAAATGTCGATGCACTCGTTGCCGAGGGTGGGCTTCAGGACCGGCAGCTCGACCGAAGCACCGGCGACCTGCAGGGTGGCGATGGACGGCTCGTCGCCGGCCTTGTTCTCGATGGCGGACACTCGTCGCACTCCTTTTATCTTTGCGTCGCGCCGCGGCGCGGGGGCGCGCGGGCAGCGGGGAATCACGCGGATCGCGGCTCTGGCGCGATGCCGCAATTGATGCCGCGATTATCGCATAGCGACGTGCGCCACCGTATCCACGCTTCGGGAGGCGGATGGGACGAAGCATCCGCCCGGAACGACGATGGCCGCCTTTCGGCGGCCATCCGGACCTCGACTGCGGCAGGCGCTTACTTGGCGTAGCGCTTGCGGAACTTGTCGACGCGGCCGCTGGTGTCCATCAGCTTGTTCTGGCCGGTGTAGAACGGATGCGAAGCCGAGGACACTTCGATCTTGACCAGCGGGTATTCATTGCCGTCTTCCCACTTCACGGTCTCCTTGCTGGAGAGCGTGGAACGGGTGAGGATCTTGAAGTCCGAGGTCACGTCCTGGAAGACGACGTCGCGGTACTGGGGGTGGATGTCGGCCTTCATGACGATACCAGAGTGAGCAAGGAAAGAGCGGCATTATAGCCGGCCGTTTCAGGCCTCGCAAGCCTTGCCGCGCAATGCCCTCAGCCCAACGCCTCGCGCACCTGATCCTCCAGGCGCGCCTGGTCGTATCGCAGCAGGATCCTGGCCCGGTCCGGCCGCCCGAGCTGGCGCTGCCAGTCCACCAGGGTCGTACCACGCGCGGGGGAATGGCCCAGCACCACCTCCACCGGCCGCTCGGCCGACTCGAGCACGCCGTCGGGCCGCAAGGCCATGGCCATCGCCAGCCCGTCCGCCGAGTGCCAGCGTTCGCCGCGCGCGTCTTCCGACCAGCGGCGGGTGTGGCGGGACACGGCTTCGTAGAACGCCGCCACCGGTCCCGGCGCGGCCAGCCAGCGTTCCGCGTCGCGCAGGAGAACGCCGTGGGCGAGCGCCGCTTCCCAGTCGCACAGGTCGAAGCGCGGGAAGGCCCCGAACACGATGTGCGCGGCCTCGGGGTCGAAGAACACGTTGAACTCGGCCGACGGCGTGATGTTGCCGTGGGCGGTCACCGCGCCGCCCATCACCACCAGCCGCGCCACGCGCGTGGGCAGCGTGGGATCCAGGCGCAGCGCGAGCGCGACGTTGGTCAGCGGGCCGAGGGTCACCAACAGCAGGCGGCCGGCGTGGCGATGGGAGAGTTCGATGATGGCCTCGGCCGCGTGCCGCGATTCGGCGCCGCGGGCGGCCGGCGCCAGGCCGACGTCGCCGAAGCCGTCGCGGCCATGCACGTTGGCTGCATCCGGCGAGGGATGCAGCAGCGGGCGGTCGCAGCCGGGGAACACCGGCACGTCGTCGCGGCCAGCCACCTCGCACACCTTCAGCGCATTGGCCACCGTGTGCTGCAGGCCGACGTTGCCGGCGGCGATGGTCAGGCCGACGACCTCGTGGCGCGGGTCGGCGAAGGCCATCAACAGGGCCAGGGCGTCGTCGACGCCCGGGTCGGTATCGATCAACAGCGGGATGCGTTCGTCCATCGAGCGATTATCCCCGATCAGGCCGAGGCGTAGCGCGCGGCGCCGCCGACCCAGCGTTCCACCAGGCGCTCGGCCAGCGCGGGCCGATCGCGCAGCAGGCCTTCACCGAGTTCGTGCACCAGCGGCAGCATGCCGGCATCGCGTGCGAGATCGGCGACGCGGAACGCGGCCAATCCGGTCTGGCGCGTGCCCAGCAGCTCGCCCGGGCCGCGCAGCTCCAGGTCTTTTTCGGCGATGACGAATCCGTCGCCGGTCTCGCGCATGGTCTCCAGGCGCTCGCGCGCCATCGCCGACAGCGGCGGCTGGTAGAGCAGCACGCAGCTCGAGGCCGCGCTGCCCCGCCCCACCCGCCCGCGCAGCTGGTGCAGCTGCGCCAGGCCCAGGCGCTCGGCGTTCTCGATCACCATCAGCGAAGCCTTGGGCACGTCGACGCCGACCTCGATCACCGTGGTCGCCACCAGCAGGTCGCAGCCGCCCTCCTTGAAGGTGCGCATCGCGACCTGCTTCTCCGCGGCCTTCATGCGTCCGTGCACCAGGCCGACCCGCAGTTCCGGCAGCGCGGCGGACAGGCCCTCGAACGTCGCCTGCGCGGCTTGCGCGACGACCTCGTCGGACTCGTCGATGATCGTGCACACCCAGTAGGCCTGGCGGCCTTCCGCGCAGGCGGCGCGGATGCGCTCGATCAGCTCCGGACGGCGGCCTTCCGCCATGACCACGGTCTGCACCGGGGTGCGGCCCGGCGGCAGCTCGTCGATCGCCGACACGTCGAGGTCGGCATAGGCGGCCATCGCCAGGGTGCGCGGGATGGGGGTCGCGGTCATCACAAGCTGGTGCGGCACGCGCCCGCCCTCGCCGCCCTTGTCGCGCAGCGCCAGCCGCTGGTGGACGCCGAAGCGGTGCTGTTCGTCGACGATCGCCAGTGCCAGGTCGTGGAAGGCCACGCCCTGCTGCATCAGCGCATGGGTGCCGACCACGACCTGCGCACGGCCGTCGGCGACGTCGGCCAGCGCGCGGCTGCGCGCACGGCCGGTGACCTTGCCGGCCAGCCAGGCGACTTCGATGCCCAGCGGTTCGAGCCAGGCACGCAGGTTCCCCAGGTGCTGCTCGGCCAGCAGCTCGGTGGGCGCCATCAGCGCGGCCTGGCGGCCGTCGGCGACCGCCATCAGCGCGGCCATCGCGGCGACCACGGTCTTGCCCGAGCCGACGTCGCCCTGGACCAGGCGCAGCATCGGCACGGGCTGGCCGAGGTCCGCATGCACTTCGGCGAACACCCGCTCCTGCGCGGCGGTCAACGCGAACGGCAACTGCTCGCGCAGGCGTTCAGCAAGCGCCGGGTCCGCCAGCGGCGTGGCGGCGTGCGCCCGCCGGGCGATACGCTGGCGTCGCATGCTGATGTGGTGCGCGAGCAGCTCCTCCAGTGCCAACCGGCGCTGCGCCGGATGGGTGCCGGCCAGCAGCGCGCCGACGTCGGCGTCGCGCGGCGGCCGGTGCACGGTGAGCAGGGACTCGCGCAGCCCCGGCAGGCGGTGTTCGCGCAGCAGCGCCGGCGGCAACAGCTCCAGCACCTCGTCCCCGGGAAGGCGGTCGAGCGCCTGCGCGATCAGGCGCTTCATCGTGGCCGGGCCAACGCCCTCGACGGCCGGGTAGACCGGGTCGAGACGGTCGCCAAGCCCGGAGGCGTCGGCGTCGTCGAGCAGGGTGTAGCTCGGGTGCACTATCTCGAGGCCGCGCTGCCCCGGCCGCGGCGTGCCGTAGGCGCGCACGCGCACGCCGGGCTGGAACTGCGCGGCCTGCGCGGCGCGGAAATGGAAGAAACGCAGTACGAGGGTCGCACGCGAATCGTCGCCAAGCGCGACCCGCAGCATGGGGCGGTAGCGGAAGCCGCGCTCCACCGCTTCGACGCGCCCCTCCACCTGCGCCGCGACGCCGGGCTGCAGCAGCCGGATCGGCGTCAGCGCCGTGCGGTCCTCGTAGCCGCGCGGAAGCTGGAGCCACAGGTCCTGCAGGGTCTCCAGCCCGCGCGCGGCGAGCTTCTCCGCGACCCTCGGGCCCACGCCTGCGAGCGCGGACAGCGCGGTCGCGCCGTCCGGCGCCAGTCCGGGCGCCGGCGTGCCGCGCGTGCGCCTCGGCGTCGCCACTGCCTCAGTCGAGGACCATCACCGCGTCGACCTCGAACTGCGCGCCCTTGGGCAGCGCCGACACTTCGATGGTCGAACGCGCGGGATACGGCTCGGCGAAGACCTCGGCCATCACCGTGTTGACCACCGCGAACTGCGACAGGTCGGTGAGGTACAGGCCGACGCGGGCGACGTCGTCCAGCGAGCCGCCCGCGGCCTGGCAGACCGCGCGCAGGTTGTCGAAGGCGCGGCGCGCCTGGGCCGCGAGATCGCCGGCGACGAGCTCGCCGGTAGCGGGATCCAGCGGAATCTGCCCGGACAGGAAGACGGTGTTCCCGCAGCGCGTGGCCTGCGAGTACGGGCCGATCGCGGCGGGCGCGTCGGCGGTGCGGACGGGTTGCCTGGGCATGCGTGGATCCTTCGATGCGTGGCAGGCGATTATGACCGCCGTCCGCGCCCGCGGCCATCGCGCGGCACGCGGGCGCCGTGCCCCGCGCGGTTTACTGCCGTTGCACGCCGTGGACCACGCCCAGCCTGCGCACCTTGCGGATCACGTCGGCCAGGTGGGTGCGGTCGCGGACCTCGATCGCGAACTGGATCACCGAGACGTTGGTGTCGCGCTCCAGGTATTCGACCGCGTCGATATTGGACTTGGCCTTGGCCACCGCCGCAGCGACCTGCGCCAGCACGCCGGGCCGGTTCTCGACCTGGAAGCGCAGGGCGACGTTGTAGTCGCCGGTGACCACGCGGTCCCAGCCGATGTCGACCCAGCGCTCGGGCGACTTGCGGTATTCGGCCAGGTTCGGGCACTCGATCCGGTGCACCATCACGCCGCGGCCGGCGGTGTGGTAACCCATGATCTCGTCGCCCGGGATCGGCATGCAGCAGTTGGCGAACGTCACCACGCCGCGCTCGGCGCCGGTGATCAGGATGCGGTCCTCGCGGTGGTGCGCGCGCGCGCGCGCGGGATCCTTGCGGCTGAGCGACTGCGCCACCTGCGCCGGCATCCGGTTGCCCAGCGCGACGTCGGACAGCAGCGCCTCCAGCCGCGGGTAGCGGTGCTCGGCGAGGTAGGCGTCCAGCTGCGCCGCCGGCAGCCGCTCGAGCGAGCTGTCGAGGTCCTCCAGCGCGCTGTCGAGCATGCGGTGGCCGAGCTGCACGGCGTCCTCGTGCTCGAGCTGCTTGAGCTGCTGGCGGATCGCAGTGCGCGCCTTGCCGGTGACCACGAATTCCAGCCACTGTGGCCGCGGCTGGGACGACTTCGCGGTCACGATTTCCACCGTCTGCCCGCTGGCCAGGCGCGTGCGCAACGGCACCAGCTTGCGGTCCACGCGCGCGGCCACCGCCTGGTTGCCGACATCGGTGTGCACCGAATAGGCGAAGTCGATCGCGGTGGCGTTGCGCGGCAGCGACATGATCGCGCCCTTGGGCGTGAACAGGTAGACCTCATCGGGGAACAGGTCGACCTTGACGTTTTCCAGGAATTCCAGCGACGAGCCGGTATCGCTCTCCGTCTCCAGCAGGCCGGAAATCCACGAGTGCGCGCGCTGCTGGGCGCTGTTGGGGCCGTCGCCGCCGTGCTTGTAGGCCCAGTGCGCGGCGATGCCGCGCTCGGCGATCAGGTCCATCTCCTCGGTGCGGATCTGCACCTCGATCGGCGAGCCGTAGGGCCCGAACAGCACCGTGTGCAGCGACTGGTAGCCGTTCGCCTTGGGAATGGCGATGAAGTCGCGGAAGCGGCCATCGACCGGCTTGTACACCGAATGCGCCACGCCCAGAGCGTGGTAGCACTCCGCGACCTTGCCGACGATCACCCGGAAGCCGAAGACGTCGATCACCTGCTCGAAGGTCTTGGCCTCGCCGCGCATCTTGTTGTAGATGCTCCACGGCGACTTCACCCGGCTCACCAGGCGGTAGCCCATGCCTTCCTTGGTCAAGCGCTGCGCGATCTGGGCCTCGATCTTGGCCATGGCCTCGCGGCGCAACAGCGGCTGGGCGCGGATGTGCTTGTCGAGGATGCGGTGGCGCATCGGGTACAGCGCGCGGAAACCGAGGTCCTGGAGTTCGGACTTGATCAGGTTCATGCCCAGGCGCTGCGCGATCGGCGCGTAGACCTCGAGCGTCTCGCGGGCGATGCGTTCGCGCGCCTCGGCCGACTGCGCGCCCAGGGTGCGCATGTTGTGCAGGCGGTCGGCGAGCTTGATCAGGATCACGCGCAGGTCGCGCGCCATCGCCAGCATCATCTTGCGGAAGCTCTCGGCGTCCGCCTCGCGGCGGCTGGCGAACTGCAGCTTGTCGAGCTTGGTGACGCCCTCGACCAGCTCCGCCACCGACTCGCCGAACTCGCTGGCCAGGGCCGCGCGGGTCAGCGGCGTATCCTCGATGGTGTCGTGCAGGACGGCCGCCACCAGGGTCTCGATGTCGACCTTCTGGTCGGCCAGCACGCCGGCCACCGCCACCGGATGGGTGATGTAGGGCTCGCCGGACCGGCGCACCTGTCCCTCGTGGGCTGCCGCGCCCACGGCCCATGCGCGCCGCAGGAGCCGCAGCTGTTCCGCCGGCAGGTAGGCGGCGGCGGTTTCGAGCGCACGCATGTACCCGGGGACGTCCTCGTCCCCGGGCACGGATACCTGGACCAGCGCGAGCTCGGCGGAATTCATGCAATGAGCCTACGCGCGCGCCCGCGGGGCGGCAACGGAGGCCGCGCCGCCGCTGCCAGGCCGGAAATGCAGACGGCCCCGCCAGGGCGGGGCCGTCGATGCGGCGCGGCGCCTCGCGGCGCGCAGGCCGGGATCAGGCGTCGTCGCCCTTGGCCAGGTCGTCGTCGGCCACGACCTCGGCAGCGGCCCACTCCAGGGCCTCGCGCTCGCGGCGCTCGCGCTCGGTCTTTTCCACGGCCTCGACGTAGTCGGCATCGATGGTGCGGGCGGCGATCTCGCGCAGCGCCAGCACGGTGGGCTTGTCGTCGTTCTCGCTGTTGTCGAGCTTCGACTCGACGCCGTTGGCGAGCTGGCGGGCGCGCTTGGCGGCCAGCATGACCAGCTCGAAGCGGTTGTCGATGACCTGGAGGCAATCCTCAACGGTGATGCGGGCCATAAATCTCCGGGCGGCCGGCGGGCCGTCGATGCGGGGTAAGGGACCGGAAATGATAGGGCACGCAACCGTCTTTCGCAAGCAACGCAATGTAAATCAGTCACTTGCAGCGTTGTCCAGCCCTATTCCTCGCGAAGGAGCGCCGCAACCAGGCCGGCATGGCGCAGGGCCTGGGTGGCACGACGCAGCCGGCTGGCGACGAACACCGCGCACATCTCGGCCACGGCGGTATCGAAATCGTCGTTGACGATGACGAAATCGAACTCCTCGTAGTGCGACATCTCCTCGCGCGCGGCGGCCAGGCGGCGGGCCATGACCTCCTCGCTGTCCTGGCCGCGCTTGCGCATGCGCTCGTCGAGCGCGGCCCGCGAGGGCGGCAGGATGAAGACGCCCACGGCGTCGGGGACCACCGCGCGCACCTGGCGCGCGCCCTGCCAATCGATCTCGAGCAGCACGTCGCGACCCGCGGCCAGCTGCGGTTCGACCGACTGCCGCGCCGTGCCCTTCCAGTCGCCGTGGACGCGGGCGTACTCGAAAAAGTCGCCGGCATCGATCATGTGCTGGAACCGCGCATCGTCGACGAAGTGGTAGTGCTCGGCCTGGCGCTCGCCCGGGCGCGGCGGCCGCGAAGTGAAGGAAATCGACAGGCTGATGTTGCGGTCGCGCGCCAGGCAGGCGTTGACGATGCTCGACTTCCCGGCGCCCGACGGCGCCGCGACGATGAACAGTGTCCCGCGCACCCGGGCGTCGCCGCTATTCAATGTTCTGCACCTGTTCGCGGATCTGGTCGATCAGCACCTTCAGCTCCACCGCGATGTTGGTGGTGCGGGCGTCGACCGATTTCGAGCCCAGGGTGTTGGCCTCGCGGTTGAACTCCTGCAGCAGGAAGTCGAGCCGGCGGCCGGCAGGCTCGGGCTGGTCGAGCACGCGCCGGATCTCGACCACGTGGCTGTCGAGGCGGTCGAGCTCCTCGTCGACGTCGAGCTTCTGCAGAGCCAGCACCAGTTCCTGTTCCACCCGGCCCGGGTCCGCCGCCTGCGCAAGATCGGCCAGGCGCGCCTCGAGCTTGGCGCGCTGGCCGGCGCGGATCGCGGGAACAAGCCCGCGCACGTCGGCGGCGCGGGCAGCGATGCCGTCGACGCGCTCCAGCATGGCCGCGACCAGCTTGCCGCCTTCGCGTTCGCGCGCGGCGATGAAGGCCTCGATCACTTCGTCCAGGAGCGCCAGCACCTCGGCCTGCAGCGCCGCGGGCTCCGGGGCCGCCGATCGCAGCACGCCCGGAAACTGCAGCAGGTCCACGAACTGGGTGCGCAGGCCGGGGAAGCGGGCCTCGGCATCCCGTGCGATCGCCGACAGCTGGCCGAGCAGCGCCTCGTCGACGTGCAGCGAAGCCGCGCCCTCCGCGCCACGCAGCCGCAGCGAGAGGTCGAGCTTGCCGCGCGACACCTTCGCCGAGATCCGTTCGCGGAGCTGGGGCTCGAGCACGCGCAGCTCATCGGGCGCGCGCAGCCCGATCTCGAGGAAGCGGTGGTTGACCGCGCGCAGTTCGCAGGCAAGCGTGCCCCAGGGGGTCGTGCGCTCGCCGGAGGCGTAGGCGGTCATGCTGCGGATCATGCCGGCATCCAGTGGGTCGGGGTGCCGATGGTAAACTCGCGCGCCATTCCAGCGGTAATCGACATGTCCCAGACCCCTCGCCCCAGCGGCCGCGCGCCGGACCAGATGCGCGAGGTGCGCATCGAGCGCGGATTCACGCGCCACGCCGAGGGCTCGGTGCTGGTGGCCTTCGGCGAGACCCGGGTGCTGTGCACGGCCAGCGTCGAGAACCGGGTCCCCGGCTTCCTGCGCGGCAAGGGCACGGGCTGGGTCACCGCCGAATACGGCATGCTGCCGCGCGCCACCCACACCCGCAGCGACCGCGAGGCCTCCCGCGGCAAGCAGGGCGGGCGCACGCTCGAGATCCAGCGCCTGATCGGCCGCAGCCTGCGCGCCTGCGTCGACCGCGATGCCCTGGGCGAGCGCACCATCACCCTCGACTGCGACGTGCTGCAGGCCGATGGCGGCACCCGCACCGCGGCCATCACCGGCGCCTACGTGGCCCTGGTCGATGCCGTGCGCTGGCTGCAGGGCCGCGGCGAGCTCAAGCGCGACCCGATCCATGGCGCGGTGGCGGCGGTATCGGCCGGCATCCATGGCGGCCTGCCCGTGCTCGACCTCGATTACGTCGAGGACAGCGGCTGCGACACCGACATGAACGTGGTGATGAACGACGGCGGCGGCTTCATCGAGCTGCAGGGCACGGCCGAGGGCCACGCCTTCCGCCGCGACGAGCTCGATGCGCTGCTGGCGCTGGCCACGAAGGGCTGCGGCGAACTGTTCGCCGCGCAGCAGGCCGCCCTGGCCGCGGGCTGAGTCGTGGACCTGGTGCTGGCCAGCGGCAATGCCGGCAAGCTCGCCGAGCTGCACGCCCTGCTGGGCGGCGATGGCTTCAGCCTGCGCGCGCAGTCGGAATTCGGGGTCGATGACGTCGAGGAAACCGGCCTCACCTTCGTCGAGAACGCACTGCTCAAGGCCCGCAACGCCGCACAGGTCACGGGCCTGCCGGCGCTGGCCGACGACTCCGGCCTGTGCGTGGACGCGCTGGGCGGCGCACCCGGCCTGTACTCCGCGCGCTACGCCGGTCCCGGCGGCGACGCCGCGCGCAACATCGAACGCCTGCTGCGCGAGCTCGACGGCGTCGCCGACGGCGCGCGCGGCGCCAGCTTCCACTGCTGCATCGTGCTGCTGCGGGATGCGACCGATCCGCGTCCGCTGGTGGTCGAAGGCAGCTGGCGTGGCCGTATCCTGCGCACCGCGCGCGGCGAAGGCGGCTTCGGCTACGACCCGGTATTCCTGGACCCGGACAGCGGCCTGACCGCCGCCGAGCTGCCGGCCGCCATCAAGAACGCGGTCAGCCACCGCGGCCGCGCCCTGGCCGCGCTGCGCGCGCGCCTGTCCGAACTGGCCTGACCGTGCTGGTGCCGCCGCCGCTGTCGCTGTACGTGCACCTGCCCTGGTGCGTGCGCAAATGCCCGTACTGCGACTTCAACTCGCACGAACAGCGCGGCGCGCTGCCGTTCGGCGACTACGTGCGGGCGCTCATCGCCGACCTCGAGCACGACCTGCCGCTGGCCTGGGGCCGCACCGTGCACAGCGTGTTCTTCGGCGGCGGCACGCCCTCGCTGTTCCCGGCCGACGCCATCGACGATTTCCTGCAGCAGGCCAGCGCGCGGCTGCGCTTCGCGCCCGGCTGCGAGATCACGCTCGAGACCAACCCCGGCACCGCCGAACATGGCCGCTTCGACGGCTACCTGGCGGCGGGCGTGAATCGCCTGAGCTTCGGGGTGCAGAGCTTCGACGACGGCTGCCTGCAGCGGCTGGGCCGCATCCACGACAGCCGCGAGGCCGAGGCGGCGGTCAAGCTCGCGCAGGACGCGGGCTTCGACAACATCAACCTCGACCTGATGTACGCGCTGCCCGGCCAGGACCTGGCCGGCGCCGCCGCCGACCTCGAGCGCGCCTTCGCGCTGGACCCGGCGCACGTCTCGCACTACCAGCTCACCCTGGAGCCGAACACGCTGTTCGCCGCGCGGCCGCCCGGCGGCATTCCCGACGAGGACGCGGCCTGGGACATCCAGGAACACTGCCAGGAGATGCTGGCCGCTGCAGGCTTCGAACATTACGAAGTCAGCGCCTACGCCCGCCCCGGCCGGCAGTGCGCGCACAACCTCAACTACTGGCGTTTCGGCGACTACATCGGCATCGGCGCCGGCGCCCACGGCAAGATCAGCCTCGGTGCCGCGCAGACGGTGCGCCGGCGCTGGAGGCTCAAGCACCCCACGGCCTGGATGTCCGTCGCCGGCGGCGCCGACGCGCTCGGTGGCGACGAGGATGTCGAGCCGTCGCGCCTGCCCTTCGAATACATGCTCAATGCGCTGCGGCTGCACGAGGGCTTCGCGCTGGCGGACTTCGAGGCACGCACGGGCCTGGCGCGGACCACGATCGCCGCGGAGCTGGCCGACGCCGTGTCCCGCGGCTGGCTCGACGTCGATCGCGAACGCGTGGTCCCCACCGCGCTGGGGCGGCGCCTGGGCAACGATGTGGTCTCGCTGTTCCTGGCATGACGCAGACGGCCGCGATGGCCATGGCCGGTCGCGCCCGGTTCCTGCGTGCTGGCCGTCACAAGACGCCCATGATATGAAGATCCCCGGGGAACCAGCACACACTCATGTCATTGACGACTCATTCCAGCGACGACCCCGGGCGACGAAGCCTGGCGGCCGCAGACCTGCCGCGGCGCGTTCGCAAGGCGCTTGACGCGGCGCTGAGGCTGGTGTCGATGGAACTCGACCCCTACCTGGCATCGCTGCTGGACGAGTACGAGCAGGAGCTGTTCCGGCTGGCCGAGCGCGCGCGCCACCCCGGCAGCGAGTCCGCCTACGTGCAGGCATTGCGCAGCTTCCGCAGCAACCGCTCGGACCTGGTGCCGCAGTTCATGCTCGAGCTCGAGGCCGGACTGGCCACGCTGCGCACGCCACCCGCGAGCTCCACGCCGGCATCGTCGCCCGCAGCGCCGGCCGCCGGTCGCGTACTGAGCCTGGTCGACGATTCCATGATCGACGAGGACACCCTGCTGCGCGAGATCGCCACCCGCCAGGAGGGCCGCGCCAGCCTGCCGATGCACCTGCTCGGCCAGCGCTTCGGGGTCCTGGCCGGGACGCCCGCGCTGGATGCCGAGCGCCTGCCGCTGGGCCCGCAAGCCGTGTGCCGCGCGCTCCGCAACGCCTGTCGCTCGCTGCAGATCGGCCCGGAGGCGCGGGAGCTGCTGTATCGGCTGTTCGACCGCATGGTCATGGCCCACTACGCGCCGGTGCTCGAGAAGCTGGATGCCACGCTCGACCAGGCCGGGATCCTCGGGGGCCTGACCTATGTGCCCATGCGCCTGCGCGCGTCGCCGCGCGGATTGGCCGAAGAAGCCGCGGAGAACGCGGCGCCGGGCCAGGCGGCGGGGCGCCGCAAGGCTGGCGCGCACAGCGCTGCGGATGACGACCACGGCAGCGATACCGCCAACCAGGGGCATCGCACCGCGGGCGGCAACACGGCGAACACCGGCGCCGCGAGCCACACCCCGGCCGGCACCGCAACGGGCGGACGGACGGGCCAGGCCGGCGTCCCGGGCAGGCCTGTGGGCGCCGGACAGCCGCACACGGGCTGGATGGCGGAAACCACCACCGCCCTCGCCGGCAGCGACGAACAGGCGTCATACGCCGCACTGCAGCAGTTGCTGGCCGGGCGCCGGGCGCTGATCGGCAAGCTCAAGGCCGGGAAGTCCGGGGGGGCCATGGCGACGCTGGGCACCGGCGAGGTGATGCAGGCGCTGGGGACGCTGCAACGCCAGCCCAGCGGCCCCGGCGGCGCCAAGCCGAGCCTGATGGACGTGCGCCAGATGCTGCTGGCGCAGGCGCGGCAGCGGCACGGCAAGGGCGCGACCCTGTCGCAACGCGACAACGACTCCTTCGAACTGCTGCACCTGCTGTATGGCCAGCTCGAGGGCGAGATCCAGACCGGTGCGCCGGCCGCGGCGCTGATCCGGCGCCTGCAGCTGCCACTGCTGCGCGTCGCGCTCCAGGACCAGGCCTTCTTCGTACAGGCCACCCACCCGGCGCGCGAGCTGCTCAACACCGTCGCCGAGACCGCCGCCAACTGGCTGGACAAGGACGACGTCGATCCGCAGCTCCTGATGCCGCTGCAGCAGGCCGTCAATCACGTCGTCGACCAGTACGACGGCGACAGCAAGGTGTTCGAGGCCAGCAATGAAAAACTGCAGGCCCACCTGCAGGCGCAGGTGCGCAAGGCCGAGATGCTCGAGCGCCGGCACATCGAGGCCGCCCGCGGCAAGGAGAAGCTCGAAGTCGCCAAGCGGCGCTCGTCGGCGGTGCTCGAAAAGCTGATGGGCGACCAGCGCATCCCGAAGTTCTCCAGGGCCCTGCTCAACCAGGCCTGGGCCGATGTGCTGACCCTGACCCTGCTCCGCCAGGGCGAAGAATCGCCGGAGTGGCAGGCCCAGCTCGACGCCACCCGCCGCATCATCACCGCCTGCGCGCGCGGAGAGGAGATCGCCGACCCGGCGCTGGCCAGCCACGTCGAAGCGGCCCTGTCGCAGGTCGGCTACCACGCCGAGGAAGCCGGCATCATCGCCGCCCGCCTGACCAGCAGCCGCAGCGACGAGGACGATCCGGCCTCGCGCACCGAGCTGGCGATGAAGCTCAAGGCGCGCACCCGGCTTGGCGAGGATGCCGCGCACGCGCGCCGCCCCGACCTGCCGCCGCGCACGACCGAAGAGCAGGCGCGCTACGAGCAGCTGCGGGTGATGCCCTTCGGCACCTGGATCGAGTTCACCACGAACCAGCAGGGCGACGTGGTGCGCCGGCGCATGTCCTGGTTCAGCCCGGTGACCGACAACGCGCTGTTCGTGAACCAGCGCGGCCAGCGCATCGGCGAACATTCGCTGGATTCGCTGGCGCGGATGATCGTGGCCGGCCAGGCCCGCATCGTCACCGCCGAGCGCGGACGCCTGGTCGACCGCGCCTGGCAGGCGACGTTGCGCACCCTGCGCAGCTTCGCCGGCCGCGGCGACGCGCTGCCCATCTCCGGGGACGCACACGCATGATCAACGAGTTCCGCCGCGCCCGGCGCCGCAAGGCCCCCGATACCATCCTGGTGGTCGATGCCATGACCGAGCGCGTGGTCGGCCGCATCGGCAACCTGTCGGAAACCGGCATGCTGCTGATGGCCGGCACGCCGCTGGTGGACGATGCGCTGTACCAGTTCCGGTTCAGCCTGAACGCCGACGGCGGCGACGAGGCGAGCATCGAGATCGGTGCGCACCTGTTGTGGGTGGACAAGGCCAGCGCGCCCGGCCAGGTCTGGGCCGGCTTCCGGTTCATCGGCACGACCGAACACCAGGCGGGCTCGCTGCGCGCCTGGATCGACGCACCCGGCAGCCGCTACGAATAGCGCATCCCGGCGGGATCGCGGCCGATGCGGCAAAATAGGGCCTTCCCCGTACACGTTGCCGCCATGACCTCCCAGACCGCCGCCGCCCTCTACCCCGCCCACCTCGAAACGCTGTCCGCCCGCGCCGCCGTGGCCCTGGAGCGCGGTGGCTTCGACCATCTGGTGGTGCCCAGCGGCACCCTGCACTACCAGATCTTCGACGACCGCGACTATCCCTACGCCGCCAACCCGCAGTTCAAGGCCTGGGTGCCGTTGGTGCGCAATCCCGACAGCTGGCTGGTGTTCACGCCGGGCGAGCGCCCGAAGCTGGTGTACCTGCAGCCGCGCGACTACTGGCACGTGGTGCCGGATGCGCCGTCGGGTTACTGGGTCGACCATTTCGACATCGAGGTGGTGCGCAACCCGGACGACGCCCTGCAGCACCTTCCGCGCAACGCCACCCGCTGCGCCATCCTCGGCGAAGCGCAGAGCGCGCTCGGACGTTACGGCGCCTTCGCGCCCAACAACCCGCAGCCGGTGCTCGACTACCTCGACTACCACCGTGCCTTCAAGACGCCCTACGAACTGGCGATGATGCGCGAGGCCAACCGGCGCGCCGTCCGCGGCCATCGCGCCGCCGAGCGCGCCTTCCGCGCGGGAGCCAGCGAGTTCGGCATCCACCTGGCCTACTGCCAGGCCGTCGGCGAGGACGCCAACGAGCTGCCCTACAACAACATCGTCGCGCTGAACACGCATGGCGCGGTGCTGCACTACACCGAGCGCGACCGCCTGCCGCCGAAGCCCGTGCGCAGCTTCCTGCTCGACGCCGGCGCCAGCCACGGCGGCTATGCCGCCGACATCACCCGCAGCCACGCCATGGACCGCGGCGGCGAGTTCCAGGCCTTCATCGACGCCATCGACCGCGCCGAACTGGCCATGTGCGACCAGGTCCGCGCTGGCGTCGACTATCGCCAGCTGCACCTCGACGCCCACCTGGCGCTGTCCGGCGTGCTGAATGAGTTCGGCATCGTGACGTGCGGCGCCGAAGAGGCGGTGGCGACGGGCCTGAGCTCGAGCTTCTTCCCGCACGGTCTCGGCCACGGCCTGGGCCTGCAGGTGCACGATGTCGCCGGCTTCGCCGCCTCCGACGCCGGCGGCACCATCGACAAGCCCGAAGGCCATCCCTACCTGCGGCTGACCCGCGAACTCGCACCCGGCATGGTCGTGACCATCGAACCCGGCCTGTACTTCGGCGCGGTGCTGATGGAAGACCTGGCGGCCAGCGACAACGCCCGACTGGTCGACTGGGACCGCGTCGACGCCTTCCGCCCCTTCGGCGGCGTCCGCATCGAGGACAATGTCATCTGCACCGACGGCGCCCCGGTCAACCTGACGCGCGAGGAGTTCGCGGCGCTGGCCTGAGCCCGGGCCGCCGCGCGGCTCAGGCGGCCATGAATTCCTCGATCTCGTCGGCGCTCCGCGCCAGCCCGGTGGTGAGCACTTCGTGGCCGTCCCTTGTGATGGCCACGTCGTCCTCGGTGCGGATGCCGATGCCGCGCCACTTCGCGGCCACGCCGGTATCCCCCGGCGGGATGTAGATGCCCGGCTCGATGGTGTAGACCATGCCCGCTTCGAGCAGGCGCGACTCGCCGTCGATGCGGTAGTCGCCGACGTCATGCACGTCCAGGCCGATCCAGTGGCCGGTCTTGTGCGGGTAGAAGCGCTTGTAGGCGCCGTCGGCCAGCGCCTTGCGCAGCGTGCCCTTGAGCAGGCCGAGCGACAGCATGCCTTCGGTCAGCACCTCGACCGCCGCTTCGTGGCCGGCCTCGTACGCGACGCCGGGCCGTGCCTGGGCGAGCGCCGCCGCATGCGCGGCACCCACCAGGTCGTGCAGCACGCGCTGCTCACGGCTGAAGCGCCCATCGACCGGGAAGGTGCGGGTGATGTCGGCGGCATAGCCACGGTGTTCGGCGCCGGCGTCGACCAGGACCAGGTCGCCGCGGCGCACGACCGCGTCGTTGGCACGATAGTGGAGCACGCAGGCGTTGCCGCCCGCGCCGACGATGCTGCCATAGGCGGGCTCGGTGCCGGCGGCGCGGAATACACGTTCCAGCTCGGCCTGCAGTTCGTACTCGCGCATGCCCGCCCGGGCGCTGCGCATCACCGCCTGGTGCGCCTGCACCGTGACCTTGGCCGCGCGGCGCATCAACCTGAGCTCGTCGGCGGTCTTGAACAGGCGCATCTCGTCGAGCAGGTGGCCCAGCTCGAGAAACTCGTGCGGCGGCTGGGCGCCGTGGCGCACCTGGGCGCGGACTCGGTTCAGCCAGCCGATCAGCTTGAGGTCGAAGTCGGTGTCGCGGCCGAAATGGTAGTAGACGCGGCGGCGGCCCTCGAGCAGGCCGGGCAGGATCTCGTCGAGGTCGTCGATGTCGTAGGCGTCGTCGACCCCGAGCGTGTCAGGCGCGCCCTCGGGCCCGACGCGCGGACCGTCCCAGGCCTCGCGCGCAGGGTCGCGCTCGCGGCAGAACAGCAGGCTCTCGCCGTGCTCGCGGCCGGGCACCAGCACCAGCACGGCATCGGGTTCCTCGAAGCCGCTCAGGTAGAGGACGTCGGAATCCTGCCGGTAGGGATGGAAGGTATCCCGGCTGCGCACGCGCTCGGGAGCGGCGGGCAGGACAAGGATGGCGTCATCGCCGGCCATGCGCATCAGTTGACGGCGGCGGCGCCTGTAGCTGGCGAGCGAGGTGGCAAGGGCCATGCAGCGGCCTTCAGTTGAGGCTGTTGCGATGGCGCGCGGCCAGCGCGCAATCACCGTGCAGCAGCAGCGCGGCGACGCGCACGAATTCCTCGATCTCCGCCAGCGCGGCTTCGTCCTCTTCGTCGCCTTCGTCCTGCGCGGTGGCGCGGGCCAGCCGCGCGATGTCGGCGAGCGCCTCCTCACCCTCGGCCGACAGCCGCGGATCGCCGCCCGCGGCCAGCCCGAAGGCGCCGACGAAGCCGCGACACCAGTCGAAGAGTGCGCCGCTGCGCTCCGCCAGCGAGGCGTCGTCGCCGGGCCCGAGCAGCACCAGGCCGAAGTCGCGGTCCTCGAACTGGGCACGGGTCGCGATCTGCAGCCGCGCCAGCACCGAACCCTCTGCCGGGGCCGGCAGGGTGTCATCCACCATCACCTGCGCCAACCAGTTGCCGGCGGCGTCGCCACCGCCAGCCAGCCAGCCGCACAGGCCACCGTGGAGTTCGGCCGCGGGCGTGGCGAGCTCGGCCTCGCGGCAGGCCTGCTCGACGTCGGACAGGGAGGGCAATGATTCGGACATGGGCACGGAAACGGGCTGCGACGGGCTGGCGCAGTGTACCGCCGCGGGTGGCTTGTTGCCGGTGGTCGCCCATGCCTACACTGCAAGGACCTCCCGGGGAGGCGCGAAGGAACTCATGCGTGCCAGTGGCCGCTGAAACGGGTTTAGTGATCGCTGTGGCGATGGCGCTGCTGTTTGCAGCGGCCTGCATCGCCGTGGCGCAGCGTGCCCGCGCGGCGCGGCGGGCGGTCGCGCGCCTGCAGGAGCGCGAACTGTCCTTCCGGATGGCGCTGTGGGCCAGCGGCCAGCGCTACTGGGACTTCCACGTCCCGACTGCGCGACTGCGCTACCTGGTTGCCAAGCACGATGGCAGCCGCAGCTACGACTTCAGCTCCGAGGAAGCCGATCCCGCCGCCGTGATCCATCCCGACGACCTGCCCGGCGTGGTCGATACGATGCACCGCCATGTGGCCGGGGAGACGCCCGAGTTCGCATCCGAGCACCGCGTCCGCGCCGACAGCCCCGTCTCCACCCGTGGCGACTGGGTCTGGATCCGCGCGCGCGGCCGCGCCGTGGAATTCAACCCCGACGGCACGATCCTGCGCCTGGCCGGCACCTCGCTGGACATCGGCCGCAGCCGCGCGGTGGAGCGCGAGAACCGCATCGCCAGCGAAGTCCTGCGCAGCATGAGCGAGGCGGTGGCGGTGCTCGACGCGCAGTTCCGCTTCCTCTCGGTGAACCCCGCCTTCGCCCGGATCACGGGCCACGACGCGGCCGATGTCACCGGGCGCGGTGCAGCCGTGCTCGACAGCCTTGAACACGATCCATCGAGTGGCCGCGCGATGCGCGAGGCCGTCGCGCGTGATGGCCGCTGGTCGGGGGAGATGTGGCAGCGGCAGAGGAACGGCGAAGAGTTCCTGTGCGCGGTCGAGGCCGCGACGGTGCTCGGCAGCGACGCCGATGGCGGACGCATGTACGTGCTCATGCTCAGTGACATCACCTTGCACAAGCGCGCCGAAGAGGAGTTGCGCTATCTCGCCAACTTCGACGCACTGACCGACCTGCCCAACCGCTCGCTGCTTGCGGAGCGGCTGTCGCGCGCCATCGTGCGCGCGCGCCGCGAAGGCTCCAGGGTCGCGGTGCTGTTCCTCGACCTCGACCGCTTCAAGGACATCAACGACTCGCTGGGCCACGCCGTGGGCGACCGCATCCTGCGCGCCGTGGCCGCCCGCCTGCAGCAGGCCGTCGGCCACGGGCAGATCGTGGCGCGGCTGGCCGGCGACGAATTCACGGTGATCCTGGAGGACCTCGCGGTCCCCGAGGACGCCGAGCGCGTGGCGCGCGAGATCATCATGGCCTTCGAGGCGCCGCTGCTGCCCGAGGACGGCCAGGAGGTGTCGGTGTCGGCATCCATCGGCATCAGCCTGTATCCCGACCACGCGCAGGTGCCCACCGAGCTGCTCAAGCGCGCCGATGCCGCCATGTACCAGGCCAAGGCCGCCGGACGCCGCACCTGGATGCGCTACGACGACAGCATGGAGACGGCGATCCGCCGGCGCGCGACGCTGGCCGGTGCGCTGCACAAGGCGCTGGACCGCGGCGAACTGCGCGTGGTCTACCAGCCGCGGCAGTCGCTGGCGTCGTCCCGCATCACCGGGGCCGAAGCGTTGCTGCGCTGGTCCAGCCCGGAGCACGGCGAGATCCCGCCAGCGGACTTCATCCCGCTCGCCGAGGAAAACGGGATGATCCTCGAGATCGGGGAATGGGTGCTGCGCGAGGCCTGCCTGGCGCAACGCCGCTGGCGGGAGCATGGCCTCTCCGACCTCACCGTCTCGGTGAACATGTCGGTGCTGCAACTTCTGCGCGGCGACTTCGCCGAGGTCGTGCGCAGGGTGCTCGACGACACCGGCGTTCCCCCGCAGGCGCTCGAGCTGGAGCTGACCGAAAGCGTGCTCATGGCCAATGCCACCCAGACCGCGCAGAAGCTGCAGGCCTTCCGCGAACTGGGTGTATCGCTGGCGATCGACGACTTCGGCACCGGCTACTCCTCGCTCGCCTACCTGAAGCGGCTGCCGATCACCACGCTCAAGATCGACCAGACCTTCATCGCCGACCTGTGCCACGACCGCGAAGGCGCATCGATCACCACCACGGTGATCGCCATGGCCCACGGGCTGGGCCTGGTGGTCGTCGCCGAGGGCGTGGAGAACGAGGCCCAGGCGCGGTTCCTGGCGCAGCACCGCTGCGACGAAATCCAGGGCTACTGGGTCTCGCAGCCGATCGACGCGATGTCGTGCATGGCCTTCATCCATAACCGGCAGCTTGCCGCGGGCCAGCGCGCCGGCGCCGTCGGCGCGCCTTGACCGCCCCCGCCGGCCTGCCTATCGTGCCGGTAATGGACACTCAAGACGTGCTCGCCCAGCTGCAGCGGCTTTCCGAACGCTTCGACGAGCTGGCGGTACGCACGCGCCGGCTGGCGGAGGAGAACCGCAGCCTGCGCCAGCAGCACGAGCAGGTCTCCGGCGAACGCGCGCAGCTGCTGGCCAAGAACGAGCAGGCGCGCAGCCGCGTCGAAGCGATGATCGCGCGACTGAAATCACTGGAGCAGCACACGTGAGCGAAACCCAGGCGGTCAGCGTCCGCGTGCTGGATCGTGAATACACCGTGGGCGTGGGCAGCGGCGAGGTCGACGGCCTGATGGCCGCGGCACGCCTGTTGGACACGCGCATGCGCGAGGTGCGCGGCGCGAACCGGATGGCCGCGATCGATCGCGTGGCGGTGCTCGCCGCCCTGAACCTCGCCCATGAGCTGGAGCAGCTGAAGCGCGATGGCGAACGACGCGACCGCGAACTGGCCGCCACGCTGTCGGCGTTGCAAGCCAAGCTCGACGCCCTGCTCGATGCCTGAGCGCGCGCGTCGCACCGGCGCCGCCGCGCGCGAGGTGAACGGCGGCCGACAGGTGGCCTTCGTAACAGGATGCCCCGCGGTATACTGCGGCTGCGTCCTCTGCCGTGACCGACGGCGCGCACAAACATTCGCCTTGTCCCTTAATCACGACCACGGGGATGCGACGGAAGCCTGGCGTGCATATCCGCCCGCGAGCGGGAAGCCCGAAGGCAGCCAAGCGTTCCCACTTGAACCCCGGGTTCAAGGTCGTTTGGCACGCATCGACATGGTGGAGGGCGTATCTCTTTCTTCCGGTCTGCCTGCGCAGTGCGCAGTGGTGCCGGCGTGACCTCGGCACGCGGAACCATCCGCCGGATCATGCGCGAACGCCGCCGCGCGGTACCGCCGGCCGCGCGCATCGGCGCCGCCGACGGTCTCGCCGCGGAACTGCTCGCACATCCGCTTGCGCCCGGTGCAAGGGTGGCCGGCTACTGGGCGGCCGATGGCGAGATCGCGCTGCATGCCTGGCAGCTGCGGCTGCCGCGCGAGGTCGTCTATTGCCTGCCGGTGGTGCACGAGGACGGGCGCCTGCGCTTCGCTCCTTGGCGCGCCGGCGAAGCCGTCGAAGCCAACCGCTACGGCATCCCCGAACCCGTCGTCGCGCCGGAAGCGCTGCTCGACCCCTCCGCGCTTGACCTGATCGTCGTGCCGCTCGTCGGCTTCGACGCGCGCTGCCATCGGCTTGGCATGGGCGGCGGCTGGTACGATCGCAGCTTCGCGTTCCGCCACCTCCAGCCTGCGCCACCGCGGCTGGTCGGTGCGGCGTTCGCATTCCAGCAGGTCGCAGGCGAGCTCCCCAGCGAAGACTGGGACGTCCAGCTCGATGCGGTCTGCACCGATCAATCCACCCTTACGCGTCCGACATGAGCACTGGCAAGCGAAAGCGTTACTGGCTGATGAAGTCCGAGCCCGAGGACTTTTCCATCGACGACCTCGAGCGCGTCGGCACCGAACCCTGGACCGGCGTGCGCAACTACCAGGCGCGCAACTTCATGCGCGACGGCATGCAGCTCGGCGACGGGGTGCTGTTCTATCACTCCAACTGCGCCGTGCCCGGCGTCTACGGCATCGCGGAAGTGGCCAGCAGTACCTACCCGGATCCGACGCAGTTCCAGCGCAAGTCCAAGTACTTCGATCCCAAGGCGACGCCCGAGGAGCCGCGCTGGATGCTGATCGACGTCGGCTTCGTGCGGAAGCTCGCCCGGCCAGTCACGCTCGAGGCCATCCGCGGCCGCTCCGCGGCGCTGGGCGAGGACTTCGCGCTGATCCGCAAGGGCAGCCGCCTGTCCGTGCTGCCGGTCACCGCCGCGCAGTGGAAGATCCTGCTGGCCATGGAGCCGAAATGAGCGACGCAAAGCGCCTGGCCGGCGAAAAGGCCATCGACTACGTCGAGGACGGCATGGTGGTGGGCGTGGGCACCGGCTCCACCGTCGCGTACTTCATCGACGCCCTGGCCGGCATCCGCGACCGCATCGCCGGTGCCGTGTCGAGCTCGGAGCAGAGCACCCAGCGGCTGCGCGGCCACGGCATCGAGGTACTGGACCTCAACGCCTGCGGCCCCATCCCGCTCTATGTCGACGGAGCCGATGAGTGCGACCCCGGCAAACGCCTGATCAAGGGCGGCGGTGCCGCGCTCACGCGGGAGAAGATCATCGCCGAGGCGGCCACGACCTTCGTCTGCATCATCGACCCTTCGAAAGAGGTTCCAGTGCTCGGGCGTTTCCCCTTGCCGTTGGAGGTGGTGCCGATGGCGCGCAGCCTGGTGGCGCGCGAGATCGTCGCAATGACCGGCGGACAGCCGGTGTGGCGCCAGGGCACCGTGACCGACAACGGCAACTGGGTGCTCGACATCCACGGGCTGTCGATCACCGATCCCGTGGGGCTTGAACAGTCGCTCAACCAGGTGCCCGGCGTAGTCAGCGTGGGACTTTTCGCACGCCGCCCGGCCGACGTCGTGATCGCCGGCGGGACGCCTCCCCTGGTGCGATAACGTCCACGGCGCTATCGCGCTTGGCTTCCATGTCAGCGCTACGTCTCACGTGCCACCGCTGACACCTTGGACATCCGAGGGTTACTCGACGCGCAGGTTTCAAAACAGCAGACAAGAAAAACCCCGCAGCCGTGGCTGCGGGGTTTTGGGGTAAAACCCTGGCGATGACCTACTCTCGCATGCTAGATGCACACTACCATCGGCGCATGCGCGTTTCACTTCCGAGTTCGGAATGGGATCGGGTGGTTCCACGCAGCTATTGTCACCAGGGAGAGGGTGGAGGGTCGCGGGCCGATACACCGGCTTGACGCGCACACGCTCTCGTTGGTTTGCCTCTGAACGGAGCCATGACACAGCTCCGCCGTCGGCGAATAAGTTAGGGACGTAGCGAACTTTTGTTTGGTCCGAACATCGACGCGTCGTCGAGTCCAAGGCCACTTGAGGTTATATGGTCAAGCCACACGGATCATTAGTACTGGTTAGCTCAACACATTGCTGTGCTTACACACCCAGCCTATCAACCACCTAGTCTTGATGGTTCCTTCAGGGGGCTTGTGCCCCGGGAGATCTCATCTTGAGGCGCGCTTCCCGCTTAGATGCTTTCAGCGGTTATCGCTTCCGAACGTAGCTACCCGGCAATGCCACTGGCGTGACAACCGGAACACCAGGGGTTCGTCCACTCCGGTCCTCTCGTACTAGGAGCAGCCCCTCTCAAATCTCCAACGCCCATGGCAGATAGGGACCGAACTGTCTCACGACGTTCTGAACCCAGCTCGCGTACCACTTTAAATGGCGAACAGCCATACCCTTGGGACCGACTACAGCCCCAGGATGTGATGAGCCGACATCGAGGTGCCAAACACCGCCGTCGATATGAACTCTTGGGCGGTATCAGCCTGTTATCCCCGGAGTACCTTTTATCCGTTGAGCGATGGCCCTTCCATACAGAACCACCGGATCACTAAGTCCTACTTTCGTACCTGCTTGATCCGTCGATCTTGCAGTCAAGCACGCTTATGCCTTTGCACACAGTGCGCGATGTCCGACCGCGCTGAGCGTACCTTCGAGCTCCTCCGTTACTCTTTGGGAGGAGACCGCCCCAGTCAAACTACCCACCATACACGGTCCCCGATCCGGATAACGGACCTAGGTTAGAACGTCAAGCACGACAGGGTGGTATTTCAAGGATGGCTCCACTGCAGCTAGCGCCACAGTTTCACAGCCTCCCACCTATCCTACACAGACGAACTCAACGTTCAGTGTAAAGCTATAGTAAAGGTTCACGGGGTCTTTCCGTCTTGCCACGGGAACGCTGCATCTTCACAGCGATTTCAATTTCACTGAGTCTCGGGTGGAGACAGTGCCGCCATCGTTACGCCATTCGTGCAGGTCGGAACTTACCCGACAAGGAATTTCGCTACCTTAGGACCGTTATAGTTACGGCCGCCGTTTACCGGGGCTTCGATCAAGAGCTTCGCCTTGCGGCTGACCCCATCAATTAACCTTCCGGCACCGGGCAGGCGTCAGACCCTATACGTCCACTTTCGTGTTTGCAGAGTCCTGTGTTTTTGATAAACAGTCGCAGCGGCCTGGTATCTGCGGCCCCCCTCAGCCAAGCCACGCATGTGGCCACCAAAGGGGGCGTACCTTCTCCCGAAGTTACGGTACCATTTTGCCTAGTTCCTTCACCCGAGTTCTCTCAAGCGCCTGAGAATTCTCATCCTACCCACCTGTGTCGGTTTACGGTACGGTCTGCACAAGCTGAAGCTTAGGAGATTTTCCTGGAAGCGTGGCATCAATCACTTCGTCCTAATGGACTCGTCTCGCTGCTCGGTGTTGATGACCCCCCGGATTTGCCTAAGGGATCCACCTACCTGCTTTCCCCGGGACAACCAACGCCCGGTAGACCTAGCCTTCTCCGTCCCTCCATCGCACTTGTGCGAGGTGCTGGAATATTAACCAGCTTCCCATCGACTACGCATTTCTGCCTCGCCTTAGGGGCCGACTCACCCTGCGTCGATTAACGTTGCGCAAGGAAACCTTGGGCTTTCGGCGTGGGGGCTTTTCACCCCCATTATCGTTACTCATGTCAGCATTCGCACTTCCGATACCTCCAGCAGACTTCTCAATCCACCTTCAACGGCTTACGGAACGCTCCTCTACCGCGCATAACAAAGTTATGCACCCCAAGCTTCGGTTCACTGCTTAGCCCCGTTAAATCTTCCCCGCAGACCGACTCGACCAGTGAGCTATTACGCTTTCTTTAAAGGATGGCTGCTTCTAAGCCAACCTCCTGGCTGTCTGTGCCTTTCCACATGGTTTTCCACTCAGCAGTAAATTTGGGACCTTAGCTGTGGGTCTGGGTTGTTTCCCTTTTCACGACGAACGTTAGCACCCGCCGTGTGTCTCCCGCATATTCTGTCTTGGTATTCGGAGTTTGCAATGGTTTGGTAAGTCGCAATGACCCCCTAGCCATAACAGTGCTCTACCCCCAAGAAGATTCGTGCGAGGCGCTACCTAAATAGCTTTCGAGGAGAACCAGCTATCTCCGGGTTCGATTAGCTTTTCACTCCTAATCACACCTCATCCCCTACCTTTGCAACGGGAGTGGGTTCGGGCCTCCAGTACCTGTTACGGTACCTTCACCCTGGGCATGACTAGATCACCCGGTTTCGGGTCTACTGCCCGCGACTATGCGCCCTTATCAGACTCGGTTTCCCTTCGCCTCCCCTATACGGTTAAGCTCGCCACGAACAGTAAGTCGCTGACCCATTATACAAAAGGTACGCAGTCACCCCGAAGGGCTCCTACTGCTTGTACGCACACGGTTTCAGGGTCTATTTCACTCCCCTCACCGGGGTTCTTTTCGCCTTTCCCTCACGGTACTGGTTCACTATCGGTCGGTCAGGAGTATTTAGCCTTGGAGGATGGTCCCCCCATGTTCAGACAGGGTTTCTCGTGCCCCGCCCTACTCACTTATCATCATTCCGGCCCTTTCGCATACAGGGCTGTCACCTTCTACGGCCAGTCTTTCCAGACTGTTTTGCTAGAACCGGAACAACTTTTGGGCTGCTCCCCGTTCGCTCGTCGCTACTAGGGGAATCTCGGTTGATTTCTTTTCCTCCGGGTACTTAGATATTTCAGTTCCCCGGGTTCGCCTTGCATGGCTATGTATTCACCATGCAATACTCCTTGCGGAGTGGGTTTCCCCATTCGGACATTGCCGGATCAAAGCTTGTTGCCAGCTCCCCGACACTTTTCGCAGGCTGCCACGTCCTTCATCGCCTCTGACCGCCAAGGCATCCACCGTGTGCGCTTATTCACTTGACCATATAACCCCAAGTCGCCTCGGAGCCATATGCAGTCCATGCGTACAAAACATGGACGTGAATATAACCACTCAATTTCATTCAGGGCCTCCAGGGCCCCGCCTTAGCCTCAACGACACGTTTGGATATTCGTCTCAAACGCTCGCTACGTCCCTGATTTTCAAAGAACACGGACCGGCCACAATGCCAATCCGATTCAAATCTTTAGTGTGTGCGCAGATCATCCAGGGGTGGTGGGTCTGGGAGGACTCGAACCACCGGCCTCACCCTTATCAGGGGTGCGCTCTAACCACCTGAGCTACAGACCCAATGTTCGTCCAGCATGGTGGAGCCAGTCGGGATCGAACCGACGACCCCCTGCTTGCAAAGCAGGTGCTCTCCCAGCTGAGCTATGGCCCCGTAAAAAAAGGGGTCGGTTCCCGGCTTTCGCCTTGGAACTCCTGGATGCAGGTCACTTGTGCGGACGCCTGACAGGCAATTAGCTGTCTTTAGTCTCTAAAGGAGGTGATCCAGCCGCACCTTCCGATACGGCTACCTTGTTACGACTTCACCCCAGTCATCGGCCACACCGTGGCAAGCGCCCTCCCGAAGGTTAAGCTACCTGCTTCTGGTGCAACAGACTCCCATGGTGTGACGGGCGGTGTGTACAAGGCCCGGGAACGTATTCACCGCAGCAATGCTGATCTGCGATTACTAGCGATTCCGACTTCACGGAGTCGAGTTGCAGACTCCGATCCGGACTGAGAGAAGGTTTCTGGGATTGGCTTGCCCTCGCGGGTTTGCAGCCCTCTGTCCTTCCCATTGTAGTACGTGTGTAGCCCTGGCCGTAAGGGCCATGATGACTTGACGTCATCCCCACCTTCCTCCGGTTTGTCACCGGCGGTCTCCTTAGAGTTCCCACCATTACGTGCTGGCAACTAAGGACAAGGGTTGCGCTCGTTGCGGGACTTAACCCAACATCTCACGACACGAGCTGACGACAGCCATGCAGCACCTGTGTTCGAGTTCCCGAAGGCACCAATCCATCTCTGGAAAGTTCTCGACATGTCAAGGCCAGGTAAGGTTCTTCGCGTTGCATCGAATTAAACCACATACTCCACCGCTTGTGCGGGCCCCCGTCAATTCCTTTGAGTTTCAGTCTTGCGACCGTACTCCCCAGGCGGCGAACTTAACGCGTTAGCTTCGATACTGAAGACTCAATTGTCCCCAACATCCAGTTCGCATCGTTTAGGGCGTGGACTACCAGGGTATCTAATCCTGTTTGCTCCCCACGCTTTCGTGCCTCAGTGTCAGTGCTGGTCCAGATGGCCGCCTTCGCCACGGATGTTCCTCCTGATATCTACGCATTTCACTGCTACACCAGGAATTCCGCCATCCTCTCCCGCACTCTAGCCCGCCAGTATCCAGTGCAATTCCCAGGTTGAGCCCAGGGCTTTCACATCAGACTTAACGAACCACCTACGCACGCTTTACGCCCAGTAATTCCGAGTAACGCTTGCACCCTTCGTATTACCGCGGCTGCTGGCACGAAGTTAGCCGGTGCTTATTCTTTGGGTACCGTCAGAACAACCGGGTATTGGCCGATTGCTTTTCTTTCCCAACAAAAGAGCTTTACAACCCGAAGGCCTTCTTCACTCACGCGGCATGGCTGGATCAGGCTTTCGCCCATTGTCCAATATTCCCCACTGCTGCCTCCCGTAGGAGTCTGGGCCGTGTCTCAGTCCCAGTGTGGCTGATCATCCTCTCAGACCAGCTACGGATCGTCGCCTTGGTGGGCCGTTACCCCTCCAACTAGCTAATCCGACATCGGCTCATCTATCTGCGCAAGGCCCGAAGGTCCCCTGCTTTCACCCGTAGGTCGTATGCGGTATTAGTCCCGGTTTCCCGAGGTTATCCCCCACAAATAGGCAGATTCCGATGTATTCCTCACCCGTCCGCCACTCGCCACCCAGGGAGCAAGCTCCCTTGTGCTGCCGTTCGACTTGCATGTGTTAGGCCTGCCGCCAGCGTTCACTCTGAGCCAGGATCAAACTCTTCACTTAAATTTTTCGGACCGAAGTCCAAAGCTTTGAGTGCAGTCGTCGTTACCTGAGCTCGAACCACTCGCTTGCATTTCTGCATTTGATTGATTTGTTGCTCTTGTTACGAACGTCTGCAATATGGACAACCATCCACTTGCCAGACGCCCGCACAAGTCACCTGCGCACACTGTCAAAGATCGTTGGAGAGGCCTCAGCGCCTTCTCCGCAGCCCCTGGCGTTTCCGCCGGGGTGAGCCGCCCATTATAGCGCGGCTTTTGCTTCCGTCAACACCCTGTTTCGGGTTGATTTCAGCGTCCCTTTCCGTTCTGGCCCGAAGGCCGTTCCGTCTGGGGAGCCGCACATTGTAGTGCGACTTTCGCGTCCGTCAACACCTTGTTGGGGGGTTGATTTCAGCCTCCCTTTCCGTTGTGGCCCGAAGGCCGTTCCGTCTGGGGAGCCGCACATCTTAGCGCGGTTTTGGAGAACGTCAACACCCTGTGAAGCGGTCTTTTTCGTCCTCCCCCGCTTCTGGTCGCCGACTGTGTCGACCGCACCGTGGCGGGGCGCGCATTGTGCAGTGCCGGAATCGTTTTGGGAAGGGGGTGCGGTGCAAAGGGCTTGACCGCCGCCGCCGGCTCCAAGACTGTTGGTCGCTGATCCTCCTATAAAGGCCGGAACGCCCATGCGCATCCCATTCATCGCCGCACTGCTGTGCTGCACCAGCCTGCTCGCGAGCGCCTGCGCGAGCGATGCGCGCTGGGTGGAGCTCGCCGGAGAGCGCTATCGCGTGGAAGTGGCCGTCGACGACGAGGCGCGCGCGCGCGGCCTGATGTTCCGCGACGTTCTCGCGGAGGGCCACGGCATGCTGTTCATCCACGACCGCGAAGAGCGCCTGGCGTACTGGATGAAGAACACGCGGATCCCGCTCGACATCCTGTACTTCGACGCTTCGCTGCGGCTGGTATCGCAACAACGGAGCGTGCCGCCGTGTTCAGCGGGCGATCGCTGCCCGCCCTACCCCAGCCGCGGCCCGGCGCTGTACGTACTCGAACTCAACGCCGGCGAAGCGCGCCGGCTGGGCCTCGAGGACGGGGCGGTACTGGAACTCGGGCCGGGCATCACGGCGCCCGTGCGCTGACCCCCGGCGTTGGCGGGCGTCGGCAACACCAGGGCAGGCGTCAGAGCGCCATCATCTCGAAGTCGTCCTTGGTGACGCCGCAGTCGGGACAGGTCCAGGTCTCCGGCACGTCTTCCCAGCGCGTCCCCGGCGCGATGCCTTCTTCGGGCAGCCCCTGGGCTTCGTCATAGATGAAGCCGCAGACGACGCACATCCAGGTGCGCAGGGCGGTGGCGGACTCGTTCATCGGATAATCGGGCGGCAAGCGCGGGATGCGCGGGCCGCCATTGTCCCACTCCACCTGTTGACAGGAAACCACGCGATGCCAGACGTGAACGTGCCGCCGTCCAGTGTCCGAACGATCGGGCGCGGACTGTATCTGTTGACGCCCGACGACACCGACACCGCACGCCTGCTGGCCCGGGTGTCGGCGGTGATCGACCACGCCGCGCTGCTGCAGTACCGCAACAAGCGCGCCGACGCCGTGCTTGCACGTGAACAGGTCGCCGCGCTGCTGCCCTTGTGCCGGGAGCGCGGCGTGCCGCTGCTGGTGAACGACGACTGGCGACTTGCGCTTGCCTGTGGCACAGACGGCGCGCACCTGGGCGAAAGCGATGGCGACCTGCGCACGGCGCGCGCGGCGCTGGGTGAGGACGCGATCATCGGCGCCTCCTGCTACGACAGCCTGGCCACGGCCGAAGCCGCGGCCGCGGCCGGTGCCAGCTACCTGGCGTTCGGCGCCTGCTTCCCGTCGCCGACCAAGCCGCTGGCGCGGCGCGCGACGCCGGAGCTGCTGAGCAGCGCGGCCGGATTCGGCCTGCCTCGGGTGGCTATCGGTGGCATCACGCCGGACAATGCCCGGATCGTGATTGAGGCCGGCGCGGACCTGGTCGCGGTGATCAGCGGCGTATTCGACGCGCCCGATCCCGCGGCCGCGGCCCGCGCGTATCGGCAGGCGTTCTAGCTCACACCGACAGACAGGAATCGAGTTGCGATGAAGCATGAGAAGTCACAGGCCCTTTTTTCCCGCGCCCGCGAACTGATCCCCGGCGGCGTCAATTCCCCGGTCCGCGCGTTCACATCGGTCGGCGGCGAACCGTTCTTCGTCGATCGCGCCGATGGCGCCTACCTCCACGACGTCGACGGCAACCGCTATATCGACTACGTGGGTTCATGGGGGCCGATGATCGTCGGCCACAACCATCCCAGGGTGCGCGAGGCGGTCCAGGCGGCGATCGGCAGCGGCCTGTCGTTCGGCGCGCCCTGCCCGGCCGAGGTGACCATGGCCGAGACGATCACCCGGCTGGTGCCGTCCTGCGAGATGGTGCGCATGGTCAACTCCGGCACCGAGGCCACGCTGTCGGCGATCCGGCTGGCCCGCGGCGCCACCGGGCGCCAGCGCATCCTCAAGTTCGAGGGCTGCTACCACGGCCACGGCGACTCCTTCCTGGTCAAGGCCGGCAGCGGCATGCTGACCCTGGGGGTGCCGACCTCGCCAGGCGTGCCCGCCGGGCTCAGCGAGCTGACCTCGACCATCAGCTACAACGACTTCGAGGGCGCGACGCAGCTGTTCGGGGAGATCGGCGACGAGATCGCGGCCGTGATCATCGAGCCGGTGGTCGGCAACGCCAACTGCCTGCCGCCGCGCGAGGGCTATCTGCAGCACCTGCGCGAGCTGTGCACGCAGCACGGCGCGCTGCTGATCTTCGACGAGGTCATGACCGGCTTCCGGGTCGCGCTGGGCGGCGCGCAGGCGCGCTACGGCGTGACCCCGGACCTGACCACCTTCGGAAAGATCATCGGCGGCGGCATGCCCGTCGGCGCTTACGGCGGCCGACGCGACCTGATGCAGCAGATCTCCCCCGCGGGCCCGATCTACCAGGCCGGCACGCTCAGCGGCAATCCGGTGGCGATGGCCGCGGGCCTGGCGATGCTGGAGCTGGTCCAGGAGCCGGGCTTCCACGACCGCCTCGAGGCCACCTCCAACGCGCTGTGCGACGGGCTGGAAGCGGCCGCACGCGATGCCGGCGTGCCGCTGACCACCAACCGCGTCGGCGCGATGTACGGCCTGTTCTTCACCGACCGGAAGGTCGACACCTACGCCGATGCGATCGCCTGCGACACCGCTGCATTCAAGCGCTTCTTCCACGCGATGCTGGAGCGCGGCGTGTTCCTGGCCCCGTCGGCCTACGAGGCCGGCTTCATCTCCAGCGCGCATGACGAAGCGGTGGTCGAGGCCACGCTGGCCGCCGCGCGCGAAGCCTTCCGGGTGGTCGCCGCCGGGTGAGGCCACGCATCCGCCAGGTGCTGTTCGACTTCGACGGCGTCCTGGCGCGGTACGCGCACCCCCTGCGACTCGCGTCACTGGCCGGACACGCCGGCTGTGACCCCGGACGGGTGCACGACGTGCTGTTCGCCTCGGGCCTGGAAACGGAGTACGACAGCGGGCGGGTCGATACCGCCACCTACCTCGGCCGCCTTGGCGAGGGCCTCGGCTGCCCGCTCGACGAGGACACGTGGCTCGCATCTCGCCTCGCCTGCACCGTGGCCGACGCCGATGTGCTGGCCTGCGTGGCCGCACTCGACGAGGCCCTGCCCCTGGGCGTGCTGACCAACAACGGCCCGCTGATGGAGCGCGCGATCCCGGGAATCATCGCGCCGGTATCGCACCGGTTCGAAGGCAGGGTCCTGACCAGCGGCTCGCTGGCGATGCGCAAGCCCGATCCCGCGACCTTCCTGAACGCGCTGGAGCGCCTCGGCTGGGATGCGGCCAGCACCCTGTTCGTGGACGACAGGTTCAGCAACGTGCAGGGCGCCCGGCGTGCAGGCCTGCACGCCGACACCGCTGGCGATGCGCGCTCGCTGCGACGCGTGCTGAAGCGCTACGGCCTGGCCTGAGCGGCGGGCGCCTTTCGGGCGCCTTTACCGCACGAATCCCGCCAGCGCCTTGCGGAGGCACGCCAGGCCCCCGGCCACCTCGTCATCATCGATGGTCAGCGCGGGCACGAAGCGCAGCACGTCGGGGCCGGCCTGAAGCAGCAGCAGGCCGCATCCAGCGGCCAGGTCCAGGATCTCGCCCGCGCGGCCGGCGAACCCGGGCTTCAGCACGGCGCCGAGCATCAACCCGCGGCCGCGCACCTGCGAAAACAGGCCGTACTCGGCATTGATCGCCTCGATGCCGGCGCGCAGCGCGGCCTCCTGGCGGACCACGTTGGCCAGGACCGCCTCCGATGACAGCTTGCGCAGCGCGACCCGCGCCACCGCGGCCGCCAGCGGATTGCCGCCAAAGGTGCTGCCGTGGTCGCCGAACTGCATCGCATCGGCCACCTTCGGCCCCGCGAGCATCGCGCCGATGGGAAAGCCGCCGCCCAGCGCCTTGGCCAGGGTGACGACATCGGGCACCACGCCGTCGTGCCAGTGCGCGAACAGCGCGCCGGTGCGGCCCATGCCGCTCTGGATCTCGTCCAGCACCAGCAGGGCCCCATGGCGATCGCACAGCGCGCGCACGGCCTGCATGAAGCCGGGCGCCGCGGGCATCACTCCACCCTCGCCCTGCACGGGCTCGAGCATGACCGCGGCGACGTCGCCATCGGCCATGGCGGCCTCGAGCTGGTCGATGGCGTTGAAGTCCACGTAGCGGAAGCCGCCGGGCAGCGGTTCGTAGCCCGCCTGGTACTTCGGCTGCGCGGTGGCGGTGACGGTGGCCAGGGTGCGGCCGTGGAAGCTGCCGCGGAAAGTGACGATGGTGCGCCGCGCCGGCTCGCGGCCCTGCGCGGCGGCCCACTTGCGCACGAGCTTGATCGCCGCCTCGTTGGCCTCGGCACCGGAGCTGCACAGGAACACACGCCTGGCGAAGCGCGAGGCCTCGACCAGCTCCTGCGCCAGGCGCAGCGGCGGCTCGCTGTGGAAGACGTTGCTGGTGTGCCAGAGCCGCCCGGCCTGCTCGACCAGGGCCGCGATCAGGTCCGGATCGCCATGGCCCAGGCCGCACACGGCGATGCCGGCGGAGAAATCGATGTACTCGCGCCCTTCGGTGTCCCAGACGCGGGCGCCGCGGCCCCGGTCCAGCACCAGGCGGCGCTGGCGGTACACGGGCAGGTAGTGCCGGTCGCCCAGCGCGATCAGGGTGTCGGGGTCGGGGTCGGGGTCGGGGTCGACGTGCATGTGGTCGGACTCAGTCGAGGAACAGGTCGGGCAGCAGCCGCGCCGCATCGGGCGCGTAGCGGTCGAAATCGGTCACGCCGGCCTCGCGCAGCACATCTTCGTCGATGAGGAAGTTGCCGCTGAAGCCGCGGGCCTCGCGCACCAGCACCGCGTGCGCAGCGTCGGCCACGATCTCCGGGCTGCGGCCGTTCGCCGCTTCGACGCCCGGAATCATGTTCAGCGCATCGGTGCCGATGATGGTGCGCGGCCACAGCGCGTTGACCGCCACGCCCTGCGGCCCGAACTCCGCCGCCAGGCCCAGGGTCACGAAGCTCATGCCCATCTTGGCCAGGGTGTAGCCGGTATGCGACCCCCACCATTTCGGATCCAGCGACGGCGGCGGCGCCAGCGTGAGGATGTGCGGATTCGGCGCCTCGAGCAGGTAGGGCAGGCAGGCCTGGGCGCAAAGGAAGCTGCCGCGGGCGTTGACCTGCTGCATCAGGTCGAAGCGCTTCATCGGCGTATCGAGCGCGCCGCGCAGCCAGATGGCGCTGGCGTTGTTCACCAGGATGTCGATGCCACCGAAGGTGTCGACGGTGGCGGCGACCGCGGCCCGCACCTGGTCTTCCTCGCGGATGTCGCATTTCAGCGCCAGGGCCTGGCCGCCGGCTTCGGTGATCGCCTTCGCCGCGGTGTGGATGGTGCCGGGCAGCCTGGGGTTGGGAACGTCCGACTTTGCGGCGACGGCCACGTTGGCGCCGTCGCGCGCGGCACGCAGCGCAATGGCGAGGCCGATGCCGCGGGAGGCTCCGGTGATGAAGAGGGTCTTGCCGACGAGGGTGGTCATGGATGGCACCGGGGCTGGGAAGGGCGGATCGGCCTGGCCATGCAGCTGCCTGCATGCCTGCAGGAGCAGCTGCAGCTGCGACCCGATGATACGGCTGAGGTCGCAGCTGTAGCTGCTCCTGCGGGAGAATGGCGCCAGGTGGGAATGAGACGAGCGCTCAGGGCTTCGGGCCCTGGCCCTCGTTGTCCTCCCACTTGAGGATCCGGCGGGTGACGAAGCGATAGACAGGCTTGCCGGTGGCGAACCAGGCCTCACGCACCCACGACGTGCGGCGCAGCACCCGGCGTTCGACCGGGGTGATCGCCCCGGGGCAGTACGTGCGCTTGTGCTTGAGCAGGTGGCGCAGGTCCTCGCGCGCCAGCAGGCGCATCCAGCGCGAGCGCGGGCGTCCGCGCACAGCAAGCTGGAAGTCGATCAGCGCCGGGCGGCCGTCCTCGAGCACCAGCCAGTTGGCCTCCTTGGCGAGGTCGTTGTGGGCCAGTCCGCGCCGATGCAGCTGCTGCAGCAGCCGGCGCGCGCGGCGGAAGTAGGCGATGTCGCCGCGCGGCGGGCGCTGGTACATGGCGTCGCCGGCCATGTAGCTGCGGTCGAGCACGCGCCCGTCCCAGGCCAGCAGCTGCGGCACGTCGGCCATGCCGGCGACCGTCCGCAACCCGCGGGCCTCGCGACGCGCCAGCCACCAGGCCGGCAAGCGCAGCCACCATGGCACGTGGCGGAGGTCGCGGCGGACGAACGGCGCGCCATCCCCGGTCCGCATCAGCGCGATGCGACCGAAGCTGTCGGCCTTCAACGCGGCGACTTCGACTGAACCCGAATGATCCATGTCCGCATTGTAGGCGGCGCAACGCAGGCGCCGGCTGCCATAATCGCGGCGGTGAGCGCCTGGTTCGACACACTTGTTGCCTGGATCGGCGCCCATCCCGTGGCCGCCGGCGTCGCCATATTCCTGATCGCGTTCTGCGACGCCGTGATCGTGCTCGGCGCCGTGGTTCCGGCGCTGCCGATGCTGTTCGCGATCGGCGTGCTGATCGGCTTCGGCGAGATCTCCGGCCCCTACGCGATCGCCTGCGCTGCGCTGGGCGCCTTTGCCGGCGATGCCAGCAGCTACTGGATCGGCCGCCGCTGGGGCCCGCAGCTGCGCGCCACCTGGCCCTTCGCCAAGTACCCGCAGCTGCTCGAGCGCGCCGAGGTGCTGTTCCGGCGCAACGAGATCAAGGGCATCTTCATCGCCCGCTACGTCGGCCCGGTGCGTCCCTTCGTGCCCGCGATCGCCGGCATGTCGCACATGCCGCTGCGCCGCTACGTGCCGGCGAGCGTGGTGGCGGCGATCACCTGGGCGGTGCTGTTCCTGGGCCCGGGCTGGCTGCTTGGCGAAGCCTATGAGGCCGTGGCCGCGGTGGCCGACCGCCTGGCGCTGGTAGTCGGCGCGCTGCTGGCGGCGATCGCGCTGGCCTGGGCGCTGGTGCTCTACACCTACCGCTGGTTCGCCAACCATGCCGATGCCCTGCTCGCTCGCGCGCTGCGCTGGACCCGCGACCATCCGCGCCTGGGCCGCTACGCCGCGGCGCTGATCTCGCCCAACCGCCCCGAATCGGCATCATTGGCGCTGTTGGCGGCCTGCCTGCTGGCAATCGGCGTCGCCTGGTTCACCCTGCTGGCGACGATGCTTGCGCGCGGCGGACCGCTGGCGCTGGACCTGCGCATCCACGACGCCATGTACGCGCTGCGCAACCCGCTGGCCGACCGGCTGATGGCGGGGCTGGCCTCGATCGGCGACCCGGTGGTGCTGGGTCTGCCGGTGGCGCTGTCCACCCTGTGGCTGCTGTGGCGCCGGCGCTGGATGGCGGCCGCACACTGGCTGGCGGCGCTGGCCTTCGGCCTGGTGCTGACCGCGGCGCTGGAGGCGGCGATCGACATGCCGCGGCCACCGACCGCGCTCAGCGGCTTCGGCTTCCCGTCGGTGGGGCTGACGATGACCACGATCACCTTCGGCTTCTTCGCCGTGCTGATCGCGCGCGAGCTGCCGGGCCGGCAGCGGGTCTGGCCCTATCTGGTCTCCGGCGCAGTGGTCGCGGTGCTGGGCTTCGCGCGGCTGTACCTCGGCGCGCACTGGCTCACCGACCTGGTCGGTGGAATGCTGCTGGGCATCGCCTGGCTGCTGGCGCTGGGCATCGCCTACCGCCGCCACGTGGCGCGCTCGTTCTGGATGCGGCCGCTGGCAGCGCTGTTCTACGGCGCCTTCCTGGTGACGGCGCTGTGGCACGCCCCGCGCGCGGTGGATCCGATGCTGGACCGCTTCGCGCCCGCGCCGCCGCCGGCCAACATCGACCTCGCCAGCTGGTGGCAGGACGGCTGGGCGACCCTGCCCTGGCAGCGCAACGAGCGCGACGCCAGCCGCCGCTGGCCGCTGGACGTGCAGGTCGCAGGGCCCTTGGCGCCCCTCGAGCTTCACCTCGAGTCGCGGGGCTGGGACGTCCAGTCCCAGGCGGACTGGCGCGACACCCTGCTCCTGCTCGACGACGACACCCCGGCGCTTGCGCAAAAGGTGCTGCCGGCGACGCTGGGCGCCAGCGCCGAAGCGCTGCTGCTGCGACGCACGCTCGATGACGGCCGCGTCCTCGCCCTGCGCCTGTGGCGCGCGCCGCGGCAGCCGCGCGACGGCACGCCGCTGTGGATCGGCACCGTGCAGACCCTGGTCCACGCGCGGCCCTTCGACCTGTTCGGGCTGTGGTCGCCCGAAGCCGATACCGCCGGCGCCTACGCCCTGCTGCGCGAAGACCTCGAGGGGCTGGACCTGCGCGAAGACCCGCACCCGGCCTCGGGCGTGCAGGTGCTGCGGCTGCGCACGCCGATGATCGCGGGGGCCGGCCCCTAGCCGATCAGCGCCAGCAGGCCGTCGAGCCGTGCATGCGGATCGTCTACCGCGAGCAGTCCCGCACGGCGCTCCTCCGGCATCGGCAGCAGTTCGAGCAGGCGCCAGCCGACCCAGGCGGCATCGTCGAAGTCCGGGTCGACCCCCGGCGGCCGGCCGACCTGGTCGAAGATGCGTTCCAGCAGGGTCCCGAGCAGCGCGTGCTGCGGGCGCAGGCGGGCGCGGGCCGGATCATCCCGGAGCCACTCGACCTCGGCTTCGACCAGGCCGTTGCCGCGCACCGCGGTGCTCGCCACGCGGAACCGGCGCGCGCCGCGCACGCGCAGGGTCAGCAGGCCATCGTCGTCGGTGCCGAAGTCCTCGATCAGCGCCTCGGTGCCGAACTCGGCCGGGACCGCGGGCGCGCCCACTTCGCCACCCTCGGCGATCAGGCAGACGCCGAAGCCGCCGTCGTTGCGGCCGCATTCGCCGACCATGTCGAGATAGCGCGGCTCGAACACGCGCAGGCCGAGCGCCGCGCCGGGGACCAGCACGGCCTGGAGCGGAAACAGCGGGAGTATCCGGGTTTCGACCATCGGCCGCAGTTTACGCGCCCGGCACTTTGCGCGCGAAGCGCACGGGCGGCATCGCCGCCACGCACACGCGCATGTCAGCCGTCGCGCAGCAGCGCCAGGAAGCGTCGCGGCGCGCCATCGAAGCCGCCGTTGGACATGAACACCACGCGGTCGCCTGCACGCGCCATGGCCTGCAAGGTGACAAGCAACGCGTCGGCATCGGGCACGGCCACGGCCTGGCCGCCAAGCGCGCCGACCACCGCGCCGGCGTCCCACTCCAGCTCCGGCCGGTGCAGGAACACCACCGCGTCGGCCAGCGCCAGCGAGGGCGCCAGCGCCGCCGCGTGCGCACCCAGCCGCATGGAATTGCTGCGCGGCTCCATCGCCACCACGATGCGGCCGGCCGCGCCGACCTGCGCGCGCAGGCCTTCGAGCGTGGTGGCGATGGCGGTGGGATGGTGGGCGAAATCGTCGTAGACGCCGATGCCGCCGGCCTCGCCGAGCAGTTCCATGCGTCGCTTGACGCTGCGGAAGGCGGACAGCGCCGGCAGCACCGACGCGACATCGACGCCCACCGCGTCGCAGGCGGCCAGCGCGCCCAGCGCGTTCATCACGTTGTGGCGGCCAAGCAGCGGCCAGCGCACCTCGCCGACGACCTCGCCGGCCTTCAGCACCTCGAAGGCACTGCCGTCATCGGCGAGCAGCCGCGCGCGCCAGTCCAGCGGCGCACCCTGCCCGGCATCGATCCCGAAGCGCAGCACCGGCGTCCAGCAGCCCATGGCCAGGACCTCGGCCAGGTGCGGATCCTCGCCGTTGACCACCAGCCGGCCGCGGCCGGGCACGGTGCGCACGAAGTGGTGGAACTGGCGCTGGATCGCGGCCAGGTCGGGGAAGATGTCGGCGTGGTCGAACTCGAGGTTGTTGAGCACGGCGACCAACGGCCGGTAGTGCACGAACTTCGAGCGCTTGTCGAAGAAGGCGGTGTCGTACTCGTCGGCTTCGACGACGAAGGGGGAGTTCTCCAGGCCTCGGCGTGGGGCTGCGTGGGCGGGATCTCCCCCCACCCGCGCCGACACCCCGAAATCCTCCGCGACCCCACCGATCAGGAACCCGGGATGCCGCCCCGCCGCCTCCAGCAGCCAGGCGAGGATCGTGGTCGTGGTCGTCTTCCCGTGCGTCCCGGCCACGGCGATGGTGTCGCGCCCGGGCAGCACCTTGTCCCGCAGCCACTCCGCCCCCGACGTATACGCCAAGCCGTGGTCGAGCACGTGCTCCACCGCGGCATTGCCGCGCGACAGCGCGTTGCCGATCACCACCTGGTCGCAGTCGGGCGAGATGTTGGCCGGGTCGTAGCCCTGCCGCAGCGCGATGCCCAGCCGCTCGAGCTGGGTCGACATCGGCGGATACACCGCCTGGTCGCTGCCCTCGACGTCGTGGCCGAGCTCGCGCGCCAGCGCCGCCACCCCGCCCATGAAGGTGCCGGCGATGCCGAGGATGTGGAGCTTCAAGGCCGTTCGAGCGCGGCCAGGATGCGGGCGAAGACCTCGTCCAGCGTGCCGACGCCGTCGACCACGCCGAGCCTGCCGGCGTCGCGGTAATAGCCGATCACGGGCGCGGTCTGCTCGTCGTAGACCTGCAGGCGCTTGCGCACCGATTCGGGGTTGTCGTCGGCGCGGCCTTCGGCCTGGGCACGGCCGGCGAGGCGGTCGATCAGCAGCTCGTTGTCGACCTCGAGCTGGACCGCGGCGTCCATCGGCTGGCCGATGCGCTCGAGCAGCGCATCCAGCGCCGCGGCCTGCGCAAGGTTGCGCGGGTAGCCGTCGAGGATGAAGCCGTTGGCGACGTCGTCGCGCGAGAAGCGATCCTCGAGCATGCCGAGCAGGATCGCGTCGGAGACGAGCTCGCCGCGGGCCATGACCTCTTTCGCCTGCAGCCCCAGCGGGCTGCCGGCCTTCACTTCGGCGCGCAGCAGGTCGCCGGTCGACACATGCGGCACCTGCAGGTGCTCCTTCAGGCGGGTCGCCTGCGTTCCCTTGCCGGAACCCGGCGCACCCAGCAGTACCAGTCGCATCGAACGCTCCATTTGATCGCGGGGCGTGGACGGCGCGGAGCGTAGAATCCACCGCCTGCGGCCACGACCGCGCCAGCTTACCGTAATCGCCCCCCCGGCCTGAACCCCTTTTTCCCCGGACCCGAGATGCCCAGAGCGACCCTCTTCTACGCACAGTCCGGCGGCGTCACCGCCGTCATCAACGCCACCGCCTCGGCGGTCATCACCGAGGCCCGCGCCCGCAAGGTGCGCGTACTGGCCGGCCGCAACGGCATCCTTGGCGCCCTGCGCGAGGAGCTGATCGACACCTCGAAGGAGCCGGTGGCCGCGATCCGTGCCCTGGCCCACACCCCCGGCGGCGCCTTCGGCTCCTGCCGCTACAAGCTCAAGTCGCTCGCGGACGACCGCCCGAAGTACGAGCGCCTGCTCGACGTCCTGCGCGCCCACGACGTGCGCTGGTTCCTCTACAACGGTGGCAACGACTCCGCCGACACCGCCAACAAGGTCTCGCAGCTGGCCGCGGAGTTCGACTATCCGCTGACCTGCATCGGCGTGCCCAAGACCGTCGACAACGACCTGGCGGTCACCGACTGCTGCCCGGGCTTCGGCTCGGCGGCCAAGTACACCGCGGTCTCCGTGCGCGAGGCCGCCCTGGACGTCGCCGCCATGGCCGACACCTCGACCAAGGTCTTCGTCTACGAAGCCATGGGCCGCCATGCCGGCTGGCTCGCCGCCGCCGCGGGCCTGGCCGGTGACGGCCCGGACGCCGCACCGCACCTGATCCTGTTCCCCGAGCGCGCCTACGACGAGGACGACTTCCTGGCCCGCGTGCAGAAAGTGGTCGACCGCGTCGGCTACTGCGTGGTGGTGGCCAGCGAGGGCATCCGCACCGCCGACGGCCGCTTCGTCGCGGACGCCGGCGGCGGCAAGGATTCCTTCGGGCATACCCAGCTCGGCGGCGTGGCCTCGTACCTGGCCGGCCGGGTGAAGGACCGCCTCGACCTCAAGGTGCACTGGACGCTGCCCGACTACCTGCAGCGCTCGGCGCGCCACATCGCTTCGAAGACCGATCTCGACCAGGCCCTGGCCGTGGGCAAGGCCGCGGTGCGCTACGCGCTCGAGGGCCGCAACGCGACCATGCCGGCAATCATCCGCACCTCCGACGCGCCCTATCGCTGGAAGATCGAACCCGCGCCGCTGGACCGGATCGCCAACCGCGAAAAGACCATGCCGAAGGGCTTCATCCGCCGCGACGGCTACGGCATCACCGCCGCCGCGCGCGCCTACCTGGAGCCGCTGATCCGCGGCGAGGCATATCCGCCTTACGGGCGCGACGGCCTGCCGAAGTACGTCGAACTGAAGAATGCCGCGGTGGCGAAGAAGCTCCCGGCCTGGGAAGGCTGACCGCCTGGATCAGCGGCTGCAGGCTTTGCCTTCGACGCCCATCTCCGCGGCGTACATCGGGATCGCGGCGATCGTGCCCGCGGCGGCGGCCCGCTTCGCCTCTTCGATGTAGATCCGCGACTGTCCCTGGCCGTCGAGCTCGACGGTCTGGTCGACCGGCTTGCGCCAGACCCGCACCACGGCCTGCTGCGAGGGGCACTCGACGCTCGGCACGCGCAGCAGGTCGTTGAACACCCAGCCGGCGGCCTCAGACGGCTGCGCTTTGGCGGCATCGACGAAGCGCGCGCGCGGCTGGCAGTTGGGGCGGGTGCGCACCACCGCGTAGCGATAGGGCTCGGCGGAGTCGCCGGTGAACGCGCCCTCGATGCGCGCGCAGGCCTCCGGGATCTGGCGCAGCGTGTGCACCACGCCGACCGCCTGCGGCGTGGCCGCCGGGCGCGTGATCTCGGGCGCGGGGTCGGCCGCGAGGGCCTGGCCGGCCGCGCAGGCGAGGGCAATGGCGGCGACACCGGCAAGCAGGGGGGGCTGGGCGAAGCGCATGGCATCAGTCCGGTGGAACGGGGACGGCAGGCTGGCACGCGGCGGCTGAATCGATCCTCCACGCCCCGTCGAGCGGCCGTCACGAGGGGGTCGCGGCCGCGCTGCGGCGCGGCAATACGCGGTGATGGCCCTGTGCCATAGTCGGGCGGTTCCGGGTTCTTCACATTTTCTCCGACCACACCCTGGGGAGGGTTTCATGCTCGAGCAACAAGCACTGTGGCTGGCACTTGCCTGTGCCGGTCTGGCGATCGCCTACGGCATCTTCTCCGCGCGCTGGATCCTGGCGCGGCCCACGGGCAGCGAACGCATGCAGCAGATCGCGGCGGCCATCCAGGAAGGCGCGGGCGCCTACCTGCGCCGCCAGTACACCACCATCGCCATCGTCGGCGTGGTGCTGTTCCTGGTCATCGGCTTCGTGCCGGCGCTGGGCTGGCCGACCGCGATCGGCTTCGCCATCGGCGCCCTGCTCTCGGGCCTGGCCGGCTTCATCGGCATGTTCGTCTCGGTGCGCGCCAACGTGCGCACCACGCAGGCGGCCACCGTCGGCCTGAACGAGGCACTGGCGGTCAGCTTCCGCGGCGGCGCGGTCACCGGCCTGCTGGTGGTCGGCCTGGGCCTGCTGGGCGTGGCCGGCTACTTCATGTACGTGATCGGCGACGGTCGCGACGCGCTGGCGGTGGAGGCCGCGCTGCAGCCGATGATCGGCCTGGCCTTCGGCTCCTCGCTGATCTCGATCTTCGCGCGCCTTGGCGGCGGCATCTTCACCAAGGGCGCCGATGTGGGCGCGGACCTCGTGGGCAAGGTCGAGGCCGGCATCCCCGAGGACGACCCGCGCAACCCGGCGGTGATCGCCGACAACGTCGGCGACAACGTCGGTGACTGCGCCGGCATGGCGGCCGACCTGTTCGAGACCTACGCGGTCACCATCATCGCCTCGATGCTGGTCGCGGGCATCTTCTTCGCCACCTACGGCTGGACCGGCGTGGTCTACCCGCTGGTGCTGGGCGCGGCGTCGATCGTCGCTTCGATCATCGGCACCTTCTTCGTCAAGGTGCGGCCGGGCGGCAAGATCATGAACGCGCTGTACCGCGGCCTGGGCGTGTCCGGCGTGCTCGCCGCGATCGCGTTCTGGTTCATCACCCACAGCATGTTCGATGCCGCGTACGCCATGCCGCTGTTCTGGTGCGCGATCGTCGGCCTGGTGTTGACGGCGGCGCTGGTGGTGATCACCGAGTACTACACCGCCACCGAGTACGCGCCGGTGCAGCAGGTCGCCAAGGCCTCGGAAACCGGCCACGGCACCAACGTCATCGCCGGCCTCGCGGTGTCGATGAAGTCGACCGCGGCGCCGGTGATCGCAGTGGCCGCGGCGATCTGGTGCTGCTACGACATCGCCGGCCTGTACGGCCTGGCGATCGCCGCGACTTCGATGCTGTCGATGGCCGGGATGATCGTGGCGCTCGACGCCTACGGCCCGATCACCGACAACGCCGGCGGCATCGCCGAGATGAGCGGCCTGCCGCCGGAGATCCGCGAGACCACCGACGCGCTCGACGCCGTGGGCAACACCACCAAGGCGGTGACCAAGGGCTATGCGATCGGTTCGGCCGGCCTGGCCGCGCTGGTGCTGTTCGCCGACTACGCGCACAAGCTGGAGGCGTCCGGCACCGCGGTGAACTTCTCCATCGACAACCCGAACGTGGTGATCGGCCTGCTGATCGGCGGCATGATCCCCTACCTGTTCGGCGCGCTGGCCATGCAGGCCGTCGGCCGCGCGGCCGGCGCGGTGGTGGAGGAAGTACGCCGCCAGTTCCGCGAGATCCCCGGCATCATGGAGGGCACCGGCAAGCCGCAGTACGACCGCGCGGTGGACCTGCTGACCAGGTCGGCGATCAAGGAAATGGTCATCCCCTCGCTGCTGCCGCTGGCGATCCCGATCATCGTCGGCCTGACGCTGGGCGCGGACGCGCTGGGCGGCCTGCTGATGGGCACGATCGTGACCGGCCTGTTCCTGGCGATCTCGATGTGCACCGGCGGCGGCGCCTGGGACAACGCCAAGAAGTACATCGAGGAAGGCCACCACGGCGGCAAGGGCTCGGAGGCGCACAAGGCCGCGGTCACCGGCGATACCGTCGGCGATCCCTACAAGGACACGGCCGGCCCTGCGATCAACCCGCTGATCAAGGTCACCAACATCGTGGCGCTGCTGCTGGTGCCGCTGCTGTAAGAGCGGCACCCGCCGGGAAGGTTCCGGCATGGCAACGGAAAAGCGGCCCCGGGGCCGCTTTTCTTTGGTTCTTCTCCCGACTGGGGGACTGGCGCGCCATTGATACCCTCGGGCGCCGGATGCCAAGGCCCTTGAGTGCTCATGTCCCCCGGCGCTGGCCTGCGGCCATCGCCTCCTCCTTGACTTCGCTCTCAAGGGCCTTGGCACCCGGTGCGCACCAGTACGCCGGGCCCGGGAGCAAAGCCCGCGAACCTGCGCATTGCAACCGAAGCCGAGCCCCGTCGTGACCGGGAGGCCCTCCAGCTCACGGCGACGCATGGCGAAGGAAGCAGCGGAAATCGCTGCGCCACACGACCCGCCCTCACCCGCCCTCGAACACCCCCGCCGCAACGTCGAACCACGGCGTGCACAGCAGTTGCTGGCGCTCGACGACGCCGAAGGACGCCGACCAGACGGCGACGTCGCCCGCCGAGGTCGCCGGCCTCAACACCGCCTCGTCGAAGGGCATCACGCCGAGGCACCAGCGCACCCGGGCTGCATCGGAGAACAGCGACAGGTCGAGCTCGAAGCCCGCGTCGAGGCGCTCGCCCGGGCCGAGCTTCGTGGCCAGCGGCATCGGCGGCACCGTCGGCGCGGGATCCGGAAGCGCATGCGCGGCATGCGACAGCGTCAGGCCGTCCGCGCCGTTCTCCACCCGCGGCGCCGGCACGTCGCCGGCGACCAGCCGCTTGGTCAGCACCGCATGGCTGTCGCCGCGATCGAAGACGACCAGGGGCACGTCACCGCTGTTGCTGATGCGGTAGCGCACGGCCAGGCGCTGGCCATCGGGATCGAAGGCGGCCTCGAGCACGGCGCCCTCCCCGCTGACGCTGATGCGGGCCACCTGCTCTTCTTCATTCACGGCTTCGGACTCCGTTTGCGCCTGGGCGGCGACAGGATGGGGGATTGCGGCGGCAGCGGACAGGACGGCTGCCAGGACGCCGCCCGCGCGTTGGATCGTGTTCAAGGCCATGCCTCACCTGTGTCCTCGTTGATTCCGCTCAGGATGACCGAAAGCGCGCAGCCTGCGGTGAACGCAGGCTGCGCGTTGGACGGATGTCCCTCCAGGCTGCTCAGAACTCGAGGGCGTAGCTCGGGCGATCCGGCATGCCCAACTCCTCGCGGATGCCGTTCTCGGTCAGGTGGTCCGGGTTGGCAGTGGTCGGCGGGGTGGCGGGGTCGCCGTCGAAGTCGTAGGCGGGTGCGCTGGTCTCGAGGCCCACGGCCTGGCGCTCGGCGTTGGCAATGCCGTTGTCCGGACCCGGGCCGGTGTACTCGCCAGGCTGGAAGGTACCGTTCACGCCGTTATAGGCATGCGACATCTCGTGGTACAGCACCACGACGGGCGCCGGGAACTGGTCCATGTGGAAAGAGGGGTTGTAGACGATGTCGACGTTGCCGCCGGCGCCGGCGCGCCCGTTCACGATGTCGGCGTCGCGGCTGAAGGTCTGGGCATAACCGTTCTGCTCGTTGGCCAGCTCCTTGATCGTGACCGTGTTGCCCTTCACGTCGGCCGCCTTGTCGAACTCGGCGAGCATCTGCTGCCCCACGGGGGACGCGCGCAGGAAGTCCAGCTCGGCCTGGATGCGCTGCACGAAGCCTTCCGAACCCTCGACCTTGATGGTGTGGCCGGCGCTTGCGTCGATGGCGACGTTGACCACCGTCGGCTTGGCGCCGGTGGCGGCGTTGATCAGGTCGCCGACTTCGGCATAGACGGTGGCGTTGACGCCAGCCCCCTCGACTGTGTCATCTCCCGCACCGGTGTAGACCGTGCTCTTGCCTTCGCCCACGTTGATGCGGTCGTTGCCGAGGCCACCGGACAGGATGTCGCTCTTGCCACCGCCGTGGATCACGTCGTCGCCCGCGCCACCCTCGATGAAGTTGGTGCCGGGTCCGGCCGTGATCTCGTCGTTGCCATCGCCGCCGTGGATGATGTTGACGCCCTCGCCACCGACGATCACGTCGTCGCCGCTGCCACCGAAGATGTCGTCGCGGCCCGCGCCGGAGAAGATGGTGTCGTTGCCCGCACCTCCGTCGATGCGGTCGTCGCCGGCACCGGTGGTGATGGTGTCGTCGCCGTCGCCGCCCTCGACCACGATGTTGACCGTCACGTTGGGTGCGACCTCGATGACGTCATCGCCGGCACCCGCGCGGATGGTCAGCTCCTGGCCCTGGTCGATGCGGACCTCGTAGCTTTCGCCGTTGATGGTGACGTCGAGCGTGCCGTTGTCGCGCTGGGTGACGCCGAAGTGGTCGTCGGCCGCGCCGGTGGTGAACACCAGCTGGTCGCTGCTGATCCGGTTCCAGGCGTCGATGGTGCGTTCGCGGGCAACCTCGACGCCCTTGCCCGAGAACAGCGGGTCGACGACGACGGGCTTCCCGTCCACGGTGCTGCGCTGGCTGCGCTCGGCCGGGTTGTCCGAGCCGCCGTCGATCTTCTGGCCTTCGCCCTGCGCGGACTCCGGCTGGGCGTCCACGGCGTCCGCGCCGTCGACATCGATCAGGCGCGGCGCCGGGGCCTCGCTGCCCAGGGCCTCGGGGCCGTGGTCGTGCTGGTGGGGGGCGTCGGGATTGTTCCAATAGCCCGCACGCTCGAACTGGGCGATGGCGCTGGCGCCGGGATCGAAACTGGCGGACTGGATGCTCATGCCGGGGACTCTCGTTGTGGATACGGTGGCGTACTGTTTAATCCCCCTGCCATCGAGCACCAAGCTGGGGCGTACCCGACCTCGGGTCGGCCCCGGCCCCGGAACGTGTCCCGACAGCATGGCCGGCGCCCTGCCCCGCGCCCTTTGGTGCGTCGCAACAGCGACGCGTAGAATGGGCGGCCTTCCCCCCCCCCCTTTCGCGGCCCGCAGGCTTTCCCGCGGCCGCACAACTGGAGCCACCATGGGCCTGGACCACGTCAACACCGGCAAGAACCCGCCCGACGAGATCAACGTCATCATCGAGATCCCGAAGGATGCCGAGCCCGTCAAGTACGAGGTCGACAAGGAGTCCGGTGCGATCTTCGTCGACCGCGTGCTGTCGACGCCCATGCGCTATCCCTGCAACTACGGCTACGTGCCGAACACCGTCTGCGGCGACGGCGACCCGGCCGACGTGATGGTGATCCTGCCGCTGCCGCTGGTGCCGGGCTCGGTGATCCGCTGCCGCCCGGTGGGCGTGCTGAAGATGACCGACGAGGCCGGCAGCGACGAGAAGCTGCTGGCGGTGCCGGAGCCGAAGGTCTTCGCCGGCTACGCGCACATCACCGACATCAAGCAGGTCTCCGGCCACTGGCTGGAGCGCATCGGCCACTTCTTCCAGCACTACAAGGACCTGGAGAAGGGCAAGTGGGTGAAGCTCGAAGGCTGGGGCGACGCGATCGAGGCCAAGGCGCTGCTGGCCGAGGCGATGGAGCGCTACCACCAGCAGTAAGGCCGGGCTGCGCGGGCCTCGGCGGCGCGCGTGCGTCCGCGCAGGCGTCCGCACGCGCCTCCGGGCGAACCCGACCTCGGGCAGGCACCAGCTGTCGGTGCCGCAGTGCCCTGCCTAGGCTCTCGGGCTTCCCCCGATCCCAGAGGCAGCGCGCGCAATGGATGTCGTCCGAGCTCTTTCCCCCACGACGGAATGGTCGCTGTCGGCCGTCCAGCAGTCGGCAGCCCGCATGGCGATGGCCGCGGCCGCCGACCCGGATGCCGACCTGACCGCCCACCTGCAGGACCTTGCCGACAGCGGCGGCATCGAGGACTTCCTCGGCCAGGTGCTGGACGCGATCGCGCTTGCCGGCGGCGACAAGACCTTCGGCGAACACCTCGATCCGCTGCTCGGCCGCATCCGCGATGCGCTGGGCGAAGTCGACATCCGTGACCTGCCGCGCGTGGAGCGCGATGCGGTCGAAACCACCCTCGGCGAACTCGACGCCCACCTGGGCGAAGTCGAAGGCCCCGACGTGCCTGGCGGTCCCGATGATCCCGGCGGTCCCGGTGCGCCGGTCGAAGTGCCCGGCGGCGGGCTGGAAGCCCATGAAGAGGCCGGCGGCCACCTGATCGAGCGCCACGTCGGCAAGAGCGAGGAATGGCTGGTCGACCGCGTGCGGCGCGACAACATCAGCGCCGCCTCCAGCTTCCGCGACATCGACGAGGCCGAACACTTCGTCGCCGCCACCCTGTCCGAGCACCAGGACCGCATCGATGCCTGGGTCGACGGCCAGGGCGGCAACCGCCTGGTGGTCGACGCCAGCTTCGACGCCAGCACCGGCATCTCGGTGAAGCGCGGCGACAGCAGCGCCGAGGACGTGTTCTCCGTGCGCCTGGTCCTGGAGCGTTCGGACCGCCTCGATACCGGCTACCGCATCGTCACCGGCTATCCTTCGGCTCCCTGATCCCGCCTGCGAGACCCCTGCATGAGCAACACTCCCGCGCTTGAGAACTTCCTGTCCGCCTGGTTCCACCAGGACTGGGCGATGGAGCACGACACCGCGGCCGGCGTCGTCGACGCCTACCTGGGCAGCGAAACCGATGCCGAGATCGTCGCCGTGCGCGACGACCTCGCCCGCATCGCGGCCGAAGGCCTGGACGAGGCCGCGCTGGGCGCACGGATGCAGGCCCTGGGCAGCGAGTACGATCCGACGCGCGACGGCGGCAGCTGGCAGGGCTGGCTGAGCGCCCTGCAGTCGGCTTTCAAGCGCTAGCGATCCTGTGCGGGGTGCGCGTCAGCGCGCCCCGGCGCGATGCGGGTACTGCATGAAGATGTCGCGGATGGTGGCGTCGATAGCCTCGTCGCGCTTCAGCGGATCCTGGTTGCGCGCGACCCGGCCTACCGCGATGCCTTCCCACACCAGGGCCTTGCGCTCCGCATCCACCAGGTCGATGTTCATCGTGCCCTCGGTATAGCGGCGCACCGTGGTGCGGTCGCGCCAGTACGGCATCGCCACATAACCCCGATAGCGGTAGCTGTAGTAGTACGCATAATCGACGTCGGGAATGCTCCTGACGTCCGTGCGCTGCTCCATGTAGGCGTTGATGTTGAGCCACAGGTCGGGATCGCTTTCGCTGTAGCGATAGCCGCGGGCCTCCATCTCGGCGCGGGCCGCGGCCTTCATGCGGCCGCTGACCAGGCTGGCATAGCCCTCGCGCTCGATCGCCAGCGGCGAGTAGAAGGCGAACGTGCGGTAGGCCGAGAAGTCGGCGCGCGGATCGGCGTCGGTGCTGATGCGCGGACCGGTGGCGCAGGCGGCAAGCAGCCCCGCCAGGAGCGCGGCAAGCAGCCAACGGAGCGACGATGGGCGGATGCGTGCCATGGTGCGACCTCCCTCATATTCGATGCTTGAAAGCTAGCACGCCCGCAGCAGCCGGTGCGTGATGCGGGCGCCCGGAGGCGCCCGCTTTCCGCGCGGCGTTTCCCGCCGTTCAGCCGCGACGATAGACCTCGGCGCCCTGCTCCCTGAACTCCGCGGCCTTCTCGGCCATGCCCGCCGCCACCGCCGCGGCGGCGGTGCTCCCCTGCCCGGCCGCGTAATCGCGCACGTCCTGGGTGATCTTCATGCTGCAGAAGTGCGGGCCGCACATCGAACAGAAGTGGGCCAGCTTGTGGGCGTCCTTCGGCAGGGTCTCGTCGTGGAACTCCTTCGCCTTCTCCGGATCCAGCCCGAGGTGGAACTGGTCCTCCCAGCGGAACTCGAAGCGCGCTTTGGACAGCGCGTTGTCGCGCACCTGCGATCCGGGGTGGCCCTTCGCCAGGTCGGCCGCGTGGGCGGCGATGCGGTAGGCCATGATCCCGTCGCGCACGTCCTGGCGGTTGGGCAGGCCCAGGTGCTCCTTGGGCGTCACGTAGCAGAGCATCGCGGTGCCGAACCAGCCAATCATCGCCGCGCCGATGGCGCTGGTGATGTGGTCGTAGCCGGGCGCGATGTCCGTGGTCAGCGGGCCCAGGGTGTAGAACGGCGCCTCGCCGCACTCGGCCAGCTGCTTGTCCATGTTCTCCTTGATCAACTGCATCGGCACGTGGCCGGGGCCTTCGATCATGGTCTGCACGTCGTGCTTCCAGGCGATCTTGGTCAGCTCGCCCAGCGTTTCGAGCTCGCCGAACTGCGCGGCGTCGTTGGCGTCGGCGATGCAGCCCGGGCGCAGGCCGTCGCCGAGCGAGAAGGCCACGTCATAGGCCTTCATGATCTCGCAGATGTCCTCGAAGTGTTCGTAGAGGAAGCTCTCGCGGTGGTGCGCCAGGCACCACTTGGCCATGATCGAACCGCCGCGGCTGACGATGCCGGTCACCCGCTTGGCGGTCAGTGGCACATAGCGCAGCAGTACGCCGGCGTGGATGGTGAAGTAGTCCACGCCCTGTTCCGCCTGCTCGATGAGCGTGTCGCGGAAGATCTCCCAGGTCAGCTCCTCGGCGCGGCCGTCCACCTTCTCCAGCGCCTGGTAGATCGGCACCGTGCCGATCGGCACCGGCGAGTTGCGGATGATCCACTCGCGGGTCTCGTGGATGTGCTTGCCGGTGCTGAGATCCATCACGTTGTCGGCCCCCCAGCGGATCGCCCAGACCAGCTTCTCGACCTCCTCGGCGATGCCCGACGACACCGCGCTGTTGCCGATGTTGGCGTTGATCTTGGTGAGGAAGTTGCGGCCGATGATCATCGGCTCGCTCTCGGGATGGTTGATGTTGCAGGGCAGGATGGCGCGGCCGCGGGCGATCTCGTCGCGCACGAACTCCGGTGTGATGCGCGACGGGATGGACGCGCCGAAGGACTGGCCCGGATGCCGGGCAAGCAGCGGATGCGCGGCGGCGCTCCCATCCACCCCGCCTGCAGCCGCGCCCTCCCCGCCCCCCTGCCGCAGCAGCTCGAACAGGTGGTCGAGGCGCTGGTTCTCGCGGATGGCGACGTATTCCATTTCCGGGGTGACGATCCCACGTCGGGCGTAGTGCATCTGGGTGACGTTGGCACCGCCGTTCGCGCGGCGTGGCAGCGGGCGGGTCGGGAACCGGACGGCATCGAGCTTCGGATCGCCCTCGCGCGAGCGTCCGAACTCGGAGCCCAGTGCCGGCAGCGCATGGGTATCGCCACGCTCCTCGATCCAGCGCGCGCGCAGCGCCGGCAGGCCCGCCGCCAGGTCGATCCGGGCATCGGGATCGGTGTAGGGGCCGGAGGTGTCGTAGACCGTGATCGGCGGATTGTCCTCGCCGCCGAACAGCGTCGGCGTCTTCGTCTGCACGATCTCGCGCATGGCAACGCGCAGGTCGGGGCGCGAGCCGTCGACGAAGACCTTGCGCGAACCGGGGATCGGCCGGGTGACGGAATCGGAAAGCTGCTGGGCCTGCTGCAGCAGGGGCGAGGGCACTGCGTTCATCGGCGTCGTCCTGTCGGGTGGCTGCGGGACGGTCCCGCGTGCCGGACGAAGCGAAGGCGCGGCAGCCCGCCACCGGATGGTCCGATGGCCGCTTGCCGCGAAGCTTCCCTACGGCGGTATCAACCGCGTCAGGTTCGAAGGGTCTGTCTCAACCGCGCCAGTGGCGCGGTACCCCCGCTTCGGGCGGTATTGGAACACGCGGCGCCGGCGCCGGCCAGTGGGCCGCCCCGTGCCGACGCACGTTGCGAAGGCCAGGCGCCCAGTCAGGCATCGCCTCAGCGCAAGGCCGCGTTGATCTTCTCCAGCACCCCCGCGCCGGGCACGAGGTCCGCGGACCCGAGCGCGTTCAGCGGTGTCCCGACGGTGCCGATATGGCCGTGGAGATCGTCGGCGTCGGGGTCGACGAACAGCAGGCCGGTGACCACCTCGCCGCGCGCATTGCCCTGGTGGATCAGGTTCAGGGCGGCGATCCGGTCGCGCGGGTCGTAGCCGGCATCGAGCTTGTGCAGGCGCAGCGTGCGGCCATCGTGCTGGGCGACGTCGATGGTGGTGCCGGCGTCGTGCACCAGCTCGATCGCCGTCCGCGACGGCATCACGTCCAGGCGGTTGACGGCCTCGTTATGCTCGCGCACGTAGTCGTAGCTCTTGGTGCTGCCGGCGTGGTTGTTGAACGCCACGCAGGGGCTGATCACGTCGAGGAAGGCGGCGCCACGGTGCGACAGCGCGCCCTTGATCAGCGGCACCAGCTGCTGCTTGTCGCCGGAGAAGCCGCGGCCGACATAGCTGGCACCCAGCTGCAGGGCCATCGTCACCAGATCGAGCGGGCTGTCGGCATTGGCCACGCCGCGTTTGGACACCGAGCCCTGGTCGGCGGTGGCCGAGAACTGCCCCTTGGTCAGCCCGTACACGCCGTTGTTCTCGACGATGTAGGTCATGTCGACGCCGCGCCGGATCGCGTGCACGAACTGGCCGATGCCGATGGACGCCGAATCACCGTCGCCGGACACGCCGAGGTAGGTGAGCGAGCGGTTGGCGAGGTTGGCGCCGGTCAGCACCGAAGGCATGCGCCCGTGCACGGTGTTGAAGCCGTGCGACTGGCCGAGGAAGTAGTCCGGGGTCTTGGAGCTGCAGCCGATGCCCGACAGCTTGGCGATGCGGTGCGGCTGGATGTCGAGTTCCCAGCAGGCCTGGATGATCGCCGCCGAGATCGAGTCGTGGCCGCAGCCCGCGCACAGGGTGCTGATCTTGCCCTCGTAGTCGCGGCGGGTGAAGCCGATGGCGTTGCAGGACAGCGTCGGGTGGTGGAGCCCGGGCTTGGCGAGGTAGGTCATGCCACGTCCTCCTGCCGCGCCCGCGGGCGCGCATGGGCCTGGATGGCGCCCGAAATGAAGCGTGCAGTGATGGGGGTGCCGTCATAGTGCAGCACCGCGACCAGGCGCGCGGGATCGGTGCCGAAGGCGTCGATGAGCAGCAGGCGCAGCTGCGCGTCGCGGTTCTGCTCGACCACGAACACCTGGGCGTGGGCGTCGATGAAGTCGCGCACGCTGTCCGGGAACGGATACGCGCGCACCCGCAGCGTGTCCAGCGCCACGCCTGCGCCCCGCAGCTGTTCCATGGCCTCTTCCATCGCCGGGCTGGTGGAGCCGTAGAAGATCGCGCCGTAGCGCGCGGGCACGTCGGACTGCGCCTGCACCGGCTGCGGCACCAGCGCCTTCGCGGTGTCGAACTTCTGCAGCAGGCGCTGCATGTTGTAGACGTAGTCCGCTCCGCGCTCGGAGTACTGCGCCTGCGGGTTGCGCGAGGTGCCGCGGGTGAAGTACGCGCCCTTGTCGGGATGCGTGCCCGGCCAGGTCCGCCACGGGATGCCGTCGCCGTCGACGTCCTTGTAGCGCGCGAACTCGCGGCCCGAGTCCAGCTGCTCCGCCGTCATCACCTTGCCGCGGTCGTGGCCGCGCGCGTCGTCCCATTCGAAAGGCGCACACAGGCGCTGGTTCATGCCGATGTCGAGGTCGCTCATCACGAAGACCGGCGTCTGCAGGCGGTCCGCAAGATCGAGCGCCGCGGCGGCGAAGTCGAAGCACTCGCGCGGATCCTCGGGAAACAGCAGCACGTGCTTCGTGTCGCCGTGCGAAGCGTGCGCGCAGGCCAGCACGTCGGACTGCTGGGTGCGCGTGGGCATGCCGGTGGACGGCCCGCCGCGCTGCACGTTGAGGATGGTCACCGGGATTTCGGCGAAATAGGCCAGGCCGATGAACTCGTTCATCAGCGACACGCCCGGGCCGGAGGTGGTGGTGAAGGCCCGCGCTCCGTTCCAGCCCGCGCCGACCACCATGCCGATGGATGCGATCTCGTCCTCGGCCTGGATGATCGCGTAGCGCGCCCGGCCGTCGGCGTCGACGCGGTACTTCTGGCAGTACTTCTGGAAGCCCTCGGCCAGCGACGAGGACGGCGTGATCGGATACCAGGCGCAGACCGTGGCGCCGCCGTAGACGCAGCCCAGCGCCGCGGCATCGTTGCCGTCGACGAAGATCCGCTCGCCCACCGCGTCGGCTGCCTGCACGCGCAGGCCGATGGGGTGCGGCAGGTGCTCGCGCGCCCAGTCGCGGCCCAGGTGCAGCGCCTCCACATTGGGCGCCAGCAGCTTGGGCTTGCTGCGGTACTGCTCGCCGATCAGCGCCTCGATGACGGCCGTGTCGATATCCAGCAGCGCCGACAGCGCGCCGACATACATGATGTTCTTGAACAGCTGGCGCTGGCGCGGGTCGCTGTAGTGCGTGTTGCAGATTTCAGTCAGCGGCACGCCGATGGCGGTGATGTCGTCGCGGAAGCGCGATCGCGGCAGCGGCTTGCTGCTGTCGTGGAACAGGTAGCCACCGGGTTCGATCTCGGCGACGTCGGCGTCCCAGGTCTGCGGGTTCATCGCCACCATCAGGTCGACGCCGCCGCGCCGCCCGAGCCAGCCGCGCTCGCAGACCCGCACCTCGTACCAGGTCGGCAGGCCCTGGATGTTGGAGGGAAAGATGTTGCGCGGACTGATCGGCACGCCCATGCGCAGGATCGCCTTGGCGAACAGCTCGTTGGCCGAGGCCGAGCCCGAACCGTTGACGTTGGCGAACTTGACCACGAAATCGTTGACCGCCCGCAGCGGCGAGTGCGCCGGCGTCATGCCGCGGCCTCCGCCGTCGCCCCGGCGCGGTCACCGCCGGCCTGCGTTTCCCGCAGCAGGAACTGCTGCATGTCCCAGGCACCGGTCGGGCAGCGCTCGGCGCACAGGCCGCAGTGCAGGCAGACGTCCTCGTCCTTGATCATCACCCGCTGCGTTTTCAGCGGCCCGGACACGTACAGCGGCTGGTCGGGGTTGAGCGCCGGCGCGGTCAGCCGCGTGCGCAGCTCCTCTTCTTCGCCGTTCATGGCGAAGGTGATGCAGTCGGTCGGGCAGATGTCGACGCAGGCATCGCACTCGATGCACTTGTCGTCGGTGAACACGGTCTGCACATCGCAGTTGAGGCAGCGCTGGGTCTCCTTCCACGCGGTCGCGGCGTCGAAGCCCAGCTCGACCTCGACGTGCATGCTGTCGAGCTTCTTCGCCGCCTCCGACCACGGCACCGCGAAGCGCTCGTCGGGCGAGACCGCATTGTCGTAGCGCCATTCGTGGATGCCCATCTTCTGCGAGGCCAGGGTGACGCCGGGCGCGGGGCGCTCGCGCGGATCGCCGCCCTCGAGCAGCCGGTCGATCGAGATCGCCGCCGCGTGGCCGTGCGCCACCGCCCAGATGATGTTCTTCGGGCCGAAGGCCGCGTCGCCGCCGAACAGCACCTTCGGCAGGCTCGACTGGTGCGTCACTGCATCGACCACCGGCATGCCCCACTCGTCGAAGTCGATGCCGAGGTCGCGCTCGATCCAGGGGAAGGCGTTCTCCTGCCCGACCGCGATCAGCACCTCGTCGCAGGCGATCACCTCGTCCGGCTCGCCGGTGGGCACCAGTTTGCGGCGGCCGCGCTCGTCGTACTCGGCGCGCACGCGCTCGAAGCGCATGCCGGTCAGCCGCCCGCTGGCGTGCTCGAAGGCCTTGGGCACGCGGTAGTCGAGGATCGGGATGCCCTCGTGCATCGCATCCTCCTTCTCCCAGGGGCTGGCCTTCATCTCGTCGAAGCCCGAACGCACCACCACGCGCACGTCCTCGCCGCCAAGACGGCGTGCCGAGCGGCAGCAGTCCATGGCGGTGTTGCCGCCGCCGAGCACCAGCACGCGGCGGCCGACCCGGGTGACGTGGCCGAAATAGACGTTGGCCAGCCAGTCCAGGCCGACGTGGATGCTGGCCGCGCACTCCTTCCGGCCCGGCAGGTCGAGGTCGCGCCCGCGCGGTGCGCCGCTGCCGACGAAGACCGCATCGAAATCCTGCGCGAGCAGGTCGCGCATCGAGTCGATGCGCCGGCCGCCGACGAAGTCGACGCCCATGTCCAGGATATAGCCCGTCTCCTCGTCGATCACCTCTTCGGGCAGGCGGAAGCGCGGCACCTGGGTGCGCATGAAGCCGCCGGCCCTGGGATCGGCCTCGAACACGGTGACGTCGTAGCCCAGCGGCGCGAGGTCGCGGGCCACGGTCAGCGACGACGGCCCCGCGCCGACGCAGGCGATGCGGCGCCCGTTGCGCTGTGCCGCCGGCTGCGGCATGCGGCCTCGGACATCGCCCTTGTGGTCGGCGGCGACGCGTTTCAGCCGGCAGATCGCCACCGGCTGCGGCTTGTCGCGCATCGACGGCGGACCGTTGTTCTCTTCGACCCGGCCGCGGCGGCAGGCCGGTTCGCAGGGGCGGTCGCAGGTGCGGCCGAGGATCCCGGGGAAGACGTTGCTCACCCAGTTGACCATGTACGCGTCGGCGAACCGGCCGGCGGCGATCAGCCGGATGTACTCGGGGACCGGCGTGTGCGCGGGACAGGCCCACTGGCAGTCGACGACCTTGTGGAAGGTGTCGGGATTGCGGATATCGGTCGGCTTCACTGCGCACCCGTGGCTGGCTGGCCGGACGCCCCGGCATCGCTCGCCGCCACAGTCTAGGCGCAAGCGCGCGCGTGTATTGCCGCGCCGCAGCAAGCAGAAGCAGCACGCCCCGCGCCGCAGGATGGGACAATCCGGGCATGACCACGACGCATCGGCAGGCAAGCGCGTTCGCACCCGCAGGCGTGGGCAACATCGGCGTCGGCTTCGACCTGCTGGGACACGTGATCGAGGGCCCGCGCGACGTCGCCACCGTGCGCGTGATCGACCAGCCCTGCGTACGCATGAATGCGGTTCGGGGCGACGTGCGCGGCATCGACGGCATTCCGCTGGATGCCGCAACCAACACCGCGGGTCGCGCGCTGATGGCGCTGCGCGAGGCCCTGGGACTCGCACACGGCTTTGCCGTCGATCTCGACAAGGGCATCCCGCTGGGCTCGGGCCTCGGCGGCTCGGCGGCCTCCTGCGTGGCGGCGCTGATTGCGGCCAACGCGCTGCTCGACGCGCCGCTGTCGCGCGAGGCGCTCTACCCCTTCGCACTGGAAGGCGAATGGGCCTCGACCCACAGCCGCCAGGGCGACAACGTCGGGCCGATGCTGGTCGGCGGCGTGGCGCTGGCCACGCCCACGCGGCTGCTGCGGCTGGACGTGCCCGACTGGCTGCACTGCGTGGTCGTGCAGCCGGACCTGGTGCTGGAAACGCGGCATGCGCGCACGGTTCTGGCCGAGCCGTATCCGCTGGCGCAGGTGGTGGAACATTCGACCCACCTGGCGCTGTTCCTCACCGGGCTGGCGCGCGCCGATGCCGAGATGATCGGCGAGGGCCTGCGCGACGTGCTGGTCGAACCCAGGCGCGCGCCGCTGATCCCGGGCTTTGCCGCGGTCAAGCAGGCGGCCCTCGACCACGGCGCGCTCGGCGCCAGCATCTCCGGCGGTGGGCCGACCTGCTTCGCCTGGTTCACCTCGCGCGCGGCCGCGGACACCGCGGCGCCGGCAATGGTCGCCGGCTTCAGCGCTGCGGGAATCGCCGCGCGGGCGCACGTCTCGCCGGTGGCCGGGCCGCGCGCGGAGCTGGTCCGGGCGAACTGAGTCCAGGCGCTGCGTTCCCCAACGGCCCGGCTTCCTCCTACAAAGGGTTCGGAGTGCGGGGGGCGGGTTCGTCGCGCCGCACCCGGAACCAGGCTGCGTACAGCGCCGGCACGAACAGCAGGGTCAGCACCGTGGCGACCGTGAGCCCGCCCATGATCGCCACCGCCATCGGCCCGAAGAACAGGCTGCGCGACAGCGGCACCATCGCCAGGATCGCCGCCAGCGCGGTGAGCACGATCGGCCGGAAGCGGCGCACGGTGGCGTCGATCACCGCGTCCCAGCGCGCGTGGCCGGCGTCGATGTCCTGCTGGATCTGGTCGACGAGGATGATCGAGTTGCGCATCACCATGCCCGCCAGCGCGATCGTGCCCAGCAGGGCCACGAAGCCGAAGGGCACCCGGAACACCAGCAGGAACAGGACCGCGCCGATCAGGCCCAGCGGCGCGGTGGCGAACACCAGCGCGCTGCGGGAGAAACTGCGCAGCTGCAGCATCAGCAGGGTCGCCACCGCAAACAGGAACAGCGGCATGCCGGCGCGGATGGAGTCCTGGCCGCGGGCCGAATCCTCCATCGTGCCGCCGGTCTCGAGCAGGTAGCCCGGCGGCAGCGCCGCGCGGATCCCTTCGAGCGTCGGCAGGATCTCCGCCACCACGCCGGCCGGCATCGCGTCGCCGCGGACGTCGGCACGCACGGTCACCGTCGGCAGCCGGTCCCGGTGCCAGATGATGCCGTCCTCGAAGGCGTACTCCAGGCGCGCCACCTGCGACAGCGGCACCGGCTTGTCGTCGCTGCCATGCACGACGAGGCTGCCGAGCTCGGCCAGCCCGGTGCGTTCGTCAGCCGGGCCGCGCATCAGCACCTCGATCAGCTCGTTGCCCTCGCGGTACACGCTCACCGCCTGCCCCGACAGCGACGCCGACAGGAACCGCGCCAGCTGCTGCGAGTCCACGCCCAGCACCCGCGCGCGCTCCTGGTCGATCACCAGGCGCACGACCTTGCTCGGCTCGTCCCAGTCGAGGTTGACGTTGGCGACCCGGGGATTGGCGCGCACCCGGTCGGCGACTTCGCGGGCAATGGCGCGCGCCTGGTCGGCGTGCTCGCCCGAAACGCGGAACTGCACCGGGTAACCGACCGGCGGCCCGTTCTCGAGCCGGGTCACGCGCAGCTGCAGCTCCGGGAACAGCGGCGCCACGTCATCGATCAGCCAGTCGCGCAGCGCCTCACGGGCCTCGACGTCGCGCGCCAGCACCACGAACTGCGCGAGGTTGGTCTGCGGCAGCTGCTGGTCCAGCGGCAGGTAGAAGCGCGGCGAGCCGCTGCCGACGTAGGCGACGTGGTTGTCGATCCCGGGCCGATCGGCGAGCAGCGCCTCCAGCCGCAGCGCGGCATCGGAGGTCGCGCGCAGCGAACTGCCTTCGGCCAGCTCCAGGTCGACCATCAGCTCCAGGCGCTGCGAATCCGGGAAGAACTGCTGCGGCACGAAGCGGAAGGCCAGCAGCGACAGCGCCAGCAGGGCCACGGTTGCGATGATCACCAGCCAGCGATGCACCAGGCACCAGTCCAGCACATGCCGCAGGCGACGATAGAAGGGCCGCTGGTAGGGATCATGGTCGTGCGCCCGCGGCTCCGGCGGCGCCAGCGCGAACGCGTACTGCGGCCAGCGGTCCGCCAACCGCAGGCGCCAGGCGCGACGGCGCGCGGCGAGCGACCCCGGGCGCGGCGGCCTCGGGTGGGCCAGGTCGGGCAGCATCCTGTCGCCAAGCCACGGGATGAACAGCACCGCCGCGATCCACGACACGACCAGGGCGATCGTCACCACCTGGAACAGCGAGCGCGTGTACTCGCCCACCGACGAAGCCGCGGTCGCGATCGGCAGGAAGCCGGCCGCGGTCACCAGGGTGCCGGTGAGCATCGGGAAGGCCGTGTGCGACCAGGCGTAGCTGGCCGCGGCCAGGCGGTTGTCGCCCTGCTCCATGCGGATGGCCATCATCTCGATCGCGATGATCGCGTCGTCCACCAGCAGGCCCAGCGCCAGCACCAGCGCGCCCAGCGAGACCTTGTGCAGGCCGATGCCGAAGCCGTGCATCAGCGCGAAGGTCATCGCCAGCACCAGCGGGATCGACACCGCCACCACCAGGCCGGTGCGCAGCCCCAGCGAGAAGAAGCAGACCAGCAGCACGATCACCACGGCCTCGGCCAGCACCTTCACGAACTCGCCCACCGATTCGCGCACCGCCGCGGGCTGGTCGGAGACCTTGCGCAGCTCCAGGCCGATCGGCAGCGCGGCCTGCAGCCGCGTGGCCTCCGCGTCCAGGGTGTCGCCGAGCGCCAGGATGTCGCCGCCATCGCGGAGGGCCACGCCGATGCCGATGGCGTCCTCACCCATGAAGCGCATTCGCGGTGCGGCCGGATCGGCATGGCCGCGGCGCACCTCGGCGATGTCACCCAGGCGCAGGGTGCGGTCGCCGGCGCGCACCGGCAGCGCGCGGATGTCGTCGATCGAGCGGAAGGCGCCGTCCACGCGCAGCTGCACGCGGTCGGTGGCGGTTTCGACGAAACCGGCCGGCGCGACCGCGTTCTGCTGGGCCAGCGCCTGCTGCAGGGCCGCCATCGGCACTCCGAGGTTCGCCAGCCGTGCGTTGCTGGCTTCCACCCAGACCTTCTCGTCCTGCAGGCCGATCAGCTCGACCTTGCCGACATTGGGCAGGCGCTGCAGCTCGAGCTCGATGCGCTCGGCGTAGTCCTCGAGCACGGCGTAGTCGAAACCCTCGCCGGTGAGCGCGTAGATGTTGCCGAAGGTATCGCCGAATTCATCGTTGAAGAACGGGCCGATCACTTCCGATGGCAGCGTCGCGCGGATGTCGCCGACCTTCTTGCGCGCCTGGTACCAGAGTTCGGGGACGTCGCGCGAAGGCAGCGCGTCGGTCGCCATGAAGATCACCTGCGATTCGCCGGGCCGCGAGTACGAACGGATCGTTTCGTAGCGGCCGGTCTCCATCAGCGCGCGCTCGATGCGGTCGGTGACCTGGCGCGCGACCTGGTCGGCGGTGGCGCCGGGCCACATCGTGCGCACGACCATCGCCTTGAAGGTGAAGGGCGGGTCTTCGGACTGGCCAAGCTGCTTGTAGGACCAGGCGCCGACAAGGGCGGATACCAGCATCACGTAGAGCACCAGCGCGCGGTTGCGCAGGGCCCATTCGGAGAGGTTGAAGCCGGAGCGCGTGCTCATCGGGCGTGGGCTGCGCCGGGGGTGACGGGCCGGTTGTGGCGATCGACCGCGGCCACCTCCTGCCCTTCCTGCAGCAGGTGCCCGCCCGCAATCACGACCCAGTCGTCGGGATCGAGCCCCGCCGTCACCGGCACGCGCTCCGCCCCGAAGTCCCCCGTCCCGATCGCGACCGCGCGCACGCGACCGTCATCGAACACCCAGGCCGAGGCCGCGCCATCGTCGCCCCGCTGCACCGCGGACAGCGGCACGGACAGCGCCGAGCCCTCGCGCGCGGCGTGCACCTTCGCGCTTTGCCCAAGCGCGACGCGCGCGGCATCGGCGTCATCGAGCGCCACGCGCGCGGCATAGGTGCGCGTGTCCGGGTCCGCGGAGGGCGAGATCTCGCGAAAGCGTCCGCGCAGGCGCGCGCCCGGAGCGGTCCACAGCTCCACCTCGACCCCCTGCCCCACGGCGTAATCGGCGACCGCCGACTCCGGCAGCGCGATCGCCACCTCGCGGCCGCCGTCGCCGGCCAGGGTGAACACCGCCTGCCCGGCCGCCACCACCTGGCCGGCCTCGGCCTGACGGCTCGCGATGACGCCGTCGGACGGCGCGCGCAGTTCGGCGTAACCGGCCTGGTTGCGCGCCACCTCGACCTGGGCTCGCGCCGCGCGGACCTCGCCGTCGGCCGCGCGCCACGCGGCCTCCTGGGCATCGAGCGTGGAGCGGCTGACCAGTTGCCCATCGGCAAGCGCCGCGTAGCGGGCGCGATCGGCGGCCGCGCGCCTGAGCTGGGCCTCGGCAGCCGACAGCCGCGCCTCGGCGGCGCGGGCCTGCGCCTGGAAGTCGCCCGGATCGATCACCGCCAACAGGGCGCCTTGCGCGACCCGGTCGCCGACATCGACCTCGCGCCGCACCAGCTTGCCACCCACCCGGAACGCCAGCGGGCTTTCCTCGCGGGCGCGGATCTCGCCGGGAAAGCTGCGCGCGACGCCGGCTGCCGGCTGCGGCTGCGCCACCAGCACGGGGCGCGGAGGTATGACATCCGGAGCGCCATCGCCACACCCGGAAATCGCCAGCGCCAGCAGCAGCACCAGCGCCGCGCCTGCGATCCAGAGGGTCCCGCGCGTGCCTGCCATGGCGCTGCTCCTGAGCTGTGGGCCGCGGCCCGGTACCGAGCGGCGAATGCTATATTTACCAAACTCCACGGTCTAGTATTTGCCGATATCCATGTCAACCGACAGCCAGCCGGCATCGCGACCCGCCCCGGGGCGCCCCAAGGATCTCGCGAAGCGCGCATCGATCCTCGAGTCGGCCGAACGCATGTTCCTGGAGCACGGCTTCGAGGGCGTGAGCATGGACCAGATCGCCGCGCGCGCCGGGGTCTCCAAGCTCACCGTCTACAGCCATTTCGGCGACAAGGAAGCGCTGTTCATCGCGGCCGTCGAACACTGCTGCCGGCAGCAGGTGCCGCCGACGCTGTTCACCCCGGCCTCCGGCCAGCCGCTGCGCCCGCGCCTGGTCGGCATCGCGCGGGCGGTGTACGCGCTGATGGTGTCGCCCGAGGCGATAGCGGGCTTCCGCCTGATGTGCGCGCCCACGCGTCTGGGCTCGGAGCTTCCGGAAATGTTCTGGAACGCGGGCGCCGGCCACCTCCAGACCGGATTCGCGGCGCTGCTGGAGCGGCGCACGGCCGCGGGCGAACTGGCGGTCGACGATCCGGCGCGCGCGGCAGGCCAGTTCTTCGCCCTGCTCCGCGGCGACGTGCACCCGCGCTTCTTGATGGGCGTCGACGTCCTCCGCGACTTCGACGTCGACGCCCACATCGAGGCGACGGTGGATCTGTTCCTGCGCGCGTACGCCGTGCGCCCGGGTCACTGAAGCGGCCGCCGACCGGCCCGGTGACTTCCGGCACTCAAGCCGTTCCGCCCCCGCGGCGATGCTGTCACGGCCAAACCCGCCAATTCACCGTAAAATGGCCGGTCACCCCGACCAGCCAGGCCCCCACACCATGACCCTCGATTTCGCCAAAGCCCGTGAAGCCATGGTCGAGCAGCAGATCCGCCCCTGGGACGTGCTCGACGTGCGCGTGCTCAACGTGCTGCTCAGGATGCCGCGCGAGGCCTATGCGCCCGCCGCGCACCGCGCACTGGCCTATGCCGACATCGCGCTGCCCCTGGCCCACGGCGAATCGATGATGAAGCCGGTGGTCGAAGGCCGCGCCCTGCAGGCCCTGGCGCTCGATGGCTCCGAGGACGTGCTTGAGATCGGCACTGGCGGCGGCTTCATGGCCGCCTGCCTGGGCCGTCTCGCGCGCTCGGTGACCACCATTGAACGCCACGCCGACCTCGCGGCGGGCGCGCAGGCCACCCTGCTTGCGCAGGGCGCCACCAGCGTCTCGGTCGAGCACGCGGACGCCTTCGCCTGGGAGCCCGGCCGCCAGTTCGACGCCATCTGCGTCACCGGCGCCGTGGACACGGTGCCTGAGCGCTTCCTCGGCTGGCTGCGTCCCGGCGGCCGCATGTTCATCGTGCACGGCCATGCGCCGGCGATGGAGGCACTGCTGGTGCACGCCGACGTCAACGGCCCGCGCATTGAATCGTTGTTCGAAACCGAACTCGCCTACCTGGCGGGCGCGGCGCCGGTCCCGGCATTCGCGTTCTGATCGCCCGCCCCTACAAGGACTCTCCCAGATGATCCGTCGCCCCCTCGCCCTTGCACTCCTCCTCGCCCTGGTGCCCGCCGCGGCATCGGCCGAAGACCTGCTGCAGACCTACGAGCTGGCGCGCAGCAGCGACCCGGCCCTCGCGATTTCCGAATCCAACCGCGACATCAGCCACGAAGGCCGCGTCCAGGCCCGCGCCGCGCTGCTGCCGCAGATCAACGGCAGCGCATCGCTCAACCGCAGCTACGCGGCCGGCGTCGACGGCGACGCGCGCAGGCGCAGCGTCGGTGTCGATCTCAGCCAGACGGTGTTCGACCTCGGCGCGATCTCCAACCTGCGCGCGCAGAAGGACCTCGACACCGCCGCCGGCTTCGACCTCGATGCCGCCAACCACCAGCTGATCACGCGCACCTCGGCCGCCTACTTCAACGTCCTGGTCGCGATCGAGACCCTGGCCGCGGCCGAGGCCGCCGAGGCCGCGCTGCAGAAGCAGTTCGACTTTGCCGACAAGCGCCTGGAGGTCGGCCTGGCGCCGATCACCGACGTCCACGAGGCCCGCGCCCAGTACGACGCCGCGCGCGCCAATACCATCCTGTCGCGCAACGCGCTCGAGGACGCCTACCAGGCACTGGCCGAGATCACCGGGCGGCCGGTGCGCGAGCTGCGCGCGCTGCCCGAGGACTTCCAGCCCGAGGTGCCGGAAGGCGCCGGCCTGGATGGTTGGCTCGCGACCGCCATGGAGAACAACCCATCGCTGCGCGCGGCGGAGTACAGCGTGAATGCCGCCGAGCACGGCGTCACCACCGCCCGCTCCGGCCACCTGCCGCGGCTGTCCCTGGGCGCCGGCTACGACAACGGCGCGGCCTGGGGCGATATCGGGCAGGGCGGCGTGGGCGGCACATCCACCGGCGAAGGCCACAGCGTGGGCCTGACCCTGACCGTGCCGATCTTCTCCGGCGGCGCCACCCAGTCGCAGGTCCGCCAGGCGCTGTCGCGTCGCGACATCTCCGAACAGCAGTTCGAACAGGCCCGCCGCGCGCTGGACCGCAACACCCGCAACGCCTACCAGACCGTGGTGGCGGGCGTCAGCGAGATCGAGGCCCGCCGCCAGGCGCTCATCTCCGCGCGCAGCGCCTACGAGGCCTCGCAGGTCGGCCTGGAAGTCGGCACCCGCACCGTGGTCGACGTGCTGATCAACCAGCAGAACCTGTTCAACGCCGAGCGCGAGTACGCGCTGGCGCGCTACAACTTCCTGCAGAACCGCCTGCTGCTGGCCCAGGCCGCCGGCACGCTCGGCATCGCCGACGTGCAGGAGATCAACCGCCTGCTCACCGTCGACGCCGCCACGCCGCCGACCGGGCCGGGCACCGGCAGCAACGGCAGCAACGGCTGAACACCGCCATGATCACGCCGGAGGCAGCTCCGGCGTGATCATGGCCAGGGTCCGCGCCAGGGCGCCACGCCCCTCCTGCACCAGGCGCAGGCCCTCGGCCACCATCGCCGCGCGCGCGGCATCGTCGGCCAGGAGTTCACCCACCGCGTCACCCACGGCATCGGTATCGGCGCCGATGCGCAGCGCGCCCGCCTCATCCATCCGCCGCGCGATGTCGACGAAGTTGTGCAGGTGCGGGCCGGTGACCACAGCCACGCCCAGGGCCGCGGGTTCGAGCAGGTTGTGGCCGCCCACCGCCTGCAGGCTGCCCCCGACGAAGGCCACCCGCGCGCAGGGATAGAAGTGCACCAGTTCGCCCAGGGTGTCGATCACGAAGACATCGTCGCCGCCGTCGGGCCAGCGGGTGAGCTTGCGCGTGGCCACCCGCCAGCCGGCCTCGACGCAGGCCTGGGCCACCGGCCGGAAGCGCTCCGGATGGCGCGGCGCCCACAGCAGCACCAGGTCGGGCCAGCGCGCACGCAGCCGGCGGTGGATGGCGATCACCGCGGCCTCTTCCTCGGGATGGGTGCTGGCGGCGATCCAGGCCAGGCGCCCGCCGCTGTGCTCCGTAAAGGCGGCCGAGATGCGGCGCGCCGCATCGTCGACCGTGATGTCGAACTTGAGGTTGCCCAGGACCGACACCGCCTCCGGCTTCGCGCCCAGGCGCACGAAGCGCGCACCGTCGGCCTCGGACTGCGCGGCCACGCGCGCCAGCGTGCGCAGCGCGCGGGCGATCAGCGGGCGCAGCACCCGGTAGCCGCGCAGCGAGCGCTCCGACAGGCGCGCGTTGACCAGGTAGGCGGGGATGCCGTGGTCGCGGCTGCAGAACAGTAGGTTGGGCCAGAGTTCGGTCTCCAGCACCAGCGCCAGCCGCGGACGGAAATGGCCGAGGAAGCGGCGCACCGCGCCCGACAGGTCATAGGGCAGGTAGACGTGGTCGACGCGCTCGCCCCAGAGCGCGCGCACGCGCGCCGAGCCGGTCGGAGTGATGGTGGTCACCAGCAGGCGCAGGTCGGGCCGCTGTTCGAGCAGGGCGTTGACCAGCGGCGCGGCGGCATTGACCTCGCCCACCGAGACCGCGTGCACCCACACGCAGCCGTCGTCCAGCGGCGGGGTGCGGTAGGCGGCGTAGCGTTCCCCCCAGCGCTCGAGATATTCGGCCTGGCGGAAGCCGCGCCAGACCAGGTGGTAGACGGTGACCGGCAGCAGCAGGTACAGCGCCGCCGAGTACAGGCCGCGCAGCAGGCGTTCGACGGCGCGGTCACGGGGGGCTGCCTCCATGCTGCAAGGATAGCGAAGCCACCGCGGCAGCGGGCGAATGCGCCGCCCTCCCCGTAGAATCCATGCATGGCCGAACATCGCGAGAAACCGCCGCTGGGACCGCGGCACTGGCCGACATGGCTCGGAATCGGCGCGATGGCGCTGCTCGCGCGCCTGCCCTGGCCGCTGCAGCGCGCGCTGGGGTGCGGCATCGGCGCGCTGCTGCGGCGCGCGCTGCCCTCGCGGCGGCGGATCGCCGCGCGCAACCTCGAGCTGTGCTTCCCGGAGCTCGACGCCGACGCGCGCGACGCGCTGCTGCGCCGCCACTTCGCCGCCATCGGCATCGGCCTGTTCGAATTCGCCCGCGCCTGGTGGGGCTCGGTGGCACCGCTGCGCCGCGGCCTCGTGGTCGAGGGCCTGGAGCACATGGACGCCGCGCGCGCCGGTGGCCGCGGAGTGATCGTGGTCAGCGGCCACTTCACCACGCTCGAGGTCTGCGGCCGGCTGATGTGCGACCACGTGCCACTGGCCGGCATGTACCGCCCGCACGCGCAGCCGGCGATGGAATGGGCGGTGCGCCGCGGCCGCATGCGCTACGCCGCGGCGATGTTCCCCAAGCAGGACCTGCGCGGCACCGTGCGCCACCTCAAGCGCGGCGGCCTGCTCTGGTACGCGCCCGACCAGGACCCGAGCCGTGGCGAAAGCGTGTACGTGCCCTTCTTCGGCCAGCCCGCGCACAGCCTGACCTCGACCCACCAGCTCGCACGCATGTCGGGCGCGGCGGTGCTGTTCTTCCAGCATGCGCGGCGCGAGGACGGCGGCTACACCTTGCGCCTGTTCCCGGCGAGCGAGGGCTATCCCTCGCGCGATGCGACCGCGGACACCGCCGAGGTGATGGCCGCGATCGAGGCCATGGCGCGCGCGGCGCCGGAGCAGTACCTCTGGATCCATCGCCGCTTCAAGCGGCAGCCCGACGGCAGCTCGGCCTACTGAGGCGGCGGACTCAGCGCGCCGCCTCCCTGCGCCTGGTCAGCATGGGCCAACAGGCTGCCGGCATACAGCGCGGCCAGCATCAGGGTCAGCGCGCCCCAGAAGGTGGAATAGAAGGCCAGGTGGGTGTTGAGCGGGAACACCGTCACCAGCAGCGCCAGCATGGCCGGCCGCGCCCGCTCACGCGCGGCAGCGTTCGCGTAGCGCCAGGCGCGCAGCGCCAGGGCCACGCCCGCAAGCCACAGCAGCAGGCCCAGGATGCCGGTCTCGCTGAGCACCTCGAGCACGATCTGGTGCGCGTGCAGGGCCGGGCCATCGCCCCAGGCGGCCAGGGTGCCGGCCTCCGGGTCGCAGGCCGGGAAGGCCTCGCGGAAGCCGCGCACGCCGACGCCGTTGACCGGGTGTTCGCGCACCATGCACAGGGCTGCGCCCCAGATCCGCGCGCGGCCGGACAGCGCGGAATCGACGCCGGTTTCGTCGGCCTGGAGGGCATGCGTGGTCCGCTCCATGCGGCCCCGCACCTCCGGTGATGCCAGGCCGATCGCCACCGTCACCGCGACGCCGGCGGCGAACACCAGCAGCAGCCGCTTCCAGCCCAGCAGGCGCCAGCCCGACAGCAGCAGCACCAGCGCGTACGTCAGCCACGAGGCGCGCGAACCGGCGAACACGATGACCACGCCGATCGCCGCCGCCGCGAGCACCCAGCCCGCGGTGTGCCAGCGGCGGCCGGCCGCATAGAGCGCGAACGGCGACAGGCTCGCCAGCACCAGGCCGAGCTTGAGGTTGCAGGGCCCGAGCACGCCGCCCAGGCGGTCGGCCTGCGCCAGCTCGTCCAGGTTGCACATGGGCCGGCCGCTGATCGCCTGCTTGGCGACGTCGATGCCCCAGAACAACGGGCTGGTGTCGAAGGCCACCTCGACCAGGGCGTCGAGGGTCCAGATGGCGACGATCACCGCCAGTCCTGCGAAGGTCAGGCGCCGGCCACGGTCGTCGGCGACGGCGATCGCCACCAGCCACAGGAAGGGCAGGTAGCGCAGGTCGACCGCGGCTTCGCGCAGCGCGCGCCCGGCATCGACCGAGCCCACCGTCGACAGCAGCTCGGGCAGCCAGTAGGCGAAGAACAACACGCTGGTCAGCGCCCAGGCCGGGCCGCTGAGCAGCTGCGCGCCGCCGCGGAAGCGCGTGCCCAGGAGTTTGATGATGGCCCCAAGGGCACCGAGCACCATGATGCCCTCGGCGTAGCCCGGCGCCGGCCACAGGGCCACGAAGGCCAGCACCCAGTGCGGCGCCCAGCGCCAGCCGGCGGCGGACACGTACGGCGCCGGTGGCGCGATGTCAGCGGAGTTCGTCATAGACCGAGAGCGTGGCGTCCTGCATGGACCGGAGCGAATACCTGGCGGGAACCATCGCGGGAATCGTAGCCGGAAGCGATCCGTCGCGCGCGAGCAGCGCCTGTGCGCGGGCGTGCAGCGCGTCGGCGTCGAAGGCCGGCACCGCACCGGCGGGCTGCAGTTCGTGCAGCAGCTCGCCGACGCCGCCGTGGTCCCAGCCGAGCACCGGACGACCGACGGAGATGGCTTCGATCACCGTGCGGCCGAAGGCCTCGGGCTTGCGCGAGAGCTGCAGCACCAGGTCGCAGGCGGCATAGGCGGCGGCGATGGCGGCGGTGGGTGGCGTGATCGCCACTGCGTCGGCGATGCCCAGCTCCAGTGCGCGCGATTCGAGCTCGGCGAGGTAGGCCGTGCGCGCCGGGTCACGCGCGCCGGGCATCCACAGCCGCGCGTCGCGACCGTCGGCGCGCAGCGCGGCCAGCAGGTCGAGCGCATCGGCATGCCCCTTCAGCCGGGTGCCGCGTCCGGGCAGGAGCAGGAGTGGACCGTCGCCGCCCAGCCGCGGCTCGGCAACTGCCGCGGCGGCGCGCGCGGCGCGGTCGGGCAGCGGCGCGCGCGGGAACTCCGCGGGATCGATGCCGCGCGGGATGACCCGGAGGCGGTCGGAGGCGGTGCGGGGATAGTGGCGCAGGACATGCCCGCGCACGGTGTCGGACACGCAGATCACCCGCTCGCCGCGGGCCATGACCTCGCTGTAGCGCGAGGGCGAGTTGAGGCCGTGCACGGTGGTGACGAACCGCGGGCGCGCGTCCGCGGCCAGCCCGCGCAGCGCACGCCAGCCGACCCAGGCCGGCAGCCGCGAGCGCGCGTGCACGATGTCCACGCCCTGCTCGACCAGCAGCCGCCGCAGCGGGCGCACCAGGCGCAGGGTGGCCGGCGACTTGCGGCCGATGTCGAGCTCGACGTGCTCGGCGCCGGCGTCAAGCAGCGCCGGCAGCAGGCGGCCGCCCGCGGACACCACCAGCGCGCGGTGCCCGGCCGCGACCAAGGCCGCGGAGACTTCCAGCGTGGAACGTTCGACGCCGCCCGACTCCAGGGCCGGGAGCAGCTGCAGGACGGTCAGCGGCCCGGGCATGCGCCGGCGGCGCGCCGCGCCGTGCTCAGTCGACCAGGACGAAGTGGGCGCCGCAGTAGGGGCAATCGGACTGCCCGCCTTCGGTCTCGATCGGCAGGTACACGCGCGGATGCGAGTTCCACAGCGCCATCGACGGCAGCGGGCAGCTCAGCGGCAGGTCGGCGCGGCGCACCTCGTACTGCGTCTGGGCGTTGGCCTGGGTGGGCTGCGACGTGGCGGTGGACATCGTGACGTGACCGGGGGCTGCGGGGACGCGCACAGTTTAGCGCGCCGGCGCGCGCGTGGCCCGCGTCAGGCGGGCAGTTCGAAAAGCAGCAGCCAGGCCGTCCCCACGCCGGCGGCAGTCAGCGAGCCAGGCCCCGCGATGCCCCCTGCCGTCCAGCCGAGGCCGTCGCCGGCGGCGAGGCGCGGGCCGTCCGCGATGACGGCGCCCTCCAGTACCTCGAGCCAGTAGCGGCCACCGCTGCCGGAAGGAAGGGCAAGGGTCGCGCCGGCATCGATGCGCGCCGCCATGATCCGCGCCTGCTGGCGCAGCGGCAGGCTGCCCTTGCGGCCATCGACGGCTGCCAACGTGATCCAGGCACCCGCAGCGGAGGCAGGATCACCCGTGCCGACTTCGGGATCGGCCCCCGACCCGGCGACGCGCACCGCCAGCGCCGGGGACGCGTTCACCCGGTCCGGCTGCAGCCAGCACTCCAGCAGTCGCAGCGGGGCAACGGCCGAGGCGTTGGCCAGGCGCGATTGCATGCCATGCCCGGCGCCCATCCAGAGCGCGTCGCCCCTTGCCACCCGATGGCGTCCGAGATCGCCGCAATCGACGTCCAGGGCGCCATCGAGCACCAGCACGAGCCGCTCCATGTTGGCCACGCGGCCGTCGTCGCGGATGGCGCCGGAAGCCCAGGCCTGCCGCGACAGCACGCGCAGGGCGCCCCAGCCCATCCAGTCGCGATCGACATCGACGCCGCGCGAAAACGCTTCGGTCACGTCGATGCCGTCGCTGCTCCAGCGTCCACGCGCGATGGCGGGACGCAGCCCCGGCGCGACGGCGCCATGGCCCGGACCCGCACTCATTCGATGCGCGCGGCCTCGTCGAACGGCAGCCGCGGCGAACGCGGGAACAGCTGCGCCGGATCGCCCTGGCCGAGGTTGACCAGGATGTTGGAGCGGACCGCGGTGCCCTTGAAGAAGGCCTCGTCGACCATGGCGTTGTCGAAGCCGGTCATCGGCCCGCAGTCCAGGCCCAGGGCGCGCGCGGCCATGATCAGGTAGGCGGTCTGCATGCTCGAGCCGCGCAGGCCGATGCGCTCCAGTCGCGCCTCGTCGGAACCGGCGAACCACGAACGCGCGTCGGTATGCGGGAACAGCACCGGCAGCTTGTCGTAGAAGGCCATGTCATGGCCGACGATCACGGTCACCGGCGCCGCCAGGGTCTTGTCGCGGTTGCCGTCGCTCAGCGCCGGCGCCAGCCTGGCCTTGGCCCCGGGCGAGCGCACGAACACGAAGCGCGCGGGGCAGGAGTTGGCCTCCGTGGGGCCGAACTTCAGCAGGTCGTACAGGGCGCGCAGGGCGTCGTCGCCGACCTCGCCGCCGATGGCGTTGTGGGTGCGGGCTTCGCGGAACAGGCGGGCAAGCGTGGCGTCGGGCAGCGCTTCGGACATCAGGATCCCTCGTGGTTCGATGACAGAGGACCGCAGTGTAGAGTCCCGGCGATGCCTCCAACGTCCCACGGCCGCAACGCATGATCTTGACCGCCACCCAGGGCGATGCACGAGGCGTACTGGCGCTGAGCGACGGCCGTGCCGGCAATGCGCGCCAGGCGCATGCGCTGGCCGCGGCGCTGGCGCCGGCCCCTGGCGGACTGGTGCTTGTACCGAAGGCGCCCTGGCGCTGGCTCGCGCCACGCCGGCTGCCGGGCGACCGCGGCGCATTCGGCCCCGAGTTCGCGGCGCTGCTGGCCGCGCCACCGGCGCTGGCGGTGGGCTGCGGGCGCCAGGCGGCGCTGGCCACGCGCATCCTGCGCGGCCGCGGCGCGCGCGTGGTGCAGCTGCTCGATCCACGCCTGCCCACGCAGCACTGGAACCTGGTGGTCGCGCCCGAGCACGACGGCCTGCGTGGCGGCAACGTCATCAGCCTCGTTGGCAGCCTGCATCCGGTCGACGACGCGTGGCTGGCGCGCGCGCGCGACGCCTTTCCGGATATCGCCAACCTGCCCACGCCGCGGATCGCGGTGCTCGTCGGCGGCCCGAGCGCGCACGCCGGGTTCGGCGTCGCCGATTTCGAGGCGCTGATGGCGGCGGCCGAAGGCATGGCGGCCCGCGCAGGCGGCAGCCTGCTGGTGACCGCCTCGCGGCGCACGCCCGAAGCGGTGCGCGCGGCCTTGCGTGCGCGACCACGGCGGGTGCCGACCCTGGCGTGGGTCGACGCTGCCGACGGCGCCAATCCCTACGCCGGCCTGCTGGCCTGGGCCGACCGCATCGCCTGCACGGCGGACTCGGTGAACATGCTGTCCGAAGCCTGCGCGACCGCGGCGCCGGTCTTCGTGCAGCACCCCGGAGCGATGCGCGGACGCCCGCGACGCTTCATCGACGCGCTGCTCGCGCGCGACCGCATCCGCCCGCTCGACGCCGCCGCCCTGCCCTTCGAGGTCCAGCCGCTGCGCGAGACGACGCGCGTGGCCGCCGAGGTGCGTGCACGCCTGGGGCTGCGCTAGCCGGACGGACAGGGCGCGGCAGCGGCTGCGGCCCGATTGCCCTATGCTCGCGCCAACACGCGTCGAGGGCTCCACACATGGCAACACCCGGCCACGCAGACCGTCCGATCGACCGCTGGTTCGCCAGTTATTCCGACGACCATCGCAACGACACCAACCAGGCCATCCACGTCTTCGCGGTGCCGGCGATCCTGTGGAGCGTGATCGCGCTGCTGTGGTGCATCCCGGCACCGGGCACCCTGTTCAAGCCCGGCATCTGGGCGGCGCTGCCGATGTTCGCGGCCTGGCTGTTCTACCAGCGCGGTTCGCGGCCGCTGGGCACCGGCATGCTGCTGGTGTTCCTGGCGCTGTCGGCGCTGACCTGGTGGCTGCACGGCGTGCTCGGCACCCGCGGGCTGCTCTGGCTCGCGGTGGCCGTGTTCGTGGTCGCCTGGATCGCGCAGTTCGTCGGGCACAAACTCGAGGGGCGCAAGCCCAGCTTCCTCACCGACCTGGTCTACCTGCTGATCGGCCCGGCCTGGGTGCTGTCCAAGCTCTACCGCCGGCTCGGCTGGCGCTGGTAGCCGCGCCCCGGCGCAACGATCCGTGCCATGACGATGGCCTCCGGGCACGCGCGGCGCGCGCCGGCGCAGGCGACAATGGCCCATGTCGCTACGTGACCTCTCCCTGATCCTGGCCATCTGTCTGGCCTGGGCCGGCAACTTCCTGTTCTCGGCCTACGCGCTGCTCGAGATGCCGGCCTTCCTGTACACGGCGCTGCGGATGGCGATCGTGGCGCTGGTGTTGCTGCCGTTCCTGAAGCCCGTGCGGCGCGAACAGTGGCCGCGCTTCCTCGCCGTGGCGCTGTGCATGAACGTGTTCCACTTCGGGCTCAGCTTCTGGGCGCTGCGCCTGGCCGGCGAGCTGTCGGCGGTGGCGATCGTGATGCAGAGCTACGTTCCGATGTCGGCGCTGCTGGCCTGGGTGGTGCTGGGCGAACGCTTCGCCTGGCGCACCGGCACCGCGATCGCGGCCAGCTTCATCGGCGTGCTGGTGATCGGCTTCGATCCTTCGATCGTCGAGAAGCCCGCGGCGATCCTGGCGATGCTGGTTTCGGCGGCCTTCCTGGCCCTGGGCACGGTGCTGATGCGGCGCCTGGGCGGCATCGGCATGGTCACCCAGCAGGGCTGGAGCGCGCTGATCGCGGTGCTGCCGCTGCTGGCGCTCAGCCTGGTCTTCGAGCCGGGCGGGATCGCGGCGCTGGCGACGGTCAGCCCGCGGGCCTGGATCGGCGTGTCCTACTCGGCGCTGGTGGCGTCCCTGCTCGGCCACGGCGTCTACTTCCTGCTGCTGCAGCGCCATCCGGTGGCGCAGCTGACGCCGTGGCTGATGCTGACGCCGCTGCTGGCGGTGCTGCTGGGCATCTTCGTCTGGGGCGACAGTCCCGGACCGCAGCTCTGGATCGGCGGTGCGCTGGTACTGGGCGGCGTGGTGGCGATCGCGCTGCGCGCGCTGGCCAAGGCGCGGCCGCTGCCGCCGGCGCGCGAGATCTGATTCCGGCCGGGCCGACTCAGCCCGGCACGAACATCGTCGCATCGGGCCGGAACGGACGCGGCGCGTGGCCCAGCGCAGCGGCGGCCGGCGCGATGTCGAACACCAGGTCCTGTCGCAGCCGCGCCTGCGCTTCGGCGCCAAAGCCCTCCAGGCGTCCGGCGGCGCGCAGCGCGGCGGCCAGCGCGGCGAACAGCGGCGCGGGCACCTCCAGCAGTCGCGCCGGCGGCTCCAGCACCGCGAGCACGCGCGCCACCATGTCGCGATAGGCCAGCGTCTCGCCGCCCGGCAGGTCATAGCCCGTCCCGCCCGCGCCCACGGCTGCCAGCGCCGCGATCGCGGTCGCCGCAAGATCATCGACGTGCACCGGCTGGCGCAGGCCCGTCGCACCACGCGGCAACACGAACAGCCCGCGCCGCCGCGCCATCGCGGCGATACGGCTCAGCGTCCGGTCGCGGCCCGCGCCGTAGACCAGGGTCGGGCGCAACACGATGGCGTCGGCCCCGCGGGCGCGCGCCGTTGCGAACAGCGCCTGCTCGGACGCTGCGAGGCGTTCGGCCAGTCCGCGCTCTCCGGCATCGGCGGATCCGCGCTTGACTGCCAGGCTGGTCGAACCGAATGCGACCACGCGCGGCGCGACCACGGCGGCCGCAGACTGCCAGTGCGCGAACCGGTCCAGCGGCCCGCAGCTGAGGATCGCGTCGTAGTCGGACGCCAGCGCCGGCATCGCATCGAATCCTCCGCCCAGCCAGCGCAGCCCCGGCCGCGGCGCGTGCGCCGTGCGCGACAGCGCGTCCACCTGCCAACCCGCACGCAGCAGGCGCGCGAGCACCGCCGCGCCGACCTGCCCGCTGCCGCCGAACACCAGCGCCCGACTGCGCGTGGCGGTCATGCAGGTCGCGCCCGCAGAGGCCCGATCGAACGGTCGGAGATGGAATGCATCGGCTCAGGATAGGCGACGCCGGATGCGGGAAGTCATATCGACCGCTGTTAGAATCTCCCGACGGCCGTGCGGAGCGCGGTTTTCCCCTGCAATATCCAAGGACACAGATGCTTGAACTGATGCTGGCCCTGCCATTCGTGCTGGCGCTGGTGCTCGCGATCCTGCGCGACGCTCCGGCCCGGGCGGTCGCATGGCTCGCGGGCCTTGCGCCGCTGCTCGCGCTGGCGGTGCTGGTCTGGCTGACCCCGGCGGTGATGGGCGGTGAAATCCCGCGCGCGATGCACGAATGGCTGCCGCAGGCCGGCCTCGCCTTCAGCCTGCGCCTGGATGGCCTGGGCTGGATGTTCTCGCTGATGGTGCTCGGCATCGGCGCACTGGTGGTGCTGTACGCCCACTACTACCTCGGCCCGCAGGAAAAGACGCGGCGCTTCTTCTGCTTCCTGCTCATTTTCATGGGCTCCATGCTCGGCATGGTGCTGTCGGGCAACCTGCTGCTCACGGTGGTGTTCTGGGAACTCACCTCGATCAGCTCCTTCCTGCTGATCGGCTTCTGGTTCCACCGCGACGACGCCCGCGAGGGCGCGCGCATGGCGCTGACCATCACCGCCGCCGGCGGCCTGGCGCTGCTCGGCGGCGTGGTGCTGATCGGTCGCGTGGTGGGCAGCTACGAGCTTGACGCCGTGCTCGCCGCCGGCGACGCCATCCGTGCGCACGAGCTCTATCCCTGGATCCTCGGCCTGGTGCTGGCCGGCGTGTTCACCAAGAGCGCCCAGTTCCCGTTCCACTTCTGGCTGCCGCACGCGATGGCCGCGCCGACCCCGGTCTCGGCCTACCTGCACTCGGCGACGATGGTGAAGGCCGGCGTGTTCCTGCTCGCGCGCCTGCATCCGGCGCTCGCCGGCACCGACCTGTTCTTCTACGTGGTGTCCACCGTCGGCGCGATCACCCTGCTCATCGGCGCGTGGAACGCGATCTTCCAGCACGACATGAAGGGCGTGCTGGCCTATTCGACCATCTCGCACCTGGGGCTCATCACCCTGCTGCTGGGCCTGTCGACGCCGATGGCGGTGGTGGCGGCGATGTTCCACATCCTCAACCACGCGACCTTCAAGGCCTCGCTGTTCATGGCCGCCGGCATCATCGACCACGAGACCGGCACCCGCGACATGCGGCGCCTGGGCGGGCTGCGCCGGCTGATGCCCTATACCAGCGCGCTGGCGATCATCGCCTCGCTGGCCATGGCCGGGATCCCGCTGCTCAACGGCTTCCTGTCCAAGGAAATGTTCTTCGCCCAGGCGCTGGAGATCGAGGGCCATGAGGCGATGCGCGTCTTCGTCAGCATCGCCGCCTTCCTGTTCGCCACCTTTGGCGTCGCCTACAGCATGCGTTTCGTCCACGACACCTTCCTTGGCCGTGGCCCGCGCGCGGTCGAACACGAGGTCCATGAGCCGCCGCGCTTCATGCAGGTGCCGGTCGCGATCCTGGTGGTGACCTGCGTGGCGGTCGGCATCGCGCCACAGTGGACCGTGGGCCCGGCGCTGCGCACCGCGGCGCGCGGCGTGCTTGGCGATGCACTCCCCGATTACAGCCTGGCCGTCTGGCATGGCATCAACACGCCCCTGCTGATGAGCCTGGGCGGCGTGGTCTGCGGCATCCTGCTGTACCTGGGCCTGAATCGCGTGCTCGACCTGCATGCCATCGTGCGCCAGTCGCAGGGCCGCAAGCTGTTCCACCTCAACATCGAGGCGCTGTTCCGGCTCGGCCGTCGCTTCACCCACACTGTCGCCAATGGCAGCATGCAGCGCAGCCTGCTGTGGCTGGTGCTGGTGGCAATCGCCGCCGGCGCAGCGCCGTTCATTGCCGCATGGGGCGAGCCGCGACACGAGACGGTCTTCATCGGACAGCCGATGGTGCGCCTGGCCTGGGTGCTATGGCTGCTGCTTGTCGCCTGCGCGCTGGGCACCCTGGCGCTGTACCGGCACAGACTGCTCGCGGTCCTGGTGATGGGTGGTTGCGGACTGGCGGTCAGCATGACCTTCATCGGCCTGTCCGCGCCCGACCTCGCGCTCACCCAGCTGCTGGTGGAGCTGGTGACCGTGGCGCTGATGCTGCTGGGCCTGCACTACCTGCCCAAGGATTCGCCGCGCCCCCGCTCGATGCCAAGGCGCGTACGCGACGCCGCCGTCGCCCTGGTCGCCGGCGCCGGCACGGCCGGACTCGCCTGGGCGATGATGACCCGCCCAGCGGCGAATGCCGTGGCCGCCGAGATCACCGCGCGCGCCCTGCCCGAAGCCTGGGGCAGCAACATCGTCAACGTGATCCTGGTGGACTTCCGCAGCTTCGACACACTGGCGGAGATCACCGTGTTCGGCATCGCCGGCCTCGCCGTGCACGCCATGCTTCGCCACGCGCGCATGGCGCCGGAGAAGGTCATGCCCGGCCCGCCGATCAAGCTGCCGGTGCCCGCCGACCTCGCACAGATGATGTTTCCGCTGACCCTGGTCGTGTCGATCTTCCTGTTCCTGCGCGGCCACAACTCGCCCGGCGGTGGCTTCATCGCCGGCCTGACCCTGGCGGTGCCGCTGCTGATCCAGTACGTCATCCAGGGCGCGGCCTCGGTGGAGTCGCGCTTCGGCTTCGACTACATCCGCGCGATCGGCCTCGGCCTGCTGGTGGCGCTGGCAGGCGGCGCCGGGGCGATGCTGTTCGACATGCCCTTCCTGTCCACTGGACACTACGACCTTGAGCTGCCGCTGCTGGGGACGATCCCGCTTGCCAGCGCCCTGGTCTTCGACCTCGGCGTCTACCTGGTCGTGTTCGGGAGCACCATGCTGATCCTGTCGATGATGGGCACCCTCCGGCCCTCCAAGAGGATGATCGCCCACCGCGGCATCATCGATCCGGCCACGCGCTCCGCGATCACGGGGGAGGCCGCCTGATGGAAATGGCGATTGCAAGCGGCATCGGCGTGCTGGTCTTCGCCGGCGTGTACCTGATCCTGCGCGCGCGCAGCTTCGACGTGATCCTCGGACTCACCCTGCTGTCGTACGCGACCAACCTGCTGATCTTCTCCAGCGGCCGGCTGGTCGTGGGCAAGCCGCCCGTGCTGCAGCCGGGCATGGAGGCGACGCTCGCCAACCACACCGACCCGCTGCCGCAGGCGCTGGTGCTGACCGCGATCGTGATCTCGTTCGCGATGACCGCAGTGATGATCGTGCTGGCGATACGCAGCCGCGCCGACAACGACAGCGACCATGTCGACGCCGGCGACGTGCGTGACGACAGGGAGGATCGCTGATGGACCACCTGGCGATCCTCCCGATCCTGCTGCCGCTGCTCGGCGGCGCGCTGTCGCTGTTCGTCGAACGCCGCCGCGTCGGCACCGTGGTGCAGCGGTCGGTGGCGTGGGTGTTCATGCTTGCCACGCTGCTGGCCTCGATCCTGCTCGTGGCGCGCGCGAACGAAGGCTCCATCCTGGTCTACCTGGTGGGCGACTGGCCGGCGCGCATCGGCGTCGCGCTGATGGTCGACCGGCTCTCGGCGCTGATGGTGCTCGCCACCTCGCTTCTGGGCGTGGCCTGCCTGCTGCACGCATGCTCGGGCTGGGACCGTCGCGCGCCGCACTTCCACGCGCTGTTCCAGCTGCAGCTGATGGGCCTCAACGGCGCCTTCCTGACCGGCGACATCTTCAACCTGTTCGTGTTCTTCGAGGTGATGCTGATCGCGTCCTACGGCCTGCTGCTGTCCGGCGGGCGCGGCGTGCGCATGAGCGCGGGCCTGCACTACGTGGCCTTCAACATCGCCGCCTCCACCCTGTTCCTGGTCGCGCTGGGCCTGGTGTACGGCGTATTCGGCACGCTCAACATGGCCGAGATCTCGGTGCGCATCGCTGAGCTGCCGGAAGCCACGTTGCTGCTGGCCAAGGCCACCATCGGCCTGCTGCTGGTCGTGTTCTGCGCCAAGGCCGCGCTGCTGCCGCTGTACCTGTGGCTGCCCGAGGCCTATACCCGCGCCCCGGCGGCGGTGGCGGCGCTGTTCGCGATCATGACCAAGGTCGGCATCTACGCGGTGCTGCGCATCAGTTCGCTGATGCTCGGCGACGGCGCCGGCGCGATGGCCGGCTATGGCTGGGAGTGGATGCTGCCTGCGGCGGTCGGCGGACTGGCGCTGGCCACGCTGGGCGTGCTCGCCGCTTCGCGGCTGCGGGTGCTGGTCGCCTACGTGGTCCTGGTCTCGGCGACCACGCTGTTCATCGCCTTCGGCCTGCGCTCGGCCGGCACCGTCGCCGCGGGGCTGTACTACCTGGTGCACAGCACCTTCGTCGCGGCGGCGCTGTTCCTGATCGCGGACCTGGTGCGCCGCGGCCGTGGCGACGCCGGCGACGCGCTTCGCGCCTTCGCCCCGGCCCCGGGCGTGCGGGTGATGGCAGGCGTGATGTTCATGGTGGGCGCGGTGTCGGTGGCGGGATTGCCGCCGCTGTCGGGCTTCATCGGCAAGACCATGCTGCTGCAGGCGATCCCTGAGACCGACGTCCAATGGGCGTGGCCGGCGATCCTCGGCAGCAGCATGCTGGTGATCGTGGGCCTGACCCGCGCCGGGACGCGGATCTTCTGGAAGCCCGCGCCCGTGCAGCCGATGCCACCCGACGCCGGTCCGCGAAGCGCGCCCGGCAGCCTGCGCCTGCCCGAAACCGTCGCCACCATGCTGCTGCTGTCCTACGGCGTGGCGATGGCGGTCGTGCCGGGCCCCGTGACGGCCTACACCCGCGCAACCGCCGAACAGCTGCTCGCGCCATCGACCTACGTCGACCAGGTGCGCGCCGCGCTGCCGCAGAGGAGGCTGCCATGAACCTCCGTCGCTTCCTGCCCTCGCTGCCGCTGACCCTGGCGATCATGGCCTTCTGGCTGCTCATGGTGTCCGAGATCAACGCGGCGCAGGTGACGCTGGCGCTCATCCTGGGCCTGGTGATCCCGCTGTACGCGACCCGCATCGACCGCGAGTTCGCCCGCATCGGCAGCCTCCGTCCGCTGCCCAGGTTCTTCATGGTGTTGCTGTGGGACATCCTGCTCAGCAACGTCCGCGTCGCGCGGCAGGTGCTCGGCCCGGAAGCCAGGATCCATTCCGGATTCATCTGGTATCCGCTTGAAATCGACAACATCCACGGCATCACCGCCCTGGCCTGCTGCATCACTCTTACGCCCGGCACGGTGACCGCGGCGCTCTCGGACGACCGGCGCTTCCTGCTGGTGCATGTGTTCGATATCTCCGACGAGGCCGGCCTGGTGGCCGACATCAAGTCGAAGTACGAACGCCCGTTGATGGAGGTCTTCCCTTGAACGCGCCCGAACTCCCCGGCATCCAGCTCTTTGGCCATGGCCTGGTCGAACTCGCGATCGGTACCGCCATGTACGTGGTCGGGTTCGCGATGCTGCTCGCCCTGTGGCGGCTGCTGCGCGGCCCCACCGTGCCCGACCGGATCCTGGCCCTGGACACCCTCAACGTCACCGCCATCGCGGAACTGATGCTGCTGGGCATGCACCTGCGGACCGCCATCTACTTCGAAGCCGCGCTGATCATCGCCATGCTGGGCTTCGTCAGCACCGTGGTGCTGAGCAAATACGTGATCCGGAGGGATATCGTCGAATGAACGTCTTCTGGGAACTGCTGCTGGTGGCACTGCTGTTCGTGGGCAGCTTCTTCATCCTGATGGGCGGGATCGGCGTGGTGAAGCTGTCGGAGTTCTTCCGCCGGCTGCACGCGCCGACCAAGGCCAGCACGCTGGGCGTGGGCTGCGTGCTCGCAGCATCGGTCGGCTACCACCTGTTCGTGGGCAGCGACCCGCAGCCACGCGAATTGCTGATCACGGCGTTCCTGCTGATCACCGCGCCGATCAGTGCGCACCTGATGTCGAAGGCGGCGCTGTCGCTGCGCATGGACGAATGGCCCCAGCTGCCGGGGCGTTCGGAAGAGGACACGCACGTTCCGCCGCGGCCCGACGGCGGCGACGACGAAAGCTACTGAGCAGGCGGATGCGAGCTGCGTCGCCGGCGCCCGGAATGCCACTCAGCCCAGCAGCGCGAACTCCAGCGCCAGCCAGGCCAGCAGCGCCACCAGCAGCAGGGCACCCTCGCCGCGGCTGACGGTGGTGTTGCCGCGCAGCAGGGGCACCAGCAGCAGCGCGAACAGGAACGCCGCCGGCAGCTCCAGGCGCACGAACGAGGCCGGCACCGGCACCATGCCGCTGATCGCGGCCATGCCGCCCAGCACCACCAGCAGGTTGAACAGGCTGGAGCCGATCACGTGGCCGGCGACGATGTCGCCCTGCCCCCGCCGCGCCGCCGCGACCGCGGCCGCGGCCTCGGGCAGCGCCGTGCCGATCGCGACCAGCACCAGGCCTGCGACCAGCGAGTCCATGCCCAGGGCTTGGCCGATCACCGGCACCTGGGCCACGATCCAGCCGGCGCCGAACCACAGCAGCACGGCGGCCAGCACCACGCGCCCCGTGTTCAGGCCGAGTCCCCCACGGGTGGCTGCGAAGGCATCGACCTCCGCGCGCACCTCGGGCGACTCGTCGTCGGCACGCCTGGCGGCGAACACGACCACGACCACGAACACGAGCAGCAGGACCACGCCCTCGACGCGCGACAGACCACCGTCGAGGCTGAGCAGCGCCACCGCCACCGTAGCCAGCAGCAGCACCGCCAGCAGCGGCGACAGCGCGCGCCAACGCAGCACCAGCGGCGCCGCCAGCGCGGCAGCACCCAGGGTCAGGCCGATGTTGGCGATATTGCTGCCCACCGCGTTGCCCAGCGCCAGCGCGCTGTCGCCGGACGCCACTGCACGTGCATTGACCGCGAGTTCCGGCAGCGAGGTGGCCACCGCCACCAGACCCAGGCCGGCGGCAAAGCGCGGAATGCGCAGGCGTTCGGCAAGCCCCGCGGCGCCCTTCACCAGCGAGTCGCCGCCCAGGGCGAGGAACACGAGCCCCAACAGAGTGAATCCGATCGCCTCAACCATCGCACGCCTCCATCGAGTCATTTCCGCGGGACCGGACCCGGCGGCACCCGCGGCCCGCCGGGCGCGGCCAAGGCCGCGCTTGAAGGATCAGGGTCAGCTGCAGCCCTCGACGTAGCCGATCTGCGGGGCAAGACCGACCCGCCAGCTGGTCACACGGCCATCGGCGCCGAGCTCGAAGAACAGTCGCGACGGCAGCTTGCCGCCGTCCTCCGCACTCATCAGCACCTTGCCGCCCTCGACGTACTTGTGAGGCGCCGACTCGAGGCGCTTGCCGTACAGCCCCTGCAGCGTCGCCTCGTCCATGCCCACGCGGCCACCGCCCGGAGCGGTGATCTCGGCCGACTCGGCGCTGTAGCGCACGAACAGGTCACCTTCGAACATGAAGGCCAACTGGGCCGGCGTCGCCTGCCCGGCGGGGCTCAGGTGGTGGCAGGCGCTGCCGTCGCCGGGGTCGCCGGCCGGCTCAAGGGCATTGCCGTTCCAGTCCGCGCGCGCCTCCGCGGCGGTCATGCCGAATTCGATGCTGCCGTAGCCATCCATGCGCGCGTCGCCCGAGGCCGGGATCGCATCCGCTGCGGCCGCAGGCTCGGTCACGGGTTCGATCGCCTGGATCGCACTCGACGCGGCATCGGCTCCGGTTTCCGCCGTGCGCTCGACGTTGCAGGCGGCCAGGGCCAGGGTCAGCAGGGCGGCGACGTGGACAGCGCGCATGCGGTGTCTCCGTATGGGGTAGACGCAAGGCTACACAAAAACCGCGCGGGCGCGCGTGGAGGCCCCTGCTGGAGCCCGGCGCGCGGGCCGCGCTCCGGTCAGGCGCCGGCGTCGAAGTGCCTGCGCAGTCCTGCCCAGCAGGCCTGGTAGCCAGCCTGGCGGTGGGCGGCGTCGATCGCCTGCGCCGTCGGCCGGATCACCGCCCGGGTCTCGAACATGAAGGCCATGGTGTCGGCGATCACGTCGGGCTTCGACAGATCGGCCGCCGACGCCTTCTCGAAGGTCGCGGCGTCCGGGCCATGGCCGGTCATGCTGTTGTGCAGGCTGCAGCCACCGGGTGCGAAGCCCTCGGCCTTGGCATCGTATGCGCCATGGATCAGGCCCATGAACTCGCTGGCCACGTTGCGGTGGAACCACGGCGGCCGGAAGGTGTCCTGCGCCACCAGCCAGCGCGGCGGGAAGATCGCGAAGTCCATGTTGCCCACGCCCTCGGTGTCGCTGGGCGAATGCAGCACCAGGAAGATCGACGGGTCGGGATGGTCGAAGCTGATCGAGCCGATGGCGTTGAAGCGGCGCAGGTCATATTTGTATGGCGCGTAGTTGCCGTGCCAGGCGACCACGTCCAGGGGCGAGTGGCCGATGTCGGCGCGCCACAGATGGCCCTGGAACCTGGCGATGAGTTCGAAGTCGCCCTCGTCCTCCTCGTAGGCCGCGACCGGCGCCAGGAAGTCGCGCGGGTTGGCCAGGCCGTTGGAGCCGATCGGCCCCAGGTCCGGGAGCTTCAGCATCGCGCCGTAGTTCTCGCACACGTAGCCGCGCGCCGCGCCATCCGGAAGCTCGACGCGAAAGCGCACCCCGCGTGGCACCACGGCGATTTCCTGTGGTTCGACCTCGAGCACGCCGAACTCGGTGGCGATGCGCAGCCGGCCCTGCTGCGGGACGACCAGCAGCTCGCCGTCGGCGCTGTAGAAGAAGCGGCCGCGCATCGACGCGTTGGCCGCATACATGTGGATGCCCACGCCGGTGCCGGCCGCGGAGCCGCCGTTGCCGGCCATGGTGAACAGGCCGTCGACGAAGTCGACCGCCCCGCCCTCGCCGGGCATCGGCAGCGGATCCCAGCGCAGCTGGTCCGGCGTCACCGGCCCCTGGCCGAAATCCTCATGGAAGCGAGGCTGCGTCCAGGGCTTGAACTCGCCATGCATCGCCGCCGGCCGGATCCGGTACAGCCAGCTGCGCCGGTTCGCGTGCCGTGGCGCGGTGAACGCCGTGCCCGACAGCTGTTCGGCGTACAGCCCGTGCGCCACCCGCTGCGGCGAATTGCGCCCCACTGGCAGCGCCCCGGCCACCGCCTCGGTGGCGAACTCGTTGCCAAACCCCGACATGTATCCGACCACGGACCTTCTCCCGGAAAGACTGAAAGCTTTTTGCCGCGGATTTACGCTGAAAGGCGCGGATTTACACGGATAGAGCAAAAGCTTTTTCAGCCACGGATTTACGCGGATTACGCGGATCTGGCCGAGGCAAGGTTGTTGCCGAAAGCCCATTGGAAAGAAAAAGCCGATACAAGGCGTGCTGTTTGCGCTGGCCTCGCCCAGATCCGCGTAATCCGCGCCAATCCGTGGCCAAAAGCTCTTTGCTTTTTCCGCCTTTCCCGCTCTATCCGTGTAAATCCGCGCCTTTCAGCGTAAATCCGTGGCAAATCTTTTAGAGCACGCCCCGCCGCATCTGGTCACGCTCGATCGACTCGAACAGGGCCTGGAAGTTGCCCTCGCCGAAGCCCTCGTTGCCCTTGCGCTGGATGATCTCGAAAAAGATCGGGCCGAACGCGTTCTGGCCGAAGATCTGCAGCAACAGGCGCTTCTTCGTCTCCATGTCGGCGTCGATCAGGATCGCGTTGCGACGCAGGCGCGCGACGTCCTCGCCATGGTCCGGCACGCGCTGGTCGATCACGTCGAAGTAGGTGTCCGGCGTGTCGAGGAAGGGAATGCCGGCTTCGCGCATCTTTTCCACCGACTCGTAGATGTCGTCGGTGAACAGCGCGATGTGCTGGATGCCCTCGCCCTTGTAGTCGCGCAGGTATTCGTTGATCTGGCTCTTCTCGTCCGAGGACTCGTTGAGCGGGATGCGCACCACGCCGTCGGGCGCGGTCATCGCCTTCGACAGCAGGCCGGTCTTGCTGCCCTTGATGTCGAAGTAGCGGATCTGGCGGAAGTTGAACAGCTTTTCGTAGTAGTCCGACCACTTCTGCATGTTCCCGAGGAACAGGTTGTGCGTGAGGTGGTCGATGAAGGTCAGGCCAAAACCCCTGGGATGCTGGTCGACGCCCGGCAGCGGCTCGTAGTCGGCGTAGACGTTGTCGCTGGAATCGTCGATCAGGTACAGCATGCAGTCGCCGATGCCCTTGATCGCCGGGAAGTCGACGGCCCCGGTCTCGGGCTTGAAGCCGGCCTTCTCGCCGCCGTTCGCGAGCACGTGCCCGAGCACTTCGGAGATCGGCTTCTTGAACCGGATCGCGAAGCCGCAGGCCGACGGACCGTGTTTGGCGGCGAAATCGGAGGCGAAGGAGTCCGGCTCTTCGTTGAGCAGGAAGTTGATCGTGCCCTGGCGGAACAGTGTGATCGCGCGCTTGCGGTGCTTCGCGATGGCGGTGAAGCCGAGCTTCTCCAGGTACTCGCGCATCGAATCGGCACGACCGGCGGGCGCTGCGAACTCGACGAACTCGAAGCCGTTGATGCCCATCGGGTTTTCGAAGGTGGTGACCTGCATGCCGAGGTTCGGCTGCGTGCTGGCCTGGGTCTGGGCGCTCATGGCGGCTCCTGGAGTGGACGGGAGGGACGCATTGTTATAGTTTCATATGAAACCAGTTGCAAGGCGCAGCGCAGCAATGTCCCTTCCCGCCGACACCCCCGACGTCCCTGATGCCACCGACGCCCCCGTCCACGCAGCGGAGGCCGCGACCCTGGACCTCGAGCGCTTCGTTCCCTATCAGCTGAGCGTGCTGTCCAACGTCGTCAGCCAGGAAATCGCCCAGGCCTACGGCGAACGCTTCGGGCTGGCGGTCACCGAGTGGCGGATCATCGCCGTGCTCGGGCGTTTCCCCGGGCTGTCCGCGGCCGGCGTCGCCGAGCGCAGCGCCATGGACAAGGTGGCGGTCAGCCGTGCCGTGGCCAGCCTGCTGGAGCGCGGCCTGCTGCACCGCGAGGTCGACGGCGAGGACCGCCGGCGCTCCGTGCTCGAGCTCAGCGCGGCCGGCCGCGAGGTCCATGCCAAGGTGGCCCCGGCGGCGCTGGACTACGAGCGCGGCCTGCTCTCGGCGCTGAGCGAGTCCGAGCGCACGCAGTTTTCGCACATGCTGGACAAACTCGGCGAACGCTACGGGCTCTAGCCAACTGAGCACGATGTCGCCAGACACCGGTTCCGACGACGCCCGAGCCACGATGCGGGCGCACGCGGCAGGCCTCGGGGTCACGCTGGACTTCTCCCGACTCCGGGGCAACGGCTTCCACAAGGACTGACTGCGTCTTGGCTATGACGGCGACCTGGAGGGCCCCGCCGTGGCCGGGCCCCCGCGTACTGCTGCGCACCGGGTGCCAAGGCCCTTGAGGGCGAAGTCAAGGAGGAGGCGATGGCCGCAGGCCAGCGCCGGGGGACATGAGCACTCAAGGGCCTTGGCACCCGGCGCCCGAGAGCATCAATGGCGCGCCTCTCCCTCACGCCCCGGAGGGCGCGGCGTGTCACTCATGCCTGGAGAACGCGTGGGCGTCGCTCAGCGGCGCTCTTCGGTGACGTCGATCCCGGCAGCGGCCGGCTCCGCGAGCTCGCCCTGCCCGGCAAGGTCGTCGTCACGCAGGGTATCGAGGTGCATGAGCTTCTTGATCTGCGGTGCGATCACCAGCATCACCACGCCCACGCCCACTGCCAGCCAACCAACGTTGGAATAGACCTCCATCACCCGTTCCACGCCGCCGCCTTCGCCACCGGTGGCGGCGGAGATGAGGCCGGCAGCGAAGTTGCCGGTGGCCGAGGCGAAGAACCATGCGCCCATGATCAGGCTCGCCATCTGCGCGGGGGCCAGGCGGTTCATCGCCGACAGGCCCACCGGCGACAGGCACAGCTCGCCCATGGTGTGGATCAGGTAGATCAGGAAGATGAAGATCACCGGCGTGGCGCCGGGTCCGGCGGCCTTGGCACCCGCCACCAGCACCAGGAAGCCGAGCCCCACCATCACCACGCCCAGCGCGAACTTGGCCGGCGCGGACGGCTCCCAGCCGCGCTTGGCCAGGACCAGCCACAGCATCGCGAACAGCGGCGCCAGCATGATGATGTACATCGAGTTGAGCGACTGGAACATCGACGCCGGGACTTCCCAGCCGAAGAGGTGGCGGTCCACCGAGCGGTCGGTGAACAGGTTCAGCGACGCGCCGGCCTGTTCGAACAGCGCCCAGAACAGGATCGAGCCGACGATCAGGTAGAGCGCGGCGATGATGCGGTTGCGCTCTTCGCGGGTGAGCTTGAACACTGCGGTGATCAGCACGTAGCCGAGCAGGACCACGCCCGCGCCGCCGAGCAGGAAGCCGACCAGCTTCTGGTGCTGGATCATGAACCACACTAGGCCCACCGACAGGAAGGACAGCGCGTACAGCACCCATTCGAAGGTGATGCCGCCCAGGACCGGCTTCGCGAGCTTCTCGGGCGCGCGCGACTCGCCGCGGCCCATCAGCAGGGGCTTGCCGATCACGAACACGACCAGGCCGAGCAGCATGCCCACGCCGGCGGCACCGAAGCCGTACTTCCAGCCATAGGTCTGGCCGAGGTAGCCGGCGATCAGCGAGCCGAGCATCGCGCCCAGGTTGATGCCCATGTAGAAGATCGTGTACGCCGGGTCGCGGCGGATGTCGGTGCGCGGGTACAGCTGGCCGACCATCACCGAGATGTTGGCCTTGAGGAAACCCGAGCCGACGATGATGAAGGACAGTGCCAGCCAGAAGATGTTGATCTCCGCGGCGTCCTGGCCACCGCTGCCCTCGAACGCCATCAGGAAATGGCCGAAGGTCAGCAGCACCGCGCCGAACAGCACCGCCTTGCGCTGTCCCAGGTAGCGGTCGGCGAGGTATCCGCCCACGACCGGCGCGATGTACACCAGCGCGGTGTACGCGCCGTAGATCACCGAACCCTCGGAGTCCGAGAACATCCAGTGCTGCACGAGATAGAAGATCAGCAGCGCGCGCATGCCGTAGTAGGAGAAGCGCTCCCACATCTCGGCGAAGAACAGCACGAACAGGCCGCGCGGGTGGCCCAGGATGGTCTTCGCCTCCTCGGCTGCGTAAGGATTGTTGGCCACTGGCTTCTAGTACTCCCCGATGGTGGATCGGCAGGTGGCGCAGCGCCGCCTGCGCGTGGTTCGATCCCCGCCTGGCGCGGGGCAATGTCGAAACTTACCGCAACTCGGCCGGCCGCGGGGATCCGCCGCCGCGTTCAGCATCTTCAGACCGCCGGCCACGCATAGCTGGAACCCACGCCCAGCGGGATCCCCAGGGCCCAGAACCCGACCAGGAACAGGCTCCACACGACCAGCAGGCTGATCGAGTACGGCAGCATCAGAGCCAGAAGGGTGCCCACGCCGGCCGACTTCACGTACTTCTGGCAGAACACCACGATCAGCGGGAAGTACGGCATCAGCGGGGTGATGATGTTGGTGCTGGAGTCGCCGACCCGGTACGCGGCCTGGGTCAGGTCGGGCGAGATCCCCAACTGCATCATCATCGGCACCATGATCGCGCCGATCAGCGCCCACTTCGCCGAGGCCGAACCGATCAGCAGGTTCACGGCTCCCGACAGCAGCACGATGCCGACCACCATCAGCGACATGTGCAGGCCCATCGACTGCAGCGTGTTGGCCCCCTTGATGGCGAGCAGCACGCCCAGGTTGGACTGGCTGAAGGCAAAGATGAACTGCGCGGCGAAGAACGCCATGACGATGTAGTAGCCCATGCCGCTCATCGACTTGCTCATGCCTTCGACGATGTCGCGATGGCTTCTGGCAGTCCCTGCGACGTAGCCGTAGACCACGCCGGGAATGAGGAAGAACAGGAAGATCAGCGCCACGATCGACTGCATCAGCGGCGCGCTGAACGCGAGCAGCGGATGGGTCGCCGGAGCGAGCGTGGCCGGGTCGGCCGCCCACGGGGTGCCGGCCGGCAACAGCGACAGCGCGAACAGGACCACCGCCAGGCCCATCGCCGCCATGGCACTCCACAGGCCGCGCCGCTCGGCAGGCTCCAGCGGCTCCATGGTCGGCATCTGCGCCGTGTCGCCGTCGACCGCCGTGGACTGCAGCCGGGGCTCGATGACTCGGTCGGTCAGGAACCAGCCCACGAGGATCACCAGGACCGTGGACGCGGTGGTGAAGAAGTAGTTGTTCATCGGATTGACCATGGCCTCGGACGCGATGATGCGCGCGGCCTCCTGGGTCAGTCCGGCAAGCATCGGGTCGAGGCTGGACGGCACGAGGAAGGTGGCGGAGAAGCCGCCCGACACGCCGGCGAATGCCGCGGCGATGCCGGCCAGTGGATGGCGCCCCGCCGCGTAGAAGATCACCGCGCCCAGGGGGATCACCAGCACGTAGCCGGCATCCACGGCGACGTGGCTGAGGACGCCGACGCCGATCAGCGCCGGGGTGAGGAGCATCTTCGGCGTGACGCCGAGGATGGCCCGCAAGACGGCGTTGATGAACCCGGTGTGCTCCGCCACCCCGAGACCGAGCATCGCCACCAGCACCACGCCCAGCGGCGCGAAGTTGACGAAGGTCGCCACCATCGTGGACATGAAGCTGGTCAGGCTGGACCCGGAAAGCAGGTTGTTGATCGCCACGGGATCGCCACTGCGCGGGTCGATCTCGCTGAAGCTGACGCCCGAGAGCAGCGCCGACACCGCCCAGGTGACCAGCATCAGGACCAGGAACAGCACCGCCGGATCCGGCAGGCGGTTGCCCACGCGCTCGATGGCATCGAGTGCGCGCGCCACGGCGCCCCGCCGCGTCGTCGCGGCCTCAGGTACTGGTTGCGTCATGCGGACTTCCCCTGGGAAACAAGCGTCGGATCCTAGCAGGCGACGGCCTGGAGCGCGCCCGTCGCGGACTCAGTATGCAGAGTCCGCGGGCCGCCCACCGATGCGGGTGCGCACCTCGAACAGCTCCGGGAAGAAGGTCAGCTCCAGCGCCTGCTTCAGGAAGCCCACCCCGCTGGACCCCCCGGTGCCGCGCTTGAAGCCGATGATGCGCATGACCGTGCGCATGTGGCGGAAACGCCAGAGCTGGAACTCGCTCTCCAGGTCCACCAGGTCCTCGCACAGGTGGTAGGCCTCCCAGTCCGCGGCGGTGTCGCCGTAGATGCGTTCGAACACCGGCACCAACGCCTCGTCCATCACATGCGGGCGGGTCCAGTCCCGCTCCAGGTGGCGCTCCGGCACCGGATGGCCGCTGCGGGCCAGGTAGCGCAGGGCCTCGTCGTAGAGGCTGGGCGCCTCGAGCGCGCCACGCAGCATCGCCTGGGCCCCCGGATCGTGGGCGAAGACCTTGAGCATGCCGGCGTTCTTGTTGCCCAGCAGGAACTCGACCGTGCGGTACTGCGCCGACTGGAAGCCCGAGGACGGCCCCAGCAGGTCGCGGAACTCGGCGTACTCGGACGGCGTGAGCGTCTCCAGCACCGACCACATCGCGGTCAGCTGGCGCAGCACCCCCTTGCAGCGCGCGAAGATCTTCTGGCAGCGGTCGAGCCGGCCCTCGCGCAGGTGGCCGACCGCGGCCCCCAGCTCGTGCACCAGCAGCTTCAGCCACAGCTCCGAGACCTGGTGCTGGATGATGAACAGCATCTCGTCGTGGTGCGGCGGGTCCGAGACCGGCTGCTGCGCCGACAGCAGGCGCTCGAGCTGCAGGTAGCCGCCGTAGGTCAGGCGCCCGGACAGTTCGGTGTGGATGCCGGCCTCGAGGGCGCGTTCGTTGTCTTCGATGCTCATGGGCGAAGGGTAGCGCACGCCATTGCCGCACCGCGCAACGGAAGGAAAACGCCGTCCGGGTATCATGTCCGGCTCCCGTGGATGACCGAGCACGTGCCCGCATGAGCGTTGTCGCGACCTTTGAAATCGAATATCTCCAGTACCTTGGCCCGGACGGCACCCTGGTGGCTGAACTGCCGCCCGAAGCGCCCTCGGCGGCCGATATCCTGCCGCTGTTCAAGCAGATGCTGCTGGTGCGCACCTTCGACGCCAAGGCCATCGCGCTGCAGCGCACCGGCAAGCTCGGCACCTACGCGGCCTGCCTGGGCCACGAGGCCACGCATATCGGCATCGGCGCCGCGATGCGGCCCGAGGACGTGTTCGCCCCCAGCTACCGCGAGTACGGCGCGCAGTTCATGCGCGGCGTGAAGCCGCGCGACGTCCTGATGTACTGGGGCGGCGACGAGCGCGGCAACGACTTCAGCGGGCCGAAGCACGACTTCCCCTGGTGCGTGCCGATCGCCACCCAATGCCTGCACGCCGCGGGCGCGGCGCTCGCGTTCAAGCTGCGCGGCGAAGACCGCGTGGCCGTGACCTGCTGCGGCGACGGCGGCTCGTCCAAGACCGACACCTATGCCGCGATCAACTCCGCCGGCGCCTACGCCCTGCCCTTCATCCAGTGCATCATCAACAACGGCTGGGCGATCTCGGTGCCGCGCTCCGCGCAGACCGGCGCCGAGACCCTGGCCCAGAAGGGCCTGGCCGGCGGCCTGCACTGCCTGCAGGTCGACGGCAACGACCTGTTCGCCGTGCTCGAGGGCATGCGCCGCGCCATGGAGCGCGCGCGCTCGGGCGGCGGCGGCAGCGTGATCGAATTCATGACCTACCGCCTGCACGACCACACCACCGCCGACGACGCCCGCCGCTACCGCGGCGAGGACGAGGTCAAGGACGCCTGGACCCGCGATCCGATGACCCGCCTGCGCACCTGGCTGACCGCCCAGGGCGCCTGGGACGAGGCGCAGGAAACGGCCTGGGTGGAGGAGTGCGGCCGCATGGTCGACGTGGAGATCAACGCCTACCTGGAGAGCAAGGTGCAGCCCGTGGAAGCGATGTTCGACTACCTCTACGCCGACCCGCCGCAGGACCTGCTGGACCAGCGTGCGGCCGCGATCGCCCTGGAGAAGCGCGCATGAGCGCCGTGGCCAAGGACGCGGCACCGGCCGCGATCACCCTGATCGAGGCGATCACCCAGGCGCTGGCCTACGAGATGCGCAACGACGCGTCCGTGGTGGTGCTGGGCGAGGACGTCGGCGTCAACGGCGGCGTGTTCCGCGCCACCGCCGGCCTGCAGGCCGAGTTCGGCGACCAACGGGTGATCGACACCCCGCTCGACGAAACCACCATCGCCGGCCTGACCGTGGGCATGGCCGCGCAGGGCATGAAGCCGGTCGCCGAAGCCCAGTTCGACGGCTTCATGTACCCGATGGTCGACCACATCATCTGCCACGCCGCGCGCTTCCGGTACCGCACCCGCGGCCGCCTGACCTGCCCGATGGTGCTGCGCGTGCCGTGGGGCGGCGGCATCCGCGCCCCCGAGCACCACAGCGAGGCCAACGAGTCCATCTTCACCAACGTGCCGGGCCTGCGCGTGGTCCTGCCGTCGTCGCCGGCGCGCGCCTACGGCCTGCTGCTGGCCGCCATCCGCGAGCCGGACCCGGTGATCTTCATGGAGCCCAAGCGCATCTACCGCCAGTACAAGGAGCTCGTGCCCGACGACGGCGAAGCGCTGCCGCTGGACGTGTGCTTCGTGCTGCGCGACGGCACCGACGTCACCCTGGTGACCTGGGGCGCGCAGGTGAAGGAAACGCTCGAGGCCGCCGAGGCGCTGGCGAAGGACGGCATCAGCGCCGAAGTGATCGACGTCGCCACCCTCAAGCCGCTCGACTTCGCGACCATTGCTGAATCGGTGGCCAAGACCGGACGCTGCGTGATCGTGCATGAAGCCCCGAAGACCGCGGGCTTCGGCGCCGAGATCGCCGCCCGCCTGGCCGAGGAGTCGATGTACGACCTGCTGGCACCGGTCGAGCGCGTCACCGGTTACGACACCCACATCCCGCTGTTCCGGCTGGAAATGAAGTACCTGCCGAGCGTCGAGAAGATCGTTGCCGCGGCGAGGCGGACGCTGGCCGCCGGCTAGGGCCGGCGCGCCGCGGACACGCCGCGCACGACGCGACGCGCGACCCGCAACGACAGACACACCACCGCACAACACCTGCAAGACACGGATCCCGAGGACCCCATGGCCGACAAGAAGACCTTCCACCTCCCCGACCTCGGCGAAGGCCTGCCCGACGCGACCATCGTCGAATGGTTCGTCAAGGAGGGCGACACCATCCGCCTGGACGAGAACCTGGTGTCGATGGAGACCGCCAAGGCCGTGGTCGAAGTGCCTTCGCCGGTCTCGGGCAAGGTGCTGAAGCTCGCCGGCGCCGCCGGCGACATCGTCATCACCGGCGCGATGCTGGCCGAGTTCGAGCTCGACCCCAGCCTGCCGCAGCGTGCGGAGGGCCAGGACACCGGCCACCACCACGGCGGTGGCGGGCACGGCGTGGGCAGCCAGGATCCGGCGCCCGACGACCGCCTGGTCGCCTCCGACGAAGGCGGCGCCATCACCCACGACGGCGACGCGCCGGAACCGGCCAAGGCCGGCGCCGAACGCAGCGACAGCGGCACCGTGGTCGGCGCCATGCAGTCCTCCGATGCCGTGCGCAGCGAGCAGGCCGTGGCCGTCGGTGGCGTGCGCGCGATGCCCGCCGTGCGCGCGCAGGCGCGCAAGCTCAAGGTCGACATCACCCGCGTGCGCGGCACCGGCGCCGACGGCACCGTGACCATGACCGACGTGAAGAACGCCGCCGCCAACGGCTCGGCCGCGATCGGCGCGGCGCCGGCCGCAGCGGCCGCGACCCGCGGTGCTGCGGCCGCTTCCGCAGGCGGCGCCGCTCCGGCAGCAGCCACGCGCGACGCCTCCAGCCGCACCGCGCTGTCCGCCAGCGGCAAGCCGATGCGCACCCAGCCACCCGGCGTCACCGCCACTGGCCAGCCCGAGCAGCTCAAGGGCGTGCGCCGCAACATGGCGCGCGTCATGGCCGCCGCGCACGCCCAGGTCGTGCCGACCACCCTGGTCGACGACGCCGACCTGCACGCCTGGGTCGGCAAGCAGGACATCACCGCCCGCCTGATCCGCGCCATCTGCACCGCGGCCCGGGCGGTGCCCGCCCTCAATGCCTGGTTCGACGGCGAGAGCCTGACCCGCACCATGCACCCGCAGGTGGACATCGGCATCGCCGTGGACACCGAGGACGGCCTGTTCGTGCCGGCCCTGCGCAACGCCGACGTGCTCGATGCCGGCGGCGTGCGCTCGGCGATCCAGCGCCTGCGCCAGCAGGTCGAGGACCGCAGCATCCCGGCCAGCGAGCTCTCGGGCTACACCATCAGCCTGTCCAACTTCGGCATGTTCGCCGGCCGCTACGCCACCCCGGTGGTGGTGCCGCCGTGCGTTGCCATCGTCGGCGCGGGCAAGCTGAGCCAGGACGTGGTCGCGGTGATCGGCGGCATCGAAGTGCACCGCCGGATGCCGATCTCGCTGACCTTCGACCACCGCGCTGCCACCGGCGGCGAGGCCGCGCGCTTCCTCAAGGCCCTGCTGGACGACCTGGGCCTGCCGCAGTAGGTCGCTGGAGGCGGCCGCGCAACGGAGAACATCCATGACGCATCGCAGCCGCCTGGCCGGTTTCATCATCGATTCGCGCGGCGACGACCTCGCCGCCTCCGCCGCGTTCTGGAGCGGCGCCCTGGGCCTGCCCATCGCCGATCCGGACTCGGGCGGCACCGGCCGCTATGCCGAGCTCGGCGGCACACCCGGCAACCTGCACGTCGAAGTGCAGAAGGTCGAGCACCCCTCGCGCGTGCACCTGGACATCGAGACCGACGACATCGACGCCGAGATCGCGCGGCTGGAAGCCCTGGGCGCACGCCGGATCGCCTTCATCAAGCGCTGGTGGGTGATGGAAGCGCCGGACGGCCAGCGCTTCTGCGTGGTGCCGATGGACGCTCCGGACGCACGCGCCGAACCCAACACCTGGGGCTGAGCGCGCCAGGCATGGGGTTGCTCGGGGCGAGCGCGGCTAGCCCGCCTCGGCCTCCCGCGCCTTCTTCCGCTCGCGCTCCAGCCACACGGCCAGGCCCTGGGCGTTGAGCTCGATGTCCATGGCCAGCAGCTCCGGCACCCGGCGCTCGGGCTCGGCCACGCCGTGGATGCGGGCGCGGTCGACGTAGAGTTTCGTCAGCGCCTGCTTCAAGGCCTCGTGGCGGTCAGGCGCGTCGGCGAGGAACTGCGCCAGCGCGACCATGGCGTCGACCTGCTCGATCAACCGCAGGCCGACGCGCTGCACGTCGCCGCGGATACCGCCGAAGTGCGTGACGTAGCACGTGTCGGGTTGCACCGCGAGCAGGCGCCGGATGGAGTCCTTCATCTGCACCGGGTCGAACTGCACCGGCGAGGTGGTCGGGATCGCGAACGGCCGTCCGCCGACGTCGAACTCGCGGTAGGAAATGCCGAAGACGTCGCCGGTGAACCAGGCGCGGCTGCGCTCGTCCCACACCGAAAGATGATGCAGGGCGTGGCCGGGCGTGTGCGCCAGCAGCAGCGGTCGACCGCCGAGGTCGAGCACTTGGCCGTCGGCCGCCTCGATCACGCGCTCCACCGGCGCCGGCACCAGGCCGCCATAGGCCTGTTCGAACAGCGCGTCGCCGTAGACCTGGCGCGCGCTGGCGATCAGCTTCTCCGGATCGACCAGGTGCGGCGCGCCGCGCGGGTGCACCACCAGCTGCGCCGCCGGCAGCTCGCGCAGCAACGCGCCGGCACCGCCGGCGTGGTCGAGGTGGACGTGGCTGGCGATGACGTAATCGACGGCTTTACGCGGAAGGCCGGCCGCGTCCAGCGCCGCGAGCATGTTCGGCACGCTGTGCAGGGTGCCGCAGTCGATGAACGCCGCGCGCCCCGACTCCACCAGCAGGTAGGCCGCACAGAACGCCGGGCGGTCGCCGAAGCCGGTGTCGACGACGGTGATGCCGCCGCTCATGGCGCCGCGGCCCCCTTGTTGCGGAACACCAGCATGCGCAGCACGAGGGTGACCAGCATCGCCGCCAGGAAGACGCCGTAGCCGACCGCGGTGGAGAGGATCTGCCGCCACATGCGCCCGTGCGACGGGTCGGCGATGTCGTGCATCCAGTACAGGCTGGCTACGAAGACCGCCAGCGACAGCACGATCGCGACCAGGTCGTACAGCCGCCGCGCGATCCCGCGCGGCTGGCGCGGATAGACCCAGAACAGCACGGCCAGGATCAGGAACCACGGCAGGAACAGGATCAGCGTCAGGTTCACTTCGACCAGCGGGTTCATTCCGCATCCTCCAGGAAACGTCCGAGTGCGCGCAGCAGCGCGTCAGCATCCACGCCCTCGCCCAGCGTGCCCACGGCCGCTTCACCCAGCCAGACGCGGCCGGCATCGTCGATACGCGCATCGGCCCCGCCCGACTTCAGCGCTGCGACGACCCGGCCACAGTCGCGCGGCGACTCGAAGCCATCGCCCTGCAGCAGCAACCGCTCGCCGTCGACGAGCTTGAAGTGGAAGCGGCCATCGGCCTCGCGGTACTGCTTGAACACCGGGGGCGCCGCCTTCGCCTCGCCGCCCTCGCCGGCCACCGCGTCCCCACGCGCGCCGAGGTCGCGCAGTCCCACGGCTTCGCGCAAGCGCGCGAGGAACGGCCGGGCCTGTCCGTCACGCAGGCGTTCCCCGCCGGCGCGCAGCACGCGCTCGATGCCCGCGGGATCGGCCACCAGCGCCTGGTAGCGATCGCGCAGCGGCGCCAGTTCGGCGTCGATGCGTTCGAACAGGCGCTCCTTGGCCTCGCCCCAGGCGATGCCTTCGGCGTAGGCCTTGCGCATCGCCGCGGTTTCATCGGCGCCGGCAAAGGCCTGGTAGAGCTGGAACAGCGACGAGCCTTCGGTGTCCTTCGGCTCGCCCGGCGCGCGCGAGTCGGTGACGATCGAGAACACCAGCTTGCGCAGCTGCTCGCGCGGCGCGAACAACGGGACCACGTTGTCGTAGCTCTTCGACATCTTGCGGCCGTCCAGGCCCGGCAGGGTCGCGACCTGCTCTTCGATCGCCGCCTCGGGCAGGGTGAAGTGTTCGCCGTAAAGATGGTTGAAGCGCTGGGCGAAGTCGCGCGCCATCTCGATGTGCTGCACCTGGTCGCGACCCACCGGCACCCTGTTCGCGTTGAACAGCAGGATGTCGGCCGCCATCAGCACCGGGTACATGTACAGGCCCGCGGTGACGCCGGCATCGTCGTCCTCGCCCTCGGCGCGGTTGCGGTCGACCGCGGCCTTGTAGGCATGCGCGCGGTTGAGCAGGCCCTTGCCGGCCACGCAGGTCAGCAGCCAGGTGAGCTCGGTGGTCTCCGGCACATCGGACTGGCGGTAGAAGGCGACCCGCTCCGGATCCAGCCCGCAGGCCAGCCAGCTGGCCGCGACCTCCAGCGTGGAGCGCTGCACGCGCAGCGGATCCTGGGTGCTGATCAGGGCGTGGTAGTCGGCGAGGAAGAAGAAGCTCTCGACGCCGGGCGCCTCGCTCGCGGCCACCGCCGGGCGGATCGCGCCGACGTAGTTGCCGAGATGGGGGACGCCGGTGGGCTTGATGCCGGTGAGGACGCGCAGGCTCATTCAGGGGCCGGAAAGTGGGGAACGCCCCATTTTAGCCCGCGCGGGAACCCCGGACCCGGCCGCCCGGGACCGATCGCGGCGAAACCGGGCGCCAGACGCACCACGGGCCGGCAATGGCCGGCCCGTGGTGCACACGTGAAGCAATCAAGCGTCAGTGGAGGCTCTTCTCGAAATCATGCACCTCGCGTTCGGCGCGGTCGCGCTCCCAGCCGTACTGCTCCTGCAGCTTGCCGGCCAGGTACTCGCTGTTGCCTTCTGCAACATCGAAGACGTCGTCGCTGAGCTTGCCCCACTTGGCCTGGGCCTGGCCCTTCAGTTGGGTCCACTTGCCGGAGATGATGTCCTTGTTCATGGCGTTACCTCTTGCGATGGGGGAACGATCCCCGCTGTGCGGCGGATCAGGAACCATCCTGCCGAAGCAGCCATGTGCTCGCGGTCAAGGTTTCGTTGTCCAGGACTTCACTCTGCTGACTTGCCCTCAACGCGGATCGGTCGCGCCGGTGTCGTCCGCAGCGTCCTCGACCTTTTCGCCCACCTTCTGCACGTCCTTGCCCGCGCCCGCGACGGTATTGCAGGCGCTCAGCATGCCGGCCGAGAACATCGAGATCAGGATCAGGATTGCAATGCGCTTCATGGTGACTCTCCATTGATGGACGGTGCCGCGGGCGGCTTCCACCCGGGTCGCGTCCATGAAACGCGGGGGGAAGTGAAATCCGCGTTGAAGCGCAGCTGTCGCCCCGCAAGCGTCGGGGCGTCCATTCATGTCGGGGCGCTCAGTCGCGCATCAGGGTCGACTTGCCGAACAGGCTCTCCACCAGGTCCACCGCCAGGCGCGCGGTGCGGTTGCGCTTGTCCAGCGCAGGGTTGACCTCGACCACGTCCAGCGAATCCGCGCCGCCGGCGTCGGCGATCATCTCCATCATCAGCTGCGCTTCGCGGTAGTCGAGTCCGCCGGGCACGCGGGTGCCGGTGCCGGGGGCGATGGTGGGGTCGAGCACGTCGACGTCGAAGCTGACGTGGAGGTGGGTGTCGGCGTCGATGCCGGCGAGCGCCTCTTCCATCACCTGCTTCATGCCGACTTCGTCGATGTAGCGCATGTCGTAGATGTCGAGGCCGTGCTCGTGGACCAGGCGCTTTTCCGCGGCATCCACCGAGCGGATGCCGATCTGGCGCACGTCGGCCGGCGAGATCATCGGCCCGGGTCCGCCCAGGTTGACCAGCACCTCGGGGCCCAGGCCGCACAGGCAGGCCACGGGCATGCCGTGGACGTTGCCCGACGGCGTGATCGCCGACGTATTGAAGTCCGCGTGGGCGTCGAGCCACAGCACGCGCAGGCGCTTGCCCTTGGCCCGGCAGTGGCGCGCGACCGCGGTGATCGAGCCCATCGCCAGACAGTGGTCGCCACCGAGCATCACCGGCATCCGGCCCGCCTCCAGCTCGACGGTGGACATGTCCATGACCGCACGGTTCCAGGCCACGACCTCATCAAGATGGCGGTAACCGTCCACCGGCGCCTGCCAGGGGTTGCGCGGCCCCTTGGCATCGCCGCGGTCGACGGCGTCGATGCCGCGCGCGACCAGCGCCTCCACCAGCCCCGCCACCCGCAACGCCTCGGGCCCCATGGACGCGCCGCGGCTCCCCGCGCCGACGTCGGTCGGCACGCCGAACACGGAAACGGGCTTGGATTTCAAGGGCATGGGCGCCTCCGGCGGCAACAGTGGGATTCGCGTGGTGCCGGCAGTCCGAATCGAACGGACGACCTACCGCTTACAAGGCGGTTGCTCTACCAGCTGAGCTATGCCGGCACGATGCGCCGCGGAGGCGCGCGGCATTCTAACGCGCGCCGCCGGCCACCACGATGCCGGTGCAATCGATGTCCTGGACCTGCGCCGCCGCGGCGGCGCCACGCGCGGCCGCGGCGTCGAACGCCGGGCCCGCGGCCACGTCCAGCCAGTGCCGGATGACGACGTCGCCGAGGGGCTGGGCCTGCACCGGGAAACCGGCCCCGCGCAGCGCCGCTTCACGACGGCGCGCCGACGGCTCGCTGCCATAGCGCCCCAGCGCGATGCCGTTGGCCTCGTCGCCCGATGGCACCACCAGCAGATCGTCGAAGCCGGCCTCCCTGATCTTCGCGGCCAGCGCGTCGGCGGCGGCGCGGTCGGGCTGCGGTGCCATCACCACGCGCCAGCCGCGCGGCGCCTCGACGACATCGCGCACCCGCGTGCGTGCGGCGCCCAGCGGCTGCAGTGCGTTGCGCGCGGCGGCCACGGACACGGCATCGGCGTAGGGGCCATAACTCGAGCAGCGCAGTGCGGTGGCCGCCGCCGCGGAAGCGCTGCCCGCTTCCTGCGGAGCGGACCCGGGGGCCGGTTCCAGGGGCGGCGCGCCCTGGTTCGACGCAGCGGGTGCGTCGGCATCCGGCCGCGAGCGCGGCTCCGCCGCGGGCGCACCCTCCCCCGGCTGGCTGGCAACATCTTCCAGACCGGCCTCCGGAACGGGGTCGGCCTGCGCGACCGCCTGCTCGCCGAGCAGCTGCAGGCGCGGCACGTCCGCAGGCTGTACCCAAGGCGCCGGGGCCGACGGTCCCGGGCGCAGCAGCCACCAGGTGGCGACGCCGAAGTTGAGCATGACCAGGAGGACAAGCAGTGCGCGTGCGGGCATGCGTCGATTCTAGCCTGTGTGCTCCAGCCCGCGCGGCTCCCGCGCCAGCCGCGCCAGGCCCTCCATGACCAGCGAGGGCGCATGCACGGCGCCGTCCAGCTGTGCCAGCAGCTGCATCGCACCGCCGCCGTGCAGCAGGAGGACGGGCGGCTGGCCCGCCAGCGCAGCGGCGGCCTTGCAGCTGCGTTCGATCAGCCCCAGCGCCGCGCCAAGGCAGCCGCCGGCAAGGGCATCGGCGGTGTCCGTGCCGAAGGCCGCGGCCGTGCCGCCATCGACCGGCAACTGCGGCGCACGCGCATGCAGCGCTTCGCGCATCAGGCTGGGCGACGGAGCGATGGCGCCGCCGTGATGGAGTCCCGCGGCATCGAGCAGATCGACGGTGAGCGCGGTGCCCACGCCGACCACCAGCGCCCAGCCGGACACCCGCGCACGTGCGCCGACCAGCGCCAGCGCGCGGTCGATGCCCAGCCGCGCGGGCTCCGCGTAGCCGATGCGCACACCGGCCATCTCGCGCTCCACTCGCACTTCGACCACGCGCGCCGCGCGCGGCACCAGCGCCTGCAGCAGGGAGGCGCGCAGCGCCGCCGGGCCCACGCTGGCGATCCATGCCACGTCGATATCCTTCGGCAGCGCCGCCATCCATGCCGGGTCGAAGCGCGCGCCGTCGTGCGCGAAGGCGGAGACCGGGCCGGTGCCATCGTGTTCCAGCGGCGCCAGCTTGAGGCGCGTGTTGCCGAGGTCGAACAGCCAGTCGCTCATGCCGCCGCCCGTGCGCGCAGGCTCGCTTCACCGGCGTGGAACTGGCGTTCGATGCCGTCGATGTCCACCCGCAGCGCGCCGTCGGCCGCCAGGCCCAGCGCCGTGCCTGCGTGCACCTCCCTTCCCGCGCGCACCTCGACTGTGCGCCCGGCCAGCGCGTCCAGCGCAGCGTGGCGCGGCAGGAACGGTGCCAGGCCATCCTGGTCGAACTGCGCCAGCGCCGGCACCAGGTGTGCAACAAGCATGGCCGCAATCGCATTGCGTGAGGGCGGCGCGGAATGCGGCAGCGACGCCAGGTCGCACCATGGCTGGTCGATCGCGGCCACCGCCGCGGCCGGCATTCGCACGTTGAGTCCGAGGCCGAGCACCGCGCGCACCGGGCCGGCGTGCTCCCCGCCGCCTTCGACCAGCAGGCCGCCGAGCTTGCGCAGCAGCAACGGACCGGCATCGACAACGACCAGGTCGTTCGGCCACTTCAGCCGGACCGTTCCGTAGCCCAGTGCATGCAGGGCCTCCGCCGCGGCGACACCGGCCACGAGACCGAGCCCGCCCAGGCGGGCCAATCCGCCCTCGAACGCGCGCGCCAGCGACACATAGAGATTGGCCGCCAGCGGCGACGCCCAGGCGCGGCCAAGGCGGCCGCGGCCACCGAGCTGGCGTTCGGCCAGCAGCACGGCGACCCCTTGCAGCGGCGTGCGTCGCCGCAGCAGCTCGCTGTTGGTGGAGTCGAGGCTCCAGGCGACCTCGGGTCCGTGGACGCCCGCGCGCACGGCGGCGGGCAGCGCGGCCGCGATGGCCACGTCGTCGAGCAGGTCCAGCGGTGCATCCAGCACATAGCCGCGGCCGCGATGCGCGCCGATGGCGACGCCGGCCGCGCGCAGCGCTTCGATCCGCTTCCAGACCGCGGCCCGCGTCAGGCCGGCCTCGCGCGCCAGCGTGTCGCCCGGGACCGGACCCCGTGCCAGGCGCAGCAACAGCGCCTTCTCCGCGGCGGCGGCTTCACGCGGCGCGTTGGCGGCGTCGGCAGGCATGCGCGGATTATCACACCTGAACGGGAACGCCGACCGCCGCCGCGTGCGCAAGCCCCGAGGCAATGTATGATCCGATGGCTGACCCGGTCACCGTACAGGCACCCGCCATGTCCGTCCGCGCCACTTTCGCCGTGACACTGTTGTTCCTGGCCCTGCCCGCCGCAGCCCAGGACGCGCGCCTGTCGGGCACGGACGGCGACGGCTCCGCCTGCTCGGCCGACTACGCGACCAGCGCCGCGCCCGACGCGGACCCGGTCCGCGGCGGCAAGCGCCCCGAATCCGACAAGCCTGCAATCCCGCGCGGCGCCGGTGCCGACGCGGCCCGCCCGCCGCGCTGGCACAGCTTCCTGCCGGGGATGTTCCGCTAGGCGACGGCGTGATCAGGCGCCTCTTCCGGCGTCCGGCCGCGGACGTCGACCACGACATCTGGCAGGCCGTCCAGCAACGCGTGCCCTGGGTTGCCGCGCTTGATGCGCCGCGCCGCGACCGCTTGCGCGGGCTGGCCACGCAGTTCCTGCACGACAAGACGATCACGCCGCTCGGCGGCCTCGCGCTCGATGATCGCGCCCGCGCCACCCTGGCCGCGCTGTGCTGCCTGCCCCTGCTCGAGTTCGGTGCCGAGGGCCTGCACGGCTGGTCGCAGCTGCTGGTCTATCCCGACGCGTTCCGCGTCGACCGCAGCCACGTCGATGCCGCCGGCGTGCTGCACGAGGGCGAGGACGAACTCGCCGGCGAGGCCTGGGAACACGGGCCGCTGGTGCTTTCCTGGGCGGACATCGCCGCCGACCTCGACAGCCCGCGCGACGGCTGCTGCGTGGCGGTCCACGAGATGGTGCACAAGCTCGACGCGCTCGACGGCGTGATCGACGGCACCCCTCCGCTGCCCCGCGCCTGGCAGCGGGAGTGGGCGCGGGACTTCCAGCAGGCCTACGACGCCTTCGTCGAACAGGTCGACCGGGGCCGCCATACCGCGCTGGACCCCTATGCCGCCGAGGCGCCCGAAGAGTTCTTCGCGGTCTGCAGCGAATATCACTTCAGCGACCCTGCGCTGCTGGAGCGCGCGCAGCCCGAGGTCGCCGCGCACCTGCGCCGGCTCTACGGACCTTCGCCGTTCGCCACTGGCTGAGGCCGCCTACAGCCCCGGCGGCAGCCGCACCGCAAAGCGCGCGCCGCCGAGCTCGGACGATTCCGTGACTTCCAGTTGGCCACGGTAGCTGCGCACGATGTCCTGCACGATCGACAGGCCGATGCCGTGCCCCTGCACGCGCTCGTCGCCGCGCACGCCGCGCTGCAGGACGTGGGAGATGCGCTCGGGCGGAATGCCCGGGCCATCGTCGTCAACCGCGACCAGCAGCCCGGGCCGCCGGCGCGGTGCGTTCTCGCCAGGCTTCACGGTCAGCAGCACCCGTGACTCCGCCCACTTGAAGGCATTCTCCAGCAGGTTGCCGAGCAGTTCCTGCAGGTCGCCCGGCTCGCCGTGGAAGCGCGCGGCCGGGTCGATCTCGAACTCGCAGACGGTGCCGCGCCCAGCGTAGATCTTCTCCAGGCCGCGCACGATTTCCTCGGCATAGGGTTCGATCTCGATCGGCGCCGCGAACAGCTGGTGTCCGCCCGCCGCACCGCGGCCGAGCTGGTAGCTGACCAGTTCGTTCATGCGCCGCACCTGGGTGGCCACGTCCTCGCGCAGTTCGGCCTCGCTGGCGTCGCTGTCCAGGCGCGTGCGCAGCACCGCCAGCGGCGTCTTCAGGCTGTGCGCGAGGTCGGCCAGGGTGTTGCGCTGCTGCTCGAGGTTCTGGCGCTCGCTCTCGACCAGGGCGTTGATGCTCTCGGTAAGCGGCTCCAGCTCGCGCGGATGGAGTTCGCTCATGCGGTTGGCCTGCCCGAGCTGCACGCGCTTGAGCTCGGCCTCCACGCGCCGCAGCGGGAACAGGCTCCAGCGCAGCACCAGGGCCTGCAGGAGCAGCAGCACCAGGCCGGCGATGCCGAGGTAGCCCCACAGCGCGGCGCGGAACACGCGCACCTGCTGCGGCAGGGTGCCGGCGTCTTCCATGATGTAGATGGTGTACGGGAACTCGGCTTCCGCGCGCTGCTCCATATCCCAGATGAAGCCCTTGCCGTAGCGCAGCACCTCGCCATAGGTGCCGTCGCTGCGGGTGATCGCCAGCGGACCCTCGAACTTCTCGGTGCCGCCTTCAAGCAGGTCCGACTCGGGCAGCTCCGGCCCGCGCGTGGACTCCGACGACCAGCCGCCGTCGGGCAGGACCACTTCGGCGTACAGGCCGCTGCCCGGGCGCTCGAAGCGCTCGTCGGGCTGCGTGTACGGCGGGATCAGGTTGCCGCCGCGGTCGAACTCGATGTCGCGCGCGTAGGAGGTCGCATAGCTGCGCAGGCGGTCGCGCTGCAGCTGGCTGGCCACGTCGACGAAGGCGCGGTCCAGCGCATAGCCGGCCGCCGCCAGGAAGGCGAGCAGGCCGAGGCTCGCGGCCAGCAGCTGGCGCGCCTGCAGCGACCGCGGCCGCCAGCCCAGTGTCCTTCCGTCACGCCCCTGCCCCACGCCAGCCTCCCCGCATGCCCGCGGGCGCGTCGCGCGCGCCCACCGGACTCAGCCTTCGTTGGTGCGCGGAATCGCGAAGCGGTAGCCGCGGCCGCGCACGGTCTCGATCGGCTTGAGCGTGCCTTCCGGGTCGAGCTTCTTGCGCAGGCGGCCGATGAAGACCTCGAGCACGTTGGAGTCGCGGTCGAAGTCCTGCTGGTAGATGTGCTCGGTGAGATCGGCCTTCGAGACCAGCTCGCCGGCGTGCATCATCAAATACTCGAGCACCTTGTACTCGTAGCTGGTGAGGTCGACGTTCTGGCCGTCGACGCTGACCGTCTGCGCGGCGAGATCGAGCACCACCGCGCCGCATTCCAGCGTCGGCTTGCTCCAGCCCGCGGCACGGCGCACCAGCGCGTTGATGCGCGCCAGCAGCTCCTCGACGTGGAAGGGCTTGACCAGGTAGTCGTCGGCGCCCTGCTTGAGGCCGTCGACCTTGTCCTGCCAGCTCGAGCGCGCGGTGAGGATCAGCACCGGGAACTGCTTGCCCTCGTCGCGCAGGGCCTTGATCAGCTCCATGCCCGACATTTTCGGCAGGCCGAGGTCGATGATGCCGACGTCGAACGGCACCTCGCGGCCCATGTACAGGCCTTCCTCGCCGTCCTGCGCCGCGTCCACGGCATACCCCTCGCGCTTCAGGCGCGCGGCCAGGGTTTCCCGCAGGGGGGCTTCGTCTTCGACCAGGAGGATGCGCATCGATATCTCCAATATGTCCCGGCGCGGGCGCGCCGCGGCCGGGAACGGGGCTGCTGTCTAGGGTGCGAATTCAGTCGTCGTCGCCGCGTGTAGGGCGCGGCGGGCGACGCGGCCGGGACGCCGGATCATCCATGTAGACGCGTACGCGTCCGCGGTCGTCCACGACCTTCACCCGGTTGATATCACGGCCGCCGAAGGGAACGCGCTCGGCACTGAGCACCTGGCCGCCGGTCCTGCTCTGCACGCGGCGGACCGAGTCGGCCAGCGCGTCCTGCCGCGAAGCCCGGGCCGGGCGGGCCGGGGGCGCCAGCCTCGCCGCCGGAGGGGCCGGCCGGGCGCCGCGGTCGGCGGCCCGTGGCGGCGCGTCCGCGCCGCGTGCCTGGCGGCGGCCCTCGTCGGCCTGCGCCACGCCTGCGAGCGTGAACGCGGCGGCGAGGCACAGCACGGGGAACAGGCGACAAGCAGTCATGGAGGCCATTTCTCAGAGAATACAGAAAGTTACACACTCCCACAGCGGGTGGCAGCAGGAGTGTCCGAATGATTCTCGGAAGGTAGCGGTGAATTACCCCTTAACTTTTCCACACGCCCTGTGGCCCTGTTCAGGTTCGTGGTGGCGCAACCGCCCCGCCTCAGTAGATTTCAGCCACGCAGCAGCGCAACGAGCCACCGGCGGCTTCGATCGCATCCAGGGGCACTGCGCGCACACCGAATCCGGCGGCGGCCAGCGCAGCGCGGCTGGACGGCGCCAGGGCCCGGGCGGCGCGCGCGCTCATCCAGACCGCATCGCCCGACAGGCTGATGGCATTGCCGGCGAAGGCCGATTGCTCATCCTTCGAAAGCAGCACCGCATGCGGTGCATACAGCGTGGCGATGGCCTCGACCACGGCGGGGTCGGCGATGCCCGCCGGGCAGATGATCGCGGCGCGACCTGCCAGCACCGCGAGCACGACGTTGGTGTGGTACTCGCCCGGCGCGAGGTCGAACATCAGCGTGGCGCGCAGCCCGAGCGCTTCGTGCATCAGCCGCGCGCCGGCCTCGTCGCAACGCTCGGAGAGGCCGCACAGGCCGATGCCCCTGGCGCGGTCGACGACCAGCGCGCCGGTGAGCTCACAGGGGTGCAGCTGTTCCGACAGGTCGCGCATCGCGTAGCCGAGAACGTCCCGGAAGAAGCCGCGGATATCCGTGCGCCCGGCCTCGCGCTGGCGCACCGGGTGGCGCATGCGGCCGACCACCAGGATGCCGGGCGCGGTGGCGAACACGTTGTTGGGGAACAGCGCGTCGGGCGCGCCCGGGTCGCCGGGGAAACAGATCGTCGGCAGCACCTCCGACAGCGCGCGCTGCAGCCCGCGGTGCTGGGCGGAGGCGCGTGCGGCGTCGAAGCCTTCGGCGTCGGCCATGTAGCGGTTGTCGGTGGCCGACTCCTCGGCGCGGCCGAAGCCGTCCGGCGCGACCAGGAAGGCGGCGCGCGCGGTGGCAGGGCCGAAGTCGGGGGCGCAGTCGCGGGCGGACGCGAGGAAGCGCGCGGTGTCACGGGTAAGCATCGGTGTGGCCTCCTCAGGCGGCGTGCCGGGCATCGCCCTGCGTGGGTGCAAGCGCCGCTTCGACCAGCGACCAGTCCGCCCCCGGCCGGTGCGCGCCTTCGCTGAGCACCTGGCGGAACGCGCGACCGCCGCGCTCGCCGTGGAACAGGCCGAGCAGGTGGCGGACGATGTGCTTGAGCTGCGCACCGTGCGCGAGCTGGTCTTCAACATAGGGGCGCATCGAGCGCAGGATCGCGGCGCGGGTGGACAGCTCGCCGCCGAACCAGGCCACGTCGAGCCGGTGCAGCAGCCAGGGGTCGTGGTAGGCCGCGCGCCCGAGCATGGCGCCATCGACATGCGCGAGGTGCGCGGTGGCCTCGCCGGCGTCGGCGATGCCGCCATTGACCACCACGGTGAGTTCCGGACGCTCGCGCTTGAGTGCGTAGGCCCAGTCGTAGCGCAGCGGCGGCACCTCGCGGTTCTCCTTCGGCGACAGGCCCTTGAGCCAGGCGTTGCGCGCGTGCACGACGAACATGCGGCAACCGGCGCCGGCCACGGTGTCGATGAAGGCGAGGAAGCGCGCGTAGTCGTGATCGTCGTCGACGCCGAGGCGGCACTTCACCGTGACCGGTACGTCGACCGCGGCGATCATCGCCGCGACGCTGTCGGCCACCAGCGTCGGCTCGCGCATCAGGCAGGCACCGAAGCGTCCGGCCTGCACGCGGTCGGACGGGCAGCCGACGTTGAGGTTGATCTCGTCGAAACCGTGGTCGGCGCCGATGCGCGCGGCCTGCGCCAGCAGCGGCGGCTCGCTGCCGCCGAGCTGCAGCGCGACGGGGTGCTCCATCGGATCCATCGCCAGCAGCCTGGCGCGGTCGCCGTGGATCACCGCATTGGCGTGCACCATCTCGGTATACAGCCGCGCGTTCGGCGCAAGCAGGCGGTGGAAGACCCTGCAGTGGGAGTCGGTCCAGTCCATCATCGGGGCGACCGACAGGCGCACCGAAGCCCGGTAGCGCTCCTCACCGCGCATTCCGTGTGGCGTCACGATTTCATTTCCGGATGGTTCGGCAGAGGACATGTGCTTGCACTGGAGGCGATTGGCGAGCTGCCCGCCGGCGACCATGTCGCACGCCGTCCGGCAGGTCGGGGAGCAGAACCCCCTAGGTTACATGGGCCCGCTGGCCGGGGCCCGGATGCTCCAGCCCGGCCAGGATCGGGCAGTCAGGCCGGTGGTCGCCGGCGCAACAGTCGCTCAGCGTCTGCAGGGTGTCGGCCATCTGCCGCAGCTTCGCGATGCGGTCCTCGAGGTCGGCGATATGCGCCTGCGCCAGCCGCTTCACGTCGGCGCTGCGGCGCGAACGGTCGTTCCACAGGCCGAGCAGGTCGGCGATCTCGGCCACCGGGAAGCCGAGGTCGCGGGCGCGGCGGATGAAGCGCAGGCGGTGCACGTCGGCATCGCCATAGATCCGGTAGCCCGACGCACTGCGATCGGCCGGTGGAACCAGACCGGCGTCTTCGTAGTAGCGGATCATCTTGGCGGACACGCCGGAGGCCGCGGATGCCTCGCCGATGTTCATGCGCGCGCTCCGGCCACCGCGTCCTTTGCCAGCGGCGGCTTGAACCCGCGCAGGCGCAGCGCGTTGCCGAGCACGAACACGCTCGACAGCGACATCGCGCCGGCGGCGAGGATCGGCGACAGCAGCAGCCCGAACGCGGGATACAGCACGCCCGCCGCCACCGGGATCAGCGCGGTGTTGTAGGCGAAGGCCCAGAACAGGTTCTGGCGGATGTTGCCGATGGTCGCCTTCGACAGGGCGATGGCGTTGGGCACGCCCTGCAGGCTGCCCGACATCAGCACCACGTCGGCGGCCTCCATCGCGACATCGGTGCCGGTGCCGATGGCCAGGCCGACCTCGGCCTCGGCCAGCGCCGGGGCGTCGTTGATGCCGTCGCCGACGAAGGCCACGCCGCCGTGTTCGTCCTTCAGCCGGCGCACCGCGTCCACCTTGCCCGCGGGCAGGACTTCGGCAATCACCTCGTCGATACCCAGGCGCGCGGCGATCGCCTGCGCGGTGCGTGCGTTGTCGCCGGTGATCATGGCGACCTTGAGGCCGAGCGCATGCAGCGCGGCGATGGCGGCGGGCGTGTCGGCCTTGACCGGATCGGCCACCGCGATGATCGCGGCGAGGCGGCCATCGATGGCGGCATACAGCGGCGACTTGCCCTCGCCCGCCAGGCGCTTGGCCACGTCGTCGAACGCATCCACGTCCAGGCCCAGCGAACGCATGTAGCGGTCCGCACCGACCTCGACGCGGCGGCCATCGATGCCGGCGCGCACGCCCATGCCGGTGACGGACGTGAACTCCGCCGGCGCCGGCACCGTGATGCCCTCGCCCTCGGCGGCCTCGACGATGGCGCGCGCGATCGGATGCTCGGAGCGCGACTCCACCGCCGCCACCAGCCGCAGCACCTCGGCACGATCGAAGCCCTGCGACACGTCGAGGTCGGTCAGCTTCGGCCGCCCCTCGGTCAGCGTGCCGGTCTTGTCCACCGCCACCACGCGCGCATCCCTGAGCAGCTGCAGCGCCTCGCCCTTGCGGAACAGCACGCCCAGCTCGGCGCCGCGGCCGGTGCCGACCATGATCGAGGTCGGCGTCGCCAGGCCCATGGCGCAGGGGCAGGCGATGATCAGCACGGCCACGGCGTTGACCAGGGCGAAGCCCAGCGCGGGCGAAGGCCCGAACGCCATCCACACGACGAAGGTCAGCAGCGCCGCGCCCATCACCGCCGGCACGAACCACAGCGTGACCCGGTCCACCAGCGCCTGGATCGGCAGCTTGGAGCCCTGGGCCTGCTCGACCAGGCGGATGATCTGCGCCAGTACCGTCTGCGCGCCCACGGCGGTGGCGCGCAGGGTCAGCGCGCCCTGCTGGTTGACCGTGCCGCCGACCACCGCGCTGCCGGCGGACTTTTCGACGGGCACCGGCTCACCGGTGATCATCGATTCATCGATCCAGCTGCTGCCTTCGACGACGTCACCGTCCACCGGCACGCGCTCGCCGGGTCGCAGCTCGACCAGGTCGCCATCCACGACCTCGCCGATCGGAACGTCGACCGCGCGGCCGTCGCGCAAGACCCGTGCGATCTTCGGCTGCAGCCCCACCAGGCGCGTGATCGCTTCCGAGGTGCGGCCCTTGGCGCGCGCCTCCAGCCAGCGCCCGAGCAGGACCAGGGCCACGATCACCGCCGCCGCCTCGTAATAGACGTTGGCCGTGCCCTCGGGCAGCAGGCGCGGGGCGAAGGTGGCGACCACCGAATAGCCCCAGGCGGCCAGCGTGCCCACGGCGACCAGCGAGTTCATGTCCGGCGCCAGCCGCAGCAGCGCCGGGATGCCGGCGGTGTAGAAGCGCCGGCCCGGAACCGCGAGCACCAGCGTGGTCAGCGCGAACTGCAGGATCCAGCTGCGCTGCGTGCCCAGCGTCTGCTCGACCCAGTGGTGCATGGCCGGCACCAGGTGCGAACCCATTTCGAGGATGAAGACCGGCAGCGCCAGCGCGACGGCCAGCAGCAGGTTGCGGCCGAGCGCCAGGCGGTCGGCTTCGCGCCGGGCCGTCGCCTCGTCGTCACCCGCAGGCGCGCCGGCATCGATGGCGCGGGCTTCGTAGCCGGCCTTGCCGACGGCGGCGACCAGGGCATCGACCGCGGCGGCGCCGCGCACGGTGGCGCGCTCGGTGGCCAGGTTCACCGCGGCTCCGGACACGCCGGGTACTGCCTGCAGCGCGCGTTCGACGCGGCCCACGCAGGAGGCACAGGTCATGCCCTCCACGGCCAGCTCGGTGGTGGTGTCGCGCATGCTTCGGTCCTTGTCTTCGTCGCCGTTGAACATGCGCACAGCCTAGACCTTCCCATCATGGGAAGGTCAAGCCATGGCCGGACCGTTCAGCCGCCGTCGGGCAGCGGCCGCCCCCAGCGGGCATAGCTTTCCGCGATGCCGTCGCGCAGGCGCCTGGCGCGCGCGTCGCCCGGCACCACGCCCACGTTGCGGGCGATGCCTTCCCAGCCTTCCTCATGGCCGGCGATCCAGGCGTCGAGCACGCCGCGGCAGGGCCGCCCGGACACGCGGGCCAGGGCACAGGCGTAGTACAGGTCGCCGGGCACGGTCGCCGGCTTGCCGAGCAGGTCCTCCAGCAGCGGCCGCGGTGCGTCGAAATACCGCACGAGTTCATCGACGAAAGCCTCGGGGAAACGCGCGGCGTAGCGGTTGACGTCGGCCAGGCGGGCATCGACCAAGGCATCGCCGGTGCGCGGCTCCCAGGCCACGTCCTGGCCCTGCGCCGCGGCCGCTGCAAACAGCAGGAGCAGGCAGGCGAGCAGCAGATGGAAACGATGGTTCATGCGGGTACCTTGCGTGTTCAGGGCTGGCGGCCGACCGGCTGCAGGAGGTCGCCATCGCGACCGGGGAACGTGCGCCCGCCCAGGTCGCGCACCTGCAGCGCACCGCCATGCACCAGGCCGTAGCGACGCAGGCCGCCGGTGTCGGGCTCGAGGCTGAGCAGCGCGTGGTGGAGCCGCCACTCGCCGCGCTCCTCGAAGCTCACGCTGCCGTCGACGGCAACATACACCTCCACCAGTTCGTAGCGCTGCGCGCCATCGTGGCGCTCCAGAACGAGCCGGGTGTCGATGGCCTCGCAGTCCACGCACGGCAGGCTGCCGCGCCATTCGGCAGTGCCATGGCCCGGATCCATGCTTGGGGACAGCGTGGTGTCGGTGCCGTCGTCGCGCGCGCAGCCCGCGACCAGGCCGGCAAGCAGCAGCGCGAGCGCAGGGACGTGGGCGCGTGGCATGGGGTGATTGTGCCGCAGGGCGCCCACGCGCGCAGGGCGTATGGCCGCGGCGGCCTGCGCACCGCGTTCGCCAGAGGGAGCCCCGGAGAACACGATGGCCCTGTTCCCCCGCCGGGCACACGCCCGCATCTGGCGCCGCCTGGCGTTCGCCACCCTGCTGGCGATGCTGCTGATGTGCTACTGGATGGCGCTACGGGCCTTGGAACGCCAGGCCGGCGACGGCACGCAGCCGGTCGTTCGTCCGGCGCCGATGCTCGACCGGCATACGCCGCGCGTCGATTAGGCGGCCATGATCGAGCGCACCGCATCCGGCAGCCCCGCGGCGGACCCGACGGTGCGCATGCGCCTGCCGTTGCCGTCCGTGACCTCGGCCTCGCGCTCGTGCTCCCAGGTCAGGTGGTAGGGCAGGTGCACGCCCCAGCCGCCAAGCTCGAGCACCGGCGCGATGTCGGAACGCAATGAGTTGCCGACCATCACGAACTCCTCCGGCGCGATCGCGAACTCCTCCAGCAGCCTGCGATAGGTCGGCACGTCCTTTTCGCTGACGATCTCGATGCGCCGGAACAGGCCCGACAGGCCCGAATCGCGGACCTTGGCCTCTTGATGGAACAGGTCGCCCTTGGTGATCAGCACCACCGGCACCTCGGCAGCGACCGTTTGCACGGCCTCGCGCACGCCGGGCAGCAGTTCCACCGGATGCCGCAGCAGATCCTTGGCCAGCGCGACGATGCGGTGCAGGTCGGCGGCGCTGATCCGCCCCGCAGTGATCTCGATCGCGGTCTCGATCATCGACAGCGCCATGCCCTTCACGCCGTAGCCGAACACGGCCAGGTTGGCCTTCTCGACCGCATACAGGCGCTCGCTGGTGCGGGCATCGCCATTGACATGGCCGGCGATGATCGCTTCGAAGTCGCGCTGCGCCTGGTCGAAATAGTCCTGGCTGCGCCAGAGGGTGTCGTCGGCATCGAAGCCGACCATCTTGATCTTGGCCATAAGCCGATTATCGATGAAACAGCGCGGCGGCGGCATCTGCCGTCGCCGCGCACCTCATGGCCGTGCCCCTGTGGGCACGGCCGCGCGATCAGTCCTCGCCGCCGGCCTGGGCGGTGTGGGCGCGGTACTCCTCGGGGGTGAGTTCGCCGTCGCCATCGGCATCGGCCTCGTCGAACACTGCGGCCAGCGCCGGCAGCGCGGCCGACTCTTCGCGCGAGATGGTGCCGTTGCCGTCGACGTCGACGTCGGCCCAGCCGAGCTGGCGCGAAGCGGGCTGCGCGTCGGTGGCCGCGGGCGGCTGCGTCGTGTCCTGGACGGCGTCCTGCGCATGCGCGGTGGCTGCGTGCTCGGTGGCGGCCTTCTGCGCGTCGCGGACCTCCGGGGTCACTGCGCTCTGGGCCACGGCCAGCGGCATGGCCAGCGCGGCGCCCAGGGCGGCGATGGCGGCGAGGTACGTGCGTGCATTGCTCATCAGGGGGTTCTCCTTGGCGGATACGGGGGCATCCGCACGGTTCAGGGGGTTGGCGACCGCACTTGTCGGGCCGCGGCGACACCCTGCACCGCCGCGCATTAACCGCATACACCCCGCGATCCGCGCGTCCACGCTGTCTTAACCACTTTCGCCGCGGCAGCGTTTATGGCCGCGTGCACGCATCGACGGCCTGTCCGATACTGCCGGTCCGCCACGTCCGGAGATCGACGCCATGAAACTGCATGCCCTTGTTGCCGCCTCCGCGCTGGCCCTCGCCGCCACCGCCTGCAACGGCGATGCCCGTCCCAATGCAGCGCCTTCGGCCGATGCGCCCGCAGCGGCTGCCGGTTCCGCTGTCGATTCCGCTGGCGACCCCGCCGACGGCCGTCCGTTCGCGGTCGACGTCATCGCCGCGTTCGAGGAACCCTGGGCGATGTCCTTCCTGCCGGACGGCCGCCTGCTCGTCACCGAAAAGAATGGCCGGCTGAAGCTGGTCGACGTCGAGAGCGGCGCCACCCGGGATATCGCCGGCGTGCCCGAGGTCGACTACGGCGGCCAGGGCGGCTTCGGCGACGTGCTCCCGCATCCCGGCTTTGCCGACAACGGCATCGTCTACCTCAGCTATGCCGAAGCCGGCGATGGCGACACCCGCGGTGCAGCCCTGGCGCGCGCGACGCTGGTGCTTGACGCGGACGGCGGCGACCGGCTGGACAATGTCGAGGTCATCTGGCGCCAGGTGCCCAAGGTCGGCGGCCGCGGCCACTACGGCCACCGCATCGCCTTCGACACCGAGGGCAAGCTGTGGCTGAGCTCGAGCGAGCGGCAGAAGTTCGATCCGGCCCAGGACATGGGCTCGAACATGGGCAAGATCCTGCGCCTCGAGGACGACGGCCGCCCGGCCGCGGGCAATCCCTTCGCCGCCGACGGCGGCGTGGCCGCGGAAGCGTGGTCGATCGGCCATCGCAACGTGCTGGGCATCGCCTTCGATGCCGACGGCCAGCTGTGGGACGTCGAAATGGGCCCGGCCGGCGGCGACGAACTCAATCGCGTCGAACGCGGCGGCAACTATGGCTACCCGATCGTCTCCAACGGCGACCATTACGACGGCCGCGCCATCCCCGACCACGACACGCGTCCGGAGTTCATCGCGCCGACGGTCAGCTGGACGCCGGTGATCTCGCCCTCGAGCCTGGTGTTCTACGACGGCGACGTGTTTCCGGAGTGGAAGGGCAGCGCCTTCATCGGCGGCCTGTCGTCGCAGGCGCTGGTGCAGGTCGAATTCGACGGCGACGGCGCCCGCGAAACCGCACGCTTCGACATGGGCCACCGCATCCGCGAGGTCGAACAGGGTCCCGAAGGCGGCCTGTGGCTGCTCGAGGACGGTGGCCAGGGCGGCGGCCAGGGACGCCTGCTGAAGCTGGTCCCGGCCGACGGCTGATCAGGGCAGGACGACGCCCGAGGCGATCTCGCGGCCGTCCTCCAGCACGCGGAAGCCGCGGCTGCCATCGTCGGGCAGCCGCACGGCGGCCGAGCAGACCAGATGCAGCTCATGGCTGGCGCCGCCGGCGCCTGCGTCGGCCCTCAACAGGCGGCGAGCGCCAGCGGCAACGCCAGGATCAGCGTCCAGCGCAGGGTCCGCGGCCGGATTGACCCGCCATTCAGCGCATCTGCACGCATACCTGCGATAGTACGGTGCCTACGTCGATGCGATACCAATGAACGGCACCATCCCCGCCGACAACAGCACGCCCGAGCTTGAGCAGGCCATCGCCGAACTCGAAGGCGAGATGGGGGACCTGCAGCTCAAGCACCGCGACCTTTTCGCCCACGCCAACGCCTGGGCCGAGCGCCACGACGCGATCATGCGCCTGGCGCCGCCGCACCTGCGCGAAATCACCCAGGCGCGACTGCGCCGCATCGCCATCCGCTGGGGCCTGGCCGAAGGCGCGCGCATGACCGCGCAGTTCCCGGCGCTGCGCGAAGCCTGAGCAGCATGGCGTGGCGCCGGACACGGCGCCCGCCAGTCAGCAGTCCACGGGCCGCGTGAAGCCGCCCGGAAGCTGGTCGACGATCTCGACCCGGCTCCTGATGTTGCGCATAGTGTTGTCCCCCCCTTGGAAAGCGGCAGAGGCTATTCGAAGCCGGGCTGCTCGCGATCACCTTCGCCGGTGTCGGCGGTGCCGAGTGCGTCATAGGCCCGGCGCACCGCCTCCAGACCGTGGCTGCGTTCCAGCCGCCGCACGGTGAAGTGGCCACGGGCCATGGCCTGGAAGTGGCGCATGAACAGCGTGTTGAGCGCGGCGCCAGTGGCCGCGCCGACCAGCGGCACCGCCTGCAGCGCGACCTTCTGGCTGACGTTGACCGAAAACCGCGAAGCGACCGCCGACAGCAGCTGCACGATCAGTGGCCCGCCCTTGCCGACCAGGCCGTGCACCGCCACGTATTCGGCAGCGGCCGCCACCTGCTGCGCGAGCACGGCGCGGGCGGCGAAGTAGCCCGACTCGGCGCCGTCGTCGGCGCTGCCGCGCCCGCCCATGGTCAGCACCTCGAAGCAGGCCAGCGTGGTCGCCGGATCATCCAGCGGCTCGCCTTCGGCGCGCGCGATCTCGGCGACCGAACGCAGGATCAACGTGGTGGTCAGAGGCAGCTCCACCACCAGGCCGGCCAGACCGAAGGCGCCGCCTGCGGCACCGCTGGCCGCAGCGGCGACCGCGTGCGTGCGCGGACGTGCGGGACGCGGCGCGTCCTTGCCCAGCGTCGCCACCGCCGCGCGCAGCGACTGCTGCAGGGCCTTGCGCACCAGCGTGTTGACCAGCTTCGTGGCCGGCGCCGGCAGGCGCTTGGCCATCACGTATTCCAGCGGCGCACCAACGAGGTTGGCCAGCTGCGCGGCGATGCCGGGGTTCTCCAGCAGCTCCCGTGCACGCGCCAGTTCTGCCAGCGCGCCGGCATCGAGCGCGACGGTGGGCACGGACATCAGCGTCGGTGCCGCCTTACCCGCACTTGGAGTAACCGCAGTTCAGGCAGGTCGCGCAGCCGTCCATGATCACCACGGCCTTGTTGCTGCACTTGTGGCACATGGTGGCCGAGGGCGGGAAGCTCGTGCCTTCGCCGGTGACCGCCACGTCCTCGCCGCTGCGGTCGCGGCCCTGGTCCGCGAGCGGGCTGCCCGCCGGGCCGGCGTCCTGGCGGGCTACGCTGGAGTCAGGGTTTTTTTTTGAGCGCGCCTCGTACTGGCGGCGCTTCTCTTCGATCAACGCACGGCGCTCCGGGCTCATGTCCGGGTCGTGGAGCATGCCGATCGACTTCAGGTGCTCCTCGACGATCGCGCCAAGTTCGGCCACCAGCGAGGGCATGTACACGCCGCCCGCCTTGAAATAGCCGCCGCGCGGGTCGAACACCGACTTCATTTCCTCGATCAGGAAGGTGACGTCGCCGCCCTTGCGGAACACCGCCGACATGATGCGGGTGAGCGCGACGATCCACTGGAAGTGGTCCATCGACTTGGAGTTGATGAAGATCTCGAACGGGCGTCGCAACTCGTGCTCGGTACCCGCATTGAGCACGATGTCGTTGATGGTCACGTACATGGCGTGCTCCACCAGCGGCGACTTGATCTTGAACGTGCTGCCGATCAGCACTTCCGGGCGCTCGATGCGCTCGTGCATGTGGATGACTTCGGCCGTCGGGCGGACCGCGGCCGCGTCCTGCGCGGCGCCGGCCGTGGCCTGGGCAGGCGCGGCCTTGTCACCGCCCTCGGCGGTGGCGACGGAGTAACCGGTGATTTTCTTCTGGATCTTGACGGCCATGACGCGTTTTCCTGCTGTTCGTGGATGCCCTGGCCTCCCCCGGGGCACGGGGGAGGCCGGGCGGATTACTTGCCTGCGGCCTTCGATGCGGCCTTCCGCGGCGCCGCCTTGCGGGCGGTCGCCTTCTTCACTGCCACCTTCGCCGGTGCCTTCTTCGCGGCCGCCTTGCGGGCGACCACCTTCTTCGCCGCGGCCTTCTTCACGACGGGCTTCTTCGCCGCGACCTTGCGGGCAACCGACTTGCTGGCGACGGTCTTCTTCGCCACGGCCTTCTTCGCGGCCACCTTGCTGGCGGTCTTCTTCGCCACCTTCCTGGCCGCGCGCTTGCGCGTGAGCGCAGCCGCCTCGGCCCTGGCGCCGGCGCTGGTGGCGGCCAGCGACTGCTTCGCTCCGGCAACGCCCTTGGCCACGGCCTTCTTCGCCGCGCCGGTACGCTTGGCAACCGCCTTCTTCGCCTTCCCGGCGGACTTCGCCACCGCGCCCTCGGCCTTGCCGGCCGCCGCCTTCGCCTTCTTCACCGCCGTGGACGCACGCTTGGACACCGCACCGCCGACCGCCTTCGCCTTGTCGGCGACGACCTCGGCGGCAGTGCCGAGGGTTGCCGCGACCCCATTGCCGTTGCTCATTGTGTTTCCCTCGTCGTCTTGATCGCGGGCGGACGCCCGCAGGCGGAATGTAGCGCGCTCAGAACTTCCCGTAGTAGCCCTCCTTGAGGGCGTCGAACAGGTTGGCCGCGGTATGGGTCTCGCCGTCGTACTCGATGTCCTCGTTGCCCCTGGCCTCCACCGTGGTCCCGTCCTCGAGCTCGAAGCGGTAGGTGGTGCCGGCAAGGTCGGATTCCTTGACCAGCACGCCCTGGAAGGCGGCGGGATTGAAGCGGAAGGTCGTGCAGCCCTTCAGGCCCTGCGCGTGGGCGTAGAGGTAGATGTCCTTGAAGTCCTCGTAGGGGTAGTCGGTCGGGACGTTGGCGGTCTTGGAGATCGACGAGTCGACCCACGTCTGCGCCGCGGCCTGCACGTCGACGTGCTCCTTCGGGTTGATGTCGTCGGCGGAGATGAAGTAGTCCGGCAGCTGCGTGGCCGGGTCGTCGCTGAACGGCATGGCGCCGGCGTTGACCAGGTGGCGGTAGGCCAGCAGCTCGAAGGAGAACACGTCCACCTTCTCCTTGGACTTCTTGCCCTCGCGGATCACGTTGCGGCTGTAGTGGTGCGCGAAGGACGGCTCGATGCCGTTGGAGGCGTTGTTGGCCAGGCTCAGGCTGATGGTGCCGGTGGGCGCGATCGAGCTGTGGTGGGTGAAGCGCGCGCCGGTCTCGGCCAGCTGCTCGACCAGTTCCGGGGCGACGCCGGCGATGCGCTGCATGTAGCGCGAATAGCGCGCGTGCAGCACCTTGCCCGGCACCTCCTGACCCGGCTTCCAGCCGTCGGCGGCCATCTCCGGGCGCTTGCGCAGCATCTCGGCGGTGACTTCGAAGCGCTCCTCCATGATCGGCGCCGGCCCCTTCTCCTGCGCCAGCGCCAGGCCCATCTCCCAGCCGGCGACGGCCATCTCGCGGGCGACGCGGTCGGTGAAGTCGCAGCTTTCCTTCGAGCCGTACTTCATCTTCAGCATGGTCACGGTCGAGCCCAGGCCCAGGAAGCCCATGCCGTGGCGGCGCTTGCGCATGATCTCGTCGCGCTGCTGCTGCAGCGGAAGCCCGTTGACCTCGACCACGTTGTCGAGCATGCGGGTGAACACGCGCACCACTTCCTTGTATTCCTCCCAGTCGAACTCGGCCTGGTCGGTGAAGGGGTTGCGCACGAACTTGGTCAGGTTGACCGAACCCAGCAGGCAGGCGCCGTAGGCCGGCAGCGGCTGCTCGCCGCAGGGGTTGGTCGCGCGGATGTTCTCGCACCACCAGTTGTTGTTCATCTCGTTGACGCGGTCGATCAGGATGAAGCCCGGCTCGGCGTAGTCGTAGGTCGAGACCATGATCATGTCCCACAGGTGCCGCGCGCGGACCTTGCCGTACACCTTGCAGGCCACCAGGCCGTCGTCGCGCACGATGTAGCCTTCGTGCTGCGGCCAGTCGCGCCAGACCACCTGGTCGGCGTCGGCGAGATCGATGTCGCCCTGCTCCTTCTCGTTGATCGGGAACACCAGTGACCAGTCGGCATCGTCCTTCACCGCCTCGATGAAGCCGTCGGTGACCAGCAGCGACAGGTTGAACTGGCGCAGGCGCCCGTCCTCGCGCTTGGCGCGGATGAAATCGCGCACGTCGGGGTGGCTGACGTCGAAGGTGCCCATCTGCGCGCCGCGGCGGCCGCCGGCCGACGACACCGTGAAACACATCTTGTCGTAGATATCCATGAACGACATCGGGCCCGAGGTGTAGGCGCCGGCGCCGGCGACGAAGGCGCCGCGCGGGCGCAGCGTCGAGAATTCGTAGCCGATGCCGCAACCGGCCTTCAGCGTCAGCCCGGCCTCGTGGACCTTCTCCAGGATGCCGTCCATGGAGTCGACGATGGTCCCGCTGACCGTGCAGTTGATGGTGCTGGTCGCGGGCTTGTGTTCGAGCGCCCCGGCATTCGAGGTGATGCGGCCGGCGGGGATCGCCCCGCGGCGCAGCGCCCACAGGAAGCGCTCGTTCCAGTGCTTGCGCTTCTCGGCCGTGGTCTCGGCCTCGGACAGGGCACGCGCGACACGCTGGCAGGTGCCATCCATATCGGCATCCAGTGCGTCGCCCTGCTTGGTCTTCAAGCGGTATTTCTTGTCCCAGATATCGACCGACGCGGGCTGCATCGGGATGTCCTGGTCGGTGCCAGCCATCGTGTTCCTCACAGCTTCCAGGCGAACCGTGCTCATGCTGCTTCCATCTCCTTCATCGTGCCCGGTCTCGTGCGAACCGGGCGTCGTTGTCCTGTGGTGCCGGCGCGGGTCCGCTGGGCGGTTCGCGCCGACGGCAAAGCCGCAGGCGTGCCTGCACGCCGTGCGCTGTCATCGTCCTGATTGGCCGGTTGCAATGCCTTGCATGCGAACCTCCGCCTCCGCAGCGGCCCCGGCCTGGAACATCAAGAATACCAAGCACTGGGCAAATATGCCTGTGTGACCACAACATGTTGTGGCCGGCAGGCAATGACCCTACGGGCGCCACGGGTCGAAGTCAATCGCTTCGCGGCGTGATTGCCTGAAGCCGAGCCATGACGCGCTTCGCAGATGGACTTGAGACGCAGGACACACTCGTTCAGTCTCGACCCCTGCGCTCCGCCGCGCCACACTTCACGGTCCGGAGACCCCGAAAGCCGGATAACAACAGACCGATGCAAGCATCCACCCGTACCACCCTCATCGCCCTCATCGCGGCCGCCGCTTTCGGCGGTTTCGCGGCAACCCTGATCCGCGACGGCCTGCAGGCACCCGTCCGCGCCGAACCCTTGCCGCAGGCCGCGACCGTGCCCATGGCCGCTTCGCTGCCGGCCACCGTCGAGGGCCAGGCCCTGCCCTCGCTTGCCCCGATGCTGCGCCGGGTCACGCCGGCCGTGGTCAGCGTGCACACCAAGCAGCGCGTGCGCATCAACAACCCCTTCGCCAACGATCCCTTCTTCCGCCGCATGTTCCCGGGCATCCCCGAGGAGCGGATCAACGAATCGCTGGGCTCGGGCGTGATCGTCGATGCCGCGCACGGCTATGTGCTCACCAACCACCACGTGATCGAAGGCGCCGACGAGGTCTCGGTGACCCTGTCCGACGGCCGCACGCTGGCCGCGGAGTTCGTCGGCTCCGACGCCGACACCGACGTGGCGCTGATGAAGATCCCGGTGCCCGGTAGCGGCGCGCCGTTGCAGGCGATCGCGCTGGCCGACAGCAGCACGCTGCAGGTCGGCGACTTCGTGGTCGCGGTCGGCAATCCCTTCGGCGTGGGCCAGACGGTGACCTCGGGCATCGTGTCGGCGGTCGGTCGCGCCAACGTGCCAGGCGTGGGCTACCAGAACTTCATCCAGACCGACGCCAGCATCAACCCCGGCAACTCCGGCGGGGCGCTGGTCAACCTGCGCGGCGAGCTGGTCGGCATCAATACCGCCAGCTTCAACCCGCGCGGCAGCATGGCCGGCAACATCGGCCTCGGCTTCGCGATTCCCGCCAACCTGGCCCGCGGCGTGATGCAGCAGCTTGCCGCGACCGGCGAGGTCCGGCGCGGCACGCTCGGCATCGACACCCAGGACCTGGATGATCGGCTGGCCGCGAGCCTCGGGCTGGCGGCCGGCAGTCGCGGCGCGGTGGTGACCCGCGTCCACGCCGACTCCGCCGGTGCCGATGCCGGCCTGCGCCCGGGCGACGTGGTCGTGGCCGCCAACGGCGAGCGCATCGCCGACGGCGAGTCGCTGCGCAACTTCCAGGGCCTGCAGCCGGCCAACGCCCGCGTCAGCCTGGACCTGCGCCGCGACGGCAAGCCGCTGCAGGTGCAGGCCACCCTGCGCGAGCAGCCGCGCATGCTGGCCGGGCAGCAGCTCGATCCGCGCCTGTCCGGCGCCAGCTTCGCCGAGCTGCCCGAGGCCCTGCGCCGCGGTGGCGTGTCGGGCGTGCTGGTGGAGGAGGTCGCCGGCGGCAGCCGCGCGGCGCGCAACGGACTGCGCGCAGGCGACGTCGTGCTGGCCGCCGGGACGATGCGCGCAGGCGACCTGCCCGCACTGCGCGCCGCGCTGGCGGAGGCACCGGAGCAACTGGTCCTTCACATCCAGCGGGGCCGCGGACAAGGCAACCTGTTGATGAAATGAGCCATACCCCACCCAAGGAGATTGCGATGAGCCCGACCCACACCGACAACCTCAAATCCAACCTGTCCGAAGCCGGCGGACACCTGAAGCAGGCCGCGACCGATACCGCCGACGCCGTACGCGGTGCCGCCGCGGCCGCCGGCGAGGAGATGCGCCTGGGCAAGGCCCACCTGAAGGCCGATCTCGCCGATGGCGCGATCGCCGGCCTGTCCGCGCTGGAAGAGGCCGCCGGCGCCGGCAGCGAGCAGGTCGACCAGCTGATGGAGAAGGGCCGCGACCTGATCGACAGCGCCGCCGACCTGATCCGCGAGCGCCCGATCGCGTCCTTCGGCGCGGCCTTCGCCGCCGGCTGGATCATCGCCAAGCTCGCCCGCAGCGGCGACAAGTAAGCCGCGTGGAGTCGCAGCCGCCACCGCCGCCTTCATCGGCACCGCACGACCCGCCGCCGCGCGAGGACGAAGGAGGCGCACGGTCCGCGCCGCCACCGCCCGACCTCGCCGAGGCGCTGCGCGAGCTGCGCGACAGCGGCGTGGCCGGGATCAGCGCCACCGGCGACGCCGCCAGGGCGCTGCGCGACCTGCTCGCCGCCGATGTTTCGCTGGCCCGCAGCGCGGCCGGCCGCAGCGCCGTCTTTGCCGGCGCAGCGGTGATGTTCGGCGTCTCGGCCTGGCTGCTGCTGATGACCGCGCTGATCGTGGTGCTGAGCAACCAGGTCGGACTGCCGTGGTGGCTGTCCCTGGGTGGCTGCGGGCTGCTCAGCGCGCTCTGCGCGTGGCTGGCGCTGCAAAAGGCGACGGGCTACTTCGAACACACCCGGCTCAAGGCGACGCGGCGACAGCTGGCGCGCCTGGGCATCGGCGAACTGTCCGCGCTGATGCCCGGGGCCGGCTCGGCGGATTCGGCGCGCGCCGCGGAGTCGAAGCTGCGCGACCGCGCACGCGATGCCGGAGTGACCCCGCCATGAGTTTCGAGGAGCTGCAGGCCAAGGTGGCCAGGGCCGAGGTCACGCTCGAGGCGCAGGAGCGGCGCGTGGCCGCCAACCTGCGCGTGCTGGGCGGCTGCTGGCGCGAGGCATGGACGCCGCCGCGGGTGATCGTCGCCGGCCTGGCGGCCGGCTTCCTTGCCGGCTGGGCACGCCCGGCGCGCGCGGTCGCAGGCATCGAACCCGCCCGCTGGCTGCAGCTGGCGGGCAGCCTGGCCGGCCTGGTCGGCACGGTGCAGGCCGCCTTTGCGGCATCGGATGCGAAGGACGCCGCGGAAGAGGCGGGAGATGCGGCGGCCGGGGCGGCAGGCACCGCGGCGCCCGAAAGCCCGCCTGCGAAGCCCACGCCCGGCGCCGGCGCCGGCCCGACGCCTCCGGCCACCGAACGCAGGCGCGCTCCGGACCCCTCCTGGGACACGCCGCCACGCCCCGCGGAAGCCGCCACAGAGCTGTCCGAACCGCGCTGAGCGCGCCGGCGCCGCCATGCCCGACATCCAATCCGACGCGACCGGAGAAGCCACCACCCCGGCGGTCGACGACAGCCCGACCGCGAAGCCGCAGGCAGCGGTGACGGCACAGCCGCTGCCCGAGCCCCGTCCCCGCGCCTCCGCGGCGCTGCTGGTACTGGCCGTCCTCTCCGTCGGCTACACGCTGTGGGCGGCCCAGGGCCTGATCCTGCCGGTGCTGCTGGCGATGTTCTTCGCCCTGGTCGGCAACCCGGTGATCCGTGCGCTGCGCCGGCTTTACATACCGCGCTTCCTCGCCGCGCTGCTGGTGCTGGTTGGCGGCATCGCCGCCACCGGCCTGCTCGGCCAGCAGCTGCTGGTGCCGGCCCTGGACTGGATGCAGGAGGCGCCGCGGCAGATGCGCCAGATCGGCAAGGAGCTGAGCACGCTGGTCGAGCCGATGCACGAGGCCGGCCGCGTCGCCGAGGACATCGCGCGCCAGGCCAGCGGCGACGGCGGCGACAAGGTCGATGTCGTGCGCACGCAGGCCGACGATCCCTACGGCCTGGTCACGCGCGCGCCGCGCGCGGTCGGCGGGGTGCTCGCGGTGGTGCTGCTCACCTTCTTCTTCATGGTCTTCGGCGAGGACCTGCAGCGCCGTGCGATCGCGCTCCTGCCCTCGCGGCAGCGGCAGAAGATCACGGTCGAGATCATGCAGTCGATCGAGCGCGACGTGTCGCGATACGTGTTCACCATCACCCTGATCAACGCCGTCGTGGGCCTGCTGCTGGCGGCGATCCTGCACTGGGGCCTGGGCGTCGAGGTTCCCGAGGCACTGCTTTGGGGCACCATTGCGATGCTGCTCAACTTCGCGCCCTACGTCGGCCCCGCCATCGGCGTGGTGCTGATGCTGGCGATGGGCTTCGTGAGCTGGGACGAGGTCGGGCCGTCGCTGCTGCCCGCGGCGATCTACCTGGGCCTGCACACGCTGGAAGGCCAGCTGGTCACGCCGCTGGTCCTGGGACAGCGCATGCAGCTCTCGCCGCTGGTGCTGATCCTGGCGCTGCTGGTGTTCGGCTGGGCGTGGGGCATCGTCGGCCTGCTGCTGGCGGTGCCGCTGCTGGTCTGCGTGAAGCGCGTGCTGGCGCGCATCGACGGCCTGCAGGGCTGGGCACGGCTGCTCGGTTAGCCGCGCCGTACAATGGCGGCATGGCCTTCGCCGTCCGCGCCATCACCCTCGACCTCGACGACACCGTCTGGCCATTCGCGCCGATCGGCGTGCGCATCGAACGCGTGCTCGACGAATGGATGCGGCGGCACAGCCCGGCCACCGCCGAGATGTTCACGGTCGAAAAAATGCGCGCGCTGCGCGAACGGATCGCTGCCGAACACCCCGCGCTCGGCCACGACATGTCCGCGCTGCGCCGCCTGACGCTGGAAGCGGCGCTGCGCGAAAGCGGCGGCGACGTGGCGCTGGCGGACGCGGCCTACGAGGCCTTCTTCGCCGAGCGCAACAGGGTGGAGTGCTACCCCGACGCGATCCACGCGCTCGAGCGCATCAGCGCCCGGCTGCCGATCGCGGCCCTGAGCAACGGCAATGCCGACCTTGCGCGCATCGGCCTGGACCACCTGTTTACCGCGCAACTCAGCGCCTGCAGCTTCGGTTCGGCGAAGCCCGATCCAGCGATCTTCCTCGCCGCATGCGAGCGCCTGGGCGTGCCGCCGGCCGAGGTGCTGCACGTCGGCGATCATCCGGACGCCGACGTTGCCGGCGCCGCGCGCGCGGGCCTGCGCAGCTGCTGGATCAACCGCGCCGACGACGCCGGCCGCCATGCGCAATGGCGACACGCCGAGGTCGAACCCGACCTCCATTTCGATTCCCTGGCCGCACTGGCCGACTGGCTCGACGCGGCCCTGCCCGCTCCGGGCGACCGCTACTGGAGCACCCCCGCATGAAGCTTCCCGCCTGTTATGTTTCCGCCACCGAAGCCGCCCACGCGCTGCCGCTGCACATCGTCGACCGCGACGGGTTCGCGGCCTGGCGCGCGACGCAGTCCGACGCCATCGGGGCGTGGCTGGACGCGCACGCCTTCGACGCTTCGCCGTGCAGCTGCCTGGCACTGCCGGGGAGCGACGGTGCCCCGGCCGGTGCGATCCTCGGCGTGGGCGACATGCTCGATCCCTGCAGCTACGCCCACGCGCCGCGCGCGCTTCCGGCAGGCGACTGGGCGCCGGCTTCGGATCTGCCCGCTGGTACGTTGCGCGCTCTGCAACTCGGCTGGGGCCTGGGCAGCTACGCCTTCGACCGCTACCGCACGCCGAAGCCGGTGCGTACGCGGCTGGCGCTGGCCGACGCCGACGCCGAAGCCCTCGATGTCCTCACTGCCTGCGCGCGCGTGCGCGACCTGGTGAACACGCCCACCCAGGACATGGGGCCGGACCAGCTGGAGGACGTCGCCCGCGGCATCGCGCAGGCGCACGGCGCCGAGTTCACCGCGATCACCGGCGGCGACCTGCTGGAGCAGAACTTCCCCGCCATCCACGCCGTCGGCCGCGCCTCGCACCGCGCGCCGCGCCTGCTGGCGCTGCGCTGGGGCGAGGCCTCGCACCCGCACGTGGCCATCGTCGGCAAGGGCGTGTGCTTCGACACCGGCGGCCTCGACATCAAGCCCGCCGACGGCATGCGCAACATGAAGAAGGACATGGGCGGCGCCGCGCACGCGATCGCCCTGGCCGAGCTGGTGATGGCGCGGAAGCTTCCACTGCGCATCACCCTGCTGGTGCCGGCGGTGGAGAACGCGATCGGTCCCAACGCCTTCCGCCCCGGCGAAGTGATCGCCACCCGCACCGGCGTCAGCGTCGAGATCGACAACACCGACGCCGAGGGCCGGGTCATCCTGGGTGATGCACTGGCCTATGCCGGCGAGCAGTCGCCGGACCTGGTGCTCGACTTCGCCACGCTGACCGGCGCCGCGCGCATCGCGCTCGGTCCCGACCTGCCCGCACTCTTCAGCAACGACGACGCCCTGGCCCAGGCCTGGCTCGACGCCGGCATGCAGGTACGCGACCCGCTGTGGCGCATGCCGCTGTGGCGCCCCTACCTGCGCTACCTGACCAGCAAGGTCGCCGACCTCGCCAACGCCGGCTCGAAGATGGCGGGCAGCGTGACTGCGGCGCTGTACCTGGAGCGCTTCGTGCCCGGGGACATGCCCTGGGCGCACCTGGACACCTACGCCTGGAACGACAGCGACCGTCCCGGCCGTCCCGCGGGTGGCGAGGCCCTGGGCCTGCGTGCGGCGTTCGAGATGCTGAAGTCCCGGGCTTCGTAGCTCAGAGCCAGCTCTTCTGTCGCGCCAGGTGGTCTTGCCCTGGCCGGCGGCATGTCGAAGCGGTGGTCCATCGCGCTTGACAGACGTCACGTGGCGGCGTGCGCTGGATGCCGTCACACTCGGCCCCCTGCCACCGTCGGGGACTCCATGAACACGAAAGCAGACCTGCTGCGCGAGCTCCGCATCGACCGGCAACCCACGCCGCCGCCCTCCCGGCGCGGCCTCTGGATCGGGCTGGCGGTCGCTGTTGCGGTCCTGCTGCTTGCCGGGCTGGCCTGGGCGCTGCTGGGCGGCGAGCGCGGCGTCGAGGTGCGCACGGCCACCGCGGTCGCCACCGGCGGCGGCAGCGGCGCGACCTCGGTGCTCGACGCCAGCGGCTACGTGGTCGCGCGGCGCATGGCCACGGTCTCGGCGAAGATCACCGGCCGCGTGCGCGAGGTGCTGATCGAGGAAGGCATGGCGGTGGAAGAAGGCCAGATCATGGCCACGCTCGACCCGGTCGATGCCGATGCCCAGCACGACCTCGCACAGGCCCAGCTCGGCGCCGCGCGCAGCCAGGCGGAGTCGGTGCGCGCCCAGTTGGTCGAGGCTGAAGCACAGTCCAGGCGCCTGGAAACGCTGGTGCAGCAACAGCTGGTGTCGCGCGCACAATACGAGCAGGCGGTGGCCCAGCGCGACTCGCTGCGCGCCCAGCTCGCCACCGCGCAGCGCAACGCGCAGGTCGCAGGCGAGCAACTGCGGATCAGCGACATCGGCGTCGACAACACCGTCGTGCGCGCGCCCTTCGCCGGCGTGGTCATCGCCAAGGCGGCGCAGCCGGGCGAGATCATCTCGCCGCTGTCGGCCGGCGGCGGCTTCACCCGCACCGGCATCGGCACCATCGTCGACATGGACTCGCTCGAGGTCGAGGTCGACGTCGGCGAGGCCTATATCGGCCGCGTGCAGCCGGAGATGCCGGTCGAGGCCACGCTCAACGCCTACCCCGACTGGAAGATCCCGGCGGAAGTGATCGCGATCATCCCCACCGCCGACCGCGGCAAGGCCACGGTCAAGGTGCGCGTGGCGCTGAAGGAGAAGGACCCGCGGATCGTGCCGGACATGGGCGTGACCGTGAGCTTCCTCGAGCGCGCGCCGGAACAGGCCGACGGCGACGCACCGCGCGGCGTACGCGTGCCGGCGGCGGCAGTGGCCGCGCGCGACGGCGGCGATATCGTCTTCGTCGTGGCCGGCAGCGGCGACGATGCCGTGGCCGAACGGCGCAGCGTCAGCGCCATTGGCGCCGGCGACGGCCAGCGCACCCTGGTGTCCGGACTCGCTCCCGGCGAGACCGTGGTGCTCGACCCGCCCGCCGGGCTCGCGGACGGTGACAGGATCCGCGTCACCGCCGAATAACCCCGTACTGCGTGCAGTCCGCGCGCCCACGCAACCAACACGAGGCATGCCCATGACCACCCTGGTATCGATCCGCAACCTCAGCAAGACCTACCAGCGCGGCCCCGAGAAGGTCGCCGTGCTGCACGGCCTGGACCTGGACATCGCGTCCGGCGATTTCGTCGCGCTGATGGGGCCTTCGGGCTCGGGCAAGACCACGCTGCTCAACCTCATCGGCGGCCTCGACGCGCCCACCGGCGGCGAGATCGAGATCGATGGCGAGCGCATCGACAGCATGGGCGCCGGGCAGCTGGCGACCTGGCGCAGTCGCAACGTCGGCTACGTGTTCCAGTTCTACAACCTGATGCCGGCGCTGTCGGCGCAGAAGAACGTCGAACTGCCGCTGCTGCTGACGAAGCTCGGCTCCGCGCAGCGCAAGCGCAATGCGCAGGTGGCGCTCGAACTGGTGGGCCTGTCCGACCGCACTTCGCACAAGCCGTCCGAACTGTCCGGCGGCCAGCAGCAGCGCGTGGCGATCGCGCGCGCCATCGTCTCCGACCCGACCCTGCTGATCTGCGACGAGCCTACCGGCGACCTCGACCGGCAGTCCGCCGAGGAGATCCTGGGCCTGCTGCAGGAGCTCAACCGCGAGCACGGCAAGACCATCGTCATGGTGACGCACGACCCGAAGGCGGCGGAGCACGCCAGCCACACCCTGCACCTCGACAAGGGCGTGCTGGTCGAACAGCAGGCACACGCGGCCTGACGCGGCGAACCCCGAGGAGGTCGACATGAAGTACTTCCACCTGGTCTGGGCGGCGCTGTTCCGGCGCAAGACCCGCACCTTCCTGACGCTTGCCTCGATCATGGCCGCGTTCCTGCTGTTCGGCCTGCTCGACGGCATCCGCACCAGCTTCGCCCAGCTCGGCCAGAACGCCGACGGCGCGCAGCGCCTGCAGACGGCGTCGAAGCTGTCCTTCATCGAAACCCTGCCGCTGTCGCTGCAGTCGCGCATCGTCGGCATCGACAACATCGAGGCGGTGACCCACGCCAACTGGTTCGGCGGCACCTACCAGGGTCCGCGCAACCAGCTGTTCACGCTCGCCGTGGCGTCGAACTACCTCGAGCTCTATCCCGAGGTCGAGGTCGAGCCCGCGCAGCTCGAAGCCTGGAAGCGCAACCGCACCGGCATGCTCGTCGGCGAGACGATGATGACGCGCTTCGACTGGGAGGTCGGGCAGCGCATCCCGCTGCAGTCGGCCATCTACCCCAACAGCGACGGCAGCCTGGACTGGGCCTTCGACATCGTCGGCGTGCTGCGCGCGAAGGACGGCGAAAGCGCCGGCTTCACCGGGGCGATGATGCTGATGCACTACGACTATTTCGAGGAGTCCACGCCCTATGTCGACGGCGACGTCGGCTGGTACATCAGCCGCGTGTCCGACGTGCGCCGCAGCGACGCCGCGGCGAAGGCGATCGACGCACTTTCGGCCAACTCGCCGCACGAGACCAAGACCATGAGCGAGCAGGCGGCGATGGCCTCGCAGCTCAAGCAGATGGCCGACATCGGCCTGATCGTGGGCTCGATCATGGGCGCGGTGTTCTTCACCCTGCTCCTGCTGACCGGCAACACCATGGCGCAGGCGGTGCGCGAGCGCACCTCGGAACTTGCGGTACTGAAGACGATCGGCTTCTCCAGCACCAGCGTGCTGGCGATGGTGCTGGCCGAGTCGATGCTGATGGTGGTCATCGGCGGCACGCTTGGCCTGGGCCTTGCATCGGTGACCGGCAAGGCGGCCACCGCCGGCAGCGGCGGCATGGTCAACCTGCCGCCGGTGGGCGTCGAGAGCTGGATGCTCGGACTGGGACTGATGCTGGTCATCGGCCTGGTGGTGGGCGCGCTGCCGGCGATCCGCGCCATGCGCCTGAACATCGTCGACGCCCTCGCGGGCCGCTGAGGGTGAGCGGCGATCGCTTGCGCGGCACTGCCGCGCGATCGCCGCGAACGCCCGGCGCGCTGCGCCGGGCTGGACGGATGCAACGGACCTCTTGGGGGACATGCAAATGAACAACTTGAAGAAAATGCTGCGCGGCACCGCCCTGGTGCTGCTGCTGGTCGCATTCCTGGCGGCCTGGATCTTCCTGCCCTGGCCCGCGCTGCTCGCACTCGCGGTGGCGTTCGCGCTGTGGATGCTGGCCACCCGCAGCGGCCGCCAGGCGGCGTCGGTCACCCGGGTCGGGGTCAGCACCCTGTCGCAACGGCTGGGTTCGTCGTCAGTGGTGATCATCGGCATCGCCGGCGTGGTCGGCGTGCTGGTGGCCCTGCTGGCGATGGCCGAAGGCTACCGGCACACGGTCAGCAGCAGCGGCGACGAACAGACCGCGATCGTGCTGCGCGGCGGCTCCGCGGCCGAGCTGATGTCGGTGCTCGGGCGCGACGCCATTACCACCATCGAACGCGCGCCCGAAATCGCGCGCGACGCCGAGGGCCGGCCATTGGCTTCCCCGGAGCTGGTCGTCGCGGCCAACCTGCCGATCCGCGGCGGCGACGCCGGCGTGGACGGCAGCGTGCAGCTGCGCGGCGTTGGCGACATGGCCTGGGCGGTGCGCCCGAACGTGCAGCTGGTCGAGGGTCGTCGCTTCGAAACCGGCATGCGCGAGCTGGTGGTCGGCAAGGGTGCGCGCCGCCAGTTCATGGGCCTGGATCCCGGCAACGAGGTGCGCCTGGGCAGCCAGTCATGGACGGTGGTCGGCGTGTTCGAATCGGGCGATTCGATGGAGTCCGAGATGTGGGCCGATGCCGAGGTGGTGGCCACGACCTATCGCCGCGGCAGCAGCCGCGCCTCGGTGTTCGCGCGCCTGACCGACGCTTCGGCGTTCAAGGCCTTCAAGGCCACCCTCGCCGCCGACCCGCGGCTGCAGGTCGAGGCCCAGACCACGCTCGAATACTTCCAGGCGCAGTCCGAAGGCATCTCCAAGGTGCTGCGAATCATCGGCATCGTGGTCGGTTCGATCATGGCGATCGGTGCGGTGTTCGGTGCGCTCAACACCATGTTCGCCAGCGTCGCCTCCCGAGCGCGCGAAATCGCCACGCTGCGCGCGATCGGCTTCCGCGGCATGCCGGTGGTGGTGGCGGTGATGCTGGAGACGATGCTGCTGGCGGCCATCGGCGGCGCGCTCGGCGGCCTGCTGGCGTGGCTGGTGTTCAACGGCTATACCGCATCGACGCTCGCCGGCGGCATGTCCCAGCTCACCTTCGAGTTCAAGGTCTCGCCCGGGCTGCTCTGGGAAGGCCTGAAGTGGGCGCTGGCGATCGGTTTCGTCGGCGGCCTGTTCCCGGCCCTGCGCGCGGCGACGATGCCGGTGACCGACGCCCTGCGCGCGGCATGAGTACCACGCGCGGCGCGCGGGTCAGGCCTGCTGGGCCACGACCCGCCGCCGCGCGCGCAGGAAGCCGTCGACGGCGAACACCGCCAGGCCGACCCAGATCACCGCAAAGCCGATCGCGCGGTCGCGGCCGAAGGATTCACCGAAGACCAGCACGCCGCACAGCAGCTGGAGCGTCGGCGCCAGGTACTGCAGCAGGCCGACGGTCGTCAGCGACACCTGGCGCACCGCGTAGGCGAAGCCGATCAACGGCAGCGCGGTCAGCGCACCGCCGAGCACCAGCAGCAGGTTGCTGCCCAGGCCCCAGCCCAGGTCGGTGAAGCCGCCGCTGCCGCCCAGCTCGAGCCAGGCCAGCAGGCCGGCCGCAGGCACCAGCAGGTACAGGTTCTCCACGCCCAGTCCCGCCACCGCGTCGACCTGCGCCTGGCGACGGATGAGGCCATAGAGCGCGAACGATCCCGCCAGCGCCATCGCGATCCACGGGAAGCTGCCGTAATTGAAGGTCAGCCAGAGCACGCCGCAGGTCGCCAGCGCCACGGCCACCCACTGCGCCGGCACCAGCCGCTCGCGCAGGAAGACCACGCCGATCACCACGTTGAGCAGCGGGTTGATGAAATAGCCCAGGCTGCTTTCGACCACGTGCCCGGCATTGACCGCCCACACGTACAGGCTCCAGTTGAAGCCGATCAGCATGCCCGACGCGAACAGCATCCCTGCCAGCCGCGGCTGCGACAGCACCGCGCGCAGCCAGCCGCGGCCGCGGGTGAGCGTCAGGTACGCCGCCACCAGCACTGCCGACCACAGCGCCCGGTGCGCGACCACCTGCAGCGAGGGCACGTGCTTGAGCAGATGCCAGTACAGCGGCATCAGGCCCCAGATGACGAAGGCGCCGGCCGCCATCCACAGGCCGCGGGTGTGGGTATTGGTGCTCATTGGCGCACAGCCGCATCGGGTCCGGGCGAGGTGACGGCTGTGGCGGCTTCGGCGGGCCCGTCGGACCCGTCGGACTCCGCGGCCACGGCGAGGCCCGCCGCCACCACGGGCGTCGCGGCGGCCATCTGACGCGCGCTGCGCCTGCGCCTGCCGGCGCTGACCGTGATCGCGACCACGCCGGCCAGGATCACCGCCATCGCGCCGAGGTCGTTGACGCCGAAACGCTCGCCGGCCAGCCAGGCGCCGAGCAGCACTGCGATCAGCGGATTGACGTAGGCATAGCTTCCGGCCAGCGTCGCGCGCACGTTCTGCAGCAGCCAGGCGTAGGCCGAGAACGCGAGGATCGAGCCGAACACCGCCAGGTAGCCCAGCGACAGCGTGCCGCGCAGCGTCGGCATGGCAGTGATCCGTTCGCCGAACAGCCAGCCCGCGACCAGCATCAGCACGCCGCCGCAGAGCATCTGCGCGGCGGCGGTCATGAACGGCTGCGGCAGCGCGCGGCTGCGGCTCCAGATCGAGCCGAAGGCCCAGGCCAGCGGCGCGATCAGCAGCGCGATCAGGCCCTGAGGGGACGCCGTGAGCGCGCTGCCGGCGTTGAGCCAGATGACACCGGCGAAGCCGATCACCAGCCCGCCAAGTTCGATGCGCGTGGGCCGCTCGCCGCGCAGTGCCGCGAACAGCCCCATCCACAGCGGGCACGACGCCACGGCCACGGCCGCCAGTCCCGAGGACACCGTCTGCTGCGCGATGCAGACCATGCCGTTGCCCAGGCCGAGCAGCAGCGTGCCCATGACCGCCAGGTCGCGCCACTGCGCCCGGCTCGGCGCCGGAACCCTGCGCGCGCGCAGGACCGCGTACAGCAGTCCGCCCGCGGCCAGGAAGCGCATGCCCGCCATCAGCAGCGGCGGATAGCCGCCCTCCAGCGCGAAGCGGATGCCGAGGTAGGTCGAACCCCAGACGAGGTAGAGCGCGCCGAGCGCAAGCGCGACCGCGAGCGCGCCGGGAGGCGTGCGGGCGGCGGAAAGAACGGGCGAAGCGGCACCCATGGCGGCGTCCGGGCGTTGGAGTGACGGGAGGGTTGAAGCCGGGCAGCGCATTGGAATACGGCTGCCGGCGTGCGGATTCTACGCTGCCCGCCGGTCGACACGCGGACCTCCGCGCACCGCCGGCGGTGCGCATCGCGCCGCCAGGCCGACCTTCAGCGGCGCGGAGCGGTGCTCAGCGCGCCCAGCGCCCCGGGCCGGTGGACTCCGGCAGCACCGCCGCCGACAGCTGGCGGTCGGCATCGAGCAGGCGCACGGCGTCGGCGAGGATCGCGGCGGACTCGCGCAGCAGCGGATCCGGGCGTTTCTCGGCGGCCTCCTCGCGCGCGGTGTCGGCGGCGATGTCGCGCTCGTTGGCGGTCAGGCCATCGTCGGCGGAGAGCTCGGCCAACGGATCCAGGTCCAGGCCCAGCCGCTTGCGCTCTTCCTGGCGGTCCTTGCGCTTGGCAGCCTGGCGATCGCGCTCCGTGCGACGCTCGTCCTCGTTGAGCGAGATGTAGTCCTTGTCGGCCTCGGCGCGGAACTCGGCGACGTCTTCCTTCCACCACTGGAACTCGCGGTCGACGGCCACGCGGCCGGCGTGCAGTTCATCCAGGCGCGGCAGCAGCGGCGCGAAGTTGCCGTACTGGGTATGCGGCACCGCCGAGATGCGGGTCCAGGGCAACGCATTGTCGTAGGTGCTTTCGCCGAACTCGCTGCCGTTGACCGTTGCCGGGAAGCGGATGTCCGGCACCACGCCCTTGTTCTGGGTGCTGCTGCCGCCGGGCAGGAAAAACTGCGCGATGGTCATCTTGACCTGGCCGTGGCGCGTGCCCTCGTTGGCGGGCCAGCGGTCGAGGTCGAACAGGTTCTGCACCGTGCCCTTGCCGAAGGTCGTCTCGCCGATCACCAGCCCGCGGCCGTAATCCTGGATCGCGCCGGCAACGATCTCCGACGCCGATGCCGAGGCGCGGTTGACCAGCACCGCCAGCGGGCCGTCCCAGGAGACGCCGGCCTTGCGATCGGACTCCACGTTCACCCGGCCGCCCGACTCGCGCACCTGCACCACCGGGCCGGTGTCGATGAACAGCCCGGTAAGTTCGACCGCTTCGTTGAGCGAGCCGCCGCCGTTGTTGCGCAGGTCGAGCACGATGCCGTCCATGTCCTCGGCGCGGAACTCGCCCAGGATCCGCGCGACGTCGCGCGTGGCCGAGGCGTAGTCGCCGTTGCGGCTGCGCCGGCCCTCGAAGTCCTGGTAGAACGCCGGCAGCTCGATCACGCCGATGCGCTTGGCGTCGCCCACCGCGCTGGCCGGGATGTCGATCACCTTGGATTTGGCCGCCTGCTCCTCGAGTCGCACCTTGGCGCGGGTGAGGGTGATGCGCACCGGCTCGCTGTCGAGCAGCGCCTCCACGGGCACCACGTCCAGGCGCACCTGGCTGCCGGCCTTGCCCTTGATCTTCTCGACCACGTCGTCGATGCGCCAGCCGATCACGTCTTCCATCGGCCCGCTCCTGCCCTGGCCGACGCCGACGATGCGGTCGCCCGGGGTGAACTTGTTGCTGGTCGCGGCCGGTCCGCCGGCGATCAGCTCGCGGATCACCACCACGTCGTCCTGCTTCTGCAGCTGCGCGCCGATGCCTTCCAGCGACAGCGACATGCTCTGGTTGAACAGGCCGGCGGTCCGCGGGTTGAAGTAGTCCGTGTGCGGATCGATCGACGCCGTGTAGGCGTTGAGGAAGGTCTGGAACGCATCCTCGTTGTTGAGCTGGGAGACGCTGGTGACGATGTTGGCGTAGCGCTTGTCCAGCGTCGTGCGGATCTCGGCCGGCTCCTTGCCCGCGAGCTTCAGCCGCAGCCAGTCGTTGCGCACCGACTTCTTCCACAGCGCGTCGAGCTCGGCGGAGTCGGTCGCCCAGGCCGCGTCCTCGCGGTCGTAGTACCAGCGCTCCTCGCCTTCGAAATCGAAGATGTCCTGCTCCAGCAGGCTGCGGGCGTATTCGACGCGCTCGGACACGCGCTGCTTGTAGACCGCATACATCTCCATCGCCGGCCCGGTGTCGCCATGGCGGACGGCGTCGCCCATGCGCGCCTCATGGGGCTGGAAGCGCGCGATGTCGGCGGCATCGAGGAACAGCTTGTTGCCGTCCAGCGACTCCAGGTAGCGGCGGAAGATGTCCTGCGACAGGGTCGCGTCCAGGCCCCGCGGCCGGTAGGCGTAACGGCTGTCGGACAGCAGGCCGTAGACCAGTTTCGACGTGGTCGCATGGTCGGCGGTCGGCGCTGCCGGGATCGCATCGCCATCGGCGCGCGCCATCAGCGCCAGCGGCATGGCGAGGGCCAGCGCGATGGCCGTGGCGGACAGGACTTGGCGTGCTTTCATGCGTTCGGCTCGGTGCTCACGTGGAGGGGGGCGCAGCGTCCCTTGCACCGTGCCGTTCCGGAATGGGGCCGGACAGTGCTGGAAGTCGCATCATGACGCCCGAAGCCACTCTAACCGCGGCCATGGGGCTGGGTGTGAACAGTTCGCCAAGCGGCGCGCGCCGGCGCTCAGGCCGCGACGCCGGCGCCCGCGGCCTGGCGGTCGGCGTGGTAGGACGAGCGCACCAGCGGCCCCGAGGCGACGTGGGTGAAGCCCAGCTCCATGCCGTAGTCCTCGAAGGCCTTGAACTCGTCCGGCGTCCAGTAGCGCAGCACCGGGTGGTGGTGCGGGCTGGGCTGCAGGTACTGGCCGATGGTGATCATCTCGACATCGTGCGCGCGCAGGTCGCGCAGGGTGGCCTGCACCTGCTCCAGGGTCTCGCCCAGGCCGAGCATGATCCCCGACTTGGTGGCGACGTCCGGGTGTTGGGCCTTGAAGCGCTGCAGCAGGGTCAGCGACCACTGGTAGTCGGCGCCCGGGCGCACGTTGCGGTACAGGTCCGGGACGGTTTCCACGTTGTGGTTGAAGACATCCGGCGGATTCGCGGCCAGGATCTCCAGCGCCCGGTCCATGCGGCCCTTGCCGCGGAAGTCGGGGGTGAGGATCTCGATCTTCGTGGCCGGCGTGGCCTCGCGGATGGCGCTGATGCAGTCGACGAAGTGCTGGGCACCGCCATCGCGCAGGTCATCGCGGTCGACCGAGGTCACCACCACGTACTTCAGGCCCATGTCGGCGACGGTCTCGGCCAGGCGGCGCGGCTCGTCGGCGTCCGGCGGCTTCGGGCGCCCGTGGGCGACGTCGCAGAAGCTGCAGCGGCGGGTGCAGACCTCGCCCAGGATCATGAAGGTCGCGGTGCCATGGCCGAAGCACTCATGGATGTTCGGGCAGCTCGCGTCCTCGCACACCGTGACCAGCCGGTTGGCGCGCAGCTTCGACTTCAGCGCCGCCACCGCGCCGTTGCTCGGGATCCGCACCCGGATCCACGACGGCTTGCGCAGCACCGGCGCATCCACGAACTGCACCGGCGACCGCGCGATCTTGTCCCCCGCGACCTGCTTCACACCCGGCACCAGCGACGGCGGCGCGTCGGCGACGACTTCGAGTGGGATGGACTTGGCGGCGGGAGTGTTGGTCATGATTTTTTGGCCACGGATTTACGCGGATTACGCGGATCAGGCTGAGGGGACAGCCTAGCTTTGTTGTTCATCCCGGATCCACGCAAATCCGCGACAAAGATGCTTTTAGCTTCTGCTTTTGCCCCTGATCCGCGTCATCCGCGTAAATCCGTGGCAAAAAGCTTTTGCATTGGCTTTTGCCCTTGGATCCGCGTTTACCCGCGTGAATCCGTGGCAAAAGCTTGTTCTTCCCCAGCCGCCACTACCGCCAGACCGAACTGTGCGGCAAGCGCCGCGACCAGCGGGGACCGGGCGGCGTCGAGGTTTGCGGGACCTCCGCAGTCTATCACCGAGGTCACTTCCAGCCCGGCGTAGCCGCAGGGGTTGATGCGGTGGAAGGGCTCAAGGTCCATGGCGATGTTCAAGGCCAGGCCGTGGAAGGTGCAGCCGCGGCGCACGCGGATGCCGAGCGCGGCGATCTTCGCGCCGCTGTCCACGTACACACCCGGCGCACCCTCGCGGCGCTGCGCATGGATGTCCCAGCCGGCCAGCGTATCGATGATCGCCTGTTCGATCCGGCAGACGTAGTCGCGCACCCCGATCCGCAGCCGCTTCAGGTCGAACAGCGGATAGGCGACGAGCTGGCCCGGGCCGTGATAGGTGACCTGGCCGCCGCGATCGACCTTCAGCACCGGGATGTCGCCCGGGACCAGCACGTGCTCGGGCTTGCCGGCCTGGCCGAGCGTGAACACCGGGTCGTGTTCGACCAGCCACAGCTCGTCCGGGGTGTCGCCATCGCGGGCGTCGGTGAAGGCCTGCATCGCGCGCCACACCGGCTCGTAGGAACGCCGGCCGAGTTCCCGCACCAGCAGCGGACGTGCGCCCGGGGCGGCTACAGCGTCCACTTCACCTCGGGGTGCTCGCGCAGCGCGGCGTGCGCGCTCTCGTACTCCTCGCGGGAATTGGCGCGGAACGTCAGGCGCACGGACACATAGCGGCCGCTGCCGGAGGGCCGGGTGGTCAGCGTTTCGTGGACCACGGTCAGGCCCGCCGCCCGCAGCAGGTTCGGTACCTCGACCTCGAGCCCGGCCGACGCCGGCCCCATGGCGGTGATCTCGAAGTCGCCGGGGAACTGGAAGCCGTGTTCAGGGTTGTCGGACTTGATCTCCATGGCCCCGATTATGGGGCCGTGGCCTCGCGATCCCAACGCCGTGGCCGCAACACCGCGGCCCCGGTGCCGCAACGATCGCCGTCCGGTGGCGGCCGCGGACCGCGTTCGACGATGGACAAGGAATCCACCTGTCACCACGGAGCCGCCCATGCCGCGCAACGCCCTCGCCATCGCCCTCGCCGCCTGCCTGCTGGCCGCATCCCCCCTGGCCCGCGCCCAGCAGGCCACCGACGTCCCGGTGTGTTCACGCAACCTGGGCACGATCGCCGTGATCGAGCCGACTGGCCAGAACTGGTGGACCGGCCAGCGCCTGCCCTCGCCCGCGGCGCTGATCAAGGTCTACGTCAGCCGCTCGCGCTGCTTCACCCTGGTCGACCGCGGCACCGGCATGGCGGCGATGCAGGCCGAGCGCGCGCTGGCCGCCTCGGGCGACCTGCGCGGCGGTTCCAACATCGGCAAGGGCCAGGTCCGCGCCGCCGACTACGTGCTGGTGCCCGACGTCGTTTCCCAGAACCGCAACGCCGGCGGCACCAACATCGGCGGCCTGGTCGGCGGCCTGCTCGGCAACCGGCGCGCGGCGGCCGTGGTCGGCGGGGTCAACCTCAAGCGCAGCAGCGCCGACGTGGTGTTGACCGTCACCGATGCGCGCTCGTCGGAGCAGGTGGCCATGACCGAGGGGCACGCCAGCAAGACCGATGTCGGCTGGCGCGGCGGCGGCGGCGGCTTCGGCGGCGCGCTGATCGCCGGCGGCGCCTCCGGCTATGCCAACACCGAGATCGGCCAGGTCGTGGCCCAGGCCTATATCCAGGCCTATAGCGACCTCGTCGCCCAGCTCGGCGGCCTGCCGGCCGACGCATCGGCGGCGAACGTCGGCCAGGCGGTCACCATGGGCCGTCCCGGCCGCCTGTTGAAGTCGGCCGATGGCCGCGGTGGTGCCGTGCGCGATATCGACCCGGGGATGCTGCTCTATCCCACCGGCGTCAAGGAAGGAACGATGTGGGAGGTCGAGGACGAGGTCGGCAACCGCGGCTGGGTCAACTCGACCCAGCTGTCGAACGCACGCTGAAAACTCAGACCGACTGCCACCACATCAGCAGTTCGTGCCACAGGCGCTTGAAGAAGCCGGCTTCCGGCACCTCTTCAAGCGCCACCAGCGGCGCCTCGGCCACCAGCTTGCCGTCAAGCATCACCCGCACCATGCCCACGGCCTGGCCACGCTCCAGCGGCGCCACCAGGGTGCGCGGCACGTCCATGCTCGGCTGCAGCTTCGCGTACTGGCCGCGCTGCATGCTCACCAGCAGCGGCTGTGCCACGCCGAGGCCGATCTCGTTGGCCTGGCCCTTCCAGATCTTCTGGGTGGCCACCGGTTCGCCGGCGGCATAGAGCTCGTGGGTCTCGAAGAAGCGGAAGCCCCAGTTGAGCAGGGCCTGGGAGTCGGTCGCGCGCTGGGATTCGCTGGTCGAACCCATCACCACCGAGATCAGGCGCTGGTCGCCGCGCTTGGCCGAGGCCATCAGGCAGTAGCCGGCGCCGGAGTGGTGGCCGGTCTTGATCCCGTCCACGCTCTGGTCGCGCCACAGCAGCACGTTGCGGTTGAGCTGCGCGTCCATGCGCCCGACCTTGAACTCCTTGATGCTGTTGTAGGCGTAGTGGTCGGGGAAGTCGCGGGCCAGCGCGCGGCCGAGCAGGGCCAGGTCGCGCGCGGTCGAGTAGTGCTCCGGCGCCGACAGGCCGTGCGAGTTCACGAAGTGGGTGTTCTCCATGCCGATGCGCGCGGCGTAGGCATTCATCAGCGCGGCGAAGGCGTCTTCCGAGCCGGCGACGTGCTCGGCCAGGGCGATCGCGGCGTCGTTGCCCGACTGCACCACCATGCCCTTGACCATCTCGATCAGCTTGGCGGTCTTGTTGACCTCGAAGCCGCTGTAGCTGCCATCGGTGCCGGCGCCGCCGCTGCGCCAGGCGTTGACGCTCATCATCACGTCGTCGTCGGCCTGCAGCTTGCCGGCCTTCATCTCGGCGGCAATCACGTAGCTGGTCATCACCTTGGTGATGCTCGCGGGCTCGACGCGCTCGTCGACGTTGTCGCCGGCCAGCACCTGTCCGGTGGCGTAGTCCATCAGCGCCCAGGCGGTGCCGATGATGGCGGGCGCGTCGGGCACCGGGAGCTGCTCGCTCAGCGCGGCCGGGGCCGGGGCCGCGGCCGTGGGCGCGGGGTCCTGGGCAAAGGCGAGGCCGAGCGTGGCGACGGAAACGGCGGCAAACAGCGCGACGCGGACGGCGTGGACTTTCATCAGGCGGGGAACTCCGGGAATTTCGTGCCGCCCGTGGACGGACGGCGTGGACAAGCGATCATTTTAACCGCGCACTTCACTCGCGTACGGGATGCGGTGCACCGAAGCCCAGACCCGCGACGCGGGCGCTGAGTTCCGGGACGCCGGCCTGCGCCACCGGCCCGACGCGCAGGCGCCAGACCGGCTTGCCGGCGGCTGTACCGTCCTGCAGGCGCGCACCGGCGATACCGGCGCGGCTGAGCATCGCCAACGCTCGCTGAGCGTTGTCGCGGGAGCCGAAGGCGGCGACCTGCAGCAGTACGCCGGCATCAGCACCGGACCCGGGTGCCGGGGTCGCGGGTGCGGGTACCGACGTTGACGCGGAGGTGGGCATGGGCGCAGGCGCCTGCGCCCGGGCAGGAACTGCGGCCGCGGCTGCAGCGCCCTCGCCGCCCGGCGCGGCCGAGCCGTAGGGATCCGGCTTGCCGGCGCGGCCGGTGGCCACGCGCGCGCGCCGCGCCTTCATCCAGGCGTCGAACTCGTCGGCGGTCATCGCGCGTCCGTCCTGGTGCATGTCGAAGCGCCAGTCCTGCGAGGCATCCACCGCCGCGGACGGCGCCGCCGTCGAGGCCGGCAAGCCAGCCACCAGCCCGTCCATCGCGCTCGGCGGCATGGCCTGCGGCCGGCCGGTGGCCACGCGCACGCCAGGCGGCAAGCCGGTGGCCGGATCCACCGCGGCAACGCGGGTATCGGGCTGATGGCGGGCGGGCTGGTGACGGATATTCTCGCCGGGACCGAGCGCACGCACCTCCACCCGCGCGGTGCCGCGCGGATGCACGCCGATCTTCACCGCCGCGGCATAGCTGAGGTCGACCACCCGCCCCGCGTGGAAGGGCCCGCGGTCATTGACGCGCACGACCACCGACTTGCCGTTGTCGAGGTTGGTCACGCGCGCGAAGCTCGGCAGCGGCAGCGACTTGTGCGCCGCGGTGAACGCATACATGTCGTAGACCTCCTGGTTGGAGGTCAGCCGGCCGTGGAATTTCTGCCCGTAGTAGGACGCCAACCCGGTCTCGGCGAAGCCCTCGGCATCGTCGAGCACGTGGTAGGACTTGCCCAGCACCTTGTACGGCGAGCGGTTGCCGTAGCGCGAGCGCTCCAGCGCCACGACTTCGGGCTCGGGGATGGCGTCCACGTCGGGGACGTAGTCGGGCGTCGTGTCCGCGACGCCGGGCTTGTACAGGCCGCCCGCCACGTAATTGCCGCGGGTGGAGGGATCCTCCTGCGCCGGCGCATAGGGCGACACCCTGGGACCGTCGCCGGGCGGCGCCGTCCCGGAGGTTTCCGGGGCCGGCGGCGCCTCGCGCTTGGGCGCACCGGCACAGCCCGCCAGCAGCAGAACCGCGGCGGCGATCGCCCAGCACGCGGGCCTCGCGCGCCACCGGCTCATTGCGGCTCGCGCCCCGCGATCGCCTGCGCCAGCTGGTGCACGGCCAGCGAATACATCGGCGAGCGGTTGTAGCGGCTGATGACGTAGAAATTGCGGTAGCCGAGCCAGTACTCGCGCCCGGCGTCGCCATCGAGCGCGATCACGGTGGCGCCCTCGCCCACCGGCTCGCCCGGCCGCGGGGTGAAGCCCTGCTGCGCCAGCAGCGGCAGCGAATGGTCGGGCTCGAGCGACTTCGGATCGCCGCTGGGCACGAATTCCTCCGCACCGGCGGCCTTGTCGGCGCGCGCGACCACCGGCGCCCCGCGCTCCCAGCCGTGGATCACGAAATAGTTGGCGATCGAGGCGAAGACGTCGGGCTTGTGGGTGAGCAGGTCGCGGCGGCCGTCGCCGTCACCGTCCTTCGCCCACAGCCGGTAGCTGGACGGCATGAACTGGCCCATGCCCATGGCGCCGGCATAGCTGCCCTTGAGCGCGGCAAGGTCGAGCTGCGGCTCCTCGGCGACCAGCGCGAACAGCTGCGCCAGCTCGCCGGCGAAGAACGGCGCGCGCCGGGGGAAGCCGAAGGCGAGCGTGTACAGCGCATCGAGCACGCGATGGTTGCCGGTGATGCGGCCGTAGCTGGTCTCGACGCCGATGATGGCGACGATGTATTCGGCCGGCACGCCGGTGTCGGCGGCGACGCGGTCGAGCGCGGCGCGGTTCTCCGCATAGAACGCGCGGCCGCCGCTGATGCGGGCGTCGTTGATGAAGATCGGGCGATAGTCGCGCCAGGGACGCACGGCTTCGGCCGGGCGCGACATGGCATCGACGATCGACTGCTTGTGTTCCGCGCCAGCGAGCACGCTGCGGATGCGCCCGCGGTCGACGCCATAGGTGGTGGCGGTGTAGTCGACGAAGGCGGCGATGCGCTGCTCGCGGCTGAGTGCGGGATCGGTCACCGACGGCGGCGCGACCGGACGCTCCGGCGGCTGCGGCACCGGCGGCAGCAAGCCCGGTGCCGACGGCGCCACTGCCGGCACGGCTTCGACCACGATGGGCGCGGGTTCGGCCGCGGACGCGGGTGCATGGACGATCGCGGAAGGGGCGCAGGCTGCAAGCAGCAGCAGCGCTGCCAGGACCGGCAGCAGGCGCGGTCGAGGACGGGTCGGTCGCGGGTGTCGGTTCATCGGCGGCGAGGTTAGCACGCAGCCCTGTGGCACAAGCCCGTCGCGTTCATGCCCCGTTGTGGCGCTCAGCGCCCGCGCACCGGCCGCGCGGCATGCACCGCCATCACCACGCCCATGCCCGCCAGCAGCGAGACCGCCGCGGTACCGCCGAAGCTCAGCAGCGGCATCGGCACGCCCACCACCGGCAGCAGTCCCGAGACCATGCCGCCGTTGACCAGCACGTACACGAACAGCGCCAGCCCCAACGCGCCGGCGAGCAGCCGCCCGAAGCCGTCGCGCGACGCCGCCGCGATCCACAGGCAACGCCCCACCACCACCAGGTAAAGGGCCAGCACCGCGACCACCCCGAACCAGCCGAACTCCTCCGACAGCACCGCGAAGATGAAGTCGGTGGTGTGCTCGGGCACGTAGTTGAGGTGCGACTGCGAGCCCTGCCCCCAGCCCTGGCCGTCGAGGCCGCCGGAACCGATCGCGATCTTCGACTGGATGATGTTCCAGCCCGCGCCCAGCGGATCGGACTCCGGATCCAGAAAGGTCAGGATCCGATCCTTCTGGTACGGGCGCAGGAACCAGACCCATGCCGCCGGCGCCGCCCCCGCCACCGCCGCCGCCGCCGCCACGAACCACCACCACGACATCCCGGCGAGGAACAGCACGAAGGCACCGCTGGCGGCGACCAGCATCGCGGTGCCGAAGTCCGGCTGCAGCAGGATCAGCCCGGTGGGCACCGCCACCAGCAGCATGCCTGCCACCGTGGACACGAAGCCCGGCGGCTGCGGGCGCTCGTTGAGGTACCAGGCGACCGCCATCGGCAGGCTGAGCTTGAGCAGCTCGGCGGGCTGGAAATAGAACACCCCCAGGTCGAGCCAGTGCGCGCCGCTGCGGCCGGTGCCAACGAACAGCACCGCCACCAGCGGCAGCAGCGACACCACGTAGGCCGCCGGCGCCGCGTCGCGCAGGCGCAGCAGCGGCACCCGCGACAGCAGCCACAGCACGCCCAGCCCCACGCCGTAGCGCGCGCCCTGCGAGGTGACCAGTGCCGGATTCTGCCCGCCCGCGCTGTACAGCACGGCCAGGCCGATGCCCATCAGCGCCACCAGCGCGCCCAGCAGCACCCAGTCCAGGGTGCGCACGAAGCGCTGCAGCAGCTCGAGCAGGAAGCGCAGGATGGCGTTCAAGGCCGCTGCTCCGCGTCGTCCAGCACCCGCGCCCCGGCGCTGCCCAGGACCGCAGACACCACGCCCTCGAATGGATCGACCGCCGGCGCATCCTCGCCGTCCACCGTCGATGCCGGCTCGGGCATTTCCCCGAGCAGCCAGGCGTCGAAGATGCGCCGTGCGATCGGCGCCGCCGTGGCGCCGCCGTAGCCGCCGTGCTCGACCACCACCACCAGCGCGATGGTCGGCTGCTCCGCCGGCGCGTAGCCGGCGAACAGCGCCTGGTGGCGCAGGTGGTAGGGCAGCGTTCGCGGATCCAGGCTGACGCCGCCGCGACGACTGACCCGCTGCGCGGTGCCGGTCTTGCCGGCCATGCGGTAGGGCGATCCGCGTGCCATCGCCGTCGCCGTGCCGCGGCCGTGGATGGTGGCCTCCATGCCTTCCTGCACCGCGCGCAGGTGGGTCGGGTTGTCGGTGATTCGCGGTGCGGGAGCCATCGCAAGCGGTACCCAGGGCACGTCGTAGCCGCTGCGCCGCTCTGCAACCAGGCGCAGGGGATGCAGGTCGCCGCCGTTGGCGATCGCCGCGGTGCCGCGCGCCATCTGCAGCGCGGTCGCCACCCAGTAGCCCTGGCCGATGCCGGCGATCACGGTCTCGCCCGGGTACCAGGGCTCGCGGCTGTTGCGCAGCTTCCACTCGCGCGAAGGCACGATGCCCGAGGTTTCGCCGGTCAGGTCGATGCCGGTGGGCTCGCCGAAGCCGTAGCGGTGCATGTACTCCGCGAAGCGGTCGATGCCCATGTCGTAGGCGAGCTTGTAGTAGTAGTAGTTGATCGAGCGCGAGATCGAGTCGCGCAGGTCGACCCAGCCGGCGGCGCGGCCGGCGTCCCGATATCCGCGGCTCTGCCCCGGGATGAAGAACTCCCCGGTCGAGAACACCCGGCTTTCCGGCGTACGCAGGCCGCTGTCGAGCCCGGCCAGGGCCGCGAAGGGCTTCACGATCGAACCCAGCGGCCCGCCACCGAGCACGTTGCGGTTGAACAGCGGCCGCGCCGGGTCATCCATGAGCGTGCGGTAGTCGGTGGTGGAGATCCCGTTGACGAACAGGTTGGGGTCGTAGCCCGGCAGGCTGACCATCGCCAACACCTGGCCGGTGGCGGGGTCCACCGCGACCGCCGACCCGTGCATCTCGCCGAATGCGAGCACCATCGCCCGCTGCAGCTCGGCGTCGATCGACAGCTTCAGATCGGCCCCGGCCGTGGCCGGCACCAGCCCGAGCCGCCCCAGGGCGCGCCCCTCGACGTTGGTCTCGACCTGCTCGTAGCCGACCACGCCGCGCAGGGCCTCGTCGTAGTAGCGCTCCAGGCCGGTGCGCCCGGTGTGGGTGAACACCGCGTGGCCTTCGCCGAAGCGCGCGATATCGTCCTCGTCGGTTCGCCCGACGTAGCCGACCACGTGTGCCAGCAGCTCGCCATAGGGATAGCGGCGGTTGAGGTAGGGCACGAGCTCCACGCCCGGGAAGCGCCAGCGCTCGACGGCGAAACGCGCGGCTTCCTCGTCGTCGATACGCAGCTTGAGCGTGATCGCGCGGAAGGAACGCGTGGACCTGCGTGCGACCTCGAAGCGCTCGATGTCCTCGGGCGCAAGCTCGACCACCTCCGACAGCGCCTGGACCAGCGCCGGGATGTCGCCCGCGTCCTCCGGGGTCACGTCGAGGCGGTAGGCGGGGATGTTGTCGGCCAGGATCCGGCCTTCGCGGTCGAGGATCAGGCCGCGCCCGGGCACCACCGGTCGCGGCTTGATGCGGTTGGCCTGCGAGCGCTTGGCATAGTCGTCGTGGTCGAGCACCTGCAGCTTGAAGTACCAGCCGGCGAGCCCTGCCAGCGACAGCAGCACGACCGCGAAGCCGAACAGCGCGCGGCCGCGGAACATGCGGGCCTCCGCCTCCGGGTTGCGCAGCCGGCGGCCGCGTGCGCCGGCCATCACCGGCGCGCGCCGCGGCCCATGCGCAGCGCGTCCAGCAGCACGAAGACCGGCGCCCACAGCAGCATGCCCGGCAACGGCGCCCACCAGTAAGCCAGCGGCAGCACCGGCTCACCGAGGCCCAGGTGGATGATGGTGCTGATCACGCGGTCGTTGAGCAGCAGGCCGCCGATCGCCAGCGCCTGCTGCGGCATCGGGAAGAAACGCAGCTGGGTGCGGAAGCGTTGCAGGATGAAGCTCATCACCACCAGGCGCAGCGCCTGTTCGCCGAGCAGCCCGCCGAAGGCGAGGTCGGCCACCAGGCCCGCGGCGAACGCGAAGCCCAGGCCGACGCGCTCGCTGTCCTCGATCACCCAGTACGCCAGCACCAGCGCCAGCCAGTAGGGACGCAGCGGCTGCAGCAGCTCCGGCATCGGCAGCAGGCCCAGCAGCAGGGCCAGCAGGACGCTGACCGGGAGCACCCAGAGGCGGCCTCGGGCGCTCATTCGCCCGCCCCGTCCGGCGCTTCGGCCGTCGTCGTGACCGCGTCCGCGTCGGTCGCCGTCCCCGTCCCGATGGGTGTCGCCGGCTGGTCGCGCAGCAGGAGCACGTCGCGGCCGCGATCGAGCTGGGCCGCGGCGTCCACGTCGCCGACCAGGAAGGCCCGGCTGTCGTCCGGGCGCAGGGAGGCGATCGTGCCCACCGGGAAACCGGGCGGGAAACGCCCGCCCAGCCCCGAGGTGATCAGCACGTCGCCGGTGCGCACGTCACTCGACAGCGGCACGTTGCGCAGCTCGAGCACGTCGCCGCGGCCGGTGCCGTAGACGATCAGGCGCACGCCGGTGCGCGCCACCGCCACCGGCACCGCGTGGTCGGGATCGGTCAGCAGGAGCACCACCGCGGTGGTCGGCGTGGCCTCGATCACCTGCCCGACCAGGCCGCTGGCGTCGATCACCGCCTGCCCGCCGCGCACGCCGCTGCGGGTGCCGGCGTTGAGCATCAGGCGCTGGCGGGTGGGATCGAGGTCGACGTCGAGGATCGGCGCCAGCTGCACCTCCTGGCCACCGCGCTCGGCGGCGCCGAGCAGGCCGCGCAGGCGCGCGTTCTCCTCGGCCTCGACCTGCAGCCGCGCCTGGCGGGCAGCGCCCAGCAGCAACTCGTTGCGCAGGTGCCGGTTCTCTTCCGACAGGCGCGCGCGGGTGGCGGCATCGTCGCGCAGCCCCTCGCCCAGGCGCGAAGGCAGCCCGGCCAGCCACCACACCGGCTGCATGGCGACGCTGGCGTGGCCACGCGCCTGGGCCAGCCAGTCGCCGCGGTGGTCGAGCAGGATCAGGGTGGCCGACAGCGCGAGATAGGCGAGCAGCCGCAGCGTGCCGGCGACGTCACTGGATCGGGGGGGGGCGGAACCGGCGTAGTTGGACACGGTGGGTGCCGGGGGCTGTCAGCTCACTCCGAGGCGAAGAATTCGTTTCCGTGCATGTCGAGCAGCTCAAGCGCACGCCCCCCGCCCCGCGCGACGCAGGTCAGCGGGTCCTCGGCGACCTGCACGTGCAGGCCCGTCTCTTCGCTGATCAGGCGGTCGAGGTCGCGCAGCAGCGCACCGCCGCCGGTCAGCACGATGCCGCGCTCGGCGACGTCGGCGCAGAGCTCCGGCGGGGTCAGCTCCAGCGCCTGGCGGATCGCGCTGACGATGCCGGCCAGCGGCTCCCGCAGGGCCTCGAGCACCTCCACCGAGGTGATCTTGATCATCTTCGGCACGCCCTCGGCGAGGTGGCGCCCGGAGACCTCGATCTCGATCACGCGATCCTGCGGGTAGGCGCAGCCGGCCTCGAGCTTGATGCGCTCGGCGGTGGACTCGCCGATCAGCATGCCGTGGTTGCGGCGCACGAAGTTGATGATCGATTCGTCGAAGCGGTCGCCACCGATGCGCACCGACTGCGAATACACGATGCCGTTGAGCGCGATCACCGCGACCTCGGTGGTGCCGCCGCCGACGTCGACCACCATCGAGCCGCGGGCCTCGGTGACCGGCATCCCGGCGCCGATCGCGGCGGCCATGGGTTCTTCGATCAGCGACACGTCGCGGGCGCCGGCCTCGAGGGCGGAGTCCTTGATGGCGCGCTTCTCCACCTGGGTGGAGCCGGCGGGCACGCAGATCAGCACCCGCGGGCTCGGTCGCAGGAAGCGGCCCTTGTGCACCTTGCGGATGAAGTACTTGAGCATTTCCTCGGTATAGGTGAAGTCGGCGATCACGCCGTCCTTCATCGGCCGGTGGGTGGTGATGTTGCCGGGGGTGCGGCCGAGCATCTGCTTGGCTTCGGCGCCCACCGCGGCGACGGCCTTCATGCCGCCGTTGCGGTCCTGGCGCACGGCCACGACGGAGGGTTCGTTGAGCACGATTCCCTGGCCGCGGACGAAAATGAGGGTGTTGGCCGTGCCCAGGTCTATGGACAGGTCGTTGGAGAACATGCCGCGAAACTTCTTGAACATCGGGGGCGGGCGTCCGTCAGGAGGGGCGGGGAACGGGGGAGAGTGGGGGATTTCCCGGTAGAAAACCGGATCATGAAGCGTAGCAACCACCCCCTGCCCCGGCAAGGGAAACCGGGCCGGAGGCCGCGTCGCGCTTGGCCCGGGCCCCGTGCAGCGGCTAACCTATGCGGCCGCCGCGCCCCGAAGGCCCGGACGGCCCGTCGCCGGTCCCCGGCACCCCCACCCAATCGAGAACGCCGTCCCATCCGGGCCGGCACCCAGCCCCCGGAGCGCCTTCCCGATGCCTGCACTGATCTGCGGTTCCCTGGCCTACGACACCATCATGGTGTTCCCCGACCAGTTCAAGAACCACATCCTGCCGGACAAGGTGCACATCCTGAACGTCTCGTTCCTGGTGCCGCGGATGCGCCGCGAGTTCGGCGGCTGCGCCGGCAACATCGCCTACAACCTCAAGCTGCTGGGCGGCGACCCGATCCCGATGGCCACCGTGGGCCAGGACTTCGGCCCCTACCGCCAGTGGTTCGAGGAAAACGACATCACCCTCGACCGGGTCAAGGTGATCGACGAGCTGTTCACCCCGCAGGCGTTCATCACCACCGACCACGACAACAACCAGATCACCGCCTTCCACCCCGGCGCGATGATGCGCAGCTACGAGAACCACGTGCGCGACGTGCCGGGCGTGACCATCGGCATCGTCAGCCCCGACGGCTACGAGGGCATGCTGCAGAACGCGAAGGAGTTCGCCGAGGCCGGCATCCCCTTCATCTTCGACCCGGGCCAGGCGATGCCGCTGTTCAACGGCGAGGAGCTGCGCGCCTTCATCGAACAGGCCGACTACGTCACCGTCAACGATTACGAATCCAACCTGCTGCAGGAGCGTACCGGCTGGGACGAGAAGACCATCGCCGGCAAGGTGAAGGCCTATATCGCCACCCGCGGTCCGCAGGGTGCCTGCATCCACGCCGACGGCAAGCTCTACGACGTGGCGCCGGCGCACGAGCGCCGCATCACCGACCCGACCGGCTGCGGCGACGCCTTCCGCGCCGGCCTGATCTTCGGCATCGAGAAGGGTTACGACTGGGAGACGATCGGCCGCATCGGCAACCTGATGGGCGCGCTCAAGGTCGAGCACCCGGGAACGCAGAACCAGCGCTTCGACTACGCCGAGTTCGCGGGGCAGTTCCGGCAGCAGTTCGGGTACGCGCTGTAGGGAAGGTGCCCGAAGGGCGGGTGGGAGCGCGCTTGCCTCAGTTCCAGTCCGGCAGCCGCTTCCGCTCCAGCCCGCCGACTTCGAACACCGCGGTGCGGGTGCCGCCCGCCTTGACCGGGTAGTCGACCGTCAACCGCTTCGCACCGTCGATCATCCGCCACAGCGCGCGCTCATCGTCGATGAACATCGCGATCGCCTCGTCGGTGTCGGGGCGGTTGGCGGCCATGCGCACCGGCGCGGCATCGTCCACGGTCACCGACACCCGGCAGGCGCCATAGCAGTCGAAGTCGCCAGCCTGCATCACCAGGTAGCTGCTGCGGCCCCAGGACGGATGGTCGCGGAAGATCAGCCGCACGGGCCTGGCACCGCTGCCGTCGCTGTCCACGCCCTCGCGGGAAAAGATCGCGGCCGCGAGCTGGTTGCCGCCCTTGACTGCCTCCGTGTTGTAGGCCCACAGCGCGTTCAGCCGTGCCGCTTCGCGGGCCGCGTTGGCCTTGGTGCGCACCTCTTCGTGCAGCGGGCGGATGCGCTCCGCGGCCGCCGTGTCCGGCCAGCGCGCGAGGAGCACGTCGCCCTGGGCGCCGGCCAGCACCCAGTTCTCCGCCGCGTATGCGGCATCGAAATCGGCGGCGGCCTGCCCGGCTGCCGCTTCGTTGGCCTCTGCCTGCACCGCAGCCTGGGCCTGGGCCTGTGCGGCCGGGTCCTGGCAGGCGGCCAGCATGCTCAAGGTGGCCAGAAGGGACACCGCGAGCAGCGTGCTGCGTCGGGCGTGGGCGGGACGGTGGGTGCTCATGCGGACTCCCATGGATGCTGCCTGGCCTCAGCGGCCGGTCGGCGCCGGACGGGTGGGATCGCCGTCGGCGGCCGGCATCGCCGGTGCGTCGTCAGCCTGCGGCGGGGCGGCCTCGACGGCCTCCAGCGCCGCGGGCGCCACCGGAATGCCGCTGCCCGGCGCCGGCTTCGCTTCGGCGATCACCCGCTCCACCGAACCGGTGGTGATCGGGTGGTAGCCGGGGCGCGCGGCGGCCAGCTGCTGCTTCGCGAATTCCAGCCCCGCCTCGGTGGCGACCAGCGCCTGGTAGGTCGGCATGATCAGCTTGCGACGGCCGATCGTGCGCACGAAGTCCGCGATCGCCGGATAGGCCTGCACGTAGCCGCTGCGCACCGCCAGCGGATACCAGCGCTGTGCGATCTCGCCGTTGGGCGTGCCGGTGAAGCGATAGGCGGTGTCGAGCTGCGAGAGCTGTTCGGTCGACAGCGTGCCCGGAAGCCCCTCGAGGAAGTGCACCCACTCCTGCGTGCTCCACTCATCGGTGATCACCTGCGGCGGCAGGGTGTTGCTGCCCAGCCAGCCCAGGCGCGCGCTGTCGACCACGCCGAAGTTGCGCGACAGCACCCGCGGCGCGGTGGCCGGGATGCCGGGCTCGTACAGCCAGGTGTCGAACTCGGCGCGGCTGACCTTGCCCGGATACTTGCCCAGCAGGTGCTCCTGCGCGTACTCCACGAAGCGTGCGGTGGGGATCGACTGGAACGCGAAGTGGTCGAAGTAGCCGCGCAGGAAGGCGTCGAACTCGGCGCGCCCGAAGCGCTCCTCCAGGAACTGCAGGAACCACGCGCCCTTGTCGTAGGACACCGCGCTGAGCGAGTCGTCGGGATCCTTCACCACGCCCGGTCGCACGGCCAGGGCCTGCTCTTCCGGGCCCATGCCTTCGAGCTCGGCCTTCAGCCCGTTGCGCGAGATCACGTACTCCATGTCGGCGCGCTCCTTGCCGTACAGCGCCTCGACGATGCGGTTCTCGACGTAGCTGGTGAAGCCCTCGTTGAGCCAGCCGTCCTTGGCGCTGGAGTTGGTGACCAGGTTGCCCGACCAGCTGTGCGCCAGCTCGTGCGCGATCAGCGAGACCAGCGACTTGTCGCCCACGATCACCGTCGGCGTGATGAAGGACAGGCGCGGATTCTCCATGCCGCCGTAGGGGAACGACGGCGGCAGGATCAGCAGGTCGTAGCGCTCCCAGCGGTAGGGGCCGTAGAGCGACTCCGCGGTGGCGATCATCTTTTCGGTGTCTTCGAACTCGGCCACCGAGCGGTCGACCATGCCGGGCTCGGCCCAGACGCCCGCGCGCGCCGAGATCGGCTTGAACACCAGGTCGCCAGCCGCGATCGCCATCAGGTAGGACGGAATGCGCTGCGGCATGCTGAAGCTGTAGTCGCCGTCGCGCGCGGCGGCCGGGTCGTTGTCGGCGCTCATCAGCACCATCACGTCGGCGGGCGAGGTGACCTGCGCGCTGTAGGTGTAGCGCACGCGCGGCGTGTCCTGCAGCGGCACCCACGACCTGGCGTGGATCGCCTGCGACTGGCTGAACATGAAGGGCGTGGCCTTGCCGCCGGTCATCTCGGCGTCGAGCCACTGCAGGCCCGAAGCGGCGGGCGAGGTGCTGTAGGCGACGCGGACGTGCTCGTTGCGCTCCGGAACCTGGATGCTGAGCTTGCTGCCAAGCAGGTCGTCGCGACCGGCCAGGGTGTACTCCAGCGGCGTCCAGGCACCGCCCTCGCCCTCGCCTTCGATGCGCTCGATGGTCAGGTCGCGGGTGTCGAGGACCAGCTCGGCGGCCGTATCGTCGCGCCAGTCCAGGGTGTAGGTGGCGGTGCCGCTGATGGTGCGGGCGTCGAAATCCAGCGCCAGGTCGAGCGCCAGGTCGTCGATCGCGACCTTGTCGGGCTCGGCGTAGGAATGCTCGTCGTAGTCGCCGCCGCTGGCGGCAGCCTGCGGCTTGGGCGCGACGGGCGTGTCGGCGGGCGTCGGCTCGCGCTTGCAGGCGACGACGGCGAACAGGGCCAGCGCCGCGAACGCGGCCAGGCGGAAGGTGCGGCTCAGGGTCATGGACGGGGGTCCGGTGGTTGGAACAGCCCCCGATTCTAGCCGCTGGCCGGCACCGGTGCGCCGGCCGCCCGCTTCAGGCCTTGTAGCCGTCGTGGATCGCGACGATGCCCCCCGACAGGTTGCGGTAGCGGCAGCGCGCGAAGCCCGCGGCCTCCATCATCGCCTTGAGCTGCTCCTGCGGCGGATGCTTGCGGATCGACTCGGCCAGATACCGGTAGCTGCCGGCATCGCTGGCGAACAGCTGCCCCAGGCGCGGCAGCACCTTGAAGGAATGGAAGTCGTAGACCGGCTTGAACCACTCCGGCACCTCCGAGAACTCCAGCACCCGCGCCTGCCCGCCGACCTTGAGCACGCGCAGCATCTCCGACAGCGCAGCGTCCTTGTCGGTGACGTTGCGCAGGCCGAAGGCGATGGTGACGAGATCGAAGCTCGCGTCGGGGAAGGGCAGCGACTGCGCGTTGCACTGCACGTAGCTGAAGCCGCGGACGTTGCCGCGGTCGACCATGCGGTCGCGGCCCACGCGCAGCATCTCGCCGTTGATGTCGCCAAGCACCAGCTCACCGGTCTCGCCCACGCGCTGGCGCAGCAGCGCGGCCACGTCGCCCGTGCCTCCGGCGAGGTCGAGCACGCGGTCGCCCCTCGAGACCTGCGCGGTGGCGGTGAAATAGCGCTTCCAGAGCCTGTGGATGCCGAGCGACATCAGGTCGTTCATCAGGTCGTAATTGCCGGCCACCGACGAGAACACCTCGCCCACCAGCTTCTGCTTCTCGCCCACCGGCACGTCGCGGAAGCCGAAATGGGTGGTGTCGGCGCGGTGGCCGTCCTGCTTGCCAGCGGGTTCGTTCATGGCCGCGATTATCGCACCGCGGCGGACCCGGCGCCTGTCGCGACCGGCGGACGGCTGCAGCGGTTCCATGTCAGCATCCCGGTCCGCAACCGCCGCCGGAGCCGCCATGACCGCCACCCCCGACTACCGCGCCCTGCTCGAGACCGCGCTGGAAGAAGCCCGCCGCGGCCTGGCCGAGGGCGGCATCCCGATCGGCGCCGCGCTGTACCACGCCGACGGCCGTCTGCTCGGCTGCGGCCACAACCGCCGCGTGCAGGAAGACGACCCCTCGATCCACGGCGAGACCGACGCCTTCCGCAAGGCCGGCCGCCAGCGCAGCTACCGCGACACGATCATGGTCACCACGCTGGCCCCGTGCTGGTACTGCAGCGGGCTGGTGCGGCAGTTCAACATCGGCACGGTGGTGGTCGGCGAGGCGGTGAACTTCGCGGGCGGGGTGGACTGGCTGCGGGAGGCAGGCACGCAGGTGGTGGTGCTGGATGACGAGCGCTGCATCACCATGATGCGGGAGTGGATCGCGGCGAATCCGGGGCTCTGGAACGAGGATATCGGAGAAGACTGACTGCCGATCTCGCCACTCAGTCGTTGGCAGTCGCCCTGCGGCGCCCCGGTCGCTCCCTGGTGGATCCGAGCAGGCGGATAAGGCCTAGCAGGACTTCCCGCTCCTGATCACCCAGCAGGGCCAAGCCATCGAGGATCGACTGCTCCTCGCGCTTGCCGCCGTAACTTGCGCGGGTTTCGGCCGTACGGGGCACTCCAAAGGCCAGCTCGCCCGGGTCCATGCCCAACATGCGCGCGATTCCTTCGAACTGCTCCAGCTTCGGTATGTATTTGGCGTTGCGCCAGTTGGACACCGTCTGGCTGGTCGTGGCCACGCCCTGCCGTGCCAGCAGCTTCACGACCTCCTCGCCGCTGAGTTCGTCTTTCCCGGCCTTCTGCAGCGCGCTGTTGAAGCGCTTCGCAAAAGCCGTTCGCCGGTGCTTGATGTCCATACCGTGACGGTAAGGACCCGCGGGCCTCGATCCTGAAAGCTTCACTTTCTTATATTTGAAAGCTAGGCTTGATGCTGCTGATTGCCGCACAGAGCCGCCATGCCCAAGTCCCTGCTGGAAGAGTTGCCCGCGATCGTCAAGGAGGGGCGACAGCAAGCCGAACGCATCCTTGAAGGACTCGAAAGCAGGCACCGGGTGCGGCTGCAGACCCGGGAATGGGTGCTGCCGTCCAAGGACGTAGCTGCGGCAGACTGGATCGCGCAGGCGCAGCGCGCGGCCAAGCTGGGCCACGGCGCCAGCGACGGCTGGACCAATCGCCTGATTTACGGCGACAACCTACTGGGGATGGCCGCCCTGCTGGCCGGAGACGAGGACACGCCTAGCCTTCGCGGCAAAGTCGATCTGATCTACATCGATCCGCCCTTTGACTCCAAGGCCGATTACCGGACCAAGGTCAGCCTGCCTGGAATGGAGTTGCAGCAGCGGCCGACCGTGATCGAACAGTTCGCATATTCCGACACCTGGTCGAACGGCACAGCATCGTATCTAGCGATGATCACGCCTCGCCTGATACTGATGCGCGAATTGCTCGCCAACACAGGATCGATCTACGTGCATCTGGACTGGCATGTCGGGCACTACGTCAAAGCAGCGTTGGATGAAATCTTTGGAAGAGATCTGCTTCGAAGAGAGATTGTCTGGGATCGCGGAAACCCTTCGGGTGGCAAAGCAGGCGCGCAGAACTGGATCCATTCCCACGACACCATTCTCTATTACACAAAATCTGGCGAAAAATACTTCGACAAACAGTATGAGCCGTATTCGGATGAATACATCCAAGAGCGGTTCAAGCACGATGATAACGATGGCAATGGTCGTTACAGGTTGCAAGGCGTCGGCAAGGACATTCGAAAGCAATACCTCAAGGACTCGAAAGGGAGAGCCCATACATCTGTTTGGCCGGTTCCCGACATCAATGTTATGGCCAAGGAGCGGGTCGATTACGCCACCCAGAAGCCCGAAGCGCTGCTTGAGCGTTTGATTATCGCGTCCTGTCCTCCCGGTGGCATCGTCGCCGACTTCAACGGCGGTTCGGGCACCACGGCCGCGGTAGCAGAGCGGTTGGGCCGCCGCTGGATCAGCAGCGACATCGGCAAGCCCGCCTGCATGATCATGCGCAAGCGCCTGATCGACCAGGGCGCGAGGCCGTTCCTCTACCAGGCCATCGGCGACTACCACGTCGAAGCGGCGAAGAGCCATTTCGGTCGCAGCAACTACCGCGTCGGCGACCTGTCCGCCATCGTGATGTCGCTGTATGGCGCGCTGCCCCTGCCGGCGGAGGACAATCCGCTGCGCAACCTCGGCAGCATCGCCTTCGGCGGCAAGAAGACGCTGGTGCTTGTCGACTCGCCCGGCAAGCTCACCGGCGACGCCACGCTGAAGAAGGCCATCGCACAGCGCGACAACCTGTTGGGCGGCTGGGACCGCGTGGTGGTGCTGGGCTGGAACTTCGACCCCGGCATCGGCCAGAGCATCGCCGCGCTCAACGACGACCGGCTCGAGGTGCTGGTGATCCCGCCCGACCTGCTCGACCGCCTGCGCAAGAAGGGCGGCATCGAGAAGCTGCGCGGACAGGTGCGCTTCGCCAGCCTGCAGTACGTCACCCTCAAGTCCGCGATTCGCGAAGCGGTGGCCGACGGCAACGAGCGCATCGAAGTCGTACTGGACAACTACGTCCTGCTTTCGCCCGAGGCGATCAACCTGGACGAGGACAATCGCAGGAAGCTTTTGAAGGTGATGAACGCCGAGCCGCTGGCGATGATCGAGTACTGGGCGGTGGATCCGGATTATGACGGCCAGGTGTTCCGCTCGGTCTGGCAGGACTATCGCGGCAATACCGCGAACGATGACGACGCCCTGCGGGTGGTCGATCGCGCCGGCTTCACCGTGCCGCGCAAGTCCGGCGAGCGTCGCATCTGCGTCCGCGTGGTGGACGTGTTCGGGTTCGAGGCCGAGGTGGTCAGGAGCGTCGCGGAGCCGAAGTCGTGAACGTGGCGGCTCCGTCAGGCGGCCAGCGGCCTCACCTTGTCCAGGCTGTCGCCAAGCGCGCGCTCGGCGATCTTCAGGTCGTAGGCGTTCTGCAAATTGATCCAATACTGCGCGCTCTGTCCGAAGGCACGGCCAAAGCGCAGGGCGAGATCCGCCGTGACCGGACGCGTGCCGCGAACCACGTGCGAAACACGCATGGGCGAGACGCCGATGGCCTGGGCAAATGCGGCCTGGCTGATATCAAGCTCATCGAGGAGCTCACGCACGTAATAGCCGGGGTGAATCGGCGGCAAGCCATTGACAGTTGCGGGAATGCTCATGGTTGCGGCACCTCAGTGGTAATCGACAATTTCGACATCAAAAGCGTCCCCGCCCTCGAACCGGAAGCAAAGACGCCACTTCCGGTTGATGCGGATGCTCCACTGCCCGGCACGATCCCCTTTCAACGCTTCCAGGCGATTGGACAGAGGAGATCGCAGGTCCTCGACGGCGGAAATCGAATGCAGTCGGTTGACCTGCGCCAAAGCGCGGAACCTGACATCGGGCGGGAGGCGCTTGCTTGCCTGCGTGGCGAACAGCCGCTCGGTTTCCTTGTCGGCGAAGCTCCTTATCACCGCCTTGCTCCTGTCGTCCTGACAAACGCAGAACCCATCATAAACACGCCGTTTACGCCCTGCAACTCTCCCGGGGGCGACTCTTGAACGCCACGGCGTCCGATCCGCTGATCCTCGCCAAGGCCCTGACCCGGCGCACGGAGCAGCTTTGTATCGGTCTGGAATCCGGCGCCGCCGACCTGTACGACCTGGTCACGCCGACCACGGCCGAGCTGCTGCACTGGTGGTTCGGCGAAGACGCCTGCCAGACGCGTGCCTTCAACTTCCATCTCGGCCAGCGGCAGGCGATCCTCAACACCATCGTGGCGCACGAAGTGCTGGGCACGCTCGACCTGAAGCACCTGTACGAGCAGGTCTGCGCCGAGGCGCTGCTCGTCGGCGACCGGCTGGCCGAGCTCTCCCTGCCAAAGCACGCGCACCCCAAGTACTGCCTGAAGATGGCCACCGGCACCGGCAAGACCTGGGTGCTGCAGGCGCTGCTGGTCTGGCAGATGTTGAACAGGACCGCCGCGCTGGACGAGGGCATCGACGACCCGCGCTTCACCCGGCGTTTCCTGATCGTGGCGCCCGGCCTGATCGTGTACGAACGCCTGCTGGACGCCTTCATCGGCAAGGAGCGCGAGACCGGCGGCCGCGACTTCTCCACGTCCGACACCGAGCGCTACGGCGAACTGTTCGTTCCGCCGGCGTACCGCGAGCGGGTGCGCCAGTTCGTGCAGGGCAACTTCTGCATGAAGCAGGACATCGGCCTGAAGGCCACGGGCAACGGCATGGTCGCCGTCACCAACTGGCATCTGCTGCAGGAAGTCGGCGACGAGCTGGCCGCCGCGGAGGCCGAGGAAGAGGACGAAGAACTGGTCGCGGCCGGCATCGTTCCCGAACCGCACGACGTGGTGCGGCAGGTGCTGCCCGTGGTGCCGGGGCGGGCCACGGGCAACAGTCTGGAGGTGCTGGACAACCGTTGGGCCCGCGGACGCGTGATCGCGTTCCTGCAGGCGCTGCCGGACCTGATGGTCTTCAACGACGAAGCGCACCATATCCATGATCTCAAGAAGGCAGGCGAAGCCGACGAGGTGGAGTGGCAGAAGAGCCTGTCCCGCATTGCCGAGGGCAAGGGGCGCCGCTTCGTGCAGATGGATTTCTCGGCCACGCCTTACAACGAGCGCTCGGGACGCGGGCGCAACGCCGCCAGCACCCGCGTCTGGTTTCCGCACATCGTGGTGGATTTCGACCTCAAGGCGGCGATGCGCGCCGGCCTGGTGAAGTCACTGGTACTCGACAAGCGCCGCGAGGTCGGCGCGATGCCGCTCGATGCGCTGGACTTCAAGGCCGAGCGCGATGACGACGGCACACTGCGCCTGTCGGAGGGCCAGCGGGTCATGCTGCGCGCCGGCCTGCAGAAGCTGAAGCGGCTGGAGCAGGATTTCGCGACCATCGATCCCGCGCGGCATCCCAAGATGCTGGTTGTTTGCGAGGACACGACCGTCAGCCCGCTCGTGTCGCGGTTCCTGGTGGATGAGGGGCTGCACGAAGAAGACGTGCTCACCGTCGATTCTGGAAAGAAGGCCGAGCTGGGCGAGAAGGACTGGGCGCCGCTGCGCCAGCGCCTGTTCGACGTCGACCACCATGCGCAGCCGCGGGTGATCGTCAGCGTGCTGATGCTGCGCGAGGGTTTCGACGTCAACAACATCTGCGTGATCGTGCCGCTGCGCGCCAGCGGTGCGCAGATCCTGCTCGAGCAGACGATCGGCCGCGGCCTGCGCCTGATGTGGCGCGACGCCGAGTTCGACGACATCAAGCGCGAGAACCGCGAGCGGATCAACCGCGGCGAGGAGCCGGCCAGCCTGATCGACATCCTCTCCATCGTCGAGCACCCGCGCTTCGAGCAGTTCTATGATGACCTGATGCGCGACGGCCTGGTCGGCACCACCGGCGACGGCGACGACGGCGATTCGACCATCGGCGATCTCGTGACGGCGGAGCTGCGCGAAGGTTTCGAAGCCTGGGACTTCGCGATCCCCTTCATCCTGCGCGAAGCCGACGACGCCCTCGAGCACTTGCCGATCGACATCGGCGAGCTGCAGCCGTTCACGCAGATGCCGCGCGCCGCCCTCTCCATGCTGCTGGGCAAGGGCGACACTTTCGTCTCGCAGGACCTGCAGAGCAGCACCCTGTTCGGCGACTACCGCGTCGAGGGCAGCGTGATGAACGTCAGCGGGTACAACGAGTACCTGTCGCGCCTGACCCGCCGGGTCGGCCAGGCGCTGAGCAATCCCCTGCCCCGTGGTAACCGGATCGCCGAGCACCTGGCAACACCCTATATGCAGGTCGAAAGCGCCGTATTGGCGCAGGCGCTGGACGACTACGTCCGCGACCGTCTGTTCCAGGAAAGCTTCGAGCCCTTCGAGGACGAAAACTGGCGACTTCTGCTGCTGCAGCCGGTGATCGATCACATCGTCAAGGTCTTCGGACTGGCGCTGGTCAGGTCGGAAGAACACAGCACCATCGGCGAGACAGAAGTACGGCACCGTCGCCTGTCGGAAGTCGACAGGATCACGGTGCGCGAGACCACCTCGATGGAGGTGGCCAAGTGCATTTATCCACGCCAGGGCTGGCCCGCCCGCAGCGGCGGGCTGGAGCGCGCGTTCATCGAATGGTGCCAGGAGGACGCCAGCGTCGAGGCCTTCTGCAAGCTGAGCGAGAACCGGCACGACTTCGCCCGCCTGCGCTACGTGCGCGAGGATGGCCTGCCGGCGTTCTACTTTCCTGATTTCATGGTGCGCACTGTAGATGCCATCTACATGGTCGAAACCAAGGCGCAGCAGCAGACCAGCCATCCCAACGTGCAGCGCAAGCGCAAGGCGGCGGCCACCTGGTGCGGGCGGATCAACGAGCTGTCGCCATACGACCGTGATGGCCGCGAATGGCATTACGCACTGGTGGGTGAAAGCCTGTTCGAGGACTGGCGCGGCAAGCATGCGCGCATGGCCGATCTTCTGGCGTTCTGTCGGATCCGCAGTGTGGCCGGCCGAGCCGACCAGGGCTCACTGGCGATCTGACGCACGCCGCGCGGCGTGCGTCAGCGCGCCTCGATCGTGAACGCCCCGAAGGCCACGCCCAGGTCGAAGCCCTCCCCGGTGCCGGCCAGGGCCAGCGACACTTCGCCCTTGGTCATCGCCTGCGCCTTGCTGGACTTCACCACGCCGGCGTGGGCCTCGGCGGCGACGTAGGTGCCCAGCACCTCGTTGATGCTGCGGACGCCGGAGAACTCGCCGCGGCCGCCGCGGATCTCGGACTTGCCCACGCTCAAGCCGCCGCCCTTGGCGTCGATGCGCACCGCCATGGCCTGCCCGTTGTCGCAGCTCACACGGCCGGTGCCCGACGCGGTCTTGTAGAAGACCGACCAGCCGGCCATGTCGAAGTCGAGGCGGCAGGACACGTCGCGGGCGGATGCCGGCGCCGCGGCCAGCAGGAACAACGCGGCGGCGGCGAGCAAGGGAAACCTGTTCATCAGGGCACCTTCCGGGGGCTGCTTGTCGGACGACAGGATAGCCCCCTGATCCCTGCATGCCAGCCGGGCCGTTGGCCGTCGTTCACATGCCCTGAAGCGCTTCACCGGAGACAAAAAAGGGGCCTGCCGACTGGCAGGCCCCTCCAGTTCACGACGCAGACAGGCGTCAGTAGCTGACGCTGGCCTCGGCCGAGCAGTCGCTGGTGCCGCCATTGCAGACCTTGTAGGTAAAGGTGCCGCTGGTGTTCTTCTTCACCTTCACCAGGTCGGTGTGGCTGCCGGTATTGCCGATGCCCGATGCGACCTTGCTGCCGTCGCGGTAGACGTCGACCGTCACGTCACCACCGCTCCACTGCAGGCCGAACTGCAGGCTGCCCTTGCTGGTGCCGTAGTTGTACGCGGTCAGGGACGACGGCGCTGCAACCGGATCGGGGTCGGTACCACCGCCACCGACCAGCGATTCCGTCGCGGCGAACACCTGCATCAGGCCATGGCCGTAGTAGTTGTCGCGGCCTGCCGCTCCGAGGTCGAGCGCGGTGGACGTGAGCGCGTTGCGCACCTGCTGGTTGCTGGCCGCGGGATTGGCGCTCCAGACGACTGCGGCGCCGCCGGCCACGTGCGGGGATGCCATGGAGGTGCCGTCCAGGTAGGCGTAGCCACTGGCATTGGACTGGGACACCGTGCTGACCGAGGCGGTCTGGCCGAGCGAGCCGCCGACCAGCGCCTGGCCGTCTTCCTGGCTCATGCTGAGCGCCGGCACGGTCGAGGTGGCCGTACCCAGGGTGCCCGCGAACCCGCCGGGGACGTTGTTGTAGATCACCACGGCCGCCGCACCGCCGGCCTGAGCCGCAGCGACCTTGTCGGCGAAGCTGATCTCGCCGCGTTCGCACATCACCACCTTGCCACCCCAGCTGCCGGCGCCGGTGCACAGCCCGCCATCGGCGAGCTGGCCGCTGGCGTTGGCCTGCACCGTGCCCTCGATCGGCGAGACGATGAAGCTGGCGCCGCCAACGCTCATCGAGGCATCGAGGAAGGGATAGGTGCTGAGCACGCCGACGCCGGGCGCTGCGATCTCGACCTGGTTGTTGGCCTGCGAGAAGGAGGCGTGGGCGTTGTTGATATCCACCGCCGCCACCGACATCACGCTGTCGTAGGAGGCCGGGTAGCTGTGGCGGGTGTTGCCGCCATTGCCGGCCGCGGCGATGCTGAGGATGCCCTGGCTGTCGAGGTTGGCGAAGGCGTTGTTCTCGGTGCTGCTCGAGGTGGAGCCGCCCAGGCTCATGTTGATCACCTTGGCGCCCGCGGTCGCACAGCGGTTGGCCGCATCGACCAGCGAAGACGCGTAGCTCCAGCCGCAGCTGGCACCATCGAAGACCTTGACGATGTGCAGCGACACCGCGCCGGGGCTCACGCCGACGACGCCGACGCTGTTGTTCGCCGCGGCGATCGTGCCCGCGACGTGGGTGCCGTGGCCGCAGCTGTCATTGTTCCAGCCGCTCGGATAGCCGGTCATCTGGATGCCGGCGAAATCCTCGTGCCCGGCGTTGATGCCCGAGTCGATCACGCAGACCTTGATGCCGCCGCCATCGGCGCCCACCGACCAGGCCTGCGGTGCCTGCACGTTGTTGATGCCGTACGGCGTGACCTGCGCGGTCGGATAGCGCGGCGCGTCCAGCTCGACGTATTCGACATTGGGATTGTTGCGCAGACCGGCCAGTGCCTGCTGTGGGACGGTGGCCGCGATCACGCGCTGCGGACCCAGTTCGAGGTGGACCCTGCCACCGGCGGCCCCGAGCGCCGAACGCACCTGCGCCGACGCACCTGGCTTGAACTTCACCATGACCCGGTTGGGGTCGGGGTCGGGCTCGGCCGCGGACGCGGCTCCGGACATTGCGAGGAACATGGCGGCGGAAATCGCCACTACCAACGTGTGCTGTTTCATCTACACCTCTCTCCCGATTGACGAACAGGTAATGCCGCTGCGTGCCCACCCTCCCCGGGGCGGCGCACGAAAGCGGAATCTAGCACCGGGGAACCCCGGTGCGGTTGTGCGTTGCGTCAAGGGCTGCCGGGCCGCCGGGCCCGGCGGTCAGAGGATGTAGCGGCTCAGGTCCTGGTCCTGCACCAGCTCGCCCAGCTGGTCGTCGACGTAGGCCCGATCGATCGCGACCTTGCCGCCACGGTCCGGTGCCTCGAAGCTCAGGCTGTCGAGCAGCCGTTCCAGCACGGTATGCAATCGGCGCGCACCGATGTTCTCCTGGCGCTCGTTGACCTCGGCGGCGATCTCGGCGAGCCGGTCGACGGCATCGTCGGAGAACGCCAGCTCCAGCCCTTCGGTCTTCATCAGCTCGACGTACTGCTTCGTCAACGCCGCCTTGGGCTCGGTGAGGATGCGCACGAAGTCTTCCTTCGACAGCGCCGACAGTTCGACGCGGATCGGGAAGCGGCCCTGCATCTCCGGGATCAGGTCGCTGGGCTTGGCCAGGTGGAACGCGCCCGAGGCGATGAACAGGATGTGGTCGGTCTTCACCGGCCCGTACTTGGTGCTGACCGTCGAGCCTTCGACCAGCGGCAGCAGGTCGCGCTGCACGCCTTCGCGGCTGACGTCGGCGCCCATGCCCTCGCTGCGCTTGGCGACCTTGTCGATCTCGTCGATGAAGACGATGCCGTGCTGCTCGCAGGCCTCGATCGCGGCCGCGCGCACTTCGTCCTCGTTGACCAGCTTGCCGGCCTCTTCCTCGACCAGCAGCGGGCGCGCGGCGTGGATCGCCATGGTGCGCTTCTGGGTCTTGCCGCTGCCGAGGTTGGCGAACATCTGCCGCAGCTGCTGCCCCATTTCCTCCATGCCCGGCGGGGTCATGATGTCGACGCCGCCGCCCGCGGACAGGTCGAGCTCGATCTCGCGGTTGTCGAGGTCGCCGGCACGCAGCTGGCGGCGCAGCTTCCGCCGGGTCTCGGATTCCTGCGACGAGGGCTCGGCGCCGATGTCGACGGTGGTGCTGCCCTGCTGCGCCGCGGCACCAAAGCCGAAGCCCGGGGACTGCGACTGCTCGCGCCTGGGCAGCAGGGCGTCGAGGATGCGGTCTTCCGCACGCTCCTCGGCCTGGGTGCGCATCCGCTGCTTGGCCTGCTCGCGGTAGAGCTTGACCGCGGTGTCGGCGAGGTCGCGGATGATCTGTTCGACGTCCTTGCCGACGTAGCCGACCTCGGTGAAGCGCGTGGCCTCGACCTTCACGAACGGCGCGTTGGCGAGCGTCGCCAGTCGGCGCGCGATCTCGGTCTTGCCGACGCCGGTCGGGCCGATCATCAGGATGTTCTTGGGCATGACCTCGTTGCGCAGCTCGTCGCCGAGCTGGGCGCGGCGCCAGCGGTTGCGCAGCGCGATCGCCACCGCGCGCTTGGCCTCCTGCTGGCCGATGATGTGGCGGTCGAGCTCCTGCACGATCTCGCGCGGGGTCATGGACGCGTGGCTGGTGTCGACGTTCATGTGCATGTTCAGAGCTCCTCGACCACCACGTTGCGGTTGGTATAGATGCAGATGTCGCCGGCGATGTGCAGCGCCTCGGTGGCGATGCCGCGGGCGTCCATGGCGGTGTGTGCGAGCAGCGCGCGTGCGGCGGACAGCGCGTACGGGCCACCCGAGCCGATCGCGACCAGGCCATCCTCGGGCTCGATGACGTCGCCGGTGCCGCTGATGATCAGCGAGGTGTCCTTGTCGGCGACCGCGAGCAGCGCCTCGAGCTTCCCGAAGCGGCGCTCGGTGCGCCAGTCCTTCGCAAACTCCACGGCGGCGCGGGTGAGCTGGCCGTGCTTCTCGAGCTTGGATTCGAACAGTTCGAACAGGGTGAACGCGTCCGCGGCGGCGCCGGCGAAGCCGGCCAGGATCTGGCCGTCCTTGCCGAGGCGGCGCACCTTGCGTGCGTTGGACTTCATCACCGTATGGCCAAGGGTGACCTGGCCGTCGCCGGCGATGGCGACGCGCCCGTCGCGGCGCACCGAAACGATGGTGGTGGCGTGGAACACGTTGGGATTCTGGCTGGGATCCATGCGGCCTCCGTGGGCTGAATCCACTGGATGGGGACCGCCCCCGGCGGATGCAAGCCCGCGCGGTGGCGCCTGGCTCCCGTGGGGCCCGGCGGGTTCAGCCCTTGCGCTTGGCGCGCGGATGCGCGGCGTCGTAGACCTTGGCCAGGTGCTGGAAGTCGAGGTGGGTGTAGATCTGGGTGGTGGCGATGTCGGCGTGGCCCAGCAGCTCCTGCACGCCGCGCAGGTCGCCGGACGATTCCAGCATGTGGCTGGCGAATGAATGACGCAGCAGGTGCGGATGCACGCGCTTGAACAGGCCCTGCCGGCGCGCCAGCTCGCGCAGCCTCAGCTGGACGGCACGCGCGCTGATCGGCGCGCCTCCGCGGCCCGGGAACACCGGCGCGTCGTGGCCGGCACCGGTGTCGGCGCGCCACTCGGCCAGTGCCTTGCAGGCGAACGAGCCCACCGGCACGGTGCGCTGCCGGCTGCCCTTGCCAAGCACGGTCACCAGGCCCTGGTCCAGGTCGATATCACGCCAGCGCAGCAGGCGCAGTTCGGACAGGCGCAGGCCGGAGGAATAGAACAGTTCGAGCAGCGCGCGGTCGCGCAGGCCCAGCGGCACGTCGGTGGGCACCGCCACCAGCGCCACGGCCTCGTCCACGTCGAGCACCTGCGGCAGCTTGCGCGGTGCGCGCGGGGCGCGCACGCCGGCAGCGGGATTGGCGACGACGCGGCCGTGCTTCAGCAGCCACTGGTAGAAGCTGCGACAGCCGGACAGGCGGCGCTGCAGGCTCTTGGGCGCCAGCCCGCGGCGGTGCTCGGCAGCGACGAAGGCGCGCATCGCCGCGGTGTCGAGCGCCAGCAGATCGTCGTGACCCGAAGCCGCGGCCCATCCGGCCAGCGCGGCGAGGTCGCGTCGGTAGGCATCAAGCGTGTGCGGCGACATGCGGCGCTCGACTTCGAGATGGGCCAGGTAATCGGCGACCGCCGGATGCGGTCCGGCGGCCACCGCACTCTCCGCATCCACCCCGGCCATGCCTCCTCCCTCCCTTGGCGTCTTCGCGGCTTCGCGAGCCTAATCGCGCTGGCGCTGCAGCGCCGCCGCGAAGGCCTCGCCCATCATGCGCAGGAACAGCGTGCCCATGCCGGGATAGAAGCGGTTGGCATCGCGGCTGCCCACCGCAACCAGGCCTACGCCCTCCACGGGAAGCAGTGCGGTGGATGCAACGTCGTCCACGCGGGCGGCATACAGCAGCGCCTGCTTGTCCGGATGCAGGCGGCCGCACAGCGGCTCACCGTCGCGGATGCAGTCGGCGAAGGGCTGCAGGCTGCGGTCGTCGCGCGCAATCACCTGCAACCATTCTTCTTCGGACAGGCCAGGCGCGTCTTCGAACAGCACCACGCGCACCAGGTCGCCGCTGAAGTCCTCGGCAAGCGTCGCGACCATCGCGCGCACCACGCCGGCGGCGCTGTCCGGGCGCATCAGTGCCAGGGTGAGCTGGTGCGTGCGCACGGCCAGGCGCTCGTTCTCCTGCGACACCGCGTACAGGTCCTGCAGCCGTCGCGACAGCTCGCGGTTCTTGTCGCGCAGCACTTCCAGCTGGTAGCTGGCCAGCGACGCTGCCGGGCCGTCCTCGCGCGGTACCACCATGCTGATCGCAAGGTCCGGGAACTGCTGCAGGAACTTCGGGTGCCGCCGCAGCCAGGCCGCGACTTCGTGGGCGCCAAGCTTCTCGCTGCTGTCGTTCATGCGGTGAATATCCCTTCGTAGACGAATGCCGCCGGCCCCGCCATGCGCAGGCTGCCGTCGGCACAATGATAGATGCGCAGCGTGCCGCCGGGCAGCGCCACGTCCACGCCGATGGCCGCGTCCACGCGCCCGCGCCGCGCAAGCACCGCCACCGCAGCGCAGGCGCCGCTTCCGCAGGCCAGCGTTTCGCCGACGCCGCGCTCGTACACGCGCAGGCGGATGCGGCTGCGGTCGAGCACCTGGGCGAAGCCGACGTTGCACGACTGCGGGAAGGCGGCGTGCCGCTGCAGCGCGGGGCCAAGCTCCGCGACCGGCGCGGCATCGACGTCGTCGACCTCGAGCACTGCGTGCGGATTGCCCATCGACACCGCGCCCACGCGCAGCCTGCGGCCGTCGACCTCGATCATGCAGGCATCGGCCTCCTCGTCGAAGCCGGCCAGCGGGATCCGCGCCGGCGCGAACACCGGAACGCCCATCCCGATCTCGAAGCCGGCGTCGCCCAGCGCGCGCACGCGATGGCTGGCAAGCGGGCTGTCGAGCAGGAAGTCGCCGGCGGCCGCGCCGTCGCGCACCAGCCAGGCGGCAACGCAGCGGGCGCCGTTGCCGCACTGCTGCGAGGGCGAGCCGTCGGCGTTCCAGATGGCATAGGACGCGACCGCGCCGTCGCTGCGGGGCGCTGCGATGGTCAGGATCTGGTCGCAGCCCACGCCGCGGTGGCGGTCGGCCAGCAGGCGGCACAGCGCGGCATCGGGCGGCGACGTGCCATCGCGCAGGTCCAGCACCACGAAGTCGTTGCCGGCGCCGTGCATCTTGCTGAAGCGCAGGCCGGCGGGCGCCGCCGTGGCCGTCACGGGGTCAGGCGTCGCCATCACCGTCGTCGCCGGGATCGCCGCCGGAACCATCTGCGGCCGGATCCTCGCCTTCGCCGTCCACGCCGTCCTCGATCTCCTCGGCACCGGCATCATCTTCGACGGCCCCGTCGTCGCGGACCGCCGGATCATCCACAGCTTCGTCGTCCTGGTCATCGGCGTCGTCCACCTGCTCGGCCGGCCAATCGTCGTCGGGCGCAGGCGGCGGCAGCAGAGAGCCCTTGTTGCCGCAGGCGGACAGCACGAGCACGGACGACAGCAGGGCGAGCGGAACCAGGGTGCGGATGTTCATGGCCGGCAGTCTAGCGCGGCGGCGGTTCCGGCCGCATCCACAGCCACGCACCGACCACCGCCATGCAGCCGATCGGCAGGGCCACCGCCCACCAGCGCTGGTAGCCGGTCAGCCAGGCCAGCGCCAGCAGGATCGCGGCCGAGGCGGCCATGGCGCCGGTGGCCAGCCGCTTGGAGCGGCGGGTGACCGCACCGTGCTCGTGCCAGTCGCGGATCATCGGCCCGAACTCCCGATGCGCCAGCAGCCAGGCGTGCAGCCGCTCGGAGCCCTGCGCCGCGGCCCAGGCCGAGAGCAGGATGAAGGGCACGGTGGGCAGCCCCGGCAGCACCACGCCGAGCAGGCCCAGGCCCAGCGCGATATAGGCCAGCAGCCACCAGGCCCAGCGGAAGCGCGTGCGTCGGCGGGGAGCGTCGTCCATCACGCCATGATGCCGCGTGCGGCGAGGGTCAGCGCGCGGCCACCCCGTCCGCGGCCTCGACGCCCAGCTGGTCGAGCATGAACGCGTACATCTCCGCCAGCTCGCGGTAGCGGCGGAAGCGGCCCGACTTGCCGCCGTGGCCGGCGTCCATGTTGGTGCGGAACAGCAGGGTCGCGTCCGAGGTGTCCAGGTCACGCAGGCGGGCGACGTACTTCGCCGGCTCCCAGTACTGCACCTGCGAATCCCACAGGCCGGTGCCGATGAACATCGCCGGGTAGGCCTTGGCTTCCAGGTTGTCGTAAGGCGAGTAGCGGAGCATGTAGTCGTAGTCCGCCTTGCGCTCCGGGTTGCCCCACTCGTCGTACTCGTTGGTGGTCAGCGGGATGCTGCGGTCGAGCATCGTGGTGACCACGTCGACGAAGGGCACCTGCGACAGGATCAGGCGGTACTTCTCCGGCGCCATGTTCGCGATCGCGCCCACCAGCAGGCCGCCGGCGCTGCCGCCATAGGCGGCCACGCGGTCCTTCGCCGCCCAACCTTCGGCCACCAGGTGGTCGGTGACGTCGATGAAGTCGGTGAAGGTGTTGATCTTGTTGCCGAGCTTGCCGTCGTCGTACCACTTGCGGCCCATCTCCTGGCCGCCGCGGATGTGGGCGATGGCGTAGACCATGCCGCGGTCGAGCAGGCTGGTGGTGGTCAGGCTGTAGCTTGGATCCATCGAATAGCCGTAGCTGCCGTAGGCGTACTGCAGCAGCGGCGCGGTGCCGTCCTTCGCGAAGCCCTTGCGGTAGACCAGCGACACCGGGATGCGGGTGCCGTCGCGGGCGGTCGCCCAGGTGCGCTCGGTGGCGTACTTCGAGGCGTCGTAGCCGATGACAGGCTGCTGCTTGAGCAGGCGGCGCTCGCCGGTGGCCACGTTGATCTCGTAGGTGGTGCCAGGCGTGGTCATCGATGCGTAGCCGTAGCGCAGCCACTGGGTGTCCGGCTCGGCGTTGATCGACAGGCCCATCGAATAGGCCGGTTCGTCGGCGGCCACGTATTCCTCTTCGCCATCCGGCTTGAGCAGGCGGATGCGTTCGAGCGCGTTCGAGCGCTCGGCGATGGCGGTGAAGCCGTCGAACAGCCCGTAGCCTTCCAGCAGCACGTCGTCGCGGTGCGCGATCCACTCCTTCCACTCCGTGCGCGATGTGGCGGCGGTGGGGGCGGTGGCGATGCGGTAGTTCGGCGCCTTGTTGCCGTCCGCATCGGGGGCGTTGGTGAGGATCACCCAGCGGCCGTCGAAGTGGTCGGCGTCGTACTCGACGTCGCGCTCGCGCGCGGCCAGCACGGTGAATTCGCCCGGGTCGGCCGCCGGCGCGCATCGCAGCTCGCTGGACACCGTGCTTTCCACGCCGATGCAGATGAAGCGGTCGTCGCGGGTGCGCGACAGGCCCATGTAGAAGCTGTCGTCGTTCTCCTCGTACACCAGCACGTCATCGGCCACCGGGGTGCCGAGCACGTGCTTCTTCACGCGCACGGTCAGCAGGGTGTCGGGATCGTTCTCGACGTAGAAGAGAGACCTGTTGTCGTCGGCCCAGGCCATGTCCGCGGACAGGCCGGGGATGGATTCCGGGTAATCCTTGCCGGTCTCGAGGTCGCGGAAGCGGATCGTGTACTGGCGGCGGCCGATGCTGTCGTCGGCCCAGGCCAGGATGCGGTTGTCCGGGCTGATCTCGTACACGCCGACGCTGAAGTACTCCTTGCCCTCGGCCATGGCGTTGACGTCGAGCAGCACCTGCTCGGCGGCGAAGTCGCCGGCCTCGTTGAGGCGCATGATCTCCGCGGCGCCCAGGCCTTCGGCATCCCTGCGGCGCGCGTGCACCGGATAGTCCTTGCCGGTCTCGTAGCGCTGGTAGTACCACCAGCCGCGCTCGCGGAAGGGCACGCTGGCATCGTCCTGCTTGATGCGGGCGACGAACTCGTCGTACAGCGCGTCCTCGACGGGCTTCAGCGGCGCCACCACCGCATCGACGTAGGCGTTCTCGGCTTCGAGGTAGGCCAGCATGGCCTTGTCCTCGCGGGTGTCGTCGCGCAGCCAGTAGTACTCGTCCTGGCGCACCGCACCGTGCGGAGCACGGACTTCGTGGGCGCGCTTCTCGACGTCGGGCGGGACCGGGGCGGCGGCGTGGCTGGTGGCGGTCATGAGCAGCAGGCCTGCAAGTGCGATGGGCTTCATTGGATGGGGTCCACTGGGGCTGGATGCAACCGGGGCGCCCTGAGGCGCCCCGTCGGATTCACTCGGCGTTGCGGCCGATCTGCTGCCAGAGGAAGGTCAGGTACAGCGCTTCCATGTGCGCGGCCTGCCGGTTGTTGGCCGCGCCGCCGTGCCCGCCCTCGATGTTCTCGTAGTAGCGCACGTCCTTGCCGGCACCGGACATCAGCGCGTGCATCTTGCGCGCGTGGCCCGGGTGGACGCGGTCGTCGCGGGTCGAGGTCAGGATCAGCGTCGGCGGATAGTCCTTTGCCGCGTCGAACAGGTGGTAGGGCGAGAAGGTCTTGATGAAGGCCCACTCTTCCGGCTTGTCCGGGTCACCGTACTCGGCCATCCACGAGGCGCCGGCCAGCAGCTTGTGGTAGCGCTGCATGTCCAGCAGCGGCACCTGGATCACCACCGCGCCGAACAGGTCCGGGTACTGCGTGAGCATGTTGCCGGTGAGCAGGCCGCCGTTGCTGCCGCCGCGGATCCCCAGATGTGCCGGCGACGTGATCTTGCGATCGATCATGTCCTGCGCGACCGCCGCGAAGTCCTCGTAGGCCTTGTGGCGGTTGGCCTTGAGCGCCGCCTGGTGCCAGCGCGGGCCGTACTCGCCACCGCCGCGGATGTTGGCCACCGCATAGGTGCCGCCCTTCTCGAGCCAGCCCTTGCCGACGCCGCCGGAATAGCCCGGGGTCAGCGAGATCTCGAAGCCGCCGTAGCCGTACAGCAGGGTCGGATTGCTGCCGTCTAGCGCCAGGTCCTTCGGGCGCACGAGGAAGTACGGCACGCGGGTGCCGTCCTTCGAGGTGGCGAAGTGCTGCTCGACCGCGTGCCTGGAAGCGTCGAAGAACGCCGGCTGCGTCTTCAGCACCTCGGGCGCGGCCGCACCGGGCGCGGCGCTGGCGAGCATCAGCGTGGTGGGTGTGAGGTAGTCGGTGACGGTCAGCCAGAGCGCGTCGGACTCGTCGCTGTCCACCGCGCTGGCGCTGACGGTACCGAATTCCGGCACGCCCGCGAGTTCGCTGCGCGTCCAGCCGTCCGCGCCGGGCGTGAGCACCGCCAGCTTGTTCTTGACGTCGTCCAGCACGTTCAGCACGAGGTGGTTTTCCGTGAACGAGGCGCCGGCCAGCGAGCTGGTGTCGGTGGGCTCGAACAGCACCTCGAACTCGCGTTCGCCGGCCATGTAGTCGTCGAACTTCGCCGCCAGCAGCGAGCCGGCCTTGTAGGTCTTGCCGCCGACCTCCCAGGCTTCGCGCAGCTCGAGGCCCAGCCACTCGCGCTGCACCGACTTCTGCGCCGAGTTCGGCACATCGACCCTGGTCAGCGAGCCATCGGCGGCGCGCAGGTAGAGCTCGTCGTTGTAGAAGGCGATGGTGCGGCTGACGAAGTCGCGCTCGAAGCCGGGCGTATGGTCGCGCCCGGCCGAGATGTACATGTCGCCGGCCTGGCCTTCATAGACCACCTCGGCGGATGCCATCGGCGTGCCGCGCGCCCACTGCTTGACGATGCGCGGATAGCCCGAGCTGGTCACGGTGCCGTCGCCGAAATCGGTGTAGACGTACACGGTGTCGCGGTCGATCCACTGCAGGCCGCCCTTGGCCTCGGGCCGGTAGAAGCCGCCGTCGACCCACTGCTTCGTGGACAGGTTGAACTCGCGGGTGACGTTGGCATCCGCGCCGCCGCGCGAGAGCGCGACCAGGCAGCGCTCGTATTCGGGGCGCAGGCAGTTGGCGCCGTGCCAGACCCAGTTCTCGCCTTCCGCCTTGTTGAGGGCGTCGAGGTCGATCACGGTCTCCCACTGCGGCTGCGGCTTGCGGTACTCGTCAAGCGTGGTGCGGCGCCAGATGCCGCGCTCGTGGTTCCGGTCCTTCCAGAAGTTGTAGTACCACTCGCCCTGCTTGTAGACGCCGGGGATCTTGTCGTCGGAGTCGTAGATGGCCAGCAGGTCGGCCTCGAGGGCCTTGAAGCCCGGCGTATCAGCCAGTTCCGCTTCGGCCTTCGCGTTCTGCTCCCGGACCCAGGCGAGCTGCTTCTCGCCCTCGACGTCTTCAAGCCACTGGTGCGGATCGGTCATTTCGGCGTCCTCCTGTGCGGTGGCGCCGAAGGAAGCCACGGCAAGCGCGGCGAACAGGCAGGCATGGGGCAGCTTGGGCATGCAACAGGCTCCGGCAGGTCGGATGGACCGGCAAACCTAGCACGGCGCCCGGGCCATGGCCCCGGGCCGAAGGTCGTGCTCAGGCCGCCGCGGCCCGGCGGCGCGCGACGGCCAATGCCAGCCAGGCCGTTGCCGGCAGGCCGGCCAGCCACAGGGGCAGCCAGCCGAACGTGGCGCTGGCGGCGCGGGCCTGGGGCAGCGACAGCATCGCGACCGCGGCCAGGAACATGAGCGCAAGCACCACGCGCGCCGGCCAGTCCGGGCCGGCCGCCGCCGGAGCGTGCCGGTGGGGACACGTCGGGCGCGTCGTGAAGCGGCTCGTGGCGGGCCCGCGCGCCGTGGCGCGATTTGCCGTGGCGCGGCGTGCCGCGGTGCGGTGTGCTGTCGTAGGGTTCGCTGTCATGATCGCTCTCCAGACTGTCGACCCAAGCCTGCGGCCACCCCATCTCACGGACTGCGACCTTCATGACGCCGCCTTCGCCGGGCCGCTGCCACCCTGCCGCGGCGCCATGGACCCTGTGATGACCCTGGATTCCCGACCACCCGCCCGCATCATCCCGCCGCCCCTCCTCGCCCTGTGCGCGTTCGCGCTGTGCCTGGTGCTGGCCGCCTGCGCCAGCGGCCGCGACGGCCACGACAGCATCCGCGAGGTGCCGATGCCGCCGCTGGACGCACTGATGGGCGACTGGCACGTGGCGGGGCGGGTGCCGTGGTTCGGCGAGCGCGGGCGCGTGGCGTCGCGGATCCGCCTGGCCATGGCGGACGGCGACCGGCTCGATGTCACCCGCAGCTGGCGCGAAGGCTTTGCCGAACCCGTGGAGTCCGACACCTCCAGCGCCCGGCGCGACGGCCACGGCGACCGGCTGTGGAAGATGCGCACCTACGGCGTCCTGCCCACGCGGCTGCGCATGCTCGAAGTGGCCGGGGACGGCAGCTGGATGCTGCTCGATTCGCCGGGCCGCGACCACGCCTGGATCCTGACCCGGGCGCAGGAGACCGGGGATGAGGCCTACCTGGAACTCGAGCGCCGCATCCGCAGGCACGGCGTCAACACCGACAAGCTGCGCCGCGTACCGCAGCTTCCCGAGCAGGAGGGGCGGCTCGGCTTCGAACCCGCGGCCAGCCCCACTGCAGGGCGCTGACTCCGCCCGCGTGCTTCAGCGTTCGTAGTTCGACAGCGCCAGCTGCAGCAGCGATCGCGCCTGCTCGCGCAGCGACTGCGGCTCGATGATCTCGGCGTCGCTGCCGTAGTGCAGCACGTCCATCAGCAGCTCGCGCGCGGCGCTGTAAGGAACCTTGAGCTCGTAGCGGCCATCGGCCAGGTGACGCCCCTGCTGCTGCGAATGCCAGTGCTCGTCGGCCACCCAGCGCGCCGCCTTGGCGCTGAAGACGATGGTCGCCACGCCCTTAGGCACGCCGGAAAAGATGCCGTAGCTGCCGCCGAGGTGACGGTCGAGCTCGCCCTCGTCGACGTCGATCGCGGCGTCCTCGAGGCTGCGCGCCTGCACGATGCGATCCACCGAGAAGCTGCGCAGGCCCTCGCGCTCGTGGTCCCAGGCATCGAGGTACCAGTTGTCGCGGTAGTGGGTGATGCGCTGCGGCGACACCGTGCGCCGGGTCTTCTCGTCGGTCGAACGCGCGCGGTATTCGAACGCCAGGCGCCTGCGCTCGAGCACCGCCGAGCACACCGTGCGGAAGGCGTGCTCGTCCAGGCGCCGGGTGCGGTGCGGGATCACGCGCACGCGCTCCATCGGCCACTGCTTGCCGCTGGCGTGCTCGCTGAGCAGCTTCTCGATGCGCGACTGCAGCGGCGCCAGCGCCGTAGACAGCACCCCGCCGCCGCTGCGCGACAGCAGTTGCTGCGCGGCAAGCAGCGCGTGCAGTTCCTCCGAACTCAGCCACAGGCCCGGCAGCTCGAAGCGACCGCTTTCCTCGGGGTCGTAGCGGATGCCGGCCTCGCCGTCGCCCACGATCGGCGCCATCAGCGCGTCGCGCAGGAAGGCGACGTCGCGGTACACGGTGGCGCGCGAGCAGCCCAGCTCGTCCTGCAGCCGCGCCACCGTGACCGGATAGCGCGCGTTGCCGAGGATGCGGTGCAGTGACAGGATGCGTTCGTATCGGTCCATGGGGCCGATTATGGGCTTATTGCCGCCGCAAGCCAGCGCATCGCGCGGGTGATTCCCGGGCCGCTCGCATGTCCGCCCTGGCCCCGGCTCGCCGCGCATCCGGCACACGGGCACAATGGCCGTCATGCGCGCGCACCTCCCGAACGAGCCGGACCTGGATCTTTCGCCGTCCCCTGGGGACGAGGTGAAGACCACCACCTGCTACATGTGCGCCTGCCGCTGCGGCATCAAGGTGTGGTTGCGCGACGGAGGCATCCGCTACATCCAGGGCAACCCCTCGCACCCGGTGAACCAGGGCGTGCTCTGCGCCAAGGGCGCCAGCGGGATCATGCAGCACCATTCGCCGGCACGGCTGACCAGGCCGCTGCTGCGGGTGGGCGAGCGCGGCAGCGGCGAGTTCCGCGAGATCGAGTGGGACGAGGCGATGGAGATCGCGACCTCCTGGCTGGCACCGGTCCGCGAGCGCAACCCGGACGAGCTCGCCTTCTTCACCGGCCGCGACCAGTCGCAGGCGCTCACCGGCTGGTGGGCGCAGCAGTTCGGCACCATCAACTACGCCGCCCACGGCGGCTTCTGCTCGGTGAACATGGCCGCGGGCGGGCTGTACACCCTGGGCGGCTCGTTCTGGGAATTCGGCGAGCCGGACTGGGAGCACACGCGCTACCTGATGCTGTGGGGCGTGGCGGAAGACCACGATTCCAACCCGATCAAGCTGGGCCTGGGCAAGCTGAAGGCACGCGGCGCGAAGGTGGTGGCGGTGAACCCGGTGCGCACCGGCTACGGCGCGATCGCCGATGAATGGATCGGGATCCGGCCGGGCACCGACGGGCTGTTCGCGTTCGCGCTGATCCACGAACTGCTGCGGATGGACCGCATCGACCTGGACTACCTGGTCCGGTACGCGGATGCGCACTGGCTGGTGGTGAAGGATCCGGGCGGGGCGGAGGACGGGCTGTTCGTGCGCGACGGCGAAGGACGCCCGCAATGCTGGGTGGCGGATGCGCTCCATCCCGCCGACGCTCCCGACGTTTCGCCCGCCGTGGTCGGCGAGTACGTCCTGCCCGACGGCCGCACCGCGGTCCCGGCCTTCCATCTCGTCGCCGAGCGCTACCTTGATCCGCAGTACGCGCCCGACGCCGTGGCCGAGCGCTGCGGCATCCCCGCCGACACCATCCGCCGCATCGCGCGCGAACTGGCCGAAGCCGCGTTCGAATCAAACCTCAGCCTGCCCATCGCCTGGACCGACAGCTGGGGCCGCGAGCATGCGGAGATGGTCGGGCGCCCCGTCGCGCTGCACGCCATGCGCGGCATCAGCGCGCACTCGAACGGCTTCCACACCTGCCGCGGACTGCACCTGCTGCAACTGCTGCTCGGCGCGGTGGATGCGCCGGGCTCGTTCCGCTACCAGCCGCCGTATCCGAAGCCGATCCCGCCGCCCAACCGTCCGGGTCGCGCGCGCCGCGAGGACGGCAGCCTCGACGCCGGCCCGCTCGGCTTCGTGCACGGTCCCGAAGACCTGCTGGTGGACGCCGACGGCCAGCCGCGGCGCATCGACCACGCCTATTCCTGGGCCTACCCGCTGTCCGCGCACGGGATGATGCACACCCTGCTGCGCAACGCCCACGCCGGCGACCCCTACCGCATCGACACGCTGCTGATGTTCATGGCCAACATGGCCTGGAACTCGTCGATGAACACCCGCGAGACCATCGCCTGGCTGACCGACAGGGATGACGACGGCGAGTACCGCATCCCGCGCATCATCTATTCCGATGCCTACGCGTCCGAGATGGTGGCCTACGCCGACCTGGTGCTGCCCGACACCACCTACCTCGAGCGCTTCGACGCGATCAGCATGCTCGACCGGCCGATCTCCGACGCCGATGGCGCCGCCGACGCGATCCGCCAGCCGCTGTTCGATGCCGCCACGCAGCCCGACAAGGACGGTCGCGCGCGCGACGTGCGCGGCTTCCAGTCGGTGTTGCTGGATCTTGGTGCGCGCCTTGGGCTGCCGGGCATGGTGCACGCCGACGGCTCGCCGCAGTACCGCGACTACGCCGACTACATCGTCCGCCACGAACGCACGCCCGGGGTCGGCCTGCTGGCCGGCTGGCGCGGCGAGAACGGCACGCAGGCCGGCAAGGGCGCGCCCAATCCGGAACAGCTGCAGCGCTACATCGACAACGGCGGCTTCTGGCGCGAGGAAGTGCCGGAGCACGCGCGCTATTTCAAGATGGGCAACCGCGGCTACCTGGAATGGGCGCAGGCGCTCGGCTTCATCGGTTCGTCCGCACCCATCACCCTGCACCTCTACGCCGAGCACCTGCAGAAGTTCAGGCTCGCCGCACAGGGCCACGGCGAACACCAGCCGCCGGAAGAGCACCGCGAGCGCGTGGAAACGTATTTCGACCCGCTGCCGATGTGGTACACGCCCTTCGAGCAGGCCCAGGTGGACGAGGCCGAATTCCCCCTGCACGCCATCACCCAGCGGCCGATGTTCATGTACCACGCCTGGGGCTCGCAGAACGCCTGGCTGCGGCAGATCGCGGCACGCAACTGGCTGTACATGCATCCCGACACCGGTGCCCGCCATGGCGTGGCCGACGAGGACTGGGTGGTGGTGGCCTCGCACCTGGGCGAGATCACGGTGCAGGCGAAGTTCGCCGGCAACGTGCAGCCCGACACCCTGTGGACCTGGAACGCGATCGGCAAGCGCCGCGGCGCCTGGCGCCTGGACGCCGACGCGCCGGAAGGACGCAAGGGCTTCCTGCTCAACCACCTGATCTCCGACATTACCCCGCGCGGCGACTACGCCAATGCCGACCCGGTCACCGGCCAGGCGGCGTGGTTCGACCTGCGCGTGAGCCTGCGGCGTGCGCCGCCGGATACCACCGGCGGCACAGGTGACGCCGGCGACCGGACGACCGACGCGACGACGCTGACGCAGCCGCAGTTCGAACCGCTGGCCCTGGGCGACGCGCCGGGCGGACCGCTGCGCTACGGGGCCCGCAAGCGATGAGCCTCGACATGTGGCTCACCTTCCTGGTGCTCGCCGGCGCCGTCGCGCTGTTCGTGAGCGAAAAGATGCCTCCCGAAGTCGTGGCGATGCTGGCGCTGGCCGCGCTGCTCACCCTGCGCCTGGTCACCACCGAGGAAGCCCTGTCGGGCTTCAGCAGCCCCGCCACCGTGACCGTGGCGGCGATGTTCGTGCTCAGCGCAGGCCTGCAGCACAGCGGCTCGCTGAACCGCCTGGGCGAGATGATCGCGCGGATCCGCTGGGGCTGGCTGCTGGCGCTGGTGATGATGCTGCTCACCGCCGCGGTCTCGGCCTTCATCAACAACACCGCCGCGGTCGCCGTGTTCCTGCCGCTGATCATCGCCGCGGCCGTGGCCAACAAGCTGCCGCCGTCGAAGTTCCTGATCCCACTGTCGTACGCGGGCCAGTTCGGCGGTGTGTGCACGCTGATCGGCACCTCCACCAACCTGCTGGTCGACTCGATGGCGCGGCAGGCGGGACACGCCGGCTTCACCATCTTCGAGTTCAGCCGCCTGGGCATCATCTTCGTGGTGGTGGGCACGGTGTACCTGATGTTCGCCCGCCGCTTCCTGCTGCCCGACCTCGGCGTGCCGCAGCAGGCCGACAGCGGCCACGCCGGCCGCTACGTGGCCGAGCTGCTGGTGTCCGGGAAATCGACCGCCATCGGCAAACGCGGCAGCGAGCTGCTGCCCGATGACAGCGGCGACGTGGTGGTGCTGGAGATCTTCCGCGGCCGGGCGGCCGTGCCCTCCCCCCGCGGCACCGAGATCGAGCCGGGCGATCGCATGCTGGTGCGCGGGACGTGGCCGGACATCGAGGCGGCGCGGCGCAAGCTCAAGCTCAGCCACGACGAAGTGGCGCGCGACCTCGAGGTCGACGACGAGGGCGAACGCGTGTACGCCGAGGCCATGGTGGCGCCGGGCTCCCACCTGATCGGCCACACCCTGGCCGCCGTGCGATTCGCCCACCTTTACCATGCCCGCGTGCAGGGCCTGCACCGCCACCGGCTGTCGATCCGGCAGCCGCTGGACCAGGTGCCGCTGGCGATGGGCGACGTGCTGCTGCTGGACGCGCCGGAAAGCGCGCTCGACCTGATGCGCGCCGACCCCGGCCTGGTACTGCTTGGCGAGCGCGACCAGCCGCGCACGTCGATGCGCCGGGCGCTGTTTGCGCTGGGCATCCTGACGGCAGTCGTGGCCGTGGCCGCGTCCGGCCTGATGAGCATCGTCGCCGCGGCGATCCTCGGCTGCATCGCCCTGGTCCTGCTGCGCGTGCTGGAACCGGAGGATGCCTATGCCGCCATCGACTGGCGCGTGGTGCTGCTGCTGGCGGGCGTGCTGCCGCTGGGCATCGCCCTGCAGAACAGCGGTGCCGCGGCGCTGTTGGCCGACTTTTCCATCGGCCTCGTCGGCGGCTTCGGCCCGGTGGCGACGCTGGCGGTGATCTACGTCATGACCTCCGTGCTGACCGAGGTCATGAGCAACAACGCCTCGGCCGCGCTGGTGGTGCCAATCGCCATCGCCACCGCGGAGTCGCTCGGCCTGGACAGCAAGCCCTTCCTGGTGGCGGTGGCATTTTCCGCATCCACCAGCTTCGCCACGCCGATCAGTTACCAGACCAATACCATGGTCTATGCCGCAGGCGGTTACCGCTTTCGCGACTTCGTGAAAGTGGGACTGCCACTCAACATCATCTTCATCACGATGGCGGTGGTGCTGATCCCGCGCTATTTCCCTTTCAGCCCATGAAGACACTGCATCGGATCATCGGCGTGTTGATGCTCGTCGGCGGCTTCGCCGGCGCGCTGGCCTGCATCTGGGCCCTGGTCGATCCCTCGATCATGTCGCCGACCTCACTGGGTGCCTTCGAGGCACCCTCGCCACGCTGGCGCGCCGCGTTCGGCCTGGTGTTGTCGATCGCGCTGCTGCTGTTCGGCAGCGGCAAGCTGCGCCACCGGGAGCTGCCATGACCTCGCTGCCACCGCCGTCGACGAAGAAGCTCGGCCTGGTGATCGACCTCGACACCTGCGTGGGCTGCCATGCCTGCGCGACCAGCTGCAAGGAGTGGAACGCCGGCGGCATCACCGGGCCGCTGACCGACGAGCGGCCCTACGGGAAGGAACCCGAAGGCGTCTGGTTCAACCGCGTGCACAGCTACGAGGTCGCCGCGGAACCAGCACAGCCCGCCATGACCCTGCACTTTCCGCGCAGCTGCCTGCACTGCGAAACCCCCGCCTGCGTCACCGTCTGCCCCACCGGCGCCAGCTACAAGCGCGCCGAGGACGGCATCGTGCTGGTCGACGAGGACAAGTGCATCGGCTGCAAGCTCTGCAGCTGGGCCTGCCCCTACGGCGCGCGCGAGTACAGCCCGGTCGAAGGGGTGATGAAGAAATGCACCCTGTGCGTGGACCGGATCTACAACGAGAACCTCGACGAGTCCGAACGCGTACCCGCCTGCGTGCAGGCCTGCCCGACGCGCGCGCGGCACTTCGGCGACCTCGGCGATCCCGAGTCCGACGTCTCGAAGCTGGTCGCCGAGCGCGGCGGCGTGGCGCTGATGCCCGAACTCGGCTACCAGCCGGTGAACCGCTACCTCCCGCCGCGGCCGCGGCGCGACGGCAGCGACGGCGCCAGCGCCGAAGCCACCGCGCCCACGCGCGCATCTTCCCCGCTGCATTGGCTCAACCGCATGCTGAGGCGCTGAACCCACGATGCATCCCGCCCTGTCGGTCATTTTCTTCACCACCCTGTCCGGCGCCGGCTACGGCCTGCTCGCCTGGTCGGGGCTGAGCATCGCGCTGCTGGCGCTGCGCGGCGGCCTGTCGCCGGCGCTGGAAGGCGTGCAGCTCGCGGGACTGGGGTTCGGCCTGCTGCTGTCGACCATCGGCCTGCTGTGTTCGCTCGCGCACCTGGGCAAGCCCGGCCGTGCCTGGCGCGCCTTCAGCCAGTGGCGGACCTCGTGGCTGTCGCGCGAGGGCGTGCTGGCCGTGGCCACCCCGTTGCCGGTGCTGGCCGCGATGGCCCTGCTGCTGTGGATGGAGCCCGGCGCCACGCGCGCCGCGTGGCTGGCCTGCCTGGGCCTGCTGCTGGCCGTGCTGGCGCTGGTCACGGTGGCCTGTACCGCGATGATCTACGCCTCGCTCAAGCCGATTCCGGCCTGGCGCCATCCGCTGGTGCTGCCGGTGTACCTGCTGTTCGCCCTGCTCACCGGCCTCGCGCTGCAGATGGTGGTCATGGCGGCGATGCTGCGCGGCCAGGACCTGGCCGGGATGCTGCCGACCCTGGTGCTGTTCGGCCTGGCGCTGGCGGTGCTGAAGTGGCTGTACTGGCGCGCGATCGACGCTGCGCAGGAGCCGGCCACCCGGGGCGCCGCGGTGGGCCTGCCCGACCGCGAGGTGCGCGTGTTCGAACGCCCGCATACCGAGGCCAACTACGTCACCCGCGAGATGGTCTTCGAACTCGCGCGCCGCCACGCGCTCCGGCTGCGGCTGGCGGCGGTGGCCGGGCTGGTGGCGGCTCCACTCCTGGCCAGCGCGCTGATGGTCCTGGGCTGGCTACCGGCCCTGGCCGCGACCGGGCTGGCGGCGCTGGGGCTGCTGGCGGGCGCGTTCGCCGAGCGCTGGCTGTTTTTTGCCCAGGCACGGCACGTCGTCAGCGCCTATTACTGAACCGCAGGTCCGCGGGCGTCTTGGAACGGCGGCGATTGGTCGCGATAATGGCGATGTAACCGTTTACTTCGGAGCCCCTGCGCATGCTCGCGGCCCTCTGGCTGGCCCTTGCCGCCCCACCCGTGCTTCTCCAGCCCTTGCCGGAATCCCCCGGCGAGCCGGCGGTGATCGCGCTGGCGTCGGGCCGTGCCGACCTGCGCCGTCCCTGCTACCGCCTGGTCTGCGCGGATGCCGGCTGGAAGGCACCGTCCCGGTTTACGCGCATCGAGCAACCGTCGACGCCAGGCGCCGTCGACCCGCTGATGCCGATGCGCCTTCCGGTGATCGCCGCGCGGCGCTACCCGCTGTACTCGCCGGCATCGCGCCGCGACTGGCGGATCAACCACGGCAGCCACTCGCGCTTCACCGCGGGCTTCGGCTACGAGGCCGTGCGCACCCCCGATACCAACGTCAAGCTCGAGTTCGGCACCGGCTACCGCCTGCAGCCCTATGCCGACCATGGCACCGCCGGCGAAGGCATGATCGTCCGCAGCCGGCTGGAGCTGCGCCAGAGCATCGCCGACCGCGCCCTGCTGACCCAGAACCTGCTGGTCGAGACGGGCAGGTTCAACACCACTACCCGCCAGGTGATCGGCCTGGACCTGCGCCTGCAGGACCAGTGGACGCTGCATTCGAACTTCGAACTGCGGCATGACAGCGCTGGCAACGGTGGGACAGGGGCGACGGACACCGAAGGCTCCGTGCAGGTGCGGTACCGGTTCTAGGGGAAACGGTTTCGACGAAAAGTGTCTGCGCCACGAAGGGCCCCGCGTCATATCAGTGCCGCGCGTTCCCTCCAACAAGAGAAGAGCCTCATCTTTCCGGCAGAAACTCCCCGGCCCCCGCAGCCAGCAGCCGCCCCGCAACATCGCGGCCGAGCACTTCAGGGTCGGCAGCCGGCCCTTCGGCATGCGCGCGCACGCTGCGCCCATCGCGCTCGCTGCCCACCAGCCCATCCAGCCGCAGCATGTCGCCATCGAGACGCGCAAACGCCGCAACCGGCACGTGACAGCTGCCATGCAGCGCCAGGTTGAGCGCGCGCTCCGCCGACGCACAGGTGCGGGTGGGCGCATGGTCGAGGACGCGACACAGCGCCATGACCTCGGCATCGTCGCCGCGGCACTCGATCGCGATCACGCCCTGTGCCGGCGCAGGGAGCCATTCCGGCGCATCCAGGCGCGCGCGGGTGCGTCCGCCCAGGCCCAGCCGATCCAGTCCCGCGCAGGCCAGCACGATCGCGTCGTACTCGCCCGCATCCAGCTTGGCCAGCCGCGTGTTGACGTTGCCGCGCAGGTCGCGGATCTCCAGGTCCGGGCGCAGCGCGCGCAGCTGCGCCTGTCGCCGCAGCGAGGAAGTCCCGACGCACGCACCCGGAGGCAGCGCGTCGAAGGTCGCGAACTGGTTGCTGATGAAGGCGTCGGCATGGTCCGCGCGCGCCAGGAAGGCCGGCAGCGCGAACGGCGCGTCGACCTCCATCGGCACGTCCTTGAGCGAATGCACCGCGCAGTCGGCGTCCCCACGCAGCATCGCCAGCTCCAGCTCCTTCAGGAACAGACCCTTGCCGCCGATCGCCGCCAGCGAGCGGTCCAGCACCTCGTCGCCGCGGGTGGACATGGGCACCAGCTCCACGGCCAGACCCGGGTGGGCGGCGCGCAGCAGGTCGGCGACGTGTTCGCTCTGCCAGAGGGCGAGCGGGCTCTTTCGGGTGGCGATGCGGAGTGTGTTCACGCCGCCATTATCGCCTTCCGCACGGGCCACCGTGGATTCCGATCCATATACTGGCGGATTCCATGAACCCGCCGGCCACGCCGCCCCTGGCCGCCCGCCCGATCGAGTCAATCCAATGCGTATTTTGATCCTGGGCTCCGGTGTGATCGGAGTGACCAGCGCGTGGTATCTGCGGCAACAGGGACACGACGTCGTCGTCATCGACCGCGCGTCCGGGCCCGCCATGGAAACCAGCTTTGCCAATGCCGGCCAGGTGTCGCCCGGCTACGCCTCGCCCTGGCCCGCGCCGGGCATCCCGCTGAAAGCGGTGGGCTGGCTGCTGTCGCGGCACGCGCCGCTGGCGATACGGCCGACCGCCGACCCCGCGCAGTACCGCTGGATGTGGCAGATGCTTCGCAACTGCACCCATCACCGCTATGCCATCAGCAAGGCGCGGATGGTGCGGCTTGCCGAGTACAGCCGTGCCTGCCTGGAGGAACTGCGCCGCGACACCGGCATCGCGTACGAGGAGCGCACACTCGGCACCACGCAGCTGTTCCGCACACAGGCGCAGCTCGACGGTGCCGCCAAGGACATCGCGATCCTGCGCGAGTACGGCGTGCCCTACGAACTCCTCGACCGCGCGGGAATCGTCCGCGTGGAGCCGGCGCTGGCCAGGGTCGCCGACACGCTGACCGGCGCGCTGCGCCTGCCGGGCGATGAAACCGGCGACGGCCACCTGTTCACCACCAGGCTGGCGGCGATGGCCGAGGCCGCAGGCGTCGAGTTCCGCTACGGGCAGGATATCGAAGCCCTGCTGGGTGACGGCGACCGCCTCGCCGGCGTGCGCATCCAGGGCCGTACCGAGACCGCCGACCGCTATGTGCTCGCCCTGGGCGCGTGGTCGCCGCGCCTGCTGGCGCCGCTCGGCATCCGCCTGCCGGTGTACCCGCTCAAGGGCTATTCGCTGACGATCCCGATCACGAACCCCGAGCTGGCGCCGCACTCGACCGTGCTCGACGAAAGCTACAAGGTCGCGATCACCCGCTTCGACGAGCGCATCCGCGTCGGCGGCATGGCCGAAGTCAGTGGCTATGACCTGTCGCTGCCGCAGCGCCGCCGCGACACCCTGGAGATGGTGGTGCGCAGCCTGTATCCCGACGGCGGCGACCTCGCCAACGCCAGCTTCTGGAGCGGCCTGCGCCCGTCCACGCCCGATGGCCCGCCCGTCGTCGGCACCACGACGTACCGCAACCTGCTGCTCAACACCGGCCACGGCACCCTGGGCTGGACGATGGCCTGCGGCTCGGGGCGCTACCTGGCCGACCTGGTGGACGGCCGCCCGCCCGCGATCGACAGCGAAGGCCTCGACATCTCCCGCTACGGGCGTGCCTGGCCCGCGGCGCCCACGGGGCTGCGCTGATGCGCCCTGCGCGCGCCACCATCGACCTCGACGCCCTGCGCCACAACTACCGCCACGCGCGCACGCTCGGCGGCGGCAAGGCGCTGGCCGTGGTCAAGGCCGACGCCTACGGACACGGCGCCGTGGCCTGCGCGCGCGCGCTCGACGGCGAGGCCGACGGCTTCGGCGTGGCCTGCATCGAGGAGGCGATCGAGCTGCGCGAGGCCGGCATCCGCGCACCCATCCTGCTGCTGGAAGGCTTCTTCGACGCCGACGAGCTGCCGCTGATCGAACGGCATGCGCTGTGGACGGTGGTGGCTTCGTCCTGGCAGGTGGATGTGCTCGAGCGCCATCCGCTGCGGCAGCCGCTGCCGGTCTGGCTGAAGCTCGACTCGGGCATGCACCGCCTGGGCCTCGCACCCGAGGACTATCCCGATGCATGGCGGCGCCTGCGCGCACTGCCGTGGGTGGGCGACATGGTCGCGATGAGCCACTTCTCGCGCGCCGATGAACTCGGTCACGCCAGCACGCCCGCGCAGCTGGCCACCTTCGACGCGATGCTGGCGCGGCTTCCACCCGGCACCACCACCAGCCTTGCCAACTCCGCCGCGCTGATGGCCTGGCCGACGGCGCGCCGCGACTGGGTGCGCCCCGGCCTGATGCTCTATGGCTCGCACATGCTCGACGCGCCGTGCGCGGAGGCCGAGCCGCTGCGCGCGGTGATGGAACTGGCATCCAGGGTCATCGCCGTGCGCGAGCTCGCCGCGGGCGAGCCGATCGGCTACGCGGGTGCCTTCACCACCTCGCGCCCGACGCGTGTAGGGGTGGTCGCTGCCGGCTATGCCGACGGCTATCCGCAATACGCGACCTCGGGCACCCCGGTGATCATCGACGGCCAGCCGGGCGAGCTGATCGGGCGCGTCTCGATGGACATGCTGACCGTGGACCTGACCGACCACCCCGGCGCCGGTATCGGCAGCGATATCGAACTGTGGGGCGCGCGCCTGCCGGTCGCAGAAGTCGCGGCGCGCAGCGGGAACAGCCCGTACCGGCTGCTGACGGGGCTGAAGCGGGCGCCGCGGCAGGTGGTCGAGCGCTCCTGATCCCGGTTGCGCACGGGCCATGCCCGGCGCCGCGGACCTGCGCCGCTCAGCGCTCGCGCAGCATCTCGCGCAGCGGCGCCGCGCAGCGGCGGCTGACCTCCAGCGGCTGGGCGCCGTGGCGGAGGATGGCGTGGACGTGGCCCTCGGGGTCGCGCCGGAGTTCGACCAGTTCGTGGCGGGCCACCAGGCAGTTGCGGTGAATGCGCAGGAAACGGTCGCCGAACTCCTCCTCCAGCGACTTCAGCGACTCTTCGATCAGGTCCTCGCCGCGGGCGTGGTGCACGACCACGTACTTCTCCTCGGCCTGCAGGTAGTGCACGTCCTCGATCGGGATCAGGCGCAGGCTGCCGCGCAGGCGCGCGCAGAGATGGGTACGGCGCTTGCCGGCGCCGCCCTCGCCGCGGCCGCGCTCCAGTCCCGCTGTGAAAGTGCGCACGCGTTCGAGCGCCGCCTCGAGGCGCTCCGGGCGCACCGGCTTGACCAGGTAGTCGACCGCGGCGGCGTCGAAGGCCGACAGCGCGTGGGCGTCGTAGGCGGTGCAGAACACCACGGCCGGGCGCGGTTCGAAGGCGGCCAGGTGACGGGCGGCCTCGAGGCCGTCGATGCCGGGCATGGCGATGTCCAGCAGCACGAGGTCGGGTTCGTGCTCGGCGCAGGCCTGCAGCGCGGTGCGGCCGTCGCCCGCCTCGGCGACCACGTCGATGTCGGCGTGCGCGGCCAGCAGCGTGCGCAGGCGCTCGCGTGCCAGCGGTTCGTCGTCGGCGATGACCACCTTCATGGCGTCCTCCTCAGCGTCGCCAGCGACAGCTCCAGCCCGCAGGCATAGTAGCCCGCGTCCCAGCCGCAGGCCATGCGCGTCCGCGGGCCGAAGGCATAGCCCGGACGATGGGCGATGCTGCGCTGCGCGTGGCCGGCGGCGTGCACGCCAACTGCGCGATGCCAAGCATCGCCGCAAGCCGCGGCAACCGGCACAGGTCGGACAGCCACGGCTCGTCGGCGCGCGCCTGGCCCATTGTCCTCAGCCCGCCGCGAACCGCTGCGAGAGCCAGTCCCCGAGATCGCGGATCTCCTCGGCGCAGACCGAATGCGGCATCGGATAGCCGTGCCACTCGACCTCGAAGCCGAGTTCGCGCAGCAGCGCCGCGCTCTGCTGGCCGGCCTGGAACGGCACCACCGGATCCTGGCTGCCGTGGCCCATGAACACCGGCGGCTTCCCGGCGCCGGCGACCAGCGCCTCGCGCGCCTTGTGTGCGGAGGGCATGTACGTGGACAGCGCGACCAGCCCGGCCAGAGGCTCGGCGCTGCGCAGGCCTGCAGCCAGCGTGACCGCGCCGCCCTGCGAGAAACCCGCCAGCACCACGCGGGAGCGCGGCACGCCGCGTTCGACTTCCCGGGCGATGAGCGCCTCGACCTGCGCCGTCGACTCGGCCACGCCGGCCTCATCGGCGCGATTGGCCAGGTCGGTGTCGACGATGTCGTACCAGGCCCGCATCGGCACCCGGTTGTTGATGGTCACCGGACGCAGCGGCGCGTGCGGGAACACGAAACGCAGCGCCGGCCAGTCGCGACGCAGCAGCTCGGGCACGATCGGCACGAAGTCGCTGCCGTCGGCGCCAAGGCCGTGCAGCCAGACGATGCTCCATGCCGGGTCCGGCCCGGTCTCGCGTTCAATGCATTCCAGCAGCATGGCAACCCTCTACGCACCTGGCGCGCCATTATGCACAGGCGCACCAGGCGGGCCGCCACGCAGCTGCCGGGCCAGGGGCGAATCACGGCACACGCCATGCGGCTTCGATGACGATCCTGCTGCGGTGGCGGGTCAGTCCGTCGTACGTGCGCGCGCTGCGCGAAGCTCGACCGCGCGCACCAGCACCGGCGGCGGCACCAGTTCTTCGGGGGTGGCGAAGATGCGGTGCCTGCGCAGCCACTGGCCGGCGACGCGCGACGCGCCCAGGGCCACGACGGGGACTGCCAGCAGCAGGCCCAGCACCACCGGCGACATCCACGCGGCAAGCGCTGGCGACACCATCCAGGCGGCCACGCCGGCCACGGCGCCGGCAAGCGTCAGCCCGCCGTACAGGCGCAGCAGTTCGCGCAGCGGTAGCGTGCCGTCGTCGCGCCGCTGCGACTCCCAGCCCGAATCCTTGCCCGCCAGCACCTCGGCCACGCCGCGCGACTGCACCCACATCGTCACCGGCGCCATCAGCGCGGCCAGCAGGGTTTCCAGCAGCACGCCGGCCGCGATGCGCAGCGCGCCGCCGCAGCCGCGGCGCATCGGCGGGTCGACGACCGTGGCGAGGTAGCCCATCAGCTTGGGCGCCAGCAGCATCGCCATGGTCACGATGAACACACCGATGAAGCGCGCGCTGTCCTGCTCGCGCCAGTACGCCGTGGGCGTGAAGCCATCAAGCGAAAAATGGCCCCACGAAAACCCCGCGTGCAGCAGCGGGATCGACACGCCGACCAGCATCAGCATCGCCCACATGGGCGCGGTGAAGTAGTGGCCGATGCCGATCAGCAGGTGCCAGCGGCTGACCCAGTGCAGGCCGCGCGCGGGCAGCACGGCGCCGTGCTGCAGGTTGCCCTGGCACCAGCGCCGGTCGCGCACCAGCATGTCGGTCAGCGAGGGCGGCCCTTCCTCGTAGCTGCCGCCGAGGCCGGGGATCATGTGCAGCGCCCAGCCGCCGCGGCGCATCAGCGCGGCTTCGACGAAGTCGTGGCTGAGCACGGTACCGGCGAAGGGCTTCACGCCGGCCAGCTGCGGCAAGCCCGCGCAATCGGCGAAGGCGCGGGTGCGGATCATCGCGTTGTGGCCCCAGTAGTTGCTCTCCGCGCCGTGCCACCAGGCCACGCCGTAGGCGATCACCGGGCCGTAGACGCGGCCGGCGAACTGCTGCATGCGCGCGAACAGGGTGTTGCCGTTGACGATCACCGGCAGGGTCTGGATCAGCGCGACGTCGTCGTGGCGCTGCATCGCCGCGGCCAGGCGCACGATGGTGCCGCCGTCCATCACGCTGTCGGCGTCGAGGATCAGGAACTGCGGCCAGGCCCCGCCCCAGCGCCGCACCCAGTCGGCGATGTTGCCGGCCTTGCGTTCGCTGTTGTCCTCGCGCAGGCGGTAGTACACGCGCGCTTCCGCACCCAGGCGTTCGCGCAGCGCCGCGAACGCGGCGGCCTCGGCGGCCTGGATGTCCGGCCTGCGGGTGTCGCTGAGCACGAAGAAGTCGAAGCGGTCCAGCTGTCCGGTGGCGGCCAGCGATTCGTGCATCGCCTGCAGCCCGGCCACCAGGCGCTCCGGATCCTCGTTGTAGATCGGCATCAGCAGCGCGGTGCGCGTGGACAGCGCCGGCAGCGGACCGTGCGCACTCATGCCCATGCGCAGCGGACGCCGCTGCAGCAGCAGCACGAAGCCGGCGATGGCGCCGACGAAGGCCTGCACGATCCAGGCGAACAGGGCGACGAACAGCAGCAGCAGCGTGCCTTCCAGCGGATCGATGCCGTCACCGCGCAGCAGCCACCACATCTGGTAGGTGGCGATGAGGGTCAGCAGCGCCGCACCACCGATCACCGCGAAGCGGCGCCAGGCCATGTTCGGCGGCGTGGTCGGGCGCGTCGGATTGGCGACCCGGCCGTGGTCGAGCGCCTGCACGCGCATCTCCAGCGGAGACTCCGGGGGAAGCGGCGGCAGCGACGGGGCGTCGGCCCCCGCACGAGGGCTCCGGTGCGCGCTCAAGGCGTCCATCTCGACAGCCAGGTTTCGGACAGACGCCCGCCGTCGCCCTCCAACCACAGGCGCATCTCGACGGCGGCCGCATCGCCGGGCTCGAGTTCGAAGCCCACGCGCCAGCCACCGGTCTCCGGATTGCGATAGGCGACCGCATTGCGCAGCGCGCCGACGTTGTCCGACGCCTGCACGCGCACGGCACCATCGACAGCGGGCAGCGCGCCGCCGGCGAAGTCGACCAGGTACTGGCGGCCCCCGGTCCGGTCCAGCGCGCCGCTGCGCGTCGCCACGACGCGCGCAAGCGACGGGTTCCAGTCGTGTTCCGCCGCCCAGTGCAGGCGGTAGCGCCAGCGGTGCTCGCGGCCGGCGGCCAGCGGCGCGCGCGGGCGCCAGAATGTGACGATGTTGTCGGCGTACTCGTTGTCGGTCGGGATTTCGAGCAGGTGCACCTCGCCCTCGCCCCAGTCATCCAGCGGTTCGACCCAGCAACCGGGACGCCGCTCGTATCCGGCTTCCAGATCCTGGTAATCCTCGAAGCCGCGCTTGCGCTGCATCAGTCCGAAACCGCGCGGGTCGCGATCCTGGAAACCGCTGTGCTCGACGGCGCGCGGATTGCGCAGCGGGCGCCAGGCCTGCTCGCCGCTGCCGGCCAGCAGCGCCAGGCCGTCGGAGTCGTGCACAGCGGGGCGCGGATCGTCGATGCGCGCGCGGTCGTGGGCGTCGAACTCGTACATGCTGGTCAGCGGCGCGATGCCGGCCGCCATCAGGTCGACGCGGGGATGCAGGCGCGCATCGACCTCGAACACGGTCTCTGTGCCGGGCACGATGACAAAGCGGAAGGCGCCGGCGACGCTGGGCGAATCCAGCAGCGCATGCACGACCACGTGCCGGGCGCCGGGCGCAGGCGTCTCCAGCCAGAACGCGCGGAAGACGGGGAACTCCTCCGGCGCGGGATCGCCGCTGCCCAGGGCCAGGCCGCGGGCCGACAGCCCGTAGCCCAGGCCGCGCGCGACCGCGCGGAAGTAGCTGGCGCCGAGGAAGGCGGCGATTTCATCCGGCGGCGGGCCGGCCTGCGTACTGCCGCCGTCCTGCAGCCAACCGTGCAGGCGGAAGCCGGCAAAGCCGAGGTCGGTGCCATCCGCCGGTGCCGGCACGCCGTGGTCGAAGCGGAACAGCGAGGGCGAGTACGCGAACGGCCGGCTGCGCCCACCCTCGACCACGTGTATTTCCACGCGCTCGCGGAACATGTAGCCGCGATGGAAGAACTGCGCCTCGAAGCCGCTGCCCTCGCCGTGCCACAGCGCACGTTCGGGCCGGTAGCGGTAGTCGCGATAGCGGTCGTAGCCGATGTCGGCGAGCGCGGCCGGCAGTTCGCGCGTCGGCGGCCGGTACGCACTCGCGGCAAGCGCCGCCGCCAGCGCCGGCACGGTGTCGTCGTCGAAGGTGGTGCCGCGCTGCGTGGCGGCGGCGATGGAACGGCCGGGCAGCGCCGCGGCTACCGGCAGCGCCAGGCCCGCCAGCAGGAGTTGTCGTCGGTGCAAGGCGATCGCCGGGTAACAGGAGGATGGCGGCGGAATATAGCGCGCGCCCGGCGGGCCATTTCACGCGCGGATAACGAATGGAGCCACGCACGTGATGCAGGCGCCACGCATGGCATGACATGCTTTTGCAGGTAAACGCCCACGGGACGCCAATGCCGACAACCACCCCTCTCGTCTGGGAGGCCACGATCGCACTGATCATCGGCCTGCTCGCATTCGACTACTTCTTCCACGTGCGCAAGGCGCACGCGCCAACCCTGCGCGAGGCCGCGATCTGGTCGGCGCTGTACGTCGGCATCGCCCTGCTGTTCGGCGTTGCGGTCTGGACCTGGGGCGGGGCCGACATGGGCGCGGAGTACTTCTCCGGCTACATCACCGAGAAGGCGCTGTCGATCGACAACGTCTTCGTGTTCCTGGTGATCATGACCAGCTTCAAGGTCCCACGCGAGAGCCAGCAGAAGGTGTTGCTGTTCGGGATCACCTTCGCGCTGATCGCGCGCACGGTGTTCATCCTGCTCGGCGCCGCGATGATCGAGCGCTTCTCATGGGTGTTCTACCTGTTCGGCCTGGTGCTGCTGGTGACCGCGGGCAACCTGCTCGCGCCCGACGACCACGACGAGGACAAGCCCAATATCGTGGTCCGGCTGGTGCGGAACCTGTTCCACGCCAGCCCCCGCTACGACGGCGACAAGCTGTTCACCACCTGGCAGGGCAAGCGCGCGCTGACGCCGATGCTGCTGGTGATGCTGGCCATCGGCGGCACCGACATCCTGTTCGCCTTCGATTCGATCCCGGCGATCTTCGGGCTCACGCAGAACGTCTTCATCGTATTCACCGCCACCGCCTTCTCGCTGCTCGGCCTGCGCCAGCTCTACTTCCTGGTCGGCGGCCTGCTCGAGCGCCTGGTCTATCTTTCGCTGGGCCTGGCGGCGGTGCTGGGCTTCATCGGCATCAAGCTGGTGCTGCACGCCCTGCACGAGAACAGCCTGCCGTTCATCAACGACGGCCAGCCGGTGCCCGTGATCGAAATCAGCACCTGGACTTCGCTGGTGGTCATCGTCGCGGTGCTCGCGCTCACGGTGGTCGCCTCGCTGACGAGCCCGAAGGGCAAGGCCAAGGTGGCCGTCTCGGCGCTGCGTGCGCGCGTGGCCGACTACCTGTCGCTGGGCGACGATGCAGCGGCCACGCTGCGGCAGAAAGTGTTCGACGAAATGGGCGAGGCCCAGCGGCGCGTCGACGCGCTGGAGCCGCGCTTCAAGGCCATGGTCAAGCGCCCCGACGTGCTGCAGTACGACCTGCGGCGCGCCCATGAGGCGCACGCCGTGGCCATCGGCGACGCCATCGCGCACCACGACCTGGGCCTGCCGCCGCCGCCCGAGGGCGACGACGGGGACTGAGGCCGGGGCTCAGCCCCCCGTGGCCTGCGCGACCGGTGCGACGCTGTCCTCGCGCCAGCCGCCGCCCAGCACGCGGTACAGGGTCACGCGGTTGGCCTGCTCGGCCAGGCGCGTGGCCACCAGCGCCTGCTGCGCACCGTAGAGCGTGCGCTGCGCGTCGAGCGCGACCAGGTGGCTGTCGACTCCGGCCTCGTAGCGGGCACGCGCCAGCCCTTCGGCACGGGTTGCGGCATCGACCAGGTCCTGCTGCGCGCGTACCTGCTTCGCCAGCGACTCCGACGACACCAGCGCGTCGGCCACTTCGCGGAAGCCGGACTGGATCGCCTTCTCGTACTCGGCAAGCGCGATGTCGCGGTCGGCCGTGGCCATGCCCAGGCTGGCGCGCAGGCGCCCGCCCTGGAAGATCGGCAGGTTGAGGCGCGGGATGAAGCTCCAGACCCGGGTGCCGCTGTCGAACAGGCCCGACAGTTCATCGCTGGCCGAACCGATGCTGCCGGTCAGGCTGATCGACGGGAAGAACGCCGCGCGCGCCGCGCCGATATTGGCGCTGGCGGCCAGCAGGCGGTGCTCGGCGGCGATCACGTCGGGACGACGCAGCAGCACGTCCGCATCCAGACCCGCGGGCACCGCGGCGATGCCGGTGACCGCATCGACGCGGGCGTCGGCGGCGGGCAGCAGCGAGGCGTCCACCGGCGCGCCGGCCAGCAGGTCCAGCGCATTGCGGTCGCGGGCCACCTGGCCCTTGAGGCGCTCGACGTCGGTACGGGCAGTGGCGACCTGGGTGCGCACCTGCTCGACCTCCAGCGCGGAGGTCGCGCCCAGCGCGTGGCGCTTGACGGTCAGGTCCAGCGTCTGCAGGTAGGTCTCCATCGCCTGCTCCGACAGGCGCAGCTGCTCCTGGTCGGCCGCCAGCGTCAACCAGGCGGAAGCGACTTCCGCCACCAGCGAGAGCTGGGTGGCACGCTGCGCCTCATCGGTGGACAGGTATTGCTGCAGCGCCGCTTCGCCGAGATTGCGCACGCGGCCGAACAGGTCGAGTTCGAACGCGGCCAGGCCGATGCCCGCGGTGTAGGCCTCGGTCACCGGCCTGTCGCCACCCTGGCGCACCATTTCCACCTCGGCGCCGATCGAGGGCAGGCGATCGGCGCGCTGGATGCGGTACTGCGCCCGCGCCCGCTCGACGTTGAGGATGGCCACGCGCAGATCGCGGTTGTTGTCCAGCGCGAGTCCGACAAGCTGCTCGAGGCGCGGATCGGCGAAGAAGTCTCGCCAGCCGATGTCGGCCATCGGCAGCGCCGACGCCTCCGCCGCGGATTCCGCATCCGTGGGCGTCACTTCCGGCAGCGGCCACTCGGCCGGGATGCCCGCCTGCGCCTCCGGCGTGGCGGGAACCAGGGTGGCGCAGCCGCTGGCGGCAAGGACCGCCGCCAGGGCCAGGGTCAGGCATGCATGCTTACGCATCGTCGGTGACTCCTTCCGTCGCGGCCTTGTCGGCCTTGCCGCCGAAGACCTTCTGGATCACGACGAAGAACAGGGGAATGAAGAACACGCCCAGCAGGGTGCCCACCACCATGCCGCCGACCACGCCGGTGCCGATCGCGCGCTGCGCGCCCGAACCCGCGCCGGTCGCCAGCGCCAGGGGCAGCACGCCCAGGCCGAACGCCAGCGAAGTCATGATGATCGGGCGCAGGCGATCACGCACGGCCTGCATGGTCGCGGCGATCAGCTCCATGCCGCTTTCCAGGTTGGCCTTGGCGAACTCCACGATCAGGATCGCGTTCTTGCTCGTGAGTCCCACCGTGGTCAGCATCGCCACCTGGAAATACACGTCGCGTTCCATGCCCAGGAGGGTGTTGGCCAGCACCGCGCCGAGGATGCCCAGCGGGGCGACCAGCAGCACCGCCGTCGGCACCGTCCAGCTTTCGTACAGCGCCGCCAGGCACAGGAAGATGATCAGCAGCGACAGCGAGTACAGCAGCGGCGTCTGCGATCCGGACTCGCGCTCCTGGTAGGAGACGGCCGTCCATTCGATGCCGAAGCCCGCCGGCAACTGCTCGGCCAGACGCTCGATCTCGTCCATCGCCTCGCCCGAGGACAGGCCCGGCGCGGCCTCGCCCTGGATCTCCACCGACGGCACGCCGTCGTAGCGCTCCAGCCGCGGCGAGCCGTAATCCCAGTGCGAGCTGCCGAAGGCCGTGAACGGCACCATGTCGCCGGCGGAGTTCTTCACCGACCAGAGGTTGAAATCCTCGGGCGTCATGCGGAACGGCGCATCGGCCTGGATGTAGACGCGCTTGACGCGGCCACGGTCGATGAAGTCGTCGATGTACTGACCGCCCCAGGCCGCGGCGAGCGTCGCGTTGATCGCGTCCTGCGACAGGCCCAGCGCGCCGGCCCTGGCCACGTCCACGTCGATGCTCAGCTGCGGCGTGTCCTCCTGGCCGTTCGGCCGCACGTTGGCCAGCAGCGCACTCTCTCCGGCCAGGCCAAGCAGCTGGTTGCGCGCCGCGATCAGCGCATCGTGGCCCTGGCCGCCGTTGTCCTGCAGGTAGAACGAGTAGCCGCTGGCAATGCCGAGCTCCGGCATGGCCGGGGGGGCGAACACGAAGATGGAGGCGTCCTTGACCTGGCTGAGCGCGGCCATGCCGCGGCCGGCCACGGCCTCGGCGCTGAGCTCGGGATCGGTGCGTTCGCTCCAGTCCTTGAGCTTGACGAAGGCGATGCCCATGTTCTGGCCCATGCCCGCGAAGCTGAAGCCCTGCACCGCGAACACCGACTCGACCGCGTCGGGCTCGGTCTCGAGGAAGTGCTTCTCGAGCGCCGCGATCGACTCCAGCGTGCGCTCCTGGGTGGCGCCGACCGGCGTCTGGATCATCGCCATCAGCACGCCCTGGTCTTCGTTGGGCAGGAAGGAGCTGGGCAGGCGCATGAACAGCAGGCCCATCACCAGCGCCAGCGCCGCGAATACGGCCATGAACCGCCACGGGCGGCCGAGGATGCCGCGCACGCCGCGCTGGTACTTGCTGCTGGTGCTTTCGAAGCCGCGGTTGAACCAGCCGAAGAAGCGCGCGAACCAGCCGGTGCCGCTGTCATGGCTTTCACCCTTCTTCAGCGGCTTGAGCATGGTCGCGCACAGCGCCGGCGTCAGCACGATGGCGACCAGGACCGACAGCGTCATCGCCGAGACGATCGTCACGGTGAACTGCCGGTAGATCACGCCGGTGGAGCCGGACATGAAGGCCATCGGCACGAACACCGCCGACAGCACCACGCCGATGCCGACCAGGGCACCGGTGATCTGGTCCATCGACTTGCGCGTGGCCTCCAGCGGCGAGAGACCTTCCTCGCTCATGATGCGCTCGACGTTCTCCACCACCACGATGGCGTCGTCCACCAGCAGGCCGATCGCCAGCACCATCGCGAACATGGTCAGCATGTTCACCGAGAAGCCCAGCGCGGCGAGCACGCCGAAGGTACCCAGCAGCACCACCGGCACCGCGATCGTCGGGATCAGGGTGGCGCGGAAGTTCTGCAGGAACAGGTACATCACCAGGAACACCAGCACGATCGCCTCGAGCAGGGTCATCACCACGCCCTTGATCGACACCTGCACGAAGGGCGTGGTGTCGAACGGCACCACCGCCTTCAGGCCCGGCGGGAAGTAGGGCTCGAGCTCGGCCAGGGCTTCCTTCACGCCTGCGGCGGTGTCTAGCGCGTTGGCACCGGTGGACAGCGAGATCGCGACGCCGGTGGCCTGCTGGCCGTTGTAGCGGGAATCGAACTCGTAGCTCTCGGTGCCCATCTCGACGCGCGCGATGTCCCCGAGCCGCAGCGCGGAGCCGTCGGGGTTGGAACGCACGATGATGTCGCGGAACTGCTCGGGGGTCTGCAGCCGGTCCTGGGCGTTGATGGTCGCGTTGAGCTGCTGGCCGTCGACCGCCGGCGCGCCGCCGAGGGAACCGACAGCGACCTGCGCGTTCTGGGCCTGGATCGCGGCGGTGACTTCCGGGATCGAGAGCTGGTAGGTGTGCAGCCTGTTCGGGTCCAGCCAGATGCGCATGGCGTACTTGCCGCCGAACACCTGGATGGTGCCTACGCCCGGTACGCGGCTGAGCGGGTCGACGATGTTGGCGCCGACGTAGTCGGAGATGTCGACCTTGTCCATGCTGCCGTCTTCGGACACGAAGCCGATCACCTGCAGGAAGCTCGACGTCGACTTGCTGACGTTCACGCCCTGGCGCTGGACCTCCTGCGGCAGCAGCGGCATCGCCAGCTGCAGCTTGTTCTGGACCTGGACCTGGGCGATGTCGCCGTCGGTGCCGGTCTCGAAGGTCATGGCGATGGTCGCCATGCCGTTGGACGACGACTGCGAGGAGAAGTACATCAGGCCGTCGAGGCCCTTCATGTTCTGCTCGATGATCTGGGTCACCGAGTCTTCGACCACCTTGGCCGAGGCGCCGGGGTAGGTGGCGCGGATCTCGACGCTGGGCGGCGCCACGGTGGGATACATCGACACCGGCAGGCTGAAGATCGACAGCGCGCCGGCGAGCATGATGATGATCGCGATGACCCACGCGAAGATGGGCCGGTCGATGAAGAAGCGTGCCATCGGGGCTTACTCCTGCACTGCCGGAGCGTCGGCGGCATCGGCCGCGTCCGCGTGGGCGGCATCGGCCACCTCGGCCGTGTCAGCCGCATCGGCGCCGGCCGAAGCCGACGTCGCGGCTGGCAGGCGCGGCGCCCCGGCTTCCGCGGTCACCTCGACCTCCGCGCCGGGGGCGATCTTCTGCAGGCCCTCGACCACCACGCGGTCGCCCGCAGCCAGGCCGGACTCCACCAGCCACTGGTCGCCGATGGTCTGGCTGACCACGACCGGCCGCTGCTCGACCACGCCCTCGGCGTTGACCACCAGCACGGACGTGTTGCCCTTGGGATCGCGGGCCACGCCCTTCTGCGGCACCAGCAGCGCGTTGTTGCGCACGCCGGCGCCCAGCATCGCGCGCACGTACATGCCGGGCATCAGCACGTGGTCGGGGTTGGGCACCTCCACGCGCAGCGCGTAGCTGCCGGTGCTCGGGTCCACGGCGACTTCGGAGAACTTGAGGTTGCCCGGGTGCGCGTACTCGCTGCCATCCTCGAGCTGGATCTTCACCGGCATGCCCTCGGTGCTCTGCAGGCTGCCGTCTGCGAGCGAGCGCCGCAGGTCCAGGAGCTCGGTGCTGGACTGGGTGAGGTCGACATGGATCGGGTCGAGCTGCTGCACCGTGGCCAGCGCGGCAGGCTGGTTGGCGGTCACGAGCGCGCCCTGGGTGACGCTGGACTTGCCGATGCGGCCGCTGATCGGGGACGTGATGCGTGCAAAGCCAAGGGTCACGTTGGCGGCATCGAGCGCGGCGCGCGCGGCGCCGACGTCAGCCTCGGCCTGGCCAAGCGCAGCGACGGCATTGTCGTTGTCCTGGCGGCTGACCGCGTCGACCTCCACCAGTTCGGCGGTGCGCTTCGCGGTCAGGCGGGCCGCCACCAGGGTGGCCTCGGCGCGCTTCAACTGCGCGCGCGCGCTGTTGGCGGTGGCGCGGTAAGTTGCGTCATCGATCTGATACAGCGGCTGGTCGGCCTCCACCAGGGCGCCTTCGGTGAACAGCCGCTTGGCCACGATGCCGCTGACCTGCGGCCGGACCTCGGCCACCAGCCACGCGCTGGTGCGCCCGGGCAGCTCGCGGGTGATGGTCACCGGACGGGCTTCGAGGGTGGCCACGGTCACTGCGGGCTTTGGCGGCGCCCCGCCCTCCTGGCCACCGCCACAGGCGGCGAGCGCGAGGACGAGGACGGCAAGCAAGGGGTAGGCACGGCGGAGGGTCGTGGTCATGGGGGCAGCCTTGGTGGGATCCAGAAACGGAATGCCCAGCGACCGGTGTTCGAATGAACGGCGTCGGCGCTGGGCATGGGAAGCGAACCGGCGTATCATACATACACGGATGTATGTTGGTCAAAAGATTGTTCAGCTGGCGATACAGGAGACGTTAATGGCGCGCAGGACCAAAGAGGATGCACAGACCACCCGCGAGGGCATCCTTGATGCGGCCGAGGACTGTTTCCGCGAGAACGGCTTGTTCCGCACCAGCCTGGAGGCCATCGCGGCCAAGGCCGGCGTGACCCGCGGCGCCGTCTACTGGCACTTCAAGAACAAGGCCGAAGTGCTGGAGGCGATGATCAACCGCGTGACCGTGCCCTTCTTCCACGGCCTGGAGCACGTCTCGCGGCCCGATGGCACCACCCCGCTGCGAGACCTGCGCGAGATGATGCGCCAGTCCTTCGCCGACCTCGTGCACAACCCGCGCGTGCGCAGTGCGCTCGAAGTGATCGAACTGCGCTGCGAGGTCCCGGTCGAGGACGATGCGGTGACCGTGCTGCGCAAGACAGGCATGCGCAAGACCCACGCCCGCATCACCGCGGCGTTCAAGCGCGCGGAGGCACTGGGCCAGCTGCGCGAAGGCCTGCAGGCCGAAAGCTGCGCGCGCAGCCTGCACTTCATCATCGGCGGCGCGCTGCGCTTGCACCTGCTCGATCCCGAGACCGTCGACCTCGAGCGCGACGGGCTCGCCGCGGTCGACCTCGCGCTGCAGGCCATCGCCCGCGAGCCGCTGCAGTTTCCCGACGCCAGCTGACCCCCGCGTCCTGACGCGACAAGGCCGCCGCACCTCGCGATGCGGCGGCCCCGGGTGGTGCGTGCGCGGGGTTTACTCGCCCTGCTTCGGCACCGCGGCTTCGGTGGTGATGCGCAGCTGCACCTCGTCGCTGACGTAGGGCGCGTTCATGCCCAGGTCGAAGTCGGTGCGCTTGAGCGTGGCCACGGCGTCGAAGCCGGCGGCCGGCTGGCTGGTCATCGGGTGGGTGTCGATCTTGTTGATGGTGGCGTCGAGCACCACCGGCCTGGTGATGTCCTTGATGGTGAGGTCGCCGGTGATCTTCAGCTTGCCTTCGCCGGCGGATTCCACGGCGGTGCTCTTGAAGGTCGCCTGCGGGAACCTGGCGACGTCGAAGAAGTCGTCACTCTTCAGATGGTCGTCGAAGGCCTTCACGTGCGAGGACAGGCCCGCCAGCGGCAGCACGACCTCGACGCTGGACGCGGCGACATTGTCGGCGTCATAGGTGATCGTGCCTTCGACCTGGCCGAAGTGCGCGATCGGGTTGGAGAAGCCGAGATGGTTCCACTGCGCGATGACGTCGGTATGCGTCGGGTCGATGGTATAGGTGACCGGAGCGCAGAAGGCGTAGGCAGACGCGGCGAGCAGGCTGACGGCAAGGGCGCCGCGGGAAAGACGGTTGATCATGGGATGCTCCGGATGGCTGTATGAATGGAATGGGTCGAACAGGCCGGCACGGTGATCCGTCGACCGGGACGCACAGCATATCGTTCTGATTTCGATTGGAAATAGGTCGAATTAGAACAAATGATCGCATTTATGGAACGAATGGCGCTTTGCCGGCGTCATTGGATCTTTCACTGAAAGAATGGCCATTGTGCTGACAATAGAACAATGATGGCTAATTTAGAATGTTTATCCTGAAATCAAACGCAATCAGACTGGGCTCCAACGCGGCACCGCCGCCTCACGGACTACGGAGCAAGCACCCATGATCACTCTGCGCCCCGCCCACGAACGCGGCCACGCCCAACACGGCTGGCTGGACTCCTGGCACAGCTTCTCCTTTGCAGATTACCGCGATCCCCGCCACGTGCACTGGGGCCCGCTGCGGGTCATCAACGAAGACCGCGTGCAGGGCGGCCAGGGCTTCGGCACCCATAGCCACAGCGACATGGAGATCATCAGCTACGTGCTCGACGGCAGCCTGGCGCACAAGGACTCGATGGGCAACGCCGCCAGCATCGTGCCCGGCGAAGTGCAGCGCATGAGCGCCGGCACCGGCGTCACCCACTCCGAGTACAACCACGAAGCCGACCGGAGCACGCACTTCCTGCAGATCTGGATCATCCCCGACACCATGGGCAGCGCGCCCGGCTACGAGCAGAAGCACTACACCGAAGCCGAGAAGCGCGGCCGCCTGCGCCTGGTCGCCAGCCCCGACGGCAGCGACGGCTCGGTGCGCATGCAGCAGGACGCGCGCATGTATGCCGGTCTGTTCGACGGCGACGAGAACGCCGCGCTGGACATCGCCCCCGGCCGCCTGGCTTATGTGCACGTGGCGCGCGGCACCGCGACGGTCAACGGCCAGAGCCTGTCGGCCGGCGACGCCCTGCTGTATGCCGACGAGCCGCGCGTGGACATCGCCCGCGGCAACGGCGCCGAGATCCTCGTGTTCGACCTGCCACGCCTTCAATAAGACGGAGCTTCACATGCAACTGCGCAATTCCGCCGACCGCTGGGGTCCAGTCAGCATGCTGCTGCACTGGGCCATCGTGGCGCTGATCGCCTGGATGGCCTGGCGCGGCCTGACCATGGTCGACATGCCGCCGACGCCGGCCAAGATCAACGCCTATGCCCTGCACAAGTCGCTGGGCCTGACCCTGCTGGCGCTGGTCGCGCTGCGCCTGGCCTGGCGCCTGTTCGCCGGCGCGCCGAAACCGGTGCCCGGCACGCCGACCTGGCAGGAACGCATCGCCGGCGCCACGCACGTTGCCCTGTACGTGCTGCTGTTCGCGATCCCGCTCAGCGGCTGGGTGTTCAACTCGGCCTCGGGCTATCCACTGCAGTGGTTCAAGCTGTTCAACCTGCCGTCGATCGCCGGGCGCAGCGAAGACCTCGCCGCGCTCGCCATCCAGGTGCACGAGTACGGCTTCTGGCTGCTGCTGCTGCTGGTCGTGATGCACGCCGGCGCCGCCTTCTACCACCACCTCTTCCAGGGCGACGACACCCTGCGGCGCATGCTGCCCGCGCTGCGTCGCACCCCCGCCAAGCAGACTCCGGAGCACTGACATGACCATCCGCAACCGCAGCCTTTCCCTCGCGCTCGCCACCGCCCTCGTGGCCGCCGCCGCGCCCGCCGTCGCCGCCGACTACGTGCAGTCCTCGGGCGCCCTGAGCTTCGCCAGCGAATACCAGGGCGAAACCTTCGTCGGCCTGTTCCCCGACTTCAGCAGCACGCTGAGCTTCGACCCGACCGCACCCCAGGACGCGAAGCTCGACGTCACCATCCCCCTGGCCACGGCGGATTCGAAGAACGGCGACCGTGACGGCACGCTCAAGACCGCCGACTTCTTCAACGTCGCGAAGTTCGCGCAGGCACGCTACACCGCCAGCGGCTTCCGCAGCCTGGGCGACGACCGCTACGCCGCCGACGGCACCCTGGAACTGCGCGGGATCAAGAAGCCGGTCACCCTGACCTTCACCTGGACCCCCGGCGACCGCCCCGTGCTGACCGGCAACGCCACCGTCAAGCGCCTGGACTTCGGCGTCGGCGCCGGCGACTGGGGCGACGTCTCGATCATCCCGAACGATGTCGCGGTATCGACCAAGGTGACGTTCCAGCCCAAGCCCTGATTACGGAGCACCCGCCGCCCTCCACCACTCACGACATCGGTTCTGGTTCCCGCAGCGTGCCGATCTTCGGCGGCAGCGGAATGAACTCGTCCTTGTCCAGATCGGGCAGCTTCATGCGTCCCGCCTTCCAGTCCTCGCGGGCCTGTTCGATCCGCTCCTTCGACGAAGACACGAAGTTCCAGTCGATATAGCGCGGCCCCACCGGCTCGCCGCCCAGCGCCATCACCACCGCATCGCCAAGCGCCGCGATGGTCACCGCCTTGCCCGGCTTGAGCACCGCCATGGCACCGGCTTCGATGCGCTGGCCATCGGCCTCGACCTCGCCGCTGGCCACGTATACCGCACGCTCCGGATACTCGGCGCCCAGCGATACCCGCGAACCCGCACGCAGCTGCCAGTGCACGTAGAACTGCGGCGAATCGATCTTCACCGGCGACTCCACGCCCGCCAGCCGACCCGCGATCAGGCGCCCCACGATGCCGTCGCCGTCGAACAACGGCAGTGCTTCGCTCGGGTAGTGCCAGAAGCCCGGATCCATCTCCTCGCGCTCCTCGGGCAGCGCCACCCAGGCCTGGACGCCGTCGATCGGCCCGCCCTGTCGGCGCAGCTGCTCGAAGCGCTCGGAGTGGGTGATGCCGCGGCCGGCGGTCATCCAGTTGACCTCGCCCGGATGGATCGCCTGCTCCGAGCCGAGACTGTCGCGATGCATGATCTCGCCGTCGTACAGATAGGTGATCGTCGACAGCCCGATATGCGGATGCGGGCGCACATCGGCCTCCGTCGGCAGCCCCGGCGCCAGGTCTTTGGGACCCATCCGATCGAAGAAGATATAGGGGCCGACCATGCGCCGCTTCGCATAGGGAAGCACGCGGCCGACTTCGAAGGCGCCGAGGTCGCGGCGGCGCTGCTGGATGACGAGTTCGATCATGCTGGAACCTCCGGTGGAAGCGGGTCGCAGGCGGTGTTCCCGGGATGCCCGTGGCTTGGCCGGGTGGGTCGCAAGCCGGCGGGCGGGTCGATGGTAAGCCCGATTGGATTCGTCCGGCGTTACGGAGCGCCTGCGGATTTCACCTGCTCCAGCTCGAGGCAAACACCGACTTTTGCCAGGGTGAAGGCGGTGCTAGGCTCCATGCACTGTTGAATGTCATGGAGGACGTCATGCGTTTCCGCACGATTTTTGCAGCCTGCCTGTTCTTCCTCGTTATACCGGAGACAGTGGCTCTCGAACCAGGCACCGAAGGAAGCGCGCAGTTCCCGGCCGAAATCCTGGGTGTCTGGGACGCGTATCCCTTGCCGTGCATCGACGATGGTCCTTCGGACAGTGACACGAGGATCCATTTCGAGACGGATGTCCTTCATGGCTATGAGAACAACGATGCCCTACAGTCGATCGAGGGGATTGCCGAGGAGCCCATGACTTGGCGCGTAGTGACGATTTCCGATATCGCGCCCATCGAAATCCAGGGCGAAGCGGATATCTACGTTCTGCGCAGAAACACATTGACGATCACCAACGGGGAACGGGCAGACACGTACATCCGCTGTAGGTAAAGCCACGGCATCGACAAGGAAGGTCCAATGCCTGAAGAACGCCCGAGGACTTACCAGGTCACGCAATCCGGTCGTGCGCCCCAGGGTACTTTCGTCATGAATGCTCCGGTGGCCGACCTGGACAGTCTCCACACGCATCATCCCAAGCGGAACTTCAGCGCCGGGCTCGTGTACGGCCTCCCGGTAAACGCTGAGAACACGACGACCCGGTCCTATGCAGTCGTAGGCGGTGAGTTCCAGGAAGTGCTGGACGGTCGCGTGGACAAATACCGCAGCCTCCAGCCCGACCAGGTCCTGCTGATCAAGGACTTCATCCTCGACGACATGACCGCTGCCAATACCCGGCGGGTAGACGTCCCTTCGCCGGTGGCCGGTGTCATCGGCCGCGTCGATCTTCCGAACGGCGTGGTCGACGTCCACGAAACCGCCGATGGGCCGCTCGTGGCGCGGATCCGGCATCTCGGCCCCATCGCGGTGGAGGTGGGCGATTCCGTGGCCTATGGCCAGTCGCTCGGCACGCAGAACAACATCGGCCTGGGCCCGAAGGCCGGCAAGCACGTGCACATCGAGATGGACACGCGCCACTACCAGCAGTTCGGGAACTACATGCTCGACCTCGTCGAGGGGCGCCTGCCGGTGCAGGCGGTGCACCGCGATAGCGTCGAGCCGCGCACGTTCGTCGATGACGGCGTGCAGCGCGTGGGCGAGGCCGGGGAGCGGGTGGCGGCCGTCCAGCGCGCGCTGGTCGCCGGCGGATATCGCGGCACCGGCGATGCGCCGATCGCGGTCGATGGCGTGTACCGGCTTTCGATGCAGGGCGCTGTGCTGCAGTTCCAGCAGGACCAGGGCCTCGAGCCCTCGGCAGACGTCGACGCGCCGACCTGGCGCAAGGCGCTGGATCTCACACTGGGCAAGCCCTTGCTGCCGCCGACCGTGGCCGATGAATCACCGGAGCATCCGCCGGCGGCGCAGCAAGGCCTGCTCGATCGGATCAGGGGGCGCCTTGGCGCCCTGGATCCGCCCGACGGGCCTGCCCTGTCCGGATGCGAGCGCGAACGCGTCGCCTGCTCGCTGTTGCGGCTGGCGGTCGAGCATCGTCTGGACACCGTCGACCACGTGCTGCCGGGTGGCGGCGCACCTCCGGGCTCCAGCGACGCGCGCGTGTTCGTCGTGCAGGGGCGTCTGGACGATCCCGCGCAGCGCCGGGCATGGATGCCAATGGCGGAAGCACTTGGCACTCCCGTTGCCGAGTCCGTGGCCTACCTCCGGATGATCGAAGAAGCGAGCGTCGCCATGTCCGCGCACCGGGCCGCAGTCGAGCAAGCCCAGGAGATGACGATGGCGCGGGTGGCCGTCTGAGCCTGGTCCTGTTGCGGACGCCGCGGAACTTGGCCTCAGGCCGGCTCGGCTTCCATGCGATAGGCGGGATAGTCGGTATACCCCTCCGCCGAACCGCCGTAGAAGCTGGCGTTGTCGGCCTCGGCCAGCGGCCAGCCGTTGCGCAGGCGCTCCACCAGGTCGGGGTTCGAGATGAAGGGACGGCCGAAAGCGACCAAGTCGGCCAGGCCGGCCGCGAGGTCGGACGCAGCGCTCTCGTGCGTGTAGTTGCCCGCGAGGATGAGCGTGCCGCCGGCATACGCTTCGCGGAAGGCCTTGAGGAAGCCCTCGCCGCCGCCGGCCAGGATCGCCTCGCGATTGCTGAGGTGCACGTAAGCGAGGTCCCGCGTGGCCAGCTCGCGGGCCAGCGCCAGCGCGGTGTCGGCTTCGCCATCGAAGGCCGGCATGTCGAACACGCGGTTGAACGGCGACAGGCGGACGCCCACGCGGTGGCCGCCGATGGCGGCAGCGACGGCGTCCACGGTTTCCAGCACGAAGCGCAGGCGATTGGCGACTTCGGCGCCGCCGTAGCGGTCGTCGCGCACGTTGAGTCCACCATTGATGAACTGCTCGAACAGGTAGCCGTTGGCACCGTGGATCTCGATGCCGTCGAAGCCGGCGTCGATCGCATTGCGGGCCGCGGCGACGAAGTCCGCGGTGATCCCCGCCAGCTCGCCGGCAGCCAGCGCGCGCGGCGTGCTGGCCGGCATCTGCCCTGGCGTACCGTCCTCGCGGTAGCCGAAGGCCTGCACGCCCGCGGCGACCTTCGCTACCGAACTCACCGGCGCGCGTTCGCCCGGCTGCACCGAGCAGTGCGCGACGCGCCCCACGTGCCAGAGCTGCGCGAACAGCGTGCCGCCCCCGGCGTGCACCGCGGCGGTGACTTCCTTCCAACCCTCCACCTGGGCCTTCGAATGCAGGCCCGGCGTGAACAGGTAGCCGCGCGCCTGCTCCGAGACCTGCGCACCTTCGGTGACCACCAGCCCGGCGCCCGCGCGCTGCGCGTAATAGGTCGCGGTGAGCGCGTCGGGCACGGTGCTGACGGCGCGTGAGCGGGTCATGGGGGCCATGACGATGCGGTTGCGCAGCGCCAGGCCACGCAGGTCGTAGTGGTCGAACAGTGTGCTCATGGGAGGGTCCGGTGTTCCAGTGACGTATGCGATCAATCTACGTCGCGGGCACCGCTCGCGGGTGCCCTGCAATGGAACGATGGATCCCGGACGCGCCGTGCCGCGGCGCCGTGCAGGGCCGCGGCACAACGCTGTGTATCAGACGCGCGCGAACACCAGGCTGCCGTTGGTGCCGCCGAAGCCGAAGCTGTTCGACATCACCGTGTCCAGCTTCGCCTCGCGGCTTTCGCGCACCACCGGATAGCCCTCGGCGCGCGGATCGAGCTGGTCGATGTGCGCCGAGCCCGCGATGAAGCCGTCGCGCATCATCAGCAGGCTGTAGATCGCCTCGTGCACGCTGGCTGCGCCGAGCGAATGCCCGGTCAGCGCCTTGGTCGACGACAGCGGCGGCATCTTGTCGCCGAAGGCCGCACGCACGGCCTCGAGTTCGACGATGTCGCCCAGCGGGGTCGAGGTGCCGTGGGTGTTGAGGTAGTCCACCGGCGCGTGCACCGTGGCCAGCGCGTTCTTCATGCAGCGCACCGCGCCCTCGCCGCTCGGCGCGACCATGTCGGCGCCGTCCGAGGTCACGCCATAGCCGACCAGCTCGGCATGGATGGTCGCGCCGCGCGCCTTCGCGTGTTCGTATTCCTCGAGCACCAGCATGCCGCCACCGCCGGCGATGACGAAGCCGTCGCGGGCCGCGTCATAGGGACGCGAGGCCACCGCTGGCGTGTCGTTGAAGCCAGACGACAGCGCGCCCATGGCATCGAACATGACGCTCATCGCCCAGTGCTCTTCCTCGCCGCCGCCGGCGAAGACCACGTCCTGCGCGCCATGACGGATCAGGTCCGCGGCGGCACCGATGCAGTGTGCCGATGTGGCGCAGGCCGCCGAGATCGAATAGCTCAGGCCGAGGATGCCGAACGCGGTGGCCAGCGTGGCCGACACCGTCGAGCACATCGTGCGCGGCACCATGTACGGCCCGACCTTGCGCGCGCCCTTGGCGCGCAGCAGGTCGGCGGTGGCGACCTGCCACTCGGCCGAACCGCCGCCGGAGCCGGCGATCACGCCCACCCGCGGATCGCTGACCTTGTCGGCCGACAGGCCCGCGTCGGCGATCGCATCGCGCATCGCCACCCACGCATAGGCGGCGGCGTCACCCATGAAGCGCTTGCGCTTGCGGTCGATCTCGGCATCCAGGTCGATCACCGGCACGCCGGCGACCTGGCTGCGCAGGCCGAGCTCCGCATAGGCCGGCACCGCGGTGATGCCGCTGCGTCCGTCGCGCAGCGAGCGCGAGACTTCATCAAGCTTGTTTCCAAGGCAGGACACGATGCCCATGCCAGTCACGACTACGCGACGCATCAGTTGTCCTCCAGGTCCTTGAACAGGCCCACGCGCATGCTGCGCACGACGTAGATCTCGCGGTCGTCCACGAAGGTGCGGCCATCGGCGATCACCATCGGCACCTTGCCGCGCATCACCCGGCGGATGTCGATCTCGTAGCCCACGCGCTTCGCGGTCGGCAACACCTGGCCGGAAAACTTGAGTTCGCCGCAGCCCAGCGCGCGGCCGCGGCCCGGCTCGCCCAGCCAGGGCAGATAGAAGCCGGCAAGCTGGAACATCGCGTCCAGGCCCAGGCAGCCGGGCATCACGGGATCGCCGAGGAAGTGGCATTCGAAGAACCACATGTCCGGCGTGATGTCGAGTTCGGCCTTGATCACGCCCTTGCCATAGGCGCCGCCCTCGCTGGCAATGTGGGTGATGCGGTCAAGCATCAGCATCGGCGGCGCCGGCAGGCGGGCATTGCCCTCGCCGAACATTTCACCGCGGCCACAGGCCAGCAGTTGCTCGCGATCGAGCGAAGAAGGACGCGTCATGGGACTCCTGTTCACGTACGGCCGAAGGGCCGGAGAAGACCAGCATTTTTACCACAACGGGGCGCACTGCATTGACGCAGGTCAGCGTGTCCGAGCGTGCTTTCCCCCGGGCGAAGCCAGTGCGCTTGCGTATGGTGCATGAGGCGGCCACGGAGAGCGATGACATACTCGCCAGCCGCCGTGGCGAGAACGCGTGGTCACCGATGAGCCCCTTGTTCACCCTCAAGATCGCGGCGCTGTTCGCGTTCACGGCACTGGCCGAGATCGTCGGCTGCTGGCTGGTGCTGCTGTGGCGGAAGGACGGCGGCAGCCCGTGGCTGCTGCTGCCAGCCGCGGCCAGCCTGGCGCTGTTCGCCTGGCTGCTGACCCTGCACCCGGTCGCGTCGGGCCGGATCTATGCCGCGTACGGCGGCATCTATGTCGCGACCGCGCTGGCCTGGCTGGTATGGGTGGACAGGGTCCCGCTCAACCGGATCGACGTGCTGGGCGGCGGACTGATCCTGCTGGGGGCGCTGGTGATGGTGGTCGGGCACTGGTCGCGGTGAGCAGACACTCACCGGCATTGCGGCTTCCCTGGGAAGCGACGACACGTCATGCCACCGCGCGAAGCGTTGGTGGGCCCACCAGGACTCGAACCTGGAACCAAAGGATTATGAGTCCTCTGCTCTGACCATTGAGCTATAGGCCCGCAGCGCGGATTGTAATCCGCCACTGCGCGACATAAGAAAGAATCGCGCGGCCGCGACCAGACGACGAGTGACTGGCCACGACCACGCGACACGATCCCGCGGCGGCTGACCGTCGCAGGGTTCGTCGAGTGACGGATTACATGCCGTCGTTGTTGTTCTCGCCGTCGGCGGCGGCGTTGGCTTCCTCGGCGGCGTCCTGGGCCTGTTCCGCGGCATCGGCGGCCTTCTCGGCGGCGTCGGCGAGGTCGTCGCGGCGGGTCATTTCGTCGCCCGTATCGACCTGGCCGGCAATGTGCGCGGACGCATCGGCTGCGGCGTCTGCGGCGTCGGCCGCGGCCTGGGCCGACTGCGCGGCGGCCATGTCGCCAGTGGAGGCGGCATGCTGCGCGGCCTGCTGGGCCTCGGTGGCCGACTCAGCGGCTTCCTGCGCGGAGTTGGCGGCCTGGTCGGTGTTGCTGCAGGCCGCCAGGGCCGTGGCGAAACCGAGGGCGAGGAGTGTCTTGGCAGTATTCATGGGTATCTCCGGATGTGACGCCTTGGTGCGCCGTGGGTCGCAAGATGCCCATCCGGGTGTCGGCGTCGCGCGAAGATCGCCCGTGTCGCCCGGCGCCATTCAGATGCCGATCAGCTACTCGATACTCACGGGGCCGGCGCGCGCTGCATAGGAGTAGAGCGGGACGGCCTCGATGGATCACGGGTTTCGATCGCCACTTCGAGTGGCCAAAACACGAAACCCCGCTTTCGCGGGGCTCCATGTCGTTCCTGGACTATCGACTCACTCGATATCGAGGAAGCTCCGCAGCTGCTCCGAGCGGCTCGGGTGGCGCAGCTTGCGCAGCGCCTTCGCCTCGATCTGGCGGATGCGCTCGCGGGTGACGTCGAACTGCTTGCCGACTTCCTCAAGGGTGTGGTCGGTGTTCATGTCGATGCCGAAGCGCATGCGCAACACCTTCGCCTCCCTCGGGGTGAGGCCGGCCAGCACGTCGTGCACGGTCTCGGAGAGGTTGGTGTTGGTGGTCGCGTCCACCGGGGACTCCACGTTGGTGTCCTCGATGAAGTCGCCCAGGTGGGAGTCCTCGTCGTCGCCGATCGGGGTCTCCATGGAGATGGGCTCCTTGGCGATCTTCATGACCTTGCGGATCTTGTCCTCGGGCATCTCCATCTCCTTCGCCAACTCTTCCGGCGTGGCCTCGCGGCCGAACTGCTGGAGCATCTGGCGGGAGATGCGGTTCAACTTGTTTATGGTCTCGATCATGTGCACCGGGATGCGGATGGTGCGCGCCTGGTCGGCGATCGAGCGGGTGATCGCCTGGCGGATCCACCAGGTGGCGTATGTCGAGAACTTGTAGCCGCGGCGGTACTCGAACTTGTCGACCGCCTTCATCAGGCCGATGTTGCCTTCCTGGATGAGGTCGAGGAACTGCAGGCCGCGGTTGGTGTACTTCTTGGCGATCGAGATCACCAGGCGCAGGTTGGCCTCGACCATTTCCTTCTTGGCCTTGCGCGCCTTGGCTTCGCCGTAGGCCATGGCGCGGGTGATCTCGCGCAGGTCGGCAAGCGTCACCATCATCGCCTTCTCGATGTCGAGCGTGGCCTGCTGTTCGGCGACCACCTGGTCCTTGACGTCGCGCAGGGCGCTGGCCCACTTCTGCTTGCGCTTGAGCAGGTCGTCCACCCAGCCGAGGTTGGTCTGGTTGCCGTCCCAGGCGCGGATGAAGTCCTTGCGAGGCATCCTGGCCACGCGGGTGCACAGGTCGAGGATGCGGCGCTCGTGGTCCTTGATCTGGCCGGCCACGTCGCGCAGCTTGCGGACCAGCACGTCGGTCAGCGGCAGCGGCAGCTTGAAGCTGGTGAAGGTGGCGGCCATCTCCTCGCGCAGCTTCAGCGCCTGCTTGGCGGTGGGGCCGTTCTTGGCCACGGTCTTCTGGAACTTGACGTAGGCGGCGCCCATTTCTTCCATGCGGCGCGCGACCTCGGCCGGGTCCGGGCCGGTGGGGCCGGTTTCCTCGGCGGCGGTGTCGTCCTTCTCGTCTTCCTCGTCTCCGTCGGCTTCGGCTTCGTCGTCGGCCTCGGCGGCGCCGGCCTTGGTGGCCTTGGCGGCGGGAGCAGCGGCGGCAGCGGGAGGCGGTGCAGGCGTGGCGATCGGCTCATCGTCGAGGCCGTCGGTGAAGCCGACCACGATCTCGGCCAGGCGCTTCTTGCCGCCCTTGTGCAGTTCGTAATCCTCGAGCAGCTGCTCGACCGACCACGGGAAGGTCGCCAGGGCGGCGCCCATCTGGTTCAGGCCTTCTTCGATGCGCTTGGCGATCGCGATCTCGCCCTCGCGGGTCAGCAGTTCCACCGTGCCCATCTCGCGCATGTACATGCGCACCGGGTCCGTGGTGCGGCCGCCCTCGCCGTCGAGCGCGGTCAGGGTGGCTGCGGCCTCTTCGGCGGCGGTGTCGTCGACATCGCGGTTGGCGGTCGAATCGCCGGAGAGCAGCAACTGCTCGGCATCCGGGGTGTTTTCATGCACCTCGATGCCCATGCTGTTGATCATGCCGATGATGTCTTCGATCTGCTCCGCGTCGACGAGATCGTCGGGCAGGTGATCGTTGACCTCGGCATAGGTCAGGTAGCCCTGCTCGAGCCCCTTTGAAATCAGGAGCTTGATATCGGACTGCGGGGCTGGACGCTCGATCGCCATGTGGCGCTCACCGTGGAAAAGGGGAACCCGTAATTATACCATCCGGCGCGAGGGCTCAGGACCGCAGCAGGAAGGTGACTGGACCATCATTGACCAGACTTATCGTCATATGGGCCCCGAAGCGGCCAATTTCCACCCCCGGGGCGTGAAGACGCCGACATTCGGCGACCAGGGCGCCGAATATCCGTTCAGCTTCGTCCGGCGGCGCGGCCGTGCTGAAGCCCGGGCGCAGGCCGGAGCGGGTGTCGGCGGCAAGGGTGAACTGGCTCACCAGCAGCAAGCCGCCGCCGGTGTCGGCCAGCGAGTGGTTCATGCGGCCGGCATCGTCGGCGAAGACGCGGTAGGCGAGCAGCCGCGGCGCCATCTTCGCGATCTCGGCGGCGCCGTCGCCGGGCTCGATGCCCGCCAGGACCAGCAGGCCCGGGCCGATGGCGCCCACGGTCTCGCCGGCCACCTCCACGCTGGCCCGGGTCACGCGTTGCAGCAGCAGGAGCATCGAAAGGCAGCCTCGGGAACGGGATCGGCCGGATAGACTCTAGCGATGACCGAGTTCCTCGCAAGCCTGTTGCACTGGGGGGCCACCGCCGTCGGGCGCCTGCCGTGGGCGCTGCAGCGCGCGTTGGGCAATGCCCTGGGTGGACTGACCCGCCGGCTGGGCACCCGCGAAAGCGTGGTGGCGCTGCGCAACCTGGAGCTGGCCCTGCCCGGGCTGGACGCCGCCGGCCGCCAGTCCCTGCACCGCGAGGTGATGCGCACCACCGGCCGCCAGGCCATCGAGACCCTGCGCCTGTGGACCCGGCCGCATGCAGACAACCTGCGCCTGATCCGCGAGACCCACGGCGAAGACCTGTTCGATGCCGCCACCGCCGCCGGCCGCGGGGTGATCGTGGCCGCGCCCCACCACGGCAACTGGGAGCTGCTCAACCAGTGGCTGGCCGCCCGGACGCCGCTGGCGATCCTGTACAAACCGCCGGCATCCAGCGTGGGCGAAGCCTTCCTGCGCCGGGTGCGCGCCGATACCGATGCCGACCGCATTACCCAGGTCCGCGCCGAAGGCCCCGGCATCCGCCAGCTGTACAAGACCCTCAAGGACGGCGGCGTGATCGGGATCCTGCCCGACCAGCAGCCCAAGGCCGGCGACGGCGTCTTCGCTCCCTTCTTCGGCAAGCAGGCGCTGACCATGACCCTGCTCTCGCGGCTGGCCGAGCGCAGCGGGGCGGCGGTGCTGTTCGCCTGCTGCGAGCGCCTGGACGGCCGCGACCTCGCCTACGCCCTGCGCATCGACCCGGCACCGGACGGCATCGACCACCCGGATACCGCGGTGTCGGTGGCCGCGCTCAACGCCGGCGTGGAAGCCATGGCACGGCGTGCACCGGCGCAGTACCAGTGGACCTACAAGCGCTACACCCTGCGGCCGCCGGGCAGCGGCGAGACCAACCCTTACCGCGACCTGGAGATCGGACGATGACCGCGAACACCGGCTGGCAGCCACTGCCGGCTCGCGCGCGCAGCCTGTTCCTGCTCGCCCATGGCGCCACCTGGGGCGCGTTGGCGCTGGTCAGCCTGGTGCCCATCACCCTGCTGGTGCCGCGGCCGCTGCCGGCCCTGCCGTTGGCCCTGGCCAGCCTGGTGCTGCTGCCGGCCTGGGGCCTGTGGATGGCGATCCGCCGCTACCGCTACACGCGCTGGCTGCTCGACGACACCGGCCTGGGCTACCGCCGCGGCCGCATGTGGCAGACCGAGACCCGGGTGCCACGCACCCGCGTGCAGCACGTCGACCTCAAGCACGGCCCGCTGGAGCGCCGCTTCGGGCTGGCGACCCTGGTGGTGCATACCGCCGGCACCCGCGACAGCGCCGTGGCCGTGGCCGGGCTCGACGCCGCCGAAGCCACGCGGCTGCGCGACCGCCTGGCGCAGCAGGTGGACGACGACGATGCCGACGACGCCTGAGGTACCCGGCACGCCGGAGTCCACGGACGCGTCGCAGCCGACCGGCGCGCCGCTGCTGCCATCGGGCGGCGACGAACGCCGCCTGCACCCCTGGTCGTGGCTGTTCGTGCTGCTGCAGCAGCTGCGCCAGTTCATCGTGCCGCTGCTGGTGCTGGTGTTCCTGGGCCGCGGCGACAGCTACGCGCTCTGGCCGCTGGTCGGCGTGGCGGTGCTCGCGGCGGCCTCGATCTGGCGCTACTTCACCTACCGCTACCGTGTCGACGACGACCGGCTGGTGGTCCGCGAAGGCCTGCTAGAACGCCAGGTGCGGCAGGTGCCGTTCGCGCGGATCCACAACGTGGCCCTGCACCAGACGCTGCTGCACCGCCTGTTCGGCGTGGCCGAAGTGCGCCTGGAGTCGGCCGGCGGCACCAAGCCCGAGGCCGAGATGCGCGTGCTGCGCATGGACGAGGCGCTGGCGCTGGAGCGCCTGATCCGCACCCGCGGCGCGGCGGCCGCCGATACCGGCGATGTCGAGGGCGAAGGCGTCGCGGCCGGCCACGGCGATGGCAGGCTGCTGCTCGCGCTCCCGGTTGCCGAGCTCCTGCGCCTGGGTCTGGTGAGCAACCGCGGCATGGTGGTGGTCGCCGGTGCGTTCGCCGTGTCCTGGCAGGTGCTGCCCGACCGCATGTTCGCAGTCGCGGTGCAGGACGCCGCGGGCAAGGCCTTCGGCTACGCCAGCAGCCTCGCCGACGGCATGGTCGCGCGCGCGGCGGCGATGGCCCTGGTAGTGGTGGTGGCGCTGGCCCTGCTGCGCGTGCTCTCGGTGGCGCTGGCGCTGCTGCAGTACCACGGCTTCCGGCTGCTGCTGCAGGGCCGGCGACTGACCGTGGAGCGCGGCCTGCTGACCCGCCTGCGCACCAGCGCGCCGCGGCAGCGGATCCAGTCCTGGACGCTGCGCGAAGGTGTGCTCCACCGCCTGCTGCGGCGGCGCGCGCTGCATATCGACACCGTCGCCAGCGCCGGCGAGGGCGGTGAACAGCGCGGCCTGCGCGAACTGGCGCCGATCGCCACGCCCGAGGCCTGCGATGCGCTGGTGCGCGAGGTGCTTCCCGGCGTGGCCTGGCCGCCCGTGGGCTGGCGGCGGCTGCATCCGCGCGCGTGGCAGCGGCTGGCGCTGCCCGGACTTGTCTTTTCAGCGCTGGCGACGGTTGCCGCCTGCTGGTATTTCGGCCTGCCGGGCCTGTTGGCCCTGGCCTGGGCGCCGTGGGCGGTCCATGCCGCCCGCCAGCACGCATGGCGCGCGGGCTATGCGCTCGACGCCCGCATGCTTGCGGTGCGCGAAGGCTGGTGGACACGGCGCTGGCGCTTCGCCGAGATCGAGAAGCTGCAGGCGCTGAGCCTGCAGCAATCGCCGCTGGACCGCTGGTTCGGCATGGCCACGCTGTGGCTCGACACCGCCGGCGCACGCCCCACCACGCTGCTGCAGCTGCGCTTCCTGCCCGAGGCCGAAGCGCGCGCCCTGCACGGCCGGCTGGCGGCGGAGCTGGCGCGGATGCCGCTGCGCTGGTAGCGGCGCGCAGCTGACCGCTGCTGCGGTGAGGCTCGTCGTCCCCGGGCCCGTCCGCAGTTCAGGCCGCAGCGTCGAGTGCGACGGGTGCGGCGCCAGACTGGATGCCGAACTCCGTCCAGGTCCGCTTGCCGGAACGGGTCTCCGCGCGCAGGGCGCGGTTGAAGGCGATGCTCTCTTCGGTGGCATAGCCACGCGGATGGTCGAGGTGGACCACGACCGCGCGGTGGCGGATGCGCTTGCCGCGGATCCCGGCGTTCTCCATCCGCTCGCCGAACTCCCGGTCCTGGCCCCCGTAGCGCATGCGCTGGTCGAAGCCGTTGATCGCCAGCACGTCGCGCGTCCAGCCCGAGGCGTTGTGCCCGTTCCAGCTCGCGCGGGCAGGGCTGACCACGTCCAGCAGGCGCGCAGTGGCCGGGCCTGCGGTCAGCTTGCGGTCGCGGTGCGAGCGCGGCATGCCGCTGGCATGGAGCCAGCGCGCATCGAAGCAGCGCTGGCCGTGGATGTCGTCGGCGGTGATTGCGCGGCTCGTCGCCATCGGGAGCTTGTGGTAACCCCCCGACAGGAAGCGCCCCGGCGCGCGCTCGCGCAGGTGGGTGGAAACGAAATCCGCCCGCGGAATGCAGTCGCCGTCGGTAAACACCAGGTAGTCCGAACGCGCGGCGGCGATCGCCATGTTCAGCGCCTCGCACTTGCGGAAGCCTTGATCCGGCTGCCAGAGGTGGCGCACCGGCATCGGCAGCAGCGGCCGCAGCGCCTGCAGGCGCTCCCGGGTGAAGTCGTCGCTGCCGTCGTCGGCCACCAGCACCTCGAAGTCGACGCGGTCCTGTACCGCGAAACCGAGCAGCACCTTCTCCAGCCAGTCCGGCTGGTTGTAGGTGGTGAAGATGACGCTGGCGGCGGGGGCATGTTCCATCAGGCAATGATGACACCCGACGATGACAGCGCGCCTACGCCCGGGCGACAACCTTGTTGCAATGCCGGGCGGTGATACTCCGGGAACGCCCGACATCCGCACCCGCCAACCGGCCCTGCCCACCGCCCACCATGCCGACCCCGATCTCCGCCACCGTGATCACGTTCAACGAAGCCGACCGCATCGGCGACTGCCTGGCTGCGCTTGCGTTCTGCGACGAGGTCCTGGTGGTCGACTCCGGATCGACCGACGCCACCCGCGAGATCGCCGCAGCGGCCGGCGCACGCGTCCTGGTGCGGCCGTTCGACGGCTTCCGCAGCCAGAAGCAGTTCGCCGTGGAACAGGCCACCCACGACTGGGTGCTGAGCGTCGACGCCGACGAGTGCGTCACCCCCCAACTGGCGGCTTCGATCCAGGCCGAGCGCGCGCGCGGGTTCGAGGGCGCCGCCGGCTATCGCTTCGCGCGCTGCTCGGAATACTTCGGCCGCTACCTGCGCCACGGCAACGCCTATCCGGACCGCAAGCTGCGGCTGTTCGACCGTCGCCGCGGCGGCTGGCGCGGCGATCGCGAGATCCACGAGACCGCGAGCGTCGACGGCCCGGTCCGCACCCTGGCCGGTGACCTCCTGCACCACCCGTTCCGGTCGTTCGAGCACCAGCTCGCCAAGGGCCGCCAGTACGCGCAGATGATGGCCGAGCATGCAAACGCCCGAGGCAGGCGCGCCACGCTGGGCAAGCTGGTCCTGGCGCCGGCGTGGCGGTTCTGGCGCGGATACCTGCTGCGCGGCGGTTTCCGCGATGGCTGGGCGGGGCTGGTGTACGCGTACGTCACCGCCGACACGGCACGCCAGAAGACCGTCCGCCTGTGGCTGCTGCAGCGCGCGGCCGGTGACGTCAGCAGCGCGCCGGGCCCCAATAACCGATCCGGCGGCGCAGCCTGAGCTTTCGCCACAGGTTGCGCGGCCTGGGTACACGGTTGCGGCCACCACGCGCGAGGAAGTCGTCGATCGCCTGCAGTACCCGTTCGCTGCTGCAGCCGTCACGCGAGGGGTGGATTTCGTCGCCGTAGGCGCGGATGGCCTCCATCAGTTCCGGCGGGCGCGACAGCGCGCGGGCGATGGCCGGCTCGAAGTCGGCCGGAGCGTCGATGTCGATCAGCTGCGGTCCCGGGCGGCGGTTGCGGAAGGTCACGACCGGCTTGCCGGTGAGCAGGAACTCGTTGAGCGCCGATGATGTGTCGGAACACATCATGTCGACCTGCGGGAACAGCTCGAGGATGTTGTCGTTCTCGGCGAATGTCAGGTGATCATTCTGCAGCGCCTTGAACTTCGCCACGGTCTCCGCCGCCATCTTCGGGTGGAAGGTGACGATCCAGCGCCAGCGGCCGTCGCGCGACAGCCGCCGCACCTCTTCGTACAGGGTCTCGGCGGCGCTCCACGAAGGCGAGAACGTGGAGTGGTAGAGGATGACCGGGACGTCGCGCACGGGCGGGAGCGGGCCCGCGATCGAGCGCATGAAGGGATCGAGCTTCGGCCAGCCGGTTTCAGCGACGCTGAAATGCCCCAGCCTCTCCGCCAGCGCCTGGAACTGGACGGTGTCGCGCGGTCCGGTGGTGCAGTACAGGTCGAAGAAGCCGCGGATGTAGATGTGCCGCGGCTTGCCCGCGTCGAAGCCGTGGAAGACCTCCACCTTCGCGCCGGGAAAGAAGTGCGGCAGGTGGTTGCCGGGCGTCAGGACCGCGTCGGGGTGCCAATGGCGCACGCCCTGGACGTCGAGCAGGGTCTCGCCCTCGACGAGGTCGGCAGCGCCGGGGCCATCGAAGAACCACGCCGTCGCATCGCCACGCGCGCGGATGGCGTCCTGGATCGGGCGCAGGATCGCCAGCGCATAGCGCTCGGAGCCGTACAGGAGATAGTGGCGCGGCTGTCTCATCGGAACTCCGGGGGCAGGTGTCAACGGTCGAGGCCATGGCGCAGCAGGACCGCGCGGGCTTGCTCGACGGACTCGGGGTTGCGCACCATCTCGTAGTAGCGGATGCGCTTGTAGACCGCGTACGCGGCCGCGGTATGCGCCACCACCAGGCCGCGCCAGCCATCGAGGAGGGCCAGGCGCAGCAACGCCTCCTTGGCGAACGATGCCACATACACCAGGGGCGCCATCCACACGCGCGGCGGCCGGCCGCGCTCGAGCCAGTCGCGGCACTTGAGCTCGGCGTAGCGCAGCACCTTCAGCTGTTTGTGCGGAAGCGTGGGGTTGTGCAGGTGTTCGAACGCGACATCGAGCGATTCCGCACGCCCGTCCCAACGCAGCGACTCATGCACGCGGGCATCGCTCCACCGCGCGCGCCCGCGGTGGTAGAGCCGGGCCATGCGTTCGCCCACCATCGGTCGGTACCAGCGCATGGGCGCACCCATGTACAGGGTGCGCCGGCGCAGCACGGCCACGGCCGCGTCACCCGCAAGCACTCCGGGCAGCAGCCGGGTGAGGTGCATCGCATCCTCGGGGCCGAAGTACTCGTCCGCGTCCAGGACCAGGATCCAGTCGTGGCTGGCCTGGGTGGTGGCAAAATTGCGCTGCGCGCCGAAGCCCAGCCAGTCCTGGTGGACCACGCGCGCGCCATGGGCCTGCGCGATCGCCGCGGTGTCGTCGTCGCTCCCGCTGTCGAGCACCACCTTCTCGGCGGCGAAGGGCACGCTATCCAGGCAACGGGCGATATTGGCCGCCTCGTTGTGCGTGATGACGAGCAGCGTGAGCGGCAGGGTCGGCATCGGGCAATGGTAGCGGACACGACCACCGTTACCACTTGAAGAAGGATTCTTGACGCCGCGTTAACGGTCATGGGAGAACCCTGCGCGGCCTTGACTGACCAGCGGCGCCTGCGGGGGGCAGGCGGCGTGGCATCCACCCACACCACGTCTCCCAATGCCCTTTCCCCGCACGCCCCGCCTTCACCGCGTCGCTCCGTCGGGACCGCCGGCCTCCATCAGCCTCGTGGTGACCACCTACAACTGGACCGAGGCGCTGGCGCGGGTGCTCGACAGCGCCGCCCGACAGACCCGTCCACCCGATGAAGTCATCGTGGCCGACGATGGCTCGTGCGCGCTCACCTCGGACCTCGTCGCCACAGTGGCCGGCGGCTATCCGGTGCCGCTGCGCCACGCCTGGCAAGACGACCTCGGCTTCCGTGCCGGGCGTGCGCGCAACCTCGCGATCGCCGCGGCGCAGGGCGAGTACGTGCTTCTGCTGGACGGCGACATGGTGCTCGAGCGCCACTTCGTCGCCGATCACGCACACGCGGCACGGCGCGGCAGCTTCGTGCAGGGTTCGCGCGTGCTGACCAGCCCAGCGTTCCGCGAGCGCATGCTCGCCCGGCCCGATGCGCAACCCACGCCGCTGTCCCGGGGGGTCGCGCGCCGACGCAACGCCCTGCGCTCCCTGGCGCTCTCCGACGCCTGGCTGTCCATGAACAGGCGCACCACGCCGCATGCCATCAAGACCTGCAACCAGGGCTGGTGGCGCACGGATCTGCTGCAGCTCAACGGCTTCGACGAACGCATGGAAGGCTGGGGGCGCGAGGACCTCGAGCTTGCCTGGCGCGCGCACCATGCGGGCATCAACTGCCGGCAACTGCGCTTCGCAGGACTTGCCTACCATCTCCACCACGAGGAGCGGCACAGCGACGGCGAGAGCCCGAACGATCGCTTCGTCGCCGAGACCCGGGCGCACGGCCTGCTCCGCTGCGAACGTGGACTTGATCACCACCTGGACGCGGCACGGCGCGCGCCGCTTCCCGACCTGCGTGTCGCACGCCGGCAGCCTAGGCCCCGCCCGCGGCCTTGCGCAGCCGGGCGATGAAGAAGCCGTCCATGCCGTCTTCGCCCGGCAGCCGCTGACGCCCGGGGATCACGCCGTCCAAACGCACGCCGTCCACGGACACGCCGCGTCCGAACCCGTCGTCGAGCGGCTCGAGCAGCGCATCCGGGGTACGCACCAGGAATGCCGCCACCTGCGCCTGGTTTTCCTGCTTGAGGATGGAACACGTCGCGTAGACCATGACGCCGCCCGGCGCGAGCGTGCTCCATAGCGCATCGAGCAGGCGGGCCTGGAGCGCGACCAGCGCGGCCACGTCGGAGGCGCGCCGATGCAGCAGCACGTCGGGCTGGCGGCGGATGATGCCGGTGGCCGAACAGGGCGCATCCAGCAGGATCGCGTCGAACGCGACGCCGTCCCACCACGCCGCGGGTCGGGTTGCATCCCCCGCAAGCAGCGTCGCCCCGGCGCCCAGCTGCAGCCGGTCCAGAGTGGTGCGCACGCGGCGCAGGCGCTGCGGATCCACGTCCAGCGCCGTCAGGCGCAGCGTCGGCTCGCGTTCCAGCAGGTGCGCGGCCTTGCCGCCGGGCGCGGCGCAGGCATCGAGCACGCGGGCGCCGGCGGCCGGCGCGAGTGCGTCGGCCACGCGCTGCGCGGCGCCGTCCTGCACCGACACTGCGCCGGTTGCAAAGCCCGGAAGGCTCGCGACCGGCACCGGGACCTGCAGGCGCAGGCCGTCGTCGAGCCCGGCCACCGCCTCCGCTGCGATGCCGGCGTCGATCAGCCTGGCGGCGTAGCCATCCCGCGACTGCTGCTGCCGGTTGACCCTGAGCCACAGCGGAGGGAGCTGTTCGCTGGCCTCCAGGATCGCGGCGGCATCCTCCGGCCAGTCCGCGGCGATGCGTTCACGCAGCCACCCCGGCCAGTGGGCATGGGCGGGCGCGGCGGGCAGTCCTTCGCGCTGGGCCCGGCGCAGCACGGCGTTGACCAGCCCCGCCTGGTGCGCCCGGCCGAGCGCGCGCGCGGCCTCGACCGTGGCCGCCACCGCGGCGTGCGCCGGCAGCTCGAGCGGGTCGAGCTGGGCGAACCCCGCGAGCAGCAGCGCGCGCAGCTCCCGGTCGCGCCGGCCCAGCGGACGCGGCAGCCAGGCCGCCAGCGCCGCGTCGTAGCGGGCCGGCTGGCGCAGCACGGCGAAGCAGATCGCTTCCACCAGGGCGCGGTCGCGGACGTCGGGCAGCGCACCCTGCGCCGCGCCAAGCGCGTCCTTGAGCGACTGCCCCTGGTGCAGGACCGCATCGAGGACGCGCGCGGCGACCACGCGCGAACGGGTTCCGGGCGAAAGCTTTTCCATCGCGCCATTGTCCGCGCTCCGCCGGCGCCGCGCATGCGGCGTGGCTGGTGGACGCCGAGGCGAGCTGGCGACTACGCCCCCGCCGCCAGGTCACGGCGGGCATTGAGGTAATCGGCGGCGGTGATCGCCTTGCCACCGTCACGCTGCAGCACGCGGACGCGCAGCGCACCCTCGCCGCAGGCCACGTCGATGCCTTCGCGCCCGGCCGCAAGCACAGTGCCGGGCGTCGCGCCGGATGGCGCAGCGATGGCGATCGCGCCGTGGATGCGCACGCGCTCGCCGGCCAGCACGGCTTCCGCCATCGGCCAGGGATTGAAGGCGCGGACTTTGCGCTCCAGCGCTTCGGCCGGCTGCGACCAGTCGAGCTTCGCCTCGGCCTTGTCGAGCTTGTGGGCGTAGGTCACGCCGTCGTCCGGCTGCGGCCGCGGCACCGGGCGGATGCCGGCGCGCAGCAGACCGAGCCCGTCGGACAGCACCTGGGCACCGAGATCGGCAAGCCGGTCGTGCAGCTGGCCACCCGTCTCCCCTTCGCCGATCGACAGCGACTGCGACAGCAGCACCGGGCCGGTGTCCAGGCCCTTCTCCATCCGCATCAGGCAGACGCCGGTTTCGGCATCACCGGCCTCGATCGCGCGCTGGATCGGCGCCGCGCCGCGCCAGCGCGGCAGCAGCGAAGCGTGCACGTTCCAGCAGCCGTCTTCGGGGATGTCGAGGATCTTCTGCGGCAGCAGCAGGCCGTAGGCCACCACCACCATCAGGTCGGGCTTGAGCGCACGCAGCGCATCGCGCGCGACCTGCGTTTTCAGGCTCTCCGGCTGCAGCACCGGGATGCCGCGCGACAGCGCCTCGAGCTTCACCGGCGAGGCCTGCAGGCCGCGGCCGCGCCCCGCGGGACGGTCGGGCTGGGTGTAGACCGCCACCACTTCCGCCTTGCCGCAGGCGGCGCGCAGCGCAGGCACCGCGAACTCCGGCGTCCCCGCAAAGACGACCCTCATCGGCCGGCCCCGCGGCGGCGGTCAGTCGCCATGCCGGCGCAGCTTGTCGTACTTCTTCATCGCCCGCTCGCGCTTGAGCGGCGAGAGGTGGTCGATGAACAGCTTGCCGTCGAGGTGGTCGACTTCATGCTGCACGCAGGTGGCGAGCAGGCCGTCGACGGCCATCACGAACGGCTTGCCATGGCGGTCGAGCGCCTCGACCTCGATGCCGTCGGCGCGGGTGACGTCGGCGAAGATGCCCGGGATCGACAGGCAGCCCTCCTGGTGCACGCGCAGCTCGGCCGAGCGCTCGCGGATCACCGGGTTGATGAACACCAGCGGCTGCTCGTGGCCCTCGGTGACGTCGATCACCATGAAGCGCTCGTGGACGTCGACCTGGGTGGCCGCCAGGCCGATGCCCGGTGCTTCGTACATGGTCTCGAACATGTCGTCGAGCAGCCGCTGGAAGGCCGGATCGGCAATGCCGGCCGCCTCGCGCTCGGCGGCGACCTTGCGCAGATGGGGATGGGGGTGTTCGAGAATCGTGATCAGGGACATGCGGGCGTGTGATAAAGGGTGGCAGCCGTCACAACCGGGCGGCACGGCGGGTAATTGTAGCGCCCGCAGGCTTGCGCCGGATCGGTTCCTGTAGGCATAGTGCGGCCGCTATACGGGGAAATCTCCAAGGGGAGCAAGTAGATGGCCGGCAAGCTTCAGCGCCTTTCTCAAGCGCTACGCACGGGTATTGCGGTGGCGATGCTCACGGTGGCGACGTACGCGGCGGCCCAGGGCCTGCGCGGCGACCACCCGGATACATATGTGGTCCAGCGCGGCGACACGCTGTGGGACATTTCGGGTCGTTTCCTCGAGAAGCCCTGGCTGTGGCCGGAAATCTGGCAGGCCAACCCGCAGATCGCGAACCCGCACCTGATCTATCCGGGCGACGTGATCAGCCTGGCCTACCTCAACCGCGTCGGCGTCACGCCCGGCCCGCGGACCGAGGCCGCGCCGATCAACGCCATCCCGCTGTCCGAGGTCGAGCCCTTCCTCAAGGACCTGCGCGTGGTCGACGCCTTCGACCACATGCCCTACGTGGTCGGCCTGGAAGACGACCGCATGCGCGCCAGCCGCGGCCAGGTGGTCTACGTGCGCGGCCTTGCCGACGCCGTCGCGGGCACGCGCTATGCGGTGCTGCGCCCCACGGTGCGCTACACCCACCTGCTGCGCGCGGGCATGTGCTGCGACACCTTCGACAAGGACGAGTTCGACGCCACCGGCCGCCGCAGCGTCGACTTCGGGAAGTTCTGGGCCAACGTGGTCATGCCCGACAAGGGCCAGGAAGTGCTGGGCCACGAGCTGATGCGCGTGACCGCCGGCACCGTGACCCGTGGTGAAGTCGGCGGCATCCAGGCCAGCACCCTGCTGCTCGACGAGGAGGGCCGCGAGGTCCGCATCGGCGACCGCGTGGTGCCGGTGGACGCCCAGGCCTACGACCTGCAGTTCTTCCCGCATCCGCCGAAGGTCCAGACCGACTACGGCAAGGCGCGCGTGCTGGCGGTGACCGACATGCTCACCTCCGGCGGCCCGCGCGACGTCATCGCGCTGTCGGTCGGCGCCCGCGAGGGCGTGGACAACGGCACCGTGTTCTCGATCTGGCGCGAGGGCAGCAACGTCGTCGACCGCGTCGAGAAGGGCCTGGACCGCGAAGAGGACACGGTGTTCTTCGAGAACAAGGTGCGCCTGCCCGACGAGTTCGCCGGCCACGTCATGGTGTTCCGCACCTTCGACCGCATGAGCTACGGCCTGGTCATGGACAGCATCAAGCCGACGCGCGTGGGCTACCACCTGAAGCATCCGGACGCGCCTTACTGAGGCCGCGGCCTTTCCCGACCGTGACATGCGACGGCGCCCCAGGGCGCCGTCGTCGTTTGCGGGCCAGGCTGGGCCATGGACAGCGAAGACACCCTGGCGCTGCTGCGGCTGCTCGCCGCCGGCGGCCGCAGCGAACCCCGGCGCAGGCTGCTCGATAACCATGGCAGCGCCACGGCGGCGCTCGCGGCCGGACGCACGGCCTGGCGCGCCGCCGGCCTGGACGCCGCCCAGCAGGGCGCCCTGTGCGCCCGCAGCGGCGGTGACGATGTCACGCGATGGCGGCGCTGGCTCGAGGCCGCGCCCGGCCACCGGGTCATCGGCCTGCACCAGCCGGACTATCCCTCGCTGCTGGCCCGCCTCGGCAATGCACCCCTGGCGATCTGGGTGCTGGGCGATCCCGACCTCCTCTGGCACCCGTCCGTGGCCGTGGTCGGCAGCCGCGCGGCCAGCGCAGGCGGCCTCAGGAACGCCTTCGACTTCGCCCGCGCCTTCGCCGTCTCCGGCCTGGCGGTCACCAGCGGCATGGCCGCCGGCATCGACACCGCCGCCCACGAGGGCGCGCTGGCAGCGCCGGCCGGGCGCACCGTGGCCGTGCTCGGCACGGCCATCGACCGGCCTTATCCGCAGCGCAACACCGGCCTCTACGACCGGATCGCCGCCACCGGCACCGTGGTCAGCGAGGTCCCACCCGGCATGGCGTACAGCAGCGGCTCATTCCCCAGCCGCAACCGGATCCTGATGGGCCTGTCGCTGGGCGTGGTGGTGGTCGAGGCGGCGCTGCGCTCCGGCGCCGCGATCACCGCCCGCCTCGCCGGCGAGGCGGGACGGGAGGTCTTCGCCATCCCCGGCTCGATCCACAACCCCAAGGCCCGCGGCTGCCACCGCCTGATCCGCGACGGCGCCGGCCTGGTGGAGACACCGGCCGAAGTCGTCCAGGCGCTGGCCACGGTCGCGACCAGCCTGGGCGACGACTTGCGCGGGCGCTTGGCCGCCCCCATTGAAGTGTCCGGGACCGCTGACGGGGTGGCCGGCACCGCCGGCCTGCCCGCAGGCTCCGACCACCAGCGCTTGTGGCACGCGCTGGGCCACGACCCCACAGGTATGGATGACCTGGTCTCGCGCACCGGATTGACGGCCGCGGAGCTAGGCAGCATGCTGCTGCTCATGGAGCTGGAGGGTCGTGTCGCGGTCGAGCACGGCCGGTATTCCCGAACGTCTCAATAACGCGCCCCCGGGCGCAGGCCGGGGGAAATGAAAGAGAGCATCCTGGACGTCCTGCTCTATCTGTTCGAACACTACTTCACCGAAGACGCGGACCCCGTCCGCGACCGCGATTCCCTGCAGAGCGGCCTGCTCCAGGCCGGATTCAGCCCCGCCGAAACCAGCAAGGCCTTCGATTGGCTCGACGCCCTCGCGGCCCAGCGCCCGGTGGACGCCGCGCAGCGCGCCGACGGCCCCACGCGCCTGTTCTCCCAGCGCGAAGAGACCAAGCTGGACGTCGAATGCCGGGGTTTCCTGATGTTCCTGGAGCAGCACGGCGTGATCGACGCCGACCGCCGCGAACTGGTGGTCGACCGCGCCATGGCGCTCGACCAGGACGAGCTCGACCTCGACGACCTCAAGTGGGTGGTGCTGATGGTGCTGTTCAACCAGCCCGGTGCCGAGGCGGCCTACGCCTGGATGGAGACCCAGATGTTCGTGGACGAGCCGGAAACGGTGCACTGATCCACGTCTCCGGTCGCTGACCGGCCAGTTCCGCGGCGGAAACGGCCACAATGGGCGGTTTCATCAGCCGCCACACCACACACTTCAGACCACCGCCGCGCTTCGCGGCGGTCATCTTGCCGGGGAGGGCAGATGCAAAGCACGCAGCACACCGAAGACGTCGTCTACGCGGGATTCTGGCGGCGGTGGGCCGCCCTGTTCATCGACCAGCTGATCCTGGGCGTGGGCTTCTATGGCACCTTGTTCGCAGTCGCCATCCTGGTCGGCATCGCCGGCGGCATGGAATGGATCGAAACCCTTGATTCGGGCGATGCGAATCCGGCCGTGATGGTCGCCTACATCGGCTTCGTGCTGCTCTACTACGTCGCCGCCGCCCTGTATTTCTCGCTGTTCGAGAGCTCGCGCCACCAGGCCACGCCCGGCAAGATGGCGCTGGGCATCAAAGTGGTGGACCAGCACGGGCAGCGGCTGTCGTTCGGCCATGCGCTCGGGCGCTGGGTGGCCGCGACACTGTCCTACCTCACGCTGTACATCGGCTTCCTGATGGCCGCGTTCACCGAGCGCAAGCGCGCCCTGCACGACATGGTCGCCGGCACCCTGGTCGTGGATCGCTGGGCCTTCAGCGAGCACCCCGAACGGCAGCGCAGGGACCTCGGCGGCTGCCTGATCGCGGCCATCCTGGTGGTGGTGCTGATGTTCGGGATCGCCATCCTCGGCATCCTGGCCGCCATCGCGCTCCCGGCCTACCAGGACTACCTCCAGCGCTCACGGGTGATGCAGGCGATGACCGACACCGCCCCCCTGAAGACGATGGTCGCCGACTTCCGGACCGCTGAGGGCCGCTGTCCGTTCAACGGTGAAGGCGGGATCGGCCCGGAGGAAAGCATCGGCGGCACCCTCGCCAGCCGCGTGGTGGTCGGCAGTTTCGACGACGGCAGCTGCGGCATCGAGCAGGAACTCGGCAATACCGGCCACCCGGACCTGGATGGCGGCACGATCTGGTGGCAGCTGGACCTGGACGATGCCCGGTGGCATTGCTCCTCCGACATCAGGGATGCCTGGCTGCCGCAGGAGTGCCGCGGCTGAAGGATTTTCACGCAAAGCCGCTTGACAGTCCCATTGCGGCCGTGATTCCACTATAAATAGCATCCGCGAACGCCCGGGGCAGCCGTCCCGGGCGTCGCCGTCTACACGCCGCCGTCCACAAGCGGCATCATCGCCCCCCCAAGGGGCGGCCCCCGCCGTCCCCGGAGCCCCAGCCGCAATGGCCAAGCATCTCCTCATCGTCGAGTCGCCCGCCAAGGCCAAGACGATCAACAAGTACCTCGGCAAGGACTTCCAGGTCCTGGCCTCGTACGGCCACGTCCGCGACCTGGTGCCCAAGGAGGGCGCGGTCGACCCGGAGCACGGCTTCCGGATGCGCTACGACCTGATCGAGAAGAACGAGAAGCACGTCGAGGCGATCGCCAAGGCCGCGAAGTCCGCCGAAGGCATCTACCTCGCCACCGACCCGGACCGCGAGGGCGAGGCCATCAGCTGGCACATCGCCGAGATCCTGCGCGAGCGCGGCCTGCTCGAAGGCAAGGAGCTGCACCGGGTCGTGTTCACCGAGATCACCCCGCGCGCCATCAAGGAAGCGATGCTCAAGCCCCGCGCGATCGCCAGCGACCTGGTCGACGCCCAGCAGGCGCGGCGCGCGCTGGACTACCTGGTCGGCTTCAACCTGTCGCCGGTGCTGTGGCGCAAGGTGCAGCGCGGGCTGTCCGCAGGCCGCGTGCAATCGCCGGCGCTGCGCATGATCGTCGAGCGCGAGGAGGAGATCGAAGCCTTCATCGCCCGCGAGTACTGGACCATCGAGGCCGAGTGCGCGCACCCGACACAGGCATTCAGCGCCAAGCTGACCAGGCTCGACGGCAAGAAGTTCGAACAGTTCACCGTCACCGACGGCGACACCGCCGAGGACGCGCGCAGCCGCATCGTCGCCGCCGCGCAGGGCGCGCTGCACGTCACCGACGTCGCCAGCAAGGAGCGCAAGCGCCGCCCGGCGCCGCCGTTCACCACCTCCACCCTGCAGCAGGAAGCCTCGCGCAAGCTCGGCTTCACCACCCGCCGCACCATGCAGGTGGCGCAGAAACTGTACGAGGGCGTCGCGATCGGCGAGGAAGGCGCGGTCGGCCTGATCAGCTACATGCGTACCGACTCGGTCAGCCTGTCTGCCGAGGCGCTGGGCGAGATCCGCGACGTGATCGCGCGCGACTTCGGCACCAAGGCGCTGCCCGACAAGCCGAATTTTTACCAGACCAAGTCGAAGAACGCGCAGGAGGCCCATGAAGCCGTGCGCCCGACCTCGGCACTGCGCACCCCGGCGCAGGTCGCGCGCTTCCTGTCCGACGACGAACGCCGCCTGTACGAACTGGTGTGGAAGCGCGCGGTGGCCTCGCAGATGGTGCCTGCCATCCTCAACACCGTGTCGGTCGACCTGGCTGCCGGCAGCGAGCACACCTTCCGCGCCAGCGGCACCACCGTGGTCGACCCCGGCTTCCTGGCCGTCTACGAGGAAGGCAAGGACAACAAGGGCAAGGACGACGAGGACGAAGGCCGCAAGCTGCCGGCGATGAAGCCCGGCGACCGCGTGCCGCTCGACCGCATCCACGCCGACCAGCACTTCACCCAGCCGCCGCCGCGCTTCACCGAAGCCTCACTGGTGAAGACGCTGGAGGAGTACGGCATCGGCCGCCCGTCGACCTACGCCTCGATCATCCAGACGCTGCAGTTCCGCAAGTACGTGGAGATGGACGGCCGCGCCTTCCGCCCCAGCGACGTCGGGCGTGCGGTGTCGAACTTCCTCAGCGGGCACTTCACCCGCTACGTCGACTACGACTTCACCGCCAAGCTCGAGGACGAGCTCGACGCGGTGTCGCGCGGCGAGGAGGAATGGGTGCCCCTGATGGAGAAGTTCTGGGGCCCGTTCAAGGAGCTGGTGGACGAGAAGACCGAGAGCGTCGACCGCAACCAGGCCACCGGCGCGCGCGAACTCGGCACCGACCCCAAGTCCGGCAAGCCGGTCAGCGTGCGCCTGGGCCGCTACGGGCCATACGCTGCGATCGGCAGCACCGCCGAAGACGAGGAAGAGAAGCCGCGCTTCGCGTCGCTGCGTCCCGGCCAGAGCATGCACACCATCACGCTCGAGCAGGCCATCGACCTGTTCCGCCTGCCGCGCAAGCTGGGCGAGGACAAGGGCGAGGAGGTCAGCGTGGGCATCGGCCGCTTCGGGCCCTTCGCCAAGCGCGGCAGCGTGTATGCGTCGCTGAAGAAGGAGGATGACCCGTACACGATCGACCTTGCGCACGCGGTGTTCCTGATCGAAGAGAAGGAAGAAATCGCGCGCAACCGGATCATCAAGGCGTTCGAAGGCAGCGACATCCAGGTGCTCAACGGCCGCTTCGGCCCCTACATCAGCGACGGCAAGCTCAACGGCAAGATCCCGAAGGACCGCGAGCCCGCTTCTCTGACCTTCGAAGAAGTGGTGAAGCTGCTGGAGGAAACCGGCAAGCCCGCGCGTGGGCGCTTCGGCAAGAAGACGGCGGCGAAGAAGGTGCCGGCAAAGAAGGCCGCGGTGAAGAAGGCACCCGCGAAAAAGGTGGCGAAGAAGGCAGCTGCAAAGAAGGCCGCGACCAAGAAAACTGCGGTCAAGAAGGTGACGAAGAAGGCGGCAGCGAAGAAAGCCCCGGCCAAGAAGGCTGCCGCCAACAAAGCGGATCTGCCCGACAGCGCGCCGTTCTGATCACGCACGCCTTGGCCTTCCAGCCGTGGTATATAACCGCGACTGGGTCGACAAGGACGTGATATGGAAACGGTATTCCGTGCGATAGCTTTTGCTGGCGTAGCAACGCTGGCTGCCTGTGGGACCGGTGCAACCGAAACGCACGCGGCCTCGTTCGTCGACACGACGGATACCGCACCTGGCGCGGTATCCGGTGACGGGAACGCCGCCAAAATCAATGAAGCACTGGCCAGCGCCGACGGCTTGGCCATTGTTTCGGGCGATATCCATCTGCGACTGCGTTCAGCCGGGTGTGAGCCCTTCGTCGAGGGGCTTCTGGCCTGCGAGGACGACGTTCGACTGGACGTTGCAATGCCGCGGGCGCAGCTTCAGCAGACGCTGCATCCGGCCGCAGTCATGCTGAAGGCCGGATCCCTGGTATACCGCGGCCCCCTGCATGCGGACGACAGGCCGGATGCCCATTCTTTCATCATCAGCGACGTCAACGCCGACGGTCGCGAAGACCTGATCCTCTGGTCGGGGCGGGATGGCGCCTACGGCGGCCCTTCTTTCCAGGTCTACCTGTTCGACGAAGGCGATGGGCAGCTGCATTTGAGCGAGGCCTTCTCCGAGCTGACGGTCGGCTATGTCGGTATCTTCGGCGTGGACGGTCGAGCCATCACGACCGATGCAAAGAGCGGGTGCTGCCTCCACGTTCAAGAGACCTACGTCGTCGAGGCAAGCGTCCCGGAGCTTGTGGAACGGGTCACGACCGAAGAAGAAGCCGATGGCACCGCCAAGGTGACCACCGAGCGGCTGCTCGACGGAAAGCTGCAGATCGTCGACGACGAATGACAATGCGGTCCTGCATATGGAGATGCAGCAATGAGCAATGGAGAGGGCCGTAGCACCGGGGGATTCGGGATCGATCGCGAATCGTCCGTCAACTTGATCGTGCGTACCGCACTGAACCATGGCGTGAGCGATCCGAAGCAGATCGCGTACATGCTGGCGACCGCGCAACACGAAACCCGCGATTTTGCCGCGCCTGAAGAGGACTACGGCAGGAGCCAGGCCCGGAAGCTCGGATACAGCGGAGGCGAAGACTTTTACGGACGCGGGTACGTGCACCTTACCCACGACTACAACTACCGGAAATTTGACGAACTGCTCAGCCTGGATGGAGAGCTTGTAAAGAACCCGGACCGGGCCAAGGAGCCTGAGCTCGCTGCACAGATCCTCGTCATCGGCATGCGCGATGGCTTGTTCACCGGCAGGCGACTGGACAGATATATCAACGACGACTCGCAGGACACATACAACGCGAGGCGCGTGGTCAACGGAATCACAAGCCAGGCTTGGACGATCAAGGCTGCAGAGGATTGCGACCAATACGCCACAGCCTGGGAGCAGTCCGTTCCGATGCTCATCGAGAAGGCCAGGGAACAGGATCCGGTCGCAGCCCTTGACTGGAATCAAAAGCTGCAACAGACCCTTGACGGCATCGTGCCGCGCGCAGCCGCCGTCTCTTCCGAGGTAAAAGACGGTCTCCCCGACTATTTACGCGTGAATCCCGTACCTGAAAGGCCTTCCGCCGCCGGCGATCTGCAACAAGGCGCTCGCGGCGAGCGGGTCCGCGCACTGCAGTCGGCGCTGGGCGGGCTTGGCATCCGTGACGGGCATGGACGCGCGCTCACCGTTGACGGAATCTTCGGCTCCAGCACGCGCCAGGCGGTCGAAAACTTCCAGCTCTGGAATGGGCTCGACACCAGCGGCGTAGTCGACCGGCGTACGCGCGAACTGCTGCGCGATTCCCGGACCAGGACGGCAGTCATGCACCCCGGCGATGCTCATGACACAGCGGCGGCTCCGGCACGCACACTACCCGACCCCACCAACCCCTCGCACCCCGACCACGCGATGTACGAGCGCATCCGCGCCGGCGTCCGGGCGATCGAAGAGGCCAACGGCAAGCCCTATGACGAGGCAAGCGAGCGCATCAGCCGGAGCCTGCTGGCCCGTTGCAAGGGTGCCGGCGCATGTCCGCATGCGGCGGACGCGTCCGTCGCGCCCGTCGCGCCCGGCATGGTGCTGCGGCGCGTCGACCATGTGCTGATGGGCACTACTGGCAACGTGTTCGCCATCGAAGGGCGGCTGGACGACCCGGCACACAAGCGGGCGTCCGTGTCCGCGGCCGACGCCGCGCTCGTCACCGTCGAGGAGTCCGACCGCCGGCTGGCGGCGGTGAACACGCTTGGCGAGCGGGAGCAGGATGTCGGCAGGCACCATGCGCTCGCGCCACGTCCGGGCCAACCTTCCGCGGGTACGCCCTGCATGGCGGGGTAAGCTGTCGGGGCGGACCGCAGCCGGTCCGCGCCACGTCATTTCCACGGCCTTTTGCCCGATGAACCGGTCACCCCACGTCGACGTTGCCGTGTCCGCGCTCCGCCGCGGCGGCGTCATCACGTATCCGACCGAAGCGGTCTGGGGCCTCGGCTGCGATCCGTTCGATGAGGTCGCGGTCATGCGCCTGCTGGCGCTGAAGCAGCGCGAGGTGGACAAAGGGCTGATTCTGGTCGCCGCCGACGCCGGGCAGCTCGATGGCCTGGTTGACTGGGGCGCGCTGCCCGACGCACGCCGCGATGAGGTCATGGCGTCATGGCCTGGTCCGCACACCTGGGTCATGCCCGCCACCGCGAGCGTGCCGCGCTGGATCACCGGCGACCACGACGGCGTTGCGGTGCGCATCACCGCGCACCCGCTGGTGGTCCGCCTCTGCCAAGCTTTTGGCGGCGCGCTGGTGTCGACCAGCGCCAATCCCGCAGGTGCGTCCCCGCCGCGCACGCTGGCCGAGGCCGACGCCGCGCTGTTGGCAGCGCTCGATGTCGTGCTGGAAGGCGACACCGGCGGCCTTGAGCGTCCGACCCCGATCCGCGATGCCCGCAGCGGTGCCGGCTTGCGCGCTTGAGCACGTCGCGCCGCCCCGGGCTGCCTGCGATGCGTGCCCGCGGCACCGCCCTTCCAACCCGGGGGCCGGACGCGCAAGATGCGCCCATGGACCGCGCCGCCCACATCGCCGCTGCCCTGCTTGGCCTCGCGGTCATCCTGGCTGCTGCGCCGCTCCCAGCGCAGGACGACGTCACCATCTATCGCTGCACCGACGCCGGCGGCCAGGTGGTCATCGGCAACGTGCCCTGCGCAGACGGGGCGCGACAGGACGTGCGCAGCATGATGCGGCCGGTGGACGGCGAACCCGCGCCGGTGCCGGCTGCCCCGCCGGCGCCGGACCCGGCCCCGGTACCAAGCGTGCACTACGTGGTCGCGCAGCCGCCGCAGCCGCTGTACGAGTGCGTGCGTCCGGACGGCAGCGTGTACGAGAGCGACAGCGGTGACGGCGAGCCGCGCTGGGTGCCGCTATGGACGATGGGCTACCCCGTGGGTATCGGCGCCGGGCATCGCGGCCGGCCCGGCCATGGCGGCCGTGGCGATACTGGCAGCCGCGGCCAGACCCAATCTGCCGGCAGCGGCCTGAGCGCGCCGCCGATCAGCCGCATCAGCATTCCGTCCGACCCGCCGCGGCCGGACCCGGGCAGCGTCGGCAACCGTCCGCGTCCGCCGCATGGCGGCCACGGCTGGCCGGGCGGCGCCGGCACCTGGGAGCGCGACCAATGCCACGTGCTGCCGGCGGCCGAGACCTGCGCCCGCATGAAAGACCGCCGCGACGACATCCGCACCCGCTTCTTCAACGCCCAGCAGCGCGAGCGCGATACCCTGCGCGTCGAGGAGCGTGGCCTCAACGCCCGCATCGACCGCGACTGCAGGACGTATTGATGCCTCGATCCACCCCGCGTTGCCTGGGCCGCCTGGGCCTGGCCGCACTGTTCGCCATCGCCGCGATCGCCATTCCCGCCGCGTCCGCCGCGCCGCAGGTCGTGATCTACCGCTGCACCGACGCCAGCGGCGCCCTCACCGTGCAGAACGACGAGCCCTGCCCGGCCGGCAGCCAACAGCAACGCACGGTGGTGGATCCCCCACCCCCGATGCCGGCCTACGTGCCGCAGACACCGCCACCCGCAGCGCCCGCACCGGCGCCGGCCGCGGAGCCCGCCACGACGGCCGCGCCAGCCGCGCCGGACCGGCCGGACGCACCGCCACCCGCGCGCATCGCCGACGCCGACCGCCTGCCCCCGCCGCCGATCTTCCGCTGCCACACCCCCGGCAACGACCGCTACATCAGCGAGTCCTCCGAGCCCCAGCCGCGCTGCGTAGCGCTGCAGACCGTCGGCATCAACGGCGACCCCAGCCTCGCGGCGGGCGCCGCCTGTGAATGGCAGTACGACCGCTGCGAACGCGTCCCCGACGGCGAGGCCTGCGACGGCTGGCGCCAGCGCGGGCGCGAGATCGAATCGGGCTGGCGCTACGCCCGCGGCGACGCCAAGGCGCCGCTGCAGGAAGAGTTCGCACGCGTGGCGACGATCCTCGGCGACACCACCTGCGGGCTGCCCGGCTCACCCTAGGTCAAAAGATCGCGGGCGCCGGCTGCTGCGTCAGCCCGCGCTCCGGCACGCGCGGGACGACCGAAAGTCCGGGGCTGAGACTTTCCAGCTGGCGTGCACTCTCGGCCAACGGCTGCGCCAGCGCCGGCACGGTGTCCACCCACGCCCGCCGCTGCGCCGGATCGTGCAGCGCTCCCTCCACTGCGAACATCCGGCGGCCGCTGTCTCCTGCGACGACGTGGTCGATGTCCCGCAGCCCCTCGCGCCCGGCCGTCGCCGCCAGCGCCGCGGCCAGGCGCTCGCTGCCGGCGTCGGGCGTGCGTCCCAGGCGCGCATCGAGCGCACGCACCCCGTCCAGCGCCTGCCGGAACAGCGCATGGCCGGGATGGCCCGGTTCATGAAGCGGCGAGGCCGCGACGCCCGGCATCGGCATGGCCATCGAGGCCGGGGACGGGAACCGGTATTCGAAGCGCGCTGCCAGCGCCTCGTCACGCGGCATCGCGTCGGTGCAGGGATCGACCACCACGCAAAGCCGCTCGCGCACGTAGCGCTCGCCGGGTGCCGAGGCCCCGATGGCGAAGAGGCCGAACATCGCCTGCTCGGACCGATGGATGACGCTCATGGCCGGGTCGTCCGGAACCTCCCGCATGGACAGCAGCGGGCGATCCGTCAGCGAATTGAGATAGCCGACCACCACGTTGCCGGAGCGGATCTCCAGCCCGTTCGCGCGGTTGCCGCCGCCCACGTCGGAGTGCGCACCCGCCACGGTGCTGCGGCCGAAGCGGCCGTCCGCCGTGACGCCGTCGCCGATCATCGTGGTGTACGGGAACAGCCGTCGCAGCTCGTCACCAGCCAGCAGCGAATAGCCGGAGATCACGGAGGGCGGGAGGCGGAGGTCGTAGTGCTTCGGCAGGCTGGTCGAGACAGGATCGAACAGGGCGACTGCATGCGCGGTTTGGCCTGGCGGTACCAGCGGTGGGCGCGGACTGGATGCGATCAACTCGCCGTTCCCGTCCTTGTGGAAGCCCAGGCCGGTGGGGTCGAGGATGCCGTGGCGTTCCACGAGTCGCGCGAAGCCCGGGATCAGCGTGGCGCCGCGGCTGTAGCCGATGGAGGCGATGTGGATTTCGGCGTTGGGGTTTTCCTGGAGCCAGATTCTTGCCTGACGGGCAAACTGCAGATAAGCATCAATGATGCGGTCGTCGTAGCTGAAGGCCGCCACGCTGTCGAGGGTACGGACGATGGGGTTGCGTTGGGTGCCCGGCCCTGCGGTATAGCCGCCAGCGATGCGCTCCTCCCCGAGTTTCTTTAAGCCCTGTACCTCCCGGTGATTCACGCCGACATTAGTGGATATCTGGCTCTCCCGTTCAACGTCTTGACCGCTACCGTCGAAGCTTGCGAAGTACAAATAGCTGTTCGGGTTGTCGCTCTGATAGAGGATGGGGACTTGCATCCCTGCCAGATCTTGTCGTGCTGCCTCATACGTTGCTAGCTTCTCGGCACTGGCTTCATGCGTGCCAATGCCTCCAACCTTCCCGCCTCCCATGGCAAGCTTCTCCTTTTTCTACAATCAGCTAGAACGTCTCCGTGTGCGCCAGGATCAGGTCGTTTCGCATATCGCTGTAGCGGTTGCCGGGAATGAGCGGCTCACGCAGCGGAATCATCGCCAGCATGTACACATTGACCGTACGGTCATTGATCTCGAGGTGTATGTCCGGACTTCCGAATGTCGCGTACAGCGGAATGTCCTCGCGCGGCACGTTGTGCCGCACCAGTTCATCCTTGAAAATTTTTCCGAAGTCGATCTTCGTCTCGTGCGCGACGCCGTCCTTGGACGTCCAACTCAGCTTCGCCGGCGGCGGGAAGTTGTGGAAGCCAAGCTGGCCTCCCAACCAGTTCTTGCGGTAATCCGGACCAATGCTGGCCGACGACCGCTGCAACACATCGGGATCGTCCATCGCCTGCACCCGGCCGTCATACATCACCTTGCAGCCATAGGTATCAAAGCAATGCACGCCCAAGTTGTGCTTCTTGAACTTCAGCGGCCACGGCGAGAAAAGATCATCGGGCGAACCCGCAGCCTCGTGTGACCCGGCGTCACCGCTGGCGTCGGCAATACTCATGGCGGTCTGGCATCCCTGCAGCAGTAAAGTCGCGGCGAGCGCGATGGCGAGTGCGGCGGCCGTTGGCGCGGACTTGCGATGTCGTTTCATGGCGCTTCCCTGCACGATGTCGGACCGGTTTACAACGGGCCGCATCCGCATGCAAGCCTTCGCATGCCTTGCAGGTCACGAAACGCGCGTCGGGCTTTTCCTAAGCGCGGGCTTCGACATAGCGCTTGAAGCTGTCGAGGATCGCCTGCCAGCCATCGCGCTGCATCTCCACCGGGTTCTCCGATTCGGCGTCGAACGCGGTGCTTACCAGCACGCCGCCGGGACTTTCCGAGAACGTCGTCGCCACCTCGCGGCCATCGTCCATCCTGTACTCGATGGCCTGTTTCGGCGCCACGCGGGTGTACGTGCCCTCGAAGTCGAAGCCCGCGCTGCCGTCCTTCGCCTCCATGCGCGAAGAGAAGCGACCGCCATCCCGCAGATCCACGTTGCTCCGAGTGGTGTGCCAGTCCTCGCTGGCCGCGTTCCATCGTTCGATATCGGCGGGAGTGTTCCACGCGTCCCAGACAAGGTCGACGGACGCGTCGACCAGGGTTTCGATGGTGATCCTCATGGCATCCTCCACGTGAGCGGGCCTGATCCGAATTCGACTCCAGACGATACGCCCGCGGTCACGTCCCGGTCGCCCTCAGCCGCGCCCGCCGCGCAGCCGCTCCAGCATCGGCTCGATCAGGTCCATCGGCAGCGGGAACACGATCGTCGAACTCTTCTCGCCCGCGATCTCGGTGAGCGTCTGCAGGTAGCGCAGCTGGATCGCGCGCGGATCGCCGGCCAGCAGCTTCGCCGCTTCGACCAGCTTCGCAGCCGCCTGCTGCTCGCCCTCGGCGTGGATCACCTTCGCGCGACGCACGCGCTCGGCCTCGGCCTGCCTGGCGATCGCGCGCACCATGGTCTCGTTGAGGTCGATATGCTTGATCTCGACGTTGGCGACCTTGATCCCCCAGGCGTCGGTCTGCGCGTCGAGGATGCCGCGGATGTCGTCGTTGAGCTTGTCGCGTTCGACCAGCATCTCGTCGAGTTCGTGCTTGCCCAGCACCGAGCGCAGCGTGGTCTGCGCCAGCTGGCTGGTGGCCTCGTAGAAGTGTTCGACGTTGATGATCGCCTTCTGCGGGTCGACCACGCGGAAGTAGACCACCGCGTTGACCTTGACCGAGACGTTGTCGCGCGAGATCACGTCCTGCGCCGGTACGTCCATGACGATGGTGCGCAGGTCCACGCGCACCATCTGCTGCACCACCGGCACCAGCAGGATCAGCCCGGGTCCCTTCACCTTCCAGAAGCGGCCAAGCTGGAACACCACGCCGCGCTCGTATTCGCGCAACACCTTGATCGCGCTTGCCAGCAGCACGATCAGGACCAGCAGCACCGGGAAAAACGCGATGGTACTCATGGCTTGTCTCCTTCGGGCAGGGTGGATTCTTCGGCCGCCACGGCATCGGGCGCGACGCGCAGCACCAGACCATCGACCACCAGCACGCGCAGTCGCTGGCCGCGCCGCACCGGCGTGGCGCTGTCGGCCTGCCAGGTCTCGCCGCGGATCGCCACGTGCCCGCGGCCATGGAAGTCGTCGAGCGCGATCGCGCGCTCGCCGAGCAGTTCATCGACCCCGGTGACCACCGGCCGTGTCCGCGACCGCGCGGCCAGCCACAGCGCCACCATGAACACCAGGCCGCTGGCGACCGCGATGCCGGCGATCAGCCGGCCGGGAACGCCGAAACCCGGATCCTCGGTATCGAACAGCACCACCGACCCGGCGACCAGCGCCACCAGGCCTCCGATGCCGAGCACCCCGAAGCTCGGCGAGGCGATCTCGCCCACCATCAGCGCCACGCCCAGCACGATCAGCGCCACGCCGGCGTAGTTCACCGGCAGCACCTGCAGCGCGTACAGCGCCAGCAGCAGGCAGATGCCGCCGACCACGCCCGGCACGATCGCCCCCGGGCTGTAGCCCTCGAACAGCAGCCCGTACAACCCGACCAGCAGCAACAGGTAGGCGATCGTGGGTTCGGTGATCACCGACAGCACGCGGTTGCGCCAGTCGGGCGCCAGCGGCACCACCGTTCGCGAGGCGGTGGACAGGGCCTGGCGGCGATCGCCCAGCTGTACTTCGCGGCCGTCGGCCTGGCGCAGCAGGTCGTCGATGTCGGTGGCGAGGATGTCCACGACGCCCTGTTCGAGGGCGCGGGTCGCGGTCAGGGTCGCGGCATCGCGCACGGCCGCCTCGGCGAAATCGACGTTGCGGCCGCGCAGCTCGGCCAGGCTGCGGAGGTAGGCGACGGCATCGTTGACCGCCTTGCGCGACATCGCGCCGTCGTCGCGGCCGCGTTCGTCACCTGCATCGGGCTCCGGATCCCGGCCCGACGCGCCGCCCAGCGCGATCGGCGTCGCCGCGCCCAGCGACGTCGCCGGCGCCATCGCCGCCAGGTGGCTCGCGTAGACGATGTACGTCCCGGCGCTGGCCGCGCGCGCGCCCGCCGGGCCGACCCATGCGATCACCGGCACGTCCGAGGCCAGGATGGCGCGATTGATGTCGCGGGTCGCCGCATCCAGGCCACCGGGCGTATCGATCCGCAGGATTACCGCAGGTGCCCCGTCGGCGGCGGCGCGCGCCAGGCCGCGGCGCACGTAGTCGTGGCTGGCCGGGCCGATACCGCCCTGGATGTCCAGCAGCACCACGTCCGCCGCGGCGTCCGTGGCGGGCGCGGCCGTGTGCGCCGGCGGCACCAGCAACAACGCGAGCGCCATCAGCCCCCACGCCGGAAGGAACATCCATCGGCCCAGCTTCATGGCACGTACCAGACAGCGACGCGACACGCCCAAGCTGGCAGTACACGCCTTGCGGCGTAAACAAAGTGGCAAGGCCTCGACAGCTTCGAGGAAGCCGGTTGCCTCGCGATCGGCGCTCCCCGACGACGCTCAGCCGCCGGGGCGCAGCTTGATGCCCAGCGCCGGCGCGATCGCGCCCATCGCCTCGTTGTCGCGGCTCAGGGTGATCCAGCCCGCCGTGGTCGCGGTGCCGGTGTCCCATATCCACAGGGTGTAACCGTAGGCACGCAGGGCGTCGTAGGCCACCTGCAGCAGGGCGGGGATGCTGGCATCGGCCAGGAATTCGTCGTCGGTCGGATCCTCGACGCCCCAGTCGAGATCAAGGTTCCAGCGCGCGACGAGTTCGGTGATGCTTTCCACCAGCGCGGCGGCATCGTCGTCGTGGACCTGGAAGCCGGATTTCCAGTCGATGATGTCCTTCAGCACCCAGGCCGGCTCGAACTCGTCTTCGCCGGCGTCGGCGGTCGCGTCCTGGTAAGCGGCGAACTGCTGCAGCGCGGTCTCCTCGTCGCCGGGATTGACCAGCAGCAGCAGCTGCCAGACCAGCGTTTCGGTGCCGGCGTCCTCGTCGATCTCCAGGTCGGGGTCGGTGCCGTGGGCGAAGTTGTCGTCCGGGTCGAATTCGGTGTCGGGCAGGTGCATGGCGGGGGTCGTCGGGTGGCCGGGCGCACAGGATAAGCGCAGGGGGCGTGGGCGGAGGCGTTCGCGCCTGGGCCGACAGCCGCGACACCCCCGAGGAGGCGCCTGGGCGGCACGCGACCGCCTGCCGCTGTCGTTTGCGCCCCCGAGCCCGCAAACTAAGTGCATGACCACGACCTCTCCGGGCGCATCCGACGCCCGCGCCGACCTGCCCGACGCTACGCTCGAAGCCCGCCTGCGGGACGCGACCGACCTCCTTGAAACCGTCGCGGCCGAGCACGCGCTGCTCGACGTGCTGGACGATGCCACCCGCGAGCGGCTGCACCGCGCGCTCGCCGCGCTGCACGCGCCCGTCGACCCGGTCGCGCGCCGCCAGCGCCGCAAGCAGCAGAAGCGCAGCCGCGTGCAGGCGAAGAACGAGCGCGACGATGCGATCCTCGACGCCACCGGCATCCGCACGCTGCGCCGGCAGCCGGTGTTCACCACGCCGAACTACTTCCCGCCGACGGGCTTCGAGGCCAACGATCTCGACGCCGACGTGCCGCCTCACCACGAGGCCCTGGAGCCGCAGCACTGCTATGTGTGCAAGCGCAAGTACACGCTGATCCACCATTTCTACGACCAGTTGTGCCCGGAGTGCGCGGAGTTCAACTTCGCCAAGCGCACCGAGCTCACCGACCTGCGCGGGCGCGTGGCGCTGCTCACCGGCGGCCGGGTCAAGATCGGCTACCAGGCCGGGCTGAAGCTGCTGCGCTGCGGCGCGCGGCTGATCGTGACCACGCGCTTCCCGCGAGACTCGGCGGCGCGCTACGCCGACGAGCCGGACTTCGCGGAGTGGCAGGACCGGCTGGAGATCTTCGGCCTCGACCTGCGCCACACGCCCAGCGTGGAAGCGTTCTGCAGCGAGCTGCTGGCCACCCACGACCGCCTGGACTTCATCATCAACAACGCCTGCCAGACCGTGCGCCGCCCGCCGGGGTTCTACACCCACATGATGGCGGCGGAAAGCGCGGCGCTGCACGACGCGCCGGAACACCAGCGGCGCCTGCTCGGCCGCTACGAAGGCCTGCGCGCGGACGCGCTGCTGCCGGAAGGCGAGCGCACGGCGCTGGCCGGCCGCGACCTCCGCCACGAAGCCGCCGCGGGCCTGACCCGCGCCGCCGAGCTGTCGCAGGTGCCGCTGCTGGCCGAGGAGCTGCTCGGCCAGTCGCACCTGTTCCCGGAGGGGCGCCTGGACCAGGACCTGCAGCAGGTCGACCTGCGCGGCCGCAATTCATGGCGGCTGCTGATGGACGAGGTGCCGTCGGTGGAACTGCTGGAAGTGCAGCTGGTAAACGCCATCGCGCCGTTCCTGATCAACGCACGGCTCAAGCCCCTGATGCTGCGCACGCGCGACGGCAGCCCGCCCACGCGCGACCGCCACATCGTCAACGTGTCGGCGGTGGAGGGCCAGTTCTACCGCAACTTCAAGACCACCCGGCACCCGCACACCAACATGGCCAAGGCCGCGCTGAACATGATGACGCGCACTTCGGCCGCCGATTACCAGGGCGACGGCATCCACATGAACAGCGTCGACACCGGCTGGGTGACCGATGAGGATCCGGTGGAGATCGCCGCGCGCAAGACCATCGAGGAACGCTTCCACCCGCCGCTGGACATCGTCGATGGCGCGGCGCGGATCGTCGATCCGATCATCGCCGGCTTGAACACCGGCGAGCACGTCTGGGGGCAGTTCCTGAAGGACTATCGGCCGACGGACTGGTAGCCCGCCCCGGGCCCGTGCCCGCTGACAGCGCGGGACGGGCCGGGATAGCTCAGGCCGCGGTCGTGTCCTTGATGGTCGTGGCCGGGCCGTTGGACTGCACCGAGGCGATGCCCTTGTCGCGCGCATCCTCGGAGCTGTACATCTGGCTGTTGCCGATCACCTGGTGGTTGGCGGCCTTGAGCAGGAAGTAGGGCTTGCCGTTGCTGGCCTCCTTCTTCTCGTAGCGCGCCGCATCGGGCGAGTTCTTCTGCACCGAAGCGATGCCGGTGTGCACCGAATCCATCGCCTTGTAGCGCTCGCTGGTGAGGATGGTTTCGCCGTTGCCGGCCTTGAGCACGAACTGGAACTGCCCGTCCGAGGTCTTCGAAATCTGGTACCAAGCTGCCATGTCGACTCCTTTGTCCGATCGATCCGCGATCCGCCGCGGCCGTTCCAACATACACGCCACGCTGCCCGGTTCAAGGCTGCATGAGCCCAGCTGGTCGAGCGCAGCGAAAGCTTCAAGTCCCTGGTCGGCCGCGTGGTCGGCGACTACGCCTTCAGCGACGACCTGCGCGGCTACGCCTCGCTGTCGCGCGGCCGGCGCCCGAACGTGGTCAACCTCCACGTGCTATCGAGCGAAATCATCGACGACGAGACCGTGACCAGCGCCGAGCTCGGCCTCAAGGGCACGGCGCTGGACGGCCGCTTCCTGTACGACGTCGCCGCCTACCACTGCGAATACACCAACTTCCAGGCCACCGTGCGCGACGACGACAGCCTGCGCTACGTGCAGCAGGCCGTGGCGTCCGCTAACCGGTGGTGGCACTGCCGCAGCATTTCTTGTATTTCCTTCCGCTGCCGCAGGGGCACGGTGCGTTGCGCTCGGGCGTGGCCTCGCGGCGGATCGGTTCGCGTGGGGTCAGCGCTTCAACGCGGTGGTGGTTGAGGTCGGCCAGCATCCCCGGCAGCCCGACGATGATCTCCAGGCGCTCGCGGTAGCTGATTGGTGTCGCAGCCGCAGTCGGATCCTCGAAATCCATGACTTCACCGCTGACCAGCCGGTCGAGCAGGTCGAAGATGTCCTCCATCCAGTCGTTGTCGTCCAGCCACCGGTCCCACTCCTGCTCCCGCAGCCCGACCGCGGCGAAGAAGCCCAGCGCCCAGTCGTGGCCAACGTCGAGCTCGTCCTCGCGCAGGGCCTCCTCGCCGGTCAGCTCCGGGTCTTCCGGCAGCCACAGCAGCGGGGCCAGGTGGTCGGGCAGGTCGTCGTCGCCGTGGCGCACGCGCGCGCTGCACATGTTCCAGTGGCCCATCAGCAGGCCCTGCACTTCCTGCGCCTCTTCGATGCTGTCCCAGCGCGGCGGCTTGCCGCCCCAGACCACCGGCTGCCATTCGCTGGGCAGCACCAGCGACGGTGCCACCACCAGCGCCGACAGGAAGCCGTCCAGCGCCTCGAGGTTCAAGCCCTTGAACGGGACGGCGCGCTGCTCCAGCAGCGCGGCAAGGCGCTGGATGTGGTCGTCGTCGAGGTAGTTGGGCGCAATGGTCGGGGTAGACATGCGAATCGGCCGGAACTGGGGTGCGCGCATGGTAGTGGGTTTCGTGGCATGGCCCGGCATCAGCGCGCCGGCTTGGCAAAGCGCGGCCCTTGCGCGATCACGCCACCGGCAGCAGCCGCACGCGGGTGATCTTCAGGCCCTTCAGCTCCTCGACCACGAGCCGCCGGCCCTTGCACTCGATGGCGTCGCCCACGCCGGGCAGGGTGCCGCGCGCGGCCAGGAACAGGCCCGCCACCGTCATCACCTCGGGGTGCTCGAGGTCGATGCCGTAGTCCTCACCCAATTCGGCCAGGGTCACCTCGCCGTCAAGCGCCAGGCTGCCGTCTTCGTCGCGGCGGATCCAGTCGCTCGGGGTCGCGGCCTCCTCGTCGATGACGTCCGCCACCAGGTCGTCCATGGTCACGAAGCCGAGCGTGCCGCCGAACTCGTCCACCACCAGGGCGGCATGCACGCGCTGGCGCTTGAACAGGGCGAGAAGCTCTTCCGCAGAGGTCGTCGCCGCCACGTTCGGCAGGGGGCGCAGGAGGCCGCGAAGGCTCGCGTCCTCCCCGCGGGCCCGCGCACGGATGAAATCCTTGACGTGAAGCACGCCCAGCACGTTGTCCAGCGACTCCTCGAACACCGGATAGCGGTTGGCGTTCCCGTTGCCCACCAGCAGGGCTACGGCGCCGAAGTCGGCGTCGGCCGCGATCGCCTGCATCCGCCCGCGCGAGGTCATCAGCTCCTCGGCGATGCGGTCTTCCATCTCGAAGATGTTGTCCAGCAGCGCGCGCTGGCCGAGGTCGAGCTGCCCGCTCTGCGCGAGTTCGCCGGTAGCGATCTCCAGCTCCTTGCTGGTGTACAGCGAGGCGCCCTTGCCCGGCTCGGGGATCCCCAGCATGCGCATCAGGGCGAACGCCGTGCGGTTGAGCACGAACACCATCGGCCTGAACACGATGCCGAAAAGGCGCATCAGCGGGCTGGTGGCGATGCTGACCTGCTCCGGCGCCTGCAGCGCCAGCGCCTTGGGGATCATCTCGCCGAGCACCACGTGCAGATAGGTGATGGCACTCAGCGCAATCACGAACGCGACCAGATGCACCTGCGCATCCGACAGGCCCAGGCCATGCAGGCCCGGGTACAGCCAGCTGGCGACGGCGGGCTCGCCGTACATGCCCAGGCCGATGCTTGCCAGGGTGATGCCCAACTGGGCAATGGCGATGTACGCATCCTTGCCGGCCGGGCGGTCGAACACCCCCAGCAGCCAGCCCGCGGGGCGGCTCCCTCCCTGCGCAAGCGTCGCGAGGCGGCTGCGCCGGGCGCCGACCAGGGCGAACTCGGCGGCCACGAACACGCCGTTGACCACGATCAGTACCAGGATCACCAGGATCGGCAGCCAGACTTCGCTCATTCCCGGTCCTCCGCGTCGCGCAGCAGGTGCACGCGCTGCACCGCCTGGCGATCCATCGCCACCACCCGCAGTCGGTGCGGCGTGCCGGAGATGCCGGTCTCGTCGCCCACCACCGGCAGGCGGCCGAGTTCATGCCAGGCCAGCCCGCCGATGGTGTCCACCAGCTCCTCGGGCAGGCCCAGCGCGTAACGCTCGTTGAGCGAGGTGATCCCGACGTCACCGCGCACGTCGAGGTCCGCGCCCGACTCGATGATCAGCTCCTCCTCGCGATCGAACTCGTCCTGCATTTCGCCGAACACCTCTTCCAACGCGTCCTCCAGGGTGACCATGCCGGCCACCGTGCCGTACTCGTTGACCACAATGGCGGTATGCCGCCCGGCGGAACGCAGTGCCTTCCACAGCGCCGGCACCGGCATCACGTCGGCCACCACCAGCGGCTCGCGCTGGACCGAGGCCACGGTCGCGGCCGGATCGCGTTCGCTGGCGGCGAACAGTTCGCGCAGGTGCACGATGCCGGTGACGTCGTCGGCTCCGCTGCCCACCACCGGGAACCGCGAGTGGGCGGTCTCGACCAGCCGCAGCAACGCCTCGCCCACGGGGTCGCTGCCGCGCACGGTGAGCATGCGCGTACGCGGCGTCATGATCGAGCGCACCAGGCGCTCGTCGAGATTGAGTGCGCCGGCGAGCATGTCGCGCTCCGCGGCGTCGATCAGGCCCCCGGCCGCGCTCTCGCGGTACAGGCCTTCGAGCTCTTCCGGCGAATGCACGTGCGCGTGGCTGTGGTCCACGCGCAGCCCGGCCACGCCCATCAGCGAGAACGCCGTGCCGTTGAACAGCGCAATCAGCGGCCTGAATACGAACAGGCTGATGCGCATGGGCAGCATGCAGGCCATCGCCAACCGCTCCGGATAGCGCAAGGCCACGGTCTTGGGCAGCAGCTCGCCCAACACCACCTGCAGTGCCGTGACGCCGAGCAGCACGATGACGATGGCCGCGGTGACGCCGCCCACCGCCCCAAGGTGCGGCGCGAGCAGGGGCGTCAGTTGTGCCTGGCCGAAGGCGCCAGCGACGAGGCTGCTGAGGGTGATGCCGATCTGGCAACCGGCCACGTAGTGGTCGAGCTTCACCGGGTCGCGGAGGATGACCAGCAGCGTGGCCGCGGTGCGGTCGCCCGACTCGGCGGCCTCCTGAACCCGCGAGCGCCGCGATCCGACGGTGGCGAACTCGGCGGCGACGTAGAGCGCGTTGGCCACCACCATCAGCAGGATGATGGCAAAGGGGAGCGCGGCAATCATGGAAGCGTCTTGGGCAGGGTGGAACACTATATCCGCGGGAGGCTGCCACGGGGATCCTGGCCCCCCATCGCCGCCCTGCGGAGGAATCAGAACCCGTAGCGCAGGAACCCGCCATCCACGGCAATGCATTCGCCGGTGACATAGCCCGCCGCAGGCAGGCACAGGAATGCAACCGCGGCGGCCACCTCCTCCGGTTCACCGATACGCCCCATCGGAGTGCGCAGCAGCACGTCGTCGAGGTAGTCCGGATCGGCCAGCGCCGGCGAGGTGCGGCGGGTGCGGATGTACCAGGGCGCCACGCTGTTCACGCGCACGCCGTCCTCGGCCCATTCGCAGGCGAGGTTGCGGGTCATCTGCTGGAGTGCGGCCTTGCTCATGCCGTAGGGCGCGCCGGTACGCACGTGGACGGCGCCGGACACGCTGCCCACGTTCACGATGGCGCTGGCCGCGTGCTGGGTCAGCAGCGGATAGGCGTAGCGGCTGAGTTCGAAGGCGCTGAACAGGTTGACCTCGAAGATCTCGCGCCACTCGTCCTCGGTGTAGTCGATCGAGGATTTGGCCAGGTTGCCGCCGGCGTTGTTGACCAGGATGTTGAGGCCTTCGCCCTGGTCCTCGACCCAGTCCAGCAGCTCGCGGCGCTGCTCGTCGTCGGCGACGTCGGCGATCAGCGCGCGCACGTCGCCTTCGGGATGCTCCTCGAGCAACTCCTCGCGCGTGGCTTCGAGCGCGTCGCCGTCGCGCGCGGCAATCAGCACGCGCGCGCCGAAGCCCAGCAGTTCGGCGGCGATGGCGCGGCCGATGCCGGCGCTGCCGCCGGTGACCAGGGCCAACTGTCCGTCCAGGCGCCAGCGCGACCGGTCCATGGTGCTCACGGCATGCAGAAGCAGTGGGCGACGGCCTTCACCGGGTGTCCGCCGCGGGCCATGGCCTGCTCGATGAAGCGCAGGTCGCCGGCGACGCCGGGCATGGCGTTGAGCAGCAGGCTTTGCGCAAACCCGCTGCGCGCCAGCATCCCCGCGCCGATGCGGCTCTCGGCCATGCCGGCCACGAAGTTCTCGAACGGAGTGAGCTGCTTTTCGATGTACTTCACGCCCCAGCTGTCGTCCTCGCCGAGCTCGGCGCGCGAGGCGGCGTTGGCCAGCGCGTCGCGCAGGCCGCCGAATTCGTCGACCAGGCCGCGTTCCTTCGCCTGGGCACCGCTCCACACGCGGCCACGGGCCACGAGGTCGATCTGCTCGACGCTGCGCTCGCGGGCGCCGGCCACCTTGCCGACAAAGTCGCGGTAGCCCTTGTCGATCACGCTCTGGATCACCGCGCCGACCTCGGGCTGCAGCGGGCGGGTCGGATCGAAGGCACCAGCGAAGCGCGTGGTGCCGACGCCGTCGGTGCGCACGCCGATCTTCTCCAGCGTGCGCGGGATGGTCGGGAACATGCCGAAGATGCCGATCGAACCGGTGATCGTCGACGGATCGGCATAGATCGCGTCGGCGTCCATGCTGATCCAGTAGCCGCCGGACGCGGCCAGGTCGCCCATCGACACCACCACGGGCTTTCCGGCGGCCTTGAGCGCCACCACCTCGCGGCGGATCTGCTCGGAAGCGAAGACTTCGCCGCCGGGGGAGTCCACGCGCAGCACCACGGCCTTGACCGCTTCGTCGTCGCGCGCGGCGCGCAGCAGGGCCGAGGTCGACTCGCCGCCGACGTTGCCGGGATTCTGCTTGCCACCCATGATCGCGCCTTCGGCGACCACCACCGCCACCTGCGGCCGCGCATCGGCGGCGGCCAGCGGGCCGGTGACGTGCTTGAGGTAGGCGTCGTACGCGATGTCGCGCACGCCGCTGTCGCTGTCCTCGTCGGCTTCGCCGCGCTCGGCCAGCAGCTGCTGCACTTCCTCGAGCGTCTTCAGGCCGTCGACCAGCTTCTGGTCCACGGCAAGCTTCGCGAGATCGCCGCCGGCGGCATCGACGCCCTCGGGGAGCGTCTCCACGTTCGCCGCCAGCACGGCGACATCCAGCCCGCGCGCCGTGGCGATGTCGCCCAGGAAGCGCTGCCAGATGTCGTTCATCCAGTACAGGTCGGCTTCCTTGGCCTCGGGCGACGCGTGGTCGAGCACGTAGGGCTCGGCCGCGGACTTGAACTCGCCGACCTTGAACAGGTGGATGTCGACGCCAAGCTTGTCCTGCAGGCCCTCGCGATAGTACTGGCGGTAGCGGCCGAGGCCTTCAAGCACCAGGCCGCCGTAGGGGTCCATGTAGACCTCGTCGGCCTGCGCGGCCAGCAGGTACTGGGCCTGGCCGAAGTAGTCGCCATAGGCGATCACTTCCTTGCCGGCTTCGCGCAGCGTGCCGATGGCGTCGGCAAGCTCGCGCATCGATGCGTAGCCGGAGAACGCCATGCGGTCGGTGCGCAGCAGCACGCGCTCGATGCGATCGTCCGCGGCGGCCTTCTCGATCACGCGCAGCAGGTCGCGCAGGCGCACTTCGGGCGTATCGCTGCCGCTCATCTTGCCGATCGCGCGGCTGACCGGGTCGACGCTGAACTGCTCGACCAGGGCGCCCTGGGGCGCGATCACCAGCGTCGTGCGGTCCAGCACCGGCTTGGCGCGCTCGGCGCTGAGCAGCGCGATCAACAGCACCACCACGACCAGCAGGAACAACAGGTTGAACACCAGGCGGCGGGTGAAGTTGAGCGTGTCCCAGGCGCCGACCAGCACGCGGGCGATGGGACCGCGGCGGCGCCGGACGGTGTCTTGCGGATCGGACATGTGGGCAACTCGCAGGAAAGTGATGCGTTGCCGCCAGTATCACCGCTGGCGGGCGCCGGCGTCATCCGCCTTTGGTCACCGCGCCCTTCGGGGCAAGCGCCCCGAGGTGCGCAGGAAGCGCGCGCCCATCAGCAGCGCCGCGACCACCAGGCCGGCGATCAGTCCGATCCACATGCCGCGGGGGCCCATGCCCATCCCCAGCCCGAGCGTGGCGCCCAGGGCCATGCCGACGCCCCAGTACGCGAACGCGGCCAGCAGCATCGGTACGCGCGTGTCCTTGAGGCCGCGCAGCGCACCGGCCGACAGCACCTGCACGCCGTCGGGAAACTGGAACACCGCCGCGAACAGCAGCAGCGAGCCCGCCAGCGCCGCCACCGCCTGGTCGGCGGTGTATACTGAGGCGATCACGTCGTGTCCCGCCACCAGCACCAGCGCCGACAGCGCCTGGGTGCAGAGCACCAGCGCCAGCCCCGCGAGCATCGCCCGGCGCACGCCTTCGCGACCGCCACCCGCGCCCATCGCATGGCCGACGCGCACCGTGGTGGCCTCGGCCACGCCGAACGGAATCATGAAACACAGGCTGGCGACGTTGATCGCGACCTGGTGGGCCGCGGCCTCGAACTGCCCCAGGCGGCCGATCAGCAGCGCGGTGACCACGAACAGTCCGCCCTCCATCGCCACCGTCACGCCGATCGGCAGGCCGGTGCGCAGCAGGTCGCGGATCGGCGCCAGGAGCGGTGGATCGAAGCGCGCGAACAGGCCCAGGGACGCGAACCGCTTCGCGCGCGCAAGATAGACGGCGAAGGCGATCGCCTGCGCCCACATCATCAGCGACGAGGCCAGGCCCAGCCCGCCGGCGCCCATCTCGGGCAGGCCGAAGCGGCCGAAGGTGAAGGCGTAGCCCAGCGGCACCAGCAGCAGCAGGCCGCCAAAGCCGAGCAGCATGGTCGGCAGCGTCCAGTGCAGGCCGTCGCTCAGGTAGCGCATGGCGTAGTACAGGGTCAGCGCCGGCACGCCCCAGCGGATGCCGTGCAGGAAGTCGCGGGCGCCCGGGCGGATGCCTTCGGCAATGCCCATCGGCGCGAGCACCATCGGCGCCAGGCTAAGGAAAGCGAACAGCAGCAGGCCCAGGCCCAGCGCCAGCCACAGCGACTGCCGGAACAGCGGCGCGATCTCGCTGCGGCGGCCGGAGCCATTGAGCTGCGACACCGAGGGCGGCAGCGCCATCAGCGTGCCCATCGGGATCATCATCGGCAGCCAGAACATGGCCGTGCCGACCGACACCGCGGCCAGCGTCGCGGTGCCGTGGCGACCGGCGATCACGCTGTCGACCAGGCCGATCATGCCGGTGGCCAGGTGCCCGAAGACCAGCGGAGTGGCGAGCACGGCCGTGGCACGGACTTCGCCGCCGAAGCGAAGCGGTTCGGATTGCGTGGACATGGTGCTTACTGGACCGGCGCCACGGTGCGCCGCAGCCAGCGGCCGCGCTGCGCGGCCGGGATGGCGAGCAGCTCGATGCGCAGCTCGGCGCGCGCTTGCGGCGGCGTACGCGCGGCGAGCACGGCCAGGTCGTCGCGGGCCTGCGGGTCCAGTCCGCGCAGGGCCTCGAGCAGCGCCGTCCGCGCATCGAGCGGCACCTGGGCGATCAGCGGATGCAGCCGCGGGTAGTCGGCGCCAAGGTCGGGACCGAGCAGCCAGCCGTGGCGCTCGCTGGCATCCATGGCGTCGAAGCGGGCGCGTAGCGCAGCCTGTTCGTCAGGGCTGCGCAGCGCGAAGCCGGCGACCACCTGGCGCAGCTGCGCGCGCTCCGTCGCGGAGAAGTCGTGCCATGCCTGCCAGCGCTCGCGGCGATCGCCGCGCTCGGCATGCGGCAGCGCGTCCCACTGGTCGCGGCGCTGGACCAGGCGCGTGCGGGCGGCAGGGTCGAGCGCGGCGAGGCGCTCCGTCGCCGGCCGGGACCGGGGTTCCGGGCGCGCAATGGCAGCAGCGGACGCAGCGACACCGGCGGACGCGGCATCCGCATCCGCGTTCGCCCGGGCTTCCGCCACCAGCCAGGCGTGGAACGCGGGATCGGCGGCCGCGGCGTCCTGGTCCTCGCCGTCCAGCAACAGGCCCAGGTCGGGATGCAGGGCCAGCGCGTCCTCATCCGCATAGCGCCCGGCCGGTGGTTCGGCCATGGACAGGGGTTCGGACAGGATGTGGCCCGGCGCTTCGTCCAGGCCTTCGGGCAGGCGGTCGATGGCAACGAAGGTGGCCCCCAGGCCGCCGAGAGTAACCAGCGCCACCAGCCACAGGGCCGCGCGGACGCCGCGGCCCGCCGGCTGGCGGCCTGAGGCGCGCGGTGGTGCGGCGTCACCCGTCCCGTCACCCACCCTCTCGCCCAACCGCAAGGACAGCGCCAGGGACCCCGGCGGCAGCGCGCGCTGCATGTCCTGCGCCGCCTGGCCGAGCGCCTGCCAGGCTTCAACGTCGGCGCTGCCGTCGGCGTGGTGCGGCAGCGCGCGCTGCAGGCCGAGGCGGTAGGTGGGTCGCGCGATGCCGAGCACGCTCGCGGCATCGGACTCGGCCAGCCCCGCCACCAGGCGCAGCAGCAGGGCCGCCCGCGGGCCGTGGCCGATCCGCGACAGCCATTCGAACCGGGGGTCCCAGCCTGGATCCGACGGCGTGCGCCGCAGCGCGGGCGCGGCCAGCAACAGCGACCAGAAGCGGCGCGGCCATTCGCCGAAGGCGATCCTCCCGGCCTCGCCCGCGAAGCGCTCCAGCGCCCAGGCTAGGGCGTCGTCCCCGGCCTCACGGGAGCCGGCCAGCAGCCGCGCGAACACCAGGCCCCGGCGCTCCACGCCGCGCAGGAAGGCGCCCAGCGCAGTGGGCGCGGCGGCATCGGCGGGTTCGGTCGGGAGTCGTGGGGTCATGGGGCCGGGCGCGTGCAGGGCGCCATCATAGCCGTGGCCGTGGCGGGGGCCGCCCCTTGACGGGGCGCACACTTTACGTTCCAGCGGTCCCGCGCGAGCGTTCCGCACCCCTGAAGGTTGTTCACAGCGGTCACGCAAATGTCATTGATCGGGCCTTCACTCCAACGTGGAGCATTGCTACAGCCATGTTTCACGGCCAAGTATTTGAATTCAATTGAATTCTTTCGAATGGTGAATTTTTCGCCAACGCAGCCTGAACGCTGTTCCCATGCGCTATTGCGCACTCCCCGCAGACACCATGCACAGACTTATCCACAGCCTGTGTGGATAAACAAAATTCCTTTGTCTGTCGAGGACTTGCAGCCGAATCGTAGTTTGCAAGGCAACTATGGCCTGCAACCGACCTCCGACCCCTCCGGGTGAGTCGCTAGACTGCCGCGATGCCTGCAAACGTCCTGCGCATCGCGCTGCCGCTGCCACTGCCGCGCCTGTTCGACTATCTCGCGCCCGGCGGTGGCCAAGCCTCGCCGACGGACGTCGGCCGACGCGTGCGCGTGCCCTTCGGCCCGCGCGAACTCGTGGGCGTGGTGGCCGCGGCCGGCCCGGTCGGCGGCGACGCGCCGGCACTGCGCGAGGCCCTGGCCTGGCTGGATCCGGAGCCCCTGGTCCACGGGGAACTGCTGGCGAGCTGCCAATGGCTGGCGCGCTACCTGCATGCGCCGCTGGGCGAGGTGCTGGCCACCGCCCTGCCGGCGTCCCTGCGCCGCGGCGAGCCGCTGCCGGACACGGCCACCTGGGGGCGCGCGCTTACTGCTGCCGGGGCGGCAGCGATCGACGGGCTGCGCGCCGGCGGCCGCCCCCGACGGCTGGCCGAGGCACTGCGCGACGGACCGCTGGCCGAGGACCTCCTCGACGATGCGATCGATGGATGGCGCACGGCGGCACGCAGCCTCGAAGAGCGCGGGCTGGTCGAGCGCGTGGTGGTCGACGGACCGGGATCGTCCGCCGCCGTGCAGCCCGGCCCCATGCCCACCGTCGAACAGGCCGCGGCGCTGGAGGCGCTGCGTGCCGCGGCGGGGTTCGCGCCGGTGCTGCTGGAAGGCATCACCGGCAGCGGCAAGACCGAGGTCTACCTGCAGGCGATCGCCGAACGCTGCCTGGCCCACGGCCGCCAGGCCCTGGTGCTGGTGCCGGAGATCGGGCTCACGCCGCAGATGCTTGCCCGCTTCCGCACGCGCCTGGGCGTGCCGGTGCACGCGCTGCATTCGGGGCTCAACGACGGCGAGCGCGCGCGCGCCTGGGCGGCCGCCTGGCGCGGCGAGGCACAGGTGGTGGTGGGCACCCGCTCGGCGGTCTTCGCACCGCTGCCCAATGCCGGGCTGATCGTAGTCGACGAAGAGCACGACGGCAGCTACAAGCAGCAGGACGGCATCCGCTACCACGCCCGCGATGTCGCCCTGGTGCGCGGCAAGGCGCTGGACGTGCCGGTGCTGCTGGGCAGCGCCACGCCTTCGCTGGAAACCCTGCACAACGCCCGCGCCGGTCGCCATGCGCACCTGCGCCTGCGCACGCGTGCGGGCGAAGCGAAGCCGCCGCGGGTGCGCGTGCTCGACGTGCGCAAGCGGCCGCTGCAGGCGGGCCTGTCCGAAGAGCTGCTTGCGGCGATCCGCACCGCGCTCGACGGCGGCGGCCAGGTGCTGGTGTTCAAGAACCGCCGCGGCTACGCGCCGGTGCTGCTGTGCCACGACTGCGGCTGGAGCGCCGCCTGCCCGCGCTGCAGCGCGCCCGAGCGCGCAGTGCCGATGACCGTGCACGCCGGCGGCCGCCGCCTGCAATGCCATCACTGCGGTTCACGGCGGCCGGTGCCGATGGCCTGCCCGGACTGCGCCGGCCTGGCACTGCAGCCCCAGGGCGTGGGCACCGAGCGCATCGAGGAACTGCTGGCCGCGCGCTTCGGCGACGTGCCGGTGCTGCGCATCGACAGTGCCAGCACGCGCCGGCGCGACGGCCTGGCGCGCGAGCTGGCCAAGCTCGATGACGGCCCCGGGATCCTGGTCGGCACGCAGATGCTGGCCAAGGGACACGACCTGCCGAAGCTGGTGCTGGTGTGCGTGGTCGGCATCGACGAAGGCCTGCTCTCGGCCGATTTCCGCGCCAGCGAGAAGCTCGCGCAGTTGCTGGTGCAGGTCTCCGGGCGCGCGGGACGCGCCGAGCGTCCGGGCGAAGTGCTGCTGCAGACCCACCATCCCGGACACCCGCTGCTGGAGGTGCTGGTGCACGGTGGCTACCGGGCCTTCGCCGATGCCGAGCTCGGCCAGCGCGAAGCCGCGGCGTTCCCGCCGTTCGCGCACATGGCCATGCTGCGCGCCGAAGCGCAGAAGACCGGGCTGCCGGATGCGTTCCTGCAGGCCGCCGCCGCCGCCTTCAGCCAGGCGCGTGATGCACTGCCGGCCGCGCAGTCGCAGGCGCTGCTGATCGCAGGCCCCGTGCCGGCGCCGATGCCGCGGCGCGCGGGCATGCATCGCGCACAGCTGCTGCTGTCTTCACCCGGTCGGCGTGCGCTGCACCTCGTGCTCGATGCCGTGGTCGCCAGGCTGCACACGCTGCCCGAAGCGCGACGCGTGCGCTGGTCGCTGGACGTCGACCCCATCGACCTCTACTGAGGCGGGCCCTTTGCCTTGGTGGACTTGGCAGCCTTCTTGGCAGTCCTGCCTGCCTTCGCCGCGGGCGCGGCCGCATCGCCCTTCGCCGTCGCCTGCTTGCGGGCGGCACCACGGTTCCCGCTGTTGCGCACCTCGATCACCTGGCCCTGGCGACGTACCTCGAACAGGCCGATCGCTTCGATCAGGTCGCTGAGCTTGCGGTAGCCATGGTTGCGCGAGTCGAACGAGCCCTGGTTGCCGACGTGGCTGCCGACCGCGCCCAGTTTGGACCAGCCGTCCTCGCCCTGGGTGGCGTCGACCGCGCCGCGCAGCAGGCGCACCAGGTCGGCATCGTGCTGCAGCTGCGCCGGCGAAGGCGCCTGGCGGGCGTCGCCGTTGTCTTCGTCGGGTTCGCCGAGCTTCTCCAGGTACAGGAAGGTCGAGCAGGCGCGCACGAACGGCTCCGGCGTCTTCTCCTGCCCGAAGCCGTACACCGCCACGCCGTCGTTGCGCAGGCGCATCACCAGCGGCGTGAAGTCCGCGTCGGAAGACACGATGGCGAAGCCGTCCAGGTTGCGCGCGTACAGCAGGTCCATGGCATCGATCACCATCGCCATGTCGGACGCGTTCTTGCCGCTGGTATAGGCGAACTGCTGGATCGGGCGGATGGCCCAGGTGTGCAGGCATTTTTCCCAGCCCACCAGGTGCTGGCTCTTCCAGTTGCCGTAGGCGCGGCGCACATTGGCCACGCCGTGGCGCGCGATCTCGGCGAGGATCACCTCGATCTTCGACGCCGGCGCGTTGTCGGCGTCGATCAACAGTGCGATGCGCTTCTCGTGATCGGGCATTGCGTGGGCTCCGGCGGTGCGCCGGGTGGCGCGATGCGAGCACAATAGCGCAATGGATGTGTCCTCCCTTCCCCGGGTGGTGGTCGTGGGCGGCGGCTTCGCCGGCCTCTGGGCCACGCGTGCACTGGCCCGCGACCGCGTGCGCATCACCCTGGTCGACCGCAGCAACCACCACCTGTTCCAGCCGCTGCTCTACCAGGTGGCGACCGCGGGACTGTCGGCACCGGACATCGCCGCGCCGCTGCGCCACATCCTGCGCGGGCAGCGCAACGTCGAAGTGCGGCTGGCGGACGTGGAGGCGGTCGATGCAGCGGCCGGATGCATCCGCCTGGACGACGGCACCGACCTTGCCTACGACTACCTGCTGCTGGCCGCCGGTTCCACCCACGCGTATTTCGGCAACGACCAGTGGGCCGCGCACGCGCCCGGCTTGAAAACCCTGGACGACGCACTGGGCATCCGCCGCCGCGTACTGCTTGCCTTCGAGCGCGCCGAAGCGGAATCCGATCCCGCGAAGCGCGCCGCCTGGCTCGACTTCGCCATCATCGGCGGCGGACCGACCGGAGTGGAGCTGGCCGGCACCCTGGCGGAGATCGCACGCCACACGCTGCGCGACGAATTCCGCAACATCGATCCGGCCAGCGCGCGGGTGCGCCTGATCGAGGCCGGCCCGCGCGTGCTGGCCTCGTTCCCCGACGCTCTTTCGGAGCGGGCGCGGCGACAGCTCGAGCGCCTGGGTGTCGAGGTGCTCACCGGCACGCCGGTCACCGCCATCGACGCCTCTGGTTACCGCCTGGGCGATCGCTTCATGCCGTCGCGCACCGTGCTCTGGGCGGCGGGCGTCGCCGCCTCGCCATTGGCGCGATCACTCGGCGTGCCGCTGGACCGCGCGGGACGCGTGCCCGTCGAGTCGGACCTGGGCGTGCCGGGGCAGCCGCGGATCTTCGTCGCCGGCGACCTGGCCGCCGTCACCCGCCCCGACGGCCAACCGGTGCCCGGCGTTGCACCGGCGGCCAAGCAGATGGGACGCCACGTCGCGCAGGCGATCCGCGCGCGCATCGGCGGCCACGCCGCGCCCGCCTTCGGCTACCGTGACTGGGGCAACCTCGCCACCATCGGCCGCATGGCCGCGGTGGTGCACTTCGGGCGCATCAAGCTCTCCGGCGTGCTGGCGTGGTGGTTCTGGTTGCTGGTACACATCCTCTTCCTGATCGGCTTTCGCAACCGCGTGGTGGTGATGTTCAACTGGACCTGGGCGTACTGGAGCTACCAGCGCGCGGCACGGATCATTTTCGGAAAGGGCGGGAGCGGCGGCACATGATCGAGTTCTCCAACGCCAACCTGCTCATGGCGCTGGCCGTGACCACCGCGGCCGGGCTGGCCACCGGCGTGGGCGGCCTGCTGGTGTTCGCGCAGAAGACGCCCAACGCGCGCCTGCTCGCCTTCGGCCTGGCCTTTGCCGGCGGTGCGATGGTCTATGTCTCGCTGTCGGAGATCCTCAACAAGTCGATCCATTCCTTCAGCCAGGGCTACGGCGACCGCGCGGGCTTCAGCCTCGGCACGCTGGCCTTCCTGTGCGGCGTCGGCCTGATCATGGCCATCGACCGCCTGATCCCCAACCCGCACGAGCGCCTGGAGGCCGACGATCCCTTCTTCCGCGAGCACAACGCCGCCTACATCAAGCGCGTCGGCCTGCTGACCGCGCTGGCGATCACCGTGCACAACTTTCCCGAAGGCCTGGCAACCTTCTTCGCCACGCTGGAGAACCCCGGCGTGGGCATGCCGCTGGCCTTCGCCATCGCCATCCACAACGTGCCCGAGGGCATCGCGATCGCGGTGCCGGTGTACTTCGCCACCAACAACAAGGCCTACGCCTTCGGCGCCTGCCTGCTGTCGGGGCTGGCGGAGCCGGTGGGCGCGATCATCGGCTATACGCTGCTGCGGCCGTGGATGTCGGACGCGGTGTTCGGCAGCGTGTTCGGCGTCATCGCCGGCGTGATGGTGTTCCTGGCGCTGGACGAACTGCTGCCGGCGGCCAAGCGCTATTCGCGCGGCCACGAGACCGTCTACGGCCTGGTCAGCGGCATGGGCGTGCTGGCGATCAGCCTGGTGCTGTTCAAGTGGTGAAACCAAGGCGGCGATAGCCCGGCCACGAACGGAACGGCCCGGTTTCCCGGGCCGTCGCGGCGCTGCGGTGTCGTGCGGCTCAGGCCGCGAACAGCCCCTTCATCTTCTTCAGCGCGTTGGCCTCCACCTGGCGGATGCGCTCGGCGGAGACGCCGTATTCGTCGGCCAGCTCCTGCAGCGTGACCTTGCTGTCGGGGTCGAGCCAGCGGCGCTGGACGATGTCGCGCGAGCGCGCGTCCAGGGTTGCAAGGCCCTCACGCAGCAGCCCGAGCTGCTGCGACGCGCTGTCCTCGCGCTCGTAGGCCTGCGACGGATCCTCGTCGCGCGACATCAGGTAGGCGGCCGGTGCCGGCGGCGCGCGCTCGTCGTCATCGTCGGCGGACGCGTCGAAGCCGACGTCGCGGCCGGACAGGCGCGACTCCATCTCCACCACCTCGCGCTCGGAGACGTTGAGATCCTTCGCCACCGCGCTGACCTCGGCGGCGTTGAGCCAGCCCAGGCGCTTCTTGCTGCGGCGCAGGTTGAAGAACAGCTTGCGCTGCGCCTTGGTGGTGGCGACCTTGACGATGCGCCAGTTCTTGATGATGTACTCGTGCATCTCGGCGCGGATCCAGTGCACCGCGAACGAGACCAGGCGCACGCCGACGTCCGGGTCGAAGCGCTTCACGGCCTTCATCAGGCCGATGTTGCCCTCCTGGATGAGGTCGCCCAGCGGCAGGCCGTAGCCGTTGTAGCCGCGGGCCACGTGGACCACGAAGCGCAGGTGCGACATCACCAGCTCGCGCGCGGCGCCGAGGTCTTCTCCGTCGTGGAAGCGGCGGGCAAGCGCCTGCTCCTCTTCCACCGTGAGCACGGGGATCTGGTGCACGGCGCCGATATAGGCGTCCAGCGAGCCGAGCGCGCTGGGGATGGGCAGGCTGTTGGGGACGAGTGCGGTAGCAGTGGTTGCGGTCATGGCAGTCATTTTAGCAGTGTCCAACTTCGACTGCTAAGGATCGTGAAGGTTCCCATCGTTGCGTTAATGGAACGATAAGCACGTCCGAGCGCGCCTTCCCCGACCTCGTGGCCCGGTTTACGCCGGGACCAGCGCTGCGGCAGGCGGCAGCGACCAGTCCATCGGCCTTCCACCGCTGCGCACGAGATATTCGCTGGCCGCGGAGAAATGCCCGCAGCCCAGGAATCCCCGGTGCGCCGACAGCGGCGAGGGATGCGTGCTGCGCAGCACGCGGTGGCGGCGCGGGTCGATCACCTTGCCCTTGGCCTGGGCATAGGCGCCCCAGAGCATGAACACCAGGCCCTCGCGCTCGCGGCCAAGCACTTCGACCACGTGGTCGGTGAAGCCCTCCCAGCCCTTGCGCTGGTGCGACCCCGCGCGCCCTTCCTCGACGGTAAGCACGGCGTTGAGCAGCAGCACGCCGCGCTGCGCCCAGGGCAGCAGGCAGCCGTGGTCGGGGCGGGCGATCCCGAGGTCGCGCTGGATCTCCTTGAAGATGTTGTCCAGCGACGGCGGCACGCGCACGCCGGGGCGCACCGAAAAGGACAGCCCGTGCGCCTGGCCGGCGCCGTGGTAGGGGTCCTGGCCGAGCACCACCACGCGCACGTCGTCGAAGGGCGTGGCGTCGAAGGCGGCGAAGATCTCCGGACCCGGCGGGAAGATGCGCGCGCCCGCCGCCTTGCGCTCGCGCAGGAAGGCCGACAGCTCGCGCATGTCGTCGCGTTCGAACCAGTCGCCCACCCGCGCCTTCCAGGACGGTTCCATGCGGATGCGGTCTTCGGCGTCGTTCACGCGCCGAAGACCGTGGATCCGGGTGTCCGCGCCAGGCGCAGCTGGAACAGCGCCTTGGTCACCAGCAGGCGCTCCTCGATGGGCTTCAGCACCAGGTCGTTGGCGCCTTCGCGCAGCAGCGCGGCCTGGTTGGCGGGATTGGCGTCACCGGTCATCACCAGCACCGGCAGGCGGCGCTTGGAGTAGTCGAACTCGCCGCGGATGGCCCGCACCAGGTCACCGCCGTCGAGCTCGCCCTTGAGGTAGACGTCCGTGAGCACGAGGTCGACGCCGGGGGCGTCGCCGGCGTCGCGGCGCGCCTGCAGGAACTCGAGCGCGGCCTCGACGCTGGTCACGTGCTCGACCTCCATCTGCTGCGCCTTGAGCATGCGCGACGTCGCCAGCGCCACGGTGCGGCTGTCCTCGACGTAGAGCACGCGCACGCCCGGGATCGGCGCGGGCTGCACGTAGCCGCGGATGAACTCGGCGAGCGCGTGGTGGCCGTGCGACTTGTCGAAGTAGTCGGTGATGTCGTCGCTGAAGTGGCGCCCTTCGAGATGTTGCTGCGCATTGCCGGACACCACCACCACCGGCACGTAGCGCTGGCCGGCCGCGGCGCGCACGGCTTCGGCCAGCTGCTGGCCGTCGCCGTCGGGGAGCACGAGCGAGGTGGTGGCGAGGTCGATCGGCGCGGCCTCGAGCGCGGCGTGCGCCTCCGCCAGGCCGGCACAGGCGACGACCTCGGCACCGGGCAACTCGCGCTTGAGCACGTCGCCGATCAGCTTGCGCACCAGGCGCGAACCGTCGACGACCATGATCCTCGGCGCGGTGCCATCGAGGTGCCGGATGTCGTTGGGCTCGGCCATGCTCAGGTTTCAGTGGGCCGGGTCTGGCGCAGGAAATGGCCGGTGACCGCGCCGGCGCCAAGCCAGCCGAGCACGGTGGCGCCGGCGATCACCGCCAGTGCCTGGCGTGGCGCGAAGCCGTTGAGCGCGAAGCTGCTGCCGTAGCTTGCGGCGAGCTCGGCCAGCGGCGCGCCCAGGGCCGTGCCGGCCACGGTGAGCAAGCCCAGCGCGAGCGCGCCCGCGGCGAGCCCATACCAGGCACCGAGATACAGGAAGGGGCGACGGATGAAGCCGTCGCTGGCGCCGAGCAGCTGCAGCACGCCGAGTTCTTCGCGCCGCGACTGGATGTCCAGGCGCACCGTGTTGCCGACCACCAGCAGCGCGCCCAGGCCAAGCAGCGCCGCAAGCACCCAGGCCACGCGTCCGCCGAAGCGCAGCCAGTTGTCCAGGCGTTCGCGCCATCCGGCGTCGTGCTGCACCAGTTCGGCTTCGGGCAGGGTGCGCAGCGAGTCGGCCAGCAGCGCCTCGTCGCCGGCTGGCGTCACCACCAGCACGTGCGGCAGCGGGTTCTCACCCAGCGCGTCGATGGCCTCGTCCAGGCCGCTGCGCGCGCGCAACTCCTCCAGGCCCTGCGCGGGCGTGCGGTGTTCGACCACGCCGATGTCGGCGCGCCCATCGAGCGCGGCCACCAGTTCGGCCACGCGCGCAGGCGCGGTGTCCTGCTTCAGGAAGATGCTCAGCTGGCGCGAGGACTGCACGTCGCCGGCGAAGCGTTCGACGTTCGCCAGCACCAGCCACAGCCCCAGCGGCAGCGCCAGCGCCACCGCCATCACGCCGATGGTCAGGGCCGTGGACCCGGGCTTGCGGAACAGGCGGCCGAGGCTGGCCACGATGCTGTAGGCGTGGTGGTCCAGCCAGGCGCCCGGTCGCGAGGGGGCCGGCACCTTCCTGCGTGCGATGGGCTCATTCATCGGCCAGGTCCTCCGGCGCGATGTCGTCCGCCAGGCGGCCGTGGTCGAGCACCAGCACGCGTTTCTTCATGCGCTTCACCAGGCCCAGGTCGTGGCTGGCGACCAGCACGCTGGTGCCCTGTCCGGGCAGCGATGCGAACAGCGCCATGATCTCGGCGGCCAGCGTGGGATCGAGGTTGCCGGTGGGCTCGTCGGCCACCAGCAGGCGCGGCTCGGCCACCACAGCGCGCGCGATGCCGACGCGCTGCTGCTCGCCCGCGGAGAGTTCGCCGGGCAGCGCATTGCCGCGCGCGCCCAGGCCCAGGCGCTCGAGCACCGGGCGCACCCGCCGCCCGGCCTCGCCGCGGCGCATGCCGCGCAGTATCAGTGGCAGGGCGACGTTGTCGTGCACGCTGCGGTCGGCGAGCAGGCGGTGGTCCTGGAACACCACGCCCACCTCGCGCCGATGCAGGGCCACGCGGCCGCCACGGACCTTGAGCAGGTTGCGCTCGCCGAACAGCACCGCGCCGCGGCTGGGCCGTTCGGACAGGTGGATCAGTCTGAGCAGGGTGCTCTTGCCGGCGCCGGAATGGCCGGTGACGAACAGCATTTCACCCGCGTCGACCTTGAAGCTGACGTCCTCCAGCGCGACGTGCCCGCCCGGGTATTGCTTGCAGACGTTGTCAAAGCGCAGGACCGGCGGCATCGCAAGGCTCGAGTCGGGGGAGGCATGAGTATCGCCTGCCCGCCGAGTTTGTGGGAGCGGCCATGGCCGCGATCGCCGCTATAGCGGCTCCCACAGGGATGTCGGCAGCACCTGCTGTGCTCAGTGCTGCGAACGCGGGGCGCGCGTGACCAGCTTGCGCAGGCCCTGGCCGATGCGGCCGAACAGCGACGGCGCCTGTTCCGAAGCCGAGGTGGCGGGCCGGCCGGCGGCCTGCTGCGGCCCGGGCTGTACGCCCTGCGGCTGCGGCTTCGCCGGCGCCTGCTGGCCTTCTTCGCCATTGACGCGGCGGCCGCCACGGCGGCGGCGGCGCTTGCGCGGCGCACGTTCGCCTTCGGCGCCCGGCGTGGTCCCGCCCGCGCTGGCGGGCGCGGCCGGAGCCGACGCGACGGCGGGCGCGGCTGCGGTCGGCACGGCGTCGGCGCTCACTGCCTCGGCGGGCATGGCCGCGACGACGGTCTCGTCCTGCGCTGCGCGCGGCTTGCGCGGGGCGCGTTCGCGGCGCGCTTCACTCCCGGCACGGGGGCCGGGCGAGCGCCCGCCGCCGCCGTCGCGTCGGCCACCGCCGCGACGGGCGTCGTCGGCGGCGCGCTGCTCGCGCGCCTCGCGGAAGATCTCGCTGACGCTCTCGCCTTCTTCGGGCTGCAGCTCAACGCCCTCGCGCGGCTTGCGCGGCAGCGCGGTCAGGAGTTCGGCGCTCACCGGTTCCGACGGGATCTTCTGCTCGATGAAGGCCTCGATGTCCGGCAGGCCGATCGCGTAGCGCTCGCAGGCGAAGCTGATCGCATCGCCCTCTTCGCCCAGGCGCGCAGTGCGGCCGATGCGGTGGACGTAGTCCTCTGCGTCGAACGGCAGGTCGTAGTTGTAGACGTACTTCACGCCGTCGATGTGCAGGCCGCGGGCGGCGACATCGGTGGCGACCAGGATCTCGAGCTGGCCGGCCTGGAACTTCTTCAGCAAACTTTCGCGCTTCTTTTGCGGCACATCGCCCGACAGCACGCCGACGCGGTAGCCGGCGCGTTCCAGCGCGCGGGCCACGCGCTCGACGAACACCTTGGTGTTCACGAACACCATCGTGCGGGCACCCTCGCCGCGCGAGAGCAGGCCGATCAGCAGCGGCAGCTTCTCTTCGTCGGAGGGGTAGTAAAGCTTCTGGCGCACGCGCGCGGCGGTGATGGTCTCGGTCTCGACCACCATTTTCTGCGGCTCGTTCATGTGCTCGTAGGCGAGCTCGAGCACGCGGTGGCTCAGCGTGGCCGAGAACAGCAGGGTCTGGCGCTCGGTGCGCACCGGCATGCGGCGCAGCAGGAAGCGGATGTCCTTGATGAAGCCGAGGTCGAACATGCGGTCGGCCTCGTCCAGCACGCAGATTTCGCAGGCGTGCAGGCTGACCACCTTGTGCTGCTTGACGTAGTCGATCAGCCGGCCGGGGGTGGCGATGATGACGTCAACGCCCTCCTGCAGCAGCTGGCGCTGCTTGTCGTAGTCGACGCCGCCGTAGACCAGGGCGAAGCGCAGGCCCAGCTCGGGGCCGAACTTCACGGCGTCCTTGTGGATCTGGATCGCGAGCTCGCGGGTGGGCGCCAGGATCAGCGCGCGCGGATCCTCCGGCTTGCGCTCGGCCAGCGCCGGGCGCGTCAGCAGGCGGTTCACCACCGTGACCAGGAAGGCCAGCGTCTTGCCGGTGCCGGTCTGGGCCTGCCCGGCGACGTCGCCGCCGGGCAGCGCGACCGGCAGGGTCAGCGCCTGGATCGGCGTGAGGCGCGTGAACCCGGCGGCCACGAGGCCGGCCTGCAGCCGCGGGTGGAGGTCGAAGGAAGAGAAGGTGAGGTCGGTAAGTGGTTTGTCGGTCATTCGTCGGAAGTCTGCGCGGCGGGGCGCGCTTGCGTGGAAGGCGGCAGCCAAGCAGACTGCCGTGGTGATGGCGCGGCGGCTTGCCCCCTCCGACGGGGCAGCCCCTTGAATCGGCCGCGAATCGCCCAAGTTTAGCAGCTACCGCGGCTGTCAACCGCCTGCCTCCGGGCCGGCCCGGCCGCCCCCCCACGCAGGAGATCCCCGTGAGCCAAGACGTCATCCACACCAGCGACGCCGACTTCGACGCCACCGTCCTCGCCTCCGAGGAGCCGGTGCTGGTCGATTTCTGGGCGCCCTGGTGCGGCCCGTGCAAGATGATCGCCCCCGCCCTGGACGAGCTCGCAGGCGAGTACGCCGGCCGCGCCAAGGTCGTGAAGATCGATATCGACCAGAACCGCGCCACCGCCATGAAGTACCACGTGCGCTCGATCCCGATGCTGCTGCTGTTCAAGGGCGGCCAGGTCCAGGCCACCCAGATCGGCGCCGTCGGCAAGCCGGTCCTGGCCCAGATGATCGACAAGGCCCTCTGATCGATCCCCCGGGGGCCATGCCCCCCGCAGGAGCAGCTGCAGCTGCGACCGTGACAACCGGTAGACGGCGCTACCCGGGTCGCAGCTGCAGCTGCTCCTGCGGGTCCAGACGCGCGCGCCCCCGCTTGCCGTAACGGGCCGGGAGTGCTAGCTTCAACCGCACCCCGGCGCGCTCCAGTCACGCCGCACCTTCTGCAATACCCCACCAGTCCACTCTCAGGCCGCCCGTCCAGGGCGCTCGCAGCGAGCGAGGTTCCGCACTTGTCAGACAATCCTTCCGATCCCGGCGATACCGCCGCGAAGCGCGTGCGCAAGCCGCGCGCAACCAAGACCGCAACGGCCCAGGCCGAGGCTCCCGCCAAGGCCGGGGCCGAGAAGCCGGCCGACGCGCCGGTCCAGGCCGAGCTCAAGGTCGAGGCCCCCGCCAAGGCCTCCCCGCCGCCGCCCGCACCGGCCGCTGAAGCGCCCGCGGGCGCCTCCCAGCAGCAGCCGCAGCAGGCCGACGCCCCACAGCCCCGCAATGACGGCGACAGCCAAGATGCGCAGGACGGCCATCGCCAGTCCCAGGGCGGCCAGCAGCAGGGCGGAGGCCAGCAGCACCAGCAACAGGGCCAGGGCAACCGCCGCGAGCGCTTCCGCAACCGCCGCGACCGCGAGCAGCGCCCCCGCGGCGACCGCCCGCGCGACGACGGCCTGCCGACCGACAACAACGACCAGGCCAACCGCCTGCCGCCGCCGAACATCCCCGAAGGCTTCCCGCAGTACTCGCTGTCCGACCTGAAGCGCATGCCTGCGCAGAAGCTCATGGACATCGCCGAGCAGCTGAACATCCACGAAGGCGTGGCCCGCGCGCGCAAGCAGGACGTGATCTTCGCCCTGTTGAAGGTGCTGACCCGCCACGGCGAGGGCGTCGTCGCCGACGGCGTGCTCGAGATCCTGCCCGACGGCTTCGGCTTCCTGCGTGCCGCCGAGGCCAGCTACCTGGCCGGCCCGGACGACACCTACATCTCGCCCAGCCAGATCCGCCGCTTCAACCTGCGCACCGGCGACCATCTGTCGGGCCGCATCCGCTGGCCCAAGGACGGCGAGCGCTATTTCGCGCTCAACGTGGTCGACACCATCAACGGCGAGCCGCTGGAAGCCAGCAAGGGCAAGGTACTGTTCGAGAACCTGACGCCGCTGTTCCCGCGCAGGAAATTCAAGCTCGAGCGCGGCGACGGCAGCAGCGAGGACATCGCCGGCCGCGTGCTCGACCTGATGGCGCCGCAGGGCAAGGGCCAGCGCGCGCTGATCGTGTCGCCGCCCAAGGCCGGCAAGACGATGATGATGCAGCAGATCGCCACGGCCATCACCACCAACCATCCCGACGTGCACATGATCGTGCTGCTCATCGACGAGCGGCCCGAGGAAGTCACCGAGATGCAGCGCACCGTGCGCGGCGAAGTGATCAGCTCGACCTTCGACGAGCCGGCCGCGCGCCACGTGCAGGTCGCCGAAATGGTGATCGAGCGCGCCAAGCGCCTGGTCGAGCACAAGAAGGACGTGGTGATCCTGCTCGACTCCATCACCCGCCTGGCGCGTGCGTACAACAACGTGATGCCGAGCTCGGGCAAGGTGCTGACCGGTGGCGTCGACGCCAACGCACTGCATCGCCCCAAGCGCTTCTTCGGTGCCGCACGCAACGTCGAAGAAGGCGGCTCGCTGACCATCATCGCCACCGCGCTGGTCGATACCGGCAGCGCGATGGACAAGGTGATCTACGAGGAGTTCAAGGGCACCGGCAACTCGGAAGTGCACCTGGACCGCCGCATCACCGAGAAGCGCGTCTACCCGGCGATCAACGTCAACCAGTCCGGCACCCGCCGCGAGGACTACCTGATCGAGCCCGAGCTGCTGCAGAAGATCTGGATCCTGCGCAAGCTGCTGCACCCGATGGACGAGATCGCGGCGATGGAGTTCCTGCTCGACAAGATGAAGACGACCAAGTCCAACGACGAGTTCTTCGCTTCGATGAGGCGCTGAGCTACAACGGAAGAAAAAGCTCCACTCCGGTGGGGCTTTTTTTATTTCACCATGACTCCAGCACCGAACTTCGCTGGACTACGCCACAGCCCGTTGTGGCAGGTTTATCAAGAGCTTACGTGAGTTCATCCTATGCCGGTGCTTTCCGAAACTTGACCCGGCTTCCGTCCGCTTGGCTCCCAACAGGCTCCTGGAAACCGTGTCCTTCCGAGGAGTCATCATGGCCAAGATCAAACTCACCAAGTCCGCAGTCGATGCGGCACAACCCCAGGGGCAGCCCATCGAGCTGCGCGACACGCTTGTTCCCGGCTTCCTGTGCAAGATCACGCCGGCCGGTCGCAAGGTCTTCATGCTCCAGTACCGCACGAACGCCGGCGAGCGCCGCAAGCCCGCGCTGGGCCAGTACGGCGAACTGACCGTCGAACAGGCCCGCTCGCTGGCGCAAGAGTGGCTGGCCCAGGTGCGCCGGGGTGGCGATCCGGCAGCGGACAAGGCCGAGGCACGCACGGCGCCAACGGTCAAAGAGCTGTGCGCGAAGTTCATGGAGGACTACTCCAAGCAGCGCAACAAGCCCAGCACGCAGAAAGGCTACCAGAGCGTCATCGACCGCAACATCATCCCGATGATCGGCCGGCTGAAGGTTCGGGACGTGAAGCGCCCGGACATCGCCGGGATGATGAAGAAGATGGCCCACAAGCCCGCCGACGCGAACCGCACGTTCGGCGTCATGCGCCGGATGTTCAACCTGGCCGAAGTGTGGGGCTACCGTCCCGACGGCACGAACCCATGCCGCCATGTCCCGATGTACCCCAACGGCAAAGCCACTCACCTCATCAGCGACGAGGACATGGGGCGGATCTTCCGCCAGCTCGACAAGCTGGAGGCGGAGGGGCTGGAGAACTATGTCATTCCCCTGGCGATCCGCTTGCAGTTCGAGTTCGCCGGCCGCCGCTCCGAAATCGTCGGCCTGCAATGGGATTGGGTCGATCTGGAGAACCGGCGGGTGGTCTGGCCCGACAGCAAGACCGGCGGCATGTCGAAGCCCTTGAGCGAGGAAGCCCACCGGCTGCTCTCGACGGCACCACGGCGGGAAGACTGCCCCCACGTCCTGCCGTCGCCGAGCCATCCAGGGCAGCACCTGACCACGGGAGAGTATTACAACGGCTGGAGCCGCGTGCTCAAGGCGGCGGGTGCGACGCATGTGGGGACGCACGGCATCCGCCACCGCTCGGCCACCGACATTGCCAACTCCGGTATCCCGGTCAAGGTCGGCATGGCGCTGACCGCGCACAAGACCGTGGCGATGTTCATGCGTTACGTCCACACCGAGGATGACCCGGTGCGCCAGGCGGCGGAACTGGTGGCGAACCGGCGCAAGACGATTACGGGTGCGCGCCGCGCCGAGGAAGCGGTGGCATGAGCAAGAAGGTGCTTTCGGCGGCGGGGGTTCTCCCCGCCATGCCAATTCGCCAGACAGTGTCTGGCGAATCTTCCTCGGCACCGATGCCAAAGGGTGGCATCGGCGGTCATTCTGGTATAAAATTTTATACAGGCGGTGCATGATGGAGAAAGAGATTCGCTGGGTCGGGTCGGCCTACGACGACCTCTTGGCCTTTCCCGTCGAACCCCGCCGGCAGGCAGGGTTCCAGTTGGGCAAGGTCCAGGCAGGACTGGAGCCGGAGGACTGGAAGCCCTTCGATGAAGTGGGGGCCGGCACCCGTGAAATCCGCATCCGGGAAGCTAACGGTGCGTTCCGGGTGATGTATGTGGCCAAGTTCGAGGAAGCCGTGTACGTCCTGCACTGCTTCCAGAAGAAGACGCAGGCGACCAGCCAGCAGGACAAGCGCATCGCCGAGGCGCGCTATCGGGCCATCGTCAACGCGAGGAAAAGCAAGCCATGAAGATCGACACTGAAATCCGCCATGTGACCAAGCCGGGAGCGAATCTGTTCCTGGAACTAGGGTTCCCACCGGAGGAAGCCAAGCGGCTGCATCTGGCGTCGCAAAAGCAGATCAATGACACGAAGCAGCTCAAGGAACAGCTCATGGCCGAGTTGGCGGCGTGGATCGAGCAGCATCACTTGAAGCAGGCCGAAGCGGCGGAAATCCTGATGGTGTCTCGCCCGCGCGTGTCGGATGTGGTGAACAGGAAGACGACCAAGTTCACTATTGATACGCTGGTCGAGATGTTGAGCCGCATTGGCAAGCCCGTCCGGTTGGCTGTTGGCCAGTAGGTACATCGTCGCTACCCAGCAGAGGCTTTACGCATAGAAAAAACAATATTAGCGCCGCCTTGTCGTCGGTAGCGAAGGGATAAACAGAATGCATATTCAGCACGTCGAGATTGGTAACTTCCGAAAGCTCAAAGCAGTACGCATAGATTTCTCGGAACAGAAGACTGTCTTTGTGGGGGCGAACAACAGCGGTAAAACATCTGCGATGGTTGCGCTTCGGCGATTCTTGGTCGAGCCGTCTGAGTTCACTGTCAATGACCTGACTCTTTCTCATTGGACAAAGATCAATGCCTCCGCCGCGGCGTGGGAGGCGGCTGTCAATAACGGTGAAGCACTGCCCGAACTTGATTGGAGCGAGGTTCTCCCATTCTTGGACGTATGGCTCAATGTTCCCAACAACGAACTGCACTATGTCCAGAAATTGCTTCCTACTCTGGACTGGGCGGGAGGCCATCTCGGCGTTCGACTTCGCCTAGAACCTAAGGACAACGAAGGAATACAGCGAGAGTATTTGAAGGCAAGAACGGCAATCGCTGAGCTACTTGCGCAGCCGCTTGTCACGGCAGCCGCCTCCGCAGTTGTGGAGTCCGAAGGCGGTGCTGACGTAGTTGTGGAAACAGCATCGGCGTCGTCAGCCGCGCCTGCATTTACCTTCTCACTTTGGCCCCAGTCCATGATGGACTTCCTTGGTCGCCGCTTGCGTAGCTTGTTCACGGTTCGTGCTTACCTTCTTGATCCGGCGGCACTCAAGAGCCCCCAAGGAGGCTTGGCAGTACCCCAGGTGTTGTCACCTGACAGTGATCCAGTCGATGGAGACCCATTCAAGGGCCTGATCTGTGTCGATGAGATAAGTGCGCAACGCGGCTTTGGGCATGCTGGTATCTCGCGTACATCCAGCGAGGACGGCCCCACCTACGATCCACAGGAAACACGCGGCGGGAAAAAGCTATCAGCGCAACTGCGCTCGTACTATCAACAGCATCTGGACCCGTATGACAAGCCGGAGCCTAGTGACTTGCAGGCATTGCAGGCGCTCCATGAGGCGGAAGCGGCTTTTGAAGCTCGGCTGACCGAGGGATTCGCCGCTGCACTGAAGGAGCTGGAGCATATCGGCTATCCGGGTGTCACAGATCCGAAGCTAACGATCACGACACGGATCAAGCCGACGGATGGCCTGAATCACGGATCAGCAGTCCAGTACGAAGTACCGACGCATCTGGCTGAACCGGCAAAGGGACACCGCTTGCCGGAAGACTCTAATGGCCTTGGATACCAGAATCTGGTTTCGATGGTGTTCGCGCTTATGAGCTTTCGCGACAGGTGGATGCGCGTCGGTAAGGCCGGCGGCACCACCACAGTGGAGGATGGTTTCGTTGCCCCCCTTCATCTCGTGCTTGTTGAAGAGCCTGAGGCACACCTGCACGCTCAGGTACAGCAGGTATTCATCAAGCAGGCTTATGCCGTACTTCGGAAGCATCCCCAATTGGGGGATGCTTCCGCCTTGAGAACCCAATTGGTTGTCAGCACACATTCCAGCCATCTCGCGCACGAGTGTGAGTTTGCATCCCTTCGGTATTTTCGCAGGCTACCGGCTCCTGCCGAAGCTGGTGCCGTGCCGGTAGCCTCCGTAGTTAACCTTTCAGAGGTTTTCGGTGGCCTCGACCCAACCGAGAAGTTCGTTACGCGCTATCTCAAAGCCACGCACTGCGACTTGTTCTTCGCAGATGGCGCTGTGCTTGTCGAAGGCCCCGCAGAACGAATCCTCGTACCGCATCTTGTTCGTGAGCGTTCAGATTACGAGTATCTGCGACGATGCTACATAACTTGGCTGGAGATCGGTGGAAGCCATGCGCACCGCCTTAAGCCGTTGTTGGAGCATCTCGGGCTTACCACCTTGATCGTGACTGACATTGATGCCAAGGACGGCACGTCGAGCGCAGCTTTACCCCCGAAGCGCAATAGCGGCCAGAAGGCGCGGAACGAAACATTGAAGTCGTGGATTCCTGCCGAAGACTCTCTGGACACATTGTTGGACAAGACTGCCGCCGACCTTACCAAGGCGGACCCCAGCGGATACGCGATACGGGTGGCTTATCAGCAACCTATCGCCCTGGGGTTCAAGTCGAATGATCCAGCCGAGGCATTGGCAAACACATTCGAGGACGCACTTCTCTATGAAAATACGGCACTGTTTGCCGATCTTGAGGGCCATGGACTCATTGCGAAATTTCGGGATGCTCTAGCGGACAGTGCAGATTTGGATGCTCTTGCCGCAGCAGTGCATAAAGCACTGAAGGCAGGGAACAAAGCAGAGTTTGCACTCGATCTTCTGTATAGCGAGAAGATAGAAGCGTTGAAGGTGCCTGCATACATCCATGATGGCCTTATCTGGCTTGCGGTGCAGTTGAAGCGTAAAGAACAGGATGTTATTGGCAAGACAAAGGTGGTCGCATGACTGCCGCCAGTATGATTAACAATGATATGGATAGCTCGGCTGATGAAGAGATCGCGGGCTGTCTTGACCTTAGTTCCCCTAAGAGCTTCTTCTTGTTCGCCGGCGCGGGTTCTGGCAAGACGCGCTCACTGGTCAAAGCGCTTGACCATGTCCGGCGGACGTTCGGCGAAACGCTTCGGTTTCGTGGTCAACGGGTTGGTGTCATCACATACACCAATGCCGCATGCGACGAGATCAACCGCCGTTTGGAGTTCGATAGCACAGTTGAAGTCTCGACGATTCACAGTTTTGCTTGGTCTCTCATCAGCGGACTGAACCATGACATTCGCGAGTGGCTGCGAACTAATCTTGCAGCAGAAATTGAGGAACTCAAAGCGCTTGAGGCCAAAGGTCGGAGCGGAACTAAGGCATCAGCAGAGCGAATCAGCAAGATCGCGTCAAAGGGAAAGCGGCTGGCCAACCTGAATACCGTGCGACGATTTGTCTACAGTCCCACCGGAGACAACAGAGGTCGTGATGCGCTCAACCATAGCGAAGTCATCAAAATATCGGCGACCTTTTTGCAGACCAAGCCAATAATGCAGAGCATCTTGGTCGGGCGCTACCCGATCTTGCTGATTGACGAGAGTCAAGATACTAACAAACTCTTGATCGATGCCCTATTCACAGTTCAATCCATACATCGGGAGAGCTTTGCCCTCGGCCTGCTAGGGGACATGATGCAAAGGATTTACAGCGATGGCAAAGAAGGACTTGGTCAGAATCTGCCGGATGATTGGGCCACGCCGGGGAAACGCTTGAATCATCGCTGTCCCAAGCGGGTGATTGGTCTAATCAACAAGGTACGCCAGACGGTTGACGGCCAGGAACAAATCCCCCGTAGCGACAGTGCAGAAGGTTGGGTTCGACTCTTTGTCTTGCCTGGAGATACAGCAGACAAACCTGCTGCGGAACGTGCAGTAGCGCAGTATATGGCGGAGCTTACGGGGGACAATGACTGGACCAGTAGCGCAGCCTGTAAGAGCTTAATCCTTGAGCACCGTATGGCAGCGCGGCGAATGGGTTTCTTGGAAATGTTCGTTGCTCTCCATCAGGTGGAAAGCTTTCGGACGGGGTTGCTTGATGGAAGCCTTCCCCTCGTGCGCTTCTTCTCCGAGCAGATATTGCCACTTGTGAGAGCACAGCAACTCGATGATCGGTTTGCTGTCGCACGCATCGTTCGCGAATCCTCGCCTCTCCTCAGTGGCGACAAGCTCCGATATGCCGAAGACCAGACGATGCAGTTGCGACATGCTCGTGAGGCGATAAGCAGCCTCCTTTCACTATGGCACACAGATGCCAGTCCAACTTTTGGCGAGATTTTGGGAAATATTGCGGCCAGCGGACTGTTTGCCGTGCCCGAGGCTCTTCGGCCAACAGTTGACCGTGACGTATCGCTGAGTGCCGTGGAGGAAGATGGCGAACTTGATGAGGTTAATCGCCAAACTGAAAAAGCGAAAGCGATAGAAGAATTTCTTGCGGCACCTTTTTCGCAGATCGAGCCTTATGTCACCTACGTTTCAGGCAAAGCGCATTTCGACACCCACCAAGGCGTTAAAGGGCTGGAGTTCCCGAGAGTCATGGTCATCATGGATGACACCGAAGCCCGGGGTTTCTTGTTTAGCTACGACAAGCTATTTGGTGGAAAGGAGGCAGGTGACACATCAGTTGAATCTACGCGAAGATTGTTCTATGTCACCTGTAGTCGTGCGGAAAATAGTTTGGCATTGGTGGCTTATTCGATACAGCCAGATCGTGTCCGCCAGTTTGTTCTAAAAGAGGGGTGGTTCGAATCCGAAGAAGTTATCGTCGGAATTCCTGGCCACTGAAATGTAAGCGTCCCGGCGTTCCGCCGTCGGGCTCGCGGGCTGCGCCCCGCGCTTCGTGCCGAATCGCGGCCATCCGGCTTTGATCCCTGACGCCTCCGGCCCTTGAGGGCCTGCGCGCTCCGCTTGCCCATCCGTGCCTTCGATAGAGGTGGGATGGGCGGTCTTGCTGTTTCCCTTCACCGTACCACGGCGTTCTCGCCGTCAAGGGCTGCGCGTGCCTTGCACGCTTGCGGCCGTGGCCGTCCATGACCCTGTGACAGCTTGCGCTGCGCCGTGCTGGCGCCGGTTCCGGGCAATTCCGCCCGAGCAACCGGAGCACGATCATGTCGCAACTTTCTCTCACTTCCGATGCCTCGCTGCTGGTGCGTGACGACCAGGGGCGCTACCTGCCGGCGACTGCCGACCAGATTCTTGAAGCTGCACGCCTGGTCATCGACCAGAAGAACCCGCGCGGGGCGCTGTTCACTTCGCCGGCGCTAGTCAGGGACTACCTGTGCACCAAGCTGGCCGGCTTCGAGCACGAAGTCTTCGCGGCGCTGTTCCTCGACACACAGCATCGGCTGATCGAATACGTCGAACTGTTCCGGGGCACCATCGACGGTGCATCGGTGTATCCGCGCGAGGTGGTCAAGGAAGCGCTGCGGGTCAATGCGGCGGCAGTGATCTTCTCGCACAACCATCCGAGCGGGAATCCCGAGCCGAGCCAGGCCGACAAGGTGCTGACCTTGCGGCTCAAGGAGGCGCTGGCGCTCGTGGAGATCCGCACGCTGGATCACATCATCGTCGGCGGTGAGACCACGGCGTCCTTCGCCGAACGCGGCCTGCTGTGATCGCGGGGGCCTCGGCCCCCTTTTTGCTGCGCCTTGTGACGAACCCTCCGGCCCTGTGGGCCTGCGCGCTGCGCTTGCCTGTCCGTGCCTTCGTTGGAGTTGGGTAGGCGGTCTTGCTGTTCCCTTCACCGTATCACGGCGTTCTCGCCGTCAAGGGCTGCGCGCGCCTTGCGCGCTGGCGTCCTGGCGGCCGTCTGCGACCCCTGACTGCTTGCGCTGCGCCGTGCTGGCGACGGTTCCGGGCAATTCCGCCCCAGTAACCGGAGATCGTCATCATGAACGACAAATCGCATATTTCGCTGGAACGCCATGTCTGCCTGGTCTGCGGCGTCGCTTACGACACGGGCAATCTGCTTCTCGACAAGCGCCTGCGCGCGAGCATGGAGCGCCACACGACGACAGGCTGGGGCTTGTGCCCCGAACACCAGAAACTGTCCGACGACGGCTTCGTCGCGCTGGTCGAATGCGACCCGCAGCGCAGCGGCTCGCCGTCCGGTGCTGCCCGCATGAAGCCTGAGCAGGCTTACCGGACTGGCCGCTTGGCGCACCTGAAACGCAACGTATTCGCCAAGGTGTTCAACGTGCCGATCGAGGCCAATCAGCCGTGCGTGTTCGTCGAACCCGGCGTGATCGAGCAGCTTCAGTCGATGGTCGCGCCGGCAACGAGTTGATCGCACGGCAAACATCCGGTGCGCTGCCCTGCGGGGCGGCGCACCTTTTTTCTGCTGCGCCTGGTGTCGAGTCCTTCGGCCCTGCGGGCCTGCGCGCTGCGCTTGCACTCCAGGGGAACGGCTTGCAGCCGATCCCCGCCGCGCATGGCTTGGCGCCCCTGACAGCCGCCGAACAGGTTGCACCTGATCGGCCTTCGCGCCTGCGGCGCTGCGCGCTTCGCTTGCGTGGGGTCGGCGCCATCTGCGGCCGTTGCCACAAACGCCGTCTTCCCTCGCTCATCACCTCATCCGCGACTGTAGCCCGCGCCCGTGTGCCGTCAAGGCGCGTCGGGCCGTGTCCTCGCTGCGCTGCGGGCCGCACCAACCCGTCGCTGGTTTCCTTGACGGCCCCCGTTCGCGCGCTCCTGACCGTCGCGGGCGATGAACTCAGGAAAGACGGGCAACGGGGCCGGCCCAGGTCTCCGCGCCGACCCCACCGGAAAACCGCAAAAGCGGGCTCCGAATCTAGGAATCCGGTGGGGTTTCAACAGCAAACCCTTTGTCAGGAGTAACACCATGAACGCAATGACCCAAACCGAAGTCCACACCACCCACACCGCCGCCGCACTGGAAGTGGCCGACCCGACCAAGAACCTGATTTTTGTCCCGCTGTCGCAGTTGCTGCCGCGCCAGTCCAAGCGCAACGTGCGCAAGACCCCGCGCATGTCCATTCCAGAACTCGCCGCGAGCATTGCGCGCGTCGGCCTGCTGCAAAACCTGATCGTCATCCTGTCCGCCGATGGCGAGCATTACGAAGTGGTGGCCGGAGGCCGCAGGCTGGCCGCGTTGAAGCTGCTGGCGAAGAAAAAGCGCATCGCCAAGGATTGGGACGTGCCTTGCCTGCTGGTGGCCGATGCGTCCGCCCGCACCGTGAGCCTCACCGAGAACGTGCAGCGCGAAGCCATGCACCCCGCCGACCAGTTCGAGGCGTTCGCCGCGCTGGTCAAGGAAGGCCGCCCCATCGAGGACATTGCCGCCGATTTCAGCGTGACCCCGCTGGTGGTGCAGCGCCGCCTGAAACTCGCCAACGTCTCGCCGCGCCTGATGACCGACTACCGCGCCGGAGCCGTCACCCTGGAACAGTTGATGGCCCTTGCCATCACCGACGACCACACCGCGCAGGAAGCTGCGTTCTACAGCGCGCCGCAGTGGCAGCGCAGCCCGTCCACATTGCGCGAGCACCTGACCGAGCGCGAAATCGACGCACAGCACCCGCTGGCCCGCTTCGTCGGAATGGACGCCTACACCGACGTAGGCGGCGGCACCCGCCGCGACTTGTTCGCGGAGGACGATAGCGGCGTCTATCTGAACGATGCGGCGCTGCTGGAACGGCTGGTGCGCGAGAAGCTGGCAACGCTGGCCGAGGACGTGCGCGCCGAGGGATGGGCATGGGTGGAGGCCGTGCCGCACCTGAGCCACGCCGACCGGCAGGCGTTCCAGAACGCCCCGCGCCAGCGGCGCGAACCGACCGCCCGCGAAGCCCGCCGCCTCGTTTCGCTGCAAAACCGTTTCGACAAGATCGACACCGAACTGGAAGAAGCCTACGACGCCGAAGACGAGGACAAGGCCGAGACACTGGAATCGCGCCGTGAACAAGCCGCAGAGGAACTGCAAGCCGCAGAGGATGCCTTACAGGACTACGCCTCGGACGTGCGCGCCGTGGCCGGTGCTATCGTCACCATCGACCGCGAGGGCGATGCCGCGATTTATCGCGGGCTGTTGCGCGAGGCTGAGGCCAAGGCACTGCGCACGCTGGAAAAGCTGCGCCAAGGCTTCACCGGCACCGAAGGCGCGGACGACGACGCAGGCGAAGATGCCGAGCCGCCCAAGTCCGCCAACCTGTCCGACCGGCTGGCGCAGCGCCTGAGCGCGCACCGCACCGCCGCGCTGCAAATCGAAGTGGCCCGACATCCGCAGGTGGCGCTGGCCGCGCTGGTGCATGGCATGGTGCAAACCATCTTGCAGGAAGGCCACTACGGCCACGACCTGCCGCTGGGCATGAGCCTGAAAGTGCAAGACCGGCTGGAAGGCATGGCCCCGGACTGGCCGGAATCATCCGCCGCCGTCGCCCTGCGCGAATTGCAACAGGCATGGGGAGAGCGGCTGCCGCAGGACAGCGCCGAACTGTTCGTCGCGCTGCTGGCGATGGAGCAAGGCGAACTAGTGCGGCTGCTGGCCGTGTGCGTGGCCGCCAGCGTGGACGTGGTGACGCCCCGCGCCACGCCGTACCAGCCCGGCGCGGAACTGGCGCAGGCGGTCGGGCTGGACATGGCCGCATGGTGGCAGCCGACCGCCGATGGCTATTTCAACCATGTGTCCAAGGCTGTGATCCTCGATGCCGTGCAGCAATTCGCACCGTCGCACGTCACCCGCTTGTCCAAGCTCAAGAAGACCGATATTGCCAGCGAGGCCGAGCGGCTGGCTGATGGCACCGGCTGGATGCCCACCGTGTTCAAGGCCGAGGACGAGGCGGCGCAGGCGAGCGCGCCGGAAGAAGCGCAGGACGCCGCCCCGCAGGAAGCCAAGGCCGACGCCGAAGCGGAGAAAACGGAAACGCTGGCGGCATGAGGTAGCCGCGCAAAGCATGGCCCCGGCGCTGCCCGCGCCGGGGCTTTTGCCGCCCTCAAAACCGGGCACGGCGGTGCCCGCCGCGCCCGGTTTCAACGGCCAAAGCCAAACCGCCACGCCGCCGCCTTCGCGGTGGCTCAGGCGGCGGCGTTGAAGGCATCGCTGTAGTGCGCGGTGCCTTCCGGTACTGGCCCATGCAGGGCCAGCGCCATAAAGTAGTTGGGCGGCACGCCCGGCAGTTGCAGGCCCGCATGGGCCTGAAAGCCAAAGCGCCCGTAGTACGCGGGATCTCCCAACAGCACGCAACCTGCGGCCCGCATGGTCCGCAGTTCGGACAGTGCCTGTTCCATCAAACGTGAACCGATGCCTTGCCCCTGCCGTTGCGGCAGGACGGAGATCGGCCCCAGTCCATACCAGCCCTCGGCCTGCTGGTGGTGGCCATCGGTGATCGTGACGGGGGACAGCGCAACGTGGCCGACGATCTGCCCCTGTTCCTGGGCCACGATGGAAAGCGTCAGTTCGTTGGCTGCGCGCAAGGCGCGCATGATGAATTGCTCGGTGTGGCTGGTGTGCGGTGCATCGGCGAAAGCCGCAACCGTGACGGCTTCGATGGCGGCAATGTCATCCGGGGTTTCGTGTCGGAGCTGGAGGGTCATGGGCTTGTCTTCGGTTGCTTCCTGAAAATATAGAACGGCCTGGGCGTGTCGGCGCATAGCGCCGCCGGGCTTTCGGGCTGCGCCCCGTGCCGACTTCGCTGTCACGGCCATTCGGCTTCAATCCCTCACGCCTTCGCACCTGCGGCGCTGCGCGCTGCGCTTGCCTCCAGGGGAAAGCCCTGCGGGCTATCCCCGCCGCGCACAGCTTGGCGGGGCGCGGGGCTACGCCCCGGCTTGCTGCGGCAGGTTGCACCAAAGCGTACCGCCCTCGACGCTGGCGGTTCAGCGCAACCCCGTCACGAAGGACGGTTTACCGACACGCCGCCCGGCCACGCCTATGGAGCTTCCACACCACGCCGCAAGCACGTCGCCGCCAGCAACGGCAGGGGGCATTCTTGCCTGTCATTGGCGTGTTGGCCTTGCCCGCGCCAGGGCGCAGGCCGGTGCAGCCGTCATGCGGGGATGCCGAGGCGGCCATCTCTCCCTTCGGGACAGGGCGGCCCCTGCGTCCTTGTCTCGTTGTGAATCCTGGCGGTGGCGCGGCTGCGCCTTGGGCTTCATGGCCGCAACCTTGCAGCGAAAACAATTTCCCCTGCGCTGCGCGCATTCCTCGCGGGACAAATTCTTTTCGCTTCCAGGTTCTCCACTGCGTTTCGACCGCAAGCGGTGCGGCCAGCCCATCCCCCGCTGACCGGATCACAACAAGGACGCGATGGGCGCGGCCTTGTTCAACCCGAAAGGAGAAACATCATGGCTACCATCGGCACCTTCACCGCAGAGAAAGACGGCTACACCGGCCAGCTCCGCACCCTGACCCTGAACGTCAAGGCTAAGCTGATTCCCAACGACAAGGGCGACACCGAGAACGCCCCTGACTTCCGCTTGCAGGCGGCGGGCCACGACATTGGCGCGGCGTGGAAGAAAACCAGCGAGGCCGGGCGGCCCTACCTGTCGGTGAGCTTGGACGATCCTTCGTTCCCGGCGACGGTCTATGCCCGCCTGATCGAAGGCGAGGACGGCACACACGACCTGATCTGGTCGCGCAGCAAGCCCAAGGCGGCCTGATGACGGCTCACTGCGCCCCGTCCATTGCGGCGGGGCACTTCGTGCCTATGAGTTTTCGCTGTCAGACAGCGCACTTCAGATGCATCAAGGCCCAGCGGGGGGCAAATTATTCAAGCGAACTCGCTCAACAACCATCCGCGCTGCCTCCAGCGGTGTGTACTCATCCAAATCCACGTAACCATCAATCGAAAAGCTGCCGCTTATATCGGCATGATCGAAGCGCATGAACATGATTGCGTGATCGTTCTTGTTCTTGATGATGTTTCGGATGGCGCGCCACTCTAGGCCGCACCATTCCTTTCGCTCGTACTCTGCGCAAAGAAATACGACGACCAGATCGGAGTTATTGAGGTAGATGCGCTGCAACAAGGTGTCCAGATTAGGCCGCGCTAGCTGTGCAGTGAAATCCTTGTCATAGAAAACGGCATCGCGTCCCAATCGTTTCTTTACTTCGGCGGCTACGGCAGCTACGTAATCTCGTTTTTCACCGGGAAAGGACAAAGCAACCCGAAATCGCATTTCTTCAACGCGACCGGGCGGGCGGCCTTCGGCCACATAGCTCTCATCTACAAGGCCCTCTGAGGCAAGTAGCTCGAAAAGATCCTCGTCCTTTACAGCCCAGTGGGTGCGCGACATCTCCCACCTTCCAATATCAAGCTTTGTCAGCAATGGCTTCAGTTTGGAGAAATTGAAAGCAGGGATACTGTCATCGAACTCATACTCGACCAGGATGCTTCGCCCTCGCTCTTTTATTCTTCTGATGTACCCAACCTGCACAACCTCATCGTCGCCTTCATACGTGAAAAGTGTCGGCAGCGATTTCAGCTCTTCCAGAGCATTTGCATCAAGGCTGGAGAATTTCGCCTTGAGGCTATCTGTGGTGTGCTCAAGAAACCGCGTCCGATCATATTCGTATGCGGAAATGTCCCATGCACCTTCGGCAGCTGTAACAAGCAGGTTGTACACAATTCTAATCTTCCTTAGTCAGCGTCCGCGGGATGAAGGGGCTGCGATTCAGTCACCACCTTCTCCGACAATTTCTTTGAGTTCCTGCCGTACCTGCTCCAGAACATCCTCAGCCTTGCGCGTGCTGTCGCCGGCATACGCCAACGTCAGCAGCGTGAGCGGATGAACTTCCATGACTTCGCACAGTTCGGCCAGCTTGTTCAGGGTCGGGCTTTTCAGATCGCGCTCCAGCGAACTCAGGTAGGTGCGGCTGGACACGTCCGAGAATGCCTCTTGGCTCAGGCCGCGTGCCTTCCTGATCTGCCGCAGTGCATCGGGCAATGATGGCTTGCGCGTCGTCATTCTGGACTTTCCCCAAAATCCAGAATGACAACTTATTGCGCACTATAGGACTACAATCTATAGTGTTCATTTGGTGTTGTGAACCGCCGTCTCTGTTCTTCCGTGCTTTTACGGAAATCCGCTTCGGTGGATGTGTACTGATCCGGGGAACCGCTTCTGTGCCTTTGATGCTTTCCACTATTCTGGCTTTGCGCCTCCACGGATTGGCGCACAAGCGCATCCGTGCATTAGCGGTTTTGCAGGTGCAGGAGGCGCGCCGCCCATGAAGCCCCTCATCACCGACGCGCAGCGCGCGCAACTGCTCGCCAACGGCCGCGCCCGCGCCGAGGACCAGGCCCTCGACCCGCTGCCGGTGGTTCGCTTGTTCACCCTGGATGCGCACGCCACCTGGCTGCTGGCCGCCCTCGATCCCGAGGACGGCGATACGGCCTACGGCTTGTGCGACATTGGCATCGGCATGCCCGCGCTGGACACCGTGCGGCTGTCCGAGCTGGCGTCTATCCTGGGGCCGCAGGAGCAACCCATCGCGCGTGACCTGTACTTCGTCGCCACGCGCACGCTGTCGGAATACACGCGGCTGGCGCAGCGCAACGGGTCGATCATCGACTGACCGGCCTGCCGACCCGTTCGGGCAGGTCGGCACAGCACCGCCAAGCGGAGCGCATTGCGTCTATTTCGGTCTGGTTTCAGACCGTCCGTGCATCAATCGGCACTCATGCACCGCAGCGGTGCGGCAAGACCAAAACAGTCCTGATCCCTGGCGCAGCTTTCGGCAAGGTATCCCATGCCGCGCACCACCAGTGGCCGCGCGGCCGTCGCATTCGGACGATCCGTGCAATACCCTGGAGCCGATCGGTCTTGACACCACCAGCCTGGCGAATACCTGTGACGATACGCCGATGACACCGTAGCTCCCCCTGACGCCCGTGGCGACGAGTCCTGCTGTCCGACAGGAGGCCGCGTCATGGCAGAGTCCGATCATTGGCACCCCGGTGCCGCCTACCTCTACGTCCTGCACCTGGACGGTCCCGCGCTGGCGTGGGAGTACCTGCGTCGCCACCCCGGCTACCGGCGCGACTGGCAACGCCGCCGCCGTCATCCCGCAACGGCGCAGCGCTGGGGGCTGCGCCTGCTGGAAAACCCTGTCCTGGATGCGCGTGACGCGCATCCGGCCTGGTTTCCCGACCACGACGGCGTGGTGCAGGTTTATCCCGATGCCGACCCGCCACCCGATGCACAGCGTTTCGCGTTCTGGCGCATCCCCGGCCGCAAGCACCTGATCCACGATGGCCGGCGTCTGGTGCTGGCCACGCACTGGGCGGGCTACTGCATCCGCCTGGCCCTCGCACCGGGCCTCGAAGATGGCATGGCTTACGCCTATGCCGTGCGTGCCGCACCCGATCCGTGCGCGCGCTGCCGCGCGCTGGTGGGCGAACTGGACAAGCTCATGGTCGTCACCGTGCCGGTGGCCCTGGCCGGCCCGCGCCCTTCGACGACCGCGCTGCTGGAACTGCACACCTTGCAGGCGCTCGATGGTGCGCTGGCTGGAGCCTCCCTGCGCACCGTGGCCCAGGTGCTGTTCGGCGCGGGGGCCATCCGCCACGACTGGCACGCCGACGGTGCGCTGCGCGCCCGCGTGCGTCGCCTGGTCCGGCGCGGCCAAACCCTGATGTGCGGCGGCTATCGCCGCCTGGTACAGCTTCCCGCGCTTGAACAGGGACGTTCTGCCGCGCGCGCAAAACGTCCCTGAGCAAGACGCCTTGCTTTTCTGAGACTGCCTCCATCCGGCCGCGCCGTCGCGGTCGGCGATTCAGACCGATGGAGGTTCACGCCATGAGACCCGCACCGCTGCGGCCGCAAACCGCACCCGCTGCCACTACGCAGCCCGCACAGCCTTCGCGCTACCTCACCAACGACGAAGCTGCCGAATACCTGCGCCTGTCGCCGCGCACGCTGGAGAAGCAGCGCGTGATCGGCGGCGGCCCGCGCTTTCGCAAGTTCGGCCGCCGCGTCATGTATTCGGTGGCTGACCTCGATGCCTGGGCCGACGCGCGCAGCTTCGAGGCCACGTCCGACCCCGAATACGCCGAACGCCACGCCGGCGATTACCGCGATGGCCGCTGACAGCCGGCGCGCGGGTGGCCCTCGTCGTGTCCAGCTCGGAGAAGGAGCGCGAACAGCTCGACCTGTTCCGTGCGCTACCGGGCGACATGGCGCCGCGCGATGCACAAGACCTGATGGCCTATCCGTTCTTCTCGCTGGCGAAATCGCGGCGCACCGCGCCGATCGACTTCCACTCCGGCGGCGTCACCGTGCGCGTGGAAGGCACGCAGGAGCACGGCATCGCCACCATCTGGGATGCGGACATCCTCATCTGGGCCGCCAGTCAGATCGTCGAAGCGCGCGACGCAGGCATTCGCCCGTCGCGCAGGATGCAGGCCACGCCCTACGAGATACTGCGCTTCATCGGCCGCGGTACCTCGCTGCGCGACTACCAGCGCCTCAAGGCCGCGCTGGATCGCCTGCAATCGACCACGATTGCCACCTCGATCCGCGAGACGACCGGGCGGCGTCTGCACCGCTTCTCGTGGATCAACGAATGGAAGGAGCGCGCGGACGCCAAAGGTGCGCCGCTGGGCCTCGAACTCATCCTGCCGGACTGGTTCTTTGCCGGCGTGCTGGACGAAGCGCTGGTGCTGACCATCGACCGGGCCTACTTCAAGCTCACCGGCGGCATCGAGCGCTGGCTGTACCGCCTGGTGCGCAAACACGGCGGCAAGCAGCGCGACGGCTGGCAGTTCGACTTCCCCTACCTGTATCGCAAGTCGGGCAGCCTGGCGCAGCCCCGCGACTTCGCCCGCGACCTGCGCCTGCTGGCCGCCCGGCAGTCGCTGCCGGGCTATGTGCTGTCCGTCGAACGCTGGCCCGGCGAGCCGGAAATCCTCGCCTTCCGCCCCGTGCCGTCCACGGCACGTGGATAACCGTGGGAATGAAAACGGGACAAGCTGTGAATGGGCTCGTGCTATCAGGCGCGCCGCGACTCGTGCTATCAGGCGCACCCGTATCGTGCTATCAGGCGCGTAAATCGCAGCTAACTTCAGCGGCCGCAAGGGTTTTTCCGGCCCTTAACTTTATATCTAACTTTAAAAGCTATCTAACACATACCAATAACTTGTTATTGGCGCGGTGGATAACCGCCCGAGATCAACAGCAACAGCGTTTTTCAGGCCGATCATGGTGCCGCCATCCGCAACGGAGGGCTGCGCCATGATCGTCGCCTTGCTAAATCAGAAAGGCGGTGTCGGCAAGACCACGCTCGCCACCCACATCGCCGGCGAACTCGCGCTGCGCGGTCAACAGGTCATCCTGCTGGATGCCGACCCGCAAGGCTCATCACTGGACTGGACGCAGCGGCGCAGCCAGCAGGGCCTGCCGCGCTTGTTCAGCGCCGTCGGTCTCGCACGCGAAACGCTGCACCAGGAAGCGCCGGAGCTCGCACGGCGCTGCGATCACATCGTCATCGACGGCCCGCCACGCATCGCCGCACTCGCGCGCTCCGCGCTGCTGGCGGCCGACCGCGTGCTAGTGCCGGTGCAGCCGAGTCCTTACGACCTGTGGGCGTCTGCCGAAATGGTGGCGCTGATCCGCGAAGCGCAAGTGTTCCGGCCGGCGCTGCGCGCGGCCTTCGTCATCAACCGGCGTGTCGTGCGCACCGTGATCGGACGCGAAGCGCGTGGCGCGCTCGCCGAACAGCCGCTGCCCGCACTGCACGCTGAAATTCGCCAGCGCATCGTCTTTGCCGACAGCGTGGCCGCTGGGCGGCTCGCACGCGAAACCGCGCCCGACAGCACGGCGGCACGCGAGATCGCCGCACTGGCCGACGAACTGCTGCGGTGGTCGCCATGAGCAGCGCACGCGGCAAGCGCATCGCCATCGGCGCGCGTCCGCCCGCGAATCCCGAGGCGGAAGCCTGGATTCGCCAGGGCGACGCCAACGGCGTGCAGAAAGGCGACCTCTACACCGCACGCCTGACCCTCGACGTGACGCCGGCCATGCGCGCCCGCATCAAGGTCTCGGCCTTCACGCAGGGCGTGACGGTGGCCGAGCTGCTGCGCGCGCTGCTGGAGCGCGAGTTCCCGGAGCGCACGCCATGACCCTCACCGCGCAGGCACAGCCCCATGAAAGCACGACCGCGCCGCCGCCTTCACCGCAACCGCTCGCCGCGCTCGACAGCCGCGTGCCGCTCACGCGCGTATCGCTCGCCTACCTCGCGCAGCGCATCAACCTCTATCTGCGCTTCGGCCATCCGGCGCGCACCGTGCAGCTCGATCGCTGGCGGCGTTGCGCCGTCTTCCTGCCGGCCGCGATCTTCTGCCGCATCCGCTGGGAGTCCAACGACTACGCCACCGTGCGCTGGCAGCTCATGGTGCTGCAAGCCTGCACGCCACTGGATGCCATGCAGCGCATCCCCGGCATTCGCCCCGGCGCGCGCATCCTGCTGCACACCGAAGGCGAACAGAAGGTGCGCGCCGTGCTCGCGCAGATCGACGCCATCGAGGCGCTGGGCATCGACCCCGCCGAGGTGTCGCCCGCGTACTGGCGCACGCTGGGCAACCGCCTGGCCGCGCGCCTGCCGCTGCCGGACTACACCCGCGAACGGCACGCGGCTTTCCTGGCCGGGAGGAACCTGCAATGACCGCCACGACCGCAACCCTTCCTCGCCCGCGCCGTCGCGCGCGCATCGTCCTGGCCGCACTCGCTGCCGGCGGCCTCGCTGCGCTGGCCTGGGCGGCCTTCGTGCAGCCTGCGGTGCGCATCGTCTACAACCCGTCCGACAGCGTGCCGATCGGCTGGTATCGCATCGAACCACGCCAGCACCGGGCCGACTCGCTACCCCGTCCGTTGTCCGTGGGCAGCATCGTGTTGACCTCCTTGCCGGCAGACGCCGCCGCGCTGGCCGCGCAGCGCGGCTACCTGCCGTCGCACGTTCCGCTGCTCAAACGGGTGGGCGCGGTCGCGCCGCAACACGTCTGCATCGCCAATGGCGGTGTGCGCATCGACGGCGTGCCGGTGGCCGCCGTGCTGCGCGCCGACCGCTGGGGCCGGCCGCTGCCATCCTGGCCGCAGTGCCGGCAGCTCGCCCAGGGCGAACTGTTCCTGCTCAGCGCCACCAACCCGGCGTCCTTCGACAGCCGTTACTTCGGCCCGGTCAGCGCATCCGCCGTGCTCGGCGTCGCGCGACCGATCCGCCTGGAGCCGCAGCCGTGACGGCGCACATCCGTGCGCCGCTTGGCATGCAGCCTTCGCGTTCATGCCGGTGCGGCGCGCGTGCATTCGCACCGCGCCTCGCCCGGCATTCCCCCGTGCAGACAGCTTGCCCCGAGCGCGCCATGCCGCAGGCATGGCTGGCGCTCGCCGGCGGCCGGGCTGCGCCTTGCGCAGCGGCGCCGGGGCATCGCACCCCCGTGCCGTCAGGCCGGGGGAAGATGCAGGGCAAGATTGAAGGGTGCGGCACCACGGTGCGCACAAAGCCAGTCTGCACGTGGGGTTGGCGCGGCACGCGCCCTATCGCGGCACCGTGCCGCGAGCAGCGTCAATGCCGCACGGGCATTGGCGAAACCGCGTGCATCACGCCCTGTGGTGCGCTGCACTTCGCCGGAGCTGCCGCATGAGCCGGCGCAGCAATGACGACGCCGACCGCTTCCGCCTGCGCCCCGGCGCGCCGAAGCAGCGCGGCGATGCCTTCGTCTCCAAGGTGCTGCGCCAGGCCAGCAAAGCGGCCAATGCCACCGGCGGCAAACGCGGCAAGGCACCCGGTTCGCGGTTGGGGCGCGGCCACGTCGCCGCGCGCTTCACCGGGCAGTCGCTGTCCGCGACCTCGCGCCGCGCCACCGTCAAGGTGCGGTTGGTGTATCTCAAGCAGGCCGGCGCGCGTTCGACCATCACGCACCTGCGCTACATCGAGCGCGAAGGCGTCGGCCGCGACGGCGAGCCGGGGCAGGCGTACAGCACGACCACCGACGACGCCGACCTGGCCGCCTTCGAGGAACGTGGCCGCGAGGACCGTCACCAGTTCCGCTTCATCGTCTCGCCGGAAGATGCCGCCGAGCTGGAAGACCTGCGGCGCTACACCCGCGACCTGATGACCCGCATGGAAGCCGATTTGGGCACGAGACTCGATTGGGTTGCCGTCGATCACTGGAACACCGACAACCCGCACACCCATGTCGTCTTGCGCGGCAAGGACGACACCGGCAAAGACCTCATCATCTCGCAGGAGTACATCACGCGCGGCATGCGCGAACGTGCCGCCGAACTCGCCACCGAATGGCTCGGGCCTCGCACCGAGCTGGAGATCCAGCGCAGCATGGCGCGCGAGGTGGAACAGGAACGGTGGACGGGGTTGGACCGTACCCTACAGCGTGAAGCGGCGGACGGCCTGGTGCATGTCGAACACTTCAACGAACCCCGGCTGCAACGCCAGCGCCTGCTGCTGGTTGGCCGCCTGCAACGCTTGCAGCGCATGGGACTAGCGAGTGAAAGCCAGCCTGGTGTGTGGGCCGTTCATGCCGACGCGGAACCAACGCTGCGCGCGATGGGCGAGCGCGGCGACATCATCCGCACCATGCAACGGGCCATGAGCGGCCAGCCGCGCGAGCTGGCTGTCTTCGAGCCAGGTGAGGACGGCCGAACCGTCATCGGCCGGGTGGCCGCCAAGGGGCTGGCCGACGAACTGCTCGACCGGGGCTATCTGATCATCGACGGCGTGGATGGCAAGGCCCACTATGTCGCGCTCAACGCCCGCGACGCACCCGGCAACTACCCGACCGGCGCTGTGGTGGAAGTGCACGGTTCCGCCGAGGTGCGGACGGCGGACAGGAACATCGCCGCGCTGGCGAGCGATGGGCTGTATCGCACCGATCATCACCTGGCGATTGCACAAGGTCAGGCGCAGGCCGGCCGCGATCCGCAGGAAGTCGTTGCGGCCCATGTCCGTCGGCTGGAAGCCCTGCGCCGGGCCGGTATCGTGGAGCGTGTGGCCGAGGGGCTGTGGAAGGTGCCGGACGATCTGCCCGCACGCGGGCATCAGTATGACGCGCAGCGCCTGGGCGGCGTGGCCGTGGAGTTGAAATCGCACCTGCCCATCGAGCGGCAGGCTCACGTGATCGGGGCTACCTGGCTGGATCAGCAGTTGATCGGTGGCGGCAAGAGATTTGGAGATTTTGGCTTTGGCAGCGAGGTCAAGGACGCGCTACAGAATCGGGCAGATTTCCTGGCCAAACAGGGACTGGCCGAGCGGCGCGGCCAGCGGGTGATCCTGGCGCGCAACCTGCTGGCGACGCTGCGCAATCGGGAACTGACGCAGGCCGCGCAGGACATTGCCACCGAAACCGGGCTGGAGCATCGCTCAGTGGCCGACGGGCAGCGCGTGGCCGGCATCTATCGGCGCAGCATCATACTTGCCAGCGGGCGCTATGCGATGCTCGATGACGGCATTGGGTTCCGTCTGGTCCCGTGGCGGCCGGTGATCGAACAGAGACTGGGACAGCAGATCGCCGCCACGGTGCGAGGCGGTGGCGTGTCGTGGGAAATCGGACGTACCAAGGGCATATCCGTCTAGTGTCGGATGCCCCATGCAGCTCCACGTCTCGAAGCCGGCGTCAATCGCGCGGCGGGTGGCCTGCTGATCGCCGAGCGCTTCCGTTTGTGTTCGCACGCCCTAGCACGATCTCAACTTGACGCGCCAGATCAGCTTCCTGGTGCAACCAAGCGCGAAAAGCTAGAAGTGCCGGATCTTCCTTTCGAATAGCGCGGTATTCTAGAAGCCAACTCCCGACTGTGTGCGCGACGATCGGGAATGGCGCGACCAACCGGCCCGCTGCCAGGGCGTCGCTGACGTAAGGGATTTGAGCGATAGCGACTCCGACCCCGTCGAGCGCTGCCTGCATCGCCATGACATTGCTCTCGAACGACACTTCACTGGCGGGGTGCACGGGAGAACGCAAGCCCGCAGCCTCGAACCAGTACGGCCATTCATTGGGCATGTCGGACACGACGATGAGAATCGCGTCGCGCAAATCGTCAGGCGAGCGCAGCGTCGATGCGAGTTTAGGGGTGCAGACCGGCACGACGGCGCTCGGGAATAGGCGTTCTGCATCGTAGCCTGGCAACGCGTCGGTATCGCGTCGGATAGTGCAGGTCCAGTCATCGCGTACCGGACGAGTTGCGCCACCCGTCGCCATGCGCACTTCGACGTCGGGATGGCTGCGATAGAAGCTTGCCAGTCGCGGGATCAACCAAGTGATCGCCAAGGTTGGACCGACTCCAACCGTCAGCACCGGGCCACTACGCATTGCCGTAACGCTTTCGGTGAGCCGGGCAATGGAATCGAAAGCATCAGTCAGACCGGACAGCAGCGCCTGCCCTTGCGCCGTCAGTTCAAGCGCGTTCGCATGTCGCAGAAACAGAGGAAAGCCAAAACGATCTTCCAGCAGACGGACCAAGCGACTTACCGCAGTTTGGGTGACGTTCAGCTCTCTTGCCGCGGCAGTGAAACTGCCATGCCGGCCAGCCGCCTCAAAAGCCCGCAGTCCGTTCAGCGAGGGTAATTGTCGCATCATGTGAGACCCCAATTTTTTCTTGGGGGAATGGTAAGTTAAAGTCGTTTGTCTGACAATGCCTACTACCTTAATATGCCTTGAAAGAATCAAATTTCTTACGGAGGCTCACATGCACTACTTCGCTAATTCAGGCTCTGTTTTCAACTGGCTATCGCCAGCGCAATGTCCGGTTCCAGTCGGACCCGGCCTTTGGGCATCTCTGAAGGTTGGGAGGCAATGTGTGACCAAAGGCGCTCTCTTCAGCATCGTCATTGCGATAACAGGAGTTTTATGTATGGCTTACACCCAACCGGCTTTCGCCCAGGAAAAGCGAGGCGTGATACCGCATGCGCCGCTGCTGAGAACAGCCGTGCCCGATACGGCTAACCAGGAAGTCGCCGTCTATCACGTCGAATATGAGCCGGGTGGCATCAATCCACGGCACCTTCATCCGGCTGCGGTCACCTTCCACATCCTTTCCGGCACTGGCATCTGGCAGGAGGAAGGTGAACCGCCAGTCACTCTACGCGCTGGCGACAGTCTGCTCGTTCCGGCCGGCACCATTCATGCTCACTGGAATCCGAGTTCAACGGAGAGACTCCGCTTTCTCGAATTCATCGTGGCTGAAAAGGACAAAGGGCGGTCCATTCCAAAACCATTGGAAGACTAGCGTGTGTCGGGGACTGGGCAATTCAGTACGAGCAGGATCTTCGTGAGCAGGCACATTAAGCGAAGTGGTTTGGAACCTGCACCGGACCATTCTTGTCCTCGCCCGCGTAAATGTAATTGCGTGAAACGATGCGGAATCTTCACGGCGACGGCGATTGTCGCTGCGATCCTCGCCGGCGGACCCGCCGCCGCGCAGGATTCCGCCAGCGCCCGGCTGGAGGCGCTGAAGGCGGAAATCAACGAGCTGCGGAACGAAGTCGAGGCCCTGAAAGGGGACGTTGCGGAGGGGCGAGAGGAAGCCAGAGGGGCCACTGGGCAGATGGCTGCGGCCAAAACGGAGCCGCCCGCCGACGCACCTAGCATTCGAGTATCCTCCAGCAACCAGCCGACGATCTGCAGTTCCGACGGGCGAAACTGCATCTCGCTCACGAGCCGCCTGCAGCTCGACTTCGGCGGCTACAACTACCGGCCGAACACCACGGCCACGACGCCGCAGAATCTTGTCGGCGGCGTGATCGCGCGCCGAGCGAAGTTCGGGGTCATCGGCGCGTTCCTGAACGACTGGGGATACAGCATCGAATTTGAGGGTGGCGGGTCCGGCGGCGGGTCCGGCGTGGTCCTAGATAAAGCTTACCTTTCCTATAGTGGTTTCGAACCATTCAAGATCTGGGCCGGCATTCTCAGCGTGCGCTACTCGCTCGACCGAGCGACAAGTAACAACAACATCACCTTTATGGAGCGAGCCGCGCCCGTGGAAGTCGCCGCCGGCATCGGCGCCGCCACGCGTTCAGGCTTCGGCATTACCGCCAACGAGCGGCAATGGTGGGCCGGCGCCTTCCTGACGGGACCGGCCTCCGGCAGGACATCGCACGATGCAAGGCAGACCGCCGCGACCGGACGGGTGGTGTTCCTGCCAGTTCTGACCGACAGCGCCTCGCTCCTGATCGGCGGCGACGTGCAGTACCTGTTCGATGCGCCGACGGGCGCCTCGGAACTGAACCTGCGAGACCGGATTGAGATGCGCATCGACGGCAACCGCATCTTGGGCACCGGTCCTCTTCCGATCGACTCCGCGCGCGTCTTGAGCGCGGAACTGGCCGGAACACTGGGCAGCTTCCACTTCCAGGGCGAGTATTTCGATTTCAACGTCGAGCGGCCCCCTGGCAACGGGCCCAGCCTCAACTTCAGCGGCTATTACATCCAAGGCGGCTATATCCTCACCGGCGAGACGCGACGCTACAGCGCAAGCTCCGGCTCTTATGGGAGCGTTGCGCCAAGTCGTCCCTTCGACTGGAGGATGGGCGACTGGGGCGCATGGGAGATTGCTGCGCGCTACAGCATGATTGATCTCAACGACAGGGACATCTTCGGCGGCCGGCAGGAGAACCTCACGCTCGGCCTGAACTGGTATGTGAACAGCAACATCCGCTTCATGCTTAATTACATCAACGGCACGGTGGACAAGCGAACGGGTGGCGGTGGCGACATTGGCGCGAGGTACCAAGCCGTTGGTGCCCGCACGCAGATCGCGTTCTGACCTCCATCCACGAAAGACCAAGGAATGACCGCCGCATCGACGCCTCTTCCTTGACCTACAGCGACGTGCCCCGCGCGAACACGAAGCTGCAACGTTCGCTAGTTCCAGCGCTGGGTTGAGGCGGTGCTGTTGCTCCTCGCACCTCTGACTGGGGACACCATCTTTACGGCTAACGCAAATGATGGCGATCAAGGCTAAGGCTTCCACAACGATCGAAGCAGTCGGTGGTGCTATCACACAAAGGAGATCGTCCAGTGGAATTTCGTCATCTGCGTTGCTTTCTGGCCGTTGCTGAAGAACTCCACTTTGCCCGTGCCGCTGAGCGGCTACACATCGAGCAGTCACCTCTATCACGTGCTATCAAGGAACTGGAAGAGGAGTTGGGCGTGCAGCTCTTTGTGCGCACTACTCGCAGCACGCGCTTGACTCTCGCCGGAAAGCTGTTCCTCAATCACATTCCGCGCGTGTTTGCAGTCCTGGAGCAGGCGCGTGAAAGCGTGAAATCGGCTACCAATGGCTTTCACGGGCAGTTGCGCATTGCTTTGTCTGATGGCATCACACCATCGCGCCTGCCGGCGCTACTGGCACGTTGCCGCGAAGAATATCCAGAAATCGAAATCCGGCTCTTCGAAGTGCCGCTGGATCAGCAGATCAAGGGCCTGCATGATGATCTGTACGACGCGGGCTTTTCCATGGCCGATGAGGCCGGCGACGGCATCATCGTCAATCCAGTTTGGGAAGACCAGTTGATGGTAGCCGTGCCCGCGCGTCATCCCGTGCTGGCTTACAAACGAATTCCGCTGGAAGAAGTGCTGCGCTACCCGATCGTGCTGGGTGATCCCGCAGCATGCGAAGGCCATGCTCGCCAAGTTGATCGCATCCTGCGCCGACAGGAACGGGAGCCGCTGATCGCGCAGCGTGTGGCGACGTTCGACGTGATGATGATGCTGGTATCGGCCGGCTTGGCATTGGGCCTTGCGGGTGGCGCGCACATCGCATTCAGTCGTGAGCTAGGCGTCGTGGCGCGCCCGCTTGCGGGACAGCCACCCTTGTTGACTACTTACCTGCTTCGTAGGGACGCCGAACCGTCGCAGATGCTGGCTCGCTTCATTGAACGGCTGGCGTCCATGGAGTCGAACGATCCTGATTGGCCTGCATCCTCAAAATCTGGTGCTTTGAAGGATATCGAGCTATGAAGAAGATCATCCTGCTTCTGCTCGCTTTGATGCTAACCGCATGCGGTCAGTCAAACCCGATCGCGACCAAGACCACCATTGAAACGGTGGAGTCCCTTGCAGCTAATCCCGAGCGCCTCAAAGAGCTGCGTCAGCAATGCAAGCTGGAACGAGCCAAGCTGGGCAATGAGTTGTGCAACCGGGTTTCTGAGGCAACGCGCAAGCGCTTCTATGGCGACGGCAAGGTGCCGTATACATCACTGGAGAATCCGCCCAAATTTTGATTGTAGGCAGTTCGCCACGAATCATTTAATTTCTGTCAAACACGCCGCAATGCGCCATCGCTTGCGGCTTTTTTTCTGCCTACGCCCCTGCGCGAGTTCTTGCTTTTTGTTCGACCTTTCTCCCGATAACGGTCTTTGACCGGCACTGACCCGGCACCGATCCTGACACCAGCGGCACGTTGAACGCAGTGCGCGCAGGGGAAATCGGAGGCCGGGAGATGCAAGGGACGAACGTGTTGTTCGGTCAGATTGCCGTGGTATTCAGCATCGTGATCGCCGGAGTGTGGAGCGCCACACAATGGACAGCTGCGACCCTTGGTTATCAGATACGTCTTGGCTCGCCGTGGTTCGATTTCCTTGGCACGCCGATCTACCACCCGTGGAAGCTGTTCGAGTGGTGGTTCCTTTTCGACGCCTATGCGTCGCACGTCTTTGACATTGGTGGCGCCATCGCGGGCGGAAGCGGCTTGGTGGCCGTGGTGGTCGCCATAGGCATGTCCATCTGGCGCTCGCGCCAATCTCGTCTGGTCACGACCTACGGCTCGGCCCGCTGGGCCGATGCCGCGGAAATCTGCAAAGCCGGGCTGACCCAGCCATCCGGAGTCTTCCTCGGCCTGCATGGCCGCCAGTACCTGCGACACGAAGGCCCAGAACACGTCCTGACCTTCGCGCCCACGCGCTCGGGCAAGGGCGTCGGCCTGGTGGTGCCCACGCTGCTGTCGTGGCCCGCGTCCGCCGTGATCCACGACATCAAGGGCGAGAACTGGGCTATCACCGCCGGCTGGCGCTCGCGCTTCTCGCACTGCCTGCTATTCAACCCTACCGATGCGAAGTCCGCCGCCTACAACCCGCTGCTGGAAGTACGGCGCGGTGCGCATGAAGTGCGCGACGTGCAGAACATCGCGGACATTCTGGTCGATCCCGAAGGCGCGCTGGAGCGGCGCAACCACTGGGAGAAGACTTCGCACGCGCTGCTGGTCGGCGCGATCCTGCATGTGCTCTACGCCAGCGAGGACAAGACGCTGCGCGGCGTCGCCAACTTCCTGTCCGATCCCGCGTGTCCGTTCGAGGTGACGCTGCATCGGATGATGACGACGAAGCACCTCGGCGATGCACCGCATCCCGTCGTCGCGTCTGCTGCGCGCGAAGTGCTCAACAAGTCGGACAACGAGCGGTCCGGCGTGCTGTCCACCGCGATGAGTTTCCTTGGCCTGTACCGCGACCCCACGGTGGCCGAAGTCACGTCGCGCTGCGACTGGCGCATCGCGGACCTGATTTCCGCGCAGCATCCTGTATCGCTGTACCTCGTGGTACCGCCGTCGGACATCAGCCGCACCAAGCCGCTCATTCGTCTGATCCTCAACCAGATCGGACGGCGCCTCACTGAATCGCTCGATGGCAGCGACGGCGTGGAGCGCAAGCACAAGCTGCTGCTGATGCTCGACGAGTTCCCCGCACTCGGCCGGCTCGACTTCTTTGAATCCGCGCTCGCCTTCATGGCCGGCTACGGGCTGCGCGCCTTCCTGATTTCGCAGTCGCTCAACCAGATCGACAAAGCCTACGGCCAGAACCATTCGATTCTGGACAACTGCCATGTGCGCGTGACCTTCGCCACCAACGACGAACGCACGGCCAAGCGCATTTCCGAAACGCTGGGCACCGCCACCGAGCTGCGCGCGCAGCGCAACTACGCGGGCCATCGGCTCGCGCCCTGGCTCGGGCACCTGATGGTGTCGCGGCAGGAAACGGCGCGCCCGCTGCTCACGCCCGGCGAGGTGATGCAGCTCCCACCCGACGACGCCGTGGTGATGGTCTCCGGCCATCCGCCGATCAAGGCGAAGAAGCTGCGCTACTACGCGGACGCCAACTTCAAGCGCCGCGTGTTGCCAGCACCCACGCTGGCGCAGGGCCGCTACGCCGATGCCCCGGCCGCGCGGCCCGATGACTGGAGCGCCTTGGCGATTCCCGCCATGCCTGCCGTGCCCGCTGTGGCTTCGGACTTGGGAGACGCCAACGAAGGCGGCCCGCGCCAACAGCCCGAGCTGTCCGAAGTCGTCGCCTACAGCTCTGAATCCGAGCACGCGGCCAGCGATCTGGCGCTGCTCGATGACGACGACGATCTGCCGCTTCCCCTGCCGTCCCAGCTCGACCCGCGCTTGCAGCGCGCGGCTCGGCTGGCCGCCCTCAACCCCGACGACGGAATCCAGCTATGAGCCATCTTCATTCCCGCCATCGCCTGAACCTGTTCATCGAGCGCGACCATGCGAAGCGCCTGGACGAGCTGGCCGCGAAGAAAGGCGTCTCGAAATCCAGCATCGTCGCGGCCGCACTCGCGTCCTGGCTGTCGCCGGATGCGGCCGACCAGCGCGAAGCGGCGATGGCGAAACGGTTGGATCGGCTGTCGCGCCAGTTCGAGAAGCTGGAGCGCGACCAGAACATCCTGATCGAGACGCTGGCGCTGTTCGTGCGCTACTACCTGACGGTCAGCACACCGCTGCCCGAGGCGCATCAGGACGCGGCGAGAGCACAAGGCAAGGCGCGCTTCGAGCAGTTCGTCGAACAGCTCGGCCGCCACCTGCTGCGTGGTCGCAGCCTGGTGCGCGAAGTTTACGAGGAGATCCAGCCCGACACGCAGCGGCTGGACGAGACGGCGGCACTGGCCGAAGCGCAGGAACGTGCACGGGAGGCTGCCGTATGAGTGCCGTCCCACAGCAACCGTCGTCCTCTGTCACCTCACTGGATCGGCGCATCCGCATGTTGCGCACGGCAATGGGACCGCTGATCGCCGCCGCGCTGGAAGACCCGGACGTGGTGGAAGTGATGCTGAACCCGGACGGCGCGCTGTGGATCGACCGCCTCTCCACCGGGCGGGCCGCCACCGGCGAGTCGCTGTCCGCCGCCGATGGCGAACGCATCATCCGCCTGGTCGCCGCTCACGTCGGCACGGAAGTGCATCGCGGCCGGCCGCTGCTGACTGCCGAGCTGCCGGAGACCGGCGAGCGCTTCGAGGGCATCCTGCCGCCGGCGGCGCCGGGCCCGGCCTTCGCCTTGCGCAAGCGCGCCGTGGGCGTGATCGGCCTGGCCGACTACGTGGCCGATCGCATCCTGTCCGAGCAGCAGGCCGAGTTCCTGCGCCGCGCGGTGCGCGAGCGACAGAACATCCTGATCGCCGGCGGCACCAGCACCGGCAAGACCACGCTCGCCAATGCGCTGCTGGCCGAAATCGCCAGCACTGGCGACCGCGTGCTGGTGCTGGAAGACACGGTGGAATTGCAGTGTGCGGCACGCGACCACGTGCCGCTGCGCACCCGCGCCGGCGTGGTGTCGATGACCGAGCTGGTGCGCGCCACGATGCGCCTACGGCCCGACCGCGTGATCGTCGGCGAGGTGCGCGGCGGCGAGGCGCTGGACCTCATCAAGGTGTGGGGCACCGGGCATCCCGGCGGCATTGCCACGCTGCACGCCAGCTCCGCGCACGGCGCGCTGCTGCGCCTCGAACAACTGATTCTCGAAGTCGCCATGACGCCGCCGCGCGCGCTGATCGCCGAAGCGGTGAACGTCATTGTCTTCATTGCCGGGCGCGGCCGTGCCCGCCAGGTCCAGACCGTCGCCCGCGTGACCGGCTTCGACGGTCAGGGCTACCAACTCGACGACGCGCTCGCGCCGCTTCCTTCCCCGTCCTCAACCCACTCTGGAGAACTGCCATGACGCCTGCTTACGTTTCTCATGATTCCCGCATTTCCGTAAATCCGCTTTCCCTGCTCGCACGCCTACGGTGCCTGGCCGGGCCAGCACAACAGGGGCTGCTGCTGGCGGTCGTATTCCTGCTGGCGACCGGCACGGCGCACGCGGCCGGTTCCAGCATGCCCTGGGAAGGGCCGCTGCAAGCCATCCTCGACTCCATCCAGGGGCCGGTGGCGCGCATCGTCGCAGTCATCATCATCATTGCCACCGGCCTGGCGCTGGCCTTCGGCGATACCAGCGGCGGTTTTCGCAAACTGGTCCAGATCGTCTTCGGCCTGTCCATCGCGTTCGCGGCGTCCTCGTTCTTCCTGTCCTTCTTCAGCTTCTCCGGTGGGGCTGTCGTATGAGTGCGCCCGATGAGTTCGCCAGCGGCTTCGAGGTGCCGCTGCATCGTTCGTTGACCGAAACCATCCTGCTGGGCGGTGCGCCGCGCACGGTCGCCATTGCCAACGGCACGCTGGCCGCCGCCGTGGGACTGGGCCTGCAACTGTGGATTCCGGGTCTGGTGATGTGGATCGTCGGCCATTCGCTCGCGGTATGGGGGGCGCGCGTCGATCCGCAGTTCATGCAGGTGTTCGCGCGGCACATCAAGCACAAGCCTCTGCTGGACGTGTGAGGACGACGCCATGTTGCATCTCGCCGAATACCGTCAGCGTCCCGCACTGCTCGCCGACTGGCTGCCCTGGGCCGGGTTGATGGCGCCCGGCATCGTGCTCAACAAGGACGGTTCGTTCCAAAGGACAGCATGCTTTCGCGGGCCGGACCTGGACAGCGCGACGCAGGGCGAGCTGATCGCCACGTCAGCGCGGCTCAACAACGCGCTACGCCGCCTGGGTTCCGGGTGGGCCTTGTTCGTCGAGGCCGAAAGGCTGTCAGCGGCTGACTATCCGCAGTCCGAGTTTCCCGAACCGCTGTCGTGGCTGGTGGACGAGGAACGCCGAGCGGTGTTCGAGGAAGACCAGAGCCACTTCGAGAGCCGCTATCACCTGACGCTGGTGTACCTGCCGCCGGAGGAATCGCGCGCACGCGCCGCCAAGCTGCTCTACGAGAACACGCCGCAGCGCGGCGTGGACTGGCACGAGCGCCTGACGGCCTTTCTGGCGGAGACGGATCGCTGCTTCGACCTGCTCGACGGCGTGATGCCGGAGATTGCCTGGCTCGACGACAGCGAGACGCTGACCTATCTGCACGCGACCATTTCCACGCGACGCTATCGCGTGGCGGTTCCGGAACATCCGTTCCACATCGATGCGCTGCTGACCGACTGCCCACTGACCGGCGGGCTGGCGCCGATGCTGGGCGATGCGCATTTGCGCGTCGCATCGGTACGCGGCTTTCCGACTTCGACCTGGCCGGGACTGCTCGATGACCTGAACCGACTCGGCTTCGCGTACCGCTGGAGCACGCGCTTCCTGTGCATGGACAAGGCCGAGGCGGAAAAGGAGCTGGGCCGCCTGCGTCGCCAGTGGTTCGCCAAGCGCAAGAACGTCGTCGCGCTGCTGCGCGAAACCATCTTCCAGCAGGAAAGCCCGCTGGTGGATACCGATGCCAGCAACAAAGCAAGCGACGCCGACGCTGCTTTGCAGGAGCTGGGCAGCGATCAGGTGGCGTTCGGCTACGTCACCGCGACGGTCGCGGTGTTGGATGCGGATGCAGCGGTGGCCGACGAGAAGCTGCGCATGATCGAGCGCGTCATTCAGGGCCGTGGCTTCGTCACCATTCCCGAGACGCTGAATGCGGTGGATGCCTGGCTGTCCTCGATTCCGGGCAATGCCTACGCCAATGTGCGCCAGCCCATCGTCTCGACGCTGAACCTCGCGCACCTGATGCCGGTGTCGGCGGTGTGGGCCGGGCCGGAGCGCAATGCGCACCTGGACGGGCCGCCGCTGATCGTCACGCGCACCGATGGCGCCACGCCGTTCCGTTTGGTGACGCACATCGGCGATGTCGGGCATGTGCTGATCGCCGGCCCGACCGGCATGGGCAAGTCGGTATTGCTGGCGACGCTGGCGATGCAGTTCCGCCGCTATCGCGGCTCACGCATCTTCGCGTTCGATATGGGCCGCTCGCTGCGCGCCACGACCCTGGGCCTGGGCGGCGAGCATTACGACCTCGGCACGGACGGCGGCATCGCGTTCCAGCCGCTCGCCCGCATCGACCAGGAGGGCTACCGCACCTGGGCCGCCGAATGGCTGGAAGGCCGGATGGTGCAGGAAGGCGCGGCCATCGGCCCCGACGAGAAGGCGGCCATCTGGTCGGCGCTGGAAAGCCTCGCCGGCGCGCCGGTGGAACAGCGCACGCTGACGGGGTTTTCCGTGCTGTTGCAGAACAACGCGCTGCGTCAGGCGCTCGCGCCCTATGTGCTCGGCGGCGCGCACGGCAAGCTGCTGGACGCCGACCACGACCGGCTGGGCACGGCCGACGTGCAGTGCTTCGAGATGGAGGAACTGATGGCCAGCCGCGCCGCTGTGCTGGCCGTGCTGCGCTATTTGTTCGCCCGTTTCGACGAGCGCTTCGACGGCGCGCCAACGCTCTTGATCCTCGACGAAGCCTGGCTGTTTCTCGACGACCCGGTGTTCGCCGCGCGCATTCGCCAGTGGCTCAAGACACTGCGCAAGAAGAACGTATCGGTGATCTTCGCCACGCAGTCGCTCGCCGACATCAAGGACTCCAGCATCGCGCCCGCGATCATCGAGAGCTGCGCGAGCCGCATCTTCCTGCCCAACCCGCAGGCGACCGAGCCGCAGATTCGCACGATCTACGAAGGCTTCGGGCTCAACGCCCGGCAGATCGAGATCGTCGCCACCGCGCAGCCCAAGCGCGATTACTACTACCAGTCTCGGCTGGGCAATCGCCTGTTCGACCTCGACCTGGGGTCGGTCGCGCTGGCTTTTGCCGGCGCCTCGACACCGCAGGACCAACGCGACATCGACGCGGTGGAGGCGGCCGCTTCGTCTTCCAGCTTCGCAGCCGCCTGGCTGCGTCACTGCGGTCTGGATTGGGCGGCCGATCTGCTGCCGTCCGCGCCTGCCGCTTCCAACCCACCACAGGAGAACCCGTCGTGAAAAAGACACTTCTCGCAACCGTTGCCGCCGCGCTGTTTTGCACGCTGCCTGTCGCGCACGCGCAGTGGGCCGTGATTGATCCAACCAATCTGGTGCAGAACACGCTGACCGCGATCCGCACGCTGCAACAGATCGACAACCAGGTGCGGCAACTCCAGAACGAAGCGCAAATGCTCATCAACCAGGCGCGCAATCTGGAGCGGCTGGATTACAACACGGTCAACCGCCTGCGCTCGACGCTGGCGACCATCGAACGCCTGATGGCCGAGGCGCAGGGGCTGGCCTACGACGTGGCGAACATGGACCGGGAGTTCGCCCGGCTGTATCCGCACGAGTACGCCGCCACCGTCAGCGGCGACCGCATGGCGCAGGACGCGCGCGAGCGCTGGCGCCATACGCTCGACGGACTGCACACCGCGATGCGTGTGCAGGCGCAGGTGTACCAGAACCTCAGCGAAGACGAAGGCGTGCTCGCCGATCTGGTCGGCCAGAGCCAGTCGGCCAACGGCGCGCTGCAAGCCATGCAGGCGACCAATCAGTTGCTGGCCTTGCAGGCCAAGCAGGCGATCCAGGCGCAGCAGCTCCAGTTAACGCAGGATCGCGCCGCGTCGTTGGAGCTGGCGCGCCAGGCAGCGGCCACCGAGCGCGCCCGCGAAGTGCGGCGGCGCTTCCACGGCGAGGGCACGCCCTACACGCCGCAGACCGTGCCGTTCTACGGCGGCGACTGAGGCACGCGCCATGAACGACATCTCGGTGATCGACCGCTTCCTCATCGTCTTCTCCACCTACATCGACTCGGGTTTCGGTCTGCTGGGTGGTGAGGTCGCGTTCCTCACCGCCACCTTGATCGTGATCGACATGACCATCGCGGGCCTCTATTGGGCGATGAGTCACGCCACCGGCCAGGGCGAGGACGTGATCGCCAAGCTGATTCGCAAAGTGCTCTACGTCGGCGCTTTCGCCTACATCATCGGTAACTTCAACTGGCTGGCGAGCATCGTGTTCCGCTCCTTCGCGGGGCTGGGTTTGATGGCGTCGGGTTCCACGATCTCACAGGCCGAGTTCCTGCAACCCGGCCGGCTGGCCAAGGTGGGCGTCGATGCCGCCTCGCCGATCCTCGAACAGATCAGCGACATGGCGGGCTTCCCCGAGGTGTTCGTGAACATGACCCCCATCGTGGTCATGTTCCTGGCCTGGCTGGTGGTGATCGTCACGTTCTTCGTGCTGGCGATCCAGCTTTTCATCACGCTGATCGAGTTCAAGTTGACCACGCTCGCCGGCTTCGTGCTGGTGCCGTTCGCACTGTGGAACAAGACGGCGTTCCTGGCCGAGAAGGTGTTGGGCAACGTGGTGTCGTCGGGCATCAAGGTACTGGTGCTGGCGGTGATCGTCGGCATCGGCACCGGCCTGTTTGCCGAGTTCCAGGTTGCGCCGAACGAACCCTCCATCGACCACGCGCTGGTCATCATGCTGGCGTCCCTCGCGCTGCTGGCGCTCGGGATCTTCGGGCCGGGTATTGCCACCGGCCTGGTGTCCGGTTCGCCGCAGCTCGGCGCCGGTGCGATGGCGGGTGCCACGCTCGGCGCGGCCGGTACGGCTGTCGCGGTGGGCGCGGTGGCCACGGGTGTCGGTGGTGCCGTCGCGGCTGGTGCGCGCATGACGCCCGGCGCTGCCCGCATGGCCGTCGGCGGCGCACGTTCGATGGCATCGACCGCCAGCAGCGCGAGGTCGGCCTTTCAGGCTGGTTCCGCCGGTGCCGGCGGTGGCCTCAGGGGCGCGGCGGTGGGTCTCGGCAACGTCGCCCGGACCGGCGCGCAGTCGGTTGGGCAGCACGTGGCCGCCGGTGCGCATTCGCTGAAGACGCGTGCCGCTGCCGCCATCAATCCCGATGCTTCCACAGGCAGCGCTGCTACCGGCTCGCCCGCTCAGGGCAGCGCGGAGGCCGCGACCGCCAACACCGGACAACCCGCGTGGGCCAGCCGCCTGCAACGTCGCCAGCAGCTCACCCATGCCGCCACCACCGTCGCACACACGCTGCGCGGCGGCGACGGCGGAGGCTCGGGCAGCGGCCCCAGCCTGCGCGACCCATCGAACTCATAAGGAGAACCTGCCATGCGATTCAAACGACCGCAGGTACGCTACGCCGACACACCGCAGCCGGCCACGCCGTACCAGGCCGCCGAACAGGTATGGGACGAGCGCATCGGCTCGGCCCGTTCACAAGCGAAGAACTGGCGGCTGATGGCCTTTGGCTGCCTCACACTCGCGTTGCTGATGGCCGGCGGCCTTGTGTGGCGCTCAGCGCAGTCCATCGTCACGCCCTACGTGGTGGAGGTGGACCACGGCGGGCAGGTCCGCGCTGTGGGCGAGGCCGCCACGCCGTACCGGCCCAACGATGCGCAGGCCGCGCATCACCTCGCGCGCTTCGTCACGCTGGTGCGCTCGCTGTCCATCGACCCGATCGTGGTGCGGCAGAACTGGCTGGATGCCTACGACTACACCACCGACCGCGGCGCAGCCGTGCTCAATGACTACGCGCGCGTCAACGATCCCTTCGCGCGCATCGGCCGGGAAACGGTGACGGTACAGGTCAACAGCGTCGTGCGCGCAAGCGGTGAGTCATTTCAGGTGCGGTGGACGGAGCGCCGCTACGTCAACGGCGCAGCGGCGGGACTGGAGCGCTGGACGGCGGTGGTCTCCATCGTGCTGCAAACGCCGCGCACCGAGGAGCGGCTGCGCCGCAATCCCTTGGGCATCTACATCAACGGCTTGTCGTGGAGCCGGGAACTCGACTCGATCGAAGGAGACAGGCCATGAAACCGTCTTTGCGCTTTTACGCTGTTGCACTGATTGCCGTCACGCTGGCGGGCTGCGCCACGCCGCGCAAGCCGCCGACCATCACGCTAGACGAGCTGGTGCAGGCGCAGCCCCTGCCCGAACCACCCCTGCCGGTGGAAGTGGTCGCTGTGCCGGAGCCCTTGCCGCTGCCGGGACAGTTGATGCCGCTGCCGGTGCAGGACGAGACGCCGCCGACGCCCGAGCCGGAAGACGCGCGCGAGCGCGTATCCCTCGCCAACGCGGAAGCACGCATGGCGCCCACACGCGAAGGCTACATCAACGCGATTCAGGTCTGGCCCTTCACCGACGGCGCGCTCTATCAGGTCTATACCAGTCCAGGCCGCGTGACGATGATCGCCTTGCAGCCCGGCGAGGAACTGGTGACGGTCGCCGCCGGCGACACGGTACGCTGGATCGTCGGCGATACCTCCAGCGGCGGCGGTGACGAGTTGCGAGTCAACGTGCTGGTGAAGCCCACCCGCACCGCACTGAAGACCAACCTGGTCATCACCACCAGCCGCAGGACGTACCTGATCGAGCTGACCTCGACCGAGAGGGCGTGGATGGCGTCGGTATCCTGGGACTATCCGCGCGACCGCATGCTCGCCTTGCAGCGACAGTCACAAGCGGCGCAAAGCACCGCACCGGTCGATACGGGCCTGACGCTGGAGAACATCCGCTTCCGCTACGTGATCAGCGGCAGCAATGCGTCGTGGAAGCCGCTGCGCGCCTTCGATGATGGCGAGAAGGTCTACATCCAGTTCCCCGGCGGCATCGCACAGGGCGAGCTGCCGCCGCTGTTCGTGATCGGTGCGCAGGGCGATGGCCAGCTCGTGAACTACCGCTTCCGGTCACCGTACTACATCGTGGACCGGCTGTTCGGCGCCGCCGAGCTGCGCCTGGGCGGCGACAAGAGCGACGTGGTGCGCATCGAGCGCACGGACGGCGTCGCGCGGAGGAACTGACCATGAGCCAAGACGACTCCCCGGACATGCCTCGCGCCGCACCGAAGCTGGCACCGGAACAAGTCGCCCTGCGGGCGCAGCCGCGTCCGGTCACGCGGTTGAACCGGCGCATGCTGGCGATTCTGGTCGGCAGCGTGGCCATCGCAGTATTGGGCGCAACGCTCTGGTCGCTGCAAGCGCCGCAGCGCCGTGGCGCAAGCGAGTCAGCTGAGCTGTACAACGTCGATCGCGTCTCGCGCTCCGAAGGGCTGGCGCAGTTACCCGCCGACTATTCGCAACTACCGCCGACCTTGCCACCGCTGCCGCCGGAGCTGGGCGAACCGCTGCCCGGCGACCTCGGCGCGCCGATCCTGCGCGCCGAGCAGCGGGCGCAGGGTTACTCACAACCGGGCTATGACCCGGCAGAGGCCGAGCGCCTGGCGCGGCTCAAGGAGGCCGAGGAAGCGGCAGCTTCGTCCGTGTTCTTCAGCACGGGCGGACAGCGCGCTGCCGTAGCCGCCCCCACTCGGAGCGTGGCAGGGCCGCCAGCGCTGACCGGGCTGGCTGGCTTCGACCCGCTGGCCGCCGGGCCGGCTTCGACGGCTGCGCAGCCCGCCGATCCCACCGCCGTGCAGAACCGGCAGGACCAGAAGGAAGCGTTTCTGAGCAATGCCGGTTCTACGCAAACCCGTAATTCCGGCAACTTGCAACTGCCGACCTCACCGTACCAGTTGATGGCCGGCACGGTGATCGCGGGCGCACTGGTGACGGGCATCAAGTCCGACCTGCCGGGCGACGTGATCGCCACGGTGACGGAGCCGGTCTACGACACGGCCACCGGCCGCCATCTGCTGATCCCGCAGGGCTCGCGCATCCTGGGCCGCTACAACAGCCAGGTCAGCTATGGGCAGACCCGAATCCAGATGGTGTGGCACCGGCTGATTCTGCCGGACACCTCATCAAGCCAGCTCGACAACCTTGTGGGCACCGACCCGGCCGGCTACGCAGGGCTGGAGGATGGCGTCGATTGGCATTGGGACCGCATCTTCGCCGGTGCGGTGCTGACCACGCTGCTGGGCGTCGGCGCCGAGCTGGCCGCCCCGGAGAATCGCCAGGACGGCGACCGCGTCATCGTCGCCGGCCGCGACAGCGTGCAGGATAGCGTGAACCAGATCGGCCAGGAGATGACCCGCCGCAACATGAACATCCAGCCCACGCTGACGGCTCGCCCCGGCCTGCCGGTGCGCATCATCGTCAACCGGGATCTGGTGCTGCGGCCGTACCAGCCGCTGTTCTTCCAGAGAGGATCATCGCAATGAACACGAACAAACTGCGGCTCGGCCCGCTGCCCAAGAGCGAGACCGTCAAGCTGACATTCGCGTGTCCGGCCAGCCTGAAGGCTGATCTTGACCGCTACGCCACGCTGCACGCGCAGACCTACGGCGAGGCGGTCGATGCGGTGACGCTGATCCCGCACATGCTGGAAACGTTCATCGCACGGGATCGGGGATTCAGGAAAGGGACGACCGCGAAAACGCCTTCAGCGTCCCGCCGGGACGCGCCGCCGACGTAGGCGTGCCTCACATCGGCGGCGACTCACGAAGGCGCAGGTCACTGACCTGCGCCTTCGCTTTTCTGGGCTATGGTTCGCGGGAGCCTTGTCATATCATTTGCACGGACATTGCCGGACGCTTGCTCGGCTACGCCGAGACCCGCAACCGCCTTGCTCCTATGTGGCTCCCAGCTTGCAAGAGCAGGTATGTGCTAGAAGCTGGCATAGAAGCCAAAATCCTTGTCCCATATAGACTTAGGTCTTTTGCCGGTCAGCAGAGAATTCTTGACAGGCGACATTTTTTATTTGTGGCGGCCGGGACAACGGCCAGTGGCCCGGGCCAGGTGCACGCCGTGCGCCGGCGCAACAGGTCACATCGCGCCGGGCTCCAGCGGCGACAGCAGTTTCATGCCGCTGCCGGCCAGCATCACGCGCCCGGGAACCGCGGCGTCGTTGCCACCGTCGTCGCGCTTGGACCACGGCGCGCGCGTCCGCTCGCCGGGAAGGTAGACCTGCCAGTTGCCGTAGCGCGAAGTCTGGTCGCCGATGACGAACTGCACGGGGACGCGGACGACGTAGTAGTCGTCCCGCACATCCGGCCCGGTCGTGGGTACGTCGTAGCCCCACGTCTGCGCCGCGCGCATTACCGCGTCGCCCAGCTCACGGCGGATCTGGACGGCCTGGGCGTCCTTGGCGAGCACCGTCAGGTCGACTCGCTCTACGTGCGAGCCGATGGCGGCGCCACTGCGATCGATCTGGACCAGCACGTAGACCGTGCCCGTGGCGCCCATGCGCAGCATCCGGTGCGGATAGGTTGGCGGGTCGAACCGGCGGGACTTCAGCCGTGCGCGCTCCTCGAGTTCCTCCTCGATGTGGACGCTCGCGATGTTGAAGCGGAAGGTGGAGCGATCCACCGGGCGCGCGACCAGGCGCAAGCTGAAACGCGTGGACGAGGCCACCGGCTGGTCGTCGACAGTCGCCGGAAGTACCTGCCAGAGCGGAACGTGATGCGCGATATGCGCCATCACATCCGCCGACACCTCGTCTTGCCGGTCGATCGACCAGGAGGTAATGCTGCCGTCGGCCGCCACGTCGATGCGGCCGGTGAGGAGCATCGTCCCTTCTAGCTGCTTCATCAGCCCCGCGCGCGTCTGCGCCACGGCATCCAGGGACACGAGCGCGAGCAGCAGCACGAGCCAGACGGAAAGTCGCTTCACAGCGTTGCTCCTATCACGGGTTCAATGAGCCGGAGCGCGGAATCCACCGCCCGCACGTCGCGGCTGTCCAGCGCGGCCAAGGCCTCGGCAGGGAGGGTCGGCAGGTCGGGCGCCCACGGTGCCTGACGCACCGGCCCGGGGGCGAGGCTGCTCCCGTGCTGGCCCACGAAGAACTCGACCGGAATGCGAAGCGTGCCGCCGGTGGGCACTCCGTCGACCCGTTCGCGGACGCCGAAGCGCCAGCGCCGGGCGACGCCCATGCTTGCCTTCTCGAAGGCTTCGGCATAGCGACGCGCCCGATCGTGCGGCAGGCGATCGCTGACGCTGGTCTGCTCGACCGCGACGTCGAGCACGTCGCCCTCCCCGTCGACGCGCAGGAGCAATACGACCTTCCCGTTCACCCCGCTGCGCAGCGCCTCGACCGGGTACGGGGGCGGCGCCAGTGCCCGCCCGCCTTCGTGCGCGCCGAAGGCTACATCCTTCAGGCGCAGCGCGAGCTGGTCGCCGCCCTTGTCCCAGGCGTCGAACACCAGCAGCAGGCCGGTCTCGGCGGTGACCGCGCGGCCCTCGACGACCACCGGCTCAAACCCCCAGCCGCGAACCATCGACTGCAGCATCGCCTCGACCCCGGGTGGAACGTCGACGCTGGGCCGGTATTCCATCACTTCGCCGCTCGGGTCGACCGCGATTCGCCCCTTGATGCGGACCTCGACCTTGCCCACCGGCACGGCAGCCGCCGCAGCCAGCGGCCAGGCCAACAGCAGCCACGCGATGATCAGGATCCAGTGCTTGTGCATGCCGCCCTCCCCGGCGACGGTGCCTGCACGGAGACTAGCCCATGGCCCGGCATCACTGCACGCGCACGGGAATGCCCGATCGGGCGCTTCACTGACGGGCGGCCGGCGATGCGCAATACTCCGGCCCTTCGGGGGGGGGAAATTGCAGAGCTCCATGGGCAAGACCTGGTTCCGTGCGTCGATCGCCGCCGCCATCCTGCTGGCCTGGACCGCCTCGGCCGACGCCAGCCTGTACGGCCGCGACGGCTTCTCCGGGAATCCCGGCATCAACAACGGCGCCAACTGCAACGCCTGCCACGCTCCCGGCGCGGCGACGCCGACGGTGACCATCAGCGGCCCCAGGTCCTCGACGCCGGCACGATCGCCGAGTTCACGGTGACTATCAGCGGCGGCCCCGGCGCGACCGCCGGCCTGGGCGTGTCGGCCGCCGGTGTCGTGGGTGCCGCCGGCACCTTCCAGGCGCCGGCCGAAGACGTGCACGTGGTCGGCGGCGAGTTGTCGCACACGCAGCCCAAGCGCTTCGCCCAAGGCACGGCAAGCTTCCAGTTCCGCTGGCAGACCCCGGCCTACAACGGCCCGGTGACCCTGTACGCGGCGGGCAATTCCAGCAACGGCCAGCTCGACTTGCTCGGCGACGGCATCGGCACCGGCCAGCTCGCCGTGACAGTCAGCAACGGCGATGCCGATCCGCCGCCGCCAATCACCCCGCCACCGACCGACGCCGCGCTCGAGTCCTTCGTTTCAGGCCTGACGCAGCCGGTCGTGATCACCCACTCCGGCGACACGGCCTGTTCGTCGCCGAGCAGCCCGGACGCATCCGCGTGATCGACGGCGGTGTGGTGCTGCCCGTGCCCTTCCTCGACATCCGCGACCGCGTCGACGACAGCGGCAACGAGCAGGGCCTGCTCGGCCTGGCCTTCCATCCCGACCACGCGGACGACGGCTACTTCTACGTCAACTACAGCTGGGATCCACCCGGCAGCGGCCTCGACCGCACCCGCATCTCGCGCTTCACCGCAGGCACGAATGCCAACGTGGCCGACCCCGGCTCCGAACTGGTGCTGATGGAGTTCGACCAGCCCTGCGCCAACCACAACGGCGGCGACATCCAGTTCGGACCCGACGGCTATCTGTACATCGCATCGGGCGACGGCGGCAGCGGCGGCGATCCGCAGAACAACGCGCAGAACCCCGGCAGGCTGCTCGGCAAGCTGCTGCGCATCGACGTCGACGGCGGCGGCGCGCCGGACTGCAACCTGGCCTCCGGCCAGCACTACGGCATCCCGCCGGACAACGCGTACACCGACGGCACCGGCGGCGCGGGCTGCGACGAGATCTACGGGCTCGGCCTGCGCAATCCCTGGCGCATCGCCTTCGACGCGCTCACCGGCGACCTTGTGGATCGCGGACGTCGGCCAGAACGCTTACGAGGAAATCAACTTCGTGCCGGCGGACACCGCCGCAGGCCTCAACTTCGGCTGGCGCTGCTACGAGGGCGACCAGCCCTACAACGGCGCGGGCTGCAACAGTGCCTACTTCGCGCCGCTGGTGACCACCCGCCACGCTGACGGCAACTGCTCGATCACCGGCGGCCGCGCGTATCGCGGCGCCGCGTCACCGTCGCTGGCCGCGCGCTATTTCTTCACCGATTACTGCAACACGGCCATCCACACCATCACCTTCGACAACGGCCAGCCGCGGGTGGAGACCCCGATCCCGGCCGGCGCGATCAGCCAGCCGGTCGCGTTCGGCGAGGACGTGTTCGGCGAGCTGTACGTGTCCAGCCTCACCGGCACGATCTATCGCATCGTCGGTACGGGCGACACCGGGGAGTCGCAGGTCACCACGCTCACGGGGCAGTGCCTGCACGCGCAGGGCACCCAGCTCCTGGTGTGGCCGTGCACTGGCGGCAGCGGACAGCGCTGGGTGCTGCAGGGGGACGGCGCACTGCTCAACCCCGCATCCGGACGCTGCGCCGATTCCGCCGCCAGCGTCTCCCTGCGCGGAGCAGGCCAGCTGCGGCTCTCGGACTGCAACAGCCAGTCTTCGCAGCAGTTCACGCCCACTCCCGACAACGAGCTGCGCGGCGCCAGCGGCCAGTGCCTGGACCACTCGCGCACCGCCCGCCGCAGCGTGGAGATGTCGGACTGCAGCGGGGCCAACAGCCAGGTGTGGGTGTTCGTGCCCGCACCGGCACCGGCACGCGCCAAGCGCTGAGGAAAGCGCCGGATCCGCACGCCCCCACTGCACTCGCGCGCACGCTTGGCGCGAGTCGCAGTGAGCCTCAGCTCCGGTCGCGCAGGAACCGCGCCATCGACACCCCGGTCGGCGCCGGCGCGAACTCGGCGGCGACGTCGATGAAACCGCGCATCACCGCGACCTCGCGCGGGCTGCGGTTCAGCGCGTCGCGCAGGTCGGGATCGCAGCCGGCGCGCAGCAGGTGGCGGGCCAGGCGCAGCAGGCCGTGGAGGGCGGTCAGGTGCAGCGGGCCGAAGCCGCGCGGGTCCTGGGCGTCCAGGCGCGTGTCTTCGTCGAGCAGGCGGTCGACCGCGGAGAGCACCACGTCCTCGTCGCAGGCGGTGCCCGGTTCGGCGCGCGCGCCCAGCAACAGCAGCAGCGGGGTCACGCCGCCGGCGGCGACGGCATCGGGCTCGGCGCCGGCCAGCAGCAGGGTGTCGAACAGGGCCAGCAGGCGCGGACGGTCGCGCGCGGTGAAGCCGTAGAGCGCGGCGCAGTGCAGCGGCGTGAGGCCCTGGGCGTCGGCCGCCTGGACGTTGGCGCCGGTGGTGAGCAGGCGCGCGCAGATGTCGGGCATGCCGAGCGCTGCGGCGAGCATGAGCACGGTGACGTCGCCCGGCAGGCGCTGTTCCAGCGCGGCGCCGGTGGCCAGCAGGCGCTCGACGATCGCGCCGTGGCGCATGCTCACCGCGGCCGAGAGCGGCGTGGCACCGGTATGCGCCGCGCGCTGTGCATCCGCGCCGCGCTGCAGCAGCAGCTCGAGGGTGTCGGCGTGGCCGCCGCCGGCGGCGCGCAGCAGCGCGGTGCAGCCCTTGTCGTCGGCGGCATCGACCGGGAAACCGAGTTCGAGCAGGCGGCGCACCGCGCCGGTGTCGCCGGCCATGGCCGCGGCCGGCAGGTCGCCGGCCTGCAGCGGGCGCCCGGGCAGCGCCCAGCCGTTCCAGTCGAGCCAGTCGGCAAGGTCGCGGCGGCCGGCGGACAGGGCCACGCCCAGCGGCGTCTGGCCGTCGGCGGCACGCACGCCGGGCGAGGCGCCGCCCTTGACCAGCAGCTTCAGCGCCGGCTCGCGCGCCAGGGCCGCGGCCAGGTGCAGGGCGGCCATGCCGTGGCCGTCGCGGCGGTCGAGGTCGACGCCGTCGGCGACCAGGCGTTCGAGCAGGCGCATCCAGCCCAGACGCACGGCAAGCGCCGCGGCGGGGTCGCCGCCCGGCGATGGCGCGAACACGTCGGCGCCGCGTTCGATGAGTTCCAGCGCGAACTGCTCCAGCCCGCGTCCGGCCTGGTCCTCGCGCACGCAGGCTTCGAGGAAGCGCGCCAGGCCGCCGGCACCCGCCGGCGAGGCGCCGCCGCGCAGCAGCGCCTGCGCCGCGGGCAGCGCGGCGGTGCCGCGGCCGAGCAGCTGCATCAGCGCGCTGTCGCCGCCGCCCTCGCGCACGTCGGGATCGGCGCCGTTGAGCAGCAGCCATTCGATGCGCGCCGCTGCCGGCGGCGCGTCGCCGGCCAGGAGCAGGCCGCCGAGCTCGGCCGGGGACACCAGCTGCGCCAGCGGCTCGAGGCCTTCGAAGCGGCCCTCCCCGAGCTGTTCGCGCAGCACGTCCAGCGGCGGGCGATCGGCCGGAACGTCGCTGTCGCCGCCGAGCACGCCGGCCGGCAGCGGGTGCGCGGGGTCGAGCAGGGCCACCATCGCCCAGCGGCCACCGGCGGCGGCGTGGTCCACCGGTCGCTTGCCGGCGGCGTCCGCCAGCCCGGCATCGACGCCGAGCTCCAGGAGGCGCGCAGACAGCGGCGCGCTGCCGGAGGCGCAGAGGCAGGCCAGGTGCAGCGCGTTGCGACCCTCGCCGTCGAGCGCATGGGCGTCAGCGCGGTCGGCCAACAGTTCGAGCGCCGCCAGGTGGCCACCGAAGGCGGCTTCGTGCAGCGGGCTGCGGCCGTCCGCGTCGCGGGCATCGGCATCGGCGCGGGCATCGAGCAGGGCCGCCATGATCTCGGCGTGGCCGGCCAGGGCGGCCTCGTGCAGGGCGCTCCGGCCTCGGGCGTCGCGGGCGTCGACCTTCGCCTTGTGGCGGAGCAGCAGCGCCACGCCGGCGACGTCGTCGTCATCGCCACCGGCGGCGGCCAGCAGCGGCGGCGAGCCGCCTTCGGGCTCGGTGCGCGCGCCGCGCTCCAGCAGGAAGCGTGCAAGCCGCCAGTTGCCGCAGCCACAGGCGACGCCCAGCGGCGTCAGGCCCTCGGCGTTGCGGGCGTCGAGCTCGGCGGCGGCATCGCGCAGCAGCGCGGCCACGCCCGGATCCGAGCTGCGCGCGGCGTGGTGCAGGGGCGTGTTGCCGTCGCGATCGGCGGCACGCGGGTCGGCGCCGTTGGCGAGCAGCGTCATCACCGCTTCCGGCCGGCCGTGCCAGCTGTCGCGGGTCGCGGCCAGCAGGGGCGTCAGGCCGGCATGGGCGTGGTTGAGGTCGATGCCGCCGGCGATCAGCGCGCGCAGTAGGCGCAGGTCGGGCAGCACGGCGGCCAGCACCGCAAGCGGGCGCTGGTCGCGACCGTCCGCATCGGGCAGGGCGCGCGGGTCGGCGCCGTCTTCGAGCAGGGCCAGCGCACGCTCGACGCGCCCGCCCCGCGCCGCTGCGTACAGCGCCGCGGTGGCGTCGCCGGCTTCGGCCTCTTCAAGGGCGGCCGGCTGCGCCGGCTCCGGCATGTCCACCACTTCGATCAGGGCCTGCGACAACGGCGTCCGCAGCACGGCGAAGTGCAGCAGCGGCCAGGCCGCGGCCGCCAGCGCTGCCAGCGCCCAGCGCGCACCGCCGGCCACCAGCCCCGGCCAGGCAAGCGCCAGCGCCAGGGCCAGGATGGCGGCGATCGCCAGCGCCGCGCCCAGGCCGCGCCAGCTGGAACCGTCGTAGTCGTCCAGCGCGCGCCAATGGCCCGCCAGGCCCTGGCCGCCCGCGCCTTCGACCAGTTGCCACAGCGGCCACAGCCGCCACAGCGCGATCACGCCAAGGCCGGCGGTGGCACTGAGCGCGACCGCCGACCCCAGCGAGGCGCCGCGGCTTGCGAGCAGCGCCGACAGCGGCCAGCCCACCAGCAGCGCGGTGGCGGCCATGGCCAGCCCCCACAGCATGGCGAGCGCCAGCAGGTCGCGGCGCAGCCCGGCGTCCGCGGGCAGCGCACCGCCGCGCACCGTGCGCAGGCCGAGCGCGAACGCCGGCTGCGCCAGCCAGGCCGCCACGACCGCGACCACCGCTTCGGGAACGCCGGCCAGCAGGGCCAGCACCCCGCCGGCGGCGAGCGGCATCCACCCCTTCAGGGGCGGGCTCTTCGGGGGCGCACTCTTCACGGACGAACTGTCCACTTGCGACGGCTCAGGCATCGGTGCCCCAGTCTTCCGTCAGCGGGTCGAAGTCGGGACGCGGCGGCATCTGCAGGTGGAAGCCGTGGGCGACGAGATTGGCGCGCACCACGTCGGCGTCCTCGCGGGCGAGGCGACGGCCGGGGTCGAGCGCGACCTCGAGCACGAAGCGCAGCTCGCCAAGCTCGCCGCGGACCGGAACGGGGATGCGGCCGAAGTCGTCGTGGCCGGCGAGGTAGACGTAGGTATCGGCCTTTCGAAGGCTCTTGTAGACGAAGGCTTGCATCTGCTGGTCCGGCGTGTGGGCGCACGCGTGCAGGGGGAAGCATAAAGCAAGCGCGCCGCGGTGCCCGGGACCGGGCCCGCGGGCTGCTGCGGGTGCGTTCAGTGATAGCCGGCGTCGGCCTGGATCTTGCCGCGGAACACCGAATACGACCACGCCGTGTAGCCGAGGATGATCGGCAGCAACACCACCAGCCCGACCAGGGTGAATATCTGCGAGGACGGCGGCGAGGCCGCGTCCCAGATGCTCAGCGACGGCGGGATGATGTTGGGCCAGATGCCCACCACCAGGCCGATGAAGCCGAGCACGAAGAAGCTCAGCGTCAGCAGGAACGGACTGGCATCACGGCCCTCGCGCATCGCCGCGCGCCAGAGCAGCACGGCGTTGACCAGGGCGAGCAGCGGCACCGGCGCCAGCCACCAGAAGTTGCCGCTTTCGAACCAGCGCGCCATCACCTGCGAGTCCAGGAACGGCAGCCAGGCGCTGACCAGGCCCATGAAGGCCACCACCACCAGCACCAGCGGCCGCGTCAGCGTGCGCGCCACCTTCTGCAGCGGCCCTTCGGTCTTGAGGATCAGCCAGCCGGCGCCAAGCAGCGCATAACCGAACACCACCGCCACGCCGGTGAGCATCGAGAACGGGCTGAACCAGTCGAAGGCGCCGCCGAGGTACTTGCCCTCTTCCAGCGGCATGCCTTCCACCAGCGCGCCCAGGATCAGGCCCTGTGCGAACGCCGCCACCATCGAGCCGGCCGAGAACGCGCCACCCCAGAACCGCCTGGCACGCCGCGCCTTGAAGCGGAACTCGAAGGCCACGCCGCGGAAGATCAGCGCGATCAGCATCACCAGCACCGGCAGGTAGAGCGCCGACAGCAGTACGGCATAGGCCTTGGGGAACGCGGCCAGCAGCGCGGTGCCGCCGAGCACCAGCCAGGTCTCGTTGCCGTCCCAGATCGGCGCGGCGGTGTTCATCATGTGGTCGAGCTGGCCGCTGTCCTCGGCGAACGGCGCAAGGATGCCCAGGCCGAGCACGAAGCCGTCGAGCAGCACATACATGAGCACCCCGAAGCCGATCACGCCGTACCAGGCCACCGGCAGCCAGGTCGCGGTGTCCATCACGCACCCTCCGTCTGGGCATCGTCGCGGTCGCCGACCGACAGCGGCCGCGCCGGGGTCTTGTCGCCCCCTTCGGTACCGGGCGCGTCCTCATGCCGCTGCGGTCCCTTGCGCACCAGGCCCAGCAGGTACCAGATCCCGGCGCCAAAGATCACGGCGTAGGCGACGGCATAGGTGATCAGCGACGTCATCACGGCCGCCGCGGTGATATTGGGGCTGACCGCTTCGCTGGTGCGCAGCAGTCCGTAGACGACATAGGGCTGGCGGCCGATCTCGACCACGTACCAGCCCGCGACCAGGGCCACGAAACCCGCGGGGCTGAGCAGTCGCCAGCCGTTGAGCAGCCACTTCGATTCGAACAGCCAGCCGCGCCACCAGGCCCAGGCCGAGGCCAGCGCCAGCAGCAGCATGGCCACGCCCAGCCCGACCATGATCCGGAAGCCCCAGAACACCGGCGCCACCGGCGGTCGTTCGCTGGCGGGAACAGCGGTCAGCGGCTCGATCTCGCCGTCCCAGCTGTGGGTGAGGATCAGGCTGCCCAGGCGCGGGATGGCGAGCTCGTAGCGATTGCTCTCGGCGGCCTCGTCAGGCCAGGCGAACAGCACCAGCGGCACGCCGGCACCGGGTTCGCCCTGTTCCCAGTGCGCCTCCATCGCCGCCAGCTTCACCGGCTGGTGCTCGCCGACGTTGAGCCCGTGCAGGTCGCCGACCAGCACCTGCAGCGGCAGCGCGATCGCGGCGAAAGCCACCGCCAGCTTCAGCATCCGGCGCCCGCCATCGATGTGCACGCCGCGGCGCAGGTACCAGGCACTGACGCCGCCGATCACCATGCAGGTGGTGATGAACGCGGCCAGCACCATGTGTGCCAGCCGGTAGGGGAAGGACGGGCTGAAGATGATCGCCCACCAGTCCACCGGGTGGAACATGCCGTCGATGATCTCGTGGCCCTGCGGCGTCTGCATCCAGCTGTTCGCGGCGAGGATCCAGAAGGTCGAGAACAGCGTGCCCAGCGCGACCATGCAGGTCGAGAAGAGGTGCAGCTTCGGCGAGACCCGATTCCAGCCGAACAGCATCACGCCGAGGAAGCTGGCCTCGAGGAAGAAGGCGGTCAGCACCTCGTAGGCCAGCAGCGGCCCGAGGATGGCGCCGGCGCGTTCGGACAGCACCGCCCAGTTGGTGCCGAACTGGAAGCTCATCACGATCCCCGACACCACGCCCATGCCGAAGGAGATCGCGAAGATGCGCAGCCAGAAAAAGTAGAGGTCGCGCCAGAGGGTGTCGCGGGTGCGCAGCCAGCGCCACTCCAGGAACGCCAGCCAGTGCGCGAGGCCGATGGTGAAGGCCGGGAACAGGATGTGGAACGTGATCACGAAGCCGAACTGGATCCGCGACAGCAACAGTGCGTCAAGTGCGTCCACGCCGTTCTCCGCGGCGTTGACCGGGCGCCGCGCCGGCCATTGTGCGCCCCTACGGGTACCGGCCTGTTCAGGCGGCGTGAACACGGCCATGACCACCGGCCCTGAGACGCGGCGCGCGCGGCTGATAGGCTGGCGCGTCAATCGCCCCGGGGATCGCCGCACCATGCGCCACCGCTCTGCTGTTCCGCTGCTTTCACTGTCGCTGCTGCTGGCCACCGCGCCGGCGCTCACCGCCACCGCCCAGTCCGCGCAGCCGCAGGCGCTCGACCTGCACCAGGTCATGGCCGACCCGGACTGGATCGGCCCGCCGGTGGAGCGGGCGTGGTGGTCCTGGGACGGCGCCACCGCCTACTACATGGCCAAGCGCAGCGGCAGCAACGTGCGCGACACCTTCGCGCAGCAGGTCACCGGTGGCGCCGCGGCCCTGGTCGACGGCGCCGCGCGCGCCGGCATCGACGCCCATGACCCCGTCTACGACGCCACCCGCGCGCGCATGGCCTTCCTGCGCAGCGGCGACGTCTTCGTGCGCGACCTGCGCGGCGGCGCGCTGACCCAGCTGACCCGCACCGAGGCCGGCGAGTCCCAACTGCAATGGGGTCGCGACGGTTCACTGTCCTGGCGCAGCGGCAACGACTGGTTCCGCTGGACCGCGGGCGGCGGCGTGGGACAGGCCGCGAGCCTTCGCGCCGAGGATGCGCCGGGCACGGCGCCGAAGCCCGACGACCTGCGCGAGCGCCAGCTGCGCTACATCGAGACCCTGCGCACGGAGCGCGAGCGCCGCGAGGAACTGCGCACCCAGGCCGAGGCCTGGCGCAGCGCCGATCCGAGCCGCGCGCCGGCACCGGCCTTCCTCGGCAAGGATGTGGAGATCCAGGGCAGCGCCCTGTCGCCCGACGGCCGCTGGCTGTTCGCCGTGACCCAGGCCAAGGGCGCCGAGGCCGGCCAGGGCGGCAAGATGCCCAAGTACGTGACCGAGTCCGGCTACGAGGAGTTCGAGGACGTGCGCACCCGCGTCGGCCGCAACGACCCCACGCCGCAGTCGTTCTGGCTGGTGTCGCTGGACGACGGCAAGGTGCGCGAGCTGAAGACCGACCCGCTGCCGGGCGTCACCACCGATCCCCTGGCCGCGCTGCGCAAGGCCGCCGGCAAGGATGCGCTGAAGGGCAACCGCGCGGTGCGCATCGAGGGCTGGGGCGGCGACGTCTCCTCCGGCGCGCGTTGGAGCGACGACGGCGGCGCACTCGCGCTGATGCTGCACTCGGTCGACAACAAGGACCGCTGGCTGGCCACCGTCGACCTGTCGACGGCGAGCCTGCAGCCGGTGCACCGCCTGACCGACGCCGCCTGGATCAACTGGGGCTTCAACGAGTTCGGCTGGATGCCGGACGCACGCACGCTGTGGTTCCTGTCCGAGGAGTCCGGCTGGTCGCACCTGTACACGGCTTCGGGCAGCCGCGCGCGCGCGCTGACCTCGGGCCGCTGGGAGGCCTCGCAGCCGGTGCTGGCCGCCGATGGCCAGGGCTTCCTGTTCCTCTGCAACCGCGCGCGTCCCGGCGATTACGAGGTCTGCCACGTCGGCGCCGACGGCGGCGAGGTGAGCGAACTCACCGCGCTCGACGGCGTCGAGGACTTCGTTGCATCACCCGACGGCAGCCGCGTGCTGGTGCGGCACTCGACCAGCTACGTGCCGCCGCAGCTCTCCGTGGTCGACGCCGGCGGCGGCAGCGCCCGGCAGCTCACCGACACCCGCAGCGCGGAGTTCAAGGCGCGGGAGTGGATCCAGCCCGAAACCGTGCAGGTGCCCTCGAAGCACGGCGCCGGCACCATCTGGGGCAAGTACTACGGCCCGGCCACGATGGAGCCCGGCCGCGAGTACCCGGTCGTGCTGTTCGTGCACGGCGCCGGCTACCTGCAGAACGTCAGCGACCGCTACCCGAACTACTTCCGCGAGCAGATGTTCCACAACCTGCTGGTGCAGCAGGGCTACATCGTGCTGGACCTCGATTTCCGCGCATCGGAAGGCTACGGCCGCGACTGGCGCACGGCGATCTACCGGCAGATGGGGCACCCGGAGCTCGAGGACTATCTCGACGGCATCGACTGGCTGGTTGCCAACCGCCAGGCCGACCGCGACCGCGTCGGCATCTACGGCGGCAGCTACGGCGGCTTCATGAGCTTCATGGCGATGTTCCGCGAGCCGGAGAAGTTCAAGGCCGGGGCCGCGCTGCGCCCGGTGACCGACTGGTCGCAGTACAACCACGGCTACACCGCCAACATCCTCAACACTCCCGAGCTCGATCCCGAGGCCTACGCGAAGTCCTCGCCGATGGAGTACGCCGACGGCCTGCAGGGCCACCTGCTGATCGCCCACGGCATGATCGACGACAACGTGTTCTACAAGGACTCGGTGATGATGGCGCAGCGCCTGATCGAACTGCGCAAGGACAAGTGGGAGCTGGCGAGCTATCCGATGGAGCGGCATGGATTCGTGCATCCGGACTCGTGGTACGACGAATACCGGCGGATCCACGAGCTGTTCGAGAGGGCGCTGAAGGACTGAAGCCTGCGGGCAGTGGCGATGCGCGATCACGTCCCCGGGCAACGGGACGTGCGCGCCCGCGGGACGGCGGTGCACCGCCTTACAATGGCGGCATGAATGACTTCGACGCCGTGCGCGGCTATCTCACCGGCCTGCAGGACCGCATCTGCGCCGCCATGGAGGGCGCCGACGGCGCCGCCCGTTTCCACGAAGACGCCTGGACACGCCCGGACCACAGCACCGACGGCGGCCTGTCCGGCGGCGGCCGCACCCGCGTGATGCGCGACGGCGCGGTGTTCGAACAGGCCGGCATCGGCTTCTCGGACGTCTCCGGAACAGCGCTGCCGCCCTCGGCCACGGCGAACCGGCCGGAGCTCGCCGGTGCCTCGTGGCGCGCCATCGGCGTCTCGCTGGTGTTCCACCCGCGCAACCCCTACCTGCCGACCACGCATGCCAACGTGCGCCACTTCCGCGCCGAGCGCGACGGCCGGACCGTCGCCAGCTGGTTCGGCGGCGGCTTCGACCTCACGCCCTTCTATCCCTTCGACGAGGACGTGCTGCACTGGCACCGCACCGCGCGCGCGCTGTGCGAGCCCTTCGGCGGCCAGGCGCGCTACGACGCGCACAAGGCGTGGTGCGACGAGTACTTTTTCCTCAAGCATCGCGGCGAGACCCGCGGCGTGGGCGGCCTGTTCTTCGACGACCTCGCGGACGATTTCGATCGCGACTTCGCCTACATGCGCGCGGTCGGCGACGGCTTCCTCGACGCCTGGCTGCCGATCGTCGAACGCCGCAAGGCCACGCAGTACGGCGAGCGCGAGCGCGAGTTCCAACTCTACCGCCGCGGCCGCTACGTCGAATTCAACCTGGTCTGGGACCGCGGCACCCACTTCGGCCTGCAATCCGGCGGCCGCAGCGAATCGATCCTCATGAGCCTGCCGCCGCTGGCACGCTGGGAATACGGCTTCGAACCGGAGGCCGACAGCCCCGAGGCACGCCTGGCCGACTACCTCCGGCCGCGGGATTGGCTGGCGGAGTTGGGCTGAGGGAAGAGCGTTTTTTGCCACGGATTCGCGCGGATAGGCGCGGATGGAGCAGAAGCTTTTTTTGGCCACGGATTTGCGCGGATGACGCGGATTTGGCCGAGGCAAGTTCGAAGCGAGAATCCCTGTAGGCAAAAAATCTTTGGAACAGGGCGCGGTGATCCGGCTGGCCTCGCCCCGATCCGCGTCATCCGCGCAAATCCGCGGCAAAAGAACGCTTTTTCTTCTGTCTTTGCCCTATCCGCGCAAATCCGTGGCAGAAAGCGCTTCCGCTCTCTCAGCCCGCCGCATCCCGACGCGGCACCACGGTGATCGTGCCGTCGACTTCCAGCATGACCAGCGCGGCCCGGGACAGGTCGGCGATGCCGTTTTCGCGCAGGGCTTCGTCGATGTCGAGGCGACTGATGTTCTGGCGGCGCAGCACCGCCGGGAACAGCTCGCCCTTGCGACCCAGGAGGACGGGGCTGCCTTCAGCCAGGCGGTCGAGCAGCCGGCTGCGGGCGGTCGCAAAGCCCACCAGCCAGTTGCAGCCGATCAGGGTGGCGGCGAGGATCAGGCCGCCGAGCAGGGACACGTCCTCGCCGATCAGCGAGTTCTGCACCGCGGTGCCCAGCAGCACCACCACCAGCAGGTCGAAGGGCGTGAACTGGCCGACCGTGCGCTTGCCCGACAGGCGCAGCATCAGCAGCAGAAGGAAGTAGACGATCACCGCGCGGAGCACGAACTCCCACCACGGCATCGCAAGCTCGAACAGTCCGGACATGGCGCAGGACCCAGGGAGTGGAAGGCCAATCAGGCCACCCTGCCCGTGAAGGCGTCGTCCGCCGCCCGCGCTTCGCGCGCGCCTACGCGCGCAGCGCCACCGCGGCTCCCAGCAGCCCAGGGTGGGGGTGGGTCGCGACCTGGATCGATACCGGCTCCAGGTACGCGGCGAAACGGCCCTTGTCCAGGAAGCGCTCGCGGAAGGCGCTGGCGCGCAGGAAGGGCAGGAAGCGCGGCACGATGCCGCCTGCGATCATCACCGTCCGCGCACCGTGCACCAGCGCGACGTCGCCTGCAACGCTGCCGAGGATCGCGCAGAAGCGCGCGAGCGCGCGGCGCGAGACCACGTCGTGGCCGTCGAGCGCCGCGGCCACGACCTCGGCCGGATCGCGCAGCTGCCCGTCCGGCCCGCCATCGTGCCCACGCAACACGGCATCGATGATCGACAGACCGCTGCCCGACAGCAGCCGCTCCCAGGACGCGCGGCCGTGGCGCACGGCCACCCGGTCCGCGAGCACGCGCTCCTCGTCGCCCAGGGGCGCGAAGCCGACGTGGCCGCCCTCGGTTTCCACCACCTGCCAGCCGCGTTCGGCGCTGCCCACCAGCAGGCCGACCCCGAAGCCGGTGCCGGGCCCGATCACGCTGATCGGGCCACGCGTGAGCTCATGCGCCTGCCCATGCAGCACCACGCGCTCGCCCGGTGCCAGGACCGGCACCGCGTGCGCGATGGCGCCGAAGTCGTTGACCAGGCGCAGCTCCTCCAGGCCGAGCGAGGCGCGCAGCTCGTGGCGATTGAACGACCAGGCGCGGTTGGTCAGCCGGATTTCGTCGCCGTCGACCGGGCTGGCCAGCGCGATGGCCGCCCGCTGCGGGCGGACGCCGACGGCGGCAAGGTAGTGCTCGGCGGCATGCTGCAGGCTCGCGAACTCCGCGTTGCGCAGTGCCATCGGCTCCACCAGCTCCGGCACCGTCGCCGTGGGGTCGCACAGCGCAAACCGCGCATTCGTGCCGCCGATGTCCGCGATCAGCGCCAGCTCTCCGGTCACGGCATCGCTCCAGGCAGCCCGTCAGGCCCCACAGGCTACAGGCACCTCCCCGAAGGAGGCGATGGCGCTCAGGCCACGGACAGTAAAAAGGTTCATCTCCGAACTCCGGGGAACCGGTTCGACGAGGAGTGTCTGCTTCTTTCGCTACGCCCGGCCGTGACCTGGAGGGCCCCGCCGTGGCCGGGAGGGCTTCGCGGCTCATGTCCCCCCGCAACCCCCAGGCGGCGGATGCCTCCTCCTTTACTTCCCCGCGCAGCCCCCCCCGCCCACGACGGGGCTCGGCTTCGGCTGGAGTACGCACGATGCCCGGCTTTTGCTCCCGGGCCACCGCGTACTGCTGCACACCGGGTGCCAAGGCCCTTGAGAGCGAAGTCAAGGAGGAGGCGATGGCCGCAGGCCAGCGCCGGGGGACATGAGCACTCAAGGGCCTTGGCACCCGGCGCCCGCGCTGTATCAATGCGCGCCACTCCCTCAGTTGGGAGAAGAACCAATAAAAAAGCCCCGCTGGCAGGGGGGGCCGGCGGGGCTGAGAACGGGGCTCGGGGAGAAGCCGTCGTTCCGGGGTCGATCAACTCCAGGGGAGGGAGGTGATCTGCGACAGACCTTGCATCTGTCACGGGCTATATGACCACCGCGCACATGGATGGTTCGTGAAGATCACCGTTAAGTTTCTGTTGGATTCAGCCGGCGTTTACCAGTGCCGGGCGAGGGGTCCAGACCCCTCACCACTGACCGGATTCCGGACGCCTGTTCAGGTCGGTTTCTGAATACTCAGTGCGCCTGTTCCCAGTTGTCGCCGACGCCGCTGTCGACCACCAGCGGCACCCTCAGGCTGGCTGCCGCGGTCATCCGCGCCACCACCTCGGCCAGCAGGGTGTCGACGAAGCCGGCATCGCATTCGAACACCAGTTCGTCGTGCACCTGCAGGATCATCAGCGCGCGCTCGCGATGGTCGGCAAGCCACCCTTCCACGGAGACCATGGCGCGCTTGATGATGTCCGCGGCCGTGCCCTGCATCGGCGCGTTGATCGCGGCGCGCTCGGCGCCGGCGCGCTGCGCCTGGGTGCCTCGGCTGATGTATTCCAGCCAGAGGCGGCGGCCGAACACGGTTTCGACGTAGCCCTGCTCGCGCGCCTGCACCCGCGTGCGCTCCATGAAGTCGCGCACGCCGGGATAGCGCGAGAAATACAGCGCGATGTAGTCCTGGGCCTCGCCCCGGCCGATGCCCAGGTTGCGCGCCAGGCCGAAGGCGCCCATGCCGTACATCAGGCCGAAGTTGATCGCCTTGGCGGCGCGGCGCTCGTCGCCGCTGACGTCGTCGATCGCGCGGCCGAACACCTCCGCCGCGGTGGCGCGGTGGATGTCGGCGCCGGCCTCGAACGCGGCCACCAGGCCGGCGTCCTGCGACAGGTGGGCCATGATCCGGAGTTCGATCTGCGAGTAGTCGCAGGCCACGATCTTCCGCCCCGCGGGCGCGATGAAGGCGGTGCGGATGCGGCGGCCGTCCTCGGTGCGGATCGGGATGTTCTGCAGGTTGGGATCGCTCGATGCCAGCCGCCCGGTGGCGGCGCCGGCCTGCTGGTAGCTGGTGTGCAGGCGGCCGGTGTCGGGATTCACCATCTCCGGCAGCTTGTCGGTATAGGTGCCGCGCAGCTTGGCCAGGCTGCGGTAGTCCAGGATCACGCGCGGCAGCTCGTGCAGGTCGGCGATCGCCTCCAGCGCCTCCTCGTTGGCCGAGGGCTGGCCCTTGGGCGTCTTCACCCGCGTCGGCAGGCCGAGTTCGTCGTACAGCAGCGCGCAGACCTGTTTCGGCGAGTCGAGGTTGAAGCTGCGCCCGGCAAGCGCGGTGGCGCGCTGCTGCAGCTCGAGCATCCGCCGCCCGAGCTCCGCGCCCTGGCGGCGCAGTTCGCCGGCATCGATCAGCACGCCGTTGGCCTCGACGCGCGCCAGCACCGGCACCAGCGGCATCTCGATGTCGCGGTAGACCGGGACCAGGCCCGGCTCAGCGTCCAGGCGCGCGGACAGCACGCGGTGCAGGCGCAGGGTGACGTCGGCGTCCTCGGCGGCGTAACGGGTGGCGTCGTCGATGGCGACCTGGGAGAACGGGATCTGCTTGGCGCCCTTCCCGGCGACGTCGGCATAGGCCACGGTCTGGTAGCCGAGCTCGCGCCTGGCCATCGAATCCATGTCGTGGCGCGCGCGGCCGGCATCGAGCACGAAGCTCTGCAGCAGCGTGTCCTCGGCATAGCCGGCGACGTCGACACCGTGGCGGCGCAGCACGTGAAGGTCGTACTTGCCGTTCTGGCCGACCTTGCGCACCGAGGCGTCCTCGAGCAGCGGCCGGAGGGCTTCCAGTGCCAGCCCGCGGTCGAGCTGGGCCGGGGCGCCCGGATAGTCGTGCGCCAGCGGCAGGTAGGCGGCGTGGCCGGGCTCGCAGCAGACGCTGATGCCGACCAGGTTCGCGCGCAGCGCGTCCAGCGAATCGGTTTCGGTATCGAGCGCGAACAGGCCGGCCGCGCGCAGGCGCGCGATCCAGGCTTCGAGCGCCGCGGCGTCGAGGATCGTTTCATGCCGGCCGGGCGCGGCCAGCTCCGGATCCAGCGCGGCGTCGGCAGCCGTCGGCGCCGGGGCGATGAAGCCGCTGCCGGGGCGCGCGATCGCGGCGCGCGCCGGCACCACGCCGCTGGCGCTGCCGCCGTCCAGCTCCTTGAGCGCCTGCACGAAGCCGTAGCGCTGGTACAGCCCGCGCAGGGTCTCGACGTCGGGTTCGCGCAGGCCCAGGCCGGTGGCGCCGACATCGAGCGCGACGTCGGTGCGGATGGTCGCAAGCTCCCGGCTCAGCGGCAGGCGGTCGAGCGCCGCGCGCAGGTTGTCGCCGACCTTGCCCTTGATCTCGCCGGCCGAGGCCATCACGCCGTCCAGGCTGTCGTAGGCGGCCAGCCACTTGGCCGCGGTCTTCGGCCCGCACTTTTCCACGCCGGGGATGTTGTCGACGCTGTCGCCCATCAGCGCCAGCAGGTCGACGATCTGGTCCGGACGCACGCCGAACTTCGCGATCACCGCCTCGTCGGAATCGGTGCGGGTGCCGCTCATGGTGTTCACCAGGGCCACGCCCGGGCGCACCAGCTGGGCGAAATCCTTGTCGCCGGTGGAAATGGTGACGTCGATGCCCTCGCCCGCCGCCGCCAGCGCCAGGGTGCCGATGACGTCGTCGGCCTCCACGCCCGGCACGCGCAGGATCGGGATGCCGAGCGCCTCGACCACGTCGCACATCGGCTGCACCTGGGCGCGCAGGTCGTCGGGCATCGGCGGCCGGTTGGCCTTGTACGCGGGATACAGGTCGTCGCGGAAGGTCTTGCCGGGCGCGTCGACCACGAAGGCGACGTATTCGGGCCGTTCCTTCAGCGTGGCGCGCAGCATGTTGACCACGCCGAACAGCGCCCCGGTGGGCTCGCCCTGGGCGTTGGACAGGGGCGGCAGCGCGTGGAAGGCGCGGTAGAGATAGGAGGATCCGTCGATCAGTACCAGGTGCGTCATGCCCGGATTCTACGTCCTCGCCGGCCGGGGCCGCGGCGGCTGGCGCATAATTGGCGCCAGCCCCACGGGAGATCGCCATGAACCGTTTCGCCGCCGCGCTGGCCACCGCGCTCCTGCTCGGCGCCTGCGCCACGTACGACGAGCCCGCCGGACAGATCCCGGAAGGCGCCGTGGAAACCATCCGCACCGAAGCCAACGGCGACGTGGTCACCGAGTACCGGGTCGACGGCCGCCTGCGCGCGCTGCGGGTCGAACCCTCGCGCGGCGCGACCTACTACCTGTTCGACCGCAACGGCGACGGCGTCGTCGACAGCGAGCGCGACGGCGTGTCTCCGGTCTACTTCAAGCTGTTCGAGTGGAACTGATCACGCCCCCCGGTCACGACCATGGTGATGACGAAGCCGGCTCCGACCTGAAGAAGCACCTGCGGCCGATCGTCACCACGTGGCTGACCGGCCTGCTGGCGGTGCTGCCGCTGGTGCTCACCCTGGTGCTGCTGGGCTGGGCGGTGGGCATCGTCAACGGCGTCCTCGGACCCAACAGCCTGTTTGGACGCTCGTTCACCGTGTTCGGCGTCTGGTTCGCCGCGCACCCGATGGCGGCCTGGCTGCTGGGCACGATGCTGACCCTGGCCCTGGTGTACCTGCTCGGCCTGCTGGTGCAGTCGCGGCTGAAGGGGCCGTTCAAGGCTCTGCTCGACAACACCATGCGCCGGATCCCGCTGGTGGGCAGCGTGTACGCGCTGGCCGAGCGCTTCGTGTCGGTGATCGGCGACCGCCAGGAGGCCGATATCGCCGCGATGAGCCCGGTGTGGTGCTTCTTCGGCGGCGACGGCGTGGCCGTGCTCGGCCTGCTGCCCAATCCGGAGCCGATCGAGTTGCAGGGCCGCATGTACCTCACCGTGCTGGTGCCGACCGCGCCGATCCCGGTCGGCGGCGGCCTGCTGTACGTGCCCGCGGAGTGGGTGAAGCCGGCCGAGATCGGCATCGACACCCTGACCAGCGTCTACCTGTCGATGGGCATCACCACCCCCAGGCCCGGCGCTGCATCGGCGCGCGTCGATCGCACGCCTGCGTCCTGATCCGGCGTGCATCCGCCCTCGATCCCCATGCTCGGATCGATGGCCGGCAAGCGCGCCGAACACCGCAATTCACGCCACTGCGCGACCAGGCGCCGCTCAGGCCGGCTGCAGCTTGGCGTAGGCCAGCACCAGCCACTTGCTGCCGGCGTCGTCGAAGTTGACCTGCACCCGCGCATGCGCGCCGGCGCCCTCGATGTCGGTGACCACGCCGCTGCCGAAGCTGGCGTGGACCACGCCCTGGCCGACGGCGATACCCGGCGTGTCATCGACCACCGCATGGCCGTAGTCACGGCGCGGCGTCGGCTGGTAGCGCGGCCGCGACACCTGCACCTTCGGCCGCACATCATTGAGCAGCGCCGGCGGGATCTCGCGCAGGAAGCGCGAGGGCATGCCGTACATGTCCTGGCCGTGCAGGCGGCGGGTCTCGGCGTGGCTGAGCACCAGCTTCTGCCGCGCGCGGGTGATGCCGACGTAGGCCAGGCGGCGCTCCTCCTCCAGGCGCCCGCTCTCGTCGATCGAGCGCGCGTTGGGGAACAGGCCCTCCTCGAGCCCAGCCAGGAATACCAGCGGGAACTCCAGGCCCTTGGCGCTGTGCAGGGTCATCAGTTGCACGCCGTCTTCGCCGGCCTGGGCCTGGCCCTCGCCGGCCTCGAGCGCGGCGTAGGCGAGGAAGGCGACGAGCTCGGACAGCGCCGCGGTTTCGTCGTCCTCGCCGCGCACGAAGCGCGAGGCCACCGAGACCAGCTCGTCGAGGTTGTCCACGCGCGAATCCAGGCTGCCCTTGGACTCGCGCGCATAGTGCTCGCGCAGGCCCGAGCGCAGCAGGACATGGTCGATCTTGTCCTTCAGCGGCAGGTCGACCAGTTCGCCGCCGATGGCGTCGATCAGCGCGTGGAAGGCCGCCAGCGCGTTGCGCGCGCGTCCGGCCAGCGCCGTGCCCTGCGTGCAGCGCAGCGAGGCCTCCCAGAGCGGGACGCTGTCCGCCCGCGCACGCATGCGCACCTCGTCCAGCGTGCGCCCGCCGATGCCGCGCGTGGGCGTGTTGACCGCGCGTTCGAAGGCCGCGTCATCGTCGTGGTTGGCCACCAGGCGCAGGTAGGCCAGGGTGTCCTTGACCTCGGCGCGCTCGAAGAAGCGCACGCCGCCGTAGACACGGTAGGGCACCTGCGAGGCCAGCAGCTTCTCCTCGATGATCCGCGACTGCGCGTTGCTGCGGTAAAGCACGGCGCAGTCACCATGGCTGCCACCGTCGCGCACCCACTCGCGGACGCGGCCGACGATGTAATCGGCCTCGTCGATCTCGTTGTAGGCGGCGAAGAGATCGATCGGATCGCCCTGCCCGCTGTCGGTCCACAGGCGCTTGCCCATGCGGCCGGGGTTGTGCGCGATCACCGCGTTGGCGGCATCGAGGATCGCGGCCGTGGAGCGGTAGTTCTGTTCCAGGCGGATGGTCTGCGCCCCGGGGAAGTCCTGCAGGAAGCGCTGCACGTTCTCGACCTTGGCACCGCGCCAGCCGTAGATGGCCTGGTCGTCGTCGCCGACCACGAACACCTGGCCCTGTTCGCCGGCAAGCAGGCGGATGAAGCCGTACTGGATGGCGTTGGTGTCCTGGAACTCGTCGACCAGCAGGTGGCCGAAGCGCTGGCGGTAGTGCGCCAGCAGCGCCGGCGTGTCGCGCAGCAGCTCGTGCGCGCGCAGCAGGATCTCGGCGAAATCGACCAGGCCGGCGCGATCGCAGCGCTCCTGGTAGAGCGCATAGGCCTTGAGCATCACCGAGCCCCACTCGTCCTGGCCGTCCTGGATGTGCGCCGGCCGCCGGCCCTCGTCCTTCTGCGCGTTGATCCACCAGGCGATCTGCCGCGGCGGGAAGCGTGCCTCGTCGAGCTCCAGCTGCTGGACCACGCGCTTGACCAGGCGCAGCTGGTCGTCCGAATCCAGGATCTGGAAGGCCTCGGGCAATGTCGCGTCCTGCCAGTGCAGGCGCAGCAGGCGGTGGGCGAGGCCGTGGAAGGTGCCGATCCACAAGCCGCGAGCACCGTTGCGCAGCAGCGCGTCGGCGCGCTGGCGCATTTCGGCCGCGGCCTTGTTGGTGAAGGTGACCGCGAAGATGCCGTGCACCGGCACCCCGAAGACCTCGTTCATCCAGGCGATGCGGTGCGTGAGCACGCGGGTCTTGCCGGAACCGGCGCCGGCGAGCACGAGATAGTGGCCGGGAGGCGCGGACACGGCCTCGCGCTGGGCATCGTTGAGCCCGTCGAGCAGGTGGGAGACATCCATCGCCGAAGTTTACGCGACCCCACTGCGGGAGCCGCTGCTGCGGCGACCGCGGCCGCCATCCGTGACGCAGCGTTGCGGCCCTGCGACATCGCGCCGCGCCACACCGGCCTAGACTCGTGATCCCCTGTCCCCGCGGAGAAGCGGCATGATCGAGCTCTACTACTGGCCCACCCCCAACGGCCACAAGGTCACGCTGTTCCTGGAGGAGGCCGGACTGGAGTACCGCATCCATCCGGTCAATATCGGCACGGGCGCGCAGTTCGAGCCGGACTTCCTCGCCATCTCGCCCAACAACAAGATGCCGGCCATCGTCGACACCGCGCCCGCGGACGGCGGTGCGCCGCAGAGCGTGTTCGAATCCGGCGCGATCCTGCTCTACCTGGCCGAAAAGACCGGCCGCTTCCTGCCCGCCGACGCCCGCGGCCGTATCGAAGCCCTGGAGTGGCTGTTCTGGCAGATGGCCGGCCTCGGCCCGATGAACGGCCAGTACGGCCACTTCCAGGTCTACGCGCCGGAGAAGATCCCCTACGCCATCGAGCGCTACACCAGGGAGGCCGAGCGCCTGCTCGGCGTGCTCGACAAGCGACTGGCCGGGCGCGCCTTCATCGCCGGCGACGACTATACGATCGCCGACATGGCGGCCTATCCGTGGATCAACGCCTATGACAAGGCCCCGCTGGACCTGGCCCCCTTCCCGGACGTCCGCCGCTGGCAGGCCGTGATCGCCGCCCGCCCGGCCACGCAGCGCGCCTGGGCGCTCACGAAGGAAGTGAACCCCGACGCCGGCAAGCCGATGTCGGACGAGGAGAAAGCGCTGCTGTTCGGCCAGGGCGCCAAACGCGACTGAACCGCCCCGCCAGCGCCACGGCATGTCCCCCCGACCCGCACAAATGCGTCCCTGCGGCATCATGTCGCCCTCGACCATCCCGGAACGCCCCATGCGCCTGCTGCTGGCCACCGCCCTGATGTCCATGACCCTCGCCAACGCCAACGCCGCCACGCCCGACACTTCGCGCGCGGTTCCGCTCACGCTGGAAGCCATCACCGGCGACGCGGCCCTCTCCGGGCCGACACTGCTCAAGCCCAAGGTTTCGCCCGACGGCTCTCGCGTCACCTTCCTGCGCGGCAAGGACAGCGACCGCAACCGCCTCGACCTCTGGGCCTTCGACGTCGCCAGCGGCGACACCGCGATGCTGGTCGACTCCGCGCTGGTGCTGCCCGGCGACGAAGTGCTCAGCGACGAGGAAAAGGCCCGCCGCGAGCGCCAGCGCATCGCCGCGCTGTCGGGCATCGTCGACTACCAGTGGGCGCCGGACTCCCGCACCCTGCTGTTCCCGCTCGGCGGCGAGCTGTACCTGTACGACCTGGCGAAGTCCGGCCCCGAAGCCGTGCGCAAGCTGACCGGCGGCGGCTTCGCCACCGACCCGAAGGTGTCGCCGAAGGGCGGCTACGTCAGCTTCATCCGCGGCCGCAACCTGTGGGTGGTCGACCTTGCCAGCGGCAATGAAGTGCAGCTCACGACCGACGGCGGCGGCGCCATCGGCAACGGCGTGGCCGAGTTCGTGGCCGACGAGGAAATGGCCCGCCACACCGGCTACTGGTGGGCGCCGGACGATTCCGCCATCGCCTACGCGCGCATCGACGAGTCGCCGGTGCCGGTGCAGAAGCGCTACGAGGTCTATCCCGACCGCACCGAGGTGGTCGAGCAGCGCTATCCCGCCGCCGGCGACCCGAACGTGCGCGTCGAGCTGTTCGTCGCACGCCCCGACCGGCCGCAGGCGGCGCCGACCCCCATCGACCTCGGCGACGACGCGGACATCTACCTGGCACGCGTCGACTGGCGCGATCCGCAGCGGCTGACGTTCCAGCGCCAATCGCGCGAGCAGCAGCGGCTCGAGCTGATCGAAACGGAGCTGGCCAGCGGCCGCCAGCGCGTCCTGGCCACCGAGTCCTCGGACACCTGGGTGCCGTTGCACGACGACCTGCGCTTCCTCAAGGATGGCCGCTTCCTGTGGGCTTCCGAACGCGACGGCTTCGAGCACCTGTACATCGCCGACGAAGACGGCTCGAACCTGCGCCAGCTGACCCGCGGCGACTGGCCGGTCGACGCCGTCGAGGCGATCGACGAAGCGCGCGGCCTGGTCTACTTCACCGCAGGGCGCGAATCGCCCACGCAGCGCGCGCTGTATTCGGTGCCGGTGGACGGCGGTGGCATCGTCGCGCTGACCGCCACGCCGGGCAGCCACGCCATCACGTTTGCCGACAACGCCAGCGTCTACGTCGACAGCTGGTCGAACACGCGCACGCCGCCGCAGCTCGCGCTGTACGGCGCCGACGGCAGCCGCATCGCGGTCCTGCTCGAGAACGATCCCGCCGAACCCGCGCATCCCTACGCGCGGCACATGGGCGCGCACCTGCCCACGGAGTTCGGCACGCTGACCGCTGCCGACGGCCGCACGCCGCTGCATTACAGCGTGATCAAGCCCGCCGGCTTCGACCCCGCCAAGCGCCATCCGGTGGTGGTGTACGTCTACGGCGGCCCCGCCGCGCAGACCGTGCTCGACGCCTGGCCGGGCCGCGCCGACGCCTTCTTCAACCAGTACCTGGCGCAACAGGGCTACGTGGTGTTCTCGCTGGACAACCGCGGCACCCCGCGGCGCGGGCGCGAGTTCGGCGGCGCGCTGTACGGAAAGCAGGGCACGGTGGAAGTCGAAGACCAGCGCAAGGGCGTGGAGTGGCTGCGCGCGCAGCCCTGGGTCGACGGCGATCGCATCGGCGTGCACGGCTGGTCGAACGGCGGCTACATGACCCTGATGCTGCTGGGGCAGGCGCCCGATGACTTCACCTGCGGCATCGCCGGCGCACCGGTGGCCGACTGGGCGCTGTACGACACCCACTACACCGAGCGCTACATGGGCCTGCCCGCGGCCAATATCGACGGCTACCGCACAGCGAGCGTCTTCACCCACCTCGACGGCATCCGCGACGACGCCCTGCTGCTGGTGCACGGCATGGCGGATGACAACGTGCTCTTCAGCAATGCCACCGCGCTGATGTCGCGGCTGCAGGCGGCGGGTACGCGCTTCGAGCTGATGACGTATCCGGGCGCGAAGCACGGGCTGCGCGGGGCTGATGCGCTGCACCGGTATCGACTGGCGGAACGGTTCCTGGACAACTGTCTGGCCCCGACCCCATAGCCTTCCGCGAACTGCCGGCCACCCTGCAGGAGCAGCTATAGCTGCGACCACCACCATCAGCACGTCCGATTGGTGATCGCCAGTTCGGGGTCGCAGCTGTGGCTGCTCCTGCGGGTCGGACGAGGCAATGGGGGCATCACCCGGGGCATTCGTGGCCGTGGCTATACTCGCCTCCTTTCCCCGTCGGACCCGCGCCTTGCCGTCATCGCTGCCGTCGCCACCCCTGCCCATGCCGGCCCTGGCGATCACCGCCTACACCGCCACCACCGCCCTCGGCCGCGGCCGGGACGCACAGGTCGAGGCGCTGCGCGCGCGCCGTGGTGGCCTGCGGTCGAACGACTTCGGACCCGACCCGCTGCCGGCCTGGATCGGTCGCGTCGACGGCCTCGAGGACGAGGCGCTGCCAGCGGCCTTCGCGCAGTGGGACTGCCGCAACAACCGCCTGGCGTGGATGGCGCTGCAGAACGACGGATTGATGGATGCCATCGACGTCGCGCGCGTGCGCCACGGCGCGGAACGCGTCGCGGTGGTGATCGGCACCTCGACCTCGAGCATCGGTGCCAGCGAAGAGGCCTACTCGCGCCTGGTTCCCGGTGCCGACGGCGCACCCGCCTTCCCCGCCGACCTCGCGCGGCCGATCGTGCACACCCCGCATTCGCTGGGCGACTTCGTGCAGGCCGCCACCGGTTTGCGCGGCCCCTGCATGACCGTGGCCACGGCCTGCTCGTCGAGCGCCAAGGTCTTCGCGCAGGCGGCACGGCTGATCCATGCCGGCCTGGTCGATGCGGCGCTCGTGGGCGGCGTCGACACCCTCTGCGGCAGCGTGCTGTTCGGCTTCAATTCGCTGGGCCTGGTGTCGGTCGATCCGTGCCGACCGTTCGACCGCGACCGCGACGGCCTGTCGCTCGGCGAGGCCGGCGGCTTTGCCATGCTCGAACGCGTCGCGCCCGGCAGCCACGGCCTGCGCCTGCGCGGCTACGGCGAATCCAGCGACGCCCACCACATGTCCGCGCCGCATCCCGAAGGCCTGGGCGCGACGCTCGCGATGCGCGACGCGCTGGCGCGGGCGGGGATCACTTCGGCCGAGGTCGGCTACCTCAACCTGCACGGCACCTCCACGCCGGCCAACGACGCGGTCGAGGCCGCCGCCGTGGCGGCGATGTTCCCGGACACGCTGCATGCCAGCTCCACCAAGGGCTGGACCGGACACACGCTGGGTGCCGCCGGGATCGTTGAATCGGTCTTCGCGCTGGTCGCGCTCGAACACGGCCTGCTGCCGGGCATCCTGCACAGCGAGACCCCGGACGCTGCCTGCGGTCCGCAGATCCGCTTCAGCAACGCGGAGGACACCGCGATCCGCTACGCGATGAACAACTCCTTCGGCTTCGGCGGCAACAACGCCAGCCTGGTGTTCGGGCGCGCATGAACACGCTCACCGCCTGCATCGAGGGCGTCGGCTTCTGGGCCGACGGACTGCCGTCCTGGCAGGCTGCGGTCGGCCACGTGTCCAGGGGCTCGCCCCCGGGCGAGCGCGGCAAGCCGTCGCCGCGACTGCTGGCGCCGAACGAGCGCCGCCGCGCGCCGCCCTCGGTGGCGGTGGCGCTGGACGTCGCGCTGGCCGCCTGCGAGGCCGCCGCCCGCGACCCCGCGACGCTGCCTTCGGTCTTCGCCTCCACCCACGGCGACCTCGCGATCACCGATTACATGTGCGCGACGCTGGCCGACGACCCGAGCGCGATCTCGCCGACGAAGTTCCACAACTCGGTGCACAACGCCGCCGCCGGCTACTGGACCATCGGTGCCGGCTGCCTGCGCCCGGCCACGGCGCTGAGCGCGCACCGCGCCAGCTTCGCCCAGGGCCTGCTGGAAGCGCTGGCGCAGCTGGCCTGCGGCGACGAGGCGGTATTGCTGGCTGCGTACGACACCGCCGGCACGGGCCCGCTGGGCACCGTGTCGCACAGCAGCGGCCTGCTGGGCGGCGCGCTGGTACTGGCCCGCTGCGAGCGCCGTGGCGATGGCAACCGCAACGGCGTGCTGCTGCGCGCAACCCTGGTCGACGGTAACGCGCCAACGCGACACGGCGCGCTGGCCCGCCTTGGCGCGGCCAACGCGATGGCGCCCATGCTGCCGCTGTTCGACGCACTGGCCGGTCGCAGCGACCTCGCGCTCCTGCACGCCGGCCACGGTCGCACGCTCCGCGTGGAGCTCGCACATGGCTGAGTCCGTTCCGCTGCGCCGCGAAGACGTCGCGGTGGTGATCCCCGCGCTCAACGAGTCGCTGCACATCCGCGGCGTGGTCGAGGGCGCGCTGGCGCAGGCGCCGACGGTGATCGTGGTCGACGACGGCTCCGACGACGACACCGTCGCCCGCATCGCCGACCTTCCGGCACGGGTGGTCCGCCACCCACGGCGCATGGGCAAGGGTGCGGCCCTGCGCGACGGCTTCGCCGAGGCCGCCCGCCTGGGCGCGCGCGCGGTGGTCACGATGGACGGCGACGGCCAGCATGACGCGGGGGACATCCCGCGACTGATCGCCGCGGCCAACCGCCATCCCGGCTGCGTGATCGTGGGCGCACGCCTGCGCAAGCGCGCCTCGCAGCCGCCGCACCGGCGCCTGGGCAACGACTTCGGCGACTGGGGCATCGGCTGGGCCTGCGGCTTCCGCCTGGTCGACAGCCAGAGCGGGCAGCGCCTGTATCCACGCGAGGTGTTCACCCTGCCGGACGTGCCGGGCGAAGGCTTCGTGTTCGAGGCGCAGATGCTGATCTCGGCCGCGCGCCAGGCCGGCGCCGGCGTGGTCGCGGTGCCGATCGAAACCCGCTACGCCGGCTCCGGGCCCGGCCTCGAGTTCCGCAAGAGCCACTTCCGCCTGTTCCGCGACCTCTGGGCGATCACTTCGCACGTGGTGGGCCAGGTCCGGGGCCACGGCGACATGGCCGCTGAATACGCTCGCGCGCGTCGCTGTCCGCCGGTCATCGACGACTGCAGCGGAGGATCCGCTACCGTGGACGCGGGGGGTCGCATCGAGAAGGCCAAGGGAGGCCACGGCTGATGGACAGTGCACGACGCGTCGATGTCGCGATCCTTGGAGGCGGGCTGGCGGGCCTGACCCTCGCGCTGCAGCTGCGCAAGGCCGATCCATCCATCACCATCGTGGTATTCGAGCGTCACGCGCACCCGGCTCCAGAGGCGGCTTTCAAGGTCGGCGAGTCCACCGTCGAAGTCGGTGCCCACTACTTCGCCGAGGTGCTCGGCCTGCGCGAGCACCTCGACCAGGAGCAGATCCGCAAGTTCGGCTTCCGCTTCTTCTTCTCCGATGGCCGCAGCGACATCGACCGCTGCACCGAGATCGGCGTCAGCCACCTGCTGCCCACGCCGTCCTGGCAGATCGACCGCGGCCGCTTCGAGAACATGCTCGGCGAGCGCGCGCAGGCAGCGGGCATCGACTTCCGCGACGGCAGCATGGTGCGCGGCGTGGAGCTCGGCGAAGGCGGCGACGACCACCGCGTCACCTGGTCGCGCGAAGACGTGCAAGGCACGCTCGCCGCGCGCTGGGTGGTCGACGCAAGCGGTCGTGCCGGGCTGTTGAAGCGCCAGCTGGGCCTGGCCGAAGCCAACGACCACGACGCCAACGCCGCCTGGTGGCGGGTGGAAGGCATCCTCGATCCCAACGACTGGTCCGACGACGCCGCCTGGCGCGCGCGCTGCACGCCGCCCGACCGCTGGCGCTCGACCAACCACATGTGCGGCACCGGCTACTGGTTCTGGATGATCCCGCTGGCCTCGGGCGCGCACTCGCTGGGGATCGTCTGCGACGCGAAGCTGCACCCGCTGGAAGGCATGAACACCCACGACAAGGCCATGGACTGGCTGCGCCGGCACCAGCCGCGCGTGGCCTCCGCGCTCGAAGGCCACGCGGTGAAGGATTTCCGCTTCCTGCGCCATTTTTCGCACGGCTGCCGCCACGTGTACGGCGAGCGCTGGGCGCTGACCGGCGAGGCCGGCCTGTTCATGGATCCGTTCTATTCGCCGGGCAGCGATTTCATCGCGATCTCCAACTCCCAGGTCAGCGACCTGATCGCACGCGACCGCGCCGGCACCCCGTTCGCACCGTATGCAAGGCTGTACGAGCAGCTGTACTTCTCGTTCTACGAGAACACGATGACGCTCTACCAGGACCAGTACCCGCTGTTCGGCGACGAACAGGTCCTGCCGGTCAAGGTGATCTGGGACTACACGTTCTACTGGGCGCTGCTGGCACCGGTGTTCTTCACCGGCCGCATCACCGACGTCGCCATGTACAGGCGCCTGCAGCCGCTGTTCGAGCGTGGCAGCGGACTCAACGCCGCCATGCAGCCCCTGCTGCGCGAATGGGGCGAACGCAATGCGGCAGCCGCGGGCTCGACGCCGGACGGCCAGGGACGCGCGCTCGACCAGCACGGAATCCACTGGTTCCACGAGCTCAACCGCGCGCTGCGCGACCAGCTCGACGATGCGGCCTTCGACGCGCGCATCGCCGACAACGTCGGGCGCATGGAGGCGCTGGCGGTCGAGATCCTCGCCCGCGCGCGCGACGCGCATCCGGCCATCGGCGACCATGGCCTTGCCGCACTCCCGGCCGGTCTCACCGCGCCAGAACCTTCGCTCGGCGCGGCCTGGTACACCGCCGCCTGACCGCTGGCAAAGGACTTCGATGCATCACAGTCCCCTGCTGCTGCAGCTCGTCATCATCCTGCTCACCGCGCGCGCCTGCGGGCTTCTGCTGCGCCATGTCGGCCAGCCGCCGGTGATCGGCGAAATGGCCGCGGGCCTGCTCCTGGGGCCGATCGTGTTCGGCGCCTGGTTCCCGGGGTTCCACGCGACGGTGTTCGCGCCGGAGTCGCTGCCCGGGCTGGCTTCGCTGGCCGAACTGGGCCTGGTGCTGTTCATGTTCATCGTCGGGGTCGAGTTGCGCGCGCCCGACGGCGTGAAGGCGCAGCTCAGGTCGGCTGGCCTGGTCGGCGTGGCCAGCGTGCTGGTGCCGATGGCGCTGGGCTTCGCGGCGTCGCCCCTGCTGCATCCGTACGCGCCCGACGGCGTGGCACTGGCGCCATTCGCGCTGTTCATGGCCGCGGCCATGTCGATCACCGCGTTTCCGATCCTGGCCCGCATCCTCAAGGAGCGCGGCATGACCCATACGCCGCTGGGGCGCCTGGCGCTCGGCGGCGCCGCGATCGCCGACGTGCTCGCGTGGATCATGCTGGCACTTGTGGTGGCGCTGGTCGGCGCGGGCGACGGCCATGGCGGCTTCCTCCGCACCATCGCGGGCCTGGCGATCCTGGCGGCGGTGGTGTTCGTCCTGCTGCGACCGCTCTATGCCTGGCTGCTGCGCACCCACGCCGCCGACGGCGTGCCATCGCTGATGGTGCTCGCGGCGCTGCTGATCGGTGCCTTCGCCTGCGCGGCGGCCACCGAATGGCTGGGCGTGCACGCGGTGTTCGGCGCATTCCTCTTCGGCGCCTGCCTGCCGCGCGACGATCGCTTGCTGGGATCGCTGATCGAACGCGTGGAATACCTCGCCATCGTGGTGCTGATGCCGATCTTCTTCGCGCTGGCCGGGCTCAGCACCACCCGCGACGCCTTCACCGGCGCGGCGCTGGGCGCGATGCTGCTGATCCTGGCGGTCGCGGTGGTGGGCAAGGTCGCCGGCGGTGCGGCCGGCGCGCGGCTGTCGGGCCTCGGCTGGCGCGAGAGCTTCGCGGTCGGATCGCTGATGAACGCACGCGCGCTGATGGAGCTGATCGTGATCAAGGTCGGCCTGGACGCCGGGATCATCGGCCAGGACCTCTTCACCATGCTGCTGGTGATGGCGATCCTGACCACGGTCATGACCGGACCGCTGGTGTCGCTGTCGCTGGGCCGGCGCGCGGCGCAGGCGCTGGGCACCGTACCTGCCGGCGAGCCGCCCGCACAGCGCGGCGGCTGAGTGCGCCGGCCAGTCCGGAGCCCGCGACTCAGTCGAGCGGCTGCTCCGCCACCGGCGGCGGCGCATGTTCCGGCGGCGGGTTGGCCAGGTGGATCGCCACGCCGCGGCCGTGCTTCTGTCGCGGACTGATGTTCACGCCGACACCGCCGCTGGTATAGCTGCGGCCGCCGAAGCGCCCCGTGCCGGCGCCGATGCTGACGCCACCGCCGCCATAGCCGTCGGCCGTGCCCTGGAACAGGATGCCGTTGGCGCCCAGCGAAGCGGCTTCTTCGCGCAGCTTGCGCATCACCGAGTCGGCCTTGTTCTGCTCGCCATAGGTGAACGCACCGCTGGAGGTCTCGAGCAGGGCCACTTCCTCGTAGGGGACGCCGGGCGAGCCATAGTAGACGCGCACCTGCGCCGGATCGATCGGCGGCCGCGGCGTGCCGGTGAGGATGTGCGAGCTGGCGCAGCCCGCCAGCAGCAGCACGGCGCTGGCGGCGGCGATACGAAGCATGCGGGTGGGATTCATGGCGGCACCTTGGACGATTGGTTGCCGATCATCCTCCCATCCCGATGAATCCGGTGTCACCAGCCGCCCCTGGCCATGCCGGCTGCGCGTGGTGTCCGGGTTGCGTTCAGGCCATGCCGCCGTTGACGCCGATCACCTGGCCGGTGACGTAGGCGGCGGCATCCGAACACAGGAAGCGCACCACCGCCGCCACCTCGTCCGGCGTGCCCGCGCGACCCGCCGGCACCATCTGCTTCACCACCTCGGGCGGGAACGCGGCTTCGGCCATGCGCCCGGCGACGACGCCCGGCGCGACCACGTTCACTGTGATGCCGCGGCTGGCCATCTCGCGCGCGAGCGATTTCGAGGCGCCGTGCAGTGCCGACTTGGCCGCCGCGTAGTTGGCCTGGCCGCGGTTGCCGAGCACCGCGGCCACGCTGGACACGCTGACGATCCGGCCCCAGCGCGTGCGCGCCATCGGCAGCAGCAGCGGCTGGGTGACGTTGAAGAAACCATGCAGGGAGACGTCGATGACGCGCCGCCACTGGGTTGCGGACATGCCGGCCATGGGCGCGTCGTCGTGGATGCCGGCGTTGTTGACCACGACCTGCACCGGACCGGCCTCCAGCAGCGCGGCGATGGCCGCGCCCGCGGCTTCGCCGTCGGCGACGTCGAACGCCACCGCCTCCGCGCTGCCGCCGGCGGTGGTGATGTCGACCACCACCGCGTCGGCACGCGCGAGGTTGCCGTTGGCATGGACGATGACGTGGAAACCGTCGGCGGCCAGCTGGCGGCAGATCGCCCCGCCGAGGTCACCGCTGCCACCGGTGACCAGGGCGCGGCGGAGTGCATGGGAGTGTTCGCTCATGCGCCGATTATCGCGGCATCGGCGGCGCGTCGGCGAGCACCACCGCTGCGCGGCCCTCGGCAAGCAGCACGCCGGCATGATGGATGCGGAAGGCGTACTGCTGGCTGGACCCGCCCTCCATCAGCACTTCGGCCTCGCCTTCCAGCACGCCCGGCAGGTCGTCGATGCGCGCCACCCGCAGGTCGACGCCGCGCAGCGCGACCAGCATGCCCGGGCGCACCGCCTCGCCGGAGTCGCGTCCGCGCAGGCCGCCATGCACGGCCATGGCCTGGGCGCCGTACTCGCACAGGTGCACGGCACGGAGCCGGCCGTTGCTGCGCAGCGGGTGGGTCGGATCGCGGTGGTTGTGGGCGCGCAGACGGATGCGGCTGGCGTCCCACTCGACCACCTCGTCCCAGAGGCACATGGCGTGCTGGTGCGGGATGAGGTCGAAGATGTCCTGGCGGGGGATCATAAGGTGTCGCCAGCGTCGTGCCGGGAGACGAGCAGCGCCAGGACAAAGTTCGACAGCACCCCGATCGCCACCGTGCTGCCGATCGCGCGCAGCACCGGGATCGAGGACAGCGCCAGCAGGCTGAACACCAGCAGGGTCATCAGGCTGCAGACCAGCACCGCGTGCAGGGTGCGCACCTGGTCGGCGCGGCGGTCGCCGGCGTGTTCGAAGAACAGCGCGTAGTCCAGGCCGAGGCCCGCGGCCAGGATCAGCGCGACCAGGTGGAACAGGTTCAGCTCGACGCCGAAGCCGCGCAGCACCGCAAGCACCACCAGCGTGGTCAGCGCCATCGGCAGCAGCACGCGCGCGACGCGGCCGGGCGTACGCAGCGCGATCCACACCGTGGCCGCCAGCAGCAGCGCGGCGACCGCCAGCGCGGCCAGCACGCGCCCGCGGTATTCGACGACCAGCGACTCGGACGCCGCCTTCATGTCCAGCAGTTCGCCGCCGGCTTCCGACGCCGCTCGCGCCACCGCATCGACGTCCTCCAGGCTGCTCAGCGACACCAGCGCAATGGCGCCTTCCGCCGTCGAGCCGTCGCTTTGCAGCAGCAGGCCCTCGACGGTGGCGGCCAGCGGCGTGCCGGCAAGGTCCGCCGGCCGCAGCGGGTCGGCCGTGCGCGCGCGCTCGACATCGGCGAGGAAGGGTGCGAAGGCGTCCTCGCGGAACGGCGAGTCCGCGAGCGCTTCGGCCATGGCCGCGCGCAAGGCCTGGGGCGTGGGCAGCGCCTGCTGCCGCGCGCGCTGGGTGGCAGCCGACGGCAGGTAGCGCGCGGCGCTGTCGTAGCCGCCCAGCGCGCCTTCCGCCACGAGCGCATCCAGCCGCGGATGCAGGGCTTCGGTCGCGGCCAGCGCGGCATCGGCGTCGGCGCCGCGCAGCACCAGCAGGTAGCGCACGTCCGGCGCGCCCAGGGCCTGCCGCAGGCGCGCGTCGAGTTCCATGCCCTCGGCCGGCACGGGGGTCAGCTTCGACAGGTCGTTTTCCCAGAACGGACCGCGCGCGGTGGCCAGCACCACCAGGCAGCCGGCCGCGAGCAGCAGCAGCGACCAGCGCGGCCGGGGCAGGCGCTGGATGCCGCGCCACAGCGCCTGCAGCCGCGGGGACTCGGCCAGGTCGCGCGGCGCCGGATCCACCAGCGGCGGCAGCCCGAAGCGCGTGGCCAGCGCGGCCGCCGCCAGCGCGGAGATCGTGAACACCGCCAGCTGGCGCAAGCCATCCACGCCGGAGAACAGGAAGGTGAGGTAGGCGATGCAGGTGGCCACCACGCCGGTCACCAGCGCCGGCCACAGCGCGCGCACGTTGTCGCGCGGGCTGATGCCGGCGCGCTGCTGGCTGAGGAAGTGGATGGGATAGTCCTGGACCACGCCGATCAGGGTGAAGCCGAAGGCGACGGTGATGCCGTGCACGGCCTCGAACGCCAGCGCCACCGCGCCCAGTCCGGCGAGTCCCGCGGTGGCCAGCGGCAGCACGCCCATCAGCGGCGCGCGCCAGCTGCGGTAGGCGAGCAGCAGCAGCAGGACCAGGCCGATGCTGTCGATGGCGCCGATCCACTGCGCCTCGCGCGCGGTGCGGCCGCCGATCTCGACCGAGAACGCGCCCGGGCCGGCCATCTGCAGCCGCGCGCCGCTGTCGCCGGCGGCGTCGGCGAAGGCTGACTGCAGCGCGTCGTAGGCACGCTGCTGGGCGGTGGGATCGAAGCCGGCCGCGCGCGTCTGCGCCAGCAGCAGGGCCTCGCCGCCCGCGGCGTCGAACCACACCCCGTGCAGGCGCTGCGGCGCGACCTTCGGCTGCCAGGCCTCGGCCAGCGCGAGCATCTCCAGCGTCGGGTCGGCGGGCAGCAAGGGCTCCACCAGACCCGCCATCGGCGAGCCCAGGTCCTGCAGGCGCTCGTCGAGCTGTTCGCCGAGATAGTCGGCGTCCAGGCGCCGGTGGTCGAGCGTGGACGACAGCAGGTAGCGATAGGGACGCAGGGATTCCGGCACGGCTTCGAGTCCCGCGTCGGCGCCGTTGGCGATGAACTCGAAGTCGGGATTCGCGGCCAGCGCTCCGGCCAGGGCGCGCGACTGCCCGGCCAGGGCCTCGGGCGATGCGCCCGACAGCGACACCAGCAGCAGGCGCGAGCCCGGACCGTCGCCCAGCTCGTCGACCAGCAGCGTCTGCGCCGGCGTGCGCGGCTCGGGCATGAAGCGGCGCAGGTCACCGCTGAGTTCGAGCCGCTGGCCGATCGCCCAGCCCGCGACCAGCAGCGCCGCCAGCCACAGCAACGCCAGCGCGGTGCGCCACGCGGGCGTCATTGCGCCGCGGCGCCGAGGTCGCGGCACAGGGCCTCATAGTCGGCGCCTTCGCCGGCGGCCACCGCGGCGCGCGCGGCGCCAGCGAGCAGGGTGCGCTGCAGGTCGCCCTCGGTGGGCCGGGTCTCGATGCAGCGCAGTTCGGCGCCACGGCCGCGCAGGGTGATGTCGCGGACGCTGGCGGCCAACGCCGCGTCGCGCGGCACCAGCACCAGGGTCCAGTCCTCGCGGCGGCCGCGGGATTCGATGCGGTAGTCGCGCTCGAGCGCCGCGGCGTCGCCGGCCAGCAGGGCGCCGAAGCTGGCCTGCAGCCCCGCAAGCTCGGGCGCACGCGACAGCGCGAAGCTGCGCGTGCTTCTGCCGCGGGCGATGCTGGCCTCGCCGTCGCGGATGGTGGTGGTCTCGGCATAGGGCACGCGCACCTCGCGCACCAGGGTGTCGTCGTCGGGACGCGCGTACTCGCCTTCGATGCGCAGCGGCGCTTTCAACATCGCCGAACCGCGCAACTCCACGAACGGCGTGCTCACCGGCGCGGGCCGCGCCAGTCGCTGCAGGATCCAGGCGCTATCGACCGCCGCCGGCTGCGCGGCCAGCGGCAGCGCGGTCGCCGCCAGCAGCAGGACCAGGACGGCCAGGATCCGGCCCGGGCCCCTGGTCGCGCGGTGACGGCCCGTCCGCTTCGGGCGCCGGGGGCGGCGACTGGTGCGGGATGGCGTCTTGCTGGCTTCGGCTGTGCTCACGGTCGCCCCAGAAATCATAGAAGTTGAACCAGTTGAACGGCGCATCGCGCATGTGATGTTCGAGGCGCTCCGCGTAACGGCGGATGAGCGCGGGCACCGCCGCCGCGCGCTCGCGCCGCGGGATCGCGACGCCGTCGCTGAACGGCTCGAACACGAGATCGTAGCGGTTGCCGCCGCGGTACAGGCCGAAGGCGAGCTGCACCGGGACCTGCAGCACCGAAGCCAGCAGCCACGGCGTCACCGGGAACCGCGCATCGTCGCCGAGGATCGGCACCGCGACCGAGGCCTCGCCCGGCTGCGTGCGATCGACCAGCAGCGCCACCAGCGCACCGTCCGAGGCGGCTTTCTGGATCTCGAACATGATTCCGGGCCCGTCTTGCGAGGCATCGATCACCGAGGCCGCGATCCCGGGATTGAGCGCGTCCAGCAGTTGGGTGACCGCCGGGCTGTGCGCCTTGTCCAGGACCACGCGGATCTCCTGCTCCGGGCGCTGGCGGCCAAGCACGCGCAGCACTTCAAAGCTGCCCAGGTGGGAGCCGAACACCAGCACGCCCTGGCGACGGTCGAGCGCCGCGTGCAGCGACTCCAGGCCGCTGACCCTGATGTCGAAGCGGCGCATGTCGCCGCCAAGCAGGAACACGCGGTCGAGGATGGTCGCGGCGAAGGTGTGGATGTGGCGCGCGATGTCGGCCAGGCGCGCGGGTCGGCCGAGTGCGCGCGACAGGTAGGCGCGGGAATCGCGCCGCTCTTCGCCGCGGCGGAGCAGGTAGTACGCCGTGATCGGATACAGCAGCAGCCGCGCCAGGCCACGTCCGCCGCGCAGGCTGAAGCCGCGCAGCAGCCAGAGCGCGAACCATGCGCCACCCTCGCGGCGCTGCTTCCAGTCGCCGCTCATGCCAGCGCCACCTCGCCCGAGGCGACCAGGGTCACGCCGCGCAACACGCGGAAGCGCCAGCGCGGCGCCGCGCCTTCGATCTCGATGGACGCGGCCTCGCCGGGCAGCAAGGGGTTTGCGAACTTCACCTGCGGCAGGCGCAGCGGACCCAGGGGCCCGTGCACGGCTTCAATGGCCGCCAGCACGTGGTCGAGGACCACGACACCGGGCACCAGCGGGCGGCCCGGGAAATGCCCCGGCAGGCAAGGGTGGCCGTGCTCGACGACGAACTCCATGGGGCCGCGCACCCGCCCTCAGTCCTGGCGGCGCAGCAGCGCCACCACCGAGGCATGGGCGGCATCGGCCAGCGCCTGGCGGGCACCCGCCCCCGAACCGCAGCCGGATGTCGGCAGCGGCGTCCCGAAGCGCACGCGGATCACGCCCGGGCGGGCGCGGAAGCCACCGGCCGGCAGCACCGCGCCGGCGCCATCGATCGCCACCGGCAACACGTCGACCCCGGCGTCGATCGCCGACTGGAAGGTGCCGCCCTTGAACGGCGCCACCACGCCGGTGCGGCTGCGCGTGCCTTCCGGGAACAGGCACAGCGTGCTGCCTTCGCGCAGCAGCGCGGCGGCTTCACGACGCAGGCGGGCACCCGCGCGCGGGTTGTCGCGTTCGATGAACAGCATGCCGCAGGCACGCGCATACCAGCCCACGAAGGGCACCCGGGTCATCTCCCGCTTGAGCAGGAAATGCAGCGGCACGGGCACCGCGCGGAACAGCGCGCAGATGTCGATGATCGACTGGTGGTTGGACACCAGCAGCCGCGGCCGCGACCAGTCGATGGCGTCGGCGCCCTCCACCACCAGGCGTGCGGCGGTGCCGGCCAGCAGCGCCGGCGCCCAGCAGCGCGCGGCCATGCGCAGGGCCAGGTCGCGGCGCCGGGTCACCAACAGCAGCAGCAACGCGAGGCAGATCCAGCCGACTGTCCAGGCCACCATGAAGACGAAGCCGAGTGCGTTGTGCAGGCCCCAGGCCAAGCGCTGCGCGGCCGGTTCGGCCACATCCATGTTGTCGACGCGCTGCTGCATCGGCAAAGCATACCCAATGGCCGCGGCCAAACCGCCCGTTCAGCGGAGGAAGTCGCGCCAGAACGCAGGGCCCAGGTTCGCCATCTGGCGCAGGAAGCCCACGAAACTGCCGTGGCGGCCCGGGAAGCGGTGCTTGCGCCACGCGAACTCGATGGCGAAAAAGCCACCGACGATGCCGTAGTTCAGGATGTTGGCGAACAGCGACCACTGCTCGCGGGTGATCGTGAGCGGTGCGCGCAGGCCCAGGCTGGACAGCAGGCCGCCGGGCTCGGCGACCATCGCCAGCGCCAGGTTGGCCAGCCCGAGCACGCCCAGCGCAGCGGCCCAGCCGGCCGTGAGGCCGCGGCTGTAGGACACCAGCTCCGGCGCCAGCGTGTCCGGGGTGCTGCCGTCGAGCGCGGCGACGATGCGCGTGATCAGGGCCCCGCGCGGCGCCCGCAGGCTGCGCGCGAACAGCCAGGCGATGGCAGCCACGAACACCACCGGCGCCAGCAGCAGCGGCAACCCGGCATGGCCGGCCGCGTACAGCAGGTGGCAAGCGAGCAGCGACAGCGGCAGCGCCACCCAGGCCCAGGCGCGGCGCGCCACCAGGCCTGCGGCAAGCATCATCGCCACCAGCGCGAGCAGGGCCGCGTAGGCATAGCGGTCATCGAGGGTGGCGCTGGCCATGTGCGCGAGCGCGGCATAAGCCACCGCCATCGCCAAGGTCAGGGCCAGGCCCATGGCCGGCACCGGGGGCGCCGTCAGGCGCGGTGGGCTTCGACGTGCGTCGACAGCGCGCGCAGCGAGGCGAAGATGCGGCGGTTCTCCTCGCTGTCCGAGCGCAGCTGGAAGCCATAGCGCTTGCCGACCGCCAGCGCCAGTTCCAGGGCGTCGATCGAGTCCAGGCCCAGGCCGGCGTTGAACAGGGCCGCCTCGGGGTCGATGGACGCCGGATCGACATCGTCGAGGCTCAGTGCCTCGACCAGCAGCTGGGCGAGTTCGCGTTCGGCGGGGGACTGGCTGGACATGGTCTGGCTTCCGTTGCGGCTATCATTCGCGTCCCCGGATGATCGCATGGCCACCACGCGCCGCGAAATGCACAACCCCATGGAAGACACTTCGCCGCGGCTCCAGGTCGACTACGTCGACTCGACCGCGCCGGCTGTGCTGCTCGCCGGCGACGACGTGCTCGCCGCCTTCGGCTTCGGTGCCGATGCACCCGCCGCGCTGCCCGACCCCCGCTACCTGCGCATCCCGCTGGAACCGCACGGCCCGGCGTGGTTCGAGGTCTGGCATGGCAACGCGCCGGTGGTCCGGGGCCGCGACGACGGCGTGCGCTGGGCCAGCGACGGCCAGCTGCTGTTCGGCGTGATCGAGATCCACGAGGGTGTCGGCGGCATCCAGGAAGCGGCGCGACGGGCGTACGCGCGGCTGGCGGCCTTCACCGCCAGCAGCCGCACGCCCCACCTGCTGCGCATCTGGAACTACGTCGACGACATCACCCTGGGCGCCGGCGACGACGAGCGCTACCGCGCATTCTGCGTCGGCCGCGCGCGCGGGCTTGGCAGCTTCGACGTGCAGGCCCTGCCTGCCGCCACCGCCATCGGCCGCTGCGACGGCGAGCGCGTGGTGCAGGTGTACTGGCTGGCCTCGGCCGCGCCCGGCACGCCGGTGGAAAACCCGCGCCAGGTCAGCGCCTACCGCTACCCGCGCCAGTACGGCCCGCAGTCGCCGAGCTTCGCGCGCGCCATGTTGCCGCCGCCGGGCAGCTCGATGCCGCTGCTGCTCTCCGGCACCGCGGCCGTGGTCGGCCACGCCTCGATGCACGACGGCGAACTGCTGGCGCAGCTGGACGAGACGTTCACCAACTTCGATGCCCTGGTGGGCGCCGCGCGCGTGCACGATCCGTCGCTGCCACCCCACTTCGGTCCCGGCACCCGGCTCAAGGTCTACGTGCGCGACCGCCACGACCTGCCGCTGGTCGCGGACGCGCTCGACCGCCGCTTCGGCGATGCCGTGCCGCGGATAATCCTGCACGCCGCGATCTGCCGCCGCGAGCTCGCCGTCGAGATCGACGGCGTGCACGGCAGGCCTGGCTCCCAAGGCAACCTCGCCGCCTGAGGTCCCGACGTAGAATGCGGCCATGACCTATCCAGACACCCGCTTCCGGCGGATGCGACGCGACGCCTTTTCGCGGCGGCTGATGCGCGAGCACACGCTCACCGTCGACGACCTCATCTATCCCGTGTTCGTGCACGGGCACGACGGCCGTGCCGCGGTGCCGTCGATGCCCGGCATCGAGCGCATGTCGATCGACGAACTGCTGCGCGAGGCCGAGCAGGCTTCGGTACTCGGCGTGCCGGCGCTGGCGCTGTTCCCGGTGACCGCGGCCGCAGCCAAGTCGCTCGACGCCGCCGCCGCCTGGGATGACGACGGCCTCTGCCAGCGCGCGGTGCGCGCGCTGAAGTCACGCTTTCCGGAGCTGGGCGTGATCACCGACGTCGCGCTGGATCCGTACACCAGCCACGGCCAGGACGGCATCCTCGATGACGCCGGCTACGTGCAGAACGACGTCACCGTGGAAGCCCTGGTGAAGCAGGCGCTGTCGCACGCGCGCGCCGGTGCCGACGTGGTCGCGCCCAGCGACATGATGGACGGCCGCATCGGCGCTATCCGCATGGCGCTGGAAGAGGCCGGCCACGTCAACGTCCGCATCCTCGCCTACGCCGCCAAGTACGCCTCGGCCTTCTATGGTCCGTTCCGCGACGCGGTGGGTTCGGCCTCGGCGCTGGGCAAGGCCGACAAGCGCACCTACCAGATGGATCCCGGCAACACCGACGAGGCGCTGCGCGAAGTCGCCGCCGACCTCGACGAAGGCGCCGACATGGTGATGGTGAAGCCCGGCATGCCCTATCTCGACGTGATGCGCCGGGTGAAGGACACCTTCGGCGTGCCGACCTTCGCCTACCAGGTCAGCGGCGAGTACGCGATGCTCAAGGCGGCCGCCGCGAACGGCTGGCTGGACGAGCGTGCCTGCGTGCTCGAAGCGCTGCTGGGCTTCAAGCGCGCGGGCGCGGACGGCGTGCTGACCTATTTCGCGCTCGACGCCGCGCGCTGGCTGCGCGCCGACTGAGCGCCGCCTGCACGGCGGAGGCGTAGACTCGGTTCGTGGGCGACGCAGCGCGCGCCGCCGAAGCATCCGGGAGATACGGCATGAAGCATTACGCTGTCTTCGGGCACCCTGTCGAGCATTCGCTGTCGCCGCGCATCCACGCCGCGTTCGGCCGCGAAACCGGCATCGCCATCGACTACACCGCCCTCGACGCCGACATCGGCAGCTTCCGGCAGCGCCTGGCCGAGTTCACCGCGCGCGGAGGCGTCGGTGCCAACGTCACGCTGCCGCTGAAGCAGGAGGCCCTGGCGCTGTGCGCCGACGTCACCGAGCGCGCGCGCCGCGCAGGCGCAGTGAACACCATGGTGCGCAACGGCGACCAGTGGCACGGCGACAACACCGACGGCGAAGGCCTGGTCCGCGACCTCACCGGCCGCCACGCGCTCGATCTGCGCGCGCGCCGCACCCTGCTGATCGGCGCCGGCGGCGCCGCGCGCGGCGTGGCACCGGCCCTGCTCGACGCCGGCATCGGCGACCTCTACATCGTCAACCGGACATCGGCCCACGCCGACGCCCTGGCCGACCAGATCGGCCAGCCCGGGCGGGTCCATCCACGGCACCTGGCCGACATCGGCTCACTGGGCGAGTTCGAACTGGTGGTCAACGCCACCTCGGCCGCGCGCGGCGACGGGCTGCCGACGCTGCCGCGCTCCCTGGTGGGCCGCCGCATGGCCGCGGTCGACCTCAACTACGGCGAAGCCGCCGTGCCCTTCCTCGCCTGGGGTCGCGCCAGCGGCGCCTATGCCGTCGTCGACGGCCTGGGCATGCTGGTGGAGCAGGCCGCGCTGGCGTTCGCGCGCTGGCACGGCGTCGTGCCCGAGACCGACATCATCTATGGCGAACTGCGCGCCGAACACTCGCACCTGATCACCGCGGACTGAAGCCGCGCCGCAGCCAGCGCGCGGGCGACGGTGGCTCGGCCAGCACCGCGGGCACTCACCGGGCCGCGAGGTACTCGTCCTTGAGCCGCACATAGTGCGCGGCGCTGTACAGCAGGCCTTCGACCGCCGCGTCGTCGATCACGCGCACCCGCTTCGCCGGGTTGCCCAGCCACAGCTCGCGGCTGCGCACGACCTTGCCCGGTGGCACCAGCGCCCCCGCGCCCACGTAGCCGTGCTCCTCGACCACCACCCCGTCCATCACCGTGGCACCCATGCCGATCAACGCGCCCTGGCCGATCGTGCAGGCATGCACGATCGCGCCGTGGCCGATGGTGACGTCGTCGCCGATCAGGGTGGCGTAGCCGTCCATGCGCGAATGCGGCCCGGCATGGCTGACGTGGACGATGGTGCCGTCCTGCAGGTTGCAGCGCGCGCCGATGCGCACGAAGTTGACGTCGCCGCGCACCACGGTGCCGGGCCACAGCGAACTGTCGTCGCCGATCTCGACGTCGCCGATGACGGTGGCGGCGGGGTCGACGTAGACGCGGTCACCGAGCTTCGGCAGCGTGCCGCGGTAGGGGCGGATGTTGGCCATGCGGGGATTCTAGCCGGGCTATAGTCGCGGCCGCCTCCCCGACCGCATCGCCCGCTCGTGCGGCGCGCGTGAAACAGGACACCGCATGAAAATCGCCAGCTGGAACGTCAACTCCCTCAACGTCCGCCTGCCGCACCTGCAGCAGTGGCTGCAGGCCTTCGCGCCCGACATCGTCGGCCTGCAGGAAACCAAGCTCGAGGACCCGCGCTTCCCCGATGACGCCCTGGCCGCGCTCGGCTACCGCAGCGTGTTCTGCGGCCAGAAGACCTACAACGGCGTCGCCATCCTCGCCCGCGGCCGCGCCATCGGCGAGGTGCAGTACGGCATTCCCGGCTTCGAGGACGAGCAGCAGCGCGTGATCGCGGCCACGGTGGATGGCGTCCGCATCGTCAACCTCTACGTGGTCAACGGCCAGGACGTCGGCACCGACAAGTACGCCTACAAGCTGCGCTGGCTGGCCGCCGTTCGCGACTGGCTGGCCGACGAACTGCAGCGGCATCCGAAGATGGTGGTGATGGGCGACTTCAACATCGCCCCCGACGACCGCGACGTGCACGACCCCGCGGTCTGGAACGAAACCCACATCCTCACCTCCACCGCCGAACGCACCGCGCTCAAGGCGCTGCTCGACCTCGGCCTGCACGACGCCTTCCGCCTGCACAGCGACGACGCCGGGGTGTTCAGCTGGTGGGACTATCGCCAGGCCGCCTTCCGCCGCGACCTCGGCCTGCGCATCGACCTGACCCTGGTCTCGGACGCCCTGCTCTCCACCGCCGCAGCCTCCGGCATCGACCGCGAACCCCGCACCTGGGAGCGTCCCAGCGACCACGCACCCGCGTGGGTCCAGATCGGCGGCTGACGCCCAGGCACGCTCGGCGGACACCGTCTCCCCGAAGCCGCAATCCACAACCCCGCGAAAGCGGGATACCGCAGGCGGGATATGGACAGCGCACAAGGATGTGCGCGGTAGGCAAGTCAGCCATGGATGGCTGCCTTGCCGGTCCATACCCCGCCTGCGGGAGCACGCTCCCCCATCGAGGCCGACACGCCAATCGAGGCTGACAAACCAAACGAGAAGAGGCCCGGCGATCACCGGGCCCCTTTTCGCAACCTGCTGTTCTACCAGCCCACGCTCACCGCACGCTGCCGCGCCGGAACAGGTTGACGATCGCCAACAGGATGATGGCGCCGATCAATGCCGTGATCAGGAAGCCCAGCCAGCCCCCGCCCAGCCCCAGGCCGATCGCCGGCAACAGCCAGCCACCCAGGAATCCGCCGATGATGCCGACGATGATGTTCAGCAGGAGGCCCTGCTGGCCATCCGTGCGCATGATGATGCTGGCCAGCCAGCCCGCGATGCCGCCGACGATCAGGTAGATGATGAAGTTCATTGCTCCTCCAGTGCCTTGACTTCGCCGGAACGGCGCAACGCCAGTCTGGCCCTCCCCCTGTGATGGCGGCGTAGGCAAACCGGGGTCGCGATCACACCGCGGAGAGCAGCTCCAGCAGCCGCTGGCGGGGCAATTTTCCAGTCTCGTTGCGTGGCAGCGCCGCCACCAGGCGCAGCGGTCGCGGCAGGAACACCGGATCCACGGCGCGCCGCAGGCCGTCGCGGACCGCCGCTTCGTCCAGACCCGGCGCCACCACCACCGCGGCCAGCCGGCGCACGCCGCAGGCGTCGGGCTCGAGCTGCACCAGGGCGGCGTCGCGTACGCCGGGGATCGCCAGCAGGCGGTGGGTGAGGTCGGACAGCGAGGCGCGCTTGCCGGCGATCTCGAGCAGGTCGGCCTGGCGCCCGCAGAGGCGGAAACGGCCGCCGGGAAGCAGTTCGACGATGTCGGCCAGGGTCACCGGCATGGCCAGGTGCGCGGCATGCACCAGGGTGCCATCGGGCTGCGGGTGCAGGTCGACGCCGGGCAGCAGCGTCCAGGCCTCTTCGCTGGCGCTGCGGCGCCGCGCGAGGATGCAGGTCTCGGTCGAGCCGAACAGTTCGCGCACCTCGCAGCCGAAGGCGGCTTCCGCGGTGCCGGCCAGCTCCGCGGACAGGGGCGCGGTGGAGGTGACGATGCCGGCCAGCGGCGGCAGCACCACGCCGGACTCGACCAGCGCGCGCAGATGAACCGGCGTGGTCACCAGCAGCGGCGGCAGCGGCGCCGCGACCAGCGCGGCGGCGATGTCGACGGGGAAGAAGGGGCGCGCATCGTGCACCGCCACGCCGCCGACCAGCGGCAGCAGCACCGACATCTCCATCCCGTACATGTGCTGCGGCGGCACCGTGGCCACCACGTGCGCGCTGCCGCCAGCGGGCAGCAATCCATCGAGCGCAGCCATGTTCTGCGCCGTGCTGGTGGCGAAGCTGCCCCAGGTCTTGTGGTTGGCCGTGGGCCTTCCGGTACTGCCGGAGGTGTATCCGATGGCGACGATGGCGTCCCTGGGCACCTGCGGCATGTCGCCGTCGCCGCGCGGCAGGGCGTCGGGCAGGCGCAGGTAGTGCTGCAGCGGCGCAATGTCCTCGCAGCCGCAGGCGTCGGCATCGCCCAGGCAGTAGCTGTCGGGATGGTGGGCGCGGACATCGTCGATCGCCGCGCGCGTGCGCGACGGCGGCAGCAGGGTCACCTGCCCGCGCACGGCGGCCGCGGCGAAGGCGACCAGGAAGCGGTAGCGGTCCTCGCAGAGGTTCACCGCATAGGGGCGGTCGGGCAGCAGCGCGGCCACGCCGCGCACCTCGGCCAGGAAATCGGACAGCGCCACGCTGCCGTGCGCGCCGAACGCCAGGGGGCGCTCCGGCGCGCCGACCGCCAGTGGCGATGCCAGGTGGCTGGCGGCGTCCTGCCGCCCATGGATGCTGATGACTGCCGACATGCGTTCGATTCTCCCGGACGCGCGTGCGCTCCCCGTGACTGCTGCCGGAATCCCCGCCGGCCGGGGCGGTACTTTACGCTGGCCGCCCCCGTGTCGAAAGGATCCCCGCCCCGATGCCGCTAGCCGACGGCCAACTCCAGCTCGGACCCGTCCGCTGCGCCTGGCGGCCCTACCGCCACGGCCGGCCGGCCGAACCGCTGGTGCGCGAGTGGCTGTCGGGCGAGCTCGGCACGGCGGCCGCCGCCCTGGAAATCCACCGCACGGAGCACGGCCGCCCGCACCTGGGCGCTCCGCACGCGGACTGGGATGCCAGCTGGAGCCACAGCGGCGAAGGCCTGCTGATGGCGCTGGCCCAGGGTTTGCGCGTGGGCATCGACCTGGAGCTGCGGCGGCCCCGGCCCAAGGCCGGAGTGCTGGCCGAGCGCTTCTTCGCCCCCGAGGAAGCCGCGGCGCTGGCGGCGATGCCCGACGCCCTGCGCGAACCCGCGTTCGTGCGCCTGTGGTGCGCGAAGGAGGCCGTGCTGAAGGCGCACGGCCAGGGCCTGTCCTTCGGGCTGCACCGGCTGGCCTTCGAGCTCGAGGGCGAGGAGTGGCGGCTGGAGGCCTGCGATCCCGCGCTCGGCACGCCGGCGGACTGGACGCTGCGGACCTTCCGCCCCGCACCGGATTACCTGGCCACCGTGGCCTGGCGCGCCCGCTGGACCTGAGCCGGCGCCGCCTACAATGGCCGCCATGCATACCGATCCCCACGCCGCGCTCGACGCCGGCCTCGCCGCGCTCGGCCTGGATCCGGCGCTGGCCGCGCCGCTGCGCCGCTATCTTGAACTGCTGGCGCGCTGGAACCGCACCTACAACCTCACCGCGATCCGCGACCCAGGCGAGATGGTCACCCTGCACCTGCTCGACTCGCTGTCGATGCACGTCCATTCGCGCGACATCGCGTCGCTTGCCGACCTCGGCGCAGGCGCCGGCCTGCCCGGGATCCCGCTGGCGATCGCGCTGCCGGAGCTGCAGGTCACCCTGGTCGAATCCAACGGCAAGAAAGCCCGCTTCCTGCGCGAGGTCGTGCGCACGCTCGGCCTGGCCAACGCGCGCGTCGTCGAATCGCGGGCCGAAGCAGTGGACATGCCCGGCGCCTTCGAGGCGATCACCGCCCGCGCGCTGGCCACCCTGGCCGACATCCTGGCCGTCGGCGGGCACCTGCTTGCGCCCGGCGGCCGGCTGCTGGCGATGAAGGGCGCGCACCCGGACGCCGAAATCACGGCGCTGCCCGCCGGCTGGCGGGTCGAAGTGGTGCATCCGCTGGCCGTCCCCGGCCTTGACGCCGAACGCCATCTGGTGGTGGTGGGCCGGGCGGGGCCGGGCGGGGCATAATCACCGACCCGGTCGGGGTTCCAGGCCGGGATTCCCGTCGCATCCCTGCATCGAGGCAGCCGAGCCCATGGCCCGCATCATCGCCATCGCCAACCAGAAAGGCGGCGTCGGAAAGACGACAACGGCGGTGAACCTTGCCTCCGCGCTGTCGCAGACACCCAGGCGCGTGCTGCTGGTCGACCTCGACGCGCAGGGCAACGCCACCATGGGCAGCGGCGTGGACAAGCGCGAACTTGCCGCTTCGACCTGCGACGTGCTGCTTGAAGAAGTGCACGCGGCCGATGCCGTGGTGCGCACGCCCGAAGGCTTCGACCTGCTGCCCGGCAACACCGACCTCACCGCGGCGGAGATCGAGCTGATGGACGAGGAAGGCCGCGAGCAACGGCTCAAGCGCGCGCTCGACCCGCTGCGCCCGGAGTACGACTACATCATCGTCGACTGCCCGCCGGCGCTGTCGCTGCTCACGCTCAACGCGCTCACCGCCGCCGACAGCGTGCTGGTGCCGATGCAGTGCGAGTACTACGCGCTCGAAGGCCTGAGCTCGCTGCTGCAGACCATCGAGGCGCTGAAGGCGCGGCTGAATCCCGGGCTGGAGATCGAAGGCGTGCTGCGCACCATGTTCGACGTGCGCAACAACCTCACCAACGCGGTCTCGGCCGAACTCGTCACGCACTTCGGCGACAAGGTCTTCCGCACCATCGTGCCGCGCAACGTGCGCCTGGCCGAGGCGCCCAGCCACGGCCAGAGCATCGTCGGCTACGACCGCGCCTCGCGGGGCGCCATCGCCTACCTCGGCCTGGCCGGTGAAGTCATCCGCCGCCAGCGCGAGCGCGAACAAAAGGAGAACGCGGCATGACCGCCGGCAAGAAGGCACCGACCGTGAAGGCGGCGGCCAAGAAGCGTGGCTTGGGCCGCGGGCTCGAAGCCCTGCTCGGCCCCAAGGCCGCCGAAGGGGCCCCGGCGCTGGAAGCGCGCCCGGGCGACGCGCTGCGCACGCTGCCCGTGGACGCGCTGGCGCCCGGCAAATACCAGCCGCGGCAGCACATGGACCCGGGCAAGCTCACCGAGCTTGCGGAATCGATCCGCGCCCAGGGCGTGATCCAGCCGATCGTCGTGCGCCAGCTGCCCGACCGCACCTTCGAGATCATCGCCGGCGAGCGCCGCTGGCGCGCCTCGCGCGAGGCCGGCCTGGCCGAGATCCCGGTGGTGGTGCGCGAGGTCGACGACCGCACGGTCGTGGCCATGGCGCTGATCGAGAACATCCAGCGCGAGGATCTGAACCCGCTGGAAGAGGCCCAGGCCCTGCAGCGCCTGATCGACGAATTCGACCTGACCCATGCCGCCGCGGCCGAGGCCGTGGGCCGCTCGCGCGCGTCGGTGTCCAACCTGCTGCGCCTGCTGGAGCTGCCGCCGGCGATCCGCATCCTGCTCGAGGCCCGGCGCCTGGAGATGGGCCACGCCCGCGCCCTGCTGACCCTGTCGCCGGAGCTGGCGAGCAAGCTGGCGTCCGATGCCGCGGAGCACGGCTGGTCGGTGCGCGAAGTGGAACACCGGGCGCAGCAGTTCGCCGCCGGCCGCCTGCCGACGACGGCGAAGAAGAAGGCCGGCAGCGGCTCGGCGAAGCCGCAGGCGGATATCGTGGCGCTGGAGAACGAGCTGTCGGAAGTGCTGGCGACCAGGGTCAGCATCGCGCACGGGCGCGGGAACAAGGGGAAGCTGGTGATCCACTACAGCGACCTGGACTCGCTGGATGGCGTGCTGGAGAGGCTGCGCCGCCAGCGCTGACCCCCTTCGCCCGCAAGGCGGGGGAAGGCGCCTGGAGGGCGGATGGGGGCAAGTCTTGCCAAACCCCCATCAATGCCACAAAATGCTCGGCTCGCTGCGTCCGGTCATCCCTTGGGACGACCCCGGCGGCCCGGAGTGCGATTCCGGCGCCCCGCCCGGCAGCGACCTTGACCCGTTTCGCATGGCACGCCCCGCAAGGGCCTGCCGGGGCCGCCGTCCCCCAGGCCATGGGGTACACCAATCACCATCGAGGTGCGTTATGTCCCGAGTTTGCCAGGTCAGCGGCAAGCGAGTGCAGACAGGCAACAACGTCTCACACGCCAACAACAAGACCCGCCGCCGTTTCCTTCCCAACCTGCACGAGCGCCGGTTCTGGGTCGCCAGCGAGAACCGCTGGGTGAAGCTGCGCGTGTCCGCCCATGCCATGCGCACCATCGACAAGAACGGCATCGACGTCGTTCTGGCCGAACTCCGCGCCCGCGGCGAAAAGGTCTGAGGAGAACATCATGGCTAGCAAGCGCGACAAGATCCGACTGATCTCCTCGGCCAACACCGGCCACTTCTACACCACCGACAAGAACAAGAAGAACACCCCCGGCAAGATGGAGATCAAGAAGTACGATCCCGTCGTCCGGAAGCACGTGATCTACAAGGAAGGCAAGATCAAGTAAGGCCTGCCTTCCCTTGTTCCGCGAAAAGCCCGCCGCAAGGCGGGCTTTTTCGTGGGCGGATGCCGGCATCGGGTCTGCCGTGGCATTGGGCATACTGTAGGAGCAGCTGCAGCTGCGACCCGGGCGATCGGTCGCAGCCGCAGCTGCTCCCACACGATGGAGGGGCGGGGACGCGGATGCTGCCGGGCTGGATCCTGCTGCTGGTATCGCTGGGCTATGCGGCGCTGCTGTTCGCCGTCGCCTGGTGGGGCGACCGCCACCCGGTGCACATGCGCGCCGGCGGCAGCTGGCTGCGGCCGCTGGTCTACAGCCTCTCGCTGGCGGTGTACTGCTCGTCGTGGACCTTTTACGGCGCGGTCGGCACCGCCACGCGCAACGGCATCGGCTACTTCGCGATCTACCTCGGTCCGCTGCTGATGCTGCTGTTCGGCTGGCGCATCCTCGAGCGCCTGGCGCTGGTGGCGCAGAGCCAGAGCACGGTCTCGATCGCCGACTTCATCGCCGCCCGCTACGGCCGCGCGCAGCGGCTGGCGGCCCTGGTCACGCTGATCGCGCTGATCGCCGCGGTGCCCTACCTCGCGCTGCAGTACAAGGCGGTTGCGCTGAGCCTCAACGTGCTCGGCGGCGGCGACGAGCTCCTGGACAGCATCGGCGACCCGGCGCTGTACGTCGCCGTGCTGATGGCGCTGTTCGCGATCCTCTACGGCACCCGCCAGGTCGACGCCACCGAGCACCGCCCGGGCATGATGCTGGCCATCGCGCTGGAGTCGATGGTCAAGCTGATGGCGCTGGTGTTCGTCGGCGTGTTCGCGGTGTTCTGGTTCAGGGGCCGCGACCTGCCGCTGGCCGAAGCCACCGCCACCCTGCTGTCGCAATCGGCGCCGACGGGCTTCATCGGCCAGACCCTGCTCGCGTTCACCGCCATCATCTGCCTGCCGCGGCAGTTCCACGTCGCGGTGGTCGAGTGCATGGACGTCTCCGACATCCGCCGCGCGCGCTGGATGTTCGGCGGCTACCTGGCGCTGGTGTCGCTGGCCGTGCTGCCGATCGCCGCGGCGGGTCTGGCGATGTCGGGCACCGTCGCGGGCGCTGGCGCCTCGGCCGATACCCTGGTGCTGGCGCTGCCGCTGTCCGAGGGCCGCGACCTGCTGACGCTGTTCGCCTACGTGGGCGGCTTTTCCGCGGCCACCGGCATGGTGATCGTGTCCAGCGTGGCGCTGGCGACCATGGTCTCCAACGATCTGATCATGCCGCCCCTGCTTGCCCGCGGCTGGGCGCAGCGCCACGGAGGCAACGTCGCCTCCACCGTGCTGTGGATCCGCCGCGTGGCCATCGTCTGCTTCGCCGCGTTGGCCTGGGGCTACTACCGCGTCAGCGGCAGCGACACCACCCTGGCCTCCTACGGCCTGATGTCCTTCGCCGCGGTGGCACAGTTCGCGCCGGCGCTGATCGGTGGCCTGTACTGGCGCGGCGCCAGCCGCCAGGGCGTGGAGGCCGGCCTGCTGCTGGGCTTCGCGATGTGGATCTACACGCTGCTGCTGCCCACGCTGACCGAAGCCGGCTGGTTCGACGACGCCTGGCTGCTCGCCGGGCCCTTCGGGATCGATTGGCTGCGGCCGCGCCAGCTGTTCGGGCTGGCCGGCTGGGATCCGCTGACCCACGGCACGTTCTGGTCGCTGCTGGCGAACATCGGCGCGCTGTTCCTGGTGTCGGCGCGCTGGCGCCCCAGCTTCGAGGAGCGCCTGCGCACCGCGCCCTTCCTCGATCCCTATGCTTCGGCACAGTTGCCGGCGGGCAGCGGCGTCCCGCACTCCTCGATGCAGCTCGGCGACCTGATGACCCTGGCCGGGCGCATCGTCGGCGAATCGACCGCGCGCCGCGCCTTCGCCGACCACGCCACCGGCAGCAGCCGCGAGCTCGACCCCGCCGCCCCCAGCGACCGCGCCTGGGCCCAGTTCACCGAGCGCCTGCTGGCCGCCGCCATCGGCGCCGCCTCGGCGCGCCTGGTGATGACCAGCGCGCTGAAGGGCTCGGGCATGGACGTGGCCGAAGTGGTGGCGGTGCTCGACGAGGCCGGCCAGGACCTCAGGTTCGACCGCGCGATCCTCTCGGCCACGCTCGACAACCTCGACCAGGGCGTGAGCGTGGTCGACCGCGACATGCGCCTGGTGTCCTGGAACCTGCGCTATGCCGAGATGTACGACTACCCTGAAGGCATGCTCTACGTCGGCCGCCCCGTGGCCGACCTGATCCGCTACAACGCCCTGCGCGGCGAGCTCGGCAGCGGCAGTCCCGACATCGACACCGAGGTCGAGAAGCGCATCGAGTACATGCGCGCCGGCTCACCCCACGTGTTCGAACGCGTGCGCAGCACCGGCCAGGTGGTGGAGATGCGCGGCCAGCCACTGCCCGGCGGCGGCTATGTCACCAGTTACAGCGACGTCACCGAGTACAAGCGCGTGGAGCGCGAACTGCGCGAGGTGAACGAAACGCTGGAACAGCGCGTCGCCACCCGCACCCGCGAGGCCGAGGCCGCGCAGGCCTCGCGCACACGCTTCCTGGCCGCGGTCAGCCACGACGTGCTGCAGCCGCTCAACGCAGCGCGCCTGTTCGCCTCCGCGCTGCGCGAAAGCGACACCGCCGCCGAGCAGCACCACCTCGCCGAGCGTGTGGACACCTCGCTGCGCGCCGCCGAGGAGCTGCTGGAAGGCCTGCTCGACGTCTCGCGCCTGGACACCGGTGCGCTGGAACCCCAGCTTTCGGACTTCGACGCCGCCGAACTCCTGGCCGAGCTCGCCGCCCAGTACGCACCGCTGGCCGCGGCCCGCGGCATCGACCTGCGCGTGCACGCCCGCCACCTGCCGGTGCGCAGCGACCGCCGCCTGCTGCGCCGCGTGCTGCAGAACTTCCTCGCCAACGCCCTGCGCTATACCCGCGAGGGGCGCATCGTGCTCGCCGCGCGCCTGCGCGGCGGCGATGTCGAGCTGCAGGTCTGGGACACCGGCCCGGGCATCCCCACCTACCACCTGCAGCAGATCTTCGACGAGTTCTTCCGCATCGAGCATCCCGACAGCTGGGACGCGCAGGGCCTGGGCCTGGGCCTGTCGATCTGCCAGCGCATCTCCAACGTGCTGTCGCATCCGCTCAACGTGCGCTCGCGCCCCGGCCGCGGCAGCATGTTCTCGATCCGCACGCCGCGCTCGGCGTTGGCCGAACTGCCGCCGGCCCCGGTCCAGGCCATCAGCCTGCCCGACTCGCTCGACGGCATGCGCGTGCTGTGCGTGGACAACGACGTCGACATCCTCGCCGGCATGGTCCTGCTGCTGGGGCGCTGGAACATCGAAGTGCTGCGCGCGACCACCGTGGACGAGGCACTGCAGAAGATGACCGAAGCGCCGGACGTGCTGCTGGTGGACTACCACCTGCATGACCGGATGGACGGCCTGGATACGCTGGACGCGCTGCGCGAGCATGGCCCGCGGGTGCCGGGTGCGCTGGTGACCGCGGACGGCAGCGACCAGGTGAAGCGGGATGCGCGGTCCCGGGGTTATCGGGTGCTGACCAAGCCGATCAAGCCGGCGTCGCTAAGGGCGTTCCTGGCGGCGCAGCGGAGTGCGCATGTGGCGGGGCATACGCCGTAGGGAACATCGATGCTAGCCTCGACGTGTGGATTGCGAACCGGGGACATCCATGTTTCGACGCCTGCTGATCCTGCTCTTGCTGTGCGCCTCCTTCCTGCCCGTGTCGGCAGCCGACGCGGTCCAGCCCAGGGTGGGCGAAGTGCCGCCCTTCGACCTCGGCAGCCAGTTCGGCGGCAGCGCGATCGACCTGCGCGACTACCGCGGCAAGGTCGTGATCGTGACCTTCTGGGCGTCGTGGTGCGGGCCCTGCCGCAAGGAGTTGCCGGTGCTCGGGCGCTTCCAGCAGGCGGTGGGACGCGACGCGCTCGAGGTCATCGCGGTGAACGTCAAGGAGCCGCGCAAGGAGTTCCTCGCGGTGATCCGCGCCAACAAGGACATCGACGTCACCTGGGTGCACGGCCTGCGCGGCCGCATCAGCGACAGCTACGGCGTGCAGGCGCTGCCGAACATGTTCATCGTCGACCGCGAAGGCAAGGTCGCCGCCGTGCACCGCGGCTACAGCGAGGCCGCGCTGCCGGGGATCGTGGAAGAAGTCATGTCGGTGCTGCCGCCCGAGGTACTTACGCGCCCCGCGGGCTCATGACGCCGAGACCGGGCCTCAGTCACCTTCGTCGGGCTGCGGCGCGACCACGCCCGGCTCCAGCGCCAGCTTGCCGGCGATCAACACCGCCTGGGTGCGGTTGTTCGCGCCGAGCTTGCGCAGGATGGCCGTCATGTGCGCCTTGATCGTGGCCTCCGACACGCCGAGCTCATAGGCGATCTGCTTGTTGAGCAGGCCCTCGCCCAGCATCTGCAGGACGCGGAACTGCTGCGGGGTGAGGTCGGCCACGCGCTGGGCGGCGTCGTGTTCGTCGGCACCGGCAGCCGGTGCGGCATGCGCCGCGGGCGGCGCCCAGCGGTCGCCCTCCAGCACCTGTGTCAGCGCCAGGCCAAGCGTGGCCGAGTCCACCGATTTGGGAATGAAGCCCATCGCGCCGTGGTCGAGCGCGCGGCGCATCACCGCAGGCTCCTCGCGCGCCGACACCACCACCACCGGCAGCTCCGGGTGCTGCGCGCGCAGGTGCACCAGGGCGCTGAAGCCGTGCGCGCCCGGCATGTTGAGGTCAAGCAGCAGAAGGTCGGCGTCGGGCTCGGACTCCACCAGGGCGTAGAGCTTGTCGACGTTGTCGGCCTCGTGCAGCGTGGCGCCCGGCAGCACGCGCGCGACCGCCCCCCGCAGCGCTTCGCGGAACAGGGGGTGGTCGTCGGCGATCAGCAGGGTGGCCACGTGCGCTCATGCATCCCGTCGGTTGCCCAGCAGCGCGTCGACCACGGAGGGGTCGGCCAGGGTGCTGGTGTCGCCGAGCTGGTCGGGCGCGTTCTCGGCGATCTTGCGCAGGATACGCCGCATGATCTTGCCCGAGCGCGTCTTCGGCAGCGCCGGCGCCCACTGCAGGAAGTCGGGCGATGCGATCGGGCCGATTTCCTTGCGCACGTGGGCGACCAGTTCCTTCAGCAGCGCGTCGCTTTCGACTTCGCCCGCCACCAGGGTCACATAGGCATAGATGCCCTGGCCCTTGACGTCGTGCGGGAAGCCCACCACCGCGGCCTCGGCCACCTTCGGGTGCAGCACCAGCGCGCTCTCGACCTCGGCGGTGCCGATACGGTGGCCGCTGACGTTGATCACGTCGTCGACCCGGCCGGTGATCCAGTAATAGCCGTCGGCGTCGCGGCGGCAGCCGTCGCCGGTGAAGTAGGTGCCGGGATAGGCGGCGAAATAGGTGTCGAAGAAGCGCTCGTGGTCACCGTAGACGGTGCGCATCATGCCTGGCCAGGAGTCGAGGATGACGAGGTTGCCCTCGGCCTCGCCCTCGAGGACGTTGCCGGCCGGGTCCACGATCGCGGGCTGCACGCCGTAGAACGGCCGCGTGGCCGAGCCCGGCTTGGTCGGCCAGGCGCCGGGCAGCGGCGAGATCAGGATGCCGCCGTTCTCGGTCTGCCACCAGGTGTCGACGATCGGGCAGCGGCCGTCGCCGACCACGTCGTGATACCAGCGCCAGGCTTCGGGGTTGATCGGCTCGCCGACGCTGCCCAGCAGGCGCAGCGACTTGCGCGAGGTCTTCTTCACCGGCTCGTCGCCCTCGCGCATCAGCGCGCGGATGGCGGTCGGGGCGGTGTAGAAGATGGTCACCTGGTGCTTGTCGATCACCTGCCAGAAGCGCGAGGCGTCGGGATAGCTCGGCACGCCTTCGAAGATCAGCGAGGTGGCGCCGTTGGCCAGCGGGCCGTAGACGATGTAGCTGTGGCCGGTGACCCAGCCCACGTCTGCAGTGCACCAGTAGACGTCGTTTTCCTTGAGGTCGAACACGCATTCATGGGTGAAGGACGCGAACAGCAGGTAGCCGCCGGTGGTGTGCAGCACGCCCTTGGGCTTGCCGGTGGAGCCCGAGGTGTAGAGGATGAACAGCGGGTCTTCCGCGTTCATGCGCTCGGGCTCGCAGGTATCGGGCTGGTCGTCGACCACGGCGTCGTACCAGCGGTCGCGCGGCATCTGCATGTCGACCGCGCCGCCGGTGTGGCGCACCACCAGCACGGTCTCGACGGTGGTGGTGCCCGGCAGCTTGAGCGCGGCGTCGACGTTGGCCTTCAGCGGCACCTTCTTGGTGCCGCGCAGGCCTTCGTCGGCGGTGATGATCAGCTTGGCCTTGCAGTCGCCCACGCGGTCGGCAATCGAGTTGGCGGAGAAGCCGCCGAACACCACGTTGTGCACCGCGCCGATACGGGCACAGGCCAGCATGGCCACCGCCGCCTCGACGATCATCGGCAGGTAGATGGTGACGCGATCGCCCTTGGCGACGCCGAGGTTGCGCAGCGCGTTGGCCAGGCGGCAGACCCGGGCATGCAGGTCTCGGTAGCTGACGCGCTGGGCCTCGCCATCGGGACTGTCGGGCTCGAAGATGAGCGCGGTCTTGTCGCCGCGGGTGGCAAGGTGGCGGTCGAGGCAGTTCACGCTGACGTTGAGCTCGCCATCGGCGAACCAGCGGATCCGGAAATCCTCGCGGTCGAAGCTGACGTCGCGGATGCGGGTCGGCGGCGTCATCCATTCGAGGCGCTGGGCGATGCGCCCCCAGAACGCGTCGGGGTCGCGGATGGACTCGGCGTAGTCGCGCTCGTAGTCGGCCGGCTTGACGTTGGCCTGCGCGGCGAAGGCCTCTGGGACGGGGTAGACATCGGACATGGCAGCTGACCCTCTGGAACGTGTACAGGTCAGTTTGCCGCATTGCCATGCAACCGGGTTTTTAGACCTTCGTCTATTCACCGCCCGCCGCGTGCGACGCACAATGCGGCCATGGATCCCGTGCCCGGCCTGGACCTCAGCCTCCCGCCCTTCGACCTGCTCGATGACGCGGGGCGCCGCCAACTGGAGGCCAGCGTCGACATCGGCTTCCATCCCGCCGGCACCACCCTGATCGAGGCGGGCAAGGACTCGCCGCACGTCTTCATCATCCTCAAGGGCCTGGTCCACGCCCACCAGGTGGACGACCGCGGCCGCGAGGAGCGCTTCGCAGACTACGGGCCGGGCGACGTCATCGGTGCCTGGGCGGTCATGGCCGGGCGCGCGCGCCTGAGCTACCGCGCCGACGGCGACTGCCTGACCCACCTGGTCCCGGCCGCGACCTTTCGCCAGCTGCTGGCCGACAACCCCCCGGTCGCGGCGTACTTCAACGAGGGACTGGCCACCAAGGGCCGGCTCTCCAGCGGCAGCGAGCGGGGCGAGGCCGCGGAACTGATGGTGATCCGGGTCGGGGAGGCCGACCTCGCTCCCCCGGAACGCGTCGACGCGACGACCAGCATCGCCGAGGCCAGCGCACGCCTGCGCGAGCGGCGCGTGGACTGCCTGCTGGTCTACGACCCTGCGCACGACACCCCGGGCATCGTCACCCGTACCGACCTGCTGGAGGCACTGACGCGGCTGCGCCTGCCGCTGGAAGCGCCGATCGGCCCGCTGGCCAGCCGCCCGCTGGCCACCATCGGCACGGGCGAAGTGCTGTTCCAGGCCCTGATCGACATGACCGAGCGCCAGATCGAGCGCGTGGTGGTCACCGAAGGCAGCCGGATCGCGGGGACCCTGGGCATGGCCGAAGTGCTGGCCCACTTCGCCAGCCACTCGCACCTGATCAGCCTGCGCCTGGCCCGCGCGCGCGACATCGACGCCATCGCCGAGGCCGCCACCGGCATGACCCGGCTGGTGCGCAGCCTCAATGTCAACGGCACGCGCATCCCCTACATGATGCAGCTGGTCAGCGCGCTCAACAGCCGCATCATGGCCCGCATCTTCGACCTGGTGGTCCCGGCGGAGCTGCGCGACCGCGTCTGCCTGCTGGTCATGGGCAGCGAAGGCCGCCACGAACAGCTGCTCAAGACCGACCAGGACAACGCGCTGGTGCTCGCCGACGACCTCGACTGGCCGGGGCTCCCGGAGGCTATGGACCGCTTCAGCGCCGCACTGGCGAAAGTCGGCTATCCGCCCTGCCCCGGCAGGGTGATGGTCGACAATCCGCACTGGCGGATGAGCGCGGCGCAATGGCGCGATCGCATCGGCCAGTGGAAGCACGTGCACGGCGGCGAGGGTGCGCTGGACCTGTCGATCGCCCTCGACGCGCGGCCGGTCGCCGGCAACATGGCGCTGTTCGCGCCGGTCAAGGACGCCTTGATGGCGCTGGGCGACGACGGGATCCTGCTCCACCACCTGGCCGCGGCCACGCTCGGGTTCGACACCCCGTTGACCTTCTTCGGCCGGGTCCGGGCCGACGGCGCCGGCACCGACATCAAGAAGGGCGGCATCTTCCCGGTGGTCCATGGCCTGCGCTGCCTGGCGCTGCGCCACGGGATCACCGCCACCGCCAGCCGCGAGCGCTGCGCCGCGCTGGTCGAGTGCGGCGAGCTGTCGCCCGGGCTGGGCCGGGACCTGCCGCAGGCGCTCAACGTGTTCCAGCACATGCGCCTGGATGCGCAGTTCGCTGCGCTGGCCGAGGGCAGGGCCGCCGACAACCACATCGATCCCACGCGGCTGCGCCGGCTCGACCGCGAACTGGTGCGCGACGCGCTGCACGTGGTCAAGGACTTCCGCAGCCACATCCGCCAAAGCTTCCACCTGCGCGACTAGGATGCGGGCATTCCGGCGCTGGTGGCTGCAACGGAAGGCCGGCGACGGCGAATGGGCCGGCCTGCTGAGGCCCGCGCCGCCCGGCGAGTGGATCAGCCTGGACCTGGAAACCACGGGCCTGGACCCGAAGCAGGACCACATCCTCAGCCTCGCCGCGGTGCCCGTGCGCGATGGCCGGGTGCTGACCTCGGAGCGCTTCGAGCGCCGCATCCGCGCCGACCGCGAATTCGGCATCGATTCCATCCGCCACCACCACATCACCCCCGACGAGGCCGCCGAAGGCGTCGCGGTCACGGCCGCGGTGCGCGAGTTCCTGCACTGGCTGGAGGGACGCACCCTGCTCGGCTACCACCTGTCCTTCGACCTGGCGATGCTGTCGCCGCACGTGCGCGGGCTGGCGGGTTTCGGGCTGCCCAACCCGCGCGTGGACCTGGCCGATGCCTACGCCGCGCGAGCGCGGCGGGCCCTGCCCAACGCGCCGCCCAACCTCGAGTTCCGGCACATCGCCGACAGCCTTGGCGTGCCGGTGCTGGGCCGCCACAGCGCGCTCGGCGACGCGGTCACCGTCGGCCTGTGCTGGCTGGCGCTGCAGGCGGCACGCGGGTCGGCCTATTCGACCAATGGCGAATAGGCGGGCGCCGGCCGCGCAGTCAGGCTCGGGGAACCGCGCGCTATGCGGACATCCTGTGGGAGGGAGCAATGACGACGAAACAACGCAATTCGCGGCGATTGCTGGCAACCGCGGTCCTGGTCGCACTGGCGGCCCCCGGCATGGCCTTCGCGCAGACCGCGAAGGAAGCAGAGCTGGAGGCACGGGTCGCGCAGCTCGAGGCGCAGATCCAGACCTTGCTGCAGGGGCAGCAACAGCAGCAGGAAAGCATCTCCCAGGCCCAGACCCGGCTCGACCAGGTCCAGGTCGCGCAGCCGGCGGCGGCGCCGCTGCAGTCCAAGCCGATCCTTGCCAACCCGGACGCGGTGTTCACCTACGGTGGCTTCATCAAGTTCGACGCGATGGTCACCGACACCAGCGACGGCGCGATCGCCGAAGGCTCCGCGGGGCGCCTGTTCTACGTGCCGAGCACGATCCCGGTCACCGCCAACGGCGCCGAGCCCGACAGCGACCCCTATACCGACTTCCATGCCGCCTTCTCGCGGTTCTGGTTCGCGGCCGACCACACCACCGAGGGCGGCGACAAGTTCCGCGCCTACATCGAGGCCGACATGTACGGCGGCGGCAGCGCGAACCTCGGCAACGAGGTCAGTACCAACACCCACGGCGTCACCCTGCGCCAGGCCTTCGTGACCTGGAACAGCTGGCTGGCCGGCCAGACCTGGTCGAACTTCCAGGACGTGGCGGCGCTGCCGGAGGCCGTGGACTTCGTCGGCGTCACCGAAGGCACCACCTTCGTGCGCCAGGCGCAGATCCGCTACACCAGCGGGCCGTTCTCCGTTGCCCTGGAGAACCCGCACACCACGGTCAGCAACATCACCACTGCCGCGCGCAACAACGCCGGTGGCAGCGACTCCCTGCCCGACCTGACCGCGCGCTATGTGATGAAGGGTGACTGGGGCCACTTCAGCGCCGCCGGCCTGCTGCGCCAGCTCAAGTCCGGGGACGAGACCGCCACCGGCGCCGCGGTCAGCCTGTCCGGCCGGTTCAACATCGGCGCCAACGACGACATCCGCTGGATGGCCAACTACGGCAGCGGCATCGGCCGCTACCTCGGCTTCGGCCTGGGCGCCGACTCGGTGGTCGACGCCAACGGCAACCTGCACGCGCAGGACGGTGCCGGCGGCTTCGTCGCCTGGCGCCATGCCTTCAACGGCAAGCTGCGCAGCAACCTGATGTATTCGGTGGCCGAGTTCGACAACGACCGCAGCCTCGTGGGTTGGGGTCCGGGCAGTTTTGCCGCCACCGAGCGCGCGCAGTCCTTCCACGCCAACCTGATCTATTCGCCGTTCCCGAAGCTCGACATCGGCGCCGAGATCGGCTGGGGCCAGCGTGAGCTCGAGGACAACCGCAAGGGCGACCTCAAGCGCATCCAGACGACCGTCAAGTACACCTTCTGATCCACCTGCCTGAGGGGGCAAAGACAGCCATGTCCGAGAAATCACCACAAAATTACTGGAAGGCCAATCTCCGGATCATCTTCATCTGCATGGGCATCTGGGCCCTGGTGTCGTACGGGTTCGGCATCATCCTGCGCCCGCTGCTCGCGGGCATCCGCATCGGCGGCACCGACCTGGGCTTCTGGTTCGCGCAGCAGGGTTCGATCCTGACCTTCATCGCGCTCATCGTTTTCTACACCTGGTACATGAACCGGCTCGATCGCGAGTACGACGTGGACGAGCAATAAGGGGCCGACCATGGATCAGTTCACTCTCAACCTCATCTTCGTCGGCGGCTCGTTCCTGGTCTACATCGCGATCGCGATCTGGGCGCGCGCCGCTTCCACCTCCGAGTTCTACGCCGCGGGCCGCAGTGTCCATCCGGTCATGAACGGCATGGCGATCGCCGCGGACTGGATGTCGGCGGCCTCGTTCATCTCGATGGCGGGCCTGATCGCCTTCGTCGGCTACGGCAACTCCGCCTACCTGATGGGCTGGACCGGCGGCTACGTGCTGCTGGCGATGCTGCTGGCACCCTACCTGCGCAAGTTCGGCCGCTTCACCGTGCCCGAGTTCATCGGCGACCGCTACTACAGCCGCACCGCGCGCCTGGTGGCGGTGGCGTCGCTGCTGATGATCTCGATCACCTACGTGATCGGGCAGATGACCGGCGCCGGCGTGGCGTTCTCGCGCTTCCTCGAGGTGGATACCAATACCGGCCTGCTGATCGCCTCGACGGTGGTGTTCGTGTATGCGGTGCTGGGCGGCATGAAGGGCATCACCTACACCCAGGTGGCGCAGTACATCGTGCTGATCATCGCCTACACCATCCCGGCGGTGTTCATCTCGCTGCAGCTGACAGAGAACCCGATCCCGCAGCTGGGCCTGTTCTCCACCCATGTCGACAGTGGCATGCCGCTGCTGGCCAGGCTTGACCAGATCCTGGTGGACCTGGGCTTCAACGACTACACCGGCCTGCATGATTCGACGCTCAACATGACGCTGTTCACGCTGTCGCTGATGGTCGGCACCGCGGGCCTGCCGCACGTGATCGTCCGCTTCTTCACCGTGCCCAAGGTGTCGGACGCGCGCAAGTCGGCGGGCTGGGCGCTGGTGTTCATCGCCCTGCTCTACACCGTGGCCCCGGCCGTGGGCGCGATGGCGCGGCTGAACATCCTCACCACGATCTATCCCGAAGGCACCCAGGCCCCGTCGCTCACCTATGAGGCGCGCCCGGACTGGATGCACACCTGGGAACAGACCGGCCTGCTGGCGTTCGAGGACAAGAACGGCGACGGCATGATCCAGTCCTACAACGAGGCCAGCACCGAGTTCGCCGCGGTCGCGGCCGAGCGCGGCTGGCAGGGCAACGAGATGGTCACCTTCAACCAGGACATCCTGGTGCTGGCGAACCCGGAGATCGCGCGCCTGCCGGGCTGGGTGATCGCCCTGATCGCGGCCGGCGGCCTGGCCGCAGCGCTGTCGACGGCGGCAGGCCTGCTGCTGGCGATCTCGTCGGCGGTGAGCCATGACCTGATCAAGCGCACGTTCAAGCCCGACATCACCGAAAAGGGAGAGCTCCTGGCGGCGCGCGTGTCGATGGCGGCCGCGATCGTGCTCGCGACGTGGCTCGGCATGAATCCACCGGGATTCGCGGCGCAAACCGTGGCGTTCGCGTTCGGACTGGCGGCAAGCTCGCTGTTCCCGGCGATCATGATGGGCATCTTCTCCACGAAGATGAACTCCACGGGCGCGGTGGTCGGCATGCTGACCGGCCTGATCGCCACCAGCGTGTACCTGTTCACCTACAAGGGCTGGTTCTTCATCCCGGGCACGAACATGCTCACCGACTCCCCGGAGAACTGGCTGTTCGGCATCTCGCCGCTGGGCTTCGGCGCGATCGGCGCGCTCCTCAACTTCATCGCCGCCTACATCACGATGAAGCTGACCAAGCCGGTGCCGGAGCACATCCAGCACCTGGTCGAGGACATCCGCGTCCCGCGTGGCGCGGGCGCGGCCACCGCGCACCATTGATCCACGTACTGTGCTGAAACGACGGCCCGCTCCCGGCAACGGGGGCGGGCCGTCCTTCTTCCGGGACGCGCGATGCTGCGTGTCCGGCGCCGACTACAATCCCCTGCCATCCATCCGACACTGCATCGGGAGCATCCATGCTGCTGGAGTTCATCGCCATCATCGCCGCCGGTTTCGGCCTGGCCGGCATCGTGCTCTCGATCAACATCGCGTTGCGCAGGCGCCTGCCGCAGTGGATCGTGCCCGCCGCGGCCGGCGCCGGGATGCTGCTCATGGCGATCTGGCTGGAGTACTCATGGCTCGACCGGACGACCGCCACCTTCCCGGACGGCGTCGAGGTCGCCTCCACCAACCAGGTCCGCTCCTGGTACCGGCCCTGGACCTACGTCGTCCCGCTCACCAACCGGCTGATCGCCGTCGACCACCGCTTCGACCGCCGCCATGCCGACGTGCCGGGCCAGGTGCTGACGCGCGTGATCCTCGCCGGTCGCTGGGAGCCCATGCGGCAGTACGGCGTGGTGTTCGACTGCAACCTGGATCGCCGGGCCGACCTGCTCGACGAGGTTGAACTCGACCACGGCGGGCAGTTGAAGAACGCGAACTGGGTGCGGCTGTCCGCCGACGATCCAGTGATGCAGGCCGCCTGCGGCCGCTAGCCGCACGCGACGGGGCCTGCTCAGCGCTGCGGCGGCGCGGCCAGCTCCTTCGCGTCGAGCAGGCCGTCGCCGTTCGTATCCTGCTTCGCGAAGCGCTCGGCCAGCCGCGCGCGGTGCTGCTGGAGCGTGACCGGCCCGCCCTTGCCGCCGGGCAGTTCGGCCGACGTCAGCACGCCGTTGCCATCGCGATCCATTTCCCGGAACGCGTAGCCCATCCAGTCGAGGTACTCGGCAAGCGATACCCGGCCGTCGCCATCGGCATCCATGCGTTCGAGGTAGTCACCGGTGGCGGTGACCTGGGCCGTGGCCGGCAGGGACACGGCCGCAGCCGCCGCGCCCACAAGCAGGGACAGGCCGAACGCAAAGCGGCCCGGCTGTTTCCAGCCGGGCCGCCGCGCATCCATGTCGATCACCGCGGGCACGCGCCCCGTCGCCTCAGCCGCGCGCGGGCTGCAGCGAATACCCCTTCAGCCGCGCGGCGTAGTCCTGCAGCGCGCGGATGCCGCTGGCCTCGGCCTCGCGGCACCAGGCCTGCAGGTTGGCCAGCGATTCCGAGGCGTCGTGGCTGCGCGCCTCGAGCAGCGCCGCCAGGCGGGCGCGGTGCTCGACCAGGGTGCGGATGCGCGGGCGCTGTTCGACCCAGTCCTGCAGCTGCGCGCGCGCATCGGGTTTCAGCCAGCGGCCGTCGTCGACCAGGCCGCGGCGCAGCTTGCGCGGCAGCAGCGCGCGCAGCCTGGCACCGGCAGCGGCGGCCTCCTCGCGCAGGGCCGGCTTCAGCACGCGCTTCTGGTAGTCGGTCATGGCCTGGAAGCGCAGCGCCAGCAGGGCCTTGAGGGTGTCGCTGTCAGGCACATGGATGTTCGGGCGCACGTCCAGAGACGGCGCCACGCGCAGCACCTTCGCCAGGCGCACCGCCTGCAGGCCCTTGATCACGGCCCAGCCGATGTCGAACTCCCAGCGGCGCAGGGCGAACTTGGCCGAGCTCGGGAAGGCGTGGTGGTTGTTGTGCAGCTCTTCGCCGCCGATCCACACCGCCCAGGGGCTGAGGTTGGTGGCGGTGTCGGTGGTCTCGAAGTTGCGGTAGCCCCACCAGTGGCCGAGGCCGTTGACCACGCCGGCGGCCCAGAACGGGATCCACGCCATCTGGATCGCCCAGATCGCGACGCCCGCGGCGCCGAACAGGACGATGTTGATGGCCAGCATCAGCACGGGCCCCATGGTCGCGTGGGGCGTGTAGAGCCTGCGCTCGATCCCGTCGTCGGGCGTGCCGCGGCCGTACTGCTCCATGTCGGCGCGCTCCGCCCGCGCCTCGCGGTAGAGCTCGGCGCCGCGCCAGAAGACCGCCTTGATGCCCTTGTGCATGGGGCTGTGCGGGTCTTCCTCGGTTTCGCAGCGCGCGTGGTGCTTGCGATGGATGGCCACCCATTCACGGGTGATCATCGACGTGGTCAGCCAGCACCAGAAGCGGAAGAAGTGCGCCAGCACGGGATGGAAGTCGACGCCGCGGTGGGTCTGGCTGCGATGCAGGTACAGCGTCACCGTGAAGATCGTCAGCTGGGTGACGACCAGGAAATAGGCGAACAGTCCCCAGAAACCGGATTGGACGAGGCCGCCGGCGAGGAAATCGAGCAGGGAAGCAGGCATGGTATGGGGGTCAGGGCGAAGTACGCCCCCATGATGGAACGCGGCACCGGCGATTGCCAGCCCTGGGAAGGCGGGTGCGACAGGCGGGCGACAGGTCCGTGACGGACCGTTTCCGCACCGCAACGCCGCGCCGGGCATGCTGGATGACTCCGACACACGGGAGCACGGCCATGGGCCTCCTGATCGACGGCCGCTGGGTGGACCAGTGGTACGACACTTCCAGCACCGGTGGGCGCTTCGTCCGCACCGACGCCCAGTTCCGCAGCTGGATCACGCCCGACGGCCGCCCCGGCCCCGGCGGCGAGGGCGGCTTTGCCGCCGAACCCGGGCGCTACCGCCTGTACGTCTGCCTCGCCTGTCCCTGGGCCCACCGCACGCTCATCTTGCGCGCGCTCAAGGGCCTGGAGGAGATGATCCCGGTCTCGATCGTGAATCCGTACATGGGCGAGAACGGCTGGACCTTCGAGCCTGCCGACGGCGTCGCACCCGACCCGGAGGGCGCGCGCTACCTGTACGAGGTCTACCTCCGTGCGCAGCCGGACTACAGCGGGCGGGTCACCGTGCCGGTGCTGTGGGACCACGAACGCAACACCATCGTCAACAACGAATCCTCGGAGATCATCCGCATCCTCAACTCCGCCTTCGACGCCGTCGGCGCCCGTCCGGGCGACTACGCGCCGACGGCACTGCTGCCGGAGATCGACGCGCTCAACGCGCGCATCTACGACGCCATCAACAACGGCGTGTACAAGGCCGGCTTCGCCACGGACCAGGACGTCTACGAGGAAGAGGTGTCCCGCCTGTTCGACGCGCTGGACGACGTGGACCAGCGCCTCGCGCAGCGCCGGTACCTGCTGGGCGAGCGCATCACCGAGGCCGACTGGCGGCTGTTCACCACCCTGCTGCGCTTCGATCCCGTGTACCACGGCCATTTCAAGTGCAACCTGCGCCGCATCGCCGACTATCCGCAGCTGTCGGGCTACCTGCGCGAGCTGTACCAGTGGCCCGGGGTGGCCGGCACGGTCGACTTCGACCACATCAAGCAGCACTACTACCGCAGCCATCCCACCATCAATCCGAACGGCATCGTGCCGCTGGGCCCGCTGCAGGACCTGGGCGCAGCGCACGGCCGCGGGAACCTGCCGGCCGCGCCGGTGCCGTAGGTCGACCACCACGCGGGGGCGGTCGCGCGCCAGCCACCACCGCGCGCCTTGCACCGCCCCCCCACGCGCCCCCACGCTGCCGCCATGCCCGAGCTGCCCGAAATCGAGACCACCCGCCGCGGCCTGGCGCCGCACGTCGAAGGCGCGCGCGTGCAGCGGGTGCTGCTGCGCCGTCCCGACCTGCGCTGGCCGATCCCGGCCGAGGTGGGTGAGCAGCTGCCCGGGCAGCGCATCGACGCCGTGCGCCGGCGTGCCAAATACCTGCTGCTCGACACCGCCGCCGGCAGCGCCCTGCTGCACCTGGGCATGTCCGGCAGCCTGCGGGTGCTGCCCGCCGACACCGCGCCCCGAGCGCACGACCACGTCGACATCGCCATGTCCGGACCCGACGGCGCGCTGCGCGTGCTGCGCTTGACCGACCCGCGGCGCTTCGGATGCCTGCTCTGGCAACCATCGGGCGAAACCCATCCGCTGCTGGCCGGACTGGGGCCGGAGCCGCTGGGCGACGGCTTCGACGGCGACTACCTGTTCGCCCGCAGCCGCGGCCGCCGGGCTCCGGTGAAAGCCTTCCTCATGGACCAGCGGGTGGTGGTGGGCGTGGGCAACATCTATGTCGCCGAGGCGCTGTTCGCGGCCGGGGTGTCGCCGCTGCGCGCGGCGGGCAGGATCTCGCGCGAGCGCTACGGGCGGGTCGCGAACGAGATCCGGGCCGTGCTGTCGCGGGCGATCGTCAGCGGCGGCACGACCCTGCGCGACTTCATCTCGCCCGACGGCGCGCCGGGCTACTTCGAACAGGAGCTCTCGGTCTACGGTCGCGACGGCGAACCCTGCCAGCACTGCGGCCGCCCCCTGCGCCATGCCCTGGTCGCGCAGCGCGCCACCGTATGGTGCGGCACCTGCCAGCGCTGAGCGCAGGCGCTATGATCGGGCCTCCGAGGGGAACCCCATGCCCGACAACGCAGACATCACGCTGTTGCTCGACGCCGCCCGCGATGGCGACCGCGGCGCGCTCGACAACGTGCTGGCCACGCTCTACCAGGAACTGCACAGCATGGCCCGGCGCCAGCTGGCCGGGCAGTACGGGCAGACGCTCGACGCCACCGCCCTGGTGCACGAGGCCTACCTCAAGCTGATCGGCCGCCGCGAGGCCCGCTTCGACGACCGCGCGCACTTCTTCGCCTATGCCGCATCGGCGATGCGCAGCGTGGTGGTCGACTACGCGCGCCAGCGCATGGCGCAGAAGCGCGGCGGCGACCTGCACCGGGTCACCGACCTGCCCGAGGACATCGAGGGCGGCCTGCGCCTGGACGACGACATGCTCGCCCTGGACGTCGCGCTCACCCGCCTGGCCGCGGTCGACCAGCGCCTGGCCCACGTGGTCGAGCTGCGCTACTTCGGCGGCCTGTCCGAGATCGAGATCGCCGAGTTGCTCCAGCGTTCCGAGCGCAGCATCCGCCGCGACTGGCAGAAGGCGCGGCTGTACCTCCTCGCCTCGCTGAAGGCGGACTGAGGAGGCGCCCGGCGGGCACGCGCGGCTGATGGACGCAGACCGCTGGCAACGCCTGTCCCCACTGCTCGACGCCCTGCTCGAGCTCGAGCCGATGGCGCGGGCGCAGAGCCTGGCATCGCTGCGGGAAGACGACCCGGAGCTGGCGGCCGACCTCGAAGGACTTCTGGAGCTCGAGGAAGGCCAGGAGGATTTCCTCTCCGAGCCCGTGGTCTCGCAGCTGCCGCTGGCGCGCGCCGATGCGGTGATCGGTCCCTACCGCCTGGAGCGCATGCTCGGCGAGGGCGGCATGGGCCAGGTGTGGCTGGCCAGCCGCGCCGATGGCCTCTACCAGCGCCGCGTGGCGCTGAAGCTGCTGCGCCCGGGCCTGGCCGACCCCAACCTGCGCCTGCGCTTCACCCGTGAGCGGCAGATCCTGGCGCGCCTGGAACACGCCCACATCGCGCGCCTGCTCGACGCCGGCATCAGCGCCGACCAGCAGCCCTACCTGGCGCTGGAATACGTCGACGGCGAGCCGATCACCGACTGGTGCCAGGTGCGCGAGCCGACGGTGGACGCGCGCCTGCGCCTGTTCCTGCAGGTCTGCGAAGCGGTCAGCCACGCCCACGCCAACCTGATCGTGCACCGCGACCTGAAGCCGTCGAACATCCTGGTGACGCCGCTCGACGAGGTGCGCCTGCTCGACTTCGGCATCGCCAAGCTGCTCGACACCCCCGACGTCGGCGCCGAGGGCACGCGCACCGGCGTGCGCGCCTTCACCCTGCACTACGCGGCGCCCGAGCAGATCCGCGGCGAACCGGTCACCACCATGACCGACGTCTATTCGCTGGGGGTGGTGCTCTACGAGATGCTGTCGGGCTGCAAGCCCTACCGGCTCAAGCGCAAGAGCGACGCGGAGTGGGAGGAGGCGATCCTCAGCGCCGACCCGCCGCGTCCGTCGGTGGCGCTGCAGCGCACGTCCGGCGAAGCGACCGCCGCATCCGCGGCAAGGCCGACGGCGGCGCAGCTCCGTCGCGATGCGCGCCGGATCGCCGGCGACCTCGACAACATCGTGCTCAAGGCGCTGTCCAAGCGGCCCGAGCAGCGCTATCCCTCGGTCGAGGCGATGGCCCAGGACGTCCGCCGCCACCTTGACGGCAAGCCGGTGCGCGCGCGCCCGCAGAGCATGGCGTACCGGGCACGCAAGTACCTGGGCCGGCACCGGTGGGCGCTGGGCACCGGCGCCGCGATCGCGGTGGTGCTGGTGGCGGCGCTGGCGATCGTGGGCTGGCAGGCGCAGCAGGCGGTGCAGCAGGCTGCGCGCACGCGCGCGTTGCAGAGCTTCATGGTGGGCCTGTTCGAGAACGCGGGCAGCGCGCCCGGCGGGGCGCACATCGACGTGCGTCGGCTGCTGGAAGACGGCGTGCAGCGCGGCGAACTCGAGCTCGCCCGGCAGCCGGTGGCGCTGGCGGAGCTGCTGGGCGTGGTCGCGCGCCTGCGCGCCGGCCTGGGCGACTACGGCCAGGCGCTCGCGCTGCAGCAGCGCCAGGCGACGGTCATCGCCGGCATCGAACAGCCGCCGCCCGGCCTGAACCTGCAGGCCGCCACGGACATGGGCCGCATCCGCCGCCTGCTGGGCCAGCCCGGCGCCTGCCGTCTGGCGATGCAGCCGCTGCAGGCACTGGCCCTGCGCGAGCAGGAACGGCTGCCCCAGCTGACCGCCGAATACCACACCCAGCTCGCGCGCTGCCAGCGCGACGAGGGCGAGCTTGACGCCGCGCGCACGGGCTTCCAGCGCGCGCTGGCCATCCGCCGCACGGCGGCGCTGCCCGTGACCGACGTGGTCGAGAGCCTGTCGGACCTGGCCACCCTGCGCGCGGCGTCGGGCGAGAGCGCGCTGGCACTGCGCGAACAGCGCGCGGCGCTGGCGCTGCTGCGCACGCGCGTGGGGCTGCGCCACCCGCAGGCGATCGCGATCCTGCGCGCGACCTGTTCGCTGCACCGCGAACTGGGCGATCTGCACTCGGCCGAAGCCGACTGCCGCGAAGCGCTCGAACTCGCGCTCGAGATACGCGGCCCGCAGCATCGCGACACCGTGGACGGACGCCGCCAGCTGGCCGCGCTGCTGGTCGACAACGGGCGCCTGGGCGAGGCGGAGGTCATCTTCCGCGACGCGCACGCCTGGCTGGTATCACGCCTGGGCAGCCGGCACGCCGACGTTGCCCGCAACGACAACAGCATGGCCATCGTGGCCTGGGAGCGTGGCGACCTCGACGAGGCGATCGCCGGGCTGGAGCGTGCCAACTCCACCTGGCGCCAGCTCGGCAACGGGACCATGCTCGCCGCGGGCCTGTTCAACGAAGCCCTGGTGCTGCACGAGGCCGGCGACCAGGCTCGCGCGGCCGGGCTCCTGGAGGAATCGTTGCGCCTGCGCGGCGCCCGCTTCGGCAGCGATCACGGCCTGGTGGGCGCCACCCTGCGCCTGGCCGGCGAAGTCGATGCCGCGCGCGGCCGCAAGCCGGAGGCGCTGGCGGCGCTGCGGCGCGCGGTGGCCCTGACCAGCGCCGACTACGGCGCGGCGCACCCGACCACGCGGCGTGCCGAGCTGGCGCTGGCGCAGTTCGAGGCCACGCTCGACACCCACGGCGCGCTGGCCCGGCTCGACCACCTTGCCGCCCTGCCGAAAACCGACACCGAGCTGCGCAAGGTCGCCTGGCGCGCGCAGGCGGTCGCCGCCGGGCTGCGCTGCCATGGTCCACGGCGCGACGAATCCCTGGCCGTGTTCACCGCCCTGGAGCAACTGATCGAGATGGCGCGACCCGAGGGCGGGGTGGTGGTGCGCGAAGTGCGCCACTGGCGGCAGCAGTGCGATGCACCCGCGGCCACCGACGTGGCCGCTGCGGCCGGCTGAGGCTCAGTCCAGCCGCAGCGACGGCTGCAGCGGCTCGATGCGGCCCTCGCCGCGCATGATGCGCTTGAACTCCGCGCGGCTGACCGAGACATAGCGCTCGTTGCCGCCGATCTCCACCTGCGGCCCGTCCTGCACCGCGCGTCCCTGGTCGTCCACGCGCACGGTCATCGTCGCCTTGCTGCCGCTGTGGCAGATGGTCTTGATCTCCTGGATCTCGTCGGCCCAGGCCAGCAGGTAGCGGCTGCCCTCGAACAGCTCGCCCTGGAAATCGGTGCGCAGGCCGTAGCAGAGCACCGGCACGCCGAGCGCATCGACCACCTCCGACAGCTGCCAGGCCTGGGGCCGGGTGAGGAACTGGGCCTCGTCCACGAGCACGCAGTGCAGGCGACCGCCGGCGGCGATGTCCGCCTTCACCACCGCCTGCAGGTCGGCGTCGCGTCCGAAGGCCAGGGCCTCGGCCTGCAGCCCGATCCGCGACGCTACGCGGCCGCTGCCGGAGCGGTCGTCCAGCCCAGGTGCCAGGATCAGTACCCGCATCCCGCGCTCGCGGTAGTTGTGCGCGGACTGCAGCAGGGTGGTGGTCTTTCCGGCGTTCATCGCCGAGTAGTAGAAGTAGAGCTTGGCCAAGGGATCACATGTCCGGTTCGTCCGCGTCCGGGGGCAACTCCGGTGCCTCGGCATCGTGGTCGGGTTCGGTGGCGGGCACGCGCGATTGCGCCGCGGTGCCGATCGATTCGAGTTCACCCACCGATACACGCCCGATGCGCGGATGGGCCCACACCGAGTCCTGCCACTTCTGGTACTCCTCCGGATCCCAGTAGCGCGGGTCGTAGAATTTGGTGCCGTCGAGGATCATCTCGGTACCGCCCGGGCCGGGCACGATCACCTGGAGATTGCCGATGCCCCGTCCGGTCCGGCTGCCGGTCATGCGCTTGGCCGCGCGCCGCAGGGTGGCTGCCATCCGCGGCTTGGACGCCGCGTCGCCAAAGCGCGCGTAAACCTCCTGCCCCATCTCGATGGCGAGGGCGCGCTCGGCCTCGTCCAGAGCCGTCCAGTAGCGTTCCCTCAGGCCGAGGAAGCCGGTGTAGCCGCGCTCGGCGGCAAGATCCATCCAGATGTAGGCCTGGACCCTGTCCTGGGGCTGGCCCTGCCCGTTCCAGTACATCTCCGCGACCATGCCCTGCGACGGCTTGTCCGCGAAGAAGGACGCGCGCTTGAAGTACGCCAGCGCCTTCTCGTGCCGCCCCGCCTTGTAGGCCTCCAGCCCGTACATCCGGTACTGCAGGTCAGGGTGCGCGTTGAGGAAGCCTGCCGCGATCACGAGCGGGTCGTCGGTCGGGTCCTGAGGTGCGGGATTCGCGGGCTCGGACGCCTGCGCATATGCGAAGGGCAGCAGCGCGAGCAACAGGGCATGCTTCATGGCCATCGGTCTCATTCCTTTTTTTACCGGCCCCGAGAGCATATCGTCTCACGGGGGCATCGTGCGCCGGGACTGATGGCCTACCCGCCGCGCCCCTGACGCGGGCACCGCGACGGGCCGCGGACGGCATTGGCTACAATCGCCGGCCGTCCCGGAGTCCCCATGCACGGCCTGAATCCCCAACAATCCGAGGCCGTTGCCCACTGCGAAGGCCCGCTCCTGGTGCTGGCCGGCGCCGGCAGCGGCAAGACCCGGGTGATCGTGGAGAAGATCGCGCACCTGATCGGCTCGGGGCGCTATCCGGCGAAGCGGGTCGCGGCGATCACCTTCACCAACAAGTCCGCGCGCGAGATGCGCGAGCGCGTGGCGAAGCGGATCCGCGGGGACGCGGCCGACGGCCTGACGGTGTCCACGTTCCACGCATTGGGCCTGCGCATGCTGCAGGTCGAGCACGAACGTGCCGGATTGCGGCGCGGCTTCTCGATCTTCGACTCCGACGATTCGATGGCCCAGTTCAAGGACCTGATGCCCGGCGCCAAGCCCGATGCCATCCAGGCCGTGCAGGGCCTGGTGTCGCGAGCGAAGAACGGCGGCCTGTCGCCGGAGCAGGCGCGCGCGCTGGCGCGCTCCACGCCCGAGCACGAGGCGGCGATGGTGTACGAGCTCTACCAGGCCCGGCTGGCGGCCTTCAACGCGGTCGACTTCGACGACCTGATCCGCCTGCCCGTGCAGTTGCTTGAAAACCACGAAGACTGCGCACTGGGCTGGCGCGAGCGCATCGGCTACCTGCTGGTGGACGAGTGCCAGGACACCAACGACGCCCAGTACCGCCTGATGAAAGCGCTGGCCGGCGACAAGGGCAACTTCACCTGCGTGGGCGACGACGACCAGTCGATCTACGCCTGGCGCGGCGCCAATCCCGAGAACCTGTCGCAGATGGCGCGCGACTACCCCGCACTCCGGGTGGTCAAGCTCGAACAGAACTACCGCTGCTCCAACCGCGTGCTGCGCTCGGCCAACGCGCTGATCGCCAACAACCCGCACGAACACCTCAAGACGCTGTGGAGCGCGCAGCCCGACGGCGAGCGCATCCGCGTCTGGGAATGCCGCGACGCCGCGCACGAGGCAGAACGCGTGGCCGCCGAGATCCAGTTCCTCAACGCCGCGCGCAAGGCCGAGTGGAGCGAGTTCTGCATCCTGTTCCGCGGCAACCACCAGTCGCGCGCGCTGGAGAAGGCGCTGCAGATGCTGCGCCTGCCCTACCACCTGTCCGGCGGCACGGCCTTCCTGGATCGCGGCGAGGTCAAGGACGCGCTGTCCTGGCTGCGCATGCTGGCCAATCCCGATGATGATTCCGCCTTCCTGCGCGCGGTGCAGTCGCCCGGCCGCGGCGTCGGCGCGACCACGCTGGCGAAGCTGGCCGAGCTCTCGCGTAATGCCGGCATGCCGATGTCGCGGGCGATCGAGTCCATCGGGCTGCTGAAGCAGCTGCACCCGCGCGCGGGCGCGGCGCTGTCGGGCTTCGCCGACGTGGTGCGCGGGCTGCGCGCGGACGCCACGCGCCTGCCGCCCTCGGAGCTGGTGCGCGTGCTCAACGAGCGCTCGGGCCTGCTGACCGCGCTGCGCGCCCAGTGCAAGACCGAGGAGATGTTCCGCATCCGCCGCGGCAACCTCGACGAGCTGGCCGACTGGTTCGACGGCGCGCGCGGCGGTGCCGGTCCGGGCGAGCTGGCGGCGTCGCTGGCGCTGCTCAGCCACGCCGACAAGGGCGACGCCGGCAACCAGATCCGGCTGATGAGCCTGCATGCGGCCAAAGGCCTGGAGTTCCGCTACGTCTTCATCGTCGGCGTCGACGACGACACCCTGCCGCACGAGGCCAGCGTGGAGGAGGGCCGCATCGACGAGGAGCGGCGCCTGCTGTACGTCGGCATCACCCGCGCCAAGGAACAGCTGTGGCTGTCCTACGCGCGCGAGGCGCAGCGCTGGGGCGAACGCCTGCGGCTGGCGCCGAGCCGCTTCCTGGACGAACTGCCGGCGGCCGAACTGCAGCGCGACGGCGCCGACCCGGTGGCGGATGCGGCGCGCAAGAAGGAGCGCGCCGACGTCGGCTTCGCCGCGATCAAGGCGCTGCTGGAAGGCTGAGCGTCGTCCCGGAAGGGCGCGGGCCTCGGCTAGACTCGGCGCCTGTCCTGGACGAGGTATCGCCATGCGCACGCCCCTGTACACCGTCGCCCTCCTGGCCGCCGCCCTGCTACTGGCCGGTTGCCGCACTGTCCCCGCCCAGGCCGAAGCGCCGCAGGCCGCGGCGCACCCGCCGGCCGCGGACACCGTGCCCGCACACGACAACCTCAACGCCGTCCTGTGGCTGCAGCGCTCGATGGAATACCGGGCGCTGTCGGAGACCGTGTTCCGCGCCGCCACCGAGCGACTGGACGCCGCGCTGGCCGATCCGTCCTGGGACGCGCTGGTCCCCGCCGAACGCGCGGCCGCCGGCGATGCCGCATCGCTGCCGCCGGCGGTCATCCTCGACATCGACGAGACCGTGCTCGACAACTCGCCCTACCAGGCGCGCCTGGTGGTGGATGGCAAGGAATTCGCCGACCCCGCCTGGGACGCCTGGGTGGAAGAGCGCAGGGCGACCGCGGTGCCGGGCGCGGTGGCATTCACCCGCGCGGCGGCGGACAAGGGCATCACCGTCTTCTATGTGTCCAACCGCAGTGCGGCGCTGACCGAAGCCACGCTGGCCAACCTGCGCAGCGAAGGCCTGCCGGTGCAGCATGGAGACGTGTTCCTGGGCCTGGGCATGCAGGTCCCGGGCTGCGAACAGAAGGGTTCCGGCAAGACCTGCCGTCGCCAGCTGGTGGGGCGGGAGCATCGCGTGCTGATGCAGTTCGGTGACCAGTTGGGCGACTTCGTGCAGGCCACGGCCAACACGCCGGAGCAGCAAATGCAGCTGCATGCCGAATACCGCGCCTGGTTCGGCGAGCGCTGGTGGATGCTGCCCAATCCGACCTACGGCGCCTGGGAACCCGCCCAGTTCAACAACGCCTGGAGCCTGCCGCAGGGCGAACGGCGCCAGCACAAGCGCGATGCCTTGCGACTTGATCGTGACTAGTATCAATGACTTAAGTTGCCATACCTCAGGTATTGCATAAGGATCCGGGCGGCGGTAGGCTGTGCTCGCCACAACATAGTCCTCCGGCTCCGGCCGGTTTTCACGGGAGGCCCCAGGGCCTCCCGCTTTTTTTTGTCCGGCGGAATCGACACCCTGGGGTTGACCCCAGGCTGCGGGCCGGCGCCGCTGGGGCTAACGTGCCGATGGAGGGGATCCACCCGCCATCGCTGGCGGCGCACTCCTGCCTGCGCGAGGCGCTTGATGCCCATCAATCACATCAGCTCCCTTCTGAACGCGCTGGCCAAGGGGCCTCCGCTCCCCGGAGCACACCACCAGAGCTGGATGTCCAACCACGGGCAAGCCCATGACGGCGCCCGCGGCGGATTTCCGCTCGGCATCGGCAGCGGGCAGCAGGACATCGGGCGCCCCAACCTCCCCAGCGTCGCGGGCCCACCGGGCATCGATCGCCCGAACCTCCCAAACGTTGCAGGTCCGCCCGGTGTCGATCGCCCGAACCTACCCAACGTTGCAGGTCCCCCCGGCGTCGATCGCCCGAACCTCCCCAACGTTGCGGGTCCCCCCGGCGTCGATCGCCCGAATCTTCCCAACATGGGCCCGCCCGGCGTCGAGCGCCCCAGCCACCCGCATGGCGGCCCGCCGGGCCTTGACCGCCCGAACCACCCCCATGGTGCACCGCCGGGCGCCGACCGCGGGGCGCCAGGCCTTGTCGGGCACGTGCCGAGGCAGGTCCTCGACGCGGTCGGCCTGCCACAGCAACTGCCGGGCCGGCCTGCCGGTCCGCCAGGGCAGTCGCCGGCACTGCCCCTGGCCGCGCATGCGCAGGGCTCGCCAACCTCCATGCTTGCAGCACACACGCAAGCGCATGCCCTGCCCTTCAGCGGCCCGGCCACGACCACGGCCACGGTCACCACAACATTGGCCCCCGCCACGGCCACCCTGCAGCCCATGGCGCAGCAGGCACCGATACCGCAGCACGCACAGACCGCCGCTCCCGCACGGGCGGAAACAGCACCGCAGCTCGCGCATGCTGCCCAGCCTGCACGCACGGACGCGACGCACATGCCCGCCCAACGCGCGGACCCGGCCACGGTGCCCCGGGGCGATGTGGCGGCCGCGGAACGCATGGCGATGCTGCAGCGCGCCGCGGCCGCGCCCATGCCGCTCGCGAGCACGCTTCCCGCCACCACCGCGGCGAACGCCGCCGCGACCACGAACGCCGCCGCGATCGCCACCGCTGCAGCCGGAACGACGATGGCCACCGCGCCTGCTGCACAGGCGGCAACCCAGGCCGTGGAGGCGCGCAGCGTCAACCCGCTGATCGCGGCCGACCGCGGGCAGGTCATCGCCCGTACGGATATCGCGGGCACCTATACCGGCGAGGGTCCGTACCGCCGTGGGCTGCGACGCGCGGCGAAGTCGCTGCCCGGTGGGCTGTCGACCCTGCTCATCGCACTCGGCGCCCAGGGCAACACGGGCGCTGCCGGACGCGATCCTGCGGCCATCGAACGCGAACTGCGCGCGGCCATGATGCAGTGGCTGTTCTGGCTGCTGGCGATCATCGCCTACGGCTGCGTCGCCTTCGCGATCATCGGACTGTTGCCCCCGGGCAGCCTCGGCGGCGGCCGGGTCACCCCGGTCGACAACCGCGCGTGGATCGGCGGCTTTGCCTTGGCAGGCCTGGTCGCGGGACTGGGCGCATGGTGGTTCGCACGCGGCATGGCGCACCGGAACGACAGCGGATCGCGCGACAAGGGTGACCGGGGCTGAGACGCCTCAGCGCCGGCACTCCGGCACCCGCACCATGCCCATCGCACCTCCGCTGAGGTTGGGCACGAGCTTGTTCCGGTACACCACTTCGCGGCAGCCGCCCTCGGGCGTCCGGCCACGCTGTCCCGGCGCGTGTTCAAAGGGCCGCCAGAGGTCGTAGCGGAACTGGAACCGGGTCCCCGCGGGAAACCCGCCACCGCTGTCGGACAGCAGCTCTATCTCGAAGAACAGGTCGAGGCGCCGGCGGTCGATGCTGCCCTTGATGGACATCGCGTTGCCATCCACCGTGCCGCCGCCGGATATCGCGCCGCCCGGCGCGATCCGCAGCTCCACCCCGCCGCTGCCGCCGCTCCAGCCACCGCCGGCGAACCCGCCGTCGGCCGCGAAGCCCGCATCGGCCTCGCTGTCGATATCCCCGACCACGACCAACCGGCCCGAGTCCTGCAGTTCAGCACTGCCGGTGCCGTTGCGGGACGTGGCGCGCACGCCGGAACCCTCCGGTGGAAGCACCCGCACCTTCACCACGCCGAAGTAGGCGCCTCCGGCAAAGGCCCGGATGTCCGTGGACTCCCCGGCATCTGCCTTGCCATCGCCGGATCCGGTCCGCGCAGCCACGCCCAGCGCGATCACCGCCAGCAGGACCATCGACGCCATGATGCGCATGCCTTTGCCTCGCCCTGGAAACGACTCGCTCTGGAAACGAGAAACGGTCCCGGATTGCTCCGGGACCGTCCTTTTGCAATCCCTTGGAGAGAGATTATTGCTTGCGGGACACGTCCCTGTTGGCCTCGCCCACGCTCTTGATCACGGTGTTCATGGCCTGCATGAACATGTTCATGATCTGGGTCTGCGCCTGCAGCTGGGCGGTCAGCTTGTTCTCGCCCATGCCGCCCGGATCCTTGTTGTCATTCTTGATGTCGGCCTTCTTGTCCTGGAGGTTGTCCAGCTGGTCGGCGAGGTCCATCACGCGGTCGAGCATCTTGTCGGCGATCTGGCCGAGCATCATGGCCAAGGCCATCAGGTAGCTGCCGCCCTCGGCCGCCGCGCGGGCTTCGCCCTGGCGCTGCATCTGGGCGTTCTGGACGAAGGAGAAGTTGTAGCTCTGGATATCGCTCATGGTGGTGCTCCGTATGTCTTGAAGGGTGTGGTGCCACGGCTGCGCTTGCTGCCGGCCGGCCGCGGGTGCGGCCGGCGGCGCGTCATCGCCGCGGTGGACCCCTCAATCGACGCGAACGGGAGCCGAGCACTTCGCTGCGCAGGGCCGCACCGGTGTTGTCACGTGGCGCGCCGTCGGTCGCAGCGACATCCGCGCTGCCGACGGACGCCTTGAAGGCCTGGGTACGGAACCAGGCCAGCGCCTTCTCCTCGCCCTCCGTGGCGAGCAGGCGCGCGAACTCGAGCGCAACCCGCGACTCGCGACGCTCCAGCGGCTGCAGCGACGTATCGAAAGTGCGGATGAGCTCGTTGGCTTCCTCATCGCCAATCGCGCCGTTCTGCTGCAGCGCCTGGACGGTGTCGGACCAGGAGGCACGGTCGGGGATCGACGCGGCGGCGCTTGCCGCCGTTTCCGCGGCATCCTCGAGGGCGCGCGAGAAGTCCGCCTGCAGCTGCTCCCGCATCTCGCGGTCGATGGCCGGGTTGGCGGCGAGCACGGCATCGAACTCACCCAGCAACTGGCCCATCAACGCCGCCGGATCGAAACCCGCCGCTGCCTCCGCACCCTGACGGCCCGTGGACGCGCCGCCGGCATCGGCGTTGGCGCCGGCCCAGGCTTGCATGTCTACGGGGGTCTTGGTTCGGGACATCGGTTTGCGTGCTCCGGTCTGGCGTTGGCATCAGGGTGGCTTGGTTTCGAGTCTGTCCAACGTGAAGGCGAGCGGCAAGCTGGGGCAAACCCTTGCCCGCCGGCTCGCCGTGCGCGGGATCAGCCCGTGACCACGCGCAGCCGCTCGGTGATCACGCGCGTCGCCTCGCCATGGCGACGCCCGAGGTCGGCGGCGATCTCGCGCAGCCAGGCGTTCGCCTTGTCCAGGCCGTCCTCGCGGATGCGCCGGTTGTACTCGGGCTCGAGCTTGGACTTTTCATCGTTCATGTCGCGAAGCATGTCGTCGTAATGCCCGAGCAGGCGGGCTTCCTCGCCGGTATCGAGCACCCCCTGCTGGCGCAGGTCGGCGAGGCGCTCGGCCAACTCTTCACGCGTCTTCGGGGGTGCGCCATCCATGGACATGCGTCAGCCGTTCCCGAAGCCGAGGTCGAAGCCGGCGCCGTAGGCGTTGCCGAACAGCGAATCGAAGTTGAAGCCCACGGCATCGGTCATCTCGCTGCCGAGCGCGCCGCCGAGCCAGGAACCGATCTGCTGGCCGATGGCCTGGCCGATGGGACCACCGAAGTACGTGCCGACGAGGCTGCCGACAACCGAACCGACTTGACTGCCCATGTCCTTGTCCTCTCTTCTTGATGGGGTGTTGATAGCCCGGGTGGACTCCGGGTGCAGGCTCCAGTTTCCGCAGCCGCGCTGCGGCGCCAAGCTGGTGCGTACCCGACCTAGGGCCGGCCCGGGGCAGGGCCGCAACGGGGCGCGGCGGCATACTCCAGCCATGGCGACCGCACCCGACGATGGATTCCTGCGCACGCGCCGCCTGGTGCTGCGCGGGCTGCGCCCGGGCGACGTTTTCGACCTGCAGCGGCTGGGGCGCGATCCGCGGGTGGCGCGCGCGCTGCTGGATGCGCCCGTGGACGACATCGCATCGGCCGGCGCCCTGATCGAAACCGCCCGGCGCGTCCAGGGCGAGCGCCCCGGCCTGGGCCTGTGGCGCGCGGACGATGCCAGGGGCTTCATCGGCTTTTTCTCGCTGATGGCGGAGCTCGCCCCCGGTGAGGTCGAGATCGGCACCCGGCTGCTGCCGCGCGCCTGGGGCCGCGGCTACGCCCTGGAGGGCGGTGCGGCGCTGTGCGGACACGCCTTCGACACGCTCGGGCTGCCGGCGCTGGTGGGGCTGTGCGACCCGGCCAACCGCTCGGTGCCGCCGCTGCTGGGGCGCCTGGGCTTCAAGTCCGACGGCATGGTCGAGCAGTTCGGCAAGCCGGCGCTGCGGATGCGCCTGCAGCGCGCGGACTGGTGCGGCATACGGCGGCGGCGCGGTCAGTCAGGGGCGACGGACGACGCCACGTAGGCAGAACCATCGTGGCGCACCTTCGCGTCGCGGTCGCCCTAGGCATACAGCCACCAGTCGGCGCCGGCGAGGCAGGAGTGGCATGCCCGCTGCCGCGCTCAGCCGTGGAAGTGCGGATCCACGCGCAGCGCGCCCAGGTTGCGTTCGGCGAAGCGCTTCATCAGCTCCGGCACCGCATCGCGGATCGCGTCATAGCTTCCGCGCGAGCGCACGTCGGCGCGCAGGACCCAGCCGTCGCCCTCACGACTGAGCAGCAGGTCGGTGCCCGGCAGGGTGGCGTCGGCCAAGCGCAGCAGCACCTGGCCATCGCCCTGGGCATCGGCGGCACCACCGGCCACGGCGAGCTGGCGCACGTGGCGTTCGATCAGCTCCAACACCGCGTTGCTGGCGCCGACCGGGGCCGGCAGGGCGGCGGGAGCATCGCCGCGCAGGGCGTGCTGCGCCTGCCACAGCAGGGCGGGGTCGAGCAGTCTGGCTTCGCCCTCGGCACCGTCATGGGCGTGGCCACCGCCATCGCCACGCTCGCGCTCGCCGGCGCGGTGCACGGCGTCTTCGGTCGCGGCCTGGCGCAGTTCGGCGGAGTCGCCACCATGCTCGATCTCGGCCTGGGCCTCGCCCAGGCGCTGCGGCTGCTGTTGCACGCCCTGGCGCGCGTGGTCGAGCGCATCGCGGAAGCGGTCGCTCTGCTCGCGGTTCGCGGGCGGGCGCTCGCGCGCCTCCGACGTGCCCTCGCGTGCGCGGGCGGCGTCGGCGGCGGAACTCTGGCTGCTGCGTTCGATCGACATGCGGCTACTCCTTCGCTCAGGCACCGGCCAGGTGGCGCGCCTGCAGCAGGTCTTCGGCAGCGCCCTCTTCCTGGCGCAGCGCGTGTGCGTTCTGTTCGCCGCGCCAGACGTCGCGGCGCTTTTCCAGCGCATCCAGCCGCGCCTTCGCGCGGAAAAACTCCGTGCGCGCCTCGGCCACCGCGGCCTCGGCGGCGCGCAGCGTTTCCTGGGCCTTGATCAAGCGCTGGCGGGCGGCCTCGGCCTGTTCGCCGAGCAGGGCGATGTGCGCCTCCCGCTGCGCCAGCGCATTCGGCCAGGGCACGCCCGGCGGCGGCACGTCCAGCAGGCGCGCGCGCTGCTGCTTCTGCTCGAAATCCAGCGCGGTGATCTCGCCCTCGACCTTCAGGCAGGCATCGCGGCAGGCCTCGACTTCGCGCTGGCGCTCCAACACCCGCTGGCGCGCGGCCTCGGTGCGGTGCTCGCGCAGCCTGATGAGGGTCTGCAGCGGATAGCGCTTCACGGGAACATCGCCTTGAGCGCGTCGGCGGACTGCGTGAACGGCACCAGCTCGTGCGCGGACTGCTGCAGCAACTTGCGGATCGGTCCGATCTTCTCGATCGCGGCGTCGGCATCCGGATCGGTCCCGCGCTTGTACTCGCCCAGCTGCAGCAGCAGTTCGATGTCCTGGTATTTCGCCAGCAGCTTGCGCACCTGGCCGGCCGCGCGCACGTGTGCGTGGTCGACGACGCGCGGCATGGTGCGGCTGAGGCTGACCAGCACGTCGATCGCCGGGTAGTGGTAGGCGGCCGCGAGCTTGCGCGAGAGCACGATGTGGCCGTCGAGGATCGAGCGCACCTCTTCCACGATCGGGTCGCCGCCGTCCTCGTCCTCGGCGAGCACGGTGTAGAACGCGGTGATCGAACCGATATGGTTGTTGCCCGCGCGCTCGAACAGCCGCGGCAAGGCGCTGAACACCGAGGGCGGGAAGCCGCGCCGCGCCGGCGGTTCGCCCACGGCGAGGCCGACGTCGCGCAGCGCGCGCGCGAAGCGGGTGACCGAGTCGACCAGCAGCAGCACGCGCTTGCCCTGGTCGCGGAAGTGCTCGGCGATGGCGGTGCCGACCCAGGCCGCGCGGCTGCGCTCCAGCGCCGGCCGGTCGGAGGTGGCCACCACGACCACCGACTTCGCCAGGCCTTCGGGTCCGAGGTTGTCGTGGATGAACTCGTTGACCTCGCGGCCGCGCTCGCCCACCAGCACGATGACGTTGACGTCGGCGTCGCCACCGCGCGCGAGCATGCCCAGCAGGGTGCTCTTGCCGCCGCCGGCGACGGCGAAGATGCCGATGCGCTGGCCCTCGCCCGCGGTCATGGTGGTGTCGATCGCGCGCACGCCGGTGGAGAACGGCCGCTCGATCAGCTTGCGCGCCAGCGGGTTGGGCGAGGCGGCATAGATCGGCGCATCGACCGTGTGGCCGACCGGGCCGAGGTCGTCGATGGGCTCGCCGTGGGCATCGAGGATGCGGCCGAGCATGCCCGGGCCGACGCGCACCGCCGCCTGGCGGCCACTGGCGTAGACCTCGGTGGTGGCGGACACGCCGTCGAGCGCACCGAGCGGCGTCAGCAGCGTGTGCTGTTTCGACACCCCGACCACCTCGGCGGCGAGGCGGAAGGACGCATCGCCCTCGCCGCGCGGGTTTCGCAGCTCGCACAGTTCGCCGATCGCGGCCTTGAGGCCGGTGGCGCGGATGAGCGTTCCGTAGGCCTCGGCGACGCGGCCCACGCGCTCGATGGACTGGACCCGCGCCAGCGCATGCAGCAGCGGATCAGGGTCGCCGGCGAGGCCCGTGAACGGTGCGGGCGCGGTGGCGCTCACGCGCGGCGCTCCGCCTGGGCCGCGCTGCCCGCCTGGGCGGCGCTGCCGGCCAGCGCGGTGCGGATGGCCTCGATCTGCTGCGCGACGCCGGCGCGGACTTCGCCGGCTTCCGACACCACCACGCAGCTGGTGGGCTCGAGGCTGGGATCGTCGACAAGCTCGATCACGCCGACCGCCGGATGCGCCTGGCGCACCGCGCCAAGGCCGGCGGAGACGCTGTCGCGCACGCTGGGGTGCACTCGGATCAACAGGAACTGTTCGGCCTGAGCGGCCTCGACCGCCTGCATCACCAGCGGCGGCACCACGCTGCGCGCATCGAAGCCCGGAGCGATGCGATCGACGATCGCGCAGGCGAGCTCGGTGATGCGGCCGCTGGCCTCGCCAAGCACGCGCGCACGGCGTTCGTTGAGCGAGGCCAGCTGCTCGGTCATCTGCAGCTTTGCCGCGGCGATGCCTTCGGCGAATCCTTCGGCGTGGCCCTGCTCACGGGCGCGGGCGATGTCCGCGATGGCCTCTTCGTACAGGCCGTTGACGCGCTCCAGCAGCGCATCGAGTTCACCCAGCTGGGCCCAGGCTTTCGCCGGCACCACGCTGGCACCGAGCGAGCGGGTGAATTGCCGCTGCTCGAATACCGCCACGCCGCCGGCGGGATCGGCACGGCCTGGCGGCTGATCGGGGGGCAGGGTGACGGGGGCTCCGGCTTCGGTGTTCATGTCGGTTCGTGCGCGCTCATGCGGCGCGCGCCTCGTGGTGCGTGTAGACCCGCAGCACCGGCTTTTCTGGCAGGTACGGGGGCAGCTGCTCGGCGGGCGGGTGCAGCAGGCCGCTCCAGTCGGCCAGCGCAGGGTCGCGGCGACGGGCCCAGGCGCGCAGCTCCGCGCGACCCTGGCGGTCGAAGATCGCGAACAGCGGTGCCGGGTCGTCCCTGGCCATGGTCGCGGCCAGCGCGGTGTTGAAGCTGGCGCCAAGCGCCTGCAGCCGCTCGGGCGGCAGCGTTCCTTCCCAGACGGTCCGGTCGAGCGCGAGCATGTAGCTGTGGCCAAGCGCCGCCTTCAGCCGCCGCACCGGCTCGCGGCGCACCTCGGCGCGGATCGGCGGCGCATGGGCCAGCAGGCCGAGGTCGCGGCACAGGGCGTCCAGCCGCGGGCGCGGCCAACGCTTGCGGATGTCGCCTGGAACGCGCGCGGGATCGGGCGCCAGCAGGGACGCGGCCGGGCCCCCGGCCAGCCAGCTGGCGAGCAGGCGCCGGCCGAGCGCGCTGTCGCGGGCACGCGCGGCGAGTGCCGCATCCAGCGGGGCGCCGGCATCTTCAAGCCATCCCGGGTCGACCTCCGCCAGCAGTGCCCGCAATGACATGCCTTCAGCCGTTCCAGACCTGGTCGGGCGTTTTCCTGGGCTGTGCCGCGGCACGCAGCCGACCCCAGAAGGCGACCAGCAGGCCGAGCAGCACCACGATGCCAGCCGCGATCGCCAGCGTGAGCGGGCTGATCCCCGACAGCGCCGGCCCCTGGGGCCGACGCGCGGGCAGCGGCGGTGCCTCGGCGAACTTCACCGTGACCTTGTTGATGTCGACCAGGCCCGGGACCGCATCCTTGATCAGCAGCTTGATGTCGGCTTCGCGGTCGCGCGCGCTGGCTCCGGCGTACTCGAAGATCGCCACCGAAGCGGACGAGTCCTGGCTGGACCCGCCCAGCGGATCGCGCTCGGCCAGGGTCACGTGCACGCGGGCGTCGACCACGCCCGGAAAGCGGCTGAGCGTGTCGGCCAGCTCCTGCTGCAGTCCGCACTGCTCACGGCCGCGCTCCTCGGTGGACGAGGACGCGAAGCCTTCCTTCTTGAACACATCGCAGGTCGTGGCGAACTGCGCGCGCGGCAGGCCGTGCGCCCCGAGCAGCTGCATCGCGTACGGGAAGTCGGACGCGGCCACGCGCACCTCCCAGCCGACCTTCGCCGGCGACGGGTTCTTGTCGGCGTCGATGCCCGCTGCGATGAGCACGCCCATGATCTGGTTGGCCTGGCTCTCGTCGAGCTGGCTGTACAGGGGCTTGCCGCCGCAGGCGGCGAGCAGCGTGGCCGCCGCCAGTGCGAACAGGGCCGCGCGCAGCGCACGCGGCCGTTGCTGAAGTTCCATGGACTGCCCCCTGTCCGTCAGGACTGCTGCCGGAACAGCTGCGAGATGCCGTCCGAAGTGCGGTTGGCAACGTTCGAGGTCAGCTCGGCCTGGAACAGGAACTGGTGGCACTTCATGGTCATTTCCATCATCTGCCCCGGCGTGAGTTCGGCGATGTTGCCGCTCATGCTCTGCGACAGGGCGTTGATGTTGTCTGCTCCGGCATTGAGGTTGTTGATGGCCGAGATCAGCGCCCGCGTGCCTTCGGACGGCTGTGCCGGCGTGAGATCCACCGGGGCCGCCTGCTGCTGCGGGCCGACACCGCCGGTACGCTCGAGAGCGGCGGCGAAATCGCGGACGTCGTACGGCGTGGCCTGTGCCTGGCCGGCGCCCCCTGCACCCTGCATGCCGGCCTGGCCGGACATTGCCGGGTCCATGGCCGCTACCTGGATGGCTTCGATCATGTGCTTCTCCCGCGCTTGCGCGCTTAGTTGCGCTTGCCCAGGGTCTCGAGCGCCTGGCCCACGCTGTTCTGCGAGGTCGCGGCGTTGTTGGACATGAACTGCATCTTCAGGCTTGCCGCGGTCAGCTGGACCATGTCCGAAGGCTGGTCGCTGCCGCCGCTGATGTTGGCGGACATGTCCGTGATGACGGCGGCCTGCGAGTCCAGGGTCTGGCCCCAGGCGCGCGACATGGCTTCATACCAGCTGCCGCGGTCTCCGGCGGACGAGCCGCCGCGGATGCCACCGGCCCCACTGGTGGCGGCGGCGCCGGCGATGAACTGGCCCACTCCGGGCGCACCTGCTGCGATATTGGTCATGCTTCTCTCCTTGGGTTGCTTGGTCTTGGTCGTTTTGCATCGTTGATGCCCCGGGGCCCCCAACCCCGCGGCGCTTGCTACATCCGCAGCGGCTTGACGTCGCTGCGCACGTTGGAAAAATCCTGTGGTTCCGGCGCGTCCTCGCCGGGCTTCGGCGCCGCCTCGACCTTCAGTCGTTCGAGGCTGCCGTCGGGCCGCAGCGCATGCGCCGTGCCCTCGGTGATCGACACCAGGGTGCCGATGCCCGGGAGCTCGGCGCCGACCTGGTAGCGGTCGCCCTTGCCGGACACCACGTGCGGGTCGTCGCCGCGGACGATGGCGGCCACGCGGATGCGCACCGGCCTGGCCGGCACGGCGGGTTGCCGGCGCCGGGCGACGGCGTTTTCGGACACGTTCACCGGGATGACCCGGACGACGCCCTTCACTTCCCGCATCGCCCGCGAGTACGAGGCGGCCTCCAGGGCGGCTCCGTCTTCGAACGCGCCCCTGACCTCGACGTCGCCGTTGCCGAGATAGCGGGTGCGCGCGCTGATGCCCTGGCCGCGCAGGATCTCGGCGACGTCGCCTGCGATGTCGTCGCCGGTGCGCAGTTCGAGACGGGCTTCGATCTGTTCCTCCGCGATCCGCCGCGCGATGCGCTCGCGGGTGGCGGCGTCGGGGACCGTTCCGGTCAGCACCAGGCGGCCCTGCTGGTCGATCGCGGCCAGGCCGTCATCGATGCCGTACTCGGGCACCAGGCGCTGCAACTGGGCGCGCGGATCCGGAACGTCCTTCTGCTGCGGCACGACCATCGCGAAGATCGCCAGCGAAACCAGCGACAGCACGGCCACCGCCGCCACCGCGGGCAGGCGGCGCAGGTACGGGCGCGCGGGCTGGTCCGGCGCCGGGCGCGGACCGAGGCCGCCGGGCACCAGGCGTTCCCAGCCGGCGTCGTCCGCCGCGCCGAACGCGATCGCGGCCTCGCCGATGCCCACGCGCTGGACCCGGTCGAGCTCGATCGGGTCGCCGGGATGGACCATGGTGGTGGCGACATGCAGCGGCGCGTCCAGCGCGCGCAGCGAGAAGCGGCCGTTGACGAAGCTCAGCAGCGCGTGGCGCGCGGCGACGCCGGCATCGGCCAGCACCATGTCGCAGTCGTCACCGCTGCCGATGAGGATCATCTCGCCACCGGCAAGCTCGCGTTCGGCACCGGCGTGGAGGCCCGACACGACGCGCAGCACGATGCCGCGATCGTCCATTGCCTCCATGTCGTTGTCCCTTCCCATGCCACCCTCCGTTGATCGAATCCTGCAGCTGCCCCGTTACCTCGCGGTGAAGTCCACCGGCTCAGGCGTTCACCTGCCCAGCCTGCACGATGCGCAGGTCGGGCGCGAGCTCCTGGTACGACAGTACCGGGAGCTCGAAGAAATCGACTTCCATCAGCTTGCGCAGATGCCTGCGCACATCGAGCGAACACAGCAGCACCGGACGCACGCCCGGCGCCTGCCGCGCCAGGTGCGCGCGCACTTCGCCGCCCAGGCGCGCCGCCAGCTCCGGCGAGATCGCCAGCTGGCTGGCGCCGCCGGCCACGCGCACCGACTGCCGCAGCTTGTCCTCGAGCTCGGGATGGATCAGCAGCACGTGCAGCGTGCGCTCGGCATCGGCATGGCGCTCGGCGATTTCGCGCTTCAGCGCGACGCGCACGTATTCGGTGAGCAGCACCACGTCCTTCTCGCGGCCGCCGACGTCGGTGATGGCCTCGAACACGTCGCGCAGGTTGCGGATCGGCACGCCTTCCTCGGCCAACCGGCGCAGCACGTCGGCCACGCGCTGCGGCGCCACCACGCGCAGCATTTCCTTGACCAGGTCGGGATAGTCGCGCTGCATGCGCGCGAACAGGTTGGCCGTTTCCTGGATGCCGATGAAGCCGCCGAGCCGGCGCTGCAGCGCGCCGCGCGCGTGGGCGGCCAGCAGTTCGTCGGCCGCGAGCGCGCCGTCGCTGCCGGGCGCGACCCACTCGCCCGCGAGCGCCGGGAAGAAGCCGGCCTGGCGGTTGCTGCCGTCGCCGGCCACCGCGCCCTGCCGGAACGCGGCGTCGGTGCGCAGCTGCCCCGAGGCCAGCCGGGCGCCGAATGCGCTCAGGCGATAGCCGCCGTCACCCAGGCCGCCCACCGTGCGCAGCGTCGGCGCCGGCACCGGCACGCCGAATTCGTCGCGCATGCCCTGCGCCACCGCCGCCACCCGCATCCGCAGCGCCTCCTGCATCGACGCCAGGTCCGGCGCCAGGTCGAGCTGCAGCGGCGCCGGCGGCGCAAGGTCGTCGACCTGCGCCGGGCGCTCGGACTCCGCGATCTCGCCCTCGGGCACGCGGAAGGCGCGCCGCAGCATCTGGAAGCCGTGGCGGTAGCGCCACGCGCTGATGCCGATCAGGACCAGGCCCAGCACCAGGAACACGAGTTTGGGGAAGCCCGGCACCAGGGTCATCAGCAGCGCCAGGATGCCGGTGATCAGCATCACCCGCGGCTGGCCGCTGACCTGGCGGCCGATGGCGGCGCCCAGGTGCTTGTCGTCGACTTCGCCGGTGGTGCGCGTGACCACCAGGCCCGCGGCGATGGTCGCCAGGATGGCCGGGATCTGCGAGACCAGGCCGTCGCCGATGGTCAGGATGCTGTAGGTGCGGGTCGCGTCGCCCAGGGCCATCTCGCGCTGCAGGACGCCGATCGCGAGGCCGCCGAGCAGGTTGATGATGATGATGACGATGCCGGCGATGGCGTCGCCCTTGACGAACTTCATCGCGCCGTCGAGCGCGCCATGCAGCTGGCTCTCGCTCTCCAGCAGGCGCCGCTTGGCGCGGGCCTCGTCCTTGTCTATGAGCCCCGAGCGCAGGTCGGAGTCGATCGACAGCTGCTTGCCGGGCATGGCGTCGAGGGTGAAGCGCGCCGAGACCTCGGCCACGCGCTCGGCACCCTTGGCGATGACGATGAACTGCACCACGGTGATGATCAGGAACACCACCAGGCCGACCACCAGGTTGCCGCCGGCGACCATGTCGCCGAAGGTCTCGACGATGTGGCCGCCCTCGGCGTCGAGCAGGATCGAACGCGTGATCGCGATCGAGAGCGCCAGCCGGAACAGCGTGGTCAGCAGCAGCACGCTGGGGAAGCTGGAAAACGCCACCGGCGTGGGGATGTAGATCGCCAGCAGCAGCAGGCCGAAGCCGATGGAGATGTTGATCGCCACCAGGGCGTCGATCACCACCAGTGGCAGCGGCAGGATCATCACGCTGATGATCAGCACCGCGGACACCGCGAGCACGATGTCGCTGTAGCCGAGCCGCGCGCGCTTGGTGTTGGCCGGCGCCGCGAAGAGGTTGGCGATCAGCGCGCGCACGGCGTCATCGTGTCCACAGGCGATGCCTGGAGAAGGCTCTCGCCGCTCCCGCGCATGTCTTCCGCCACTTCATCTTCCTGCCGCATTCGAACGCTGACCCCATGCGTCACTTTGTGGCAAATTACGATAGTCTCGCTACAAGAGCAATCGTGGAAAATTTAAAGTGGACGGCGCCTCGGTCATCCTCGGCGTCTTCATGGATGTAAAGGCAAACGCCTGTAATAAAAGGGAAATTTTCGGCAGCTGGAAACCGTGACCGCCATCCCGATCTACGGCGCGTCACCCTCGGGTTTGTCCGGGGTTGCGATGTCGGCATGGTCCAGATCGGTGATGAAACTCACGTTTTGCGCGGCGACGCCAACGGTGAATACGCGGCCCGACCGCGACTTCACCAGCACCAGGCGCTCACGCGGACCCAGCGGAAGGATCTGCAGGATCGACAGCGGCGCATCGGGGCCGGTCAGGCCGTAACGCCTCCGGAGCAGGCGAAGGACGACCAGCAGGCCCGCGATGATGAAGGCCAGTGGAAGCACGATGGCCAACAGCTCCCCGGCGAAGGACGACGCCGCCGGAGCATCGGGAACGGCTTCGGCCGACATGGCGGTGCCACTTGCGAGGGACAGGATGGCGGTGATGGCAGTCAGGGATCGTTTGGACATGGGCGGATGCATGGGCCTGGTGTGTCGTGGCGCGGAGGGCGCGGGCGCAGCCTACCGCAGCCGTTGCGCTGCGCGTGGCGGCGGGGCCACTGCATGACGCCGGCCCGGGGCGCGGGCGGTCGCAGGAAGGCCGCAGCCGGCGACAACGCCGCCGTGGCCGCGATGCTCGAGGCGATTCCCTTCCCCTGCGCCGCGTTCGCAAGCGACGGCGGCGGCCTCGTGGCCGCCAATGACGGCTACCGGAAAGCCTTCGCGGGGCTGGATGGCCACGACCACCGTGCCCGACTGCTCGCCGCGCTGGCCGACGGCGACCCCGACGGCAGCGATGCGGACGCCGCGCCGCGCGAGGTCAATGCGCCGCACAGCAACCGCTGGTACGCGCTGCACTGGGGCGCGGCCGACGTCGAAGGCACCGCCCTGGACCTGCTCACCGCAGTCGACATCAGCGCCCGCATCGAGGCGCTGGATTCGCACAAGAGCCGACAGGAGAAGCTGCTGTTCACCTCGCGCCTGATGTCGGTGGGCGAGATGGCGGCGACGCTGGCGCACGAGCTCAACCAGCCGCTGGCGGCGATCGTCAACTACTTGAACGGAAGCCTGCGCCTGGTGGACCAGGCCGGCGGGCCGGTGCAGGTGGAGCGCGCCCTGATCGCGGCGCGCACCCAGGCCGAACATGCCGCCGCGGTGATCTCGCGGGTGCGTGAGTTCGTCCGCGCCCGCGAACCGCGGCGCGATGCGCGCGACCTGGTCGAGATCACCAACACCGTGGTCGAACTGCTGCGGCTGGAGGCCGAGCGCCTGCAGCTGCGCATCGAGCTCGCGCTCGCCCCCGGCCTGCCGGCGGTCTACGCCGACCGGGTCATGGTGGAGCAGGTGCTGCTGAACCTGGTGAAGAACGCGATCGAGGCCATGCGCGAGATACCCGCGCAGCACCGCGGCCTGCGCATCGAGGGCCGGGTGAACCTGGACGGCGAAGTCGAAGTGCGCGTCTGCGACCGCGGCGAGGGCCTCAGCGAAGAGCAGGGCGCGCAGCTGTTCTCGCCCTTCTTCACCACCAAGAGCGACGGACTGGGCATCGGCCTGGCGATCTGCCGCTCGATCATCGAATACCACGAGGGGCGGCTGTTCTTCGAGCCGCGCGAAGGCGGCGGCAGCGTGTTCGGATTCACCCTGCCGCCCGCGGAAGGAAGGGGACAGCAATGACGGTGACACGCGTCTACCTGGTGGACGACAACGACGGTTTCCGGGACTCCACCGCATGGCTGCTGGAGACGGCCGGCTACGAAGTCGAGGCCTTCGCATCCGGCCCGGCGTTCCTTGCGACCTACGCGGGCAATCGCCACGGCGACGCCAGCGAATGCCTGGTCTCCGACATCCGCATGCCCGAGATGAGCGGGCTGCAGCTGCAGGACGAACTCGGCCGCCGCGGCATCCAGCTGCCGGTGGTGTTCGTGACCGCGCATGGCGACGTGCCGCTGGCGGTGGAGGCGATGCGCAAGGGCGCGGCGAACTTCCTGGAGAAGCCATTCTCCGAAGAAGCGCTGATCGACGCCTTGCGCACCGCCCTGGCCAACGCGCGCAACCGCGGCGCGGGCGGCGGCATGGCCAACGAACTGTTGGCCAGGCTGAGCCCGCGCGAACGCCAGGTGCTGGACCTGGTGGTGGCCAGCAAGCCGAACAAGATCATCGCCGACATCCTCGGCATCAGTATCAAGACCGTTGAACTGCACAGGGCGAACATGATGGGCAAGCTGGGCGTGCGCTCCCTGCCGGAGCTGATGAAGGTGGCGCTTGGCCACGCCTGAGCAGGGCGCGCGCAAGGCGAAGTCGCGCCGCGCGCGGACGCCGGCGGCCCCGATCACGCCCGCACCCGCGCCACGGCCGGTACGCGGCCTGCTGCCCGAGGTCGATGCGCCCACCTGCGAGGCGCTGCGCGCGTTCTTCTCGGCGCCGCGCTGGTGGCTGCTGGGCGACGGTGCGGCGATCCAGGCCGAGCCGGCGGACACGCCTCCCGCGGCCCTCGCGGTCGAAGCCGAAGGCACGCGGCTGCAGCTGCATGTCGAAGGCCCCGCGTCGGCAGGTCCGGACGACGCCCGACTGCGCTGGAGCGACCATGCGGGCCGCGCGCGCGTGCTCGCCTGGAGCCTGGCCCACGAAACCACGCTGCGCCGGCTCAGCGAATGGCTGGGCAGCTCGCTGCTGCCCGTGCTTGACGGCGACGGTGGCGACGCGCCCGCGCCCGCGCTGTGGCTTGCGGTCCGCATCGAGGACGCGCCGGCGAACGACGCCGACGCCCAAGGCGGACAGGATGCGTCCCCGCCGGCCGTCACCGCGCACCTGCGCCTGCCTGCCGCGTGGCTGCAGGCGATCGCCGCGCGCGCCGAACCGCCGCACGAGGACGACCCCGCGCCGGACGCCGGACGCTGGCGCGCGCTGCAGGCAACGGTCCTGCTGCAGTTCCCGACCACCCTGGCGATGCGCGAGTGGCGCGCGCTGCGTCCCGGCGACGTGATCGTCGCCGGCCACCGCGGCCAACCACCTGCCTGCGTCGCCCGCGCCGCCGGCCGCGACTGGCCCCTGGCGCCCGCGCCCGGCGGCTGGTCCGTGCAGGGCCAGCCCGTTCCCTCCCCCACATTCAACGAGGATGTCCCGATGAGCGAAGCAGAGCAGGAAGGCGGCGTGCCGCCCGAGGCACCCCCCGTCGTCCCCGACCCCGCGCGCAGCCTGCCGGTGCAGCTCGGTTTCGAGCTTGGCCGCACCGAGATGAGCATCGGCGAGCTCGCCGACCTGCAGCCCGGCTATGTGTTCCCGCTGGCCGCCGCGCTGGAGGGCAGCAACGTCACCATCCGCGCCAACGGCCGCGTGGCCGGCCGCGGCGAACTGGTCGCCGTCGGCGACACCCTCGGCGTGCGCCTGCTGTCCTGGAGCTGAGCGGAATGGACTTCACCACTTTCTCGCCGGCGGTCGTCCTCGTCACCGTCGTCTTCATCGCGCTGGCACCGTTCGTGGCGGTGATGGTGACCTCGTTCACCAAGATCGTGGTGGTGCTGAGCCTGCTGCGCAACGCACTGGGCCTGCAGCAGGTGCCGCCGAACGTCGTGATCAACGGCCTGGCGATCGTGCTCTCGGCCTACGTGATGTCGCCGGTGATCCTGGATACCCAGTCCGCGGTCAGCGCATACCTGGCCGGGCAGCCGCCGCCGCCGCAGATCCAGGCGCAGATCGAAGCCCGCGCGATCGCCCGCGCCGAGCGCATCGCCATACGCAGCGCGCAGGCGCCGGCAACGGCGACCCCGGGCGGGACACCGAAGTCGGCCGCACCCGGCAGTGCACCCGCCGACCCGCCGCCCGCGAGCCCCGCGGCCGCCGACGCGCTGCGCGCCGAGGCCGAGGCCCGCGCCGCGGCCGGTGGCACGGCCGGCGCCGCCCCCGTGGATGCCGGGCGCTCGCCGCTGTTCGCCAACGTCGACAACGGCAGCGACGCCGCGGTCCCCGCCGGCCCCGACGCCGGCACGGTCCCCGGAGAAGAGGGTCCGGTCGTGATCACCGCCAGCGGCGCGCCGCGCCCGCCCACGCCCGCCGACGGCACGTCGATGGACGCCGCGCGCATGCTCGGCATCTTCCAGGCCGGCAAGGAGCCGCTGCGCGGCTTCCTGATCCGCCATTCCAACGACGCCGAGCGCGCCTTCTTCCTGCGCAGCGCGCAGCGCCTGCTGCCCGCCGAGCGCCGCGACGACCTCGACGTCGACGATTTCATCGTGGTGATCCCGGCGTTCACCGTGAGCGAGCTCACCACCGCGTTCCAGATCGGCTTCCTGATCTTCCTGCCGTTCCTGATCATCGACCTGGTGGTGGCCAACATCCTGCTGGCGCTGGGCATGATGATGCTGTCGCCAACCACGATCTCGCTGCCCTTCAAGCTGCTGCTGTTCGTGCTGGTCGACGGCTGGGCGAAGCTGGTCCACGGCCTGGTGCTGACCTACGGGGGCGGATGACGTGAACGAGGTCCTCGAGCTCACCAAGGAAGCGCTGTACCTGGTCATGCTGCTGTCCGGACCGCCGATCGGCGCCGCGGCGCTGGTCGGGCTGATCATCGCCTTCCTGCAGGCCGCCACCCAGCTGCAGGAGCAGACGTTCGCCTATGCCTGCAAGTTCCTGGCGATCGTGCTGATGCTGTTCGTGACGGCAGCGCTGATCGGCGGCTCGCTGTACAGCTACACCGACCGCATCTTCCGCGACTTCCCGGGCCTGACGGTGCGGAACTGACGGGTGTTCGACTTCCTCGGCAACCCGCTGCTGGCGCTCGCGCTGGTGCTGCCGCGGGTGATCGGCGCCTTCCTGATGCTGCCGCTGATGACCCAGCAGACGGTGCCGGCGATGGTGCGCAACAGCTTCATGGTGAGCCTGGGGATCATCGTGCTGCCGATCGCACTGGCCGGCCTGCCGATGGACAACCTGGGCACGATCGAGTGGCCGCTGATCGTGCTCAAGGAGATCTTCATCGGGGTCGCGATCGGCTTCTGCTTCGGCATCGTGTTCTGGGCCGTGGCCGCGGTGGGCAGCGTGATCGACACCCAGGTGGGCATGTCGATGGCGCAGGTCTTCGATCCCATCCAGGGGCACCAGGTCACCCTGCACGGCGAATTCCTGTCGCAGCTGGCGACCTGGCTGTTCATGGCCAGCGGCGCCTTCCTGGTGTTCCTCGACCTGCTGATGGGCAGCTACGTGCTGTGGCCGGTGGCCTCGTACTTCCCGAACCTGCCCGCGGCGGGCATGAACCTGTTCGTCGGCCAGTTCGACTACATGATGACGACCGTGCTGGTGATGGCGGCACCGGTGATGGTGGTGATGCTGGTCATCGACCTGTCGTTCGGCCTGGTGAACCGCTACGCGCCCCAGCTCAACGTCTTCGCGCTCACGATGCCGATCAAGGCCTGGCTTGCGACCGCGCTGATCCTGCTGCTGATCGGCGTGTACGTGGAGATCCTGCTCGAGCGCCTGGGCAGCAACCGCTACCTGCTCGGCCTGCTGCAGGGCGCGCTGGGCTGATCACTCGCCACGGCGGATGCCCTCGGCCCAGAACAGCACCTCGGCCACCGCGTCGAAGAACTCGTTGCCGATGTAGTCGTCGACCTCGACCTTCTCGTTCAGCCCCCGGGCCAGCGGGATGTTCTGCAGGATCGGCACGCCCGCTTCCTCGGCGACGCGCTTGATCTCCTCGGCCTGGTGGCCTTCGCCCTTGGCGACGACCACCGGCAGGTCGGTGACCCCGGCCTCGAACTGCAGCGCGACGGCGATGTGTGTGGGATTGGTCACGACGACATTGGATCCCCTGACGGCATTGAGCATGTTCTGCTGCGACCACTCCTGGTGCAACTGCTTGCGGCGCTGCTTCACGTAGGGGTCGCCCTCGTTGTCCTTGACCTCCTGCTTGATGTCGCGGCGGCTCATGCGCAGCTGCTTGAGGTAGGAGAACTTCTGGTACCAGGCGTCGAGCACGGATACGAAGAAGAACACGCCGATGGTCCAGATGCCGATCCGCACCAGGGCGTGCCAGATCGCGGTGCCCATCGCACCGGGGGGCGCGTGCGGCATCTGCAGCAGGCTGTGGCGCATGCCGTAGAGCACCACGCCGCCGATGAAGATCAGCGCCGCGCTCTTGAAGATGGCCTTCACCAGCTCGACCAGGTTGTCCATCGAGAACATCTTCTTGATGCCCTCGGCCGGGTTCATCTTCGACATGTCGGGGGTGAGCTTTTTCATGCTCACCACCGGCCCGGCCTGCAGGAACTCGACGACCAGGCCGAGGAAGAGCGCCAGCAGCAACAGCGGCACGCTCAGTGCGACCAGGGTCCAGAACGCCTGCAGCCCCAGTGCGGGCGCAGCCTCCAGGAAGGGCGTGCCCACCGCGTCGAGGCTCGCCTGGAACAGCGCCCGCATCCGGTCCCACATGAAGCCGAGCATCATCCAGCCGCCCACCAGCCAGCCGAGCACGAGCACGGTGCTGGTCAGCTCCTTGCTCTTGCTGACGTTGGCGTCCTTGCGCGCGTCGCGGAGCTTCTTTGGGGTCGGCTGCTCGGTCTTGTCGGCGCCCTGGTCCTTGGCCATCGCGTCTCTGCCTGGTTCGCGCGGGAACGCTACCATGCACGATATTGCCGGTGCGGCCACGCAAGCATGGGCGGCCGCGCGGGCGAATTACGCCGGCAGCTGAACGGGACGGTGGCAGCTAGGGTCGCCCCGAGGTGGCAGGCGCGGTCCGCGGCGATACAGTTTGCCCATCGCCCCGACTCCCCCTCCAGGTCCCGCAGCAACGCCATGAGCACCATCGGCCCCGATTCCCACCTCAACCTCGCTTCCGGCCTGCACCGGATCGACGGGCCGCTGGACGACCTCCGTCGCCAGCAGGGCGGGGACGCGCACGAGGTCCAGGCCACCAGCCCCGCCGCCGAGGCGGACGCGGCACCGGTCGCGCTGGCAGATGCGGGTGAACGGGTCCTCGCCGCGCCGGCCTGGGACACCGCCGGCCCGCGCATGCTCGCCGGCGACCTCGCGCTCGAGGCCCGGCTGGGCGCACTGCCGCTGGCCCAGGCCGCCGAGGGCGCCGTGGATTCGGTGCTCGACGCGTTCGCCTGACCTGCAGGCATCCCCAGCCGCGATAATGCCGCGGCCATGACCGATTCCCTGCCCACCCCCGAAGCCCTGCGCACGGCCGCCGATCGCCTGGTCTCGGCGCTGGCCGCCCATGCCGATCCCGAGTACCGCCTGGCGGTGCTCAAGCGCCTCGTGCGACGCCTGGGCGAAGAGCGCTATCCGCTGTTCCTGCGCATCGTCGGGGTGGTGGCCGAAAGCGACGACGAACGCGCGCAGCGGCTGCTGGCGGAGACCTTCGGCGTCGCCCTGCGGCGGATGGACCTGCCTGGCGGCGCGCTCAGCTCCTGGGGTGCCACCGGACTGCCCGACCACGGCGGCGCGCCGATGGCCGCCAGCGCGCTGTCGGGCCACTTCTTCGGCGCCACCCCGCGGCGCATGCTCGGCCCGGTGGAATACCTGGTGGTGTGGCACCTGCAGCGCACCCAGCGCACGGCGCTGTCGGCCGACGGTTTCCGCACCAGCCTGGCGCGGATGATCGCCATGCTCAACCGCAGCGACGACGCGCGCACGCTGTACCCGCAGAAGCTGGCCGCCGACGCCCAGAACGAGCTTGAAGGCGCCTATACCCGCGCCACCCGGGACAGGCTGGCCGCCATCGCTGCGGCCTGGGCCGCCGGCGAGCCGCCCGAGCGCGTGGCCGAGGCCGCCATCGACGCGCCCGCGGCGGCCGCCCACGGCTGGGTCGTCCGCGACCTGTGACCGCGTAGGCTTGCCGCGGCTGCCGGGCGGCGGCCAAGATGCGCCCTGCTTCCCGGGGGAGGGGATGCGATGCCCATGCCACCGTTCCTGCGATCGCTGCTGGCCGCCGCCGCAGTGGCCGCCCTGCTCGCAGCCTGCCGGCCTGTCACGCCGGATGCCCAGGCACCCGCGGCCAGCGACCTCAGCCGGCCCGCGCTGGCCGTGCAGGTGCTGACCGGCCACATGCGCAGCGGCGATCTCGCCGCCTTCGCGCGCGATGCGGTGCCGCCGGCGCTGCATGCGCGGTTGCAGCTGGCCTGGCGCGCCGGCGACACGCGCTGGCCGCTCGACGAGCTGCCGTTCTCCGAGCAACTGCCGCAGGTGCTCGAGGCGCTGGCGGCGGACGATGCCGAAACCGCCCTGGTGGCCGGCTTCGACCGCCAGTTCGCCGGTTCCGCGCGCGAGATCCGCGCCGCCGCCGCGACCATGGGCATGTTCGGCGTCCAGTACGTCGAGCACCAGGGCGACTTCAGCGACTCCGAGCGCGACCACTACGCGCAGCTGGTGTCGGCGGTGGCGCAGTGGGCCGCGCAGGCGCCGCTGACCGACCGCGAACGCGCCAGGGCGGCGATCATGCGCCTGTCCGCCGCCGCGCGCGCCACCGGCGCCGTGTCGGCGGAGGACATCGCCGCTGCAGGGATGGAGGCTTCGCTCGGGCGCATCGGCGCCTTCACCCTCGAGGCCCGGGCGGTGCTGGCCGGGTACGGCCTGGACCTCGATGCCGCGTTCGACAGCGTCGAGGCAAGCCTGCAGGTCCAGCAGGGCGACCGGGCCACCGTCCGCCTGCGCTACGTCCTGGCCGGCGGCGCCATCGACACCGTGGTCGACATGGAGCGCATCGACGGCCGCTGGTACCTGGCCGACTACCTGCGCCACGCCCGCGCGGCCGCGGGCACCGTCGAACTCCCGGCCGATCCGCCGCCCGCACCCGGCACGCCGCCCACCCCGGTGGCCGCTCCCTGACCGCGACATGCCCCGGGCGCGCAGCAGGCCCGGAACCGCCTTGGGCATAATGCAGACGATGCCGAACCAGCCCTCCCTGTTTGATTCCAGCCCGACGCCCGACGCCGGGTCCGACGCCGAGGCCGGATCCGGCCCGGGCATCGAAGCCGCGGTGCCGGGCCGCGGGCCGCGCCCCGGCCGCCCGCCGCGACGCACGCGGCCCTGGTGGGCACGCCTGCTGGGGCGCCTGCTGTCGCCCTGGATCGGCCTGAGCATCGAGCCCCAGGCGCCCGGCGACGCCATCGACGACCGCCAGGTCTGCTACGTGCTCGAGGACTACGGCCTGTCCAACGCGCTGATCCTCGACCGCGCCTGCCGCGAGGCCGGCCTGCCGTCGCCGCTGGTGCCGCTGCCGGGCGACCTGCTGGGTCGCAAGCGCGCCTACGTGGCCCTGTCGCGGCGCAACGCCGGCAGCGCGCTGGCGCTGGCCACCCAGATCGCCACCCAGCGCAAGCCGGAAAGGAAAAAGAGCCACTCCGATTCGCTGGCGCGCCTGCTCGAGGCGCACCACGACGATCCGACGCTCGACGTGCAGCTGGTGCCGGTATCGATCTTCGTCGGCCGCGCGCCGGACAAGAACAGCGGCTGGTTCTCGGTGCTGTTCTCGGAAAACTGGGCGCTGGTGGGCCGCTTCCGGCGGCTGCTGGCGATCCTGCTCAACGGCCGCGACACCCAGGTCCGCTTCGCACCGCCGGTCGCGGTGCGCGACATCGTCGCCGAGGACCTGGAACGCGAGCGCGAGGTCCGCAAGCTCTCGCGCCTGCTGCGCACGCACTTCAACCGCATCCGCGCCGCGATCATCGGCCCCGACCTGTCCACCCGCCGCCTGCTGGTCGACAAGGTGCTGTCATCGACGCCGGTGCGCGACGCCATCGCCGACCAGGCCCGGCGCGAGGGCGGCGATGGCGCCAAGGGCCAGGCCGAGGCCTGGAAGAAGGCCCACGGCTACGCCTACGAAGTCGCCGCCGACTACTCGCACCCAGTGGTGCGCTCGGCGAGCTTCCTGCTGACCACGGTCTGGAACCGGATCTTCCGCGGCGTGCTGGTGCACCACCTCGACCAGCTCAAGGCCGCGGCGCCCGGCCACGAAATCGTCTACGTGCCCTGCCACCGCAGCCACATGGACTACCTGCTGCTGTCCTACCTGCTGTACACGCGCGGCATCGTGCCGCCGCACATCGCCGCCGGCATCAACCTCAACCTGCCGGTGATCGGCACCATCCTGCGCAAGGGCGGGGCGTTCTTCATCCGCCGCAGCTTCCGCGGCAACGCACTGTATTCGGCGGTGTTCACCGAGTACGTGGCCAAGCTGGTCGCCGGCGGCTATTCGATCGAGTACTTCATCGAGGGCGGGCGCTCGCGCACCGGCCGCCTGCTGCAGCCCAAGGGCGGCATGGTGGCGATGACCGTCCGCGCCTTCCTGCGCCAGCCCACGCGCCCGGTGCTGTTCCAGCCGGTGTACATCGGCTACGAGAAGCTGATGGAGGGCAACAGCTACTTCGACGAGCTGTCGGGAAAGCCCAAGGAAAAGGAGTCGATCTGGGCGCTGCTGTGGGGCATTCCCAAGGTGCTGCGACAGAACTACGGCCAGGTGGTGGTGAACTTCGGCGAGCCGATCGCGCTGGCCGACATGCTGGCCGAACATGCCGGCAGCTGGGACGGCAAGCCCCTGCCCGACGAGGACAAGCCCGACTGGCTGGCGACCACGGTCGATGCCACCGCGCAGCGCATCCAGGAACGCGTCAACAGCGCCGCCGACGTCAACCCGATCAACCTGCTGGCGCTGGCGCTGCTGTCCACGCCCAAGCACGCCATGGGCGAAGGCGACCTGACCGCGCAGATCGTGCTGTCCAAGAAACTGCTGGCGGAAGTGCCCTACAGCCCGCTGGTCACCGTCTCCCCGCACTCGCCGCAGCAGATCATCGCCCATGGCGAAGAGATCGGCGTACTGCACCGCGTGGTGCATCCGCTGGGCGACGTCCTGCGCGTGGACGGCGACACCGCGGTGCTGCTGTCGTACTTCCGCAACAACGTGGTGCACCTGTTCACGGCCTCGGCCTGGATCGCCTGCTGCTTCCTGCACAACCGGCGCATGTCGCGCGAGACCCTGCTGCGGATCGGCCGCAGCATGTATCCCTTCCTGCAGGGCGAGCTGTTCCTGCCCTGGGACGAGGACGGCTTTGCAGCGCGCATCGACGCCACCATCGCGCTGTTCATGCGCGAAGGCCTGTTGGAGCGCGTCAGCGAGGACGACGGCGGCATCCTCGCCCGGCAGGCGGGGCAGTCGGACGAGGTCTTCCGCCTGCGCGCGATCGGCCATCCGCTGCAGCAGGCCTTCGAGCGCTACTACATCGCGATCTCGGTGCTGGCCAAGAACGGTTCGGGCACGCTGGGCGCGGGCGAGCTCGAAGGCCTGTGCCAGCTGGCGGCGCAGCGGCTGAGCCTGCTGTACGCGCCGGCGGCGCCGGAGTTCTTCGACAAGACGTTGTTCCGCGGCTTCATCCAGAAGCTGCGCGAGCTCGGCCTGGTGAAGCTGGACCACAACAGCAAGCTGGCCTTCGACCAGCGCCTGGACACCTGGGCACGCGATGCCAAGGTGATCCTGGGCCGCGAACTGCGGCACACGATCGAGAAGATCAGTCCGGAGGCCGCGCCGCCGGCCGCGACCCAGGCCTGACTTTCGCGGGCCGCCCGGCCTCGGGCTTCACCGCGGGCGACACTCCCGGCACAATGCCCGCGCGCCATGGGGAGTGGCGTGCGCGGGGCGCTGTCCAGGCACGCTCCTGCCAACCGCAGTCGCGGCGGCCCTGCCGCAACACACCAGGAGCATTCCATGCGCTTCCGCAACGCCGTGCCGGCGCTCGTCGCCATTGCCATCGCCACCGCCATGGCGCCCGCCATCGCCCGCCAGGCCGCAAAGACCGAGGGCTTCCTCTGCTGCAACATGCGCAGCTTCGACGGCGAGGTCTACGACATCAATTACGACGACGAGGGCGCGCGCATCGTCCCGTTCGGCAGTCCGCTCACCGTGACCAAGCAGGGCCGCCGCAAGCTCAGGCTGCTGGTGGACGGCGAGAAGCACGTGATCGAGAACCACTACAGCCGCGACCTGTCGGACGCCGAATTCGCGGCCCGCTACGTGGTGGCGGAAGACCCGCGCATCGCCGCCGCAGGCTTCCCGGAGAAGATCCGCGAAGCCATCGCCAGCGCGCGGATCACGCCGGGCATGAACCGCGAGCAGGTGGCGATGTCGCTGGGCTGGCCGGTGAGCAGCGAGAATCCCGACCTCGACGCAGACGTCTGGCGCTTCTGGCTGGGCAGCTTCGAGGAGATCCAGGTCGAGTTCGACGCCGCAGGCCTGGTGGTGGACGCCAGCGCCAGCCCGTTGACCCGCAGGAAGATCTGGCTGCCCTGAGCTACGTCCCGCGCCTCGCGCGGGCCGGCCTCAGGCCGGCTCATCGGGGATCAGCGCCGATTCCAGCAGCTCGATGCCGTCGCGCAGCTGCAGCTTGCGTTTCTTCAGGCGCTTGACCATGAGCTCGTCTGCGCCGCTGTCGAGCTGCAGCCGGGCGATCGCGGCATCGAGGTCGCGATGTTCGGCCTTCAGCGCCGCCAGGCGCTGGGCGAGTCGGGCCTGTTCGGCGGCATCGGAAGGGTGCATGGCGTCCCGAGAGTACACGCTGCCCGCGTCGATCGGCCATCCACCGGCAACGGGGCGCGCCGATCCGGCGCCTGTGATCGGGCACCGTTAGAATGCGTGGTCCATGAGCATCGTCCTTCCACTCGCCGAACCCGCGCCGCGCGTGCGCAGTGCCGCGCACGACGCCCAGCGCCTGGGCAAGCGCCTGCGCCACCAGGTCGGCCGCGCGATCGCCGACTTCGGCATGATCGCCGACGGCGACAAGGTGATGGTGTGCCTGTCGGGCGGCAAGGACAGCTACACGCTGCTCGATGTCCTGCTGCAGCTGCAGAAGAAGGCACCGGTATCGTTCTCGATCACCGCGGTCAACCTCGACCAGAAGCAGCCGGGCTTCCCGGAGCAGGTGCTGCCCGACTACCTGCGCTCGCTCGGCGTGGACTTCCACATCATCGAGCAGGACACGTATTCGGTGGTCTCGCGCGTGGTGCCGGAAGGCAAGACCATGTGCTCGCTGTGTTCGCGGCTGCGCCGCGGCGCGCTGTACGCCCGGGCCGCCGAGCACGGCTTCACCCGCATCGCCCTGGGCCACCACCTCGACGACATGGTGGCCACGTTCTTCCTCAACATGTTCTTCCACGCCAGGCTCAGCGGCATGCCGCCGAAGCTGCTCAGCGACGACGGCAGGCACGTGGTGATCCGCCCGCTGGCCTATGTCCGCGAGGAGGACATCGCGGCCTACTCGGAGGCGAAGGCGTTCCCGATCATCCCCTGCAACCTGTGCGGTTCGCAGGAGAACCTGCAGCGCAAACAGGTGCAGCGGATGATGGCGCAGTGGGATCGTGAATCACCCGGGCGCGTCGAGCAGATCGCGCGCGCGCTGGGTGACATCCGTCCCTCGCAGCTGGCTGATCCGACGCTGTTCGACTTCCTCGGCCTGGGCCATCGCGACGCGGCGGCCACGGCCGACGCGCAGCGGTGGCTGGCCGGCGATCCCCACGACAGGCCGCACGCCGGCAACGACGCCTGATGCCGCAGCACGGCAGTTCCCCATCCCGCCCGCGCGGGACGCCACCGCGTCCCCTGAGACAGCGCGCGCGCATCCTTTCCCGCTTCCACGACCACGGCCTCCGATACCCATGTTCTTTCGCAACCTGACCCTGTTCCGTTTCCCGACCTCGCTCGATCTCGAAGGCCTCGAGGACGCCCTCGCCACCCATCCGCTGAAGCCCGTCGGCCCGCTGGAGCTGTCCTCGCGCGGCTTCGTGCCGGCGCTGGGCCGCGACTCCGAAGCCTTCTGCCACCGCATCGGCGACGCCGCCTGGGTGGCGGTCGGCGGCGAGGATCGCCTGCTGCCCGCCGCGGTGGTCAACGACATGCTCGCGCGCAAGCTCGACGAGGCCGAGGAGCGCGAAGGCCGCCGCCCGGGCGGGCGCGCACGCAAGCGCATGAAGGACGAGCTGGTGCACGAGCTGCTGCCGCGCGCCTTCGTCCGCCCCTCGCGCACCGACGCCCTGCTCGACCTCAAGCACGGCCTGTGCATCGTCGATACCTCGTCGCGCAAGAACGCCGAGGCCGTGGTCTCGGCGCTGCGCCAGGCGCTGGGCAGCTTCCCCGCGCTGCCGGCGAATGCCGAGGTCGCGCCGCGCAGCGTGCTGACCGGCTGGATCGCTGGCGAACCGCTGCCCGAGGGCCTGTCGCTGGGCGAGGAGTGCGAGCTCAAGGACGGCAACGACACCGGCGCGATCGTGAAGTGCCAGCGCCAGGACCTGGGCAGCGAGGAGATCACCCGCCACCTGGAAGCCGGCAAGCAGGTCACGCGGCTTGCGCTGGTGCTCGACGACCACGTCTCCTTCGTGCTCGGCGAGGACCTGGTGGTGCGCAAGCTGAAGTTCCTCGACGGCGCGGTGGACCAGCTGGAAGGCACCGACCGCGACGACCTGCGCGCCGAGCTCGATGCGCGCTTCGCGCTGATGTCGGCCGAAGTGCGGCGGCTGTTCGAGATCCTCGAGCCGGCACTGAAGCTGTCGCGCGTCGACGCCTGAACGCAGACCCATCGAAACTCCGCGCATGGATGCGCGCTGTGCGGGTGCGCGCCGGTAGAATCGCCACATGTCGTCCCTGCTCCGCCTGCTGCTCACGAAGTCCAATGCACCGGGCACCCGCAACATCCAGCGCGACACGGTCGCGCTTGCGATGGACGACGGCAGCCACGTCGAAGTGATGCGCGTGCGCGATCCGCGCGCACGCCGCCTGCGGCTGTCCGTCGACGAACGCGGTGCACGCCTGACCCTGCCGCCGCGCGCGAGCGCGATCTCCGGCGAGCGTTTCCTCGAACAGCACCGTGACTGGGTGCTCGCGCAGCTGCGCGCGCATGCGATCGACGACCTGCTGGCACCGCTGGAGCGCGACGCCACGACGGCCCTGCCATTGCGCGGGATCATGCTCCCGCTGCACTGGGAAGCCGGCCGCTACGCCTGCGTCGTCCGCGACGGCGGCGAGCTGGTGTTCCGGCACACCGGACGCGGCGGCGATGCTGCCCTGCGCCGCGCGCTTCGCGATTTCTACGAGGGCGAGGCGCGTGCGGATATCGGCGCCTGGCTGCCGCGCTACCTGCCCGGCCTGCCGCGCGCGCCGGTGCGCGTCCGCCTGAAGGCCATGTCCTCGCAGTGGGGCTCGCTGGCGCCCGACAGCACCGTCGCCCTGGACCTGGCCCTGGTGCTGGGCCGGCCTTCGGCCTTCGAGTACGTGCTGGTGCACGAGCTCTGCCACCTGGTGCACGCCGACCACTCGCCGGCGTTCTGGGCCGAGGTCGACGCGCGCTGCCCGGGCTGGCGCGCCGAACGCGATTACTTCCGGGACCACGGCCGGCGACTGAAGGCGATGCTGAGGCTGCTGTCCGGTCCGGTTGCCTGAGGGCGTTGTACGGGTCAGGCATCCATGTCGACGAGTTCCGGGAGACCCATGCGCCATCTTCTGCTTCCCCTGCTCATCGCCGGCCTCGTTGCCACCGCCACCGGCTGCCAGCGCGCCGCCGATGCCGCGGCGGAAGCAGCCATCGAGCGCGCCAGCGGCCACCAGGTTGAAGTGGACCGCGATGGCAACCGCATGCGTGTCCGCACCGCGGAAGGCGAAGTGAGCATCGCCACCGGCAACGGCGTCGCTCTGCCGGCGGATTTCCCGGACGACCTGTTCCTGCCGCCGAGCTATGGCGTGAGCAGCGTGATGGACATCGGCGGCGCGCGCCTGCTGAGCCTGGAGTCCGACGGCTCGGTGTCGTCGATGTTCGACGCCGCGCGCGCGGCCATGGAAGGCAGCGGCTGGACGCAGACCCTGGCGATGCAGCAGGCCGACAGCGCCATGCTCGGCTTCAGCCATGGCGAACGCGAGGCGACCTACACCTTCACCCGCCGCGGCGGCGAACAGCTCATGGTCGGCATCCAGCTGCGCGAGCGGCCCGGGCAGCAGTAGCCGGGACCCGGCACCTCAGCCGGCGAAGAAGCTGCCGATCGCGGCGGCGACCTCGCCGGGCTGCTCCATGTGCAGGTGGTGGCCACCGGTCAGCACGACCAGTTCGCCCGCGGGCAGCAAGGCCGCGCGTGCGCGGCGCAGCGGATCGGGCAGGTAGGGCTGGGCCGGATCGGCGAACAGCACCCGGGTCGGACAGGTGATGCCCGCCACCAGGTCCTCCACCTGGGCCTCGGTCATGCGCACCATCGTCGGCAGCGTCAGGCGCGGGTCGCTGCTCCAGCTCCAGCCGCCGTCGACGGCGACTATCCCGCGCTCCACCAGCAGGCGCGCGGCCGGCTCGCCCAGGCCGTTGGCCCGCATCCGCGCACGCACGGCAGGCTCGATGTCGGCAAACACCCGCAGGCGCTTGTCCGGCAGGGCACGCGTGGCCGCGACCGCGTCGCGCAGCCGCTCCACGGTGCGCCCGGGCTCTTCGGCCAGCGCGCCCAGGGCCTCGATCGCGACCAGGCGCTCGACGCGCTCCGGGCAGGCCGCGGCCACGAGGCTGGCGATGCCCGCGCCCATGGAGTGGCCAAGCAGGGCAAAGCGCTCCCAGCCCAGGGCGTCGGCGATGTCGAGCACGGTGTGCACTGCGCCCGCGAAGGAATAGTCCATGCCGCGCGGCAGGTGGTCGCTGGCACCATGCCCCGGCAGGTCCGCCGCGACCAGGTCGAGGCCCGACAGGTGCGGCGCCAACGGGATGAAGCTCGCGGCATTGTCGAGCCAGCCGTGCAGCGCCAGCACGCGCGTCGCGCCGGCATCGCCCGTGCGCAGGCCGCGCACGGTGCCCATCGGCAGGGCGATTTCGAAGTCGCGCATCGGCGGGGCGTGCGTCAGCGCCATGCGTCGAACTCCCGCGTTGCGATCCCGGCGATCGCGCGCGCGTGCGCCGGATCGTCGTTGAGGCACGGGATGTAGGAGAGCTCGTCGCCGCCGGCCTCGCGGAAGAAGCCGGCGTTCTGCATGGCGATCTCCTCCAGCGTCTCCAGGCAGTCGGCGGCGAAGCCCGGGCAGGCGACATCGATGCGCTTGACGCCTTCGGCGGGCAGCGCGCGGACGGTGGCGTCGGTGGCCGGCGACAGCCACTTGCCACCGCCGAAGCGCGACTGGAAGGTCGCCTGCCATGCGTCGTCGGGCAGCTCGAGCGCGGTGGCGATCGCGCGCGCGCCGGCGAGGCACTGGCGCTCGTAGGGATCGCCCTGGTCGACCAGGCGCTGCGGAATGCCGTGGAAGGAGAACAGCAGGCGGTCGCCCCGGCCGTGGCGCTCCCAGTGCGTGCGGATGGAACCGGCGACCGCCTGCACCCAGGCCGGATCGACGTGGTAGTCGTCGACCATGCGCGCGTCGGGCAGCTCGCGCGCGACCACGTCCCCGACCGATGCGGTCGTGGTGGTCGAGTACTGCGGATACAGCGGCAGCACCAGCACGCGCGCGCCCTGTCCACGCAGTTCGCGCAGCCGGCGCGTGAGCGCGGGTTCGCCATAGCGCATGACGTGCTCCACGTGCACCCCGGGCATCTGTTCCTGCACCGCGGCCGCCAGCCTGCGGGTATGGACTTCCAGCGGCGAGCCGCCGTCCATCCAGACCGCGGCGTAGTTGTGCGAGACCTTGCGCGAGCGCAGCGGCAGCACCACCAGGCGCAGCAGCGGCAGCCAGAACAGGCGCGGCAGCTGCACCACGCGCGGGTCGGACAGGAACTCGGCCAGGTAGCGCGAGACCGCCGACGCGGTCGGTGCCGAGGGCGTGCCGAGGTTGGCCAGCAGCAGGACGTCGCGGGCAGCTTGCGTGGAGTCGGTCATGGTCGGTGCTGGCGTGGTGGCGGGCGGACAGCGGCCGTCCAGTGTACGGTCCGGTACGGGCGAGGGCACGCAAGGCTCACCGCCGATTCATCGCGCCGCGCATAGCCTGAGCCACCACGCGCGGTCGACAGCGTCCGCCCCGCGCCGCATCCTTCCAAGCATTCCGTCACGGAGTCCCCCATGTCCGCCAAGCGCCATCCGCTCCGCCTGCCCGTCCTTGCCTCCGCGCTCTGCCTGGCGCTGGTCGCCGCCCCCGCCCTGGCCGGTCCCCAGGAAGATGCGCGCGCGCTCAACGCGGTGCGCGTGCTTGCCGAGATCCAGCAGATTCCCGAAGCGGGGATCCCCGAGAAGCTGTTCGACGAGGGCCGTGCGATCGTGGTCGTGCCCGACACCATCAAGGCCGGCCTGATCATCGGCGGCCGCCGCGGCCACGGCCTGATGTCGGTGAAGAACCCCGATGGCACCTGGTCCAACCCGGTCTTCGTCAAGCTCACCGGCGGCAGCATCGGCTTCCAGGCCGGCGTGCAGTCGGCCGACGTGGTGCTGGTGTTCCGCAGCGACCGCGGCCTGGAGTCGATCGTCAACGGCAAGTTCACCCTGGGCGCCGACGCCGGCGTGGCCGCCGGGCCGCTGGGCCGCAGCGCGGCCACCGCCACCGACGGCCAGCTCAAGGCCGAGATCTGGTCGTGGTCGCGGGCCCGCGGGCTGTTCGCGGGCGTCGCGCTCGACGGCGCCGTGCTGTCGATCGATGACGCGGCCAACGAGGCCGTCTATGGCCGCGACACCACGCCGCGGATGATCTTCGAGGGCCGTGCGCAGGGCCAGCCTTCGACCGCCGTCGTCGACTTCCGCGACACCATCGAGGAGGCCACCGCGCTGGCGCGCCTGAACCGCGGCACCGATGGCACGGCGGCCCAGGCCGTCGCGGGCACCGCCGATGCCGGGGCCAACGCTCTGGACGCGGCACGGATGCCGCAGGTGGAGACCACGCCGGTCGGCCACGGCGGCACGCCCGCACAGGCGCAGGGCGGCTTCCAGCCGGTCGACGACTCCCCGGTGACCTCCGAGCCGCTCCCCGCCGACGATCTCCCGGCGCCGCTCCCCGACCCCATCGACTGAGGCCCGGCATCCGCGCCCGCGGTTACGGCCGGGGCGACTTGGTATCCTGAGCCCCCGAACACATCCAGGACTCGCGGCATGGGCAGTTTCAGCATCTGGCATTGGATCATCGTCCTGGTGGTCGTGCTGCTGATCTTCGGCACCAAGCGCCTGCGCGGCGCGGGCCGCGACCTCGGCGAAGCGGTGAAGGGCTTCAAGAAGGGCATGGCCGACGAAGACGACAAGCCGGCCGGCCAGCTCGGCGACCAGACCCGCGAGGGCGAGCGCAAGGCCGAGCGCGACGACGACTCCGTGCAGCGCTGACCGCGGCGCGGCAGGCAGGCGGCGGGCATGTTCGATCTCGGCTTCACCGAGCTGACGATGATCGCGCTCGTGGCCCTGGTGGTGCTCGGCCCCGAGCGCCTGCCCAAGGCCGCGCGCTTCGCCGGCCTGTGGGTGCGGCGCGCACGTGCGCAGTGGTATTCGGTGAAGTCCGAGCTCGAGCGTGATCTCGCCGCCGACGAACTCAAGCGCAACCTCGACGCCGCGCGGACCGCGACCACGGACTTCGAACGCGACGTGCGCACGGCGGTCACCGACCTGGACAGCGACGTGCGCGAGAAGGGCGAGGCCGCCCGCAGCGAGCTCAAGGCGCTGCGTGACGAACTGACCGCGGGCGCGGAGCCCGGCGCCAAGCCCCCGCCCACCGGAGACGACGATGGCCGGCGCTGAGGGCGAGGGCCACATCTTCGACCACCTGCTGGAGCTGCGCAGCCGCATCCTGCGCGGGCTGGTCGGCTTCGCCGTGGTCCTGGCGGCGATGCTGCCCTTCGCCAACAAGATGTATTCCCGGCTGTCGCAGCCGCTGGTGGACAAGCTGCCCGAGGGCGCGCACCTGATCGCGATCGAAGTCGCCTCGCCGTTCTTCGCGCCGCTGAAGCTCGCCTTCTTCGCCGCGATGGTGGTGAGCATGCCGTGGCTGCTGTTTCAGGCCTGGTCCTTTGTCGCACCCGGCCTGTACCGGCGCGAGAAGCGCCTGGCGATGCCGCTGCTGGCGACCTCGCTGGTGCTGTTCTACACCGGCTGCGCCTTCGCCTTCTTCGTGGTGCTGCCCTCGGTGTTCAGCTTCCTCACCATGGTCACGCCGGAAGGCGTGTCGATGATGACCGACATCAACGCCTACCTCGACTTCGTGCTGGTGATCTTCCTCGCCTTCGGCATCAGCTTCGAGCTGCCGGTGGCGCTGGTGATCCTGGTGCTGCTGGGCTGGGTGACGCCGGCGCAGCTGCGGGAGTCGCGCGGCTACGCGATCGTCGGCATCTTCATCCTCGCCGCGATCATCACCCCGCCCGACGTGATCTCGCAGCTGATGCTGGCGATCCCGATGTGCCTGCTGTACGAGGCCGGCATCATCGCCTCGCGCATGCTGGCGCCGCGCGAGGCCGCCGCCGGCGACAACGGCACCGGCTGATGCGCCCCGCCGGGTTCTGGCGACGCAGTGCGGCATGGTCCCTGGATGCGGCGGTGGTCGCGCTGCCGGTGCTGGCACTGTGCGGCAAGCGCCTGCAGGCGGCCGCGGCGACGCTGGTCGAGGCGTGGAGCGCGCTGGTCGACGCCGTGGCGCAGCGCATGGCGGCGGCGATCATGGCCACCGATGCGGTGGCGGCACCCGATCCCGGCGTGCTGCTCGGCCTGGTGCGGGGGTCGATGCGCGACCCTGCCCTGTTGGCCGCGGCCGCGGACCTGCAATCGGCGCTGCTGACCCTGGCCGGCCCGCCGCTGGGCGCGTTCGTGGCGGTGTTCTTCGCCTGGTGCGTGGCCTTCGAACGCTCGGCGCTGCGGGCCACGCCCGGCAAGCGCGCGCTCGGCCTGCGCGTGGCCGCCGCCGGCGGCGGCGATCCCGGCGCGGGCGCGGTGCTGCTGCGCTTCGTGGCCGGCGCGCTGTCCTGGCTGAGCCTCAACGTCGGCCACATGCTGGCCGCGGTCCCGCCCGACCACGCCGCGCTGCACGACCGGATCAGCCGCACCCGGGTGGTGCTGGCGGCCGGCGCGGCGGAACGGATGCCGCGATGGGCCGCGGCCTGGCTCGCGCTGCAGGGCGTGGCGCTGCTGCTGGCCACCGCCTGGGCTTCGGCGGCAATGGCGTCCGCGATGCAGGCGGCGCTGGACCGCGCGCTCCGGGGCTGAGCGTCAGGCCTCAGGCAACGACGTGGCGGTCGTCGCCGTCGTGGGCATCGCCATCGACAGCGCAGACATCGCGCCAGATGGAATACATCACGCCGCAGCTGACCACGATCATCACCACCACCAGCAGCAGGTAGACCGGCACCCCGATCACGATGCCGAGCACCAGCAGCATGCCGCTGCCGGCGCCAAGCGCGGTGAACAGCATCACCAGCACGCCCACCACCAGCGCCACGATGAACATGGCGACCATGGCGACCAGGAGGAGCAGCGCCAGCGGCAGCGCGTTGCGGAGGGCGCCGGTCAGGCCGTCGGCCAGCGCCGCGCCGGTCGCCTTGCCCCGGAGTGCCACCTGGCCCAGGCCAATGGCCTGTGCGGCGTAGACCAGCACGCCCACCACCATCGTCACCGCGAAGGCGCGGCCGAAGCCGGCCGGCACCGCCACCTGTGCGGCCGGGTCCGCGGTCGCGGCCATGTTGTCGAGGTACCAGCGTCCGGCTTCCGGCGCGACCAGCGCCACCAGGCCGCCGATCAGCGCGTACTGCAGCAGGGCCAGCGCCAGCAGGATCACGATCGCGCGCAGCCACGTACCGGTGTCGGCGAAGCCGCTGAAGATCTGCGTGGCCGTCGCGGGGCGGCCGTTCTCGACCGCATCGATCACGCGCAGGTAGCCCACCAGCAGCGCGCCCATCAGCACGAGCAGCGGAAGCGAGATCGCCATGCTCAGCGCGAACTGGGCCGTCCCGCCATCAGGCGCGACCAGGCCGACTGCGAGGCTCATCACCACCGCGACCACGAAGATGACCAGCGCGAGCAGGGCGGCGCCGCCAAAGATCGCCTTTGGGTTGCTTCCGCCGAGGTTCACCGCGTTCTTGAACCAGCGCCAGCCCGAAACCGGGCCCATCGTGCGAGTCGTCATCCAGTCATCCCCGGGTAGTGGTGTAAGTCGGTGGCCGCGCCACGCGGAACCATCGTAACTGATGGCTGTGGCCGCACCGCCTCAAGCGTGGCGACGCGCCCTGCGCACGAAGCGGCGCAGCACCCGGCGCGCGTCCGGCGCGGCGCGCACGGCGGCGTGGATCGCCCCCGGGTCCTGGCCATGGGCGACCAGGCGTTCGGCGCGTCCCGCGACATAGCCGCGCATGTGGCCGGCGCTGAATTCCGGATGGAACTGGACGCCCCAGGCCGCGTCGCCCCAGCGGAACGCGTGGCAATCGTCCATCGTCGAGGCGGCCAGCCCGACAGCGCCCTCGGGCGAGCGCAGCACGCTCTGCGTATGGGTGGCCTGCGCCTGGATCCGCTCCGGCAGCCCCGAGAACAGCGGATCGTCGGCGGCATGCGCGGACAGGTCGAGGTCGATGGTGCCCATTTCGAGCCCGCGCGGGTTGTCGGCGACCTCGCCGCCCAGCGCGTGCGCCAGCAGCTGGTGGCCATAGCAGATGCCGAACACCGCGGCGCCGGCGTGGGCGGCGTCGCGCAGCCAGTCGGCAGTGCGCTCGCTCCAGGGTTCGCGGTCGCTGACCATCGCGCCCGAGCCCGTGACGAGGATGCCGGCATAGCCTCGGTGCGACGGCGGCGCTTCGCCCGACAGCACGTCCACCACTTCGACTTCGTCGCGCGCCAGTCCCGCGGCGGTGCGGACCCAGTGCGGGAAGCGCCCGTGGCGACGCATCGAAGGAATGGGACGGCCGGTCTCCACGACCAGGAAAGGACGCGCGTTTCGACTCATGCAGTACACCGGGAAAGTCACCGCACACGCGCAGGTTGCGCGGAGGGGGCCGGTATACTAACGCGTCCCCATTTATCGCGCCGCCGCTCCCCGGCGGACCGGAACACGCATGACTGCACCCACCTTCCAGCAGCTGATCCAGCGGCTCAACGACTTCTGGGCCGCGCAGGGCTGCGTGCTGATCCAGCCGCTCGACCTCGAAGTCGGCGCCGGCACCTTCCACCCGGCGACGTTCCTGCGCTCGATCGGCCCGGAGCCGTGGAACGCCGCCTACGTGCAGCCCTGCCGCCGCCCCACCGACGGCCGCTACGGCGAGAACCCCAACCGCCTGCAGCGCTACTACCAGTACCAGGTGGTGATGAAGCCCTCGCCCGACAACATCGTCGAGCTGTACTTCGAGTCGCTGAAAAGCGTGGGCGTCGACCCGCTGGTGCACGACCTGCGCCTGGTCGAGGACAACTGGGAATCGCCGACGCTCGGCGCCTGGGGCCTGGGCTGGGAGGTCTGGCTCAACGGCATGGAGGTGACCCAGTTCACCTGGTTCCAGCAGGCCGGCGGCATCGAGTGCCGCCCGGTGCTGGGCGAGATCACCTACGGCCTCGAGCGGCTGTGCATGTACCTGCAGAACGTCGACGACGTCTTCGACCTGGTGTGGACGCACGGTCCCGACGGCAGGCCGGTGACCTACCGTGACGTCTACCACCAGAACGAGGTCGAGCAGAGCACGTACAACTTCGAGCATGCCGACGTGGCGGAGCTGTTCCACCGCTTCGATGCCTGCGAGGCCGAGGCGATGAAGCTCGTCGAACTCGACCTGCCGCTGCCCGCCTACGAGCAGGTGATGAAGGCCAGCCACAGCTTCAACATGCTCGACGCCCGCCGCGCGATCAGCGTCACCGAGCGCCAGCGCTACATCCTGCGCGTGCGCAAGCTGTCGCAGGCGGTGGCCGAGGCCTATCGCGCACAGCGGGAGAAGCTCGGCTTCCCCGGACTCGAACCCGTCCCGCACAAGGCCGCCTGACAGGGAGTCACAGCGCATGATCGAAATCTTCTCCGCAGTATTCGCATTCGGCTGGTCCGCACCGGTGGCATTCGGGCTCTTCGCCGCGTACTGGGCGCAGCAGACGGGGCGCAATCCCTGGCTGTGGCTGCTGTTCGGCATGCTGCTGATGCCGCTGGCCGGCATCGCCCTGCTGATGCTCAACGGCGACCGCAAGCCCGCCAGTCCGGGCAACGACCTGGGCCACCTCATCGCGGTCAACAAGGATCTTCCGTGACCGATACCGCACCGCTCCTGATCGAACTCGGCACCGACGAGCTCCCCGTCGCCGCCCTGCCCGGCCTGGCACGCGCGTTCCTCGATGGCGTTCGCGACGCGCTCACCAGCCGCGGCATCGGCTTCGCCGAAGGCGCGCGACCGCTCTATGGCCCGCGCCGGCTCGCCGTGCTGCTGGACGCGGTGGCCACCGTCCAGCCCGACCGCCCGTCCGAAGTCCTGGGCCCCTACGTCAACATCGCGCTGGACGCCGACGGCCAGCCGACGCGCGCGCTGCAGGGCTTCGCGCAGAAGGCGGGCGTGGACTGGAGCATGCTGGAGCGCGCCAGCGACCAGAAGGGCGAGCGCTTCGTGCACCGGTCGGTGACGCCCGGCGCCGCCACGCGCGACCTGCTGCCCGCGGTCGTGGAGGAAGCCATCGCGGCGATCCCGGTGCCCAAGGCGATGCGCTGGGGCGCGCACGCGCACGCCTTCGCGCGGCCGGTGCACTGGCTGGTCGTACTGCTGGGCGATGCGGTCGTGCCGGCCACCGCGTTCGGCATCGCGTCCGACCGCATGAGCCGCGGCCACCGCTTCATGCACGACAAGCCGGTGTGGATCGGCAATCCCCGCGACTACGTCGACGCGCTGCGCGCGGCGAAGGTGCTGGTGGATCCCGAGGAGCGCCGCGACGCCATCGTCTCCGGCGTGCAGGCCGCGGCCACGGCCGCCGGCGGCGTCGCGCGCATCGACCCCGGGAACCTCGCCGAGGTCGAATGCCTGGTGGAGTGGCCCGCGGCCGTCGCCTGTTCGTTCGAAGCCGAATTCCTCGCCGTGCCGCCGGAAGCGCTGGTGGCGACGATGGAGGCCAACCAGAAGTTCTTCCCGGTGCTCGACGCCGACGGCCGGTTGACCGAGCACTTCATCGGCGTGGCCAACATCGCGTCGCGCGACGAGGCCGAGGTGCGCAAGGGCTACGAGCGCGTGATCCGCCCGCGCTTCGCCGACGCCAAGTTCTTCTTCGTCGAAGACATGAAGCAGGGCCTGTCGGCGATGAACGAAGGCCTGGCCGGCGTGACCTACCAAGCGAAGCTGGGCAGCGTGGCCGACAAGGCGGCGCGCGTGGCGACGCTGGCCGGAACGCTGGCGCCCGCCGCGGGCGTCGACGCGGCGCTGGCGCAGCGGGCGGCGCTGCTGTCCAAGGCCGACCTGCAGTCGCGCATGGTCAACGAGTTTCCCGAGCTGCAGGGCATCGCCGGGCGCTACTACGCGGCGCAGGATCCCGCCCTGGCCGAGCTCGCGCACGACGATCGCATCGCGCTGGCCGCGGCGCTGGACGAAGCCTGGCAGCCACGCGGCGCCGGCGACGCCATCGCGCCATCGCCGCTGGGCCGGGTGCTGGCGATCGCGGAGCGCATCGATACGCTGGCCGGCGGATTCGCCGCCGGGCTCAAGCCCACCGGCAACAAGGATCCCTTCGCCCTGCGCCGCGCCGCGCTGGGCCTGGCGCGCACGGTCATCGAAGGCGGGCCCGGGATCGACCTGCCGGCGGCACTGACGGCCGCGACCGCGGCGTTGCCGGAGGGCGTGCGCCCACTGGGCGATCCTGCCGCCGCGCTTGCCACCGACCTCTACGACTTCATCCTCGACCGCCTGCGCGGCTACTACGCCGACCGCGGCGTGCCCGCGCAGCACTTCAGCGCCGTCGCGGCCCTGCGTCCGGCCTCACTGGCCGACTTCGACCAGCGCATCGCCGCCATCGCAAGTTTCGCCAGGCTGCCCGAGGCCGAGGCCCTGGCCGCCGCCGACAAGCGCATCCGCAACATCCTGCGCAAGGCGGACGCTGCGATTCCCGAAACCGTGGACGCGTCCCTGCTGGTCGAACCCGCCGAGCAGGCGCTGTCGACGGCGATGGAAGCCGCCTGGGTCGATGCCGGCCCCGCGCTCGAGGACGGCGACTACGTGGCCGCGCTGGCACGCCTTGCGCGACTGCGGCCCGAGGTCGATGCGTTCTTCGATGCGGTGATGGTCAACGCCGAGGACCTGGCGCTGCGCAACAACCGCCTGGCGCTGTTGCAGCGACTGGCGCGGCGGCTGGGTGCCGTGGCGGAGCTTGGGCAGCTTTCTGTCTGACTTGCGGAGGGCGTTAATGGTCCGTCGACGCGTCATCGGTATCCTCCGCTGATGCCCACGTCCCACCGCGCCGCCGTCGCCGTGCTCCTGTTCGCCATCGCCGGCAGCGCCCATGCCGCCAGCGTCGCCGCGGTCGAGATCCGCGGCCTCGACGAGGAGATGGAGGAGAACGTCCGCACCTCGCTGTCGCTGCTCGACGCCATGGACGACGAGGTGTCCTGGCGCCGCCTGGCCTACATGATGCGCGCCGCCGGCGACGAGACCCGCGAGGCGCTGGAGCCCTTCGGCTACTACTCGCCGCGGATCGTGGTCGAGCGCGTGCGCGGCGACGATCGCCGCGTGGTGCTGGACACCGCCGCCGAAGCCGATACCGCCAGCGGCGACAGCGCCGCTGCCACCGCCGAGGTGGTGCGCGAAGCAGGTGCCGCGCGCGCGCGCGACGCGGCCCGGCTCCCGGTGTCGGTGGTGATCACGGTGGAGCCGGGCGAACCGGTGCGCGTGCGCCGCGCCGACATCGCCATCCTCGGCGATGGCCACGACGATCCCTACCTCAGCGACGAAGTGGACGACTTCATCCCGCGCCAGGGCTCGATCCTGGACCACGCGGCCTACGAGACCAGCAAGACACGCATCAGCCGGCGCCTGGCCGAGCGCGGCTACTTCGACGCCGACTTCAGCGCGCGCCGGGTCGCGGTCACCCGCGCCGAGCAGGCCGCCGACATCGAGCTGGTGTGGAGCAGCGGCGAACGCTACGCCATGGGCCGGACGCGCTTCGTGCAGGCGCCGAACGAAGTGGTCGACAACAGCCTGCTCGAACGCCTGGTGTACTGGGAAGAAGGCCAGTACTACCACCAGGGCCGCCTCGATCGCCTGCGCACCTCGCTCAACAGCCTCGACTACTTCAGCCGCATCGACATCACCACGCGTCCGGAGGAGGCCGAGGACGGGCGCGTGCCCGTGCAGGTCGACCTCACCCCGGCCAAGCGCGACGTCTACACCGCCGGCCTCAGCTATGGCACCGACAGCGGCCCCGGCATCCGGCTGGGACTGGAGCGGCGCTACGTGAACCGGCGCGGGCACAAGGCGCTGTCGCAGCTCGACTACGCCCGCAACCGCAAGACGCTCACCCTGCAGTACCGGATCCCCGCCTTCCGCTGGCTCGACGGCTGGTACACGGCCAGCCTGCAGGCCGCCGACGAGCAGACCGACTACATCGACACCCGGCGCGTGGAGTTCGCAGCCAGCCGCAGCGGCCAGTACAGCCGCCACCTCAACCTGGTGGCCTCGGTGCACGCGCTGCGCGAGCGCTGGGCCTACGAGTACGAGGACGACGACGACCCGTCGACGTCGCCGCTCTACCGCTATGCCACCTTCACCTACCCATCGCTGCGCGCGACCTATGTCGATCTCGACGACGCGCTGTTCCCGCGCGGCGGCTACAACGGCAGCCTGCTGCTGCGCGGCGGCGTCGAAGGCGCGGGCTCGGAGGCGAACTTCCTCCAGTTCCACGCCCGCGCGAGCTGGTACATGGGCATCGGCGCCAGCGACCGGCTGATCCTGCGCGGGGAGTACGGCCGCACCGAGACCAGCGCCCTGGTCGACATGCCGCCCAGCCTGCGCTTCTACGCCGGTGGCGACGGCAGCATCCGCGGCTACGAGTGGCGCGAGGTCGGCCCGCGCGTGGTCGATGACGACGAGAAGAGCTTCGCGCTCGGCGCGCGCCACGTGTTCACCGCCAGCGCCGAGTACGAGCACTATTTCAGCGGCGGCCCCTGGGGCGTCGGCGCCTTCGTCGACACCGGCAGCGCCTTCGACGGGTCCCCCGACCTGCGCACCGGCGTCGGCGTGGGACTGCGCTGGCAGACGCCGGTCGGCCCGCTGCGGCTGGACATCGCCCGCGGCCTGGACGATCCGGATTCGCCTTTCACCCTGCACCTCAACATCGGCACCAGCCTCTGACCATGGCGCACGCATCCGACATCAGTCCGGAAGAGCGCGAAGCGCGGATCGCCGACCTGCGCGCGCGGCGCAAGGCGCGCGTGCGCAAACTCGCGCTGCGCAGCGCCATCGGCATCGCGGCGCTGGTGCTCCTGCTCCTGGTGGTGACGTACTGGCTGCTGTCCACGCTTGCCGGCCGCGACTTCCTGCTGATGCAGGTGGTCTCGCGGCTGCCCGCCGGGACCACCCTGGAATGGCGCGACGCCGAGGGGCCCGCATCCGGGCCGCTGACGCTGCACGACGTCGCCTTCCAGCAACTGGTGTGTCCGGACGTCGACGACGAACCCGTGCCCTACGGGCAGTGCGCGTCGCCCAACGCGCTGCGCTTCAGCGCAAAGCGCATCACCATCGACCCGGCGATCCGCCCGCTGCTCGGTCGCCTGCTGCGCCTGGACGCGGCGCGGGTGGACGGCGCCGTGCTCGAACTGCCGCCGGCCGACGACGGCGAGCCGTTCTCGCTGCCGCGCTGGCCCGAGGTGCTGCCGCAGGTCGAGCCGCCGCTGGGCCTGCAGGCGGACACCGTCGAGATCGACGGCTTCCGCGTGCTGCGCGGCGGCGAAGCGATGATCGACATCGCCAGCGTCCGCGGCGGGTTCGACGCGCGCAGCGGCCTGCTGCGGCTGCACGACGTGGTGGTCGACAGCGACCGCGGCCTGTTCAGGGCGCACGGCGAGTACGCGCCGGGCCAGGACTACCGCATGGACCTCACCGCCTCGGCGCTGCTGCCGGCGCCCGCGGGCACGACGCGGCCGCGCCTGGGCCTGGTGGCCCGCGGCGACGTGTCGGCGCTGGACGTGGCGCTGTCCGGCCACGCGCCGGCGCCGCTGCGCGCGCGCCTCGGGCTGCGCGGGGCCGACGCGCCGCGGTGGACCTTCACGGCATCGAGCGCAGCGCTGGATCCCGCGCTGCTTGCCGGAACGGGCGAACCCGGCACGCCGCTCGCCTTCGCTGTCGCCGCCAGCGGCACGGGCGGCCGTGCCGGACTGCAGGGCGACGTCGCGTACGGCGACCTGCGCGCCACCGTGCAGCCCTCGGTGGTCAGCCTTGACGAACAGGTGCTGGAGTTCGACCCGCTGATGGTCGACGTGTTCGACGGCCGGATCACCGTGACCGGCCACGGCGACTTCAAGGATCCGCAGGCCGCGGACGTCCGCTACGCCGTGCTCGCCCGCGGCCTGGCCTGGGCGCCGACGCCGGCCGCCGGCGCCGCGCCGGATCCAGCCGCCACTGTCCATGCCGACGCCGACATCGGCATTGCCGGCACGGCGGAACGCTGGGCGGTGGTCGGCACGGCCACGCTGGCGCGTGATGGCGAGACCGCCGACGTGGAACTCCGCGGCCGCGGCGACCAGGCGCGCCTGGAGCTGCGCACCCTGGCCGCACGCACGCCGGGCGGCCGGCTGGACGGCAGCGGCGAACTCACCTGGGCGCCGGCGCTGGGCTGGTCGCTCGATGCCGGGCTTGCAGGCTTCGACCCCGGGTACTTTGCGCCGGACTTCAAGGGCGCGATCGACGGGCGGATCGCGAGCACGGGCAGCACGCGCGACGACGGCGGGCTTGAAGTCACCGTCGACGCCAGCGACCTCGGCGGCCAGCTGCGCGGCCGCCGCATCACCGGCCACGCCAGCTTCGCCATGCACGGCGCCGCGACCGGCAGCGCCGCGTCCGCCGGCTACGAAGGCGAGGCCGCGCTCGGCATCGGCGACAGCCGGATCGACGCCCGCGGCCGCGTCGATGAGCGCATCGACATCCAGGCATCGCTGTCGCCGCTGCGGCTTGAAGACCTGCTGCCCGGCGCCTCGGGGCGCCTGGACGGAACCCTGCGCGTCGACGGCGGCCGCAACAGCCCCGACCTCCGCGCCGACCTCGACGGCAGCGGGCTGCGCTACGGCGACTACACCGCCGACAGCCTGCGCCTGCGCGGGCAGCTGCCCTGGCGCGGCGGCGGCGGCGAACTCGACGTCGATGCCAGCGGCGTGCAGGCCGGCCTGGCGCTGGACACCCTCGCGCTGCGCGCGCGCGGCGCGGTGGAAGACCTGCGCCTGGAGGCCAGCGCCCAGGGCGACATCGGCCGTGCGGCGCTGTCGGGCACTGCGCAACGTGGCGCAAACGGTTCGTGGCGCGGCGCGCTGGAGACCCTGGAGGCCGCACCTTCGGTCGGCGCCACCTGGCGGCTGCAGTCAGCCGCGGCCTTCGTCCAGGCCCCCGGCGGACGCTTCACGCTGTCGCCCACCTGTCTTGAAGCCGACGTCGGCGGCCACCTCTGCGCCAGCGCCGACTGGCCGCGGCAGGGGCTGGCGATCGACGGCGAAGGGCTGCCGCTGGCCCTGGTCGCGCCCTACCTCCCGACGCAGGACAGCGGGCGGCCGTGGTTCCTCGACGGCAGCATCGACATCGACGGCCAGCTGCGCCCGGCGGGCAACGCCTGGCAGGGCGATTTCACCATCGCCTCGGCCGGCGGCGCCCTGCGCACCAGCGCGCGCTCACGGCGCGACGTGCTGTCGTACAGCGGCCTCGCGCTCGCGGCCGAATTCGACGCCAACCGCATCGATGCCACCCTCGGCCTGGGCTTCAACGGCGAGGGCCGCATCGACGCGCGGCTGCGCACCGGCTGGGATGCCTATGCGCCGCTGGACGGCGAACTCACCGCGGCCACCAGCGAGCTGACCTGGCTGGAACTGTTCTCGCCCGACATCGTCGCGCCCACCGGCCGCCTGGACGCCGACATCCGCCTCGCCGGCACCCGCGCCGAACCGCTGCTGGGCGGCAGCGCCACGCTCGACGGCTTCGGCGCCGAGATCCCGTCGTTGGCGATCGCGATCGTCGACGGCCAGGCGCGCCTGGACGCGCGGCCCGACGGCAGCGCGCGCATCAACGGCAGCCTCGGCACCGGTGGCGAGGGCCGGCTGGCCATCGACGGCAGCCTGGGCTGGGCCAGCGCCGACGCGCCGCTGCAGCTGCGCATCAGCGGCAACGACGTGCTGCTGTCCGACACCCGCGACCTGCGCGCGGTGGCCAGCCCCGACATCGAGGTGCGCTACGCCGGCGGGCGCCCGCTGCAGGTCAGCGGCCGCGTGCACGTGCCCAGCGCGCGCATGGACCTGGAGCGGCTCAGCGACGGCGTCTCGGCATCGCCGGACGTGGTGGTGCTCGACCCCGTGGATCCGGACGAAGGCCCGGCGATGCCGATGGAGCTCGACCTCACGCTGGCCATGGGCGACGACGTCCACCTCAACGGCTTCGGCCTGCAGGGCGAGCTGACGGGCGACCTGCGGGTGCGTTCGCGCGCCGGCCGCGAAATGACCGGCCAGGGCATGCTCGAGATCGGTGGCCGCTACGAAGCCTACGGCCAGGAGCTTGCGATCACGCGCGGACGCCTGGTGTGGTCGAACACGGCGGTCTCCGACCCGGTGCTCGACATCCGCGCCGAGCGCAAGGTGGGCGAAGTCACCGCCGGCATCGACGTCAGTGGCCGCGCCTCGGCGCCGCGCGCGCAGGTGTGGACCAATCCCGCCAGCGACGAGTCCGAGGCCCTGGCCCTGCTCGCCCTGGGCCGGCCGCTGTCGAGCCTGAGCGGACGCCAGGCCAGCGATCTCGACGCGGCTTCCGCGGCGCTCAACGCCGGTGGCAGCCTGCTGGCCGGGCAGCTGGGCAAGCAGATCGGCCTCGACGACGCCGGCGTGATGGACTCGCGCGCGCTCGGCGGCAGCGTGTTCGGGATCGGCAAGCAGCTGTCGCCGCGGCTCTACGTCGGCTTCGGCGTGTCGCTGCTGGGCACCGGCCAGGTGCTGACGCTGAAATACCTGCTGCGCAAGGGCTTCGACATCGAGATCGAATCAAGCACGCTGGAAAGCCGCGGCTCGGTCAACTACCGCCACGAGCGCTGAGGAGGACTCAGCGCGCGATGACGCGCGCGCCACGCAGGCCGGGAACGCCGTCGACCACGTCGGTCCAGACCACGTGTGCGATGCCACCGGCCACCGCCAGCTGCGGGAAGCCGGTGCCGCGGCCGCGCCCGGCCAGCGTGGCGACCTGCAGGCGCTGGTGTTCGGTGGCAAGGTCGGGCGAGCGCCGCGACAGCCAGAGCGACTGTCCACCCTGGTCTTCGCGCAGCCACAGCACCCAGGCCTGGCCGTCGGCCAGCGCCACGGTCACCCGGCCCTGCACGGCGTCACCGATGTCGATCGACACCGGTGCCGCGAAGCTGTCGCCGGCATCCGCGCTGTATGCGGCGCGCACTTCGGGTTCGCCCCCGGCGGCGGTGTACCAGGCGATCACGGCGCCCTCGCCCTCGGCGGCCACCGCCGGTCCGTTGACGGGGCAGGCGGGCATCAGCCAGCCGTCGGCATGCACCGGCCGCGGCGTGGTCCAGGCCTCGCCATCCAGGCGGGTGGCGAGGATGTCGCGGATCTCGCCTCCGGTCCGGCCGCGGTAGACCAGCAGCGGCCCGCGCGCGGTGACGGCGGCGCTGGTCTGGCAGCAGTCGCAGACGCTGGCGTCGATCTCGACGTCGGCGCCGCGGCGCAGGGCGCCATCGAAGTGCGCCGCACGCAGGGTCATCGCGCCCGCGGCGGCATGCCCGCCATGCGCATCGTCTCCGTCATGCGCGCCCGCCGTGTTCCTGCCGTCCAGCCAGGCGATACCGAGCCCGCCCTGCGCCGCGGGCCACATCGAGACGAAGCCGTGCTCGGTCTGCGTACCGTCGTCGTGCGGGCTGACCGGGGTGCTCCAGCGCCGGCCGCCGTCGCCAGACATGGCCAGCATGACGTCGTAGGCATAGGGCGCATCGCCGTTCTTCTGCAGCCAGTGCGCCCAGAGCGCGCCGTCGGGCGTGGCCATGACGTGCGGCGTGTCGGCCCAGTTCACGACCATGCTGTTGCCGACCGCGATCGTGACCGGTGCCGTCTCCCAGCGCGCGCCGGCCACGTCGTAGCTGGAGAACTGCAGCACGTGGCGGCGCCCGGCCTGCGAGTTCGTCCAGGCCAGCAGCAGCTGGCGCCCCTGGACCCCGACCAGGTCGGGCAGCGCGGACCCGGGAAGCATTGCGGGCAGCGGCCAGTCCTCGACCACGCGCTCGGCGGCGGGATCGACGCTGGCGGCCGCGACGGGCACGGGGGCCGGTGCCTCGCCGCCGCAGCCGGTGGCGAGGCCCAGCACGGCAAGGGCAAGGATGGCGGTGCGCATGGCGCCAGCGTACCGTAGGCCCAGCCCATGTTCACCACCGTCGCCACCTATATCGATCCGATCGAAGCCCAGCTCGCGTCCGGCCTGCTGCAGGCCGAGGGCATCCCGGCGCGCCTGGACGACATCGGCACCGCGATCGCCAACTGGGAGTGGCGGCTGGCGATCGGCGGCGTGCGCCTGCGGGTGCCGGACGCGCAGGCCGTGCACGCGCGACGCGTGCTGGCGGCGCTGGAGGCGGGTGAGTACGCGCTCGACGAGGAGGCGCTGTCCGGTGAATGCGACGACGGCATCGGCGATGCCCGACGCGAGGCCGGCGCGCTGCAGCCGCCGGACCGCGAAAGCCTCTCCAGCCGCATCGCCTGGGCGGCGCTGATGCTGCTCGGCCTGCCGCTGCCCTGGCGACGTCGACGCGACGACAACGCGGTCGTGCGTCGCGCCTGACCCGCGCGTGCCGCGCTGTCAACGGGTACCGCGCATCGCGGTGCGGGGCCACAATCGACGGCCCCGCGGCCCGCGCCGCACGATGCAAGACCGCTGATGCCTGACGCCAAGCCCGCGCTCGCGCGCAAGATCGCCCAGACCATCGCCGACGAGATCGGCGCACGATGCAGCCAGGTGGAAGCCGCCGTCGGCCTGCTCGACGAAGGCGCCACCGTGCCCTTCATCGCGCGCTACCGCAAGGAGGTCACCGAGGGCCTGGACGACACCCAGCTGCGCGATCTGGAAACGCGCCTGGCCTACCTGCGCGAACTCGAGGACCGGCGCGCCGCGATCCTCGCCAGCATCGACGAGCAGGGCAAGCTGACAGACGAACTGCGCGCCGACATCGAGGCCGCCGACAGCAAGGCGCGGCTGGAAGACCTGTACCTGCCCTACAAGACCAAGCGCCGCACCCGCGCCCAGATCGCGCGCGAAGCCGGGCTGGAACCGCTGGCCGACGGCCTGCTGGCAGATCCCACCCAGGTGCCCGAAGCGTTCGCCGCAGCTTTCGTCGATGTCGACAAGGGCGTCGCCGACGCCAAGGCGGCGCTGGAAGGCGCGCGCGCGATCCTGCTCGAACGCTGGGGCGAAGATGCCACCCTGGTCGGCGAGCTGCGCGAGTGGCTGTCCGCGCAGGGCGTGATCCGCTCGAAGGTCGCCGAAGGCAAGGAGGCCGCGGGCGAGAAATTCCGCGATTACTTCGACCACGCCGAGCCGCTGGCGAAGATTCCGTCGCACCGGCTGCTGGCCCTGTTCCGCGGCCGCCGCGAAGAATTCCTGCAGCTGGAACTCGATCCGGGCGCCGACGCCGAAGCCGGCAACGCCTACGCCGAGGGCCGCATCGCGCTGCACGTCGGCATCCGCGCCGCGGGCCGTCCTGCCGACGCCTGGCTGCTCAACGCCTGCCGCCTGGCCTGGCGCGCCAAGCTGCATCTGCACCTGATGCTGGATCTCTTCTCGCAGGCGCGCGAGAAGGCCGAGGCCGAGGCCATCACCGTGTTCGGCGACAACCTCGTGGACCTGATGCTGGCCGCGCCCGCCGGCCCCAGGGCCGTGCTCGGCCTCGATCCCGGCCTGCGCACCGGCGTGAAGGTCGCCGTGGTCGACGCCACCGGCAAGCTGGTCGCCACCGACACGATCTTCCCGCACGAGCCACGGCGGCAGTGGGACCCGTCGCTGGCCGCGCTGAAGAAGCTCTGCGTCGCCCACGGCGTGCAGCTGGTCGCCATCGGCAACGGCACCGCCTCGCGCGAGACCGACCGCCTGGCCGGCGACCTGCTCAAGCTCGTGCCGGAGCTCGCGATGCAGAAGATCGTGGTCAGCGAGGCCGGCGCCTCGGTGTACTCGGCATCCGAGCTTGCGGCGAAGGAGTTCCCCGGCCTCGACGTCTCGCTGCGCGGCGCGGTCTCCATCGCGCGCCGCTTGCAGGACCCGCTGGCCGAGCTGGTGAAGATCGAGCCCAAGGCGATCGGCGTCGGCCAGTACCAGCACGACGTCGACCAGTACCGGCTGGCGCGCGCGCTCGACGCGCGGGTCGAGGACTGCGTGAACGCGGTCGGCGTGCACGTGAACACCGCCTCGGGCGCGCTGCTGGCGCGGGTGGCCGGGTTGTCGACCACGGTGGCCGAGAACATCGTCATCCACCGCGACGCCAACGGCCCGTTCAAGCGCAGGAAGGACCTGCTGAAGGTGCCGCGCCTGGGCGAGAAGACCTTCGAACAGTGCGCCGGCTTCCTGCGCATCGCCGACGGCGACCAGCCGCTGGACGCCTCCGCCGTGCATCCCGAGGCCTATCCGGTGGTCGAACGCATCGTCGCCGCCACCGGCAGGCCGATCCAGGCGCTGGTCGGCGACGGCAGCTTCGTGCGCGCGCTCAAGCCGCGCGACTACGTCGACGCGCGCTTCGGCGAGCCCACCGTGCGCGACATCCTGGCCGAGCTGGAAAAACCCGGCCGCGACCCGCGCCCCGAGTTCAAGGCCGCGAAGTTCGCCGACGGCGTCGAAAGCATCAAGGACCTGCGCGAAGGCATGATCCTGGAAGGCGTGGTCAGCAACGTCGCCGCCTTCGGTGCCTTCGTCGACATCGGCGTGCACCAGGACGGCCTGGTCCACATCTCCGCGCTGTCGGACCGCTACGTGAAGGATCCGCGCGAGGTGGTGAAGGCCGGCGACATCGTCAAGGTGAAGGTGCTTGAGGTGGATGTCGCCCGCAAGCGCATCGCGCTGACGCGGCGGCTGGACGACAGCCCGGCGCCACGTGAGGCACGAGAAGACGCGCGCCGCGGCGGCGGCGGGCGCGACGTGCGCAACCGCCCCGACGGCAACCCCCGCGGCAACGGACCTGGCAATGGCCCGCGTGGCGGGCGTCCAAGCGCTGCCGGCGCACCGAAGCAGTCCGCGGCACCCGCCAACAACGCCCTGGCCGACGCCTTCGCCCGCGCCAAGCGCAGCTGACCGGCCTCGCCAGCCCCTGCCCGCCGGCTCACTTCGGGAATCCCGATGCCGCCGCGGGCCCACCAGCCCCGTCGCCGGGACGCGCTGTTCAGCCGCGCGGGGCGTTCGTCCGGATACCGCGTGGGACAATACGGCTCCATGAGCCAGCCGCATTCCCTCCCCGACAACGATCCGCGCCCGGTCCCGCCCGAGCCGCCCCTGCCCAGCGACTGCTGCGACAGCGGCTGCGATCCCTGCGTGAACGACAGCTACAGCGACGAGCTGCAGCTCTATCGCGAGCGGCTGGCCAAGTGGCTCGCGCGGCACCCGGGCGAGGCCTGAAGCCCGGACCGGATGAACTCACTGGGTCCTTTTCCGATGCGGACGGTCATCGTCGCGCTGGCGGCCCTGCTGGCATGGCTGGTCGTGCGCGCATGGGCCAGGCGCCTGCCGGATTCGCCACACGCACCCGAGCTGCGGCACAAGGTGGCGGGCGCCTGGTTCATCGATGCGCTGTTCGTCGGCCTGCTGGCGGCGCGCATCGGCTACGTGCTGCGCTGGTGGCCGGACTATGCCGCAGCGCCGAAATCGATCATCGCCATCGGCGATGGCGGCTTCCTGTGGTGGAGCGGACTGCCGGCCGCCATCGCCTTCGCATGGTGGCGCAGCCGCAGCGCCAGGGCACTGCGGCGTCCCCTTCTCGCCGGCATCGCCGCGGGCATGCTGGCCTGGCTGGCCTTCAGCGGCACCCTGGCGCTGCTCCGGAACTCGGCACCACCGCTGCCGGACTTCGAACTGGCCACGCTCGACGGCACGCCCACGACGCTTGCCGCCCACGCCGGGCAGCCCGTGGTGCTGAACATGTGGGCCACGTGGTGCCCGCCCTGCCGGCGCGAGATGCCGGTGCTCGAGGATGCGCAGGGACGCTACCCCGGCGTCGCCATCGTGCTGGTCAACCAGGGCGAAGACCGTGGCGCCATCCGCGACTACCTCGACCAGCAGGGACTCGCGTTCGAACACATGCTGCTCGATCCGCATTCGCGCACCATGCTCGACACGAACACGCGCGGACTTCCCACCACCCTGTTCTTCGATGCCGACGGACGGCTGGTGGATACGCACATGGGCGAACTGACCCGCGCCAGCCTGGCCGATACGCTGCGCCGCCGGTTCGGTGAGGTCGCGCATGGACGGCCCTGACCCGCCCGGTGTAGAACCCGGGCCTCGCAAGCCCCTCCGGGGCCGATTGGCCGGGCCGATGCGCACAGTGGACAATACGGTGGATGGAAAATACCGGTAGACCCGCCGCAACCACGCCGGACCTGAGGAAGTACGCCTGGCTGGCGATCGCCACCGCGGTGCTGACGGTCCTGCTCAAGGGCAGCGCGTGGGCCATCACCGGCTCGGTGGGCCTGCTGTCGGACGCCGCCGAGTCGATGGTCAACCTGGTGGCGGCCATCGTTGCCCTGGTCTCGCTGACCATCGCCGCCAGGCCGGCCGACGACGACCACCACTTCGGGCACAGCAAGGCGGAGTATTTCTCCGCCGCGCTGGAAGGGATCATGGTGTTCGTCGCGGCGGCCTCGATCATCTACCTGGGCATCGAGCGCCTGCTCAATCCCCGGCCGCTGGAGTCGATCGGTTTCGGCCTGGCCATTTCGATGGTGGCCGCCGTCCTCAACGGCGTCGTGGGGCGGATCCTGATCGCGGTCGGCACCCGGCACCGCTCCATCACCCTGCGCGCCGACGGCAAGCACCTGATGACCGACGTGTACACCTCGATCGGCGTGGTGGTGGGCCTGGGGCTGGCGTGGCTGACGGGCTGGAACTGGATGGATCCGGTGGTCGCGATCCTGGTGGGCGTGAACATCCTGGTCACCGGCTACCGGCTCATTTCCGAATCCACCGCCGGCCTGATGGACGTGTCGCTGTCCCCGCAGGACAACGCCAGGATCCAGGCCATCCTGGACGCCCATGCCGAGACCGGCCGGATCGAATTCCACGCGGTGCGCACCCGCGAGTCCGGGTCCCGCCAGTTCATGGAGATGCACATGCTGGTCCCCGGCGACTGGACGGTGCTGCGCGGCCATGACGCCATGGAAGACCTGGTGGAGAAAATCGTGGCCGAGTTCCCGGCCATGCGCGTGACCGGGCACCTTGAGCCGGTCTCCGACCCCCGCAGCTACGAGGACATGACCCTGTAACCGGACAGGAATATGGAGCGATTGCGGCTCAGGCGGCGCTGCTGCGCCGGCGGCGCTCCAGGTGCACCAGCAGCAGCGAGATCGCCGCCGGCGTCATGCCCGGGATGCGCTGCGCCTGGCCGATGGTCTCCGGCCGCACCTGCTCGAGCTTCTGCCGCAGTTCGGCCGAGAGGCCGCGCACGACGGCGTAGTCGAAACCCTCGCCGATGGCCGCATCCTCGCTGCGCCGCTGGCGCGCGATCTCCGCGCGCTGGCGCTCGAGGTAGCCGGAGTACTTGGCCTCGATCTCGACCTGCTCGGCCACTGCGGGATCGTCCACGGCCGGGCCGAACGAGGGCACCGCGGCCAGCTTCGCGTAGTCCAGCTCCGGGCGGCGCAGCAGGTCCAGGCCGCTGCATTCGCGATTGATGTCGATGCCCAGCGCCGCCGACGCGTCGCGGCCGATCGCGTTGTTCGGCGAAGCCCACAGCGCACCCAGGCGCGCGGCCTCGGCGGCCACGGCGTCGCGCTTGCGTGCGAAGGCATCCCAGCGCGCGTCATCGACGATGCCGAGATCACGTCCCACCGGCGTCAGCCGCAGGTCGGCATTGTCCTCGCGCAGCTGCAGGCGGTACTCGGCGCGCGAGGTGAACATGCGGTAGGGCTCGACGGTGCCGTGGGTGACGAGGTCGTCGACCAGCACGCCAATGTAGGCCTGGTCGCGACGCGGCGCCCATCCCTCCTGTCCGCGCACCAGGTGCGCGGCATTGGCACCGGCCAGCAGGCCCTGCGCCGCGGCCTCCTCGTAGCCGGTGGTGCCGTTGATCTGGCCGGCGAAGAACAGGCCAGCCACGGCCTTGGTCTCCAGCGTGGCCTTCAGGCCGCGCGGATCGAAGAAGTCGTATTCGATGGCATACCCGGGGCGGGTGATGTGCGCGCGCTCGAAGCCCTGCACCGAACGCACCAGCTCCAGCTGCACGTCGAAGGGCAGCGAGGTGGAGATGCCGTTGGGATAGATCTCGGCCACGTCCAGGCCTTCCGGCTCGACGAACACCTGGTGGCTGGCCTTCTCGGCGAAGCGCACCACCTTGTCTTCGATCGACGGGCAGTAGCGCGGTCCGGTGCCTTCGATCTGGCCGGAGTAAAGCGGCGAGCGGTGCAACGCGCCACGGATGATGTCGTGCGTGCGCTGCGTGGTCTGGGTGATCCAGCACGACACCTGGCGCGGATGGTCGGCGCGCGAACCCATGAACGAGAACACCGGGCGCGGGTCGTCGCCGGGCTGCTCGACCATCACCGAGTAATCGAGGCTGCGGCCGTCGATGCGCGGCGGCGTACCGGTCTTCAGCCGATCGACCACGAAGGGGCCGTCGCGCAGGCGCTCGGCCAGGCGCACCGACGGCGGATCGCCCATGCGGCCGCCCGCGTGCTGCGCTTCGCCGACGTGGATACGGCCGGCCAGGAAGGTGCCCGCGGTCAGCACCACCGACGGCGCGTCGAAGCGCAGTCCGGTGTTGGTGACCACGCCGCGCACGGCGCCGCCTTCGATCACCAGGTCGTCGACGGCCGCCTGGAACACGGTCAGGTCCGGCTGCGCCTCCACCGCGCGACGGATGAAGGCCCGGTACAGCGCGCGGTCGGCCTGGCAGCGCGTGGCGCGCACGGCCGGGCCCTTCGACGCGTTGAGCCGGCGCCACTGGATGCCGGCGGCATCCGCCGCGCGCGCCATGACGCCGCCCAGCGCATCGATCTCGCGCACCAGGTGCCCCTTGCCGATGCCGCCGATCGCGGGATTGCAGCTCATCGCACCGATGGTTTCGATGCTGTGCGTGAGCAGCAGCGTGCGCGCCCCTGCGCGCGCGGACGCGAGGGCCGCCTCGGTGCCGGCGTGGCCGCCGCCGATCACGATGACGTCGTGGCGATGGAAGTCGTGATGCATGTCTCGATTATCGCGCCTGGGCGCGCGTCTGCGGTGAGCGGAGGGAAGTTGGCACGCATCCTGCGTTCGATACAGGCGCACCCGGGATGGCAATCGCCTAGGGGGGCGTGGCCGGAGATTGGAACAGGGCTGGCCAAGCGCATCCCGGGGAAGCGAAGGGGCCGAACGTCGGGGGACGTTCGGCCCCGTTTTTTTGCCGCCGGCCGCATGGGCCCTGCGAAGCGGGATATGGCGCCGACCCCCGGCGGGAGCGGAACAGGGGGGATCCGGGCTCCCCCGCCGGGTGTCGACATTGGTCACCCCGGTTTACGTCGGAAAGCGACGCAACCGGTCAGTCGGTCCTAAGCTTGCGACGACTGCGCGCCCGGTGCAAGCACCAGGGCGCACATAACGAGACACGGTTCCGCCAACTAGTCTTCCTGGGTTTGCGCGCGGGACGCCGGCGAGGAGCGGCTTGCCCTGGGTGCCGGCGCAGCCCGCGGCCTCGGGGCGGCGCGCGGTGCCGGAGCCGATGCACGCGGCTGCGTTACAGGGACAGTCCGGGACGGAGCCGGACGCGCCGGAGCTACCCGCGCCGGCGTACGCATCGCGGGCGCTGGCGTCGACAGCCGCGGCCGCGTCCGGCGATCGGGTGCCGACACGCGGGCACCATCGTCGCCAACGCGCGGACTGATCGTCCGCAGACGATTGTCGGGCGGGGCGGTCCGCGGCGTGGGCATCCGACCGGCCGGTGCATTGCCGCCGCGCGGCGGCGCCGCGCCGCGGAGCCGCTGGATGTCGTCCTGCGAGCGCATCCGGTTCGGAGGCAAGGGCCTGCTCATCGGTGGCTGCGTGACGTCGGGCCGATCATGATCGTCGCGCGGCGGGCGCGGCGGGCGCGGACGATGCGGCGGACGGTGCCCATACCCGGGCCGGCCGTACCAGTAGGAGCCGCCGTACCACGGACGGCCGTAGTATCCGCCGCCGCCGTACCCGAGCCCACGGTAGTAACCAGGCCCGCCATAGCGGCCGTAGCCGTAGCCGTAGCCGTAGCCGTAGCCACCATAGCCGTAGGGCGAGTAGCCGTAGGGCGAATAGTAGTAATCGCCATAGGCCCCATGGGACGAGGCGTTGCCGTAGTAGTAGTCGCCGTAGCCTTGGCGGTCGTGGCTGCTGTAGCCGTAGCCCGTCGCGCAGCCTGCCAGGAAAAGGGAGGCGGCGAGGACGATGAGGATCTTGCGCATGTCGCGTCCCCCTGTGTGGGTGCCGCCCCAGAGTCGGCCATGGCCATTGAATTGGGGCTTAACCCCTTCGAAACGCGGTCCCCGCTGCTGAACCCTACCCGCAACTCCGTTAGTCTGGGGCCATGTCCGCCGCCGTGGCCAATTTCGACGACATCCTGGCCGCCGCGGCCCGGATCGCGCCGCATGCCCATGTCACCCCGGTGCTGCGCTCGGGCGGCCTCGACGCCATCGCGGGCTGCACGCTGGCCTTCAAGGGCGAGCACCTGCAGCGCACGGGCGCATTCAAGTTCCGCGGCGCCTGCAACGCCGTCTGGCGGCTGTCGGACGCCGAGGCCGCGCGCGGCGTGGTCACGCACTCCTCGGGCAACCACGGCGCGGCGCTGGCGCTGGCCGCGCGCACCCGCGACATGGCCTGCCACGTCGTGCTCCCGGCCGGCACGGTGCGGGCCAAGCTGGCCGCGATCGCCAGCCATGGCGCCGTCATGCACCGCTGCGCTCCCGGGATCACGGCGCGCGAGGCCGCCTGTGCGGAGGTACTCGCAGCCACCGGGGGGAACCTCGTCCACCCGTATGCCGACCCGGCGGTGATCGCGGGCCAGGGCACCGCGGCGCTCGAGCTGTTGGCCGCGGCAGGTCCACTGGATGCGCTGGTGGTGCCGGTGGGCGGCGGCGGCCTGGCCGCGGGCACGGCGCTGGCGCTGGCCGCCTGCGCGCCGGATTGCCGCCTGTACCTGGCCGAGCCGGCCGGCGCGGCCGAGACCCGGGATTCGCTGGCGCGCGGCGAGCGGGTCACGGATTTCACCCCCGATACGCTCTGCGATGGCCTCCGGGGAACCCTCGGCCAGCCCGGCTTCGACATCCTGCGCGCCCATGGCGCCGAGGTCCTGGTGGTGGACGACGCCGACACCGTGGCCGCGATGCGCCTGCTCTGGCAGCGGATGAAGCAGGTGGTCGAACCCTCCTCGGCCATCGTCCTGGCCGCCGTGCTCGGCAACCGCGAACGCTTTGCCGGACAGCGCGTGGGCCTGGTGCTGTCGGGCGGCAACGTCGACCTCGACGCCTTGCCGTGGGCCGCATGAGGCGGCGGCGACGCCACGCGCGGCCGCGGCGCCGGTTGCGCTGGCTGTTGTGGCTGGTGCTGCTGGTGGCGGCCTGGCTGCTGGGCGTCGCGGCGTGGATCGTGCACGTCGGCAACCGCGACCAGGCCGGGCCGGCGGACGCGATCGTGGTGCTGGGCGCGGCGGCCTACGACACCCGGCCCTCGCCGGTGTTCACCGAGCGCATCCGCCACGGCATCGACCTGTACGAGCACGGCTACGCGCCGACCCTGGTGTTCACCGGCGGCTATGGCGACGGTGCGCGATTCTCCGAGTCGCAGGTGGCGCGGAGCTTCGCTTTGCGCGAAGGCGTGCCCAACGAGGCGATCCTGATCGAGACCCTGTCGCGCACGACCCACCAGAACCTGCTGCGCGCCCGCGATGTGCTGTCCGACCACAACCTGCAGCGGGTGATCGTGGTCAGCGACCCCCTGCACATGGCGCGGGCACTGCGGCTGTGCCGCCAGCTGGGCATCGACGCCATCGGCTCGCCGACGCCGAGCTCGCGCTTCCGCAGCTTCCGGACGCAGTGGCGATTCCTCGCGCGCGAGGTGTATTTCTTCCATCGCGACCTGGTGGTGACGCCGGACTGAGGTGGTCGCGCCGCACGCCGCGTCGATCCCGGCGGTCGCCGGGGCGGAGCGGTCAGCCCTCGCTGCCCACCAGGGTCAGGCCTTCGCGCAGCAGCCAGCGCGTGGCCGCGGCACGGTCGGGCTGCGGCAGGCCGTCGAGTACGCCCACCAGCCAGCGGAAGGAGCGGCAACGCGCCTGGCGGCTGGCCTCGTCCGCGCCTTCGGATGCGAGACCGAGCATGAAGCCATCGTGCAGGAAAGTGGCGCTCACCGCCGCCGACTTCAGCACCTGGCGCGCATGTGCCGGGTCGTAGTGCTGCGGCTGGCCCTGCAGGCCGGCCACGGCGATGTCGGTGAAGGCCAGCGCGAAGCGTTCGCGGCTGGCGTCGCCCAGGCGATCGACCGCGCGCTGGAAGGCGGCGACGTCACGCGCGGCGTCGGGTTCGAAGAGCGCGCACAGGGCCGCGGACTCCGTGTCCGAGCGCGCGCTGGCGTGCACGGCCTTGAACAGGCGGTCGATGGCCGGATCCGGGGCGCGCAGGAGGACTTCGTCGCCCAGCGAAAGCACCGTGGCGGGATCGAACTGCGAGAGGTCGATCTCGTAGCGCTGCGCGGATGCGGACAGCGCCGGTGCGGCGCAGAGAATGAGCGCGCAGGCAACGGACAGGACCGGGAGGTTCGGATTCGACATGCCGCGAGTGTAGGCAGCCACGTGCGCCGCATGATGAACCGCTGCCCCGTTGCGGCGGCGGTGCGATCCGGCAGGACGGCGTTCCTGCCCGGCAGCGGCCCGGTTCCGGCCTCCGCGCCGGCGCGCGTCAGCCCCTGCGCCGCCGTACCGGAATGCCCGCTGCCGGGAAACGCGCCACGTCCTCGCCGCCTTCGCGGATCGGCTGTCCGTGGGCCGGTGCCCAGGCCAGGGCGGTGATGGTTTCCCAGGTTGCCGGCAGCAGGCCGTCGTCGCCGCGCCACGGCTCGTACGCGGCCTGGGCGGCGGCGAAGCGGCCGCGCCCGGTGAGCGCGCGACGGCGCGCGGACAGCGCATTGGTGGCACCGAGCTGGCGCAGGCCGCGCATCAGCCCGGCCATGTCGGCGTGGCCATGGACGTCGACCTCGCGGTCGAGTACCGGATCGCGGAAGCCGGCTCGCATCAGCGCATCACCGAACCCGGCGATGCCGCCGAAGGGCGAGACATGCGCCCGGTCGTCGGCGGCGGAAAAGGCGGCGCGCAGCTCGTGCAGCGTGTCGGGGCCGAAGGTCGAACACAGCAACAGGCCGCCGGGCCGCAGCACACGCCGGAAGCCGGCGAGCATCGCGTCGAGATCGTCGACCCACTGCACGCACAGGTTGCTGAAAATGAGATCGACGCTGTCGTCGGCCAGCGGCAGCGCGCGGACGTCGGCGCAGACGCGGTCGATCGGGCGCTGCAACGGGTTCCAGCCGCGCTTTGGCGCGACCTGGCGCAGCATCGGCAGGGCAAGGTCGATCGCGACCACGCGCGCCTTCGGCCAGCGCCGACGCAGCTCCACCGCCGCGGTGCCGGGGCCGCTGCCGAGGTCGACGATGTCGGCGGGCACCTGTTCACCGAGGTATTCCAGGGATTCGAACAGGCGCGACTCGACCTCGCGCTGCAGGTCGGCGGCGGCGGAATAGCTGCCGGCCGCGCGCGAGAAGGCGCGGCGGACCTGGCGGCGGTCGAAGATTTCGCCCGTGCCGCTCATGCCGTTCCTGCCGGCATGTCGGCATGCGTGCCGGCATGCGTCTTCAGGAGGAAGCCGGCGACCGCATCGGCCACCTCGTCGGCGTGGGTGAGGAACGGCGCGTGGCCACCGTGCTCGATCTGGACGAAACCGGCATCGCGCGCGTGCGCGGCGGCGGCGCGCATCGCGCGCGGATCGACCACGCGGTCGCGGCGGCCGGCGATCCACAGGCTGGGCACTTCCAGCGCCGGCAGCAGCGGCCGCTGGTCGACCGACTGCAGCAGGTCCAGGCCCTGTGCCAGCGCCTCCGCCGGCGGCTCGCCGCGCGCGAACACCTCGTTGCGCAGCGCCCGGAGCTCGCCTCGGGCGTCGTCGGAGCCGAAGGCCTCGAGCGCGATGAAGCGCTCCAGCGTGCCGTGGTAGTCCTCGCGCAGGCCGCGGGCGAAGCCGGCGAAGATCTCCGGCGACATGCCGTAGCGCGCGTCGTCACCCGTCGTCGCCGCTGTAACCGCGGCGGCTGTGGAGTCGGCGGCCGTGGGAGCGGCTACAGCCGCGATGGGGACCGGGGTCGCAGCAAGAGCTGCTCCTGCAATGGAGGATTCGCGGACGAACCGCGGCGCCGAGCACATCATCACCAGTGCCGGCACCTGCGCCGGCCGCATGGCCGCGGCGCGCAGCGCGAACATGCCGCCCAGCGACCACCCCAGCCAGGGTGCCACCGGTACCTGTGCGGCAACCGCTTCGACCACGGCGTCGGGCTCCAGCGCCACTGCGCTGTCGCGGCTGCGGCCGTGGCCCGGCAGGTCGACCAGGTGCAGTTCGAAACGGCCGGCCAGCCGCTCCGCCAGCGGCGCGAACACGCCGCCGTGCATCGCCCAGCCGTGCAGCAGCACCAGCGGCGCGCCGGCGCCGCGGACCTCGATGTGCAGGTCGGTGCTCACCCGGCCGCCGCTGTCTCGTGGCGCGGCCGGGAGGCCGGGGTGGCAGATGGCATGGCGGATATCCGGGAGCGATGCGGGGAACAGGGAAGTCTGGAAACCGCGCCGCGCACTGTCAACCGCGCGCAGCCGGCAGCGGTTGACGGCGGAATCGACCCGGTGATCGACCGGCCGCAGCCCTGGACCCATCAACCGGATCATACTGGCCCTATGATCGCCCCGGCGCCCCTCGCAATCTGGCCCCAAAGCCAAGGAGTCCAGACCGTGACCGATCGCCAGACGCTGCTGCAGCGCCGCGCAGCCGCCATTCCCCGCGGCGTGGCCACCGCCATGCCCAACTTCGCCGACCGCGCCGAGAACGCCGAGATCTGGGACACCGATGGCACGCGCTTCGTCGATTTCGCAGGCGGCATCGCGGTGCTCAACGTCGGCCACCGCCATCCGAAAGTGATGGCGGCGGTGCGCGACCAGCTGGACCGCTACACCCATACCGCCTTCCAGGTCATGGCCTACGAGCCCTACGTGGCGCTGGCCGAACGCCTGAACGCGCTGGCGCCAATCGACGGCCCGGCCAAGACCATCCTGTTCTCCACCGGCGCCGAGGCGGTGGAAAACGCGGTCAAGATCGCCCGCGCCGCGACCGGCCGCCGCGCGGTGATCGCCTTCTCCGGCGGCTTCCACGGCCGCAGCTTCATGGCGATGGCGATGACCGGCAAGACCGTGCCCTACAAGCGCGGCTTCGGCCCCCTGCCGGGCGACGTCCACCACGTCCCGTTCCCGGCCGCGCACCGCGCCGGCACGGTGGAGGAGAGCCTGGAGGCCCTGGAGAACCTGTTCCGCACCGACGTGTCGCCCGAGGACGTGGCGGCGATCGTCATCGAGCCGGTGCAGGGCGAGGGCGGTTTCCTGCCCGCGCCGACCGGGCTGATGCAGGCGCTGCGCCGGATCGCCGACGAACACGGCATCGTCCTGGTCGCCGACGAAGTGCAGACCGGCTTCGGCCGCACCGGGCGCATGTTCGGCATCGAACACAGCGGCGTCCGCCCCGACCTGATGGTCGTGGCCAAGTCGCTCGCCGGCGGCTTCCCGCTGTCGGGCGTGATCGGCCGCGCGGCGCTGATGGACGCGGCCGAGCCCGGCGGGCTGGGCGGCACCTATGCCGGCTCGCCGATCGCCTGCGCCGCCGCGCTCGCGGTGCTGGACGTCATCGAGGAAGAGGCGCTGCTCGAGCGCGCGCAGGTCCTGGGCAAGCGGGTCGAGGCGCGCCTGTCGGCCTTCGCACAGCGCGACGACCTGCGGCCCGTCGGCAACCTCCGCGGCCTGGGCTCGATGCTCGCCTTCGACCTGCTGGCGCGCCGCGGCGAGGCCGCGCCCGACCCGGCCGCGACCCGCGCGGTATTGCAGCGCGCGCATGCGCTGGGCCTGGTGCTGCTGGGCTGCGGCGGCCAGGGCGAGTCGATCCGCCTGCTGTACCCGCTGACGATTTCCGACGCCGTGTTCGACGAGGGCATGGCGCTGCTGGAACAGGCGCTGGCACCCCCGCAGCACGGCGCGGCCTGACGCGCGGGCCGGCATCGATGTCCTGCGGCTACCATGCGGCGGTGCCGCGCCTTCGATGCCGCCGATGAAACCCGGACCACGCGCGCTGGACCAGCTCAACCTCGCCCTCGACCCGGCCGCGCCGCTGAGCCTGCAGCATCAGCTGCGGCAGCAGATCGTCGATGCCATGCACCGCGCCGTGCTGCGCCCGGGGCAACGCCTGCCGTCCTCGCGCCAGCTCGCCGAACGCCTTGGCGTGTCGCGAAACACGGTCAGCCTGGCCTACGACGGTTTGCTGGCGGATGGCTACCTCTCCAGCCGCTCACGCAGCGGCGTGTACGTGGGCGCGGAGGTGGCCGGCACGCGGATCGGCGCCGGGCGGCGGCGGCGCGATCCCGCATCACCACTGGCCGCGCGACTGTCGCCGGAGCCCGAGGACACCGGCTTCCGCTGTCCGCAGCACTGGCACCGCTACCCGTTCCCGTTCATCGACGGTCGCGTCGACGCCGAACTGACCCCTGCGGCGGAGTGGGGCGAGGCCATCCGGCTGGCCGGTTCCCGCCACGAGGTGCAGCAGTGGCACCAGGAAGGCGGCGACAACGACGACCCCATGCTGGTGGAGGAGATCCGCGGCAAGATCCTGCCGATGCGCGGCATCCAGGCCGGCGCCGACGAGGTGCTGGTGACCCTGTCGAGCACGCATGCGCTGCAGATCGCCGGGGAGCTCCTGGTCCGGCGCGGCACGCCGGTGGTCCTGGAGCGCCCGGCCGACCCCGCGTTCGAGCGCCGGCTGCGCGCGCGCCATGCGGATGTGTCGATGCTCGACCCGGACTCGCACGGTCCGCTGCCACCGGGCGCCGTGGTGGTGACCAGCCGGCGGCACGGGTTTGCCTCCGGCTCGAACGACCCCGGGCGGCTGCTGGCCCGCGTCGCCGCGGCGGACGGGGTATTGATCGAACACGACGTGCCGTCCGGCGTGCAGGACACCGGTCGCATCGCCTCCGCGCTGCGCGCCTTCGACCAGGACGGCCGCGTGGTCTACGCCGGCGGGCTGGCCCCGGCGGTGTCCTACGGCGAGCCGCCGGGCATGCTGGTCGCGCCGGCGGCGCTGATCGAACGTGCGCGCGAGCTGCGCGCCCGGCAGGGCACCACGCCGCCGCGCCTGGTGCAGCGCGCCTGGGCGTACTTCATCGGGCTGGGCCACTACTCGTCCGCGCTGGTGCGTGCCGGACGCGTGCTGGCCGAGCGCCGCACCGCGCTGCGCGACGCGCTGAATCATTACCTGCACGAACGGGTCAGCATCGAGACCGCGCCCGGCGCCAGCGCCTACTGGGTCAGCGTGCCGGCCGGCATGGACGCGCGCGAACTGGCGCGCCAGGCGGCCGAGATCGGCGTGCTGGTCGAACCCGGCTGCCACCGCGACGGCCGCGAAGCGCTGTGCATGGGCGTGACCGGCATTTCCGCCGCGCGCATCCGCGAGGGCGTGCGCCACCTCGCGCGGCTGGTGCGCGGCGACCTGTCGCCGTCCTCGCGCCGGATGGAGGACGAGCCCACCGCGCCGCTGCGCGGCAAGGCGCTGCGCCGGGCGATGGCAGGCGCGTCCCTGCTCTACAGCACCGTGTATGGCGCGCCGTGCACGCTGGAGATCAACGCCGATGGCGACCTGGCCGGCACCGCCGGCTATGCCGGCGAGGACTGCGACCGCGGCCACTGGTGGATCGAAGACGATCGCTGGTACCGGCAGTGGCGGCAGTGGGCCTACGGCGAGGCGACCGGCTACTCGGTGGTGGTCGACGGCGACCAGGTGCGCTTCTTCGGCGAGGACGGGTTCCTCGCCGATACCGCGGTGCTGACGCGCTGGCCCTCCACGCGTCGCGGCCGGTAGACCGCTTCCGGCGTCACTGGCACAGGCTGCGGATGCCGTGCGCGGCCACGGCCGCGTCCATCCACAGGTAGGTGTCGTCGTCGGAGAAGTAGTAGTAGGCGCTGCGATTGGGCAGGATCAGCACGGTGATACCGCCGTAGCCGGACATCATCGGGATCCACAGCTCACCGCTGCAGCCGGCCATCCGGCCGCCCACGTCATGCGCCCAGAAGCCGTTGTTGTAGCGATAGCCGGCGAGCGGGGCCAGGCCGCGATCGCTGGGGTCGCGCTGCAGGGCGGCATCGAGCTGGCCCTGGTGCAGGACGGTCTGCGACTGGCTGCCGGTGGCGAGGAAGTCGGCGATCCTGGCCACGTCGTTGCGCGTCCACATCAGTCCCCAACCGGTGAAGGGCTGGATCGCGGAATCGTAGGTACGGCGGGTGAAATCGGCGGTGCGGCTCACGCCCAGCGGCAGCAGCACGTCACCGAGCATGGTGTCCGCGTAGATGTCGGCGCCCGCGCCTTCCAGCGCCTTCAGGCGTGCGTTCATCGCGGTGCCGAGGATGTAGGTGTCGGAGCTGTGGTAGACCCAGCGGCTGCCCGGCGCCGCCTTGCGGCTGTAGTTGCTGCAGCTGTAGTCGATCTTCGCCGCGTGGGTCTCGGCGAGGAACAGGCCGTTGGTGTGGGTCGCGCCCTCGTCGCTCATGTAGCCCGCAAGGGCGTAGTTGCCGGTGGTCATGTCGAGCGCGTTGCCGAACGTCACGTCGTTCCAGTTGCCGTTCGCGGCGCAGGCCGGGACGTGGTGGCCGATGACCTGGTCGAAGGTCCCCGGATGGCTGGCCTCCAGGCGCATCATCGCCAGCCCCGCGAACACGCTCTTGGCGGCCGAGTACGACGGCACGACCAGCGACTCGCAGTAGGGATACGCGCCGCGCCGGGTGGTGCAGCCGCCGCTGTAGTGGATGCCGTCGATGACGAAGCCGACCAGCGACACGTGCTGCGGGTCCTTGCCGTTGGGCGCGGCGAACTTCGCCGGATCGGTGCCCGGGTAGTCCTGGGCCAGCGCGGACAGCGGCCGGACCGGCATGCGGCCGGCGACTTCGGCCTGGTGGTCGGCGACCACGCTGGCCGCGCCGGCAACCGCGGCCGGCGTGTAGTCGCCGGCCAGCAGCCCCCACATGTCGACCTTGAAGTACAGGCAGGTCTCCGAGGCGATCTGGTAGGCCACGTTCGATACCGCGCCGTCATCCCGGAACAGGAACGTGAGCACGCCGTTGTGCATGCAGTTGGCGTTTTTCTGCTGCAGCGCGAAAGGAAGTGCCACGCGGCTGTAACCGTTGTCGCCGGCCTCGTCCCACGCCCGCCCCGGGGACAGCACGTATTCCCAGTGGGGATGGCTGCCGGGCACCGAGTCGCGCCGCACCGGGACGATGTGGCTGCCGGTCTGCACCAGCTCGAAGTCGAATTCCGGCAGATGCTTGAGCGGACTGTCCTGGCTGCCGGTATAACGGAAGCTGTCCACATGTTCGGCAAAACCGCCGCCGGTGGCCTCGCCTGACAGCGTGAGCCGACCCGCGAAGGTATTGCCCGGCGTCGCCGCGCCCGCGGGCAGCGCGTAATGGATGTAATCGAGCAGCGCGCCGGGGTCGGCGCCGTCCATCAACGTGGCGAAGCCGAGCTGGCTGCGGACCACGTTGCCGTTGCCGGGCAGCGGATCGAAATCATCGCCGCCGTCGGGCTCCGTGATGCCGGTGCCGGACAGCGCGATGCCGACCTGGGCCTGATCGGGGTCGTTCGAAGCGATGGCCAGCGTGCCCGAGAAGCCGCCGGCAGCCGTCGGTGCGAAGCGCAGCTGGACCTGGCAGCTCGCGCCTGGCGCCACGGTGCCGCAGTCGTGTCCGGTGATGCTGAAGGGCGCGGCGGGCGCGGCGACCTGCGAGACCACCAGCGGCGCAGTGCCGGCGTTGGCGACGGTCGCCACCAGGCTGCCACTCCCGCCGACCGCGACGCTGCCGAAGCCCAGGCTCGCCGGCACCACGATGTCCGGCCCGGTGGCCGCGCCACCGGTGCCGCTGACCACGACCGAGTGCCCGTAGCAGTAGTCGCCGGTGGTGGCGCCGCTGCCGCGGAGGCGCAGCAGCACCTGCGCGTTGTTGTCGATGCCGGCGGGCGAGGCGCCCGCAGTGTGCGGGGTGCCGTTGTCCTGGCCGTTGCCCAGGGTCAGCACCGCGGTCCAGCTGCCGCCGCCGTCGGTGGAGACCTCGGCGTAGCAGAAGTCGTTGTTTTCGAGTGAACCGGCCGACATCGTGAACTCCGCCACCACCGCGCTGTAGCCGGCGGTGGAAACCGCGCGGGTCGCGCTGGCCGGACCGCGCAGCCGCAGCGTGCCCTGGTGGGCGTCGACGCTGCCGCTGGTGGTCCAGCCGGCGATGCCGCCCGCGAAGTCGACGGAGAACACGGTGCTCGCACGCGCCGTGGCGGACAGCGCCAACCCCAACGCCAGCGACACCACGATCGAACCCACGAAAACAGGCAGCTTCATGCCGACGCACCTCTTGGCCTGGAAAGGCGATCACCGCACGCTGCGCCATGCACGCCGGTCGGCGATAGCGCCAATCCGGGGCCTTCGATGGGGCCAGAACCGGACCGGGCCGCGACCCTGGCCACCCCACGGCGCCGCAGAGCCAGCCGCGAGGTGCACACGCACTGGCACCATCCAGGCCTGCCGACTGGCACTAATCGGCTCGCGCCGCTGCCCCTACCGTCGGCCTCGTGCACATCGAACAGGATCACGCCTTGGTCAACAGCAACACTCCTGCCGGGTTCGGGATCGCCGGCCTCCAGCTGGACCTCGCGCCGGGCGACAACCTGGCGCGGATCGCGACAGAGGTGTCCCAGGTCGCCAGGCGCTTCCCCTGGGTGAAGATGGTGCTGCTGGGCGAACTGGGCTGCTTTGGCGCCAACACCAGCCACGCGCAGTGCCTGCCCGGCGACGCCGAAGAAGCCCTGCGCAACATCGCCCGCGACAGCGGCCTGTGGCTGGTCCCCGGCTCGCTGTACGAGCGCGACGGCGACAGGGTCTACAACACCACGCCGGTGATCGATCCCGAAGGCAACATCGTCGCCCGCTACCGCAAGATGTTCCCGTTCCTGCCCTACGAGCGCGACGTGGCGCCGGGCAGCGAGTTCGTGGTGTTCGACGTGCCCGGCGCGGGCCGTTTCGGCGTGTCGATCTGCTACGACATGTGGTTCCCGGAAACCACGCGCTCGCTGGCGGCCATGGGCGCGGAAGTGATCCTGCACCCGACGCTGACCAACACCATCGACCGCGAGGCGGAACTCGCGATCGCCCGCGCCAGCGCCACCACCAACCAGTGCTACTTCGTCGACATCAACGTCGCCGGCGCGCTCGGCGTCGGCCGCTCGCTGGTCTGCGGGCCCGGCGGCGAGGTGATCCACCAGGCCGGCAGCGGCCGCGAAGTGATCGCGTTCGAAGTCGACTTCGCCCACGTGCGCCGCTGCCGCGAGCGCGGCTGGCAAGGCCTCGGGCAGCCGCTGAAGAGCTTCCGCGACAGCACCGTCACGTTTCCCGCCTACAACGCCGCGCCGGCGCCCTCGACCGCACTGGATGCGCTCGGGCCGCTGCGGCTGCCCGGCGCCGGATAAGTCCGCGACACATCCGCCACATTTCGATTTTTTGCCTGGGGAGGCCGAGAACATGAACGCACCGAACGCACGCAAGACTCCGCACCACCATCGCCCCCGCTGTTCGCCGCTCGCCGTCGCGATCATGGCCGGACTGCTGGCAGCACCGGCATTCGCGCAGGAGGCCGCGTCCACCGACGCGCCGGCCAGCCAGCCGACCGAACTCGACACCATCGTGGTGACCGCGCAGGGCCGCGAGCAGGACATCATCGCGGTGCCGTACAACATCAGCGTGGTCTCCGGCGAGGCGATCGAGCAGCAGAACATCCTCGATACCGCCGAGCTGATGCGCGGCGTCGCCGGCGTGGGCGTGGTGGACCGCGGCGCGCGCAACTCCAGCGTGGTCAGCGGCATCCGCATCCGCGGCCTCAACGTCGACAGCTCTGCGCTGGGTGACTACGCGGTCTCGGCGATGTCGACGGTGGCCACCTATGTCGACAAGACCCCGCTGTTCGCCAACTTCCTGCTCTCCGACATCGACCGCGTGGAAGTGCTGCGCGGGCCGCAGGGCACGCTGTACGGCTCCGGCGCGCTGGGCGGCGCGGTGCGCTTCCTGCTGCGCCAGCCCGAACTCGATGCCTGGGACGCGCGCGTGGGCTTCAGCGCATCGAGCGTCGACGGTTCCAGCGGCATCGGCCTGTCGGGCACGGGTACCCTGAACATCCCGGTGGCCGAGACCGTGGCCCTGCGCCTGAACGTCACCAGCAACGACTTCGCGGGCGTCACCGACTACCGCAACGTCTACCGCCTCGACGGCGACGGCATCCCGACCGCCCCGGACGGCGTCCTGGCGCCGACGGCGGAGTACGAGAACGCCCGCGACGCCGACACCGTGCGCCAGAACTACGGCCGCGCCTCGCTGCTGTGGAAGCCCAGCGACACCTTCGACCTGACGCTCAGCTACATGGCCCAGGCCGACCGCTTTGGCGGCCGCCGCGGCACCAGCCTCGGCAACGACGGCTGGGGCGAGCCCTATGGCGACCTCGAAATCGGCTCGGTGCAGCGCGAACCGTCGGCGCGCCACGTCAACCTCGCAAGCCTGGAGGCCAACGTCGACCTCGGCTTCGCCACGCTCACCTCCAGCACCTCGTCCTACAACCACGAGGGCGACATCACCAGCGAGAACACCGGCTTCTACGCCCAGAACGGCTGGCTCGGCTTCTACTACAACTACCCGCGGCCGCTGGCTTCGGCCGAGCGCGGCTACGGCGAGAAGGCCTTCACCCAGGAGCTGCGCCTGATTTCCAAGACCGAAGGCCGGTTCGACTACGTGCTCGGTGCCTACTACCAGGACCAGGATCGCTACGCGACCCAGGTGAGCTACCTGCGCGGCTTCAAGCGCTGGTGGGACGCCGCCTTCCCCGGCTTCGAGGACGCGGTGATCAGCGACGTCGACTACGACTACCGCCAGGCCGAGAACTTCCAGGAGACCGCGGTGTACGGCGAGCTCACCTGGCACGCCACCGACAGCCTGCAGTTCACCGGCGGCTTCCGCCACTTCCGCCACGAGGCGGAGACCGATGTCGCGCAGACCACCAGCAACTGGGCATCGTTCGCCGACAGCTCGCAGTCGCACGGCGAGGAAACCGACACCCGCACCCTGTTCAAGGGCAACGTGTCCTGGTTCTTCTCGCCGCACAGCCAGCTCTACGCCACGGTCTCGGAGGGCTACCGCCGCGGCGGCACCAACGGGACGCCGACCACCGGCAACTTCGCCGAGGATCCGGCCTGGACCACCTACAGGTCCGACACCGTGCGCAACCACGAGCTGGGCTTCAAGGGACGCGTCGGCCGGATGAGCTACAACGCCAACGTGTTCTACGTCGACTGGAAGGACCCGCAGGTCAACAGCTCGACCACGTGGTGGGGCTTCTTCGCGGTGCAGAACGCCGAGAAGGCGAGCACCCGCGGCGTGGAGCTGGAGCTGGCCGGCGGCATCGGCGAGGGCTTCAACTACAACCTGGGTTACACGTATACCAAGGCGCAGCTGGAAGCCGATGCCATCGCCGTCGACGGCGCCTACCTCTACGGCTACAAGGGCGACCCGCTGCCCGGCGTGTCCGAGCACCGCTTCAACGCCGGCGGCAGCTACGGCATCCCGGTTGGCCGCGGCCTGGTGACGCTCCGCGGCGACGCCTATTACCAGTCGGAGTCCGAGAACGCGCTCAGCCTCAACCCGAAGTTCCAGCGCACGCTGGACGGCTTCCCGATCTTCAACGCATCGGCCACGTACAGCATCGACAGCTGGGACCTGACGCTGTGGGTGAAGAACCTGGCCAACGAGGAAGGCATCAGCGGCATCTACACCGAGGAGTACATGGGCACCGCGCCGGGCGAAGGCTATTTCGGCAACGGCTCCAAGGCGCTGGTCGCGCTGCCGCGTACCGTGGGCGTGACGGTCGGCTACCGTTTCTGACATGGGGGAACGCCGGCAGGACGTAGCGATGGGCGATGCCGCGGCCGAAGCGCTGCGGCGGATCGACGCACACCATCGTGCGGGCGATGCCGGCGCGTGCATCACGGAGATGCACGCGCTGGCGGCCGGGGCCGGCGAACAGCCAGATGTGCTGCAGGAACTCGGTCTGCGCTACACCCTGCTCGGCCTGTTCCAAGAGGCCGAGCGCTGCTATGCGACCGCGCTTGCGCGGCGCCCCGACGACCCGTCCTGCCTCTACAACCACGCGACCACGCTGATCGCGCTGGGCCGCCTGGACGAGGCGGAGGCGGCGCTGGACCGGGTGATCGCACTGGCGCCCGGCGACGGCGACGCCTGGTACAACCGCTCCACGCTGCGCCGGCAGACACCGGCACGCAACCATGTCGCGGCGCTCGAGGCCCGGATCGCACGGCTGCCGGAGGCGGATCCCGCGCTCGTGCCGCTGTGCCACGCACTGGCCAAGGAGCGCGAGGACCTGGGCGAACACGCCGCTTCTTTCACCTCGCTCAAGCGCGGCGCCGACGCACGCCGGCGCCGGCTGCAGTACCGCGTCGAGGACGACCTCGACACCATGCGGCTGATCGCCGACACCTTCGACGCCGGGTTCTTCGCGCGCCGGCACGCCGGGCACGACGACGCCCGGCCGCTGTTCGTGGTCGGCCTGCCGCGCAGCGGCACCACCCTGGTCGACCGCACCCTCGGCTCGCACCACGCGGTCACCAGTCGCGGTGAAAGCGCCGACCTGGCGCAGGCGGTCGTGCGCCTGGCAGGGCCGGCCAGCGGCAAGGCCGACCTGGTGCGGCGCACGGCAGGGATGGATTTCGCCGCGCTGGGCCGCGCGTACTGCGGCACGCTGCCGGCCGGCGGCCACGCGCGCGTGATCGACAAGACGCCGGGCAACGTCCTCTACCTCGGGCTGATCGCCGCGGCCTTGCCGCAGGCGCGCATCATCCACCTGCGGCGCAACCCGATGGACGCCTGCTACGCCATGTACAAGACGCTGTTCCGCATGGCCTATCCGTTTTCCTACGACCTCGACGACCTCGGGCGCTACTGGCTCGGCCACGACGCGCTGATGGCGCACTGGCGGCGCGTGCTGCCCGCCGACCGCTTCCTGGAAGTGGATTACGAAGACCTGGTGGCCGACCACGAGGGCGTGAGCCGCCGCCTGGTCGCCCACGCGGACCTTGCCTGGGACGACGCCTGCCTGGCCTTCGACCGCAATCCGCAGCCGACGCTGACCGCCAGCGCGGCGCAGGTGCGGCAGCCGGTCTACCGCAGCTCGGTCGGGCTGTGGCGCAACCACGAACGCGAACTCGCACCGCTGATGCGCCGCTTCGAAGCGGCCGGCGTGCCGATCGAAGGACACGCGTTCGACGACCGCTCGCTCGACGACCACAAGGCTCCCGCCGCATGACCGCCACCGCGAACGCACCCGCCCTCGACGCCGCCGTGGTGCAGGCCCCCGCCGCGCAGGCCCCGGACCGGCTCTGGCTGTACGCGCTGCTGGCGCTGGTGGCCACCGCCGGTTTCTTCTACGTCAACATCATGTCGGCGATCGTCGACGGCCTGATCACCGGCCTCGGCTTCAGCAACGCGCAGGCCGGCACCGTTGGCGCCGCCAACATCTACGGCGCCAGCGTCGGCAGCTTCGTGGCCGTGCTGCTGGTGCGGCGCGTGCGCTGGCGGCCGACGCTGTTCGCGCTGCTGTCGCTGCTGCTGCTGCTCGACCTGGGTTCGCTGGCGATCCACGCCGCCGGCCCGCTCACCGCGATGCGCGCGCTGCACGGGCTGGTCGGCGGCATGGCGGTCGGCGTGGTCTATTCGGTGATGGCGAGGACGCACTCGCCGGATCGGGCGTTCGGCATGCTGTTGCTGCTGCAGTTCGGCCTCGGCGGGCTGGGGGTGATGTTCCTGCCCACGCTGGTGCCCGAGTTCGGCGCGCGGATCCTGTTCCTGGCGCTGGCGGCACTGACCGCCTGCGCGCTGGTGGCGATCTTCGCGATTCCGCATCTCGCCGACGCGCGTCCGGCCACCGACGGCGCCGTGGCGCAGCGGATGTCGACGACCGCACGCAACACGGCCGTGCTGGCACTGCTCGCGCTGTTCCTGTTCCAGGCCGGCAACATGGCGCTGTCGGCCTTCATCATCCGCCTCGGCGAACACTACGAGCTTGGCCGCGGCTTCATCGGCCAGGCCCTGGGCTGGGCGACGTGGGTCGGCGCCGCGGGCGCGGGCCTGGTGATCTTCATGGGCACCCGCTTCGGCCGCCTGCGCCCGATGCTGGTGGCGATGCTGCTCACCCTGGCCGGCACCGCCGGATTCTTCTGGAGCGGCAGCCAGCCGGTGTTCTTCATCGCCAACGTCGGCACCGCGGTCACCTGGTCGTTCGTGGTGCCGTACCTGTTCGGCATGCTGTCGCGGCTGGACCTGTCCGGCCGGCTGGCGACGCTGGGCGGCTTCATGTCCAAGCTCGGCCTCGCCTCCGGCCCCATGGCGGCCGGCCTGCTGCTGCACGACGACGATTTTCCCCTGCTGATCGCGGCGGCGATCGTGGCGCTGGCGCTGTCCGGCGTGGCGATGCTGGCCGCCGCAAGGCGCATCGATCGGCTGGAACCCCGGACATGAGCACGCACATGAGTACGACCATGAACTACACGACCTCCTCCTTCGCGCAGTCCCTGTCCGATCCCGGCCTGCTGCGCACGCGCGGCCTGGTCGGTGGCGAATGGATCGACGCCGATGCCGACGCCACCTGCGAAGTCACCAACCCCGCGACCGGCGCTGTGCTGGGCACGATCCCGGACATGGGCGCCGGCGAGACCCGCCGCGCCATCGACGCCGCGCACGCCGCCTTCCCGGCCTGGTCGCGCAGGACGGCGAAGGAACGCGCCGACGTCCTGAAGCGCATGCACAGGCTGATGCTCGAGCACCAGGACGACCTGGCGCGCCTGATGACCGCGGAGCAGGGCAAGCCGCTGGCCGAGTCCAAGGGCGAGATCGCGTACTGCGCGGCCTATCTGGAATGGTTCGCCGAGGAAGCGCGGCGCATGTACGGCGACACCATCCCCGGCCACGCCGCCGACAAGCGCATCATGACCCTGCGCCAGCCGGTCGGCGTGGTCGCCGCGATCACGCCGTGGAATTTTCCCTCGGCGATGCTCGGCCGCAAGATCGCACCGGCGCTGGCCGCAGGCTGCACCGTGGTCTGCAAGCCCGCGACGCAGACGCCGTACTCGGCGCTGGCGCTGGGCGTGCTGGCCGAGCGCGCGGGCCTGCCGCCGGGCGTGCTCAACATCGTCACCGGCCACGACGCCGCGGCGATCGGCGGCGAGATGACCGGCAACGCCAAGGTGCGCAAGCTCAGCTTCACCGGCTCCACCGGCGTGGGCAAGAAACTCATGGCGCAGTGCGCCGAGGGCATGAAGCGCGTGTCGATGGAGCTGGGCGGCAACGCGCCCTTCATCGTCTTCGACGACGCCGACCTCGACGCCGCGGTCGAGGGCGCGATGGCCAGCAAGTTCCGCAACACCGGGCAGACCTGCGTCTGCGCCAACCGCCTGTTCGTGCAGGACGCGGTATACGACGCCTTCGCGGACAAGCTGGGCGCAGCGATCGCGAAGCTGCGCGTCGGCGACGGCCTGGCCGGCGCCACCGAGCAGGGCCCGCTGATCGACGCCAAGGCGCTGGAGAAGGTGGAAGAGCACGTGGCCGACGCGCTGGCCAAGGGTGCACGCGCTGCCATGGGCGGCAGGCCACATGCGCTGGGCGGCACCTTCTACGAACCCACGCTGCTGCTGGACGCGACGCCCGGCATGCTGCTCGCCCGCGAGGAAACCTTCGGGCCGGTGGCGCCGCTGTTCCGGTTCGCAAGCGAAGACGAGGTGCTCGCGCTCGCCAACGATACCGAGGTGGGCCTGGCCGGCTACTTCTACACCCGCGACCTGGCGCGCGCGTACCGCGTGGCCGAGGCGCTGGAGTGCGGCATCGTCGGCGTCAACACCGGGCTGGTCTCGACCGAGGTGGCGCCGTTCGGCGGCGTCAAGGAATCGGGCATCGGCCGCGAGGGCTCGAAGTACGGCCTCGATGACTACACCGAGCTGAAGTACGTGTGCATCGGCGGGATCTGATGCCGGTGTGGCGCGCGGTGATCGGCGCGCTTGCCGCGCTGGCGCTACCGGTCATGCTCATGGCCGCGGCCACGGGTGACGCTGCGGCGATCGGCGCAGCCGGCACCGGCACGCGCGCACCGCTGGACCGCGACACCCTGCTGTCGGGCACCTACCGCCGCAGCGTCGACCTGTCCGCCTACGCTCCGCCGGCCGATGCGCTGCCACCGACGCACCGCTTCGAAGGTCGGCTGCGCCTGTCCGGCCAACCGTCCACACGCACCCTCGTGGCGCTGGACGGCTTCCTCGGCCCGGGCGACGTCGCGGCCGCCCGCACGCTGCCGCAGGACATCGACATCGCCTTCGTGCAGGACGGCGACGTCCTGGTCCCCGCACGGCGCGGGCCGATCCCCGGCACGCATCCCTGGTGGGAGCTTGTGGTCGAGGCCGGGCGCGCCTGGAACGAGCCCGGCGACGCCGGCTGGACGCGCGCGGCGATCCCCTTCGCCCTGGTGCAGAGGAACGCCAACTGCACCCACAACGGTGTGCTGATGCTGCTGTTCAAGTCCGACGGCCAGGTCTCGCGGGCGGCGATGCAGGTGTCGTCCGAGACCTGTCATTACCTGCAGCTCGATCTGTGGGGCCTGCTGGAGGCCGCTTACGTGCCGGGGCCGGTTGCAGGTAGCGATGCACTCGTCGCCGCCCACGCGCGCGAAGTCGCCGCGCGCCTGCCGGTGTGGCCGATGTCGGCACTCGCCGTCGACCACCCCGGCATAAATCCCGACCGCTTCGCCATCGGCGCGCCGCGCGGGCGCAGCGTGCACGGCGTGGTGTTCGAAGGCGTCCACTACCGCTCCGGCTGCGACACCCGCCACGGCGCATACCCGTATTGCGACGCAATGGACCTCCCCTCGTACTCGCTCGCGAAGTCGGCGGTCGCCGGCATCGCGCTGATGCGGATGGAGCGGCTGCATCCCGGCGTCGCCGATCTGCCGGTGAGCGATTTCGCGCGCGCCAGTGGCTGCATGACCGCGAGGTGGGACCGCGTGCGCTTCCGCCACCTGCTCGACATGGCCACCGGACAGCACGATTCGCCCGCCTACATGGCCGACGAAGACGACGTGCGCGTGCGCGACTTCCTCGCGCCCGACACACATGCCCAGCGCCTGGCGTTCGCCTGCGAGGCCTACCCGCGGCGCGACGCGCCCGGCACGCGCTGGGTCTACCACACCTCGGACACCTACCTGCTCGGCACGGTGCTGCAGGAGGCGCTGCGGCGCCTGCCGGGCCGCGAAGGCGAGGACATCTTCGACGACGTGGTCTGGGCCGGCGTGCTCGGGCCCATCGGCCTGAGCCCCACCGCGCGCGTCACGCGACGCAGCCACGACGCCGCGCGCCAGCCGCTGTTCGGCTTCGGCCTGACCCTGCTCGGTGATGACATCGCCAAACTGGCGCGCTTCCTCGGCACAGGCCGGGGCCGCATCGATGGCCGGCAGCTGCTGGACCCCACGATGTTCGCCGCCGCGATGCAGCGCGATCCGCAGCGTCGCGGCCTGCAGGCGGCGACGCTCGAGCGCTACCGCTACCAGCACGGCTTCTGGGCGCGCGACCTGCAGCCGGAGCTCGGCTGCGCAGGGCCGACGTGGGTGCCTTTCATGTCCGGCTTCGGCGGCATCACCGTGGCGATGTTTCCCAACGGAGTGGCCTGGTACAACGTCGCCGACGACGGCCTGCTGGCCTCGATCGACTTCGCGGCGCCGGCGCTGGAAGCGGCGAAGCTGGGGCCGATCTGCAGCGACGACGCGCGGGCTCCGCAGCAGCCATAGCGGCGCTCGACGGAACAGCGGCGTTCCCGGGGACAACGGCGCTCAGGCGCCCTTGTCGGTCCGCAACACCCGCGTCGCGCGCTCGCTGCCCGCGGCCGGACGCGCCACCACCCAGGCGAAGGCGACGATGCCCAGCACCACCAGCGCGGCGCCGCCCAGCGCCATGCCGCGTGGCCAGTCCTCGCCGAGCAGGAGCACGCCGAGCAGCATCGCGAACACGACTTCGGAGCCCTGCATCGCCTCGGCCGCGCCCAGCGCCAGCGGATGGTTGCGCACCATGCCCGTGGCCTGGAAGAACAGCACCATCGCGATCACGCCTGCGAACAGCGCAACGGCCGCGCCCAGCAGCAGCTGCGAGGCGGTGGGCAGGCCGTGCATGGCACCGGCATACACCGCCAGCAGGATCCACAGCGGCTGGCTCGCCAAGGTCATGCCGAACACGCGCTGGGTGGCGTTGAGCGCTTCGCCCGTGCCTTCGAGGTGCAGCAGCAGCATGCGGTTGCCGAGCGGGAAGGCGAACGCCGCGACCAGCAGGCACACCAGCGCGATCCATCCCGCGGCGTCGAGCGCGCCGCTGGCGTGGCCGAACTGCATCAGCAGCACGCCGGCGAAGATCAGCGCCGCCACCGCCAGCCCCGCGCGCGGGATCCGGCGGCGCGCGTCGCTGTACAGGAACGGCGCGCAGAGGATCCCCGCGATCACCGTGAACTGGAACGTCCCGGCCACCAGCCAGGACGGGCCACTCGCGGCGGCGAAGCTGAGCATGCAGTAGAACAGCCCGAAGCCGATCAGCGAGCTGCGCAGCCAGGGCCAGGGGTGCGCGGCGATCGCGCGCAGCACCGGCTTCATGCCGCCCTGGAAGGGCATCAGCACCAGCATCAGCGGCAGGGTGAACAGGTAGCGCAGCGAGGCGATCCAGGCCCAGTGCGTGGCCTGGTCCGCGGCAACGCGGTTGAGCACGTAGGTGAAGGTGAAGAACAGCGCCGCGCACAGGGCGATGCCGACGGCGGCCAGCGCGCGGCCCGGAGTGAGGACGTCCCTGGACATGGTGGCTGTGGCTGCGGACGTCGCGCGGCGCTCAGGCCGCGCGGGCGGCGTCGACGCGGTCGCGCGCGCGGGCGAGCGCGGCGACCAGCGCATCCACCTGGTCTTCGTCGTGCGCCGCGCACAGGGTCACGCGCAGGCGTGCGCGGCCCTCGGGCACGGTCGGCGGCCGGATCGCGGCAACGCGGAAGCCTTCGGCGTCCAGGCGCGCGGCCATGTCCAGCGCGCGTGCGTTGTCGCCGCAGGGCACGGGCTGGATCGGGGTCTGCGAGTCCGGCAGCTCGAAGCCCCGCGCCTGCATGCCCTCGCGGAAGCGCTGCACCAGCGCGTCCAGCTTCTCGCGCCGCCAGTGTTCGCGGCGCGCGAGCTTCACCGACGCCAGCGCGGCCGCGGCCTGCGGCGCCGGCAGCGCGGTGGTGTAGAGGTAGGGCCGCGCCGTGCCGGCGAGATGGTCGATGAGATCGACATCGCCGGCCACCAGCGCGCCGTAGCTGCCCAGCGCCTTGCCCAGGGTGATCAGCTGCAGCGGCACATCGTCCACGCCCAGGCGCGCCTCGGCCACGCTGCCGCGACCGCCGGGACCGAGCACGCCGATGCCGTGGGCGTCGTCGACGTAAAGCAGTGCCGACTGCATGCGCGCGGCGAGCGCCAGCTGGCGCAGCGGCGCGACATCGCCGTCCATGCTGAAAACGCCGTCGGTGGCCAGCATCGCCGCGCCCGTGGGCACCGAGCGCAGCTGGCGCAGCGCACCCTCGGCATCGGCGTGCGGATAGCGGCGCAGGCGACAGCCGGCCAGGCGCGCGCCGTCGATCAGGCTGGCGTGGTTGAGCCGGTCCTGGACGCTGGTGTCGCCGTCGCCGAGCAGCGCCTGCTGCACCGCCAGGTTGGCCATGTAGCCGCTGCCGAAGGCCAGCGCGCGCGGCACCTCCAGCCAGTCCGCGACCTCGCGCTCCAGCGCCTCGTGGGCGACGTGGTGGCCGCAGACCAGGTGCGAGCCGATGCCGCCGACGCCGTCGCGGGCGGCGGCGTTCTGCATCGCATCGACCACCTGGAACTGCTGCGACAGGCCGAGGTAGTCGTTGCCGCAGAAGTTGATCAGCCAGCGGCCATCGAGCTCCATGCGCACGCCGTCGCGACGGCCGACCGTGCGACGGCTGCGCACGAGGTCGTGCGCCATCGCTTCGGCGCGTTGGGCCTGTGCACGGCGGCGGAGGTCGGGGCGCTTGGTCGCCATGACCCGGATCCTACGCGACGCAGCTGCGTGGCTGGCCGACGATGTCGGCGTGCACGGTGCCGCCGTGATCGTGCCCTTCGGCATCGACCGTGACCTCCATCACGCGCAGGCCCAGCCGATCGAACAGCGCCTGGTCGTGGGCGACGTCGGGGTTGCCGGTGGTCAGCAGCTTCTCGCCGTGGAAGATCGAGTTGGCGCCAGCGCTGAAGCACAGCGCCTGCAGCTCGTCGGACATCTGCTCGCGCCCGGCCGACAGCCGCACCATCGACTTCGGCATCAGCAGGCGGGCCACCGCGATCGTGCGCACGAACTCGAAGGGATCGAGTTCCGCGGTGCCATGCAGCGGCGTGCCCTCCACCTGCACCAGGCGGTTGATCGGCACCGAGTCCGGGTGCGCCGGCATCGTCGCCAGCGTCTGCAGGAAGCCGGCGCGCTGGCGACGGGTTTCGCCCATGCCGACGATGCCGCCGCAGCAGGTCTTCAGGCCGGCGTCGCGCACGTGCCCGAGCGTGTCGAAGCGGTCCTGCAGCTCGCGGGTGCGGATGATGCTGCCGTAGTGCTCGGGATCGGTGTCGATGTTGTGGTTGTAGTAGTCGAGGCCGGCGTCCTTGAGCGCCTGGGCCTGGTCGCCCGAGAGCATGCCCAGCGTGGCGCAGGTCTCCAGGCCCAGCGACTTCACCCCGGCGATCATCGCGGCGACCTTCGGGATGTCGCGGTCCTTGGGCGAGCGCCAGGCGGCGCCCATGCAGAAGCGCGAGGCGCCGGCGGCCTTGGCCTGGCGCGCCTTCTCCAGCACCGCTTCGGTTTCCATCAGCTTCTGCGCGTCGACGCCGGTGTCGTAGCGCTGGGCCTGCGGGCAATAGGCGCAGTCCTCGGGGCAGCCGCCGGTCTTCACCGACAGCAGGGTGCTGATCTGGACCTCGGCCGGGTCGAAGCTCTGCCGATGGACGCTGGCGGCGCGGAACAGCAGTTCGGGGAGCGGCAGGTCGAGCAGCGCCTCCACTTCGGTGCGGGTCCAGTCGTGGCGCGGCGTGACGGCGTCACCGGCGCGGAATTCACTGACGGCGGGCATGGCGTGATCCTGAAGGCGCTTGCGGGGCTGACCGGGCAGTCTGGAAACCATGCCTGCACCTGTCAACCTTGCGCAGGCCGTTCCGGTTGACGGCTGGATGGCACGGCTGGGCCGCAGGCTGTGGGCACCGCGCTGCCTGGTCTGCCGTGAACCGGCGGCGGGCCGTTTCGATCTCTGCGCCCGCTGCGAGGCCGGCCTGCCGTGGATGCCGCCCGCCTGCCTGAGCTGCGCCATGCCGCTGCTCCCCGCCCCCACCCGACGCGCCGACGCCGTAGGAGCAGCCACGGCTGCGACCGCATTGCCTGCTGGTGCGCGCGCGGCCAGCACGAGGGTCGCCGCTGTAGCGGCTCCTGCAGGAGGCGGTGCCGGTCTTCCGGAGCTTTGCAGCGCCTGCCGCCACGCCACGCCGCCGCTGAGCGAAGTCCACGCGGCTTTTCTCTACGGCTTTCCGCTGGATCGCCTGCTGCCGCGCTTCAAGTTCCATCGCGACCTCGCCGGCGGCCGCCTGCTGGCCCAAGCCATGGCCGCCGCGTTCTGCGGCCACCTCCGCCCCGACGCCCTGGTGCCGATCCCCCTGCATCGCAGCCGCCTGCGCCAGCGCGGCTACAACCAGGCGCTCGAGCTCGCCCGCCCGCTGGGCCGGATGCTGGCGCTTCCCGTGCGTCCCGAGCTGCTGTTGCGCACCCGCCGCACCGCACCACAGTCGCGCCTGGACGCCGACGCCCGCGCCGGCAACCTTCGCGATGCCTTCGAAGTGCCGGCACGCGCCGCGCCCCCGCCCCACGTTGCCCTCGTCGACGACGTCATGACCACCGGCGCCACCCTGCATGCCGCCGCCGACGCCCTGTTCGACGCCGGCGCCGACCGCGTCGACGCCTGGATCTGCGCCCGCGCGCCCTAAGCTTCCTACGACCCCCGGGTGGACTCGGTCACCGGCTCGGTCAGGGCCTGCGGCCCGGATGCGGGCACGGTGTGCAGTGCACTGGTCTGGCGTTCGATCATCCGCTGGACCCGGGGCCCGCCGGGCCCGCGGTGCAGCGCGCGCAGATGCTCCGGAATGGTCGCGTCGTCGTGGGTGAGGCGGCTGTTGTGCCGGATGTACTCCAGCCACGTCGGCGTCTCGTAGCGTTCGATCCAGACCTGGGGGTCGGCGAGATCGCGCAGCACCCGCCAGTTGCGCGCGCCGTCGCGGCGCCGGATGCGTCGCCGCTCCGCCATCGCGCCGAGGAACTCCAGCACGTCCTCTTCGCGGATGATGTACTCGACCGTGATCACCACCGGCCCGGTCCGCGCCTGCACCGGGACCGCGGTGGCGGGCTCCTGCCAGCGGCTCAGCGGATCGAGGTTGAGCTCGGTCAGTTTCGCCAGCGGCATCCAGCGTCCAAGCACCGCGCAGACGACCATGACCAGCGCCGCCGCAAGCAGCGCCGTGCGCACGCCATCGTGCTCGGCGACGAAGCCCCACAGCCAGCTGCCGAGCGCCATGCCACCGAACGCCGCCATCTGGTACAGCGACAGCGCGCGCGCCACGACCCAGCGCGGCGTGGACAGCTGCACCGTCACGTTGAAGGTCGACAGCGCCAGCACCCACGCGGCACCACCAAGCAGAAGCCCCGCCATCGTCAGCAACAGCAGCGTGCTCATGGCGACGACCGCCGCGGCCACGGCGAAAGCGATGCAGGCGCAGCGGACCAGGCCCTCGGTCGACAGCAGGTCCCGCAGGCGCGTACTGCCCATCGCGCCGGCGATCGCGCCCAGGCCGAAGGCACCGAGCAGCAGGCCATAGGTCAGCGGCCCGCCCGCGATCAGGTCCCTGGCGACCAGCGGCATGAGCGCCATGGGCGCGCTCGCGCCGACGCCGAACACGGCGGCGCGCCCCAGGATGGTGCGGATGGCGGGCGACATCGCCACGTAGCGCACGCCTGCGGCGATCGCGCCACCGAGCGCTTCCCGCGGCAGCAGCCGCGGACCCGGCGCCGGGCGCCAGCGCGCCAGCACCACGATCAAGGCGATGTAGCTGACGGCATTGATCGCAAACGCCGCGGCGGCGCCCGCGGCGGCGACGATGGCGCCACCGATCGCCGGCCCGACGCTGCGCGCGATGTTGAAGCCCATGCTGTTGATGGCGACGGCGCCCGGCAGCTCCGCACGCGGCACCATGTCGCCAACGGACGCCTGCCACGCCGGCGCGTTGAACGCCGCGCCGCAGCCGATCAGGAAGGTGAAGAGCAACAGCAGCCACGGCGTGATCAGGCCCGCCCAGGCGCACAGCGCCAGCACGACCGACACCAGCAGCATGAACAGCTGCGCCCCGAGCATCATCCTGCGGCGGTCGAAGTTGTCCGCCATGGCGCCGGCCACCAGCGAGAACAGCATGACCGGAAGCGCCACCGAGGCCTGCACCAGCGCAACCATGTCGGCCGACTGCGCGATCGACGTCATCAGCCAGGCCGCGCCGACCGACTGGATCATGCCGCCGAAGTTCGAGGACGCGCTCGCGAACCAGACCCTGCGGAAGATCGGATAGCGCATCGCCGACAGCGCCGACGGACGCGGCGCGGGATCGGGCGGGGTCGGAGCGGCCTGCGACATCAGCCCGGGCCGCGCAGCGCCAGGTCGACGGCGATGCCCGCGAACACCACCAGCCCCACCCAGTGGTTGTGCAGGAACGCGCGGAAGCAGGGCTCCCGCTCGCGGTGGCGGCAGATCCAGAACTGCCAGGCCACCAGCGCCAGCGCCACGCACAGCGAGGCCCAGTACCAGGTCCCCAGTCCCGCCTGCCGCCCGGCCAGCACCAGCCCGAGGAAGGTCAGCGCATACAGCACGCCCTGCGCCACCAGGTCCATGTCGCCGAACAGCACCGCCGTGGACTTCGAACCCACCCGCAGATCGTCATCGCGGTCGACCATCGCGTACCAGGTGTCGTAGGCCGTCGACCACAGGATGTTGGCCGCGTACAGCACCCAGGCGACCGGCGGCACCTCGCCCTGCACCGCGGCGAACGCCATCGGGATGCCCCAGCCGAAGGACATGCCCAGGTAGACCTGAGGCAGGTGCGTGTAGCGCTTGAGATAGGGATAGGTGGCGGCCAGGAACACGCCGACGAAGCTCATCAGGATGGTGAGCCGGTTGAGCGTGAGCACCAGGGCGAAGGCCGCCAGCATCAGCACCGCGAACAGCAGCAGCGCCTCACGCCCGGACACCGCGCCAGTGGCCAGCGGGCGCTCGCGGGTGCGCTTGACGTGCGGGTCCAGCCAGCGGTCGGCGTAGTCGTTGATCACGCAGCCGGCCGCGCGCGTGAGCCACACGCCGGCACTGAAGACAAACAGGATCCACAGCGGCGGCACGCCCTCCGCGGCGATCCACAGGCCCCACCAGGTGGGCCAGAGCAGCAGCAGCCAGCCGATCGGCCGGTCGGCGCGCATCAGCTTCCAGTACAGGCCCAGGTGCTCGCGCCAGGCGGGCGCGGCAGGGGGCTGCGCTTCGAAACGTTCGTAGGGCATGGCGTCCATGGTACCGCTGGGCCCGGCTGTGATCCCTCGCCCCGGACGCCCCTGCGGGCACCCGCCGCGGCCCCCGGCGCTCGCAACATTCCCCGCGATAGTGGAAAATGGCGGTCTGCGCGCCTGTAGCTCAGCCGGATAGAGTAGTGGCTTCCGAAGCCATTGGTCGGGGGTTCGAATCCCTCCAGGCGCGCCAATCCTTCCGGTGGCTTTCCCGGCGCATCGATAAACCCCTTGTCCAGCCCCGGCGTGCCGAGCAGGCCGCGCCGGGTGACGGGCCCACGCCGCGCGCGCCGCCCGTCAACGGGTCAAACCACCTCCTCGCCCCTGCGCCGCGCGCGGCGCACGTCGCGCCACACGCCGCGGCCCATGATGAACATCATCACCAGCACGATCGCCGGCCAGACCAGCACGTAGGCCACCATCAATACGTCCCTCATCGCGTCGCCTCCCGGGCAAGCACCGGCGGCGCGCCGGCATCGTCGGCCGGTCCGGCCTGGTCACGGTCGTCGAAGTTGCGCACGCGTTTGGCGATCAGGTCGAAGTCGAAGTCCTCGTCGCTGCGCACGCTGAGCAGTGTGCACACCACCGTGCTGACGCCATAGGCGTTGAGCGAACTCAGCAGCACCGGATAGTCGCGCAGGAAGCCGAAGGTGAAGGGCGCCAGCGCGAGTATCGCCAGTGCGCCCACGGTCAGCCCGGCGCGCTTGCCGAAGAAGCCGAAGGTCATCAGCCCCAGCACCACGCCGGCGCCCACGGTCGCGAACAGCTCCAGCACCACCGCGTACGTGCCCACGATCGGCAGCAGCTCGAAGCGCGCCACGGTGAACGCCACCAGCGAGACCAGTACCGCGGTGGTGAAGGCGCGGTTGTTGACCTTCTTCCAGTAGAAGCTCGCGATCACGGGGAACACGATCGAACCCCACAGTGCGCCCACGAACACCAGCAGCGACAGGATGTCGATCCGGAAGCTGGCGAAGATCAGTCCCGCGGTGGTGGCCACGATCATGGTGATGCGCCCCACCCACAGCATCGTCGCCGGGTTCACCCGGCCGCGCGCGAGGTTCTTGCCGTAGATGTCGGTCATCATGATCGACGACAGCGCGGAGAGGTCGGAGTCCGCGGTCGACGACAGCGAGCCGATCACCATGATGAAGAACACGCCGATCATCACCGGCCCCAGGTAGCTCGATGCCATCTGCGGGATCAGGTTGTTGTGGTCGCCGCCGCTCGGTTCGATGCCGACCATCAGTGCCACCACGCCCAGCATGCCCAGGCCGATGACGGTCGCGCCATAGCTGATGGTGGCGGTGATGAAGGTCGGCTTGATCAGGTCCTCGCGCACCGCGAACAGACGCTGGGCGATGGTCTGGTTGCCGATCGCGTAGGCCAGCACCGCCACGAAGTAGGGTGCGCCCTGTTCCAGGAACGCGGTCTTCGAGAACATCGACGCCTGTTCGGCGCTGAGGCGGTCCCAGCCCTGGGCCACCGCGTCGATACCGCCGGCGCTGAAGAACACCAGCGGGATGATCAGCGCCGCGGCGCCGAGCATCGCCGCCACCTGGATGACGTCGGTCATGATCGATGCGCGGAAGCCCGACCACAGCGTGTACGACAAGGTGCCGATGCCGGCGATCATCACGCCGTGCACGAAGTCCAGCGGCGACAGCATCGCCACCAGCGCGCCGGCGGCGGTGAAGTTGGCCATCAGGCTGATCACGCTGCCGGCGATGTTGGAGCCGGCGAGGATCAGCTGGCTGGAGCGCCCGTGGCGGGCGTGCATGATTTCGGCCAGCGTATGCGCCTCGGGCGCGACCTCGCGGAAGCGGCGGCCGAAGGGATAGATGAAGAGGATCATCAGCGCGCCCCACAGCCCGTAGTGGATGGGGCCGGAGATGCCGTACTTGTAGCCGGAGGTGGCCGCTGCGTAGAAGGAAGCCGCCCAGATCCAGGTGGCGGTCATGCTGGCGGCGGAGACGCCGAAGCCGACCTTGCCGCTGGAGGTCATGTAGCCGTCGACGTTCTCGTTCTTGCGCCCGATGCGGGTGGACAGGAGGAACGTGCCGCCATAGAAGGCGAGCATCAGCAGGATGACGGTGGATGTTTGCAGTTGATAGAACGTGAGGTCGGCCACTGGCAGGTGGAAGCTCCCTGGTCGAAGCCGCTGGGGCTTGATGGGACGCAGCACGCGACAGTCCGGGGCGGACGGCAGACGTCCGAACGGATGCATTGAGCGCGGAATTGGACCAGCTGCGCCTTGGGGCGACCCCGGAACCGTCGTCGGACGGCAATGACATCGGGGGCGCGGCGAAGGCACCATCTTAGCATTTGCGCGAAAAGCCGCTGGAAACGCACTGTTGCAGCTTGCCCGGTGCGGCGGCGGGTGGCCATGTCGCAGTCCCGGCGCGTGTTCTATAATCCAGCGCAGCTGTGGCCGCCGGCCACGCATGCCAAGGTGTTCCGTGCGCAATTACGACCTCGACTTCCTCAAGCGGTTCTCCCTGATCATCGGTTTCCTGGCCGTGGTGACCTTCGGGCTGATCGTCCTGTCCTATTTCGTGCACAAGTCGCTGCCCGGCGAGGTCGACCCCGGCGTCGCCACGCGTACCGCCCACCGCATCGCGCCGATTGGCGCCGTGTACGCAGGCGACACCGGTGCCGCCGCGCAGGCCGTGGCCGCCGCCGCCGCGGTGGCCTCCGCAGCCGCGCAGGTCGCCTACGGCGGCACGCTCGACGGCTCGGTGATCTACGGCAACCTCTGCGCCGGCTGCCACACCGCCGGCGTCGCCGGCTCGCCGAAGATGGAGCGCGCCGACTGGACGGCGCGCATCGCCCAGGGCACCGAGACCCTGCACCGCCACGCCATCGAGGGCTTCACCGGGTCGACCGGCATGATGCCCGCGAAGGGCGGCAACCCCGCGCTGACCGACGAGCAGGTGATCGCCACGGTCGACTGGATGTTGGAAAACCTCCAGTAAGCTGGCCGCCAGCTGGCCGCCGACGCCGCCCACCGGGCGGCGTCTTCGTTTTCGCTCCCCGCAATCCGTGAGGCTGCCATGATCCACAAAGCGCCCGTGCTTCCCGCCCTGTCGATGCTGCTGGCGCTTGCGCTGGCCGGATGCGCGGCCTCGACGGCCATGCGCGACGCGCCCGCCGATGTTCAGGCCGTCGTCGAGATCGCGACGCCACCGGCCGACTGGCAGGTCCACGACGGCCAGCGGGTGCGCATCACCGTGCCGCTGGTGGTGTCCGGCAACCACCGCCTGGGCCGCGACGACAGCGTGGTGGCCGCGTTCGGCGACCGCCTGCGGACACCGACCGAAATCGCCCTGCCCGGCGCCGAGGCCGCTGCCCTGGCCGCCGCCAACCGCGTGCGCAGCCTCACCCTGGTGCTGCCGGAGAAGGCTGCCGGCCATCCGCGCACCTGGCGCGGTGGCGGCGTGCTGGAGGGCGCCGAAGGCGAACTCAGGCTCGACGCGGACGGCCCGCGCCTGCACCTGCGCGACGTCGAAGTGCTGCAGCCCGCGGCACGCCCGGCGGCACCGACGGTGGCCGGCGAAGTCCGCCTGGCCAGCCTCAACCTGCAGAACCTGTTCAACGGCGATGGCCGCGGCGGCGGCTTCCCGACCGAACGCGGCGCGCGCAGCCCGGCCGGATACCAGGCCCAGCTCGCGCGCCTGGTCGCCACGCTGTCCTCGCTCGATGCCGACGTGGTCGCGCTGCTGGAGCTGGAGAACGACGGCTACGACGCCGACTCCAGCCTCGCCCAGCTGGTCGCCGCGCTGGATCCCCAGGGCCTGCGCTGGCGCTTCGTCGATGCCGGCAACGGACCCGGCGACAACCCGATCCGGGTCGGCATCGTCTACCGCGCCGACCGCGTCGCGCCGCTGGGTCGCCCGGCCACGCTCGAAGCCGGCACCTTCGGCCCGCTCAGCCGCGCACCGCTGGCCCAGGCCTTCCGCGCCGGCAACGGCCCGGCCTTCGTGGTGGTGGCCAACCACTTCAAGTCCAAGGGCTGCCGCGACGCCGCCGGCGCCGACCTCGACCAGGGCGACGGCCAGGCCTGCTTCAACGCCACCCGCCGGGCATCGGGCGAGGCGCTGCGCGACTGGCTGGCCGGCGACCCGACCGCAAGCGGCAGCGACCTGGTCGCGGTGCTGGGCGACCTCAACGCCTACGCGATGGAGGACCCGGTCCGCGGCTTCATCGATTCCGGCTGGCACGACGCCCTGGCCGATGCCGACGGCGGCCGGCCCTACACCTATGTCTACGATGCGCAGGCCGGACGCCTGGATCACGTGCTGTTGAGTCCGGCGCTGGGCGGGCGGCTGCAGGATGCGGCCATCTGGCACAGCAATGCAGACGAGGCGGCCAACGTCGTCGATCCTGCAGCCAACGACGACGAGTTCCCGACCGGGCCCTGGCGGGCCTCGGACCACGATCCGTCGCTGGTCGGTCTGCGCCTGCGCACCCGCTAGCTTCGGACGCGGCGACGCGCCCCGCGCGCTCCCCGACACCGACGGCCCCAGGGCGTAACCGCCCCCACATGCCGTGGCGATTATCATGGGCGCATGACCAGCCCCCCGCTTTTTCCGGACGCCTCCGGCAGCCTCGTCCTGCCTGGGCCCGCCGGCGCGCTCGAAGTTGCCGTGGACCTGCCCGAGGACGATGTCGCCCGGCAGCCGGCCATCGCGATCGTCTGCCACCCGCTGCCCACCGAGGGCGGGACCATGCACAACAAGGTCGTGACCATGGCCGCGCGCGCGCTGCGCGAGCTGGGCCTGGCCACGGTGCGCTTCAACTTCCGCGGCACGGGCAGCTCGGAAGGTGAGTTCGATGGCGGCGACGGCGAGCGCGGCGACCTGCGCGCGGTGGCCGAATGGGTGCGCACCACGCGCCCCGACGACCAGCTCTGGCTGGCCGGCTTCAGCTTCGGTGCCTACGTCAGCCTGGCGATGGCGGCGGAGCTGCAGCCGTCGATGCTGATCTCGATCGCGCCCCCGGCCGGGCGCTGGGATTTCGATGCAATCACCACGCCGACGATGCCCTGGCTGGTGGTGCAGGGCGAGTCCGACGAGATCGTCGACCCGCAGGCGGTCTACAACTGGCTCGACGGGCTCAAGGCCGCGCCGGAGCTGGTGCGCATGCCCGACACCAGCCACTTCTTCCACCGCAAGCTCATCGACCTGCGCGGCGCGATCAAGAGCGGTGCCCGGCGCCACCTGCCGGCCGCCCATGGCTGAAGCGCCAGCGGCACCGCGCCCGTCGCAGGCCTATCGCGAAGGCGTGGCGCGCGGCGATTGGGACGACGATCCCGCGCAGCACGCGCCGCTGGCCGCGCTCGACCGCGTGCACGGCGAACTGCTGGCCACGCCGCGCCGCGGCTGGCTGTCGCGCACCTTCGGCAGCGGCGCGCCCGCGCCGCAGGGCCTGTACCTCTGGGGCGGCGTCGGCCGCGGCAAGACCTTCATGGTCGACCTGTTCTACGCCGGCCTGCCGCTGCCGGTGGCCAAGCTCGACGCCGGCCGCGGCGACGGCAACGGCAAGCGCCGCACCCACTTCCACCGCTTCATGCGCGTGGTCCACGCGCGCCTGCGCGAGCACGCCGGCGAACGCGACCCGCTGGCCACGATCGTGGCCGAATGGCGGCGTTCGCTGCGGGTGCTGGTGCTCGACGAATTCTTCGTCAGCGACATCGGCGATGCCATGCTGCTGGCGCGGGTGCTCGAGCGGATGTTCGCCGAGGGCATCGTGCTGGTGACGACATCGAACATCGCGCCGTCGGGCCTGTATGCCGAAGGCCTGCAGCGCGCACGCTTCCTGCCGGCGATCGCGCTGCTGGAACAGCATTGCCAGGTGCTGGAGATCATCAGCGACACCGACTACCGGCTGCGCGAACTGACCCGTTCGCCGGTGTACCGCGCGCCGCTGGACGCGGAGGCCGACGGCTGGCTCGCGTCGCGCTGGCATGCGCTCGGCGGCGACGATGCGCACCGCGACGGCAGCATCGAACTCGAGGGCCGGCGCATCGCCACCCGCGCGCGCTGCCCGGGCATGGCCTGGTTTGATTTCGAAGCGCTGTGCGAAGGTCCGCGCGCGGCGTCGGACTACATCGAGATCGCCAGCGAGTTCCACACCGTGCTGCTCGGCGGCGTGCCGGTGATGGACGCCCTGCGCGACGACGCCGCGCGCCGCTTCGTCACCTTCATCGACGAGGCCTACGACCGCAACGTCAAGCTGGTCTGCACCGCCGACGCCGCGCCGCACGCGCTGTATGCCGGCGGGCGCCTGGCCGGCGCCTTCGAGCGCACCGCATCGCGGCTGATCGAGATGCAGTCCACGGACTACCTCGCCCGGCACCACCTGTAGAAGCGGCCACGGCCACCCCCATATATGGCGTTGACGGATTCGCCGTGCCCCGATATGTTGTGTCCCGTCGGTTCCCGCGCCACAGGGCACGGGATGAAAAGGGAAGCCGGTACGGCAGCGGTCGAGACCATCGATGCGCCCGCCAATCCCGGCGCTGCCCCGCAGCGGTAGGTGGAAACGAGGTCGCACACGCACTGGGACGGTGGTCCCGGGAAGCGGCGGCCGAGGCGCGGAGCCCAGGCTCCCGGATCCACGAGCCCGAAGACCTGCCGACAGCCGCGCGCATGCACATCGCGCGGTGCCGGCTGCGCAATCTCCGGGGGGAGATGGCTGGTGAAGCATGCGTACGCCCGCCCTCCGCCCTGGAGCGCGGCCGCGGCCGCTGCGACGCCGCGCTCCCACCCTGTCGATGACCGCTCCGGCCCGCCGCCTGCCCCGGGACAGGCGGCCGTGCGCACGCCATCCGGGAGCAGGCATGAGCAGCTACGACAGCACCATCACGGCACCACCCGCACCACCCGCGCCACCGATCACGACCGCTGCGTCATCCACGTCCCATGCGTCCGCGGACGCCACCGCCGCCACGTGGATCACCAAGGAAGCCGGCAACCGCCGGATCCCCTACGACCGCGCGCGCCTGGAGCGCGCCATCGACCGCGTGCACGCCGAATTCCCGCAGCTCGACGCCGCCGACTACAAGCGCAGCGTGTTCGGCTTCGTCGAGCGCAAGGACGCGGTCAACGCCGACGACCTGGTCGATCACCTGATCCGCGAGGCCGAGGCGCGCGTGGACGTGGCCGCGCCGGAATGGGAGATGTTCGCCGCGCGGATCTACCTGCACCGGCTGTACAAGCGCGCCAGCCGAAACCGTTTCTACGACGTGGCGCAGAAGTACGGTTCCTACGTCGGCCTGCAGGAAAGCCTGGCCGACCGCAACGTGTACTCCAACGACATCCTGCGCGCCTATTCCAAGGAGGAGCTGGTCGAAGCCGGGAAGATGATCGATCCGGCGCGCGACCTGCTGTTCAACTACAACGGCCTGTACCTGCTGGCCACGCGGTATCTCGCCACCGACACCTCTCGCGAGGTCTACGAGCTGCCGCAGGAGCGCTGGCTGACGATCGCGCTGTACCTGATGCAGGAAGAAGGCACCTCCGGCAAGGGCGGGCGCGAGCGGCGCATGCAGCTGGTCGGCGAGGCCTACTGGGCGCTGTCGAACCTGTACATGACGGTCGCCACGCCGACCCTGCAGAACGCCGGCAAGACCGGCGGCCAGCTGTCGTCGTGCTTCATCGACACCGTCGACGATTCGCTGCAGGGCATCTACGACTCCAATACCGACGTCGCCCGCGTGTCCAAGGGCGGCGGCGGCGTGGGCGCCTACATGGGCTACGTGCGCGCGTCGGGCGCGTCGATCCGCGGCGTGCCCAACTCCTCCGGCGGCGTGGTGCCGTGGATCAAGCAGCTCAACAACACCGCGGTCTCGGTCGACCAGCTCGGCCAGCGCAAGGGTGCGGTCGCCGTGTACCTGGACGTCTGGCACCGCGACATCGAGGCCTTCCTCGACCTGCGCCTCAACAACGGCGACCAGCGCCTGCGCGCACACGACGTGTTCACCTCGGTCTGCATCCCCGACATCTTCATGGAGGCGGTCGAGCGCCGCGGCGACTGGTACCTGTTCGACCCGCACGAGGTGCAGCGGATCAAGGGCTGGTACCTGCAGGACTTCTTCGACGAGAAGAAGGGCGAAGGCTCGTTCCGGGAGAAGTACGAAGAAGTGGTGGCCGACGAGCGCATCTCCCGCAAGACGATCAAGGCCATCGACATCCTCAAGCGGCTGATGGTCAGCCAGCTGGAGACCGGCAACCCGTTCATGTTCTACCGCGACGAGGTCAACCGGAAGAATCCGAACAAGCACGCCGGCATGGTGTACTCGTCCAACCTCTGCACCGAGATCCTGCAGAACATGAGCCCGACGCGGCTGATGCAGGAGATCATCAGCGGCAACCAGATCGTGACCACGAAGCAGGCCGGAGACTTCGTGGTCTGCAACCTTTCGTCCGTGAACCTGGGCCGCGCGATCGTGCCCCAGGGCGGCCAGGGCGACCTGATCACCGACGTGCTGGAGCGCCTGATCCCGATCCAGGTGCGCATGCTCGACAACGTCATCGACCTGAACCTGCTGCCGGTGCCGCAGGCCACGATCACCAACCGCAAGTACCGCGCGATCGGCCTGGGCACCTTCGGCTGGCACCACCTGCTGGCGCAGAAGGGCATCGACTGGAATTCGGTCGACGCCGAGGACTACAGCGACACGCTGTACGAGCGCATCAACTTCCTGACCGTGCAGGCGAGCATGGCGCTGGCGAAGGAGAAGGGCGCCTACCCCGTGTTCCAGGGCAGCGACTGGCACAGCGGCGCCTACTTCCGCGACCGCGACTACGACAGCCCGCAGTGGCTGGAGCTGGCCGCGCAGGTGGCGGTCAACGGCGTCCGCAACGGCTGGCTGATGGCCGTTGCGCCGAACATGTCCACCGCGCAGATCGCCGGCAGCACCGCGTCGATCGACCCGGTCTACTCCGCGTTCTATTACGAAGAAAAGAAGGACTACCGCCGCCCGGTGGCCGCGCCCGGCCTGTCGCTCGGGACCTGGCCCTACTACGAGAAGGGCGCCTACCGGGTCGACCAGTTCGCAAGCGTGCGCCAGAACGCCCGCCGCCAGCGCCACGTCGACCAGTCGATCAGCTTCAACTTCTACGTGCCCAGCACCATCCGCGCCGGCACCCTGCTGGAGCTGCACATGACCGCCTGGCGCGAAGGCATGAAGACGACCTATTACGTGCGTTCCAACGACATCGATATCGCCGAATGCGAGTGGTGCAGTAGCTAAAGCGCATTCGCGCTTTTGCTTCCACGGTTCGCGTTGCGAACCGTGGACCCTGCATTACCAGCACCCAGACCCCCGCGCCTTCGGCGCGCCCCCCTGACTCAGGGGGGCTTTCCTCCAGAGCGTTTGCGCTGCTGCGCGCAACCGAAACACGAGAAGGCACACATGTCCGCCACCACGCCGCTTACCGCCACGCCGCTCGATCGCATCCGGATCCTCGAGCCGCGCCATCCGAACCGTTCGACCGGGATCATCAACGGCCGCACTTCGGGCATCCTCAACTGGAACGACATTCCGTATCCGTCGTTCTATCGCGCCTACAAGGAGCTCTCGACCAACTTCTGGATCCCGGACGAGGTCGACATGAAGGCCGACGCCAGGCAGTACGGCGAGCTCTCGGCGCGCGAGAAGAATGCCTACGATTCGATCATCGGGCTGCTGGCCACGCTCGATTCGCCGCAGACGCGCTTCATCTACAACGTCGCCGAGTACATCACCGATCCGGCGGCGCACGCCAACGCCGCGATCATCGGCCAGCAGGAGGTGATCCACAACGAGAGCTACAGCTACGTGCTGGCCTCGATCACCGGCCTGGCCAACCAGAACCGCGTGTTCGAGATCGCGCGCACGCATCCGACGATCCAGAAGCGCAATGCGCCGATCATGGGGTCCTACGACGACTTCATGCGCGAGAAGACCGCCGAGACCCTGCTGCGTTCGCTGATCCAGTCCTCGATCCTCGAGGGCATCAACTTCTATTCCGGCTTCGCCTATTTCTACAACCTGGTGCGCCAGAACCGGATGACCGGCACCGGCAAGATCATCAGCTTCATCAACCGCGACGAGCTGGCGCACACCAAGTTCATCAGCGAGCTGATCCGCGCCATCGTCGGCGAGAACCCGGAGCTGCAGACCGACGAGCTGACCGCCTATGTGCACGGCGCCTTCGAGCACGCCATCGAGCTGGAAGTGCAGTGGACCGGCGAGGTGCTGGACGGCATCGACGGCATCGACGTCGATGAGATGGTCCGCTACGTGAAGTACCGCGCCAACAAGATGGCCGGGATGCTGGGCATCGAGAAGCTGTACTCCGACGCCACCGAGAACGTGATGCCCTGGATCAAGGCCTACGCCGACAACTTCACCGAGACCAAGACCGACTTCTTCGAGATGCGCAACGCCAGCTACAAGAAGACCAACGTCGACAACGGCTTCGACGACCTCTAGCGCCATGCGCATCCTGGTCGCCTACGCATCGCTGAGCGGCAACACGCGCGATCTCGCGCGCACGGTGCGCACGCGCTGCGAGGCACTGGGCCACGCGGTGAGCTGGATCGAGACCGACATCGAAGGCCTCGCTACCGCCGGCGACGACCCGCACCACGACCTCTACCTGCTCGGCGCCTGGACCGACAACGCCGGGCGCACGCCGCCGGAGATGAAGCGCTTCATCGCCGAGCTCGTGGCCGCGGTCGGCAAGCCGGAGCAGCTGGCCGTGTTCGGCACCGGCGAGACGCAGTGGGGCGAGGAGTACTACTGCGGCGCGCTGCGGCGCATGGCGGCCTTCTTCGACAGCGGCTACCCGCGCCTGGAGATCGAGCAGATGCCGCACGGCGAGCGCGACGCGCTGAAGATCCAGCGCTGGACCGACGACGTCCTGGCCATCGCCGGCAGTGCCGGCGGCGGGGCCATCGGCCGCGTCGGCAACGACATCGCCGGCCGCGGGCCGGCACCCGACGAACCCTTTCCCGAGAAGACCATCCCCCATGCAGACCCTGCACGCCGCCTCGCCTGAGGACCACCACGCCGCCATCGCCGCACATCCGCGGCTGCTGGTCGACTACTACAAGGACGACTGTCCCGGCTGCCGCATGCTGGACATGGCGCTGCGGACGTTCGCCGCCACGTCCGATGCCGAAGGCACGGTGCTGCTGAAGGTGAAGCTGGAGACCGTGGGCGAGGACTTCTTCCGCGGCCTCGGCCTGCGCCAGACGCCGACGCTGGCCCTGTTCGCCGACGGTGCCGAGGCGGCACGCCTGCCCGGCTTCCAGGCCCCGGCGCAGATCGCGCAGGCCGTCGAACGCCACTTCGCGCGGGCTCCGGCATGACGCCCCCGGCCTCCGCTGCGCCGACCGAAGCCCGCCTGCTGGAGATGGTCTTCCCCGACCACACCAACCACCTCGGCACCCTGTTCGGCGGCCAGGCGCTGGCGTGGATGGACAAGGCGGCATTCATCGCCGCCTCGCGCTACGCACGCCTGACCGTGGTGACGGCGCGGTCGGAGCAGGTCGACTTCACGCTGCCGATCCGCCAGGGCCAGCTGGTCGAGACCGTGGCCCGGGTGGTCGCGGTCGGCCGCACCTCGATGCAGGTCGAGGTGGAGCTGATCGCCGAGGACCTGCTCAGCGGCGAGCGCGAAACCTGCACCCGCGGCCGCTTCGTGATGATCGCGCTCGACAGTCGCGGGCGACCCGCGCAGGTGGCCCCTTTGCCCGGCGATTGACCGGTTTCCGGGCGGCTGCCTACACTGCCGCGGGCGCAAGGTCCGGTGTCCGCGACCACGTCCACGCCCACGGCACGGACCGACACGATCGATCCTCCACGTTCCCGACCCCCTTGGACCGCGCGCGTCCGTGGCGGAGCGTGGGGGCCCCACGCCCGGCTGGAGACACGCCATGATTGAGCACGCAACGCGCGGTCGACGCGCCCTGCACCTGGTCGATGCGCAAGGCGACTTCGATGCCGACAAGGTAGCGGCGGCGATCGCCGTGGCACTCGACACCGACCCGGCCGGCCTGCAGGACGCGCTCGACGGGGAGCTCGCGGCCGACCTGGCCGACGCGCTGACGCGGCTGGGCCCGCGCCAGCAGGCCGCGATGCTGGCGTTGATCGCCGCCGACGAGCGCGCGCTGGTATTCGGCTACCTGCCGCTGAAGCTGCAGACCGCGCTGGCCGCCGGCATGTCGCGGCCCGCGGTGCTGGAGCTGTTCGACCTGATGTCCGCCGACGAGCGCGTGGACCTGTTCAACACCCTGCCTCCGGACCGGCGCGAGCGCCTGCTGCCGGCGCTGGCGCAGGCCGAGCGCGAGGACATCCGTCGCCTGGCCAGCTACCCGCGCGACAGCGTCGGTGCGCTGATGACCTCCGAGTACGCCACGCTCACCCCCGAGCTCACCGCGGGCGAAGCGATCGCCGAACTGCGCCGCGTCGCGCCGGACAAGGAGACGATCTACAACGCCTACGTGATCGACCACGACCGCCGCCTGGTTGGCGTGGCCACGCTGCGACGCCTGATCCTGGCCGCGCCCGACATGCCGGTCTCGGAGGTCATGGCGTCCGATCCGGTCACCGTGTTCGTCGATGCCGACCAGTACGAGGCCGCCAGCAAGATCGCCCGCTACGACTTCATCGCCCTGCCGGTGATCGATCGCGAGCGGCGGATTGTCGGCATCGTCACCGCCGATGACGCGATGGACGTGGCCGAGGCCGAGGCCACCGAGGACTTCCACAAGGCCGGTGGTTCGCTCGGCACCCTCACGGTCAGCATGAAGGATGCCGGCATCGGCCTGCTGTACCGCCAACGGGTGTTCTGGCTGGTGCTGCTGGTGTTCGCCAACCTGTTCTCGGGGGCCGGCATCGCGCATTTCGAAGACCTGATCGCCGCCAACCTGGCGCTGGTGTTCTTCCTGCCGCTGCTGATCGCCAGCGGCGGCAACGCCGGCGCGCAGTCGGCCACGCTGATGGTGCGCGCGATCGCGACCGGCGACGTGGAAATGCGCGACTGGGCCGGCATGCTGGGGCGCGAGTTCATCGTGTCGACCCTGCTGGGGCTGACCATGGCGCTGGCGGTGAGCGCGATCGGACTGTTCCGCGGGGGGCCCGAGATCGCGATCGTGGTCGCGACCACGATGCTGCTGATCGTGCTGGTCGGCAGCGTCATGGGCATGTCGCTGCCGTTCCTGCTGAGCCGGTTCCGGGCCGACCCGGCGTCGGCCAGTTCGCCGCTGATCACCTCGCTGGCCGACGGCGTCGGCATCCTGATCTATTTCGGGATCGCCACCGTGATGCTTTCGTGGCTGGGACAGCCGGCGTGAGCGGACTGCCGGTGTCGCCGGGCGGCAGGTAACATCGGCGTACTGCCCGGGGAGATCGCCATGTCGCGCACCACCTGCATCCTGCTGTCGTCGTTTGTCCTGGCCGGCCTGGCCGCCCCGCTGCAGGCACAGGACGCCCAGCGCGCCGAAGTCGCGGACGCTGCGCGGTCGCTGCAGCCGAAGGTCGTGGCCTGGCGCCGCGACATCCACCAGCACCCCGAGCTCGGCAACCGCGAGACGCGCACCGCGGCGCTGGTGGCCGAGCACCTGCGCGAGCTCGGGCTGGAACCGCAAACGGGCATCGCCACCACCGGCGTCACCGCGCTGCTCAAGGGCGGCAGGCCCGGCCCGCGCATCGCCCTGCGCGCCGACATGGATGCGCTGCCGGTGACCGAGGCCACCGGCCTGCCCTTCGCCTCGAAGGCCACCACCACCTTCCGCGGCGAGACCGTCGGCGTGATGCACGCCTGCGGCCACGACGCCCATACCAGCGTGCTGATGGGCGTGGCCGAGGCGCTGGTCGCCATGCGCGACGAACTGCCGGGCGAGGTGCTCTTCATCTTCCAGCCCGCCGAGGAAGGCCCGCCCGACGGCGAAAAGGGCGGCGCCGAGGAGATGCTGGCGCAGGGCATCTTCGACGACTTCAGGCCCGAGGCGGTGTTCGGCCTGCACGTGTTCTCGACCTTGAACGCCGGCCAGCTCGGCGTACGCAGCGGGCCGACCATGGCCGCGTCCGACCGCTTCAACATCGTGGTCAAGGGCCGCCAGACGCACGGCTCGCGGCCCTGGGGCGGCGTCGATCCGATCGTGGCCGCGGCCGACATCATCGGCACCGCGCAGACCGTGGTCAGCCGCCGCCAGGACATCTCCAGGCTGCCGGTGGTGCTCAGCTTCGGCGCGATCAAGGGCGGCGTGCGCTTCAACATCATCCCCGACCAGGTCGAACTGGTCGGCACCATCCGCAGCTTCGACGAGGACATGCGCCAGGCGGTGTTCGCCGACCTCGCCAACGTCGCCGAAAAGGTCGCGGCCGCGCACGGCGCCACCGTCGAGGCCAAGGTGCCCGACACCGAGGGCACGCCGGTCACCGCCAACGACCCGGCGCTGACCGCGCGCATGCGGCCCAGCCTGGAAAAGGTCGCCGGCACCGGCAACCTGATCGACATGCCGCTGAACATGGGCGCCGAAGACTTCTCGTACTACGCCCGCGAGGTGCCCGCGGTGTTCTTCTTCGTCGGCGCGACGCCGGCCGGGCAGGATCCGGCCACCGCGCCGAGCAACCACTCGCCGGAATTCTTCCTCGACGAATCCGCGCTCGATGTCGGCCTGCGCGCGATGCTGCAGCTCTCACTCGACTATCTGCACGGCGAGGGCTGACACCGCTGGAAAGAAAGAAAGCTTTTTTGCCACGGATTTACGCGGATAAAGCCGAAGCCGGGAAAAGCCTTTCAGCCGCGGCTCGGCCAGGTTGGTGCAATCCGTTCACAGCCGCGGCAGAAGCCCTTTGCTCTTTCTTTCCTCTGCTTCATCCGTGCAAATCCGCCCTTATCCGCGTAAATCCGTGGCAAGGCTGTGCATGCCACCGGCGATCCGCAATGGCGTCGAACGGCAGGATCCGGCGACGCAGGCGCGCGATAATGGCGGCATGACCAGCGAACTCCCCCTCGGCCGCGAAGTCGCCTACCCGCGCAGCTACGACCCGTCCCTGCTGTTCCCGATCGCCCGCGACCAGGGCCGCGCGGCGCTGGGCATCGCCAGCGGCGCCCTGCCCTTTGCCGGCCACGACCGCTGGCACGCCTACGAGCTGTCCTGGCTGGGCCCGCGCGGCAAGCCGGACACGGCCACCGCCACCTTCCTGGTGCCGGCCGATTCGCCGCGGCTGGTCGAATCGAAATCGCTCAAGCTCTACCTCAACTCGCTCAACTCCACCCGCTTCACCGGCCGTGACGAGGTCCGGGCACGGATCGCCGCCGACCTGTCGGCGGCGGCGGGTGCCGCGGTCACGGTCGGCTTCGGACTGCCGCCGCTGGACATGGGCACGGGCCTGGAAGGCGATGGCGACGGGGCCCGTGCCGCGGCGACGCTGCCCGGAACCGATCCCGCGCCGGTGTCGATCGACGGCATCGCGGTCGACTGCGACGAATACGACGCGCCCAACCCGGCACTGCTCGCCGCCGATCCCGGCGACCTCGTGCACGAGGTCCTGCACTCGGCGCTGCTGAAGTCGAACTGCCCGGTCACCGGCCAGCCCGACTGGGCCAGCCTGCGTGTCGCCTATCGCGGGCCGCGCATCGACCGGGCCGGCCTGCTGCGCTACCTGGTGTCCTTCCGCGAGCACGCCGGCTTCCACGAACAGTGCGTGGAGCAGGTCTTCGTCGACGTCAGCGCCCACTGCCGCCCCACGGAGCTGTCGGTCGAGGCGCGCTACACCCGCCGCGGGGGACTCGACATCAATCCCTGGCGGGCGACGCCCGGGCTGTCGCCGCCCCCGGCCGGCCGCGATCCGCGGCAGTAGGCGCGCCACGGCCCGCCACTGCGTCCGCGACAACTCGCCACGGCTTCCACGCCGGCGCGATGTTTTCTTAACAGGACCGGTGCTTATCTGTCACAGCCACGTGCGGCACAGGAGGCCCGAATGAGCAATCGCCAGAATCCCAACGATCCGGACTCGCTGTCGCTGAAGCCCGGCGGCACCGCGTCCGGGAACAAGCCCGATTTCAGCAACGTCAAAAGCAGCGTCCGCAGCACCGAGGCCGAAGCGGCGAAGCCCGATTTCAGCAACGTGCAGTCCTCGGTCCGCTCGACCGAGGCGACCGTGGGCGAGACCGGGTACACCGTGCAGGAGGGCGACACCCTCTCGCACATCGCCAAGGCGCATTACGGCAAGGCCAGCCAGTGGCGGCGGATCTTCGACGCCAACCGCGACCAGCTGGACGATCCCGACCGGATCAAGCCCGGCCAGGTCCTGAAGATCCCGGCCGCGCCCTCCGAAAACTGACCGCCCCCGCATCCCGACACCACGGAGACACCCCATGACCCGCAACCCGATTCCCGCCGCGCTGGCCGCGGCACTGCTGGCCACCCTGGCGCTGGCCGGCTGCAAGAAGGACGAACCGGCTCCGCCGCCGCCGGTGGCCACCCCGGCGCCCGCGCCCACGCCGGCCCCCACCCCGGCGCCCGCCCCGATGGTGAGCGTGACCTCGGTCGACCTCGGCAACGCCATCGACGGCAACAACCGCGTCGCCGCGCCGGCCACGACCTTCGCCACCACCGACACCATCCACGCATCGGTGGCCACCGTGTCCTCGGATCCCTCGACCCCGCAGGCCGGCGAACTGACCGCGCGCTGGACCTACGAGGGCGACCAGCTGGTGGACGAGACCAGCCGCGATTTCAGCTTCACCGGCACCGGCACCACCGCCTTCGAGATCAGCAAGCCCGACGGCTGGCCGACCGGCAACTACCGCGTGGAGATCCTCCATGACGGCCAGGTGGTGCAGACCCGGGACTTCGAGGTCCGCTGAGGCACACGCCTGCAGGCGCGGTCCTCAGGGGCCGCGCCTTTTTGATGCCCGCAGGCCGCGGCAGCCCGGAACCACCGCGCCCGCCGCCGCCCCGCGCTTTGCCCGCACCGCCGCGAAGCGCGACAATGGCCGTCCAATTCCGCCGCGCGCGATCCGCCGCGGCCCCCCTGGAGGAACCGATGGCAGACTTCACCCCGGCCGTGCCGGCAGGCGGCAGCCCGATCACCAAGACCGCGAAGGGACTCAGCGTCCCCGACCGCCCGATCATTCCCTTCATCGAAGGCGACGGCACCGGCCCCGACATCTGGCGCGCCAGCGTGCGCGTGCTCGACGCCGCGGTCGCGAAGGCCTACGGCGGCAAGCGCAAGCTCGAGTGGATGGAGGTCCTGGCCGGCGAGAAGGCGTTCAACGCCACCGGCGAGTGGCTGCCCGAGTCCTCCGTCGAGGCCTGCCGCGAGTACCTGGTCAGCATCAAGGGTCCGCTCACCACGCCCGTGGGCGGCGGCATCCGCTCGCTCAACGTCGCGCTGCGCCAGATGCTCGACCTCTATGTCTGCCTGCGCCCGGTGCGCTGGTTCGAGGGCGTGCCCTCGCCGGTGAAGAAGCCTGGCGACGTCGACATGGTGATCTTCCGCGAGAATACCGAGGACATCTACGCCGGCATCGAGTTCGAGCCGGGCTCGGCCGACGCGCAGAAGGTGCTCGACTTCCTGCAGAAGGAGTTCCCGAAGGGCTTCGACAAGATCCGCTTCGGCACCGCCGACAAGGCCAATGCCTGGAACGACCAGCTGGCCGCGGTCGGCCTGCCGGCCACCGACACCTCGGTCAACGTCGGCGTCGGCATCAAGCCGGTCAGCTGGCAGGGGACCGAACGCCTGGTGAGGGCGTCGATCGAGTACGCGATCGCCAACGGCCGCAAGTCGGTGACCCTGGTGCACAAGGGCAACATCATGAAGTTCACCGAGGGCGCGTTCCGCGACTTCGGCTACAAGGTGGCGCGCGAGCAGTTCGGCGCGGTCGAACTCGACGGCGGTCCGTGGCACGTGATCCCCGAGGGCAAGCCGGGCGCGGGCATCATCATCAAGGACGCGATCGCGGATGCGTTCCTGCAGCAGATCCTGCTGCGCCCGCGCGAGTACGACGTCTCGGCCACGCTCAACCTCAACGGCGACTACCTGTCCGACGCGCTCGCCGCCCAGGTCGGCGGCATCGGCATCGCGCCGGGCGCCAACATCAACTACGTCACCGGCCACGCGGTGTTCGAGGCCACGCACGGCACGGCACCGAAGTACGCCGGCCTGGACAAGGTGAACCCGGGCTCGGTGATCCTGTCGGGCGAAATGATGCTGCGCTACATGGGCTGGACCGAGGCCGCCGACGCGATCATCAAGGCGATGGACGGCGCGATCGACAGCAAGCGCGTCACCTACGACTTCGCGCGCCTGATGGACGGTGCGACCGAGGTGAAGTGCAGCGAGTTCGCGGACGAGATCATCAAGCACCTCTGATCGCTACCGCTGTTCAACGGCAATGCCCGCGATGCGAGTCGTGGGCATTGTTTTTTTTGGTCCATCTCCCAACTCCGGGGGAACGGCTTCGACGAGGTGTCTGCTTCCTTCGTTACGCCTGGCCGTGACCTGGAGGGCCCCGCCGCGGCCGGGAGGGCTTCGCGGCTCATGTCCCCCGGCATCCGCCTGGCGGCGGATGCCTCCTCCTTTACTTCCCCGCGACGCCCTCCCGGCCACGACGGGGCTCGGCTTCGGCTGCAGATGCGCATGGTCCCGGCTTTGCTCTTGGGCCACCGCGTATTGCTGCGCACCGGGTGCCAAGGCCCTTGAGAGCGAAGTCAAGGAGGAGGCGATGGCCGCAAGGCCAGCGCCGGGGGACATGAGCACTCAAGGGCCTTGGCACCCGGCGCCCGAGAGCATCAATGGCGCGCCATTGCCTCAGCTGGGAGAAGTTTTTGGGCCTTGAGGTCGTGGTCGCCACGACCCGAACTGCGCCACACTCGGCGGCATGCCGACACTCCTGACCGACCCGCTGGTCCAGCGCGCGGCAGCCCTGGTGCTGGATGCGTTCGAGGATTACGACGCGCGCTTCGGCGACCTGACGCGGCGGGCGCGGCGCCGGTTCGTGCGGCGGGACTGGCGCGGGGCGCAGGCGGATGCGGTGGCGCGCATCGACATGCAGGACGGCTTCCTGGCCGAGGCACTCGGGCGCTTCGAGGCGCTGGTCGGCGAGCGCATGCGGTCGCGGGCGTTCTGGGCCGCGGTGCGCGAACGCTATGGCGAGCTGACAAGCGGGCGGGCGGATGCCGCGCTGGCGCGGACGCTGTTCAACTCGATGTCGCGGCGCTTCTTCCTCACCGAGGGCGTGGCGCCAGCGCTGGAATTCCACGAGCCCGGCGACGGCGCGCCCGGTGATCCCTCCTGCCCGGGCGAGCTGCGGCCGCTGCCGGACGGAGCGGATGCCTCCGAGCGCTGGCGGCTGGCGCTGAGGTCGCGCGGCTTTCCGCATCGCGACCTGGAGGCCGACGCGCGCGCGATCGCCGACGCGGTGGCTGGCCGGCTCGACGCACATGCCGACGCGCGCGGCCCCGACGTCGACCTGCTCGACACGGTCTTCTACCGCGAGCGCCGTGCCTACCTGGTGGGCCGGGTCGACGCCCCCGGCGGTCCGCGGCCCCTGGTGGTGGCGCTGGTGAACGAGCCCGAGGGCGTGCGCGCCGACGCGGTGCTGGTGGAGCGCGACCGGGTGTCGATGCTGTTCGGGCACGCGCACAGCTGGTTCCATGCCGACCTCGCGCGCGTGGGCGATGCGGTGGCCTTCATGCACGCACTGCTGCCGCACAAGCCGGTGTCGGAGCTGTACTCGGTGCTCGGCCGCGGCAAGCAGGGCAAGACCGAACGCTTCCGCGAGATCCAGCGCCACTTCGCGGCGCATCCCGACGAACAGCTGGTGCGCGCCGACGGCGTGCGCGGGATGGTCATGGCGGTGTTCACCCCGCGCGGGCTGCCGGTGGTGTTCAAGGTCATCCGCGACCGCTTCGCCGAGCCCAAGGACAGCGTGCGCGCCGACATCGAGGGCAAGTATCGCCTGGTGTCGCGCCGCGACCGCGTCGGGCGGCTGGTGGAAGCGCAGGAGTTCCGCCGCCTGCGCTTCCCGCGCGCGGCGTTCGAGCCGGCGATGCTGCGGGAGCTGCTGGAGGAGTGCGCGGAGACCGTGGTGGACGAAGGCGATGCGGTGCTCGTGCGCCACTGCTACGCCGAACGCCGGCTGCGCCCGCTGGACCTGCACGCACGCGAGCGGCCGGTGGACGAAGCCCTGCGCGCGGTCATCGACTACGGCCAGGCGGTCACCGACCTCGCGCGCAGCGGGATCTTCCCCGGCGACCTGCTGCTGAAGAACTTCGGCGTCTCGCGCCACGGACGCGCGCTGTTCTACGACTTCGACGAGCTGTGCCTGCTTGAGGACGTGCGCTTCCGCGACGTCCCCGAGCCGCGCGAGGAAGACGAGACGCGCCCCCTGGAGGACTGGCTCTATGCCCGCAGGGACGACGTCTTCCCCGCGCTGTTCACCCGCTTCCTCGGCCTGGCGCCGCCGCTGCGCGAGGCGCTGCTGGAGGCGCATCCGGGGATCTTCCGCGCCGGCTGGTGGCGCGAGGTGCAGGCGCGGCTCCGCGGGGGTGGCCATTTCGACGTCGCGCCGTACCCGGATGCGGCCCGCCTGGCCCGGCCCGGGCTCAGCGGAACAGCGACAGCGCCGTCGCGCGCAGGGTCGTGACACCGCGGCCGAAGCGCGTCTCCACCGATCCGGCATCCGCACGACCGCGGAGGGCCAGCGCCTGCTGGAACGGATCGCGCCGCCCGAGTGGCTGGTGCCGGTGGCGAGCCCGGGCCTGGTGGCGCGCATGCGCGAGCAGGGCGACCCGCCGCTGGCGCGACGGTCTGAGCGGTTTGCCGTTAGGCTTGGCGCCTGCCCCGAGGAGCCGCCCCATGAGCCGACGCCTGCTAGCCAAAGCCCTCCTGCCGCTGATGCTCTGCGCCTGCGCGGCTACGCCCGCGGGCGAGTCCGCAGCCAACGCGGATGCGGCCGCGCAGTCGACCCCGCCCGTCGCGATGTCCATGCGCGCGCCCGACCCGCTGCTCGACCAGGCCCTGGCCGGCGCCTGGCGCTCGCCGGAGAACGTGGCCCGCGACGTGCATCGCCACCCGCGTGAGACCCTCACCTTCTTCGGCATCGAGACCGGCCGGACCGTGGTCGAGATCACGCCGGGCGGCGGCTGGTACGCCGAGATCCTGGCGCCCTGGCTGCGTACCGGCTACGTCGCCGCGATCCCCGACCCGATGGCCTATCCCGAGGACCGGCGCGACTATCCGGCACGCGCCAAGGCCGGCCTGGACACGCTGTTCGCGTCGAAGCCCGAGCAGTATGGCGATGCCCGCGTGGTCGCCTACGACCCGGCGGCCCCCGTCTTCGGCCCGGCAGGCTCGGCCGACGCCGTGCTCACCTTCCGCAACGTCCACAACTGGCGCTCGGCAGGCATCGCCGGGGCCATGTTCAAGGGCTTCTTCGACGTGCTCAAGCCCGGCGGCGTGCTGGGCGTGGTGGAGCACCGCGCCGCGGGCGACGTGGCCGACGAGGACCGGTCCGGCTACGTCGGCCAGGACCAGGTGATCGCGCTGGCCGAGGCCGCGGGCTTCCGCCTCGACGAGGCGAGCGAGATCAACGCCAACCCGCGCGACACGCGCGACCATCCCAACGGCGTGTGGACCCTGCCGCCCACCAACCGCCACGACGCCGAGGACCGGCAGCAGTACCAGGCCATCGGCGAAAGCGACCGAATGACGCTGCGTTTCATCAAGCCCTGAGTGCTGGTCGCGTTCAACAAGCCGCACGGCGTGCTCTGTCAATTCACCGACAGAAGCACGCCGCCACGGCCGACGCTGGCGGGCTTCGGCCTGCCGGCGGGCGTCTATCCCGCGGGCCGCCTCGACCACGACAGCGAAGGCCTGCTGCTGCTCACCGACGATGGCGCCCTGGTCCACCGCATCACCGACCCGCGCCACAAGCTGGCCAAGACCTATCTGGTGCAGGTGGAAGGCGATCCGGGCCGCGAACAGCTTGCGCGACTGCGTGACGGGATCGAGCTGCGCGACGGCCCGACGCGGCCGGCGCAGGCGCGCCTGCTCGATGCCGCGCCACCGCTGTGGCCGCGCGATCCGCCGGTGCGCGCACGCAAGACGGTGCCCGACGCCTGGCTTGAGCTCGTGATCCGCGAAGGCCGCAACCGGCAGGTCAGGCGCATGACCGCGGCGGTCGGCCTGCCGACGCTGCGCCTGGTGCGGATCGCGATCGGCGGCGTCGCGCTGGACGCGCTTGCGCCTGGACAGTGGCGCGCGCTGCCACACGCAACGCCGTTTTCCTGAACGGTTCAGGCGTTGTCATCGCGACGGCCGCCAGCGCCTGCGCTGCCCGCTTCAGCGCTGCGTCTTTCTGCTAACTTGCCCGTTGCCGCGCAACTCCTCCTCCCGCGCAGCTGCGGATCAATGCCAATGAAGGCACACAACAACCGGGGCCGCGTTCTCGTCGTCGACGACCAGCCGGCCAATCTGCGCGTGGTCAGCGCGCTGCTCGAGCGCCAGGGCTACGACGTGTCCATCGCCGAGAACGGCGAGGGCGCGCTCGCGGTCGCCGAGACGCAGGCTCCCGACCTGATGCTGCTCGACATGATGATGCCGGGCATGGACGGCTTCGGGGTGATGGAAGAGATCCGCGTGCGCGCGCTGTTGCCGCGGGTGCCCGTGGTCTTCCTCACCGCCGCCCAGGACCGCGCGCTGCTGCTGCGTGCCTTCGAGGTCGGCGCGGTCGATTACGTGGTGAAGCCCTTCATCCCCGAGGAGCTGCTTGCACGGGTGAACGCGCACATCGGCCTCAAGCTCGCGCGCGACCGGCTGGAGCACGTGGCCCGGGAGCGCCAGGAGCTGGTGAACCTGGTCGCGCACGACCTCAAGAACCCGCTGAGCAGCGTCGTCTTCGCAAGCGACATCCTGGTCTCCGGCACGCTCAAGCCCGAGCGTATCCCGCGCTATCTCGAAGTGATCCGCGAGAGCGCCGAGGACGGCCTGGGCTATATCCGACGCTACCTGGAAACCCAGGCCACCGCCCGCAAGGCCACGGACAACGCCGAGGCGCGCGTGGCGCTGGCCGCCATCGTGGAGTGGATCGTCGGGCGCTACGGCCTGCAGTTCGAGGACAGCGGCTGCCGGCTGCGCGTGGGCGAGATCGGGCCGGCCGTGGTGGCCATTGACGAAGTGGTGCTGCGCCAGGTCGCCGGCAACCTCATCAGCAATGCCATCAAGTACGCGCCGGGCAGCGACGTCGACCTCGACACCGATCGCGGGGCGCCCGGCTACAGGCGACTGCGGGTGTCCGACCGCGGCCCGGGCGTGCCCAACGACCGCCAGCGCGAACTGTTCACGCCGTTCACGCGCATCGCCGAGGGCGACCCGGCGCGGGTCGGCGCATCGAGCGGGCTGGGCCTGTCGCTTGCGCGCCAGATCGTGAGCAACGCGGGCGGGCAGCTCTGGTACGAGGACCGCGAAGGCGGCGGCGCCTGCTTCGTGGTCGAGTTGCCCGAGGTGCCGGACCTCACCTGATTCGCAGGAGCGGCCATGGCTGCTCCTGCATCGGGGGGTCAGCCGACGTCGCGAGCCGGGCCGACGCCGAGGTCGCCGGCATGCGGGTCGACGTCGACGCTGTCGAGCGCATCCCGGATCCGCTGCGAACGGCCTTCGGTCGCGCGGCGCTCGGCGGCCTTGCGGCGGTGGCGGGCGACGGCGTACAGCGCGGCGCCAATACCGACCGCGGCCGCGGTAAGCGCCACCGGATGGCGGCGCGCGACCTTGCCGGCCGCACGCGCGCCGGTGCGCGCGGCGCCCAGCGCGACGCCGGCCTGGAGCCACTTGCCCGCACCATCGGGCACGCCCTGCAGCCACTGCCCCGCGCTCCGCGGCGCGTCGTGCAGCCACTTGCCGGCGCCGTCGGGCACGGCGTGGCGGAGCCCGTCGCCGACGCGACCGGCGAAGTCCATGGCCTTGTCGGGAAGAGCGTCGCGAACGTCGCGGATGATGGTGCGCTTGCGCATGCGGGGGTCCTCGGTTGCGTGGGCCGGCGCGGGTGCGCCGAGGTCGGAACGACCAGGTGCGTAGTGTCGGGCGCGACGCGTGGTGCCGGCGTGATCCGCCCGATCCCGTTCAGCCGCTGCGCGGTCGCGCCCGATGGGTGGGAACGGCATCCCACGGATCCTCGGGCCAGGGGTGCTTCGGATAGCGGCCCTTCATTTCGCGCCGCACCTCGGGCCAGGTCCGGTCCCAGAAGCTGCGCAGGTCGGAGGTCACCTGCAGCGGCCGCCCCGCCGGCGACAGCAGGTGCAGCAGCAGCGGCACCCGGCCGTCGGCGACGCGCGGCGTGTCGGCCAGGCCGAACAGTTCCTGCAGCTTCACCGCCAGCACCGGTGGACGCGGCTGGCCGTCGTCGCCAATCGCGTAGTCGATGGCACGCGACTGGCCCGACGGCACGGTGATGCGCGTGGGCGCGAGCGCGTCGACGCGCTGCTGCAGCGCCCAGTCGAATCCTCCGCGCAGCGCGGTGCCGAGTTCCCCGGTGGTGAGCGCGTCGAGCCGCGACTTGCCGGCCAAGGCCGGCCGCAGCCAATCGTCGAGGCCGGCCAGCAAGGCCTCGTCGCCAAGGTCGGGCAGCGCGAGCTCCGGCATCCAGGCGCGCAGGCCGGCGACGCGCGCGCGCCACTGGCGCAGGCCTTCGCTCCAGGGCAGCACGTCGAGGCCGAGCGCGCGCACGGCGTCGGTCAGCGCCTGGGCGGCGGCGGCGGGATCGGCACGCCCGGCGGGCCGGCTGTCGAGCACGATGCCGGCGAAGCGACGCACCCGCTCGGCGACCAGCGCGCGACGGTCGGCGTCCCAGCGGGTTTCGTCGCGCTCGCTGAAGCGGTCGCCGAAGTCCCGGCGCAGCGCGGCCTCGTCCACCGGCGCGGCGCGCAGCAACAGCGCGTCACCGCGCGCTTCGTGCCGCAGCTCGCTGGCCACCAGCCAGGGTTCGCCGAGGAGCTCGCTGTCGTCGAGCAGTCGCGCCATGCGGCCGTTGGCCAGCTGGTAGCGGCGCAGGTCGCCGGCGTGGCGGGCGGCGATACGATCGGGGAAGGCGTGCGCAAGCAGGTCGCCGAGCGCATGTGCAGGCACATCGTTGGGCGGCGGCGCGTCCACGCGCAGTCGGCGGCGCCACTGGCGCGCGGCGGCATCGATCGCGGCCAGCGCCGACCGGTTGGCCTCGGGCGGCACCCGGCGCGCGCGGAAGGCGGCGAGCGCCCGCCAGCGCGCACCGACCGCGTCGCTGCGCGCCCGCAGCGGATCGCGCGCTTCCAGCAATGCGGCCAGGTCGCAGGCCAGTGCGCGCGACGGCGCATCGTCGCCCGCCAGCAGCATCGCCGCCAGCCGCGGATGCGTGCCGAGCGCGAGCATGCGTCGCCCCCGTGCCGTGATCGTCATCGCACCGGGGCCCGTCGCGAGTGCACCGAGTTGGAGAAGCAGGTCGCGCCCCGCCGCCAGCGTGCCCACCGGCGGCGCATCCACGAAGCGCAGCGCATCGCTGCCCCAGGCCGCGATCTCCAGCGCCAGCCCCGCAAGCTCGACCTGCGCGATCTCCGGTCGCCGCTGCGCCTCCAGCCGCTGCGACTCCGGCCACAGCCGGTACGCCCAGCCCGCCGCGACGCGGCCCGCGCGCCCGGTGCGCTGGTCGGCCGACGCCTGCGCGATGCGCACCACGTCCAGGCGGCTGAAGCCGCTGTTGGGATCGTGCCGCGGCTCGCGCGCCAGCCCGCTGTCCACGACCACCCGCACGCCGGGCAGGGTGACGCTGGACTCGGCCACGTTCGTGGCCAGCACCACGCGCCGACGGCCGTCGGCGGCCGGGCGCAGCAGCCGCGCCTGCTCATCAACCGGCAGGTCGCCGTGGAGCTCCAGCACCTCGGCGCCGGCGGTTCGCACCGCATCGCCACCGGCCAGCGCCGCCGCCGCGCGCGCGATCTCGCGGCGTCCGGGCAGGAAGGCGAGCACATCGCCGGGATGGCGCTGCAGCGCCTGTTCGACGGCGCGGCGCAGCTGGTGTTCCAGCGCCTCCTCGCGACGCGCCGGGAAATACGCGACCTCCACTGGATGGCTGCGCCCCGCGCTCGCCAGCCGCGGCGCATCGAGATGGGCCGCCAGGCGCTCGCCATCGAGCGTCGCCGACATCACCACGATGCGCAGGTCCTCGCGCAGCCCTGTCTGCACGTCCAGCGCCAGCGCCAGGCCCAGGTCGGCGGCGAGATGGCGCTCGTGGAACTCGTCGAACAGCAGCGCAGCGACGCCCTCGAGCATCGGATCGTCCTGCAGCATGCGGGTGAGGATGCCCTCGGTGACCACTTCGATCCGGGTCGCGGCGGAGATCCGGTTCTCGAAGCGGATGCGGTAGCCAACGGTCTGCCCGACGTCTTCGCCAAGCGACGAGGCCATGAATCCGGCCGCCGCGCGTGCGGCCACGCGGCGCGGCTCCAGCATCACGATGCGCCGGCCGGCCAGCCACGGCGCATCGAGCAGCGCCAGCGGCACGCGCGTGGTCTTGCCGGCGCCGGGCGGGGCTTCAAGCACCAGGCGTGGATGCACCGCCAGGCTTTCGCGGATCGCCGGAATCAGCTCATCGATCGGGAACAGGAGATCGTGCACCCGCAAAGGATAGCCGCCCCGCACACACCCCCGGCGACGCCCGCTGCGGCGCGATCGCGACGCCGGCCACGCTCGATTTCCGGTTCATCTGCCAACTCCGGGGAAGCGGCTTCGACGAGGTGTCTGCTTCTTTCGCTACGCCTCGTCGTGAGCTGGAGGGCCCCGCCGCGGCCGGGAGGCCTTCGCGGCTCATGTCCCCCGGCATCCGCCTGGCGGCGGATGCCTCCTCCTTTACTTCCCCGCGAAGGCCTCCCGGCCACGGCGG
>NZ_SJRX01000003.1 GCF_004352845.1 Luteimonas terricola
CGGCATCCGCCTGGCGGCGGATGCCTCCTCCTTGACTTCCCCGCGAAGGCCTCCCGGCCACGGCGGGGCTCGGCGTTGTTGCAACTGCGCGAGATGCCCGCTTTGCTCCTGGGGCCACCGCGCACTGCTGCGCACCGGGGGCCAAGGCCCTTGAGAGCGAAGTCAAGGAGGAGGCGATGGCCGCAAGGCCATTGCCGGGGGACATGAGCACTCAAGGGCCTTGGCACCCGGCGCCCGAGAGTATCAATGGCGCGCCATTCCCTCAGTCGGGAGATGAACCTCTTCTCAGATCACGTAGAGATCGACGTATGCATGGACCGGCATGGCCTCCAGCGTGGCCTGGTCGAGGCTCGCGGCCAGGATTGCCCGCTGCTGCCGCGCCGGAAAGCGCCGCGCCAGGTTTCTGCGGAACTTGGCTTCCAGCAACGGGATGCCCTCCGCGCGCCGCCGCGGGTGTCCGACCGGGTATTCCACCGCGACTTCGGCAAGCCCGGTGCCGTCTTTGAACTCCAGGGCCAGCGCATTCGCGATGCTGCGCTTGTCCGGGTCGTGGTAGTCGGCGGTGTACTGCGGGTCTTCGACGCAGGTGATTTTCGCGCGCAGCGCGTCGATGCGCGGATCGGCGGCGACGTCGTCCTCGTAGTCGCTGGCGGCCAGCCGCCCGAAGACCAGCGCCACCGCGACCATGTACTGGATGCAGTGGTCGCGGTCGGCCGGATTGTCCAGCGGACCCTGCTTGTCGATGATGCGGATGCAGGCTTCCTGCGTGCGGATGGTGATCGCCGCGATGTCGTCGACGCCCTTGCCGGCGGCCGCCATCTGCCCGTGCAGGACCAGCGCCGCCTCGACCGCGGTCTGGCCGTGGAACTCGGCCGGGAAGCTGATCTTGAACAGCACGTTCTCCATCACGTAGCTGCCGTAGGGCCGCTGGAAGCGGAAGGGCCGGCCCTTGAACGACACGTCGTAGAAGCCCCAGGCCGGCGCGGTCAGCGCACCCGGATAGCCCATTTCGCCGGTGGCGGCGATCAGTGCCAGGCGCACCGCGCGGCTGGTCGCGTCACCCGCGGCCCAGGACTTGCGGCTGCCGGTGTTGGGCGCGTGCCGGTAGGTGCGCAGGCTCTGTCCGTCCACCCAGGCCAGCGACACCGCGTTGAGGATCGCGTCGCACGACAGGCCCAGCAGCCAGGCCACCACCGCGGTCGACGCCACCTTGACCAGCACCACGTGGTCCAGGCCGACCTTGTTGAAGCTGTTCTCCAGCGCCAGGCAGCCCTGGATCTCGTGCGCCTTGACCATCGCCGCCAGCACGTCCTTCATCGACAGCGGCGGCTTGCCGGCGGCGACGGCGCTGCGGCTCAGCCAGTCGGCCACAGCGAGGATGCCGCCAAGGTTGTCCGACGGATGCCCCCACTCGGCCGCAAGCCAGGTGTCGTTGAAGTCCAGCCAGCGGACCATGGTCCCGATGTCGAAGGCCGCCTGCACCGGGTCCAGCTGGAAGCGCGTGCCGGGCACCTTGGCCCCGTGCGGCACGACCGTTCCGGGCACGACGGGACCCAGCAGCCTGGTGCAGGCCGGATACTCCAGCGCCTCCAGGCCACAGCCCAGGGTGTCGATCAGGCAGTTGCGCGCGATCGCCCAGGCCAGCGGCGACTCGATGTCGTATCCGGTGACGTAGTCGACGATGTCGACCATCGCCTGGTCGGGTTCGGGGCGGACATTGCTGATGTGCGTGGACATGATGGGCTTCGCGTGCGGCAGTGCCCCGAACCTACTCCCCCATTGCCGGCTTCTCCATTGCAGGCCACTCACATCGCCCCGGATGCATGGCTTCAGCGCGCTTGACGCCATGCCCGGCGCATTCCAACCTGCCGCGATGAATACAACGCTGGTCCGCAACGCGGACGTGTATGCGCCCGAAGCGCTGGGGCGTCGGGACCTGCTGCTGGGTGGCGGAAAGGTGCTGTGGATCGGCACCGATGCGCCCGACCTGCCCGCGGCCTTCGGCGCGGAAACCGTCGACCTGGGCGGCCATCGCCTGCTGCCTGGCCTGGTCGACGGCCATGTGCACGTCACCGGCGGCGGCGGCGAAGCCGGGTTTGCCAGCCGCGTGCCGGCACCGATGCTGTCGCGCTACACCCGCAGCGGGGTGACCACCGTCGTCGGCCTGTTGGGCACCGACGACGTGGCACGCGGCACCCGGGAGCTGGTCGCGCAGGTCAACGCGCTGCGCGAGGAAGGCCTGTCCGCCTACGGGCTTGCCGGCGGCTACCACCTGCCACCGGCCACGCTGACCGGCAGCGTGCGCGCCGACCTGGCCTTCATCGACTGCCTGATCGGCGTCGGCGAACTGGCGATCAGCGACCACCGCTCCAGCCAGCCGACGCTTGAAGAACTGCTGCGCGTCGCCTCCGAAGCGCACGTGGCCGGGCTGATGACCGGCAAGGCCGGCATCGTCCACCTGCACCTGGGCGACGGGCCGCGCGGGCTGGACCTGGTGCGCCGCGCGCTCGACGAAAGCGAGTTGCCGGCGCGCGTGTTCAACCCGACCCACGTCAACCGCCGCAAGGCGCTGTTCGAAGAAGCGATCGAACTGGCGCGCCGCGGCTGCACGATCGACATCACCGCCTTCCCGGTCGCCAAGGGCGAAGACGCATGGAGCGCGGCCGACGCGCTGGTCCGCTACCTCGACAGCGGTGCGCCGCGCGGGCGCGTCACCATCAGCTCCGACGCCGGCGGCTGCCTGCCCTGCTTCGATGCGCAGGGCCGGGTGAGCAGCATGGACGTCGGCCACTCCGGCGCGCTGCTTGAAACGCTGCGCGAACTGCTGGCCCGGGGCGTCCCGCTGGAGGACGCATCGCCGGCCTTCACCGGCAACGTCGCCGACCTGCTGCGCCTGCCGTCCAAGGGGCGGATCGCGGCCGGCGCCGACGCCGACCTGGTGGCGCTCGACGACGACGGCGCGGTCGCGCACGTGTTCGCCGGCGGCCGTCTCCACCTGCGGGATGGAGCCGTCGTACGCCATGGTACGTTCGAAAAAATGGATCCCCAGGACAACAGGAGCAATTGATGCCGAGCAAACCCCCCGACGGGGAGCACCGCGGCTGGATCATCCCGATCGGCGGCGCAGAGGACAAGGACACCAACCCGCGCATCCTCCAGCGCTTCGTCGATCTCAGCGGCGGCAGCGAAGCCGACATCGTGGTCATCCCGACCGCCAGCCGGCTCAATGAAACCGGCCTGCGCTACGAGACGCTGTTCAGCGGGATGGGCGCGGCCCGCGTCTCGGTCCTGGACTTCGACACCCGCCGCGACTGCCAGGAACCCAACCGGCTGGCGCGACTGGCGGAGGCCAGCGGCATCTTCTTCACCGGCGGCAACCAGCTGCGCCTGTCCACCATCCTCGGCGGCACCGACGTGGCGCGCACGGTCCGGCAGCGCAATGCCCAGGGCGTGGCCGTGGCCGGCACCAGCGCCGGCGCCGGCTTCCTGAGCGAGCACATGATCGCGTTCGGCAAGGAGGGTTCGTCGCCGCGCGCCAGCAGCGTGCGGCTCGCGCCCGGACTCGGCCTGACCAACCGCTTCGTGATCGACCAGCACTTCCGCCAGCGCGACCGCCTCGGCCGGCTCAGCGCCGCCCTGGCCTACAACCCGTTCGCGATCGGGATCGGCCTGGACGAGGACACCGCGGCCTTCATTTCCCCCGACGACACCCTGGAGGTCGAGGGCAGCGGCGCGGTCACCGTGGTCGACGCCCACGACCTGCAGTTCTCGTCGATCGCCCACGCCGACGAGGACGACCCCGTGTGCATGCTCGGCCTGGGCGTGCATATATTGATTGCCGGCGCCACGTTCAACCTGCATACGCGGCGGGCATCTGCCGGACGCCTCGCCACCCGCAAGACCTGACCAGGGACACATCCATGCGCATTCTCGAACGCTCCGTCTATGTTGGTCCGTCCCTGCATGCGCATTTCCCGGTCATCCGGCTGCTGCTGGACCTCGGCGAGCTCGAACAGTGGCCCACGGCGCGCCTGGGCCCGGACTTCATCGACGGGCTGCTCGCCGCCCTGCCCGGCCTGGCCGAGCACGGCTGCTCCTACCGCGAGCCCGGCGGATTCCTGCGTCGCATGCGGGAAGACGAAGGCACCTGGCTCGGGCACGTGTTCGAGCACGTGGCGATCGAGCTGCAGAACATCGCCGGCGAGGACGTCACCTTCGGCAAGACCCGCAGCGTCGACGACCGCCCGGGCGTCTACACGGTGGTCTACGAGTACGTCCAGCGCGAGGAAGGCATCGCCGCCGGCGAGCTGGCGATGCGCCTGGTCTGCTCGCTGCTGCCCGACGCGATCCGCCCCGAAGGCAGCGTGCCCGCGGACTGGCAGTGGGAAGACGCACGCGACGACTTCATCCGCTACGCCCAGCGGCGCGCGCTGGGTCCGTCCACCGCCTCGCTGGTGCGCGCGGCCGAAGAGCGCGGCATTCCGTGGCTGCGCCTCAACGAACGCTCGCTGATCCAGTTCGGCCACGGCCGCTACCAGCAGCGCATCCAGGCCACCGTGACCGGATTGACGCCGCACATCGCCGTGGAGCTGGCCAGCGACAAGGAAGAGACCAACAAGATCCTCGCCTCGCTCGGCCTGCCCGTGCCGCGGCAAGTGCTGGTCACCAGCCAGACCGATGCGCTCAAGGCCGCGCGCAGGCTCGGCGGCCCGGTCGTGCTCAAGCCGTACAACGGCAACCACGGCCGCGGCATCACCATCAACATCACCGACGACGACGAGATCCGCACCGCCTTCGTGGCCGCGCAGGAGCACTCGCGCTCGGTGATCGTGGAAACCTTCCAGCCCGGCGACGACCACCGCCTGCTGGTGATCAACGGCGAGCTGGTCGCCGCCACCCGGCGCACCCCCGGCCACGTGGTCGGCGACGGCCGCGGCACGATCGCCGAACTGGTCGAACGCGTGAACCAGGATCCGCGCCGCGGCGTCGGCCACGAAAAAGTGCTGACCCGGCTCGAGCTCGACCGCGAGGCGGGCCTGATGATGGAGCGCGTCGGCCATAGCGCGGACTCGGTGCCGGCCGTCGACGAGATCGTGTTCCTGCGCTCGACCGCCAACCTCTCCACCGGCGGCACCGCCACCGACGTCACCGATGTCATCCACCCCGACAACCGCGAGATGGCGGTGCGCGCGGTGCGTGCGATCGGCCTGGACGTGGGCGGCGTGGATTTCATCAGCCCCGACATCACCGAAAGCCATCGGCGCATCGGCGGCGCGATCTGCGAGGTCAACGCCGCGCCCGGCTTCCGCATGCACGTGGCGCCGAGCGAAGGCACGCCGCGCGACGCCGCCGGGCCGGTGATCGACATGCTGTTCCCGCCGGGCTCGCCGGCGCGGGTGCCGATCGCCGCGGTCACCGGCACCAACGGCAAGACCACCACCGCGCGCATGCTGGCGCACATCGCCAAGATGGCCGGACACACCCCGGGGCTGACCACCACCGACGGCGTCTACATCGACGGCCAGCGCACGGTCGAGGGCGACATGACCGGCCCGGTGTCGGCGCGCATGGTGCTGCGCGACCCGACCATCGACCTGGCGGTGCTGGAGACCGCGCGCGGCGGCCTGCTGCGCGCCGGCATGGGCGTGACCGCGGTCGACGTGGGCGCGGTGATCAACGTGCAGCCCGACCACCTCGGGCTCAAGGGCATCGACACGCTCGAGCAGCTGGCCGAGATCAAGCGCATCGTGGTCGAGGTGGCCCAGGAGTGCGCCGTGCTCAACGCCGACGACACCAACGTGCTGCGCATGTCGGGCTACACCAAAGCCCGCAGCATCTGCTACGTGACCATGAACCCAGGCCACGGCCTGGTGCGCGAGCACGTGCGCGCCGGCGGCCGCGCCTGCGCGCTGGAGGAAGGCGTCAACGGCCACATGATCACGCTCTACGACAAGGGCAACCACATCCCGCTGCTGTGGACCCACCTGATCCCGGCCACGCTGGAAGGCCGCGCCCTGCACAACGTGCAGAACGCGATGTTCGCGGCGTCCATGGCCTTCGCGATGGGACTCAAGCTCGACGACATCCGCCACGGCCTGCGCACCTTCGACACCACGTTCTTCCAGGCACCCGGGCGGATGAACGTGTTCAGCGAACACCCGTTCAAGGTGCTGTTCGACTACGCCCACAACGCACACGCCGTCGGCGTGATGGCCGACCTGGCGCAGCGCCTGGACGTGGAGGGGCGGCGGATCGTGGTGGTGGCCGGGCCCGGCGACCGCCGCGACGGCGACCTGGTCGCGATCGCGCAGGCGGTGGCCGGCCGATTCGACCATTACATCTGTCGCCGCGACGACAACCTGCGCGGCCGCGACGGCGACGAGGTGCCGGACATCATCGCCCAGGCCCTGCGCGAGGCCGGTGTCGGCGAGGAGGCGATCTCGGTCATCCCCGATGAACAGCAGGCCATCGATGCCGCCCTGCGCATGGGTGTGTCCGGCGACCTGCTGCTGGTCTTCGCGGACGCACTCGCGCGCTCGTGGAAACAGGTCACGAAGTTCAAGCCCGAAGGCGCCGCGGCCGGTCCCGCCAGGGCCGTGCAGCCGCCGCTGCCCGTCGTCGACATCGAGGAGCCTGCCTACGACATGGAAGGGCTGGTGCGCGATGAGCGCGGCCTGGTGTTTGCCCCGGAAGAGGACAGCGACTGACGCCAGCGCCGCACGCGCCCGCCTGACCGGCTGACCGCAGGCGCGAACGAAGCGCCACGCCACGATGACGACCGAAACCACTCCACCGCCCTTCGACGACTCCCGCCGCCTGACCGGCCCCAACCTGTATTTCGCCGAACCCGGCGCGGTACTGGAGACGGAGATCGGCACGCCGGTCGCGCCTGCGCTGATCGATGCCTGGACGCAGCGGATCGGCCGCGCGCGCGCCGCGCTCGGCTGGCCAGAGACAAGCATCGTGGTGCGCGAACACGCCAGCGGCGCCAGCCTCGCCTTCACCGCGCCCGCCGACCTCCTCTACACCGCCACCGAGGTCAACGAATGGGCCTGGCTGTCCGCGCTTGCCGACGCCGGCATCGACACCGGCGAACCCGCACTGCAGCCTGGCCACGCACCGCTCGGCGACGACGACGAGTCACTGCGCATCCTGCGCGCCGCCGCAGCCGCCGAACGCCTTCCCGCTCTTCGCGCTCTTCGCGAGGGCGCTCTTGCCCACGGCCTGCCGCTGCTGCTCGACGACGAGCAGCTGTCGATCGGCACCGGCACCGGCAGCCTCACCTGGGACAACCACGCGCTGCCGCAGCCCGGCGATGTGCCCTGGGATCGGCTGCACGCGATCCCGGTGGCCCTGGTCACCGGCTCCAACGGCAAGACCACCACCGTGCGCCTGCTCACCGCGATCGCCATCGCCCACGGCTGGCACACCGCCAACAGCTGCACCGACGGCATCTACCTCGACGGCGCGCTGATCGAAGGCGGCGACTACTCGGGCCCGGGCGGCGCCCGCAGCCTGCTGCGCAACCGCCAGGCGCAGGCGGCGATCCTGGAGACCGCGCGCGGCGGCCTGCTGCGCCGCGGGCTGGGCATCGACCGCGCCGACGTGGCGCTGGTCACCAACGTCAGCCCCGACCACTTCGGCGAATACGGCATCCACGACCTCGACGGCCTGGCACAGGTGAAGCTGACCGTGGCCCGCGCCGTCGGCGCCGACGGCGTCCTGGTGCTCAACGCCGACAACGCACCCCTGCGACGCCATGCCACCGATGTCGATACGCCGCTGGCGTGGTTCTCCGTCGACGACGACCACCCGCTCCTGCAGCAGGCGCGCGCAGAGGGCCGCCGCAGCTGCGGCGTGCGCGACGGCAGGCTGTGGCTGTTCGACGGCACGGCCGCGCACGACCTCGGCGCGATCGCCGACATGCCGCTCACCCTGGGCGGACTGGCCGCGCACAACGTGCAGAACTGCGCCGCCGCCGCGCTCACCGCCGCATGCCTGGGAGTCGAAGCCGGCACCATCGGCAGCGTGCTCGCGCGCTTCGGCAGCGCCCACGGCGACAATCCCGGCCGCCTGCAGCGCTGGACCCTGGGCGGGGGCGTACAGGTCTACGTCGACTACGCGCACAACCCCGACGGCCTGCAGCACCTGCTCGGACTGGTCCGTCAGGCGCACCGCGAAGGCGGCCGCCTGCACCTGCTGCTGGGCCAGGCCGGCGACCGCAGCGACGACGCCATCGCCGATCTCGCCGCCACCGCCGCGGCGAACCACCCGGACCGGGTCGTGCTCAAGGACATGGATGGCTATCTGCGCGGCCGCGAAAGCGGCGCGGTGGCGCGGCTGCTGCGCGAAGCGCTGGTCCGCCACGGCGTCGCGGACGATGCCATCGTCGAGTGCCTGGACGAGACCGAGGCCGCACGCCGGATCCTCGGCGACGCAGGCCCCGGCGACAGCCTGGTCCTGCCCGTGCACGGCGCCGCCGGCCGCGGCCAGGTCACCGCCCTGCTCGACCGGCTGCAGGAGCAGGGCTGGGCTGCGGGCGATCCTGTTCCAGGGACGGGCAACCCGGGATAGCGCCGTTTCGTCCCCCAGGAAACCGCCCGGGTCAAGGGGACGCAGCGTCCCGGCGTCATGCACGCGGCCGTCAACTCCCACGCCGTAAGATGAACAGGCATCACATCCCCGCGGGGATGCACACCCATTCCCACTGGACGCCGATGGCGTCCTTCCAGGAGGACCGACCATGGTCGCCACCGTCGAACGCCGGTACGCCCCCCCATTCCATCCGCTCCACGTCCTGTTGCTGGGCGGCGTCGTCACCCTGTTCCTGGGCGCCCTGCTGAGCGACATCGGCTACGCGCGCACCTACGAGATCCAGTGGAACAACTTCGCCTCGTGGCTGATCGCCGGCGGACTCGTGCTGGCCGGCATCGCCGTGGTCTGCGCGCTGATCGGCCTCGCGCCTTCGCGCCGCACCCGCAACACGGTGCTGCATGCCGTGCTGCTGCTGGCGACGTGGATCGTCGGCTTCTTCAACGCGCTCATGCATGCCCGCGACGCATGGGCGAGCATGCCCGGCGGCCTGGTGCTGTCGGTGATCGTCGTCGTGCTCGCCTGCGTGGCGACCTGCTTCGCCGTCTGCGCACCGCGCACCGGAGGTGTGAAATGAACCGTATCAGCCTGCTCGCAGTCGCTGCCGCCGCCCTGACGCTGGGCGCCTGCAACCCCGATCCCGGCCCCCTGCAGTACGGGGCGGAGCCCGAGCTGCCCGATCCCAAGCGCGGTCTGCTGCCGCAGATGGTGATCGCCGACCCCTCCGCCTGGGGCGACAGGCTGCCGGTCGTGCCCGAGGGCTACGAAGTCCGCGCGATCGCCACCGACCTGCTGATCCCGCGACAGACGCTGGTGCTGCCCAACGGCGACATCCTCGTGGCCGAAGGCCGCGGCGGCAACGCGCCCGCGCTGAAGCCCAAGGACATCATCGCCGGCCCGATCAAGGCCGCCGGTACCACGCGGGTGAAGGGCGGAAACCGCCTGACCCTGCTGCGCGACGCCGACGGCGACGGCAACTACGAGCTGCAGACCGTGTTCGCCGACAAGCTCAACGCACCCTACGGAATGGCGCTGATAGGCGACAAGCTCTACGTCGCCAACCAGGACGCCGTGGTGCGCTTCGACTACAGCCCGGGCCAGACCCAGGCCAGCGCCGCGACGCCGGCAACGCTCACCGAGCTGCCTTCGGAGATCAACCACCACTGGACCAAGGCGATGGCCGCCAGCGCCGATGGCCGCTTCCTGTACGTCGGCATCGGTTCCAACAGCAACATCACCGAGCGCGGCATGGTCGCCGAGGCCAATCGCGCCCTGGTCTGGGAGATCGACGCTGAAACCGGCATGCACCGTCCCTACGCCACCGGCCTGCGCAACCCCACCGCGCTGGCGATCCAGCCAGGCAGCGGACAGCTGTGGGCCGTGGTCAACGAGCGCGACGAGATCGGCCCGGACCTGGTGCCCGACTACCTGACCTCGGTGCGCGAGGGCGGCTTCTACGGCTGGCCCTGGGCCTACTGGGGCCAGAACGTGGATGACCGCGTGCGGCCCGAGAACCCCGAAAAGGTCGCGGCATCGATCACGCCCGATTACAGCCTCGGTGCCCACGTGGCTTCGCTCGGTGTCGACTTCTCCTCCGCCGCGATGGGCCCGCAGTTCGCCGATGGCGCCTTCGTCGGCATGCACGGCAGCTGGAACCGCTCCGAGCCGGTGGGCTACAAGGTGGTCTTCGTGCCGTTCCAGAACGGCCGGCCGGCCGGCGATCCGATCGACTTCGCCACCGGCTTCCGCGACGACGACGGCACCACCCGCGGCCGCCCCGTGGGCGTGACCGTGGATCCGCGCGGCGCGGTGATCATCGCCGACGACCTGGCGAACATCATCTGGCGGGTGTCGCGGGTGGGTGGCGCGGCCGCCGCGCCGGCCGACGCACTGGAAGCGGCGCCCGCCGATGCCGACCCGGGCGCGAATCCAGAAGGTGCCGCGGCGGATGATGCCGCGGCGGACGCTCCAGCCGTGCCGGAGCCGGAACAGCCCTAGGCCGGCCCGTTCGGAACAGTGCCCCGGGCCGCGCGCGCGCGGCCCTTGGCACGCTTCCTTCCCGCCGCCGGCGCATCCGTGCCGGACGGCATCGCCTGACCCTGCAGGTCCTGCAGGCAGGCAAGCGCATCCACGTAGGCGGTGAAGTGCCGCAGGTAGCCGGGCGATTCCTCCCGCATCAGCACCAGCGTGCGATGCACCAGGGTGCTGGAGTTGAGAGGCCCCGCACCGGCAGGCGCGGGCGCCAGCGCGCGGCGCACCTGCTCTTCCATGCGCAGCCCTGCCCACAGGGCGCGGAAGCCCTGCAGCGCCGGCAGCTCCGGCCAGGCTGCGCGGCCCTGCAGGCTCGCGGCGGCGGCGAGCGCGTCGCGCTCGTTCGCCCACTGCTCCAACGCACCCAGCAATCCGCCGAGCGCTGACGCCGAGGGCGTGCGCCGCTGGCCTGACGGCACGCCGTCGTCTCCGCCGGATACCTCCGGCACGACGCCCTCGCGAACGCTATCGGCCATGGGGCGCCTGCTGCCGGCCCTGCCGCGGCACCGGCGCCATTTCCACGCGGCGGTTGCGTGCCCGGCCGTCCTCGTCGGCGTTCGAATCCACGGGATGCCCGGCGCCAAAGGCCGCGGCGAACACCGACGACGCCGGCACGCCCTGCGCGATCAGGGCGCGGGTCACGGTCAGCGCGCGCTGCGCCGACAGCTCCCAGTTGTCCGCGAACTGGCGGTTGCCGCCGCGGATCTGGCGGTCGTCGGTGAAGCCGCTGACCATCAGGATCTCGTCGCGCGAAGCCAGGAAGTCCGCGAGCGGCCCCGCCAGGCTTTCCAGCAGGTCCCGGCCCTCGGGCTGCAGGCGGTCGGAGTTGAGCGCGAACAGCACGCTGCCGCTGATCCCGATGCGGCCATCGACCAGGGTGATGCGGCCGCTGGCCAGCGGCGCGGCCAGCGCCTGCTCCAGCGTCTCGCGGCGCTGCTGTTCGGCCTGTCGCTGCGCGACCTCTTCCTCCAGCCGCGACTCCAGGTGCAGCTGCACGCCGATCACGCCGACCAGGATCAGCACGAACACGCCCAGCAGCACCGACATCAGGTCGCCGAACGCGGCCCAGACGGGCACCGCCGAATCGGCGTCGCCGTCGATCTCCAGGCTCATGCCGCGTCGGCTCCGGCGCGCGCGCCCGGCAGCTGGCGCAGCTCGCCGATGATCTGCTTCTGCGCCAGCACGCTCAGGTCCACGACCTCGCGGGCCTGGGCCACGTAATAGGCCAGCTGCTCGTCGCTGCGCGTGCCCGATGCCTCGAGCGCGGCGGCGATGCCCTCCAGCCGCTCCGTCAGCCGTGCATGGCTTTCGCCGAACTGCTGCACGGCGCCGGCGAGCGACTCGCCCAGGCCGGCCACGCCGATCGCACCGGCGTCCAGGCGCGCGGCGGCGGCATCGATCGCGCCGGCGCCGGCGTCCGCCTGGTCGCTGAAGCGCGCGCCGGCCTGCTCCAGCAGGGACGACGCGGTGGAGACCAGCGCATCGATGGCGCCGCGCTGCTCGGTGGACGCATGGTTCACGGCGCCGAGCAGGGTGTCCAGCGTCTCCATCAGCTGGGTGCGCTCGGCGAGCATGGCGGTGTCGCGCACCATGCTGTCCGACAGCTTCTGTCGCAGCTCGGCCACCACCTCGGCCGCCGCGCGCGGCGCCTCCGAGGCCGCCTCCACCAGGGTGGAGATCTCGGCGATGATCGCGGCGGCCTGCGCCTGCGACTGCGCGCCGATGTCCGCCACCTGTCCACGCCAGGCCTCCAGGCGCTGCCCGTCGGCCTCGGCCAGCGTGGCCTGCAGGCGCGCATGCGAGCCTTCGACCTCGTGGAGCAGCGTCGTGGCCTGCGCCGCGAACCCGGCCGTGGCCGCATCCAGCGCCTGCCGGTGCTGCTCCGCCAGGCCGGCGTGCTGTGCCTGCTGCCGCGCAAGCGCCTCGTCCCAGGCCGCGCCCACCTGCAGCGCCGTGGCGTCCAGGCGCGAGGACACGTCGTCGAGCAGCGCGCCCGAGCGCTGCACGAAGCGTTCACCGGCGACGTCCAGGCTCTCGCGCAGCGCCTGCGCCAGGGCCTGCTTCGACGCTGCCTGCTCGTCCAGCGCTTGCTGCCAGAGCGCGATCGCCGCGCTGGCGTTGGCATCGAAACCAGCGCCGAGCGCGGCCAGCTGCCGGTCCACGGCGCCGGCGACGGTGGTATGGAGCTGCGCCGCCTCGCGCGTGAGTGTCTCCATGGCCGCTGCCACCGCCGGCTGCACGGCCCCGGCCGCCGCGCGCGCGCTGTCGGCCGCGCTGCGCTCGAGCGACTGCGCCATGGTGTCGGCCAGCCGCTGGTAGGCCGCCGCCGTCCCGGCGTGGAACGCTTCCTGCTGTCCGGCCTGCCGCGCGTGCGCCGCCTGCGCCTGCTGCTCCAGCGCGTCCGTCATCATCTGCAGGCGGTCGACCAGCGCCGGCATGGCGCCGGCCTGCAGCTGCATCAACCGCAGCGCCTCGTCGCGCTGGTGCGCCCGCGAATGCACGCGCAGGCTGGTCGCGACCGCCGCGTCGAGTCCACGCACGGCCGCCGCGCGCTCGCGGCGGCACAGGGCCGACAGCAGGCCCAGCATCGCCGAGGTCGCCACGCCTGCGATCGACGTGCCGAAGGCGACGCCCAGGCCCTCCACCGGCGCGGCCAGGGAATCGCGCACCGCCTGCAGATCGCTGGCCGACTGCAGCGCCATGCCGGTGCCACGCAGGGTCAGCAGCATGCCCAGCAGGGTGCCGAGCATGCCCAGCAGCACCAGCATGCCGACCAGGTAGGGCGTGAGCGCCGGCGCCGGCAGCGGCGCCTGCCCGCCTTCGATGCGCATGCGCACCGCGGTGCGCAGCGAGGCGTCGAGGCGGTCCAGCCAGGTGGCGAGCGGGTCCGGAGGCTCCGGCGGCGCAGCGAGCGCAGCCACCAGGGTCGCGCTCGCCTGGCGGTAGCGGTACAGCTCGAGACCGCCGACGAGGTAGAGCACGCCGATCAGGGCGGTGACCGCCAGCGCAGGCGCATGGGTACCGACGTAGCCCGCGCCGATCCAGCACACGGCCAGCAGGCCGGCGGCGAAGACGAATCCGTTCAGGAAGGTTTTGTTCATGCGTCCAGTCGTGGGCTGCGAAGCGCTGCCAGCAGCGCTTCGATGGGTTGGAAACGGAGGTCGAGCTCGGCCAGCAGCACCTGCCTGGCCTCGCTGCGGAAGCTGGCGCGCCAGGCACCGGAGCCCGCGGCGGACGACCGCTCGACCGCGCCATGCAAGGCGTGCAGGCGCTCGAAGCGCGCCACCAGTGCCGGGACGACGGGGGCCAGCAGTGCGTGCTCGCGCGGTGCCAGCAGGCCTTCCATCGCCGCATCGATGCCTGCCAGCCGCGCGTGGCCGGCCGGCCCCTGCGCAAGGCGCTCGCGCAGGTCACCGCGCAGGCGCCCGGTCGCGGCCTGCATGTCGCGCTGCAGCCCCTGGCAATGGCGCAGCACCGCGGCGGCCCCGGCCGCGGCACCGGTGCCGGTCTCGGCCGGGCGTGGGCGCAGCGGCAGGGTCCAGTCGCGGGCGTCGTCGGTGATCGCGTCCTCCAGCGCGGCGCGCCGGCGCCGGTAGTCGTCGGCGATGCGCGCGTCCGCGTCGTCCGGGGAGCCGGTGGCGGTTGCCGCGCCTGCGTCCGTCCCAGCCACATCGGCGCCCGGGACGGACGCAGGCGCGTCATCAAGGACACGCGACAGCGCCACCGCCCGCTGCCAGTCCAGCCAGTCACCCAGCCTGTCCGCGGCCGAGTGGGTGGGTGGCGTGGCATGCAGCCCCGTCAACCGCGCCAGAAGGCGGGCCAGGGAGGCGCCGGGAACAGGCGCCGGGGTTTGGACTTGCAGCATGCGATGGCCAAAAAACGACCATTTTAGCGCGCACCGGGTGCGAAGAAGACCCGGTTCCCCGGGTCTTCGATCACGCCCCCGGCTTGTCCGTCCCGCTTACTCGACGGTCACGCTCTTCGCCAGGTTCCGCGGCTTGTCGACGTCCGTCCCGCGCGCAAGCGCGGTGTGGTACGCCAGCAGTTGCACCGGGATCGTATGCACGATCGGGCTCAGCACGCCGACGTGGCGCGGGGTGCGGATCACGTGCACGCCCTCGCTCTCGCTGAAGTTGCTGTCGGCGTCGGTGAACACGAACAGCTCGCCGCCGCGCGCGCGCACTTCCTGCATGTTCGACTTCACCTTCTCCAGCAGGCTGTCGTTGGGCGCGATCACCACCACCGGCATGGCGTCGTCGACCAGCGCCAGCGGGCCGTGCTTGAGCTCGCCGGCGGGATAGGCCTCGGCGTGGATGTACGAGATCTCCTTGAGCTTGAGCGCGCCCTCGAGCGCGATCGGGTAGTGCACGCCGCGGCCCAGGAACAGCGCGTGATGCCGGGGCGTGAAGCTTTCCGACCACAGCGCGATCTGCGGTTCCAGGTTCAGCGCGTGCTGCACGCTGCCGGGCAGGTGGCGCAGTGCTTCGATGTATTCCGCTTCCTTCTCTTCCGACAGCCGGCCGTTGAGCTTGGCAAGCGTTGCCGCCAGCGCGAACAGGCCCACCAGCTGGGTGGTGAAGGCCTTGGTCGAGGCGACGCCGATCTCGGCGCCGGCGCGGGTGTAGAACACCAGCTTGCTGGCGCGCGGGATCGCGCTTTCAGGCACGTTGCAGATCGACAGCGTGTGTTCGTGGCCGAGCGACTTGGCGTACTTCAGCGCTTCCATGGTGTCGAGCGTTTCGCCCGACTGGGAAATGGTGACCACCAGGTGCTTCGGGTTGGCCACCGCGGTGCGGTAGCGGTACTCGCTGGCGATCTCGACGCTGCACGGCAGCCCGCTGATCGCCTCGATCCAGTAGCGCGCCACGGAGCCGGAATAGAAGCTGGTACCGCAGGCGAGGATCTGCACGCCCTCGATCCCGCGCAGCACGGCCTCGGCATCCTTGCCGAACAGCGTGGGCTCGAACACACCGGCGTCGATGATCGCCTCCATGGTGTCGCCCAGCGCGCGCGGCTGCTCGTGGATCTCCTTCTGCATGAAGTGCCGGTAGGGGCCCAGCTCCAGCGACGACAGCGAGACGTCGGACAGGTGCTCCTCGCGCAGCACCGGCTGGTCGTCGCCGTCGAACACCTGGACGCCGTCGCGCCTGACCTCGGCGGTGTCGCCCTCTTCCAGGAAGATCACGCGGCGCGTGGCCTGCAGGATGGCGGAGACGTCGGAGGCGACGAAGTTCTCGCCCTCGCCCAGGCCGATGAGCAGCGGGCAGCCCATGCGCGCGCAGACCATGCGCCCGGGCTCCTTGCGGCTCACCACGGCCAGCGCGTAGGCGCCATGCAGCTCCTTGACCGCGCGCTGCAGCGCGCCGAGCAGGTCGTCGCCACCCTGCAGGTAATGGTGGATCAGGTGCGCGATGACCTCGGTGTCGGTCTGCGACTCGAACGCGTAGCCCATCGCCATCAGCCGCTCGCGCTGCTGTTCGTGGTTCTCGATGATGCCGTTGTGCACCAGCGCGACGCCGTGGCTGACGTGCGGATGGGCATTGGATTCGGTGACGCCGCCGTGGGTGGCCCAGCGGGTATGGCCGATGCCGAGCGTGGCGCTGAAGCCTTCGGAGCCGGCGGCACCTTCCATTTCGGCCACGCGCCCGGTGCGGCGCACGCGACGGATGTCGGAGCCGTCGACGACGGCGATGCCGGCGGAATCGTAGCCGCGGTACTCGAGACGCTTGAGTCCTTCGATGAGGACAGGAACCACATCGCGATCCGCGATCGCGCCGACGATGCCGCACATAGGTGATGGACCCCTTGGTTGGGAACTTCACAGTCTAACGGCGAAAGGCCCCGCGGCCGTCCGGGCGGACAGTCCGGGTGTCCGCGCGGACAGGCGGACACCGGCTACGCACTCAGCAAAATCAACGACTTGAAGTTGGCACGGGACTTGCACCTCTGAGGGCAGACAACCCGCTTCTGAAGACACGACCTCCATGGACCCGACCCGCGCCCGTATCCGCGACACCTCCGGCCAGGACCGCACCGCGGCCGCCGCGCCTGCCGCGCGCCGCCTCCTGCGCAAGCCCTGGGCAGTGGGCGCCGTGGCCGCCGCGCTGCTGCTGGTGCTCGCGGCCTGGGTCGCGGCGGGCTGGAGCAGCGGTGGCCGGTCCTACGACGCCTCGCGCCTGCGCATCGCCCAGGTGACGCGCGGAGACCTGGTCCGCGACCTCTCCGCCGACGGCCGCGTGATCGCCGCCAACAGCCCGACGCTGTACGCGATCGCCGGCGGCACCGTGGCGCTCAAGGTCGTGGCCGGCGACCCCGTGGAAAAGGGCCAGGAGCTGGCGGTGATCGACAGCCCCGAACTGCGCAGCAAGCTGGTGCAGGAAGAATCCACCCTGGCCAGCCTGCAGGGCGAGGCCAACCGCGCCGTGCTCGACGCGCAGCTCACCCGGTCGGATGCGCAGAAGGCACTCGACCAGGCCATGATCGAACAGGTCGCCGCGCAGCGCGACGTCGAGCGCTACAAGCGCGCCTTCGAGGGCGGCGCGGTATCGCGCAACGATTACGACCGCGCGCTCGACGGCCTGAAGAAGGCCGGGATCGGCGTGGCCGCGGCGAGGCAGGACTTCTCGCTGCAGGGCCGGGGCGCCGGCATCGACGCCGGCAACAAGCGCCTGATGGCCGAACGCCAGCAGGCGGTCGTGGACGAACTGAGCCGCCAGGTGGATGCGCTCACGCTGCGCGCGCCCTTCGACGGCCAGGTCGGCCAGGTGCAGATCGCGCAGGGCACCAACGTGGCCGCCAACGCGCCGATCCTGGGCGTGGTCGACCTCTCGCAGTTCGAGGTCGAGATCAGGGTGCCGGAAAGCTTCGCCCGCGACCTCGGCATCGGCATGCCGGCGCAGGTGACCAGCGTCGGCAAGCAGTGGGCGGCCGAGATCTCGGCGGTGTCGCCGGAAGTCGTCAACGGCGAGGTCAACGCACGGCTGCGTTTCGCCGACGGCCAGCAGCCACCCGGGCTGCGCCAGAACCAGCGGCTGTCGGCGCGCATCGTGATGGACACGCGCGAGGACGTGCTGATGGTCGAGCGCGGCCCCTTCCTCGAGCAGGACGGCGGCAGCTTCGCCTACGTGATCGTGGATGGCAGCGCGCAGCGGCGCGCGATCCAGGCGGGCGCATCCAGCCTGTCCGCCGTCGAGATCGTTTCAGGGCTGCAGGCCGGCGAACGCATCGTCGTGTCGGGCAGCGACCAGTTCCAGCAGGCGGACCGCGTCCGCATTTCCGGAGATTGACCATGTACGCAACGACCGGCTTCCCCCACCACCTGCACTGGAGTTCGTTCGAACTGGCCGACGCCGTGCCGCGCCGGCTGAGCGAGCTCTACCGATTCGACGTCCGGCTCGATGCACCCGGGCTGGCCTGCGCCAACAACGGCGACGCCCGGCGCGGCCGCACCACGCACCACTACCTGCCGGCATCGACCCTCCCCGACATGTTCCGCATCGACTGATGTCCACCGCCACGCCCATCGAACAAGGATCCACCGCCATGCTGGACATGCGCCAGGTCACCAAGGTCTACCGCACCGAACTGGTCGAGACGCACGCGCTGCGCTCGCTCGACCTGAGCGTGAAGGAGGGCGAGTTCGTCGCCGTCACCGGGCCATCGGGCTCGGGCAAGACCACCTTCCTCAACATCGCCGGCCTGCTGGAGACCTTCACCGGCGGCGAGTTCCTGCTCGACGGCGAGGACGTGCGCGGGCTCTCGGACAACCAGCGCAGCAAGCTGCGCAACCAGAAGATCGGCTTCATCTTCCAGGGCTTCAACCTGATCCCGGACCTGAACCTGTTCGACAACGTCGACGTGCCGCTGCGCTACCGCGGCATGCCGGCCAACGAGCGCAAGCTGCGCATCGAGGACGCGCTGGGCATGGTCGGGCTGGGCTCGCGCATGAAGCACTTCCCGGCGGAGCTGTCGGGCGGCCAGCAGCAGCGCGCCGCGATCGCACGCGCGCTTGCAGGCAGTCCCCGCCTGCTGCTGGCCGACGAACCCACCGGCAACCTGGACACGCAGATGGCGCGCAGCGTGCTGGAGCTGCTGGAGGACATCAACCAGCAGGGCACGACCATCATCATGGTCACCCACGACCCCGAGCTGGCCGCGCGCGCGCACCGCAACGTGCACATCGTCGACGGCATGGCCACCGACCTGTCGGCGGAGCCGAGCCTGACGCGTGCCGCGCGCGCCGAACGCATTGCAGCCGGCGCCACCGCCGAAGCCGGCATGGCTTCGGGCGACTGAGGACACGACCATGCTCGCCTACTACCTCAAGCTCGCCCTGCGCAGCTTCCGCCGCAACAAGGCACTGACCGCGCTGATGGTGCTGGCGATCGCGCTGGGCATCGGTGCCTGCATGACCACGCTGACGGTGTTCACGGTGCTCTCCGGCGACCCGATCCCGGAGAAGAGCGACCGCCTGTTCTACGTGCAGCTCGACCCCGCGTCGATGCGCGGCTTCATTCCCCGCGAGGAGCCCTCGGCCCAGGTCACCCGCTTCGACGCCGAGACCCTGCTGCGCGAGAAGAAGGGCCTGCGCCAGGCGATGATGACCGGCGGCGCGGTCTCGATCACGCCGGAGAAGGCCGACCTGCCGCCGTTCTTCGCCCAAGCGCGCTACACCAGCGCCGACTTCTTCCCGATGTTCGCGGCACCGTTCCTGCACGGCACCGGCTGGACCGCCTCCGACGACACAAGCAGCGCGCGGGTCGCGGTGATCTCGAAGTCGCTCAACGATCGGGTTTTCGGTGGTGCCAACAGCGTCGGCCAGGCCCTGGTGACCGGCGGCAACGAGTTCCGGGTGGCGGGCGTGCTCGAGGACTGGCGGCCGACGCCGCGCTTCTACGACATGAACAGCGACCGTTACGGCGAGCTGGAAGAGGTCTTCGTGCCCTTCTCCACCTCGCGCGACCTCGAATTCAGCCGCAGCGGCAGCATGGACTGCTGGGGCGACTCCGGCGCCGACGAGACCGCGGTCAACGCGCCCTGCGTGTGGATCCAGTACTGGGTGGAACTCGAGGACGCATCGCAGGCCGCGGACTACAAGGCCTACCTGGACAATTACTCCGCGCAGCAGAAGGCCGCGGGCCGCTTCGAGCGCGAACCCAACGTCCGCCTGCGCAACGTCATGGACTGGCTCGACTTCAACCGCGTCGTTCCGCGCGACGTGATGATGCAGCTCTGGCTCGGCCTCGGTTTCCTGCTGGTCTGCCTGCTCAACACCGTCGGCCTGCTGCTGGCCAAGTTCCTGCGCCGCAGCGGCGAGATCGGCGTGCGCCGCGCCCTGGGCGCCTCGCGCAACGAGATCTTCAAGCAGTGCCTGGTGGAAGCCGGCGCGGTGGGGCTGGCCGGCGGCATCCTCGGCCTGGGCCTGGCGCTCCTCGGACTCTGGGCGGTGCGGCAACAGCCGTCGAGTTATGCCGAGCTGGCGCACCTGGACCTGCCGATGCTGCTGGCCACGTTCGTGCTCGCGGTAGTCGCCAGCATCGTCGCCGGCCTCCTTCCCGCGTGGCGCGCCATGGAGGTCGCGCCCGCCATCCAACTCAAGTCGCAGTGACCGCGAGGACCGACTGATGGACATCCGACCGATTCTTTCCACCCTGCTGCGGCACAAGACCGCAGCGGCGCTGATCGTCCTCGAGATCGCGCTGACCTGCGCCATCATCTGCAACGCGCTGTTCATGGTCGGCGAGCGCCTGACCCAGATGCGCCAGCCGAGCGGCATCGCCGTGGACGAACTGGTGCGCATTCAGATCATCCCCATCGGCAACGATGCCGATGCGGCCGCGCAGACGCGGTCCGACCTCCAGATGCTCCGGAGCCTGCCCGGTGTGACCGGCGCCACCACCACCAACCAGGTGCCGTTCGTGAACTCCTCCTGGAACTCGGGGGTGAACCTCGAGCCCGACCAGCAGCAGTCGACCCTGGTCGCCACCACCTACATGGGTGACGACCAGTTCCTGGACACATTCGGCGTGGAGCTGGTTGCCGGCCGCTACTTCACGGCCGACGAACTCATCCCGCACGCAGCGCTCAGCGACCCGGAGCAGGAGGTCAGGGTCCCCGGCGTGGTCGTCACCCGGACGCTGGCAGAACGGCTATTCCCGGGTGAGAACCCGCTGGGCAAGCCGATCTATGTGTGGGGCGACGAGCCCGTGCGCATCGTCGGCGTCGTTGCGAACCTGATCCGGCCCGGCAACGCGGGCGGTCCCGAGAGCAGCGAGTACACGCTGATCATGCCGGTGCGCGCCAACTACGACCTCGGTGGCCAGTACATCATTCGCACCACGCCGGAGCGACGCCAGGAGATCCTGGCGAGCGCCGGGGATGCGCTGCGCGCCAACGGCCCGAAGCGCATCATCCTCGAGGACAACACCAAGACCTTCCGCGAGTTGCGTGACGAGTACTACCAGCAGCAGCGCTCGATGGTCTGGCTGCTCGGCATCGTCTGCATCGCGCTGTTGCTGATCACCGCGCTGGGCATCGTCGGCCTGGCCAGCTTCTGGGTGCAGCAGCGCAGCAAGCAGATCGGCATCCGCCGCGCGCTGGGCGCCACCCGCGGCCAGATCCTGCGCTATTTCCAGATCGAGAATTTCCTGCTCGCCACCATCGGCATCGTCGTCGGCATGGTGCTGGCCTTCGGCATCAACCAGATGCTGATGGGCCGCTACGAGCTGCCGCGGCTGCCGCTGGTCTATCTGCCCATTGGCGCGGTGGCACTGTGGCTGCTGGGCCAGATCGCAGTGCTGGGACCGGCGCGGCGCGCGGCAGCCGTACCGCCGGCGGTCGCAACGCGGAGCGTATGATTCCGACCGATGCCGACGATCCTGATCATCGACGACAACCCCGCCGTCGCCACTGCGCTGGAGGTGCTGTTCTCGCTGCACGACATCGACACCGTCGCCGCGCAGTCGCCCGACGAGGGCCTGGCGCGGCTGCGGCGTGGCGACATCGACCTGGTGATCCAGGACATGAACTTCCACGCCGACACCACCTCGGGCGAGGAAGGCATGGCGCTGTTCCAGGCCATCCGCGGGCAGGAGCCGGACCTGCCGGTGATTTTGCTGACGGCGTGGACACACCTGGAAGCCGCGGTCGACCTGGTCAAGGCCGGTGCCGCGGACTATCTCGGCAAGCCCTGGGACGACCGCAAGCTGCAGGCCTCGGTCAACAACCTGCTCGAGCTGTCGGAGGCGCGGAAGGAGCTTGCGCGCCACCGCAGCGGTGAGCGGCGACGGCGCGACGCGCTGTCGCGCGACAACGACCTGCGCGGCGTGGTCTATGCCGACCCGGCCAGCGAACGCCTGCTGGCGCTGGCCTGCCAGGTGGCGCGCTCGGAGCTCCCGGTGCTGATCACCGGGCCCAACGGCGCCGGCAAGGAAAAAGTCGCCGAGATCGTGCACGCCAACTCGATGGTGAAGGACGGGCCGTTCGTCGCGCTCAACTGCGGCGCACTGCCCGGCGAGCTGATCGAGGCCGAGCTCTTCGGCGCCGAGGCCGGCGCCTACACCGGCGCGGGCAAGGCGCGCGAGGGCAAGTTCGAGGCCGCCGACGGCGGCACGCTGTTCCTCGACGAGATCGGCAACCTGCCGGCGGCCGGCCAGGTGAAGCTGCTGCGCGTGCTCGAGACCGGCCGCTTCGCGCGCCTGGGCGGCAACCGCGAGCGCCAGGTCAGGGTGCGCGTGGTCAGCGCGACCAATGCCGACCTGGCGGCGATGATCCGCGACGGCGGCTTCCGCGAAGACCTGTACTACCGCCTCAATGCCATCGAGCTGAAGCTGCCGCCGCTGGCCGAACGGCCCGACGACATCCTGCCGCTGGCGCTGCACTTCCTGCCCGCCGGCAAACGCCTGGGTGCCGATGCCGAACGCGCCCTGCTCCGCCACCCGTGGCCGGGCAACGTACGCGAGCTGCGCAACGTGGTGCAGCGCGCGGCGCTGCTGTCGATGGGCGAACTGATCCAGGCCGACGCGCTGGGCCTGCCGGCGGCCGAGGCCCGCCCCGCATCACCCGGCGCCGACGAACCCGACCGCGCGGCGATCGAGGGGGCGCTGGCGCGCAGCGGCGGCGTGCTCGCCCAGGCCGCTGCGGAGCTCGGGCTGTCGCGGCAGGCGCTGTACCGCCGCCTCGACCGCCTGGGCATCCGGCGCGAGTGATGCGGCGTCCGCTGCGGCTGCCGCTGAGCGTGACGTTCACCGCCCTCGCACTGGCCTACATGGCCATTGCGGCCGGGCTGGCGCTGCTGCTCGAACACTGGCTGCCCTCGCGCTGGCTGGCGCTGCTGCTTGCGGTCACCCTGCCCCTGCCGCTGCTGCTCTATCACGTCCGGCGCCTGCTCGCGCCCGCGCACTCGCTGTTCCGCGCGCTCGCGGGCAGCGTTGCCAGCTACCGCGACGGCGACTACAGCTTCGGGGTGTCCTGGGAAGGCGGCGGCGACCTCGGTGGCCTGGTCGCCAGCCACCGCGCGCTGGGCGACACCCTGCGCGACCAGCGCCTGCGCCTGGTGCAGCGCGAACTGCTGCTCGACACCATGGTGCAGAACACCCCGGTGGCGATGCTGCTGGTGGATCCATCGGGTCGCGTCGTGCTCGGCAACCTCGCCGCGCGCAAGCTGATCGGCGACGGCCGCAAGCTCGAGGGCGTCGCCTTCGACGAGCTGCTGGCGCAGATGCCCGATGCCATGCGCGACGCCTTCGCACGCGGCGGCGACGGCATGTTCACCGTCGGCAGCGATGACGACGAGGACATCTACCACCTCTCCCGCCGCCTGTTCCGCCTCAACGGCCGCCGCCACGAGCTGCTGCTGCTGCGCCAGCTCACCGCCGAGCTGCGCAGGCAGGAAGTACAGGTCTGGAAGAAGGTGATCCGGGTGATCAGCCATGAGCTCAACAACTCGCTGGCGCCGATCGCATCGCTTGCGCACTCGGGCGCCGAGCTGCTGCGCCGCGGCCAGCACGAACGGCTGCCCGCCGCGCTGGCCACGATCGAGGAGCGTGCGCGCCACCTCGAAGGCTTCATCCGCGACTACGCGCGCTTCGCCAAGCTGCCGGCGCCGCGTCTGGAAGCGATCGATTGGCGCGTGTTCCTCGAACGCCTGCGCAGCCAGGTCGACTTCGGCATCGAGGGCCATGTCGAAGGCAACGTGCGCGCCGATGCCGCGCAGCTGGGGCAGGCCATGCTCAACCTGCTCAAGAACGCGCACGAGTCCGGATCCACGCCCGGCGACGTGCGCCTGGCGCTGCGCCGCCTCCCCGATGCCTGGCGCATCGACGTGCTCGACCGCGGCAGCGGCATGAACGAGCCGGTGCTGGCCAACGCCCTGCTGCCGTTCTATTCCACCAAGCGCCACGGCACCGGCCTGGGCCTGGCCCTCACGCGCGAGATCGCCGAAGCGCACGGTGGCCGCATCGCGCTGACCAACCGCGATGGCGGCGGGCTGTGCGTGAGCCTCGTCCTGCCCGCCTGACATCGCCGGACGCCGCCCGATACCACCGGCTATCAATGCAGGAGCAGCTACAGCTGCTCCTACGGAGGCGGCTTCTAGCGGGGCTGCTTCTTCGGGCGCTGCCAGCCTTCGATGGTCTGCTGCCGTCCGCGCGCGACCGTGAGCTTGCCCTCCGGCGCATTGCCGGTGATCACCGAGCCCGCGCCGATGGTGGCGTCGCGGCCGATGGTCACCGGCGCAACCAGCGCCGAGTTGGAGCCGATGAAGGCGCCGTCCTCGATGGTGGTGGTGGACTTGTTGGCGCCGTCGTAGTTGCAGGTGATGGTGCCGGCACCGATGTTCACCCCGGCGCCGATGTCGGCATCGCCGACGTAGCTGAGGTGGTTGGCCTTGCTGCCCACGCCCAGCGCCGCGTTCTTGGTCTCGACGAAGTTGCCGATGTGCACGCCATCGGCCAGTACCGTGCCCGGGCGCAGGCGCGCGAACGGACCGATCTGCACCGCGCCCTCGGTGCGCGCGCCCTCGATGTCGCAGTGCGCGCGCACTTCGGTGCCGGGACCGAGTTCGGTGTCGCGGATGCGGCAGAAGGGGCCGATGCGCACGCCGTCGCCCAGCACCACGCGGCCTTCGAACACCACGCTGGCATCGATCTCGACGTCGCGACCCACGATGACCTCGCCACGGATGTCGACGCGCGCCGGGTCGGCGAAGCGCGCGCCGTCCGCGCACAGCGCGCGCACCAGCCGCAGCTGCATCGCGCGCTCCAGCTGCGCCAGCTGCCAGGGATCGTTGGCGCCTTCGGTCTCGACCGGATCGTCGACGAAGACCATCTCCGCGGCGCTGTACTCGGCGGCGGCCATCGCGAAGACATCAGTCAGGTAGTACTCGCCCTGCGCGTTGTCGCTGGACAGGCGCTGCAGCCAGTTCTTGAGCGCCGTTGATTCCGCAGCCAGCACGCCGGTGTTGACGATGTCGATGCGGCGCTGCTCGGCGTCGGCGTCCTTCTCCTCGACGATGGCGCCGACATTGCCTTCCGAGTCGCGCACGATGCGGCCATAGCCGCGCGGGTCTTCGAGTTCGGCCACCAGCACCGAAAGCCGGCTGTCCACGGCCAGCAGCCGGCGCAGGGTGGCGGCGGTGATCAGCGGCACGTCGCCGTAGAGCACCAGTACCTGGGCGCCATCGGGCACGCCGGGCATGGCCTCGCGCACGGCGTGGCCGGTGCCGAGCTGCTCGGCCTGTTCGACCCAGCGCAGGTCGGAGCGGTGGCTGTAGGCGGCGCGCACCTGGTCGCCGCCATGTCCGTGCACCACGTGGATGGCGGCCGGAGAAAGCGCGCGGGCGGCGGCCATGACGTGCGAGAGCATCGGTCGACCGGCGATCTTCTGCAGCACCTTGGGCAGGGCCGACTTCATGCGCTTGCCCTCGCCGGCGGCGAGGATCACGACGTGGAGTTCGTTCGCGGTGCGGTCTTGTGCGGGCATGGCGCGTCCTGGCCTGAGGTTCCGGCGGCCATTCTAAGGGGCATGCTGATAGCATGCGCGCGATGTCGCCGGCAGCCGCGGAACCCACCTCATGAACATGAAGCGCCAGGGCCCGCGCTACCTGGTCATCGGCGGCATCCAGTGGCTGCTGGACTGGGGCGTCATGGTGCTGCTCAGCCACGCCGGGCTGCGCATCGGCGTGGCCAATATCACGGGGCGGATCACCGGTGCGCTGATCGGGTTCTGGCTCAACGGCAAGATCACCTTCACCGGCGACGAACACGTCATCGGGCGCCGGCAGCTGCTGCGCTTTGTCGCCATGTGGCTGGTGATGACCCTGCTGAGCACCGTGGCGATCGAAGCGATCGACGACGTGCTCGGACGCAAGTGGGCGTGGCTGGCCAAGCCGCTCGTGGAAGCGTTCCTGGGCGTGCTCGGCTTCATCGGCTCGCGGCACTGGGTGTACAGGCGGTGATCGTCGGTGCCGGCGAACCGGCCAGCCACTGGATCTCGCCTTCGAGGGCGATCACGCTTGCAAGGCGCTGAGGCGGAATGCGAAACCCCGGCCGGGGCCGGGGTTGGTCTGGTGGCGGGACACTCCCGCGGGGCTTCCCCCATCTGCCCTTCGGGCTTCGGGGCGCTGCCGGGACTTAGTGCTTGAGGTTCTTGCGGAGGCGCTCGAGCGCCTGCAGCTGCGCCGCGACTTCGGCCATCTTCTGCTGCGCTTCGGCGATGTCCATCGCCTCGCCGCGGCCGGCGAGCACGCGCTCGGCCTCTTCCTTGGCCTTGCGCACCGCGGCCTCGTCGATCTCGTCGGCACGGATCGCGGTGTCGGCCAGGATCGTCACCACCTGCGGCTGCACCTCGAGGATGCCGCCGCTGATGGCGAAGTCCAGCTTCTCGCCGTTGGCCTGGGTGACCACGACCTTGCCGGGCTTGAGCCGGGTGATCAGCGGTGCGTGGCGCGGCGCGATGCCGAGTTCGCCGACTTCACCGGTGACGACCACCATGGTGGCCTCGCCGCGGAAGATCTCGGCCTCGGCGCTGACGATGTCGCAACGGATGGTGGTCATGATTGCCTACCTGCCTCAGGCCTTTTCGGCCATCTTCGCGGCCTTCTCGACCGCCTCGTCGATGCTGCCGACCATGTAGAACGCCTGCTCCGGCAGGTGGTCGTACTCGCCGTCCACGATGCCCTTGAAGCCGCGGATGGTTTCCTTCAGCGGCACGTACTTGCCCGGCGAACCGGTGAAGACTTCGGCCACGTGGAAGGGCTGCGAGAAGAAGCGCTCGATCTTGCGCGCGCGCGACACGGCCTGCTTGTCCTCTTCCGACAGCTCGTCCATGCCCAGGATCGCGATGATGTCCTTGAGCTCCTTGTACTTCTGCAGCGTCGCCTGGACCTTGCGCGCGGTGTCGTAGTGCTCGCTGCCGATCACGTTCGGATCGAGCTGGCGGCTGGTCGAGTCCAGCGGGTCGACCGCCGGGTAGATGCCCAGCGAAGCGATCTGGCGCGACAGCACGACGGTGGCGTCGAGGTGGGCGAAGGTGGTCGCCGGCGAGGGGTCGGTCAGGTCGTCCGCGGGCACGTACACGGCCTGGATCGAGGTGATCGAACCACTCTTGGTCGAGGTGATGCGCTCCTGCAGCACGCCCATTTCCTCGGCGAGCGTGGGCTGGTAGCCCACCGCCGACGGCATGCGGCCGAGCAGCGCCGACACTTCGGTGCCGGCGAGCGTGTAGCGGTAGATGTTGTCGACGAACAGCAGCACGTCCTTGCCCTTGCCGCTCTCGTCCTTCTCGTCGCGGAAGTACTCGGCCATGGTCAGGCCGGTCAGTGCCACGCGCAGGCGGTTGCCCGGCGGCTCGTTCATCTGGCCGTAGACCATCGCCACCTTGTCGAGGACGTTGGAGTCCTTCATCTCGTGGTAGAAGTCGTTGCCCTCGCGGGTACGCTCGCCCACGCCGGCGAACACCGACAGGCCTTCATGCGCCTTGGCGATGTTGTTGATGAGTTCCATCATGTTGACGGTCTTGCCCACGCCGGCGCCGCCGAACAGGCCGACCTTGCCGCCCTTGGCGAACGGGCACATCAGGTCGATGACCTTGATGCCGGTTTCCAGCAGCTCGGTGGACGAGGACTGGTCCTCGTAGGACGGCGCGGCGCGGTGGATCTCCCAGTGCGCCGAGGCGTCGATCGGGCCGGCCTCGTCGATCGGGCGGCCGAGCACGTCCATGATGCGGCCCAGCGTGCCGGCGCCGACCGGCACCACGATGCCGTTGCCGGTATTGGTGGCCACGAGGTTGCGCTTCAGGCCGTCGGTCGAGCCGAGCGCGATCGTGCGCACGATGCCGTCGCCGAGCTGCTGCTGCACTTCGAGGGTGATCTCGGTGCCTTCGACCTTCAGTGCGTCGTACACCTTCGGCACTTCGCTGCGCGGGAATTCCACGTCGACGACGGCGCCGATGATCTGGACGATCTTGCCCTGGTTGCTCATTGCCTGGTCCTCTGAAACTTGATGTCTTTATCTGATTGCGGGAGCGGCCATGGCCGCGACTCGTCGGGACCGGGCACTGCGCCCCTCCCACATGCTGTTTGGATCAGACCGCGGCCGCGCCGCCCACGATCTCGGAAATTTCCTGCGTGATCGCCGCCTGCCGGGCCTTGTTGTAGACCAGGTTGAGCGTGTCGATCAGCTTGTTCGCGTTGTCGCTCGCGGCCTTCATCGCGACCATGCGCGCGGCGTGCTCGGAGGCGATGTTCTCCATCACCGCCTGGTACACCAGCGATTCGATGTAGCGGGTCAGCACGTGCTCGAGCACGGTCTGCGCATCGGGCTCGTAGAGGTAGTCCCAGTCGTGGGTCACCAGTTGCTCGTCCGACGGCGGCAGCGGCAGCAGCTGGTCGAACGCGGCGCGCTGGGTCATCGTGTTGACGAAGTCGTTGTAGACCACGAACACGCGGTCCTGGCGGCCTTCGATATAGCCGTCGATCATCACCTTGACGATGCCGATCAGCTGCTCGACCTCCGGGTTGTCGCCCAGGTGGGTGACGCTGGCCAGCATGTCCACCTTCAGGCGGCGGAAGAACACCGTCGCCTTCTGGCCGATGGTGACCACGTCGACCTCGACGCCCTTCTCGTGCCACTGGCGGATCTCGCCCAGCAGCTTGCGGAACAGGTTGTTGTTCAGCCCGCCGGCGAGGCCGCGGTCGGACGAGACGATGATGTAACCGACGCGCTTGACCTCGGGCCGCTCCACCAGGAACGGGTGCCGGAAGTCGGTGTTCGCCTGCGCCAGGTGGCCGATCATCTGCTTCATCGCACGCGCGTACGGGCGCGAGGCCTTCATCCGCTCCTGCGCCTTGCGGATCTTCGAGGCCGAGACCATTTCGAGCGCGCGCGTCACCTTGCGGGTGTTCTGCACGCTCTTGATCTTGGTTTTGATTTCTCTGCCGCCGGCCATGTCTTCGCTCGCTCTGCTCGCTATGGGGTTCTGGGATCCTGGAACCGGGGCCTTCGCCCCGGATCAGCTCACCAGGACCCGGTCGCCTTGAAGTCCTCGATGCCCTTGCGGAACGCCGCTTCGATCTCGTCGTTCCAGGCACCGCTGCCGTTGACCTGGGTCACCAGCTCGCCGGCGGTGTTGTCGAAGTGCGCGTGCAGGCCTTCCTCGAACGCACCGATCTTGGCGACCGCCACGTCGTCGATGTAGCCCTCGTTCACGGCATAGATCGACAGCGCCTGGTGGGCGATCGACATCGGCTGGTACTGCTTCTGCTTCATCAGCTCGGTGACGCGCTGGCCGCGCTCGAGCTGCTTGCGGGTGGCGTCGTCGAGGTCGGAGGCGAACTGCGCGAACGCTGCCAGCTCGCGGTACTGCGCCAGGGCGATACGGATGCCGCCCGAGAGCTTCTTGATGATCTTGGTCTGGGCCGCACCACCGACGCGCGACACCGAGATGCCGGCGTTCACGGCCGGGCGGATGCCGGCGTTGAACAGATCGGTCTCGAGGAAGATCTGGCCGTCGGTGATCGAGATCACGTTGGTCGGCACGAACGCGGACACGTCGCCGGCCTGGGTCTCGATGATCGGCAGCGCGGTCAAGCTGCCGGTCTTGCCTTTCACTTCGCCGTCGGTGAACTTCTCGACGTAGTCCTCGGACACGCGCGCGGCGCGCTCAAGCAGGCGGGAGTGCAGGTAGAAGACGTCGCCCGGGTAGGCTTCGCGGCCCGGCGGGCGGCGCAGCAGCAGCGAGATCTGGCGGTAGGCCACGGCCTGCTTGGACAGGTCGTCATAGACGATCAGCGCGTCCTGGCCGCGATCCATGAAGTACTCGCCCATGGTGCAGCCGGAGTAGGGGCTGATGTACTGCATCGCCGCCGACTCGGACGCCGTGGCCGCCACCACGATCGTGTGCGCCATGGCGCCGTTCTCTTCCAGCTTGCGCACGATGTTGGCCACCGTCGAGGCCTTCTGGCCGATGGCGACGTACACGCACTTGATGCCGGTGTCCTTCTGGTTGATCACCGCGTCGATGGCCAGCGCGGTCTTGCCGGTCTGGCGGTCACCGATGACCAGCTCGCGCTGGCCGCGGCCGATCGGGATCATGGCGTCGACCGACTTGTAGCCGGTCTGCACCGGCTGGTCGACCGACTTGCGCCAGATCACGCCGGGCGCCACGCGCTCCACCGGCGCGCTCAGCGAAGCGGTGATCGGGCCCTTGCCGTCGATCGGCTCGCCGAGCGCATTGACCACGCGACCCAGCAGTTCGGGACCCACCGGCACCTCGAGGATGCGGCCGGTGGTCTTGGCCACGTCGCCCTCGCGCAGGTGCTCGTAGTCGCCCAGGACCACGGCGCCGACCGAGTCGCGCTCGAGGTTCAGGGCCAGCGCGAAGGTGTCGTTCGGCAGCTCGATCATTTCGCCCTGCATCACGTCGGCCAGGCCGTAGATGCGCACGATGCCGTCGGACACGGACGTCACCGTGCCCTCGTTGCGCGCCTCGGCGGCCAGCTTGACCTTCTCGATGCGGCTCTTGATCAGTTCGCTGATTTCAGAGGGGTTGAGCTGGGTGCTTGCCATTTCCGGTTCCTCGGTGCGCGCCAGCGGCTGGTGCGCGGTAAGTGGATCTTGTGGTGGCGTCGCCGCCGGCGGGTGCCGGGCCGCGACGTCCTTGCTTACTGGCTCAGTGCCGACTGCAGGCGCGCGAGCTTGCCGCGCAGCGAGCCGTCGATGACGACGTCGCCGGCGCTGATCACCGCGCCGCCGATGAGTGCGGCGTCGACCGCGGTTTCGACCTCGACCCTGCTGCCGAAGCGACGCTCGAGCGCCGCGCGGATGCCGGCCATCTCGGACTCCGACAGCTCGGCCGCCGAAGTCACCGTGGCGCGCACGATGTTCTCGGCGTCCGCACGCAGGTCCTCGTACAGGCCGGCGATCTCGGGCAGCTGGGCCAGGCGCCCGTTGGTGGCGAGCAGCGCAAGGAAATCACGCTGCTCGACCGCCGCGGACTCCGGCGCCAGCAATTCGACGGCGTCGGCGTCGGTGAGCGACGGATGGCCCAGCAGCGGCGCGACCCGCGGGTCGGCCGCGACGCGGGCGGAGAACGCCAGCGCCTGCGACCAGCCCGCGAAATCGCCGCGGTCGCGCGCGATGCCGAAGGCGGCGCGGGCGTAGGGACGGGCGAGGGTGATCTCCTGGCTCATCGGGCTCAGATCTCCGCGGCGAGTTCGTCGAGCAGCGCCTTGTGGGCGCTGGCGTCGATCTCACGCTTCAACAGCTTCTCCGCGCCGGTGACGGCAAGCGCGGACACCTGGCGACGCAGGTCCTCGCGGGCACGGTTGGCCGACGCCTCGATCTCGGCGTCGAACATGGCCTTCTGCCGGATGGCCTCGGTCTGCGCTTCCACGCGCGCGGCGTCGACGATCTGGTTGGCGCGCTGGTGCGCCTGGTCGATGATCTCGTTGGCCTTGGTGCGCGCAGCCTTGAGCTCCTCGTTCGCCGTGTCCTGGGCCTGCGCAAGCGCGCGCTGGCTGTTGTCGGCGGCGGCGAGGCCCTCGGCGATCTTCTGCTGGCGCTCTTCGATGGCCTTGAGCAGCGGCGGCCAGACGAAGGTGGCGATCAGCCAGATCAGCGCGGCAAACGAGAGTGCCTGGGCGATCAGGGTGAGATTGATGTTCATGGCAGTGCCTGTCGTGGTGGTCGGGGCATGCGGGGGCGCATGCCGGCCTTACTGCGTGGCGCGGGCGGCCGGGGCCGCCCACGCCGTGCGCGGCGAGGCGATCAGCCGGCCAGCTGCGCCAGGGCGTCGGTCCACGGACCGATGAACGGGCTGGCGAACGCGAACAGCAGGCCGACGGCGACCGTGATGATGAACGCGGCGTCGATCAGGCCGGCGGTGATGAACATGCGCACCTGCAGCACCGGGATCAGCTCGGGCTGGCGCGCGGCCGACTCGAGGAACTTGCCCGACATGATGGCGAGGCCGAGACCGGCGCCGAGGGCGGCGAGGCCGACCATGATGCCGATACCGAGGGCGCTGAAGGCCTGGACCTGGGCAAGCGTGGTGAGGATGGTTTCCATGGTTATCTCCGGGCGTGGTGCTTTTGAGGGTTGGACGAAAGGGTTGGGTTGCAGCTGGAACTTCAGTGACTGTCTTCCGACAGGCTCAGGTAGACGATCGACAGCATCATGAAGATGAAGGCCTGCAGCGGGACCACCAGGATGTGGAAGATCATCCAGCCGAGGCCGAACACGGCACCGCCGAGCAGGCCGACGATGCTGGCGCCGCCGAGCACCCAGATCAGCAGGAACACGATCTCGCCGCCGAACATGTTGCCGAACAGTCGCATCGCCAGCGAGATCGGCTTGCTGACCCATTCGACGATGTTGAGGATGAGGTTGGCAGGCAGCATCCACTTGCCGAATGGCGTGGTCAGGAAGTCCTTGGTGAAGCCGCCAAGGCCCTTCGCGCGCAGGCCGAAGAACAGCATCAGGAAGAACACGCTGATCGACAGGCCCAGGGTGGCGTTGACGTCCGCCGTCGGCACCGGCTTCCAGTACTCGACGCCGATCCAGGACAGCGGGACGGCGAAGAAGTCGGCCGGGATGAACTTCAGCATGTTCATCAACAGGATCCAGAAGAACAGGGTGATCGCGATCGGCGTCACCAGCTTGCTGGTCCCGTGGTAGGTGTCGCGCGCCTGGCGGTCGACGAACTCGAGCATGATCTCGACGAAGGCCTGCCACTTGCCCGGCACGCCCGCGGTGGCGCGGCGCGTGCCCGCCCAGAACAGGAAGGTGATCAGCAGCCCCATCGCCAGCGAGCTGACCAGGGTGTCGACGTGGAGGGTCATGAAAGACCCCTCGCCGACCGACGCGGTCAGGTTCTGCAGGTGGTGCTGGATGTAGCTGGTGGGGGTGAGTTCCGCCGCAGCCGCCATTTCAAGGATTCCCGTTTCGATGTCCGCCGGCCATGGCCAGCACCTGTGCCACCAAGGCGGCCACCACGCCCCCGATTACCGCCAGGGCCGGCAGCCGCACCACGGCGATCGCGACGAACAGCACTGCGATCACCACGAACCACTTCGCCAGCAGCCCCAGCACCAGACGCGAAAGCGCGCCGGCCGCCGGTGCGATGCCCCCACCCAGCGCAAGCACGCCGTACAGCGCGCCGCCCGCGGTGATGGCCGCGCCCCCCGCCACTGCCGCCACGGCCCACGCGGAACCCTTCGCAAATAGCGCAAGCGCCAGCGCAGCGACCGCGATCACCTGCCAGGCGATCGTGCGCCGCACCAGCCGCGAACCTGCGGCAAGGGGATTCAACACATGCTGTCCTGTGGCTGTGGTGCGGGAGCCGCTGCAAACTGGCCCTGTCTAGCCCCGGAATTATAGCAGTCATATTCACCTGGGGCCAATGCCGGAAGGAGATGCTCCCCCGGCACCGGATGCTGGCCCGAACCCGCTCCGCGGACAGGAGCGGGCTGCCCCCACGGACGGCCCGACCCATTCAGAAAATCGCAGTGGTTCGGGGGGAACCCTTTCGAGGCCGGGCTGTCCCACCTTGTGCCTGGCCTGCCCGTTCTCCCCTCGTCGATCCGTGCAGGTCCTGCATGAAGCCCCGGCATTGCGCCGGGGCTTCGACTTTCACGGGCCCTGCCGTTCCTGCTGCTCCTGCTCGCGGGCGATCCAGTCCTCGATCGCGCGCCGGGAACGGCGCTCCTCGGCCTTTTCGCGCAGGGCCTCGACGCTCAGGACCCGATGCAGGCCGATCATCACCCCGACCAGAAGCAGGGCGAACGGCAAGGCCGCCACGGTGACCAGCGTCTGCAGGGCGTCCAGGCCGCCGGCCACAAGCATCGCCGAAGCGATCAGGGCGATGGCGATGCCCCAGGCGAACTTGCGCGCCAGGCTCGGGTCACCCGCTACCTCCGACGACATCGAGCCGAGGATGAGGATCCCCGAATCGGCCGAAGTCACGAAGAAGATCACAAGCAGCAGGACCGACAGTCCCGACAGCAGGTCAGCGAACGGCAGGCTCGCGTACATGCTGAAAAGCACGGTCTCGTAGCCCTCCGCCAGGGCACCGGCCATGTCCAGGCCGCCAAACATCTGTGCCCACAGCGCAGCGCCGCCGAAGGTCGAGAACCAGGCGAAGCCGAGCAGGCTGGGCACCGCCACCACGCCCAGGATGAACTCGCGCACGCTGCGGCCGTAGGACACGCGGGCGATGAATGCGCCCACGAAGGGCGACCACGAGATCCACCAGGCCCAGTAGAAGATCGTCCAGTCGGCGACCCAGCTGTGGCCCGTGAACGGGGTCATCGTCAGGCTCATCGCCACAAGATGGTCCAGATAGCCGCCCAGCGAAGTGGTGAAGGTCTCGAAAATGAAGCCGGTGGGTCCCAGGAGCGCGACGGCCAGCATCAGCGCCCCGGCAAGGGCGAGGTTGAAGGACGACAGCCATTTGATGCCCCGGTCCACCCCGCTGGCACTCGACGCCATGTACAGCACGAAGCACACCCCGATCACCGTCAGCTGCATGCCAAGGCCCGTGGGCAGGCCGAACACGCGCCCGATGCCGGCGCTGATCTGCATCGTGCCGAAGCCCAGCGTGGTGGCCACTCCGATCGCGGTCGCGACCACCGCGATGATGTTGACCACGCGGCCGATCCAGCCGCGGTGCCGCTCGCCGATCAGGGGCTGCAGGAGGTCGCTGATCAGCCCGCGGCCCTTGCGGTTGTACTGGAACCAGGCAATGGCGAGCCCCATCAGCGCATAGATCGCCCATGGGTGCAGGCCCCAGTGGAAGAAGGTGTAGCGCATCGCCGCGCGCGCGGCCTGCGGCGTCCCTGCCGGCAGGTTCTCGGGTGGAAACATGAGGTGTGAGACCGGCTCGGCGGCGCCCCAGAACACCAGCCCGATGCCCATGCCCGCCGCGAACAGCATCGCAAGCCAGGTGATGCCGGAGAACTCCGGCTCGGCGTCCGTGCCGCCGATGCGCAGTCGTGCCAGGGGACCGAAGGCCAGGTAGACGAGGAACGCGAGCGTGAGGAACACGATCAACAGGTAGAGCCAGCCGGCGTGGTTGATGACGGCGGCGAGCGCGGCGCTGGTCACCTGCCCGAACTGCGCCGGCGCGAGGCCCGCGCCGACGGCAAGCACCACCACCAGCAGCAGCGAGATGCGAAACACCATGGTGGGGACTCCTGTTGCATGGGCCGACGCCGGGCAGCATAGGCCACCGCGCTGCGGTGCGACGCGGGGCACCGCGTGCCCCACACAATGAAGACATGCCGCAGTTCCTGGCCTGCACGTCGTCGGGGCAAGGCCCCGGAAACCGGGGCGGCCCGGCGCTACTTCTTGCGCTTGGGCATGTAGAGGTCGGTGATGGTGCCTTCGAAGATCTCGGCGGCCATCGCCACCGACTCCGACAGCGTCGGATGCGGGTGGATGGTGTGGCCGATGTCGGCTGCCTCGGCGCCCATCTCGATCGCCAGCGCGACCTCGGCGATCAGCTCGCCGGCGTGCGGGCCGACGATGGCGCCGCCGATGACCCGCTTGGTCCCTTCGTCGAACAGCAGCTTGGTGAAGCCCTCGCCGCGGCCGATGCCGACCGCACGCGCGCTTGCCGCCCACGGGAACTTCGCCACGCCGGGCTTGATGCCCTTGGCCTTGGCCTCGGTTTCGGTCAGGCCGACCCAAGCGATCTCGGGATCGGTATAGGCCACCGACGGGATTACCCGCGCCACCCATTCGCGCTTTTCGCCGGCGGCGACCTCGGCCGCGAGCTTGCCTTCATGCGTCGCCTTGTGGGCGAGCATCGGCTGGCCGACGACGTCGCCGATGGCGAAGATATGCGGCACGTTGCTGCGCATCTGCGCATCGACATCGATGAAGCCACGCTCGCCCACGCGCACGCCGGCCTTCTCCGCGCCGAGCCTGCCGCCGTTGGGCACCCGGCCCACCGCCACCAGCACGCGATCGAACAGCTTGCCATCGGGAATGCTGTCGCCTTCGAAGCTGCAGTTGATGCCGTTCTTCTGCGCCTTGGCGTCGACCACCTTGGTCTTCAGGTGGATGGCCACGCCCTGCTTCTTCAGGCGGTCGGCCAGCGGCTTGACCAGGTCCTTGTCGGCGCCGGGCATCAGCTGGTCGGCCAGCTCGACCACGGTGATCTGGCTGCCCAGCGCGCGGTACACGGTAGCCATTTCCAGGCCGATGATGCCGCCGCCCACGACCAGGAGCTTCTTCGGCACCTCGGCCAGCTCCAGCGCGTCGGTGGAGTCCATCACCCGCGGATCGTCCCAGGGGAAGCCCGGCAGCTCCAGCGCCTGCGAGCCGGCGGCGATGATGCACTGCGCGAAGCGCAGCAGCTGCGTCTTGCCGTCGGCGCCGGTCACTTCAAGCTCGTTGGCCGAGGCGAAGCTGCCGCTGCCGGACACCACGCGCACCTTGCGCTGCTTCGCCATGCCGGCCAGGCCCTTGTTGAACTGGCCGACCACGCGATCCTTGTGGCCGCGCAGGCCGTCGATGTCGATCTTCGGCTTGCCGAAGCTGATGCCGTAGTCGGCGGCGTGCGCGGCCTCCTCGATCACCCCGGCGGCATGCAGCAGGGCCTTGGACGGGATGCAACCGACGTTGAGGCAGACGCCGCCGAGCTGCTCGTAGCGCTCGACCAGGACCACGTCCAGGCCGAGGTCGGCGGCGCGGAAGGCAGCCGTGTAGCCGCCGGGGCCCGCGCCCAGCACCACCAGCGCGCATTCGATGTCGGCCTTGCGCCCGCTGGACGCGGCGGGTGCGGGGGCCTCGGGTTCTGCAGGTGCGCGGTGCGAGCGCGCCACCGGCGGCTTGCCGGGGCCGGCATCGGCGGCGCCGGGAGCCGCGGCGCCGCCCTCTGCCTCGAGCACCACCACCACGCCGCCTTCGGTCACCGTATCGCCGACCTTGACCTTGATCTCGCGCACCACGCCGGCGGCCGACGAGGGCACTTCCATCGTCGCCTTGTCCGACTCCAGCGTCACCAGCCCCTGGTCGACGGCGACGGTGTCGCCCACGGCCACCAGCACTTCGATCACCGGCACGTCGCCGCCGCCGATGTCGGGAACCTTCACTTCGATCGTGTTCGCCATGTCAGCGCCCTCAGAGCATGGCCCGGCGCATGTCGCCGAGCAGCTGTGCAAGGTAGGCGGTGAAGCGCGCCGCCGCGGCACCGTCGATCACCCGGTGGTCGTAACTCAGCGACAGCGGCAGCATCAGCCGCGGCTTGAACTCCGCGCCGTTCCAGACCGGCTTCATCGCCGTCTTCGACACGCCCAGGATGGCGACCTCCGGCGCGTTGACGATCGGCGTGAAACTGGTGCCGCCGATGCCGCCCAGCGAACTGATCGAGAAGCAGCCGCCGGACATCTCCGCCGGCCCGAGCTTGCCGTCGCGGGCCTTCTTCGCCAGCGCCGAGGTTTCCTGCGCGATCGCGTTGATGCCCTTGCGGTCGCAGTCGCGCACCACCGGCACCACCAGTCCGTTCGGGGTGTCGGCCGCGAAGCCGATGTGGAAGTACTTCTTGAGCGTCAGCGTCTCGCCGGAGGCATCGAGCGACGCATTGAATTCGGGATACTTCTGCAGCGCGGAGACCGCGGCCTTCATGATGAAGGCGAGCATGGTGAGCTTGATGCCCGCTCCGCTCTTGTCGGCCGCGCCCTCCTTGTTCAGCGCGACGCGCAGCGCTTCGAGATCGGTGACGTCGGCATCGTCGTGCTGGGTGACGTGCGGGATCATCGCCCAGTTGCGGGACAGGTTCGCGCCGGCGATCTTCTTGATCCGCGACAGCGGCTGCTCCTCGACCTCGCCGAACTTCGAGAAGTCGACCTTCGGCCAGGGCAGCAGGCTGAGCCCGCCGCCTGCGGCGACCGCGCCACCACCTGCCGCGGTGCCGCCGGCCAGCGACGACTTCACGAACTGCTGCACGTCCTCGCGGGTGATGCGCCCGCCGCGCGCGCCGCCCTTGACCTTCGACAGGTCGACGCCAAGTTCGCGCGCGAACAGCCGCACCGCGGGGCTGGCATAGGGCACCTTGCCCGGCAGCAGCGCGTCGGCGTCGAAGCGGCGCGGCGGCGCGGCGGCGTCGGCCGGAGTCCCGACGGCCTGGCGGTCGATGGAGGCCTGGGCGATGTTGTCGGCGGCTTCGGGCACCGCCACGGGCTCGACCTGGGTGCCGGTCTCGGCGGCGGCTTCGGCGCTGGCCGGCGTCTCCGGCTGGGCGCGCTGCGCCTTCGCGCCCGGCGCCCTGTCCTCGGCGGGTGACTTGCCGGCCGGTGCCTTGTCCGCGGCAGTCGCGGCGCCATCGGCGTCACCGGCATCGGCATCCGTACCGGCCGGTTCGATCAGCGCCACCACCCCGCCCTCCGACAGCGTGTCGCCCACCTTGACCTTGACCTCGCGCACGGTGCCCGCGAACGGCGCCGGCACCTCCATCGTCGCCTTGTCGGATTCCAGCGTGACCAGGCTCTGGTCCTTCTCCACGACGTCGCCGGCCGCCACCAGGACCTCGATCACCGGAACGTCGTCGAAGCCACCGATGTCCGGTACGCGTGCTTCCTGGGGGCTGGCCATCGGGGTCTCCACGGGCGATCTGATCGGACCGCTATTGTGGCCCCGTCGGATGCACCCGCCAACCTCGATCGGAAAGAGGCTCCGCGACGCCACGACGTCGCCGCGGAGCCGTGGGGGAAACTAGCGCTTGCGACCGCCCTTCGCCGCGCTGACCTCGAGCAGGTCCAGCCTGCCGCCGTCCGGCAGGCGGTAGTCGAGCGCCTCGTCGATGGCGTCCAGCGCCTCCATGCGGCGGCACAGGGCCTGCGCATCGGCCTCGAGCGCGCGGGCGCGCGGCTCCACCAGGGCCTCGATCTGCGCGTCGAGGTTCTCCAGGCGCTGCAGCCGCGCGGCATCGCCGCTGAAGGCCGCCCGCAGCGCGCCGCCAACGATGTCGCCGACCAGGGACGGCACCACCTTGGCCACGGCCTCGCCGATGGCGTTGCCCAGGTTGCTGCGATCAAAGCGCGTGGGACCCACGGCCTTCGCCAGCTCGGCGTCGAGCACTTGGCGCGCATCCGCGAGCCGGCGCCGGCTGGCCTCCGGATCGCTGCCGAAGCCCGCGGCCACTTCCGCCAGGGCATCGAAGGCAATCGCCGTGGCCTCGCGCGCGATGTTCGCGGCCAGCGGCATCGCCGCGCGCGCCTGGCGTTCGTAGTCGGCCAGGCGCCGGGCATCGGCCGCCGACACCTCCACCCACCGGTCATCGACGAACAGCCGTCCCTGGCGCATCAGCACCGTGTGCGGGGAACCGCGCTTGTCGAGCAGCACCACGCTGCGCTCGGTGAGGTGGAAGTCGTAGTCGCTGTCGACGTTGCAGTCGTCGACATGCACCTGGGCCCCGGCCTCGCCGCCGGCGAACAGCAGCAGTGGAAGCAGCAGCGTGCACGTGGTCTTGCGCATGGCGGTCCCCTCGATGGTGGATGCGGCCACCAGTATGGGCGCCGCGTCCGTGCGGCCGGACGTGCCGTTGGGCGCAATGACCATGGTCACGAGCCGTTCACCGGCGTCGGCGGGGCGTGCAGCCGATGAACCGCGCGTGCAGAAGTTCCCGTTCACCCATGGGCGGCGACAAGCGCGATTCATGAGCAGGTCGATAGGGTGGCGACGCCCCACTCCCAGGGGCCTACAGGTTCTTAACGAGGAGACTCCCCCATGTCCCGCATTTCCCCCATCGCCAGCATCCTGGTTCCCGCGGCCCTGGCCATCGCCATCGCGCCGTCGGCATTCGCCCAGGACAGCGCCGCCGACAAGCGCGTGTCCGTGGTCGCCGGCTATTCGATGGTCGAGCCGACCCGCAATCCCGAGATCGCCGGCACGCGCACCGAATTCGACGGCGAAGGCACGCCGACCCTTGGCGTGACCTATCACATCACCGACAACTGGGGCGTCGAAGCCTGGGCCGCGGACAGCTACGGCCAGCGCGTCAACGCCGGCGGCGGCAAGGTCGGCAGCGTCGAGGCCCAGCCCTACTCGCTGAGCGGCCAGTACCGCTTCGGTACGCCGGACAGCACGCTGCGTCCGTTCGTGGGCCTCGGCTACCACGAGACCAACTACGACAACGAGAGCGCCACGCCGGCCGGCGACCGCGTTGGCATCGAGACCGCCAAGGGCGCGGTGGCCACGGTTGGCCTGGACGTCAACATCACCCCGACCTGGTTCGCCCGCGCCGACGCGCGCTACTTCCAGGCGGACTCCGACGTGAAGATCAACGGCGTGAAGGCCGGCGATGCCAAGCTCGACCCGGTCGTTCTGGGCGTCGGCGTTGGCGCCCGCTTCTGATCGCGACGCGACCCGGTCGCGACACCACGCAAGGAGACGGGCCCTTCGGGGCCCGTTTTTGATACAGCGCGGGCGCCGGGTACCAAGGCCCTTGAGTGCTCATGTCCCCCGGCGCTGGCCTGCGGCCATCGCCTCCTCCTTGACTTCGCTCTCAAGGGCCTTGGCACCCGGTGCGCAGCAGTACGCGGTGGCCCGGGAGCGAAAGCCGGGCATCGTGCGTACTCCAGCCGAAGCCGAGCCCCGTCGTGGCCGGGAGGCCTTCGCGGGGAAGTCAAGGAGGAGGCATCCGCCGCCAGGCGGATGCCGGGGGACATGAGCCGCGAAGGCCTCCCGGCCGCGGCGGAGCCCTCCAGGTCACCGTCATATTTCGATGCCGCGGACCGACTCAGGTGTCCTGCGCGGGAGCGGGCGCCGGCCGCGTCCGCACCACGCGTTCGCGGCGCATCAGATACAGGCCGCTGACCACGACGATCGCCGCGCCCAGCCAGGTCATGCCGTCGGGCAAGGCCTGCCAAAGCACCAGGTCGAGCAGCACCACCCAGACCAGCGCGGTGTATTCCAGCGGCGCGATCAGCGAGGCCTCGCCCAGGCGGAAGGCATGCGTGAGCGCGATCTGCCCCAGGGTCCCCGACACCGCGATCCCGCCCAGCAGCCAGGCATCCGCTGCGCGCAGCGGCACCCACCCCGGCCAGGCCAGCAGCCCCGCGCCGACGGCGACCATGCCCAGGAACCAGAACACCAGCGCCTGCGCGCTGTCGCGCTGCGCCAGCATGCGCACGGTGACCACCGAGCCCGCATAGCAGACGGTGGCGAACAGGACCAGCAGCCCGGCGCTGGTGAGCACGCCTTCGCCACCGGGCCGCAGCACCACCAGCACGCCGACGATGCCGACCGCGATCGCGGTCCAGCGCCGCGGGCCGACGTGTTCGCGCAGCAGCGGCACCGCCATCGCGGTCACCAGCAGCGGGCCGACGAAGGTGATGGCATAAGCCGTCGACATCGGCAGCTCGCGCAGGCCGGCGACGAAGCACGACAGGAACAGCACGCCGAGCACGCCGCGCAGCAGGTGCAGCGGCCAATGCACGCGGAACAGCGGCTTCAGGCCCGTGGTCGCCGCCGCCCAGGCCACCACCAGCGGCAGCCCGACCATGCCGCGCAGCGCGGCCACCTGCATCGGCGGGTAGTGGCCGGCGAGCTGCTTCATGCAGGCATCCATCACGCACAGCACGGCGACCGCGAACAGCATCGCAAGCACCGCACGGCTGTGGTCGCGGGCGGCCGCGGCGTCCGCCGTGCCGTCGCCGGCGACGCCCGGCGCGATCGGATCCATGCGGCCGTCAGGCGCCGAACGTGGCGGCGTCGATCACGAAGCGGTAGCGCACGTCGCCGCGCAGCATGCGTTCGTAGGCGTCGTTGATGCCGGCGGCATCGATCAGCTCGATGTCGCTGGCCACGCCGTTGGCGGCGCAGAAGTCCAGCATCTCCTGGGTCTCGCGGATGCCGCCGATCAGCGACCCGGCCAGGCGCCGGCGACCCATCACCAGCGACGACGCCGACACCGGCGTCGGCTCCGGAATGCCCAGCAGCACCATGGTGCCGTCGATCTTGAGCATGCCCAGGTAGAGGTTGTAGTCATGCGCGGCCGAGGCCGTGTCGAGGATCATGTCGAAGCGCTTCGCCAGGCGCCGCGCAGCCGTCTTGTCGCTGCCCGCAACCTCGAAGGCGTGCGCGCCCAGCTTCAGTGCGTCCTCGCGCTTGCGCTCCGAGGTGCTGAGCACGGTGACGCGCGCCCCCAGCGCGACGCCGAGCTTGACCGCCATGTGGCCCAGCCCGCCCAGCCCCACCACGCCGAGTTCATTCCCGGCCTTGAGCCCGAACTGGCGCAGCGGCGAGAAGGTGGTGATGCCGGCGCAGAGCAGCGGCGCCGCGCGGTCCAGCGGCATGCCGTCGGGGATGCGCAGCACGTAGTCCTGGTGGACAGTGACGCGCGTGGAGTAGCCGCCCTGGGTGGCTTCGCCGGTGGAGGGGTCGACGCTGGCATAGGTGCCAACCATGCCCTTCTCGCAGTACTGCTCCTCGCCGGCCGCGCACTGTGCGCAGCTGCGGCAGGAGTCGACGAAGCAGCCCACGCCCACGGCGTCGCCCACCTTGTAGCGATCCACGCCCTCGCCAACCGCGGCGACGTGGCCGACGATCTCGTGGCCCGGCACCAGCGGATACTCGACCGGACCCCACTCGCCGCGCACGGTGTGCAGGTCGGAATGGCAGATGCCGCAGTAGCGGATATCGATCAGCACTTCACCGGCGCGCGGGTCGCGGCGCTCCAGGCTCCAGGGGGCCAGCGGCGCGGTGGCTGACGTGGCGGCATAGGCGGCGGTCTTGTGCATCGAAGGGCTCCGGGGGCGGCCGTGGGGGCGGCGGGACGCCCATGATGCACGAGGCCCGTGGCGGACGGGTTGCGGTACCCTGAGGCCCCGTTTTTTCCATATGGTGACCGCGCCATGCCGTCCTTCGACATCGTCTCGGAAGTCGACACCCACGAGCTGACCAATGCCGTCGACCAGGCCAACCGCGAGCTGACCACGCGCTTCGATTTCAAGGGCGTCGACGCCGCCTTCGAGCACGAGGACGCCGTGATCACCCAGCGCGCGCCCAGCGACTTCCAGCTGCAGCAGATGACCGACATCCTGCGCGCCCGCCTGGCGGCGCGGAAGATCGACACCCGCTGCCTGGAGTTCGGCGACGTCGAGAGCAACGTCGCCGGCGCGCGGCAGAAGGTCACCGTCAAGCAGGGCATCGAGCGCGAGCTGGCGAAGAAGATCGGCACCGAGATCAAGGCCTCGAAGCTCAAGGTCGATTCGCAGATCAACGGCGACAAGCTGCGCGTCACCGCCAAGAAGCGCGACGACCTGCAGGCGGTGATGGCCCTGCTGCGGAGCAAGGAGTTCGAGCTGCCGCTGCAGTTCGACAATTTCCGCGACTGATGGACCCGCTTGCCGACACCCGCCGCTGGCTGGAACGCGCCGTCATCGGCCTGAACCTGTGCCCCTTCGCCAAGGCCGTGGTCGCCAAGGGCCAGGTGCGCATGGTGCTGAGCGAGGCCCGCGACGAGACGGCGCTGCTGGAACAGCTGGGCGAGGAGTTGCTGCGCCTGCGCGACACGCCCGCCGCCGACATCGACACCACGCTGATCGTGCATCCGCAGGTGCTGGGCGACTTCCTCGACTACAACGACTTCCTGGAATCCGCCGATGCCCTGGTCGGGGAGCTCGAGCTCGAGGGCGTGCTCCAGGTCGCAAGCTTCCATCCGCAGTACCAGTTCGCCGACAGCCACCCGGACGACATCGCCAACAGCACCAACCGCTCGCCGTGGCCGACCCTGCACCTGCTGCGCGAGGACAGCGTCAGCCGCGCGGTCGAGGCGTTCCCGGATCCCGACAGCATCGTCGAGCGCAATATCGCGACGCTGGAGAATCTGGGGCATGCGGGGTGGCGGGAGCTTTTGCGGGACGATTCTTAGGCGCCGACGCCAGCCACGGCCGTGGTTACGGGCTTCGGGAGGGAGCGTGCCCCTGCGCGGTGGGTATGGACCGGCGATTTCGGCTTCGGGTCGATCACATCGTCGCCAGTCCCTGACTGCAGCCGCGGCTCGGCTGACCGCGTGACCGGTACCAACCCCGGGGAAGCGGTTTCGACGAGGTGTCTGCTTCTTTCGTTACGCCTCGCTGTGACCTGGAGGGCCCCGCCGTGGCCGGGAGGCCTTCGCGGCTCATGTCCCCCGGCATCCGCCTGGCGGCGGATGCCTCCTCCTTTACTTCCCCGCGAAGGCCTCCCGGCCACGACGGGGCTCGGCTTCGGCTGGAGTGCGCACGATCCCCGGCTTTTTGCTCCCGGGCCACCGCGTACTGCTGCGCACCGGGTGCCAAGGCCCTTGAGAGCGAAGTCAAGGAGGAGGCGATGGCCGCAGGCCAGCGCCGGGGGACATGAGCACTCAAGGGCCTTGGCACCCGGCGCCCCACGTCATATCAACGCCGCACCTTCCATCCAATCCGAGAGAAGAACCAAAAAAAGGGGCGGACTCGCGTCCGCCCCCCCAGGTCCTGCGGATGAAATCCGCTCAGGCTTCGTTGCCCACCTCACCGCCTTCAAGCGCATCGGAGCGGCGCTGTGGCAGCCAGAGCGAGGCCACGAACGCCGCGATCAGCAGCCCGCCCGCCGCGAACACGACGTCGCCCGGGGTGCGCAGCCAGACCAGCACTTCGACGATCGGGCGGTCCATGAACTCCGCCGAGCGGGCGTACCAGTAGCCGTGCTCCATGTTGGCCTCGAGCTGCAGGACCCCCAGCGGAAGCAGGGTCAGCACCGCCATCAGGCCCAGGCCGATGTTGAAACACCAGAAGGAAGAGCGGATCAGTCCCTCGCGCCAGACCACGTGGGGCTTGAGCCCGCGCAGGCAGTACAGCATCAGGCCGATGCCGAGCATGCCGTACACGCCGAACAGCGCGGTGTGGCCGTGGGCAGCGGTCAGGTTGGTGCCCTGCATGAAGTACAGCGCGATCGGCGTGTTGATCAGGAAGCCGAGCAGGCCGGCGCCCACCAGGTTCCAGAAGCTGACCGCCAGGAAGAACATGATCGGCCACTTGTGGCGGGCCATCCACGGCGTGGCGCGGCCGTTCTTCCAGGTGTCGTAGGCTTCCAGGCCGATCAGCGCCAGTGGCACCACCTCAAGCGCCGAGATACTCGCCCCGACTGCGATCACCGCCGTGGTCGTGCCGGCGAAGTACAGGTGGTGGAACATGCCCAGCACGCCGCCTGCCATGAACACGATGGTTGCGAACAGCACCGCGATGGTGGCCGACCTGCCGCGCACCAGCCCCAGCTTGACGAAGATGAAGCTGATCACCGCGACCGCGAACACTTCGAAGAAGCCTTCCACCCACAGGTGCACGATCCAGAAGCGCCAGTAGGTGATGATCGAGATGTGCGAGTGCTCGCGCCACATCAGGCCGGCCGCGTACAGCAGGCCGATCGCGATCACCGACAGGAACAGCAGTCCGGCGATCGAGGACATCTCGTCCTTGCGCCTGAGCGCCGGCCACAGGGCGCGGCCCATCAGCACCAGCCACAGCATCAGGCCGATGAACAGATAGATCTGCCAGAAGCGGCCGATGTCGGTGTATTCCCAGCCCTGGTGGCCGAACCAGAAGTTGTGCGCCAGGCCGAGCTTGTTCATCACCGCCATCCACTGGCCGGCGAATGAACCGACGACGATGAGGATCAGGCTCACGAACAGGAAGTTCACCCCGAGACGCTGGAACTTCGGTTCATGCCCGGAAATCGCCGGCGCCAGGTACAGGCCGGTGGCCAGCCAGGCGGTCGCGATCCACAGGATCGCAAGCTGGGTGTGCCAGGTGCGGGTGAGCGTGTAGGGCAGGATATCGGCAAGCGGAAGACCGTAGGCGGCCTGGCCCTCGACCTGGTAGTGGGCGGTGGTCGCACCCAGCAGGATCTGCACCAGGAACAGGCCCATCACCAGCCAGAAGTACTTGCCCACCGCGCGCATCGACGGGGTGACCGCGATGGCCAGCGAAGGGTCGGTCTTCGGTGGTGTCAGCGGCTCTTCCTTGCCGTGCCAGACCGCGTAGTGCCAGACCAGCAGGGCGATGCCCGCGATCATCAGCAGGATCGAGAACATCGACCACATGAAGCTGGTGGTGGTGGGCGTATTGCCGACGATCGGGTCGTGCGGGAAGTTGTGGGTATAGGTGATGTCGCTGCCTGGGCGCTCGGTCACCGTGGCCCAGGACGCCCAGAAGAAGAAGCCCGACATCAAACGGCGATGCTCGGCGTCCGGGATCGGGTTCTCGCGCAGCGCATAGGTCTCGCGCAGGTCGGCCATGGCCGGGTTGTCGGAGAAGACGCCGTCGTAATGCGCGGCGACCACGTCGATGGCCCGGGCGCGTTCGTCGGAAATGACGAGCGTGTCGGTGTCCGGATCGTAGGTGTTGGTGCGCAGTTCCGGCCTGATCTGGGCCTGGAGCCTGGCCTGGTCATCGGCGCCGAGCTGGTCGTAGGCCATGCCAAGCTGATCCTGTGCCCGCATTTCCAGGATCGCCAACGCCTCCTTGTGCAGCCATTCGGCCGACCAGTCCGGCGCCAGCAGCGCGCCGTGCCCCCAGATCGAACCGATCTGCTGGCCGCCGAAGCTCTGCCAGACTTGGCGGCCGGTTTCCAGTTCGGTCCGGGTGTAGACGACTTCGCCGCTCGTGGTCACGATTTGCGACGGCAGCGGTGGTGCTTGCTGATGGATCTCGCGACCCATCCACAACATGATTGCGAAGGTGACTATCAGCAGGGCGGACAGCCCCCACCACAGCCGCTTGGTGGTATCCATGATCTCGATCTCTCCTCGGAGACAGGCGTTGGCGTCGCCATCGTGACGATCGGGACTGAAAACGAAACTGACTTGGGTCAAGCAGGAGCCAACTGGAGCTGTCGGCAGGCCTGCCGCTCTACGCCGTCAGGCTCAGCCGCGCAGCACTGGAGCCGCGAGCGCTTCCAGCCGGGTGCGGTCGAGCAGTTCCAGCTCGCGGCGGTCCACCGCCACCAGGCCGTCGTGCTGGAAGCGCTTGAGCACGCGGCTGACCGTCTCCGGCGCCAGACGCAGGTAGTTGGCGATGTCGGTCCGCGCCATGGTCAGCTGGAAGCGGTCGGGCGAGAAGCCGCGCGCGGCCAGTCGCCGCGACAGCCCGATCAGGAACGCGGCCATGCGTTCGTCCGCGGTCCAGTCGCCCGACAGCAGGGCGGCGCGGCCGATGCTGCGGCTGAGCAGGCGGAACAGGTGCTGTTGCAGGCCGGGCAGGCGCGTGGCCAGCACCGAGATCTTCGGGAACGAGAACCGGCACAGCATCACCGTGTCCAGCGCGACCGCGTTGCAGGGATAGGTGTCGCCGTCGATGCCGTCCAGGCCGATCACCTCGCCCGGGAAGTGGAAGCCGAGCACGTGCTCGCGGCCATTGGCATCGATGACGTAGGTCTTGACCGTGCCCGCGCGCACCGCGGCGATCGCCTCGAAGGGATCGCCGACGCGGAACACGTGGTCGCCGGCGTGCAGCGGCCCGACGTGTTCGACCAGCATGTGCAGCTCGCCCAGCGACGCCTTGTCCATGCCCTGGGCCATGCAGGCCTGGGAAAAGGCACAGGTGGAGCAGAACGTGAACTCGTCGCCGTCGTCGGCAAGAATGCCTGGATCGAAGCGCGGGAACGCGACCTTGTCTACCACGGCGCGGCCTCCCCGGGCCTCAGATGGCGCGGGAGAAGCGGGGCCGGGTGTCGGGGTCGGCGGGGGTGAGATAGCGGTCGAAGCACATGGCAATGTTACGCAAGAGCAGCCGTCCGCGCGCGGTCACCTGGATCCGGTCGGGCCCGGTCCGGACCAGGCCGTCGTCTTCGAGCGGCTTCAGCTTCTCCATGGCATCGGCGAAGTACTCGCTGAAAACAATGGCATGCCGGCGCTCCAGGGCGCCGATCGGCACCGCCGCCTGGCACATCAGCTGCTGGATCAGGTCGGCGCGGATCACGTCGTCTTCCTCCAGGCGCATGCCGCGGAACACCGGGAGGCGGCCCTCGTCGATCGCGAACTGCCACGAGGGCAGGTCGCGCGGGTTCTGGCTGAAGGTGTCGCCGATGTGGCTGATCGCGCTCACGCCCAGCCCGACCAGGTCGCTGTCGGCGTGGGTGGTGTAGCCCATGAAATTGCGGTGCAGGCTGCCGCGGGCCTGGGCCATGGCCAGCTCGTCGTCGGGCAGGGCGAAATGGTCCATGCCGATGTATTGGTAGCCGGCGGCGGAGAGCCTGGTGATCGCCAGTTCCAGCAGCGCGAGTTTTTCCTCCGGGCTGGGCAGGTCTTCGGACTTGATCTGGTTCTGCGCGCGGAAGACCCCGGGCAGGTGCGCATAGCCGTAGACCGCCAGGCGGTCGGGGCGCATCTCCACCACGGTGTCGAGCGTACGCGCGAAGCCGACGGGATTCTGCTTCGGCAGGCCGTAGATCAGGTCGACGTTGACCGAGCGGAAGCCGTTCGCGCGGCAGGCATCGACCACCGCGCGGGTGTCCTCGACCGACTGGATGCGGTTGACCGCTTCCTGCACCACGGGATCGAAGTCCTGGACGCCGAAGCTGGCGCGGGTGAACCCGATCCGGCCCAGCTCGGCGATGTCGGCGGGCGACACGAAGCGCGGATCGAGTTCGATCGAGATGTCGCTTTCCTCGGGACGCCCGAAGTGGAACTGGCGGCGCAGGGTGTCGACCAGTTCGCCGATCTGGTCGGGCCCCATGAAGTTCGGGGTGCCGCCGCCCAGGTGCAGCTGCACCACCTCGCGGTCGCGGTCGAACAGCGCCGCAGCCATGTCGATCTCGCGGTACAGGCGCGCCAGGTAGGTCTCGGCGCGCGACGTGTCGCGGGTGATGATGCGGTTGCAGCCGCAGTAGAAGCAGGGGCTGACGCAGAACGGAACGTGGACGTACAGCGACAGCCGGCGCGGGATCGGATCGCCGTTGCTGGCGGCCGCGGCGTCGCGCAGCTGCTCCTCGCCGAACGCGTTGCTGAACTGCGGCGCGGTGGGATAGGAGGTGTAGCGCGGGCCGGGGCGGTCGTAGCGGCGAAGGAGCTCGGCGCTGAAGGGGAGGGAAGCGTCCATGGGAAGCGATCCTGCCGCAGCCACCGCCGGCACGCCTTGATTCCGGTCAAGCCATGGGGCAGGGCGGTCGCGGACTAATCCGACACGATCGGCTTGAGCTGCCTCAGGCACCGCGCGCAGCGCGTCGGCTAGTATCCGTGCACACCCCGCCTCCGGGCATGCACGGCGCGTGCGCTTCCGCGACGGCCTCGCGGTGCACCAGCGGATACGTTCCCGCGCCCTTGTTGGCGCGGGGAGCCGGCATTCACCCGTTTGGCAGGAGGCCGTATGCGGGAAGCATCCAGGGATGGTGCGTGGCTGGCGCTGTTGCTGGCCGTGGGCGTCGCGATGCCGGGATCGATCGCTCCGGCCGATGCGCAGACCGTGCAGAAGTGCATCGGCGCGGATGGCCACGTCACGTTCACCAGCGCAGAGTGTGCGGACGGTCACCTGCTCGCGAACACGTATGACGCCGTGCCGGAGGCGGCCACGAACGCCGCGGCTGAGAGACCCGTACCACGGCAGCGACAGACCGGCGCTTCGTCGCGATCGGGTACGACTGCCCGAACCGGCTCGCTGGGCACGCGTCCGGCCCGGACGACGGCGCGCGGCAAATCGGACCGTTGCCAGGCTGCCCGCGACCGGCGCGAGCAGACACTCCGGCGCGTGGGCCTGAAGCGGACATTCGATCTGTTGCGGAAGCTCGATGACGAGGTCTGGGCGGCCTGTCGATAGAGCGGGCGGGCGGCTCAGGCGCGTACCAGGCGCGCCACGGACTCTGCAACCGGCGCCTGGCCTTCGGTCAGCTCGATGATGATCCGGCTCACCGCCGGGTGTTCGATGATCTCCAGCAGCGTCCCGGCCACGTCGTCGCGCGGCACGTCGCCATAGGGAATGGCCAGCCCGGCGCGCACCTTGCCGGTGCCGGGCGCGTCCAGCAGCGTGCCTGGGCGCAGGATCACCCAGTCCAGGTCGGACGCGGCCAGATGCACGTCGGCGAGTTTCTTCACCGCCATGTAGTGCTCGAACGTCTCCGACACCGCCTTGCCGCGGGCGGCCTCGGGGAAGGCCGAGACCAGCAGGAAGCGCTGGATGCCCGCCTGCCGTGCCGCCGCGACCGCCAGCTCCAGCCCGCGGCCGTCGATGGCGTCGATCATCTCCACGCCACCCTTGCCGCCAGCGCCGGCCGAGAACACGACCACGTCGCTGCCGGCCATGCGCTGCGCCAGCCCGTCGGCGTCGAGTTCCAGCAGGTTGCCCTCGACCGGGACGGCGCCCAGGGCCTCGAGTTCGTCGGCCTGCTCCGGCTTGCGGTACAGCGAGCGCGGCTCATGGCCGCGCGCCGCGAGCTGCTGGGCGAGGCGGCGGGCGACCTTGCCCGAGCCGCCGATGATGAAGACCTTGCGCATGATGGATCCTCTTCGGTGTTGCTTCTTCAGAAGGTATAGGACTCGCCGTCCGCCGGAACCAGCACGCGCTCGGGATCCATGCCCGTTGCCTTGATGTGGTCGTGCAGGTCCTGGCGCGTCTGCATGGCGTGATTGACGGCTTCCATGTGGCTGCCGATCACCTTGGCCTGGGGCGCTGCCTGGTAGGCCCGGTAGAGATCGTCCTTGCCCATGATGATGGAGCCGTCCAGGCCCTGGATGCGCGCATAGCCGGTGTTGAGGACGATCACGTCCGGCTGGTACTGCTGGATTGAATCTTCGACCTGCGCATTCCAGATCGTGTCTCCGGCCAAGTAGACCGTCTCGTGGCCCGGGCGCTGGAACACGACGCCCATCACTTGCCCGAGAGCTTCTCCGGCAACGGCCATGGCCTGGTCATCGCCATGCTGTCCACCGGTGATGCTCAGCTGCGTCCCGTTGAAGACGGTGTCGCGGGTCAACACGCGCACGTCGGTGAAGCCATCCTGGCGGATGCTTTCGGCATCGGCTTCGTTCTGGACAAACAGTGGAAGGTTCCTGGGCAGGCTGCGCCTGGCCTCGTCATCCCAGTGATCGGCGTGGGTATGGGTGACGATGATGGCATCGGCGTCCATCACCTCGGACATCGGCATCGGCAGCTCGACCAGCGGGTAGCGCACCTCGCTGTTGTAGGTGCCCTCGAAGCCGGGGTAGGCGTCCTTCGCCGCGAGCATCGGGTCGATCAGGAACGTGGTGCCGGCGTAGTCCAGCTTGATCGTCGCGTTGCGGATCTGCTGGAAGCCGACCGTGCCGGCGTCTTCGGTGCTGGCGTCCGGGGTGGCTGCGGGGCTGGTGGGGCTGGTGGCGCCGCAGGCGGCGAGCGCGAGGGCCAGAGTCGCGACGGCAGCGCCGCGCAGCAGGGTTCGATGGGTCATGGGAGTCTCCTGGTCGTGTGGAATGACGGCCATTGTCTGGAGACTGCGCGCCCGGCACCATTGGCCCAAATGACATTAATAGATATAATCGGGCCATTCTTTCTCCGCCTTCCGGAGGCGTCCATGAAGCCGATTCGCGTCGCCGTGCTGGCGTTCGATGGCATCAACCTGTTCCACCTGTCCGTTCCCGGCCAGGTGTTTGGCGTCCAGCCCGCGCCACCGGGCCTGTCGCCCTATGAGGTGCGCTATTGCGCGCCCACACCCGGCCCCGTGCGCACGATGCAGGGGCTGCAGATCGACGTGCCGGACGGGCTGGACGCGATGCGGCGGGCCGACATCGTCATCGTGCCGGCGTGGGATCACCCGGAGACGCCCGCGCCCGCCGAGCTCACGCAGGCCTTGCGGGCGGCGCATGCGCGCGGCGCGCAGGTGGTCGGGTTGTGCCTGGGCGCGTTCGTGCTGGGCGACGCGGGCCTGCTCGACGGCCGCCGCGCCACCACGCACTGGGCCGTCCGCGACGTGTTCGCCCGCCGCTTTCCCACCGCCGATTTCCGCCCGGATGTGCTGTACATCGACGACGGCGACATCGTGACCTCCGCCGGAACCGTCGCCGCGATCGACTGCTGCCTCAACCTCGTACGCGTGCGTCACGGCGCCGACGTGGCCAACCGCATCGCGCGGCTGCTGGTGACGCCGCCGCACCGCCAGGGCGGGCAGGCGCAGTACATCGAGCAGCCGGTGCCCGAGCTGCCCAGCGAGAACCGCCTGCCGGGCGTGCTGGACTGGGCGCGCGAGCGCCTGGCCGAACCGCTGTCGGTGGACGCACTGGCCGACGCCGCGCACATGAGCCGCCGCACCTTCACCCGCCGCTTCCGCGAGGCGACCGGCACCACGGTCGTGAAGTGGCTGGCGTCGGAGCGGCTGGCGCGCGCGCAGCAGCTGCTTGAAACCACCGACCTGCCGATCGAGCAGATCGCCACCGAAGCCGGCTTCGGCACGGCGCTGTCGCTGCGCCAGCACTTCGCTGCGCAGCTGGGGACACCGCCTTCCGCCTATCGACGGAGCTTCTGCGGTGACAGCAGCGGGCGGCTGGAGTCCCGGGTTGCCGGACGCACGTAGTTCACGTCGACTCGATTACCGCCATCGGAAGTCCATGGACGGCTCCTGTTGCCTGGGAAAAACCAGCTCGGCAACGGTTCCTCCACCGTCGCCCGGTCCCAGCGCAATGTTTCCGCCGTACCGGGTCGCAATGGCATCCACGATGGCCAGGCCCAGTCCGCTGCCACTGCTGTCGCGCCCGCGACCGCGCCAGAATCGCTGCATGGCCTGTCCCCGGTCGTCGAGGCTGAACCCGGAGCCCTGGTCGATCACCCGGAACCGGACGTTGGCGCCATCGGACTCGGTAACCACCTCCACCTGGCTTCCAGGAGGCGAGTAGCGCAGGGCGTTGTCGGTCAGGTTGCGCAGCGCCACGACGGCCAGCGCGGGCGGAACGGCCACCATCGCCGCGCCGCCGTCACCGCGACAGGCGACGCGCGCGGCGGCTTCGGGTGCGCTCGCCGCGATGACCCGACGGACCACCTCATCCGCGCTGATCAGTTCGCCTTCGTCGAACGGCAGGCGGCCCTCGACGCGAGCGAGCATCAGCAACTGGTCCAGTGTCGCGCGCATTCGGCGCACGCCCTCGTCCGCATCGGCAAGGGCCTGTCGTGCCTCGGACCCCGTGGTCAGTCTCGCCACCTGGAGGTGGGTGTCGATCGCGGTCAATGGCGTGCGCAGTTCGTGCGCCGCGTCGTTGGTGAAGCTGCGCTCCCGGTGCACCGCCTGGGCGATGCGCTGCAGCAGCCGGTTCAACGAATCGATCAGCGGCCTGAGCTCGGTGGGCAGGGAACGCGCCTCCAGGGGCTCGATGGTGTCTGGTTGGCGGTGTGCCAGAGTCCGACGCAGCTGATCCAAGGGTGCCAGGCCGCGGCTGGCACCGACCCAGAGGGCAAGCAGGCCCCCCGCGGCGGCGATCAGGAACGGCAGCCCAGCGGCGAACGCGATGCCGCGGCGCAGGGACGCGCGCTCATCCAGGCTGTCGGCGGTGGTGATGCTGTAGCCGTCGCTCTGCAGCGTGTACGTCCGCCAGCGCACGCCGTCCACCGTCTGCGTGCGATAGCCGCGCGCGGCAGCGGCCATCACCATGTCGGGGGCTCCGCGGGTCATGGCGACCACCTCGCCGCGCAGCGAACGGATCTGGCAGGCCATGCCGCGGCTGCCGGGCACGGTGATGGCATCGCGCATGCTCATCGCCGGCGCGCCGCCTTCTCCGATCCGCGACTGCGCCAGCAGGCCAGAGACCATCCGCGCCGACATCGACAGGCGCTCATCCAGCGTCTGCTGCAGGTGCCGGTCCAGGTCGCGCAGCATCCACAGCGCCGCGCCGCTCCACAGCACCGCCAGTGCGATGCCGATGGTAAGCACCAAGCGCAGTCGCAGACTCATTGGCCCGCCTTGCCGAAGCGGTAGCCGAGGCCGCGCACGGTCTCCACCACGCCCGGGCCGAGCTTGCGGCGCAGGTTGTGGATGTGCACGTTGACCGCGTTGCTGCCGACGTCCTGCCCGAGGCCGTACAACCGGTCCTTGAGCTGCTCGCCGGACAGGCAGCGTCCGCCGGCCTGCATCAGGCTTGCCAGCAACTCCGTCTCGCGGCGGGACAGTTCCACCGGTGCGCCGTCGAGCCAGGCCTGGCCGCTGGCGGGGTCCAGGCGCAGTGCGTCGGCCTCGATCAGGTTCACGCTGCGGCCGGCGGCGCGGCGGACCAGGGCGTGCAGCCGGGCGACCAGCTCGCCCAGGTCGAAGGGCTTCACCAGGTAGTCGTCTGCGCCGCCGTGCAGGCCGGCGATGCGGTCCTCGACGGCATCGCGCGCGGTCAGCAGCAGCACCGGCAGGGTGTCGCCCTGGCGGCGCATGCGTGCCAGCACCTGCATGCCGTCCTCGTCGGGCAGACCCAGGTCCAGCACCATCGCGTCGAACTCGCCGTCGCGGCGCGCGAACTCCGCCTGCGCCGCGTTCGGCACGCTGTCGGCGGTCATGCCGTAGGCGCGCAGGCCGGACACGATGCCGCGCGCGATGAGTCCGTCGTCCTCGACGACCAGCACCCGCATCGATGGCGCTCCAGGCGAAAGGGGAGGGCGCCACCGTAGCGCAGACATCCCTGGCGGACCACAGGCCCTGAACCGCGCCAGCGCACTTAATCCCCACTTAATTCCGGGCGCCCATGATGCCCCGCATGCAGATGCCGGGAAGTCGAATGTCGTTGTTGTTGCGCATGCTGTGGGCGTTCGCGCTGCTCATGCCCGCGGGCGTCCAGGCGCAGGACTGGCTGTCCTCGCTGGCGGGGGGCGAAGAGCCGGAGTTTCTCGACCCCGCCGATGTCTTCACCGTGCAGGTCTCGGCTGGCGAGGAAGGCGGCACGCGCCTGCAGGGCGAGATCGCACCGGGCTACTACCTCTATCGCCATCGCCTGTCCGTCAATGCAAGCGCCGGGCCGCTGCCGCTCACCTTGCCCAAGGGCCTCGAAAAGACCGATGAGTTCTTCGGGCTCACCGAGGTCTATTACGACGCCGTGGACATGCGCGTTGATGGCGGCGGCGCCACGACGGCCACGCTGCACTGGCAGGGCTGCGCCGACGCCGGCATCTGCTACCCGCCGCAGACCATGGACATCAACCTGCCGCATGTGGCGGGCGCGAATGTCGCCACCGCCGCAGTAGCCGGGGCCACGGCCGCTGCGCCCGCCGCCGCGGGCGAAGACCAGCAGCTCGCCAGCCGCCTGGCCAACGGCAACCTGGCGACCTCGATCGCGGTGTTCTTCGGCCTCGGGCTGCTGCTGGCGTTCACGCCCTGCACCCTGCCGATGATCCCGATCATCTCCAGCATGATCGTCGGCGGCCAGCCGCCGCCACGGCGTGCGCTGGCGCTGTCCGCCGCCTACGTGCTGCCGATGGCGCTCACCTACGCCGCGCTCGGCGTCGCCGCGGGCCTGGCCGGCGCCAACCTGAACTCCACGCTGCAGAACCCCTGGTTGCTGGGCGGGTTCGCCGCCGTGTTCGTGGTGCTCGCGCTGTCGATGTTCGGTGCCTTCGAGCTGCAGCTGCCCGGCTGGCTCCGCAACCGGCTCGAGCGCGCCGGCCGCGAACGCCAGGGCGGTACGCTTGCAGGCGCCGCGGCGCTCGGCTTGCTGTCCGCGCTGCTGGTGGGGCCGTGCATGACCGCGCCCCTGGCCGGTGCGCTGCTGTACATCGGGCAATCGGGCAGCGCCGTGACCGGCGGCTTGGCGCTGTTCGCGCTGGGTCTGGGCATGGGCGTCCCGCTGCTGCTGATCGCGGTGTTCGGCGCGCGCATCCTGCCGCGGCCGGGCGCGTGGATGGACCGGGTCAAGGCGGTGTTCGGCTATGCCCTGCTGGCGCTTGCGATCTCGATGCTGGCGCGGGTGCTGGCGCCGGCAACGGAGATGGCGCTGTGGGGCGCCTGGCTGCTCGCGGTCGCGGTCGGCCTGGTGGCCATGGTGGCACCCACCGACAGCAGTCCGGTTCGCCGGTGGCTGCCACGCTATCTCGCCGCCGTGTCCTCGGTGTGGGCGCTGGCGCTGATGCTGGGCGGTGCGTCCGGCGCCAGCGATCCCTGGCGGCCACTGGCCGGCTTCGGCGCCGCCGGCGTGGCGCCAGCGGCCGCAGCGCCGGGAGTGGATTACGTACAGGCCAAGACCGTCGATGACGTCGCGCGCCGCATCGCCGAGGCCGGCGCGCGCGGCCAGTGGACCCTGGTCGATTTCTATGCCGACTGGTGCGTGTCCTGCCACGTGATCGAGCGCGAGGTGTTCGGTGATCCCCGCGTGGCCGACGTGCTGGCGGGCATGCAGGTGCTGCGTCCCGACGTGACCGCCAACGATGCCGAGGACCAGGCCCTGCAGCGCGCCTGGCAGGTCGCGGGGCCGCCGACCCTGCTGCTGATCGGGCCGGACGGCGAAGAGCGACGCGCCGAGCGCACGATCGGCGAAGTCGGTGCGGACGCGTTCCTGCTGCGTCTGCAGCGGGTCATGGGCGGGGCAGGCTGATGGTGAGCATCGGACCCTTCCCGATCCAGCTGGCAGTGCTGCTGCTGGCGCTGGCCATCGCCGTGGCTGTCGGCTGGAAAACCGGCCGCGCGCCGGACCCGCCAGTGAAGGTCACGCCAGTCCTCATCGACATGCTCTTCGTCGGCCTGGTCGCGGCGCGGATCGGCTTCGTGCTGCAGTGGCTGCCGGAGTACCTGGCCGATCCCTGGTCGATCATCCGCCTGGGTGACGGCGGCTTCTCGCTGTGGGCGGGCACCTTCGCCGGCCTGGCGTTCGGCGCCTGGCAGGCACGCAGGGCAAAGCCGCTGCGGCGCCCGCTGGCGATGGCCGCGGGCGCCGGGCTCGGCTCCTGGGCGCTGCTTGCCGGCGCGCTGGTGCTGATGCAGGCCTCGGCCCTGAAGCTGCCCACGACCGACCTGGCCATGCTCGACCGCGACACACCCGTCAGCCTGGCGGCGATGTCCGGCCAGCCGATGGTGGTCAACCTGTGGGCCACCTGGTGTCCGCCCTGCCGGCGCGAAATGCCCGTGCTCGCCGCCGCGCAGGAACGGCGCCCCGACGTGACCTTCGCCTTCGTCAACCAGGGCGAATCCGAAGGCGACATCCGCGCCTACCTGGACGGCGACAGCCTGCGGCTGCGCAATGTGCTGCTCGACCCGTTCTCCGCCACTTCGCAGGAGGCCGGCGCGCGCGGCCTGCCGGCGACCCTGTTCTTCGACGCCGACGGCCGCCTGGTCGACACCCACATGGGCGAACTGTCGGAAGCCACCTTGACCCACGCGCTGCAGCGGTTCGGCCCCGCGCCAACCCCGCAGCCCGTTCCCGATCCTTCCAAGGAGACCGATTGATGTTGCGTGCCCACCCCACATTGCTCGCCCTGTTGTCCGCACTGCTGCTGGGCGTGTCCGGCTGCAGCAAGGCTGAAGACTCCACGGACGCCAGCGCCGCCACCGGCAGCGCCGCCGCGGCCGCGGACCGGCCGGCCGTCATCCAGGCCGTCGAAGCGCAGGGGCTGGAAGTGCTCGGCGAGTTCGAGGCGCCCTCCGGCCTGCGTGGCTTCGCCGGCGTGGCCGGCCAGCAGCCGGTGGCCGTGTACCTCACTCCGGACGGCCGCCATGCGCTTGTCGGCGTGATGCTCGATGCCAAGGGCGAGGATGTCGGCGCGGCGGCGCTGCAGCGCCTGGTCAGCGGGCCGATGTCCAAGCGCACCTGGGCGCAGCTCGAATCCGCCGACTGGATCGTCGACGGCCGCCCCGACGCGCCACGCGTGGTCTACACCTTCAGCGATCCGAACTGCCCGTTCTGCAACCGCTTCTGGGAAGCCGCGCGCCCCTGGGTCGATGCCGGCAAGGTCCAGATTCGCCACCTCATGGTCGGTGTGATCAAGGCCGACAGCGCCAACAAGGTGGCCGCGATCTACGGCGCGGCGTCGTCGGAAGAGGCGCTGCAGCGCAACGAGCGCAACTTTGCGCAGGGCGGCATCGAGCCGCTCGCCACGGTGCCGGCCGCCGTGGCGCGCCGGCTGGAGACCAACCAGCGACTGATGCTGCAGCTCGGCTTCCAGGGCACGCCGGGTATCCTGTTCCGCGATGCCGACGGTGCAGTGCAGCGCCGTTCGGGAATGCCCCCCGCCTCGGATCTGACCACGGTGCTTGGCCCGCGATGAGACATCGGCTCGTTGTTCTTTCCGTGCTGCTTGCCGCCGTCGCCGCATGCGCGTCGCCGCCGGAGTCGAGCAATGTGCAGGTGATCGAAGGAGCGAAGACGCCGGCACCGGGCGTCGTGGTGACCGGCAGGCTCGACGTCGACGACGTCGCAGGTCTGCGGGACTCGGGCATCCGGCACGTGATCGACCTGACGCTCGACGGGGAAACGCCCGGCTTCGACGAAGCCGCAGCCGTGCGGGCGCAGGGCATGGGCTACTCGAACCTGCCGGTGCGCGGCGCCGGGGACCTCACGCTGGACAAGGTGCAGGCGTTCGACAGCCTGCTGCGGCAATCGCCGCGCCCCGTGCTGGTCCACTGCGCCAGCGGGAACCGGGTCGGCGCGATGGCGGCGCTGCGCGCGGCCTGGCTGGAAGACAGGCCGCTGGAGGACGCGATCGCCATCGGCCGCGCCTGGGGGCTGACGGGCCTTGAGGATGCGGTTCGCATGCGCATCGAGACCGGCCCGCCCGGGAACGCTGGCCCGTGACACGCAATGCCCCCGACCTGCCGATCGAGCAGACCGCCACCGAGGCCGGCTTCGGCACGGCGCTGTCGCTGCGCCAGCACTTCGCTGCGCAATTGGGGACACCGCCTTCCGCCTATCGACGGAACTTCTGCGGCGACGGCAGCCAGCGCCTGGAGTCCCGGGCTGCCGGGCGCACGTAAGTTCTGCCGCGTGTCCACCCCACGAGGAATGGACGAGGAATGGACATGGACAAGCGCCGCGTTGCCCGCGGGCTGTGGGGCGGATTGAGCCTTCTGTTCGGCCTGCTCGCCGTCGGTGGGTGCGAGGCGGCCCAGCCTTCGCCCCAGGGCTTGCCTGTCGCTGTCGCCGCGGCGGCAGCCGTCACACCGGAGGAATCAAGCATGTGGATGACCGTCGGCGAGCGTCGCTTCGCCATCACCCTGGCCGACAACGAGGCAAGCCGCGCGTTCGCCGCAATGTTGCCGTTGGCGCTGGACATGATCGATCTCCATGGCAACGAGAAATACGCCGACCTGCCAGAGACGCTGCCGACGCAGGCAAGCCGGCCGGGAACGATCCGGAGCGGCGACCTCATGCTGTTCGGATCGAGGACCCTGGTCGTCTTCTACCGGACCTTCGATACCTCCTATTCGTACACGCGTCTCGGCCGCGTGGACGATCCCGAAGGTCTGGCCCAGGCGCTGGGTCGACGCGGGACGCGGATCGAATTTTCGAACAACTGAGGATCTTCGACTTGTCTCCGGCTCAACCCAGGCGCAGCGCCTCCAGCACCAGCGAGAACGCCGGCGACGGATGCCTGCGGCTCGGGTAGTAAAGGTGGAAGCCGGGGAAGGGCGGGCACCAGTCTTCCAGCACCCGCACCAGGCGGCCTTGCTCCAGGTGCGGGGAAAAGTCCCCCTCGAGGAGATAGGCGATGCCCATGCCGTCGAGGGCTGCCCGGGTGATTTCCGGCGGCGTATTGAAGGTGACCTGACCTTCCACTCGCACCTCCAGTTCGCGCCCGCGGCGTTCGAACTCCCAGGCGTACAGGCCGCCGGCCACCTGCCGCTGGTTGATGCAGCGGTGCTGCATCAGATCGGCAGGCGTCCTGGGCGGCGGGTGCTCGGCAAAGTAGGCGGGCGAGGCCACCGCGGCCATGCGCAGCTTCGGCCCGATCGGCACCGCGATCATGCCCCTGTGGACGGCCTCGCCCAGGCGCACGCCGGCATCGAAGCGTTCGGCGACGATGTCCTTCAGGCCGTAGCTCACGTCGAGCTCGACCTTGACGTCCGGGTATTCCCGCAGCAACGGCACCAGCTTGGGCCAGATCGTGGTGCGCAGGACGTGGTCGGCGCAGGTGATGCGCACGGTGCCGGCCGGCTTGTCGCGCAGCGCGGTCAGCGCGTCCAGTTCCGCTTCGATCTCCTCGAAGCGGTGGCCGATCCCGTCAAGGAGGCGCTGGCCCGCGGCCGTGGGCGAGACGCTGCGCGTGGTCCGGGTGAGTAGCCGGATGTCCATGCGTGCCTCGAGCGCGCGGATTGCGTGACTGACCGCCGACTGGGTGACGCCCAGGACCGCGGCGGCGCGCGTGAAGCTGCCTTCCCGGGCCACGGTGACGAAGGCCTGCAGATCGTTGAGGTTGGATCGGGCCATGGCCGCGGCTCGCTCTCGATTGATGAGCAAGGATCATAAGTCAAATGAGGTCCAAGTGACTAATCATTGCAGTCTGGATGGCACAGACTTCCCGCCAGACAGGGACTTGGGCCAGTCGCGGGACTCGCTCTGCTCTGGCCGTCATCGCCCCGAGGAGAACACCCATGAAGCTGAAGAAACTCACCCTGGCGCTGGCGCTTCTCGCCAGCCCGTTCATCGCAACGGGAGCCGACATGTCCGCCGGTGCAGACAACTTCTACAGAAGCGAAACCGTCACTCTGGACAAGGTGTCCTTCGACACCCGGTACGGGATCAAGGTGGCGGGAAACCTGTTCATTCCCGAAGGCATGGACCGCAGCACCGCCCAGCCGGCAATCATCGTCGGCCACCCGATGGGCGCGGTGAAGGAGCAGTCCTCCAACCTCTACGCCCAGAAGCTCGCCGAGCAGGGCTTCGTGACCCTGGCCATCGACCTGCCGTTCTGGGGCGAGAGCGGGGGCGATGCGCGCAACGCCGTGTTGCCGGACCTGTATGCCGAAGCGTTCAGCGCGGCAGTGGATTTCATGGGCACGCGGCCATTCGTCGATCGCGAGCGCATCGGCGTGCTCGGCATCTGCGGCAGCGGCAGCTTCGTCATCAGCGCGGCCAAGCTCGATCCGCGCATGCGCGCCATCGCGACGGTCAGCATGTACGACATGGGCGGCGCCAATCGCAACGCGCTCAACCACTCGCAGACGCTCGAGCAGCGCAAGGCGATCATCGCCGAGGCGGCCGAGCAGCGTTACGTCGAGTTCCTGGGCGGCGAGACCCGTTACACCAGCGGCACGGTCCATGAGCTGGCGGCGGACACCCATCCCATCCAGCGCGAGTTCTACGACTTCTACCGCACTGCGCGTGGCGAGTACACGCCGCAAGACACCAGGGCGGCGCTGACGACGCACCCGACGCTGAGCAGCAACGTCAAGTTCATGAATTTCTACCCGTTCAACGACATCGAGACGATCTCGCCGCGGCCGATGCTGTTCATCACCGGCGACCAGGCGCATTCGAAGGAGTTCAGCGAAGAGGCCTTCAAGCTTGCCGGTCAGCCCAAGGAGTTGTACTGGGTGCCTGGCGCCGGCCACGTCGATCTCTACGACCGCACCGACCTCATTCCCTTCGACAAGCTCGCTACGTTCTTCGCCGAACACCTGGCCGCGAACTGAGCTGCGCAACGCATGAAGATCACTTGGTTCCGCTCATTGATGGTGTTGGCCGGCATCGGTGCCATAGCCGCGATCGTCGTCGTTTTCGTGCTGCTCTACCTGCGCAAGCCGGTGTTCGGGCGGATGCCGCAGGGCGAGCGGCTCAGCCTCATCGAGCGGTCTCCCAACAATTTCGACGGCGCGTTCCAGAACCTGGTCGACACGCCGTTCCTGACCGCGGGCGCCACCCAGCTGTCGATCCAGATCGACAACCTGATGGCCGAGAAGGGCAGTCCTCGGCCGCCGCATGCCATACCCGCGCAGAAGACCGACCTGAAGTCGCTGGACGTCAACGAGGATCTGGCGCTGTGGCTGGGCCACTCCTCCTGGTACGTGCAGCTGGCGGGCCAGCGCATCCTGATCGACCCGGTGTTCAGCGCCAACGCGGCACCGCTGCCGGGCTTCATCGAGGCGTTCACCGGCACCAGCATCTACTCGGCGGACGACCTGCCGCGGATCGATGTCCTGCTGATCACGCACGACCATTTCGACCACCTGGACTATCCGACGATCCTGGCGATCGAGCCCTTGATCGATCGCGTGGTCACCGGGCTCGGCGTCGGCGCGCATTTCGCGTCCTGGGGCTACGACGCCGCGCGGATCGATGAGCTCGACTGGAACGACACGCTCGCGCTCACGGAAGACCTGACGCTTCATGCCACGCCTGCGCGCCACTACTCCGGTCGCACGTTCAGCCGCAACAAGTCGCTGTGGGTCGGCTTCGCCATGCAGACGCCGCAGCGGCGGATCTTTTTCAGTGGCGACTCCGGTTATGGCGACCATTTCGCCGCGATCGGGGAACGTCACGGACCATTCGACTGGGTGGCGCTCGACACCGGCCAGTACGACCCGCGCTGGGCGAACCTGCACATGAATCCGGAACAGGCGGCCCAGGCCGCGGTGGATCTCGGGGCGAGGGCGCTGACGCCGCAGCACGTGGGCCGTTTCACGCTCGCGCCACACGACTGGAACGACCCGTTCGAACGTCTTGTCGAAGCCAGCAAGGGGCGCGACTACGCCCTGTGGACGCCGACGATCGGCCAGCCGGTGCACTTCGACAACCGCTTGCAGGTGTTTGAACCGTGGTGGACGTCCGCGCCATGACATCCGCGAATCCTGGCGGCGCGGCGCAACCCGCGTACTGGAGCGGCGTCTTCGCGATGACGATGTGCGTGTTCGCGCTCATCGCCTCGGAGTTCATGCCGGTCAGCCTGCTGACGCCGATCGCCACCGGTCTCGGGGTCAGTGAGGGCAGGGCGGGCTACGGGATCGCCATCTCCGGCGCCTTTGCGGTGCTGACCAGCCTGTCCATCTCGACGCTCGCCGGCACGATGAACCGCAAGACCCTGCTGCTGGGGATGACCGGGCTGATGTGTGTGTCGGGCCTCGTCGTCGGCCTGGCGCCCGACTATCCGACCTACATGATCGGCCGTGCGCTGATCGGTGTGGTGGTGGGCGGATTCTGGTCCCTGTCGGCGGCGGTGGCGATGCGGCTGGTGCCGATCGACAAGGTGCCCAGGGCGCTGGCCATCTTCAATGGCGGCAACGCGCTGGCGGTGGTGGTGGCCGCACCACTTGGCAGTTATCTCGGCGGCATCATCGGTTGGCGCGGTGCGTTCCTGTGCCTGGTGCCGGTCGCGCTGATCGCCCTTGTCTGGCAGTGGATCAGCCTGCCGTCGATGCCGCCCGGCCCGCGCAGCGCGGGTTCCGGCAACGTCTTCCGCCTGTTCAAGCGCCGCGTGGTGACCCTCGGCATGCTGGCGGTCGGCGCCTTCTTCATGGGGCAGTTCGTGCTGTTCACCTACGTGCGGCCGTTTCTCGAGTTGGTGACGCTGGTGGACGTGGCCACGCTGTCCTTCATCCTGCTGATCATCGGCGTCGCGGGCCTCCTCGGCACCGCGATCATCGGCACGCTCCTGAGGATGGATTTCCATCGCACGCTGATCGTGATTCCGCTGCTGATGGCGGTGATCGCCGTGGCGCTGGTCGCGTTCGGAGGCTGGCTCGCCGGCGTGGTGGTCCTGTTCGGCCTCTGGGGCCTGCTGTTCCTGTTCTCGTCCCCGGGTTTCCAGGCGATGTCCGCACAGCTCCGGCCGAAGACATCGAACTCGGCTATCGCACCGGCTCGCTGGCACTGGCCGACGTGCTGGAAGCCATGCGGAATGCCGGCACCCACCACGCGCTTCTCAACCTCGTGCCGAACGGCATGGACAGCCCGACCTGCCTGATTGCGCTCGCCCAGACCTAGCAGGCCCCGTTCTGCGTCCAGTTGCTGCCATCGACGCGGAATCGGGTTCCGTCGATGCAGTGCTCATCGCTGGCCAAAGGCTGCTCGTGCACGGAACCGCGCTGGCGGCGTTGTGCGGGCGCAGCGGGTGTCGGGGCAGGGTAGGCGCCAGGGCCGGCTACGGGCCTGCCATCCGGCGTCTGGTAGATCACGCGCTCTGTTTGTCGCGGCTCGGGTGCCGACGCTGCGGCTTCCGCTCTGACAACCCGTACGTTGTAGAACCATGCGGCATTGGTCAGCGCAAGGATCCCCAGCAGCACGAGGGCCAGAGCCTGCCACGCGCCGGCTGAGAATCCCCACGGTTGGATCTCTCGGTGTCGATTCATGGTGTCCCCCTGGTACGGGAGGGACCATATCAGTCCGGATGGCGGCCGGCCGGGTCTTGCTTCATGGCTGGAGGATCTCCGGCGCTGGCTTTCGAAGCCTGTCTCGCCAGCTGTGAAAAACCCTGCGCAACACGATGGGGATCTGAGAGCCTTGAGCGCCCGTAATTTACATAATGTGCATTATGCGAAGTGGCGGATGGGGTGGAACAGTGCGATCCCCGCGGCAATCCGCCAGCTGCTGCGCCGGCTGGCACGGTGGACCGCCCCACTGCAAGGACGCCGCAATGCCTGCATGCTTCCACTGTAGTCGCGAGAGCGACGCCGCCCACCATGATCGCGTGGTCTACAACAAGACCGACCTGCACGGACCATGGCGAGGCTGGCGCATGTGGGCACCGCACTCTTTGGTGTACCGCGTGAACACTTTCGGTGTACATCCGACGCACTCACGCCTGTACATCCAAATTTCTACCGTACAAAGGCTTGTGCACTCTTGCGACTTCCGTAGATTTCGGTGTGCACCGATCCCGCTGTCTGCCGCGGACAACTTTGAGCCTCCTGCGCGGAAAGTCTGCGCCGTTTCGGCAGGCCACTTTGGGCCGAATCCGATATGCGAGGACAACCCTGTACCAGTTTCGTCGTCGGCGCGGAGAGCCCTATGCCGGTTCGCGCCTGCCTCGGCGACCTGTCTGGATGTCTAAGGTTGCGACCTTCGGCGCGCCCGCTGCCGCTCAACTAGCGATTCATTGATGTCTCACCCTAGGCCAGTCCCGCGCCGATGGCTTGTATGGCGTCCTTATCTCCCGGACCATAATTGGCTGCCACCCCAATGAGGGATGCGCCGATAACTGATTGAATCCATGGAATTAGCTGAGTCCGGCTAAGATTAGCGAGCGATGGAAATCCTTGCTAATCCACTTGCACCGCGGGGCGGGTCCCGTAATCGGCTGCACCGTCGCGCGGGTTGTTACACCCAATACAGCGGCAACAGAACAACGCGCTGCTGTTGCCTTTGAGTTCGTATATGGAGGTTCCAGCACGCACTCACTCCTTGAGGCCTCCGCTGCGCGCCGCGATGAACTCTCATGTCTCTGGCCTACGGCAGGCCAGGTTGACCAGATGCTGTCGGATGCATGCGGCGCGTCAATTGGAACCGCAACGGAGCTTCGCCATTCGGGCAGACTTCTGGGCGTCTACATGACAGAACCGCATCACCACTACAGGTTCCCGAGCTGGCAGTGCTCACCGGACGGCCACCCGATCCCTCACGTCGCCGAGATTCTGAGCGTCCTGCGTGGGTTCGGCCCTTACCTCGATGAACAAGGTCGCACTACAGGCTGGGGCGAAACGGAATGGTTTTTGTCGGCACACGTGCTCCTGGACGACCAAGCGCCATGTGACATGCTCAGACACAATCCCCAAGCAGTCTTGGCCCCAGCGCAAGTCGAATACATCGAAAACGACAACACGGGCGGGACCTGACTAGTTCGAGAGACGTTAGCCATCTCGGATCGAAACGTCCTTCAGCTTTAGACCACCATTGCGGTCATCAGGCCGCTATTCGCACAGCGCTTCGAGGAGCTTGGGGATGCATCGCGTTACTGAGATGCATGGATGGGCCTGATGCATGAGCCTATTTGTTGTCGGCAGTGACTTTCGGGGGATTGCCTGACCTCCGAGCGGCCTTCTTGGTACCGGACTTGCGCGGTTTCAGGGGGGATGTGGAGCGGCGTAGGGTGGCCTCCAGAGCCGCGGGCAGATCCCGTAGCCTGGCCAACTGGTCCTCCAGCGCATCGGCCCGCGCCCGCTGGATCTCAGCCTGACGGGAGGCCTCGGCGGCTTTGGCGTTGCCCTGCTCCACCGCCCGGAGGTGCGACTTCTCCGACGATGCTCGCTCCTTCTTTAGGGCTGCGAGAAGACCCTTGAACTCCTTGCTCTCCTGCCGGGCGCGATCAACTTCGGCATGGGCACGATCCTCGATCGCCCGCACATGGTTGGTCAGCGTCTCACGCTCAGATTGGCCGGCGTCCTGGAGGTCCTGCAGCCGTCTCTCGGCCGCTTGCCGCGCGGATTCGGCGTCCGCTGCTCGGGCCAGCGTGGCGTCTCGCTGCTGAGCTAACTCGGTGAGCTGGCCTTCAAGCTGGATGGTAAGCCGCTTGAGCTCAGCTGCTTGGGCGGTAGCCACGCGTTCAGCGTGGGCAGCGGCCTCCACGTCGCTGCGCAGGGACGAGGCTTCGACAGCAAAAGCCTTGCGTTCGGCCTGGAGCGCGGCCTGTGCCTCCTGGAGGACTATGCGGTCTGCCGCCACGGCCTTGTGGGCGTTGTCACTGGCGCTCTCCAGCGCCAGCCGCCACAGATCCCCCGCGAGCGCGGCCACGGCGTCTGGGGCTTCCGGCAACGAAAGACGGGCCTGCTGGGCGTGAAGCCGCTGGCCGAGCCCTTGCCACCAAGTCTCGAGCCAACGCGTCACGGTGTTTGGGGACCCGGTGCCAAGGTGTGTACGGATGCGCTCCACGGTCGGCCGTTCGCCGGCGGCGACGATCTCGTCTGCCGCGGTGTGGACGTCGGATTCGGTGATGCCACGTGCCATGGAACTGCCTCCTACGCGGGCGCCCTACTCTGTTGCTTCCGTACTCGCGATAAGTGATGATTATCGTTAGTAGAGACTCTATTTCATAGCATACATTACATAGTATGAAACGAAATAACACATTACCGACAACAGCAGAGACGGTCACCAGCCTGGTACTGCCAGAACAACTTGCCCAGCAAGCTGCCGATGCCGTGCGCGAACTACTCGCTGAAGCGGCCGCCGCTAACACGACGCGCAGTTACGCAACCGCTCTGCGCTATTGGGCGGGCTGGCATCAAGGCCGTTATGGGGTCGAATTGGCGCTGCCTGTCAGTGAGGCCGTGATGATCCAGTTCCTGGTCGACCACATCCAGCGCAAAGGCAAGACCGGGCTGGTTAGCGAATTGCCGCCAGCGCTGGACCAGGCTTTGGTGTCGGCTGGCCTCAAGGCCAAGGTCGGGCCGCTCAAGCTCTCGACCGTGGTCCAGCGGGTAGCCGTACTCTCGACCGCCCATAAGCTCAAGCGGCTGCCGAACCCCTGCGAACTGCCCACTGTCAGGACGCTTCTCAGCCGAGCTCGGCGTGCCTCGGTCAAACGCGGCGAGCGCCCCACCAAGAAGACAGCCATCACTCGGGCCGAGCTGGAAGCCATGCTGGCCACCTGTGATGACAGCCTGGAAGGCCTGCGTGACCGTGCCCTGCTCTGCTTTGGGTTCGCCAGCGGCGGACGACGGCGCAGCGAGATTGCAGCAGCCGACATGCGAGACCTGCGCAAGGTGGGCGACGACGGCTACATCTATCGTCTGGAGTACTCGAAGACTCAGCAGGCCGGGGTGAAGGCGGATTCGACACCGGACAAGCCGATCCTGGGGCGCAGTGCTGAGGCACTGGCCGCTTGGCTGGGCGCTGCGGGGATAGATGAGGGGGCGATCTTCCGACGTATCTGGAAGGGGCGGATCGGCCCTGCCCTCCTCCCGGGCTCGGTGGCCATGATCGTGAAGCGGCGCACTAAACTAGCGGGGTTGGAGGGGGATTTCGGGGCTCACAGTCTAAGATCGGGATTCGTTACCGAAGCTGGCAAGCAAGGGGTGCCGCTACCAGCGGTGATGGCAATGACCGAGCACCGCTCCGTGGCGAGCGTGATCGGGTACTTCCAGTCTGGGCAGGCCGAGGATAACCCAGCTGCACGGTTGCTCAGGTGAGCCCATTTGGGGGGGGGGGGAGCTATCAGAAGACTTAGCGGACCGTTGAGCCGGGAGAGACATGTTTGAACCAGAAAGAAGCCACCGCTCGCATCAAAATCAACAAGCTGCTTGAAGCAGCCGGTTGGCGCTTCTTCCCCGAAGGTACTTCGCCGGCGAACATCCGCCTCGAACCGTCGGTAGCAATCAAGCCCACAGACATCGAAGCCCTCGGCAGCAACTTCGAGAAGCTTGTGAGGGGCTTCGTGGATTTCCTCTTGCTCGATACCCGCGGCTTCCCCTTGATCGTTCTCGAGGCCAAAGCAGAGGACAAGGACCCACTCATCGGAAAGGAACAAGCCAGAAAGTACGCGCGCTCGCAGAACTGTCGATTCGTCATCCTGTCGAACGGAAACCTGCATTACTTCTGGGACCTCGACCGCGGCAGTCCCTACGTCATCACGACTTTCCCGACGCCAGAATCGGTCCAAGGGTATAAGGATGTCGCCCCCGACTCCCAAAGAGTCATCGACGAAAGGGTTGAGGCAGATTACATCGCCCTCACACAACGCCCCACCTACGCCACTGAGGCGGCATGGAAGAACGAGGCGGAGCGATCCGACTTCATCCGCGACAACAAGCTCCGATTCCTGCGTCCCTATCAGCTGAAGGCGCTGCATCAGTTGCAGGCGGCTGTGCGCGAGGGCAAAGACCGCTTCCTGTTCGAGATGGCGACAGGCACCGGCAAGACCTTGACCGCGGCGGCTGTGATCAAGCTGTTCCTGCGATCCCGCAATGCGCGACGTGTGCTCTTCCTGGTCGACCGTCTCGAATTGGAGGATCAGGCGAAGAAGGCCTTCGCCGCCTACCTGTCAGCCGACTTCCAGACCGTGGTCTACAAGGAGAACCGGGACGACTGGCGGCGCGCCGAGATTGTGGTGACGACGGTCCAGTCCCTCCAGTTCAACAACAAGTATCAGCGCCTCTTCTCACCGACCGACTTCGACCTGGTGATCTCCGACGAAGCCCATCGCTCGATCGGCGGCAACGCGCGGGCGGTGTTCGACTACTTCATCGGCTACAAGCTGGGTCTCACCGCCACCCCACGCGACTACTTGCGCCGATTCGATGCAACCAGGCCCACGACGCGCGACCCGCGCGAGTCCGAGCGGCGCTTGCTACTCGACACCTACCGCACCTTCGGCTGCGAAGGTGGCCAGCCCACCTTCCGCTATTCTCTGCTCGACGGCGTCAAGGACGGCTATCTGGTCAACCCGACGGTGGTCGATGCCCGCACCGACATCACCACGGCGTTGCTTTCCGAGGAAGGATTCATCGTGGCCTTCACCGACGACACCGGAGACGACCAACAGGAGACCTACAAGCAGCGCGAGTTCGAAAAGCGCTTCTTCTCGGAGGCCACCAATGCGCTGTTCTGCAAGACCTTCCTGGAGAATGCCCTACGAGACCCTGTCAGCGGCGAGATCGGCAAGTCCATCGTCTTCGCAGTCAGTCAGCAGCATGCCGCGAAGCTGGCCCAGCTCTTCAATCTGATGGCCGATCGGATGTTTCCAGGCAAGTACCAGTCCGATTTCGCCGTCCAGGTCACCTCGCAGATCCCTGATGCCCAGCAGTTCTCGATCAACTTCGCCAATAACAACCTACTCGGCTCCGGTAACTTCATCGCCGACTACAAGACCAGCAAGGCCCGCGTATGCGTGACCGTCGGCATGATGACCACGGGCTACGACTGCACCGACATCCTGAACCTCGGCCTGTTTCGACCGATCTTTTCCCCGACCGACTTTATCCAGATCAAAGGGCGCGGCACCCGCAAGCACGACTTTCGCGAGCAGTTGTTCGACGTGTCGCGGCGGGACGACCTCGCCGAGCCGCAGAAAACCGCCTTCAAGCTGTTCGACTTCTTCGCCAACTGCGAATACTTCGAGACCGAGTTCAACTACGACGAGGTGCTCAAGCTCCCCAAGCCTGCCTCAAACAAAGGCGAAGGACCCGTTCAACCTCCTCCTCCGCCGGGAGGTCAGTACGAGCACCTCGGCGCCGACATCCTGGCCTCGATCCGCGTCGAGGAGATCACGACCGAGGGGATGCGAATCGACCGCATGTTCTTCGAGCGCTTCGGAGAGACCGTGCGCGAGAACCCGGTGATCGCTGAGGCGGTCGAAGCTGGCCAATGGGACCGCGTCATCGATTACGTGAACCGTGAGGTCTTCGACAAGCCCGAGGAGTTCTACTCGCTCGACAAGCTGCGTAGAGCCGCAGCGGTGGATCGCCGTCTGACCTTGCGGGAGATCCTGGAGAAGATCTTCGGCCTCATCCCCCGCTTCAAGTCGCGCGACGAGCTGCTGGAGGAGGAGTTCGCCAAGTTCGTGTCTGATCGTAAGCCTGAGGAAGCTATCGAGATCTCCGCCATCAAGAGCTACTTCAAAGCCTACGCATCCAGTCCGCGCACCCGCGAGATCATCGACAGCCGGCACTACCAGGATCTTGCGACCAATCCCTTCTTCAACAGCCGCGACTTCAAGGCCGTGCCTGCACGCTACCGCCAACTCGTTCCCGACTACATCAAGGACTACCTGCCCTTGAACCAGTTCCTGCCCTGAGACCGACATGCTGGATACCGACACCAAGCGCCGCATCGATACCGCCCGCGACATCCTCGTGGGCAAGGTGCCTGACCCCAAGAGCCAGGTCGAGCAGATCACGATCGCGCTGATCTACAAGTTCATGGACGACATGGACGCCGAAGCCGAGGAGTTTGGCGGCCGGCGGAAGTTCTTTGCCGGCGACTACGCGCGCTACGGCTGGGCCAAGCTGATGCGCTCGGGTTTGGGTGGCCACGAGACGCTGAACCTGTACGCCGAGGCCATCGGCAAGATGCCGGAGAACCCAGGAATCCCGGCGCTGTTCCGCGACATCTTCAAGAATGCCTACCTGCCCTACCGTGATCCGGAGACGCTGCGAGCCTTCCTGAAGATCATCGACGAGTTCGAGTACGACCATTCCGAACGGTTGGGCGATGCCTTTGAGTACCTGCTTTCCGTGCTCGGCAGCCAGGGCGATGCCGGTCAGTTCCGTACCCCGCGCCACATCATCGACTTCGTGGTCGCGATCCTAGGCCCGAAGAAGACCGAGACGGTGCTCGACCCCGCCTGCGGCACCGCGGGCTTCCTGATCTCATCGTTCAAGCACATCCTCAAGGCCAACGTCGATGCAGACGGCAACAGCACGTTGACCCCGGACGAGAGCGGGCGCCTCGCAGCCAACTTCAAGGGCTATGACATCTCGCCGGACATGGTGCGGCTGTCGCTGGTGAACCTGTACCTTCACGGCTTCACCGACCCCCACATCTTCGAGTACGACACTCTCACCAGCCAGGACCGCTGGAACGAGTACGCCGACGTCATCCTCGCCAATCCGCCCTTCATGTCGCCGAAGGGCGGCATCAAGCCGCACAACCGCTTCGGCGTGCAGAGCAAACGCAGCGAGGTGCTGTTCGTCGACTACATCGCCGAACACCTCACTCCCAACGGGCGAGCCGGCATCATCGTGCCCGAGGGCATCATCTTCCAGAGTCAGACGGCCTACCGGCAACTGCGCAGGATGTTGGTCGAGGACTATCTCGTGGCCGTGGTGTCGCTGCCAGCGGGCGTGTTCAATCCCTACTCCGGCGTCAAGACCTCGATCCTGATCCTCGACAAGGCGCTGGCGAAGCAGTCACACAGCGTTGCATTCTTCAAGATTGAGAACGATGGATTCGGATTGGGTTCCCAGCGCCGTCCGATTCAGAAGGACGACCTGCCCCAAGCGCAAGCCGAGATCACCGAATTTCTGCGGCGGCTGCGCGCACGGGAGTCGGTGGAGGAGCTTCAACCGACGCTGGGAATGGTGGTGCCGAAAGCAAGGATCGCGGAAAATGAGGACTACAACCTCAGTGGGGAGCGGTATCGGGCCAGTGCGGCGAGTAACCATACGTTCCCGCTCGTGTCTCTAGGTGACACCAGCCTGTTTCGGGTCGAGAGCGGCGGCACTCCGAAGTCAGACATCGAGGAGTATTGGGGTGGCGGGATTCCGTGGGCGACGCTTGTGGACCTGCCTTCATCCGATTTCATTACCCAGATCACATCGACGCAGCGAACGATTTCCGACAGGGGACTTCGTGAGTCTTCGGCCAAGCTGCTACCGACCAACTCCGTCATCGTCTCGACCCGCGCAACCATCGGTCGCATTGCGATCAACCGTGTGCCGATGGCGACGAACCAAGGCTTCAAGAGCGTTGTGATCGAGGACGAACAGCGCGCGGTCGCCGAGTACGTCGCGTTGGCGCTCACCAAGCTGGTGCCAACCATGCAGTCATGGGCAACTGGAGGGACTTTCGCTGAGCTCTCGAAGTCCAAGTTCTGCGAGCTTGAGATTCCCCTACCGCCACTGGAAGTGCAGAAGGAAATCGTGGCGGAGATCGATGGCTACCGGAAGGTCATCGACGGTGCCCGTGCCATCCTCGACAACTACCGCCCCCGCATCCCCATCCAACCGGAATGGCCGACGGTGGAGATCGGCGAGGTATGCACGCTTCTGAATGGTCGCGCCTTTAAACCCTCAGACTGGGAGAAGGCGGAGAGCGGCGGGTTGCCGATCGTGAGGATTCAGAACCTCAACAATCCTACCGCTGAGTTCAACTACTTCACGGGCGAAGTGTCCCCTCGACATATCGTCGAGCCTGGAGAACTCCTGTTCTCCTGGTCAGGGTCGCGCGGAACCTCCTTCGGTGCCCATGTCTGGCCCGGACCAAGGGCGGTTCTCAACCAGCACATATTCAAGGTCGAGTTTCCGCCAGACCGCGCCAACAGGACCTTCCTGCTTCATGCCCTGAACGGCGCCGTTGCGGAGGTAGAGGAAAACCTCCATGGCGGAGTCGGCCTTGTGCACATAACGAAGGGCAACCTTGAGCGGATCAAGATTCCACTCCCTGTGCTGCCGGAACAGAACGCCGTCGCCGCCGAGATGGAAGCCGAGCATGCCCTTGTCGCCGCCAACCGCAAGTTGGTCGCCCGCTTCGAGAAGAAGATTCACGCCACCCTCGCCCACATCTGGGGCGGGGCGCCCATCACACTCGCCAATCAGGAGGCATAGTCATGGCAGTCTGGTTGGTTCGCGCTGGGGGGCATGGGGAGTTCCAGGACAAGTTCATCAGCGAAGGACGCGTTTACGTGACCTGGGATGGCCTGGACGTCGATCTCTCCAGGCTGCGTGGCCGCGATGCATTGATCGCTGCGATGGAAGAGCGCTACCCCGGCAGCAAGCCCAAGAGTCTGCTCAACCAAGCCAGTCAGATCTGGCCCTTCGCGCACGAGATGAAGAAGGGCGACTGGATCGTGCTGCCGCTGAAGCACCAGCGCGCCATACAGATTGGTGAACTGACCGGAGACTACGCCTTCGAGCCTGACGGCCCTGATCCGTTCTTCCACTGGCGCCCGGTGAAGTGGATCGGCGAAGCCATTCCGCGCAGCCACTTCGGCAAGGACCTGCTCAACACGTTCGGCGCCTTTATGACCATCTGCCGCGTTCAGAAGAACGATGCCGAAGCGCGGTTGAAGGCAATGCGCAAAAACAGCTGGAAGCCGGAATCCGGCACCCAGGCCGTGGCTGCCCTCACCCCATTACCCGACAGTGTTGAGCCGGACGCAGGAGCCGAAGTCGACCTGGAAGAGCGCGCACGCGACGGCATCGTTCGCTTGATCCTCAGCCGCTTCAAGGGCGAAGGACTGGAGCGCCTGGTGGAGGGCATCTTGCGCGCGCAGGGTTACACCACGTGGCGAAGCGGCGGCAGCAGCGATGGCGGCGCAGACATCCTCGCCGGTGCCGGGCCACTCGGCTTCGGCTCGCCACGGTTGGTGGTGGAGGTCAAGTCTGGCGACAGTCCCATCGACCGACCCACGGTCGACAAGCTGCTCGGTTCGGTGACCAAGTTCGGTGCCAACGAAGGGCTGTTCGTCTCCTGGAGCGGCTTCAAGAACAACGTACAGAAGGAGTTGGCGAGCAGCTTCTTCCGCGTCCGGATGTGGTCCCAGACCGAATTACTCGATGCCCTCTACGAAGTCTACGATCGCCTCGATCCGGACCTTCGTGCGGAACTCCCGCTGAAGCGGATCTGGGCCGTAGCGCTACCGGACGAGGAATGACATGGAAGAGGCCGCCGAACTCGCGGACTACCTCCCGCTCTCCTTCAGGAGCCCGCAGGAGCAGGAGTACGTCGCCTTCCTCTGGGACGCCTTCCAGACGAACTATACGCACGGCAAATACCAGTTCGCCTTCCTCGCCTACCACATGCTGGCGATGAGCTTCGTGTACTTCAACATCTGGCAGATCAAGAACGCCGAGCCCGTCGACTTCGCGAAGGGCCTGATCGGCTTTGGCAAGGATGTCGAGAAGAACATGATGGAGGCCACATCGCCCTTCACCTTCAGCAAGGTCAATGAGCGCACCATCCTACGCTTTCTCAAGCTGATCGCCTGCGACAACGGCAAGATCGGAACTTACAGCAAGCTGGTGGACGATCGCAACGAAACGGCACATCCGAACGGCAACATCTTTTTCAGTACGCAGGCTTCTCTCGATGCCAAGATCAGGGAGATCTTGCGAGTAGTGAGCGAGATACAAGACCACTCAACGCCGATCATCGAGCGATGCTACAAGGATTTCTTGGCTAGCAACGCGGATCCAGAGGAGCGCGAGTATCCAGAGCCAGCAGATCAGATACGAGAGGTCTTGGTTCACGCCAACTACATGGCGCAGAAAGACATGGAGATCTGCATGCGAACTGACATCAGTATGCTCATCGAAGGCTCTCATGCGGAACAGATTTCCGCCATGCACGAGGATGTGATTGCAATCTACGGACATGACTGAAGGCCGAGTTCTAGCTACCCGAACGGCAGGACGTCGACAATCCAAGTTACGCAGGGATGGAAGCCAACCCTACCCCTGATATATCCATCTAATCCTTACCCCAAAGTCCGCTTCCAGCCAGAAGTGGGCATTCTCAATGCCGACTTGGCCGCCCCTAACCTGTTCGCTGACGCTCGCTTGAACTTGATAGGACTGGCCTATAGCCTGTGAAGACATGCGACGAGAAGGGATACTCCGCCTGTGTCTGCTGATGCCATCACCTATTGTCTAGAGCAGCTCTCGGACTACAGGCAGTTCGAGCGGCTGTGCTCCGCACTGCTCGCCAGCGCAGGCTATTCAACAATCGATCCCTTGGGCGGTACCGGAGACGAAGGACGCGACGCAATCATCCGTACCGACTCCGCGGGACGCACAATTTGTTTTGCATACACCGTGCGCACCGACTGGCGTATCAAGCTGCGCAGTGACTGCAAACGCGTCAGAGAAGTAGAACATAAGCCTGATGTCTTCGTGTTTGCCTGCACTGAAGCCATCGCCGCTAGAGACAAGGACGCGGCAGTGAAGATGGTTAAGGACGATTTCGGCTGGAGACTCGACCTGTTCGATCTTGAGCGACTTCGCGTCCAGCTTTCCGGGCCACAGCGTCATCTACTCGCGCAGCACCCGTCCATCTTCGTGCCGCCGTTCTTCCCGCAGCGAGGCGGCGAATCGATCGCTGACAGCCACGATACGATCCTCATCGATCACGTCACTTCCGACCATGCGATCGCCGCATGGCTTTCCAGGCGACTATCCCTGTCAGGCTTTCGCACCTGGTGTAGAGGCACGGCACCATTGGCCGGCGAAGACGCAGACGAGACGGTGAGGACGTTGATTGCACACCGGGCCAATCGTTACCTGCCGATCCTCTCAAGCGCGAGCCTGGCCGACCCCCTGTTTCTTGAACGCTGCGCGATCGCGACCGCGCGCAACCGAGACCTCGTGATTCCCTGCAAGGGGATCATTTCGGAGGATTGGACCTTGCCCTCGCGCCTGACCAAGCTGGTCGCGGCCGACTTCTCCTCGTCATGGCGTGAGGGTCTGAACGCGGTGCTCGACGCCTTGTCCTCGTCCGGCATCCGACCTTCGCTCGCTGCTGAGCGCGGCGCGCAGATCGCGTTGCGCGACTTCCTGCCATCGCAGGTGACCATCGCCAAACCCGAACCGGTCTTCGCCAATGTCTTCGCCATGACCGTGCCCACCAGCATGCTCGACATCAGGGTGCCGTATGCGCTGACCATGGCCGAGCGCTACGAGTTGTCAAGGAAGTGGGCGTTCTACGTCGCCAACGAACGCACGCTGATCGCCTTCGACCTCCCTCCTTCCGGCTCATGTCTCGGCGACGTGAGCGGCCGCTATTCGGAGTTCTCCTGGCGTGATGCCGAGCACACACACGGACATCTCACAATCAACGTCGCCAAATTCCTGTTGCGTCGCAGCCTGGATGTCGCCTGTGAAGCCAAAGGGCTGGTGTTCTGTCACGACCGCAAGGGATATCACTTCACCCGCGATGGCGAGCAAGAGTTGGCGCAGGCCATCACCCATGTTGACGGGCAGAAGACTACCGTCCAACTCACCGGAAAACGCACTAAAGGCTACGGTGAGCGCGCCTCGGAGTTCCGCTATCAGCTCGGCCCCCGATTCCGTTGCGACCAGGATAAGCAGGGACAATGGACCGCTGTCATCAGGCTTTACGTCAGGGTCACCACACTCGAAGGCGCGATGTTCGAGGGCAAGGAGATCAACCGACGCAGAAAAGTGGTGACCAAATCCTGGTGGAACAAGCAATGGCTTGCCCGTCTACTCGGCGTCGTGCAAGGACTTGAGACCCATCCGGGCAAGGTGACGGTCGGCAATGGCCACAGAGCCGTGACAATGACCACGGCGCCCATGCGATGGGAGTGTCCGGTCGGTCTGGATGTGTCTGCATTAACCGATGCATCGGAGATCGGGCAGGAGATGGCGCTGTATCGCGCGCACCAGGATGACGGAGACGATACAGGCGATGCCGGCATGCCTACCCCCACCGCCATATTGACGACACCATGACCGACACCTTTCATTATCTCGGCGAGCCGGCGCTCCTATTCGGAAATGGCCAGACCGCTGAAGATCCTCATGATGGACTGGCCTTGTTCGGGCCGGCCGAACCTTGCTCGCAACTGCCCCAACACGTTGTCGTGGGCACACCAGAGGGGCTGGCGCTGTGGAAGAGCTGGTGCGACGACCTCAACAGCCCAGCCGCTTGCATCGACGAGAACCGGCATCGTGCCTGGCCGCCCTACCCTAGTTTCGATGTCGCCTTCGGAACGCGCTGGCCATCGCCGATCCGCAACTATGAGGTAGATGCTCAGACGCTGTCTGAAGCCTCGCGCAAGAGCGACAAGCACGAGCGTGCCTATGCAGTCACCGGACTGTTCATGCAGGCGATCGAGCGCACCGCCAAACTCGATGCCAAACCCGCGCTGGCGATCTGCATCGTTCCCGACGAGGTGTATGAGAATTGTCATCCCCATTCGAGCGTGGCGTTGGACGAACGCAGTGACACTCAACGCACGCGGAAGGAAAAGAGGTTTCTTGACCAAGCGCTATGCGACCGCAAGCGCGGCCAGACCAGGATGTTCGATGATGCTGACGACAATGTAGCAGCCGCGATCAGCAACATTGACGCCTATGAGCAGGCGCTTGGGCTGTCACCGGACTTCCGGCGCCAGCTCAAGGCTCGAATGATGGCGCACGATCTGCCGGTACAAATCATTCGGGAGGCGACGCTTCGCGTAAGCGCGCAGGTGCGTAATGGCGAGAAAGGCACCAATCCGCTCTCCGACCGCCTTTGGAATTTCAGCACCGCGCTGTACTACAAGTGTGGCGCCAAGCCTTGGAAAACGCCTTGGGCACGCGAGGGCGTGTGTTACGTCGGGCTCGCATACAAGATCACCCAAGACGGACGCCAGGCCTGTTGCGCCGCCCAGTTGTTCCTCGACAGCGGCGATGGCGTAGTGTTCGTCGGCGAATTCGGTCCTTGGTACTCCAAGGAGCGCGGCGAATTCCACTTGCCGCCTGAGAAGGCCGAAGCGCTGCTGCGCGGCACGATCGCCACTTACACCCAGGAACACGGACTACCGCTCAAGGAAATCTTCCTGCATGCTCATTCAGGGATCGATGCCGACGAGTATCAAGGATTCCTCAATGCCTGTCCGCCGGGGGTTAAGCTCACCGCGATCCGCGTGAGGCAGGATTCGCAGGGACTGCGCTTGTATCGTTATGACGCGCATCCCGATGCCACCAAGCGCGGCCAGCAACCAGTCCAGCGCGGCGTCTTCTGGCAACGCTCTGCGAACCATGGCTTGCTATTCACCAACGGCTTTAAGGCCAGGATTGCGACCTACGATGGGTTCGAGGTTCCGGTGCCCCTGGAGATCACGCTGCAGCATGGCGAGGGCGACATTCTGGAGATCGCCAAGGATATCCTTGGCCTGACCAAGCTCAACTACAACGCCTGCCAGTTGGGTGAGGGTCGGCCGATCACCATCAAGTATTCCGATCGGGTGGGCGAGATCCTATTGGCAAACCGCGGGGTCAGTCCCGACAAGTGGAAGCCGAATTTTAAGTACTACATCTAACACGCAGTTCGGGCAGAGCTTTAATCAAAGCCCTGCCGCGGAGGATCTCATGGACAACTTCGCAGGATGCCTGAACGTTCAAGTGGGTCCGCCTTGGGTCGGAAGCTACCCTCTCCTACCCCCGATAAACATCCCTAATCGGTCCCCTTTGCCCAACCGCGGTTGCGGGCACGACGCGTCGGATCGCAGGCATACTCGGCGCGAGTCTGCTGTATGCGACGAAGTCTCTCCAGTACATGCGCTAACCTTGGCCACATGATGCGGTCAATCGTCCCAACCGCCCAGCAGTAGCATTCGATTGCTCCCGCCCTCCAAGCGCGGCGCAGCGCGGAGATGAGCACCTTGACGGCGCAACCCTGCATCACCGAGCTGGCCGATTTTTGGCGGAACGTCGTCGCCGAGGGACTGTGGATGGTGAAGGATCCCGATTTCGACCGCCTCTTCCGCGAGCGCTTCCTGACCGCGCACATGGAGGCTGCCGCGCGCCGCTGCGATGACTGGATCCGGACCCCGCACGGCGCGCTGGCGCTGCTGGTACTGCTTGACCAGTTCCCGCGCAACGCTTTCCGCGGCACCGCGCATATGTTTGCCACCGACGGCCTGGCGCTGATGTTCGGTCGCGAGGCGGAAAAGCTGGGGCACATGCAGCGCGTTGAGGACGGGTTCCGGGTGTTCTTCGTGTATCCCTTCACCCATTCCGAGGATCCCGTCGACCAGACGCTGTCGCTGACGCTGGCAGCCCGGCTCGGTGGCAGGCGCGCCGACGGGATGCGGGGGCACCATGACATCATCCGCCGCTTCGGCCGCTTTCCACACCGCAATTGGCTCCTTGGGCGTGAATCCACGGCCGAAGAGCGGGCCTTTCTGGCCGATGGCGGCTTCGCCGGCTGAACTTCCAGCGCCGCAGCGGGCTTTGCATACCCGCCGCCCCCGCGCCAGACTGGGCTCTGAAGATCTTTCGATTTTCCTTACACGGAGCCTTGTATGAATGTGAAGCAGATTCCCCTCGTCGCGGCACTCGCACTCGCGCTGGGCACGCTGGCCCCCGGCTGCACACAAGACACTTCGTCGGCTGCGTCCGCTGCCTCGGACGCGACGGCAACGGCGCAGGCCGACCAGGCGGCCACCAGTGCCTCTGACGCGGCGGGTGCGCACGACGACGACCACCATGGCCACGACACGGCGCACGCGGCCGGCGTGGATTTCCCGGTGCCCGACCACCACGTCCAGTGGGAGCCGGACGCGCCGCTGATCGAGGGCATGTCGCGGGTGCGCGCCGCCATCGGCAGCCTGGAGCAGGCCTCCGACGAAGCCACGATCCTGGCAGGAGCCGCCGAGGTCGATGCCGCCGTCGAATACATGTTCGAGAACTGCAGCCTGCCGGTCGAACCCGACGTCGCCCTGCACGCCGTGCTTGCCCGCTTTATGGCCGGTACCCAGGCGCTGCAGGCCGATCCGTCCGACGCCGCCCCCGTGCATGACATGCACGGTGCCGTTGCCAATTACGAGGCGCTGTTCGACGATCCCAACGAAGGGGCGGGCTCCTGACCACCCCTTGCGGTTGATCTGGGTCAAAGACGCACATGTTTACGGCGCGCAAAGTCTCCACGACGATCAGGCGCAGTCGATAACCCGCCACCTGCGCCTCCCGACCCGGAGGCCAAACCCATGCGTACCCGGCGAGCCCTGCCTGCCCGACGGCCCTACCCCTTCGCGTGGCTCGCCGTCACGCTGCTCGCACTGGTGACGGCCGACGCGACTGCGGCAGATGCCTGGAAGACCAGCGGCGATATGCGCTTCGGCTACGTCGCCTCGGAGACCCGCAGCCGCAGCGGCACCGAATCGGATGCCGACAGCCTGCGCGCCCGCCTCCGCTTCCGCCTGCAGGGCGAGCTGGGCGGCGGCTGGCACTTCAGCGGCCGGGTCGCCGCCCGGCTCGACGGCGACCAGGACAGCGAGGAGTTCTGGATGCGCACCTGGGCGCCGGGTCCGGCGGGCCTGGAGAACGGCCAGGGCACGATCGACGAGGCCTGGCTGGAATACCGCCCGGCCGAGGCGCCATGGAGCGTTCGCGTCGGCCGCTTCCAGGCCGCATGGGGCCTGGACGACGTGATGAAGAAGTCGCTGGACCAGAACGACAGCACCAACTTCGACGTCACCTGGACCGATGGCGCCTGGCTGCAGTGGCGCCCCGGCGACGACTGGACCACCCACCTGGTCCTGCGCCACAACGACCGCCGCGGCCCGACCGGCACCCTGCGCCGGCCGCTGGAGTTCAGCGACAGCGGCTCGCGCCTGGGCATGCTGGCCGTCCTCGAATCCAAGACGCCGATCGGACCGCTGATCCAGCGTGTGGTCACGGTCAACTGGCTCCCGTCCGCGCTGCATCCCTACGGCGTCGCCGATGCCCGGACGGAGGACTACTTCGCCGTGACCGCCAAGGCCACCGCCCAGTGGCGACTTGGCGACGGCGAAACCAGGCTGCGGCTCGGCGGCGAACTCGGCTATGCCCCCAACACTCCGCGTCGGGAAGCCATGAACTCCGGCAGCGGCAGTTCGGATTCGCTGTCCTGGCAGGCGTCGCTCAACTTCATGGACATCCTGCCGGGGCACAACTTCGGCATCGTCTACGGCCGCGTCGCCGACGGCTGGCTGCTGTCGAGTGACTTCCGCCCGAACGACGAACTGATCGAGGCGCGCTGGGTGTGGCAGGCGACACAGGCCTGGCAGCTGGACGCGCGCCTGCGGCGGCGCAAGGAAATCGACCTCCCCGCCGCCGCCGGTCCACGCCGGGATGACGATCTGTACGTGCGCGCCACCTGGAGGTTTTGAGTGATCCCTTCACGGCTATTCGCAACGGTGCCTCATGCGTAAGCTGAGGCATGTGTTTGCCGGAGCCGTGGTGCTCCTGGTGGTCCTGTGGCTCATCGCGGAGCCCACGATCTTTCGGTCAACCACCTTCTTCGGGCTGCGCACCACCATGCTGCAGCTGACCGGCGTGGTTGCGATGGGCTGCATGGGTTTTGCCATGGTGCTGGCGCTTCGGCCCATGTGGCCGCAGGCCTGGCTGGGCGGCCTCGACAAGATGTATCGCCTGCACAAATGGCTCGGTATCGCCGCGCTAGTCACCTCCCTCCTCCACTGGTTGTGGGCGAAGGGGCCGAAATGGGCCGTAGGCTGGGGATGGTTGGAGCGGCCGGCGCGCGGCGAACGGGCCGGACCCGGAAACTCGGTCGCCGACTGGTTGTCCGACCAGCGCGGACTGGCCGAAAGCATTGGCGAATGGACCTTCTACGCCGTCGTCGTGCTGATCCTGCTGGCGCTGATTGAATCGCCCCGGGTTTCGTAGACACCTACAAGCCTGAATGTCCCGCCTGCCGTTCGAACTCTACCGGAGACCGTCCTCCATTGGATCCGTGCCGGCGCTTGGGGTTGTAGAACATCTCGATGTAGTCGAACACGTCGCTGCGCGCCGTGGCCCGATCCGGGTAGGTCCGCCGCTTGATCCGCTCCCGTTTGAGCAACTGGAAGAAGCTCTCCGCCACGGCATTGTCGTGGCAGTTTCCGCGACGGCTCATGCTGCAGACGATGCCGTGGGCCCTCAGGAACGCCTGCCATTCTCCACCCGTGAACTGGCTCCCCTGGTCGGAGTGCAGCATCAGCCCCGGAGCCGGCTTGCGCCGCCATACCGCCGCCAGTAAGGCCTGCAGCACCAGATCGGCCTGCATCCGGCCCTGCATCGCCCAGCCGACCACCTGACGCGAGTACAGGTCCAGCACCACGGCCAGGTACAGCCAGCCCTCGTGGGTCCGGATGTAGGTGATGTCGGTGACCCAGTGCGTGTTCGGTGCCGGAGCGTCGAACTGGCGATCCAGGTGGTTCGGAGCCACCGTCGACGGCTTCCCGCCTCCATGCTGTGGGCGCCGACCATAGCCCACCTGCGCCTGCAGACCTTCGGCCCTCATCAACCGGGCCACCCGGTGCTTGCCGCACGATTCGCCCAGGTCGCGCAGATCGTCGGTGACTTTCCTGTAGCCGTACACCGTGCCGCTCTCCAGCCATGCCTGCTTGATCAGGCCCAGAAGACGCTGATCTTCCGTGGCCCGTGCGCTTTGTGGCTGGCGGCGCCACGCGTAGAAGCCGCTGCGCTGCACCCCCAGAACCCGGCACATGCTGGTCACGCGGAACTCCTCCTGGTGCGCTTGCATGAACGCGTCCTTCGCCCTTACCCCTTGGCAAAGTACGCCGCGGCCTTTTTTAGGATGTCGCGCTCCTCGGTCACCCGCCGCAGCTCGGCCTGCAGCCGTCGAACCTCGGCGGCCTGGTCGGCTTCGGCCCGACGTACCTCAGGCTGCTTGCGGCGCTCGCGGACCCACGTGTACAGGGACTCCGCCCCCACCCCAAGCCGCATCGCCACCTCGCGTGTCGGCAAACCATGCTCGATGACCTGCTTGGCCGCCTCCGCCTTGAACTCTTCCGTATATCGCTTGCGCATACACACCTCCTCAGTTGCCGTAATGTACGGCTTGGAGATGTCTAGTGAACCCGGGGCGATTCATTTTGGCTACTCAGTAGATCCGGTACAAGTAACTACTCGCTAGGCCTAACAGCCTGATTTATCAGTGATTGTCATGTTGCAGCGCTACTGACTCCGGCTCCAGCTCGCCGATGTCACGCGTCTAAGCGCGGCCTGCCTGAGGTGATCCGCACCGACAACGGCAAGGAGTTCTGCGGCAAGGCCATGCTCGAGTGGGCTCACAACCGTGGCGTCGCCCTGCGCCTGATCGAGCCGGGCAAGCCGAACCAGAACGCCTACGTCGAGAGCTTCAACGGCCGCCTGCGCGACGAATGCCTCAACGAGCACTGGTTCACCAGCCTGCTGCACGCCCGCACGGTCATCGAAACCTGGCGCCGCGAATACAACGAAGAACGGCCAAAGAACGCGCTCGACGGGCTGACCCCAGAAGCCTATGCCAAAACCCTGGCCAGCTCGGATACCCTAACCACGGACTCTAAAGCCGACCGCTACTGAAGGCGGGGGGACGTCGAACGCGGGCGCCCTGATCGTCGGCTCGAAATTTTCCACGCCTCAAGCATGACTGAAGGATCCGTCATGCAAATGGGCGTCGCCCCTACCCCCGATAACCGGCCCTAATCCGCGCGCTCAGGCGAACACCCGCTTCGGGCAAGCAAACAGCCAACCTCGCTCAACGCAGGACGGCTGGCTAGGGGCTTGCTGTGCCCTTCTCATCGTGTGAATCTGATGCCTGCCAGCCTATGCGCGCTCCGCTTAGGATCGACCGGCGCGCAAGCGGTGCCGACCCGCGCCGGAACGACGACGCCTGCTGCGGGCGGTCGAGGTTCTGAGCGGACCTGCCGACTGCGCGACATGCGCCGGCTGGCCCGGCCCGCGGTCGCAGCGGACAATAGTCCCCATGAAACCCCATGACAGACCGGCCGAAGCCACGCCGGACCTGAGGAAGTACGCGTGGCTGGCGATCGTGACGGCGGTGCTGACGGTGCTGCTCAAGGGCAGTGCCTGGGCGATCACCGGCTCGGTGGGCCTGCTGTCGGACGCCGCCGAATCGATGGTCAACCTCGTGGCCGCCATCGTGGCTCTGGTCTCGCTGACCATCGCCGCCCAGCCGGCCGACGACGACCACCACTTCGGCCACAGCAAGGCGGAGTATTTCTCCGCCGCGCTGGAAGGGATCATGATCTTCGTCGCCGCGGCCTCGATCATCTACTTGGGCATCGATCGCCTGCTCAATCCGCGGCCACTGGGAGCGCTCGGCATCGGCCTCGCCATTTCGATCGTGGCCGCCGTCCTCAACGGTGTCGTCGGGCGGATCCTGATCCAGGTCGGCACCGAGCACCGCTCCATCACCCTGCGCGCCGACGGCAAGCATCTGATGGCCGACGTGTACACCTCGGTCGGGGTCGTGGTGGGCCTGGGGCTGGCGTGGCTGACGGGCTGGGACTGGCTGGATCCGGTGATCGCGATCCTGGTGGGCGTCAACATCCTGGTTGTCGGCTACCGGCTGATGTCCGAATCCGCCTCCGGCCTGATGGACGCGACCCTGTCCCCCGAGGACAACGCCCGGATCCAGGCCATCCTGGACGCGCACGCCGAACCGGGCCGGATCGAGTTCCACGCCGTGCGGACCCGCGAATCGGGGGCCCGCCAGTTCATGGAGATGCACATGCTGGTGCCCGGCGACTGGACCGTCTTGCGCGGGCATGACGCCATGGAAGACCTGGTGGAGAAGATCGTGGCGGAGTTCCCGGCCATGCGCGTGACCGGGCACCTGGAGCCGGTCTCTGATCCCCGCAGCTACGAAGACATGGCCCTGTAGCCGAAAAACTGCTGCAGGCGCGTTGGGCTAGGCAGGCGACGAAGGGCTGGGGGCTCGATATTCGAGCTGCGTCCCGTGCGGTTGTCGCTGCGTTCATCCGGCGTTTATATCCGCACGTATACTAGGGCGCATGCCTTTCCGCGCGCTCATGATGCGGTTGTTCCTGATCGTTGCCTTGCTGGCGAACGGTCCGGGCATCGCTGGCGCGTCCATGCACATGGAGCACGTGCGCGACTCCCTGGGCGACGCGACCTACGCGACCACGGCGTCGACAGCAGCCGAGGCCATGGCTGCCTGCCACGGGGCCTCAGCGGCTGCTCCGGGGGCCGATGATCACCATTACCCCAAGGCCGCTGACCATGCCGGTGCAGCATCGCCGTTGGACGACTGCTGTCAGTCAGGCGATTGCGATGCGTGCATGCACCATTGCTCCGCGGCACTTGCCGGGTCGGCACTCGCCGACTTCACCGTCCGGTACCGGCAGACCGCCGAACCCTTCCTGTCGGTTCACGCGTCCGCGGCTCTGAGAAATCTCTTCCGACCTCCGATCGGCTAAGTGTCCCTGCGCGCCTCCCGAGGCGCTGATGGATCCTGTCCGCTGCTCCGCACTGACAGGATAACGCTCGTCCCGCGAGCCTTCGACCTTTCCCGGAGTTCCCATGTCATCCGATTCTTTCGGCCGTGCCGAGGGGCTGTCTGCCCCGTCGCGCCGCCGCTTCGTCCAGGGCCTTGCTGTTGGCGGGGCCGTCGCAACCTTGGGTCTGTGGCCCCGTTCCAGCTGGGCCGTCAAGGCCGAGGGCCTGCCCAACGTGCTCTCGGGCACCGACTTCGATCTGACCATCGGCGAGACGCCGATGAACTTCACCGGCGCCACGCGCCCCGCGATCACGGTCAACGGATCCGTTCCGGCGCCGCTGCTGCGCTGGCGCGAGGGCACGACCGTCAACCTGCGGGTCCGCAATGCCCTGCCCCCCGGTTCCATCCATGGCAACCAGACATCGATCCACTGGCACGGCATCCTGCTGCCGGCCAACATGGATGGTGTACCCGGGCTGAGCTTCGACGGCATCAACCGCGGCGAGGCCTACCAGTACCGCTTCAACGTGGTGCAGGGCGGCACCTACTGGTACCACAGCCACTCCGGCTTCCAGGAGCAGGCCGGCCTGTATGGGCCGCTGGTGATCGAGCCGCTCGAGCCCGAACCTTTCGCCTATGACCGCGATTACGTGGTCATGCTGTCGGACTGGACCGACCTGGACCCACGCCACCTGTTCGCCAGGCTCAAGAAGCGGTCGGATTTCGACAATTACGCCAAGCAGACGGTCGGCGACTTCTTCGACGACGTGAAGCAGCACGGCTGGGCCCCCACGGTCGAAGACCGCAAGATGTGGGCGGGTGCGATGCGGATGACGCCGACCGACCTGTCGGACGTCAATGGCAACACCTACACCTTCCTCATGAACGGCACGACCTCGCTCGGCAACTGGACCGGCCTCTTCCGGTCTGGTGAGAAGGTCCGCCTTCGCTTCATCAACGGCTCCGCGATGACGCACTTCGACGTGCGCATCCCGGGTCTGAAGATGACGGTGGTCGCGGCCGACGGCCAGTACGTGCATCCGGTCACGGTTGACGAATTCCGCATTGCCACCGCCGAGACCTTCGACGTCATCGTCGAACCCACCGGGCAGGATGCGTTCACCATCTTCGCGCAGGACCTGGGGCGCACCGGCTACATCAGCGGCACCCTCGCTGTCCGAGACGGTTTGCGTGCGCCTGTGCCCGACGTCGGTCCCAAGCCGCTCCTTACCATGGACGACATGGGCCACGGCGGCATGGGCGGCGGCGGTCACGACATGTCCTCGATGTCTAGCTCAATGGCTGGGATGGACCACAGCGGCCACGACATGTCGTCGATGGCCGGAAGCGCAATGGCCGGCGGAAGCATGGCAGGCATGGATCACGGCGCCGGCGGAATGCAGCAGCACCCGGCCACCGAGACCGGCAACCCGCTCGTCGACATGCAGACAATGACACCCGCGCCCAAGCTGGACGATCCGGGCATTGGCCTGCGCGACAACGGCCGACGCGTGCTGACCTACGCCGATCTGCGCAGCACGTTCCGCGACCCGGACGGCCGCGAACCCGGCCGCACGGTCGAGCTGCACCTCACCGGCCACATGGAGCGCTTCGCCTGGTCGTTCGACGGACTGAAGTTCGCCGACGCAGAGCCCCTGCGGCTGAACTATGGCGAGCGCATGCGGATCGTGCTGGTCAACGACACGATGATGTCGCACCCGATCCACCTCCACGGCCTGTGGAGCGACCTCGAGGACGAGTCCGGCAACTTCATGGTGCGCAAGCACACCATCGACATGCCGCCAGGCACCAAGCGCAGCTACCGGGTGCGCGCCGATGCGCTCGGCCGCTGGGCCTACCACTGCCACCTGCTCTACCACATGGAAGCCGGCATGTTCCGCGAAGTGCGGGTGGAGGAATGAACGCCATGACCCTATCCCGCCGCAACCCGCTCACCCTCGGCTTGGCCACCGCGCTGCTCCTCACTGCCGGTGTCGCGCCGGCGTGGGGCCAGGAGACAGATCACGCCTCGCACCATCCGGCAGCGAAGCCGACTGCCGCACAGTCGCAGGCCAAGCCGGTTGACCCACGCCCCAGCGACCATGCGCACCACGCAACCCCGTCAAAGCCACCGGCGGAACCGATGGAACATGGAACGCAGGATCACGGATCCATGGACCACGGAAACATGGACCACGGCGCCATGAAACAGGGGGCGGCGGACCCTGCCGGCAGCGATCACTCCACGATGGACCATTCCTCGATGGATCACTCTGGAATGGATGGATCGAACATGGACCACTCGGGCATGGACCACGCTTCCATGGGCCACCAGGCAGGTGCCAGCCAGGATCTCCCGGCCACGGCCGAACCACACGAGCCTATTCCTGTCGTCACGCCGGCCGATCGTGCCGCAGCGTTCCAGGACCTCGACGAGCACCTGATGCACGGCGAATCGATCCACTCCTATTGGGCGCTTGATCGGCTTGAGGTGTGGGACGCGGATGAAGACGGCACCGGTGTGGCTTGGGAAGCGATGGGCTGGGTCGGCTCCGACTTGAACCGGCTCTGGCTGCGCAGCGAGGGCGAGCGCGTTGGTGGATCCACCGAGTCCGCCGACGTGGAGGTCCTATACGGCCGCGCCATCGCCCGGTGGTGGGATGCGGTCGCCGGTGTCCGCCATGACTTTGGCTTTGATGGCGGCTCGTCCCGCACCTACGCGGCGCTCGGCGTGATCGGTCTGGCACCGTACATGTTCGAAGTCTCAGCCACGGCGTACCTGGGCGAGTCCGGCCAGGTGGGGATCGGGGCGGAAGCCGAGTACGAAATGTTGTTCACCAATCGACTGATCGGCCAGTGGCTGGTCGAAGGTGAGGCCTGGAGCAAGGACGATCCCGAGGTCGGAATTGGCAGTGGGCTGAGCACGGTCGAGGCCGGGTTCCGCCTGCGCTACGAGTTCCATCGTCAATTCGCTCCCTATGTCGGGGTGGTCTGGGAGCGCGCCTACGGCGGAACGGCGGACCACCGTCGTGCGCAGTCCGGGGACATCGACGACACCCGGATCGTGGCCGGCGTTCGAATCTGGTTCTGACAGGCAACAGGACATTGAAACCCGACACACCCGAAGCACGCCCGGCTGATCGGCGTTTCCGCAGGCCAAGCACACAACCACTGACCCCCTGGAGTCCATGCATGAAAGCAATAGCAACCTCCTTCACCCTCGCCTTTGCACTGGCCGTCGCATCGCCCGCGATGGCACAGGCGTCGCAGTCGCATGCTCATCACCCGGCCGCCGCGGCATCCGTGGACGTGGACGTCCCAGCCGCCGCAGCGGCCGCTGTCGCCGTGGCGGAGCGGTTCAACACCGCCCTGTCCAGCGGCGACCTGGCCACGGTCGAAGCCCTGCTCGCTGCCGACGTCCTCATCCAGGAATCCGGAGGCGCCGAGCACAGTCGTGAGGAATACATGGGCCATCACGCCGCCAGCGATGCGGCGTTCCTCAAGGGCGCCCATCGCCAGCTGCTCCGTCAGCGTGCACGAACCGCTGGCGAGTTCGCATGGGTCGGAACCGAAAGCGAGTTGCATGCCCAGAAGGACGGAAAGCCACTGACCGTCCTGAGCGCCGAGACGATGGTGCTGAAGCAGGCTGCGGACGGCTGGCGGATCGTCCACATCCACTGGTCCTCGCGGACCAAGCGCTGAACGGAGAACCAAGATGAAAGCTTGCAAATTGAGCCGCCTGACGTGGGTGACTCTCGTCGTGGCCGGTCTGGGTGCTTGCACACAGGCCGCTTCACCCGCGCAATCCACCATCGCGCCCGCCGCACAGGCCACCTCGGGAACGGCCGACTCGACTCCAGCAGCCCTGCCACGCATGACCGTCTACAAGAGCCCGACCTGCGGGTGCTGCAGTGCCTGGATCGACCACGTGCAGAAAGCGGGCTTCACCGTGGATGTGCACGACATGGGTGACCTCGGTCCGGTCAAGGAGCGCCTGGGTGTTCCGTATGCAAAGGGCTCCTGCCACACGGCCGAGGTTGGCGGCTACGTCATCGAAGGCCATGTCCCGGTCGCGGACATCAAGCGCCTCCTCGAAGAAAAGCCGGACGCACGCGGCCTGGTCCTCCCGGGAATGCCGCTTGGTTCGCCGGGCATGGAGGTTCCGGATGGGCGCCAGCAGCCGTACACGGTCGAGCTGGTCCATCACGACGGGACCATCGAACCGTTCGCACAGCACTGACTGTCAGGGCAACGCCCATGAACAACGTTGCATCACATTCGCAATGAGGAATATCCGTATGAAATCGTCAAACGTCATTCGCTCCTTCGCGCTAGTCCTCGCAATTGCGGCGGGGCAGTTTTCGCTGCAGGTGGCGCACGCCCACGCGGCGCTGCAACAGTCCACGCCGGCGGCAGATGCGGTCGTGGCATCTCCAGAGGCAATCGATCTCGTCTTCAACGAAACATTGCTGCCGCGGGCGTCCCGCCTGAAGCTGCTCATGATGCACGGCAGTTCCACCATGCCGATCGAGAACTTTACGACCGAGATCGTCAATGGCGGCAAGACCCTGCGTGCCAAGTTGTCTCGGCCGCTGGCTCCGGGCGTCTATACCGTGGAATACCGTGCCGTGGGAGGCGACAACCATCCCATGACGGGCAGCTTCACATTCACGGTGCGCTGAGGAGTCGCGAATGTTCGACTTGTCGGCTTATACACTGAGATTCCTGGAATACCTTGTTCTCATGGTTCTTTTCGGGGTTCCACTGTTCGGATGGTTCGGTTCGCGTCGATCGGCACACGCCGACGCCCTGGCCGGGTGGCCACTCATGGGCGTCCTATTGGTGAGTGCTATCGTCGGTATCGTGCTCACCGGCGCCGATGTCGTCTTCAAGACCGCGGGCATCATGGGAATGCCGGTTGCCGACGTTGATCGCGCATCGCTTGGCTGGTATCTGCTCGAGACGTCCGCGGGCCGGGCAGCGATGGCGAGAGGCGCGCTGCTGCTCGCCCTGATGTTTGTGCTCGGATGGCATCGTCGCCGCGGGAAGGTGGAGCCCGCCTTCCCGCTGGCGGCGACGCTGGCGGGCGGCGCACTCGCTTCGCTGGCATGGAACGGCCACGCCGCCGCTGGCGAGGGCTTGGCAGGCGCGGTCCGGCTTGCTGCAGGCATCGTCCATCTTCTCGCGGCAGGCGGCTGGATCGCAGCGGTCCTGATGTTCCTGGGGATGCTCCTGCGCGGCAAGGAGGCCTCCGGCAGCGGGCGTCTGCGATCAACACATGACTTTCTGCATGGGTTTTCGACGCTGGGAACGATTTTCGTTGGTGCGCTCATCGTGTCCGGCATCGCGCACTACGGGGATCTCACCGCGTGGTCGTTTTCGGCCCTGTTCCAGAGCACCTACGGGAAGTTGCTGCTGTTCAAACTGGCCCTGTTCGCTGGAATGCTGGGTTTGGGAGCGCTGCACCGATGGACGCTGGTGCCGCGCTTGGAACGAGCGCTGACCAGCGGAGATCCCGCGCAGGAGGTGCGGGCTTTGCGGCAGAGTGTTACGGCTGAGGCCGCGCTGGCCATCTTGATCCTGATTGTTGTTTCAGTGCTCGGGACGCTCAACCCCGAATAGCTGTTTAACCCGCAATGGCACACTGCCTTGGCAGTCCATCCTCACTAAAGCGAGCATCGGCATGAACTCACCGTCGTCCCATGACCATCACCATTCCGCAGGCGAAGCCCCTGTCGAGACTGCGGATGGACGGGTAACCGACCCGGTCTGTGGCATGCAGGTAGATCCCGCCACCACGCCGCATCATGCGGACCACGCCGGCGCCCATTTTCACTTCTGCTCGGAGCGATGCCGCGCGAAGTTCGTGGCTGAGCCCGAGCGCTACCTGACGTCCCGGGATGAGCCCGAGGTGACCCAGCCCGGCGCCATCTACACCTGCCCGATGCACCCTGAAGTCCGGCAACAGGGTCCGGGCAACTGTCCTTTCTGCGGCATGGCGCTGGAACCGGAAATGCCGAGCCTGGAGGACGATGACAATCCGGAACTTCGCGACTTCTCACGCCGGTTCTGGTGGACGCTTCCGCTGACGGTGGTGACGCTCGTGCTGGCCATGTTCGGCCAGTACCTCCCGCGTGTCGTGCTGGGCGGCGTACAGATGTTGCCGCTGTCGATCGACGTGCAGACCTGGGTCGAGCTGGTTCTGACCACGCCCGTCGTGCTGTGGGCTGGCTGGCCGTTCTTCGAACGCTGCGTGCAGTCGATCCGCAACCGCAGCCCGAACATGTTCACCCTCATCGGCATTGGCGTCGCGGCCGCCTTTGGCTACAGCCTGGTCGCCACGCTGGCACCCGGGTTGTTCCCGCCGTCGTTTACCGAACATGGGCGCGTCGGCGTGTATTACGAGGCGGCGGCAGTGATCGTGTCGCTGACGCTGCTCGGCCAGATGCTGGAACTGCGGGCTCGCTCGAAAACCTCCGCGGCGATCAAGGGGCTGCTTGGACTGGCACCGAAGGAAGCCCGGCGGGTCAATCCCGACGGCACCGAGGAGGACATCCCGCTGACCCATGTCCATGTCGGCGACCACCTGCGCGTGCGCCCCGGCGAGAAGGTGCCGGTCGATGGCGAGGTGGTGGAAGGCCATTCCAGCGTCGACGAGTCGATGCTCACGGGCGAACCGATCCCGGTCGAGAAGACCGCTGGCGACCAGGTCATCGGCGCGACCCAGAACGGCACCGGCGCGCTGGTGATCCGCGCCGCCAAGGTGGGTTCCGATACCGTGCTTTCGCAGATCGTGCAGCTGGTCGCGCAGGCGCAGCGTTCCCGCGCGCCGATGCAGCGCATGGCCGATACCGTCGCCTACTGGTTCGTGCTCGCGGTGCTGGCGATCGCGGTGGCCACCTTCTTCATCTGGGGCATCTTCGGCCCGGAGCCGGCCTGGACCTACGCCGTGCTCAACGCGGTCTCGGTGCTGATCATCGCCTGCCCATGCGCGCTGGGCCTGGCGACGCCGATGTCGATCATGGTCGCCACGGGCAAGGCGGCACAGGTCGGCGTGCTGTTCCGGGATGCCGAGGCCATCGAGCACATGCGCCGCATCGATACGCTGATCGTCGACAAGACCGGCACCCTCACCGAAGGGCGCCCCGCCTTCAAGGAAGTCGTGGCCTTCGAGGGCTTCGACGCCGACCGGGTCCTGCACTTGGCCGCCAGCCTGGACCAGGGCAGCGAGCATCCGCTGGCCGACGCCATCGTCGCCGAGGCCCGGCGCCGGAACTTCGAGTTCGACCGCGTGGAGGGCTTCGACTCGGTGACCGGCATGGGCGTGCGTGGGACGGTAGCCGGCCACGCGCTTGCGCTGGGCAATACCGCACTCATGGACGACCTGGGCGCCAATCCCGGTGCGCATGTCGACGTGGCCGAACGTCTGCGCCGCGAAGGCGCGAGCGCCATGTTCCTTGCCGTGGACGGCCGCCTGGCGGGCCTGATCGCGGTCGCCGACCCCATCAAGGCCTCGGCCGCGGCCGCCATTGATGAGCTGCATGCCGCGGGGCTGCGCATCATCATGGCCACCGGCGATGGGCTCACCACCGCACGCGCCGTGGCCGCCGAGCTGGGCCTGGACGAAGTGCATGGCGAGGTCCGCCCCGAGGACAAGGCCGAGCTGGTGCAGCGCCTCAAGCGCGAAGGCCGGCGGGTGGCGATGGCGGGCGACGGCATCAACGACGCGCCGGCGCTGGCCGCAGCCGACGTCGGGATCGCCATGGGCACGGGCACCGACGTCGCGATGTCCAGCGCGCAGATCACCCTGGTCAAGGGCGACCTGCGCGGCATCCTGCGCGCTCGGAAGATCTCCCAGGCCACGGTGGCCAACATGAAGCAGAACCTCACCTTCGCGTTCCTGTACAACGCGCTGGGGGTTCCGGTCGCGGCCGGGGTGCTCTACCCCGCATTCGGGATCCTGCTGAGCCCGATGGTCGCGGCGCTCGCCATGAGCCTGAGCTCGGTATCGGTGGTGGCCAATGCACTTCGCCTGGCCAAGTCCGCGTCGGTCCCGGCAGGACCGACGACGACGGCATCAGACCAGGCGCCTGGCTTGGCCCGGACTTGATATGGGTCAGTTGCTTCAGTCCCGGTAAGAAGTAAGCTCAAGTCATGACCCGCCTTCGCCATCGGAAATGGTTCCAGCGCACCGTCCTCCTCGCGATGGCGGCGCTGCTCTGGTCCCAGTTCGCGCTGGCCGGCCATGGCGAGTGCCTGGATCTCCCAGGCACGCCGGCGGCGTTTGTCGCTGCCGCCACCGACACCCATCACGACCATGGCCACGGCTGCGATGCCGAGGTTCACTCGGCGAGCAAGGCGTTGTGCGGCGCACACTGCACCGAGGGTGACCTCTCGGCGGATAGCGGGCGCATTCCTTCGATTCCGCCGCTGCTTGTCGGAGCATGGCTCTCCTGGTTTGCGGTCGCCGAGATTGCGAATGGTGCGCCGGGCGCCACGTCCACATGGGTGGACTCGCCACCCAGGCCCTCGTGGCACCGGCCGACCGCCCATCCCGCGGCCCTCCTGCTGATTTGATGCCCGAACGCTGACTGCGCCGCACGTCTGTGCGGCGCAGTACTGTGCGTTCACGCCGTGCCTCGTCACGGCATGTGTTCCTGCCCTCGTCCGAGCGACTTGCGTCGCGTCGGCCCAAGGACATCTGACATGGCATCCCTGTTCGACCGACTGCAGGCCCGGCGCCTGCACCCTCGCCCGCTGTTCCGCCGTCGGCCACCGCTCCGGCACCTGCTTCCCTGCCTGCTCGCCAGCGCCTTGTGGACGCTGGCGCTGCCGGCGTCGGCCACCGACCCTGTCCCGGGGCACAACCTCGAGTCGATCCGCGCCTGGGTTCTCGAACACAACCCCGAGCTACGGGCCATGGACTTCGAGGCCCAGGCTGCCGAAGCGCGGATCCTGCCGGCAGGCGCCCTGCCCGACCCGACGGCCTCCGTGGGATTCCGCGGCCTTGATCCGGACGAGCCCTGGCGCACCCCCGATGCCGGCCGCGAGGTCGACTACGCGCTGCGCCAGCGCTTCCCGCTTTGGGGCAAGCGCGGCTTGGCGCGGACCGCGGCCAGCCAAGATGCGATCGCGGTCGGGCTCGACCGCATCACCACTGCGCGCGACCTGCTGGTTGTTGCCGAGGTCGCCTACGTGCGCTATTGGCATGCTGACCAAGCCGTCGCCGTGCTCGATCGTCGCATCGCCCTGCTCCGCCAGGTCGAAGAGATGGCCGGCGTCCGCTACGCCCTCGGCCAAGCGGCACAGCAGGACGCGATCCGCGCCCAGGTCGAGCAGACCAGCCTCCAGCGCGAGCGGATCGAGCGCATTGCCGCTAAACAGGAGGCCGTCGCCACATTGAACGCGGTGCTGGGTCGCCGCTCCGATGCGCCCCTGGTCAGCCCCGATGAGGCGCCCCGCCTCTTCGTTCGCAGCGCTTCGCTGGCCGAAGCACTGGATGGCGCCGATGCGCATCCGGCAGTGCGTTCGCAGTGGGCCCGCGCCGAGGCCGCCCGCACGAACGTGGTGCTGGAGCGTCGCAACCGGTATCCCGATATCACCGTGGGCGTGGGCGCGATGCAACTCGGCAATGGGATCGAAAGCACCGAGCTGATGTTGGAGGTGGAGATCCCGTTCCAGCAGCGCGCCCGACGCGAGCGCGAGCGCGAATCCCGCCTGCTCGAAGACGCAGCACTCGCCCGCATGGACGCCACGCTCCGGAACGTCGAAGAACGCGGTGCCTCCGCCTGGACGCAGTGGACCAGCGCACGCGAACGGCGCGAGCTGATCGAGAACACGCTGCTGCCGCAAGCGGACGCCAACTGGCAGTCCGCGCTGGCCAGCTACCAGGTCGGTGAAGTCGACTTCGGAACGCTGCTCGAAGCACTCAATGAATGGCAGGGCGCCGACCTCGCACGGGTCGATGCGCTGCGTGACGAACTGTCGGGCGCCGCCGCCGTGCGCGCCATCGAAGGAGACATCCAATGACCCGTGTCCAGACTCTGTCGCTCGCCATTGGCGTCGCGCTCGCCGCCCTCGCCGTCGGCTGGATGGCCGGCCGCGCCACGAACAATTCACCGGCCGCAGGCACCTCGGTCGACGCGCCGGCCGCCGAACGCAAGGTGCTCTATTACCGCAATCCCATGGGCCTCCCGGACACGTCGCCGGTGCCGAAGAAGGACCCGATGGGCATGGACTACGTCCCGGTCTATGCCGGCGACGCACCGCCGGCGGCGCCGGGCACGGTGGTGATGCCCCCAGACAAGGTGCAGGCGCTGGGCGTGCGCACCGAAGCGGTCACGCGCGGGGCCCTGGCCACCACCGTGCGCACCAGCGGCACGGTCGAGGTCGACGAGACCCGGCAGTACGCGATCGCCCCGCGCTTCGAAGGCTGGGTGGAGCGGTTGTATGCGAACCAGACCGGCATGCGGGTCGGCGCCGGGCAGCCCCTGCTGTCCGTTTACAGCCCGCAGCTGGCCGCAGCGCAGCAGGAATACCGGCTGGCCGACGAGACTGCCCGCCGGCTGGCCGAGTCCGATCCCGCGAGCGCGGCGTCAATGGTCCGCCTGCGCGATGCCGCACGCACCCGCCTGCGCAACTGGGAAATCAGCGATTCGCAACTGGGCAAGACGGCCTTGGTCCTCACTGCGCCCGCGGACGCGGTCGTGATCGAGAAGCCGGTGGTCCAGGGCGCGCGCTTCGAGCCGGGCGAAACCATCCTGCGCCTGGCCGACCTGTCAACGGTCTGGGTGATCGCCAAGGTGCCGGCGGCGCAGGCCTCGGAGATCAGGGTCGGACAGCCGGCGCGCTTCGAAACCGTGGCCCTGCCAGGCCAGGTGACCGAGGGCGAGGTCACGTTTGTGCAGCCGGTCGTCGATGCGCAGACGCGCACCGTGGATGTGCGTATCGCGCTGCCCAATCCCGACGGCGACCTGCGGCCCGGGCTCTACGGGACCGTGCTGCTCGAGGAGCGGGGGGCAGGACCGGTCCTGACCGTTCCGCGCTCGGCCGTGCTCGACAGCGGCACGCGCCAGATGGTGCTGATTGAAACCGGCCCGGGACGTTTCGCGCCGCGCGACGTCACCTTGGGGCGGCGCGGCGGGGATCGCATCGAGGTTCTGGACGGGGTCGCCGAGGGCGAGCAGGTCGTGGTCTCCGCCAACTTCCTGATCGACGCCGAAAGCAACCTGCAGTCCGCGCTCGAAGGTTTGGCCGGTCACGCGGGCCACGGCTCGCCCTCGGACGCCAGCGAGGATCCACACGCAGGGCACGACGAGGCCACCGCCGATCCACATGCCGGTCACACCATGCCGGCCGCCCCGGAGTCGACGCCGCCCCCCGACAGCGGCAACGGCGCCCATGACGATCATGATGGCCAAGGCGACCACGGGGCCGTGAGCGACCACGACGCTCCCGTTACCGACCACGAGGGGCACTGACATGCTTGCCCGCCTCATCGAATGGTCGGTCCGCAACGTTTTCCTTGTGCTGGTAATGGCGCTGGCGATCGTCGCCGGTGGCGTCTACGCCCTGCTGCAGACGCCGCTTGATGCACAGCCGGACCTGTCGGACGTCCAGGTGATCGTGTTCACCGAGTACCCGGGGCAAGCGCCCCAGGTGGTCGAGGACCAGGTGACCTACCCGTTGACCAGCGCGCTGCTCGCGGTGCCGAAGTCGAAGGACGTCCGTGGCTTCTCGTTCTTCGGCGCCTCCTTCATCTACGTCATCTTCGAGGAAGGCACGGACCTCTATTGGGCGCGCTCGCGCGTGCTCGAGAACCTGAACGTCGCCTCGAAGAACTTGCCGGCCGGCGTGGCGCCAGCGCTGGGACCCGACGCCTCGGGCGTGGGCTGGGTCTACCAGTACGTGCTGAAAAGCGATCGCCACTCGCTGGACGAGCTGCGGGCGATGCAGGACTGGTACCTGCGCTACCAGCTCACCACCGCGCCCGGCGTGGCCGAGGTCGCCAGCGTCGGCGGCTTCGTGCGCCAGTACTCGATCACCGTCGACCCGGTCCGGCTGCGCGAGTTCGACATCCCGCTATCGCGGGTGTCCGAAGTGATCGCCGCGAGCAACCGCGACGTCGGCGGCCGCGTGATCGAGATGGCCGAGACCGAGTACATGGTGCGGGGCCGTGGCTACCTGCGCGGTATCGAGGACATCGAGAGCCTGGTGCTGCGCGCCGAAGGAGGCGCACCGGTGCTGATCGGCGACGTCGCCCGGGTCGAACTGGTGCCCGACGAACGCCGTGGCATCGCCGACCTGGACGGCGAAGGCGATGTCGTGGCCGGGATTGTCATTGCGCGCTTCGGCGAAAACGCCCTGGCCGTGATCGGCGGGGTAAAGGACAAGATCGCCGAACTTGCACGCGGCTTGCCCGAAGGCGTCAGCGTCCAGGCGGTCTACGACCGGTCCGATCTCATCGTGCGTGCGATCAAGACGCTGCGCACGACATTGCTCGAGGAGAGCCTGATCGTCGCGCTGGTGTGTCTGGTGTTCCTGTTCCATGCGCGCAGCGCGCTGGTCGCGATCGTCATGCTACCGGTCGGCGTGCTGATCGCGGTGATCGCAATGCGTGCGCTCGGCATGAACTCGAACATCATGAGCCTGGGCGGCATCGCGATCTCGATCGGCGTGATGGTCGACGCGGCGATCGTGATGATCGAGAACGCGCACAAGCACATCGAGCGCTCCGACGGCTCCCGAAGCCGAACCCAGCTGATCATCGACGCCTGCCGCGAGGTCGGCCCGGCGCTGTTCTTCAGCCTGATGATCATCACCGTCTCGTTCCTGCCGGTCTTCGCCCTGGAAGCGCAGGAAGGCCGCCTGTTCAAGCCGCTGGCGTTCACCAAGACGTTTGCCATGGCCGGGGGCGCGCTGCTCTCGGTGACGCTGGTGCCGGTGCTCATGCTGCTGTTCGTGCGCGGCAAGATCGTGCCCGAGCAGAAGAATCCGGTGAACCGGTTCCTGGTCGCGGCCTACCGCCCGGTGATCGACGTCGTGCTGCGGTACCGGATGGCCACGATCGCGATCGCCCTCGTCGCCCTGTTCGCCAGCCTGTGGCCCGCGTCGCGGCTGGGCAGCGAGTTCATGCCCACGCTCAACGAAGGGACGCTCCTGTACATGCCCACCTCGCTCCCGGGCATGTCGGTGACCAAGGCCTCGGAGCTGCTGCAGCAGCAGGACCGGATCATCAAGGGCTTCCCGGAGGTGGAATCCGTGTTCGGCAAGGCCGGTCGTGCCCTGACAGCGACCGACCCGGCGCCCCTGGAGATGTTCGAAACGACCATCAACCTCAAGCCCGAGGACGAGTGGCGCGACGGCATGACCACCGACAAGCTCATCGCCGAGATGGACGCGGCGCTGAAGTTCCCGGGTGTCGCCAACTCGTGGACGATGCCGATCAAGGCACGCACCGACATGTTGGCCACCGGCATCCGCACGCCCGTGGGCATCAAGCTCTTCGGCAACGATCTGGAGCAGCTCGACGCCCTCGCCACCGAGATCGAAGCAGTGGTGCGCGAGGTGCCGGGGACGACCAGCGCGTTCGCCGAACGCCTGACCGGCGCCTACTACCTCGACATCACCCCGGATCTGCGCAGCCTGGCCCAGTACAGCGTGACTCTGGGCGAGGTGCAGGACGTGGTGGCGGCCGCGCTGGGCGGCGAGATCGTCACCACCATCCTCCAGGGGCGCGAGCGTTTCAGCGCGATCGTGCGCTATCCACGCGAGCTGCGCGACGACCCGCACCGTATCGGGACGCAGGTCCTGGTGCCGGTACCCGGCGGCGCCCAGGTGCCGTTGGGCGAGCTCGCGCGCATCGAGGTCACGATGGGCGCGCCCAGCATCCGCACCGAGAACGCGATGCTGGCGGCCTACATCTACGTCGATACGCGCGAGAGCGACCTGGGCCGCTACGTGCAGGCCGCGCAGGACGCGGTCGCCGGGCAGGTGCAATTCCCGCCGGGCTACTACGTGACCTGGAGCGGACAGTACGAATACATGCAGCGTGCCGCGGAGAAGATGCGCGTCGTCATCCCGGTGACGCTGGCGCTGATCTTCCTGCTGCTGTACCTCAACTTCCGTCGCGTCACCGAGTCGTTGATCGTGATGTTGTCGGTGCCGTTCGCACTGGTCGGCGGCATCTGGCTGATGTGGATGCTCGACTACAACGTCAGCGTCGCGGTGATCGTGGGTTTCATCGCGCTGGCGGGCGTCGCCGCGGAAACCGGCGTGGTGATGCTGATCTACCTCGACCACGCGCTCGAGGCGCGCGCCGCACAGAGCCAGGCCGAAGGCCGCTTGCTGGACGCACGCGACCTCCGCGAGGCGATCATCGAGGGTGCGGTCGACCGCGTGCGCCCAAAGATGATGACCGTGGTCGCGATCATGGCCGGCCTGCTGCCGATCATGTGGAGCAGCGGCACTGGCTCGGAGGTGATGCGCCGCATCGCCGCGCCGATGGTGGGTGGCATGGTCTCGTCGACGGTGCTGACCCTGGTGGTGATTCCGGCGCTGTACTCGCTGATCAAGCAACGGCAGCTGGCCAGGAAGCCGCAGACACCCGCCGCGCTGTCCGTGGAAGTGCCGTGATGCGTTCCACTTTCAACGCACCTGGGCAATGGCGGTCCGCATACGCGCGGGCCCGTCGTTATCGCCGCGGGAGCACCAGGCGTCTTGTCATTGAGGGCATCGCGTCAGTCGAGCTTGACCTGTGTGCGAGACACAGGTCAAGCGTGATTAACATCTTAGCGGGAGTGCGCCAATGGCGGCCAAAGACGAAGCAGCGCCGCCGCTGATGACGGTACGCCAGCTGGCACAGCAGGGCGACGTCACGGTGCATGTAGTGCGCAACTATCTGCGGCGCGGCCTGCTGCGAGCGGCCACGCATACCGAGAGCGGCTACCAGCTGTTTGATCCTGCCCCTCTTTCCCGGACACCCGGATAAGCGATTCAATATCGCAATCCGAGGTGAAGCAGATGAAGAGGGTCGGCATGGATTCGTGTAAAAAAACAGCCAAAAGTTAGCTAAGAAGTTGATCAGTCTCGTTATTTTGTCGGTACCGGGTCAGATGCTGCCGATGCTGTTCAACGTCTCGACCGTCGGCTCGCCACTGCCGCTCTCCACCCGCTTGAGGGTCAGCAAGCTCAGGTCCCGATGCTTGGCGACTGTTTATGAGACGTAGTAAGTATCCCTCGGCAAAGCCGTGGGCTTTAAGCGATTGGGACCCCTCAAAGGGGTCTTTTCCAATCGCTAAGAGCAACAGCAACATCAACTGCAAGAAGCACTGGGGTGAAGCCGACCGCGGTATAGGTCAAACCCTAAGCGTCCCGCGGCAGAGCCGGGGGCTTACCTCACTGAATTACGGCCCGTTGTCCGGTCCCCAGGAGAAGAAATGCCCCGCTTGCCGCGGGGCGTTCGTTCGCCGGGTTTGCTGATGAGCGGCAACCACTTGCCACGGCCGTTATCCGCAACAGGGCTTCTGTTGTTGGATCGGCGGACACGGCACAGTTCCGAATGAGCAGAACACGCAACAGTCGCCTTGATTGGGCCGCAAGACCACTCCACAGCCCGTGCACTCATAGAAAAACTGGCATGCTGTGACCGGCATTGTCTCCGTTGCCCGATGCCCACACTCCGGGCAGGTCAAGACACTCTGGAGCTCGACGTCACTCACCGCCGGTTCGCGCCTTGGCCGGGAAACCTGCCTCCGTGACTGCACGCGCGATCGCGGATATATCCGTCTGGCTCGAATCGAAAGCCACCGTGACTGTTTCAGCTCGGGTGTCCACCTTCGTCTCGGCCACGCCCAGCACCTTCTCCAGTGCCTTTTTGATGGTGATGCCACAGGCGGGACAAGTCATGTTCTCGGCATCGAGCACAACCACGGTCGCCGGCGTCGCCGCCAGAGCAGCACCGATCGAAAGAGCAGCCACGAGGGCCAGTATCCACTTGCGCATCGCGCCTCCTACAGAATCCAGACGATGTAATAGGGAAAGAGCAGCAACAGGGCGACGAGGGCCGTCGCGAGCCAGAGCCAACGCCGCCTGCGTCGCAGGGTGCCCGGCTCGATGCAGCGGCCATCCACACCACACTGCGCTGCCGGTCGATACACCAACCAGAACGCCACGGCCAAGGACAGCACGGCAGCGGCGCTGAACCAGGGTCTCAAGGGATCCAGCGCCGTGAGGGTGCTGATCCAGGCGCCGCTGATCCCCATGAGCACCAGCACCAGCGGCACCACACAGCAAATCGAAGCTCCGAGGGTGGCGAGGCCAGCACCAATCAGGGCGATGACCGGGGTTTTCGGGTGCGCGCGGGACATGAGGGTTATACTAACTTCCGTACCATAGTACGGAGTCAAGACAATTGGGTAACCCGACGCTGACCATCGGACGGCTCGCAACGGCCGCCAACGTAAACGTGGAAACCGTCCGCTACTACCAGCGCAGGGGATTGATTCCGGAACCTGAGCGTCCTGCAGGCAGCGTACGCCGCTACGGGCCTGATGACGTGAAGCGACTTCAGTTCATACGCCGTGCCCAGACCATGGGGTTCAGCCTCGCAGAGGTTCAAGCACTCCAGCAGGTGGTTGGGGCTTCTTCCTGCCAACAGACGCAGTTGCTCACCGAGCGCAAGCTAACCAATGTCCGCGGACGGATTTCTGATCTGCGAAAGCTGGAGGCCGACCTGGAAAAGCAACTGGACAAGTGTGCCCAGGCACCCGCCGGAGCGCCCTGCCCCACTCTGAAAGCATTCATGGGCTAGGGGTACCGCACCAGCGCCCTGCGCGCTGGTGCGGTACCCTTTTTTCGCATCGCCTAGCGGGTCACCTCGTTCTCGAGCATCGGCTCCGCCAGAAGCCTCGTCAGCCGGCCGTTCTCGGTCTCCAGCTCCTTCAAGCGCTTGGCGCCGGGCACGCCCATGCCCCCAACTTGCTTCGCCACAAGCATCGTCGCGACATTGCCGAGTTCCTCGGGGGCGCGACGGCCGCCGTGGTCGGGCTGATCACCGGGACCAACCTCGCGCTTTTGCTTGGCAGCTCCAGGGACCTGAGCGGCGCTGTGGTGTTTGCGGTCGCGCTGGGCGTGCTGTTCCGGTCCACCTGGCGTTGGCTGGTGGGTGCCGCCGGTTATGGACGGCTGGTGGACGTGGCAGGCGGGTGATGTCGACCGACGAATATTCTTCAACGTGCGCCGAGAACCACGGCCGCCAATGCAATGTAGCGCCCCACCTTGGCAATCGCCACCAGCACGAGGAAGCTCGAAAGGGGTTCGCGCAGGACACCGGCAACAACCGTCAGCGGATCGCCAACCACGGGAACCCAGCTGAGCAACAGCGACCATTTTCCGTAACGCCGGTACCAACGCCGGGCGCGATCGAGTTGTGCTTCATTCGCCGGGAACCAACGGCGATTCCTGAAGCGTTCCAACTGGCGCCCGATGACCCAGTTCACGGTGGAGCCCAGCACATTGCCGGCGCCGGCGATGACGATCAGCAACGCCGGCTCGTACTCCGCCATCAGCAAGCCGGTGAGCAGGACTTCCGACGAGAGCGGCAGCAGCGTCGCCGCCCCGAAGGCGATCGCGAACAACGCGGCATAAACGCCCAGTTCCGTCATCGATCACGTGGCGGGCCGCTCGTGCCGCGCCTCCTCATTGGGGCCAGCGTCCGTGCAACTCGTCGATCCTGTAGGGATGCATATGCTTTCCCTCGAGGACCTGATGGTCGACGAGGTGCGGGTGATCGTCGGACAACTCGGGATGGCTGTGTTCAACCACGTCCGGATCGTGGCAAGGCCAGGCGCGCCAGGCAACAAACAGTCCCAGCACGGCCACGCAACTCAAGGCGACGAGCGCGCTGCCGAGTCCGATGGCGGCCCCTACCCAGCCCGCCAGCGGGTATGCCAGCAACCAACACACGTGGGATAGCGAAAACTGCGCCGCAAACAGGAACGGGAGATCATCCGCCTGCGCGGATCGTCGCAACAGCCGTCCGCCGGGTGTTACAAGGCCGGCGTATGCCGCTCCAAGCACGCACCAGAGCGGGATGAGCAGGGCCCAGCCCAGCCTTCCCTGCGTGGCGGCCCACAGCCCGGTGGCCGCGAACAGCGCGCCCACCATGACCGAAGCGGCACCGAGCATCACGCTCCGGTCCTGGATACGTTCGAGCAGCTTCGGCAGCAGCAACGCCACGGCCATCGAGCCGGCACCAAACGCTGCGAGCGCCCACGCGACTTCACGTTCGCCCCCCTGAAGCGGGCCACGCACGATCACGACGGTGTTGACGAACACCATGGCGCCGCCGGCGGCGGCGCACAGGTTCAGTGCAAGCAGGCCACGCAGGCGCGGCGTGTGCAGGTAGATACGCATGCCCCGAAGCGCGCGGGCGTAGGGGCTGCCTGCGGCACGCGCCGCATGAACCACCGGGAACGTGGTCGCCATGACCAGCAGGGCCGAGGCGATGAAACCCGCCGACGTCCCTGCAAACAGTCCATGAAAGCTGATCATCGTCAGCAGCGCCGCCGCAATCGCCGGGCTCAGCAGGCTCTCCAGGTCGTAGGCAAGGCGCGACAAGGACAGGGCGCGCGTGTAATCGCGTTCTTCCGGGAGGATCTCCGGGATCAATGACTGAAACAGCGGCGTGAAGCATGCGGATGCCGACTGCAGCAGCGCGATCAACACGTAGACCTGCCAGATCTCGGTGACGAACGGCAGCATCAGCGCCGCCGCGGCCCGGACCAGATCAAGCCCGATGAGCACCGCTTTGCGTAGTCGCGGTGGAACGGTGGCGCCGGCCAGCGGCGCCAGAGTCACGTATACGACCATCTTGATGGCCAAGGCGGTGCCAAGCACTGAGCCTGCCTGCGCGCCAGCCAGGTCGTAAGCCAGCAGCGCAAGTGCCACGGTCGCCAGGCCGGTGCCGACAAGGGCGACCACCTGGGCACCGAACAACCGGCGAAACGTGCGTTCACGCAGAATTTCGAGCATGTGCCTGCCTCCGGAGAATCAAATGCGACAAGACATGGCAGGGGTCACCCGATCTCGCCGCGCGCAGCCTTGACCTCATATCACCCGTTTCATGGCGCTGTACGCGCCACCCGTCCGGATGATCACTGTGACTGGAGCGCTCCCGCGATTGCGCCAGAACCAGCCGTGGTTGCCGTCGAATGCGGCCTCGAGCACGCCTTCATCGGCAGGAACGCCCCGGCCCTTCTCGTAGCTTGTGGAGCGGCCACCGCCATCACCGTGGGTATCGAAGTTCACGACGCCGCCCTCGACCATCCAGGAGAACGTGGCTTGCTCCCCGGCGTTCATCGCAAGCTTCACTTCTGCGCCCTGCCCCGTCGAGAGCTCCACCCGCATTTCGTCGCGCCAGGCCGACTTCGCCTCCGGCACCGGCTCGACCGCCGCAGCGGATGCGGAGCCTGCAGCTCCGGCAGCTCCCGCGACATCCAAAGCCTGGGCCGGTTGCGGCGGCTGGATGATCGCCGCGTCGGCACTGGCCGCGTCAAGGATGGCATCCGCATCGCGTTCCTCTGCCAGCTGGGTCTTGATCTCGCCCATCTCGGCCAGGCCAAGCGCGCGTCCGATGCCCGTGGGATCAATGCCGTACTCAGCCGGCAACACGATGGTCACCAGGAAGAGCACCGCCACGGCGGCGGCGATGATCGTCGATTTGAGCAGGCGCGAGGACGACGGAAGATCGGAGTTCGTGGGTTTCGAGTTGTACATGGATAGGCCTCTTGAGTGTTCAGGAAACGAAGTAACCCGTCAGCTGCATGCCGACGAGGATGAAGCCGGCCGACATCATCACGACGTTTGCGGTGTAGGCGTGTTTCAGGAAGCTGTCCGTCCTGCGCCAGTAGCCCATGGCGATGAGGATGGCGCCCAGCGCCAACAACTGGCCAATCTCCACGCCCACGTTGAAGGCGAGGAGGTTCGGGACGAGGCCATCGGGCGAGATCTCGTACTCGATGATCTTTGTCGACAGGCCGAAACCATGGAACAGGCCGAAGACCAGGGTCGCGACCTTCGTATTTGGCTGGAAGCCAAACCAGCGCTGGTACGCACCCATGTTGTCGAGCGCCTTGTAGACCACTGACAGGCCAATGATGGCGTCGATCAGGTAGCTGTTGATGCCGACGTTGAAGTAGACCCCGAGCAGCATCGTGGTGGAATGGCCGATCGCGAACAGGGTGACGTAGAGCGCGATCTGGTTCATCCGGTACAGGAAGAAGATCACGCCCAGGAGAAACAGGATGTGGTCGTAGCCTGTCGCCATGTGCTTCGCGCCCAGATAGGCGAAGGACACGAGGTGCACGCCAGTGATTTCCTGGATGTAGCCCTTGTCGCCTTCCGCGATGGCATGTGCGTACGCGAGGTCGGGCAGCACCAGCATGAACAGTGCAGCGAGTACGGCGAGGAGTGCCGGGAGCCAGTTCCGCGCGGGGGCGTCTGTGGCCGGAAGGAATTGCGTTGGTTTGAACATCATGTGGAAACGATTTCCAGGTCAGGTAATGAGAGAGGCACGGAGCGGCCGCGGGGACCGCTCCGCGCCTCGGGTCAGGCGTTCGTGGGCGCGGTGCCTGCGGACGGCTCGCGGCCCGCACGCTTCTTCGGGCGATGCACCATCCGGTAGAGACCCGGCAACACCAGCAGCGTCAGCAGGGTCGACGAAATGATCCCGCCGATGACCACCGTGGCCAGCGGACGCTGCACCTCGGCGCCGGTACCGACATTCAGGGCCATCGGCACGAAACCAAGGCTCGCCACCAGGGCCGTCATGAGCACGGGACGCAGGCGCGTCAGCGCCCCGTTGACGACGGCGTCATGCACGCTCGCGCCTTCTTCGCGCAGCTTGCGGATGAAGGTGATCATCACCAGGCCGTTCAGCACGGCGACGCCCGAGAGCGCAATGAATCCCACGCCCGCGGAGATCGAGAACGGGATGCCGCGCAGCCACAGCGCCAGCACGCCGCCCGTCAGCGCCAAGGGCACGCCGCTGAAGACGATCGCGGCGTCTTTTGCCGATCCGAATGCCATCAGCAGCAGGCCGAAGATCATGACCAGCACCACGGGCACGACGATGCCGAGCCGTTGGCCTGCCGAGATCAGCTGCTCGAAGGTGCCGCCATAGTTGACCCAGACGCCCTGCGGTAGCTCGACCTCTGCAGCCACCCGGGCCCGAAGCTCTTCCACGAACGAGCCAAGGTCCCGACCACGGACGTTGGACGTGATCACGATGCGGCGCTTGCCGTTCTCACGGCTGATCTGGTTCGGACCGAGCTCCACCTCGATGCTGGCCACGGCACTCAGTGGCACCACTCCCGGCAGGTACGCCATGGATCCGGCGTCCGCCCCGCCGTAGCCCGCCGGCAGCGGGATCGGCAACGACGCGAGCGCACGCGGATCCTGGCGCTGCGCCTCCGGCAGCCGCACGACGATGTCGAAACGCCGGTCGCCGTCGAACAGCTGCCCGGCGTTCGCGCCGCCCATGGCCGCAGCGACCGTATCCTGTACATCGGCGACCGAGAGGCCATAGCGGGCCAGCGCCGCCCGGTCCGGCGTGATGACCAGCAGCGGCAGCCCGGTGATCTGCTCCAGGGCCACGTCCGCACTGCCGTCGATCGAGCTCGCGATACCCTCGATCTGCGCCCCGACGGCGGCGAGTTCCTCCATGTCATCGCCGAACACCTTGACCGCGACCTCGGCGCGGACGCCCGCGATGAGTTCGTTCATCCGCATCTGCACGGGCTGGGTGAACTCGTAGTTGTTGCCGGGAATCGCCCGCAGTACCGTCTCGATCTCGGCCATGAGGGTCGTCTTCGGCTTGCCCGGATCCGGCCAGTCGGCCCGGTCCTTCAGCATCACGAACGTGTCCGCGACCGACGGGGGCATCGGGTCGGTGGCCACCTCGGCCGTACCGATCTTGCCGACGACCTTGTCGACTTCCGGGAACTCCTTGATCCGGGACTCGAGCAGCTCCTGCATGCCGATGGCCTGGGTGAGGCTCGTTCCCGGAATGCGCAGGGCGTGGATCGCGACGTCGCCCTCGTCCAGGTTGGGGATGAACTCCGTTCCCAGGCGGGTGGCGAGCAATCCGCAGAGCACGACCAGCACCGCGGCCACCGCGGCCAGCGGAGCGCGCAGGGCAATGGCCTTCTCCAGGAGGGGGGCGTACACGCGGCTCGCGGCCCGCATCACCCTGGTCTCCTTCTCCTCCACCTTGCCATTCACGAACAGCGCCACCGCCGCCGGCACGAACGTCAGCGACAGCACCATGGCCGCGGTCAGCGCCATGACCACGGTGATCGCCATCGGGTGGAAGGTCTTACCTTCGACGCCGGAGAGCGCGAAGATCGGCAGGTACACCGCGGCGATGATGAACAGGCCGAACAGGCTCGGCTTGATCACCTCGGTACTTGCCACGGCGGCCAGGTCGAACCGCTCCTCGCGGGTCAGCAGCCGGCCCAATGCACGCTGCCGCTCGCCGAACCGGCGCAGGCAGTTCTCCACGATGATGACGGCGCCGTCGACGATCAGCCCGAAGTCGAGCGCACCCAGGCTCATCAGGTTTGCCGACACCCGGTTCTGCACCATGCCGGTGATGGTCATCAGCATCGCCACCGGGATCACCGCCGCGGTGATGAGGGCCGCGCGGATGTTCCCCAGGAGCAGGAACAGCACGGCGATGACGAGCAAGGCACCCTCCAGGAGGTTCTTCTGGACGGTCGCGATGCTGCGGTCCACCAGCCGCGTGCGATCGTAGACGGCTCGGGCCGAGACACCGGCCGGCAGCGTGGCGTCGATCTCCTCCAGCCGCTCGGCGGCCCGCATCGCAACGTCGCGGCTGTTCTCGCCGATCAGCATGAACACCGTGCCGAGCACGACCTCATGCCCGTCCTGGGTCGCGGCGCCAGTCCGGAGCTCGGAGCCGACCTGGACATCGGCCACGTCGCCGACGCGCAGCGGCAAGCCGTCGCGCATGGCCACCACGATGTCCCGGATGCCGGCCTCGTCCGCGACCTGCCCCGGGATGCGGATCAGGTTCTGCTCGCCGCGCTGCTCGATATAGCCCGCGCCTGCGTTGGCGTTGTTGCGTTCGATCGCCCTGCGCAGGTCGTCGATCGTGAGCTTGAATGCCACCAGCTTCGAGGGGTCGGGCGTCACGTGGTACTGCTGCACGTGGCCGCCGATGGTGTTGACCTCGGTGACGCCCTTCAGGTTGCGCAGCTGCGGGCGGATGACCCAGTCCTGCAGCGTCCTCAGGTCGGTCGGGGTCCAGGCCTGGCCATCGTCCTTGACGGCGCCCGGCTCCGATTCGACCGTGTACATGAAGATCTCGCCTAGGCCGGTTGCCACCGGTCCCAGGGTGGGCTCCAGGCCGTCTGGCAGCTGCGAAGCGGCCTGCTGCAACCGTTCCGCGACCTGCTGCCGGGCGAAGTAGATATCGGTGCCATCCTCGAAGACCACCGTGACCTGGGACAGGCCGTAGCGTGAGATGGACCGCGTGTACTGCAGGCGGGCCATGCCCGCCAACGCGGTTTCCACCGGGAATGTCACCCGTTGTTCGGCCTCGAGGGGCGAATAGCCCGGTGCCTCGGTGTTCACCTGGACCTGGACGTTGGTGATGTCGGGCACGGCGTCGATCGGCAGCCGGCCATAGCTCCACATGCCCAGCACCGAGACGCCGAGGACGAGGACGAGGACCAGCCAGCGATGCGCGATCGCCGCGCGAATGATGCGCTCAAGCATTGCGTTCTCCTCAGTGGTCGTGGCTGGCGCCGGATTTTTCGACGTCGGCCTTCATGAGGAAGCTCTGCTCGGTCACATAGGGCGTTCCGGGCTTGAGTCCGCCGAGAACCTCCGCATAACGACCGTCGCGATCGCCAAGTTCGAGCATCCTGACCTCGTAGGTGTCACCCACCTGGGCAAACACCACGGTAAAGTCACGGAACCGCTGGAGACCTGCTTCCTGGACCGCAAGCGGCACCTCCTTTTCGTCCACGGTGACGTCGCCGGTGACCATCATTCCGGGGCGCCAGCGGCCTTCCGGGTTGTCGATGCTGGCGCGCGCCACAACGCTTTGACCGGATGCGAGCGGGAGCAACATCTCGATCCTGGCTTCGACCTTGCCGGCACCAGTCGCCGAGCCGATCTCGATCGGCTGGCCCACCGCAAGCCTCTCCGCGTCCGCTCCAAGGGCACGCAACTCGACCCAGACCTTCGAAACGTCCGCGATCTCCACCAGCACGTTGGCGTCGGCCACGTCGCCCGCATTGGTGTTCCTGGCGATCACGACGCCGTCGAATGGTGCGGTCACCGGGTACGTGCGCATGCTGTCGTTGCCTTCCACCGTGACCAAGGTCTGGCCCCGGCTGACACGCTGGCCCTGCTCGACGCTGACCGAGCGCACCGTGCCTGGAAACCTTGCCTTGACCTGTGCGTGGCGGTTGGCGTCCAGCGTCACGACGCCCATCAGCCTGACGGTGTCGCGGATGGTCTGCGGACCGGCGACTTCGATCTCCACGCCGGAGGCCTGCGCGGCCGCGGCCGGGATCGTGGTGCGCCCCTCGTAGGACTCGTAAACCCACTCGTGCGACTTGCCGGCGTACTGCGCGCGGACTTCGACGTCGAACGAATGCGGCTCGGTGACTTCTCCGCTGTCAGTGAGGAACGTGCCCTCCGGCTTGAAGCTGAAGTCGTTCACCTCGCCATCGAGCCGCTTGAGGCGGATGGTGGCCTGCACGTCCTGTGGTGCGACAGGCTTGTCGCCTTGGTACGCGTAGAGGCGGTAGTGCGGGGGCGCGTTCTCTTCGAAAATGGTGACTTCGAGGGCGAAGTCGCCATCACGGAGCATCCGCCCGCGGTTCGGGCCGCGCTCGTACTCGCCAGCGGCTGCGGCTTCAGCAGAGGGATCAAGGGAGGCAGGTTGCTTGGCCCCGCCGCAGGCGGCCAGCGCAAGGCAGATCATCAGGGAAAGCGGGAAGCGGATCATGGGATGGTGTCCTGGACGGTGGCCGTGAGACTTTCGATTTCGGCCAACAGGGTGTGATAGCGGGCAGTGGCTTCGAGCTGGCGGATGCGGAGGTCGAAGAGCTTCCGCTGGCTCTGATCGAGCATGAGGAAGGCGAAACGGCCCTGTTCGAACCCGCGACGCGTGATCGCGACCGCCTCCTCGGCCTTCGGAATCATTGCCGTCCTCAGGCGCTCTACTTCGTGTCGCGCGTGGGCGAGTTCCTGGTAGGCGGCGAAGAGCTGCTGATGACGCTCGTAGCGCTGCGACAGCATGCGGGCGTCGATCGCGGCGATCTCAGCGTCGGCTTCGGAAACCGAGTGCCCGGCCCGGGCCCGCGTGCCGAGTGGCACGCTGACCGACATCACCAGGCCCTGGTCGTCCAGGCCTTCCAGCCGCCGGACTCCAAGGCTCAGGTCGATGTCCGGCTTCGCGCTCGCCATCGCCACGCGCCGCCTGGCGTCCGCCGTTTCGCGCTGCAGCGCCGCGTGGCGCTGCCCCGGAGTGAGGGGCAGCCGGGCAGCGAGCGCAGCGAGTTGCGGCAACTCGGGCAGCACGTCGAAGTCGCCGACGGCATCGGAGAAGTCCGGTTCGAGCGTGCCCCAGATGGCCGCAAGCGTGACCCGCGCACTCTCGAGCTCGTGCTGTGCGTCCTCGAGTTCCAGCTCCGCCTCCGCGAGCGCGATCTCGGCGGACCGGAGGTCCGACTCGGGGTTGCGCGCCGCGTTGACCCAGGAGGCCACCTCCCGCCGCGTCCGCTCCGCGAGCTGCACGCGCTCCCTTGCGAATGCGAGGCGCTCCTGGTCGGCAACCACGTCGATGAACCGGGAGGTCGCCTCACGGACGAGCGCGACGCGGACGGCATCCGCCTGGTTGAGCTGCTCGTCGACTTCGGCCCGCCCCAGCGCCTCCCGGGCCGGTCGCTTGCCGCCAAGCTCCAGCACCTTGCCGATCCGCAGTGTGGTTTCGCTGGAGCGCACACCGGACAGCATCCCGCTTCCGGCGAAGTTCTCGAATTCACCGCCGATCGTCAGCGGTTTGGGTAATGCCCCCCGGGCGGACCGCGCTTCGGCAGCCCGCAGTTCCGCCTTCTCGGCGACGAGCAGTGGATTGGCGCCCAGCGCCCTGGACACGGCCTGATCCAGACGCAAGGGTTCGGCGGCATAGCCGGGCAAGGCAACGCCGCAGGTTCCGGCCAGGGCCAGAACCAGCAAGTAACGCAGATTCACGGAGAACCTCCGATTCGGTTGACGGGATACGCAAGAGCAACTGCCCGCAGGCAGCCGGAAGCGTCGTCAGGCGATCGGAGGTCGGAACGGAAGGGTCAGAACAGACCTGGGCAGTCCCGGCGCGTCTGCGCCCGAGAGATCGACCGTCGCGGGCAGGAACGAAGGCACCGGCAACGCGGCGGAGAGCACGGCATAAGCGCCGCCGCAGGTCGACTGGTGGAGGAGCGCGTGGGCGCCCAACGCATGGGCGGGATCGTCCTCCTCGTGGGGTACATGGTCGTCGTCGTGCGCGCTCGCCACGTGCGACCCATGCTCCACGGCATGCAGCTCCCCAACCGCTGCAAGCATTGGCTGCACGAGCATGGCGAGGGCAAGCAGCAGCAATGCTGCTTTACCCGAGAGTCGGCGGCGGAGCCAGAGAAGCATTTTGCGACGATACCTCGAATTGATACAGTGTTTCAATTGGCGTCGGAGATTGCCATCCTGGCGGACAAGCTGCAGCCGAACCAGCATTTAACGGGTCTGGGGCGCGCGGTCCGCACGCCCGTCAAGGCCGGACCAGGGCGTCGACCCATCCCGGGGGCCAAACGATGGCCGACCCACCAGTCCGAGCACGTGCGGGAGCGTGTCCGCCGCGCTCCTCATGCCATGTCCGCTTCGGCTCGAATGCAGCCCTTCCCTACCCCCGATAATGCTGCCTAATCACCCCTGGCTAATACCGTTTCGCGACCAAAGACGCGCGCGAACCCACGTGTTGCTGCCAGTGCGCAGGGAACTACCGTGAATCGTTGCCCCGACTATCGCCAACGGCATGCAAGTGCGGTGGAAACCGAACTCGGCGAGACCATGCCGGATGGCGCCGCCGAGAAGCCGGGCCAACACGCCGACGACATGGCCAGCGCCACCGACGCCGAACCGACATAGCCCCTCCCCCACCCGGCACATTGGCGACATGGGGAGGTCCCCGTCACTCCGCCGTGGCTGGCTGCGGGGTTGGCTGTGAGACTGGCAGCCTGGCCAGCAGGATCCGCTTGAGCACGGTGATGGTTTCCGGGAGGGTCTGCAGGTCGTGGCCGCCACGCACGCGGTACTCGGCACCATCGGGCCATGAGGCGCTCTGCAGCGAGACGACGCCGTCGCCGCGCGCCGCATCCTCGGGATCGAGTATGCCGATGATGGAGTGCACGCCCACGCCCGGCGCCGTCGGCAGTTCACTCGCCGCGCGGCTCACCGGTTGCGCGGGCGACAGCGTCGCCAGGCTGTCCGGCCCGCCGGCCAGGTAGTTGTCGCGCACCTCGGGCTGCACCTGGCCGGGATGTCCGAGGGTCATCCGGACCAGATAGTCGAGCACGTCCCGCGGACCGCCGATGAACCTCCGGACCAGGCGCGCCATCATTCCCTCCGCCATCAGGCTGCCCCGGTGCGGTGCGGCGATCAGCACGACGTCGTCCACGCCCTCCAGGGGTTCGAACATGAAAAGACCGCGGGCGGCCTCGATGTCGGCGGCATCGGCCTGCAAGGCATCCGGCGGCACGGTGAATGCCGCATCCCACAGCGCTGTTCCGGACTCGGTGACCAGCAGCCGCGTCAGCACACCACCCATCGAGTGGCCCACGATCACCATGGGCGGCTGGGGATGATAGGGCGACAGGCGTCCGCGTTCGCGAAAGTCGGTGATGGTGCGGGCCAGCCCCTGCCGGTTGACGAGGAACGGCAAGCCGGTGGGATAGCGCGCAAGCCAGAACTGGTAGCGGTCGGAAATCCTCGGATCGCCGAGCAGCTCGTTGACCATGTTGGCCCAGGTCATCGGGCTGCTCGCGAAGCCGTGCACCAGCAGGACGACGTCCTTGTGGTAATCGATCGGCGCCAGCAGCCTGATCTGGGGTTCGCCATCACCGTCCGGCGCGCCGCGGAGGAGCCGCCACATGTCCAGCTCCTCTTCGAACGCGATCGCGGCGCTGGCATAGGCCGCGCTCAGGTCGCGTGCGAGCGGGATGTCGCCGAAGACGGTCGCGACCGACGCTTCACGCGAGGCGTCGGTGGCGAGCAGGCTGGCGTTGCCCTCCGCATCGACGACCAACTGCACCGTGACCGGCAGCGCGAAGGGCTGCGCCGGGAACGCACCCACTGCTTCTTCCGTGCGCCCGAATGCCACGGCAGGCGCACCGATGCCGTCCTTGATCTGGCGGGTGCGCAGCCCTTTCGGCCTCAGCGCCGCGGCCAGCTCGAGCCGCTCCACGGCGGACCTGGGGAAGCGGCGCTCGTCCACCCGCCAGGCGATCGCCTGCGGACGGTCGACGACGTCCTGCACCAGGCCCGAAGTACAGGCGTTGTGCAGGCGCAGCGCCATCTGCGAACGCGCATCCAGCGGGCCGAAGCGCCCGGGCAGGTTGGGTCCGAAAAGATAGCGATGGGTCAGGATGCCGCAGCGGGTGAGCGCCTGCGTCCGCGCGTCACCGGTCGCAGCGCGGCCATGCAGGAACAGCACGTCCGCGGCCGCGATCAGGCGGACCCCCGGGCGCATGGGGTCGGACGCATCAAGGATCGCGTCCGCGCAGATGGGACCGGAACTGCTGCACGCCTCCTCCAGCCCCAGCATCGAGATGACCTCGCGCGTGGTCGCCCAGGGGCGCGCCGGCAGGCGCAGGCCATCGATCCTGGTGGAGACCGTCATGCGGTCGTCGCGGTCGAGGCCGAGGGTCTGGCAACCCGCGACCAGCAGGCACGCGGCCAGGGCGGGCATCCAGGCCTTCCAGAATCGAATTGCCCTGCTCAACCTTCCTCCGGAGCCGCCGCGGTGCCGGGCCATGGTAGCGGCTCCAGTGCCTTCGTGAAGGCGTGCGCGGGTGCTCCTGATGTGCCCTGCCCTTCGCCAACGCAGGACCACCAGGGTCCTGCATCGTGCGTCCGGCAGCCTGGATCAGCCCGCGAGCCTGGTGGCGACCTCGGCCACCAGGCGACCCTGGAAGCGGGCGCCTTCGAGTTCGTTCCCGCTCGGCTGGCGCGAGCCGTCGCCGCCAGCGGATGGATCCCGCGCGTCCCGCGCCCACCATTTCGTGAGGCCTGCGATGACGGACGGCACGAAACGATACGGCCGCGTGAGAACGGTGCGGATCGTGTCAAGCGGATGTGGGCCTGGATTCTTCATGCCGCTGCCTTGAACCTCGCCCCGCAGGCGCGCCTTACGGTCGGCGAATCACCAGGTTGCGGATTTCGGTCATGTCTTCCATCGCGAAACGCACGCCTTCGCGGCCCAGGCCCGAATCCTTGACTCCGCCATAGGGCATGTTGTCGACGCGGTAGCTGGGCACGTCGTTGATCACCACCCCGCCGACATCGAGATGATCCCAGGCGTCGAACATCTTGAACAGGTCGCGCGTGAAGACGCCCGCCTGCAATCCGAACTTCGAGGCGTTGCCTTCGGCGAGTGCGGCATTGAAATCGGTGAAGCTTGACAGCACCGCGACAGGGCCGAACGCCTCTTCGGTGACGATCCTGGTGTGGGCAGGCACGGCTTCGAGCAGGGTCGCGCCGAGCATCGCGCCGTCGCGGCTGCCGCCGCAGAGCAGAGTGCCGCCGGCGGCGACCGCCTCATTGATCCAGGTTTCGAGCCGTGTCGCCTCCTTGACATCGATCATCGGGCCGATGAACGTGTCGCGCTGCTTGGGATCGCCCGCCACCAGCGTCTTCGTCCTGGCGACCAGCATGTCGCGGAAGCGGTCGTAGACATCGGCATGGATGATGATGCGCTGCACCCCGATACAGCTCTGCCCCGACTGGTAGAAGGCGCCGAAAATGACGCGCTCGAGCGCATCGTCGAGATCGGCATCGGCATCGACGATCACCGCGGCATTCCCGCCGAGTTCGAGCACCACCTTTTTCTTGCCGCTGCGCGTCTTGAGATCCCAGCCGACATCGGGCGATCCGGTGAACGAGAGCAGCTTGAGCCGGTCGTCGGTGGTGAACAGGTCGGCACCGTCGCGGCTGGTGGGCAGGATCGAGAATGCGCCCTTGGGCAGGTCGGTTTCGGCAAGCACTTCGCCGATGATGATCGCGCCCAGTGGGGTCCGGCTCGCCGGCTTCATCACGAACGGACAGCCCACCGCGAGCGCCGGGGCGATCTTGTGCGCGGCCAGGTTGAGCGGGAAGTTGAACGGCGATATGAAGGAACACGGCCCGATGGGCACGCGCTTCCACATGCCCTGGTAGCCCTTGGCGCGCGCCGAGATGTCGAGCGTCTGGACCTCGCCGTTCATCCGCACCGACTCCTCGGCAGCGATGCGGAAGGTGTCGATCAGTCGGCCGACCTCGCCCTCGCTGTCCTTGATCGGCTTGCCCGCCTCGACGCACAGCGCGTAGGCGAGCTCGTCGTACCGCTCGGTGAAGCGGGTGACGCAATGGGTGAGCACCGCCTGGCGCTCGTAGCTCGCCATCCGCGCCATCGGTTCCGCCGCTTCGACCGCGCCCGCGATCGCCGTATCGATCGTGGCGACATCGGCCCGCGCGACGCGGAATGCGATCTCGCCGGTGAACTTGTCGGTCACTGCGAGATCGGTGTTCGGCTGCTGCGCCACATTGTTGAGATAGAGCGGATAGACGGACTTGAGCCTGGTCATTCGAAACTCCCGGGGCGCATCCCGCTTTCCGGCGAAAGCCGGGGAAAGGGACAGCGATTACAGTTCTTTCGACAGCTTCTTGATGTCGATGTTGAGGATCTGGTCGTTTTCCGAGTAGTCGACCGGGCACTCGATCAGATGGACGCCAGGCGTGTCGCGGGTATGCGCGAGCAGCTGCTTGAGATGCTCGGCGCTTTCGGCGCGATGGCCGAACGCGCCATAGCTTTCCGCGTACTTGACGAAATCGGGGTTGCCATAGGTCAAGCCCCAGTCCTTGAAGCCCATGTCCGCCTGCTTCCAGCGAATCATGCCGTAGCTGTCGTCATTGACGATCAGCACGGTGAGGTTGAGCTTCAGGCGAACGGCGGTTTCCATCTCCTGGCTGTTCATCATGAAGCCGCCATCGCCGCAGATCGCCATCACCTTGCGATCGGGATAGACCATCGCCGAGGCCATGGCCGAGGGCAGGCCCGCGCCCATCGTGGCGAGCGCATTGTCTAGCAGCACGGTATTGGGGCGATACGCCGTATAGCCGCGCGCGAACCAGATCTTGTAGATCCCATTGTCGAGACAAATGATGCCGTCTTCGGGCATCGCCGCGCGGACCTGTTCGACCAGAAAGGGCGGGAAGATGGGGAAGCGTGCATCGCCCGAGATCGACGCGGTGTGCGCGACCTCGGCCTTGCGCACCGCCAGCATCGCGTCGAACGTCCAGCCGCCATTGGGAACGATGTCCTGCTTGATCTGCCAGATCGCGTTGGCGATGTCGCCGATCACCTCGATCTGCGGGAAATAGACCGGATCGACCTCGGCGGTCCTGGACGAGATATGGATCACCTGCGCGCCGCCCGCCCGCATGAAGAACGGCGGCTTCTCGATCACGTCATGGCCGATATTGACGATCAGGTCCGCGGCCTCGACCGCACGGTGTACAAAGTCGCCTGCCGACAGGGCCGCGCAGCCGACAAACCCGGGATGACGCTCGTCGACCACGCCCTTGCCGAGCTGGGTGGTCAGGAACGGAATGCCGGTCTTCTCGATGAACTGGAGCAGCATCCGGCAGGTCATGGTGCGGTTGGCGCCTGCGCCGATCACCAGGATCGGCGACCTGGCGTTTTCAAGCGCATGCACCGCAGCGCGGATCGACTTCACATCGGCATTGGGGCGCCGCGTGTGGCTGCGTTTGAGCGGCACCGATGCGGTCTTCTCGCCGGCGACGTCCTCGGGAAACTCGATATGCGTCGCCCCGGGCTTCTCCTCTTCGGCGAGCCGGAACGCCTCGCGCACCCGGCTGGGAATGTTGTCGGCGCTGGCGAGCTGATGGGTGAACTTGGTCAGCGGCTTCATCATGCCGACCACGTCGAGGATCTGGAAGCGGCCCTGTTTCGACTTCTTGATCGGCTTCTGCCCTGTGACCATCAGGATCGGCATGCCGCCAAGCTGCGCATAGGCGGCGGCGGTGACCAGATTGGTCGCGCCCGGCCCCAGTGTCGCCATGCATACCCCGGTCTTGCCGGTATGCCGGCCATAGGTCGCGGCCATGAAGCCAGCGGCCTGTTCGTGCCGGGTAAGGATCAGCCGGATCGTGGTCGAGCGGCTGAGGCTGTCGAGCATGTCGAGATTCTCCTCGCCGGGAACCCCGAAAATGTACTCAACATCCTCTTCTTCCAGGCACTGGATGAACAGATCGGATGCTTTTGTCATGCTGGAATCCCCCCGGAGAAGGCTGCTTGTCGGGACAAAGTCTGGCACACCGTATGTCTGCGTCACGTTCCTGCGTCCGCGACACGGCTTGACGCGAAACAGTGCTACCACGCGCTGCAGCCGGCCGCGAAGTTACACTTCGGTCTGGCCGCTTGCGCCATTCGCCCGCGTCTACACGGAAGACTGCCGGAGACGATGCCATGCGCTTTTCATTCTTTCTGCTCACCTTGTTGCTGGCGTCACCCGTGCTGGCCCAGTCTTACCAGGGGCCGATCATCGACGTGCACCTGCACGCCGGTCCGGCCGCGCCCGGTGCGCCCAACCCAGCCACCGGCAAGCCGACGGCCGCCGGCACCGATGCCAATCGGCAACGCCTGACCCTCGATGCCATGCGCCAGCACGGCATCGTGCTCGGCCTCGCCAGCGGTCCGGATCCCTACATGGCCAGCCTCCGCCAGGCCGGCGGCGATGCGATCTGGGCCGGCGCCTTCCTCGATGACGGTCGCACTCCCCTGCCCCCGCCGGAGGTCGTGCGGGCGGCCTTCGCCAGCGGCGATCTGAAGGTACTCGGCGAGATCGGCGCGCAGTATCACGGGCTCGACCCGAGCGACCCGTGGTTCGAACCCTATCTCGCGCTGGCCGAGGAATTCGATATTCCCGTCGGCATCCACACAGGCCTGGGCCCACCCGGCACGCCGCACGGCTGCTGCCCGGACTTCAGCGTGGAGCTCGGCAATCCGAAGCTGCTGGAGCCGATGCTGAAGCGCCATCCGAAGTTGCGCGTGTGGCTGATGCACGCCGGCTGGCCCTACCTGCAGGAAACCAAGGCGCTGATGTACGTCTACCCGCATCTGCATGCAGATGTGTCGGTGATCAACTGGATCATCCCGCGGCAGGAATTCCACGACTATCTGCAGGCATTGATGACCGCCGGCCTGGGCGACCGCCTGATGTTCGGATCCGACCAGATGGTGTGGCCGGAGGCGATCGGCCTGGCGGTGGAGGGCGTGGATAGCGCGGGCTTCCTGACGCCCGCGCAGAAGCGGGCGATCTTCCATGACAACGCTGCGCGGTTCCTGAAGCTGCCGCCTGCGGACTGATCCCAGGCCACGGCGCTTCGGCCCGGTGCATACTCCCGGCATGATCGCGCTCGAGCTACAAGGCACGCTGGAGTTCAATCGCACCCTGGTCCTCGTCCTGGACCTGTGCGGCACCTTCGCGTTCGCGGTCAGCGGCGCCACGGCCGGCGTGCGCCAGCGTCTGGACCTGTTCGGCGTGCTTGTGCTGTCCTTCGCGGCCTCGACCTTCGGCGGCATCAGCCGCGACGTGCTGATCGGCGCGACGCCGCCGGCAGCCTTCCAGGACTGGCGTTACCTCGCGGTCGCCATGGCGGCGGGCATGATCGCCTTCTACTGGTCGACCCTGGTCGAACGGTTGCGCAATCCCGTGCGGATGCTGGATGCGGTCGGTCTCGCCTTCTTCGCCGTCGCCGGCACGCAGAAAGCGCTGGTGTTCGGGCTCAGTCCGGTGATGGCCGCGCTGATGGGCATGCTCACGGGCATCGGTGGCGGCATGGCGCGGGACATCCTGCTGGCACAGGTTCCAGCGGTGCTGCGTGCCGATCTCTACGCGGTCGCCGCGCTCGCGGGCGCGGTCATCGTGGTGACGGGCAACATGCTGGAGGCGCCGGTGCTGGTATCCGCCGGCATCGGCGGGCTGGTCTGCTTCGGCCTGCGGATGTCAGCCCTGCGCTGGGGCTGGCAGCTGCCCATGGCGCGTGGCCCGCAGCCGCCGGACGGCGGCGGGAAGCGCTAGACTGCCGACACCGTGCGCGCACATGCCCTGCCCCTGCAGATCCTGCTGGTCCTCGCCCTGATCCTGAACGGGATCGGCGGTGCGATGGCCAGTGCGCTCGTCGCGCTGCCCGCGCACGCGCAGGAGGCGGTGTTTGTCGGCGCCCAGGTCGCGCCCGCGCAGCACGGCGATTGCGCCGATCAGGGGCATGGTGTCGCCGCGATGGACCAGCAAGAACCCGCATCGGACTGCCATTCCTGCGGGGACTCCGATTGCAGCGACAGTCCGCAGTGCCGCCAGGCCTGCATGCACGCTTCGGTGGCAGTGCCGCCGCTCCTGACCGTCGGCGTCATCGAGCCGCGCGTGGATGCGGTCCTGCATCGCCTGGACGCCGGCCATCCGGCGCCGATGCTGCCGAGTGCGATCAGGCCTCCCATCGCCTGATCACGGCGCCCTCGCGCGCCGCCCTTCCCGGCGATCGCCCGATTCAAGGGCGACGATCCCATTGAACCCCGATGTCGCGGCAAGGCCCGCCGGCATCGCTGCGTAATCCGGAGATTCCATGCATTACCCTCCCCCGCGCCCTGGCGCGAGCATTCCCCGACGCCGTTTCGTGCAGGGCCTGGCCGCCGGCGGCGCCGTCGCCGCATTGGGCCTCGGCCCCCGGACGGGCCAGGCTGCGCCTGCGTCGCCGGTGCCGGTCCTCACCGGCAGCCATTTCGACCTGTCCATCGGCCGCTCGGCGGTCGACTTCACCGGCCAGCCGCGCATGGCGACCACGGTCAACGGCAGCCTGCCCGGCCCGATCCTGCGCTTCCGTGAAGGCGATACCGTCACCCTGCGCGTCACCAACCGTCTGCGCGATGCGTGGTCGTCGATCCACTGGCACGGCCTGCTGCTGCCGGCGAACATGGATGGCGTGCCCGGCCTGAGCTTCGACGGCATCGCGCCGGGCGAGTCCTACCTGTACCGCTTCCAGGCCCGGCAGTCGGGAACCTACTGGTACCACAGCCACTCCATGTTCCAGGAGCAGGCCGGTCTCTACGGCGCGCTCATCATCGATCCCGCCGAGCCCCCGCCCTACCACCACGACCGCGAGCACGTGCTGTTGCTGTCGGACTGGACCGACATGGATCCGGCCGCGCTGTTCCGCCGGATGAAGAAGGACTCGGCCTACGACAACTACTACCAGCGCACCGTCGGCGACTTCGTCCGCGACGCGCGCGCCGATGGCCTCGGGGCCACGGTGCGCGACCGTGCGATGTGGAACCGGATGCGGATGACACCCACCGACATCTCCGACATCAACGGCCACACCTATACCTACCTGATGAACGGTTCGGCGCCGGCCGGAAACTGGACCGGCCTGTTCCGCCCCGGCGAGAAGGTGCTGCTGCGCTTCATCAACGGCTCGGCGATGACCTACTTCGACGTGCGCATCCCGGGACTGAAGATGACCGTGGTTGCCGCCGACGGCCAGTACATCCATCCGGTGACCGTGGACGAGTTCCGGATCGCGGTGGCGGAGACCTTCGACGTGCTGGTGGAACCGGCCGGCGCGGACGCCTTCGCCATTTTCGCCCAGGACATGGGCCGCACCGGCTACGCGCGCGGCACGCTTGCGGTGCGGCATGGACTGGCTCCGCCGGTGCCGGCGCTGGACCCGCGACCGCTGCTGACGATGGACGACATGGGCCACGGCGGGATGGACCATGGGGCAATGGACCATGGCGGAAGCCATCGCGGCACGATGGACCACGCCGCGATGGGACACGCGGGCATGGACCATTCCGCGCACGGGCAGCACGCGATGGCTTCGATGGAGCACGGCAGTGCCGGCATGCAGCAGCATCCGGCGAGCGAAACCGGCAACCCGCTGGTCGACATGCAGGCGATGTCGCTGGCGCCGAAGCTCGACGACCCGGGCGTCGGCCTGCGTGGCAACGGCCGCACGGTGCTGACCTATGGCGCGATGCACAGCCTGTTCGACGACCCCGACGGCCGCGAACCGGGACGCGAGGTGGAGCTGCACCTCACCGGCCACATGGAGAAGTTCGCCTGGTCCTTCGACGGCCTCAAGTTCATGGACGCCGAGCCATTGCGCATGTCCTACGGCGAACGCCTGCGCATCGTGCTGGTCAACGACACCATGATGTCCCACCCCATCCACCTGCACGGGATGTGGAGCGACGTCGAGGACGAAGCCGGTGCCTTCCAGCTGCGCAAGCACACCGTCGACATGCCGCCGGGCACGAAGCGCAGCTTCCGCGTGCGCGCGGACGCGCTGGGACGCTGGGCCTTCCACTGCCACCTGCTCTACCACATGGAAGCGGGAATGATGCGCGAAGTGCGCGTGGAGGAAGGGGCATGAGCGCCTGGCAGCACGGACTGCTGGCGCTTGCGATCGCGGCGGCAGTGGTCACCCCGGCCGTGGCGCAGGATCACAGCGGGCATGGCGACCACGCCGTGCATGCCGAGCACGCCGCTCCCATGCGCCTTGTGACCCCGATCCCCGAGGTCACCGACGCCGATCGGGCCGCAGCGTTTCCCGGACTCCATCGCAACATGGAGCATGCGCGGGAACTCAACGCCTATCTGCTCTTCAACCGGCTTGAAGCCTGGGATGCCGACCACGGCAGCGGCCAGGCCTGGGAGGCGGAGGGATGGATCGGCGGCGACATCCACCGCCTGTGGCTGCGCTCCGAAGGCGAGCGCGCCGCCGGCAGCACCGACGCAGCCAACCTGGAACTGCTGTACGGCCGCGCCGTATCGCCCTGGTGGGACGTCGTCGCCGGCCTCCGGCACGACTTCGCGCCCGGCCGCTCGCGGGACTGGGCCGCGATCGGCGTGCAGGGCCTGGCGCCGCGGATGTTCGAAGTGGCGGTGACCGGCTACATCGGCGAGTCGGGCCGGACGATGCTGGGCATCGAGGTCGAGCGCGAACTGCTGCTGACCAACCGACTCGTACTCCAGCCCATGATCGAAGCCACCCTCCACGGCAAGCACGACACGGCCCGGGGCATCGGTTCCGGTCTGTCCACGGTCGAAGCCGGCCTGCGCCTGCGCTACGAAGCCAGTCGACGCTTCGCGCCCTACCTGGGCGTGGTGCACGAGCGCGCCTTCGGTGACACCGCTGCGCTGCAGCGGGCGTCAGGGGCGCCGCAACGCGACACGCACGTGGTCATCGGCGCGAGAATCTGGTTTTGAATCAATATTTTATTGGAGAAACATGATAAATTTCATGAATAACAAACCTGCCCTGCTCCTCCTCGGCTGTCTCGCCGCCGTGGCCGCCTGCTCGGCCGGCAACGGCGCTCCGGCCGCGGCCTCCGTGGCCCAGGCTCCGGCCCACAGCCCGGTGCCCGCGACCGATGACGAAGCCTCGCTGCTGGTCGTCCACAAGCACCCCAGCTGCGGCTGCTGCGTGGCCTGGATCGATCACATGCGCGAGGCCGGTTTCGCGGTGCAGGTGCACGACCACGAGGACATGGGCCCGATCAAGCAGCGCGCAGGCGTGCCCTATGCCAAGGGGTCCTGCCACACCGCGGAAATCGACGGCTACTTCGTGGAAGGCCATGTGCCCGCCACGGACGTGAAGCGGCTGCTCGCCGAGCGTCCCGACGCCCGCGGCCTGACCGTGCCCGGCATGCCCGCCGGCTCGCCCGGGATGGAGGTGCCCGACGGCACCGTCCATCCCTACGCGGTCGAGCTTGTCGGCCACGACGGCAGCACCGCGGTGTACGCGCGCCACGGCGAGTAAGCGCGCGCCCGGCTCAGCACATGTGCTGGCCGCCATTGACGGCGATGTTGGCGCCGGTCACGTAGGCCGCGCCCTCGCTGCACAGGAAGGCCACCACGGCGGCGATCTCCTCCGGCTTGCCCAGGCGCCCCATCGGCACCTGGGCGACGATGGACTCGACGATCTCCGGCTTCATCGCCGTCACCAGCGCCGTGCCGACATATCCCGGCGACACGCTGTTGACGGTCACGCCCTTGCGCGCGAGTTCTTGCGCAAGCGCCTTGGTGAAGCCCTGCACGCCGGCCTTGGCCGCGGAATAGTTGGTCTGGCCGAACTGGCCCTTGGTGCCGTTGACCGAGGAGATGTTGACGATGCGGCCCCAGCCGCGTTCGGCCATGCCGTCGACGAAGGGCTTGCTGACGTTGAACATCGAATCAAGGTCGGTGCGCAGCACCGCGTCCCACTTCGCCTTGTCCATCTTGCGGAAGCTCGAGTCGCGGGTGATGCCGGCGTCGTTGACCAGGATGTCGATGGCGATCCCGCTGTCCTGCAGCCGCGCGGCCAGCGCCTGGCAGCTGTCGTAATCGGCCACGTCCACCGGCTCCACCTGGAACCCGCGGCCCGCGGCGGCCTGCGCATCGCGCCAGGTGGACGGGTCTTCGACCCCGGCGAAGCAGGTCACGACCACGCGGTGACCGGCCTCGTGCAGCGCAAGGGCGATGGCCTCGCCGATGCCGCTGGTGCCGCCGGTGACCAGCGCGGTACGCGGGTTTGCGCGATGGGACATGCAGTACTCCTGGTGGAAAGACAGCCGCCAAGTATCGCCGCTGCGACGGGCCATGCGGTCGATTCAGCATCCGCGTGTTGACGAGTCCTGCGCCCACCCCTACAATTCCGCGCTCACCAACGTGGGGCCATAGCTCAGCTGGGAGAGCGCCTGCATGGCATGCAGGAGGTCGGCGGTTCGATCCCGCCTGGCTCCACCACTCATCGATCAGGCCGGTCGTGAGTGATGGACAGTTTCAAGTCCCCATCGTCTAGAGGCCTAGGACACCACCCTTTCACGGTGGACACCGGGGTTCGAATCCCCGTGGGGACGCCACACGAAGAAAAAGCCCGCCTTGATGGCGGGCTTTTTCTTTGCGCTTGCCGCGGGCCGGAGGCCGGAACGCCTCAGCCGCTGCTTTCGCGCGCGGCGATCTCGGTCCAGTCGACCTCGACGCCCTTGCGATGTCCTTTCTCCACCAGTTTCAGGCCGGCCGGGTCGATGGTGAGGGTGTAGGCCTTGTCGCCGATCTGCACTTCGCGCTTCAGTGGCTTGTCGAGCTTCGTCGTCATGGGTTCACCTTGTGCTGTCGGGGGAACTGCCCGCCGAAGATAGCACCGGCGGCCGTGGAGGGCATGATGGCAGCGGCCGCAGCGTGGCCACGCCGTGCCCGCGTTCGGCCAGGTACTGCAGCCATTTGCCCAGGAAGGTGTTCATCCGCATCCGGTGGCCCAGCACTTCGGCTGGCGGCGGGAACATGCCGATCGCGTCCTGCCAGCGGCGGCCGACATAGCAGTGGGTGGCCTCCACCTGCCGTGCGTCGCGGTAGAGGCGCAGGTAGGCGGAGGGATCGGGCTCGCCGGTCACCGGATCGGGCAGCCCGACATAGGCCATGCGCAGCTCGCTGGTATAGGCATGGCGCTCGATCACGTCCAGGCGCAGGTCGAGTGCGTCGTCGACGCGGGAGACGTAGGCACCCACGGCCAGGTCGCCGGGTTCGAACAGGCGCAGCAGGCGCGAATGGTTCTCCGCGTACAGCGCCATCAGCCAGCCGAAACGGCTCAGGCTGGGGACTTTCAGGCGGCGTGCGACGAGTTGCGACATGCCCCGATGCTACACGCCGCACGCGCAACCGGGCAGCTTGACGCGTTCATGTGCGCGGCCCAGTCTGTGAAGTCTGCCGCTGGCTAGAACATGCCGCGCCGGATGCCCAGGGTGCTCATCACCTTGCTCGAGATTTCCTCGATCGAGGTGTGGGTGGTGCTGAGCACGGGGATGCGCTCGGCGCGGAACAGCGCCTCGGCCGCCGCCACTTCCCGCTTGCAGGTCTCGAGCTCGGCATAGCGCGAGTTCGGCCGGCGCTCCTGGCGGATCTGCCGCAGGCGCACGGGATCGATCGTCAGTCCGAACAGCTTGGCCCGGTGGGCGCGCAGCCGGGGCGGCAGGCGATCGTGCTCAAGGTCTTCCTCGGTCAGCGGGTAATTGGCCGCTGCGATCCCGTGGTGCAGCGCCAGGTAGACGCAGGTCGGCGTCTTCCCCGCCCGGGACACCGCCACCAGGATCACATCGGCGGCGTCGTAGTTGATCGACATGCCGTCGTCGTGGGTCAGCGCGTAGTTCATGGCGTTGATGCGCTTGTGGTAGGCGTCGAAATCGACCATGCCGTGGGCCTGGCCCACGCGCGGCTGCCGGGTTTCGCCCAGTTCGGCTTCCAGCAGGCTCATGAAGGGCTCGAACACGTCCAGCACCAGCGCCCCGCTGCCCTCGATGGCCGTGGTGAAGTCGCCGTTGACGCAGGAATTGACCACGATCGGACGTGTCCCGCTGGCCGCCCCCGCCTCACGGATCCGCCCGGCGATCTCGTGTGCGCGCTCGACGCTGTCGACGAAGGGGATGCGCTCGGTGGCGAAGGCGGAGTCCCGGAACTGGGTCAGGAGGCTGTGGCCGACGGTTTCGGCGGTGATTCCGGTGCCGTCGGAGACGTAGAAGACCGGACGCGGGCTCGACATGCGTGTTTTCCTTAGTGTGCCGCGGGCGCCGCGGGGGATTGGCTTGCTAAAATAGCCAAACTCGACGCGCGGCGCTCCCTGGCCCGTGCAGCCTTCCCCACCGTTCCACCGCAAATCCCTCCGGAGTCCGCTTTGAGCGCCAACATCCTGTGGCTTGACGACCTTCGCCTGACCGACCTGGCCCAGGTCGGCGGCAAGAATTCCTCGCTTGGCGAGATGATCGGCAACCTGGCCCGGCTCGGTGTCTCCGTGCCCGGCGGCTTCGCCACCACCGCTGATGCCTTCAAGGACTTCATCGCCCACAACACGCTGGAGCAGCGGATCTTCGACAGGCTGGCCACGCTCGACGTCGAGGACGTGGCCGCGCTCACCCGCGCCGGCGGCGAGATCCGCGGCTGGGTGATCGAGGCGCCGCTGCCGGCCGCGCTGGAGGCCGACATCCGCACCGCCTACGCCAAGCTCTGCGCGGACAACGGCGGCGGCGCGGCTTCTATCCAGGATGTGGCGGTCGCGGTGCGCTCCTCGGCCACCGCCGAGGACCTGCCCGATGCCAGCTTCGCCGGCCAGCAGGAAACCTATCTCAACGTCACCGGCGCCGACGACGTGGTGGTGAAGGTGAAGGAAGTCTTCGCCAGCCTCTACAACGACCGCGCCATCGCCTACCGCGTGCACCATGGTTTCAAGCACGAGGACGTGTTCCTGTCCGCGGGCGTGCAGCTGATGGTGCGCGCCGACATCGGCGCTTCGGGCGTGCTGTTCACGCTCGACACCGAGTCCGGCTTCCGCGACGTGGTGTTCATCACCTCCAGCTACGGCCTGGGCGAGAACGTCGTGCAGGGCGCGGTCAACCCCGACGAGTTCTATGTCTACAAGCCCACGCTGCGCAAGGACCGGCCGGCCATCCTGCGCCGCTCGCTCGGCGCCAAGCAGATCCGCATGGTCTATTCCGACCAGCCCGGCGAGCGCGTGCGCAACGAGGACACGCCCGAGGCTCTGCGCAACAGCTTCTCGATCAACGACGAGGACGTGCACGAGCTCGCGCGCCAGGCGCTGACGATCGAAGAGCACTACGGCCGGCCGATGGACATCGAGTGGGCGAAGGACGGCAATACCGGCAAGCTGTTCATCGTCCAGGCGCGCCCGGAAACGGTGAAGTCGCGCGGCAAGGCCACGCAGATCGAGCGCTTCATGCTCGGCGCGCGCGGCGACGTGGTCTGCGAAGGCCGGGCCATCGGGCAGAAGATCGGTTCCGGCGTCGCGCGCGTGGTGCGTTCGCTCGACGACATGGCCCGCGTGCAGCCCGGCGACGTGCTGGTCGCCGACATGACCGACCCCGACTGGGAGCCGGTGATGAAGCGCGCCGCCGCCATCGTCACCAACCGCGGCGGCCGCACCTGCCACGCAGCGATCATCGCGCGCGAGCTGGGCGTCCCGGCGGTGGTCGGCACCGGCAACGCGCTCGACATGATCGAGGACGGCAAGGACGTCACGGTGAGCTGCGCCGAAGGCGACACCGGCTTCATCTACGCCGGCACCCTGCCCTACGAGCGCATCACCACCGACCTCAGCTCGATGCCCGAGGCGCCGCTGAAGATCATGATGAACGTCGCCAACCCCGAGCGCGCGTTCGACTTCGGCCAGCTGCCCAACGCCGGCATCGGCCTGGCGCGGCTGGAGATGATCATCGCCGCGCACATCGGCGTGCATCCCAACGCGCTGTTGGAATACGACAAGCAGGATGCGGAAACGAAGAAGAAGATCGACGCCCGCGCGGCCGGCTATGCCGACCCGGTGTCGTTCTACGTCGACCGCCTGGCCGAGGGCATCGCCACCCTGACGGCGTCGGTGGCGCCGAACCCGGTGATCGTGCGCATGTCGGACTTCAAGTCCAACGAGTACGCCAACCTGATCGGCGGTAGTCGCTACGAGCCCGAAGAAGAGAACCCGATGATCGGCTTCCGCGGCGCCAGCCGCTACGTCGACAAGGCCTTCGCGGAAGCGTTCGCGCTGGAGTGCCGCGCCGTGCTCAAGGTCCGCGAGACCATGGGCCTGGACAACCTCTGGGTGATGATCCCGTTCGTACGCACGCTCGACGAAGGGCGCCGGGTGCTGGAGGTGCTGGCTGCCAACGGCCTGCGCCGCGGCGTCAACGGGCTCAAGGTCATCATGATGTGCGAGGTGCCGTCGAACGCGCTGATGGCCGACGAGTTCCTGGAGATGTTCGACGGCTTCTCGATCGGCTCCAACGACCTGACCCAGCTCACGCTCGGCCTGGATCGTGACTCGGCCGTGGTCGCGCACCTGTTCGACGAGCGCGACCCGGCGGTGAAAAAGCTGCTGTCGATGGCGATCCAGACGGCGAAGGCCAAGGGCAAGTACATCGGCATCTGCGGCCAGGGTCCGAGCGACCACCCGGACCTTGCCGAGTGGCTGATGCAGGAGGGGATCGAGTCGGTGTCGCTCAACCCCGACACCGTGGTCGATACCTGGCTGAAGCTGGCGAAGTCGAAGGCTGCTGGCTGAGGCGGGTCCGTCTGACGCAGACATGGAAGGCCGGGCTTCGTAGCCCGGCCTTCTTGTTTTTAACCACGGATGACGCGGATCAGCGCGGATTTGCGCGGATCCTTTCTTTGCAGAGGCACGGCAGCCGCGTCGCTTCGAGCGGGGCCGTGTGCGACAGCTGCCGAACAGCTTTTCAAATCTGCTTTATCCGCGAAGATCCGCTCTGATCCGCGTAAATCCGTGGCAAAAACTCCGCTCTTCCACAGCGCGCTCCTGCTTGCAAGGCTCGCGTCAGTCGTGCGGAGCGAAGGCACCCATGGCGTTGCGGTAGTGGCGGAGTTCGGCGATGGAGTCGTGGACGTCGCTCAGCGCGGTGTGGGCGGCCTGCTTGCGGATGCCGGCGTGGACCTGGGGCGCCCAGCGGCGGGCCAGCTCCTTGAGGGTGCTGACGTCGAGGTTGCGGTAGTGGAACCAGCGTTCGAGCGCGGGCATGCGGCGGTGCAGGAAGCGGCGGTCCTGGCAGATCGAGTTGCCGCATATGGGCGACTTGCCCGCGGGCAGCCACTGTTCCAGGAACTCCAGGGTACGCGCTTCGGCTTCGGCCATCGGCACGCCCTCTTCCAGCACGCGACGCCACAGGCCCGAGCCGCCGTGCTGGTTGCGGTTCCATTCGTCCATCGCCTCGAGGATGGCCAGCGGCTGGGCGATGGCCAGCTCCGGTCCCTCGGCGAGCACGTTGAGGTCGGCGTCGGTGACCACGGTCGCGATCTCGAGGATGGTGTCGTGGTCAGTGTCGAGCCCGGTCATTTCAAGGTCGATCCACACCAGCCGTTCGTCGTTGCCCACCCTCGCTCCTCGTTGCATGTCAGGCGCGCATGATACCGCGCCTCAGTCGGGTGCCAGGCCCCGCTTGGCGCGGAAATAGTTGCGCAGGCGGCGCCCGGCCTCGTCACCCAGCACCCCGCCCGCGACCTCCACGCGGTGGTTGTGGCGCGGATCGGCGAGCAGGTCGAAGACGCTGCCGGCGGCCCCGGTCTTGGGATCCGATGCGCCGTAGACCACCCGCGCGATGCGGGCATGGATCATCGCCATGGCGCACATCGCGCAGGGTTCGAGCGTCACGTACAGCGTGCAGCCGATGAGCCGATGGTTGCCGAGCGCCCTGCCCGCTCCGCGCATCGCCACGATCTCCGCATGCGCGCTGGGGTCGTGGTCGCCGATGTTGCGGTTCCAGCCTTCGCCCAGCATCTGGCCCGCGGCATCGACCAGCACCGCGCCGACCGGGATTTCGTCGAACTCGTGCACGGCACGGTCGGCCAGCGCGAGCGCGTGGCGCATCCATGCCGCGTCGCGATCGTCTCCGGCGGTGGGCGGAATGTGTTCCGGCATGGCCGCCATTCTAGTGGCTGGCCGCGGCGTAAAATGCGCGGGGAGCGACGGCCGGCAAACGCGCAAGGTCCGTCGTCGCCACGCAGCGAGGTCGTCCAACGTGGGATCCGGTTCCAGTCCCTTCCAGCCGATGCAGATCGAGGTCGTCTCGGTGCAGTCGCAGGTCGTCTACGGCCAGGTCGGCAACAACATCGCGGTGCCGACGCTGCAGGCCCTGGGCCTGCGGGTGGCCGCGGTGCCGACGGTGGTGCTGAGCAATACGCCGCACCACCCCACGATGCACGGTGGCGCCATCCCGCTGGACTGGTTCCAGGGCTACCTGGACGACCTGCTGGCGCGCGATGCGCTGCGCAAGCTGCGTGCGGTGATCGTCGGCTACCTTGGCGGCCCGGCCCAGGCCGGGGCGCTGGCGCGCTGGATCGAGGCCCTGCTGCGCGATCGCCCGGACATCCAGGTGTTCATCGACCCGGTGATCGGCGACGAAGACGTCGGCGTCTACGTCGATCCCGGCATGGTGGAGGCCTATCGCAGCCACCTGTTGCCGCTGGCCGACGGACTGGTGCCCAACGGCTTCGAACTCGGGTTGTTGAGCGGACGCCCGGTGGCCGACATCGACCAGGTGGCGGCGGCCGCACGCGCGCTGCTGGTCGGCCGGACGCGCTGGGTGGTGGCGACAAGCGCCGCGCCCGGCACCTGGCAGGGAGACGAGATGCGGGTCGCCGTGGTCACGCGCGACGCGGTCGAAGTCATCGAGCACCGTCGCCTGGAGACCACGCCCAAGGGCACCGGCGACCTCTTCAGCGCGACCCTGGCCGGCCGTCAGCTGGCTGGCGCCGGAGTCGCCGAAGCCGCCAGGCTGGCCTGCGACCGGGTCCTGGAAGTCCTGGTCGCCACGCGCGCGGCGGGCTGCGCGGAGATGCTCGTCTTCCCGGACTCCTGAGCGGGCCCTACTCCCACTCGATCGTCGCCGGCGGCTTGCCGCTCACGTCATAAACAACGCGAGAAACACCGCGTACCTCATTGATAATCCTGTTGGAAACGCGGCCGAGGAAGTCGTAAGGCAGGTGCGCCCAGTGCGCGGTCATGAAGTCGACCGTCTCCACCGCGCGCAGCGCGATCACCCACTCGTAGGCGCGCGCGTCGCCGACCACGCCGACCGACTTCACCGGCAGGAACACCGCGAAGGCCTGGCTGGTCTTGTCGTACAGCCCGGCCTTGCGCAGCTCCTCGATGAAGACCGCATCCGCCCGCGCCAGGATGTCGGCGTACTCCGCCTTGACCTCGCCGAGGATGCGCACGCCCAGGCCCGGGCCCGGGAACGGGTGGCGGTGGACCATTTCGTGCGGCAGGCCGAGCGCCACGCCGATGCGCCGCACCTCGTCCTTGAACAGCTCGCGCAGCGGCTCCACCAGGCCGAGCTTCATGTGCTCGGGCAGGCCGCCGACGTTGTGGTGGCTCTTGATGACGTGCGCCTTGCCGGTCTTGCTGCCGGCGGATTCGATCACGTCGGGGTAGATCGTGCCCTGCGCGAGCCATTTGGCGTTGGCGAGCTTGCCGGCCTGCTCGTCGAAGATCTCGACGAACAGGTTGCCGATGATCTTGCGCTTGGCTTCCGGATCGGTGACCCCGGCCAGCGCGCCGAAGTAGCGCTCGCGCGCATCGACCCGGATCACGCGGATGCCCAGGCCGTGGGCGTCGGAAGCGTCGGCGAAGGTCGCCATCACCTGGTCGCCTTCCTGCCAGCGCAGCAGGCCGGTGTCGACGAAGACACAGGTCAGCTGGTCGCCGATCGCGCGGTGCAGCAGCGCCGCGACCACGGAGGAGTCGACGCCGCCGGACAGACCCAGGATCACCTCGTCCGAACCGACGGTGTCGCGCACGCGCGCCACCTGGTCCTCGATGATGTGCTCGGCCGTCCACAGCGTCTCGCAGCCGCAGACCTCGACCACGAAGCGCCGCAGCAGCGCTTGCCCGGACTGCGTGTGCGTGACTTCAGGATGGAACTGCACGCCGTACCAGCGCTTGCCTTCGTTGGCGAACGCGGCCACCGGCACGCGCGCGGTGGTGGCGGTGACGGTGAAGCCCGGCGGTGCCTTGGCCACGTGGTCGCCGTGGCTCATCCACACGTCCAGGCGCGGCGGCCGGCTGCCGTGGTCGTTGAGGTCGCCGAACAACGTGTCGGGCGCAACCAGGGTCACCTCGGCGTGGCCGTATTCGCGCGCGTCGGCGGACTCGGTCTCACCGCCCAGCTGCTTGGCCATGGTCTGCATGCCGTAGCAGATGCCCAGCAGCGGCAGGCCGCTGTCGAAGGCTTCCTGCGGCGCGCGCGGCGCCCCGTCGACGGTGGTCGACTCCGGCCCGCCGGACAGGATGATGCCGCGGGCGCCGAAGGCGGCGATCTCCGAGGGATCGTGGTCCCAGGCCCAGATCTCGCAGTACACGCCCAGCTCGCGCACGCGGCGCGCTATCAGCTGCGTGTACTGCGCGCCGAAGTCGAGGATCAGGATCTTGTCGCGGTGCAGGTCGGTCATGGCGTGGTGTCGGGGGGCGTCTGCTCGGGGAGCGTGAGGCGGAAGGTGCACTGCTCGAGCTCCGCGTTCCACTCGCCGCCGTTGCCGGTGCAGGAATCGCGCAGCTGCCAGTCGCGGTAGAAGCCATAGCCGTAGAGCGCCACCGCGACCACCGCCGCCAGCGCGAGGCCGCGCAGCAGGATGCGGCGGGCCGGCGAATGCGTGCGGGACGATCGCGAGCGGCGCATCAGCCGGCCCTGTAGTTCGGCGGTTCCTTGGTGATCTGCACGTCGTGGACGTGGCTTTCGCGCTGGCCGGCGCCGGTGATCTTCACGAAGTCCGGCTTGCTGCGCATCTCTTCGACCGTGCCGCAGCCGACGTAGCCCATGGTCGCGCGCAGGCCGCCGATCAGCTGGTGGATCACGCCGCTCAGCGGGCCGCGGTACGGCACCCGGCCCTCGATGCCCTCGGGCACGAGCTTGTCGGCCGTGGCGGCCTCCTGGAAGTAGCGGTCGCTGGAACCCTTCTCCATCGCCGCCAGGCTGCCCATGCCGCGGTAGCTCTTGTAGCTGCGGCCCTGGTAGAGCTCGGTCTCGCCGGGGGTTTCCTCGGTGCCGGCGAACAGGCCGCCGATCATCACCGTGGACGCGCCGGCGGCGAGCGCCTTGCCGATGTCGCCGGAGTAGCGGATGCCACCGTCGGCGATCAGCGGGATGCGGTCCTGCAGCGCGGAGGCGACCATGTCGATCGCGGTGATCTGCGGCACGCCCACGCCCGCGACCACGCGCGTGGTGCAGATCGAGCCCGGGCCCACGCCGACCTTGACCGCGTCGGCGCCGGCGTCCATCAGCGCCAGCGCGGCGTCGCCGGTGACGATGTTGCCGCCGACCACCTGCAGCTTCGGGTAGCTCTTCTTGGCCCAGGCCACGCGGTCGAGCACGCCCTGCGAATGGCCGTGCGCGGTGTCGACGATGATGACGTCCACGCCCGCGGCCGCGAGGCGCTCGATGCGCTCTTCGGTGTCGCCGCCGACGCCGACCGCGGCGCCGACCAGCAGGCTCTCGGAGGCATCCTTCGCCGAATCCGGATTGTCCTGCGCCTTCTGGATGTCCTTCACCGTGATCAAACCGCGCAGTTGGAAGTCGTCGTTGACCACCAGCACCTTCTCGATGCGGTGCCTGTGCAGCAGTCCGATCACCTCTTCATCGCTGGCGCCTTCCTTCACCGTGACCAGCCGCTCCTTGCGGGTCATGATGTTGCGCACCGGGTCGTCGAGTTTCTTCTCGAAGCGCATGTCGCGCCCGGTGACGATGCCGACCAGCTGGTCGCCGTCGACCACCGGCACGCCGGAGATGTTGCGCGCGCGGGTGAGGCGCAGCACTTCGCCGATGGAGGTCTGCGGGCCGACCGTGAAGGGTTCACGGATCACTCCGGCCTCGAAGTTCTTGACCTGCAACACGTGCGCGGCCTGGCGCTCCGGGCTCATGTTCTTGTGCACGATGCCGATGCCGCCGAGCTGGGCCATGGCGATGGCCAGGCGCGCTTCGGTGACGGTGTCCATGGCGGCGGACACGATCGGCAGGTTCAGGCGCAGGTCGCGCGTGAAGCGGGTGGCGAGCGAAACGTCCTTGGGAAGGACGGTGGAATGCGCCGGGACGAGCGAGACGTCGTCGTAGGTGAGCGCTTCAGCCTGGATGCGCAGCATGGGCGTGCCGGTGGTGGTGAAGCACGGCATTGTACCCCGCCGGGGCCGCGGCAGCGCGCGCCAATGGCGGGACGCGGCGTCCCGCTCAGCCCGCTGCGTCGGCGGCCTCGAGAGCCTCGGCGGCTTCCAGGGTGTTCTGCATGAGGGTGGCCACGGTCATGGGCCCGACGCCGCCGGGCACCGGCGTGATCCAGCTGGCGCGCTCGGCGGCCGCGGCGAAGCCGACGTCACCGACCAGGCGGCCATCGTCGAGCCGGTTGATGCCGACGTCGATCACCACCGCCCCCGGCTTCACCCATTCGCCGGGAATCAGGCCCGGCTTGCCGACCGCGACCACCAGGATGTCGGCCTCGCCCACGTGCCGCCGCACGACTTCGGGCGGCGTGAACTTGTGGCAGCTGGTCACCGTGCAGCCGGCGATCATCAGTTCAAGCGCCATCGGCCGGCCGACGTGGTTGCTGACCCCAACGATCGTCGCGCTTTGCCCGCGCACCGGGCGATCGGTCCAGGCCAGCAGCGTGGTGATGCCGCGCGGCGTGCAGGGGCGCAGGCCGAACTGGCGCAGCGCCAGGTGGCCGACGTTTTCCGGATGGAAGCCGTCGACGTCCTTGCGCGGGTCGATGCGGTGGATCAGGCGAGTGGCGTCGGGGATGCCCGGCAGCGGCAGCTGCACCAGGATGCCGTGCACCGTGGGATCGGCGTTGAGGCGGTCGATCAGCGCCAGCAGCTCGTTCTCCGTCGTGCCCTTGGGCAGGTCGAAGTCGAGGGCGCGGATGCCGACGATGCCGGCGGCCCGGCGCTTGTTGCGCACGTAGGAGCGCGACGCGGGGTCGTCGCCGACCAGGACCACCGCCAGGCCGGGCGGTTCGTGCCCGGCGGCCGTGCGCACATCGACACGCAGCCTGAGCGAGTCCAGGAGTTCGTCCGCGATGCGCCTGCCATCGAGGATGCGGGCCATGGGAAGTGTTTCGGGCATGCCGGTATCGTGCGCGGAAAGCACATATTGTCGCCGATCGCGCCCCGCCGGCGCGAGCGGGCGTCGCGGCCGCCGCGCTTCAGCGCACCGGCTGCAACCCGTCCGCAGGCGGCTGCGGTGCGTCCGCCGGGCAGCGCGGAATCCCCCCGCCGACCACGCAGTAGACGCAGCACCTTGGCGCCACCGGCGTCATCGAAGGGCCCTGCATCGGCGGCGGCGGCGCCAGGCGCGCCAGTTCCGCCTGCGGCCGCAGCTGCAGCAGCGCGGCCCAGTCCTGCCGGTTGGCATTGCAGGCCGCCGGCGCGTCCGGACTGCATGCGGGGCCGGCGTCCTGGCGCAGCGGCAGGTCTTCGAAGTGGCCGCCGGCGGTCAGCGGCAGCATCCGCATGGTGACGCCGTCAAGCACGTTGCCACCCACCAGCCGTGCCGTGCGCTCACTGCCCTCCCCGGCCGAGACCACGATGTCGCAGTGCATTCCCAGCCCGCCGCCATCCGCGCTGAGCAGGGTCGCCAGGCCGCCGAAGCCGTAGCTGCGCCCGGGCACCCGCACGTAGCAAAGCAGGTCGCCGCGGGACGGTCGTGCCGCGCGCGGATCGGCAATGCGGTAGGCGCTGCCTTCGGGGTTGCGGTATGCGTCGCGCACGTAGTCGACGTGGCTGGCCGAGGCGCGGAAGCCCGGAAGCGCTGCGCGGCGCATCACCCAGGACACGAAGGCCGCCGACCATGGCGTATCGATCACGAAGCTGCGGCAGGCCGGCGCTCCCGACTGCTCGCTGGCGTGCACGCAGTCGGTCGCGCCCGATCGCTGCATCACCTGCCACAGCAGTCCGCTGCCGCGCCAGTAGTCGGTGACCCGCAGCCAGGCCGGCTGCCCGTTGGCCAGGCGTGCCGCTTCGGCCTCGCGCACGACCGAACCCGCGAGGCCACCGTCGCCGCCGATGAAGGGGCGGTACCAGGTCTGGTGCTCCTCGCAGGCCACGGCGGCAATGCGGGTGGCCGCATCCGGCGCCGACTGCTGCGCACGCAGCAGCGGACAGGGATCCGCAGCCAGTGCGGGCAGTCCTGGCGCGAGCCAGAGGCCCAGCAGAAAGGCCGCAAGACACGCCTGCATGCGCAGTGCATTCGCCATCGCATCGCTCCCCGGTGTTGCCGTGGAGCGTATCGCAGCCCCGTGCAGGCGACGATCACGCCTGCCGCCGGAGCCTGCGATCAGCCGGCGCAGAACGCCTCGTAGTCGATATAGCCCGGGAACTCGGTCCCCGCCGCGCATACCGGGCAATCCGGGTCCGGCGTCAGCTGCGTCTCGCGGAAGCGCATGCCCAGCGCGTCGTAGTGCAGCAGCCGGCCGCGCAGCGGCTCGCCCACGTGCAGCAGCAGCTTCAGCGCCTCGGTGGCCTGCAGCATGCCGACCACGCCCGGCAGCACGCCCAGCACGCCGGCCTCGCTGCAGTTGGGGGCTGCGTCTGCCGGCGGCGGCTCCGGGAACAGGCAGCGGTAGCACGGCGCCTCGCCGCGGTGGCGGCCGGCGTCGAACACGCTGACCTGGCCGTCGAAGCGGTGCACCGCGCCGTAGACCAGCGGCACGCCGAGATGCACGCAGGCATCGTTGAGCAGGTAGCGCACGGGGAAGTTGTCGGCGCCGTCCACCACCACGTCGACGCCTTCCAGCAGGCGCTCGATGTTGGCCGAGGTCACGCGTTCCGCGACCGCGTCGACCTTCATCCGCGGATTGAGCGCCGACAGCCGCACCTCGGCGGAGTCGACCTTGGGCATGCCGATGTCGGCATCGGTGTGCAGGATCTGCCGGTGCAGGTTGCTGCGCTCGACCACGTCGTCGTCGACGAGGCGCAGTTCGCCAATGCCGGCCGCGGCAAGGTAGAACGCGGCCGGCGAGCCCAGGCCGCCGGCGCCGAGCATCAGCACCCGCGCCATGGCCAGGCGCTTCTGCCCGCGCATGCCGATTTCGGGCAGCAGCAGGTGGCGCGAGTAGCGTTCGTGGAAATCCAGGTCGCGCGGCTGCGCAGGCGGTTCCGGTCGCCCCATCGGCAATCCTTCCGCGATCCAGCGCAGGGTGCCGCCGCGGATCGAACACACGTTGCGGTAGCCCTGCCGCTGCAGCGCTTCGGCGGCCAGCATCGAGCGCCCACCGCTCTGGCAGATGAGCACCAGCTCGGTGTCCCGGTCGTGGAAGTGGAACCCGGTCTCCTGCTCCAGCTCGTCGCGGGCGATGCCGCGTGCGCCTTCGGCCATGCCGAGTTCGCGCTCATGCTCCTCGCGCACGTCAACCAGCACGGCGCCCGAGGTTTCCATGCGCCGCTGTGCTTCGCGCGGAGTGATTTCGATGATCGTCATGCCACGATTATCCTGCACCGCAAGACTCCTGCCGACTGCGGCCCACCCGAGGTGCGGTCTACGTTACGCCATGGCAAGCGCGCGCGGTGGCTGCCCGCGGGAACGCCGCGTTCAGCCCGCGTCGAGCCCCGCGGCGGCGAGATCGGCCGGCGTATTGAGGTTGCCGAAGCGCAGGCCCGCGAAGCGGACTCCGACCATGTCCAGCCGCGTCTGCAACGCCCGCGCGGACAAGTCGCCCGAATCCAGCGCCGCCGGCAGGGCCGCGCGCAGCGCTGCGGTCCGCCACAGCGCCACCAGCGGCTGCCGGCCGTCGTCGTCCTCGGCCCAGGCGCCGTCGCCGCCGGCCGCCTGCAGGCTGCGCAGCAGGCAGTCGTTGACCGAGACCAGGTCGACCGGCAGCGTCAGCAGCCACGGCGTCGCGCAGGCCCACGCCAATGCGTCGAGGCCGCCGAGCGGACCGAGGTCCGGACGACGATCCGAGACTGCCGCCATGCCGTGGGCGGCGTAGCGTTCAAGGTCGCGATTGGCCGATACCAGCACGGCATCGACCTCGCCGCGCACGCGCTTGGCCAGTCGCAGCACCTGCGGCTCGCCGCCCTTCTCCAGCCAGGCCTTGTCGGCACCGCCAAGGCGGGTGGCGCGGCCTCCGGCCAGCAAGCCGAGGGTGGTCGCCCCGGCGTTCACTTGCCGCGCTTGGCGTGCCGGATCAGGCGCTTCTTCTTTGCCACCTGGCGCTCGCTGAGCACGTTCTTGCGGTCCTTGTACGGATTCTCGCCTTCCTTGAACACGAAGCGCACGGGCGTGCCGACCAGCTTGAAGCGCTTGCGGAAGAAGTTCTCCAGGTAGCGCCGGTAGCTGTCGGACAGCGTGCGCAGGCGCGTGCCGTGGACGATGATCGTGGGCGGGCTTTCCCCACCCGGATGCGCGAAGCGCAGCTTGGCGGCGTGGCCGCGCACCACCGGCGGCGGGTTGGTTTCCACCGCGATCTCGATCGCGCGGGTGACCTCGGCCGTGCTGAAGGTCCTGGTGGCCGACGCGTGGGCGCGATGGATCGCACGGAACAGCTCGCGCAGGCCCGAGCCGTGCAGCGCGCTGATGCGCACGGCCTCGGCCCAGGGCACGAAGGCCAGCTTGCGCGACAGCAGCGCTTCCACCTGCTCGCGCTGGTAGGTGTCCAGGCCGTCCCACTTGTTGACCGAGATCACCAGCGCGCGGCCGGCGTCGAGCACCGCGCCGAGCACGCTCGCGTCCTGGTCGGTCACCCCCTCCTGCGCGTCGATCATCACCACCGCGACCTGGCACTGCTCGATCGACTGCAGGGTCTTGATGATCGAGAACGTCTCCACCGCCTCGTCCACCCGCGACTTGCGACGGATGCCGGCGGTATCCACCAGCCGGTACAGGCGGCCGTCGCGCTCGAGGTCGGCGGAGATCGAGTCGCGGGTGGTACCCGCGACTTCGGATGCGATCATCCGCTCTTCGCCCAGGATGCGGTTGACCAGCGTCGACTTGCCGACGTTGGGCCGGCCGACGAAGGCCACGCGGATGCGGTCCGGATCGTTGTCGAGCGCCTCGGTGGCGCCCTCCTCCGGCAGCTGCGCCCGGATCTCGTCGACCAGGTCGTCGATGCCGTGCCGGTGCGCCGAGGACACTGCCAGCACGTTCTTGAGGCCATAGCGCGCGAACTCGGCGAGCGCCTCGCGCGCATCGATCCCGTCGGTCTTGTTGACCACGAGGAAGGTCGGCCTGGCCGCCTTGCGCAGCCAGGCCAGGATCTCGTCGTCGACCGCCGACGGCCCTTCGCGGCCATCGACCACGAACAGCACCAGGTCGGCCTCGTCGGCGCCGGCACGGGCCTGGCGCGCGGTGGCGCCGGCCAGGTCGCCGGTGACCAGGTGCGCGCCGCCGTCGGCGATGCCGCCGGTGTCCACCAGCGCAAACGGACGCCCGTCGTCGACGCGGCAGACGCCGTAGTGACGGTCACGGGTGACGCCGGGCTGGTCGTGCACCAGGGCGTCGCGCGTGCGCGTCAGCGCATTGAAGAGCGTCGACTTGCCGACATTGGGGCGGCCGACGAGGGCGACCAGGGGAAGCATGCGATGCGCCAGGTCAGTCGATGCGCCAGGCGCTCAGGTCACCGTCGACGTCCTGGACCACGAGGATGCCGTCGGCCACCGCCGGGCGCCCTGCGATTGCCGAACGGCTGGCGCGGGTGCGGGCGGCGAACTCGCCGTCGGACAGCCGCATCCAGTGCAGGTAGCCTTCAAGGTCGCCGACCACCGCATAGTCGCCGTGGACCGCGGCCGGGGCCAGGTTGCGGCGCACCAGCGCCGGTTGCTGCCAATAGGACGTGCCCACGTACTTGTCGATGCCCCAGACCCTGCCCGCGGAATCGCTCACCACCAACCGGTCGCTGGCCACGCCGACGCCGCCGGCGCCGCCGCTCTCGGCCGCCCACAGCGGTCGCCCGGACGGCCCTTCGAAGGCCACCGTGCTGTTCTTGTAGCTGCTGGCGATCACGACAGCGCCATCCACCACCGGCGCGCCGTCGACGTCGGCCATGCGCTCGAGTTCGGTGCGGCCGTCAGCTATGCCGACCGGCTGCTCCCACGCCACCCGTCCGTCACTCAAGGCCAGCGCCAGCAGGCTGCCCTCGTCGGTGCCGATGAATGCGAAGCCCGGCGCCAGGGTCACCGGAGCGTTGCCACGCACGGTCAGCGGCGGGAGATCCTGGACCCAGAACCAGCGACGCTCGCCGCTGGCGGCATCCAGGGCCGTGACCCGGCCGTCGTTGGAACGCACGACCACCAGGCCCTGGCCCACGGCCGGCCGGGTGATCACCTCGTTGGGCACCGTGGCCGTCCAGCGCAACGCGCCGGTGGCGGCATCCAGCGCCACCACCTCGCCGTCGAGCGAACCGGCGACCACGAGTCCGTCGCCGGCGCCGGGACCACCCGACAGGCGCAGATCGGAGTCGTGGTGCCAGAGGCTGCGGCCGCTCTGCAGGTCGAAGGCGCGGACGCCGCCCTTCACCGAGGCCGCATAGACGTTGCCATCGGCAATGGTGGGCGCCTGGGCGACGCCAGTGCGGCCGTCACCCTTGCCGGCGCTCGCCGTCCAGATGCGGGAGGGCGTGGCCGAAGACTGGAAGTCGACAAGTTTGGCCGGCTCCGTGTCCGCCTTGTCGTCGTTGCTGCTGAACCAGCCACGCATGGTGCTGCAGCCGGTGGCCATGGCGATGCAGGCGAGCACCAGCATGGTCCTCGCGGCAATTCGTGCGTGGCGGTGCTGGCGGATGGGCGGTACGACGGTCATGGGGCCTGTTCCTCGCTGCGGTCGGGAGTACCGCCGGCGTCGATGAGCTTGATCTCGAGCAGGTGGCGCTGGGTCACGGCAGCTTCGTCGAGCACGGCGAGGGCCGCGGCGTAGGCGTCGCGCGCCTGCTCCGGGCGCCCGGCAGCGTACTCCGCGTCACCACGGACCTCGAGGCTGCCTGCGTCGTCGGCATCGCCAAGCGCAGCCAGTGCCTCGTCGGTCCTGCCGGCATCGACCAGCAGCACGGCAAGCCGGCGCGCAACCACGGCCGACAGCGTCGGCTCGCCATCGTCGATGGCCGACAGGGTGGCGATCGCGGCGTCGGTGTCGCCGGCTCCGACCTGGGCGGAGGCGAGGTCGAGTGCGACCAGGGTGCCGTAGATCCCGTCGTCGAGCCCGAAGCTTGCGGCCAGCGTGCGCGCCTTCTCGAGGTCGCCGGCGGCGATGCTGTCGTTGATCGCGGCGTAGGCCTCGCCGGTCGCGATGCGCTTGGCCTGCAGGTGGTCCTGCCACTTTCCGTATCCATAGACCAGGGCCAGCGCGACGGCAATACCTGCGATGACCCCGAAGGCGTTCTGGCGGATCCACTCGCGTACGCGTTCGCCCTGTTCGTGCTCATCGAGCAACTCGTCTACTGCCATGTTCTTCCGATCATGCTGGGCGCCGCGCCGCCGTGGGGCGGGCGGACACCGGATTGGGAACGGCCCGCGAACGGGCCGCCGGTTTCATGCGCCGGGTCCGTTCCGGGCCGCCGCAGCCGCTGCGCCGGGCTCAGGGCCCTGGGGGCGCCAGCGAACCGTCAGAGGATACCGTAAAGCGGGCGACGTTCGCCCGCAGGTATGGGGAAATGTCCTGCTCGACGCCGTTGCGGCGCACGTCCACGGCGCTGGCGTTGCCCAGTACCACGCCGCCCACCTCGCCCGCATCGAAGGCGCGCACTGCGCCGGCGTGCAGCAGGACCTGTTCGACCACGCTGCCGTCCGGGGCGGTGATTTCGACCCAGCTGTCCTCCGCCAGCCGCAGCTCCAGGCCGTTAGCCGCTGGCGGAACGAGCAGGACCGGCCTCTGCGCGACCGGGGCCATCGACGCCACCAGCGGCGTGGGCCCCCGGCTGCCCTGCGACACGGACGCGCCGGGAATCTCCACGGGCACATCAAGCGAGCCCGACACCGTGTCCTGCGACACCAGGTGCGGCTGCGTCGCCAGCCACACCGGCAGGGCGATGGCGGCGGTGATCACCACGTAGACCAGTCGGCGCGCCGACTGTTCGGCAATGATGCGCATCCGTGGCACGTAGGTGCGCGGCGTGAGTTCGACGGGGCGGATCGGGTCGACCCCCGAGGCGATGTGCACGGCTTCGGTGCCCAGGCCCAGCAGGCGCCCGTAGCTGCGCAATTGCCCGCGGATGAAGACCGGAGCGCCAAGGCGGCTCCAGTCCTCGGCTTCGAGCGATTCCACAACCCGCACCGGCATCCGCAGGCGGGTGGCGACATCGGGCACGGTCAGGCCCGCGGCCTCACGCGCAATGCGGAGGCGTTGGCCGCAGCCCTGGTTGGCGTCGGTCGTATTTTGATCTGGCGGCATCATCGTGAGCGGCTGTCCCCGTGCAGCACTGCCTGCGCTTGCGGAAATTCCGTCCGCAGACGCTGAACATAACGAGCGGCGGCAGCCTTGTCGCCGAGCATTTCCTCGATTTGTGACGCAAGTAGTAACGTGGCGGGCGTTGCCCGTCCCGCATCGAGCCGCCGCTGCGAAAACGCCCGCGCCTCGAAATAGTCCCCTTGGCCGTAAAGATGCCGTGCCAGGGCCTCGAGCGCAACAGCATTCAGCGGATCCAGGCGCAGAGCGGCGCGCAGGTCACGCTCGGCCCGACCGGGCTGCCCGCCGTCCACGGCGCAGGCGCCGGCATTGGCCAGCGCCGACGCGGGGCTTGCGTAGCTGCGGTCGGCGAGCGCCCGATCGAACCAGGCCAGCGATTCGGCCGCATGGCCGTTGAGGCACAGCCAGCCGCCGTAGTTGTTGAGCGCGGGACCCGAATCCGGCGCCAGTTCGGCAGCCTTGCGGTAATGCACGCCCGCGGCATCGGCACGGCCCTGCTGCTCCAGCGCAAGCGCCATCAGGGTGTGGGCAAGTCCGTTGCGGTCGTCGATCTTCAGCGCCTTGCGCGCCTCGGCCTCGGCGTCCGCCGCCCGGCCCTGGTGCAGGGCCTGCTCGCCGCGCAGCAGGTGCGCGCGCACGCTGCCCGCGTTGCGTCCATCGCGATCACCGCCGCTGAAGTCGTAGGTTCGCGCTACCTGTTCGGAATCACCGCGCGCCGCACTCGGCTTGATGAAGCTCAGCCGCGAGCAGCCCGTGGCGAAGGCCACGGCCACCAGCAGCGACGCGACGACAAGATCACGGCCGCGCATGGCTCCCCTCCCCGTCCGCCTCGAGCGTCCGGCGGAACTCGGCCTGCCGCCGGGTGCGGTCGGCGACCTGGCCCTTCAACTGGCCGCAGGCGGCATCGATGTCGTCGCCGCGGGTGCGGCGTACCGGCGCGATCATGCCGGCGATGTTGAGCTGCTTCTGGAACGCCCGGATCACCGACTCGTCGGGGCGCTCGTAGCGCGTGCCCGGGAACGGGTTGAACGGGATCAGGTTGATCTTGGCGGCGTCCTTCATCTGCACCGCGCGATCGAACGCGCGCAGCAGCTGGACCAGCTCGCGCGCATGCTCCGGCTGGTCGTTGACGCCCTTCATCAGCGTGTACTCGAAGGTCACCGACTCGCCCTTCTTGCGCAGCGCGTAGCGCACGCAGGCGGCCATGAGCTCGGCGATCGGATACTTCTTGTTGAGCGGCACCAGGGTCGTGCGCAGCGCGTCGGTGGGCGCATGCAGCGACACCGCAAGCGAGACGTCGCTCTCTTCGGCCAGGCGGTCGATCATCGGCACCATGCCCGCCGTCGACAGGGTTACGCGCTTGTTGGCCAGGCCGTAGCCGAGGTCGTCGCGCATCACGCTCATGGCGCGCACGACGTTGTCGAAATTCGCCAGCGGCTCGCCCATGCCCATCATGACCACGTTGGTCAGGCGGCGCTGCTTGTGCGGGATGTTGCCCAGGTGCTTCGCCGCCACCCAGACCTGACCGATGATCTCGGCGGTCGACAGGTTGCGGTTGAAGCCCTGCGTGGCGGTTGAACAAAATGTGCAGTTGAGCGCGCAGCCCACCTGCGAGGACACACACAGCGTGCCGCGCCCCTTGTCGGGGATGTAGACGGCCTCGATGGCGTTCTTGCCATCCATGCCCAGCAGCCACTTGTGGGTCCCGTCGGTCGAGGCCTTGTCGAAATGCACCTGAGGCACGATGACTTCCGCGCGCTCCTGCAGCTTGGCGCGCAGCGCCTTGCCCAGGTCGGTCATTTCATCGAAGTCGGTGACGTGGCGGTGGTGGATCCACTTCATCACCTGGTGCGCACGGAAGCGCTGCTCGCCGAGTTCATCGGCGAAAAAGCGCTCCAGCCCCGCTCGGTCGAGGTCCAGGAGGTTCTGCTTGGGAGCTGTTTCGGTCACGGGCCTTCAAAGGTCAAGAGCATTTGCCACGGATTACGCGGATCAAGAGCACATCCACGCGGATAGAGCGAAAAGCAGGTGGGCCGAAAAGGCTTTTCACCTCTGATCTTGCTGTTGCTTGATCCGCGTCATCCGCGTAGATCCGTGGCAAAAAAATCAACGAACGTAAACGTCGGTTGACGGGAAGAAGTACGCGATCTCGACGGCGGCGGTTTCGGCGGCGTCGGAGCCGTGCACGGCGTTGGCATCGATGGAATCGGCGAAGTCGGCGCGGATGGTGCCGGCGGCGGCTTCCTTCGGGTTGGTGGCGCCCATCAGGTCGCGGTGCTTGAGGACAGCACCCTCGCCCTCGAGGACCTGGATCATCACCGGGCCGCTGATCATGAAGTCGACCAGGGCCTTGAAGAACGGACGCTCGCGGTGCACGGCATAGAAGCCTTCGGCCTCGGCGCGCGACAGCTGCTTCATCTTGGCGGCGGCGACCTTCAGGCCGGCCTTTTCAAAACGGGAGTAGATTTCGCCGATGACGTTCTTGGCGACGGCATCGGGCTTGATGATGGACAGGGTGCGCTCCAGCGCCATGGGATTCTCCGGATTGCGGGGCCGGCCATCCAGGGCACGGCGTCCAAGGTAACAGAAAAACCCACGCCGGGGCGCGGGTTTAGCCGACAAGGCTGCAGTAATTCTAACGGATCGAACACGATGCCTGCACGGATTTTCGCAATGCCCCGACGTTGACCTGTCGCCGCGACTGCCCCTAGTATCCAAACAAGCGTTTGATTCAGGCAGGCCTGCACCGCCCCATGGCAAGTAGACAATTTTCGACCAAGGACCGGATCCTCGGCGCCGCCGAGGAACTGTTCGCCCAGCACGGCTTCGGCGGCACCTCGCTGCGCCAGGTGACCGGCCGGGCGGACGTCAACATCGCCGCGGTCAACTACCACTTCGGCAGCAAGGAAAACCTCATCAACGAGGTCTTCCGCCGGCGCATGGACGAAATGAGCGGGCAGCGGCTGGCGATGCTGGAGCAGGCGCGCCGTGACCATCCGGGCGACCTGGAACCGGTGCTGTCCGCCTTCGTCGAGCCGGCGCTGGCGCTGGCTCGCGACCGCCAGGGCGGCGTCGCCTTCATCCGGGTCATCGCCCGCGCCTACGCCGAAAAGAACGACGGCCTGCGCAAATTCCTGTCGGAGCAGTACGGCCACGTGCCGCGCGAGTTCGCGCGCGCGATCGCCGAGTGCGTGCCGCACCTCGACAAGGAGCAGCTGTACTGGCGGTTGGACTTCCTGTCCGGAGCCCTGACCTATGCCATGTCCGATTTCGGGCTGATCAAGCGACCCGCCGGGGTCAGCGAGATCGCCCACCGCAAGCGCGCGGCAGAGGAGCTGATCCGCTTCACGGCCGCTGGCATCAAGAGCTGAACAAACTTATGTATCAAGGAGTTGTATAACATGTCTGAGAAACTGCTTGTGCGTCGGGCCGCAGTCCTCGGCGCCGGTGTGATGGGGGCGCAGATTGCCGCCCACCTCACCAATGCCGGCGTCGACACCGTGCTGTTCGATCTCCCGGCCAAGGAGGGCGAGCCCAACGGCGTCGTCAATCGCGCCATTGCCAGCCTCGGCAAGCTCAGTCCCGCGCCGCTGGCCTCGAAATCGCTGGCTGCGGCCATCAGGCCCGCCAACTACGAGCTGGGGCTGAAGCGGCTCAAGGACTGCGACCTGGTGATCGAGGCCATCGCCGAGCGCATGGACTGGAAGCAGGAGCTCTACGAGAAGATCGCCCCCTTCGTGGCCGACCACGCGGTGCTCGCCAGCAATACGTCGGGCCTGGGCATCAACAAGCTGGCCGAGGTACTGCCGGAAAAGCTGCGCTCCCGCTTCTGCGGCGTGCACTTCTTCAACCCGCCGCGCTACATGCACCTGGCCGAGCTGATCCCGGCGCGCACCACCGACAAGGCGGTGCTGCAGGGGCTCGAGACCTTCCTCACCACGACGCTTGGCAAGGGCGTGGTCTACGCCCGCGACACGCCGAACTTCATCGGCAACCGCATCGGCGTGTTCTCGATCCTGGCCACCATCCACCACACCGCCGAAACCGGCCTGGGCTTCGACGAGGTCGATGCGCTGACCGGCCCCCTCGCGGGACGGCCGAAGTCGGCGACCTACCGCACATCCGACGTGGTCGGCCTGGACACCATGGCCCACGTCATCAAGACCATGGCCGACACCCTTCCCGACGACCCCTGGCACAGATACTTCAAGTCGCCGAAGTGGCTCGCGGGCCTGGTCGAAAAGGGCGCGCTGGGCCAGAAGGCTGGCGCCGGCATCTTCCGCAAGGTCGGCAAGGACATCATGGTCCTGGACCTGGAAAAGCAGGACTACCGCCCCGCCGACCGCAAGGCCGCCGACGAGCTGGTCGCCATCCTGAAGACGAAGGACCCGGTGGAGAAGTTCGCCGCCCTGCGCGCGAGCAGCCATCCGCAGGCGAAGTTCCTTTGGGCGGTGTTCCGCGACCTGTTCCACTACTCCGCCTACCACCTGGCCGACATCGCCGAGACCGCGCGCGACGTCGACCTGGCCATCCGCTGGGGCTACGGCTGGTCGCTGGGTCCGTTCGAGACCTGGCAGGCCGCAGGCTGGAAGCAGGTGGCGCAGTGGATCGCCGACGACATCGTCGCCGGCAAGGCGATGAGCGACGCGCCGCTGCCGGACTGGGTGTTCGACGGGCGCGACGGCGTGCACTCGGCCGAAGGCAGCTACAGCCCCGGCAAGAATGCCCGCCTGCCCCGCTCCGCCCTGCCCGTCTACAAGCGCCAGCGCTTCCCCGATCCGCTGCTGGGCGAGTCCTTCGCCAAGGGCGAGACGGTGTTCGAGAACGACGGCATCCGCATGTGGACCGACGGCGACGACATCGCCGTGGCCTCGTTCAAGACCAAGATGCATACCGTCTCCGACAATGTCCTGGACGGCCTGCAGGAAGCCGTGGCGCGCGCCGAGCGCGACTTCGCAGGGCTGGTGGTCTGGCAGCCCAGGGAGCCCTTCTCCGCCGGCGCGGACCTTGCTGGTGCCCTGGGCCTGCTGCAGGCCGGAAAGGTGGACGCGTTCGAGGCGATGGTCGCCAATTTCCAGGCCACCAGCCAGAGCATCAAGTACTCGCTGGTGCCGGTGGTGGCCGCGGTGCGCGGCCTGGCGCTGGGCGGCGGCTGCGAGTTCCAGATGCACTCGGCACGCACGGTCGCGCACCTGGAAAGCTACATCGGGCTGGTCGAAGCCGGTGTCGGCCTGCTGCCGGCAGGCGGTGGCCTGAAGGAGCTGGCCGTGCGGGCCTCCGAGGCCGCTGGCGCGAACGGTGACGTGTTCGCCGAGCTGAAGGGCGTGTTCGAGACGGTGGCGATGGCCAAGGTCTCGGCCTCCGCGGTCGAGGCGAAGGAACTCGGCCTGCTGCGCGCCGGCGACCAGGTCGTCTTCAACGCCCACGAGCTGCTGCACGTGGCCCGCGGCCAGGCGCGGGCACTGGCTGACGCCGGTTACCGTCCGCCGATGCCGGCCCGCCGCGTGCGCGTGGTCGGCGACGTGGGCATCGCCACCTTCCGCATGCTGCTGGAAAACATGCTCGAGGGCCGCTTCATCAGCGAGTACGACTACGAGATCGCCACCCGCATCGCCACCGTGGTGAGCGGCGGCGATGTCGACCGCAACGCCGTGGTCGACGAGGACTGGCTGCTGCGGCTGGAGCGCCAGCACTTCGTCGAGCTCGCGCAGCAGGAAAAGACCCAGGCCCGCATCGCGCACATGCTCAAGACCGGCAAGCCGCTGCGCAACTGACCGCCAAGGAACCAAAGATCATGAGCAAGCAGGTACAGGACGCCTATATCGTCGCCGCCACCCGGACACCGGTGGGCAAGGCGCCCAAGGGCGTGTTCCGCAACACCCGTCCCGACGACATGCTCGCCCACGTGCTCAAGGCCGTGGTTGCGCAGGCGCCGGGCATCGACCTCAACCGCATCGACGATGCCATCATCGGCTGCGCCATGCCCGAGGGCGAGCAAGGCATGAACGTGGCGCGCATCGGCGTGCTGCTGGCCGGCCTGCCCGACACCGTGGCCGCGCAGACCATCAACCGCTTCTGCTCCTCGGGCCTGCAGGCGGTGGCGCTGGCCGCCGACCAGATCCGCCTGGGCAATGCCGACCTGGTGCTCGCCGGCGGCACCGAGAGCATGAGCATGGTGCCGATGATGGGCAACAAGGTCGCGCTGTCGCCGGCCGTGTTCCGCGACGACCACGTCGCCATCGCCTACGGCATGGGCATCACCGCCGAGAAAGTGGCCGAGGAGTGGAACGTCTCGCGCGAGGACCAGGACGCCTTCGCGCTCGCCTCGCACCAGAAGGCCCTGGCCGCGCAGAAGGCCGGCGAGTTCCGCGACGAGATCTCGGCGCTGGAAGTCGTCTCCCGCCAGCCGGACCTGGGCGGCAATGCCGTGCGCCTGAAGAAGCTGCTGGTCGAGCAGGACGAGGGCCCGCGTCCCGACACCTCGATCGAGGGCCTGGCGAAGCTGCGCCCGGTGTTCCGCAATGGCCAGTTCGGCGGCTCGGTCACCGCCGGCAACTCCTCGCAGATGAGCGACGGCGCGGGTGCCGTGCTGGTGGCCTCCGCGCAGGCGATCAAGGATTACGGCCTGACGCCGTTGGCGCGCTTCGTGTCGTTCTCGGTCGCCGGCGTGCGTCCCGAGGTGATGGGCATCGGCCCGATCGCGGCGATTCCGAAGGCGCTGAAGCAAGCCGGCCTGACGAAGGACCAGCTCGACTGGATCGAACTCAACGAAGCCTTCGCCGCACAGGCGCTGGCCGTCATTCGTGATTCCGGGCTCGATCCCGACAAGGTCAACCCGCTGGGCGGTGCGATCGCACTGGGGCACCCCCTGGGCGCGACCGGCGCCGTGCGTACGGCCACGATCGTCCACGGCATGCGCCGGCGCAAGCAGAAATACGGCATGGTGACCATGTGCATCGGCACCGGCATGGGTGCGGCCGGCATTTTCGAGGCGCTTTAGCGAAAAGAGGGGGCGCCCTGGCGCCCCCGTTTCCTTCTTTCAATTCGATGCAGTCGCGGCCAACACGCTCGCGCGTACTTCAGGACTCCACTACCCCAAGTTCGGTTAGTGCGCTGCGCATGAAGTTCTGGGCTGCTTCGCTCAGCTTCTCATGGTCGAGTGCATGTCGGATGGTAGCTTCGATCAGGCCGATGTGAGTTCCACAATCGAATCGCGTCCCCTGGAAGTTGTAGGCCAGCACATTTTCCTCGGCCAGAAGCGCGGAGATGGCGTCGGTGAGCTGGATCTCCCCCCCGGCGCCGGGTCGGGTGGATTCAAGCAGCTCGAAAATTCTGGGCGTCAGCACGTAGCGACCGACCACACCAAGATTGCTGGGGGCTTCAGCAAGCGGAGGCTTCTCGATGATGGCCGTGATCCTGCCTCGGCGGTCAGCAAATTCTTCGGTGGCAACGATTCCATAGCTGGACACCTGTTCCGCCGGCACCGCCTGGGTGGCGATGACGCTGGCACCACTCATTTCGGCAACGTCGGCCATCTGACGCAGGGCACCGGGTCCCCGGTTCCAGATCAGGTCGTCGGGCAGGATGACCGCAAATGGCTCGTCTCCAATCACCGGCTTCGCGCACAACACGGCATGTCCAAGACCCAGCGCTTCCGCCTGGGTGACGAACACCGCGCGCACCCCTTTGGGCAACACATTGCGCACCAGTGCAAGCTGCGCTTCTTTGCCCGCGCCTTCGAGCTTGTGTTCCAGCTCGTAGGCCTTGTCAAAATAGTCGGCCACCGCGTGCTTGTAACGGTTGGTGACAAACACAAGGGTGTCACAGCCGGCCTCGATGGCTTCATCGACCGCGTACTGGATAAGCGGCCGATCAACGATCGGCAGCATTTCCTTGGGCACGGTCTTGGTGACCGGAAGGAAGCGGGTACCGAGCCCCGCCACGGGGAATACCGCTTTGCGAATACGTCGGGTCATGTGCTGCGTGCGTTCCTCGCGGGGAAGGCGACCACTGTGGCCGCCTCGGGGTTCTCGTCCAAGACAAGAGGTGCAAATTCCGGCACCGATTCCCGCAGCACTTGACCCAAGGTTTCGAGATCGTAATCCGTCACCGCGACACGCATTCGGGCAATCGCTGATTCGATCCGTTCCGCAGACACGCGGCGCGCCTCGGCCTGCAGGATCTTGGGATGCGCCGTGGGCCTGTAACGCTCATCGGCATGGAACAGGGTTTCGTGCAGCTTTTCACCCGGGCGCAGACCCGTGTAGACGATGGCAATGTCGCGGCCAGGCTGCTTGCCCGCCAGGGTGATCATCTGCTCGGCTAGCACCCGGATCAACACCGGATCGCCCATGTCCAGGGTATATACCGCCTGCAGCGAACCGATCGCGACCGCCTGCAGGATCAGCTGGCAGGCCTCGGGGATCGTCATGAAGTAGCGGGTGACGTCGGGATCGGTGACCGTGACCGGCCCACCGTGGCGGATCTGGGCACGGAACAGCGGCACCACGCTGCCCGCAGAGTCGAGCACGTTGCCGAAGCGCACGGTGACGAAGCGCGTGCCCTCGACTCCGCTCATCGCCTGGCAGACCATCTCTGCAAGGCGCTTGGTTGCGCCCAGCACGTTCACGGGATCCACGGCCTTGTCGGTGGAAATCAGCACGAAGGTGCCAACGCCGGCGGCCTGCGTCTCGCGGGCCACGGTGGCCGTGGCAAGCACGTTGTTGCGCACCGCCTCGCGCAGCTGGGATTCGAGCACGGGCACCTGCTTGTAAGCGGCGGCATGGAACACCGCCTCAGGCTGGCTCAGCGACAACGCATGGCGGATCACCGCCGGGTCGCCGCAGTCGCCGAGGACGGGCAGGCACTCGATCTGCGGGAAATCGCGGCGCAACTCGCTCTGGGTCGTCGCCAGGGCAAGTTCGTCGACCTCGATCAGGGTGATCTGGAGTGCACCATGCCGCGCGCACTGGCGGCAGAGCTCGGCACCGATCGAACCGCCGGCGCCGGTGACCAGCACGCTGCGCCCGCCGAGCCAACCGCGGATGGCCTTCCAGTCCGGCGTGACCGGCTTGCGACCGAGCAGGTCCTCGATCGCGACCTCTTTCAGCTCGCCGGGCAAGGACCGGCCTTCAAGCAGGTCGTTGATCCGGGGCACCGTGCGGAACTGCAGGCCGGTGCGCTCGCAGGCGGCCACGACGCGACGCATCGCGGTCGCATCCAGCGATGGCATGGCGATCACCAGCAGCTTGGCCGCCGTTTCCGGTGCGATGGTGCCGACATCCTCGATACGGCCAAGCACCGGAAGGCCCTGGAGATAGCTGCCGCGCAGCTTCGCCGCATCGTCCAGGAAGCCCACCGGCTGGTAGGCGCCGACGCGACGCAGGTCGCGGACCAGGGCTTCGCCCGCCTGCCCGGCGCCGAGGATCAGCACGCGCAGCGCCGCCGTGTCGGTACGCTCGTTGCCGTGGTCCTTCCAAGCGCGGTACAGCAGGCGCGGCATGCCCAGCAGCGCGGACAGGACGACCGGATAGGCCAGCATCACCGTGCGCGGCACCTGGCCGGCGCGGTCGAAGACGAAGAACAGCAGCGGCAGGATGGCCAGCAGCCCGAACAGGCTGGCCTTCACGATATTGACGAGGTCGGGGATGCTGGCGAATCGCCAGACGCCCCGATACAGCCCGACCTGCCAGAAAATCAGGCCCTGCACGATCAGGATCAGCAGCATTTCCGGCGACAGGGGCGCCGAGGCCACTGCGGGTTCCATGGGCGAGTGCCGGAAATAGTTGAGCCCGGCCCACGCCGCCCACACCATGAACAGATCGTGCACGATCACGGCCGCGCGCGGCAGGCCGTTCCGGATCCGGTCACTCAGGCTGATCATCTACGGGCACTTCCTGTCTGGGAGGGGCCAGTGGCTCGTGATGATGCGCCAGGCCAAGGCTCCAACGGCGCCGCAGCTTCCGGCGGCGGCCATTCTAGCCGTTAGGCCCTGCCCATTGGCAGCACAGGCCAAGGCGATGGCTGCCAGGGTCCAGACTCCATAGGCAGCCGTCACCGGCACATGCGACCCGATCCCGGCGGCCAGCCGTTGGTAAGCGTGCCCGACGTGGGCCGTCCACCAGCGCTCGCGGCGGACGATGCGCCCACCCAGCGTCAAGGCCGCGTCAATGAGGAAGGCCGAGACCGGAAGGAAGAGCACCGGAAGCAGGCCCGGCCCGCCGAGTGCCCCACCCTCGAGCACCAGCAGGGCGGCAAGCACCGTCAACGCGAAGCCCAGCACGCCGCTGCCCACGTCGCCAAGAAAGATCCGCGCGCGCGGGAAATTGAACGGCAGGAAGCCCAGGCACGCGGCCGCCAGCGCCAGGGCCGGCAGTGCCGCCAGGGGCGAAGCCGCCAACAGGGCGAAAGCCAGCGCGGCCAACGCCGCCTGGGTGGTGGCCAGACCGTCGATCCCGTCCATGAAGTTCCAGACATTGACCATGACGGGCGCGCCGACCAACGCCAACGGGGCCAACCAGGGCGCGGCACCTGCAGCCACCAACCCCGCGGCCAGCGCGGCGCCGGCGGCCACGTGGGCGGCCAGGCGCCACCAGGGCGACAGCGGACGGTGATCGTCGACATAGCCCGCGCTCCCGACCAGCACGACACCACACACCGCTGCCAGTGCGAGGGGGCCCGGCAGGACTCCAGCGAGGCCGGAGGCGATGCAGGCCATGGCCCAGGCCACGGCGATCCCGATCCCGCCACCGCGCGGCGTTGGCACCGCGTGGCTGCGGCGCTCGCCCGGCTGGTCGAGCAGCCCGTGGCGAAGCGCGTGCCGCCGGGCGAGCCAGGCCCCGGTCGCCGCCATGGCCGCCACCACCGCCAGCCAGGGCAGCACGCGTATCCAGTCGATGGCGGCCACGAGACTCAAACCACGGCGTAGTTCAGCAGCGGTTTGATACTGCCCCACTCCTTGCAGGATGGGCACTGCCAGTGATGGCTGCGCGCGCCGAAGCCGCAGCGGTTGCAGCGGTAGGCGGGATTGCGCACCAGCAGCTGGTCGGTGATGTGTCGCAGTTCGTGCAGGGTCGCGGCCTCGTTCCCGCCTTCGGCGAGGGTGAGGTCGATGAGCGCTGCCTCACCGCGCACCGAGGGACGGTCCTTGAGCTGCTGTGCCAGGAAGCGCCGGGCCGCCGACACGCCCTCCTCCGCTTCGACCAGGCGCGTCAACGCCAGCACCGGTGCGACACCGCGGTAGTGCTCGCTCATCTCGGTCAGGAAGGCGCGCGCGCCTGGGGAGTCGCCGACGCGGTCGTAGGCCGAACGCAGCGACGGCAGGATCTCCGGAAGAAAGTCGGGGTCATGGCGCGCCGCGCGTTCGTAGGCACGGATCGCTGCGGCATCGTTGCCGGCGTCCAGCTCAAGCCTGCCCTCGAGCATGCCGGCGCGCACCGAGCCGGAGTCTGCGGCATAGGCGCGCACCACCGCGGCGCGCGCGCCCTCTCGGTCGCCGGCCGCGCGCAGGCGTTCGGCCAGCTCGCACTCGAACTGGCCCACCAGCTTGCCCATCGGCTCGCCGGTCACTTGCTCATAGCGGGTGGCGTTCTCGATCGCCTTGGGCCAGTCGCGCTCGGCCTGGTAGATGCCGATCAGGTGCTTGAGCGCCTGCGGCGCGCGCTGGTCGATGGCGGCCAGCTCGGTGAACACGGTTTCGGCACGGTCGAGCAGGCCCGAGCGCATGTAGTCCTCGCCCAGCGCCAGCAGCGCCTGCACTTTCTGCTGGTCGCTGAGGTCGGGACGCTGCACCAGGCCCTGGTGCAGGCGGATCGCGCGGTCGACCTCGCCGCGGCGCCGGAACAGGTGGCCGAGGGCGACCTGGGTCTCGAAGGTTTCCTTGTCGAGTTCCGCGATGTGCAGGAACAGTTCGATGGCCTTGTCGGGCTGCTCGTTGAGCAGGTAGTTCAGGCCACGGAAGTAAGTGGTCGAGAGCTTGCTGACCTGGCTGTCGCTGTGGCGCTCGCCACCGCGGCGACCGATGACCCAGCCGCTGAGCGCCGCGATCGGCAGCAGCAGGAAGAACCAGAACCACTCGGTGATGAAGGCCATGTCAGTTCGCGTCCGTGGCGCGTGGGCGGGCGGCATCGAGGCGCCGGCGCTGGCGCAGCGGCAGCAGGACCGAGGCCATGATCGCCAGTCCGCCGGCGATGGCGCCGAGCAGGAGGCTCGCCAGCAACGCGAGGCCAAGCGTCGGCCGCAGGATGGCCAGGCCGAGATCGACTTCGACCACCTGGGGATTGAGTGCACCCACCGCGACCCCGGCAACGAGGCACAGCATGGCGATGAGAATGCGGATGGGGCGCATGGGCGGCTAGCTTAGCCGGCCCGGGCCCCGCAGTCAGCTGAAGCGTTCAGTCGTCGACGGGCAGCGGCATGACGTCGCTGACGCGTTCGCGCAGTTCCTTGCCCGGCTTGAAATGGGGAACGTGCTTGCCCGGCAGGGCAACCGCCTCGCCGGTCTTCGGGTTGCGCCCGGTGCGGGGTGGACGGTAGTGCAGCGAAAAGCTGCCGAAACCGCGGACTTCGATGCGATCGCCATCGGCGAGCGCGCCACCCATCATCTCCAGCAGCGTTTTCACCGCGAGGTCGACGTCGTCGGCCTTCAGGTGCCCCTGGCGCTGGGCGAGGATTTCGATGAGCTCGGACTTGGTCATGGTGCCCTTGATGGTCCCGGACAGTCGGAGCGGCCTGGCTTGCGCCAGGCCGCCACCGGATGCCGCGAGTCCTTACTCGGACTTGCCGCCCAGCTGCTCGCGCAGCAGCGCGCCCAGCTTGGTGGTGCCGCTGGAGGCCTCGGCCGCCGCGCGGTTGTACTCGGCCAGGGTATCGGCCACCTCGGCCTCGTCCTTGGCGCGGATCGACAGCTGCAGGGTGCGGCCCTTGCGGTCCATGCCCGTGAACTTGGCTTCGATCGTGTCGCCCACCTTCAGGTGCTGGCTGGCGTCGTCGATGCGCTCGTCGGAGATGTCGCGCGCGGCCACGTAGCCTTCCACGCCGTCGGCGATCTCGACGACCGCGCCCTTGGCATCGACTTCCTTGACGGTGCCGGTGACCTTGGTGCCGCGCGGGTGCGCCGCCATGAACTGGCCGAACGGATCCTGCTCGAGCTGCTTGACGCCCAGGCTGATGCGCTCGCGCTCCGGGTCCACCGCCAGCACCACGGCCTCGAGGGTGTCGCCCTTCTTCAGCTCGCGGGCCACGTCTTCGCCGCTGGTGTTCCAGCTCATGTCGGACAGGTGGATCAGGCCGTCGATGCCGCCGTCCAGGCCGATGAAGATGCCGAAGTCGGTGATCGACTTGATCTGGCCGTCGACCTTGTCGCCCTTCTTGTGGATGGCCGCGAAGGTCTCCCACGGGTTGGACGTGACCTGCTTGATGCCCAGCGAGATGCGGCGACGCTCTTCGTCGACGTCGAGCACCATGACCTCGATGTCGTCACCGACCTGCACGACCTTCTGCGGGTTGACGTTCTTGTTGGTCCAGTCCATCTCGGACACGTGCACCAGGCCCTCGACGCCCGGCTCGATCTCGACGAACGCGCCGTAATCGGTGACGTTGGAGACCTTGCCGAACACGCGGGTGTTGGACGGGTAACGGCGGGCGATGTTGTCCCACGGATCCTCGCCCAGCTGCTTCAGGCCCAGGCTGACGCGGTTGCGCTCCTTGTCGTACTTGAGCACGCGCACATCCAGCTCTGCGCCCACCTCAACGACTTCGGACGGATGGCGCACGCGCTTCCAGGCCATGTCGGTGATGTGCAGCAGGCCGTCGATGCCGCCGAGGTCGACGAACGCGCCGTAGTCTGTCAGGTTCTTGACCACGCCCTTCAGCACGGCGCCCTCGACCAGCTTCTCCATCAGCTGCTCGCGCTCTTCCGAATGCTCGCTCTCGACCACCGCACGGCGGGAGACGACCACGTTGTTGCGCTTGCGGTCGAGCTTGATGAGCTTGAACTCGAGTTCCTTGCCTTCCAGGTACACCGGGTCGCGCACGGGGCGCACATCGACCAGCGAACCGGGCAGGAACGCGCGGACGTCCTTGATGTCGACGGTGAAACCGCCCTTGACCTTGCCGCTGATCTTGCCGGTGACGGTCTCGTTCTTCTCGAGGGCTTCCTCGAGCTCGTCCCACACCATGGCGCGCTTGGCCTTCTCGCGCGACAGCACGGTCTCGCCGAAGCCGTTCTCGAGGGAGTCGAGCGCGACCTTGACGATGTCGCCCTCGGCGACGTCGATCTCGCCGTCGTCGTTACGGAACTGTTCGATCGGCACGATGCCTTCGGACTTCAGGCCGGCGTTGATGACGACCACGTCGGTGCGCACCTGGATCACGGTGCCGGTGACGATGGAGCCGGGCTTCAGCTTGGCCAGGTTGGCCTGGCTGGCTTCGAACAGTTCTGCGAATGATTCGGTCATTGGAAATTACTCTGTTGATGAAACAGACCGGGCAGCGCCGAGGAGCGCATGTCGCCGGTCCACCCGTTGTCGGCGTGCGCGGGATTGCGCCTTGCCGTGAGTGCTGGTTGGACAGGAAAAATCCGCACGACGGATGTCGCGCGGGGCGATCTGCCGCGGGCTTCAGGCCGTGCGGCCGGGCACCAGGGCCAGGACGCGTTCGACCACGCTATCGATGCCCTGGCCGGTGGTGTCGATGCGGACGGCGTCTTCGGCCGGTCGCAGCGGTGCCACCGCGCGGCTGGCATCGCGCGCGTCGCGGGCCAGAATCTCCCGTAGCAGACCATCCAATGTAACGGAAACCCCCTTGTCCTTCAACTGTTTATAGCGCCTTTCGGCGCGCTCCTCGGCGCTGGCGGTGAGGAAGACCTTGAAGGCGGCATCGGGGAAGATCACCGTGCCCATGTCGCGGCCGTCCGCGACCAGGCCGGGGGCTTTGCGGAAGGCCCTCTGGCGCTCCTTGAGCGCGGAGCGCACCTCGGGAATGGCGGCGATCGCGGACGCCGCCGCGCCGGCGGTCTCGGTGCGCAGCTCGTCGGTGGCGTCGTGGCCGTTGACCAGCACCCGCAGCTCACCCGCGGCATCGTCGCGAAAGCCGATCCCGGTGTCGAAGGCGCAGCGGACCAGGGCACCGGCGTCGTCGAGGTCGAGGTCGGCCCAGCCCGCGGCCACCCCCACCGCGCGATACAGGGCACCGGAGTCGAGGTAGTGCCAGCCCAGGCGCCCGGCCACCACGCGGCTGATCGTGCCCTTGCCCGAGCCCGAGGGGCCGTCGATGGTGAGGACGGGAATGGCGGCTTCGGTCATGGCGGACTCCGGGGAGGGACAGGCATTCTAGACCGGCCGACGGACGATTGCCCTGCAAGTACTTGATCCGGGGCGCCCGGGCCCGCTAGAATTGCCGGCTTGTTTGCCCCAACCATTTTTCGAGGTTCGTCATGAAGGTCCTGTCCTCCCTGAAGTCGGCGAAGGCCCGTCACCGCGACTGCAAGGTCGTTCGTCGCCGTGGCAAGATCTTCGTGATCTGCAAGTCCAACCCGCGTTTCAAGGCGCGCCAGCGCTGAGTCGCGCACCGCGGCGGTCCCGCGTGCCATGCACGCGGCGGCGGCCAAGGGACGTCCGGAAGGCCGCAGCGATGCGGCCTTCCGCGTTTCGGGCAGCGGCCACGGCGTGACGACGCGCCCGGTTCGCTGCTCCGTCCGCGCTGCGACCCCGCGCGATCTGTTAAAAACGCTGCGGCTGCAGCCGATGCAGCGTCCACGGGGAGATCGACCATGCGCCTGTTCCTTGCACTGACCACCGCCGCCCTGCTCGCCACCGCCAGCAGCGCGTCCGCCGACACCCTGCTCATCGACCGCGTGCAGCAGCAGGCCGCCGCGCCGATGCCGACCCGCGGCATGAGCATGTCCGACGTCGAGGCCCGTTTCGGTGCCCCGAGCCAACGCCTGGATCCGCGCGGCGGCCAGAAGAGCCAGTGGCCGACCATCAACCGCTGGGTGTACCCCGGCTTCACCGTGTACTTCGAGAAGAGCCGCGTGATCGACGCCGTCGCCAACCAGGCCACGCCGGGCGAGACCGGGCCCAAGCCTCCGATCCGCTGAGACGATGACCGAAAAGACCCTGCGTTTCCCCGCGGAGTGGGAGCCCCAGTCCGCGATCCTGCTGGCGTGGCCGCATGCCGACACCGACTGGGCCGAACGCCTGGGCGAAGTCGAGGACACCTACATCGCCCATGTGGCGGCGATCGTGCGCTTCCAGCGCGTGCTCATCTGCGTGGCCGACGACGACGTCGAGGCCTACGCACGGGCGCGCCTGGCCTCCAACCGCATCGACATGGCGCGGGTGGGCTTCATCACCCTGCCCTACAACGACACCTGGCTGCGCGACACCGGGCCGATCACGCTGGTGGGTGACGACGGCTTCGAGCTGCTCGATTTCCGGTTCACCGGCTGGGGCGGCAAGTTCGAGGCCGGCGAGGACGACCGCCTGGTGCAACGCCTGCAGGAAGCAGGAATCTTCTCGAAGAGTGTGCTGCAATCCATTGATTTTGCTTTGGAAGGTGGTGCCATCGAGACCGATGGCCAGGGCAGCCTGCTGACCACCTGGCGCTGCCTGCACGAGCGCCACCCGCAGGCCAGTCGCGAGGAGCTCGATCAGCGCCTGCGTGACTGGCTGCGCCAGGACCGCGTGCTCTGGCTCGACCACGGCTACCTGCAGGGCGATGACACGGATGCCCATGTCGACACCCTCGCCCGCTTCGCCCCGGGCGATGCCATCGTCTTCCAGGCCTGCGACGACCCGGCCGATCCACACCACGCCGAGCTCGGCGCGATGGCCGACGAGATCACCGCCCTGTGCACGCCCGACGGCCATCCCTACCGGCTGTTCCCGCTGCCGTGGCCGAAGCCCGTGCTCGACGGGGGCCGCCGGCTCGCCGCGAGCTATGCCAACTATCTGGTGATCAACGGCGCCGTGCTGATGCCCGCCTACGACGACCCGGCCGATGACGCCGCCGCCGACGTGCTGGCCGAGGCCCACCCCGGCCGCGAGGTGGTGCAGGTGCCGTGCCGGTCGTTGATCTGGCAGAACGGCAGCCTGCATTGCATCTCGATGCAGCTGCCGGCAGGACTCATCTGAGGGACAGCACGGCCGGCCTACAATGTCCGGCTCGCGTGCATCACTGCCACAGGGTCCTGCCATGAACACCAACACGCTTCCCGTCGCGCTCATCCAGGAGCGCAACCACGGCGGCGCCGCTGAAAACCTCGAGCTCATCGAGCGCCGCGTCGCCGAGGCCGCGCGCCAGGGCGCGAAGCTGGTGCTGCTGCAGGAGCTGCACAACGGGCCCTATTTCTGCCAGCACGAAAGCGTCGACGAGTTCGACCTCGCCGAAACCATCCCCGGTCCGAGCACCGAGCGCCTGTCGGCGCTGGCGAAGCAGCATGGCGTGGTGCTGGTCAGCTCGCTGTTCGAGAAGCGCGCCACCGGCCTGTACCACAACACCGCGGTGGTCTTCGATGCCGACGGCTCCACCGCCGGCAGGTACCGCAAGATGCACATCCCGGACGACCCGGGCTTCTACGAGAAGTTCTACTTCACCCCCGGCGACCTCGGCTTCGAGCCGATCGACACCTCGGTCGGCCGCCTTGGCGTGCTGGTGTGCTGGGACCAGTGGTACCCGGAGGCCGCGCGCCTGATGGCGCTCGCCGGCGCCGAACTGCTGCTCTACCCGACCGCCATCGGTTGGGATCCCGACGACGACCTGGACGAGAAGCAGCGCCAGCGCGACGCCTGGATCCTGAGCCACCGCGGCCACGCCGTGGCCAACGGGCTGCCGGTGCTGTCCTGCAACCGCGTCGGCCACGAAGCCTCGCCGGTCGGCGCCTCGGGCATCGACTTCTGGGGCAACAGCCACGTGCTGGGGCCGCAGGGCGAGTTCATCGCCGAAGCCGGCGGCGACGCCACGATCCTCACCTGCGAAGTCGACCTCGGCCGCAGCGAGCACGTGCGCCGCATCTGGCCTTTCCTCCGCGACCGCCGCATCGACGCCTATGGCGACCTGCTGCGCCGCTACCGCGACTGAGCGCGCTGTCGCGCCCGACCCTGGATGTCCATGACCGAGATTGAGATTCACGCCCCACCTGCCGCAGGGCCCGACCTCGCCGGACCGGCGGCTGCCGGCTTCGACCTCGGCACCCAGCCGCACGCCATCGTCGAACGCGATGGCGTGCGCTACACACTCCTCGGCACCGCCCACGTCTCGCGCGCCAGCGTGGACGCGGTGCGCGCGGCGATCGCCACCGGCGACTACGACACCATCGCGGTCGAACTCGACGAGCAGCGCCTGTCAGCGATGACCGACCCCGCGGCGCTTGGCCGCCTGGACCTGGTCAAGGTGCTGCGCGAAGGAAAGACGCCGCTGTTCGCCGCCAACCTGGCGCTCGCCGCCTACCAGCGCCGTCTGGCCGAGCAGATGGGCGTCGAGCCCGGCGCGGAGCTGAAGGCCGCGGCCGCCGATGCCACCGCGCAGGGCCTGTCGCTGCAGCTCATCGACCGCGACGTCGGCCTCACCTTCAAACGCGCCATGCAGCGACTGGGCTGGTGGGGCCGCGCCAGGATCAGCGCCAGCCTGCTGATGGGCCTGCTGTCGAGCGACGAGGTCGGCGAGGACGAGATCGAGCGGCTCAAGCAGGGCGACGTGCTGGAATCGAGTTTCACCGAGTTCGCCGGCCAGACGCCGGAACTCTACGAGGCGATCATCACCGAGCGCGACCGTTACATGGCCGCCCGCCTGCGCGAAACGCCGGCGGGTGCGCGCAGCGTGCTGGCGGTGGTCGGCGCCGGCCACCTCAAGGGCCTGGCCGCGCACCTGCGCGATGACAATGCGCCGCCGGCCGAGGTGCGCGAGTCACTGGAGCGCGTGAAGCCGAAATCGCGCGTACCGTGGATGGAGATCATCATCGGCACGGTGGTGGTCGGCGGCTTCGCATGGGGCTTCTGGCGCGGCGGCTTCGACGTCGGTGCCGACCTGATGCTGCAGTGGGTGCTGGTCACCGGCGGCCTCGGCGCGCTGGGCTGCGCGATCGCCGGCGGCCATCCGCTGAGCATCCTGTCCGCCTTCGTCGCCTCGCCGTTCACGCCGCTGCACCCGGCACTGGCCTCGGGCACGGTGAGCGCCGTGGTCGAGGCCGCGCTGCGCAAGCCGACCTACGACGACTTCATGGCCCTGCGCGAGGACGTCAACACCGCGCGCGGCTGGTGGCGCAACCGCGTGGCGCGGGTGCTGCTGAACTTCTTCCTCACCAGCCTGGGGACCGCCATCGGCGTCTGGACGGGTGGGCTCAGGATGCTGGGCAAGCTGTTCGGCTGAGCTGCGCAGGGGCGGGTCGCAGCTGTAGCTGTGAATGAACCTGCGGGGACACCACTACGCACGGCAATCACCGCGGTCACGCCGCCGCGGCCACCACCTCGTCCCGCCGCCTCCGCGCCCTGCGCAGCAGCCGCGACGTGCCGCCGGCGAGATCGTCCAGGATCGCGTAGATCGTCGGCAGGAACAGCAGGCTGACCACCGTCGAGAACGCCAGGCCACCGGCCACCGCGCGCGCCATCGGCGAGTACGCCAGGCCGCCCAGGACCACCGTTTCGCTGAGCGAGATCGGCACCATCGCCAGGATCGCCGTGCCCATCGTCATCAGGATCGGGCGCAAGCGTTCGCGGCTGCCCTCGACCAGCGCATCGGTGCGCGACAGCCCGCGCCGGCGCAGGTTGTTGATGTGCTCGATCATCACGATGCCGTTGTTCACCACCACGCCCATCAGCACCAGGATGCCGATGAAGGCCATGATCGTGAACGAGGTGCCGGTGAGCCAGAACAGCCAGAACACGCCCAGGATCGAGAACAGCACGCAGCTCATGATCGCCGAGGGGAACAGCAGCGACTCGAACACCGCCGCCATCACCACGTAGATCATCACCAGCGCCAGCACGAAGTTGAACAGCATCTGCTTCATCGCCTGCTGGCCTTCCTCGAAGCCGCTGCCGGAGAAGCTGTGGCCGTAGCCGGCCGGCAGCGACACCGCACCCAGCACCTCTTCCATCGCCTTGCGCGCCGCTTCCATGGTCGCCTCGCCCTCGAGGTTGGCCTGGATGCCGAGCGCGGTCTGGCGGTCGTGGCGCGAGATCTCGGTCGCCGACGGCGACACTCCCATCTCCACCATGGCCGACAGCGGCACCTGGCGTCCGTCCGGCGAGCGGACCATGAAGCCGGCGATGTCGGCGGGGCCGTACTGCTGGGCACCGCTGAAGCGGACCCAGACCGGAACTTCGCTGTCGCCGCGGCGGTATTCGCGCAGCTGGGTGCCGCGCAACGCCATCGACACGAACGACGACACCTGCTCCGCGCTGAAGCCGAACGCCGCCGCGCGTTCCCGGTCGACCCGCACGGCGAGCTCGTCGGTGCGGTTGCCGTCGTCCACGCGGACGTCACGGAGTTCCGGCCGCGCCTCCAGCATCGGCACCACGTCCTCGGCCAGTTCGCGCAGCACCGCGGCGCTGTCGCCCACCAGCTGCACGCTGACGTTCTGGCCCAGGCCGCCGCCACCGCCACCCTGCCCGCCAGCGGAGGACACGCCAATCTCGGCGCGCGCCGACTTCGGAAGCGCCTTGCTGATCGCCTCCGAGAGCGGCTTGACGTCGGCAATCCCGTCTTCGAAAGTGATCATCGTTCCGGCGTTGTTGCCTTCGCTGAAGTACGAATAGATCTGCGTGATGCGGAACTCCTTCCGGTTCTCCTCCAGGAACGCCTCCACGCGCCGCACTTCGTCGGACATCTGCGGCAGCGTGTAGCCGCCATTCCATTTGTAGTACAGCTGGATTTCGCCCTGCTCGCCGCCGCCGAACATATCGAAGGTGGTCTGCGTCGCCGGCACCATGCTCACCAGCACCACCAAGGCGATCCCGAACACGCTCCAGCCGCGGTGCGCCAGGCTCCAGCGCAGCAGGCGGGCATAGCGTTCCTGCATGCGCCGGATCATGCCGCCCCTCTCGGCCACGGCCGGCGGCGTGCGCATGCGCGCCGACAGCATCGGGATCAGGCTCACCGCCACCAGCCACGAGGCCAGCAGCGAGACCGAGATCGTGATCGCGATCTGGGCCATGAAGATGCTGATGTCGTTGACCTCGCCCAACAGGTTGGGCAGGAACACGATGCAGTGGCACAGCGTGCCCGCGGACAGCGCGATGGCGACGTGGCGCGTGCCGGTAAGCGAGGCCCGCACCGGATTGCCCGGGTCGCGCTCGCGCTCCTGGTAGATGCTCTCCACCACCACCACGGCGTTGTCCACCAGCATGCCGACCGCCAGCAGCAGGCCCATCAGGCTCAGCACGTTCAGGGTGACGCCGAAGAAGTACATGAAACCCAGCGTCATCACGAAGCAGATCGGGATCGCCAGCGTCACCATCAGCGTCGACGGCCAGTGCCGCAGGAAGAAGAACAGCACCGCGATCGAGAGCAGCAGGCCGATGCCGCCGGCTTCGGCCAGTTCGAGCAGCGAGCTGGTCACCTGCTCGCCCATGTCCTGCATGACCTTGAAATCGATGCCCTCCAGGCCTGGTTCGCTGGAGGCGGCGCGCATTTCCGCCAGCGCCGAACGCGAGACCTCGACCAGGTTCGCATCGCGCTCCTTGAAGACCTCCAGGCCCACCGCCTTGCGGCCGTCCAGGCGGCGCGCGTAGTCCATGCGCTCGGGCTTCAGGTGCACCTCGGCGATGTCCCCCAGGCGCAGTCCGCTGGGGTCGATGACGAGCTCGCGCAGCTGGTCGAGCGTGCTGATCTCGCCCTGCGGCTGCACGCGCAGGCGCATGCCGCCATCCTCGATCATCCCCGCCGACACCGAGAAGTTCACGGTGCGCAGGCGCTCGGCCAGCGTGTTCAGGGCGACGCCGTGGGCGTTGAGCCGATCGGGGTCGATCGCGATCTCGACCTCGCTGGCCGGCGCGCCGTTGATCTCCACCCGGGCCACGCCCGGGATCCGTTCGAGCCTGCGCTTGAGCAGGCGGTCGAGCATGTCGTAGGACGAGGACAGGTCGACGTCGCCGGCCAGGCGCACGCGCAGGATCGCCTGGTCGCCGCTGGACCATTTGAAGACGAAGTAGCGGCGGAAGTCGTCGGGCAGCTCGTCGCGGATCGCATCCAGGCGCTCCCGCGCCTCCGAGGCGGTGATCGCGATGTCGCGCTCCCAGTCGCGGAACTCGAGGAACACGCCGGCGCCGTTCGCGCTCGCGTTGCCGCGCATGCGCTTGATGCCGGTCATCGTGGCCAGCGCCTCCTCGGCCGGACGCAGCAGGTTCCGCTCGACTTCCTCGGGGCTCGAACCCTCGTACGGCAGCTGCACGAACAGGAACGGCGCCGAAACGTCGGGCAGCGCCTCCAACGGAAGTCGGAAGGCCGCGATCAGCCCGATCACCACCAGCGATATGAACAGCATCACCGTGGTGACCGGCCGCCGCAGGCTGAACTCGGCGACGCTCATGCCGGCAGGCCCTCGGCCTCGTCGTCTTCGCCCGCGGCGATGCGCGCGCGACGCCCGCGCTCCAGGTAGTACGCGTCACCGCGGCGGTCGAGCAGGTCGTAGACCACCGGAATCACCAGCAGGGTGAGCAGGGTCGACACCAGCAGGCCGCCGATCACCGTGATCGCCATCGGCGACCGCACCTCGGCGCCCTCGCCGAAGGCCAGCGCCAGCGGCATGAAGCCGAACAGCGTCGACAGCGTGGTCATCACGATCGGCCGCAGGCGCGAACGCGCGCCTTCGACCAGCGCCTCGCGCTTGGCCAGGCCGGCCTCGCGCAGCTGGTTGATCTTGTCGATCAGGATGATCGCGTTCTTCACCACCAGCCCGACCATCAGGATCAGGCCGATGAACACCACCACCGAGATCGTGTTGCCGGTCGCGAGCAGCGCCAGCACCGCGCCCACCATCGCCAGCGGGATGGTGAACAGGATCACGAAGGGATGCAGCAGCGACTCGAACTGCGAGGCCATCACCAGGTAGACCATGAAGATCGCCAGTGCAAAGGCGAACAGCAGCGATGACAGCGACTCCGCCAGCTCCTCGCCCTGGCCGCCGATGTGCATGCCGATGCCGGCACCCAGGGAGTTGGTGGCCACCAGCGCACGCACCTCTTCCACCGCGGTACCCAGATCGATGTCGCGCAGGTTCGCCGACACCACCGCCACCCGCCCCAGGTCCGCGCGATGGATCTCGCTCGGGCCGGTGGTGGCGACCACCTCGGCGACCGCGGACAGGCGCACCGGCCGCGCCGAGCCCGGGTTCACGATCAGGTCGCGGATCGCACGCACCGAGTCACGCTCGGACTCACGGGCGCGCACCAGCACATCGATCTTGCGGTCGCGGAAGTCGTAGCGCGTGGCCACTTCGCCACGCACCGAGTTGACCACCGCATCGGCCACCTCGCGCGTGGTCAGGCCCATGGCTCCGGCGCGCTCCTGGTCGAAGACGATGCGGATCTCGGGCGCACCCTGCTCCACCGTCGATTTCACGTCGGCGTAGTGCAGGCTGTCGCGCAGCAGCGCGGCCAGGCGGTTGCCGGCATTCGCGAGCTGGTCCAGGTCATGGCCACGGAGTTCGATCTCCAGCGGGCTGGAGAAACTGAAGAGCGCCGGACGGCTGAAGTCGACCTGCACGCCCGGCTCGCCCTGCATGGTGTCGCGCAGCCCTTCGGTCAGCCGTGCCTCGACCTCGGCGCTGCCACCGCCCTCCATCACGATCGACAGGCGGCCGATGTTCTCGCCGCTGTCGGTGGGATTGGCGTCCAGGCGGGTGCCGGTGCCGCTGACGCCGAACAGCACCGAGGTACCTTCGTCGGCCGCATGCGCCTGCTGCACGCGGCGCATCAGCGCATCGGTCTCGCGCAGTGGCGTGCCGGGTGGCAGCCGCATCGTCATCTCGAAGCGGTCCTGCGCGAGCTGCGGGATCAGGTCGGTACCCAGCGTCGGCACGATGGCCATGCTCGCCGCGAAGGCGACCGCGGCGACGCCCAGCACCAGGCCCGGTCGCGCCAGCGCGCCCGGCAGCAGGCGCATATAGCCGCGCTCGGCACGGTCGTAGGGCGCCATGGCCAGGCGGCTCGCCGCACCCATGGGACGCCCCACGACCGCCGTGAGCAAGCGTCCCGCGCGGATGGCCACCCATGCGACGGAGAAGACCACGGCGCGGAAGGCCTTGCCCACCCAGCGGGCCACGAACGCGAACGGACGCTGCCAACGCGAGGTCGGGCGCCATTCCGGATGCGGCGCTTCTTCGGGGAACGCCATCGGCGCCTGCGACTTCAGCGCGCTCAGCATCGGGATCAGGGTCAAGGCCACCGCCAGCGAGATGCCCACCGCGAGCGCGATGGTCAGCGCCTGGTCGCGGAACAGCTGCCCGGCAATACCTTCCACGAACACCAGCGGCAGGAACACCGCGATGATCGTCAGCGTGGAGGCGACCACCGCCATGCTCACTTCGCGCGTGCCCGCGATCGCCGCGTCGAGGATGCCCAGCCCGCGCTCGCGCGCCTTGGCGATGCTCTCCAGCACCACGATGGAATCGTCCACCACCAGCCCGGTGGCCAGCGCCAGGCCGCCCAGCGACATGACGTTGAGGCCGAGCCCCATCTGGCCCATGAAGAAGAAGGTGGTGATGATCGAGACCGGCAGCGAAACGCCGATCACGAAGGTGCTCCAGCCGTTGCGCAGGAACAGGAAGATGATGAGGATCGCGAGCGTGCCGCCGAGGATGGCGTCGTTGCGCACGCCCGAGATCGCCGCGCGGATGAAGCGCGCCTGGTCGTCGACCACGTCGAGGCGCACGGCCTCCGGCAGTTCCTTGCGGATGCGCTGCAGCCGCTCCTCGACCGCCGCGGCCGTGGCGACGGTATTGGCATCGCCCTCCTTGTAGATTGCAAGTTCCACGGCCTCGCGGCCGTCGAGACGGATGATCGCCTCGCGCTCCTTGTAGCCCTGGCGGACCTCGGCCACGTCGCCCAGGCGCACGGCGCGCCCGTCGGCCACCGCGCGGTTGGAGGCCGCCGCGGAGCTCTGCGCCGACATCGCCGCGGCCAGCACCGAGGCGTCACCGGACGCGGCCGCGATGCGCGCGACCTCGTCGGCGCCACCGCCGCCGGAACCGGCCGACTGCGTCGCCACCAGCATGCCGCGGATCTCGTCGACGCTCGCGAACTGGTTGACGGTGCGCACCAGGTAGCGCTGCGTGCCCTGTTCCAGTCGCCCGCCCGACAGGTTGATGTTTTCCTCGCGCAGGCGCTGCACCACCGCGTCGACCGACAGGCCGATGCGCGCCAGCGCCTGCAGGTCGAGTTCGACCTGGATCTCGTCCTCGAGGCCGCCACCGACCTTGACCGCGGCCACGCCCGAGACCGGCTCGATCTTCTTCTTCAGATCGTCGTCGGCGTAGCGACGCAGCAGGGTGAGCTGGCGGATGGCGTCGCCCTCGCCGTCGTCGGCGCTCAGCGCCAGGCGCAGGATCGGCTCGGTGGACGGATTGAAGCGCAGCAGCACCGGCGGCTCGACTTCCAGCGGCAGCGCCAGGGTGTCGAGCTTGTCGCGCACCTCCAGGCTGGCCTGGTCCATGTCCGTGCCCCAGGCGAACTCGAGCACCACGTCGCTCTGGCCCGTGCGCGAGACCGAGCGCAGCTTGCGCACGCCCTTGACCACGCCGAGGGCCTCCTCGACGGGTTCGCTGACCAGGGTCTCGATTTCCTGCGGCGCGGCGCCGGTGTACTCGGTGCGCACCGTCAGCGTCGGATAGCTGATGTCGGGCAGCAGGTTGACCTTGAGGTTGCCCAGCGCGATCAGGCCGAACAGCAGCAGGCTCACCGTCACCATCGCCACCGTCACCCGGCGGCGCACGGAAAACCCGACCAGCCCATCGGCGCGCAGCGTGCCGTCCACGCCGTCGTGTTCCCTCCCCTGGTCGCTCATTACTGCTTCCCGTCGGTCTTGTCGTCGCCCGCCGCGGCGTCGGCGACCTCGACGGGTTCGTCGCCGATCACCTGCACCGTGCTGCCGTCGCGCAGCGCGATCTTGCCCGCGGTCACCACGCGGTCGCCTTCCACCAGCCCGTCGCGGACCTCGATGAAGCCGCCGTCGACGTAGCCGGTGGCGATCGTGGTGCGCACGGCCTTGCCGTCGCGGACCACGAACACCGCCGGCTCGCCATCATCCTCGAGCAGCGCGCCGCGCGGGATCGCCAATGCCGCGGCGCGGTTGTCGTAGTCGATGCCGATGCGCGCGAACATGCCCGGCTGCAGCGCGCCGTCGTGCGGATCGAAGGCGCAGACCACGCGGAAGGTGCCGCTGCCGGCATCGACCACCGGCGCGATGCGGTCGACCACGCCCACGAACTGGCGTCCCGACAGCGCATCGACCTGCATGCGGACCGGCAGACCCTCGCGCAGCGTGGTGAGGTCGCGCTCGGGCACGTTGAGCGTGGCCTCCAGCCGCGAGTTGTCCACGATGCGGATGATCGGCGTGTTGATCTGCACGAAGTTGCCGGGCTTGATCGAACGCGACGCGACGACGCCGGAGATCGGCGCGGTCACGTTGGCATAGGACAGCTCCAGCTGCGCCAGGCGCCAGGTGGCGCGGGCGTTCTCGAGGTCGTAGCGCAGCTGGTCGTGGTCGCCGACGCTGACCATCTGCTGCTTCACCAGTTCGCTGGCGCGGCGGAAGTTGGCCTCGAGCTTCTTCACCTGGGCATCGACCTGGGCAAGACTGAGCCGCGCGCGGTCGGCATCGATGCGCACCAGCGCCTGCCCGGCGCGCACCACGTCGCCCTCCTCCACCAGCACTTCAAGCGCGACGCCCGAGGTCTTGGCAACCACCTGTGCCTCGGCGCGCGCCTCCAGCGAAGCGCTGCCGCTGTAGCTTGCAGCCATCGCGCGCGGCTCGGCGGCCACGGCTTCGACGGTCACCGCGGGCGGCGCCTCGTCCTCCTTCCCGGCATCGTCCTGGGCGCGGCTCCCGCATCCCGCAAGCAGGACCAGGGTGGCCAGGACCGCGATGGCGGGACCGGCGAAGGAACGTCGGGAAGCGGCGGGAATCGGATGCATGGGAGCGGAGCCAGAATGGTGTTGTAGGAAGGTACATCACCAGCACCCGCGTCGAATCCGCCGAAGGTCATGCTTGCCAACGGCAGGGGGAATCGCCTGCGGGCAGCTGGCGCCGGGCGCGCGACCTTTAACAGGACTCCGCTGCGTCGCTATACTGCAGCGATGGCCTGCGACGGGGGATGTCGCCGGCACCAGCCTATCCCTACCCACTGATACAGGACGCGGAACCCGACATGATGCGACCGTTGCCGATCGCCGCCTGCCTTGCCCTTGCCTTCGCCGTGCACGCACCCGCCGCCCTCGCGCAGCAGACCGCTGTCGGCGATGCCGACAGCGGCCGCGGGCTGACCTACACCTGCGTTGGCTGTCATGGCATCGAGGGTTACAAGAACGCCTATCCGCACTACCACGTGCCGAAGATCGGCGGGCAGTCCACCGAGTACCTGGTCAATGCACTCACCGAGTACCGCCGGGGCACGCGCAAGCACCCCACGATGGAAGTCCAGGCACAGGGTTTCTCCGACCAGGACATCGCCGACATCGCCGCCTTTCTCTCGGGCCTGACGCAGTGAGCCGCTCCATGAAGACTTCCGCACTCGGCCTCGCCGCAGCGCTCGGCGCCAGCCTCCTGCTGGTGGCCTGCGGCGGCGCGCCCGCCGAACCCGGCACGGCGCTTGCCCAGACCGCCAACGCCCTGCCCACAGGCCGCATCGCCGACGGCGAGCTCAAGGCCAACGAAAAGGGCGCCGCCACCGGGCAGTCCTGCATCGACTGCCACGGCGCCGACGGCAACAGCCCGCTCGACCCGACCTATCCGAAGCTCGGCGGCCAGTACCGCGACTACCTCGCGCAATCGCTGCAGGCCTACCGCAGCGGCGAGCGCGACCACGCGCTGATGTCCAGCCAGGCCCGCGACCTCGACGACCAGCAGATCGCCGACCTTGCCGCGTATTTCGCGTCGCAGCCGGCGCAGATCCGCGACCTGCACGGCGTGCACAGCATCAACTGAGGCCCACGCCAGGCAGCAGCCGTCCACGAAGCCCGCCCTGCGCGGGCTTCGTGACGTCCAGGCTCAGGATTCCGGCGGCGGCGGACCCAGGCTCTCCTGGTCTTCCTGCAGTTCGCGCTTGAACGGCACGTCCGGCGGCTTGCGCGCGCCCGCGGGCTGTTCCTGCAGATTGGGATCGACGATGCCGCAGCCGCCGCCGAGCGCGAGCAGCACCGTGACGCAGCGGATCGTCTTGGTGGTTCCCGGGATCGGGATCAGCACCTCGGTGACGCTGCGCCTGACCCATTCCTCGAGCAGGTCTTCGCCGGGCAGCCAGAACTGGTCGAACGCGGTCGGCTCGTAGTCGTAAGGCGGGCGCTTCAGCCAGGTGCCGTGGCGATCGATGTTCTCGAAGTCCTCGGTGATGGTGCCCGGCGGCAACCCGCCGCCGACACGCCCGCTGTCCGCCAGCCGAGGGCTGCCGTCGGCGTTGAACAGGCCCGATGCACCCGGCGTGCCCGCCTGGCGCCCCGGCACGTGGCGCGTGGAATCGCCCCAGTCGTCGCTGGCACGCGTGGTGGGCATGGCACCCGGCGGCTGGCCGGGCTGTTGGCCCGCGCCGGGCGCGATGCCCGTGCTGCGCGTTCCACTGCCGGCATCCGGGCGGCCGCCGGGGGGCGTCGCGGCGGGGGCGGCCGCACTGCCCTCGCCAGCGACCGTGCGCGTGTCGGTTGACGATGCCTGCCCGCGCGCCGTGTCCCCGGCCCCCGCTGTCGCAGGCGCCGGCCGTGCGGAAGGCATGGGCACCTCGCGCGTGCGCACCGCGGGCGCCTCCACCGGCACCTGGCGGATCGCGGCGGCGGGCAGGCTGCGGGAAGGCTCGATCGCCACGTCGGCGACCTCGGCAAGTTCGATCCGACGTTCCACCACTGCCACGCCCTGCGGCGCAGCGTCGCGCACCGAGGCCTCCACTTCGCGCGGCACGCGCACGGTCGGCACCGGCACCCGCGTCGTCGCCTCGACGTCGATGTCGCGGCGACGCACGCTCACGTCCTGTGCCACGGCCTCCGGCACTTCGACCGCCAGGTCACGCGGCGGCGGCACCACGAAGCGGCTGTCTGGAATGTCCACCTCGGTGACCTGGAGCTCCTGACGCGCGGGCACCGATGGCGGCGCGAGCTCCGGCAGCTCGATGGTGAGCTCGCGCTCGGGCAGGGGCGGTGGGAGAACGTCGGGCGCCGCTTCCGGCGGGGCATCTACCGGCACCTGCGCCGCTTCGGGCGCGGGCACGGACGGCGCGACGCTGGCCGTCGATGCCGGCGCAGCGGCGGGAGCCGGCGCGTCCGGGGACTCCACCGGCGCCTCGGGCGCACCACCGCCGGTATCGGCAGGCGTGCCTTCGCCGATGTATTCGACCTGCAGCACGTGCTCCTCGCCGTCGCGGGCATCCTCCACGGCGCCGGGAAAATGGAAACGGGTGAACATCAGCCACGCCAGCATGACCGCGAACAGCAGGTGCAGGAGCAAGGTCGCCGACATCGACGCGATGCGCGTCCAGCGCTCGTCGCGGCTGGCGGGCTGCCAGTCCTGGCGCCACAGGGAAGTGAAGGCGCGCCAGCGGCCCAATGCCTGGACCACATCCGACGATACCGCGGGCCCGCGCGCGGCGACGACCGCGACGATATCGCCCGCGGCGGCCCCCGCCACGCGCCCGGGCTGCGCGGCCATGGCCGCGAACCAGTCGCGCCAGCCCGGCGGGAACTCACCCGGCGGCGGCGGTGGGCGCAGTGAACGCCGCATGCGGCGGCGCAGCGCTTCGATCAGTTCGGCGGAGGTGAACATCCGTCGCAGTCGAAGCGCGTCGTGGGATCAGGCCGACGCGCGCGGGATGTACGGCGCCGCGCCGCTGTCGTGATCGGTGGCATCGCGCACCGCGGTCACGCCGGGGACCTGTTCGAGCAGGGTCTTCTCGATGCCCTGCTTCAGGGTCACGTCGGCCATGCCGCAGCCGTGGCAGCCGCCGCCGAAACTCAGCACCACCACGCCCTCGGCGCTCACTTCCTTCACTGTCACGTGGCCGCCGTGCGATGCGAGCTGCGGATTGACCACGTGCTCGATCGTCCAGCGCACGCGCTCCACCAGCGAGGCCTCGTCGCCGGGCTGCACGCCCTTGATCCGCGGCGCGCGGATCTGCAGCTGGCCGCCGGTGGCGAGCGCGGTGTAGTCGATCTCCGCGCCCTCCAGGAAGGGCACGCTCTCGGCGTCGAGCCAGAGCGTGAAGCCCTCGCAGTCGAGCGCCCATTCGTCACCGCGCAGTTCATCGGGCGCAGCGAACTCCAGGCGCACGTCGGCCTGCGGCGTGCCGGGTCGCATCGCGGCCAGGCGCACGCCCATGCCGGGCACGGCCTCGCGCTCGACCAGTTTGCGGAAATGGGTCTGGGCGGAATCTGAGATCTGGATCATGGGGGTATTCTAGCCGCCCCGCCCGGGTTTGCCGGCAACGGTCGCCGGCCGTGCGCCGCGCAGCGTTCAGCAGCCGGGCCGATCCAGCAGGAGCCGACCATGTCCGACCTCATCCCCCTCGCCCGCGCCCACTGCCTGCCGCGCCGCGGTTCCGAGCACCGCCTGGCCGACGCCCGCGTCCGCGAACTCCTGCCCGACGTGCCCGAATGGACCCTGGCCGAGGAAGGCAAGGCGCTGGTACGCACCTTCCGCTTCCCCGACTACCGCCACACGATGTCCTTCGTGAACGCGCTGGCGCACATGGCCAACCGGGAGGACCACCACCCCGACCTCGGCGTGCACTACGACCGCTGCGAAGTGCGCTGGTCCACCCATGACGTCGGCGGCCTGAGCGAAAACGACTTCATCTGCGCCGCGCGCACGGACGAACTGGCGGCCTGAGTCAGGCCAGCCGGTCCAGGGCCTCGGCCAGCTCCGGCGCCAGCGGCGCGTTGAGTACGTAGGGCGCGCGCCCGGCATCGAGCGCGAATTCCAGCGATGTCGCGTGCAGGAACAGCCGGCGCAGCCCGATCTTGTCGCGCAGCCGGCGGTTGGCCTCCGCGTCGCCGTACTTGTCGTCGCCGGCCACGGCGTGGCCGATGTGCCGGGCGTGGACGCGGATCTGGTGGGTCCGCCCGGTCTCGATCCTGATCTCGCAGTACGACTGCCCACCGCGGCGCTCGAGCACGCGGAAATGGCTGAGCGAGGGCTTGCCCGCGGGATCCACCTGCACGTGGCGCTCGCCGCCCTGGCGCAGGCCCACGTGCAGCGGCGCATCGACGCTCATGACGCCGTCGGGCATCCGGCCCAGCAGCAGCGCGAGGTAGCGCTTGCGCAGTCCGGCGCCCGCGTCCTCGCGCATCAGCGCCTGGAGCTCGGTCAGGGCCGAGCGCTTCTTGGCCACCACCATCAGGCCCGAGGTGTCCCGGTCGAGCCTGTGGACAAGCTCCAGCTCCTGGTTCGGACGCAGGGCGCGCAGGGTCTCGATGACGCCGAAGCTGATCCCGCTGCCGCCGTGGCTGGCGACGCCCGAAGGCTTGTTGATCGCGAGCAGGCGGGCGTCCTCGAACACGATGCTCGCGGCCATCGCCTCGAGCAGACCGGGCGCGGGGCTGCCCTTTTCCGCCGGATCCTCGGTCCGCACCGGCGGGATCCGGACCTCGTCGCCCCCTTCCAGACGACGGTCGGCGCGGACCCGGCCCCCGTTCACGCGGACCTGTCCGCTGCGCACGATCTTGTAGACCAGCGAGCGCGGCGCCCCCTTCAGGTAGCCCAGCAGGAAGTTGTCCAGGCGCTGCCCGTCGCGGTCGTCGGAAATGCGGACAAGGCGTACGCCGCCGGTCGCTGGGGTCCTGCCTGGATCGGTCATCGGGTGCTTCCTGGGGGCTGTCTGGGGGCTGTGGACGGACGCCGTTTTGGAGCGTCCTGGCTGAATTCTTTTCTGCTACACTCGCCGAGCGAGATAAGGCCCTGATTTCGCTGGAAGTTCCCCGGCCAAAAGCCGGTCTTCCGCGAGTCCCTCCAGCGCGCGGCCACTGCCCTCGGGGTAGACATGTTAGCGGTTGGGCGGCAGGTCCTGTGATCGCCCGGTGCCACGGCACCGGCGCTGAACATGTCCCGTGCGGCGCGCAGGCCTTCCCCCAAGGATTCCTGCGCGGCCGCCGGCCCGAAACTGTGCGATATGGAAACAAGCGCTCCCGCGGCCCGCCGTGGTGTGCAGCGCTGGAAGCAACCAGGGTCGCCAGGCGCTCGCGCGCCGGCGGCAGGCCACATCCAGGCGAAACGCCCCGGCGTTCCGCGTGCGAGAGCGCGCGAGGAACGCAACAATGAAGCGCATGCTGATCAACGCGACGCAGGCAGAAGAACTGCGCGTCGCAATCGTCGATGGCCAGAACCTGTACGACATCGACATCGAGCAACCCTCGAAAGAGCAGAAGAAGTCCAACATCTACAAGGGCCGGATCATCCGCATCGAGCCCTCGCTCGAGGCCGCCTTTGTCGAGTACGGCGGTGAGCGCCACGGCTTCCTGCCGCTGAAGGAAATCTCACGCGACTACTTCGCCTCCGGCGTCGACCACAACAAGGCCGGCATCAAGGAGCTCCTGCGCGAAGGCCAGGAAGTGGTGGTCCAGGTCGACAAGGACGAGCGCGGCAACAAGGGCGCCGCCCTGACCACGTTCATCTCACTGGCCGGCCGCTACATGGTGCTGATGCCGAACTCGCCGACCGCGGGCGGCGTCTCGCGCCGGATCGAGGGCGACGACCGCGCCGAGCTCAAGAAGGCCATGGACGCGCTCGCGATCCCGGACGACATGGGCGTGATCATCCGCACCGCGGGCGTCGGCCGCGACGCCGAAGAGCTGCAGTGGGACCTGGACTACCTGCTGTCGATCTGGAAGGCGGTCGCCAGCGCCGCGCTGAGCAAGCCCGCGCCGTTCCTGATCTACCAGGAGTCGCGGCTGATCATCCGCGCCCTGCGCGACTACATGCGCGCCGACGTCGGCGAGATCCTTGTCGACACCCCGGAGATGTACGAGGAGGCCAAGGAGTTCGTCGAGCAGGTGATGCCGCACAACCTGCGCAAGCTCAAGCACTACACCGACGACGTCCCGCTGTTCAACCGCTTCCAGATCGAGTCGCAGATCGAGAACGCCTACGAGCGCACCATCCGCCTGCCTTCGGGCGGCGCGCTGGTGATCGACCAGACCGAGGCCCTGACCGCGGTCGACGTCAACTCGGCGCGCGCCACCAAGGGCGGCGACATCGAGGAGACCGCGTTCCACACCAACCTCGAGGCGGCCGATGAAGTGGCCCGCCAGCTGCGCCTGCGCGACCTCGGCGGCCTGGTGGTGATCGACTTCATCGACATGTCGTCCAACAAGCACCAGCGCGAAGTGGAAAACCGCCTGCAGGGCGCGCTCAAGTACGACCGCGCGCGCGTGCAGCTGGGCCGCATCTCGCGTTTCGGCCTGCTGGAGATGAGCCGCCAGCGGCTGCGCGCCAGCCTCGGCGAGTCCACGCAGATCGTCTGCCCGCGCTGCGAGGGCCACGGCCGCATGCGCAGCGTCGAGTCCCTGGCGCTGGCCATCATCCGGCTGGCCGAAGAGCACGCGATGAAGGACAGCACCGGACAGGTGCTGGTGCAGGCCCCGGTGGAGATCGCCAACTACCTGCTCAACGAGAAGCGCCGCGCGCTGGCCGAGATCGAGGCGCGCCACGACGCACCGATCGTGATCGTCTCCGACGAGCAGTTGCACACGCCGCATTACGAGGTCACCCGCCTGCGCACGAACGAGCTCGACGAGGAGTCTTCGAAGCCGAGCTACCGCCGCGGCACCCCGCGCAAGGTGGCGACCATCGCGCTGACCAAGGCCAACCTCAACGTGCCCGCAGCCGCGGTCACCAAGGTCCAGCACGCGCGCCCGGCGCCCATGCGTGAGCCGCGCCCCGAGCCGGCGCCGGCAGCTGCGCCTGCTCCGGCACCCGTCGCTGTGCCGGTCGCGGCCAGCGGCGGCATCGTCGGCTGGCTGAAGGGTCTGTTCGCGGGCCAGCCGGACGCGAGCACCCCGAAGAAGCCGGCCGCGGAGACGTCCTCCGGCAGCCAGCGCCGTGGCGAGCGCAGTGAGCGTGGCCCGCGTCAGGAGCGCGACGGCCGCGGCGGCAGGAACGGCGGTCGTCGCGACGGTCGTCGCGGCGGCGGCGGCGGCGAGCAAGGCCAGGGTCAGGGCGCCGGCAGGCAAGCCAAGCCCACCGGCCAGAACGGCGAGGCCGTGGCGCAGAAGGCGCCGCGCGAGAAGCCCGTGCGTGAAAAGCGCGCCGAACGGGCCGAGGGTGAGCGCAGCCCGCAGGGCCGCCAGCGCCGCGGCGAGCAGTCACAGGCGTCCGCAGGCAACGGCCAAACCGGCACCCAGGACGTGGCCGAGAAGAAGACCGCTGAGGCAGCCATCGCCGCCACCGCCACCACTGCGGCCGCTATGACCACAGTCGCCACGCAGGACGCCGGATCCGACAGGACGGTGCAGGCCGATGACGCCCGCCAGCTCGACCCCGGGGCGACTGCGGCCGACGGGACGGACCAGACCGGGCCTGCGACCACCGGGGCCGGCGGCTTCGCCGCCAACGCGGACGAGGATGCCGGCGACGGCACGCAGAAGCGCCGTCGCGGTCGTCGCGGCGGCCGTCGCCGTCGCCGTGGCAACGGTGAAGGCAGCGCCGCCGAAAGCACGTCGTCGGTGGACGGCGAGACGGCCGAAGATGCCGCCGAACTGCCGGTCGCACGCAGCTCGCAGCCCGAGTTCGACTTCACCGACGAGGCAGCGCCTGCGCGCCCTGCCCCCGCTACCCCCGCTGCCGCCGCGATTGCCGCAACCACGGCTGGAGTTGCAGCTGCACCTGCAGCCGTATCCGCGGAGACTTCGTCGCCGCCGGCACGGGAGCCGTCCACGCGACCGGACAACGCTCCGACAGAGCACGGCGATTCCGGCCAGGTCGAAACAAGGCAGGCCCAAGCCGGATCGATGGACATCGCCCAGGTCGATTCTGGCCCGGCCGAGGTAGCCGCCGCCGCGACGATGCCTGCAGCAGTGGCGGAAACCACTCCGAAGATGGGGGCCGCAGTGGATGCGGATTCCGTCCCGCACGCTGAGCCCGTGGTGGACGCACCCGTGGCGGTCCAGCCGGCGGAAGCTGTCAGGTCCGAACCGGCGTCGGCCTCCACCGACGTTGCGAACGAGGTGCAAGCGACGGCCGCGGAGGCAGTGGATTCGACTCCGGCGACCGTGCCCACGCCTGCATCCAAGGCACCACGCGGCCTGTTCGACGCCATCGATCCGGTCGAGCCGGTCCTGCCGGAAGCGGCGATCGACGCGCCCGCGCACGACACCGCAGCCGTCGCTGACGTGCCCGCTACCGATATTGCCGATGCGGCCGATGCCGCGGCTGAAGCAGCGGCCGAAGAAGAAGCGAAGCAGGACGACCAGGCGCCCAAGGGCGCCTGATCGCAGGCCACCCCCCCCCCGCGCGCGCTAGATGATGGCGTGCGCGGGGTCGGCCATGCCGTACTGGCTGGCCAGGCGCGCGAGCGCGATGCTGTCGTGCACCTGCAGCTTGTCGAACAGCCGCGTCTTGTGCGTGTTGATGGTCTTGGCGCTGAGGCTGAGGCGGCGCGCGATCTCTTCCTGCCGCATGCCCTGGATCAGCAGCATCGCAACCTCGGTTTCGCGCGGCGACAGCGCGTCGAACGGCGACTCCGTCGCATCCAGCCCCGACAGTGCCAATGACTGCGCGACCTTGCTCGCCAGGAACCGGCGCCCCGAAGACACCTCGCGCACTGCGCGCAACAGCTCGCTTGCGTCACCGCCCTTGCCGACGTAGCCGGCGGCGCCGGCGGCGATCATGCGCTTGGGCATCGGCCCGTCCTCGAGCACCGACACCACGATCACCTTCGGCCCGTACTCGCCGCGCACGATGCGCTCGGTCACCTCCAGCCCGCTGACGCCGGGCAGGTGCAGGTCGCAAAGCACGATGTCGGGCTTGAGCGCACGGATCTCCGGCAGGGCGTCTTCGCCGCACTCGGCTTCGCCCACCACTTCGATGTCGGCCTCTGCCGACAGGATCATGCGCATCCCGGCGCGTACCAGTGCGTGGTCATCCACCACGTAGACCCTGATGGTCATCCTTGTCCCCTCATGACGCGTTCGTTAACCCCTGGCAAGGAGGCTACGCCGTGCCGCAGGGGTGCCGCAAGCGAAGTGGCGACACAGTCCCGGATGCAATGTGACCATGCGTACAACCTGTGATCAAAAACCACGAAATCAGCAGGATCCTTGGCGGAAGAGGTGGGATTCGAACCCACGAACGGTTTCCCGTTGCCGGTTTTCAAGACCGGTGCCTTCAACCGCTCGGCCACTCTTCCGGGGACTTTGCACGGCATCGTCCTACAGCACGCAGGCGACGTATCCGACGCCTGCAGCTGCCGCGGCGGCGATTGTCGCACGACGCGACACCGCGGCGCGCCGGTTCAGGCAGCCACGGCCGGCTTGGCCTCATGTGCATCGCGGCCGCAGTTCTCGCAGTCCAGCCGCGAAGCTTCGATCAGCGGCGGCAGCTTCTCGGCCAGGAAGTCGATGAACACGCGCACCGCCGGCAGCAGGCCGCGTCGCGAAGCGAACACCAGGTGTGCGATGCCCTGCGGCAGGCGCCACTGCGGCAGCACGACTTCCAGTTCGCCGTTGCGCACGGCCTCGGCGCACAGCGTTTCCGGGAGCATGGTGATGCCCAGGCCCTGGCGTGCGAGCGCCATCAGCATCGGGAAGTCGCCGCCGGCCACGCGTGGCTTGAGATCGATGCGGCGTATTTCGCCATCGGCACCCTGCAGGTCCCAGCGCTGCCGGACCTCGTCCTCGTTCATGGTCATGGTGGTGTGGTCGTTGAGCTCCTCGGGCGTGGCGGGGCGGCCGGCGCGGTCGAGGTAGGTCGGGCTGGCGACCAGCAGCTCCTGGATCTGGCCGAAGCTGCGCATCACCAGGCTGCCGTCGTCGTCGAGCTTGTTGCGCACGCGGATGGCGACGTCGAAACCCTCGTTGATGACGTCGACGCGACGGTTGTTCACGTGCATCTGCACGCGGACCTGCGGGTAGCGGGCGAGGAATTCAGGCAGCAGCTGCGGCATCTGCTGCTGCGCCAGGCCCACCGGCACGCTGGCACGAACCACGCCGCGGGGCTCGGCGCTGAGGCGGTCGACCACCTCGCGGGCGGCCGTGGCCTCGGCGAGCATCGATTGCGTATGGCGATACACGCTCTGGCCGACATCGGTCACCGCGAAGCGGCGGGTGGAGCGCTGCAGCAGCCGGACGCCGAGTTCGGTCTCGAGCTGGCTGATGCGCCGCGACAGCCGCGATTTGGGGATCCCCAGAGCGCGCTCGGCGGCCGCGAAGCCACCGTGGTCGACGACCATCGCGAAGTAGTAAAGATCGTTCAGATCCTGCATGTCATACGGCTCCACTGGAACAATGGGGCAATATTTGATCAGGAAACTGCTAAAAATGCAACGATAGACCCGCGGAACAGCGCGACGCCACAGCGGTAGTCGGCGTCATCCCATTGAAGGGCAGAACTCCTGGCAACGAGCCGCCCTACCCGCAGGCTTCCCGGGATGGCGACCTCAGGAAATCGCTTCGAGGCCACCCATGTACGGCCGCAACGCCTCGGGCACGGTGATCGACCCGTCGGCCTGCTGCCCGTTCTCCATCACCGCCACCAGGGCGCGGCCGACGGCCACGCCGGAGCCGTTGAGGGTGTGCACGGGTTCGGGCTTGCCGCCCTCGCCGCGCCAGCGCGCCAGCATCCGTCGGGCCTGGAAATCGCCGCAGTTCGAGCACGAGGAGATCTCGCGCCAGGTCTGCTGCGAAGGCAGCCAGACCTCCAGGTCGTAGGTCTTGCGCGCAGCGAAGCCCATGTCACCCGAGCACAGCAGCATGCGCCGGTACGGCAGGCCGAGGCGCTCGAGCACCACTTCGGCGCAGCGGGTCATGCGCTCGTGTTCGTCGTCGCTGGCGTCGGACCGGGTGACCGACACCAGTTCGACCTTCTCGAACTGGTGCTGCCGGATCATGCCGCGGGTGTCGCGGCCATAGGCGCCGGCTTCGGCGCGGAAGCACATCGAATGCGCCGCCATGCGCAATGGCAGGCGATCGGCCTCGACGATGGCGTCGGCGACAAGATTGGTCAGCGGCACCTCGGCGGTCGGGATCAGGTAGCGCTTCGACGCCGCCTCGCCCTCGCCCACGGTGGTCGCGAACAGGTCGTCCTCGAACTTCGGCAGTTGGCCGGTGCCACGCATGGCGTCGGCGTTCACCAGCACCGGCACGCTGGTTTCCTCGTAGCCGTGTTCGTTGACATGCAGGTCGAGCATGAACTGGGCAAGCGCGCGGTGCAGCCGCGCGAGCTGGCCGCGCAGCACGGTGAAACGCGCGCCGGACAGGCGCGCGGCGGCCTCGCCGTCGAGCCAGCCGTTGCGGGCGCCAAGGTCGACGTGGTCGCGGACTTCGAAGTCGAAGCTGCGCGGCGTACCCCAGCGGTGCTGTTCGACGTTGCCCGATTCGTCCGCGCCTGCCGGCACCGAATCGTCGGGCAGGTTGGGGATGCCGAGGGCAATCGCGTCCAGGTCGACGCGGATGCGCTCCAGCTCGACCTCCGAGGCCTTCAGTTCGTTGCCGAAACCGGACACCTCGGCTTTGATTTCTTCCGCCTTCGCGAGATTGGAATCGGCTTGATCGTGTTCTTCGGTCGCCCTGAGGCGGGCAATCGACCCCATGAGCATGCCGATCTCCTTGCTGCGCGTGTTGCGCAGGTTCTGCAGTTCCTGGGTGCGCACCTGCAGCGCCTTGCGCTCGGACTCCAGGTGCTCGAGCGCGGCGGCATCGAGCTCGAAGCCGCGGGTCTGGCGCAGGCGCAGGGCAAGCGCGGCGGGATCGTGGCGCAGGAGGTTGGGATCGAGCATTGGTCGCTTCGTCGAGTGTCGGATCGTGGATTATCGCGTGTCGCGAACGCGTTTGCCGGATGGCCCGTGGCAGAATCGGGGCCACGCGACGAGAACCGGCGAGCATGAGCGCAGAGTCCAGACGCAATACCCTCCCCCTTCCCAGCGGCCGCGGCTGGTGGATCGTCGCCGCCGGCCTCGTGCTCGGATTGGCCGTCTTCGTCATGCTTTGGCTGGCCCAACGCGACAACGGGGACCTCTACCGCCCCGACCAGCAGCCACCGGCGGCCTCTGGCCCGGCCTTCAAGCCGCTGCCCGCGCCGCCCGCGTCGGGAGCGTCCAGCGATGAGGCCATTCCCGCGGGACCCGCGTCCGGCGCCCGCCTCGAGGAGCCGTGGGAGCCGGCAGCTCCCGGCGCTCCCGCGGCCCAGGCCATCCCCCGGGACGGTCCCGCCGCGGCCGCGCCCCCGGTCGAGCTTTCCGCCAGCTCGCCGGTTCCGATCAGATCGCCCGGCCCGAGCTATCCCGCGCGCGCCCTGCGCCGCGGCGAGTCCGGCGAGGTCCTGCTGCGGATCCACGTGGACGCCCGCGGGGTCCCGGATCGGGTCGAGGTCGCCGCCAGCAGCGGCTCCCGCGACCTCGACCGCGCCGCCCAGCGCGCGGTCCAGCGCTGGCGCTTCCGCCCGGCCATGCGTGACGGCACTCCGGTCGCCGGCGTGGTGACGGTGCCCATCAACTTCGACAGCGGCGGCTGAACAGGGGGCGCGTGCATACGCGGCCTCAACCTCACGTGTGGAAGGCTCCCCCTACTGCACGTGCAGACCAAGGAGCCGACGATGTCCGATCCGAACCCGAACATCCCCGATCCGCCCCGTGAGCAACCGCCACCGCCGGAATCCGACCGCAAGTCCGCTACACCCCTGCTCTGGATCGTGCTGCTGTTGGCGCTGCTCGCGTTCGGCTGGTTCATCTACAACCAGCGCGCCGGCGTTTCCACCGCACCGGAACCGCTGCCGCCGCCCGCGGTCGACGTCGGTGATGCCCGGGACGCGGCGGCGGAGCGCGAGCGTGCCGCCGATGATGTGCGCCGCGAGGCGCGCGTGCGGGCTCCGGAGCCGGCATCCTCGACCGGACCGGACAGCGAGCCCGAGCTGACCAATCGCATCCAGCCCGAGTACCCGGTGGCTGCGTACCGCGACCGTGCGGAAGGCACGGTGCTGGTCGGCATCCTGGTCGATGCCAACGGCCGGCCGAGCGAAGTGGATGTCGTGCGCCGCAGCGGCAACCGCGACCTCGACCGCGCAGCCCTCGACGCGGTGCGCCAGTGGACCTTCGAGCCGGCCGTGCGCGGCGGCAGGAAGGTCGAAGCCCGGGTGGAGGTCCCGGTGACCTTCCGCCTCGACGCCCAGTAGCGCGAAGGCTCAGGCGCGGCGCAGGCCGAATCCGGCGGCCTGCGCCAGCGTCTCGAAGCCGGGGAACGAGGTCGCGACGTTGGCCACGTCGTCGATCGCGACCTCGCCGTCCGCAAGCTGTGCCGCCACCGCGAACGCCATGGCGATGCGGTGGTCGCCCAGGCTGTCGACGGCACCGCTGCGCAGTCGCCCGCCCTCCACGCGCATGCCGCCCGGCGACTCGCGCACGTCCACGCCCAGCGCCTGCAGGCCCGTGGCCATGGCGCGGATGCGGTCGGATTCCTTCACCCTGAGTTCCGCGGCGCCGCTGATGCGGGTGCTGCCGCTGGCGCAGGCCGCGGCCACGGCGAAGACGGGGAACTCGTCGATCATGTCGGCCACCAGCGCCACCGGGAGCTCGATGCCGCGCAGCGGCGCGTGGCGCACCGCGATGTCGGCCACCGGCCCGCAGAGGCCTTCGCGGCGGTCGAGCTCGCGGATGTCGGCGCCCATCGTGCGCAGCGCATCGATCAGTCCGGTGCGCCGCGGATCCACGCCGACCGAGCGCAGCACCAGGGACGAGCCCGGCACCAGGGTCGCGGCCACGATGAAGAACGCTGCCGACGAGAAGTCGCCGGGCACTGCGATGTCCCGGGCCTGCAGGCGGTGTCCGCCGTCGAGGCGCGCCCTGCCCGGCGCGAAGTCCACCGGCCAGCCGAAGGCCGCCAGCATGCGTTCGGTGTAGTCGCGCGTGGGCCTCGGCTCGCGCACCCCGGTCACGCCCCCGGCGTACAGGCCGGCCAGCAGCATCGCGGACTTGACCTGCGCGCTCGCCACCGGCGTCTCGTGATCCAGGCCGCGCAGCAAGCGCCCGCCGGTGATGCGCAAGGGCGGGCGGCCGCCGTCGTCGGAGTCGATCGCCGCGCCCATCGCGCGCAGCGGTGCCGCCACGCGCTGCATCGGCCGCTGCGACAGCGAGGCATCGCCCACGAGTTCGCTGTCGAAGCGCTGTCCGGCAAGCAGCCCTGCGAGCAGGCGCATCGCGGTGCCGGAGTTGCCGCAGTCGAGCGGACCAGCCGGCGGCCGCAGGCCATCGATGCCGACACCGTGCACGATGCGGCACGACGGCGACGGGGCTTCGATGCCGACGCCCATGGCCGCGAAGATCGCAGCGGTGGCGCGCGTGTCCTCGCCCTCCAGGAAGCCGTCGATCCGGGAGTCGCCATCGGCCAGCGCGGCGAGCATCACGGCCCGGTGCGAAATCGACTTGTCTCCGGGCACGGCGAATTCGCCGGACAGCGCGCCGCCGCGCGACGCCACCCAGCCCGGACGATCCCCGGCGACCGCCGTGCCGCCGTTTCTCATGGCACCGCCACCGGATACGAGCCCAGCACGCGCACGTCGCCGGCGAAGACATCGATCTCGGCCAGCGCGTCCTTCAGCGGCGACTCGTCGACGTGGCCGCCGACGTCGATGAAGAAGGCGTACTCCCACAGCGCACCGTGCGCCGGCCGCGACTCGATGCGGTTCATGCTGATCCCATGCCGCGCCAGCGGCTCGAGGATCCGGTACAGCGCACCGGGCTGGTCGCGGATCGACACCATCAACGAGCTGCGGTCGTGCCCGGACGGCGGGAACGCGGCGCGCCCGAGCACCAGGAAGCGGGTGGTGTTGTCGCTGCGGTCCTCGATCGGCCCGGCAACCACCTTGAGGCCATAGACCTGGCCCGCGCTCTCACCGGCGATGGCCGCGGCGTCGTCGGCATTGCGCGCGCGACGTGCGCCCTCGGCGTTGCTGGACACCGCCAGCTTCTCCGCCAGCGGCAGGTGCTGCCGCAGCCAGTTCTTGCACTGGGCCAGCGACAGGCCGTGGGAATAGATGCGCTCGATGTCCTCGATGCGTCCCGTCCGCGACATCAGGTACTGGTGCACCCGCAGCTCGACCTCGCCACAGATCATCAGGGGCGAGGTCAGGAACATGTCGAGCGTGGACTGGATCGTGCCCTGCCCCGAGTTCTCCACCGGCACCACGCCGAAATCGGCGGCGCCCGACGCGACCTCGTCGAATACCTCCTCGACGCTGGCCAGCGGCAGCCCGAGCGCGGAGTGACCGAAGTGCTTCTGCACCGCCTGCTGCGAGAACGTGCCCTCGGGCCCGAGGTAGCCGACCTTCAGCGGCTCCTGCTGCGCCAGGCAGGCCGACATGATCTCGCGGAACAGGCGCACCAGCACCGCGTCCGACAGCGGCCCCTGGTTGCGGTCGACCACCCGCCGCAGCACCTGCGCCTCGCGTTCGGGCCGGTAATACTCCACCGCCGCGGCAAGCTTGCCCTTGGCGTGCCCGACCTGGCGCGCGAACAGCGCGCGCTCGGCGATCAGCGCCTGGATCTCGCGGTCGATGCCGTCGATCTGTGCGCGCACCGCCGCAAGGTCGGTCTTCAGCGGCCGTGCGCTGCTGCCGGCCTGTCCTTCGCCGTCGTCTTCAACCATGGCGGCGCTGGAAATCGTGCATGAAGGCGACCAGTGCCTCGACGCCTTGCAGCGGCATGGCGTTGTAGATCGAAGCGCGCATGCCGCCAACCACGCGATGGCCCTTGAGGCCGATCAGGCCCGCGTCGTGGGCCCGGGCCAGGAACGCGTCGTCCAGCGCAGGATCGGACAGCAGGAAGGGCACGTTCATGCGCGAGCGCACCGCGGGATCGACGTCGTTGCGGTAGAAGCCGCCGGACGCATCGACGGCCGCGTACAGCGCTTTGGCCTTGGCCTCGTTGCGACGCGCGAATACCTCCACCCCGCCCTCGTCGAGCATCCAGCGGAACGTCAGGCCGGCCACGTACCAGTTCCAGGTCGGCGGCGTGTTGAGCATCGACTCCGCCGCCAGCTGCAGGCGGTAGTCGAAGATGTCGGCGCGCGGCTGGCCGGCCCGTTCCAGCAGCTCACGGCGCACGATGACCACGCCGATGCCCACCGGGCCGAGGTTCTTCTGCGCGCCGGCGTAGATGGCACCGAAGCGCGACACGTCGATCGGCTCGGACGCGATGCTCGAACTGAAATCGGCGAACAACGGCACATCGCCGGTGTCCGGGAACGGGTGGCCGCCGGGCGCGGCGGGGCGGAACTCGACCCCGTGGATGGTCTCGCTGGCGGTGACGTGGACATAGGCGGCATCGGCCGACAGGCGCCACTCCGACGCGGGCGGAATGCTGCGGTAACCACCGGCTTCGCTGCTGGCGGCGATGTTCAGGTCGACGTAGGGCCGCGCCTGCTTCGTCGCCACCTGGCCCCAGTGGCCGGTCAGCACGTAGTCGGCGCGCTGACCTGGCGCAGCGAAGTTCAGCGGCAGCAGTGCCTGCTGCGTGGTCGCGCCGCCGGGCAGGAACAGCACGGCGTAGTCATCGGGGATGGACAGCAGTGCGCGCAGGTCGGCCTCGGCGCGGGCCGCGATGTCCAGGAACTCCGGGCCGCGGTGGCTGATCTCGACGATGGAGGCGCCGGCGTTGCCGTACTCGAGCAGGGTGTCGCGCACCTGGTGCAGCACGGACTCCGGAAGCGTGGACGGCCCCGGGCTGAAGTTGTATGCGCGCGACATCGTGTACACCTCGTTCGACAGGATGGCGAGCCAGTATGCCGCAATGCAGCACCGACGCAGGTCGCGCCACGGCGTAGGATGGAATGCCCAGACAGCAGCGAGGAAGCCGCGCATGCCCCCCGGCCGCCTTCCCTCCCTTCCCGGCTCGTCCATCACCGACGAGACCGTCTACCGCGGGCGCCGGCGCCTGCTCGGGACGCTCGCGGCCCTGCCGGCCCTGGCCGTGGCCGGCTGCCGCGGCGCCGAACCGCCCCCACCGGTCGACGCGCCCCGCGCCGGCGCGGCCCGCACCGGCAGCGCCACCGGCTTCATGACCGACGAGCCGCAGACGCGTTACGAAGACGCGACCTCCTACAACAACTTCTACGAGTTCGGCAGCGGAAAGGCCGACCCCTCGCGCGCAGCGAAGACGCTGGTGACCTCCCCCTGGTCGGTGCAGGTCTCCGGCGCGTGCGCGAAGCCGGGCACCGTCCCGCTGGAAACCCTGCTGAAAGGCCTGGTGGCGGAGGAGCGCGTCTACCGCATGCGCTGCGTCGAAGGCTGGTCCATGGTCATCCCCTGGCTGGGCGTTCCGCTGGGCGAGGTGCTCAAACGCTTCCAGCCGACCTCGGATGCGAAATTCGTCGCCTTCACCAGCCTCGCCGATCCGCGCCAGATGCCGGGCGTACGCGCGCCGATCCTCGACTGGCCCTACCGCGAGGGCCTGCGCATCGACGAGGCCATGCATCCGCTCACCCTGCTGGTGACCGGCATGTACGGCAAGCCGCTGCCGCAGCAGAACGGCGCGCCGCTGCGGCTGGTGGTGCCGTGGAAATATGGCTTCAAGGGCATCAAGTCGATCGTGGCGATCGAGTTCACCAGCAAGGCGCCACGCACGGCCTGGAACGACATGCAGCCGCGCGAGTACGGCTTCTTCGCCAACGTGAACCCGGCCGTCGACCATCCGCGCTGGAGCCAGGCGAGCGAACGCCGCATCGCCGGCGGGGGCAACCGGCTGTTCGCCGACCGCATCCGGACGCAGCCCTTCAACGGCTATGCCGAGCAGGTCGCCGGGCTGTACGAAGGCATGGACCTTGCCCGCTGGTACTGAACATGCGTACTGAGCATGCGTGCTGAGCGCGCCGTCGTGGCGGCCAAGGCCGCCGTCCACGCGCTGGCACTGACGCCGCTCGCCCTGCTGGGCTGGCAGGCCTGGCAGGTCGGCAGCGGTGCCGACATCGACGCGCTGGGCGCCGAGCCGGTGGCTGCCATCGAACACGAACTCGGGCTCTGGGCGCTGCGCCTGCTGCTGGTCACGCTGGCGGTGACGCCGCTGCGCCAGGTGCTGAAACAGCCGCTGCTGCTGCGCTTCCGGCGCATGCTCGGGCTGTGGGCGTTCGCCTACGCCAGCCTGCACTTCACGGCATACCTCGTGCTCGACCTGCGCGGCTGGTGGGCGCAGGTGCTGGTCGAGATCGTGGAGCGGCCCTACATCACCGTGGGCTTCGCCGCCTGGCTGTTGCTGCTGCCGCTGGCCGTGACATCCACCCGCGGCTGGATGCGGCGGCTGGGCCGCAACTGGGGCCGGCTGCACCGCCTGGTCTACGCCATCGCAGCGCTGGCGGTGCTGCATTTCTGGTGGGTGGTGAAGTCCGACGTCCGCGAGCCGCTGCTGTACGCGGCCATCCTGGCGGCCCTGCTGGGCTGGCGCCTGGCCTGGCGGCGACGCAGGCTGGTCGCGCAGCGTGCCCCTGCTTCTGCTCCTGCCTCAACCCGCGCCGAACAGCAGTAGCAGCGCCAGCAATCCGGCCAGCAGCACCGCCGCGACCAGCAGCCACGGCAGGCGCATGGCGCCACCACCGGCCTTCGGCGCGGCGGCGTCCGGGACGACCGCGGCAGCGGCGACGGATGCCCGCGCGCCGGACGGGGCCTCGAGCACGAAGCGGTGATGGGCATCGAACACGACCTGGTCCCCGGGCTGCAGCACCGCGTCACGCACGGCCTCGCCGTTGACCTGGCTGCCTTCGGCGGAGCCGAGGTCGCGCAGCACGACGTCACCGCGCAGCACCTCCAGCCGCGCGTGGCGCTCGGCGAAGGCAGCCTCGTCGATGCGGATGTCCGCTTCGGGTGCGCGGCCGACCAGCCGCGGGCGCTCCAGGGTGAAGCTGCGGCCGTGATAGTGGCCACCGACGCCGCGCAGCACCACGCGCACGTCGCCGGCCTCGCCGGTGCTGTCGCCGAAGCCGGCCTCGGGCTGGCGCGGCGGCTGCGCCGACACCAGGCGGATGCCGCTGCCGTCCACGAATACCGCATCGCCCAGGCGCAGCATGGCCATGCGCAGCACCGGACGGCCGTTGACGTGCACGCCGCGCGTGCCTTCGGGCACGGTGAGCCAGACGCCGCGGCGGTCGACGCAGAAGTTCACGATCGGCGACGATTCGACCAGTCCGAGCCCGCCGCCGTCGGCGGTGCGGCCCACGCCATGCACGCCCACGGCCAGGGGATGGTCGTCGTCGCCGGGATCGAAGCGGAGTCTGAGGCTGTCCATTGGCGAAGGAATCTAGCATGCAGCAGCGCTTGGATCGTGCGCGCCGCGCAGCCAGAATAGCGCCCCCACCACGCGGAACAGGCCATGGCAGGCATCGACATCCACCACCCGCACCAGCTGTCGCCCGAGCGCGCGCGCGAAGCCGTGCAACAGGTCGCCGACAAGCTCGTCGACAAGTTCGGCGTCGACTGCCGCTGGCAGGGCGACGTGCTCGAGTTCAACCGCCCCGGCGTCGATGGCCGCATCGCGCTGCTGCCCGGCGAGGTGCACGTCACCGCCGAGCTGGGCTTCCTGCTCGCCGCGATGCAGGGCCCGATCGAGTCCGGGATCCGGCGCGTGCTGGACGAACGTTTCGCCTGACCGGCGTCCCCGTGCCAGGGCGCCGGCATGCGTCTATGCTTGGCCGTTCGGGGAACGGACGTCGGGATACCCATGCTGCAGTGGCTGCTTGCAATCGTGGTCGCGCTCGCCATCGGCGGCGCTGCGACCTGGCTCGCCCGCGGACCGCTGCGGCGGCGCGACGAGACCGCCGCCGGCATCGCGGCGCTGTCGGCGATGTCGTGGCGCGAGTTCATCCGGGTGGTGCTCGAAGCCCTGTCGCGGCGCGGCTACCACCGCCTGGTCGACCACGAGTCCGCCGCCGGCGACAGCGACTACACCCTGGTCCGCAACGGCGACCACTGGCTGCTGTCGACCAAACACGGCAGCGCCTTCGTCCTCGGTCGCGCCGCAGTGAACGGGCTGACCGCCGAGATGGGGGTCGCCGGCGCCGCCGGCGGGCTCCTGGTCACCCAGGGACGGATCGACGACGAGGCTCGCAGGGCCGCGCGCGGGCAGCCGGTCGAACTCATGGATGGCGCCTCGCTGTGGCCGGAGCTGCGGCCATTGCTGCCGGCCGCCGCCGTGGACCCGATCCGGGCCGCCGCCGTGAAACGCGCGCGCGCGCGCAGCCTGACGGGCTGGCTGCTTGCGCTGATCGCCGGCGCGGCCGTGTTCGCGATAGTGCCTGCGCCGCGCCCGTCCCTCGCAGCCGCGGCCTCCAGCCCGGCTGCGAGCGCGGATCCGGGCCGTGCGGCCGCCGTCGAGCCGGCCGGACCGGTGGCCGAACCCGACGCCGCCACGCTGGACGCACAGCGCCGCGAGCTGGCCAGCACCGTGGCGACCCTGCCCGAAGTGACGCGCGCCCTCTGGACCAGCGCATCGACACTGCAGGTGTTCGTGCTTGATACCGATGCCGACCCCTTCGCTGCGATCTGCCCCCTGGTGCTGCGCTATCCGGCCTTGGCCTCGTCGCGCATCCAGCTGACTCCGCCGGCCGACAGCGGCAGGCAGGTCCGCTTCCGGCAGTGCCGCAGCTACTGAAGGCGCCCGGACAGCTGTCACCGGAACGTCACCAATCCGACATCCTCGGGTCACCGGCAAGGGGTTGAATGACGTCGAGGCTCGCCACCGCCTGGATCCACGCAGCGGTGCTCCAGCCACGACACCCCTCCTCTCCTGACACTGAAGCTTCATTTCCGGGCCCTCGCGGGCCCGATTTTTTCCGGTTTCCGGCGCCCGCTGGCGGTGCGGAGCGGCGATCGTCATGAAGCTGTCACAAAAACATCATCCAATGGGCCTACGCCGCATCGCGGCACCCGCCACAACGGAACCCCGCCATGACCCTCCCCAAGCTGCGCCTCGTCTCGCTCGCGCTCGCGTCGGCGCTGTTCGCCGTCGCCTGCCAGCCCTCCGGCAACGCCCCGACCACTGACGCCAGCGGCGAGGCCATCGCCAACCAGGTGTCCGGTGCCGGCGCCTCCTTCATCTATCCGCTGGTGTCGAAGTGGTCGGCCGACTACAACGCCGCGACCGGCCGCCAGGTGAACTACCAGTCCATCGGCTCGGGCGGCGGCATCGCCCAGGTCAAGCAGGGCACCGTCGACTTCGGCTCCAGCGACATGCCGCTGTCGAGCGAAGAACTGGCCGAGGCCAACCTGGGCCAGTTCCCGTCGGCGATCGGCGGCGTGGTGCCGGTGGTCAACATCGAAGGCCTGGCGCCGGGCGCGCTGAAGCTGACCGGTCCGGTGCTGGCCGACATCTTCCTCGGCAAGATCGAAACCTGGAACGCGCCGGCCATCACCGCGCTCAACCCCGGCCTCGCCCTGCCCGACGGCAAGATCAACATCGTCCACCGCTCCGACGGCTCGGGCACCAGCTTCAACTTCACCAACTACCTGTCCAAGACCAGCCCGGCGTGGAAGGACCAGGTCGGCGAAGGCACCTCGGTCTCCTGGCCGCTGGGCGTCGGCGGCAAGGGCAACGAGGGTGTAGCTTCGTACGTGCAGCAGATCAAGGGCGCGATCGGCTACGTCGAGCTCGCCTATGCGCTGCAGAACACCATGCCCTACGCATCGATGCAGAACGCCGCGGGCAACTTCGTCGAACCCAGCGCCGAGAGCTTCGCGGCCGCCGCACGTACCGCGGACTGGGCCTCGGCCACCGACTTCAACCTGGTGATCACCGACGCCCCGGGCGCCGACTCGTGGCCGATCACCGCCACCAACTTCATGCTGATGCCCAAGCAGCCCAAGGACCCGGCGCGCAGCAGGGCCACCCTGGACTTCTTCAAGTGGGCTTTCGAGAGCGGCCAGGCGCAGGCCAGCGAACTCCACTACGTGCCGCTGCCCGAGGAACTGGTGGCGCAGATCGAGGCCTACTGGGCTGCCGAGTTCAAGTAAGGCGCGCATGCCCGCCGCACGCGCGGCGGGCCGCCCAGGAGCCCCGGGACACCGATGAACGCCACCGCCCTGCCCGCCACAGCCCCCAGCCGCCGCGACCTTCGCGACGGCCGCGCCGACCGCTGGTTCCGCTACGCCCTCATGGGCACCGTCGTCTTCGTGATGCTGGCACTTGCCAGCGCCGCGCTGTCGATGCTCTGGGGCGGGCGCGAAGCCCTGCAGTCGCAGGGGCTCTCGTTCTTCCTGTCGGCCGAGTGGAACCCGGTCGAGAACCGCTACGGTGCGCTCGTGCCGATCTACGGCACGGTGGTCACCGCCATCATCGCCATGGTGCTGGCGGTACCGGTGAGCTTCGGCATCGCCGTGTTCCTGACCGAGGTCTCGCCGCGCTGGCTGCGCGGCCCGGTGAGCGCGGCGATCGAGCTGCTTGCCGGCATTCCCTCGATCATCTACGGCATGTGGGGCCTGTTCGTGCTGGTGCCGGTGATGACCACGCACGTCACGCCGTGGCTCAACGCGCACCTGGGCAGCGTGCCCGGCCTGGGCATCCTGTTTCGGGGGCCTCCGCTGGGGATCGGCCTGCTCACGGCGGGCCTGGTGCTGGCGATCATGGTGGTGCCGTTCATTTCCTCGGTGATGCGCGAGGTCTTCCTCACCGTGCCCACGCGGCTGAAGGAGTCGGCCTATGCGCTGGGTGCCACCCGCTGGGAGGTGTGCTGGGACGTCGTCCTGCCCTACACCCGCTCGGCGGTGATCGGCGGCATCTTCCTCGGCCTCGGCCGCGCGCTGGGCGAGACCATGGCGGTCGCCTTCGTGGTCGGCAACAGCGTGCGGCTGACGCCGTCGCTCCTTGAGCCCGGCACGACGATCGCCGCGCTGATCGCCAACGACTTCGGCGAGGCGACCGATACCTATCGCTCCGCGCTGCTGCTGCTGGGCTTCGTGCTGTTCATCGTCACCTTCGTGGTGCTGGCGCTGGCGCGGCTGATGCTCGCGCGGCTGGCGCGCAAGGAGGGCAACTGATGTCGACCTCCAGCGCCGTCTCCGGCACGGGCAGCCACCTGTATGCCCGCCGCCGGATCACCAATGCCATCGCGCTGTCGCTGTCCTGCGTGGCCGCGGTGATCGGGCTGGTGTTCCTGGCCTGGATCCTGTGGACCCTGGTATCCAAGGGCATCGGCGGCATCAACTGGGACCTGTTCACCAAGGACACGCCGCCGCCGATGGCCGAGGGCGGGCTTCGCAACGCGCTGTTCGGCTCCGCGGTGATGTGCGGGCTGGCGATCCTGATCGGCGCCCCGCTCGGCGTCGCCGCCGGCACCTGGCTGGCCGAATACGGTGCCGCAAGCCGGACCGCGACCGTGGTGCGCTTCGTCAACGACATCCTGCTGTCGGCGCCGTCGATCGTGCTCGGCCTGTTCGTCTATACCCTGTTCGTCATGCATGCCGGCGGCAACTTCTCGGCGTTCGCGGGCGCGGTGGCGCTGGCCTTCATCGTGCTTCCCGTGGTGCTGCGCACCACCGACGAAATGCTGCGCCTGGTGCCGACGCAGATGCGCGAAGCCGCGCTGTCGCTCGGCGTGCCGCAGTGGAAAGTGATCATCCAGGTGCTTTACCGCAGCGCATCGGCGGGTATCGTCACCGGCATCCTGCTGTCGCTGGCGCGCATCAGCGGCGAGACCGCGCCGCTGCTGTTCACCGCGTTCGGCAACCTGTACTGGAACAGCAACGTCATGCAGCCGATGGCCAGCGTACCGGTGGTGATGTACCAGTTCGCCGGCAGCCCCTACGCAAGTTGGCAGGATCTGGCCTGGGCCGGTGCCCTGGTGCTGACCACCTTCGTCCTCCTGATCAGCCTTGGCGCGCGTGCGCTCCTGCTGCGCAACCGCATCAGCCATGACTGACTCGACCATCCTCCTCCGGACCCCGCCGATGAACGATGCCCCTGCCTCCACGGACCGCGGACGCGCCACCCTGTCCACCGCCACGCCACGCCGCGCCGCCGCGGAGCCGGCGCCGGTAAAGGTGTCGGTGCGCGGCCTCGACTTCCACTACGGCAGCTTCCACGCCATCAAGGGCGTGGCGATGGAGGTCCCGGAGAAGCGCGTGACCGCGCTGATCGGGCCCTCGGGCTGCGGCAAGTCCACCCTGCTGCGCGTGTTCAACCGCATCTACGCCCTGTATCCCGGCCAGGTGGCCAGCGGCAGCATCCTGCTCGACGGCGAGGACATCCTGTCGCCGAAGTACCCGATGAACCGCCTGCGCAGCAAGGTCGGCATGGTGTTCCAGAAGCCGGTGCCGTTCCCGATGACGATCTACGAGAACATCGCCTACGCCATCCGCCACCACGAGAAGCTGTCGAAGGCGGAGATGGACGCGCGCGTGGAGTCGGCGCTGCGCCAGGGCGCGCTCTGGGACGAGGTCAAGGACAAGCTCGGACAGACCGCACTCGGCCTGTCCGGCGGCCAGCAGCAGCGCCTGTGCATCGCACGTGCGGTGGCGCTCAAGCCCGAGGTGCTGCTGCTCGACGAGCCGACTTCGGCGCTGGACCCGATCTCGACCAGCCGCATCGAGCAGCTGATCGAGGAGCTCAAGCTCGACTACACCATCGTCATCGTCACCCACAACATGCAGCAGGCGGCGCGCGTCTCCGACTACACCGCCTTCATGTACCTCGGCGACCTGATCGAGCACGATACGACCGAGACCATCTTCTCCAATCCCTCGAAGCGCCAGACCGAGGACTACATCACCGGACGGTTCGGATGAACAACCAGCCCCATGACCACATTGTCCGCAGCCACGACGAGGAGCGCGAGCGCCTGATCGACGAGATCCTGCGCATGGGCGAACTCTCCGTCGCCCAGCTCGAGGCCGCGCTCGACGTGGTCGAACGCCGCGACGACCGCGCGGCCGGGCACATCGTCGCCAACGACGAGGCGATCGACACGCTGGAGCGCGAGGTCAGCCACGACGTCATGAAGCTTTCGCTGCGCGGCCCGATGGCCCGGGACCTCCGCGAGATCCTGGCCGCCCTGCGCATCGTGTCCGACATCGAACGCATCGGCGACTACGCGGCCAACATCGCCAAGCGCTCGATCGCGCTCAACAAGGCGCCGGCACTGCCGGTGGCCGGTGGCCTCGCCCATGTCGGGGCATTGGCCGTGCGCCAGGTCCGGGACGTGCTGGTGGCCTACCGCAACCACGACGCGGAAGCCGCCCAGGCCGTGCGCGACCGCGACGCTGCGCTCGACGCCGAGTACACCCGCCTGTTCCGCGAACTCCTGACCTACATGATGGAGGATGCGCGCGCGATCACCGGCTGCACCCACCTGCTGTTCATGGCCAAGAACCTGGAACGCATCGGCGACCACGCCACCAACATCGCCGAGAACATCTGGTTCACGGTGCGCGGCGAGGACAACCTGCCTCCACGCGAAAAGGCCGACGACACCAACACCACGGTCTGAGGCCCCCGCCCGCCCCGCCCGCCCCGTCGACACGGCGTGAACGGGGCTGCGGCATACTGGCGCCCCCGCGGCCTCCCGCCGCAGATGAGGAACGCCAGCATGTCCAAGTCCCATGCCAAGCCCGTCGCCCTCGCCGTGGCCACCGCCCTGGGCGGTATCGCGCTTTCGGGCGCTGCCTTCGCGATGGCACCCCTCGCCAGCGGCTACATGGTGTCTGCCCAGGAAGCCGGTGACCCCGCCGCGGCCACCAAGGATGCCGAGGGCCGCTGCGGCATGTCCCGCGTCGACACCGACGGCGATGGCCGCATATCGGCGGACGAGTTCAGCGCCGCCCATCCGGAGAAGGATCCTTCCTACTTCGCGGCCATGGACAGCAACGGCGACGGCTTCGTCGACAAGGACGAACACGACGCCCACCACGCGACGAAGAAGGCCACGTCCGAAGACAAGGACGCCGACAAGGCGGCGCAGGAGGGCAAGTGCGGTGAAGGCAAGTGCGGCGGCTCGGGCGCCTGCGGCGGCATTGCCTGATCGCAGCTTGAACCGGCTGCGCGGCCGGCCGCGCAGCGCTTCGACATGACCGGCACCACGCTTCATCCACGCGCGGCCGGCCTCGGGCTGCGCCGCGCCCTGCTGGCGGAGCTGCGCGCGGCGCCCCCGGGGAGCTTCGATTTCCTCGAAGCCGCGCCGGAGAACTGGATCGGCGTGGGTGGCGCGCCGGGCGAGGCCTTCGCCGAGCTCGCCGCGCGCCATCCCCTGGCCTGCCACGGCCTGTCGCTGTCGCTCGGCGGCCCCGCGCCGCTGGACGACACCTTCCTGCACAAGCTCCGCCGCTTCCTCGACGCCCACCGCGCACCGGTCTACAGCGAGCACCTGAGCGCCTGCGGCGACAGCCTGGGGCACCTCTACGACCTGCTGCCACTGCCGTTCAGCGATGAGGCGGTGCGGCACGTGTCCGCGCGTATCAGCCACGCCCAGGACATCCTGGGCCGGCGCATCGCGGTGGAGAACATCTCCTACTACGCATCCATCCCGCCCGCTCCGGGAACGCGGCCGCTGACCGAGCTCCAGTTCGTCAACGCGGTGCTCGAGGAAGCCGACTGCGACCTGCTGCTCGACGTGAACAACATCGTGGTCAACGCGACCAACCACGGCTATGACGCCCAGGACTTCCTGCAGGGACTGCCGGGCGCGCGCATCGCCTACATCCACGTCGCCGGCCATCGCGACGAGGCACCGGGCCTGAAGATCGACACCCACGGCGCCGCAGTGGCCGATCCGGTCTGGGCGCTGCTTGCCGAGGCCTATGCGCTGTTCGGCCCGCGACCGACGCTGCTTGAACGCGACTTCGACTTCCCACCGTTCGAGGAGCTGCTGGGCGAGCTCGAGGTGGTCCGCGACCACCTTGCCGAAGCACCGGCACGCAGCCGTGCCGCCTGAATTGCCCGGATCGCCGGACCCGGGCGTGGGCGGCCCGGCACCCGCGCCCACATTCGCGCCTGGCGGACTCGCGGCCGGTGAAGCGCTGCGCGCCCAGCAGGACGCTTTCACCGCCCACATCCGCGATCCGGCGCGCCATCCGCCGCCGCCGGGCGTCGACCCGCGCCGGATGCAGGTCTACCGCGAGTTGTTCTTCAACAACGTCTCGCGCCTGCTGGCCGGCAATTTCCCGGTGATCCGGCGCATCCGCGGCGAAGCCTGGCCGGCGCTGGTGCGTGACTTCTACCGCGACCACGGCTGCCGCACGCCGCTGTTTCCGGAGCTGCCGCGCGAATTCCTGCGCTGGCTGGAGGACAGCGGCGGTCGCGAGCCCTGGCTTCCGGAGCTGGCGCACTATGAATGGATCGAGCTGGCGCTGCAGGTCAGCGAAGCGCGCGTGGACGACGTCGCGCACGATCCGCTGGACGCCACGGCCACCGATGTCGCGGCCTCGCTCCTCGCCGGCCGCCCCCTGCTCTCGCCGCTGGCCTGGCCCCTGGCCTATGCCTGGCCGGTGCACCGCATCGGCCCGGACTGCCTGCCCGACGCGCTGCCGCCCTCGCCCACGCTGCTCCTCCTGCATCGCGGGGACGATGGCCGCGTGCGCTTCCTCGCGCCCAGCCCCCTGGCCTGGCGCCTGCTGCAGCGCCTCGACGAGGCGCCTGAGCTCAGCGGCCAGGCGCAGCTCGAGGCGCTTGCGGCCGAGGCGGGGGCTGCCGCAGACGCGGACTTCGTGAAGCAGGGGGTGGCCATGCTGCTGCGCTGGCACGGCGAAGGCATCGTTCCCGGCGTGCGCCGCTGAGGCCACGCGCCGCGCTCGGCTAGACTAGCGCCGGTGACTACCCCGACCCCGCCCCAGGCCACCGCGGCCGCTCCCGCCTTCGCCCCCATGTCCACCCGCTTCCGCGGCTACCTGCCGGTGGTGGTCGACGTGGAGACCGGAGGCTTCGACTGGAACCGCCACGCCCTGCTCGAGATCGCGGTCCTGCCGATCGATCTGGACGACGCCGGGCGCTACATCCCGGGCGAAGGCGCCAGCGCACACCTGATCCCGGCCCCGGGCACCGAGATCGATCCGAAGTCGCTGCAGATCACGGGCATCGACCTCGATCACCCGTTCCGCTTCGCCAAGCCCGAACGCGACGCGCTGGACCATGTGTTCGCGGCGGTACGCACCGCCGTTCGCAAGCACGGGTGCCAGCGCGCGATCCTGGTCGGGCACAACGCCCATTTCGACCTCAACTTCGTCAACGCCGCGGTCGCGCGCACGCAGCACAAGCGCAACCCCTTCCATCCCTTCAGCGTGTTCGACACGGTGACCATGGCCGGCCTGGCCTACGGGCAGACGGTGCTTGCACGCGCGGTGCAGGCGGCGGGCATGGAATGGAACAGCGACGAAGCGCATTCCGCGGTCTACGACACCGAGCGCACGGCGCAGCTGTTCTGCACGATCGCCAACGGCTGGGGGCGGCATGCGGCATCGGCACCCGGCGCAGCGGCCACCACCGGGCATGGATCGGATGACAACGCCGCGCCCGGCGCGGCCGACGATGGCCCTCGGGGCACGCTCCCGGCCTAGCAGGCGGCCCAGGGTCTACAGCGCTGGCGCAGGGCTTCGGACAGGCACACGCCCGCAGGACTGTGGCCGCGGGATCAGGCGCAGCTTGCGTTCAAGCCATGCCTGTTATCTTCGGATGATGAACATACGCACTCGCTGTGGCCGCTTCACTGCGGCTTCGATCATGCTGCTGCCGCTGCTGCTCTCGCCCGCCATCGCGTCGGCGTCCGGAGACGCGACGGCGCTCGACCTCGACCTTCCCCGGTCGCCATTGTTCACCAGTGCCGCGCCGTTCGATGCGCCGGGAGTGCCCGACACCGATTACGAGCGGGTCCTGCGCGAGCGCGAACTGGCGCGCCGCGGTGACGTCGCGGCGGCGTCGAGTTGCCCCCCGGCGGCGGACGGCAGCGAACGCGGCGTCACCGGCAGCTTCACTACCGGCATCGGCCACTCCTCGCGCGGCGGCAACAGCCACTGGAACGCGGCGGACATCAACCTGTGCAAGGAATACGTCAGCAACGCCGGCAACGTGAATACGATGAACATGCGCATCCATGTCGGACAGTACGACGGCCCCGGCTATTTCCATGGTCCCGGCAGCGGCTACGGCCGTGGCTACTACGGCCCCGGCCCGCATGGGGTCCACGGCATCATCGGCGGCCGGTGGAACATGGCCCCGTCCCGTGACGAATCGTGGAGCGAAGGCCGCCGTCCCTGGCGGTGATTTCGTGCCGTATCAACCGAGCCGCTGCCGCACAACCTCGAACAGGCACACGCCCGCGGCCACCGACACGTTCAGGCTCTCGACGCCGGATTCGCCGGCACCCGGCATCGGCAGCGCGACCAGCTGGTCGCAGTGCTCGCGCGTGAGCCGGCGCAGGCCCTCGCCCTCGCCGCCCAATACCAGGGCGACGTTGCCGCGCAGGTCGACGCCGTACAGCGACGCGTCCGACTCTCCGTCCAGGCCGTAGATCCACACGCCCTGCTTCTGCAGCTCGCGCAGGCTGCGCGAAAGATTGGTCACCCGCACCACGGGAATCGCGTCCGCGGCACCCGCCGAGGTCTTGCGCACCGTGGCGTTGACCTGCACCGCCTTGTCCTTGGGGATCACCACCGCGGTCACGCCCGCGGCGGCCGCGCTGCGCAGGCAGGCGCCCAGGTTGTGCGGGTCCTGCACGCCGTCGAGCACCAGCAGCAGGGCGCGGCCTTCCGCAGCCTCGACCAGGCCCGGCAGGTCGTCCTCGTCGTGGGTCTTCACCGCCGCGTAGCGGGCGACCGCGCCCTGGTGGCGCAGGCCACCGGCGACGCCGTCCAGCGCCTGCTGCGCGACCCGACGCACGTCGATGCCGCGGCGCCGCGCCTCCTCCTCGATCGTGCCGATGCGCGGGTTCTTCGCGCCCGCCTCCAGCAGCACTTCGCGCACGTTGTCGGCGTCGTGTTCCACGGCCGAGGCGACGGCGTTGATGCCGACGATCCACTGGTTCTGCTTGTTGCCCATCTGGCCCTGGTCCTCAGTACTTCTTCTTGGAGCGCTTCGCCGGCTGTCCGCGCGGCGCAGGGGGATTCGGCTCCCCCTTCTGCCGCTGGCCTTCCTCGACGAGGCGGAAGTCGATCTTCAGGTCTTCCACGCTCGCCTTGAGCACCACGATGCGCACGCGGTCGCCGAGCCGGTATTCGCGCTCCGAGCGCTGGCCGGTGAGGGTCTTGCGGATCGGGTCGAAGTGGTAGAAATCGTTGGGCAGCTGGGTCACGTGCACCAGGCCGTTGACCTTGGACTCGTCGAGCTCGATGAACAGGCCGAAGCTGGTCACCCCGCTGACCACGCCGTCGAACTCGCGGCCCACGTGCTCTTCCATCCACGCCGCGCGGTAGCGCTCGTCGACCTCGCGCTGGGCCTCGTCTGCACGGCGCGAGCGCTCCGAACACTGCAGCGACAGCGTCGCCATCTGGTGCGCCGTGTACTTGTACTGCGCCGCGCTGCCACCGATGAGCGCGTGCTTGATCGCGCGGTGCACCAGCAGGTCGGCATAGCGGCGGATCGGCGAGGTGAAGTGGGCGTAGGCCTCCAGCGCCAGGCCGAAGTGGCCGATGTTGTCGGGCGAGTACACCGCCAGCGACTGGCTGCGCAGCAGCACCGACTCCAGCAGCGCCGCGTCCGGGCGCTCGCGCACGGTCTCGAGCAGCTTGCGGAAATCGCGCGGGCGCACCTTCGCCCAGGTCGGCAGGCGCAGCTGGAACTCCTTCAGGAACTCCAGCAGGTCGGCGTACTTGCCCTCCGGCGGGCGGTCATGGTCGCGGAACGGCGCCGGGATCGCGGACGCGAGCAGTGCGTGCGCGGCGGCGACGTTGGCCGAGATCATGCACTCCTCGATCAGCTTGTGGGCATCGTTGCGCTGGATCATGCCGGCCTGCGTGACCTCGCCCTGCGGGCCGAGCACGAAGCGCACCTCGGAAGTCTCGAAGTCGATCGCGCCGCGCTGCTGGCGCGCCTTCTCGAGCACCTTGAACAGCTGGTGCAACTGCAGGACCTGCGGCATCTGCGCGCCGATGAAGGCCTGCGCGGCGTCGCGGTCGGCATCGGGGACGCCATCGCCCACGGCGTTCCAGACCTGGTTGTAGGTCAGCCGCGCATGCGAATGCATCACCGCCTCGTGGAAGGAGTACGAGACCACGTTGCCGCGGCGATCAACCTGCATGTCGCAGGCGAAGCACAGGCGATCGACCTTCGGCTTCAGCGAGCAGATGCCGTTGGACAGCGTCTCCGGCAGCATCGGCACGACGTAGCCCGGGAAGTACACCGAGGTCGCGCGCTTCTGCGCTTCCACGTCCAGCGGCTCGTCCGGGCGGACGTAATGCGCGACGTCGGCGATCGCCACGATCAAACGGAAGCCGTCGCGGTTGGGCTCGCAGTACACCGCGTCGTCGAAGTCCTTGGCATCCTCGCCGTCGATGGTGACCAGGGCGAGCTTGCGCAGGTCCAGCCGACCCTGCACCTCGCGGGCCTCGACGTCGACCGGAACCGCGGAGGCGGCGTCCAGCACTTCTGCGGGAAACTCATGCGGGATGTCGTGGCCGTGGATCGCGGCCTCGACCGCGATCGAAGCGGTCAGCCTGTCGCCCAGCACCGCCAGCACGCGCCCGATCGGCGGCCGGTGGTTGTCCGGCGGCGCGACGATCTCGCACACCACCAGTTGGCCATCGCGTGCGTCCTGGCGCGCATCGGTCGGGATCTGCACGTTGCGCTGGATGCGGCGGTCGTCGGGAACCACGAAGCTGATCCCGGACTCGATCGCGAAGCGTCCGATCAGGCGGCTGACGCGGCGTTCGAGCACCTCCACGATCACGCCTTCGCGGCGGCCGCGGCGATCGACGCCGGTCACGCTGCCGAGCACGCGGTCGCCGTGCATGACCTTGCGCATCTCGAAGGGCGGCAGGAACAGGTCGTCGCCGACGCCGTTCTCCGGGCGCAGGAAGCCGAAGCCCTCGGGGTTGGCGATCACCGTGCCGGGAATCAGGTCGGCCTTCGCAGCGGGAACGAAGCCGCTGCGGCGGTTCTTCAGGATCTGGCCGTCGCGGACCATCGCCGCCAGGCGCTTGTCCAGCGCAATCGCGCGCTCGGGCTCGGCCAGGCCGAGGACCTGCTGCAGGGCTTCGGCGTCCAGCGGACCATCGGCGTCGGTGAGCACCTGCAGGATGGCTTCGCGGCTGGGAATGGGATTCTCGTAGCGGCCGGCCTCGCGCGCGGCCTGCGGATCCTCCACGCCGGCGCCGCCGCGCTTGCGCTTGGCAGTGCCGGGGCGCGCCGGCGTCGTCTTCTCGCCGGCAGGTGTCGCAGGAGCCGCCCCGCCTGCGGAGGTTGCCTCCGGACCGCGCGGCTTCATCGCCCGCAGCAGGCCGGGATCGGGCATCCATGCAGGCAGCGCGCCGGCCTTGGCCTTGCCCGCCGCGGGCGTGCGCTTGGCCGCGGCTTTCGCCGGTGCGGTGTCGCCCTTCGCACCCTTGCCGGATGCACCCTTGTCCGTCCCTGGCTTTGCAGGGGTCTTGCCGCGGCCTGCGCCGCGCTTGTCGGTGGTTTTTGTCATCCAGCGATTGTACGCGCGCGCCGTCGATGCTCCGTGGGTGTCAACCGTTGACAGCGCTGCCGCCGCATTGCACCATACGCGCCCACCTGCCCAGGTGGCGGAATTGGTAGACGCACTAGCTTCAGGTGCTAGCGGGGGCAACTCCGTGGAGGTTCGAGTCCTCTTCTGGGCACCACATCGAGGTTTCAGGGCGTAGCCCAAGCGACCGCAAGTGGACAGAAAGGCCCGCAAACGCGGGCTTTTTTGTGCCTGACTGTTTCATAAGGTCGCCCACCATCCCGCACCACGTGGGGGTATCACTGGGGGTATCGGCCGCGGCGTGCTAGTCTGTCCCCAATATAGGGGGTATCAGACATGGCGAAGGAATCGGGCAAGCTCGCAGCAGTGGCAATCAAGAACCTGCCACGAGGCAAGCACGCGGACGGCGGCGGAATGTTCCTGCACGTCATGGACAGCGGCACACGCGCATGGCGTATGAAGTACCGCCACGGTGGCCGGGAAAAGCTGTTGGCGTTCGGCGTGTTCCCCGAGGTCACCTTGGCCGAGGCACGGCAGAAGAGGACCGCAGCGCGCGCCCTTCTACGCGAAGGCACCGACCCCAGCGCCCACAAGGCAGGACAGCGGGACACCGCCAAGCGGACAGGGGATGCCGCGTTCCCCAAGGTCGCCGCCGACTGGCTGGCCGAAGCCAAGCCCACATGGGCACCGGAGACATACCGGAAGGCCGCCTATGTGGTGGACACCTACCTAGTGCCCAAGCTGCGGCGGGAGTCCTTCGCCACGATGACCACGCAAGCGGCCGTGCGCGCCCTTGTGTCGATTGCCGAGGCTGCGCCGTCGCTGGCTGCTAAGGCGCGCCAGTACCTTGGACAGATGGTCGCGTATGCCATCCGCAACGGCCTGCGGGATGACGGTCGGCTACTTAACCTGCGCGGTGCGCTGCCCCGGCATGACAAGGGACATATCGCCGCCGCGACTACTCCGACAGAAGCACAAGGCCTTGTCCGCGCCATCGCGGCCTATGAATCGCCTGTCACACGCGCCGCCCTACAGCTCACCATGCTGACCGCACAACGGCCGGGCACCATCGTGGCCGCCGAGTGGACCGAAGTGGACCTAGACGCCGCCGAGTGGCACATCCCCGCCGCGAAGATGAAGCAGCGCCATGCCCATGTGGTCGCCCTGCCCTCGCAGGCCGTGGAGATACTGCGGGGGATGCTCGCCTACTCCGCAGGACAGAAGCATGTATTCCCGGCACTGGCCCGGCAGAAGTCCCCGCACCTACATCGCGACTCACTTAGTAAGGCACTGCGTGACCTGGGCTTCGGCGGGCGACACGCCACGCATGGTTTCCGGGCCATGTTCCGCACAGTCGGACGCGAGCGGCTGGGGATTGATTCGGACGTGCTTGAAGCGCAGCTCGCCCACGCCAAGCGCGGCGATGTGCAGAAGGCATACGACCGGACGCAGTTTCTCGACGCACGCCGCGAGGCGATGCAGAAGTGGGCGGACTACCTAGACCAACTGCGGGAAGGCACCGGGGCCAACGTGGTGCCCTTCAAGCACAAGGCCGCCTAGCGATCCCCCTGAGTCACGGGCGGCTCTTTCCGAGCGTCTAGATAAGCTTTGGTCCACTTGGGGCCGTATTCGTCGTCCCATCTGCTAAAGGAATAGCCGGGCAGGCTAGGCGGTGCCCCCTTCGATAGCATGCTTTCCGTTATCGCCTTGCGCCAGGACTCGCAAGACCCCTTCGCAGCATCAATAGCCTCCTGCGCGCTTCCAGCCTGCCGGGCATAGCCCTCAATAGCGATCCTCACGCAGCCCGCCCACACGTCGCCTGCGTGATGCGTCCGCTCAGGCTCGGCGGCAGACACTGAGCAGCCCGCAAGCATGGCCGCACAAAACAACGTAACGCGCATATTCCCCCCCCCTAGCAGATAGACGACTTCATAGACACTGGCGACCGACAAGCGGCGCAACTCAGCGACTTTTCAATGATAGGGCACAGAGGACGTAGGCGGGACCGGTGAACCGCCCCGCGGGGCCAAGACTTGTACACGCGCACCGAGGATCGCAGAAATGGGCAAGCTGACTGAAAAAGCGCTGCGCGCGTTGAAGCCGGAAGATCGCATCTACAACGTCGCCGATGGAGCCGGCCTCTCGATCGAGGTCTGGCCGAACGGCGGCGCGTACTGGCGATTCCGATATCGCTTCGCAGGCAAAGCAAAGCGTTTGAGCTTAGGCGTGTACCCCGAGGTCTCGCTACGCGAAGCGCGCGACAGCCTGACGACGGTCAGGGCGCTGCTGCGATCGGGCATCGACCCGTCGCAGGACCGCCGCGAAGCAAAGGCGGCGCTACTGACGGTTGCCGATCGCGAGTTCACCAAAGTGGCCGCCGACTGGCTAGCTCACCAGAAGCCCGGATGGGCGCCCGAGACTTACCGCAAGGCCGCGTACATCGTCGACCAGTACCTGGCGGAACACCTGAAAGGCGCCGACATCGCCACCCTGGGAACGCCCGAGGCTCGGCGAGCCATTGGGGCCATTGCGGCGCGGGTGCCCGCCTTGGCGCAGAAGGCGCGCGGGCACTTGGGGTCGATCGTGGAGTTTGCTGCCGCCTATGGCTGGCGACGGTCCCGAGCCTGCCGCGCGATCCGCGGATTCCCGATGACGTGGACACGAAGGGGATTACCAAGGCAAACGACCACTTCCTTGATGCGACCAGCTATCCGCGCAGATGAAAGCCCGATGGGCGGACCCGGCCTATCGGGAGCGCGCCCGAGGCTTCCACCGTGACGAACGAACCTACCGCTGGCAGCACGTCGCGTCCGGGCGCATCGTCTCCCGGACCAAGCTCGAAATGCGGGAGGAGGAGGGCGTGCGGCCCGATTCTTTGGACAGTCTCGTGTCTGGGCGCATCCAGACCTCACGGGGCTGGCGACTCGCGCCGCGGTCCCTTCTCGGGCGAGCGCCTATGTGGATTTTTCCGTAGCAGCCGGATCAAGCTCCAAGACAGTACGTGAGGGTGGGCGGTCGAGAATCTGCATTCCGATTTTCACAAGGCGCGGCCCCTCTGCCTCATAGACCATGCCGTCCACAAGACAATCCGCCGCGACTCGTGGACTCTCCGCGGCGATTCGAGCGTAATGTTCCTTGGTCCAGCTCAAAACCGCTTTTCGCAAGGCTCTCGTTGGCTTTTCGTAATCGGTGCCGTGATCCTTGAGACCCAACACATTCATAGCCATGCCAAGCACGCGGGACCCCTTGAAGTTGGGCCATTCGCCCATTCGTGAGATTTCGTCATAGATCAATCGACGCAGTTTGTATTTGATGATTCTGGCCGCTGATCCTTCGGGCGCGAAGGAACCAAAGAACTTTCCCCATACGTCGTTGTGTTGCACAGCCCAACACAGCTCTTTTGGCGCCTTGACTGAGGCCGCTTCAAAGACAATCTCGAACATCAGTTCTGCGATTAGGTCGTAAACGTCTCTATGGTGGTCACCGTCTCTGCGCCTCAAGGTCGTGTAAAAATCATCCTTCCTAGCATCGAGAATCTTGATCGCGTCAATCGCAAAATCCACCACGACCCGCAGCCGCTTTAGGCTATCGTCAGCCCACCACTCCGAGGTTGATCCGTTGATCTTGTACAGGCCACTGATAGAGCCCTGAATGTCGTGGACCACGCGAAACAGAACGGATGAGTGTTGATTGCCAGCACCGCTTTCGATGTAGCTCCTAAAGGTTACGAGCACCAAGCGGCAAAACGTCTCCCACTGCTCGGCATCCCACCGCTGCCTTTCTCTGTAATCGACATCGAAAACCTGGCCAAGCGAGTCAACCAGCGCATAGTTTCCATATAGCGCCTTTGTCAGCGGCTTATGGAAGCCTACATATCCGGTGTAGTAGCCCTCCACCTCGTGATATGCGAAAGAGTCCCGATTCGCGATAGCTTCCGACGTAATATTCTTGGCGAAAGTGTCGAGCGGCACGTTAAATTTCTGCTGGGCCGCAGTCTCCTCGAAAAGCGCAAGGGCTGTGATAGGCGAAGCCTGCACTACGTGCCGGCAGAACTTTCGATCCGCAATTATCAATAATGCATCGTAAGCGTAACGGCGCACCCTCAACAACCGCTCATGAGCCGTCTCTTTCCCGGGTTTACGTTGTTCGTGGTACGCCTTCAGCTCTCTGCTTTGCCACGAATATTCAATTAGGGTTTTAGCGGAACGTGACAACTCATCAGCTATTTCCGGTAGCTCCGCGGGTGAACCTCTAAGAATCGCTCGATACACCTGCTGTACGAAGCGTCGAGAGTTCCACCGACTGAAGACCGCTGGGCGAATGAAGGCGAACCAGACCCAAGTCATGAAGGTCAGCAGGAACAAGCCTCCAAGGAACGCCTGCCATCCCGCCGAAGTGACCAAGTTCCCTTTGGGAACGGGCCACTGCTCTGCCCGCCACCAGTCCGTCAGCAAGGCCAAGCAGCCCACTGCGCCAATGACGATGAAGGTGAGCCCTTGGAGGGGGAGCGGAGCGGTTCTCAAGCGGAAGCGATAGCGCACGTCCGCTATCGTCCACGCAAGCACCATCAGTGCGAGCGCAGCAAGGAACTCCGAAAATCCAAAGAACTTTGAGCCATCCGCATCAAGCGGCACAAAGCACAATCCCCAATAGCACTGTTCAACGCCCACTCACGCCCCCTGTCATAACTCATGCTGCGCGCGTCGATCATCGCACCACGCAAGCAAAGCAAAAAGGCCGCCCTTTCGGGGCGATCCTTCTGCTACAGCGTGGTGCCGGAAATAGGAATTGAACACGTGACCTGATCCAACGAAAAAGCTGCCCAAGAGGGCGGCTTTTTCGTCCCATCCCATCCAACGTCCGTAGGTGGGTCGTTAGGTGGGCAGATCGGTCAATCCTGCGTAAGCTATTGATCCGTATTGTAAAGTGGCGTCCCCACGGGGATTCGAACCCCGGCCGCATGGCGTGGCAGGCCTGCAGGCCGGGGTGTAGGCTCGGGATTGGCTAGCAATCTAGTGCTAGGGCGGGAGGGGGCAATGGACGTTCGGGCGATCATGATCTTGGCCGCGGTCATCGGGGTGCTGGCGCCTGGTGTCACGCACGCCCAGACCATCTTCAAGTGCACCGACGGCAAGGGGGGCACCGCGTTCCAGCAAACCCCCTGCGATGAGGCCGCGCGCACCGAGTCGGTACGCTCGTTCAAGCCGGAGCCGGACACGCCCCAGCGCTACGACCAGCCCCATCCGGCGCAAGCCTTCCAGTTCCAGGGCGACCAGGACCGCGACCGCAGTTCGGCAAGACAGCAGGCACCGCGGCGGCCTGACATCAATCCGATGAGCGCCGACGCGGAGATGATGCGGCGAATGGAGAACCTCGCGGGCACGCGCGAAGGTCGCGCGCTGCTGCGGCAGATGACGGGCCAGCCCTCGCCGCGCGCCGCGGTGCCGGATCCAGCCGCCGGCATCGGACTTCCCACGCGCGTAATCGACCCCCGTACCAGCATGCCCGTGGACGGGGCGATCAAGGTGGCGCCGAACCGCATCTGGGATCCCAAGACCGGGAAGTACTACTGGACCACGCCCTAGGCACCGCCGCGCACAGGGTGAGGTTTGCTAAGGTCGGAACGAAGCCATTGCGAGACCCCTGACATGGCTCAGGACCCGAAAACCACCACGCCGGCGGCGCCCAGGCCGGCCAAACCCGGGCCGCTCACGCCCGAAGAAATCGCCGAACTCCGAGCAGGGGCCAAGCGGTCGGCGGCGAACATGGTGGTGCGGCTCCAGGCGGAGCGCTTGAGAGAATCAGAGAATTCATCGAAATGACGGGGTATTCGTGGGCCGGGATCAACCTGGCCGCCCTGCTCTTGCCGCCGTCGGCAGTCTGGCCATCACCGTACCGCTCCGAGATGCACCCGCCCGGCGACCGGCAGTCTGTAAGTAGATTCGTGCGTAGGAGCATCATTCATCAGGTCGAAACCCAGATATACCAAGGCCTGCGGACGCCTGGTCGGTTCCTCTTCTGGCACCATCATTAGGTTTCAGCAGGTATCACTGGGACCCACCGATGACACGAAACCCCGCGCAAGCGGGGTTTTTTGTTTCCCGCGCCGCGCCGCTTAAACCGGCGCGCGTGCGACGAACGGGAGCGCGTTGTGCGCATGCGTGGCCGCGATCGCTGCATATCCCACGGCCACCGAGATCTGGTTGAGCCCGCTGACGATGTCGCCGATGGCATACAGGCCGGGCAGCCGCGTCTGCTGGTCGGCGTCGACGATGATCTCGCCATCCTCCGTCAGCTCCACGCCCGCGGCCGCCGCGATCGCCGCGCTCGTATCACAGCCGAGATAGGCATAGACGGTGTCGAAGCCGACCGCAGCCTGCCCTGGAGGCGAATAGGTGCATCGGCGACCGTCGAACGCCAGGCGTCCTCCGCCAGGCAGCCACTCGACTCCGACCGTCCGCGCCTCCTCCCCGGCCGCGCCACCATCACCGTCGTCGGTCGGCAGGGCATGCACGGCCGAGGAATAGGCACGAAGGAACAGGGCATGGGCGCCGATCGCGGCGCTCGGGCCGTACACGCCGATGGCCAGGTCGCTGGCTTCGTAGGCGTCGCAGATCGAGCACAGCCTGAGCGCGCCGCTTGCGACCGCGGGCTCCACCCACGCGTCGTCCGGGAGGCGATCGGTGACGCCGGTGGCGAGGATCAGCCTGCGTGCCTGCCAGCGGCGCTCACCCGCAAGGACCTCGAAACCATCCCCGCCGTGCACGATCCGGTCCACCGTCGCCTGTTCAATGGCGACATCGACGGCGGCGGCCTGATCGCGCAGGCGCCGCAGCAGCGCTTCGCCGGACACGCCCTGCGGAAAACCCGGACAGTTGTTGCTTTCCGGTATCCAGCGCGCCCTGCTGTGCCCCGCGTCGAGCACGACACAGGACCGGTGAAAGCGGCGCAGGTAGGACGCGGCCGTGAGGCCCGCCGGCCCGCCGCCGACGATGATGACGTCGATCATCCGCGCTCGTCGGGCCCCGGCGGCGCCTTCCTCTGCGTGCCCCCCTCATGCTTGGGCATGGGGTCCTTACGGGTCGGCGACCAGGCGTTGCGGTCGCCGCTGCTGTGCGGATAGGACCGCTCCTCGCGGTCGGGCTTGTCACTGGCGGGCGTGTCGCTGTCGGGTTGCTTGCGGTGCGGCATGGGGGACTCCCTGCTGGGTCCACTTCGAAGTGGCCAACGTGCATCCCTGAGGCGCAAGGCAACGTGATCGCCGGACCCCGGATTCCGGAACCCCGGCATCGGCCGCAGGTTCATCGCGCGATCACCGTCCGTGCGTAGGTTTCCAGTATGGCAACGCACGCAGCAAAGAGCGCCAGCAGGCAAGTGAGGCGCAGCCTGCGGAGGCCTTCACCGCCAAGGATTTCCGCACCTGGGGCGCGACCCTGGCGGCCTTTCGCCTGCTGGCCGCGAGTCAGCCGCCGGCCGGGGCGAGCGAGCGGGCGCTGACCGGAGTGCAGCAGCAGGTAGTTGCCGAGGTGGCGACGATGCTCGGCAACACCGTGTCGGTCTGCCGCAAGTCATACATCGACCCTTGCGTGTTCGAAGGCTGGCAGGACGGCAGCCTGGAACGCGCCGCGGCACGCGCCCGCGGTCCGCGGCAGTGGGAATCCGCGGCGCGGCGCTTCCTCGCCCGGGCGGGTCGCGCCGCCGCCCCGCGCCGGCGCCCGGTCACGCCGCGACAACGCAGGCAGGGCTAATAAGCCATCACCCTCCAGCACGAGACCGCCATGAGCCGCGACCGCAAAGACCTGCCCCAGGAACACGATCCGCATGCGCCCCCGGAAAGCCCCGGCGACCGCGCGCGCCGCAAGGACAAGGAGAGCGAGAACCAGGACGAGGCCCTGGAGGAAACCTTCCCCGCCAGCGATCCCACCTCTCCCTTCATCCCCGCCAAGGTCCGCGACTGAGCACGGCCGGGCCGGCAGCCGCCCGGCCCCGGTAGAATCACCGGTTCCCATGCCACAGCAGTCCCAATGAACGACCCGATCCGCCCCGTCTTCCACGGTTTCGAACAGATCCCGCTGCGCGAGTACGCCGAACGCGCCTACCTCGACTACTCGATGTACGTGGTGCTCGACCGCGCCCTGCCCTTCATCGGCGACGGGCTGAAGCCGGTGCAGCGGCGAATCATCTATGCCATGAGCGAGCTGGGGCTCCAGGCCTCGGCCAAGCCCAAGAAGTCGGCGCGCACGGTTGGCGACGTGATCGGCAAGTTCCATCCGCACGGCGACAGCGCCTGCTACGAGGCGCTGGTGCTGATGGCCCAGTCCTTCAGCTACCGCTACCCGCTGATCGAGGGCCAGGGCAACTTCGGCTCGCCCGACGATCCCAAGTCGTTCGCGGCCATGCGCTACACCGAGTCGAAGCTGACGCCCATCGCCGAGGTGCTGCTGGGCGAACTCGCGCACGGCACGGTGGACTGGACGCCCAACTTCGACGGCACGCTGGAAGAGCCCACGTGGCTTCCCGCACGCCTGCCGCACCTGCTGCTCAACGGCACCACCGGCATCGCCGTGGGCATGGCCACCGACGTGCCGCCGCACAATCTCAACGAGATCGTCAGCGCCTGCGTGCGCCTGCTCGACGACCCCGAGGCCACGGTCACGGACCTCTGCGAACACGTGCGCGGGCCCGACTACCCGACCGCGGCCGAAATCATCACGCCCGCCGCCGACCTGCTTGCGATCTACGAGACCGGGCACGGCAGCGTGCGTGCGCGCGCGACCTTCCAGAAGGAAGGCCAGAACATCGTCGTCACCGCCCTGCCCTACCAGGTGTCGCCGTCGAAGGTGATCGAGCAGATCGCCGCGCAGATGCGCGCCAAGAAGCTGCCCTGGCTGGAGGACATCCGCGACGAGTCCGACCACGCCAACCCGGTGCGCGTGGTCCTGATCCCGCGGTCCAACCGCATCGACGTGGACCAGCTGATGGGCCACCTGTTCGCGACCACGGACCTCGAGAAGAGCTACCGGGTCAACCTCAACATCATCGGGCTCGACGGCCGTCCGCAGGTCAAGAACCTGCGCACGCTGCTGCTGGAATGGCTCAGCTTCCGCTCCGACACCGTCACCCGCCGCCTGCAGCACCGGCTGGACAAGGTCGAGCGCCGCCTGCACCTGCTCGAAGGCCTGCTGGTCGCTTTCCTCAACCTGGACGAGGTGATCCGCATCATCCGCACCGAGGACGAACCGCGGGCGGTGCTGCAGGCGCGCTTCGAGCTCAGCGACGACCAGGTCGACTACATCCTCGAGACCCGCCTGCGCCAGCTTGCGCGGCTCGAGGAAATGAAGATCCGCGGCGAGCAGGACGAGCTCGACAGCGAGCGCGACCGCCTGATGGCCACGCTCGGCAGCAAGGCGAAGCTGCGCAAGCTGATCAAGGACGAACTGCTGGCGGACGCGAAGAAGTTCGGCGACGCCCGCCGCTCGCCGCTGGTCGCCCGCGGCGCCGCCCAGGCGCTGGCCGAGACCGACCTCGTCGCGGCCGAGCCGGTCACCATCGTGCTCAGCCAGAAGGGCTGGGTGCGCGCGGCCAAGGGCCATGAGGTCGATGCGTCCGCGCTGTCCTATCGCGACGGCGACGGCCTGCTGGCTTCGGTGCGCGGGCGCAGCACGCAGCAGGTGGCCTTCCTCGATTCCGCCGGCCGCGCCTATTCCACGCTCGCGCACGGCCTGCCCTCGGCGCGCGGCAATGGCGAACCGCTCACTGCACGCTTTTCGCCCGCGCCCGGCGTGGCCTTCGTGGCCATGGCCAGCGGCGACGCCGATACGCGCTTCGCGCTGGCAAGCTCGGCCGGCTACGGCTTCGCGACCCGCTTCGAGAACCTGACCGGGCGGCAGAAGGCGGGCAAGGCCATGCTCACGCTGCCCGAAGGCGCGCGCGTGCTGCAGCCCGCGGCGGTGACCGGCATGGACAGCGACCGCATCGTGGCCGTGACCAGCGCCGGACACCTGCTCGCGTTCCCGGTCTCCGAGCTGCCCGAGTTCGACCGCGGCAAGGGCAACAAGATCATCGATATCCCGAAGGCCAAGCGCGGCACCGAGCGCGTGGTGGCGATCGCGTCGGTGCCCCCGGGCGGCACCCTGTCGGTCAAGTCCGGCGCGCGCACGATGTCGCTGTCGTTCCGCGACCTCGAGCCCTACCTCGGCACCCGCGGCAGCCGCGGCGGCCTGCTGCCGCGCGGCTGGCAGAAGGTCGACGGGCTGGCGGTCGACTGATGGCGCACGCGTGATGGAGCCCGCGTTCTGGCACGAGCGCTGGCGCGACGGCCGGATCGGCTTCCACCAGCCGGTGGTCACGCCGCAGCTCGAACGCCATTGGGACACGCTGGCGCTGCCCGCCGGCAGCACCGTGTTCGTGCCGCTGTGCGGCAAGAGCCTGGACATGCCGTGGCTGGCCACGCGCGGCCACCGGGTGCTCGGCGTCGAGCTGTCGGAAACCGCCGTGCGCGGGTTCTTCGAAGAACAGGGGCTTGTGCCCGCGCAGCGCGAAACAGGGTACGGCGTGCACCATGCAGCCGGCCCGTTCGAGATCATCGTGGGTGATGCCTTCGCGCTCGACCACGCGGTGCTGGCGGGCTGCGCCGGCGTCTTCGACCGTGCCGCGCTGATCGCGCTGCCGCCCAACCTGCGCCGCCGCTATGTCGAAACGACCTGGGCCAGCCTGCCGGACGACTGCCGCGGGCTGCTGGTGACGCTGGAGTACCCGCAGGCGGAGATGGCCGGCCCGCCGTTCTCGGTCGAGGCTGCGGAGGTACAGGCCCTGTTCGCTGCGGCGTGGTCGCCCACCCTGGTCGAGCGCAGCGACATCCTTGCCCAAGAGCCCCGCTTCGCCGCCGCCGGAGTCGGTTCGCTTGCCACCGCAGCCTGGCGGCTGCAGCGCCAGGCCTCCGTCTAGCGCCCAGGGGCGCGCGGGATCGCAGCCCCAGGCTTGCCGCGACATGCGCGGCCCCTACAATGCGGCAGGCTTCAGGGGGAATCGCCATGCTTCGCTGGACCTTGCGCATCGCGCTGCTGCTGGCGCTGCTGGCCGCACTCGCGGCGCTGGCCGCGTGGTGGGCGTTGCGCGCCAGCCTGCCGCTGCTGGATGGCAACGCCGCCCTGCGGGGCCTGTCGGCACCGGTGACGATCGGCCGCGATGCCATCGGCGTCGCCACCATCGATGCCGCAAACGAAACCGACGCCATGCGCGCGCTCGGCTACCTGCACGCGCAGGAGCGCTACTTCGAGATGGATCTGATGCGGCGCACCGCCGCCGGCGAGCTGTCGGCGCTGTTCGGTCCCGGCGCGCTCGATGTCGACCGCAGGCAGCGCGTCCACCGCATGCGCGCGCGCGTCGATGCCAGCCTTGACGCGATCGCAGGCAGCCGCCGCCCGCTGCTGGACGCCTATGCCGAAGGCGCCAACGCCGGGCTCGCCGACCTGCGCGCGCGGCCCTGGCCCTACCTGCTGTTGCGCCAGCAGCCCGCGCCCTGGACCGCTGCCGACACCGCGCTGGTCGGCTACGCGATGTACTTCGACCTGCAGGACGCCGCCAACGCGCGCGAATTCGCGCTGTGGACGCTGCGGCCGCACCTGCCGCCACCGCTGTACGCGCTGCTCACGCACGGCGGCTCCAGCTGGGACGCGCCGCTGCTGGGCAAGGCCACCGGCGACGCAGTGCTGCCCGCGGCCGACGCTGTCGACCTGCGCCAGCTGCCCACGCCCGAGGGTGCCGAACCGGTCACCACGCCGCGTCCGCCGGCGCCGGGCAGCAACAACTTCGCGGTCTCCGGCCGGCTCACCGCCGACGGCCGCGCGATCGTCGCCGACGACATGCACCTGGCCCTGCGTGCGCCCAACATCTGGTTCCGCGCGCGGCTGCGCTGGCCCGACGCCGATGCGCCCGGGGGGCGCGTCGATGTGTCCGGCTTCACCCTGCCCGGCCTGCCGGCGGTGGTGGTCGGCAGCAACGGCCACGTCGCCTGGGGCTTCACCAACAGCTATGCCGACACCCTGGACTGGTCGCGCGTGACGCCCTGCGGCGAAGGCGTCGCGGATGGAGACAACGGCTGCGTGCACGTCGAACGCTTCAGCGAACGCATCGAAGTCGCCGGCGGCGAACCTGTGGGGTTCGAAGTCGAGCAGGTCGCGTGGGGCCCGCTGATCCATAGCCTCGACAACGGTGATGCACTGGCGCTGCGCTGGGTGGCGCACCAGCCCGGCGCACTCAACCTCGGACTGACCGCACTGGCCAGTGCAGGCGACCTCGACCGCGCCCTGCTGCTGGCGCGCGGCATCGCATTGCCGGCGCAGAACCTTGTGATCGGCGACCACACGGGCCGGGTCGCCTGGCGCATGCTCGGGCCGCTGCCGCGGCGCAGCGGCGCCTGCGCGGCGGCGAACCTGGTCGAGAACGATGCCGCGACCGGTGATGCCACTGCGCCGGCGCGCGCCGATACCGACACCGGGAACGAAGCACGCTGTGCCCCCTGGGAGATCGGCGGCAATGCCAACCCCGCGGTCGCCACGCCGACCGTCGACCGGGTGTGGACCGCGAACAGCCGCGTCGTGGGCACGCCCTGGATCGATGGCATCGGCGACGGCGGCTATGTGCTGGGCGCGCGCACGAAGCAGATCCGCGATGCCCTGTTCGCCAGCGAGCGCTTCGACGAGCGCGCCCTGCTCGCGATCCAGCTCGACGACCGCGCGCTGTTCCTGCAGCGCTGGTGGGAGCTGCTGCAGGCCAGCGCCGCCAGCGCGCACACGCCGGCGCTGCAGTCGCTGGCAACCGCGGCCAGCCACTGGGAAGGCCGCGCCGGGCCGGATTCGGTCAGCTACCGCCTGGTGCGCGCCTGGCGCAACGAGGTCAACGACCGCATCGCCGATGGCCTGGTGGCACCGGCGCGCGCGGCGCTCGGCGATGGCTTCCTGATGCCGGCGCTGCCGCAGTTGGAAGGGACCGCCTGGCCCCTGGTGTCGGAACAGCCGCCGCACCTGCTGCCACGCCGCTACGACAGCTGGCAGGCGCTGTTCGAGGACGCCGCGCATGATGTCCGCGACCAGCTCGAGGCCAAGGGGCCGCTGGCGCAGCGCACCTGGGGCGAGCGCAACACGGCCGCGATCTGCCACCCCCTGGCCGGGGCCATCCCGCTGCTCGGCAAGCGCCTGCTGTGCATGCCGCCGGACGAACTGCCCGGCGACACCGCGATGCCGCTGGTGCAGGGGCCGGACTTCGGCGCTTCGCAGCGCATGGTGGTGTCGCCCGGGCACGAGGCCGACGGCATCGTGCACATGCCCGGAGGCCAGAGCGGCCACCCGCTGTCGCCGTTCTGGGGCGCCGGCCACGATGACTGGGTGCACGGCCGGCCGACGCCGTTCCTGCCCGGCGAGGCCAGGCATGCGCTGATGCTGGAACCGGTCGGGACCGGCGGCGAAACCTCACCCGGAGTTCATCCGGGCACCGGACACTAGGCGGCATCCTCGAACAGCAGGAGAACGGACATGATCAGGAAACAGCACCTCGGCGCCCTCGTCCTTGCACTGGGACTCGGGCTGGCCTCCGGCGCGGCCATGGCGCAGACCATCGGCTACAACGTGCGCACCGGCGACGTCTGGGTCGATGCCCGCCTGGGCGAGATCAACGACTACGGGAGGCGCTACCGCGATCCCTTCATCGGCGAGATCAGCGGCCACTACGGCGCGCCCCGTTCGCTGCTGGTCGAGCTGCTCGACCGGCGCCACTGGGCGCCGGCAGATGTCTATTACGCCTGCGCCATCGCGCACGCGCTGGGCATTCCCTGCCTGGACGTCGTGCGCGAATACGACCGCAATCCCGGCCAGGGCTGGGGTGCCGTCGCCAAGCGCATGGGCATCAAGCCGGGCTCCGACGCCTTCCACGCGCTGAAGCGCGGAACGGTCGGCACCTATGAGCGCTGGGGTCATCCGGTCGTCATCGACCGCGCAGTGCGCGTCGACTGGTCGCGCCCCGGGAACGGGAACCGGGGCCACGGCGATCGCCCCGGCAACAGCCGGGGCAACGGCGGCAATGACGACAATCGCGGCAACAACGGAAACCGGGGCAACAAGGGCAACCGGGGCGACAAGGGCAAGGGCCGAGGCAACAACGCCCGCGGCAACTAGCCCCGAGGGCGATCGCTGCGCTGGATCGTGGCGCTCTGCACGCCCGCCGCCGCCCCGCTCAACCGACAAGCAATCGCCGCATCAATGCCAGGTAAAGCCCCGGCAGGGCCTCAAGGTCCGCCACGGACACATGCTCGTCCACCTTGTGGATGCTCGCGTTGACCGGGCCGACCTCGATGCACTGCGCGCCCAGCGGCGCGATGAAACGGGCATCGGATGTGCCGCCGCCGGTACTTTCCTCCGGGGCCACGCCGGCGACTTCGGCCAGCACCTCGCGCGCCGCGGCGCGCAGCGGACCTTCCGGGGTGAAGAAGGGCTCGCCGCTGCGATGCCAGCGCAGCTCGAAGTCCAGGCCGTGGCGCGCGAGCATGGCTTCGATCTCGGCTTCCAGGCGCGGCGCGTCCCAGTTCGGGTTGTAGCGCAGGTTGAAGTCCACCCGCAGCTCGCCCGGGATGACGTTGCTGGCACCGGTGCCGGCGGCAATATCGCTCACCTGCAGGCTGGTCGGCGGGAAGGTTTCATAGCCCTCGTCCCAAGGTCGCGTCGCGAGCTCGGCCAAGGCAGGCAGTGCCTGGTGCACGGGATTGCGTGCCTTTTCCGGATACGCGACATGGCCCTGCACGCCACGCACGCTCAGCGCGGCCGACAGCGAGCCGCGGCGACCGACGCGGAGCAGGTCGCCCAGGCGCTGCGTCGACGAGGGCTCACCGGTGATGCACCAGTCGATGCGCTGGCCACGGCGGCGGAACTCATCGGCCACGCGGCGCACGCCGTCGATCGCATCGCCCTCCTCGTCCGAGGTCAGCAGCAGCGCCACGGTGCCGGGATGGTCCGGGTGCGCTGCCACGAACTGCTCCAGCGCGACCACGAAGGCGGCCACGCTGCCCTTCATGTCGGCCGCGCCGCGCCCGTAGAGCACGCCATCGCGGACCTCCGGGACGAAGGGCTCGCTGGCCCAGGCTTCCCGCGGCCCGGGCGGCACGACGTCGGTGTGGCCGAGCAGGACCAGTACCGGCCCGCCGTCACCGTGCGTCGCCCACAGGTTGTCGACTGCGCCGAAGCGCATGTGCTCGCAGGCGAAGCCGGCACCCTGCAGGCGCTCGGCCAGCAGTGCCTGGCAACCGGCGTCGTCGGGCGTGACCGATGGCCGCGCGATCAGCTCGCGGGCCAGCGCAAGCACCTCGCTCACCCGCCGATCCCGAAGCGCTTCTTGAAACCGTTGTCGCTGAAGCCCTGGCTCATGACACCGTCACCCGTCACCACCACCGGACGACGGACCAGCTGCGGGTACTCGCGCAGCAGCAGCGTCCACTCGGCGTTCGAGCCCGCGGCCTTGCGGTTGTCGGGCAGCTGGCGCCACGTGGTGGAGGACTTGTTGATGAGCGCCTCGAAGCCCCCGGCCTGCCGCGCCCACTCAGCAAAGATCTCCGGCTCCGGCTTGTCCTTGCGGTAGTCGACGAAGTCGTGCGCGACGCCGAAGCGATCCAGCCACTTCCGTGCCTTGCGGCAGGTGTCGCAGTTGTCGAGTCCATACAGCGTGGTCATTGCGTGCCTCCGTGGCTCAGAGCGCGTGGCCGCGCAGCAGTTCGTTGACCGACGTCTTGGCGCGCGTCCTCGCATCGACCTGCTTGACGATCACCGCGCAGTACAGCGAATGCGAGCCGTCCGCGGCTGGCAGCGAACCCGCCACCACCACGCTGCCGGGCGGCACCACGCCATAGCCGGTTTCGCCGGTCATGCGGTTGTAGATGCGCGTGGACTGGCCCAGGAACACACCCATGCCGATCACGCTGTGATGGCCGACGATGACGCCTTCCACCACCTCCGAGCGCGCGCCGATGAAGCAGTGGTCCTCGATGATCGTCGGCGCGGCCTGCAGCGGCTCGAGCACGCCACCGATGCCGGCGCCGCCGGAGATGTGGCAGTGCTTGCCCACCTGCGCGCAGGACCCGACCGTGGCCCAGGTATCGACCATGGTGCCGGCGCCGATGTACGCGCCGATGTTCACGAACGATGGCATCAGCACCACGTCACGCCCGACGTAGGCGCCACGGCGGGCGATCGCGCCGGGCAGCACGCGTGCGCCCAGCTTGCGGAAGGCGGCCTCGTCGAAGTCGGCGAAGCGCATCGGGATCTTGTCCCAGTACGGGGCCGGGTACTGTTCGCCCGCCTCCATCTCCTGCACGCGGAAATACAGCAGCACGGCCTTCTTCAACCACTCGTTGACCATCCAGCCGCCCGCGCCGTCGGGCTCGGCCACGCGCAGGCGGCCGGCCTCGAGTCCTTCGATCGCCTGCTCGACGAGCATCCGCGTCGACCCTTCGATCTCCTCGGGCGTCAGCGTCGAGCGGCGCTCCCAGGCGCTGTCGATCATGAAGGCGAGTTCCTGGTCGGGGCCGCCCGTCGCAGGGGGCGCTGCCTTCTTCGCCGCGGGCTGCAGCGGGCCCTTCGCCACCCGCTGGCCGGCTTCGACCGTTCCGGCTGCGGCCTGTGCAAGCGCGGCCTTCTTCGCGGCCGGCTTCTTCGCGACGACCTTCTTAACCACGGCCTTCCTGCCACCGGCCTTCTTCGTGACAGGTTTGGCCGGAACGCCCTTCGCGGCCGCCACCTTCTTCGCCACCTTTTTCACGGCGGGCTTCTTGCGGGTACTCATCTGCCTGCTTCTCCATCGATCCGTGCCAGCAAGGCGTCGCGCAACCGTGCGCACGCCGCCTCGCCGAGCGGTTGTTTGTCATCTCCGGTCACCCGGAACACGTCTTCGGCGCGCGCGCCGAAGGTTGCGATGCGTGCGTCGTGCACGCGCAGACCCTGGCTGCGCAGCACGTGCGCGACGTCGGCCAGCAGCCCCGGCCGGTCGGTGCTCACCAGGCTCAGTATCGTCGCCGCGCCGTCGCCGGTGGCCGTGAATTCCACCTCGGGGACGATGCGGAAATGGCGCAGGTGCCGCGGCTGCGTACGCTGCGCCGGGCGGACCCGGTCGAGCGGGCCGGCCAGCACGGCGGCGAGCTTGCGCGCCACCGCGTTCGGGTCGCAGTCGGCGCGAATGTCGTCGGGCAGCACCTGGAAGCTGTCGAACACCCGGCCTCCGGGGCCGTCCAGCGCCCGCGCCTGCTGGATCGCCAGGCCCAGGCGGTCCAGGGTGACCACGATCGCCGCGAACAGGCCGTCGCGGTCGGCGCCGTGCACGAACACCTCCATCGCCGGGCTGCCGGCGGCCACCAGTCGCGCCTTGACGACCGCGCGCGCCGGCTCGGCGTCCTCGGCCTCGTGCAGGGCCGATGCCTGCCAGGCGATCTGTTCGGCGCGCGCGCGCAGGAAGCTGTGCGCGGGAAACCGGTCGAGCAGCGACCTCGCGGTGGCGGCATCGATGCCCTGGCCTGCAAGCAGCAGCGCCGCCGCGTCGCGGGTCTCGGCGATGCGCTCCGCGGCGGCCACGGGATGCTCCAGGCCGCGGCGCAGCGCCAGCCGGGTGGCGTTGCGCAGGTCGGTCAGCAGCCGGTCCTTCCACGCGTTCCACAGCTTCGGCGATGTGCCGGCGATGTCGGCGCAGGTCAGCAGGTAGAGATAGTCCAGGCGTTCGCGATCGGCGACTTCGCCAGCGAAGCGGTGGATCACCGCCGGGTCGGCGATGTCCTGCTTCTGCGCGGTCACCGACATCAAGAGGTGGCGCAGCACCAGCCACTCCACCAGCGCGGTGTCGGCCTCACCAAGCCGATGGGCCTCGCAGAACGCGCGGGCATCCACTGCGCCGAGTACGGAATGGTCGCCGCCGCGCCCCTTGGCGATGTCGTGGAACAGGCCGGCCAGCAGCAGCAACTCGGGCTTGCGCAGGTCCTCGTACACCCCGTGCGCCCGCGAGAAGCGCTCGTCGGACTCGCCGGTGGCGAACGAGGCCAGGTTGCGCAGTACCGCCAGCGTGTGCTGGTCGACGGTGTAGACGTGGAACAGGTCGAACTGCATCCGCCCCGAGACCTGTGCGAACGCCGGGATCCAGCGCCCGAGCACGCCCAGCCGCGCCATGCGCTCCAGCCCGCGCACCGGCGATGGTCCGCGCAGCAGCCCGAGGAAGGCGGTCCGCTGGACGTCCGTGGCCGCGGTGTACGAAGGCAGTTCGTCCAGGGCTTCGGCCAGCGCGCGCGCGGTGTGCGTGTGCAGGCCGCGCAGCTCGCCCAGCCGTGCCCAGGCCGCGAACAGCGCGAACACCTCGCCGACGTCGCCGTGCGGCCAGCCGTGGTCGCGCGCGGCCAGGTAGCCGCGGCGCAGCTCGAAGCATTCGTCCAACGGCTCGGGCACCGCCGCGCCATCGAAGTGCTCCTCGAAGCGCTGTTGCAGGCGATCGCCGATCCGGCGCACCACCGCGGCGCTGCGGTAGAAGCCCTGCATCATCTGCTCGACACCGAGGTTGCGTGCGTCGTCGGCAAAGCCCAGGCGCGCGGCGAGCGTCTTCTGGTGGTCGAAGCGCAGGCGTTCCTCGGCGCGCCCGGCCACCAGGTGCAGGCCGTAGCGCAACCGGCCCAGCGCGCGGCGTTCGCGGTCGAGCGCGGCGGCCTCGTCGGCACCGACATGGCCGAGCGCCACCAGCGGCTCCATTTCATGGGTGCCGAACGCGCGGCGTGCCATCCAGCCCAGGGTCTGCAGGTCGCGCAGCCCGCCCGGACCATCCTTCAGGTTCGGCTCCAGGTTGTCGGAGGTGTCACCGAAGCGGGCGTGGCGGCGCTCCTGTTCTTCGGCCTTGGCCACGAAGAAGTCCCGCGCCGGCCAGGCGCGATCGGGCGCGATCGCCCGGGCCAGCGCCGCACACGCGCGCTTGCCGGCCGCGATCGGCCGCGCGTCGAGCAACGCGGTCATGATCGTCAGGTCCCCCGCGGCGGCCTCCGTGCACTGTTCCGCGCTGCGCACCGAGTGGCTGGCCGGCAGGCCGCAGTCCCAGAGCAGCGCGAACAGCCTCGCCAGCGCGGCCCCGGCGGCGGCGTCGGGCTCGCCATCGGCCAGCACCAGCAGGTCGATGTCGGACTGTGGGAAGAGTTCGCCGCGGCCATAGCCGCCGACCGCGAACAGCGCCAGACCCGCGGCATGGGGGATACAGCGCGCCCACGCTTCGGCGACCACCGCATCGATCGCAGCCGCACGCTCGGCGGCCAGCCGGATGGCGTCGGCGCCGGCGTCGAAGCGTCCGGCAAGCGCAGCGTCCGTCGCCGCCAGCGCATCGCGGCTGGCCTGTGCCCAGGCCGCGTCTCCGGAATCGTCCCGGCGGCCGGGCGTGTCGGAAGGCGCGGCCGCGTCCACGTCAGAAATCGTTGTCGTCGCCGGGCAGGCGCGTGAGGATGTCGACGCCGTCCGCAGTCACCGCGACCGTGTGCTCCCACTGCGCCGACAGCTTGCGGTCCTTGGTGACCACGGTCCAGCCATCGGGCAGCAGCCGGGTGTGGCGCGCGCCTTCGTTGATCATCGGCTCGATGGTGAAGGTCATGCCTTCCTCCAGCACCAGGCCTTCGCCGGCACGCCCGTAGTGCAGCACCTGCGGCTCTTCGTGGTACACGCGGCCGATGCCGTGGCCGCAGTACTCGCGCACCACGCTGAAGCGCTCGCCCTCGGCATAGCTCTGGATGGCGTGGCCGACGTCGCCCAGGGTCGCGCCCGGCTTCACCGCGCGGATGCCGCGGAACATCGCCTCACGCGTGACGTCCATCAGACGCTGCGCCATCACCGACGGGGTGCCGGCGCAGTACATGCGGCTGGTGTCGCCATGCCAGCCGTCCTTGATGACGGTGACGTCGATATTGATGATGTCGCCATCCTTGAGGACCTTGGCCTCGTTCGGGATGCCGTGGCAGATGACGTTGTTGACCGAGATACAGGTGGCCTTGGGATAGCCCCTGTAGCCGACGTTGGCCGGCGTGGCCTGCTGCACGTTGACGATGTGCTCGTGGCAGATGCGGTCGAGCTCCTCGGTGCTCACGCCCGGCTTCACGTGCGGGGCGATCATCTGCAGCACCTCGGCGGCCAGGTGGCCGGCGATGCGCATCTTCTCGATCTGGTCTGGGGTTTTCGGTGTGATGGTCATTCAGACATTATCGCCGATCCTGGTCGCCCCGAGTCTCCTCCTTGCCCCAGGAGGGCCGGCGGGCTAGAATTCACCGGTTCCGCCGCCGGATCCCGGCCGGAGCCGCCCACGACGGGCGTCACCGTCGAATACACACCTGCCGCAACAGCCCGTCCCGGGGTGTCCAGCAAGGCAGGGGCCGAAAGGCCCCGCCGCGCCGGATTCGGAGATGGAAGCGACAGGGAGGCCCAACCCCGGAATCCATCGTCGGCCCCTGTGCCGGCAAGCCGCCCCTACCCTTTGCCCGGCGGCCGGGTTCCACACCAGGAGTCACATCAATGTCCCAGGTCACCATGCGCCAGATGCTGGAAGCCGGCGTCCATTTCGGCCACCAGACCCGCTACTGGAACCCCAAGATGGCGCCGTACATCTTCGGCGCCCGCGGCAAGATCCACATCATCAACCTCGAGAAGACCGTCCCGCTGTTCTCGGACGCGATGAACTTCATCTCCGGCATCGCCCAGAAGCGCGGCATGATCCTGTTCGTCGGCACCAAGCGCAGCGCGCGCGAGCCGATCAAGGAAGAGGCCGAGCGCTGCGGCATGCCGTACATGACCCAGCGCTGGCTGGGCGGCACGCTGACCAACTTCCGCACGGTGAAGGGCTCGGTGTCTCGCCTGAAGACGCTCGAAGCCGGCGAAACCGACGGCAGCTTCGAGAAGCTTGTCAAGCACGAAGTGCTGGGGCTGCGCCGCGAGCGCGACAAGCTGCTGGCCTCGCTGGGCGGCATCAAGGAAATGAACCGCCTGCCCGACGCGCTGTTCGTGATCGACATCGGCCATGAGGACATCGCCATCAAGGAAGCCAAGAAGCTCGGCATCCCGGTGATCGCCGTGGTCGACACCAACTACGACCCCAACCTGGTCGACTACGCCATCCCCGGCAACGACGACGCCATCCGCGCCGTGCAGCTGTACGCCCGTGCCGCCGCCGACGCCGTGCTCGAGGGCAAGGCCGCCGCGCCGAGCGCCGCGACCGTGCGCGAAGAGGAGTTCAGCGAGAGCGCCGAGGGCGACAAGCCGCGCCGTGCGCCGGCCCGCAAGAAGGCCGACGCCAAGCCCGCGGAAGCCAAGCCCGAGGCCGCCGGGGACAAGAAGCCCGCCGACGCCAAGCCCGTCGAAGCGAAGGCCGAGGCCGTCGACGCCAAGCCCGAAGCCGCCGAGTAATCCCCGGCCACACGCATCCCCCACATTTTTTCTAGAGGTAGCAATGGAAATCACCGCTTCCATGGTCAAGGAACTGCGCGAGCGCACCGGCGCCGGCATGATGGAGTGCAAGAAGGCGCTCACCGAGGCCGGCGGCAACATCGACGCCGCCGCCGAGGCGCTGCGCAAGTCGGGCCTGGCCAAGGCCGACAAGAAGGCCGACCGCGTTACCGCCGAGGGCCGCGTCGCCTTCGCCCAGCAGGGCAACCGCGCCGCCATCGTCGAGATCAACTCCGAGACCGACTTCGTCGCCAAGGACGAGAACTTCGTGGCCTTCTGCGAGGCCGTGGCCAATGCCGCCGTTGCCGTTGACGACGTCGAGGCCCTCAAGGCCGCGACCGTCGGTGGCCAGACGGTCGAAGAAGCACGCGCTGCGCTGATCGCCAAGGTCGGCGAGAACGTGCAGGTCCGCCGCATGATCTCGATGGAGAGCGGCAACACCGTCGCCGGCTACGTCCACGGCGCGCGCATCGGCGTGCTGGTCGAACTGAAGGGTGGCGATGCCGACCTCGCCCGCGGCCTGGCCATGCACGTCGCGGCGATGAACCCGCCCTACAACAAGGCCGCCGACGTCCCGGCCGACTTCGTCGCGAAGGAAAAGGAAATCGAGCTCGCGAAGATGTCCGAGAAGGACAAGGCCAAGCCGGCCGACATCCTCGAGAAGATCATCGGCGGCAAGATCGCCAAGATCGTCAACGAGGTCACCCTGTACGGCCAGCCCTACGTGCTCGACACCGACAAGAACGTCGAGCAGGTACTGAAGGCCGCCGGCGCCGAGGTCCTTCGCTTCGAGCGCCTGGCCGTCGGCGAGGGCATCGAGAAGGTGGTGGAAGACTACGCCGCCGAAGTGATGAAGCAGGCCGGCCTGGCCTGATCCAAAGCCCGAAGGGCGGATGGGGGCAACCCCGCGACACAGTCACGAAAGGGCCGCGGAGCAATCCGCGGCCCTTCTCTTTCCGCTAGAATTCCACGCGTTTCCACCGGAGTACCCGCCATGTCGCAACTCGCCTATCGCCGCATCCTGCTCAAGCTGTCCGGCGAAGCACTGATGGGCGACGAGGACTACGGCATCGATCCCAAAGTGATCCACCGCCTCGCCGAGGAAATCATCGAGGCACAGGCCGCGGGCGCCGAGATCGCGCTGGTGATCGGCGGCGGCAACATCTTCCGCGGTGCCGGGCTGGCCGCGGGCGGCATGGACCGGGTCACCGGCGACCAGATGGGCATGCTGGCCACGGTGATCAATGCGCTCGCGATGCAGGACGCGCTGGAAAAGCTTGGCGCCAAGGTCCGCGTGATGAGCGCGATCAAGATCAACGACGTCTGCGAGGACTACATCCGCCGGCGCGCGATCCGGCACCTCGAGAAGGGCCGCATCACCATCTTCGCCGCCGGCACCGGCAACCCCTTCTTCACCACCGACTCCGGCGCTGCGCTGCGCTCGATCGAGATCGGCGCCGATTTGCTGCTCAAGGCCACCAAGGTCGACGGCGTCTACGACTCGGATCCGAAGAAGAACCCCGACGCCACCCGCTTCGATCGACTGACCTACGACGAAGTCATCGGCCGCAACCTGCAGGTGATGGACACCGCGGCCTTCGCCCTGTGCCGCGACAGCGACATGCCGCTGCGCATCTTCGACATGGACCAGCCCGGCCAGCTGCTGCGCATCCTCGAAGGCGAGCCGATCGGCACCCTGGTCCAGGGCCGCGGCTGAACCTGTAACGCGGCTCTTGCGGGAGCCCCTATAGCGGTTCCCACAGGGCCTTCGTGGCCGGGCGGGTGCTGGAATAGTGTCCGGTCGATGGCCGTGGCAGCCTCTGCATATGCACGGGCACCACGGCGACCACGGACACAGGCACCATCACGCGCCAGCGCCGGGTTCGGCCACGCGCACCTTCGCCATCATCACCCTGGTCAACCTCGCCTACACGGTGCTCGAGGCGGCCTACGGTTTCATGGTCAACTCGCTGGCCCTGCTGTCCGACGCCCTGCACAACCTCGGCGACGTGCTGGGCCTGGCCATGGCCTGGGGCGCCGCCGTGATCGCGCAGTGGCCGGCCACCGAGCGCCACACCTACGGTTGGCGCCGCGCCACCCTGCTCTCGCCGCTGGCCAATGCGGTGCTGCTGGTCGGGCTTTCGGGCGCCCTGGCGTGGGAGGCCCTGCGCCGGATGGGAGCGCCCCCCGAGGTCCCCGGCATGACCATCATCGTGGTCGCCTCGATCGGCATCGCCGTCAACCTTGGCACGGCGTTGATGGTGCGCGGCGGCCATGGCCACGACCTCAACCGCCGCGGCGCCTACCTGCACCTGATGGCCGATGCCGCGATTTCCCTGGCCACCGTGGTCGCAGGCGCCGGCATGCTGGCCTGGGGCTGGGCCTGGCTGGATCCGGCGACCGCCCTGCTGGTCGGCGTGGTGGTGGCGGTGGGCGCCATCGGCCTGCTGCGCGACAGCTTCAATGCCGCGATGGATGCCGTGCCACCAGGCATCGATACGGCCGAGGTGCGCGACTTCATCGCCGGGCAGCCGGGCGTGGCCTCGGTGCACCACCTGCATATCTGGTCGCTGGGCGCCGGGGGCGTGGCGATGACGGCCCACCTGGTGCGGCCGCAGGGCGACGACGACGATGACTTCATGCATGCCATCGGCGAAGCCCTGCAGGCGCGCTTCGGCATCAACCACGCCACCCTGCAGGTGGAGCGCGGCGGCGGCGCCTGCCATTGCCACGCGCACGGCTAGCCTCCGGCGCCTCGCCGATGGCCCGCTTCGCCTATAATCCCGCGATTGCGAACAGGAACCGGCAGCCGATGCTCAACGAGATCAAGAAGGACACGCAGGCGCGCATGACCAAGAGCGTGGAGTCGCTGCGCCACGACCTGACCAAGGTCCGCACCGGCCGCGCGTCCACCGCGCTGGTGGACCACCTGAAGGTGAACTACTACGGCTCCGACATGCCCCTCACCCAGGTGGCCTCGGTGGCGGTCAGCGATGCGCGCACGCTCACGATCACGCCCTGGGAAAAGCCGATGGTGCAGGCCGTGGAGAAGGCGATCCTGGCCTCCGACCTGGGCCTGACCCCCAACACCGCCGGCACCACCATCCGCATCAACCTGCCGGCCCTCACCGAGGAGCGCCGCCGCGAGCTGAGCAAGGTGGTCCATTCCGAAGGCGAGTCGGCCAAGGTCGCGATCCGCAACATCCGTCGCGACGCCAACCAGCAGGCCAAGGATCTGCTGAAGGACAAGGCGATCAGCGAGGACGACGAGCGCCGCTTCGAAGGCGAGGTGCAGAAGCTCACCGACGACGCCATCAAGGGCGTCGACGAGGTGGTGAAGGCCAAGGAGCAGGAGCTGATGGCGGTCTGATGGCGTCGGCATGAGCGTCCCGTCCGCCACCACGTCCGCCACCCCGGGCATCCCCCGCCACATCGCCATCATCATGGATGGCAATGGCCGCTGGGCCGCGCGCCGTCGCCGGCCGCGCGTGATCGGCCACCGCGCCGGCGCGCGCGCGGTGAACCTGTGCATCGATTTCTGCCTTGAACGCGGCGTCGAGGCGCTGACCCTGTTCGCGTTCTCCAGCGAGAACTGGGGGCGCCCCGCCGACGAGGTGGGCGCGCTGATGAAGCTGTTCCTGAACGCGCTCGACCGCGAGGTCGACGAACTGCACCGCCGCGGCGCGCGCGTGCGCTTCATCGGGGACCGCAGCCGCTTCGACGCCGCGATCACCGCGCGCATGGACGCCGCCGAAAGCCTCACCGCGGGCAATGCCCGCCTGGCACTGTCCATCGCCGCCAGCTACGGCGGCCGCCAGGACATCGCCGCCGCGGCGCGCGCATTGGCCGTGGAAGTCGCCGAGGGCCGCCTGAGTCCCGCCGACATCGACGAAGCCGCGATCGCACGGCACGTCACGCTGGCAGACCTGCCGCCGCCGGACCTGTTCATTCGCACCGGGGGTGACCTCCGGATCAGCAACTTCCTGCTCTGGCAGCTCGCCTACACCGAACTCTGGTTCACCGACCGCCTCTGGCCGGACCTCGACGCCGCCACGCTGCAGCAGGCGCTGGACGACTTCGCCGCCCGCGAGCGTCGCTTCGGCCTCACCGGCGAACAGGTGGCCCCGACGCCGGCCACGGATACCATGGCCCCATGACCCGCATCCGCATCCTTGCCGCCCTCGCGATGGCCCCCACGGCCATTGCCGCCGTCCTGCTGCTGCCCACGCCCTGGCTGATGCTGCTGGTGGCGATCCTGTTCCTCGGCGCGCTGTGGGAATGGTTCGCGCTGGCGGAGATCGAGGACTCGCTGGCGCGCAGCGCGCTGCTGGTGCTGAACCTGATGCTGATGGTGGCCCTGGTCTGGGGCACCGGCGGCACGGCGGCGACGCTGGTGCTGTTCAAGCTCGCAGTGGTGCTGGGCGTGGTCTGGTGGCTGCTGGCCATGCTGTGGCTGGTCCACTACGACTTCGCCTCCGACCACGACACCAACGCGCGCGTGTTCAAGCTGGCGGCGGGCACCTTCGCCGTGGTCCCGGCCTGGTGCGCACTGGCGCTGCTGCACAACGATGGCCCCGGCTGGCTGCTGCTGGCGCTGATGATCGTCTGGGCCACGGACACCGGTGCCTACTTCGCCGGTCGCGCCTTCGGCAAGCGCAAGCTGGCGCCGCGGATCAGTCCCAACAAGACCGTGGCGGGCGTCGTGGGCGGGGCAGTTCTCGGCGTGCTGGTGGCCATCGTGGGCGCCTGGATCCTGGGCGCCACCGCGCCGCAGCTGCCGCTTGTCGCCCTGGTCGCGCTGCTCGCGGTGCTGTTCTCCGTGGTCGGCGACCTGTTCGAAAGCCTGCTCAAGCGCCATGTCGGCGTGAAGGATTCCGGCAATCTCATCCCGGGCCACGGCGGCATCATGGATCGCGCCGACAGCGTGCTCGCCGCCCTGCCCGTGTTCGCGCTGGGCAAGATCTGGCTGGGCTTCTGATGCGCCGCGTCGCCGTCCTCGGCGCCACCGGCTCGATCGGCATCTCGGCGCTCGACGTCATCGCCCGCCACCCGGGCGAGATGCGCGCCGCGGTGCTTGCCGCCGGCAGCAATGTCGAGGCCCTGCTCGAGGCCTGCCGCCGCCACCGCCCCGACGACGCCGCGATCGCCGACGAGGCCGCCCTGCCCCGGCTCCGCGACGGCCTGCGCGAAGCCGGCCTGGCAACGCGCGCGCACGCCGGAATGGACGCCATCACCGCGCTTGCCGGCGACGCCGGCACCGACACCGTGGTCGCGGCCATCGTCGGCGCCGCGGGCCTGGACTCGACGCTTGCCGCCGCGCGCGCCGGCAAACGCCTGCTGCTGGCCAACAAGGAATCGCTGGTGCTTGCCGGCGAACTGGTGATGGCGGCCGCGCGCGACCACGGCGCCCGGATCATCCCGATCGACAGCGAGCACAACGCGATCTTCCAGTGCCTGCCGGCCGACGGCGGCTGCGGCGACGTGCGACGGCTGGTGCTGACCGCCTCCGGCGGCCCTTTCCGCGGCCGCGCCCGCGACTCGCTGGCCGCGGTGACGCCCGCCCAGGCGATCGCGCACCCCAAATGGTCGATGGGCCCGAAGATCTCCGTCGATTCCGCCACCCTGATGAACAAGGGCCTGGAAGTGATCGAGGCGCACCACCTGTTCGGCCTGCCCTCGAGCCGCATCGATGTGCTGGTGCATCCGCAGAGCCTGGTGCATTCGCTGGTCGAATTCATCGACGGCTCCACCCTGGCGCAGCTGGGCCTGCCGGACATGCGCACGGCGCTGGCCGTCGGGCTGGGCTGGCCGCGGCGCATCGAATCCGGCGTCGGCGGGCTGGACCTGCTTGCCCAGGGGCGGCTGGATTTCGAACCGCCTGACACCGATGCCTTCCCCTGCCTGGCGCTGGCCTTCGGCGCACTGGACGCCGGCGGCACCGCGCCGGCGGTGCTCAACGCCGCCAACGAGGAAGCGGTTTCAGCCTTCCTTCAGGGCCGGATCGGCTTCCTGTCCATTCCCGCGCTGGTCGAAGAGGCGCTGGCAGCCCTGCCGGCGCAACCCGCCGCGTCCCTCGATACGCTGCGGGAAGCAGACGCGCTCGCCCGCGACGCCACCCGCCGCGCCCTCGCCCGCCACGCCCACTGAGGAGCATGCAGTGACCACATTCCTCGGTTCAGTGTGGTGGATGATCGTCAGCCTCGGCGTGCTGGTGACCTTCCACGAGTTTGGTCATTACTGGGTGGCGCGCCGCAACGGCGTCAAGGTGCTGCGATTCTCGATCGGCTTCGGCAAGCCGCTGTGGACGCGCATGGGCCGCGACGGGACCGAGTACGTGATCGCCGCGCTGCCCCTGGGCGGCTACGTGCGCATGCTCGACGAACGCGAGGGCGACGTGGCGGAGGCCGATCGCGATTCCGCCTTCAATCGCAAGTCGGTGTGGCAGCGCATCGCGATCGTGGCCGCCGGCCCGATCGCCAACCTGCTGCTGTGCCTGGTCCTGCTGTGGGCGATGTTCGTGATCGGCCGGCCCGACTACCAGCCGGTGCTGGGGCAGGTGCAGGGCATCGCGGCGGAGTCCGGCCTGTCCCGCGGCGACACCCTGCTGGCGATCGGCGACCGCCCCACGCCGACCTGGAGCGAGGCCGCCATGGCCCTGACCACCGCGGCCCTGGACCGTGGCGACGTGGACGTGCGCCTGCGCACCGCCCAGGGCAACGAAGCCTCGCGGACGCTGCGCCTGTCCACGCTGCCGGTCGACGTCGACCAGCGGCGCCTGATTTCCGCCATCGGCATGATTCCCAGGGCCTTCGTGCTGCCCCCCGAGGTCGGCGCCGTGCGTGAAGACAGCGCCGCCTGGGGCGTACTGGCCGAAGGCGACCGCATCACCGCCATTGACGGCACCCGGGTGCATGTGTTCGCCGACATCGGGCCGTTGGTGCAGGAGCTGGGCGCGCAGGGCGGCGGCATGATCGAGGTGGAGCGCGACAGCTCGCGCCTGGCCCTGGAAATCACGCCGCGGATGACCGAGGACGCCGGCCGCGAGCCGTTCTGGGCCCTGGGCATCGAACCCGACGCGTCGCAGGCCGCCGTGCACGACGCCACGCTTCGCCACGGCCCGCTGGCGGCGATCCCCGCCGCGGGCGCGGAAACCTGGCGACTTGCCCGCGATACCGTGGGCATGGTCTGGCGCATGGTCAGCGGCCGCGCGTCGATGGAACACGTTTCCGGACCGATCACCATCGCCCGCTACGCCAATGCCTCGGCCGGCATGGGGCCCGCCTGGTTCCTCAGCTTCCTCGCCCTGCTGTCCCTGAGCCTGGCGATCATCAACCTGCTGCCGATCCCGATCTTGGACGGCGGTCACCTGTTGTATTACCTTATCGAGTTGGTCAAGGGCAGCCCCTTGAGCGAGCAGGCGATGGTGGCCGGGCAATATGTCGGCCTGGCCATGCTTGCGGGCCTGATGGGCCTGGCGTTCTACAACGACATCCTGCAACTGGTGCGCTGATGCCCGCATGCACGACCGCCGAGCCCATCGCCCCAACCCCACGCAACGCCAGACCCGGACGCCATTGATGACGCGATTCCCCAACCGCCGCCTGCTTGCCATCGCCCTTGCCTCGACGCTTGCCGCGCCGGCCTGGGCCCAGCAGCCGGTCGACCCCCAGGCCGCCTTCGGCTTCCCGGCCCCGCCAGCCGACACGCCGGCACCGGCAACGGCACCGGTGCCCGCACCCAGTGCCTTCACGGTCTCCGACATCCGCGTGGACGGCCTGCAGCGCATCGGCGCCGGCACCGTATTCACCTACCTGCCGATCGAGCGCGGCGACACCGTCGACTCCGGGCGCGTGGGCGACGCCATCCGCGCCCTGTACGACACCGGCTTCTTCGAAGACGTCCGTATCGGCCGCCAGGGCGACATCCTGGTGGTCGAAGTCACCGAACGCCCGGCGATCAACAAGCTCACGCTGACCGGCAACAAGGACATCAAGACCGAGGACCTGCTGAAGGGGCTGCGCGACATCGGGCTGGCCGAAGGCGAGACCTTCGACCGCCTGGCATTGGACCGCGTCACCCAGGAACTCACCCGGCAGTACAACAACCGCGGCAAGTACAACGTCGTCATCGAGCCCACGGTGTCGCCGCTCGACCGCAACCGCGTGGACGTCACGATCAAGGTCGACGAGGGCAAGGCGGCGCGCATCCGCCACATCAACCTGATCGGCAACGATGCCTTCGACGACGAGACCCTGACCGATTCCTGGGAGTCCGGCGAGAGCAACTGGCTGAGCTGGTACCGCCGCGACGACCAGTATTCGCGCGAGAAGCTCGAGGGCGATCGCGAGAAGCTGCGCAACTTCTACCTCGACCGCGGCTACATCGACTTCACCGAGGACAACATCCAGGTCGCGATCAGCCCCGACAAGCGCGACATGTACATCACCGCCGGCCTCATCGAGGGCGAGGTGTACACCGTGTCCAGCGTCGAGGTCACCGGCGACACGGTGCTGCCCAAGGAGGACATCGAGCGCCTGGTGTTCCTCAAGCCCGAGATGACCTTCTCGCGCGCGCTGCTGGAGTTCAGTTCAGACCAGATCGCGGCCACCCTGAGCAACATCGGCTACGCCTTCGCCCAGGTCAACGTGATCCCCGAGGTCGACCGCGAGAACCGCACGGTTGCGATCAACCTGCAGGTCGATCCGGGCCCGCGCGTCACCGTGCGCCGCGTCGTGTTCAAGGGCAATGCCCGCACCGCCGACGAGGTCCTGCGCCGCGAGATGCGCCAGTTCGAAGGCGCCTGGTACTCGCAGGCGGCGATCGACCGCTCCAAGGTGCGCCTGCAGCGCCTGGGCTTCTTCGAGTCCGGCAGCGTCAACGTCGAGAGCAGGCCGGTACCCGGCAGCAACGACCTGGTCGACGTCGAGTTCAGCGTCACCGAGACCACGTCGGGCAGCTTCATGTTCGGCGTCGGCTACTCGCAGCTGAGCGGCATGACCACCTCGGTGCAGCTGTCGCAGAACAACTTCCTCGGCAGCGGCAACCGCGTCTCCGTCGAGGCCCAGCGCAACGTCTACCTGCAGCGCTACTCGTTCTCGTACATGAACCCGTATTTCAGCGACAACGGCCTGTCGCTGGGCTACAACCTGTGGTGGCGCGAATTCGACAACTCCGAGTTCAACACCGCCCAGTACTCCTCGACCAGCCGCGCCGCGCAGATGGTGCTGGGCATCCCGATCACCGAGCACGACACGGTCTCGGCCATGGTCGGCATCGACAGCAACCAGATCTTCGCCTGGCGCGGCAGCTCGCCGCAGTCGATCGTCGACTACATCGACGTCATCGGCCAGCGCACCTTCCACGCCTGGCGCGCCGAGGTGGGCTGGGCGCGCGACACCCGCAACGACTTCCTGCAGCCGACCCGCGGAACCCTGCAGCGGGTCACGGCCGAAGTCTCCCTGCCCGGCTCCACCGCCGAGTACTACAAGCTCAACTACGAGTTCTCGAAGTACTGGCCGATCTCCCGCGCCCTGGTGCTCAACACCCGGCTCGAGCTCGGCTATGGCGACAGCTACGGCGACGCGCGCTACGGCACCGTCTACGACCCCTACATCCCCGCGGACGAGGACGCGCCACCGACAGGCGATCCGGTGCCACGCGAAGCCGTCGCCGACGGCCTGCCGTTCTTCGAGAACTTCTACGCCGGCGGCGCGCGCTCGGTGCGCGGCTTCCGCGACAACACCCTGGGCCCGCGCGAGTCGGCCTGGAACAGTCCTTACATGCAGGTCATCGGCGGCGCGGTCAAGACCGTCGGTTCGCTGGAGATGTTCTTCCCCACCCTGTTCGACTCGCCGGCCGCGCGCGTCTCGGCCTTCGTCGATTTCGGCAACGTGTTCAAGGACGTCGACGCATTCGATGCCGGCGAACTCCGCGCATCAGCCGGCGTGGCCTTGATGTGGCGGGCGCCGGTCGGCCCGATCTCGATCAGCTACGCCATGCCGCTGCGCGACGAGGAAGGCGACGAGCTCGAACGCCTGCAGTTCACCTTCGGCGGCGCGTTCTAGCCGCCGCGGGGAGGAGCGATGGAGTCCAGCACGCATACGGCGGCGGCCCTGGCCGAACGCTTCGGCCTTGTGCTGCGCGGTGACGGCGCAGCCGAAATCGACGCCGTCGCCACGCTCGCCGGCGCCGGTCCGCGGCAGCTTTCGTTCCTGTCCAACCCGCGCTACCGCGGCCAGCTGGCCGGTTCGGCGGCCGGCATCGTTGTGGTGCGGGAAGACGATGCCGCAGGGCTCGACCGCACCCTGCTGGTGGCGCGCGATCCCTACGTCGCGTTCGCGCAGATCGCGGCGCTGTTCGATCCGCCACCGGTGGCCAACCCCGGCGTGCATCCCTCGGCCGTGGTCGACGCCGGCGCCGAGGTCGATGCAAGGGCCGAAGTCGGCCCGCTGGCGGTGATCGGCGCGCGCTCGCGCATCGCTGCGGGCGCAATCGTGGGGCCGGGTTGCGTCATCGGCGAGGACTGCGTGGTGGGTGCTGGCAGCCGCCTGGTCGCGCGCGTCACCCTGGTGCGCCGCGTGCGCCTGGGCGATCGCGTTCTGATCCACCCCGGCGCGGTGCTCGGCGCCGACGGCTTCGGCCTGGCGATGGATGCCGGGCGCTGGATCAAGGTTCCGCAGCAAGGCGGTGTCGCAATAGGCGACGACTGCGAGATCGGCGCCAACACCACCATCGACCGCGGCGCCATCGAGGACACCGTGCTCGAAGAGGACGTGCGCCTGGACAACCAGATCCAGGTCGGCCACAACGTCCGCATCGGCGCGCACACCGCGATGGCCGGCTGCGTCGCCGTCGCCGGCAGCGCCGTGATCGGCCGCTATTGCCTGATCGGCGGCGCCGCGGGCATCGTCGGCCATATCACGATCTGCGATCGCGTCGTCATCCAGGCGATGTCGCTGGTCACCAGTTCGATCGATGTCCCCGGGGAGTACTCTTCGGGCACGCCGTTGATGGATGCCCGGAGCTGGCGCAGGAGCGCGGCCCGGTTCAGGCAACTCGATGCGCTCGCCCGCCAGGTGCAGGCGCTCGACAAGGAGAAGACATGACCGCCGGCAAGTTCACGTTCCCCATCAGCGTCGAGGGCATCCGCAGGATGCTGCCGCACCGCTACCCGTTCCTGCTGCTCGACCGCGTGGTCGAGTACGACGGCGACGGCAAGCGCGTGCTCGCGTACAAGAACGTGACCGCCAACGAGGCCTATTTCCAGGGCCACTTCCCCGACCGCCCGGTGATGCCGGGCGTGCTGGTGATCGAAGCCATGGCCCAGGCCGGCGGCGTGCTGACCCAGCTTTCGCGTGGCGGCGCCACGCCCGGCACCCGCCTGTCCTACCTGGTCAAGGTCGACAACGCGCGCTTCGCGAACATGGTGGTACCGGGCGACCGCCTCGACATCGAGGTCACGATCAAGCGCCTGATCCGCAACATGACCCTGTACTGCGGCCTCGCCAGCGTCGACGGCGCCCAGGTGGCCAGCGCCGACATCCTCTGCGCCGAGGTCGATGCCTGACGTGGGCGCCGCGGCGATCCACGCCACCGCGGCCGTCGACCCGACGGCGACCATCGGCGACGGCGCCAGCATCGGAGCGTTCACCGTCATCGGCGCCGGGGTCGAGATCGGCGCCGGCACGCGCATCGGCCCGCACTGCAGCGTCCTGGGCCCGACCCGCATCGGCCGCGACAACCACGTCCATGGCCACGCCGCGATCGGCGGCGAGCCGCAGGACAAGAAGTTCCGCGGCGAAGCGGTGCGCCTGGAGATCGGCGACCGCAACGTCATCCGCGAGTTCACCACCATCAACCGCGGTACCGGCGACGGCGGTGGCGTGACCCGCATCGGCAACGACAACTGGATGCTGGCCTACACCCACGTGGCCCACGATTGCATCGTTGGCGACCACTGCATCTTTTCCAACAACGCGACGCTTGCGGGCCACGTCGTGGTGGGGGACCACGTGATCCTGAGCGGCTTCGCCGGGATCCACCAGTTCTGCCGCGTCGGCGACCACGCCTTCATCGGCATGGGCGCGTTCGTCAACGGCGACGTGCCGCCGTTCCTGATGGTGGCGCAGGACGGCTACGGCCGGCCGCGCGGCATCAACGCCGAAGGCCTGAAGCGCCGGGGCTTCGAGCCCGACCGGATCGCCGCGATCCGCCGCGCCTACCGCACGGTATACATGTCCGGCGAGACGCTGGAAGACGCGCGCACGAAACTGGCGGACCTGGCGTCGGGCAGCGAGGACGTGCGGCGGATGCTCGACTTCATCGAGGGCGGCGACCGGCCGCTGCTGCGGTGAACGCCGCCGGACCGCGCTTCGCGCTGGTCGCCGGCGAGGCCTCCGGCGACCTGTTGGGCGCCGACCTCGTCGAACGCCTGCGCGAACGCTTCCCCGACGCGGAATTCGCAGGCGTCGGCGGCGACGCGATGCGCGCTGCCGGCATGGAGACCTGGCACGACGCCGGCGAGCTTGCGGTGATGGGCCTGTCCGAAGTGCTGTCCCACCTGCCGCGCCTGCTGCGCCTGCGCCGTGGCCTGCGTCGCCGCATATTGGACTGGAAGCCCGACGTCTTCATCGGCATCGACGCGCCCGACTTCAACCTCGGCCTGGAGCGCCAGCTCAAGGCCCGCCGCGTGTGCACCGTGCACTACGTCAGCCCGTCGGTCTGGGCCTGGCGGCAGGGGCGCGCGGCGAAGATCGGGCGCAGCGCCGACCGCGTGCTCTGCCTGTTCCCGATGGAGCCGCCGATCTACGCCCGCCACGGCGTCGACGCACGCTTCGTCGGCCACCCCATGGCCGATGCCATGCCGCTCAACCCGGACCGCCGTGGCGCCCGTGCGACGCTGGGCGTCGACCAGGATGCGCCGGTGCTCGCGGTGCTTCCGGGGTCCCGCCTGGGCGAGATCGAGCGCCTGGGGCCGACGTTCCTGCAGGCCGCGGCGCTGGTCGCCGAGCGCATCCCCGGCCTGCAGGTGCTGGTGCCCGCGGCCAATGCCGCCTGCCGCGACGCGCTGGCCGCGATGCTGCCTGCGCCCGGCGCGGCCGCGCCTCAGGTCCGGCTGCTCGACGGCTCGGCGCGCGCGGCGATGGTGGCGTCGGACGTGGTGCTGCTGGCTTCGGGCACGGCGACGCTCGAGGCGATGCTGGCCAAGCGCCCAATGGTGGTCGGCTACCGGATCTCGCCGACCACCCATGCCATCGTCAAGGGCCTGGGGATGCTCAAGGTCGAGCGCTTCGCCCTGCCCAACGTGCTCGCCGGAGACACTATCGCGCCGGAGCTGATGCAGGACGACTGCACGCCGATGAAGCTGTCCGCGGCGGTGCTGGCCTGGTTCTCCGACCCCGTCGCGATGGAGGCGCTGGAGCCACGTTACCGCGAACTGCACATGCTCCTGCGCCGTGACGCATCGCGCGAGGCCGCGGCGGCCGTGGGCGAACTGCTCGATCCCCGCCACGTCGCGCTTGCCCGGAACGGGGAGGCTGCACCGTGAGGCAACGGCCGCCGCCCCCGGGGGTCCGGGTTCGCACCGCGCCCGCGGGGGCATCCTCCGCGACCGGACCGGGCTTCGTGGCCGGCGTCGACGAGGCCGGCCGCGGCCCCCTGGCCGGTCCCGTGGTGGTGGCCGCCGTGGTGTTCGACCCGTGCCGGCCCCGGATCAACGGCCTCGACGACTCCAAGGCGCTCACCGCGGCGCGGCGGGCCGGACTCTACGAGCGCATCGTCGAGCGCGCGCTGGCCTGGCACGTGGCCGTGATCGGGGTCGAGGAGATCGACCGCATCAACATCTACCACGCCACGATGCTCGGGATGCGCCAGGTGATCGAAGCCGTCGCGCACGTCGCCGGCACCGCGCGCATCGACGGCAACGCCATCCCGGCCGACCTGCCCTGCGCCGCCGAGGCGTGGGTGGGTGGCGATGCCCGCGACCGCAGCATCATGGCGGCCTCCATCCTCGCCAAGGTCACGCGCGATCGCGCGATGATCGCCCTGCATGCGGAGTATCCGCGCTACGGCTTCGGCGGGCACAAGGGCTACGGCACGCCCGCGCACCTCGCCGCACTGCGCGCGCACGGACCCTGCCCGCAGCATCGCAGGAGCTTCGCGCCGGTGCGCGACGCCGCGCCGACCGGACTGTCAAGCCTTGTTCGCGCGGGGGCTGGGACCTAACCTGCATGGCTGCACCTGCGGTTCCGCGATGTCCCGACGCTTCGTCCACCTGACCCTCCACAGCGAGTACTCGCTCGCCGATTCGACGATCCGCATCCCGGACCTCGTCAATCGCTGCGTGGCCCTGGGCCAGCCCTCGGTGGCGGTGACCGACCGCAACAACCTGTTTTCGCTGGTGAAGTTCTTCCGCGCCGCCGAAGGCGCCGGCATCAAGCCGATCGCCGGCGCTGACATCAGCGTGGCCGAAGGCAACGAGCCGCCCGCCACCCTCACCCTGCTCTGCCGCGACCATGCCGGTTACCTGTCGCTGTCGCGCCTGTTGACGCGCGCCTGGATGGAAGGCCAGCGGCACGATGGCGTGGTGGTACGCCCGGAGTGGCTGCGCGAAGTCCACGGCGGCCTGTTCGCCCTCGCCGGACGCCAGTCACCGGCCGGCCGGCTGGTCGCGGCCGGTCGCCACGACCAGGCCGAGGCCTGGCTGCGCGACTGGCGCGGCGTGTTCGACGACGGCCTGCACCTGGCCCTGGCGCGCTGCGGCTTCGCCGACGAGGTGGCGTTCAACGACTTCGCGCTGCAGGCGTCCTCGCTGTGCTCGGTGCCGGTGGTGGCCGGCAACGAGGTGCGCTTCATCGACCGCGGCGGCTTCGACGCGCACGAGGCGCGGGCCTGCATCGCCTCGGGCCGCGTGCTCGACGACCCCCGCCGCCCGCGCGACTACACCGCCGAGCAATACCTGAAGTCCGGCCAGGAGATGGCGGAGCTCTTCGCCGACGTGCCCGACGCGCTCGACAACGCCGTCGCGCTCGCCCAGCGCTGCAACCTCGAGCTGCGCCTGGGCACCTACCACCTGCCGGCCTTCCCGGTGCCGTCCGAGCACACCCTGGACTCGTGGATCCGCAGCGAGGCCCGCGACGGACTCGCGCGCCGGCTCGAGCACGCGCCGCTTGCCGAGGGCCACGACCGTGCCAGCTACGCCGCGCGCCTGGACACCGAGCTCGACGTCATCGTCGGGATGGGCTTCCCCGGCTACTTCCTGATCGTGGCCGACTTCATCAACTGGGCGAAGGACCATGGCATCCCGGTCGGCCCGGGCCGCGGCTCCGGCGCGGGTTCGCTGGTGGCCTGGGCGCTGGGCATCACCGACCTCGATCCCCTGCCCTACGACCTGCTGTTCGAGCGCTTCCTCAACCCCGAACGCGTGTCGATGCCCGACTTCGACATCGACTTCTGCATGGACCGCCGCGACGAGGTGATCGACTACGTCGCCGCCAAGTACGGCCGCGACCGCGTCAGCCAGATCATCACCTACGGCACCATGGCCGCGAAGGCCGTGCTGCGCGACGCCGGCCGCGCGCTGGGCTATCCCTTCGGCCTGGTCGACGGCATCGCCAAGCTGGTGCCGATGACCCTGGGCGTGTCGCTGGAAGACGCGCTGGGGCGCACCGAAAAGGCGCGCAAGGACGACGCCTGGCGCTCGGACGAGCTGATCGCGCGCTACCACGACGAGGACGACGTCCGCGACCTGATCGACCTCGCCCTGCAGCTCGAGGACCTCACCCGCAACGCCGGCAAGCACGCCGGCGGCGTGGTGATCGCGCCCACGCCGCTGAGCGATTTCTGCCCGCTGTTCGCCGAACACGACGGCGAAGGCGGCGGCCGCAACCCGGTGACGCAGTTCGACAAGGACGACGTCGAAGCGGTCGGCCTGGTGAAATTCGACTTCCTCGGCCTGCGCACGCTCACGATCATCGACTGGGCGGTGAAGGCGATCAACAAGCGCCTGGCAGGCTCCACCGGCGAAGCCACCCCCTTGCACGGCAAAGCGGGAGAAGAAGGGTCGCACGGACTCGAGATCTCCAAGTTGCCCTTGGACGACGTCGCCACCTACGAGCTCTTTGCGCGCGGCAGCACCGTCGCGGTGTTCCAGTTCGAATCCCGCGGCATGCGCGAGCTGCTCAAGCGCGCGAAGCCGGACCGGTTCGACGACCTGATCGCGCTGGTGTCGCTGTACCGGCCGGGACCGATGGACCTGATCCCGGACTTCATCGAGCGCAAGCACGGACGCGCCGAGGTCGAGTACCCGCACAAGCTCCTGGAGCCCGTGCTGGCGCCCACCTACGGCGTGGTCGTGTACCAGGAACAGGTCATGCAGACCGCGCAGATCCTGGCGGGCTACTCGCTCGGCGGCGCCGACCTGCTGCGCCGTGCGATGGGCAAGAAGAAGGTCGAAGAGATGGCGCGCGAGCGCGCCAAGTTCGAGGCCGGCGCGCTCGAGACCCATGGCATCGAACCGAAGCTCGCCGGCCCGATCTTCGACCTGCTGGAAAAGTTCGCCGGCTACGGCTTCAACAAGTCGCACGCGGCCGCCTATGCACTGGTGTCCTACCAGACCGCCTGGCTGAAGGCGCATTACCCGGCCGAGTTCATGGCCGCGGTGCTGTCGAGCGACATGGACAGCACCGACAAGGTGGTCGGCTTCCTGGCCGAGGCGCGCGAGCTCGGACTGGAGATGCTGCTGCCGGACGTGAACCATTCGGCGTACATGTTCGAGGCCATCGACGCGCGCACGCTGCGCTACGGCCTGGGCGCGGTGAAGGGCGTGGGCCATGGCGCCTGCGACGCGATCGCGGACGAGCGCGGGCGCAACGGTCCCTACGTCGACCTGCTCGATTTCTGCCGCCGCAACGAGGCCGCGCGCCTGAACCGGCGCACCCTCGAGGCCCTGGTCAACGCCGGCGCCCTCGACGCCCTCGGCCCGAACCGCGCCTCGCTGATGCTGCAGCTGCCGGAAGTGCTGAAGGCCACCGAGCAGCTGGCGCGCGAGCGCGAGGCCGGGCAGACATCGCTGTTCGGCGGCTTCGCCGAGCCCGCGGCCGCGGCGGCGCAGATCACCCTGCCCGAGGTTCCGGAATGGCCGCTGGCGCAGAAGCTCGCCGGCGAACGCGACACCCTGGGCCACTATCTGAGCGGCCATCCGCTCGATCCCTACCGCAACGAGCTCAAGGCCCTCGTCGGCACCGACCTCGGCCAGCTCGATACCCTGTGGGAGTCCGGCAGTTCGGCGCGCAAGGGCGGCAACGGCGAAGGCGGGCGCGGCGGCTGGCGGCAGGAGGTCACCGCAATCGTCGCCGGCCAGGTCGGGGCCGTGCGCAAGCGCGGCGAGAGCCAGGCCTTCGTCGTGCTCGAGGACGGCCGCGGCCGCATCGAGTGCGCGTTCTTTTCCGAAGCCTGGCTGGAGCATGCGCCGCTGCTCGCCGGCAACCGCATCGTGATCGTCGAGGGCGGATTGCGCGAGGACGAGTTCAGCGGCGGCTTCTCGCTGCGCGCGCGCCGCGCCTGGGACTTCCACGAGGTCTGCAGCCAATCGGCGCGACGCCTCTCGCTGCGACTGGACCTGGCGCAGGCCGCCGTACTCGAGCGCGTCGAGGCGCTGCTCTCCACGCACCGCCCGGGCGCCACGCCGCTCCGCCTGGACCTGCTGCTGCCGTCAGGCGCGGCCGGCAGCCTGGACCTCGACGGCAGCCATTCGGTCCGCGTCGACCCCGACCTCCTCGGCCAGCTGCGCGTCGAACCCGGCGTTCGCGCCGTCCACGTCGCCATGGGTTCCCGCCCCTGGGCGACCTGAGCCAAACCTCGACGTACGGTCCCTGGCGACCGTCTCCGCTAGACTGGCCTCTTTTCCCGACCCCAGCCGTCGATGAATCCCAACTATCTCGATTTCGAACAGCCGATCGCCGACCTTGAGGCGAAGATCCAGGACCTGCGCCAGGCCAGCTCCGGCCCCGCCGTCAACATCGACGCCGAGCTGCGCACCCTGCAGAACAAGCTGCGCCTGCGCACCGCGCAGATCTTCCGCGACCTCAGCCCGTGGCAGGTGTCCCAGCTCGCCCGCCACCCGGCGCGGCCGTACACCAACGACTACATCCGCACCATCTGCGACGAGTTCCAGGAACTCGCCGGCGATCGCGCCTACGCCGACGACGCCGCCATCGTCGGCGGCATCGGCCGCATCAACGGCCGCAGCGTGATGATCATCGGCCACCAGAAGGGCCGCGACACCAAGACCAAGGTGCGCCGCAACTTCGGCATGCCGCGCCCCGAGGGCTACCGCAAGGCGCTGCGGCTGATGAAGATGGCCGAGCGCTTCAAGCTGCCGCTGCTGACCTTCATCGACACCCCCGGCGCCTATCCCGGCATCGGTGCCGAGGAGCGCGGACAGTCCGAGGCCATCGCCCGCAACCTGATGGAAATGGCCGAACTGAAGACACCGATCGTATGCACGGTGATCGGCGAAGGCGGCTCCGGTGGCGCGCTGGCGATCGGCGTCGGTGACCGCACGGTGATGCTGGAATACAGCACCTATTCGGTGATCTCGCCCGAAGGCTGCGCCTCGATCCTGTGGAAGGATGCCGGCAAGGCCAAGGACGCCGCCGAGCAGCTCGGCCTGACCGCCAAGCGCCTGCTTGGCCTGGGCCTGGTCGACAAGCTGGTGCGCGAGCCCATCGGCGGCGCGCACCGCAATCCGAAGCAGATGGCGCGCCGGCTGAAGGCGGTGCTGGTCAACGAGATCGACGACCTCGCGGGCCTTCCGGTGGACACGCTGTTGGAGAAGCGCTACCAGCGCCTGCGCGGCTACGGCGCGTACGAAGCCGCCTGAGCCGGCGGCTGCCGCGGCCGCCGATGATCGAATAGACTCGCCACGCCGGCAATTCGCCGGCATGGGGAGAACACTGCATGATCATCAAGCGTATCGACATCCTCTCGGCTGCCAAGATCACGGGCATCATCGCCGCGGCCTTCGGCCTGCTGGCGGGCATCCTGATGTTCCTGTTCGGGGGCGTGCTGGGCAGTCTCATGGGCAACGAGGGCGGCGGATTCGCCATGTTCGGAGGTTTCATGGCAGTCATCATCCTGCCGATCATGTACGGCATCTTCGGCTTCATCGGTGGCGCGATCCAGGCGTTCATCTACAACCTGGCGGCCGGCTTCATCGGCGGCATCCGCATCGAAACCGAGTAAGGCCCGGCGGCGCGCGGCGGCCTTGCACCGCCGCGCGCCGCAGCACCGCTCCAATGCCATGAGACAGGATCTGCCCGACGCTGTTTTCACCGTCCCGGACGGCGACGCCGGCACCGCGGTCACGGTCGCGCTGAGCGGCGGACTCGACTCCACCGTGCTGCTGCACCGGCTAGCGGCGCAGCCGTCCATCCGCCGGCGCGGCCTGCGCGCGCTCCACGTCCACCATGGCCTGCAACCCGAAGCCGATGCCTGGGCCGCGCATTGCGCCACGATCTGCGCGAGCCTCGACGTGCCGCTGGCGGTGCGCGAGGTCACGGTCGCCCGCGACAGCGGCCTTGGCCTGGAAGCCGCGGCGCGGGCGGCGCGGCGCACGGCGTTCGCCGAGGTGCTGGGCGAAGGCGAGGTGCTGGCCCTTGCCCACCACCAGGACGACCAGGCGGAAACCTTCCTGCTGCGCGCGCTGCGCGCCTCGGGACCCGAGGGCCTGGCGGCGATGCGGCCCTGGCGGCGCTTCGCCGCGGGCTGGATGTGGCGGCCGCTGCTCGACCAGCCGCGCGCGCGGATCCATGCCTGGGCGCGGACCAACGGCCTGTCATGGATCGACGATCCCGCCAACGCCGACCCCGCGCACGACCGCACCCTGCTGCGCCAGCGCGTGCTGCCGCTGCTGCGCGCGCGCTGGCCGACGGCGGATGCCGCGTTCGCGCGCAGCGCCGCCCTCTGCGCCGACGCCGCCGACCTGCTTGCCGTGCGCGACACCGAGGTACTCGACGCACTCCGTTCCCACGGCGTCGCCAGCGATGGCCCGGACGATGCTGAATCCCCGGTCCCGTCCACGGACCCGCTTCCGATTCAATCCCTGCGCGCGCTGGCGCCCGCCGAGCGCGCGCGCGCGCTGCGCGCCTGGACCGCGAACCACTCCCTGCCGCCCCTGCCCGCCTCTGCATTCGACGCCATCGACCGGCTGCTGGATGCACGCGGCGATGGCGATGCCGCATACCGCTGGGCGGGCGCGCTGATCCGCGCATGGCGCGGCGAACTGCACGCCATCCCCCTTGCACCGTCGATGCCCGCGGACTGGACGGTCGAATGGGACGGCCGGCGGCCACTCGCGCTGCCTGGCGGCGGCAGCCTGTCGCTGGAGGGCGCGGATGCCTTCGATCACCCGCTGCGCGCCCACGCCCGCCGCGGCGGCGAACGCATGCGGCTGCCCGGGCGCGACCACTCGCACGCGCTCAAGCACCTGCTCCAGGACGCCGGCATTCCGCCCTGGCAGCGCGCCCGCATGCCGCTGCTGTCCGACGCCGACGGCAGGCTCCTGGCGGCCGGCGACAACCTGCTCGCGGCGCCGCTGCACGACTGGCTCGAAACCCGCGACGCACGCCTGCGCTGGCGGGACTTGGCGTAAACTCGGGGCCATGCCACGCAAGCCCGAATCCGACACCAGCACGTCCCCGGTCGCCGACTTCGAAGCCTCGCTCGACTCGCTCGAGCAACTGGTCGAGAAGATGGAGCACGGCGACATGAGCCTGGAAGACTCGCTCGCCGCCTACGAACGCGGCGTCGGCCTCTACCGCCGCTGCCAGCAGGCGCTCGAGGAGGCCGAACTGCGCGTTCGCCTGCTCACCGACCCGCAGCAGCCGGACTCCGCCACGCCGTTCCCGGCTCCCGGCGACGATGCCTGAGGCGGTTGGCGGCGCCGATACGGCGGCGCGCCTTGAGGCCTGGCGGCGCCGCATCGACGAGGTGCTCGAAACCGCCCTCGCGGACCATCCCGCCGCCGAACGCCGGCTGGGCGAGGCCATGCGGCATGCCGTCCTCCTCGGCGGCAAGCGCATGCGTCCGCTGCTGGTCTACGCCGCCGGCACCGCGTTCGGCGCCGATGAATCCGCGCTGGACGCGCCCGCCGCGGCGATCGAACTGATCCACGCCTATTCCCTGGTCCACGACGACCTGCCGGCGATGGACGACGACGCCCTGCGCCGCGGCCAGCCGACCGTCCACGTCGCCTTCGACGAAGCCACCGCGATCCTGGCCGGCGATGCGCTGCAGTCGCTGGCCTTCGCCACCCTCGCCGACGCGGCCTGCGGCGACAGCGCGCGCGTGGCCATGCTGCGCGAGCTCGCCAGCGCCGCCGGCGCGCACGGCATGTGCGGCGGCCAGGCCCTGGACCTTGCCGCCACCGGCCGCAGCGCATCCTCGGACATCGACGCGCTCGAACGCCTGCACGCGCTCAAGACCGGCGCCCTGATCCGCGCCGCCGTGCGCATGGGTGCCATCGCAGCCGATGCCACCGACGACGACCGCGTGCGCCTGGACGCCTATGCCGACGCCCTTGGCCTCGCGTTCCAGATCCGCGACGACCTGCTCGACGTCGAGGGCGAAAGCGCCACCCTCGGCAAGACCGCAGGCAAGGACGCCGCCCAGGACAAGGCCACCTTCCCGGCGCTGATCGGCATCGACGCGTCGCGTGCGCGGCTGGCCGGCCTTGGCGCCGCAATGGACGCATCACTCGCGCCGTTCGGCGCGCGCGCAGCAGAGCTGGCCACGCTGGGCAGCCTGGCAATACACCGCTCGCACTGAGCCTGGCGCTTTGCGCCCCGGATAAGCGTTTACCTCCGGACAAGGGCGAAGCTCAGGGGCGAACGTGGCGGGCAGTTTGGGTTACCGGGTGCGCAGCGCGATGGATTCAGCCATGGCCGGCGCCAGCGTCCGCTTCATGGACGCCTGGGCCGTGGTCGAGCGCGGCTACCGCCGGCCGCTGTCGTGGTGCTCGCAGCGGCTACGCTTCGCGTTCTACCCGCTGCTTGCGCTGGCCATGCTCGGCTGGCTGGCCTGGGACTGGCAGGGCGGGCGCTCGCTCGACGCCGCCGAGGACGCGGTCTTCGACCGGAAGCCGGCAAGAACGCGGTCATGTCGCAGCTGGCCGCACCGGGAGCGGCCGCATATGCCAGGGACTACGTCGACCGGCACGGCGCCGGGGTCCTGCTTTCCAGCCTGGACCGCGATGCCGAATATCGCGCCGACCTCGCGGCAGGCATCTACCTGCAGCGCGCCGGCTTCGACCCGCTCGCGTTCTACTCGGTGCTGCAGAAGATGGCGTCGCTCGGCACGCGACCGGCGCGCCTGGCGCAGCTTACCGCACGCACCCACCGCTGGATGAGCGCATGGACCGCCTGGATGACGCGATGGCGCGCAGCGACCGCGGGCGCTGAGCGCCACGCGGCCGGACACGCTGCGCCGGCTGCCGCCACCCTTCCGCCCGCAGCTGCGGGCGGGAGCGGATCACTTGATCAGGCGCAGGGTCAGCGGATAGCGGTAGGCCACGCCGTCATTGGCCTTGATCGCCGCGACGATGGTCAGTACCAGCCAGGCGATGCCCACGATCACGAACAGCGGCCCGGTGATGATGATGCCGATGCCAAGGGTGAAGATGGTCATCAGGAACAGCACCAGGAAGATGATCGCCACGGTGATGTTGAAGTTCAGCGCTTCCTTGGCCTGGTCCTCGACGAAGGGCATGGTGTCCTTCTTGACCAGCCAGATCACCAGCGGGCCGATGAAGCAGCCGATGCTGCCGCCCCAGGCCGTGGTCAGCAGGCCGCCGAGCAGCGCGGACAGGTGCGCGAACATCGCCCACTGCCGCTGCTGTGGATCGATGGCGCCCCCCGGGGACACCGGCTCTCCCGCGTGGTGCGTGTTTTCTTCGTCGAACATCGCAGTTCTCCCCGGCAGACATGCCGGTCAAAACGTTAACACGTCAATCCGCGCCGGCAACCGTCATCCCGCCGACCAGGATCGAGCCCGTCCGGATGTGCGAACGCGGGTCGACGTCGCTGCCCACGGCCTCGACGGCCCTGAACATGTCGCGCAGGTTCCCGGCCACGGTGATGCCGTCGACCGGGTGGGTGATGGCACCACCCTCGACCCGGAAGCCGGCCGCACCGCGCGAATAGTCGCCGGTGACGGTGTTCACGCCCTGCCCCATCAGGCTTGTGATGAGCAGGCCGTCGCCCATGCCGCGCACCAGCTCGTCGAAGCCGCCGGCGTTCGCCGCGACCTCGAGGTTGTGCACGCCCCCGGCATTGCCCGTGGTCGCCAGGCCCAGCCGGCGCGCGGAGTAGCTGCCCAGCACGTAGCGCTGCAGCACGCCGCCATCGACCAGCGGCGACTCGCGGGTGGCCACGCCTTCGGCGTCGAAGGACGCCGAGCGCAGCCCGCGCGGCAGGAAGGGCCGCTCGTGGATCGCGAACCAGTCCGGGAACAGCTGCTCGCCGGCCGCATCGACCAGGAAGCTGGCGCCGCGGTACAGCGCGCCGCCGGACACCGCGCCCAGCAGGTGGCCGATCAGCGAACGCGCGACCTCCGCGGAGAACAGCAGGGGATAGCGTCCGGTCGCGACCGGTGACGGATCCAGGCGCGACACCGCCCGATGCGCCGCCCTGCGGCCGATGTCGGCGGCGGGATCGAGATCGCCGGGCGCCAGCGCGTAGCTGTACCAGCCCTCGCGCTGCATGTCCTCGCCGTGGCCGGCGATCAGCGCGCAGGACAGGCTGTGGTGGCTGGCGCGCTCGGCGCCGACGAAGCCGTGCGAGTTCGCGTACACGCCAAGCGACGTGCCGGTGCCGACGCCGGCGCCGTCGGAATTGGTGATGCGGGCGTCGGCGTCGCGCCCGGCCTGCTCCGCGGCGAGCGCCAGCGAGACCGCATCCTGCGCGTCCAGCGCCCACGGGTGCCAGGCATCGAACTCGCGCAGGTCGCTCGCCATGAGCTCCGCGTCGGCGAGGCCGGCGGCGGCATCGTCCTCGGTGTGGCGGGCGATCGCGCAGGCCTGCTCCACGGTGGCGGCCAGGCTGTCCTCGCGCAGGTCGGCGGTGCTGGCACTGCCCTTGCGCTGGCCGAAGTAGACGGTGACGGCGATGCCGCGGTCGCGGGTGGACTCGACCGACTCGACCTCGCCCATGCGCACGTTCACCTCAAGGCCGTGGTCCTCGCTGCACGACACCTCGGCCTGGCTGGCGCCGGCGTCGCGACAGCGGTCGAGCAGCTGGCCGGCGATGCCTTCCAGGCGTGCCAGGCGCTCGCGGCTGTCGTCGTGGATGGGGCTGGCGTCGGTGATGGCGGTGGTCAATGCCTTATCCTTCGGGTTCTTGAACGGGTTCAACGGGCGGCTGGAACGACATGCGCGGCAAGGACGAAGACACCGGCGACTTCCTCGGTCCCAGCCGCAGCGCGCAGCGCCGCGAGGCGCTGGACGTGCTGGAGCTGGCGAAACTGCTGGTGGAGCTCGACCCGGGCCGGCTGGCGAAGCTCCCGCTGGGCGAGCACCTGCTGCCGCACATCGCACAGGCGCGACGCATCAGCTCGAACATCGCGCGCAAGCGCGAGATCGCCTTCCTGGCCAAGCAGCTGCGCCGCGAAGACGACGACGCGCTCGACGCCCTGCGCGACGCGCTGGACGTGGACGGCGAAGCCGCGCGCCTGGACACCGCGCGCCTGCACCGTGCCGAGGCCTGGCGCGAACGCCTGCTGGGCGAGGACGCCGATGCCGCGCTGTCGGCGCTGCTCGACGAATTCCCCGGCGCCGACCGCCAGCGCATCCGCCAGCTGGCGCGGAACACATTGGCCGAGCGCAAGGCGAACAAGCCCCCACGCGCCTTCCGCGAGCTGTACCGCGAAGTCCGCGCCCTGCTGGATGCGGATGGCGCCGGGGGAAGCGGCCAGCCCGCCGGCGACGAAAGCGAAGACGGCCTCCTGCAGGAGCGGCTATAGCTGCCATTGCATTGCCGCATCGCCGGGATCGCGGCCATAGCCGCTCCCACAGCACGCGGGTTCACGCGCGCGTACCGCCGACGGTGATCCCATCGACCAGCAGCGAAGGCTGGCCGACGCCCACCGGCACGCTCTGCCCATCCTTGCCGCAGATCCCGACGCCATCGTCGAGCGCCATGTCGTGGCCGACCATGCGCACCTTCTGCATCGTCTCCGGGCCGTTGCCGATCAGCGTCGCGCCCTTCACCGGCGCGGTCACCTTGCCGTCCTCGATCAGGTAGGCCTCGGTGGCCGAGAACACGTACTTGCCGCTGGTGATGTCGACCTGGCCACCACCGAAGTTGACCGCGTACAGCCCCTTCTTCACCGAGCGGATCATGTCGGCGGGATCATCCTGCCCGGCGCGCATGTAGGTGTTGGTCATGCGCGGCATCACCAGGTGCGCGAAGGATTCGCGGCGGCCGTTGCCGGTCGGCGCCACGCCCATCAGCCGCGCGTTGAGCGTGTCCTGCATGTAACCGGTGAGCACGCCGTCCTCGATCAGCGTGGTGCACTGCGTCGGCGTGCCCTCGTCGTCGACGTTGAGCGAGCCGCGGCGGTTGTCCAGCGTGCCGTCGTCGACGATGGTGACGCCGGGCGCGGCGACGCGCTGGCCCATGCGTCCGGCATAAGTGCTGGTGCCCTTGCGGTTGAAGTCGCCCTCCAGGCCGTGGCCCACGGCCTCGTGAAGCAGCACGCCGGGCCAGCCGCTGCCGAGCACGACCGGCATCACGCCGGCCGGCGCGTCGATCGCCTCCAGGTTCACCAGCGCCTGGCGCAGTGCCTCGCGCGCGAAGTGCTCGGGGCGACCGTCGCCGAGCAGTTCGGCATAGGAATAGCGACCGCCGTAGCCGGCGTAACCGCTCTCGCGGCGCCCGCCCTGCTCCACGAGCACCTGCACGTTGAGCCGCACCAGCGGGCGCACGTCGCCGGCGACCACGCCGTCCGAGCGCGCCACGAAGATGGTGTCGACGCCGCCCGACAGGCTCACCATCACCTGCTTCACCCGCGGGTCGGCGGCGCGCAGCAGGCGGTCGACGCGGCGCAAGGCCTCGACCTTGGCGTCGTTGGCCATGCCGTCGATCGGGTCCTCGGCCGGGTACAGCGCGCGTGCACCGGCCGGCACCAGCGCCTGTACGCGGTGCTCGGCGCCGCTGCGCGCGATCGCCCTTGCGGAGCCGGCGGCGGCCAGCAGCGATTCGGCATCGATATCGTCGGCATAAGCGAAGCCTGTCTTCTCGCCGCTGATCGCGCGCACGCCCACGCCCTGCTCGATCGAATGCGCACCGTCCTTGACGATCCCGTCCTCCACCGTCCAGCTCTCGCGCCGCGCGTGCTGGAAGTAGATGTCGCCGAAGTCGATGCCGGGCCCGAGCAGGGTCCCGAAGGCACGCTCCAGGCCGGCGCCGTCAAGGCCCGCAGGCAGCAGGAGGCGTGATTCGGCGATCTCGAGGGCTTGAGTCATGGATGGTTCCGGCTGGACGTCGTTGCTTTCAAGGTGCGGGCGCGAACGCGCCGATCAAGGCTGCGGCGCGGGATCGGCATCGATCGCCGGCCCGGGCGCAGGCTCCGGCACCGGATGATCCGGCGCGTTCGAGGGCGTGGCGGGCAGCGCGCGCCCTTCCACCGCCACCTTGGGATCCTTCCAGGGCCCGGTGACGTGATAGATGCGCGCGCCCATGCGGCCCAGGGGCTTCTCGAACACCGCATTGGCCACCGCGCCGACCGCCGCGCCGACCGGCCCGGCGGTGATCGCGCCGACGGCGGTGAGCAGGCCGCCGGTGCGCGGGAATACCTCGATCACCTGGTCGTAGGTCTGCGCGCGCATGTCGGCGCTGCCGCGGATGTGGATCTCGGCCGCTGCGCCGTCGATCACCAGGTCCTCGCCGTGCGCGAGGCCATCGGCAAAGCGCACCGTGCCGCCGATGCGGTTGAACACGAAGCCGCGCGAGAACAGGTCGCGGAAGTCCAGCATCAGCCGCCGCGGCAGTTCGGCCACGCTGAGCAGGCCGAGCACGCGGCCCGCGCCGGGCTCCACTTCGACCAGGCGCCCATCCTTCACCGTCAGCGCCAGGCTGCCCTCCAGGCTGCCGAGCGCGAAGCCGGCGGGCGAGCCTGGCCAGGCGCCCTCGAAGCGCGCGGTGCCCACGCCGCCGTCGATGCGGCCCGCCATCCCGAACCCGGCCAGCAGCGCGCCGAAGTCCTCGCTCTGCACCGCGACCTGCATCCGCGTGCGCGCCTGCGCGCCGCGGCCGCTCCAGGCGCCGTCGACGTCGATCGACTGTCCCTTCGAGCGCAGTTGCAGCGATTCCACCTGCAGGCCCTCGGCCGTGGGCCGCGTGCGCAGCTCCATCCGGCCCAGCGGCGCCTCGGCGACGCGCAGGTCCTCGACCACGATCGACAGTGGCGGGATGGCGGCAGGATCGATGTCCGCATCGGCCGGGGCGGCTTCAGCCGCCTCGGGAGCCTGCAGGGCGGCGGTGCCGTTTGCCGCATCCGCAGCTCCGCCAGCGCCGCTGCCAGCCCGGGCGCGAGCGCTGCGCCAGTACAGGCGCTGCAGCTGCGCCGAAAGCATTGCACCGTCACCGCGGGGGATCTCGACGCTGCCGGCCAGGGCCTCGCCATCCAGCCGCACATGGGTCGCCCCGCGCTCCTGCAGGGCGACGATGCGGGTTTCGGGAAACGCGGCGCCCAGCAGTTGCAGCCGGCCCGCGACGAGGTCGATGCCGCGCAGCGCCAGGCCATCGGCATCGCCCTGCGCATCGCCGGCGAACATCCCGGCCCATTCCATCGCGTCGAGCTCCGGCGTACGGCCGGTGATGCGGATGCCCGACTCCGGAGGCGCCGCGTCGACGCGGTCGCCGCCCAGCACCGCGAGCACGCCGGTGCGTCCGCCGCGGCTGCGGGCGCGCAGCGCAACGCGCTCGCCGAGCACCACGTCGATGTCGTCCTCGCCCATCGGCAGCTTGAGATCGATGCGCGCCGCCAGCGGCTCCGCGGCCGGCTTGCCCAGCGGCGCCGGCAGCGACAAGCGGGTGCCGACCAGGTCCGAGCGCAACTGCAGGCGTCCGCCGGCGCCGTCGCTGCCCGCGTCTTCGGGCAGGGCCAGCGCCAGGGTCCACGCCGACCGGCCGTGCAGGCGCGTGCCCAGCCAGGCCAGCTCCGGTGCGCGCGCGGCGAGTTCCGAAGACGCAAGGCTGGCCTCGAGATCGGCTTCAAAGGCCATGCCACGGCCCTGCACGTGCCCATCGCCCGCGCGCAGCGACAGGCGCCCAGGCTGTCCGTCCCGGCGTACGCGGAGGCCGTCGGCGCTGAAACCGCCCTGGTCGTAGCCGGCCTCGCCATGGACATCGTCGAACGCAAGCGACCAGCGTGACTCTTCCAGGCGCGCGCCCGCAAGCGCGACCCCGCCGGCCACGCGCAGGCCACCCCCGGCGGCGCGGTCACCACCCAGGGGCAGCACCATCCCGAAGGTGGCGCGCATCGGCCCCGAGGCCGACAGCGCGTCGAGCATGTCCTCGCGCCCCTCGCGCAGCGGGCTGCCGCGCAGCAGGGCCAGGACGGGCGCGGCGTCGGTCGCGAACGCGGCGTCGACCCGCAGCCATGCGTCGCCGAAGTCGGTGATCCCCGCGCGCAGCGAACGCACAGGCACGTCGCCCAGGCGCGCAGTGCCTTCGACGGTGAAACCGTTGGCGATGAAATCGATGCGGCCGGCGATCCCTTCGGCCGCCGGCCATCCGGGATCGAAGCGCACCACGGCGTCCTCGAGCCGGGCGCTGGCGTGGAACAGCCCGGCGCCCGCGCTGTCGCCCACGGCTGCGAACGGCCAGTCGTCGAGGTCCCCGGAAACAACCGCGCGGCCCTCCAGCACGCGGCCATCGACCAGCGCCGAATCCAGCCACTCAACCGCTGCATCGGGCATCATGTGGCGGATCCAGAAGCGCCTGGCCACCGGCACGCGGGCTTCATCGACCTCGGCCACCAGGTCGATCCCGGGCCGGGTGCCATCGCCCGGGAACACCATGCCCCCGCGAACCTCGGCGCCGTAGCCCTGGCCGTCGATGCGCAGGGCGGGCGTGCGCACCTGCCAGCCATCACCGTCGCGCCAGGCCACCAGCTCGCCGCGCAGCCGCAGGTCGTGCGCCGGCGGGCCGAAGCCCATGGGCCAGTCGATGCTGGCCACCGCGTCGGGATCGGGCGTGAACACCAGCGCGGACGCGTCCCCACGGATGCTGCCCGAGAGTCCGGCCAGTCCCGGCGCCCCGCCCTGCACGTCGAACCCGAAGCCCTCCACCCTGGCGCTCGCGCGCAGCGCGCCATCTGCGGCACCCGCGATTTCCACGTCGTGCAGCACCCCCGCGGGACGCGCTTCACGCAGCCAGCCGGCAAGCCCCTCGGGCATGGCCGGCGCCAGCGACGCCAGCGCCAGCAGCGCGCCGGCATCGATGCGTTCGGCCACCAGTGCGCGGCGCGCGCCGCCCGCCACGAGCAGGCCATCCAGCGACTGCGCGGCCGTTCCAGCGCCCAGGCGCAAGCGTGGCGCGTCGAAGCGCCAGCCGCCGTCCACCGCCGCCCAGCGCGCATCGAGGCCGAGTTCGCCGATGTCGACGTCGCGGGCGCCGGACGCCTCGCCGCCATCGCTGCGCAGGCGCAGGCCCTCCAGCTCGCCGCGCACGACCAGCGAGTCGATGCGGTAGCCGCGCAGGTCCGCCCAGGCCTGCAGCCTCCCCGATCCCGCCACCGGACCGATGCCGCCCGCCTGCAGCTCCGACCAGGCCGACAGATCGGCGCGGCGCAGCGCCAGCCAGGCACGGGCGTCGCCGCTGGCACGATCCAGCTCGGCGGTGATGTCCAGCGGTGAAGCACCCGGCACCATCCAGGCCCGCGCGGCGGCACGCACCTGGTTGCCGTCCACGCGCAGGCGCACGTGAACCTCCTCCAGCCGCACCTCGATACCGAGCCCCGGCGCATCCACCACCAGCACGCCATCGACCACCTGCAGCTCGCCCAGGCCCTCGAGCGCGGCGAAGGGATCGCCGTCGGCCTGTGTATCGCCCGGAAGCCCCCGCACCTGCCAGCGGCCGTCGTCGCTGCGTTCAAGCGTCAGCTCGAGGCCGCGCAGGCGCAGCTCGGTGAACGAGCGTCCCGGCAGCAGCCCCGCGTACTGCGCGACCAGCACCTCGGCCGCGCCGATGGGAATGACATCGGCACCCTCGCCGATGCGCAGGCCGTCCAGGCGCAGCAGCGGCCCGCGCCGCGTCCATTCGGTCTCCAGCCTGTCGAACGACACCGGCCGCCCGGCGCGCGCGCCCAGCCACTCGGCGATGCGGTCGGGATGGCGCTCGGCCAGTGGCAGCAGCTGGCTGGTGATGCCCGCGCCCAGCGCCATCACCACCAGGCCGATGGCGATCGCGTACCAGGCGCCGCGCCGCGCGCGACGCAGGCCGCGGCGCAGCGGACCGGCCATCAGCGGCCCGCGCGCCGTGCGCAGAGGTCAGAGCAGGACGACATCGAACTGCTCCTGCAGGTATTGCTCGTCGGCCTGGAAGCGGATGCTCTTGCCGAGGAACTCCTCGAGCTCGGCCACCGCCGCCGACTCTTCCTCGGTGATCCGCGCCACCACCTTGGGCGAGGCGATCACCAGCAGGCGCTCGGCGTCGAACTGGCGCACCGCGCGCACGATCTCGCGGAACACCTCGTAGGTCACGGTCTCCGTGGTCTTGAGCATGCCGCGGCCACCGCATTCGTGGCAGGTCTCGCTCAGCTGGCGCTCGAGGCTTTCGACGGTGCGCTTGCGCGTCATCTCCACCAGGCCCAGCGGCGAGAAGTCGTAGACCGTGGTCTTGGCGTGGTCGCGCAGCAGCGACTTCTCCAGCGTCCGCAGCACCTGGCGGCGGTGCTCGGGGTCGGTCATGTCGATGAAGTCGATGATGATGATGCCGCCGAGGTTGCGCAGGCGCAGCTGCCGCGCAACCGCCTGCGCGGCTTCCAGGTTCGTGCGGTACACCGTCTCCTCGAGGTTGCGCTGGCCGAGGAAGGAGCCGGTGTTGACGTCGACCGTGGTCATCGCCTCGGTCTGGTCGATCACCAGGTAGCCGCCGGACTTCAGCGGCACTTCCTTGTCCAGCGCGCGGCCGATCTCGTCCTCGACGCCGTAGAGATCGAACACCGGGCGGGCGCCGCTGTAGTGCTCGATGCGCTCGTCCAGGCCAGGCATGTACTGCGCGGCAAAGGCGCGCAGCCGATCGCAGGTCTCGCGCGAATCGACCTTGACCTTCTCCACGTCGCGGCGCATCAGGTCGCGCACCGCGCGCATCGGCAGCGTCAGGTCTTCATAGACGCAGGCGCCCACGCGCGCATCGGCAACGCTGCGCTCGACCAGCGCCCACGCGCGCGCCAGGTAGGCGACGTCTTCGGCCAGCGCCTCTTCCGGCTGGCCTTCCGCGTTTGTGCGCACGATGTAGCCGTGGCCGCCGGCCAGCGCGAGCGCGCCGACCTGTGACTTCAGCCGCGCGCGTTCGACGTCGTCCTCGATCCGCGCCGACACTCCGATCACCCGCGACTGCGGCAGCAGCACCAGGTAGCGCGAAGGAATGCTGATCTGGGTGGTCAGTCGCGCGCCCTTGCCGCCGATCGGATCCTTCACCACCTGCACCACGACCTCCTGCCCGTCGCGCAGGAGCTCGCTGATCGGCGGCGTCGGCTGCGGCGCGCCCTGCGCGGGTCCGGTGCCCGGATCTTCGACGGTGAGGTCCTCGGCACGCCCGGGGCGCAGCACGTCGTTGGCATGCAGGAAGGCCGCACGCTCCAGGCCGATGTCGACGAAAGCCGCCTGCATGCCGGGCATCACCCGCTGCACGCGGCCCTTGTAGATGTTGCCGACCACGCCCCGGCGCCAGCCGCGCTCGATGTGCAGCTCCTGGAGCATGCCGTTCTCGACCACGGCCACGCGGGTCTCGCGCGGGGTGACGTTGACCAGGATCTCCTCGCTCATGCGCCGCCGTCCGCACGCGGCGTGCGCGCATGGATCCCGAACTCGCGCAGCAGCGACGCGGTCTCGTGCAGGGGCAGGCCCATCACGCCCGAATAGCTGCCCGCAAGGCGGGTGACGAACCGTTCGGCGCCGCCCTGGATGGCGTAGGCGCCTGCGCGGCCCATCGGCTCTCCGCTGGCGGCGTAGTCGGCGATATCGGCGTCGGACAGCGCGGCGAAGGCGACTTCGCTTGCGACCAGCACGCGCGCCTCGCGACCCGCGGACACCAGCGACACCGCGGTCAGCACGCGGTGCGTGCGCCCGGACAGCCGGCGCAGCATCGCCTCGGCCTCCGCGGCGTCGGCCGGCTTGCCGAAGACCTCGTCATCGAGCACCACTTCGGTATCGGAGCCCAGCACCACCGCGCCCGACACCGCGACCACGCGCAGCAGCCCGGCGCCGGCCTTCTCGCGGGCGACCCGGGCAACGTAGTCTTCCGGCGATTCTCCGGGCGCGCGCTGTTCGGGGACGTCGACTTCGAGAATGCCGAAGTCGAGTCCGAGGCGTGCCAGCAGCTCGCGCCGGCGCGGCGATTTCGAGGCAAGGTGGAGCATGGCGAAAGGATACCGTGCCGGCGGCGCCCCGATCCGCGTGCCCGGTCGCAACCCCGTTCCGGCTCACGACCCGTTCACTCCCCCGGACCAACCCTTGCCCCTGTCCCTTTCCGGAGACCAACATGTCCCACACCACCAAGTCCATTGCCTTCGCCTTCGCCCTCGCCCTCGGGAGCCTTGCCATGAGCGCCGCCGCGCAGACCCCCGCCTCCACCCAGGTCGCCAGCGACGGCACCCTGCTCTCGGTGTCCGCCCGCGGCGAAGCCAGCCGCGCGCCCGACATCGCGACCGCATCGGCCGGCGTGGTGACCCAGGCCGCCGACGCCAACGCCGCGATGCGCGAAAACGCCGCGCAGATGACGCGGGTGATGACCGCGATCCGCGCGGCCGGCGTCGCCGAAAGGGACATCCAGACCACCGGCATCAACATCCATCCCAGCTATCGCCACGTCGAGAACGAGGAACCGCGGATCTCCGGCTACAACGCCAGCAACACGGTCAGCCTGAAAGTGCGCGACATCGCCAAGCTGGGTGAAGTGCTCGACGCGCTGGTCGCCAGCGGCGCCAACAACGTCAGCGGCCCGAGCTTCGGCATCGACCAGCCCGACGCCGTCTACGACGAGGCCCGCCGCAAGGCGCTGGACCAGGCCCGCGCACGCGCCGACATGTACGCCGAGGCCCTGGGCCTGCAGGTGCGCCGCATCGTAAGCATCAGCGAGGGCGGCGGCATGCAGCAGCCGCGGCCGATGTTCGCCATGCGCGCGATGGCCATGGATTCGGAGTCGACCCCGGTGGCCGCGGGCGAGAACACGCTTGAAGCGAACCTCGAGGTAGTGTTCGAACTGGGACGCTGACAACCCCGCGGCCGCCGGTCGCGCGTTGGCGTCCATGCACCCGGCACCGCGCCGGTACAACGAGGAGGTGGTCCATGGTCCTGCAGCCCGAAGTCCGCAGTCCGTCCCCCGCCCTGCATGCGCGCCGCGAGCCGCATGGCGCCGACCGGCCCGACCCGGTGCGCATCGCCGGCATCGCCGGCGCCCTGCTGCTCCACGGCGCGGTGCTGCTGTTGATACTGGTGCCGCTGAGCCGTCCCGACACCGCACCCGCGCCACCAAAGGGCATCGAAGCGGACTGGTTCGAACCCAGGCCCGTGCCCCCGACGCCACCGCCGGAGATCGTGCCGATGGAGCGCCCGGTCACCCCGGCCGCACCCGCCGCACCGGCGCAGCGCAGCCTCGCGCCCGAACCTGCCGTGGCCGCGCCGCCGCTGGTGGACGGCGGCAGCCTCGCCGCCGATCCGGCGCCTGTACCCACAAGCGGCGGCGCCGACATCGCCCCGGCCGCATCGGGTCCGGCCGTCGGCATGCGCCTTGCCTATGCCCGGGCGACCGCTCCGCCCTACCCGAGGGCCGAACTGCGGGCCGGCCACCAGGGCACGGTGACCCTGCGCGTGCTGGTCGATGTCGATGGCCGCCCGCTGCAGGTCGAGGTCGAAGCGGGCAGCGGCTATCGCCGGCTCGACGAGGCCGCGCGCCGTCATGTCCTGCGGCACTGGACCTTCCAGCCGGCGATGCGCGATGGCCGCGCGGTGCAGGCCATCGGCCTGGTACCGATCGAGTTCAGCCTCGACCGCGGCTGAGCGGCGCGCTCAGGCGCGGTGGTAGGGGTGGTTGGCGAGCAGCGCCGCGGCGCGGTAGAGCTGCTCGGCCAGCACCAGCCGCACCAGCATGTGCGGCAGGGTGAGCGGGCCCAGCGACCAGGTTTCGTCGGCGCGGGCCAGCACGTCGTCGGCGTGGCCTTCGGGCCCGCCGACCAGGAAGGCCAGGTCCCTGCCCTGCCCGCGCCAGTGTTCCAGGCGGCGGGACAGCGCTTCGGAATCCCAGGCCTTGCCACCGCCATCCAGTGCCACGACGTGCACGTCGCGCGGAAGCGCGGCCAGCACGCGCTGGCCTTCGTCCTGGGTGGCACGCACTGCGTCCCGGCCCTTGCCGCGCAGGCCGGGCGTGATTTCGGCAAGTTCCAGCGGCAGCCAGTGCGACAGCCGCTTGCGGTATTCCGCGAAGCCTTCCGCAACCCAGGCCGGCGGGCGCTCGCCCACGGCGACCAGGCGCGCCTTCACCGCGGGCCCTGCCTCAGCCCGCGTCGCGGGTCGGGTCGTTGAAACCGCCTGCGTCGTCGGCACCCGGCGGCTCGTCGCCTACCGTCCACAGCCGCTCCAGCGCATAGAACTCGCGCACCCGGGGCAGCATGATGTGGACGACGACGTCGCCCAGGTCGACCAGGACCCATTCCGCCTCGCGCGCGCCCTCGACCCCGAGCGGCTGGTAGTCCAGGCGCTTGGCGAACTTCACCACCTCGTCGGCGATGGATTTCACGTGCCGGGAGGACGTTCCCGAGGCGACCACCATGTAATCGCAGACGCTGGTCTTGCCGCGGACGTCGATCTCGGTGACGTCGACCGCCTTGAGCTCGGCGACGGCCTCCAGCACCGTGGAAAGCAGCACGTCGACCGACGGCGACGGATTGGGGAGGCTGGTCTTGATGACTTGGGCTTGGCTGGTCAAGGGGTGCGGGCTCGTGGGCGTGGGCGGGGATTATAGCGAAGGGGGCGTGTCGGCCCCGTATCCGTACAGGCGGTGATCGCGGATGAATCCGGCCACCGCCGGCGGGACCATTGCCTCCCAGTCGCCACCGGCGGCGATCAGGCGGCGGACTCCGGTCGAGGATTCCGGGCGCAGCCGCGCCAGATCCAGCACCGCGAAGCCTCCGGCCGGCGTATCCCCCAGGGCCTGTGCCGGCCTTCGACGGAAGCCGAGCTGGCGCTGCACGGTTGGCGCGCGCTCCGCGATGGCGTCGTCGTGCAAGGGCGAGCCGGGACGCGCCACCGCCAGCACATGGCCGTGGGCGAAGAGTTCGCGCCAGTGGTGCCAGCGGTCGAGCTGCAGCAGGGAGTCGCCGCCCACCACCCAGGCGATGGGCCGGTGCGGGCCCTGCTCGGCGCGCACCAGGCGCAGGGTATCGATGGTGTAGGACGGACCCTCGCGATCGAGTTCGCGCCCATCCACGCGCAGGCCGGGCTCGCCGACGATCGCCAGTTCGAGCATTCGTGCGCGAAGACCGGCCGCGGCGTGGGTCGCGTCCTTGTGCGGCGGGTCGGCGGCGGGCACCAGGGCGACCTCCGCGTCCAGGGCGCCACGCACGGCGCAGGCGATCGCAAGATGGCCAAGGTGAACGGGGTCGAAGCTGCCGCCGTAGCAGGCCAGCAGGCTCATGCCGCCAGCAGGGGCACGGCACGCACGTCCGCGACCGCAAGCAGCAGGCGTTCCAGCAACAGCCACTCGTCGCCGGCGCCGCGGCCCTTGGCGACGCGGTCGACCTCGCCCGCCACCGCCACGAAGCGCTCCCAGCGTGCGACCGGATGGCGCTCCAGCGCGCGCCGGTAGGCGGCCTCCTTCGCGTCCCAGATCCGCTGCGCCTTGAACTCCGCCCCGAGGTTGCCGCCGCGCGCCTTGACCCGCGCCAACGCCGCGGTGCGCTGCAGTTCCATCACCACCATGCCCATCAGCGCGGGCACGGCCTGGCCCTCGGCCCGCAGGCCGGCGAGCATGCGCACGGCCTGCGTGCCCTGGCCGTTGAGCGCCGAATCGACCAGGCGGAACACGTCGTAGCGGGCGGCGTCGGCCACCAGGGCCTGCATCCGCGCCACATCCAGGATGTCGTCGCCGGCGAGCAGGGCCAGCTTGTCGATCTCCTGCGCGGCGGCGAGCAGGTTGCCCTCCACGCGCTCGACCAGCAGGCGCACCGCGTCGCGGTCGGCGCGCACGCCACGTTTGCGCAGGCGCGCCTCCAGCCACCCTTCAAGCTCGTGCGGCTTGATCGGCCAGGCCACGGCGATCGACCCGGTCGCCGCGATCGCCTCGCTCCACTTGCCGCCGTGCCGCTTGCTCCATTCGCCCCCGGTCACCAGCAGGCAGACGTCCGCAGGCGGCTGCGCGCAGTAGCCGGCGATCACTTCGCCGCCCTGCTTGCCCGGCTTCGACGTCGGCAGGCGCACTTCGATCAGGCGCCTGGCCGCGAACAGGCTGGGCGCACGCAGGCTGGCTTCCAGCCCGTCCCAGTCGATGTCCCGGCCCTCGACCTCGAACACCTCGCGCTCGGCGTATCCCTGCTCGCGGGCCGCGGCGCGGATCGCGTCGGCGCACTCGAGCACGCGCAGCGGCTCGCCACCGGCCACCAGGTACACCGGCGCCAGCGGGCCGCGGGACAGGCCGCCGGCCAGCTGTTCCGGACTCAGTTCACGGGCCATTGCGACGCGGCCGGCGCGTCCTGCTCCCGGGCGCGGTTCACTGTGTCGATCCGGCGCAGCACCGCTGCCGCCATGTCGCGCTGCAGTTCACGCGAAAGCATCTCGCGCTCGCTTTCCGAGCCGGTCGAGTTGTTGGGCAGGGAGACATAGTCGCGCGAAAGCTCGATCACCTGCTCGGGGACCAGTTCCTCGCCGTCGACGCCCTCGAACGTGAACACCGCTGCATAGCGCAGGGTGAACTCCTGTGCGCGACCGAACTGGTCGACGCTGATCGGCTGGGAGTCCCACCGTTCGGACAGCACGCGGAGCACCGCAGTGCCCTCGCGCCGGCTGTCGGGAACTTCGAAGCCCGCGCGTTCCAGCGAACGCGTGAGCGACTGGGCCAGGGGGCTGTAGGGGTTGCGCGCGACCACCTGGACACCGGCAAGGTCGGCAGGCAGCCGCAATGGCTCGCGGAGGTGGAAACCGCAGGCGGACAGGAGCAGCGCAAGCAGCGCGGGCAAGGCAAGGCGGAAGGGGCGGCAGTCCATTGGAGGAGTCTGGACGAGGCCGGAATCCGCGGCAAGGCGCGCCGCGGTCTTCACGCAGCCACCACGTTCACGATCTTGCCCGGCACCACGATCACCTTGCGCACCGTCAGCCCGTCCAGCACCCGGGCCACGCCCGGTTCGGCCAGGGCCCGGGCCTCGATCGCATCGCGGGCGGCGTCGGCGGCGACCTCGATCGTGCCGCGGAGCTTGCCGTTCACCTGCACCGCCAGCGTGACCGCATCGCGCACCAGGGCACCGGCGTCGGCCACCGGGAACGGTACGTCGTCGACCACCTGCTCGGCATGGCCCAGCATCTGCCACAGCGCGTGGCAGGCGTGCGGCGTGACCGGGTTGAGCATCAGCACCATCGCCTCCAGCGCCTCGTGGCGGAGGGCACGGCCCGCTTCGCTGTGATCGTCGAACTTCACGACGTGGTTCAGCAGCTCCATCAGCGCCGCAATGGCGGTGTTGAAGCTGTGGCGGCGGGCGTAGTCGTCGTTGACCTTCTGGATGGTCTCGTGGAGGTGGCGGCGGAGGGTGTTCTGGGTGGGGGTGAGGGTGCTGCCGGCGTGTCCCGCGGGGCTCGCGGAAGGGTGGTTCTGCGGCAGCGATGCGGCGTGGTCGTGGACCAGGCGCCAGATGCGGCGGAGGAAACGCGACATGCCCTCGACGCCGGCTTCGTTCCATTCCAGCGAGAGGGTCGGCGGGGAGGCGAACATCGAGAACAGGCGCACGGTGTCGGCGCCGTAGCGGTCGACCATGGCCTGCGGGTCGACACCGTTGTTCTTCGACTTCGACATCTTCTCGATGCCGCCCACCTGCACGGGCTGGCCGTCGGATGCGAGGTGGGCGCCGGTGACGCGGCCGCGCTCGTCGCGCTCGACGTCGACATCGGCCGGGTTGAACCATTCCCTGGCGCCGTTGGCGTCCTCGCGATAATAGGTGTCCGCCACCACCATGCCCTGGGTGAGCAGGTTCACGACCGGTTCGTCGCTGTCCACCAAACCCTGGTCGCGCAGGAGCTTGTGGTAGAAGCGGAAGTACAGCAGGTGCAGGATCGCGTGCTCGATGCCGCCGATGTACTGGTCGACCGGCGTCCAGTACTTGGCGCGGCCGTCGACCATGTCGGTGGCCCCCGGCGACGTGTAGCGCGCGTAGTACCAGCTCGATTCCATGAAGGTGTCGAAGGTGTCGGTTTCGCGCTCGGCGGGGCCGGCGCACGACGGACAGGTGGTCTTCCGCCACTCGGGATCGGCCTTGATCGGCGACTGCACCACGCCGGCCGAGAATGCGTCGGCCACGTCCTCGGGCAGCACCACCGGCAGCTGGTCCTCGGGCACCGGCACCGCGCCGCAGGCGTCGCAGTACACCACCGGGATCGGGCAGCCCCAGTAGCGCTGGCGGCTCACGCCCCAGTCGCGCAGGCGGAAGTTGACGCGGCGGCGGCCGACGCCTTCGGCCTCGAAGCGCGCAGCCAGCGCGGCAAAGGCGGCATCGAAGTCCATGCCGTTGTACTCGCCGGAATTGATCAGGTAACCGCGCTCGACGTAGGCGCCCTCCTGCTCGACGCCCGCGAGGTACTGGCGCACCACGGCAACCGCCGCCGAGGCGTCGTAGGCATCGACCGAACCGCCTGCCAGCGCGGCCTGGAAGGGATCGGTATCCGCCTCCACGTCGTGGACCAGCTCGTCCAGCGCGTCGCGCACCGCGGCCGGAACGACCACCGGGCGCACCGGCAGGCCATAGGTCTTGGCGAACTCCCAGTCGCGCTGGTCGTGCGCGGGCACCGCCATCACCGCGCCGGTGCCGTAGCCCATCAACACGAAGTTGGCGACGTAGATCGGCACGTCCTCGCCGGTGACCGGATGGATCGCCCATTGCCCGGTCGCCATGCCGCGCTTTTCCTGCGCCTCCAGCTCGGCCTCGGACACGCCTCCGCGCCTGAGTTCGTCGAGGAACGCGGCCAGCTGCGGGTTGTCGCGCGCGGCCTTGACCGCCAGCGGGTGCTCGGCGGCGATCGAAATGAAGGTCACGCCCATCAGCGTGTCCGGGCGGGTGGTGTACACCCGCAGCGGCGCGTCCTCGCCGTCGACCCTGAAGCCGAACTCCAGGCCTTCGCTGCGCCCGATCCAGTTGCGCTGCATGGTCTTGACCGGATCCGGCCAGCCGTCAAGCGTGTCCAGTCCGTCAAGCAGCTCCTGCGCGTAGTCGGTGATCTTCAGGAACCACTGCGGGATCTCGCGCTTTTCCACCAGCGCGCCCGAGCGCCAGCCGCGGCCGTCGATCACCTGTTCGTTGGCGAGCACGGTCTGGTCGACCGGGTCCCAGTTCACCACCGCGTTGCGGCGGTAGGCCAGGCCCTTCTTCATCAGCCGGGTGAACATGCGCTGTTCGTGCACGTAATAGTCCGGACTGCAGGTGGCGAACTCGCGCGACCAGTCGATGCCGTAGCCCAGCATCTTCAGCTGGCCGCGCATGTGGTCGATGTTGGCGTACGTCCACTTCGCCGGCGCGGTGCGGTTCTTGATCGCCGCGTTCTCGGCCGGCAGGCCGAACGCGTCCCAGCCCATGGGCTGCAGCACGTTGTGGCCGGTCATGCGCTTGTGGCGGCTGATGACGTCGCCGATGGTGTAGTTGCGCACGTGGCCCATGTGCAGCGCACCCGACGGGTACGGCAGCATCGCCAGGCAGTAGTACTTCGGCCGTGACGGGTCCTCGGTGACCTCCCAGGCGCCGGTCCGGTCCCAGTAACCCTGGGCCGCGCGTTCGACCTTGGCGGGGCCGTAGGAAATCGGATCGGACGCTGAGGAAATAGGGTCGGGCACGTCGGTTTGGCCAGCAGACAGGGGGCCGCCAAGCCTACCGTAGTGGACGTCGCCGCCGCCACGCGGCCCTGGGGCCGCTGTGCGCGGCTACCGGCTCATTCCCCACCCGGCCCAGGCCAGCCAGGCGAACCAGGACGCGAAGGCCGCGCGCTGGGCCAGCGCCACCGGCACGGCGTCACCGAGCAGCCAGGCCAGCGCGAACACCAGCACCCCGGCAGCGAAATGGCAGGCGGCCGCCCGCGGCCGCCGTGCAGCGAGCCCCGCCACCGACAGCGCCAGCGCGGCGGCGGCGAATGCGATCGCCCACAGCCCCCATGCAACGCCGTGCAGCCTGCCCCGGCCGGCATCGGGTTCGACGGGATCGAGCGGCAGCAGGCCCTGCGCCGCAAAGGCCAGCGCGGACAGCAGGGCCAGCGTCCAGCCCAGGCGCGCCGACAGCAACGACGACGCGGGCAGCGCGCCGCGGCGACGCATGGTCACGAACGCGGCCAGCAGGCCGGGCACGACGAACGCAAGCAGGTTGAACGGCGTCGCGCGCGGCAGCCCCGTGGCGCCAAGCAGGGCCACCGGATGCAGCCGCTGTCCGTAGCCTTCCAGCGCCGCGCCGAAGCCCGCCAGCGCCAGCGCGAAGCAGGCGCCCGCCGCGATGCCGGCCGCGCGCACTGGCCACGCCTTTGGATATCCCGTTGCTTCCGTCATGCGCCTGCTGCTCCCGTGGAACGCGGCATCCTCGCCCTGCGGGCTTGCAATCGGCAAGCGCTGGCACAATCTCGGGTCCATCGCACACCGGATCGAGCAATGTCCCCCGAACACGCCACGCCTCATGTTTTCGACGCCACCGCCGACAGTTTCGAGGCGCAGGTCCTCGACCGATCGCTGCAAGTGCCGGTCCTGGTCGACTTCTGGGCCGAGTGGTGCGGGCCATGCAAGACCCTCGGCCCGATCCTGGAAAAACTGGCGGCCGAATACAACGGCGCCTTCGTACTGGCGAAGATCGACGTCGACCGCGAACAGCAGCTTGCCGGCGCGTTCCAGATCCGTTCGATCCCGACGGTCATCCTGGTCAAGGACGGGCAGCCGGTGGACGGCTTCCCCGGCGTGGTGCCCGAGGGCCAGCTGCGCGAGTTCCTCGCCGGCCACGGCATCGCGCCTGCGGACGCACCGGCCGACGCCGAAGCCGACGCCGAGGCCGAACCCGTCGCGCCCGCCGACCCGCACGCCGAAGTGCAGCGCCTGCGCCGCGAGAGCGAGGCCGCTCCCGATGACGATGGACTGAAGCTCGACCTCGCCGTGGCCCTGCTCGCCACCGGCGTAACCGACGAGGCCGGCCGCCTGCTCGACGCCCTCCCCGCCAACCTCGCGACCGACGATCGCGCGCTGCGCGCGCACGCCGCGCTGGGTTTCGCCGCCCTGCTCCGCGACGCCCCCCAGGCTCCAGTGCTGGAAGCGGCGATCGCCTCCGACCCCGGTGACCTGCGCGCCCGCCACCTGCTCGGCGCACACCACATGGTCGCCGGGCGCCACGAGGCCGCGCTGAAGGAATTCATGGAGATGCTGCGCCACGACCGCGGCTTCGACAACGGCCTCCCGCGCAAGGCGCTGATCGAAGCCTTCCGCGTCATCGACGACGGCGACCTCGTGTCGCGCTACCGCCGGCAGATGTCGTCGCTGCTGCTGTCCTGACCCGTGCCGGCCGCAAGCAGGTCCCTGTCCGACCCGGGCTTCGCCAGGCCGGGAATGCCGCGGCGTGACGCTGGTCGCGGTCGCGTTCATCCCATTCGAACGCAGTAGGGCTATCCTCGTTCCCGCCTGAGGGGGGCCCGGGATGACGCAACACAGTTCACACGACGCCGACCATGCGTTGCCGGAGATTCCCGGCTATCGGCTCACGCGCGCCGTGGGCACCGGCGGCATGTCCACCATCTACCTGGGCGAGCAGCTGTCGCTCGGTCGCGAGGTGGCGATCAAGGTCATGCTGCCCGAAGCCCTGGGCGACGAGGTCAGCCGCCGCCGCTTCGAGAACGAAGCACGCACGGTGGCCCGCCTGGACCATCCCAACATCGTCGGCATCCACGACGTCGGCCGCACCCGCGACGGCCTGCCCTATTACTCGATGCCCTACATGGCCCGCGGCCACCTCGGGCAGCGCGACCTGAGCGGCGACGAGACCGCGGCCCGCGAGATCCTGCGCAGGCTGCTGTCGGCGCTGCAGTACGCGCATTCGCGCGGCATCGTGCACCGCGACGTGAAGGCCGAGAACGTGCTGTTCGACGACAGCGGACGCCCCCTGCTGGCCGATTTCGGCATCGCGCTCCGCCGCGGCTACGGCTCGCGCGTGACCACCGCCGGGCTCGCCGTCGGCAGCACCGCCTACATGCCGCCCGAGCAGGCCCGCGGCGAGGGCGTGGACGCCCGCGCCGACCTCTACAGCGTCGGCGTGCTGGCCTGGGAAATGCTGGTGGGCACCCTGCCCTACAACGCCGCCGACGCGCTGTCGATGGCGGTGATGCACGTCCAGGACCCGATCCCGCGCCTGCCGAGCAGGCTTCGCCACTGGCAGCCCTTCATCGACCGCGCGCTGGCCAAGACCGCCGGGCGCCGCTTTGCCGACGCCGCGCAGATGCTCGCCGCCCTGGAGCGCATCCCGGACGATGGTCGCCGCGGTGCCGGCGGCCTGCTCCGTGATCTTGGCGACCGGCTGCGCGCGCTGCCCGCGCTCGCCTGGGGGGCGGCGATCGTTGTGGCGGTGGGCGCCATCGCGGGCGGCCTGTACTTCGACGGACGCAGCGATGCACCGGACTTCTACCGCGCGGCATCCGACGCCACCGCGACTGGCGCCACGCCGACCCTGGCCACCCGCCCCGCGACCACGATCGGCAATCCTGACGACGCCCTGCTGCGCGCCGCGCCGGCGTCGGACGCCGAACGCTGGCTGGTGGCCGCCGAGCGCCAGCTGCGCGCCGGCAGGCTGACCGCGCCCGCGGGCGACAATGCCTATACCAGCCTGCTCAACGCCTGGCAGGCCGACCGCAACCACCTGCGCCTGGCGCCTGCCATCGACGCGCTGATCGCCACCCTGGGCGAAAAGGCCGAGCGCGATTTCGCCTCGGGCAGGGACGACGCGGCGCGCACGGGCGTGATGCAGGCCAGCCAGCTGGCCTCGCGCACGTCACGCGCGGACGGTGCCGCGCTGGATGCACTCAAGCAACGCATGACCAAGGCGGTGAGCTCCCGCGTCGAGCGCGCGGCGACGGGCTATGACCGCGCGGCCGGCCTCGCGGCGGTCGACGCCGCGCGCCGCATGGCCCTGGACACCGCAACGCTGTCCCGACTGGAGCAGCGCGCACGCGCGATTCCCGTCGCCGGCGAACGCCTGGGCGGCCCGGGCGTCGACATGGTCCTGGTGCAGCAGGGCGGCGTCCGCCTGGGAGCCATGCGCCGCCTGGTCAGCCGCGACGAGTACGCGGCCTTCGCCGAGGCCACCGGCCGCGAACCTGCGCGCTGCCGCGAGCGCGCCTCGTTGCTGCGCGTCATCGCACCGCGCAACTGGCGCTCGCCGGGCTTCGAACAGCGCGGCGGGGACCCGGTGGTGTGCGCGTCATGGAACGACGCCAATGCCTATGCAAGCTGGCGCGGCGCGCGCGACGGCCTGGACTATCGCCTGCCCACGGCTTCGGAGTGGGTCCGTCTGCCCGCGCCGGGCGGCGAGCGCCGCCTCTCGGAATGGAACATCGACTGCAGCGGAAGCTGCGCGCAGCGGGTGTCCAGCGGCGCCAGCTGGCGCGACGAGGCCGCCGGGCCGGGCGCGCATGACGCGAGCCGCGGCTTCGACGACCTCGGCTTCCGCCTGGTCCGCGACATCAACAGCGGGAGCTGAGCGCCCTCAGGCGCTCGCACCACCCCGGCTGCCGCCGCGGCCACGACCGCCACGACCGCGCGAGCCCGGGGCCTTCGGCCCGGCATGCGCATGCGCGGCCGGCGGCTGCGCCTTGCCATGGCCGCCCTGGCGGTGCCCGGGCTTGCCGGCGGCACGCGACGGACGCTGCTCGCCGGCGGTGTGACCACCGGAGCGCTGGCCGCCCGCACGCTGGCCGCCGGGCCGCTGACCGGCCGGACGCTGGCCACGACCGCCCTGCGGCGGGATCGGCGTGTCCAGCCGGATCGGGCGGCTCGGCTCGTAGCCGGGCACCACGTCCATGCGGATCTCGGCCTTGAGCATGTTCTGGATCTGTCGCAGCAGCCCGCCCTCTTCCGGCGACACCAGCGACAGCGCCTCGCCGGTCGCGCCGGCGCGGCCGGTGCGTCCGATGCGGTGGATGTAGTCCTCGGCCACCATCGGCAGGTCGTGGTTGATCACCAGCGGCAGGTTCGGGATGTCGAGGCCGCGCGCGGCAACGTCGGTCGCGACCAGGATCCGGGCGCGCCCGGCCTTGAACGCGTCCAGCGCCTTTTGCCGTTGCGCCTGGCTCTTGTTGCCGTGGATCGCCACCGCCGGCAGGCCCGAGGTCTCGAGCTGCTCGGCCAGGCGATTGCAGCCGTGCTTGGTCTTGCCGAAGATCAGCACCTGGTCGGTATGGCGCTTCGACAGCAGGTCCACCAGCAGGTCGCGCTTGCTCGCGGCATCCACCGGGTGCGCGCGGTGCACGATGGTCTCGGCGATGGTGTTCTGTGCAGCGACCTCGACCAGGCGCGGCTTGCGCATGTGCTCGATCGCGAGCGCCTTGATGCGGTCCTCGAAGGTGGCCGAGAACAGCAGCGTCTGGCGCTCCTTGGGCACCCGCGACAGGATCCGCTTGATGGACGGCATGAAGCCCATGTCGAGCATGCGGTCGGCCTCGTCCAGCACCAGCACCTCGACCGCGTCGAGCTTGGCGTGGCCGCTGTCCATGTGGTCGAGCAGGCGCCCCGGGCAGGCGACGAGCACGTCGACGCCACGGCGCAGGTTCTCGATCTGCGGCTGCATGCCGGCGCCACCGAAGACGGTGGTGACGTTCAGACGCAGGTGGCGGCCGTAGTCCTTGATGCTCTCGGCGACCTGCACCGCGAGCTCGCGGGTCGGCACCAGGATCAGTGCGCGCGGCTTGCGCGGGCCCTTGGGCGGTGTTTCCTTCGCCAGGCGCTGCAGCAGCGGCAGGCCGAACGCGGCGGTCTTGCCGGTGCCGGTCTGGGCGGCGCCGAGCACGTCATGGCCGGCCAGGATCAGCGGGATCGCCTGCTCCTGGATCGGGGTGGGTACGGTGTAGCCGCTGGTTTCGAGCGTGCGCAGCAGCGCGGACGAGAGCCCGAGGGCCTCGAAGGTCCGGGTATCGGACATGGATGGAACTCCTGGTTCGCAGCTTGCCCGGCGCTTTCCGTGATCCGCGCGGCGGGCAATGGATTAGACGGCGACCGGAGATGTCCGGGCCGTGTCTGCGCGACGAGAGACGTGCGGGAGTTAAAGGGCCGGGACGCCTTGCGGGGCCGCGGCTGGGCAATGACCGGATAACGGACTGCCGTGCGCCAACCGGTGCACTATACGGATAAATGGCCACCGCCGATACCTCTCAGCTGTTCCATGTCGTCGTGCTGCTGGCGGCCGCGGCGGTCGCTGTGCCGCTGTTCAGGCGACTGGGCCTGGGCTCGGTGCTCGGCTACCTCGCCGGCGGCGTGGCCATCGGCCCCTTCGGCCTGGGCCTGTTCGCGCAGCCGGAGGCGATCCTCCACGTCGCCGAACTCGGCGTGGTGCTGTTCCTGTTCGTGGTCGGCATGGAGATGCGTCCCTCGCACCTGTGGGCGCTGCGGCGGCAGATCTTCGGCCTCGGGCCGCTGCAGATCGGCACCTGCGGCCTGGTCCTCACCGGTACCGCGCTGCTGTTGGGCCTGGCGCCACCGGTGGCCTTCATCGCCGCCTTCGGCTTCGTGCTCACCTCCACCGCGATCGTGATGCAGCTGCTGGCCGAACGCGGCGACATCGCCACGCCGCGCGGCCAGAGGATGGTGTCGATCCTGCTGTTCGAAGACCTGCTGATCGTGCCGCTGCTGGCGCTGGTGGCGTTCATGTCGCCGGCGCACGAAAGTGGCGACGGCGGCTCGCGCTGGATGGCGATCGGCACCGCGGCGGCGGCGCTGGCGGCGCTGGTCGCCGCGGGCCTGTTCCTGCTCAACCCGCTGTTCCGGCTGCTGGCCGCGGCGCGCGCACGGGAGGTGATGACCGCGGCCGCCCTGCTGGTGGTGCTCGGCGCGGCGTTGCTGATGGAAATGGGCGGGCTGTCGATGGCGATGGGCGCCTTCATCGCCGGCGTGCTGCTGTCGGAGTCCACCTTCCGCCACCAGATCGAGGCCGACATCGAGCCCTTCCGCGGCCTCCTGCTCGGCCTGTTCTTCCTCGCCGTGGGCATGTCGCTCGACCTTGCCGTGGTCGCGGCCGACTGGCGTTTCGTGCTGCTCGCGGTGCCGCTGATGATGGTCGCCAAGGCGACCTGCATCTACGCGATCGCGCGGCTGCTGCGCGCCAGCCACGTCGATGCCCTGGACCGGGCGGTGCTGATGGCCCAGGGCGGCGAGTTCGCCTTCGTGCTCTATTCCGCTGCGCAGTCGGAAGGCGTCATCTCCGGCAGCGTCAACAACGCCATGACCGCGGTGGTCGTGCTGTCGATGGCACTGACACCCCTGGCCATGCTGGCGACCAGGCGCTTCACGCGCCGCGCTGCGGCCACGCTCGACGGCGTCGAGCCGGCCTCGGGCCAGTCCGGCAGCGTGCTGATCATCGGCTTCGGCCGCTTCGGCCAGGTGATGAGCCAATCGCTGCTGGCACGCGATGTCGACGTCACCATCATCGACAGCGACGTCGACATGATCCGCAGCGCCGCGGGCTTCGGGTTCAAGGTGTATTACGGCGATGGCACCCGCCTCGACGTGCTCCACGCGTCGGGTGCCGGCAGCGCGCGCGCGATCGCCGTCTGCGTCGACGACAGCGCCGCCGCCGACCGCATCGTCGAACTCGCCAGGTCCGCCTTCCCGCAGGCGCGGCTGCTGGTGCGCGCCTACGACCGCGCACACAAGCTGCGGCTGGTCGCCGCCGGCGTCGATGTCGCCATCCGCGAGACCTTCGGCTCGGCCCTGCAGTTCGGCGAGGCCGCCCTGCGCCAGCTCGACGTCGACCCCGACGAAGCCGCACGGATCACCGCCGAGGTGCGCAAGCTCGAGGCCGAGCGCTTCGAGCTGGAACGCTCGGCAGGCATCGGTGCCGGCGCGAAGATGATGCGGACCAACACCGGCCCGAAGCCGACGCCGCTGACCCCGCCCCGACGCCAGGCCCGCGTGCTCGGACCAGGCGACGGCACCGCGCCTGGCGACACCGATCCAGCCTCCGGGACGCCCGGCACATGACCTTCTGCACCCCCGGCGGCCACCGCCCAGGCGTAGATTCCACCTTCGGCCCGTCCCCGCGGCCGGCCCCTTCCCATCGACCATGCCCCATCGGGCGGAGTTCGCCGTGAGCCACACTTCCAAGTCCGCACCCAAGTTCCTGCTGCTTTCGCTGGCCATCACCGTCGCCGTCGCAGGCTGCCAGCGTGATGCCGCGCCCGCGACCGATGCCGCGGCCCCCGCCGCCACGCCGGCCTTCACCCTCGACGAGTCCTCGCTGCCCGGCGTCAACAGCTTCAAGGCCAGCGACTTCGACGCCAACGGCAACGCCTGCACCGACTTCGGCGCCTACGTCAACGGCACCTGGCTGGCCGCCAACCCGGTCCCCGGCGACCGCACCTCCTGGGGCGCATTCGAGATGCTCGACGAGCGCTCGCAGGCCATCCAGCGCCAGCTGGCCGACCAGGCCGCGGCGGTCGAAGGCGCCACCGGCGTCAACAAGATCGTCGGCGACATCTGGGCCACCGGCCTGGATGCCGAGTCCATCAATGCCCAGGGCATCGCGCCGCTGGAGTCCGAGCTTGCCGCGATCGCCGCGCTCGACTCGCCGCAGAAGATCGCCGATTACCTGCGCACCAGCGCCGCCAAGGGCCAGTTCACGGTGTTCGGCTTCGGCCCCGAGGCCGACTTCATGGATTCGTCCATGAACATCGCCTACGCCTTCCAGGGCGGCCTGGGCCTGCCCGACAGGACCTACTACTTCGACGCCGACAAGAAGGACAAGCTCGAGGCCTACCAGGCCCACGTCGCGAAGGTGCTCGAGCTGTCGGGCGTGCCGGCCGCGGAGGCCGCCGCGCAGGCCGCCGACGTGCTTGCCTTCGAGACGCGCCTGGCGAAGGTGTCGAAGTCCAGCGAGGAGATGTCGCGCGACGTCGGCCTGTTCTACAACCCGGTCAGCCCGGCCGATGCCGACGCGCTCGCGCCGAATTTCCCCTGGACCGCATTCTTCGAGTCCCAGGGCCTCGAAGTGCCGGAGAAGTTCTCGCTCGCGATCCCGGATTTCCACGCCGAGGTCAGCACCATGGTCGCCGACGTCGCTCCGGCGGACTGGCAGTCCTACCTGCGCTTCCATGCGGTCGATGGCGCCGCGCCCTACCTCGCCGACGCCTTCGCCGAAGAGCACTTCAACTTCTACTCGCGCGAGCTGCGCGGCCAGAAGGAAATGAAGGAGCGCGGCAAGCGCGTGCTCGAGACCATCGGCAGCCAGACCGGGGAGGCGCTGGGCCAGATGTACGTCGACGTCGCGTTCTCGCCCGAGTCCAAGGAGCGCATGGAGACCCTGGTCGCCAACCTCAGCGAGGCGCTGAAGGTCCGCATCCAGGACCTCGACTGGATGTCCGACGAGACCAAGGCCCGTGCCATGGAGAAGTGGGCCAGCTTCACCCCGAAGATCGGCTATCCGGACAAGTGGCGCGACTGGGCGGGCCTCGAGACCTCGCGTGACAGCTACATCGGCAACGTCCTGGCCGCCAACGAGTTCAACTACAAGTGGAACCTGGCCAAGGTCGGCAAGCCGGTCGACAAGACGGAATGGGCGATGCCGCCGCAGATGGTCAACGCCTACTACAACCCGCTGCAGAACGAGATCGTGTTCCCGGCGGCGATCCTGCAGCCGCCGTTCTTCGACGCCGAAGCCGACGACCCGCTGAACTACGGCGGCATCGGCGCGGTGATCGGCCATGAGATGACGCATGGCTACGACGACCAGGGCAGCCGCTTCGACGCCAGCGGCAAGTTCCAGAACTGGTGGACCGAGGCCGATGCCGCGGGCTTCCTGGGCCGCACCGACAAGCTCGTCGCCCAGTTCAACGGCTACGAGGCGGCGCCGGGCCTGCAGGTCAACGGCAAGCTGACGCTCGGCGAGAACATCGCCGACCTGGGCGGCCTGGCCACGGCCTACGACGCGATGAAGAAGGCCACCGAGGGCAGCGAGGACCCGATGCTCGAGGGCCTGAGCCGCGACCAGCGCTTCTTCGCCAACTGGGCCACGGTGTGGCGCCGGAACTTCACCGACGAGGAGCTGAAGGTGCGCATCGCCACCGATCCGCACGCGCCGGCGAACTTCCGCGCGATCGGTGCGCCGTCGAACCTGCCGGCCTTCGCCGCCGCGTTTCAGTGCGCCCCGGGCGACGCCATGGTCCGCGAGGGCGAGACGCAGGTCGTCATCTGGTAGTTCCTGCCCCAGCGCCACGAAGGAGGCCCGGCCCACGCCGGGCCTTTTTTTGGTTCTTCTCCCGACTGAGGGAATGGCGCGCCATTGAAAAAACTCTCGGGCGCCGGGTGCCAAGGCCCTTGAGTGCTCATGTCCCCCGGCGCTGGCCTTGCGGCCATCGCCTCCTCCTTGACTTCGCTCTCAAGGGCCTTGGCACCCGGTGCGCAGCAGTACGCGCTGGCGCAGGAGCAAAGCCCGGCTCGCGCATCTGCAGCCGAAGCGAGCCCCGCCGTGGCCGGGAGGCCTTCGCGGGGAAGTCAAGGAGGAGGCATCCGCCGCCAGGCGGATGCCGGGGGACATGAGCCGCGAAGGTCTCCCGGCCACGGCGGGGCCCTCCAGGTCACGTCGAAACCGCTTCCCCTTGCGCGACCACCATCCCGATTCGCCTTGCGCCTCCTGGTCGCGACCTTTCAACAGCCGCGCGCTTGCTAGACTTCGCCGGACTTTTCGCTGGACCCGATCAATGCCCAGGACCATCCCCCTCGCGCTTGCGCTGACCCTTGTCCTCGCCCTTGCCGCTCCCGACGCCGGGGCCCAGCGCCGCGCCGCCGCGAAGGCACCGGCCGGCCCCACCGCCTGCGGCGACTTCCACGCCTTTGCCAACAAGGACTGGCTGGCAGCGACGCCTGTCCCGGCGGCCGGATCGACCTCCGCCCTGGGCGAACTGCAGGCGCGCGTGCTCGAACAGCAGCGTGAACTGCTGTCCACGGCGATGAACGCGCCGCAGGGCAACGTGCAGACCCTGCTCGGCGACTTCTGGGCCAGCGGCCTGGACGAGGCCGCGGTCGAGGCCGACCGCGCCAACCCGATCGCGCCCCTGCTCGACCGCATCAACGGCATCAAGCGCGCCCGGGACATCCCGCCTGCCGTCGCCGCCCTGCACCAGGTCGGCATCCCGGTGCTGTTCAACTTCAGCGCCGACCTCGACCTCGCCGACCTCGACCGCCATATCGGCTATTTCGCCCAGGGCGGCACCGGCCTGCCCGACCCGGCCTACTACACCCGCCAGGACGAAGAGGCCCGCGCCCTGCTCGGCCTGTACAACGGCTACGTCCAGCAGATCCTGGCGCTGACCGGCACCGCCGAGGCCGACCTCGCGGCCGAGTCGCAGCTGGTCATCGACCTGGAGACGCGCATCGCGCGCGCATCGCACCCGGTGGCCTCGCTGCGCGACCCGCGCCAGAACTACGCGCTGGTCCCCACCGAGGGCCTCGGCAAGACCTGGAAGCGCCTGCAGCTGCCGGAGTTCCTGGCGGCCCAGGACATCAGCGACGACAGCGTGTCGATCGCGAATCCCGAACTCTTCACCGCCCTCGACGGCCTGGTCGGCAGCCTGAAGCCCGCCCAGTGGAAGACCTACCTGCGCTTCCACGTCGGCGACGCCATGGCGCCGTATCTTTCGAAGAGCTTCCGCGACGCCGCCTTCGACTTCCGCGGCCGCGTGCTGCGGGGCGAAGTCGAACAGCCCTCGCGCGAACGCCTGGTCCTTCACGCCATCAACCACGCCGCCGGGCAGATGGTCGCGCGCGAGTACGTTGCCCGCTACCTGTCGCCGGCCAGCCGCAGCCGGGCCGAAACCATCGCCGGCGAGGTCCGTGACGCCCTGCGGAGCGCGGTCGAGCGCGCACCCTGGCTCGACGACGCCACCCGCGCCGAGGCCGTGGCCAAGCTCGCGGCGCTGAAGGTCGAAGTGGGTGCACCGGTGCGCAACGTCGACTACACCGTGCAGCCGATGGGTCGCGGCAGCTTCGGCGGCAACATGCTGATCGCGTCCACCTGGCACCACCGCGAGGAAATGAAGCGCATCGGCCGCGGCAACGCACAGCGCCGCTGGCCGGTGCAGCCGCAGGAGCCGGCGCTGGCCTACGACGCCGCCCACAACCGCCTGCTGGTCTCGGCCGCGGTGTTGCAGGCACCGGTGCTGGACATGTCGCTCGACGGCGCCGCGCACTACGGTTCGTTCGGCGCCCTGGTCGCGCATGAGCTCAGCCACGCCATCGACGGCAAGGGCCGCCACGTCGACGCCCGTGGCGAGATCCGCGACTGGTGGACGCCGGGCACCGACGCCGCCTGGACCGACCGCCTCAACGCCCTCACCGCCCAGTACGGCAACTACGACTACCCGGGCATCGCAGGCCGCAAGGTCAACGGCAGCCTGACCCGCGAGGAGAACGCGGCCGACCTCGCCGCGGTCGAGATCGCCTGGGACGCCTTCAGCCAGGCCCTGCCCGGGGCCGAAAAGGACGCGAAGGAATCGTTCTTCAACGCCTGGGCCGGCCTGTGGCGCGAACAGGTGGCCCCGGCGGTCGCCGAACAGCGCGCCGGCACCGCGCTGCAGGCACCGGGGCCGTGGCGCAGCAATGGCCCGCTGTCCAACCTGCCGGCCTTCAGCGAGACCTGGGGCTGCAAGGCGGGCAACCCGATGGTCCGCAAGGATGAAGAACGCGTCGGCATCTGGCGCTGACGCCCGGGGAACAGCGCCTGCCAAACGACACACCGCGCCCGCTTCGGGCGCGGTGGCTCAGAAGCGCCTTGCGCGCGGCCCGCCGCGGCGGAACGGCGGCTGGCCGCGCCAGTAGCGGATCAGCAGCCAGCCGAACAGCATGCCGCCCAGGTGCGCGAAGTGGGCCACGCCCGCCTGCGTGCCGGTGAGGCCCATGAACAGCGTGATCGCGCCAAACACGATGACCAGCGTGCGCGCCTTCATCGGGATCGGCGGGATCAGCAGCATCACCCGCTGGTGCGGGAACAGCATGCCGTAGGCCAGCAACAGCCCGAACACGCCGCCCGAAGCGCCCAGGGTCGCGTAGGGCAGGCTTCCCTGCGCCACCGCCCAGCTGCCGATCCCCAACTGGCACAGGCCCGCCCCCACCACGCACACCAGGAAATACGTCAGGAAGCGCTTCTGGCCCCAGGTGTATTCCAGCTGCGCGCCGAACATCACCAGCGCCAGCATGTTGAACAGCAGGTGCGCCAGGTCGCCGTGCAGGAAGCCGTAGGTCAGCAGTTGCCAGGGTCCGAACTGCTGCGCGCCAGCCAGCACCGTGAACGCGTCCACGCCGATCGGCCACAGCATCAGCGGATCCAGCGTGGTCCCGCCCAGCAGCCACTGCAGCAGGAACACGACGGCGTTGGCGATCAAGAGGGCCTTGGTGATGGGCGGCAGGTTGTTCAGCATTCCGTGTCCTTGCGCGGTCGGCGCCAATGATAGCGTTTACATCGCCCTCGCCGGCCGCCCACCGCCATCAGCCCGGACCCCAGACCTCGGCGTCGAGCGAACGCTCCGCGCGGGCAATGCGGACCCGGCCCCCGACCACCTCCACGCCATCGGCCCGCAGCCGCCGCGCCTGCTCCTCCCAGGCGTCCGAGCCGGCCGGGAATGCGATCCGCCCGTCGCTGCGCAGCACCCGGTGCCAGGGCAGTCCGGGGTCGTCGCTGACGGCCAGCAGCCTCGCCACCCAGCGCGCACGCCCCGGCAGTCCCGCCCTGCGCGCCACCTCGCCGTAGCCGGCGACCTCGCCGCGCGGGATCGCGCGCACGGCGGCGAGGATGCGGTCTGCCGGGTCGGTAAGCGCCATTGCGCTAGGATAGCCACCCCGTCCACTCCAGCGGGTGCGCCATGCAGAACTTCGAACAGGTCCGCCGCCACGTGGCGACCAACGGCTTCAGGACGATCGTCAACGAAGCCTTCGTGATCGGCGTCGAGCTCAGCCTCGACGAGGGCCGCCGCCACCAGTCGATCTTCCTGTCCGAACTCCAGGACGACGACCACCGCTGCTACCTGCGCGTGAGCACCGCGGTGGCGCCGATCACCGGCATCGATGCGCGCCGCGCCCTGGCCTACAACTGGGACAGCCGCGTCGGCTACCTGGCCATCGGCGAACTGGACCAGGTGCCCTACCTGCAGCTGTGCGAGAACCGCCCCTACGGCAGCCTGGATCCCGCCGAGCTCGGTCGCCTGGTGCTGGAGATCGGCGGCATGGGCGACCGCCTGGAACGCATGCTCAGCGCCGAGGGCGACCTGCTCTGACGTCCAGACGGCCGCTGCTCACAGCAGGCCGAGCCAACCCAGCAGCCAGAACAGCCCGTAGGCGATCGCGCCCGACATCGGGATCGTCAGGATCCAGGCGCCGATCATCTTCTCGACCACGGTCCACTTGATGGCATTGAGCCGCTTGGCCGTGCCCACGCCCATGATCGCCGACGAGATATTGTGCGTGGTCGACACCGGGATGCCCAGCGACGACGCCGCGAGGATCACCGAGGCGGCGCTGGTCTCCGCGGCAAAGCCGTGGATCGGGTGCAGCTTCACCAGCTTGTGGCCCAGGGTCTTGATGATCCGCCAGCCGCCCGCGGCGGTACCGGCGGCCATCACCAGGGCACAGGTGATCTTGATCCAGAGATCGATGTCGCCGTCGGCGAGCGCGCCTTCCGAGGGGTGCAGGAAGGCCAGCCAGCCGGGCAGCGCGTCCAGCGTACCGACCGACTGCGCGCTCACCAGCGCCAGGGCGATGATGCCCATGGTCTTCTGCGCATCGTTCATGCCGTGGGCGAAGCCCATGCCGGCCGCGCTGACGATCTGCGCCTTGCCGAAGAAGCCGTTGACCCAGCGCGGCCGCGCGATGCGCGCCAGCCAGCCGCCGGCGCGCGCCATCATCGAGATCACGAAGAACAGAACGCCCATCATCAGGAAGCCGGCGACGAAGCCCAGCACCGGCGACGACACCATCGGCACGATCACCTTCCACAGCACGCCGGCGCTGTTGTAGACCGGCTCCGCCGGCTCCGACCAGATGATCGAATCCCAGTTGTTGGAGGTGGCCGCGAGCGCGGCGCCGATCAGGCCGCCGATCAGGGCGTGCGACGACGACGACGGCAGCCCGAACCACCAGGTGATCAGGTTCCAGGTGATGCCGCCCATCAACGCGCACAGCAGCAGCTGCGAGCCGACCTCGACCACGCCGGCGTCGATCAGGCCCGAGGCGATCGTCTTGGCCACGGCCGTGCCGGCCAGCGCGCCGATCAGGTTCATGCTCGCCGCCAGGCCGACCGCCTGCATAGGCGACAGCACCTTGGTCGCGACCACGGTCGCGATGGAGTTCGCCGTGTCGTGGAAGCCGTTGATGTACTCGAACGTCAGCGCGACCAGGATGACCGCCAGCACCAGGGTGAGCATGGCGCCGGCCTCAGCTGTTCTTCAGCACGATTTCGTAGGCCACGACGCCCGCCTCGCGGCAGCGGTCGATGGCCTTCTCCAGGATCTCGAAGAACTCCTTCAGGAGGAACATCTGCTGGGCGTCGAGGCGGCCCGAATAGATGTCGCGATAGAGTTCGAGCATCAGCCGGTCGGCTTCGTTCTCGATGGAGCGCAGCTCGTCGTTGAGCGCCTTCATCGGCTCCAGCTTCAGGTGGCGCAGTTGCTTGACCATCTTCAGCACCACGCCCGCGGCCTGCTCCAGCATCGCGGCGCGCGGCGCGAAGTCGATGTGCTCCAGGTGCCGGGTGGCCAGCGCGTAGCGGTCGGCGAACTTCTCGATCTGCTTGGGGATCTTGTACAGCGCCGAGCCCAGGGCCTCGATATCCTCGCGTTCGATCGGGGTGATGAAGCTGTCGACCAGGGCCTGGCTGATCTTGTTGGAGGCCTCGCGCTCGCGCAGGCGCGCCAGCTTGAAGGCGTCCAGCGCCGGCTGCCGGTCGGCCTCGCGCAGCATCTGGTGGAGCGCCACGGCGGCGTCCAGGGCGGCCTGGGCGGCTTCTTCCAACAGGGTGTAGAACTGCTTGCCCTGGCCGAACATGGTTTGCAACGAGAACATCGCGAGACCCCGCCGTCGCGAAATGGACGGCCCAGGGCGCGAATTATGACGGCTTCATGACCGTTGTCGCCATCCGTACATGCCGGCCGGCCCGAACCCGGGAGCGCCCACGCAACGGCTCCGGGACGCATCGGCGCCTGCTATGATCGCTTGCCGCGCCTGCGACGCGCCGTTTTGCCCCATGGACGACGACTCTAGACCACCCCCCCGCCCGCGCGGGGACCAACCCGATCCCGACCCGCGCGTCCCCCGCCAAGACACGGCCGGGAGGCCCCGGCAATGATCGAACTCATCCTGATCGTCGCCGCGCTGATCGCCTGCAACGCCTTCTTCGCGCTGTCCGAGATGTCGGTGGTCACCTCGCGCAAGCCGAAGCTGAGGCAGATGGCCGGCGAGCAGCTCAGCGCCGCGAAGGCGCTCGAGCTGGCGGAGCACCCCGAGCGCTTCCTGTCCACCGTGCAGGTGGGCATCACCCTGATCGGCATCCTCACCGGCATGTTCGGCGGCGACGCCCTGGGCGCGATGATCGAGTCCTGGCTCGCCTCGCGGCTGCCCTTCCTCGACAGCCACGCCGGCACCGTCGGCAAGGTCATCGCGGTCGGCCTGATCACCTACTTCACCATCGTCTTCGGCGAACTGCTTCCCAAGCGACTGGCACTGCTGGCGCCGGAGCGCCTGGCGACCCTGGTGGCGCTGCCGATGCACTGGCTCTCGAAAGTCTCCACCCCGGCGGTCTGGCTGCTCAGCGCATCCGTGCGCGGAATGCTGCGCCTGCTGCGGCTCAACGATACCCAGGCCGCGCACGTCACCGAGGAGGAGATCCGCCTGCTGGTCAGCGAGAGCCACGAACAGGGCGTGATCGACGCCGACGAACGCAACATGATGAACCGGGTGCTGGCCCTGGGCGACCGCGACGCGGAGAGCCTGATGACGCCGCGCACACGGATCGCGTGGCTGGATGCCTCGGAGAGCTTCGAGGAGAACCTGGCGACCATGCGCGAAACCCCGTTCTCGCGCTATCCGGTGTACCGCGGCAGCGACGACGAGGTCGTGGGCATCCTCGAGGTCAAGTCGCTGATCGACCGCTTCCAGGCGGGCGAGTTCGACCTGTTCGAGCACCTGCGCGAACCGCTCTTCGTGTCCGAGTCGACGCCGGCGCTGAAACTGCTGGAGATCGTGCGCGAGGAGCAGCAGTCTCTGGCCCTGGTGGTCGACGAGTACGGCGGCGTCGCCGGCCTGATCAGCGTCAACGACGTGCTCGAGGCGGTCATCGGCCGCACCTCCAGCGGCGAGGGTGCCGACGCCCACCCGCTGGTGGTGGCGCGCGACGACGGCTCGCTGCTGGTCGACGGCGTCCTGGACGCCGACTCGCTGCGCGAACTGCTCGACGGCAAGCCCCTGCCCGACGGCGACGATCGCGACTACAACACCGCCGCCGGCATGACCATCGCCCACTTCGGGCGCATCCCCAGCGTCGGCGAGCATTTCGAATGGGTCGGCTGGCGCATCGAGGTGGTGGACCTCGACGGCCCGCGCATCGACAAGCTGCTGTTGCAGCGCGTCGGCGGCAACCTGCCGGGCGATGCCTGAAGGCACGCACGACCGGCCCGCGCAGGCCAGCGCGCGGATGGTGCTCGCCGCGCTCGCCGCCGGACCGGCCGACGACGTGGTGACCCTGCGCTCTGTGATGGAAGGGCTGGGCGGCAGCCTGTTCGGCATGCTGCTGTTCATCGCCACCCTGCCCGCCTTCCTGCCCATCCCGGGCGTCGCGGGCGCGCTCAGCGGCCCCCTGGTGAGCGTGATCGGGCTGCAGTTGCTGGTCTGCATGCGCCGCCCGTGGTTGCCGCGGATGGTCGCCGACCGTGGACCCAGGCGCGGCACGCTGGCGCGCTTCGAGCATCGCGTCTCGCCCTGGCTGAAGCGGCTCGAGCGGGTGGTCCGCCCGCGCCTGCCGGCATTGATCGACCACCCCGCCGCGACCGTGGTCACCGGATTGCTGCTGGTGCTCCTGGGCATCCTGCTGGCGCTGCCGATCCCGTTCACCAACTACGTGTTCGGCCTGCTGCTGCTGGCCTACGCGCTGGCCCTGGTGGAGCGCGACGGGGCCCTGATGCTGGCTGCCTGGGGTGCCGGCCTGGCCGCGATCGCGGTCTTCGGGGTCACCGGCGGCACGCTGGCCGCGCTGGCCGCGGAATGGATGGACCGCCTGTTCTGAGTCGCTGAGTCGCTGCGCCGCGCGGCGCAAGCCGGCGCCAACGCCCCTTCGGCGCACTCAGCCCAGCAGGCCGCGGAAGTCGTGCACGTTCATGGGATAGCCGAGCCAGTAACCCTGGGCGAGGTCGCAGCCGCGTTCGCGCAGCACGTCGTACTGGCCTTCCTTCTCCACGCCTTCGGCAACCACGGTGATGCCCAGCGAGTGCGCCATGGCGATGATCGCCGTGGTCAGCGCCAGGTCGTCGGGATCGCGCAGCACGTCGGCGACGAAGCTCCGGTCGATCTTGACCCCGTCCACCGGTACCCGGCGCAGGTGGCTCAGGCCCGAGAACCCGGTGCCGAAGTCGTCCAGCCAGACCTTGACCCCGGCGTCGCGCAGGCGCGCGAGCAGGCTGCTCACCCGGAGCTCGTCGCCGATCACCGCGGTCTCGGTCAGCTCGATATGCAAACCGTCGGCCGGCAGGCCGGTCTGCGCCAGCGTGTGGTCGACCAGCGCGGCCAGGTCGCCGTTGCGCAGCTGCCGCGGCGAGACGTTGACCGAGACGAACAGGTTGCTCGCGGGGAAGTCGCGGCGCCAGGCCACCGCGTCCGCGCAGGCCGCACGCAGCACCTGCGGACCGATGGTCTCGATCAGGCCGCTCTGCTCGGCGACGTCGATGAACACCGACGGCGCGATCATGCCGTGCTCGGGGTGGTGCCAGCGCAGCAGCGCCTCGGCGCCGACCAGGCTGCGGTCCTCGAGGCGGTACACCGGCTGGTAGGCCAGGCTGAGCTCGCCGCGCTCCCAGGCCCCGCGCAGGTCCTGCTCCATGCTCACCCTGCGTTCGACGGCCTGGTCCATGGCCCGGCTGTAGAAGCGGTGGCAGTTCTTGCCCGCAACCTTGGCCTGGTACATCGCGATGTCGCCGTTCTTCATCAGCATGGTGGCGCCGGCGGCATCGTCTGGGAACAGGGTGACGCCGATCGAGGTGCCCAGGAACACCTGCCGCCCGCCGACCACGATCGGCCTGCTCAGCTCCGCCACCAGGGTTTCTGCCAGGTGGCTCGCCTGTTCGCGCATGTCGGCCGAGTCGCTACCGACGGACTCGACCAGGATCACGAACTCGTCGCCGCCGAAGCGCGCCAGCACCGAACCCGCGCCACCCAGCCGGTCCACGGCTTCGCGGATGCGGTTGGCGAACTGCACCAGCACCTCGTCGCCCGCATCGTGGCCGAGGGTGTCGTTGACGCGCTTGAAATCGTCGATGTCGGCGAACAGCAACGCCAGCTGGCGGCCGGCGCCGTGCAGCTCCATCAGCCTGCGGTCGAGCGACTCGCGGAACGCGAGCCGGTTGGCGAGCCCGGTCAGCGCGTCGGTATAGGCCATCCGCCGCATGTCGCGGTCGTGGCGGGCGATGCTCTCGCGCATGCGGCCGAACGCGCGCATGAGGTCGCCGACTTCGTCGGTGCGCCCGCTGGCCGGAAGCTCGGCGACGAAATTGCCGGCCTCGATCTCGCGCGCGGCATCGGCGAGCTGGCGCACGGGGCGCACCAGCGTGCGCTGCACCAGCACGCCCAGGCCCACCGCCAGCAGCAGCAGCCCGGCCATCAGGGTCGCGATCCAGCCGGCATGGCGCTGGCCGATGATCGCCAGGCGCTGGCCCATGCTGTTGGCGGCGCGCTGCTCGTCGGCCATCACCGACGCCAGCGAATAGCCCACCCGCAGCCCGCCCAGGCGGACCTCGCCGATGTACAGCGGCACGGCGACGTCAAGGGCCTCGTCGCTGGCCTGGATGTGCGGTGCGCGCGCAGTGACCGCCTCGAACGCCATGGCGTCGTCCATCACCTGGCCATAGCTGCGGATGTCGCGCGAGCCGTCGTGGATGACGGTGCCATCGTTGTCGTACACCACCGCGTAGGCGACGTCGGGCTGCTTGAGCGTCGCGCGCAGCAGCACGCCGATCTCTTCGAGGTCGAAGTAGTACAGCGGATTGACCAGGCTGGCGGCAAGCTCCATGCCGGCGGCCTCGGAGCGCTCGGCCAGGCGGTCGAAGGCCAGCGCATGCATCGACTCCTGGCCCAGGGCCAGCACTTCGTTGCGCATCACCTCCTGCCGGTGCAGCACCAGCACGACCACCGCCAGCACCGCCAGCACGGCCGCCGCCAGCGCCGCCAGGAAGCGGATGTACAGTCCGCTGCCGGACTTCATTCGAGCACCGCAGCGACCCGCGCCACGCCCGAGCTGAGCACGTCCAGCGACCTGCGCGTATCGCCCTCGATCGGCAGGAAGCGCGTGGTGCCGAAGAAGCGTTGCAGCGCCTCGCTGGCGGCCGGGTCGTTGGCGGCGCCAGCCAGGACCTCGCGCAGGCGCTCGACGACCGCCGGCGACAGATCGCCGCGCACCATTTCCAGCGCCCGCGGGTATTCGTCGGTGGCGTGGAAGGCGACCAGGTCGCGGCGGTAGCTCTCGGGCATGCGCTGCATGCTTTCCCAGTCGAGGTTGCTGAAGGCCCCGGCGTCGACCAGACCCTTGTGCACCCAGGTGGAGATGTTGAACTCCGAGCGCGCGAACAGGTAGCCCACCGAGCCATCGACCGGACGGTCGAACGGCGACAGCAGGATCTCCATCGGCAGGCCGAGCGTGATCAGCTCCATCGCCGGCACGAAGTACGCACTGGTGGAACTCGGGTTCTGGAACGCGATGCTGCGCCCGCGCAGATCGGCCAGGCTGGTGATGCCGCTGTCACGGCGGGCGATGAACACAGTGTGGTAAGCGCCCACCCCGCTGCGTTCTGTCAGCAGCAGCGGACGCGCGCGCGCCCGGGCTTCCAGCGCCATCGCACTGGCCGAGGTCTCGGTGACCCAGTCGACGCGGCCCCGGCGCAGGTAGCTTTCCATCTGTTTGGCGTCGCGCGCCATCAACACGCGGCCCTCGCGGATGCCGACGTCGCTCATCCGCGGAACAACGTAGTCCAGCAGCGACTTGAGCTGGTCGTAATGCGCAGCGGGGTCGTCGCTGATCCGGCCGAGCACCAGCACGCCAGGTTCGCTGGCGGCAAGCTGGCCACAGAGGAGCAGCGACGCGGCCATCGCGGCCAGCAGCTGGCGGAGGCGGCGGAACATCGGGCTTCGATCTGGGCTCTGGGCGCGGATGACGGCACAGAGTAGCTGAAAACCCCGGGGCGGACACGCAGTCAGGCTTGCTCTCCACCCGGCCCCGCGGCCAGTCGCGCCATGCGCTGGGCGTCGGCCAGCACGCCGCGCAGCAGGCGGACCTCGCGCTCGTCCAGGCCGCAGCGCAGGAAGATCCGGCGCAGCTTGCGCAGCGCCGAATCGGGCGCCCGGCCCTTGTGGAAATCGATCGCGTCCAGGGTCTCGGCGAGCTGGGCGAAGAAGCCCTCGAGCTGGGCGTGGCTGGCCGGCGGTTCACGATGGCCGTCGCCCCCGCCGGTGGGCAGGCTGGCGCGCTCGAGGACCGCCACCCGCAGTTCGTAGGCCAGCACCTGCACGGCGGACGCGAGGTTGAGCGAGCTGTAGCCGGGATTGGCCGGGATGTGGATGGCCGCGTGGCAGAGCTGCAGCTCGTCGTTGTCCAGGCCGGTGCGCTCGCGGCCGAACACCAGCGCCACCGAGGCCCCCGGCACCGCGGCATCCAGCAGTCGCGCCGCGCCCGCACGCGGCGCCAGCTCCTCGAGGGCGATGCGCCGGCTGCGCGCGGTGCAGCCCAGCACCAGGGCGCAGTCGGCCACCGCCTCGGCCAGGGTGCCGACGATGCTGGCGGCCTCCAGGACGTCGTCCGCGCCCGCCGCCATCGCCACCGCGTCGGCATGCGGGAACCGCTCCGGGGCCACCAGCACCAGCCGCTCCAGGCCCATGGTCTTGATGGCGCGGGCCGCCGAGCCGATGTTGCCCGGATGCTGGGTGCCGACGAGGACGATGCGGACTTCGCCCGCTGGCTGCGCAGTGTTCATGGGCGCGAATGGTAAACTGTGCGACGGCCTCGAGCCGATTGCTCTTTCCCCCTGCCGTCCCCCTCAACGCTGGAGTCCGCCTGCGATGCAACAACCTGCCGTCAATATCATGGTCAAGGCGGCCCGCGCCGGCGGCAACATCCTGCTCCGGCACATGAACAAGCTCGACGCGATCAACGTGGTCGAGAAGGACCGCATGGACTACGCCAGCGAAGTCGACCGGCTCGCCGAGGTGGCGGTGGTCAAGGAGCTGCGCCGCGCCTACCCGGAATACGCCGTGCTCGGCGAGGAAGGCGGCGAGCAGAAGGGCAGCAAGGGCGCCAGCCGCTACACCTGGGTCATCGACCCGCTCGACGGCACCAGCAACTACCTCCGTGGTTTCCCGCACTGGTGCGTCTCGATCGCGCTGTGCGAGGGTCCCGAACCGCTGTACGGCGTCATCTTCGACCCGCTGCGCAACGAGCTGTTCACCGCCACCCGCGGCGGCGGCGCCCAGCTCAACGACAAGCGCATCCGCGTGGCCGAGCGCAAGGACCTCGCCGGCGCCAGCATCAGCACCGGCTTCCACCCGCGCGAGCGCTCACGCACCGCCGCACAGTTCGACTGCCTGCGCCAGGTGCTGTCGGTGGCCGAAGACGTGCGCCGCAGCGGCTCGGCCGCGCTCGACCTGGCCTACGTGGCCGCGGGCCGCAGCGACGGCTATTTCGAGGCCGGCGTGCAGGCCTGGGACATCGCCGCCGGCATCCTGCTGGTGCGCGAGGCCGGCGGCAAGGTCTGCGATTATCGCGGTGCCGCGATGGGCCCCGTACACGTTGCGCTGCAGAGCCGCCAGATCGTGGCCGGCAACCTCCGCGTCGCCGAAGCGCTGCAGAAGACCATCGTCGCCTCCGGCTACGCCGCCGCGTTCTGAAACCCGGGGCTACCCGGCACGACAGAAAAAAACCCCGCAGCGATGCGGGGTTTTTGCTGTCCTGCGGAGAGGCGTCAGGGCCTCCGCGCAAGCTCCGCGTCGTCGCGCGACTTCGGCAGCAGGTCCTGCTTGCTGACCTTGAGGAAGCCCATCGTCAGCAGCGGGCAGGCCACCAGGATCGACGACAGGGTGCCGATCGCGATGCCTATCATCATCGCCAGCGACATGCCTTCCAGCGAGCCGCCGCCGTACAGGAACAGCGCCATCACGGTCAGGAACGCCACAACCGAGGTGATGATGGTGCGCGACAGGGTCTGGTTGATCGAGGCGTTGAGCACTTCCCTCGGCGGCGCGCGCATGGCGCGGAAGTTCTCGCGCACGCGGTCGAAGACCACGATGGTGTCGTTGATCGAGAAGCCCATCGCCGACAGCAGGCCCGCCAGCACGGTGAGGTCGAACTCCTTGCCGCTGATCGCGAACCAGCCGGCCACGATCAGCACGTCGTTGAGCGTGGTGACGATGGCCGCAATCGCGAACTTCCATTCGAAGCGGAAGCCGATGTAGATCAGGAAGCCCACGACCACGAACAGGATCGCGTACAGGCCGTTCCAGGCCAGGTCGCGGCCGACCTGCGGGCCGACGAAGGCGCTGCCCATGACCTGGGCCTGGTTGCCCTCGATCGATGCCGCCTCGCGTACTTCATCGGCGGTGTGCGCGGTCGCGTCCACGCTGGTCTCGCCATCGCGCGGCTGCAGGCGCACCAGCAGGTCGCTGCCGCTGCCGAAGGTCTGCACCTGGGCGCTGCCGTAGCCGGCATCCTCCAGGCGCTCGCGCACGCCGTCGACGTCGGCGGGCGACTCGAAGCGCAGTTCGACCACGGTGCCACCGGTGAAATCGAGCGCGTAGTTGAAGCCCTTGCCGGTGATCGCCGCGATGGAGGCGATGGTGAGCAGCACGAACGCCGCCACCGACACCCAGCGCAGGCGCATGAAGTCGATGTTCGGGGTGGCCGGGATGAGGCGCAGGGGAAAGATATTCATGTGTCGTATGCCCGCGTCAGATGGCCAGGGTCTTGAGCTTGCGCTTGCCGCCGTAGACCAGGGTGGCGACGCCGCGCGAGACGGTGACCGCGGTGAACACCGAGGTCATGATGCCGATCACCATCGTCACCGCGAAGCCCTTGAGCGGGCCGGTGCCGAAGGCGAACAGCGCGACGCCGGCGAGCAGCGCGGTCATGTTGGAGTCGAAGATCGTGCCCGAGGCCTTGTCGTAGCCATTGGCGATCGCCCCCCGTGCCGGCATGCCGTCCCGGAGCTCCTCGCGTATGCGTTCGTTGATCAGTACGTTGGCGTCCACCGACATGCCGATCGAGAGCGCCAGCCCGGCGAAGCCCGGCAGCGACATGGTCGCGCCGAACAGGCTCATGATCGCCACCACCATCAGCAGGTTGAGCAGCAGCGCGACGCAGGTGAACAGGCCGAACATGCGGTAGTAGATGCCGAAGAACATCAGCGTGAACACGAACGCGTACAACACGGCCGTGGTACCGCGCTCGACGTTCTCCTTGCCCAGGCTGGGGCCGACGATGCGCTCCTCGATGAAGTCCATCGGCGCCGCCAGCGAACCCGAGCGCAGCAGGCGCGCGAGGCCGTCGGCCTCGGCCTTCTCCAGGCCCGTGGTCTGGAACTGCTTGCCGAACACGCCATTGATGTTGGCAACCGAGATCACCTCTTCGCTGACGCGGAAGCTGCGCACCTCTTCGCCCGCCGCGTTCGTGGTGACCTGCGGCACGCGCTCGATGTAGACCACGGCCATCGGCTTGCCGACGCTGACCGAGGTGAAATCGAACATGCGCTGGCCGCCGACGTTGTTGAGCGTCACGCTCACCGCCGGCATGCCGTTCTCGTCGAGCGTCGACTGCGCCATGACCATCTGCTCGCCGGACGCGATCACGCGCTTGGACAGCAGCACCGGGATCGGCCTGCCGTCGATGCCGGTGCGGCGCTCGTAATAGACCCGCGCCTCCGGCGGCACGTTGCCCGAGGCCACGGCGTCGTAGGGATCGCCGTCGATGACCGCGCGGTATTCCAGGGTCGCGGTGGCACCGATCATGCGCTTGGCTTCGGCGGTGTCCTGCACGCCCGGCAGCTGCACGACCACGCGGTCGTTGCCCTGGCGGGTGATGACCGGCTCGCCGACGCCGACTTCATCGACGCGGTTGCGCAGCGTGGTGATGTTCTGGTCGATGGCGTCGGCCGAGATCTGGTTGAGCTCGGTGTCGGGCACGCGGATGGTGATGCGGCTGCCCACGGCCTGGCGCAGCAGGGTCGGCTGGGCGACGGCAAGCAGGCTCATGGCGCGGTCGGCATCGGCGGCATCGGCGAGCTGGGCGACGGTCGTGCCCGCGGCGTTGCGCTCCACCGAGTCGTAGCGGATGCGGTTGTCGCGCAGCACCGAGCGGACTTCGTCGGCGTAGGCGTCCAGGCGCTTGTCCAGCGCCGCCTGCTGGTCGACCTGGAGCACAAAGTGCACGCCGCCCTGCAGGTCGAGGCCGAGCAGCATCGGCTTGGCGCCGAACCACGACAACCAGTCGGGCACGTTGGATGCCAGGTTGAGCGCGACCACGTACTCGTCGCCCAGCGCCGGGCGCAGGGCGTCGGCGGCGCGCGTCTGGTCGTCCAGGCTGTGAAGCCGGACCATGCGTTCGCCCTCGCCGTCGGTGTCGACGGACTTCGCGGTCACGCCGGCCTCCGCCAACGCAGCCTCGATGCGGGCATCGAGCTCGACGCCGGTGGCGGCACCGCGGTTGGAGGTGATCTGTACCGAGGGATCCTGCGGATAGATGTTGGGCAGCGCGTACAGCGTTGCAAACAACACCACGAGCAGGATCACGATGTACTTCCAGCGGGGAAATTCGAGCATGGTCAGGTCTTGCGCGAGGTCGTCCCGCGGGCGGGAGTGACGGGTTTTGCAGCAGGCGCCGGCAGCCGGCCGGCGCAGGCGCCGGCGACGATGCCTTCGGCGGGCGTCAGGCGGACTTCAGCGAGCCCTTGGGCAGCACGTTGCCCACGGCGGTCTTCTGCACGCGGATCTCGACGTTGTCGGCGATCTCGACGGTGATGAAACTGTCGCCGAGCTTGCGCACCACGCCGGCGATGCCGCTGGCGGTGATCACCTCGTCACCCACGGCGAGCTTCTCGACCATGGCGCGGTGTTCCTTCTGGCGCTTCATCTGCGGCCGGATCATCAGGAAATACATGATCGCGAACAGCACGACCATCATGATCGGGAACTGCCACGGGTTGGGCGCGGACGGTGCGTTCTGGGCGAATGCCGGGGCGATCAGGAAGTCAAGCAGGTTCATCAGGACGGTCCAAGGCGGAAATCAGCTGGATAGTATGCCACGGCGGGGGCCAGGCCAGCCCGCCGCACCCGGATGGGCGCGGATGCATATGGCGCGGGTGGAACGGTGGAACCGGTGGACACAGGCGCGTCAGGGCATCCGCGCTGCAAGGAATGACTGCCGGAAGGCCTCGAAGGTTCCCGCGGCGATCGCGGCGCGCATGTCCGCCATCAGCTTCTGGTAGTACCAGAGGTTGTGCAGGGTGCCCAGGATCGGCCCCAGCATCTCGTTGCAACGGTCCAGGTGGCGCAGGTAGGCGCGGCTGTAGCCGCCGCTGCAGGCCGCGCAACCGCAACCCTCCTCGATCGGCCGCAGGTCGCGTTCGTACTTCGCGTTGCGGATGCGCACCGTGCCGGTGGAGGTGAAGTAGTGGCCGTTGCGGGCGTTCCGGGTCGGCATCACGCAGTCGAACATGTCGACGCCGCGGGCGACGCCGTCGACCAGGTCCTCCGGCCGGCCCACGCCCATCAGGTAGCGCGGGCGGTCGACGGGCAGCTGCGGGCAGGTGTGCTCGAGCATGGCGTTGCGTTCGGCCTCGGTCTCGCCCACGGCCAGGCCGCCGATGGCGTAACCGTCGAAGCCGATCGCCGCCAGCCCCTCCGCCGAACGCGTGCGCAGCTCATGGTGCACCCCGCCCTGGACGATGCCGAACAGCGCCGCGTCATTGCCCTCGTGGGCACGCTTCGAGCGCTCGGCCCAGCGCAGCGAGAGCTCCATCGAGCGCTCGACCACGCGCGTGTCCACCGGCTTCCCGTCCACCTGCACCGGCGGGCACTCGTCGAAGATCATCACGATGTCCGAGCCCAGCACTTTCTGGATGTGCATCGACTCCTCGGGGCCGAGGAACACCTTCGAGCCGTCGGTCGGCGCGGCGAAGGTGACGCCCGCCTCGGTGATCTTCCGGCGGTGCGCCAGCGAGAACACCTGGAAGCCGCCGGAGTCGGTCAGGATCGGCCCGTCCCAGCGGGTGAAGCCATGCAGCCCGCCATGGGCCTCGATGACCTCGAGCCCGGGCCGCAGGTAAAGATGGAAGGTGTTGCCGAGGATGATCTCGGCGCCGAGATCGCGCACCTGCCCGGGCAGCATGCCCTTGACCGTGCCGTAGGTGCCCACCGGCATGAAGGCCGGGGTTTCCACCGTGCCACGGGGGAACGCCAGCCGGCCGCGGCGGGCGGCGCCATCGCTGGCGAGCAGGTCGAACTTCATGCGGGACATCGTGATCCTGGCATCGAACGGGGCCGCCCATTGTCGCGGAACCGCGCTCTGCCCGCGCGCCTGCGGACCGGACGGGGTCGCGACGGGAAAAGCTTTTGCCACGGATTTGCGCGGATAAACGCGGATCAGGCCGGGGCAAGACTTGAAGATGCTTTGAGGTGTGTTTCTACGCGAACGGCAGCCGGCTCGCAGGAAGCCGCCCTCCATCGCTTCTGCTCTATCCGCGTTCATCCGCGCAAATCCGTGGCAAAAAAAGCTCCTGCTCTCCTCAGTCGAAGGCGACCATCCCGTCGTCCGCCAGCCGCAGGCGCACCGGAGCGCCCGCGACCAGCCCCGACATGCCCGACACATCCTCCAGGTCGACCTCGACCACCGTGCCGCCGGACAGGCGCAGGCTGGCCACGTGCCCCGGGCCGCGGAAGGCCAGCGCCACCAGTTCGGCCCGCACCGCGCCGTCCGGATCGGGCCGCAGCGCGTGCGGACGCAGCAGCACCTCACCGCCGCGGGCCAACCCCAGCGCCGCCGCCGGCACCAGGGTGCCACGACCGATGAAGCCGGCCACGAAGCGGTCCAGCGGGCGCCGGTACAGCGCCTCGGCGGAGTCCCACTGCAGGATGCGGCCGCCATCCATGACGCCGATCTGGTCGGCCATGGTGAAGGCCTCGGCCTGGTCGTGGGTCACCATCAGCACGGTCGCGCCGGAGGCCTTGAGCAGGTCGCGCAGCTCCGCCGCCAGGTGCTGACGGGTGTCGGTGTCGAGGTTGGAGAACGGCTCGTCGAGCAGCAGCAGGGCCGGATCGGGCGCGAGCGCGCGGGCCAGGGCCACGCGCTGCTGCTGGCCACCGGACAGCTCGTGCGGATACGCCCCGCCGCGATCGGCCAGGCCGACCAGCATGAGCATTTCCTCCACCCGCGCGCGCCGCGCATCGCGCGACAGCGCGCGCAACCCGAAGGCGACGTTGGTGGCCGCGTCCAGGTGCGGGAACAGCGCGTAGTCCTGGAACATCATGCCCACCTTGCGCTGCTCCGGCGGCAGCGTCAGCCCGGGCGCGGCCACGCGGCGGCCCTTGACGTCGATGCTGCCCTCAAGCACCGGCTCGAAGCCGGCCACCGCGCGCAGCACCGTGGTCTTGCCGCAGCCCGAGGCGCCCAGCAGGCAGCCGATGTGGCCGGCGCCGAGCGACAGCGACAGCTCATCCACCACCACCCGGGTATCGCCGCCCGATACCGGGTAGCCCACGCGGATGCCCGCGATCTCCAGCAGCGCATCCGTCACGACATCCTCTCCCGTCCATAGCGCACGCCCGCGCGTGCCAGCAGCACCACCGGCAGCAGGCCGACGGCGACGATCAGCAATGCCGCCACGGCGCCTTCCTCATAGGTTCCGCGCGAAGCCTCGGCATACAGCCAGGTCGCGAGGGTCTCGAAATTCAGCGGCCGCAGCAGCAGCGTGGCCGGCAGCTCCTTCATCGCATCGACGAACACCAGCAGCGCGGCCGCCGCCAGCGCCGGCCGCAGCAGCGGCAGGTGCACGCGCCGCAGCGCAGCCCCCGGGGCGTGGCCCAGGCTGGCCGCGGCCTGGTCGAAGCTCGGCGGGATCCGCGCCAGCCCGGCCTCGACGCCACCCGAGGCGATCGCCAGGAAGCGCGCCACGTAGGCCAGCACCAGCGCCGCCGCCGAGCCCATCAACACCATCCGCGGTTCCATGCCGAAGGCGCCAAGCACCAGGTTGGCGCCGTCGTCGAACCAGGCCAGCGGCAGCAGCAGGCCGATCGCCAGCACCGTGCCCGGCACCGCATAGCCGAGGCTGCCGCTGCGCAGCGCGAACAGCGCGCCCGCCGACCGCCGCCGCCCCTGCGCCAGGCGCAGCGCCCAGCCCAGCACCAGGCCCGCGGCCAGGGTGACCACCGTGGCGGCCAGGGCGATGAGCACGGTATTGCGGACGCTCGCCAGCAGCTGCGGCGACACCCCGTCGTGGCCCAGGCGCGCGATGCCCTCCCAGGCCAGGTAGCCGGCCGGGAGCACAAAGCCGATCACCACCGGCAGCAGGCCCAGCAGCAGCGCCAACGCGGCCTTGCCGCCGCGCAGCCGGTGCGGGCGCATCGGCCGCGGACGATCGCCCACGGCATAACGCTGTCGCCGCCGCGCATAACGCTCGAGCGCCAGCAGCGCGACCACGATCGCCAACATGGCCAGCGCGATCTGCGCCGCGCCCGGCAGGTCGGCACGCGTCACCCAGGTGGTATAGACGGCCACCGTCATCGTCTGCACGCCGAGGAACTCCGAGGCGCCGATGTCGTTGAGCACCTCCATCAGCGCCAGCGCCGTGCCGATCGCGATCGCCGGCCGCGCCAGCGGCAGGGCCACGCGCCGGAACACCTGCACGGGCGTGGCACCAAGCGAGCGCGCCGCTTCCACCAGCCCCGCCGCCTGGGTCATGAACATCGCGCGCGTGGTCAGGTAGACATAGGGATAGAGCACGAAGCCCAGCAGCACGATGCAGCCGGCCAGCCCGCGGATGTCGGGCAGGCGGAAATCGCGCGGACTGTCGTAGCCGAGCAGGTCGCGCACCAGGCCCTGCACCGGCCCGAGCGGGTGCAGCAGGTCGAGGTAGGCGAAGGCGACGATGTAGGTCGGCACCGCCAGCGGCAGCAGCAGCGCCCAGGCCAGGGTGCGCCGGCCGGGGAACTCCCAGGCGGTGACCAGCCAGGCCGCACCGGTGCCGATCAGCACCACCAGCGTGCCCACCCCGAGCAGCAGCAGCAGGGTGTTGCGCGCGGCGTTGGGCAGTACGTAGCGGGCGACGTGGCTCCACAACCCCTCCTGCCCGCCCTGCAGCGCGGTCCAGAAGAGCGCAGCCAGCGGCAGCACCACCACGGCCGCGATCGCCACCGCGGCCCACTGCCATGGGCCTTCGGGCAGCAGTCGCCGCAGCCCGCGGCCCGGAACGCCGCGGGCTGCCGGATGCAGCGCAGCCGCAGTCGTTCCAGTCGCCACCACCGTCATGGATCAGTTGTCGAAGCCGACCTTGTCGACCAGCGCGCTGGCCTCGCGGCGGTTCGCGACCACCTCGGTGAGCGGCAGCGGGTCGACGGTGAGTTCGCCGAAGCTTGCGACCACCGGATCGAGCTCGACGCCGGCCTTCACCGGGTACTCGTAGTTGGCGCGCGCATACAGGCTTTGCGCCTCGTCTGAGACCAGGTATTCCATCAGCGCCACCGCGTTGTCGCGGTTGGGCGCGTGGCGGGCCAGGGCAGCGCCGCTGATGTTGACGTGGGTGCCACCGCCCTCGACGTCGAAGGTCGGGCGGATCACCTTGATCGCCTCACCCCACTGGTGCTGCTCGGAGCCGGGCTCGGCGTTCTTCATGCGGCCGACGTAGTAGGCGTTGGCGATGCCGATGTCGCAGATGCCGGCAAGGATGTCGCGGGCGACATCGCGGTCACCGCCGGCGGCCTTGCGTGCGAGGTTGGCCTTGACGCCGGTCAGCCACTGCTCGGTGGCTTCGGCGCCGTGGTGCGCGATCATCGCCGCGAACAGGCTGGTGTTGTACGGGTGCTGGCCGGAGCGGATGCAGACCTTGCCCTTCCACTGCGGATCGGCGAGGTCCTCGTAGTGGAAGGACTCCAGCTCGAGGTCCCTGTGCGCGTACAGCACGCGGTCGCGCAGCGACATCGCGAACCACTGGTCGTCAGCGCCGCGCAGGTGGGCGGGGATCGCGGACTCGAGCACCTCGGACTGCAGCGGCTGGGTGTGGCCGGCCTCGACCAGGTCGAGCATGTTGCCGGTGTCCACCACCATCAACACGTCGGCGGTCGAACGCGCGCCCTCGGCACCCAGGCGCTCGAGCAGGCCGTCCTTCAACAGCACGGTGTTGACCCTGGTGCCCGACTGCGCGGTGAACGCATCGAGCAGCGGCTGGATCAGGCCGGGCTCGCGGGTGGTGTAGAGGTTGACCTCGCCGGCGGCGGCCGGAGCGGCCTCGGCGTCGGCGCCGGCGGTGCCGGTCTCGGCGCGCTCGCCGCCGCAGGCGGCAAGCAGCAGCGCCGCACAGGCGGCGGCAAGGATGGTGCGGGGGGCGCGGAAGCGGGTGTTCACGGGCATCTCCTGGTCCATGGGGCGTCGCCGGAAGTCCCGGCGTAAATGAGAATGATACTCGACAACGTCCGGATCAGGCATTCCTGGACAGCAACATTGCGTCCCCGTAGGAGAAGAACCGGTAGCGCTCGCGCACCGCGTGCGCATAGGCCGCCAGTACCCGTTCGCGCCCTGCAAAGGCCGAGACCAGCATCAGCAGGGTCGACTCGGGCAGGTGGAAGTTGGTCAGCAGCACGTCGGCCGACGTGATCCGGTAGCCGGGCACGATGAAGATGGAGGTCTCGCCGGAGAAAGGATGCAGCTCGCCGTCCACCGTCGCCGACTCCATCGCCCGCACCACCGTGGTGCCCACCGCCACCACCCGGCCACCGGCCGCGCGCGTGCGCCGTACCTGCGCGACCAGGGCGGCGCCGACGTTGATCCACTCGCTGTGCATGCGGTGCTCGCGGATGTCGTCCACGCGCATCGGCTGGAAGGTTCCGGCGCCGACGTGCAGGGTGACGTGCGCGGAATCGACGCCGCGCGCACGCAGCGCATCGAGCAGCGGCTGGTCGAAGTGCAGGCCCGCGGTCGGCGCCGCCACCGCGCCCGAGGCGCGCGCGAACAGGGTCTGGTAGCGCTCGGCGTCCTCGACCCCGGGTTCGCGCTGGATATAGGGCGGCAGCGGCATGCGCCCCGCCTTCGCCAGCCAGGACTCCAGTTCGCCGTCGACGTGGAAACGCAGGCGATGGAAGCTTTCATCGCGCGAGATCACCTCGGCCACCCCGCCTGCGTCGAGTTCGATCAGGTTGCCGGGCTTGGGCGTCTTGCTGGCACCGACCTGGGCCCGCGCCTCACCGCCGGGAAGCAGGCGCTCGATCAGGATCTCCACGCGCCCGCCGCTGCCCTGCTTGCGGCCGAACAGGCGCGCGGGAATCACCCGGGTGTCGTTGAACACCAGCAGGTCGCCTGCACGCAGGAAGCCCGGCAGCTCATGCACGCGATGATCCTGGAAGCCGCCGTCGCCCGGCGGCACCACCAGCATGCGGCTGGCCGAGCGCTCGGCCAGCGGCGCCTGCGCGATCAGTTCCTGCGGCAGGTCGAAGCGGAAATCGGACTTCTTCAAGCGGGGGCCTCAGCGTTGGAACTTGGTCGACAGCAGCAGGGTCGACGTGGTGCGTTCGACGCCGTCCAGGGCGCCGATGCGGTCGGTGAGCTCGTCCATGTCGCCGATGGTCTGCACCACCACCATCGCCACCAGGTCCCAGGCGCCGTTGACCGAATGCAGGCTGCGCACGCCCGGCATCTGCCGCAAGGCCTCGACCACCGACGGCGCCTGTTTCGGGAACACCGTGATCATGATCAGCGCGCGCACGCGCTCGCGCTCGTGGTCGTCGCTGACGCGCACCGTGTAACCGGAAATCACGCCCATCCGCTCCAGGCGTTCGATCCGGCTTTGCACCGTCGTGCGCGACAGCTGCAGGCGGCGCGCGATGGCGGCGGTCGGCGCGCGCGCGTCCTCGCGCAGCAGCGACAGCAGGGCTTCGTCGGCAGGGCTCAGCTTCATTGGTGAATTCTATCGTCGATCCGCCGAAAACTGCAGCATTTCAGCGCAAATCGCACCTACCAAGCGACGAACGCATGCCGATAATAGGGTATCGCACCCGGAGAACCGCCATGACCACCACCGTGACCGCACGCCTCGCCCCGCTCCGCGCCCGCAAGGGACAGCGCCGCAGCCCCGGCCTCGACGACGCCACGATCGCGCGCTTCGCCGCCAGCCATCCGGAGCTGGTCGACGCCATCGACGCCGCCGCGAACGAGTTCGCGAGCATCGAAGCCGAAGCCGCCGACCTGCTCGACCTCGACGAAGATGCCCAGGTCCAGGCCGTGCAGGCCGGCTACGTCAACTTCTATCCCCAGGACGGCGTGAACCCCTATGTCGCCCTCGCCGCCCGCGGCCCGTGGATCGTCACCCTCAAGGGCGCCGTGCTGTACGACACCGGCGGCTACGGCATGCTCGGCTTCGGCCACGCCCCGGCGAAGGTCATCGAAGCGATGGCCAGGCCGCAGGCGATGGCCAACATCATGACCCCGAGCCTGTCGCAGCTGCGCCTCGATCGCGCCCTGCGCGCCGAGATCGGCCAGGGCCGCGACTGCCCGTTCGCCGCCTTCATGTGCCTCAACTCCGGCTCCGAGTCGGTGTCGCTGGCCGCACGCATCGCCGACACCAATGCCAAGACCATGACCGACGCCGGCGGCCGCCACGCCGGCCGCACCGTCAAGCGCCTGGTGGTCAAGGGCGCCTTCCACGGCCGCACCGAGGCGCCTGCGCTGTACTCCAACTCCACCCGCAAGGCCTACGAGAACGCACTGGCCAGCTACCGCCACGAAGACAGCGTGCTGGTGGTGGCCCCGTACGACATCGACGCGCTGCAGCAGGTCTTCGCCGACGCCGATGCCAAGGGCTGGTTCATCGAAGCGATGTTCCTCGAGCCGGTGATGGGCGAAGGCGACCCGGGCCGCAGCGTGCCGGTGGACTACTATGCCGCCGCCCGCGAACTGACGAAGGCGCACGGATCGCTGCTGCTGGTCGACTCGATCCAGGCCGGCCTGCGCGCCACCGGCACCCTGTCGGTGGTCGACTACCCCGGCTTCGAAGGCCAGGAAGCGCCCGACATGGAGACCTATTCCAAGGCGCTCAACGCCGGCCAGTACCCGCTCTCGGTGCTGGCGATGAACGCGCGCGCCGCCGGCATCTACAAGCGCGGTACCTACGGCAACACCATGACCGCCAACCCGCGCGCGGCCGACGTCGGCGTGGCGGTGCTGGGCATGGTCACGCCGGAGGTGCGCGCCAATATCCGCACCCGCGGCGAGCAGGCCATCGAAAAGCTCGAGGCGCTGAAGGCCGAGCTGGGCGGGTTGATCACCAAGGTCCAGGGCACCGGCCTGCTGTTCTCCTGCGAACTCGCCCCGGGCTTCAAGGGCTACGGCGCCGGCTCCACCGAAGAGTGGCTGCGCGAACAGGGCCTGGGCGTGATCCACGGCGGCGAGAACTCGCTGCGCTTCACCCCGCGCTTCGAGATGGAGGAAGACGAGCTCGACCTGGTGGTTTCCATGGTCAAGCGCGCGCTGCTCGAGGGGCCGCGGGTGCAGGCGGCGGCCTGAAGCTCAGGTCTATCGTGCGCGGCAGCAGTCCGCTGCGGCGCCGATATGCCGTGACCTGAAGGGCCCCGTCGCGGCCGGGAGGCCTTCGCGGCTCATGTCCCCCGGCATCCGCCTGGCGGCGGATGCCTCCTCCTTGACTTCCCCGCGAAGGCCTCCCGGCCACGACGGGGCTCGGCGTTGCCCGCAGGTACCCAAACCATGCGCGAAATCCGGGGAGTGCTCACGGGCCACCGCGCACTGCTGCGCACCCCGCGCCCTACTCCCAACAGCGGTCCGTACGCCCCTTGAGGGTCGCCGAGCGGCCACAGTCACGCTGCTCGATGCGGCCATCGGTGTGCTCGATGATCCTGCGCCCCACGTCGCGATCGCCAACCAGCGAGAACGCGTCATACAGCCGGCCGGTCACGGTGCGCGCCTCGTAGCGCAGCGTGTCGCCATCGATGCGCACCACCTGGAACAGCTGCGTGTCCTCGGCCACCGGCGCCATGGTGTCGCGAGCCTCCTCTGACAGCAGGTACTGCTTCGCGCCGGCCACCGATACGACGTACTGGGGCGTGGCCGCACCATTCTCGCCCGCGCGTCGGCCGTAGGTGTGGTCGTGCCCCTGCAGCACCAGGTCCACGGAATGGCGCGCCAGCACCGGCATCAGGTGCTCGCGCAGCAGGAGGTTGTCACGGCCCTCGCGCGGCGAGTACATCGGCTGGTGGATGGCGACGATCGACCAGTCGCGCGGGCTGTCGCGCAGCACGCCGTCCAGCCATTCCGCCTGCGCGGCGGCCGTGCCGAGATCCAGCGCCGAGGTGCCGTCGAGCACCACGAAGCGTGCGTCGTGCATGTCGAACCAGTAGGTGGTGGCCTCCGCGCCCGGCGCGCCGTTGCCCGGCAGTGCGAACATGTGAGGCCAGTGCGGGCCGAGCACGCGGCGCTCCTGCGGCGTGTCCTCGAACTCCTCGAAGTACTCGTGGTTGCCGGTCAGCGGTGCGACCAGCATGGTCGCGGCCACCGGCGCGGCGATGTCGGACCACTCGCCCCATTCGTTGTCGTCCTCGCCGTCGCCGCCGCTGACCAGGTCGCCGGCGAACAGCGCCAGGCGCGCGTCCGGCGCGTGGCGCAGGGCCTCGAGCAGCACGCGGCTGCCGTGGCTGGCGTTCTTGTTCTGGGTGTCGCCGAAATACAGGAACTCCAGCGCAGTGCCCTGCGCAGCCGCGGTGCGCAGCTGCCGCCACGGGCTCCACCAGCCCTTGCCGCCTTGCACGCGGAAAGCGTAGAGCGTGTCGGCTTCCAGTCCGTCGACCGCGACCTGGTGCTGGCTGCCCGCGCCATTCTCGGTGGCGAAGGCGGTGCTGCGCGCCGCCACGCGGCGCGGTTCGCCGACGGCGGGCGAATCGCCGGCGACCACCAGTTCCAGCATCGGCGCTTCGACGCCCGCGGCAGTGCGCCAGGAGACCTGGAAACCGCGCGCCGGATCCGCCGCCGGCGAGGCGACGATGCGGTCGGGATACGCGGCCGGCGCGTAGCGCGGGTCGCCCGCGGGCACCAGGGTATTGGGTTCGAGTTCGTGGATGCCGGGACCAAAGGCGTCGCGTGCACCAGCGGGGCCCGTCAGCAGCAGGGCGAGCACCGCAGCCAGCAGCAGGCTGCCGCCGGCACCGGCGGGCATGCGGACAGCGGCGCGGCGCGGCGTCGCTGAAGCAGATCGGATGGAATCGCGAACAAGCATGGCGGACCGGCATGGATAGGGAATGGACCGGCGATTGTCGCGGCCCTATGTGTCCGCCGAGTTACAGCGGCACCGGCGCCAGCCCCGCCATTACCGCGCTGAAAGCCAAATGCAGCTTTTCCGTCATGTCGCTGCAACTCACCGGCATAAAGCTTGTGCCCGTTGTGCGGCCGCAGACGGCCGCCATTTTTTTATCCCAGGGCCATCCCATGACCATCCAACGTTCGCTGATCGCCGCCGCCATCGCCACCGCACTCACCTTGACTGCCACTCCAAACGCCCGTGCCGAACCGCAGGCGGGGGCCATTGCCGGAGAGGCCCTGTCCGTCGGCACCGTCGTCGGCCGGGTGAAGGAGTCCTCGGTCGGTGCCTCGCTCGACGGCGCCATCATCTCGATCGACGGCCGTCAGCTTGCCACCGCCCGGCGCAACGGCGAATTCCGCATCACAGGCCTTGCGCCGGGTCGCTACCAGATGACCGTGGACTACCTGGGCTACCACAGCGTGGACACCGAGGTCGTGGTGCCGGCCGATTCCGGCGTGCAGGTGGAAGTGAGCCTGCACAGCACGGTCGGCCCCGCCGACGCCACCACCCTGGACTCGGTCGAAGTGCGCGCCACGCGCGACGCGCAGGCGCTCGCCCTCAACCAGCAGCGCAGCTCGACCAACTACGTCAACGTGGTCTCGGCCGACCTGCTCGGCCAGTTTCCGGACAACAACATCGCCGAGTCCACGCAGCGCATCCCCGGCGTGTCGATCGAGCGCGACCAGGGCGAAGGTCGCTACGTAACCGTGCGCGGAGCCCCCAAGGAATTCACCACCGTCACCATCGACGGCGTGCAGCTCGCCAACCCAGACAACCTCAGCCGCGGCGTCGAGCTGGACACCATCCCGGCGGACGTGATCGCCGCGCTTGAAGTGACCAAGGCGCTGACGCCCGACATGGACGGCGACGCCATCGCCGGCAACATCAACATCCGCACCCAGAGCGCGCTCGACCGCGATGGCCTGACCCTGCGCGCTTCGGCGGCCCAGGGCGCCTTCGAGCTCGGCGACGGCGACAACGAGCGCTACAACGCAACCATCGGCAACCGCTTCGGTGCCGACGAGAACATCGGCGTGATCATCTCCGCGTCGCGCAGCAAGCAGGAACGCTATACCGACAACGTCGAGGCGACATTCGCCGACTTCGACGGCGTGATCATGCCTGAAGTGGTCGAGATCAAGGATTACGAGGGCACCCGTACCCGCACCGGCCTGACCGGACGCTTCGATTTCCGCATCGATCCGGACAACCTCGTCTACTTCATCGCTTCGGATTCGAACTTCGAGGACCGCGAGTTCCGCGACACCCTGGCCATCGAGCTGGAGCGCCACGAAGCCGGCTCGAACGACGTCACCGGCGTCGCCGGCCGTGCCACCTTCGACAAGGAACTGCGCGAGCGTACCTACGACAAGTCGATCCGCACCTACAACCTCGGCGGCGAGCATTGGCTCGGCGACGCCTGGAAGCTCGACTGGCAAGTTGCGCAAAGCAAGGCAGACAAGACCACCAGCCCGCGCATGCAGTACGTCTTCCGCTCGCAGGAGCGTCCGCGGATGGCCTACGACTACAGCAACCCGGACTTCCCGGTCTGGACGATCCTGGGCGTGGACGACGCTCCGGCCACCGGCGTCAACCTGCCCGAGGACTGGTACGAATTCCGTCGTCTCAACGATCGCTACGAGTACAGCGAGGAGAAGGAAAACAGCTTCCGGGTCGACCTGACCCACGCGCAGGACTTCCTCGGCAAAAGCGGCGACATCAAATTCGGCGTGCGCTCGCGCCAGCGCGACAAGCTGTTCAACGAGGAGCGCCATCGCAACGGCGAGTCCGACGACTTCGACGCGCTGGGCATCAGCTACTCGGACATGCTGCTGCCTGACAGCTGGTCGAACAACTTCGGCCACTTCCTGACCGGTCGTCGTTTCGCCCGCGACATCTTCGGCAACTACGCCGGCCAGCTGACCGGAAGCAGCAACCACAACCGGCTGGTGGCCGACTCCATCACCGCCGACTACACCGCCTCCGAGGATGTGCATTCCGCCTATTTCCGCATTGACGCGACCTGGGACAAGCTGACCCTGGTCGCCGGCGCCCGCTACGAGCGCACCAGGCTGGAAGGCAGCGCCGCCGAGTTCAACGAAGAAACCGAAGAGGCCATCCCCCAGCACGCCAGCCGTAGCTACGGCGACTTCCTGCCGGGCCTGCACCTGCGCTACGAGATCGACCAGGACACGATCCTGCGCACCTCGTACTCGACCGGCCTCAACCGCCCCGACTTCATGCATACCGCGCCCTATCGGATCCGCGGCGAGAACGCATGGGACAACGTCTCGGTCGGCAACCCCGAGGTCGAGGCCGCCTACGCACACAACTTCGACGTGTCGTACGAACGCTACCTGCGCCCGCTGGGCCTGCTTTCGGCGGCGGCCTTCTACAAGCGCATCGACGATCCGCTGTTCATCGCCAACAGCTTCGAGACCTGGGAGGTCGTCAATCCCGACGACGGCTCGATCGACATCGTCAACCAGCGGATCACCCGCCCGGAGAACGGCGACAAGGGCAGCATCTACGGCCTCGAGCTGGCCTGGCAGCAGACCTTCGACATGCTGCCCGGCGCACTCAGCGGCCTGGGCGTCTACGCGAACTACACCTGGGCCAAGTCCAATGCGGAGCTGCCGTTCGGCCTGGGCGAAACCGAGCTGCCCGGCACCTCGCGCCACAACTACAACCTGGCGCTGACCTACGAAAAGTCGGGCTTCAACGCACGCCTGGCCTACAACCACCGCTCCGAGTTCATCCAGGAGTTCAACATCACCAATCCGGAACTCAACGTCTTCTGGGACGGCCGTTCGAGCCTGGACTTCACCACCAGCTACCGCTTCAACACCGGCGTAAGCATCTTCGGCGAGGTCAACAACATCAGCGACACCCGCCAGGTCCGTTACCAGGGCCAGCGCAACCGCGTGCTCGAGATGGAAGGCTTCGGCCGCTCCTGGCTGGTCGGCGTGCGCTACGACTACTGACCGCAGCAGGCTGCACGACGGGAAGGGCCGGGTGAATCCGGCCCTTTTTTGTGGTTCATCTCCCGACTGAGGGACTGGCGCGCCATTGATACAGCGCGGGCACCCGGTGCGCAGCAGTACGCGGTGGCCCGGGAGCAAAAGCCGGGCATCGCGCGTACTCCAGCCGAAGCCGAGCCCCGTCGTGGCCGGGAGGGCTGCCCGGGGCCGTTAAAGCGGTGGCAACCCCCCCCCGGCCGCGGCGGGGCTCTCCAGGTCACGGCGACGGATAGCGAAGGAAGCAGACACTCCTCCTCGAAACCGCTTCCCAGGAGATGGGAGATGAACCTTTCTTGTTGTGGAATCGGCCAAGGCGAAAACATCGGCCGCGCACGGCTCCATCCCGACCGGCTTTTGCGCGACACTGGCATCCGTACTCCAGCCACCTCCGCCATGAAGATCGTCGAAGTCCGCCACCCGCTCGTGCAGCACAAGCTCGGCCTGATGCGCCGCGCCGACAACAGCACCAAGTCCTTTCGCGAACTGGCCGGCGAGGTCGCCGCGCTCCTGACCTACGAAGCCACCGCCGATCTCGAGTGCGAGGATGCGGAGGTCGAGGGCTGGGCCGGAACGGTGCGCGTGCGCCGGATCAAGGGCCGCAAGATCACCCTGGTGCCGATCCTGCGCGCCGGCCTGGGCATGCTCCCCGGGGTGCTGGAGCTGATTCCCGCGGCCAAGGTCGGCGTGGTGGGCATCCGGCGCGACGAAACCACGCTCGAAGCCATGGCCTACTACGAGAACCTGGTCGGCGACATGGCCGACCGCACCGCCCTGGTCCTCGACCCGATGCTGGCCACCGGCGGCACCCTCGTCGCCACCGTCGACATGCTGAAGAAGGCCGGCTGCACCCGGATCAAGGGCCTGTTCCTGGTCGCCGCGCCCGAGGGCCTGCGCGCACTCGAGGCCAGGCATCCCGATGTCGAGGTCTACGTCGCTTCCATCGACGAACGCCTCAACGAGCTCGGCTACATCCTGCCGGGGCTGGGCGACGCGGGCGACAAGATCTTCGGCACCCGCGCCTGAGCCCGCGCGGGACTGGCCTGCCGGTGCCGCCACCCCCGTTGGCCACTGTGTGGCCACTGCTCCGCTCCCACCGACACCGCCGGCCGCCAACGGCCGCAGCACGTCCGCGCGCGTATCGCCGCAGGACGGGCAATGGCTGTTCGGCCGCTACCGGCTGGAGCCGGCAAAGCAACGACTGCATGCCGACGACCGGACGCGCAACCTCGATGCCCGCGCCTGCGCGGTCCTGCTCTGCCTGCTCGACCACGCCGGGGACGTGGTCCCGCGGGCGACCCTGATCGCCGAGGCCTGGCCGGGCGTCGACACGGTGTTCGACAGTGCGGTATCGAAAGTGATGCGCCGGCTGCGCACCGCGCTTGGCGACCACTCGGGGCAGCTGCTGCAGACCGTGTACGGCGAGGGCTACCGCCTGGCGCTGCCGGCGGTGCTGCTGCCCCCCGCTCCCGACAACGGGGCCGGAGCCGGCCTGTCGCCACATGCGATGGCCCCGGTGGATCCGGCGCCGGTTACGACCCTGTCCGACGCACCGCCCGCGGCCGTAGCGCATCGGTACGCACGGGCATCGCCCGGCGGCTGGCTGTCGTGGCTGCCCTGGGTGATCGCGGCGCTGGCGAGTCTGGCGGCCGCGGCCCTGGCCTGGCTCCTGCTGCTGCGCCCAGCGGGCACCGCCTGAAAAACGGCTTTACGCGCCCAGGCCACGGGCCTGCAGGCGCTGGACCTGGTGCACGCCCTCGAAGCGGCCGCGCCCGTCGCGCCCGACCTGCGCCAGCGCGCAGCCGGGATCGTGGGTGAAGAACAGGTGCACCCCGCGCGCCAGCTTGTCGTCGAGGAAAGCCTGCTTCTCGTCGATCAGGGTTTCGGCGCAGCGGTCGTAGCCCATGGTGATCGGCACGTGCACCCAGGGCAGGCCGGGCACGAGGTCGGCGCAGAACACCACGCCGCCGTGGTGGCCGTCATCGCGCAGCTCGGGGCCGAGCACCTCGGCCAGCATCATTCCCGGCGTGTGGCCGTGGCTCCAATGGAAGCGCACCGCGTCGCCCAGGGCCGGCGTGCGGTCGCCGTCGACCAGCTCCAGGCGGCCGCTGGCCTCGAGCAGCGCCGGCAGCTCCGGAATGTAGCTGGCGCGGTCGCGCGGATGCGGATCCTGCGCGCGCTCCCATTGCTCGCGGCCGATCACGAAGGTGGCGTTCGGGAACAGCAGCTCCGGCGCCTTGCCCTCCTCCCAGGCCGTCAGCAGGCCGCCGGCGTGGTCGAAGTGCAGGTGGCTGAGCACCACCACGTCGATGTCCTCGTGCCCGAAGCCGGCCTCGCGCAGCGAGTCCAGCAGCACATGGCCGTCGCCGCCGATGGCGTAACGCTCGCGCAGCTTGGGCTCGAAGAAGGCGCCGATGCCGGTCTCGAACAGCACCGTGCGGCCGTTGAGCGGCGTCGCCAGCAGCGCGCGCGTCGCCAGCGGAATGCGGTTGAGTCCGTCGGGCTCCATCCAGCGCGACCACAGCGCGCGCGGCGCATTGCCGAACATCGAGCCGCCGTCGAGCCGCTGGGTATTGCCTTCGATCGACCAGAGCTTCACCGCGACGGCTCCGGGTCCTTCGCGCCATGGGTCGTGGCGCCCTTGCCCACGGGATTGCGCGGATCGGTGCCGGCCTCGAGCCTGTTGCCGGCGATGTCCCAGGCCACGGTCTGGAAGTTGCCCCAGACGTCGCTGGAGCGGCGGCCCTGGCTGGCCTCTTCCTCGGGCAGCTGCAGCGTGTGCCCCATCGCGCGCAGCGCCTGCACGGTGGCCACGTCGAAAGTCCCGGTCTCGGCCTGGAGCACGTCCGGCATCCACTGGTGGTGGTAGCGCGGCAGCGCCGCAACGTCCGGCGCCGACAGCCCGGCGTCGTAGCCGAGCACGCCCAGCAGCACCATGGTGATGATGCGGCTGCCGCCCGGCGTGCCGAGCACGGCGACTCTGTCACCCGAAACCATGAAGGTCGGCGTCATCGAGCTCAGCATGCGCTTGCCCGGCTCCGGCGCGTTGGCGGCGAAGCCCATCACCCCGAAGGCATTGGGCGTACCGGGCTTGAGCGCGAAGTCGTCCATCTCGTTGTTGAGCAGCACGCCGGTGCCCGGCGCCACCAGGCCGGAGCCATACAGCAGGTTCACCGTCTGCGTGGCACCGACGCGGTTGCCTTCGGCGTCGATGATCGAAAAGTGGGTGGTTTCTTCGTCCTCCAGCGGCGTCGGCGCACCCGAGAGCAGGTCGCTGGGCGTGGCCCTGTCCGGGTGGATGGTGGCGCGCAGGCCGGCGGCGTAATCGGCGCTGGACAGCAGGCGCTGCGGCACCTGCACGAAGTCCGGGTCGCCAAGGTAGAAGGTGCGGTCGCGGTAGGCGCGGCGCATCGACTCCACCACGAGGTGGGCGCGCTGCGCTTCGGTCAGCGCGTCGAATTCGTAGGGCGCCAGGATCTGCAGCATCTGCGCCAGCGCGATGCCGCCAGACGACGGCGGCGGCGCGGTCACGATCTCCCAGTCGTGGTATCCGAAGCGGACCGGCTCGCGCTCGCGCACGCGATAGGCGGCGAGTTCGTCTTCGGTCCAGGCGCCGCCCTCGGCGTTGACGCCGGCGACCAGCCTGGCCCCGATGTCGCCACGGTAGAAGCCATCGAAGCCCTGCTCGGCCAGGAGCTCCATCGTGCGGGCGAGATCGGGCTGGCGGAACAGGTCGCCGACCTCGATCGGCCGGCCAGCGGCCAGATAGACCTCGCGGGTGCCGGGATAGCGCTCCATCACCGCGCTGCGCGCCGCGTAGCCGCGGGCCATGCGTGCGTACACCGGGAAGCCCTCGCGCGCGATGCGGATCGCCGGCGCCAGGGTGCGCGACAGCGGCAGCTTGCCGTACTTCTCCTGGATGTGGACGAAGGCGGCCGGCAGCCCGGGGATGCCCGCCGACCAGGCGCCGTTGGTGGCGCGGTCGCGGTCGAAGCCGCCCTCGGCGTCGAGGTAGCGCTCGGGCGTGGCCGCGGCCGGCGAAGTCTCGCGGGCGTCAAGGAAGACGTCGCGCCCGGTGGCGGCGTCATGCAGCAGGAAGAAGCCGCCGCCGCCGAGGCCGGAGCTGACCGGCTCCACCACCGACAGCACCGCCGAGACCGCGATCGCGGCGTCGAAAGCGTTGCCGCCATCGGCCAGCACCTCCATCCCGGCGTCCGTCGCCAGCGCGTGCGCGGAAGCGATCGCCGCGCCCGGCGGCTTCACCGCCTGCTGTACCGGCGCAGGCGCCGCACTCACTTGGCCATCGGCGGCCAGGAGCAGGCCGGAAGGGACGAACGCGATCAGCAGCGGCAGCGCCAGGCGGCGCAACAGGGTCGGGATGTTCAAGCAGCCTGCTCCTTCAGCCGCAGGAGCTTTGCCAGCAGCTGGTCGTGGGTTTCAGGGATGTCGGGATCCGGATCGATGCATTCGACCGGGCACACCACCACGCACTGTGCCTCGTCGAAATGCCCCACGCACTCGGTACAGCGCGCGGGGTCGATCACATAGATGTCTTCGCCCTGCGAGATGGCGTCGTTCGGGCAGGCGGGCTCGCAAACGTCGCAGTTGATGCAGAGCTCGTTGATGCGCAGTGCCATGGGGCCATTGTAGACCCTGCATGCGCGGCCCGCCGCCGGGCCTGGCGGCCGGCGGCGGCGGGGCGGACCCGGGACTCAGCCCGCGTCGACGAATACGAAGTTGACGCCTGCCGGAGCAACGGCCGCGGCGACGCGGTCGCGGTCGGCGGCGCTGCCGATGAACAGCACCCGCACGTCCTTCATCGTGTCCGGAGCGACCTCGGCGAAGGCCTCGACCACGATGTCGGCCATCTTCGTCGAATCCGACGAGGCATAGGCCAGCATGTTCCCGCGCACGATGCCGCGCGCGACGTCGGTCCTGGCCTTGTCCTGCAGGCGCGCGTACGCACCGGCATCCGCGTCTTCGTCGCCGGTCGCTGCCGGCAGGTAGTAGACGTAGGGCTGGTTGGCGATGCCTTCCATGTTGCGGGTCACCACGTCGGACACGTAGCTGCGCCAGGCGCCGTCGTCGGCTGTGGTGGGAGCGGTCAGCGGCGCGGCAACGGCGGCAACGACGGCCTCCTCCTTGTTGCAGGCCGCCAGCAGCGGCAGCACCAGGAATGCGATCAGGATCAGGCGGGTGGTGGTCTTCATATCGGGTTCCCCAAGGGTTGTTCGGTGTTGGTGCTCAGTCTATCGCCGCGCGCCGCCATTCGGCCTGCAGCGCATCATCAACCGCGTCCGGCACGAAGGACGAGACATCGCCACCGAGGCGGGAGATCTCGCGCACCAGCGACGAGGAAATGAAGCCGTACTGCTCCGCCGGCGTCAGGAACAGGGTTTCCACCTCGGGTATGAGGTGCCGGTTCATGCTCGCCAGCTGGAATTCGTACTCGAAGTCCGAAACCGCGCGCAGGCCGCGCAGCAGGATCCTGCCGCCGACCTCGGACACGAAGTGCGCGAGCAGCGAATTGAAGCCCATGACTTCGACGTTGTCGTAGGCGGCCAGCGCCTTGCGCGCCAGGTCCACCCGCAGATCGAGCGAGAGCGCCGGGCCCTTGGCCGGGCTTTCGGCGACGCCGACGATGAGCTTTTCGAAAAGCGGCGCGGCGCGGTCGACCAGGTCGACGTGGCCGTTGGTGATCGGATCGAAGGTGCCTGGATACACCGCGACCCTGTTCCGGACTGTGTTCATGCCTTGGCTGCGCCGTGGTTTGGGTGCTGTAGCCGCCGCGAGTGTAGCAGCGACACGCGGCGTCGTTTCAAGTCGCGCCCCCGCGCCGGAGCAGCACGTGACGGGCGTCGCGGGTCCCGGATTCGCGGTGCAGGCGCCAGCCCGGACCGGGCGGCACGGCCGGCCCGTCGGGCGGGGATTCGAGATAGAGCCAGGCATCGTCGGCCAACCACGGGTCGAGTCGCGCCAGCGCCTCGTCCCACAGCCCGTCTATAAATGGCGGGTCCAGGAACACCAGGTCGAAGCGCCCGTGCAAGGGGGTCCGGAGCAGCTCGAGCACGTCGGCCCGCAGCACCGTGGCAACGTCGCCGGCACCCAGTCGCTCGCAGCTGGCGCGCAGCGACTGCGCCAGCGCCGGGTCGCGTTCGACCAGCAGCGCCTCGCGCGCACCGCGCGACAGCGCCTCCAGTCCCAGCGCCCCGCTGCCTGCGAACAGGTCCAGAACGCGCGCGCCGGCAAGCATCGGCTGCAGCCAGTTGAACAGCGTCTCGCGGGCGCGGTCGGACGTCGGCCGCAGGCCTGGCGCCCGGGCCACCGGAAGCTTCGAACCGCGCCAGCGCCCACCGATGATGCGCACGCTGCCGGGGAGCGTGGAGCGGGAAGGAGCGCGCGGGGCCGGTGGTACCATGGCGCCGCATTGTCCGCGCTTGCGCAGCGCTGCGCATCCCTCCCCCTTCCCCTGGTCCGTTCGCGATGGTGAGCTTCTTCCGCCGCTGGAAATCCGACGCCGACACGGCCAGGCAAGGGAGCGACGACGCCACGACGAGTTCGGCCGCCGAAGCCATCGAAGCCGCCAGGGCCCTCGGCGCCGCGGCCGAGGCGGCCGCTCCCGTCGCCAACGATCCGGGCACCGCCGATGTCGCAGATGCCGGCGTGCCGAAGCCGCCCCCGATGTCGGAGCCGCTTCCATCCACCCCGCTGCCGGAACAAGCCCCGGCTTCCACGCAGGAAAAGCCCCCCGCTCCGCCCGGCAAGCCCGGCTGGCGCGACCGGCTCAAGGGCAGCGGCATCGCCCGTGGCCTCGGCGGCCTGTTCTCCCGCAACCCACGGCTGGACGACGACCTCCTCGACGAGATCGAAACCGCGCTGCTCACCGCCGACGTCGGCATCAGCGCCACCACCGCGCTGGTGGAATCGCTGCGCGGGCGCATGAAGGCGCGCGAGTTCGCCGACGTCCCCGCGCTGCGCAACGCACTGCGCGCCGACCTGGTCGCGATGCTCGAACCCGTCGCGCGCCCGCTGGCGATCGATCCCGCCGCCAGGCCCTTCGTGATCCTCACCGTCGGCGTCAACGGCGTCGGCAAGACCACGACCATCGGCAAACTGGCCAAGCGCTACAAGGACGAAGGCCACGCCCTGATGCTGGCCGCCGGCGACACCTTCCGCGCCGCCGCCGTGGCCCAGCTCCAGGCCTGGGGCGAACGCAATGGCGTGGCCGTCATCGCCCAGGGCCAGGACGCCGATGCCGCCTCGGTCGCGTTCGACGCCCTGCAGGCCGCGCGTGCGCGCGGCATCGACGTGCTGATCGCCGACACCGCCGGGCGCCTGCATACGCAGCAGGGCCTGATGGCCGAACTCGCCAAGATCAAGCGCGTGCTCGGCAAGCTCGACGGCGGCGCCCCGCACGAGGTGCTGATGGTGATCGACGGCACCACCGGCCAGAACGCGCTCAGCCAGCTGCGCCATTTCCATGCCGCCGCGGGCGTCACCGGCCTTGTCGTCACCAAGCTCGACGGCACCGCCAAGGGCGGCGTGGTGTTCGCGCTTGCACGCGAGTTCGGCATCCCGATCCGCTTCGCAGGCATCGGCGAGCGCCCCGAGGACCTGCGCGTGTTCGATGCCGAGGCCTTCGTCGACGCCCTGCTGCCGGAGGCGCTAGGGGCGTGAGCCTTCGCCGCGGGCTCGTGCTCGCCGCGGGCGCCGTCGCCATCGTGCTGCTGCTGGCCGCGCTGGCGGCGGCGATGCTGATGCAGCCGCAGCGCCTCGCGCGCCTGGTGCTGGGCAGCGTGGGCGACGGCCTGCGGCTGGAGATCGATTTCGAAGGCGAGGCGCGGTACCGGCTGCGCGGCACGCCGATGCTTGAAGTACACGATGTCGTGGCGCGCCGCCCGGGCGACGATGAACCCCTGCTCCGCGCCGCCCGCGTCCTGGTGTCGCTGCCGTGGTCGACCGTGCGCGACCGCAGCGCACCACTGGTCCTGCAGCACATCGAACTCGACTCCCCCGCGCTCGACCTGCCGCGGCTGCAGGATTGGTTGGCCTCCCGCCCGCCGGGCGCCGGAGGCCTTCCGACCCTGTCCGAAGGAATCACGGTGCGCGACGGGCGCATGCTGGCCGAAGGCTGGGAGCTGCGCGGCCTTGAACTGCGATTGCCCCGCTTCGCCGCCGATGCGCCGCTGGCCATCGCCGTCGCCGGCACCCTGGCGATGGCACCGCCCACCCTCGTCCACTTCGATCTGCACCTCGCGGCGACGCGCCCGGCCAACGGCGCCGGCATCGGTGCGCGCGGGCAGGTGCGCGTGGAACACGAAGGCTGGCAGCTTCCCGCTTTCGTCACCGCCTCGGGACCGCTGCATTCGGGCGATGGCAGCTGGCGCATCGCCCCGCTGCGCTTCGGAGCGTCCGCCGAATACCGCGGCGAAGGCGAGCCCCTGCCCTTCACCCTGGGCGCGCACGGCCCGCTGCGGCTTCGCGACGGCACCTGGACGCTGGTACCGGCAATCGTGGCGCTGCGCGGCGAAGGCGTCGTGCCCGCACTTGATGCGCACGGCCGCGCAGCGCTGGGCGGCGCGCTGCTGCTGGAGCTTGCGGGTGCGATGCCGGCCTGGCCGGATGGCTGGCCCGCGCTGCCGATGCCGCTGCGCGCGTCCACTTCGCCGGTCGCCATCGAACTCGCCTACGCGGGCGCACGCGACCTGTCCGATCCCGTCACCCTGCGCATGGAGCGCGACAGCGCCCGCGCCGAGGCCCAGGCGCGCATTGCCGAACTCTTCGACTGGGTGGACGCGGCCGCCACGGGCACCCCGCTGCCGCCCCTGCGCGCCCGCGCCAGCGCGCCGCGCGTCGAGATCCCCGGCGGCGTGCTGGAAGGCGTCGAGATCGGCATCGAACCGGACGGCGCACCGTGAACCCTTCAACCGTCGACGCCTTCACGGCGCCACTGCTGGCCTGGTTCGACGTCCATGGCCGCCACGACCTGCCCTGGCTGCACCCGCGCACGCCGTACCGCGTCTGGCTGTCGGAAATCATGCTGCAGCAGACCCAGGTGCGCGTGGTCGTGCCCTACTTCGAACGCTTCGTCGCCGCCCTGCCCGACGTGGCGGCGCTCGGCGCGGCGCCGCTGGACGACGTGCTCGGCCTCTGGTCCGGGCTGGGCTACTACGCCCGCGCACGCAACCTGCACGCTGCCGCCCGCGCCTGCGTCGAACTCCACGGCGGTGCGCTTCCGCGCGACTTCGCGGCCCTGCTCGCCCTGCCCGGCATCGGCCGCAGCACCGCCGGCGCCATCCTCGCCCAGGCCTGGGGCGAGCGCTTCGCGATCCTCGACGGCAACGTCAAGCGGGTGCTCGCCCGCTACCACGGGATCGAAGGCTGGCCCGGGCAGTCGACGGTCGAGAAGCAGCTGTGGCAGCGGGCACAGGAACACCTGCCGCCGGCGCGCCTGGCCGATTACACCCAGGCGCAGATGGACCTCGGCGCCACCCTGTGCACGCGCCACTCGCCGGCCTGCGCGGACTGCCCGCTGCAGGACGGGTGCGCCGCATATGCGCAGGGACGCACGGACGAACTGCCCACGCCGAAGCCCGGCAAGCCACTGCCCACCCGTGAAGCGATGCTCCTGCTGCTGCGCGACGCCGAAGGCCGCGTCCTCATGCAGCGTCGCCCACCCGTGGGCGTATGGGCACAGCTCTGGTCGCTGCCCCAGGCCGAAGACTGCGAAGCGGCGCGCGACTGGTTCACGGCCCACGTCGACGGCGACTACGCACGCGGCGAAGCGCTGGACACCATCGCCCACGCCTTCAGCCACTACCGCTTCAACATGCACCCGCGGCGCTGGCAGGCGGTCGCTACCGCGGCCACGGTGCGCGACAATGAAGACCTGCGCTGGGTCCCGCGCGACGCGCTTGCCGGCCTCGGCATCCCCGCGCCCGTGCGGACGCTCATCGAAGCGCAGTTCGATCCACCCCAGGAGAACCAGCCGTGAGCCGCATCATCCACTGCGAATACGAGAAGCGCGAGACCGAAGGCCTCGACTTCGTGCCCTGGCCGGGCGAACTCGGCAAGCGCGTGTTCGCCGGCATCGGAAAAACCGCCTGGGGCGCGTGGCTCGCGCACCAGACGATGTTGATCAACGAGAACCGGCTGTCGCCGATGGACCCAGAGCACCGCGCGTTCCTGGAGCGCGAGATGGAGAAGTTCCTGTTCGGCGGCGGCGCCGAGAAGCCCGCCGGCTACGTGCCTGACGGCGAAGCCTGAGCCTCGTCGCGGGCGGTCTTCTCCGCTGCCTTGATCCTGGCCGTGTCGAGCTCGCGGATCTCCCGGATCCTGCACGGCATCTGGATCGAGCTGCGGTTGTGCACCATCACCTTGTCGAAGCCCGCGTACACGCGGCTGGCCTGGCTGGTCAGGCTGATGACCGGAGTGAAGTCGATGTCCTGGCAGCGGCCGGCGAAGGTGAGCAGCCAGGCCTCCCTGGGCCGGGTCCAGACGGCGATATTGGTGTCGTCGATCGGCGTCCAGCCGCTGATGCGGCCGAGGTAGCTGAAGCTGCTCACCGGCTCGCCAGCGGCGTCTTCGTAGACGGCAAGCTTCTGGGCCTCGCTCATCGACCCGGTGCTTGCGCAGCCCGGCAGCACCAGCAACCCACACAGCGCGGCGGCAGCCGCGACCATCCTGACGTTCATGCTGTCCTCCCGCCGCGCAGGGCGGCATCGAATACCCGAATGGGGATCATCGCGCAGGCTGCATCCAGCCGCGGCCTTGCCGCGGACAGCGTTCAGCCGGGATATGGCCTTGCCTCGCCCGCGGCCGCTCCCGTATCATTCCGTGCTCGCCAGTGGCCGGGTAGCTCAGTTGGTAGAGCAGGGGATTGAAAATCCCCGTGTCGGGGGTTCGATTCCCTCCCCGGCCACCACAAAGATCAGGCGGTTACAAAAAAAGGGCCCGAGGGCCCTTTTTCTTTGTCCGGCAGTTGTCCGACTGGCGACCGCCTTGATGTCGAGGGCAGACATCATTGCCCCCCAAACGAACAACCCGCGCTCGGCGGGGTCTTCCTTTACTTGTCTTGTAGACTTTCGATCAGCCTATAGCCATGTGGGCGATGTAGCTGGACCGAGACTCCCCAAGCTCCTTTGCCTTGGCGTCCAGGCGCCTCAATACACGCCGCGGCAGCGTGATGTTCACGCGCTCCACGGTGTCATCCAGCAAGGCCGGGTCTACAGTGATGGTCCCAACCAGCCAGCCCTGAAAGTCGCCCTTCTCCATGGCGTCCTGCATCGAGGACGGACGGGGAATGATGCGGCCGGCATCCAGGGCGGCATCCATCCACGCAGCCGCCGCTTCTTCCACGGCAATCATCGCTTCGTCCAGCGTGTCGCCGGCAGAAAAACAGCCGGGAAGATCGGGGACAGCCACGCCCCAGGCGGTGTTCTCGTCACCTGCTTCGATCATGATGGGATAACGCATATTGGCTCCTACTTCAGCCCCGCCAGCTTGCGGAGATTGCTCACCAGCCGCTTCCCAAGATCTTTCCTGGGATGTGGCACAGAGATGATGTTGGGGTTCTTCGGGTGGACATACACATGATGTGAGCCGCGGACTCGGTCCTGCGTCCAGCCGTTCGCTTCCAGCTCCTTGATGAGTTCGGCGCTCTTCATCAGTGTGTATGGTACACACCAGATGACGGGCACGGCAACTGCCCCGCGATTCTCAATCCTCGTGCCGCAGCCCGCGTTAACCTGTGCCGATGCCGCCCTTTCCCGATCCCCGCGAAGCCGCGCTGCGCCGCCGCAAGGCGATCGCCCTCGGGTTGCTGGGGGGCGCGGGTCTCGGCCTGGTGGTGGTCTCGGTGTTCGAGGCCACCCATCCGCACTGGGCCTTCGGTTTCCTCGCCGCGGTGTTCGAGGCGGCCCTGGTCGGCGGCCTGGCGGACTGGTTCGCGGTGGTCGCGCTGTTCCGGCACCCGCTGGGGATGGCCTGGATTCCGCATACGGCGATCATCCCTTCGAAGAAGGACGCGCTGGGCGCCAGCCTCGCGGACTTCATCTGCGACCACTTCCTCGGCACCCGCCAGGTGGCGGACAAGCTGCACACGATGGATATCGCAGGCTCGGTCGCGGACAAGCTCGCCGACTCCGCCTTCTCGCAGACCATGGGCCGCGCGCTGGCCAATGCCCTGCCCCGCATCCTCGACGCGCTCGACAGCGAGGAGCTGCATCGATTCCTGCACCGCCTCGCCGATACCCGCCTGCGCCAGGTCGACCTGTCGGGCGCGGTCGCGGTGGTGCTGCGCCAGCTCATCGACGAAGGCCGCCACCAGGCCCTGGTCGACGCCGGCCTGGCCTATGCCGGCGAGGTGCTGGCCGCGCCCGGCACCCACGAGCGCGTGTCGGAGATGGCTTCGCGCGAGCTGTGGAAAGTGCTGCGCTACCTGAAGCTCGAAGGCGTGGTCGCCGACAGGGTCGCGGACAAGCTGGTGGCGGGCATGACCGGCATGGTCAAGGACATGGCCACCGACCGCGACCACGAGGTGCGGCAGCGCATCGGCGACGAGTTCGAGCGGCTGATCCTGCGCTTCGAAGGCGACCCGGCGCTGCGCGAGCGCGTGAACGCCTTCCGCGACCAATTGATCGAGGACTCGGACCTCTCGCGCTACCTGCGCAGCCTGTGGCGCGACCTGGCGACCTGGATCCGCGAGGACGTCGAGCGCGACGACTCCGCCATCGCCGCGCGCATCTCGAGCGTCGGCGCCGGACTGGGCGCACGGCTGGCGGCCGACGACGACATCCGCGCGTGGATCAACGGCGGCATCATCGATCTGGTGCTGCCCGAGGTCGAGCGCTACCGCGAGGGCATCCGCGAGTTCATCGTCGAACGCGTGCACCAGTGGAGCGCCGACGAACTCACCCGCGAACTGGAGCTGGCGGTGGGCTCGGACCTGCAGTTCATCCGCTACAACGGCACCGCGGTGGGCGCGCTGATCGGCGGCGTGCTGTACGGGCTGGTGCACGCGATCCAGCGTCTGGTCTGAGCGCCGTGGCGTCCGGCGCCACGGCAGGTTTGCCGCCGGCGCCTCAGGACGACTTGCGCCCGGATCCCGACTTCTTCCCGCCGCCGTCCTGCTTGTTCACCGTCGCCCAGGCGATGCGCTCGGCGTCGTCCTTCGAGCGGCCCTGCTCGCGCTCGCTCTCCTCGATGTGTTCGGCCTGGCGCTTCTGCTTGTCGGTATAGGCCGATTTGTCTCCGCGGCTCATGGTTGTCTCCTTCAGTCAGTCCTGATGTCCTGGATTACCCGCGCGGCCCGCCCATCACGGGGAGGATCACGCCGTTCACGTACGAGGACATCACCGGCGACGCCAGGAACACGAAGGCCGGTGAAATTTCCTCGGGCTGGGCCGGCCGGCCCATGTCGCTGTCCTTGCCGAACTCCGCGACGTCGGGTGCCGCCTTGTCGGCCGGGTTGAGCGGCGTCCAGACCGGGCCCGGCGCGACGCAGTTCACGCGGATGCCGCGGCCCAGCAGGTTGCTGGCCAAGGACTTCGTGAACGCATGGATCGCACCCTTGGTCGCCGAATAGTCGGGCAGCTTCGGGCTGCCGAAGATGCCGGTCTCCGACCCCGTGTTGATGATGCTGCCGCCCTCCTCCATGTGCGCCAGCGCCGCGCGCGCCATGTGGAAACAGCCGGCGATATTGGTTTGCAGCGTCTCCTGCAGGTGCCGGTCGTCGAGGTCCTCCAGGCGCTCGACGTGCTGCTGGAAGGCGGCGTTGTTGACCAGCACGTCCAGGCGCCCGAAGGCTTTCGCCACCTTGTCCACCGCCTTCTTGCAGAACTTCGGATCGCGCACGTCACCCGCGATCACCAGGCAGCGCCGGCCCTCGACCTCGACGTGGCGGCGCGTCTCCTCCGCGTCGACGTCTTCCGCCAGGTGCAGCACAGCGACGTCCGCCCCTTCGCGGGCGAACAGCACGGCAACGGCGCGGCCGATGCCCGAGTCGCCGCCGGTGACGATCGCCGCCATGCCCTCCAGCTTGCCGCTGCCCCTGTAATCGGGTGCCTGGAAGCGCGGCTCCAATGCAAGCGCGTGTTCATTGCCCGGCTTGGCCAGGTGCTGGGCAGGCATGATGGTCGGCTGATGCCTGGTTCCGGCCTGCGCAGGCTTCTTTTTCGCGGGAGCCTTCTTCTTCGCGCGCTTCGCGGCGGCGCCGGCCTTCCGCTGGATGTCCTGCTGGCGCTCGGCGGTCTTCCCCGCGCCGCCGCCCTTGCCCGCCTTCTTCGTTGCCATCAGCCGCCTCCGCTGCATGGATCACCGCTTGGACGCTACCCGGAACGGCGTTGGCGCACCGTCGTCGCGGCGTGCAGGCTGCATCACACCTCAGACGCGGGCTGGGCCACTCCAGGGCGCAGCCGACGGTCGCCGCCGGCCTCAGCCGGCCTTGCGAGACGGGGCCTTCGTCGCCTTTCCGGTCTTCTTCTTCGCGCTCTTCGCGGCGGTCTTCTTCGCCGTTTTCTTCGCGACCTTCTTCACTGCCTTCTTCGCGGGCGTCCCTGCCGCCTTGCCACCCGTCTTCGCCGGCGTGCGGCGCTTGCTGCTGATGCTTTCCTGCAGCAGGGCCATGAAGTCGACCACGTTGGTGGCGGCATCCGCCGGCGCGTCATGGTCGTCGTCGTCGGGCTTGGCGACCACGCCCTGGGACTTCATCCGCGCGCGGATGACTTTTTCCAGACGGTCGCGAAACTCGTCCCTGTAACCCGTCGGATCCCAGTCACTGGCCATCGAATCGATGAGTTGCCTGGCCATCTCGCGCTCCTTGGTGCTGATCCGGTAATCGCCGGCGTCGCCCTCGGGCAGCCGATAGTCGGCGGGATCCACCAGTTCCTGCGGGTAGCGCAGCAGCATCAGCACCAGGGCATCGCCCTGCGGCAGCACGGCGCACAGGTATTCGCGGGTGCGCACCACCACCCGCGCGATGCCCGCGCGCCCGATGTCACGCAGCGTCTCGCGCAGCAGGACATACCCCTTCTCCGCCTTCTTGCCGGGCACCAGGATGTAGGGTTTCTCGTAGTACTGCGGCGGGATCGCCGCGGCGTCTATGAAGCTCTCGACCTCGACCGTCTCGCGGCTGTCCGACGCGGCGGACTTGATGTCGTCCTGCTCGAGCACCACGTAGCTGCCCTTGTCGTACTCGAAGGCCTTGACCACGTCCTTCCAGGGCACTTCCTCGCCGGTCTCGGCGTTGACCCGCTCGTAGCGCACGGGCTTGTTGTCGCGTGAATCGAGCATGCGGAAGCTCAGGTCCACCCGGCGTTCGCCGGGCATCAGCGACACAGGCACGTTGAGCAGCCCGAAGCTGAGGGTGCCGGTCCAAATGGGGCGCGCCATGGCGGCCTCGCGTCGAAGGGATGGACTCCGGACGCTAAATCCGCGCCGGTGACCCGGGGGTGAAACGGGCGCCGGACAGGCCTCGGGATACATCCCGAACTTGCAAGGACCCGCACCCGCTGCTGTATACTTCGCAGCCGATTCGGGCGGTTAGCTCAGCGGTAGAGCATTGCCTTCACACGGCAAGGGTCGCAGGTTCGATCCCTGCACCGCCCACCAGATCCAACGAAAAAGGCCACCTTCGCGGGTGGCCTTTTTCGTGGTTCATCTCCCAACTCCGGGGGGAACGGTTTCGACAACGGGTGTCTGCTTCTTTCGCTACGCCCCGCCGTGACCTGGAGGGCCCCGCCGCGGCCGGGGGGGCGTCGCGGCGCATGTCCCCCCGCCTCCCCCAGGCGGCGGATGCCTCCTCCATGACATACCCCCCCACCCCACCCCCCCACCCCGGGGCGCGGCTGCGGCTGCAGATGCGCGATGCCCGGCTTTTGCTCCCGGGCCACCGCGTACTGCTGCGCACCGGGTGCCAAGGCCCTTGAGAGCGAAGTCAAGGAGGAGGCGACGGCCGCAGGCCAGCGCCGGGGGACATGGGCACTCAAGGGCCTTGGCACCCGGTGCCCGCGCTGTATCAATGGCGCGCCAGTCCCTCAGTCGGGAGAAGAACCTTTTTCGTGGCTAGGCGGCGAGCAGCCCGTCCCGCCTGGCGGGCCAGGCGGCGAGCCACGCCGCAATGTCCGACGCCGGCATCGGCTCCGCCACCAGCGCTCCCTGGCCCAGGTGGCAGCCCAGTGCGCGCAGGCACGCGAGGTCCCCGAGCGTGTCGAGGCCTTCCGCCACCGCCTGCATTTCGAGCTCGCGCGCAAGCGCGAGCGCGGCCTGCACGATGGCGCGCCGGGAAGGATCGCCCGCCGCCCCGCGGACGAAGCCGCGATCGATCTTCAACTCCGAGAAGGGCATGTCGCGCAGCTGTGCCAGGTTGGAGAAGCCCGTACCGAACTCGTCGATCGCCAGGCGCACGCCCTTGAGCCGCAGCCGGCTCATGATGTCGAGCTGCGCGTGCGCCTCGGTCGGCAGCCGGGTTTCCGCCAGCTCCAGGACCAGCCGTTCCAGCGGAAAGCCCGCCGCGCCCGCCAGCCTGGCCACGCGGTCCGGGAAGTCCAGCGCGCCCAGGCTCGCCATGGACACGTTCACCGCGACGTCCAGGGAGCGGCCTGCCACGCTCCAGTGGCTCGCGTCATGCAGCGCGTTGGCCAGTACCACGCGCGCGAGCGGGCTCACCAGGCCGGCTCCCTCGGCCAGCGGTACGAACTCCACGGGCATGACGATCCCGCGCGTACGGTGCTGCCAGCGGGCAAGCGCCTCGACGCCGACCACCTCGCCACTGCGAAGGTCGATCTTCGGCTGGTAGAGGTTGAACAGCTCGCCGGCGGTGATCGCCGACCCGAGCGCCGCGGCGTCGGGAGCGGAGAACGGCGGCACCGGCGCGCCTGCCTCCATCGCCGGGGCGACAACGGCCTCCCGCGCCTTCAACAGCGCGCGCAGCTCGGCGGGCTGCACGGGTTTGGCCAGCCTGCCCAGCACGTCCAGCCCCTGCTCCCGCGCCAGCTGCTCGACCGCCTGCAGCACGCGTGGCTCGGCGCCGCTGATCAGCGCCAACGCGCCACGGAAACCCATCGCAGCGAGGTGCCGCACGAACTCCACGCCGTCCATCCCCGGCATGCGCAGGTCACAGAACACCAGGCCGAAACCGGCAGGGTCGGCGGACAGGCGTCCGAGCGCATCCTCGCCGCGCGAACACAGCTCGATCGTCGAATAGCCGCTGTCCCGCAGGCCCATCGCCCGCAGTTGGATGTGCAGCAGCCGGGTAGTGAAATCGTCGTCGTCGACTACCAGTATCTTCAAGATCCGTACCCCGTCATCTGCCCTGCCGCTGGAGCCTGCGCCCCGCGCCAGCACCGCATTGCGGCCAGCGCCGCGTCGATTGCGTCCACCACGTCCCCCACCAGCGGCGCGACCATGTCGCTGCGCCCCGCTTCGCCGTGTTCCTCAAGCTCTGCGCACAACACCCCCAGGGGCAGTGCGCCGACCGAGCGCGCGGACGATTTCAGGCTGTGCGCCAGCATGGCGGCTCCGCCCGCGTCGGCGTCCGCGGCTGCCCGAAGCAGCCCGGCGCGCATCCCGGTGGCCACCGTGTCGAAGTACGCAACGATCTCCAGCAGCAGCGCGGGTTCGTCGCCGACGATGTCCCGGAGCACGCGCACATCGAAGGCGCTCTCGACCACCACGATGTGCTGGCTCGTGCCCGCAATGTCCGTCATGCCCCCTCCGTGGAAGCAGCGGAACCGGGAATGCTGCCACGCAGCATGGTAACGGGACGCCGCGCGGCGCCCCGTGCGTCCTGTCACATACCGGGGCGCGGCCGCGAGCGCGATCTCAGCTGCAGTCGCCGACGCGCTCGAATGCGAGGTCTTCGTAGTCGTAGCTGAAGTCCGCCTCCGGATCGACCTTGGCCATGACCAGGCGCGCCGATCCGCCCTCCACCCCGCGGGAGAACTCCATCCAGGCATCTGCATCGGCACCGAGCGTGTCGAAATCGACCAGCAGGCGCTCGCCTTCAAGCAGGACAGCGCCGGACAGCCGCGGCGACTTCAAAGACGCAAAGCGCACCCCGCCATCCACGGCGCAGACCGTCACCTCACCGAACCAGGGATCGCGGTAGCGACCCAGCCAGGTGGCCATTCCGCCGGCCGTCGCGGGGCGGCGGGCGGGATCCGTGCCGGCGGACGCATCGGAGGTGGTGGCCTCCGCAGCCGCCATGGACCTTTCCATGGCGAGCAAACCGGCGTAGTGATCCACCAGGCTTGGCCGTGGCGCTTCGGGCGCCTGCTCCCCGGCTCCTGCGGAGGCCCCGGCGGTGAAGTGCCTGGACAGCGCCTGCTCCAGCACCGTGCGCGCCTCGCCGGCATTGCCGTTGATGAGGATCACGAAGCCCACGCCGAGTTCCGGCAGCAGCGTCACCGCCGAATACATGCCCGAGAGCGTGCCGGTGTGCGAAACCTTGGCGGTGCCGTCGACATCGGTGAGCCGCCAGCCGTGGCCATAGGCGTAGTAGTGGCTCCGGTTCCAGTCGCGCATGCGCTGCGAAAGGGGCATCGGCATGTGCGCCGTCCAGGCAGCCTCGCGCTGCGTCTGCGACAGCCACGGCGCACCGTCGGAACCGGGCGTCTCCGGATCCAGCCAGGCCTGCACCCAGCGCAGCATGTCGTCCAGGCCACAGCGCACGCCACCGGCCGCGGCCATCGGCATGTCGGCCACCACCTCGCCGTCGGGCCGCGCGACCCAGCCGCCATCGCGGCGCGCGTGCGGCGCGGCCACGCTGCCGGCCTCCGCCACGCGCCACTCCCCGATGCGACAGCTGTCCAGCCCGAGCGGCTCGAACACCTCGCGCCGCAGCAGCACGTCGAAGGGCGCGCCGCCGGCGGCCGCGGCGACCTCACCGGCCACGATGTACAGCGTGTTGTCGTAGGCGTAGCGCGAACGGAAACTCCACCGCGGCTTCAGGTGCGCCAGCCCCGCGATCACCTCGTCGCGGGTGAACGCGTTCGGCTCCGGCCACAGCATCAGGTCGCCGGCACCCGGACCCAGGCCGCTGTTGTGGACCAGCAGGTCGCGCACCTGCATCTCGCGCGTCACCCAGTCTTCGTGCATGCGGAAGCCCGGCAGATGCTTCACCACCGGGTCGTCCCAGGCCAGCAGGCCGGCATCGACCTGGCGCGCCAGCAGCGCGGCGGTCATGGCCTTGGTGTTGGAGGCGATCTTGAACAGCGTGTCGCGCGCTATTGCGTCCCCGCTGCCGGAGGCGGTTTCACCACGCAGTTCCACTTGCTGCACCTGGCCGTCAACCACGACCCCCACAGCGATGCCGGGCAACCGGTAACGCTCGACCGCATCATCCACCGCCGCCCTGACCGCGGACGCAGGCCGTGCCACGGACGCTGCCGGCTGCAGGAAAAAAAAAGCGGCCAACAGCGTGGCCGCGAAGGGGACAGACCTAGGATTCACTTTCCACCACTCCATCGCAGCGGCCAGGCCGCCGCCGGCTCCCGCCGGCGACAGCCCGCCCGATCATCGATGCCCGGAAGAAGGCATCAGAAGTTCCACGTCACCACCAGCTGCGCGTAGCGCGGCGACTGCCAACGCGTGCCGGTGCCGTGCAGCCCGCGCGACACGCCGGGGCCAAGCTCGTAGCGCTGGCGCACGTTGATCACTTCCTGGTCGTTGAGCAGGTTGAACACCGACAGCCTGGCCTTGAGGTCGATACCGTCGACCGGCAGCGTCCAGGTCACGTTCGCGGCCAGGTTGTAGGTCCACGGCAGGCGGCCGCCCGAACCACGCCCGGCATACTCGTACACCCGCTCGGCCAACCCGCCGCTGCAGTTCTGCACGCAGTGCCAGAACGTACCGCCGCCCGAGCCTTCGGTCACGAAGCTGGCGCCGCCCGTGGTGTCGTTGGGCCAGGTCACACCGAACTGGTTGATCGGGGCTCCGGACATCGCGGTCATCATGCCGCCCACCGACCACTGTTCGTTGAACGCGTAGCTGCCACGCAGCTTGACCTGGTGGCGGTGGTCGTTGAACAGCGGACCATAGTCCTGGTTGTTGGACGGGTGGTCCCAGTACTGGACCATGCCGGTGTCACCGTAGTTGGTGTCGGAGTTGACCGGGCCCTCGTGGTTGCCGTCGGACTTCGACCAGATGTAGGAAGCGTTGAACGCCCACTTCTCGTCCCAGGCGCGGTCGATCTGCAGTTCGATCGACTTGTAGGTGCGCTCCGGCTCGGAATAGCCGACCACCTGGCCGCTGCCACCCATGATGTAGCCGTCCTTCGAGGTGTCGATCGTGATCCAGCCCTCGGTGTCGCAACCGATGCTGGAGTCACCCCAGATGGTCAGCGGCTTGCCGGGGTTCGCGATCGGCCACAGGTTGTAGCCCACCGGTCCGCATGGCGTGTGGTTGATGCGCACGTCGTCCAGCGCGTTCTTCATGCGGCGGTAGGTCGCGTTGACGCCCCATGACCAGGTCTGGCTGAGCATGCCCTGGTAGCCGAGGATCGCCTCGTCCTGGTAGACCGCATCCAGGTCGCGGTCGACGCTCTGCCGCAGGTCGCCCACCGAAACGTTGTAGTTGGTGTCGACCGGACCGATCTGGGTCCCGATGATCGGCTCCATGTACGAGGCGCCCGTCACCGGGTTGGTGGCCTCCCTCCAGCCATCGAGTTCATAGAAGGTGCGCTCGTCGGTGAGGCCGCCGGCGAAGGTGTAGTTGATGTTGTTGGTGACCGGCAGGTAATAGCGGCCGAGGTTGCCGAACAGCTTGCTGGTGCCGTCGCTCTTCATGTCCCAGGAGAAGCCCAGGCGCGGCGACACCAGCTCATCCATCTTGATGAAACTGCCACCGGCCGCGGTCTTGTTGTCGAAGCTGTCGACGCGAAGGCCGATGTTGAGCAGCAAGTCGGGCGTCACGCTCCAGGTGTCTTCGATGTAGTACGCGCTGGCCTCGGTCTCGAACACGCCGCCGTCCACGCGGCGGCGTCCCATCAGGATCGAGTCCACGCCGGGGGGAACCACCGAGCCGTTGTCGAGCACCGAGCCCGGCGACATGCTGTAGGCGGTGTAGCGCATGCCGGTCGGACCGGGGTAGAAGCTGGTCCGGTCGGTCGTCATCAGCTCGTGGTCGATGCCGAAGCGCAGCTGGTGGTTGCCCAGGGTCCACTCGAAGTCCAGGCGGGCGACTTCGCGCTCGTCCTCGTGCGCCACGATCATGGCCGACGTCGGATGACAACCCAGGGGCGGCTCGCCCATGGATTCGTAGACGTCACGGTAGCTGGCGTCGAAGAAGATCTGCTCGCAGGGGCCGTCGGCGGGCGAGAACGAGAAGGACTGGCTCTGATTGATGCCGTACATCGCCTTGGCGACGAAGCTCTCGCCAAAGTAGCCGGTATAGGTCAGCGAACCGCTCTCGCCACCGCCCTGCACCGTATTGCTGCCGACCGCATCGCCAACCTCACCCGTGTCCCAGTCATAGTTGAAGGTGCCGGTCGTGGTCTCGGCATCATCCGAGAAGGCCAGCAGTTCCAGCAGGTGGTTGTCGCTGATGCGCCAGTCCATCTTCGCGCCCCAGAAGCCGTCGCCGGACTCGCCCCGGAACCACGAGCCGCCACCGGTACTGCTGTACTTCGAGTTGAAGTCGCGCGCCTCGTACATGGCGAACAGGAACAGGCGGTCCTTGATCAGCGGACCCGACGCCCAGACGTTGGCCTTGCCGAAGCTGCTGCGGTCGCGGCTGGCGCGGTAGATGGCGGTGGACGTCGTGCCGTTGGAGTTCTGACCCGTGAACTCGTGGTCGTCCGCGCTCGCCTTCCATGCGCTGGGCTCGAAGGTCAGCTCGATGCCGCCTTCGAGCTCGTTGCCACCCGAACGCGACACAGCGTTGATCACGCCGCCGGTGGCGCGTCCGAACTCGACGGAATAACCGCCGGTCTTGACCTGGAACTCCCGGAAGAACGCGAACGGGGCGGTCGAGAAGCTCTGGCGGCGATAGAAGTCGGTGACGTTCAGACCGTTGATGAAGACCGAGTTCTCGGCCACCGACGAGCCGCCGAAGGAAATACCGCCGAACGACGAGTTGCCACCGACCACGCCCGGCGCCAGCAGCGCCACCGAGGTCAGGCTCTGCGCCACGGGCAGGCGCGCCCATTCCTCCCGGGTGATGTTGGTGGCCGATTCGGTGGAGTGCACGTCGACGCGGTTGATGATGCGGCTGCCCAGCACAGTCACCGCACCCAGGTCGGCGATGCCGCCAGAACTGCCGAGGTTGACCGTGGTGGTGCCCCCCAGTGCAACGTTGAGGCTCACCGGCTCACCCAGCGGCTGGCCGTCACGGGTGACGACGAGGGAATAGTCGCCCACCGGAAGCTGGCCCAGGCGGTAGCTGCCGTCGCCGCTGACGGTGACAGACCGGGTCAGACCGGTGGCTTCGCGGGTCACCACGACCTGGTCGCCCGCGGTGGCCCGACCCGCCACTGCACCCGTGGCGCTCTGCGCCATCACCACCGGCGTCATCGCCGACAGGCACGCCCCCAATGCGATACAGAGTGCGGCTCGGCGGAACTTGGTATGGCTGCGCTTCATTGTGATTCTCCCCGGAACAGGTGTTGGCTCATGGTTGGCTCAGGCGTTCTCATCCGTGACCGGTGGCAGCAGCTGCCACTCGAAGTCGTAACTCCATTGATCGAAATACAGGTTCCCCCCGTCCCACTCCGCCTCGCCGCGCTGGAGGTCGACGGTTTCAGAGCGCGGGTGCCGCTTGGCCGGCACGAACTCGCGTGAATAGTCGTCGTTGAAAGCGATGCGGTAAGCGTCCAGGCCGCCGAGGTAGAACCCTGCGATCCCGGCATCGGCACCGGGCAGGCGGCCGAAGGTGACGTCCATCGGCACCCAGCCGTACGGAGCCAGGTACATCCAGCCCCAGTCGTGCATGTTGTTGTAGCTGCCGTCGGAGAAGATCCAGCCCGACTGCCAGCGCGCGGGAATGCCGTTCATGCGCAGCAGGGTGATCAGCAGCAGGGTCTGCTGGCCGCAGTCGGCGTGGCCCTGCTCGAGCGCGTGCTCGCCGATGTTGGTGATGGTCGAGTATTCGCGGGCGCCGGCCCAGGGAATCGAATCCACGGCCGCGAACAGCTTCTGCGCGATGCGGTAGGGATTGGTCTCGTCACCGACCACCTGCGCGGACTTCAGGCGCATCGCGTCGCTGAACATGACGTGCGGCGCGCGCTCGGCAACGTACGGCGCCAGCTCCGGCGTGATCTCCGCAGGCACCACACGCTCCGCATCGATATCGACGTACTGGGCGTGGACGGTGAGCGCGTAGCTGACTGAAAACTCCGTGGGTTGACCGGCCACCGCCGGCGCCTCCATGTAGACGGTGCGCTGCAGCGCCGACTCGGGCGCAAGCTCATGGCGCGCCGGCACCGTCGCCTGCAGTCCGATGTCCTCCTGCTGCCCGGGGATCGCGCGCGGGAACGGCAGCCAGGCGCGCACGGTCTCGCCGGCCGGTACCGCATCGGGCTTCACCGTCAGCGACTGCGTGACCCGCACCCGCTGCGGCGCCACCGCGCGCTCGCCGCTGGCCAGTGCTGCTTCGCGCACCTGGACGTGGTGCGGATGCACGGCCACTTCCAGCGGGCTGTCGTAGAACTTCAGCGGCGTGGTCCGGCGCTCGCGTGCCTCTTCGCTCAGGCGGTACAGGTTGGACGGCCCGCGGCTGAACCAGCGGCGCTCACCGTCGATCACCCGCGCTTCGACCAGGCCCGCCGCGTCCCAGCGCGCGAAATCGGCGTCGCTCATGTCGGGGATGTCGCGGCGCAGGCGCTCCCTGGCGCCGGCAGCGTCGAGGCGGAAGTCCATCAGGATGCGGCGCATGCGCTCGCGCTGGAACTCCAGCGCCGTGCGCTGGTCCGGCGTCAGCGATGCATCGCCCAGCGCCGCCGCGATCGCCGCCTCCGCGCCCTTGAAGTCACCGGCATCGACCAACTGCACGATCGGCGCCGGCGCGGCCAGGCGCGCGCCGATGTCGATGGCAGGAGCTCCGGCCATGGCTGCCGGTTCCACGGCCATCACCGTCGGCATCCAGGCCATCGCAAGCGCCAGCAACACCGGCGCGGCCGGCAGCGCCCGCCGCATATGCGGCAGACAGGGTCGCGGTGGCATCGAATTGTCAAAGGGTGCAGCCGTCACTGGATAGCCTCTCTCCTGGCCCCCGGGGGTACTGCTTGAGGCTGTGTAACATGGCGTTCACGGATCGTCAATAATTTATTCTTTCTGATTGATTTTCTTGAATGATGTATTCCATGATGGCCTCCCGCACCAAAATGCCGGGAAGGGGACGACCCATGCGATTCGCAGCACTGCTCTTCAGCCTGCTGCTTGCACTGCCGGCCTTCGTGGCCGCACGCGAGCCAGCACCGCCTTCACCACCGCTGGCCGTACCGGGCCTTGCGGAGGCCCACCTCACGCCCGGGCACTGGATCGCCGCGCTCACCGAGCCGGACCGGGTAGTCCTCACGCCCGCGCAGATCGCCACGCAGAACGCGCGCATGCGGACCGGGGACGCGTCGATCCACGACCTCGCGGCGCTGCCGGCTACGATCGATGGCGCCCTGGTGCGCGGCTGGGTCGAAGCACTGTCCGAACTCCCCGACCGCGAGCGCTTCGACGTGCACGGCAAGCCGGTCACCCGGGGCGACCTGCAGCGCATCCAGGCCAACGTGGCGCTGGACGCCGTCCCCGACAGCCAACCGGCGCGCCACGGCATGGTCGTGCGCCGCGCCGCATTGCGCACCTTCCCCACCCGCCTGCGCGTGTTCCACTCCGCCGGCGACACCGACATCGACCGCTTCCAGGAAAGCGCGCTGTTCCCGGGCGATCCGGTGGTCGTCGTCCACGAAAGCCGCGACGGCCAGTGGTACTTCGTCGTCAGCCAGCGCTATGCCGCTTGGATCGAGAAGCAGTACGTCGCCGAGGGCGACCGGGACGCGATCCACGAATGGGGCCGGCGCGCGCCGTTCCTTGTGGTCACGGGTGCCACCGCGCACACCGCGCACACGCCCGAAAACCCCGGCGTTTCCGACGTGCAGCTGGAAATGGGCGTGCGCGTGCCGGTGCTGGCCGACTGGCCGCCGATGGACCAGGTCAACGGCCAGCTTCCGGCCGCGGCCCATGTGATCGAGCTGCCGGTGCGCGGCGAGGACGGGACGCTGTCGTTCGAGCCGGCCCTGCTGCCGCGCTCGGCCGACGTCGCCAGCGACTACCTGCCGCTGACCGAAGCCAACATCATCCGCCAGGCCTTCAAGTTCCTCGGCGAACGCTACGGCTGGGGGCATTCGTACAACGCCCGCGACTGCAGCGGCTTCGCTTCCGAGATCTACCGCAGCTTCAACGTGCTGATCCCGCGCAATACCAGCGCGCAGTCGATCAGCCCCGCGCTCAACCGCCTGCCCTTCAGCGCCGACGACAGCCACGCGGCCCGCGTCGAAGCGCTGCGCGAGGCGCGCCCGGGCGACCTGGTCTACATCCCCGGCCACGTGATGATGGTGATCGGCCACGTCGACGGCGACATCTTCGCCATCCACGACACCAGCGGCATGAGCTGGCAGCCCGAGGGTGCCGACGAGCTCGTGCGCCTGCATCTCAACGGCGTGGTGGTGACGCCGATCCTGCCGATGATGTCGAACGCGACCACGCCCACGGTCGACCGCATCACCAGCATCCAGCGCATCCGCCCCTGAGCGAGCCCACACGCCAATGAAAATCACCGACATCCGGCTGGGCATGCTGCGGGTCCCGCTGAAGACGCCCTTCAAGACCGCGCTGCGCACCGTCGACACCGTCGAGGACATCGTTGTGATGATCGACACCGACGACGGCCGCACCGGCTACGGCGAGGCCGCGCCCACCGCGGTCATCACCGGCGACACCCACGGTTCGATCATCGAGGCCATCAACAAGGTCATCGGCCCGCGCCTGATCGGCCGCGACATCGCCGACCTCAATCGCAACGTGCAGCTCGTGCAGACCGCCATGGAGCGCAACACCAGCGCCAAGGCCGCGGTGGAGATCGCGCTGTACGACCTCTGGGCGCAGCTCTACGGCGCCCCGCTCTACCGCATGCTCGGCGGCGGCGGCGACCCGGTGGTCACCACCGACCTCACCATCAGCGTCGACTACATCGACAAGATGGTGGCCGACTCGCTGGCCGCGGTGGAGCGCGGCTTCGAATCGCTGAAGATCAAGGTCGGCAAGGACATCGGCCTCGACATCGAGCGCGTCAAGGCGATCCACGCGGCCGTCGACGGCCGCGCCCTGCTGCGCCTGGACGCCAACCAGGGCTGGACGCCGAAGCAGGCCGTCTCCGCCATCCACGCGCTGGAAGACGCCGGCGTGCACCTGGAACTGCTGGAACAGCCGGTGCCCGCGCGCGACATCGACGGCCTCAAATACGTCACCGAGCGCGTGCACACGCCGGTGATGGCGGACGAAAGCGTGTTCGGCCCGGCCGAGGTGATCGACCTGATCCAGCGCCGGGCCGCCGACATCATCAACATCAAGCTGATGAAGACCGGCGGCATCTCCAACGCCGTGCGCATCGCCGACATCGCCGCCGTGCACGGCGTGGACTGCATGATCGGCTGCATGATCGAGTCCGCGATCAGCGTCGCAGCCGCCGTGCACCTGGCGGTGGCCAAGGCCGGCATCATCACCAAGGTCGACCTCGACGGTCCCTCGCTGTGCACCTTCGATCCCGTGGATGGCGGCGTGGAGTTCAACGAGTCCGAGATCGCCATCACCGATGCGCCGGGCCTGGGCATCCGCTCGGTGCGCGGGCTCGAGCCGCTGGCAAGGGCCTGACCGCGGCATGGCTCCGCTGGCGAAGATCCGCGGCGAGCGCGACCGGATGTCGGCGATCGAGCGCCGCATCGCCGACTTCATGGTCGAGAACGCCCACCTGCTGCGCGACTACTCTTCGCAGCAGCTGGCCAACGCGCTCGGGATCAGCCAGTCGAGCGTGGTCAAGTTCAGCCAGAAGCTAGGTTTCAAGGGCTATCCCGACCTCAAGTTCTCCATCGGTGAATCGCTGGCGCGGCGCGAGTCCGCCAACGGCGACGACGACGAGACCGCGGACGGCGAAGGCGGCGACGACCCGGGCGCGCTGCTCGCGGAGTCGCTGTGGCGGGCCAAGGGCGAAGCGGTGAACGTCACCCGCGCGCTCAACGCACACGCCGACGTCGCCGCGGTGGCCGAGGCGATCCGCGTCGCGGGCAAGGTCTACGCCATCGGCGTCGCCCACGACGGCCTCTACGCGCGCGCAATCGCGATCAAGCTGGCGCTGATCGGGCGCACCGCCATCCACCTCTTCGACCCGGCGCTGATGGCCGTGGGCACCTCGTCCACCGCGCCCGGCGACGTGCTGCTGGTGCTCTGCGAACACGGCCACGACGCGGCCCTGTGCCACACCGCGCGCCTGTTCCGCCAGCGTGGCGGCAAGGTGGTCACCATCACCCGGCACACCGCGAACGCCCTGCGCGCGCACGCCGACATCGCCCTGCTGGTGAGCGCCCACGACCCGCGGCCACAGGTGGAGCTGTTGCTCTACCAGGCCGCACTGCAGCACCTGCTCGACCTGGTGTTCCTGCTGCTGTGCGAAGACGAGGCGCATCTGCGGATGCTGGTGGAAAATGCAGCGCCGATCGAGTGATGATGGCGGCATGAGCCGACATCAACGTTACGCCTGCGCAAGCCGGAGCCGATGACGGTGCCGCGCATCTCCAACGCCGCGCGCGTCCTGATCGCCCTCGCGCTCGGAGCCATCGTCGGCCTCGCTCTCTCCTACAACGATCCGGCGCTCGGCGCCCGCACCGCCGACCTCGTCCAGCCCATCGGTCGCCTGTGGCTCAACGCCCTGCAGATGACCGTGGTGCCGCTGGTGGCGGCGCTGGTGGTGCTGGGCGTCAACGCCGCCACCGACGCCGCGGCCTCGGGCCGCACCGCGCGCCGGGCGATGGCCGTGTTCGCCGTGCTGCTGATCGCCTCGGGCACCTTCACTGCCTTCATGGCGCCCGGGCTGCTGTCGCTGGTGCCGCGCGACCAGGCCCTGGTCGACGGCTTCCGCCTGGCCATCGGCGCCGACGCCACCGTCATCGGCCGCGCGCCCTCGTTCGGCGAATGGATCACCACCGTCATCCCCAGCAACGCCCTGGCCGCGGCCGCGGCGAACGCCATGCTGCCGCTGGTGGTGTTTTCGCTGTTCTTCGGCTTCGCCGCCACGCGCATCGATGCCGAACGTCGCGCACGGCTGCTGGAGCTCGTGCAGGCCATTGCCGACACCATGATCCAGGTCGTGCGCTGGGTGCTGTGGGCGGCGCCGCTGGGCGTGTTCGCCCTGGTGCTGGCGGTGTGCGCGCGCGTGGGCCTGGCCGTGCTGGGCGCGCTGGGCTGGTACGTGCTGCTGCTGTGCACGCTCTACATCATGGTGACCGTGATGCTCTACGGCGTCGCGCGCGTGGCCGCGAGGGAACCGGTGCGCCGCTTCATGGTCGGCATCTTCCCGGCGCAGGTGATCGCCGGCAGCACGCAGTCGTCGCTGGCCTCGCTGCCGGCGATGATCGACTGCGCGCGCACGCGCCTGGGCTACCCGCTGCACGTCACCGCGCTGGTGCTGCCGATGGCGGTGTCGCTGTTCCGCATCACCAGTCCCGTGCAGTACATCGGCGTGGTCAGCTTCATCTCGTGGATGTACGGCATCGAGCTCGGCGGCGTGCTGATCGCGACCGCCATCGTGCTCTCGGCGCTGATCAGCATGGGTTCGGTGGGCCTGCCCGGCCAGGTCAGCTTCATGACCAACAACCTGCCGGTGACCCAGGCCATGGGGCTGCCGGTGGAGCCGCTGGGGCTGCTGCTGGCGGTGGACAATATTCCCGACATGTTCTCGACCGTCGGCAATGTCAGCGCGGACCTGACGGCGACGGCGATCGTCAACCGGCTTGATGGCGGCGTGCCTGACGTGGGCGGCGTGCCGGAGACGTGACGCGCGCCTGGCTCCGCGCCCGCACCGGCCTCAGTTCGACTTCGACGTACGCATTTCCAGCACCCGCGCCGGCGGCGCGAAGGTGTCGGGCCGCGCGATCGCCCAGAAATTCTTGAACACCGCGTGCCGCTCGGGGATGCTCGACAGCAGTTCGCCCGGCTGCAGGAACTGATAGACGTTGGCCAGCGACGACACGTGCATTTCCGACACCCGGCGCACGATGTGCTCCGGGCCAAGCTCGGCCGGTGACGACAGCCCCGCCGCGCACAACAGGTCGCGCAGCGCCAACATCGTGTTGCGGTGGTAGGAGGCGACGCGGTCGGCCTTGTCCGCCACGTCCAGGTGCTTCCAGCGCCGCGGATCCTGGGAAGCGATGCCGGTCGGACACAGGTCGTTGTGGCAGCTGCGCGCCTGGATGCAGCCCAGCGAGAACATGAAGGCGCGTCCGGCGTTGCAGAAATCGGCGCCCATGGCCAGCGTGCGCGCGATGTCGAACGCGCTGGTGATCTTGCCCGCCGCGGCCACGCGCACGCGGTCGCGCAGGTCCACGCCCACCAGCGTGTTGTGCACCAGCATCAGCGCCTCGTTCATCGGCACGCCGATGTGATTCATGAACTCCATCGGCGACGCGCCCGTCCCGCCCTCGGCGCCGTCGACCACGATGAAGTCCGGCAGGATCCCGGTCTCGCGCATGGCCTTGGCGACCGCGAACCATTCCCACGGATGGCCGATCGCCAGCTTGAAGCCCACCGGCTTGCCGCCGGCCAGCTCGCGCAGCCCGGCCACGAACTCCAGCAGCCCGATCGGCGACCCGAAGGCCGAATGCTGCGCCGGCGACACGCAGTCCACGCCCACCGGCACCCCGCGCGCCAGCGCGATCTCCGGCGTCACCTTGGCCGCAGGCAGCAGCCCGCCGTGGCCGGGCTTCGCGCCCTGCGACAGCTTGATCTCGATCATCTTCACCTGCGGATCGGCGGCATTGGCCGCGAAGCGCTCCGGATCGAAGCGCCCGTCCGCGTCCCGGCAACCGAAGTAGCCCGAACCGATCTCCCACACCAGGTCACCACCATGCTCACGGTGATAGCTGGAGATCGAACCCTCCCCGGTGTCGTGGTAGAAACCCCCGCGCTTCGCGCCCAGGTTGAGCGCACGGACGGCGTTGGCCGACAGCGACCCGAAGCTCATCGCCGAAATGTTGAACACGCTGGCCTCGTAGGGCGCACTGCCCTCCTCGCCCACGCGGACCCGGAAGTCATGGTCGGCCAGGTGCGTGGGCACCAGCGAATGGTTGATCCACTCGTAGTCCTTGCCGTAGACATCGTGGATCGTCCCGAACGGCACCGTGTCCTGCACCCGCTTGGCCCGCTGGTAGACCAGCGCCCGCTGCTCGCGCGAGAACGGCACCTCCTCCGTGTCGCGCTCGAGGAAGTACTGGCGGATCTCCGGCCCCACCGACTCCAGCCCGTAACGGAAGTGGGCCAGCACCGGATACAGCTGCCGCAGCGTGCTCCTGCGCTGCATCACGTCCGCCAGCCCAAGCAGCGCCAGCGACCCGGCGACGGCCACCAGCCACCACCAGTTCGACGACGCCGCAAGCGCCAGCACGATGCCGACGAGGGTGGCGACGATGCAGGCAAACCAGGCGAGATAGCGGTAGGTCATCGATCACGGCGGAAGTCGCGCGCCCCGGCGGCGCCTGGCCAATGATCACACACACGCCGCGGCGGAATGGCCGCCCCACCCGACCCATGGCCCGCGCGCACCGCCTCTCGCATGAGAGCGGACAACTGTCCCGTTGTGGTGCCCGGGGTGGGAATCGAACCCACATGACCTCGCGGCCGGAAGATTTTAAGTCTCCTGCGTATACCTGGTTTCGCCACCCGGGCCGGTGGTGCGGACCTGGGTCGCAGGCACGCATTCCGGTCAAACGCACGAAGCCGGCCGCAACGGCCGCGGCGCTGAGTGCGATTGCGAACGGGGGTGCAAACGTGGTGCCCGGGGTGGGATTCGAACCCACAGTGGCCGTATGGCCCAGGGAGTTTAAGTCCCCTGCGTCTACCGTTTCCGCCACCCGGGCATGTGTGTCGGGGCCTGCAGGCCCTGTTCGGACACTCAGGCGACGTCGCGTAAGCGCGCGCTCTTCGGCGTCCGCAGGGACTCGCTGCGGGGTTTAGAGGATGCAACATTGTCCACGGTGCTACCAGGCCGCCCCCGCGGCAAGCAACGCTGGCCCAGTCCCATCTCCAGCACCTAATCCATCATGCCATCCGCCGCACTCAGAGGAACGCGTGAAGGCAACGGCAAGATACTCTTCTTACAGACCTGCTGCACCGCAGCAAGCATAGAGGCTCGTGATAACCCCTTGCCACCGATACCCGCATCAAGGGCGACCGCAACAAGCTTGTGGCGGCCGGGATGCAGGGCATGTTCACCATGCCCGACCGCAGCATGAACGAGCCAGCGCGCCATCGAGGCCCTGGAGGTCAGTCGCGCAAGCTTGGCCGACAGCAACGCGAGCTGCTGCACAGCTTGCGCCTGTACCGCACGAAGCAGAACATCGCCGCCGAAAGCGAGCAGTAGCCCCCGCTCAGTGGTACTCCCGGTACCAGCGCACGAAGTTCGCCACGCCCTCCTCCACCCCCACCGTCGGCCGGTAGCCCACGTCCGCCACCAGCGCCGACACGTCGGCCTCGGTATCGGGCACGTCGCCAGCCTGCAAAGGCAGCAGCTCCACCACCGCCTTCTTGCCCAGGCACTGCTCCAACACTTCGATGTAGCGCAGCAGCTCCACCGGCTGCTCGTTGCCGATGTTGTAGATCCGGTACGGCGCCACGCCGCTGAAGCCCGGATCGGGCGACTCGCCCTTCCACGCCGGATCCGCCGCCGGCACGCGATCGAGCGCACGCACCACGCCTTCAACGATGTCGTCGACATAGGTGAAGCTGCGGCGGTGGTGGCCGTGGTTGAAGACCTTGATCGGCTCGCCGGCCAGGATCGCCTTCGTGAACAGGAACAGCGCCATGTCCGGCCGGCCCCAGGGCCCGTACACGGTGAAGAAGCGCAGACCCGTGCACGGGATGCCATAGAGGTGCGCATAGCTGTGCGCCATCATCTCGTTGGCCTTTTTCGTGGCCGCATACAGTGTCAGCGGATGCTCGGTGCCCTGGTGCTCGTTGAACGGCATCGCCAGGTTGGCCCCGTACACCGAACTCGTCGACGCGAACACCAGGTGCTGCACGCCGTGGTGGCGGCAACCTTCCAGGATGTGGAGCGTGCCGGTGACGTTGCTCGACACATAGACGTGCGGGTTCTCCGCCGCGTAGCGCACGCCCGCCTGCGCCGCCAGGTGCACCACCCGGTCGGGCCGGTGCTTCGCGAAGACCTCTTCCACCGCCGCGCGGTCGGACAGGTCGCCCTGCACGTGCATGTAGCGCGGATGGTCCATGAAGCGCGCCAGCCGCGCCTTCTTCAGGTTGACGTCGTAGTAGTCGTTGAGGCTGTCGAAGCCGATCACCTCGTCCCCGCGCGCCAGCAGCTTGAGTGCGACATGGCTGCCGATGAAGCCAGCGGTGCCGGTGACGAGGACTTTCATGCGCAAGACTCCGGGGTAAAGCGAAATGATACCGCGCGTACCCCTCGATCACGGCCGCACCACGGCGGCCGCGACAAGGTGGCGCGCATGAGCCTGGTCGACTACCGGCGCAAGCGCAGCTTCGACCGCACCCGCGAGCCGGAGCCCGGCAAGTCGCTGCCGCGCGGCCGGCGCGCGATCTTCGTGGTGCAGCTGCACCACGCCAGCAGCCGCCACTACGACTTCCGCCTCCAGATCGGCGACGCCCTCAAGAGCTGGGCCGTGCCCAAAGGCCCCAGCTACGACCCTTCGGTGAAGCGGATGGCGATCGAAGTCGAAGACCATCCGCTCGACTACGCCGACTTCGAGGGCGAGATCCCCAAGGGCGAATACGGCGGCGGCCACGTCGCGCGCTTCGACCACGGCGTCTGGTCCACCGATGGCGATGCCGAGGCGCAGCTGGCCAAGGGGCACCTGCGCTTCGAACTCTTCGGCGACAGGCTCAGGGGCAGCTGGCACCTGGTGCGCTCCGGCAAGCCCGCGCGCCAGCCGCAGTGGCTGCTGTTCAAGGACAGGGACGCCTACGCCGGCACGCTCGAGGCCGACGACCTGCTGGCCGACGTCGCCGCGCCCCTGCCCACGCGCCGCCGCAAGGACTGGGCGAAGAAGGCACTCGCCCTGAGCGGCGCGAAGCGCGGCAAGGCGCCGACCGGCCCCTTCGAAGCGCAGCTGGCCAAACTCGGCGAGTCCCCGCCCAAGGGCGAGCAGTGGCTGCACGAACTGAAGTGGGACGGCTACCGGATCCTTGCCACCATCGCCGACGGCCGGGTGCGGCTGTGGTCGCGCAACGCGCTGGAGTGGACCGACCGGATCCCCGAGATCCGCGACGCGATCGCCGGCCTGCGCCTGGAGTCAGGCGCCCTGGACGGCGAACTCATCGCCGGCCGCGGCAGCAAGGAGGACTTCAACCTGCTGCAGGCCACGCTATCGGGCGAGCGCCAGGGCACGCTGGCGCTGGCGCTGTTCGACCTGCTGCATATCGATGGCGTCGACGTGGCCGCCGCGCCCCTGATCGAGCGCAAGGCGCTGCTGCAGGCGCTGCTGGAAGGCGTGCCCGGCCACCTCGCCTACAGCTCCCATATCGAAAGCGACGGAGACGCCGCGTTCAAGCTGGCCAGCGACACCCATTTCGAAGGCATCATCTCCAAGCGACTGGACCGCCCTTACCACGGCGGCCGCAGCGACGACTGGCGCAAGACCAAGCTGCTGGCCAGCGACGAATTCGCCGTCGTCGGCTACACCGCGCCCAAGGGCAGCCGCACCGGCTTCGGCTCGCTGCTGCTGGCCAGGCCCGATCCCGAACACGGCTGGCTTTACGCCGGGCGCGTGGGCAGCGGCTTCAACGACGCACTGATGGCCGAGGTCACGACGATGCTCGGCAAGAAAGGACGCAAGACGCCCACCGTCCACGTACCGGCGATGGATACCGACCTGCGCAGCGCCACCTGGTTCGCCCCGCGCTTCGTGGTGGAAGTGTTCTACCGCGGCATCGGGCGGCAGCAGCTCCTGCGCCAGCCTTCCCTCAAAAGCGTGCGCCGCGACAAGGACATTGCAGACCTTGCCGACAGCGACGCCGCCCCCGCAACCGGTCCTGCCAAAATGCCTGCCAAGTCGAAGCCCAAGCCCGCCGCGAAAACCGCCGCGAAGACCACCCGCAGCAGGCGCGAACCCCCCAGGCTCTCCAGCCCCACCAAGATCCTCTTCCCCGACATCCGCGCCACCAAACAGGACGTCTTCGACTACTGCAGCGCGGTCATGGACCACCTGCTGCCGGAAATCATCGGCCGCCCGCTCTCGATCATCCGCTGCCCCTCGGGCACGGCCAAGGCCTGCTTCTTCCAGAAGCACCACACCGCCGGCCTGGAGCTCGTGTCCTCGGTGCGGCTGAAGGAGGAAAGCGGCGGCAGCGGCGAGTACCTGGTGGTGGAAGACGAAGCCAGCCTGCTCGAACTCGTGCAGTTCAACAGCCTCGAGTTCCACCCCTGGGGCTCGCACGCCGCCAAGCCCGACATCGCCGATCGCGTCGTGTTCGACCTCGACCCCGGCCCCGACGTCCCCTTCGCCGAGGTGAAGCAGGCCGCCCGCGACATCCGCAAGCTGCTCACGCAGATGGAGCTGCAGTCCTTCCTGCGCGTCACCGGCGGCAAGGGCCTGCACGTCGTGGTGCCGCTCAACCCGGGCTGCGACTGGGACCTGACCAGGCGCTTCGCGCACGGCTTCGCCGACACGCTCGCGAACACCGAGCCCGACCGCTTCGTGGCCACCGCCACCAAGAGCCGCCGCAACAGGCGCATCTTCATCGACTACCTGCGCAACGGCCGCGGCGCCACCGCGGTGGCCTCGTACTCGCTGCGCGCGCGCGACCGCGCACCGGTGGCGATGCCCATCACCTGGGAAAGCCTGGGCAAGCTCAAGCGCGCCGACGCCTTCACCATCCGCGACGTCCCCGCCACGCTCAAGCGCCGGCGCAAGGATCCATGGGCCGGCATCGACCGCATCAAGCAGAACCTCGCGCGCTGGGCGGAAACCTAGCTGCTGCCGCCCCGCTTCGGGCGGCGCGGCCCGGACACGTGCACATGCCCCGGCACGTGCCAGCGCCAGGGCAGCTCGACCGCGCGCGTGATGCCGATCCTCGGCCCCACCACAGGTACCCCAGGTGGCGGCGTGCCGTCGGACACGATGGCGATGCCGCGGTCGGCGGTGACCAGGTCGGCGCCATCGAACTCGCCGGTGATGCCCATCGCCTGCGACAGCTTTCCCGGTCCGTTGGCCAGGTCGCGGTCGCGCCGCGCGGCCGGCCGCAGCGGCCGCATCACGTCCAGCCCCCGCAGCGGCTCCATCGCGCGCAGCAGCACGCCCGTGCCCTCGCCCACCTCGCCGCAGACCGCATTGCTGCCCCAGTGCATGCCGTAGGTGAAGTAGACGTACAGATGGCCCGGCTCGCCGAACATCGTCGCGTTGCGCGCCGTCTTGCCGCGGAAGGAATGCGCCGCTGGATCCTCGCTGCCGGCGTAGGCCTCGACCTCCACGATGCGGCCGGCGCGGCCGTCGGCGCGCACCAGGATCCTGTTCAAGAGTTCAGGCGCGACCTGCGTCGGATGCCGGCGATAGAACTCGCGCGGCAGAGGGGTCCAGCCTGGCGGCAACACAAGCTTCATCGAGTGATTCAAGCGCGATGGCCAATGCATCGCAAGCACCGCGCGCCCGGCAGCGCGCACAAAAAAAACAGGCCGGGAACCTCCCGGCCTGTTCCATCGCAACGATCCCTCGGGATCAGAAGTCGAAGCGCACCTGCACCTGCGCCAGGTCGACGTCGACGTCGTCCATCTCGAAGCGGCTGTACTCGCCGCGCAGGGCCACGTTGTCGGTGAAGCGGTACTGCAGGCCCAGGCCGTAGGTCGGGTCGGTGCCGTCGTCGCTCGCGCGCAGGCCCCCGGCACGGGCGTCGGCGTCCCAGCTGTGGAAGCCGGCCTTGGCGTAACCCGAGAACCTGTCGGTGAAGGGCAGCGTGCCCACCATCACCGCGGACACGGTATCGGCCTCCAGACTCGCCAGGCCACCCGCCGCATCGACCTCGCCGAAGTCGGTGTAGGCCACTTCAACGCCCCAGTTCGGATGGAACTGGTAGCCGCCGAACACCTGGTAGCCGGTGTCCTCGTCGTCCAGCGCACCCTCGTCGACCATCGACTGGCCCACGCCGGCGCCGGCATAGAACCCGATGGGCTCGGCGGCCTGCGCGCCGAAGGCGAACGCGCCCAGGGCGAGCGCAAGGACGGAGCTGGTCAGGATGTTGGTCTTGTTCATTGCGTGTGACTCCTGTTTTGTGTGCGGGACAGGTCTTGTCGCCTGTCACTGACCCACAACATGAGGGTCACGCCCTTGAAGCAAATGGCATGCAGGGGCACAGATCGTTTCGATACCGGAACAGCATCCACCCCCACCGGACCCGGCCGCTATGATGGCGCCAGACCCCACTGCGAATCCGTGACATGGCCAAGGGAAACCCGCTCCAGGAACAACTGTTGAAGGCCGGCCTGGTCAAGAAATCCAAGCTGTCCGAGGTCGCGCGCGAGCAGGCCAAGGCGCGGCACGGCAAGAAGCCCAAGGCGCCGAGCGAAACCGCCCTGGAAGCCGAGCGCGCACGCGCCGAAAAGGCCGAGCGAGACCGCGCGCTGGCCGCCAAGCAGAAGGCCCAGGCCCGCACCGCCGAACTCCGCGCCCAGGCCCGGCAGATCATCCAGGACAAGAAAGTGCCGCGCTCGGGCGAAAGCGAATACCGCTTCACCGCCGACGGCGCCATCCGCACCCTGCTGGTCAACGACGAACTGCGCAGGATGCTGTCCTCCGGCGCGCTGGTGGTCGCCCGCCTGGGCGACCGCTACGAACTGCTGCCGCGCGCCGCCGGCGACAAGGTACGCGAGCGCGATGCCGACATGATCGTGCTCGACCACGGGCAGCAAGCGGGCACCGAACCCGCCGCCGCAAGTTCGGAAGACGACGCCTACTACGCACAGTTCAAGGTGCCCGACGATCTCGTCTGGTAACAGGGACTGCGGAGATCGTAGACCCCACACCGCGTCATGAACGCTTCGCGGACGCCGAGGCGCTGCTCATGCAGCGATTCGAGTCGGTCACCCTGGCCGAACTGGCGGTCGACTTCGCCCGCCGCCACGCTGCCCGGCGGGCTGGAGCAAGATCGACTTCATGGTCGCCCTCGCCATTGCTCATCCGGTCGGCAGGCTCTGTGCCCTTTCCACTCCCCGCTGGAACTTCACGGCCGGGAAGTCCAGCGGCACCGCGAACGCCACGTTGACGTAGTTGGTGAACAGGTTGAGCGCCACGTGGGCCAGGATCTCCATGAGCTCCTCGTCGCTGAAGCCGGCGTCGCGCAGGGCCTGCACATCGCTGTCTCCAACCTGGCCGCGGCCGTCGACCACCTTGAGGGCGAAGACGAGTGCAGCGGCAGTCCGGGGGTCGCCCGAACGGCCCGCCTGTGCCTCGGTCATTTCGTCACCGCTCGCGCCGGCCTTGCGGCCCAGTGCGGTGTGCGCGGCGAGGCAATAGCTGCAGGCGTTGCGATCGGCGACGGCGACGGCGATTTGCTCGCCGAGCTTTGCGGGGATGACGCCCTTGCCCAGCGCGCCGAACAATCCCCACATGCCCTGCAGTGCTGCAGGAGAATTGGCGACCGCCTTGAACATGTTCGGCGTGGCGCCAAACGCGGCGTTGATGTCGGTGAGGGTGGCCTTGCGGTCGGGGGTGGTGTCGTCGGGGTTTACCAGCGGGATACGGGACATGGGACGTCTCCTGGGTCGGGTGGTGGCGGCGCCCGGTCGAGCGCTCGATGACCATCCTATGGAGCAACCACGTACCCATGGGTGCGTTTAGTCCACCTTAAATGCCAGATCGTACATTCCAGCGTGCCGCTCAGGGCGGGCCCGGAATCCCGCCCGATACCGGCGAAGACGTGGACGAGCGGATACGAAACGCATCCGCGCGGGCACCTGTCGTGCCCAGCCACGCCCGCGGCGACACGCCGACCTTCGCCTTGAATGCGCGTGACAGCGCCGAAGGGTTGGCGTAGCCGAGCTGCTCCGCCAGCAGCTTCATCGGCTGCCCGGCCCGCAGCCGGCCCTGCGCCAGCGCGATGCGCCAGTCGTTGAGGTAGTCGGCGGGCGTCTGGCCCACGCGCTCGCGGAAGAGGTTGACGTAAGCGGTCCGCGACATCCCGGCCACCTGGGCCATGCGCTCCAGCGTCCAGGACTCGCCCGGCGCCTCGTGCATCGCCACCAGTGCGCACGCCAGGCGCGGATCGGACAGGCCGGTAATCAGGCCCGGACTCACCCCCGCCTCCGCCGGGTGATCAAGCAGCCAGCGCAGCAGCTGGATCAGCACCACCTCGAACAGCCGGTCGGCGAGCAGGCGGTGGCCGCAGCGCACCTGGCCGGTCTCCGCGAGCAGCAACTCGATTGCGGCACCCAGTCCGGGCACCCGCGCCAGCGGCAGCGCGATCAGCGGCGGCAGCGCGCGGGCGAGGGGGTTCGCGGCCCCGCCCTCGAAGCACAGGCGCGCACAGGTGAACTCCGGCCCGTCCACCGGCGGATTGTGGAACTGATGGGTCAGCGGGCGCGGATAGAACAGGAGCGTCGGCTCGTCGAAGTGCATCGATCGCGGTACATCCCGCGCGCCCGGATGGCGGACATCCAACTGCCCGCTGCGCAGCACGTGCAGATAGCCGTATCCCTCGCCGGCATCGAAGTGGCTGATCCCGCACAGCTCGCCGCTGTGGTGCAGCTCGGTCCGCACCCGGAACCGGTCCAGCACACCGGACAGCCGGTCGATGGCGACCGGAGGCTGCATTCTGGACGTATTGGTATCTATCGTGGCCGTCATGTGGCCGATAGTACACGCTGGCGCCGCACACTGCCCCCACACCCGATCAGCCTCAAGGAGGCGCGCATGAACACGCTGCTCAAGTCATCGCTGCTGTCGCTGGCCCTGGCCAGCCTTCCCGCCGCCACCTGGGCCCACGGCCCCGACGCGCCGCACCAGGGCGGCATCAGGTCCGCCCCCGCCGCCGGCGTGCAGGCGCCCTACGACATCGTCCACACCCGCATCAGCACCGAGGGCAATATCGCGATCTTCCACATGGCGGTGTCGGGCGAAGCGGGCGCCACGCGCCCGACCAGCACCGGACGCCTCGCCGGCAGCGCGGTGTTCTCCTACGTCTGGCCCACCAGCCTGGATCCCGCGGTGGTGGGATTCGAGCCGCGCGCGGGCATCCTCGCGTTCGCGGTGACCTCGCACCCCGACTTCGACGACACCCCGCTGTACGACGAGAACGGTGATGGCGACCCGACCAACGACGGCGGCGTCTGGCACTCGCACTGGGTGGTGCTGCAGCCAGACCCGGTCTGTGGATCGGACGCACTGAAGATCGTCGACATCCCGGAGGGCGCCAAGCCACGACTGCCCAAGACCTGGCCCGGCCTGCCGATCCTCATCGACAGCCCTGGATGGTGGCCGGCCATCGACAACGACACCGTGGAAGTGCGCGTGCCGTTCGACGACATCGGCGTGATCCAGGGGAAGAGCTTCGATGGCGTGACCGCGGCACTGCGCGTCAACGAGAGCGTGCATGCGCCGCTGGTGTGCGTGGCCGATGTGTTCAAGGTGGCGAGCGGCGATCTGTCGCTGCCTGGCGTTGTTGACCGTTGAGTGATCGCGGACCGGGACCGTCCGCTCATGGACGGTCCCTGTACCGCCGTTCCGACCGCTATCTGTCGCCAGGGGCAGATTCAGGGGTAATCCCCCCACAGGTTAGCTGACGCCAGAAGTGGAATTTTCTCGTACCCTTTCCCGAGGGTCCATGAAAAGGTCCCGCTTTACCGATAGCCAGATCATCGTCATGCTCAAGTAGGCCGAAGCTAGGACGCCCGTGCCGGAACTGTGCCGCGAGCACGGCATCAGTTCGGCGACGTTCTACAAATGGCGCAGCAAGTTCCGGGGCAAGATCAGGTTGCTGCGGCAATTACCCCAAGGGTATCGGCCTGTCCCGCGTCTCGCAGGCTAAGCTCGATGCCGTGGCGCGGAAATTAAACGACCGACCCCGGAAGACGCTAGGCTACGAAACACCGGGCGGGCGATATCGACAAGTCGTTGCATCGATCGGTTGAATCCAAGGGTCAGAGCCGCCCATCCACCGCTTCTCGCGGCAACACATACTTCACGTCATACAGCACCGCTCCTGGCTTGCCATGCGCGCGAATCCCCGCCGCACCCAGCTTCCGGAACTCCTCGTGCCCAACCGCCAGCACGATGGCGTCGTACTCACCCTCGTCCGGCTTGCACAACGTCAACCCATATTCGTGTTTGGCCTCAGCAACATCCACCCACGGATCGCAAATATCCACACTCGCGTTGTAACCCTGCAGCGCCCCAATAATGTCCACCACACGTGTATTCCGCAGGTCCGGGCAGTTCTCCTTGAACGCCAGCCCCAGGATCAGGATCCGCGCGCGCACCGGGTTGATTCCACTGCGCACCATCAGCCGGATCACTTCGCCCGCCACGTACGCACCCATGCCGTCGTTGGTGCGACGCCCTGCCAGAATCACGTCCGCGTGATGCCCTACTTCCTGCGCCTTGTGCGTCAGGTAGTAAGGATCAACGCTGATGCAGTGCCCGCCCACGAGGCCCGGGCGGAACGGCAGGAAGTTCCACTTGGTGCCTGCCGCTTCCAGCACTTCCAGCGTATCGATACCCAGCTTGTTGAACAGCATCGCCAAGTCATTGACCAAGGCGATGTTGAGGTCACGCTGCGTGTTCTCGATCACCTTGGCGGCCTCTGCCACCTTGATGCTGCTGGCCTTGTGGGTGCCGGCGGTGATGATGCTGGCGTAGAGCCCGTCGACAAAGTCCGCGACCGCTGGCGTGGAGCCCGAGGTCACCTTGAGGATGGTCGTGACGCGATGTTCCTTGTCGCCAGGGTTGATGCGCTCCGGGCTGTAGCCAACGAAGAAGTCCTCGTTGAACTTCAGTCCCGACACGTTCTCTAGGATCGGCACGCACACTTCCTCGGTGCAGCCGGGATACACGGTGCTTTCGTAGACCACGGTGTCGCCCTTGGCCAGCACCGCGCCCAAACTTTCGCTGGCCTTGATGAGCGGGGTCAGGTCGGGGCGGCGAGCGCTGTCGATCGGAGTGGGCACGGTCACGATGTAGATGTTGCAAGCGGCGATGCCGGCAGGCTCGCTGGTGAACGTCAGGCGCGTGGCTTCGGCCAGCAGCTCCGGCTCCACTTCTCGGGTGCTGTCGCGGCCACTGCAAAGGTCATCGATCCGCGCGGTGTTGATGTCGAAGCCCACGGTGTCGTACTGCTTGCCGAACTCCACGGCCAGTGGCAGACCCACGTAACCTAGGCCCACCACGGCGATGCGGGTGTGCTGCGGTGAAGGAAACTGGTTCATCGGATGTTGTCCCTATGCAAGGTTGTCATTAGTCTGCGCTGCAGCGCCCGCCAGCACCGCAACCAGTGCCACCAGCGCGGTCACGCCTAAGCCGCGCGCGTGCGCGGACTGTCCCAGCAAGCCACGCGAGGATGGTGTCAAGGCTGCGGCGCCCAGCAGCACCGCAATGATCGCCGGTACGCCGGCGTCGTCGATGACCGGCAGAAGATGGCAGCGGAGGTCATGCAAAGCCGCGAAATCCATATGCAGCCGAGGCGAACTCGGACTTTACCATTGTGCCGTGGCGAGTCCGCGGCTCTCTTCCCCCGCCCGCGGGGGAAGATGCCCAAAGGGCAGATGGGGGCTACCTCGCGGGATTGTCCCGTCGGGTGCATCCCGGAGCTGGAGGCCTCAGTCGGAATCGAACCGGCGTACGCGGATTTGCAGTCCGCTGCATGACCACTCTGCCATGAGGCCCACGTAAAACTGGCGCCGGGCGAATTGCCGGGCCTGACACAACAAGACCCCGTTTCCGGGGCCTTGTCAAAAACTGGAGCGGGAAACGAGACTCGAACTCGCGACCCCGACCTTGGCAAGGTCGTGCTCTACCAACTGAGCTATTCCCGCGTTGAGCCGGTCATTTTAGGCGGAAGAAAAAGTCTGTCAATACCTGTGGGAGCAGGAGGGTGCGGGCGCGGTCAGTGGTGTTCACCTGCCTTCAGGGTGGGCCAGGCCGCGCGCAGGTACAGGAAGGCGGACCAGAGGGTCAGCAGCGCGGCCACGGCCAGCATCCAGTCGCCGATGTGGAAGATCGGGCCGCCCAGCCAGGGCTCGGGCCGCGGCGGGTTCTTCTGGGGGGTCACGGCATACAGCAGGCACAGCAGGGCGACCATCTGCACCACGGTCTTGAACTTGCCGATGGCGGCGACCTTCACGGTAGCGCGCTGGCCGAGCTCGGCCATCCATTCGCGCAGCGCGGAGACGGCGATCTCGCGGCCCACGATCACCGCCGCCCAGAACGCCATCCACGGCGTGGGATGCCCCTGCACGATCAGGAACAGGGCGGTGGCGACCATCAGCTTGTCGGCGACGGGATCGAGGAAGGCGCCGAAGGCCGAGGACATCTGGAAGCGGCGGGCGATCCAGCCGTCCAGCCAGTCGGTCAGGGCGGCCAGGCCGAAGACGGCGGCGGTGGCGAAGTTGCTCCACTGCCAGGGCATGTAGAACGTCGCCACCATGACCGGGATCAGCAGCATGCGCAGCAGGGTGAGCCATGTGGGAAGGGTGAGCTTCATGGGTCCTTCTGGGTTCGCGTTGCACCCGGCGCGGGGGCGTCCAGGCCGTGCAGTGTGGCGTAAATCCGTTCGGCAAGCGCGTCGCTGACGCCTTCGACGCGCGCGATTTCCTCGACGCCGGCCGCGCGCAGGCCACCCAGGCCACCGAAATGCTTGAGCAGCGCGGCGCGCCGGCGCGGGCCGATGCCGGGGATGTCCTCGAGCCGGCTGGTGCTGCGCGCTTTCTGCCTGCGGCCGCGGTGGCCGGTGATGGCGAAGCGGTGGGCTTCGTCGCGCACCTGCTGCACCAGCTGCAGGCCGGGCGATGCGGCGCCGGGCTTGAGTTCGCGGCCCGGCTGTCCGTCGACGCCCGGCAGCAGCAGGGTTTCGTCGCCGGCCTTGCGCGCCTCGCCCTTGGCGACGCCGATCACGGTGATGCCGGGGATACCGAGTTCGTCGAGCACGGCGTGGGCCTGGGCCACCTGCCCTGCCCCGCCATCGATCAGCAGCAGGTCCGGCAGCACGGCGTCGTCGTTGCCGGCGGCGCGCTTGAAGCGGCGCATCAGCGCCTGGTGCATGGCGGCGTAGTCGTCGCCGGGTTCGATGCCGGAGATGTTGTAGCGGCGGTACTGGCTGCGCACGGGGCCGTCGGCATCGAACACCACCTGCGATGCCACGGTGGCCTCGCCCATGGTGTGGCTGATGTCGAAGCATTCGATGCGCTTCGCGGGCTCGGCCTGGCCGAGCAGTTCGCGCAGCGATTCGACGCGGGCGGCCTGGGCGGCCTGGCTGCCGAGCATGGTGGCCAGCGAGTTCTCGGCGTTGCGGCGCGCGAGATCCAGGTAGCCTGCGCGCTCGCTGCGGACGCTGGTCTTGATGTTGACCCGGTGGCCGGCGTTGAGCGCGAAGGCCTCTTCCAGCAGCGGCACGTCTTCGATCACGCGGTCGAGCACGATCTCGCGCGGGGGCTGCTGGCTGGTGTAGTACTGGGCGACGAAGGCGGCCAGGACTTCGGCCGGGTCCTCGGCGCCGTTGGTCTTCGGATAGAAGGCGCGGGTGCCGAAGTTGCGGCCGTCGCGGAAGGCCAGCAGCAGCACGCAGGCGTGGGTGCCCTGCATGGCGACGGCGAGCACGTCGAGGTCGGCGGCGTGGCCGTCGACGTACTGGCGGGCCTGCATGCTGCGCAGGCTGGCCAGGGTGTCGCGCAGGCGGGCGGCCTGTTCGAACTCGAGGCCAGCGCTGGCGGCTTCCATGGCGTTGCCGAGCTCATCGAGCAGCTCGTCGCTGTGGCCTTCCAGGAACAGGCGCACGCGGCGCACGGCGGCGGCGTATTCGTCGGCGTCCACCAGGCCCACGCAGGGCGCGCTGCAGCGGCCGATCTGGTACTGCAGGCAGGGCCGCGTGCGGTTCTTGAAGACGCTGTCCTCGCAGCTGCGCAGCTTGAACAGCTTGTGCAGCAGGTTCAGCGTTTCGCGCACGGCGACCACGCTGGAGTACGGGCCGTAGTAGCGGCCGGGCACCGACTGCGGGCCGCGGTGCAGCGCGATGCGCGGCCATTCCTCGCGGGTCATCAGCAGGTGCGGATAGCTCTTGTCGTCCCGCAGCAGCACGTTGTAGCGCGGCTTGAGCGACTTGATCAGCTGGTTTTCCAGCAGCAGCGCCTCGGCCTCGGTGCGGGTGACAGTGACCTCCATGCGCGCGACCTGGGCCAGCATCGACATGATGCGGGCGCTCTTGGGGCTGGCGCTGAAGTAGCTGGCCACGCGCTTCTTCAGCGCGCCGGCCTTGCCGACGTAGAGCACGCTGTCGTCGGCCGCGTACATGCGGTAGACGCCGGGCGCGGTGCTCAGGCCGCGGACGAAATCCTTGCCGTCGAAGGCGGCCGGGGCGGGCGCGGCGGGATCGCCGGCCGCGGTCATTCGCCGATGGGAACGTGCTTCAGGCTGCCGTTCCCGATGTCGTAGCGGAGCACGGCGTGGGCATCGGTGTCGGCGATCCACACCGCGCCGCCGCCCACGACCATGCCGCAGGGTGCGTGCAGGCGCTGCGGCAATTCGACCGTGGTCAGTTCACCGCCGCCCAGGCGCAGCGAGCGCAGGCAGTCGTTGCCGCTGTCGGCGATCCACAGCACCGGCGCGCCGGGGTCGAGCGCGATGGCCTGCGGCTGCTGCAGGCGCGCGTCGCCGCGGGCGCCGTCGGCGTTGCCGTGCTTCCAGGCGTCCTGGCCGATGACGGTGGTGACCTGGCCGCTGCGCCCGTTGGCCGAACGGATGGCGGAGCCGGCGGCGTCACAGACGTAGACCACCTGCTGCACCGAGGCCAGCGAGGACGGCTCGGCAAAGGACGCCTTCTCGCGGAGGCCGTCGACGACCGCCAGCGCGCCGGAGCCGGCCACCAGCGACATCGCCGGGGCGCCGAGGTCGAAGCGCCAGACGCGGTTGTCGCCGGCGGTGGCGATGTACAGATTGCCGGCGGCCAGCGACACCGCGCGCGGCTGGTCGAGCGCGACCATGCGCGGGTCGACCACCGGGCCTTCGTTCGGCGTGCCGGGACGGCCGGCGCCGACCACGGTCTCGATGTCGCCGCCGCGCAGCTGGATGCGGCGCACGGCGTGGTTGCCGGTGTCGGCGATGTAGAGCGTGTCGCGTTCGATGCAAAGGCCCTGCGGGCGGTTGAACGCGGCGAGTTCCATCGGGCCGTCGATGAAGCCCGCGCCGCCGCTGCCGAACTGGCGCAGCACGCGGCCGCTGAGGTCGCATTCGAGCACGCGATGGTGGCCGCTGTCGGCGACGTACAGATAGTTGCCCGACAGTGCCAGGCCGATCGGGAAGCGCAGCGGCAGCGCCGGCTCGCCACCGCGGCGCATTTCGACGCGCTCGACGTTGAGCGAGCGCGGGGTGGCTTCATCCTGCAGGCGGCTGACCGCGGTGTCGATCTCGCGCAGCTGGCCGTCACCGACGAAGCGGTCGCGCACCTGGCCGGCGGCGTCGATCAGGACCACGGTGGGCCAGGCCTCGATGCCGTAGTGCTGCCAGAGCGCCCAGTCGGGATCGTGGCCGATCGGGAATTCGAACTTGTTGCGGGCAAAGCGCTTGCCCACCCGCCGCGATTCGCGCTCATGGTCGAAGCGCGGCACGTTCACCGCGACCACGTTGAGGCGGTCGGGGTGGCGGTTGCGCAGGTGGCCGAGGTCGACCAGGGTCTGGGTGCACCAGGCGGAACCCGCATTGACGAAGGCCAGCGCGGTCACGCGGCCGAGCAGCTGCGACATGCGCAGCGGCTCGGTGGTGTTCAACCATTCCAGGCCGGGAGGGAATTCGGGAGCAAGCACGGCGGCGTCCATGCGCCGATTATGCCTGCCCGGCGACCGGCTGGTCGCCAGGGTCCCGGGTCAAGGCTCGCCGATGAGCTTGAATCCGCGGTTGTGGGCGTTGATGGCTTCCTGGGACTCTTCGCGCTGGCGGCGTCGCTGCGCCACAGTCAGGCACTGGCTGCGCTGCAGGCGGCTGCCGACCGCCGCCTCGCGGCGGCATACCAGGCGGCTGTCCTCGCTGGCCGCGGTGAGCCTGGTGTTCACGAGCGACTGCGCGTTCATGAGCTGCACCTTTTCCGCTTCGGTCAGCGCGCTCACCGGGCGACCGCCCAGCAGGGACTCCATCTTGCCAAGGGCCTCGATCACGGCGGCCCGGTCCGCCTGGCTGATCTCCGAATACGTCTCGCCATCCGCGAGGTCGGCCTGGACCTGGCCACGCTGCTCCTCGAATGCGCCGGCGCCCACGTCGACCCGCGGCTGGTTCGCCAAGGCCAGACCCGGGAGCATCAGCGCCAGGAAAGCGCAAAGCAGGATACGCGTCGTCGTCATCACATCACCCCTAGTTATTGTGCTGAAGCCCGATAATACATGCGGACTCCGGCGCGAAAAGGGTTTTCCCGGATTCAGCCCTGTTCGCCCGGCGGCCGATTGGCGAGGCGATGCTCGGCGCGCTCGAGATCTTCGGCCGTGTCCACCCCGGGCGGGAACGGTTCCGGCGACAGCGCCACTGCGATCCGGTGCCCGTGCTCCAGGGCGCGCAGCTGTTCCAGCGATTCCGTGCGTTCCAGCGGCGTGGGCGGCAGTGCCGCGAATCGCTTCAGGAAGCCGGCGCGGTAGGCATAGATGCCGATGTGCCGGAGCCAGTGCGTGCCCGGCGGCAGCAGGGCGCGGCCTTCGGTGGTGGCCCAGGCATCGCGCGGCCAGGGGATGGGGGCGCGGCTGAAATACAGGGCGTCGCCGTTGGCGGCGCGCACCAGCTTCACGGCGTTGGGATCGGCGAGCGTGGCGGCGTCTTCGACCGGCGTGGCGAGCGTAGCCATGTCGGCGCCGGAATCGACCAGGGCGGCCGCCACGGCGCGGATGCCCGCCGCAGGCGCGAAGGGCTCGTCGCCCTGCAGGTTCACGACCACGGTGTCGTCCGGCCAGCCGGCGATGGCGGCGCACTCGGCGAGGCGATCGCTGCCCGACGCGTGGTCGGGCGAGGTCATGGCGATGCGGACGCCGCTGCCGGCCAGGGCATCGGCGATGCGCGCGTCATCGGCGGCCACCCACACGTCTTCGGCACCCGCGGCAAGCGCGCGGCGGGCGACGTGGAGCACGAGGGGTTCACCAGCGAGCAGGCACAGGGGCTTGCCGGGGAGGCGGGTAGCCGCATAGCGGGCGGGGATGGCGACGACGAAGGGAGGTTCAGTCATCCAGGGATTGTGCCACCCCCACCCTCTTCCCCCGCTACGCGGGGGACGATGCCCGAAGGGCAGATGGGGGCAGCTTCGCCAGGAACGCCACCCAGAACGCCTCGGGCAGCTCGGCCCGCACCGGCACGGCGTAATGCCGCTCGGTCACGAAGGCGGCGCACTTCACCGCGTCCTTGGCCGTCATCAGCACCGGCAGGTCGCTGCCGAAGCGCAGGTCGTCCTCGACATAGGCATGGTGGTCCGGGAACGCATGCGGCACCACGGCGATGTCCAAAGCGCGCAGCATGGTGAAGAAGCGTTCGGGATCGCCGATGCCCGCCACCGCGTGCACCCGCTTCCCGGCAAACGCCGACAGCGGCAGCGTGCGCCCGCCCAGCAGCGGTACGGCATCGCCCGGCGCCAGCCACATCGGCCATTCGCCGAAGCCCGCGGCGATGTCGGGATCGCTGCCGGCGTTGAGCACGCGGAAGTCGCAGGTGGCGCCGCGCCCGGCCGGCTCGCGCATCGGGCCGGCGGGCTGCGGCAGGCCGTTGCCGTGGCGGCGGCGGCCGTCGATGACTTCGATCTCGACGTCGCGCGCGAGGGCGTAGTGCTGCAGGCCGTCGTCGCAGACCACGATGTCGCAGCCGGCGGCGGCCAGGGCGCGGGCGGCGGCGGCGCGGTCGCGGTCGACGCGCACCTTGGCTTCGGCCTGGCGGGCGATCAGCACCGGTTCGTCGCCGCCCTGGGCGGCGGGCGTGGTGGATTCGACCCACAGCGCCTTTGAATCGTCCGCGCGTCCGTAGCCGCGACTGGCGACGCCGGGCGTCCAGCCCTCGGCGCGCAGGCGTTCGACGATGGCGATGGTCAGCGGGGTCTTGCCGCTGCCACCGGCCACCAGGTTGCCGACTACCACCACCGGCGCGCCGGCCTTGCGGCTGCGCAGCAGGCCCATGCGATACAGGCGCACGCGCAGCGCGACCAGCGCGGCGTAAAGGCGCGACACGGCGCGCGCCCACAGCGGCACGCGTGCGCCGGTCTCGTACCACCAACGGGGGGCCTGGCGTCTGCTCATGCGGCACCGCCTTCGCGGAACTGCATGGCGTGCAGGTGCGCATACAGGCCGCCCTGTGCCAGCAGCTCGGCATGGGTGCCCTGCTCCACCATGCGGCCGCGGTCGAAGACCAGCACCTGGTCGGCGTGTTCGATGGTCGACAGGCGATGCGCCACCACCAGCGTGGTGCGGTCGGGCATCAGCCGCTGCAGCGCGTCCTGCACCAGGCGCTCGGACTCGGTGTCGAGCGCGGCGGTGGCTTCGTCCAGGATCAGGATCGGCGCGTCGCGCAGGATCGCGCGGGCGATGGCGAGGCGCTGGCGCTGGCCGCCGGACAGCAGCGCGCCGTTCTCGCCGATCGGCGTATCCAGGCCCTGCGGCAGGCGTTCGATGAATTCCCAGGCGTTGGCCGCTTCCGCCGCGGCGCGGATGGACTCGCGCGGGGCGTCGACGCCATAGGCGATGTTGGCGGCAACCGTGTCGTCGAACAGCGCCACGCGCTGCCCGACCAGCGCGACCTGCCGGCGCAGGTCGGCCAGCGGGTAGTCGGCCAGCGGCACGCCGTCGAGGGTGATGCTGCCGGAGCTGGGTTCGTAGAAGCGCGGCACCAGGCGCACCAGGCTGGTCTTGCCGCTGCCCGAGCGGCCGACGATGGCGGTGACGGTGCCGGGCGCGGCGCGGAAGCTGACCTCCTGCAGTGCGCTGCCATCGCCGCGCTGGTAGCGCAGGCCGACGTCGTCGAACACGAGTTCGCCGCGCACGCGTTCGACGGCATGGCGGCCGCGATCGTCTTCCTCGACATCGTCGAGGATGGAGAACAGGCGCTCGGCGGCGGCCACGCCGCGGCCGATCACGCTCTGCACGTTGGTGATGCGCCGCAGGGAGGGAATGATGCCCATCATCGCGGTCATCAGCTGCATGAACTCGCCGGGATCCAGGCGCCCCTCGAGCGCCTCGTGGATCGCCACCCAGACGATCGCGGCCAGCGCCAGCGCCGCGAGTACCTGCACCAGCGCCGACGACGCCGCGCGCGTGGCCTCGACCTTCATGTTCAGGCGCAGCACGCGGTTGGCCAGCGCGGAGTAGCGCGTCTGCTCGAAGCCCTGGGCGCCGTGCACCTTGACGTCCTGCTGCGCGGCCAGCGACTGCTCGGCGCTGTGCGCAAGATCGCCCATGCCGGTCTGGATGCCGCGGCTGATGCGCCGGTAGCGGCCGCCCACGTACCAGACCAGGACGCCGATCAGCGGCGCGATCAGGATCATCGCCATCGTCACCTTGACGCTGGTGTAGAGCATCAGCGCGAGCAGGAAGACGATGGTCAGGCCGTCGGCGATGATCATCTTCAGCGCGTCGGCGCTGGCCTGGGTGACCTGCTCGGTGTCGAAGTTCAGGCGGCTGACCATCTGCGGCACGGCTTCGGTATCGAAGCGGCTGCTGGGCAGGCGCAGGTACTTGCCCAGCACCAGTTCGCGCAGGTCGCGCACCACGCTGCGGCCGGCGCGGGCGATGCCATAGTCGGTGCAGAAGGTGGCGGCGCCGCGCAGCAGGAACAGGGCGATGATCGCCAGCGGCAGGATCACCGCCATCTCCGGCTTGGGGTCGACGAAGCCGTCGTTGGTCAGCGGCTTCATCAGCCAGACGAAGGCGGCACCGGCGCCGGCCTCGATCACCATGCCGACCATGGCGACGGCCAACAGCGGCCAGTAGCGGCCGGCGTGGCCAAGCAGGCGGCGATAGGTCTGCCAGGGGCTGGGCGGCGGTGGCTCTTCGGTCGCGGCCGCGGCGGGCGCTGCCGGAGCCGCAGCGGCACCGGCCGTGGGCGCTGCGGAGGCGGCCTTCCGCGCCGCAGCCGCGTCGCGGGCGTCGCTGGAACTCATTGCGCGGGATCCTGGACGACCGGCGCGCCGGCTTCGGGCGCGGTGGCGATCGAGATGCGGCGGAAGCCGAGCTGGCCGAGCGCGTCCATCGCGGTGACCACGGCCTGGTGCGGGGTGCGGGCGTCGGCGCGCAGCAGCACGGGGCGCTCGCGGTCGCCGCCGGCGACTTCGAGGATGGTGGACTTGATCGCTTCGACGTCGGTGCGCAGGGCCTCGCGATCGTCGATGAAGTAGCGGCCCTCGGCGTTGACCAGCACGCTCAGCGCGGGCTGCTCGCTGTCGGCCGGACGGGCGTCGGCGCGCGGCAGTTCGAGCTTCAGCGTCGATCGGGTGTCGAAGGTGGTGGTGACCACGAAGAAGATGATCAGCACCAGGATCACGTCGATCAACGGCACGAGGTTGATCTCGGGGATGTCCTCGGCGCGACGGTCGCGGATGCGCATGCGGGGCTCAGGCCTCGGCCGGCGCGGTGCCCGCGGAGAACCCGGCGCGGCCGGCTTGGCCGGGCTGGCCGACCGCATGTGCGACGCCGCGGCGGCTGCGCGGATCGAGCGCGTCCATCAGCGCGATCGCCTCGTGCTCCATCTGCACGATGTAGCCGTCGATGCGGCCGCGGAAGTAGCGGTGGAACATCAGCGCCGGCACCGCCACCACCATGCCCGCGGCGGCGCAGACCAGGGCCTTGCCGATGCCGCCGGCGAGCTCGTTCATCTCGCCCATGCCGACGTCCATGATGCCGAGGAACATCTGGATCATGCCGACCACGGTGCCGAACAGGCCCAGCAGCGGGCCGACGCCGGCGATGGTGCCGAGCGCGTTGAGGTAGCGCTCCATGCGGTGCGCGAGGTGGCGGCCGACGTCCTCGACGCGCTCGCGCATTTCCTCGCGCGGGTGGTTGCGCATGTCGAGCACGCTCGCCAGCAGCGCGCCCAGCGGCGAGTTGCCGCGCAGCGATTCGATATGCGACGGATCCAGCTGGCCGCCTCGACCGACCCAGTCGCGCACTTCGCGACCGAGGTCCGGCGGCAGCACCTGGCTGCGGCGCAGCGTCCAGAACCGTTCGACGATGATCGCCAGCGCCACCGCCGACAGCAGCAGCAGCGGCAGCATCGGCCAGCCGCCCGCCTTGACCAGTTCCAGCACGTATCGACTCCTGGGGCCGGGGGGCCCGGGGGAAACAGGGTGCATAGGATAACGCTGTGCGGGATTCCCGCGGGGGATGGGGGCAACCTAGCGGAACCGTCCCGAATCCCAGAACCGCACTCTCCGCAGCCGCTCCGTCTCCGCGACCACCCCATCTTCGGTCAGCCGCACCCGGACCGCCCCACCCGCAGGGGTCTCCAGCACCTCCGCCCCGCCCGCCTGCCAGCGCGCCACCACCTGCGGATCCGGATGCCCGAAGCGGTTCCCGTGCCCCGCCGACACCAGCGCCAGCCGCGGCGAGGTGGCGGCGACGAATCCGGCCGTCGACGAATGCCGCGAACCGTGGTGGGGCACCAGCACCACATCCGCCGGCAGGTCTTCGGGCCCGCGCCCCACCAGGCGCTGCTCGATGGCCTCGCCGATGTCGCCCGGGAGCAGGATCGTCCCGTGTGCGCTCTCGATGCGCAGCACGCAGCTGGACTCGTTGCCCAGGTAGGGGAAATGCAGCGGCGGGTGCAGGAAGCGGAAGCGGACGCCGTCGCGCTGCCAGCCGCTGCCGGCCATGCACTCGGATGCGCCTTCGATATCGACGCCTTCCGGCGCCAGCAGGCGCCTGGCCGGGAAGCGCCGGCGCACGGCGTCCAGGCCACCGGCGTGGTCGGCATCGCCGTGGCTGAGCACCAGCATGTCGAGCCGGCGCACGCCCAGCGCATGCAGCGCCGGCACCACGGCGCGCTCGCCTGCGTCGTAGCCGTCGCGGATGGCCGGCCCCATGTCGTAAAGCATGGCGTGGCCGGCGGTGCGCAGCAGCAGCGCGCTGCCCTGCCCCACGTCCAGTACGACGAGTTCGACTTCGCCCGGCCGCGGCAGCCCGCGGTCGGGCCACAGCAGCGGCAGCCACAGCAGCAGCGCCAGCGCCTTGCCGGGCACGCCGCGCGGCAGCAGCAGCCAGAACGCGGCCAGCATTGCCATCGGCAGCGCGAACCAGGGCGGCTCGGGCAGCCACCACAGCGCCAGCGGGCTGCCGCCGAGGCGATCGAACAGCGGCCAGGACAGGTCGAAGGCGGCGGCGGCCAGGCGCCAGGCACCGCTGCCCCAGCCGGCATGCAGGCCGTCCAGCGCGGTGCCGACCAGCGACAGCGGCACCACGAGCAGGCTCCACCAGGGAATCGCCACCAGGTTGGCCAGCGGGCCGGCCAGCGACGCCTGGCCGAAGAGGATGGCGCTCAGCGGCAGCAGGCCCAGCGTGGCGACCCACTGCGCGGACAGGAAATCACGCAGCGGCCGGCGGCCCGCCTGCGGCAGGCACCACAGCAGCCAGGCCACGCCGCCGAAGCTGAGCCAGAAACCCGCCGACAGCAGCGCCAGGGGATCGACCAGGACGATGGCGACGGCGGCCAGGGCGAGCGATTCGGAGATCCGCAGCGGACGGCGCCAGAGCCGCGCGGCGACGGACACCGCGATCATCAGCACGGTGCGCACGGTGGGCAGCGCGAAGCCGGCGACGGCGGCATAGCCCAGCGCGCCGAGGAAGGCCGCAGCGGCGGCGGCCTGCGGCCGGGGGATGCGCATGCACAGCGCCGGGAACAGCCGCCACAACGCGGCGCCCAGCAGCGCGAAAAAGCCCGCCACCAGGCCGACGTGGAAGCCCGAGATCGCGATCAGATGGGTGAGGCCGGTGGCGCGCAGGAGCTCCCAGTCGGCGTCTTCCAGGCCGCGGGTATCGCCCAGGGCGAGCGCGCGCACATAGCGCGAGGATTCGCCGGGCACGGCCACGCCGATGCGGGTGGCGATGCCGTCGCGCCACGCATCGATGCCGCGCGGCGGCCGAAGCTGTTCGGCCGCCGCCTGTTCGCGCACATAGCCGGTGGCGGCAATGCGCGCGGCCATGGCGTGGCGCTCGCTGTCGAAGCTGCCGGGATTGCGCAGCCCGCGCGGCGCGCGCAGGCGCAGCTGCAGGCGCCACTCCGCGCCGGGCTTGAGCTCATGGCGCCGCGTGGGCTCATCCGACCATTCGTTTTCGTACCAGGACAGGCGCAGCCTGGCGCCACGCAGGAACTCCGGCAGCGCCGGGTCGTCATCGACGCGGAGCTGGAAGCGCGTGCGTCGCGTTTCGACCTCCGGCAGGCCGGTCACGCGGCCGGTGACGGTGAAGTCACCACGTTCGTGCGCCGCCGGCAGCTGCGCGCCCAGCGATGCCGCCGCGTGCAGGCCGCAGAGCGCGAAGCCCGCGAGCAATGCACCCGCCCATCGCCATCGACCGCGGATACGCCACCATGCGGCGAGGCCGATGAGCAGGAGCACCGCGAGCAAGGCTGCTGGTGGCAGCGCGGGAAGCCGCAGGCAGGCGAGCGCTCCGGCCACCAGGGCCGCTGCCGCCCCGACTCCAAGCGGCGGCGCCGCGATCATTGCTGTCATTGCCGACTGCCGGGCGAGAACGATGCCCAGCGTGCTGCGTCGTCGCAAGAATACGGATCGCCGCAGACCCGATTGATCCGTCAGGGATTTCCGCCCCTTCCCCGCTTGCGGGGGAAGAGGGTCGGTTTTGGGAATGTTTTCGGTGGGTCAGGCGGTGGCGGGGGCGATCTCGCGCAGCTTGCCTTCGTGGAGTTCGAGGACGCGGTCCAGGCGGCGGGCCAGGCGGCGGTCATGCGTGACCAGCACCAGGCTGGTGCGCTCGGCGCGGTTGAGCTCGAGCATCAGTTCGAACACGGTGGCGGCCGTTTTCTCGTCGAGGTTGCCGGTGGGTTCGTCGCCCAGCACGCAGGCGGGGCGGTTCACCAGTGCGCGGGCGACGGCGGCGCGCTGGCGTTCGCCGCCGGACAGTTCGCCGGGCTTGTGTTCGAGGCGATGGCCGAGGCCGACGCTTTCCAGCAGGCTGCGCGCGCGCCTGGATGCGTCCGGCACGCCGGCGCCGGACAGCAGCACCGGCAGCATCACGTTCTCCAGCGCGGTGAATTCGGGCAGCAGGTGGTGGAACTGGTAGACGAAGCCCAGCGCGCGGTTGCGCAGGCGGCCGCGTTCGGCGTCCGACAGCGAGCCCATGCGCTGGCCGGCGACGAACACCTCGCCCGCAGTGGGCGTATCCAGCCCGCCGAGAAGATGCAGCAGCGTGCTCTTGCCCGCACCCGATGCGCCGAGGATGGCGACCGTTTCGCCCGCCAGCACGCTGAGGTCCAGGCCGTCGAACACCGGCGTGCGCATCCCGCCTTCGGCATAGGTCTTGCCCAGGCCCACGGCACCCACGACTTCGTCGGGTACGCGCCCCGTCACCTGCCCGACTTCGCCGTCAGCGATCTGCTCACTCATAGCGCAGCGCCTCCGCCGGGGCCGTGCGCGCCGCGCGGCGCGCCGGGTAGATGGTGGCCAGGAAGGCCATGGCCAGCGCCACCGCGGCGATGATGGCGATGTCCTGGCCGCTGAGCTCGGTCGGCAGCCCGGTGATGTAGTAGACGTCGGCCGGCATCAGCTCGGCGCCGGTCACCGCTTCGATCACGCGCAGGATGCGCTCCAGGTTCAGCGTCAGCACAAGGCCGCCGACCACCCCAAGCACGGTGCCGAACAGGCCGATCAACGAGCCCTGCACCATGAACACCTGCATCACGCCCCGCGGCGTCAGCCCCAGGGTGCGCAGGATCGCGATGTCGGACTGCTTGTCGGTGACCAGCATCACCTGCGAGGACACCAGGTTGAACGCGCCCATGGCGATGATCAGCGACAGCAGGATCGCGATCATGGTCTTTTCGAGCTTCAGCGCCCGGAACAGGTGCGCGTTCTCCCGTGTCCAGTCGCTGACCATGTACGGACCCTCCAGCGCCAGCGCGAGCTCGCGCGCCACGGTGTAGGCCTGGTCCATGTCGTGCATCTGCAGGCGCACGCCGGTCACGCCCTCGCCCATGCGCAGCAGGCGCTGCAGGTCCTGGATGTTGACCACCGCCAGGCCCCTGTCGAACTCCTGGTAGCCGGCCTCGAAGATGCCGCTGACGGTGAAGCGCTTGAGCTGCGGCACCGCGCCCATCGGCGTGGCCTGGAAGTCGGTGGTGGCGACCACGCTGTCGCCCACGCGCACGCCCAGCCACAGCGCCAGCTCGCGGCCAAGCACCATGTTGTAGCTGCGTGGGCTGAGCGTATCGAGACTGCCCTCGACCATGCGCTCGCCGAGGATGGACACCTTGGCTTCGTCGGCGGGCACGATGCCGCGGACCATGGCCGGCTCGCGGCGCTTGCCCGACAGCAGCGCTTCGGTGGCGATGTAGGCGGCGGCGCCGGCCACCCGCGGGTCGCGACCGGCGACGTCGATCGCCTGCTGCCAGTTCTGCATCGGCTCGCCGTGGGCGCTGACCGTGGCGTGCTGCGTCATCTGCAGCATGCGGTCGCGGATCTCGCGCTGGAAGCCGCTCATCACCGCCAGCGTGGTGATCAGCGCGGTCACGCCGATGGCGATGCCGAGGATGGAGGCCAGCGAGATGAAGGAGATGAAGCCGTTGCGGCGCTTGGCGCGCAGGTAGCGCAGGCCGATGGCGACTGGGAGTGGTTTGAACATCGGGTCTCGCCGGCTCGAAGGCCGCTATGGTGCCACCGATGGCCCCGCGAGCGCAGCGGGCAACCTGTCGACGGCCAGCCTCAGTTCACGCCGCCAGCGCGGCGGCAGGGTGTCCGGCCACCAGACGAGCCGGTCGCGGCGGCCGTCCGGGTCGTGCCAGGCGAGGAAGGCCAGCGGGCCGCGCCACTGCAGCTGCACGCCGGACGCCTCGATATCGTCGACCAGCAGGCGGCCGTCCGCGGTGAACAGCAGGCTGCGCGGGGCGCGACGCCGTTCGCGCAGCGCCAGGTGCATGCCCTGCACCAGGGCGGCCGCCGCCAGCAGCCAGGCCGCGGCGACCGGCAGCTCGCTGGCCAGCACCGCGATGGGGGCCAGGAGCGCCAGCGACAGCAGCGCGGCCGTCAGGCAGCGCGAGGGGCGCCAGTCAATGCGGCAGGGCGCGGATGCGCTCGACCAGGGCCTGGAGCCCGGCGTCATCGGAGGTGTCGTGGCCGAGGAACCATTTCCACAGCCTATCGTCCTCGCTGTCGAGCAGCCGCAGGAATGCGTCGCGTTCGGCCGTCGGGGAACCCCGCCATTCGCGCTCCAGCCAGCGCTCGAGCAGCTGGTCGAGCTCGCGCATGCCGCGGCGGCAGCGCCAGCGCAGGCGGCGGAACTCGGCCTCGTCGTCGTGCACGCTCATACGATGAAGAGGTACCAGGCCAGGCGCACCCAGAGCAGCGCGAGCACCAGGACCCCGGCGATGAAGACCGGGAAGCGGTGCATGACCTTGTTGTAGCCGCACTGGATCACGCTGTGCGCGAGGCGCAACGCGACGAAGCCCCAGGCCAGGCCCAGCACCCAGGGGTCCTGCACCCGGGCGGCCAGCGCCACCGCAACGGCGAAGTAGAACAGCACCGGCAGCTCGAACAGGTTGCGGTAGTTGTCCGAGGCGCGGGTATCGGTGAGCCGCTGCGCGATCTGCGCCGACAGCGCCACCGACTGCGGATGGATGCGCTCGCGCTTCATGGTGCCCACGCGCCGGCGGTACATCAGCACCGCCACCGCGAACGTCAGCGCAACCAGCGCCACGCCCGGCCACAGGATCGGATTGGCCATCGACTTTCTCTCCCCGGAAACGATCGCGCCGGCGGGTGCCGGCGCGGTGTGGGTCAGACCTGGCGTTCCAGCATCAACTGCTTGATCGCGCCGATCGCCTTGGCGGGGTTCAGTCCCTTCGGGCAGGTCCGCGTGCAGTTCATGATGGTGTGGCAGCGGTAGAGCTTGAACGGATCCTCGAGATCGTCCAGGCGCGCGCCGGTGTCCTCGTCGCGCGAGTCGACGATCCAGCGGTAGGCCTGGAGCAGGATCGCCGGGCCCAGGTAGCGGTCGCCGTTCCACCAGTAGCTCGGGCAGGCGGTGCTGCAGCAGGCGCAGAGGATGCACTCGTACAGGCCGTCGAGCTTGGCGCGGTCTTCCTTCGACTGCAGGCGCTCGCGGTCCGGCGGCGGCGCGCTCTGGGTGCGGATCCAGGGCTGGATCGACGCGTACTGCGCGTAGAAGTGGGTCAGGTCCGGGACCAGGTCCTTGACCACCTCCATGTGCGGCAGCGGGTAGATCGGCACTTCGCCCTTGCCGCAGTCCTCGATGGCCTTGGTGCACGCCAGCGTGTTGGTGCCGTCGATATTCATCGCGCACGAACCGCAGATGCCCTCGCGGCACGACCGGCGGAAGGTCAGCGTGGGGTCGACCTCGTTCTTGATCTTGATCAGCGCGTCGAGAACCATCGGACCGCACTTGTCGAGGTCGACCTCGTAGGTGTCGGTGCGCGGGTTCTCGTTGTCGTCGGGGCTCCAGCGGTAGACCTTGAACTCGCGCACGCGGGTCGAGCCCGCCGGCGCGGCGAAGTGCCTGCCCTTGTGGACCTTGGAGTTCCTGGGGAGTGAGAATTCGGCCATCTGCTTATCGATCCTAGTAGACGCGCGCAACGGGTGGGACGACTTCGACCTCGTCGTCGAGCGTGTACATGTGCACCGGGCGGTAGTCGATGCGGGTGCCGCCGTCCGGGTCGACCCAGGTCAGCGAGTGCTTCTGCCATTCGGCGTCGTTGCGATCCGGGAAGTCCTCGCGGGCGTGGGCGCCGCGCGACTCCTTGCGGTTCTCGGCGGCGACGATCGTGGCCAGCGACAGGCCCAGCAGGTTCTGCAGCTCGAAGGTCTCGATCAGGTCCGAGTTCCAGACCAGCGAACGGTCGCTGACCTTGACGTCGGCGAAGGAGGCGTTGATCTCGCGGATCTTCTCGACGCCCTCGGCCAGGGTGCTGCCGGTGCGGAACACCGCGGCGTCGGCCTGCATGGTGCGCTGCATGTTGTCGCGGATGACCGCCGTCGGCGTGTCGCCGTTGGCGTGGCGCAGCTTGTCGAGGTTGGACAGCGAGGCATCGCAGGCATCGCCGGCGAGCTTCTTGTGCGGCATGCCGGGCTTGATGGTCTCGGCGCAGCGGTTGGCCACCGCGCGGCCGAACACCACCAGGTCCAGCAGCGAGTTCGAGCCCAGGCGGTTGGCACCATGCACCGATACGCAGGCGGCCTCGCCGATGGCGTACAGGCCGGGAACCACGGAATCCGGGTTGCCGTCGCGCAGCTGCACCACTTCGCCGTGGTAGTTGGTCGGCACGCCGCCCATGTTGTAGTGCACGGTGGGGATGACCGGGATCGGCTGCTTCTCGACGTCGACGCCGGCGAAGATCCGCGCGCTCTCGGCGATGCCGGGGAGCTTCTCGTGGATGTCGGCGGGGTCGAGGTGGGTCAGGTCGAGGTGGATGTGGTCCTTGTGCTCGCCGACGCCGCGGCCTTCCCGGATCTCGATGGTCATCGAGCGGCTGACGACGTCGCGCGAGGCGAGGTCCTTGGCGTTGGGCGCATAGCGCTCCATGAAGCGCTCGCCCTGCGCGTTGCGCAGGATGCCGCCTTCGCCGCGCACGCCCTCGGTGATCAGGCAGCCGGCGCCGTAGATGCCGGTGGGATGGAACTGCACGAACTCCATGTCCTGCAGGCCCAGGCCGGCGCGCAGGGCCATGCCGCCGCCATCACCGGTGCAGGTGTGGGCGGAGGTGGCGGAGAAGTAGGCGCGGCCGTAGCCGCCGGTCGCCAGCACCGTGCCCTGGGCGCGGAACAGGTGCAGCGTGCCCTCGGCCATGTCGATGGCGAGCACGCCGCGACAGACGCCCTCGTCGTCCATGATCAGGTCGAGCGCGAAGTATTCGATGAAGAACTCGGCCTGGTGCGCGAGCGACTGCTGGTACAGCGTGTGCAGCATCGCGTGGCCGGTGCGGTCGGCGGCGGCGCAGGTGCGCTGCGCGGTGCCCTTGCCGTAGTGCGTGGTCATGCCGCCGAAGGGACGCTGGTAGATCTTGCCCTCTTCGGTGCGTGAAAACGGCACGCCCTGGTGCTCGAGCTCGATCACCGCCGGGATGGCCTCGCGGCACATGTACTGGATGGCGTCCTGGTCGCCCAGCCAGTCGGAGCCCTTGATGGTGTCGTAGTAGTGGAAGCGCCAGTCGTCCTCGCCCATGTTGCCGAGCGCCGCGGAAATACCGCCCTGCGCCGCAACGGTGTGCGAGCGGGTCGGGAAGACCTTGGTGATGCAGGCGGTGCGCAGGCCCTTGTGGGCGAGGCCGAAGGTGGCGCGGAGGCCGGCGCCGCCGGCTCCCACCACGATCATGTCGTAGTTGTGTTCGGTGATCTTGTAGGCGTTGGTCATTTCAGGCGTCTTCTCAGGCCAGCAGCGCGATGCGGGCGATCGCATACAGCGACGCGAGCGCGCCGAGGACGCAAAGGAGGATGTTGAGCACGAGGAGGGTGATCTCGACGGTGCGGTTGTGGACGTAGTCTTCGATCACCACCTGGATGCCGAGCTTGGCGTGCCAGAACAGGGCGAGCACGAACAGCGTCATCAGGATGGCGTTGTAGGGGCGGGAGAAGACCTCGTACACGCGGCCGAGGTCGGCGCCGACCAGCGACACCAGCGTGCCCACCAGCCACGGCACCAGCAGCGCCAGCACGACGGCGGTGACGCGCTGCCACCAGAAGTGGCCGGTGCCGGACTTGGCCGAACCCAGGCCGCGCGCGCGCGACAGCGGCGTGCGGTAGTCGGGACTTGCCTTGGCTTCGTTCATGCCGCACCTCCCAGTGCCACGAACCAGATCAGCGCGGTGAACACCACGGTGAGCGCGAACACGATGTAGCCGGAGCGGTAGAGCTCGGGGATCTCGAAGCCCCAACCGACATCCCACAGCAGGTGGCGAATGCCGTTGAGCAGGTGGTAGACCAGCGCCAGCGAGAAGCCGAAGAGCGCGATCCTGCCCAGCGGCGAGGCCAGGCAGGCGGCGGCGGATGCATAGGCATCACCGCCGGCGGCGACGGCAAGCAGCCACCACGCGAGACCGAACGCGCCCACGACCAGGGCGATGCCCGTGGCGCGGTGCAGGATGGACGTGAGCATGGTGATCTGCCAGCGGTACACCTGGAGGTGTGGCGACAGGGGGCGGTTGGGGTGGGTCATCGCGGCAGGCATCTCTCGCTGGGCGGCCGTGGGCCGCGTTGGCTTCATTGACAGGTGTTGGCTGCGTACCGCAGCGGGTGCATCAGAAATCGATGCAGCGTCCGTTCTTCTCCCAGTCGCCGTAGCGCGTCGGATCGGGACCGTCCCGCCCGCCGAATTCGGGCGCTGGCAGTGGCGTCACCGGTTTGGCCGGGGATGTCTCCGGGGCCGTGTCGGTCGGCGTTTCGCCTATGATTGCGGGATCTGGCACGAGCCGAAGTTTACGTCCCGGAGCACAGTTTGGACAAGCCAACGGCCGACAAGGCCCAGTTTTTCGCCCTCTCCGACCACGCCCTGCTTGCGCTCGAGGGTCGCGATGCGATCGCTTTCGCACAGGCGCAGTGCATGAGCGACCTCGCCACGCTCGCCGATGGCCAGTGGCAGTGGAGCGGCTGGCTGTCGCCGAAGGGCCGCGTGCAGGCGCTGTTCGCACTGCTGCGCGTGGGACCGGAAACGCTCTGGCTGCTGTTGCCCGACGGTGATGCCGCAGCGCTGAAGGCGGCCCTGGAACGGTTTGTGTTCCGCAGCAAGGTGAAGCTGCGGGTGCCTGAAGATGCCGCGGTGTGCGGATCCTTCGCGGCGCCCGCCGAGGCATCCGGCGCGACCACGTCCACCGACGCGAAGGGCCGGGTCGAACTCGACTTCGGCGACGGCAGGCAGCCGCGCACGCTGCGTATCTGCAGCGGCTGCACCGCCCCGACCGATGCCGACGCCCTCGCCCGCTGGCGTGCGTACGACCTCGCGCACGGCCTTCCGCGGCCGGGAAGCGCGACGCTTGAGGCCTTTACCCCGCAGCAGCTGTCGCTCGACCGCCTGCAGGCCTACAGCGTGCGCAAGGGCTGCTATCCGGGGCAGGAGATCGTCGCCCGCACCCATTTCCTTGGCCAGGCCAAGCGCGGCCTGGCGCTGTTCGGCTGCGACGACGTGCCGGCGTCCGGCACCCAGGTCATGGAGGGCGAGCGTGCGATCGGCACGGTGGTGGCCGGGGCCGCCGCCGCGGGTGAGTCCGGGTCCCACCCTGCCCTGGCACTCGCCGTCCTGCCCCTGGAGCGGGCGGACGACGCCCCCGCACTACGGATCGAGGAGGCAGCCCTGACGCCCGTGCCGCTCCTGGACGGACTGGCCCGCTGACCCTTCGGCCATCGCGGGCGTCCCGCCCGATGCCGATGGAACCCCGAAAACGCGACCGCGGTTGCAGCACGGACACATTCCTTGGCTATGCTCGGCCCAGGGGATCCGGAGGGGACGCCGGGCATCGGGCCAGGCGCCGCTGCAACGCAAGGGGAAATCCAATGTATCGCCAGTCGAAGCCGATCCTGGCCGCGTTCGCGGCCGCCTGCCTGGTCGCGGCCTGTGCCACTGCACCTGCACCCGAACCCGCACCTGCATCGGTCCCGCCACCGTCGGCCTCGTTCAACCACACGCTGTCGGGCGACGCGCTGTTCGCCTTCGGCAAGGCCAGCGTCGACAACCTGAGCGACGCGGGGCGCGCCGAACTCGATGCGCTCGCCGAGCGCGTGCTCTCCACCCCGGACATCGAGGCCATCCGAGTGATCGGCCACAGCGACCGCATCGGCAAGGACGCGGCCAACGTCGAGCTCTCGCGCAAGCGGGCAGCCGCGGTGCGCGACTACCTGGTCGCCGCCGGAGTTTCCGCCGGGCAGATCACCGCCGTCGGTCGCGGCAGCGTCGAGCCGGTCGCTGCATGCGAAGGCGAACGCAACCAGGCGCTGATCGATTGCCTGGCTCCGAATCGTCGGGTCGAAGTGAGGGTGCAAGCGCTTTAGCGCTGGTGGGTCGCCGGGTGCGGAGGGCGTGCGGATCCGCGGCGCCCACGGAGCACCATCAGCCCGCCACTCCGCGGTGCGCCCTCAGTTTGCGGCCAGACGATCCGCGGCGGCCACGATCTCTTCTTCCGACGGAATCGCCAGGAACGCTGCGCCAGCCAGCGGGGTGAAGGTGTCGGCGCCGGTCACGCGAAGCAGTGGCGTCGTGCCGAAACCGCCTTCCGTCAAGGCGGTGATGACGCCCTCGCCCACGCCGGCGCTGCGGCGGCCTTCGTCGACGACCAGGATGTGCTTTGCGCCCGCCGCCTGTGCGCGGATGAAGTCCTCGTTGAGCGGCACCAGCCAGCGCAGGTCGAGCACGCGGACCTTCCAGCCATGCTTCGCCTCGATGGCCCGCGCTGCGCGCAGGCTCATCGGCACGCCGTTGCCGTAGGTGAACACCACCAGGTCGTCGTGGCCTTCGCCGTAGACGCGGCCTTCGCCCAGCTGCATGGCTTCGCCTGGCGCCGGGAATGTCGTCTGCCAGCCGCCATCGCCCGCTTCGTACAGGTCCTTGGCCATGTACAGCGCGATCGGCTCGAGGAAGGCGCAGACGCGGCCGTCGACCTTCGCCAGCGCCATCAGGGTGCGCAGCATCGTGACCGCGTCGTCGCCGCGGCTGGGGCAGCCGACCACGAGGCCCGGGATGTCGCGCAGCGCGGTGATCGAGTTGTCGTTATGGAAGTGGCCGCCGAAACCGCGCTGGTAGCCCAGCGATGCGATGCGCATCACCATCGGGTTGCGGTACTGCCCGTTGGAGAAGAACTGCAGGCTGGCCGCTTCGCCGCGGATCTGGTCGCAGGCGTTGTGGAAATAGGCCAGGTACTGGATCTCCGGCAGCGGCAGCAGGCCCATGTTGGCGTAGCCCTGGGCCAGGCCGAGGATCACGGTCTCGTCGAGCAGGGTGTTGAACACGCGGCGCGCGCCGAAGGCTTTCTGCAGCCCCTTGGTGACGGTGTATACGCCGCCCTTCTGGGCTACGTCCTCGCCGAACAGCAGCGCTTCGGGATACTTCGCGAACAGGTCGTGCAGGGCCTGGTTGATCTGGATGGCGAGGTGCCTGGGCGGCTGGTTTTCCGGCAGCTTCGCTTCGCTGCCGAATACTTCAAGGCGGCGCTCGGCGTAGTCGGTGCGCGCGGCTTCGGCCTGCACCGCGGCGGGCGTGTACGGCGCCAGCGGCGCCATGACGTCTTCCAGGCTGTCCAGCCGCGGGCGGCGGTCGGCGTCTTCGGCGGCGGCAAAGCACCTGGCGCGCGTGGCTTCGTACAGGTCGAGGATGTCGTCCTTCGACATCAGTCCCGACTCGAGCGCGATCGCCGCCGAACGCAGCAGCGGATCGGTGGCCTCGACCGCGCACAGTTCTTCGAGCGAGCGCCATTCGATCTCGAAGTCGGTGCCGGCATGTCCCATGATCCGGGTGGTGCGCAGGTGCAGGAAGGTCGGGCGGCGACTGCGGCGGCAGTGTTCGACCGCGCGCTGCACGTCGCCATAGCCCTTGGCGAGGTCGAGGCCGTCGGCCGCGAAGTAGTCCAGGTCCGAGCGGTGCGCGAAGTTGCGCGCGATCCAGCCATCGGGCGTCTTCACCGAGATGCCGATGCCGTTGTCCTCGCAGACGAACAGCACCGGGGCGGGCAGCTTCTGGTAGGCGGTCCACGCGGCGACGTTGAAGGCGGTCTGCGCGGTGGCGTGGTTGCTCGAGGCATCGCCGAAGGAGCAGATGGCGATGCTGTCGGCGGGGATGGGCAGCGGGTGCCCGATGCGCCGCGCCTGCTCGATCGCGACCGCGGTGCCGAAGGCCTTGGGCAGGTGCGAGGCGATGGTGGACGTCTGCGGCAGCACCCACAGCGGCTTGCTGCCCCAGACCTTGTGGCGGCCGCCGGAGGCCGGGTCGTCCTTGCTGGCCGCGAACGACAGCGCGGAATCCATCACCGGGTCCATGCCGGGCAACTTGCGGAACCGCTCGGCCATGAAACCACCGGAACGGTAATGCAGGAACGCCGGATCGGTATGGCGCGTCAGCCGCGCCACCATCGTGTTGCCCTCGTGGCCGCTGGAACCGATGGTGTAGAAGACCTTGTTCTGCACCCGCAGGACGCGTGCCATCAGATCGAGGTGGCGGCTGATCAGCTGCGACTCGAACAGCTCGCGAAAGCCGCGGGCGTCGAGCGCGCTGCCGGGCAGGATGGCGTCGTCGGCGGCCGGCGCGCGGCCGGCGCCACCGCCGTCCCATGCGCGTATGAATTCGCTGAAATTGACGTCGCAGATCTCGGCGCGGTTGAGGCCGCGCATCCGCGCGGGGATGGGTGTTGGAACCGTAGTGCTTGCCATGCGGGTGCGATGCTCCGACCGGGCTACCGGGAAGTCGAAAGGGGGATGTGGACGACGCCGCGACACCTCAGCACGGCGCCTGCGGCTCCCGGCGGCGCGCCAGCCAGCGTTCGCGCGTCTGGCCCCAGACGTCGACCGCCTCATCCTCAAAGGGTGGCGGCAGCCTTCCAGGCCCGAGCAGGGTCGAGCCCAGCCCTTGGGCGACCCGCTGCGAGGCGGTGTTCTGCGGCGCGATGCAGTGGATGAAGTCGTCCCAGCCAAGGTTGGCCAGCGCCCAGTCGATGGTCGCCGGCACGGCCTCGCTCACATACCCCTTGTGCCAGGCGTCGGGGTGGAGCGAATAGCCGATCTCGTTGCCCGGCCAGCCTTCGGGCTTCCATGGGCCCGCCTGGCCAAGCCAGCGGCCGCTGCCCCTGTCGATGATCGAGAACATGCCGAAGCCCTGCAGCATCCATGCACCCGGCTGCTGCAGGAACTTGCGCCACGCCGCGGTGCGCGGCTGGTGGCCGCCGATGTGCCGCGCCGCCTCTTCATCGGCCTGCAGTTCGGCGAAGCGCTCGAAATCACCGATCTCCGGCAGGCGCAGGAGCAGGCGTTCGGTTTCAATGCGGGGGCCGGCCAGGGACATCGGGATGCACCTCGATCTCGTGAAACGCGGGCCGCACACGCGGCCGGTGGAGTATCAGCCGCCGAAGGCGTTGATGCCGGTCAGCTCGCGGCCCACCACCAGCTGGTGCACGGTTTCGGTGCCTTCATAGGTGATCACCGATTCCAGGTTCAGCGCGTGGCGGATCGGACAATGCTCGGTGGTGATGCCGGCGCCGCCGAGCAGGTCGCGCGCCTCGCGGGCGATGTCGATGGCCATGCGACAGTTGTTCCACTTCGCCAGCGACACCTGCGTCGGCTGCATCTTGCCGGCGTCCTTCAGGCGACCGAGCTGCAGGCTCAGCAGCTGCGCGCCGGTGATGCGGCGCGCCCAGTCGGCCATCTTGATCTGTGCGCTCTGGGTCGCCGCCACCGGGCGGCCGAACAGGATGCGCTCCTTCGAATACTCCAGGGCTTCGTCCAGGCAGGCGATCGCCGCGCCGATCGGGCCCCAGGTGATGCCGTAGCGCGCCTGCGTCAGGCAGCCCAGCGGACCCTTCAGGCCCTTAACGTTCGGCAGCCGGTTGGCCTCCGGCACGCGCACGCCGTCGAAGAACAGTGCGCTGGTCACCGAAGCGCGCAGGCTCATCTTGTGCTTGATCTCCTGCGCCTTGAAGCCGGCGAAGTCCTTCTCGACCACGAAGCCCTGGATGCCGTCGTCGGTCTGCGCCCAGACGATGGCGATGTCGGCCAGGTTGCCGTTGGTGATCCACATCTTGGAGCCGTTGAGGATCCAGTCGTCGCCGTCGCGCTTGGCATGCGTCTTCATGTTCGCCGGGTCGGAGCCGCCGTGCGCCTCGGTCAGGCCGAAGCAGCCGATCACCTTGCCCGCGGCCATGTCCGGCAGCCAGCGCCGCTTCTGCTCTTCCGTGCCGTAGGCGAAGATCGGGTACATGCACAGCGAGGACTGCACGCTGGCGAAGCTGCGCAGGCCGGAATCGCCGCGCTCGAGCTCCTGGCAGATCAGGCCGTAGCTGACGTAGTTGAGCTCGGACCCGCCGTATTCCGCCGGAAGGGTCGCACCGAGCAGGCCGAGGCCGGCGATCTCGGGGATCAGTTCCGCGGGGAAGCGGCCTTCGTCGAAGCACTCGCCGATGATCGGCAGCACGCGCTCGTCGGTGAAACGCGCCACCGTATCCTGGACCGCGCGCTCCTCCTCGCTGAGCAGGGAGTGGACGTCGTAGAGATCGTAGGGGTTCAGGGCCATGGAAGCGCTACCGGTGGGCGGGAAGCCCCGCATTGTAGCGACGCCGGATGCCTCCGGGCAGGTCGAACATCGAACATCAAGGCCCCGGAACGGCCACGGCCGCCACCGGGGAACCGGGGCGGCCGTGGGATGCCTGCAGGGCGCCTGCCGGCCAGAGGCCGGCGAACCGCGCGATCAGCCGCGCTGGGTGGCGTCGTCCACCGCGGCGACCTGGGTGACGACCTGGCCGTCGATGACGGGGAGGCGGTCGCCGGGGCGCTCGTCCATGCGGATGCTGCGCTCGACGCCGTCATAGCTGTAGGTGACGTCGTAGCCCACCGTGACCTCGGCGTCGCCCAGGGCGATGCGGTTGCCGGGCTTGCCGTCGGTGCGCATGGTCCCCGTGGTGCCGTCCGGGTTGCGGTAGGTCACGTTGTAGGCGACCACGCGCGAGGACTGCGAGCTGTCCTGGACGGTGTGGCACTGGCGATCCACGCGCTCGACCACGCGGCCGCCGACGTGGCGACGGTCGACCTCGCGACCGGCGAACCCGCCGCCAACCGCACCCGCCACGGTGGCGAGCTTGCGGCCGCTGCCGCTGCCAACCTGGTTGCCGACGAGGCCGCCGATGACCGCGCCGGCCACGGTGCCGCCGACGTTGCCGTCGCGCTCGGGCAGGCGCTCCTGCACCACGACGTCGTTGCAGACTTCGCGCGGCGCACTGGTGGTGGTGGTCTCGCGGATGGCCTCGCTGCCGATCACCGTCGCGTACTGCGCCTCGCGCTCGGTAATCGGCTCGATGGCCAGCACGCTGGCGTACTCGAGGCGACCGTCGGCGGGAATTGCGGCATCGTCGGCAAAGCCGAGCGTGTCACTGCCGGCGATGGCGACATCGGTACGCGGCGCGTCGTCGCGGTTGCCCTGGAACGCGGCGACCGCGACGCCTCCAACCAGCAGCGAGGCAAGGGCGATGGCAAGCGTGTTGTTTTTCATGGAAGGCTCCTCGGGGCGAAACGCCTGATTGCTGGGAATGGATCGGGGGCGGAATCGATTCCAACACTTGTCGCCTGAACGCGCCCCGATCAGCGGCCGCGGGACTGAGCGGAACGTGAACCCCGTCCCCATTCCCTGCGTGATAGCGTGCTGGCAACGCGATTCACGGAGTCCGGCCGTGCCCAATCCCATCCTCGCTCCCCTGCTCCGCTGGCTTGGCCGGCTGAGCTATCCGAAGCTGTTCCTGGTGGCCGCGGCGCTGTTCGTGGCCAACCTGTTCGTGCCCGACCCGCTGCCCTTCGTCGACGAGCTGCTGCTGGGCATCGGCGCGATGATGATCGCGCGGCGCAAGCGCAAGCCCGGGCCGCCGCCGGACGAACGGGTGATCGACGGCGAGGCCCATCGCGGCTGAGAGCCATGCTGGTCGATTCGCACTGCCACCTCGATGCCGGCGAGTTCGCGCATGACCGTGCCGAGGTGGTGGCGCGTGCGCGCGCCGCGGGCGTGCATGCGCAAGTCCTGCCGGCCACCCACGCCGACGAGTGGCCGGCCCTGCGCGAGGCCGCGTCCCCCGATGACGGCCTGTACGCCGCCTACGGCATGCACCCGACCTTCCTGGAGCACCACCGCGAGGAACACCTGGCGCAGCTGCGCGACTGGATCGCGCGCGAGCGCCCGGTGGCCGTGGGCGAATGCGGGCTGGACTTCTTCGTCGACGGCCTGGACGCCGACGCCCAGGCGCGGTTCTTCGATACCCAGCTGCGCATCGCGCGCGACGCCGACCTGCCCGTGATCGTCCATGCGCGGCGCGCCGTGGACCAGGCCACCGCCGCGATCCGCCGCATCGGCGGCCTGCGCGGCGTCGTCCACAGCTTCTCGGGCAGCCGGCAGCAGGCGGAAACGCTGTGGGACCTGGGCTTCCTGGTCGGCCTCGGCGGGCCGGTGACCTACGAGCGCGCCAATCGCCTGCGCACGCTGGCGGCGACCATGCCGCTGGAATTCCTGCTGCTGGAAACCGATGCGCCGGACCAGCCCGATTCGGGCATCCGCGGCCAGCGCAACGAACCGGCAAGGCTGACGGTGGTCTGCGAAACGATCGCCTCGCTGCGCAACATGCCTGTCGCCGAGGTCGCCGCGGCCACGACCGCCAACGCGCGCCGCCTGTTCGCCCTGCCCGACCGGGTCGCCACCACCGCTTGAACTGCGTACCGCGCCTTCGCGATCAGTCGCTGGAACCCGTATCGGCGCCGGCCGGCGAGGCCTCGCGAACGGGCGCACGCGCCAGCAGCATCTCCAGCGTCTTGCCGGCGGCGGCGAACGCGAAGGCGCCGGTGATATGGGTGGCCGCACCCAGACCACCGCCGCAGTCGAGCTTGAATCCGTCCTCGCCGCCGAGCTGCGGACGCAGGCCACAGACGCTGCCGTCGGCCTGCGGGTAGCGTACGTTCTCCAGCGAGTACACCGCGGGGACGCCGAAGTAGCGCTTGGCGCCCTTCGGGAAATTGAACTCGCCGCGCAGCTTCTTTCGCACCAGGGCCAGCATCGCGTCATGCTCGGTCTTCGACAGGTCGCGCACGCGCACCAGCGTCGGATCGACGCGACCACCGGCCGAACCCACCGCCACCAGCGGCAGCTTGCGGCGCCGGCACCAGGCGATCATCTCGACCTTGCTGCGGAAGCTGTCGCAGGCATCGACCACCAGGTCGTAGCCGCGATCGAGCAGCTCGCCCAGGTTGGACGGCGTGAGGAAGCTGGGCACGGCATGCACCACCATCGCCGGATTGATGGCGCGGCAGCGCTCGGCCATGGCCTCGACCTTGGCGCGACCGTAATGGCCGTCGAGCGCCGGCAGCTGGCGGTTGGTGTTGGACACGCAGAGGTCATCGGCATCGATCAGGGTCAGCGTGCCGACCGCGCTGCGCGCCAGCGCCTCGGCAACCCAGGAGCCCACACCGCCCAGCCCGACCACGGCGACGTGGCAGGCGGCGAAACGCTCCACCGCGCCGCGGCCATAAAGGCGGTCGATGCCCGCGAAACGTTCGTTCCAAGCCGTGTCCATCCGCCCATTTTAGCGGTCGCGCCGCCTACAATCCCCGCTTTCGCCTCACCGGAAGCCACAGCATGTCGACGCCGAAGCCGCAAGCCACGCCGATTGATCCGTCCGCACCGCGTCCGCCGCGCAAGCCACCGTCGGCCGCCGGGCGCTACCTGTTCCTGTTCCTGCTGGGCCTGGTGATCGGCGTGATCACGGTGGTGATGCTGTTGCGCGCCCTGGAAAACCGCAAGGGCTGGCAGGACCATTACCCGACCGCGGCGATGCAGCTGATGTCGGCCCACACCGCCCAACTGCGCCAGAAGCTCGATGCCAACCGTTGCGCCGCCACCGACGTGCTGCCCCACCTGCAGGCGCTGCGCACCTTTGGCAACGACCTGGACCCGGCCTTCGCGGACCTGCGCGACAACACCCGCTTCGCCGGCCATACCGGCAGCTTCCGCGCCACGCTCGACAAGGCGCTCACGGCACCACCGATGAACTGCGCCGGCCTCAAGAGCACGCTCGAGGACATCGGCGGGGACTGCAAGGCCTGCCACACCGACTTCAGGGGCTGAGCTCCGCGCGCCGCGCCTGCCGGCGCCAGCGCATGAACACTTCCTGCACGCGGCGCCGCGACGGCGCCGCTGGGCATGCTCGATTGATCGGCTGTTCACGCCCCACGCCCTAACGTCGGCGGCGAGAGGCATTCCCCATGCCGTGCCAGGAGCCAAGCCATGAAGATCCGCATGATGAGCGCCGCCGCGATGATCGCCGCCACCGCCCTGGTCGGCTGCGCCAGCACCTCCCCGGGCTACTCCTCCGGCGGCTACGGCAGCGGCTACGGCGGTTCGCAGGGCGCCTACTGCGAGACCTGTGGCGTCGTGACCCGCATCGAACAACGCGGCCGCGCCTCGAACACGCCCAACGCCACCGGTGCGGTGATTGGCGGCATCGTCGGCGCGGTCGCCGCGCGCGAGATCGCCGAGCGCAACACCGACAGCGACGGCCGCGCCAATACCGCCACCGCAGTGGGCGCCGTGGGCGGCGCCGTCGCCGGCAACGCCATCCAGAACCGAGTGCAAGGACAGTCGACCTACGACATCCATGTGCGGCTGGACAACGGTCGCATGACGGTCGTCACCCAGAACGACCTCGGCGGCATCCGCGAGGGATCCTACGTCAACGTAGCCAACGGCCGCGCCTTGATCCGCTGAGCCCTCGCACCCCTTCAAGTCATCTCTCTCTTCACGGCCCGCTCTGCGGGCCGTCTTTCTGTGGAAGACTCGCGCAATGGAACTGCAGCTCCTCTATTACGTCGTGGCCGCGGTGCTGGTCCTCATCGGCATCGCCGGCACCATCCTGCCGGCACTACCAGGGCTGCCGCTGGTATTCGCCGGCATGGTGCTGGGCGCGTGGGCCGGCGATTTCGAGCACATCGGCATCCCCGTGCTGGTGGTCCTCGGGCTGCTGACCCTTCTCTCGCTGGTGGTGGATTTCTGGGCCACGGCCCTGGGCGCGCGGCGCGTCGGTGCCAGCGGCAAGGCAGTCGCCGGCGCGGTGATCGGCACCTTCGTCGGCATCTTCTTCGGACCCATCGGTCTGTTCGCGGGCCCCTTCGTCGGTGCGTTGGCGGGTGAGCTTCTTCATGGTCGCGACGTGGCCAAGGCGACGCGCGTGGGCTTCGGCACCTGGATGGGGATCGTGTTCGGCACGGTGCTGAAACTGGGGCTGGCGTTCACGATGATCGGGCTGTTTGTGCTGGCGTGGATTTTTTAGGTTCTTCTCCCAACTGAGGAAATGGCGCGCCATTGATAGAGCGCGGGCGCCGGGTGCCAAGGCCCTTGAGTGCTCATGTCCCCCGGTGCGCAGCAGTACGCGGTGGCGCAGGAGCAAAGTCCGGCTCGCGCATCTGCAGCCGAAGCCGAGCCCCGCCGTGGCCGGGAGGCCTTCGCGGGGAAGTCAAGGAGGAGGCATCCGCCGCCAGGCGGATGCCGGGGGACATGAGCCGCGAAGGCCTCCCGGCCGCGGCGGGGCCCTCCAGGCCGCGGCGAGGCATAGCGAAAGAAGCAGACACTCTTCGTCTCAACCGGTTCCCCGGAATTGGGAGATGAACCATCTTTCAGGGTCGCGAGGGCGCCGGAGACGGCGTTGACGCGCCACCCGCTAGACTTCGCAAATCCGCAATCACGAGGGCCGCAGGAATGCATCCAGGCAAGACGACGCAGCTGCTGTTGCCCCTGCTCTGCGCATTCCCGCTCGCTGCACAGGCACAAGCGGTCGACGAAGCCGGTGCGCGCACCTCGCCCGCGGCCTGCGTCGCGATCGAAACCGCGGTCGAACGCCTGGCCTGTTATGACCGCGCCATGCAGCGCGCCGGGTCGTCGCCTGAAGACGCAGATGCCGCGGCCGCGCGTGCCCGCGCCGAGGTGCGCGAAGCCAGGCGTCCCGGCGGCGATACCCACAGCGACGTGTTCCCGCACGACGACGACCCGCGCCGCGCACTGGCCAATGCCGGCCGCGGGTCGCTGCTCGACAGCCGCTGGGAGCTGGCGCGGGACTCGAAGCTGGGCACATTCAACATGCGTGCGTACAAACCGGTGTACCTGCTGCCGGCGTTCTGGACCAGCAGCCCGAACTCCACGCCGACATCGTCGTCCGACGGCCAGGAGCTGCAGCTGGCGGCCGTGGACGACATCGAGACCAAGTTCCAGCTCAGCTTCAAGACCAAGGCGGTGGAGAACCTGTTCGGCGACAACGGCGACATCTGGCTCGGCTACACGCAGAGCTCGCGCTGGCAGGTCTACAACACCGAGGACTCGCGCCCATTCCGGGAGACGAACTACGAACCCGAAGTGCTGCTGGTGTTCCGCAACAGCTACAGCCTCGGCGGGTGGAAGGGGCGCATGGCCGCGGTCGGCATCAACCACCAGTCCAACGGCCGCGGCGATCCGCTGTCGCGCAGCTGGAACCGGGTGATGTTCAACGTCGGCCTCGACCGCGAAAACTGGGCGATCACTTTCCGGCCGTGGATCCGCATCTCCGACGGCAGCGACGACGACAACCCGGGCATCGAGGACTATCTGGGCCGCGGCGACGTCACCCTGGTCCACGCCCGCGGCGACCAGACCTTCGCGCTGATGGCGCGGCACTCCCTGCGCAGCGGCGATCGCTCGCACGGCGCCCTGCAGTTCGACTGGGGCTTCCCGCTCAGCAGCCACCTGCACGGCCACCTGCAGCTGTTCAGCGGCTACGGCGAGAGCATGCTCGACTACGACCACAAGGCCACCTACGTCGGCTTCGGAATCTCGGTCCTCGACTGGTTCTGACCGGTCCGGCTTCACACGCTGCTGAATGCGATTGCGGGAGAGTGCGGCCTCCGGCGCCCCGACGCCGAGGATCCCGATGAGCCGAAGAACCTGGAGCCGCAAGCGCATGGCGTGGACGATCGTGCTGACTGTCGCCATCACGGCGCTGGCCGTGGTGCTGGCGATGAACTTCTCGACGCCAGAGAAGAAGATCGAACGCAAGATCGCGCACCGGCACGCGATCGCCGACCCGCAGTTCCGGCGCGAGATGTCGGTCCTGCTGGGTCCGGCGATCCTGCCCGGCAACCACGTTGTCGACTACGAGAACGGCGACGAGATCTTCCCCGCGATGCTCGAGGCCATCGCGTCGGCGCAGCAGACGATCACCTTCGAGACCTATATCTACTGGTCCGGCGACATCGGCCAGCGCTTCGCCGACGCACTCTCCGAGCGCGCACGGGCGGGCGTCGCGGTGCACCTGATGATCGACTGGGTGGGCAGCATCAAGATGGACGAGGAGATGCTGCAGGCGATGAAGGATGCCGGCGTTCTGGTCGAGCGCTACCGCCCGTTGCACTGGTACAACCTCGGCCGCATGAACAACCGCACCCACCGCAAGCTGCTGGTGATCGACGGCCGCGTGGGCTTCACCGGCGGCGTCGGCATCGCCGACCAGTGGACGGGCCACGCCCAGGACCCGGACCACTGGCGCGAGGCCCATTTCCGCATCGAGGGCCCTGCGGTGGCGCAGATGCAGTCGGCGTTCAACGACAACTGGATCAAGACCACCGGCATCCTGCTCAACGGCCCCGCCTACTTCCCCCCGCTCGAGCCCGCCGGCGACATGGCCGCGCACCTGTTCATCGCCTCTCCCGCCGGCGGCAGCGAGAGCATGCACCTGATGTACCTGAGCGCGATCGCCGCGGCGGACCGCTCGATCGACCTCGCCGCGTCCTACTTCGTTCCCGACGAGCTGATCATCAAAGCGCTGATCGCCGCCCGCCAGCGCGGCGTCCGCGTGCGCGTGCTGCTTCCCGGCGAGCACATCGATTCGGAAACGGTGCGGCTGTCATCCAAAGCCACCTGGGGCGAGCTGCTCCAGACGGGCATCGAGATCCACGAGTACGAACCCACGATGCTGCACGTGAAGCTGCTGATCGTGGACGGGGAGCTGGTCTCCCTCGGCTCCACCAACTTCGACATCCGCTCCTTCCGCCTCAACGACGAGGCCAGCCTCAACGTCTACAACCGCGACTTCGCCGCACGCATGACCGAAGTCTTCGAGGCCGACCTGGAGCATGCGAAGCAGTATTCGCACGAGATGTGGGAGCGCCGGCCGCTGCGCGAAAAACTGGCCGAGAAGTTCGTCCGCCCGCTCCGCTCCCAGCTTTAGTGCTTGGACTCGTGCGGCGGGGTCGTTGGGTACTCCGCCGCCACGACCTTCGGCCCGAAAAAGTTCATCTCCCGACTCCGGGGGAACGGTTTCGACGAGGAGTGTCTGCTTCTTTCGCTACGCCTTGTCGTGACCTGGAGGGCCCCGCCGCGGCCGGGAGGCCTTCGCGGCTCATGTCCCCCGGCATCCGCCTGGCGGCGGATGCCTCCTCCTTTACTTCCCCGCGAAGGCCTCCCGGCCACGGCGGGGCTCGGCGTTGTTGCAGCTGCGCGGGATGCCCGCTTTGCTCCTGGGGCCACCGCGCACTGTTGCGCGCCGGGTGCCAAGGCCCTTGAGAGCGAAGTCAAGGAGGAGGCGCTGGCCGCAGGCCAGCGCCGGGGGACATGAGCACTCAAGGGCCTTGGTACCCGGCACCCGACACCCCGCGCCCGCGCTGTATCAATGGCGTGCCATTCCCTCAAATGGGAGAAGAGCCCGAAAAAAGGGTCAGGCGGTCTCGACCACCGTCAACGGAATCGCGCCGATGCGCGACTGCCACTCCCGCGGCCCCGTCTCGTGCACCGACTCGCCCGTCGAATCCACCGCCACCGTCACCGGCATGTCCTGCACCGTGAACTCGTAGATCGCCTCCATGCCCAGGTCCTCGAACGCGAGCACCCTCGCCGCCTTGATCGCCTTGGACACCAGGTAGGCCGAACCACCAACGGCCATCAGATAGGCCGACTGGTGCTTGCGGATGGCCTCGATCGCCGCCGGGCCGCGCTCGGCCTTGCCGACCATGCCGAACAGCCCCGTTTCCGACAGGATCTGCTCGGTGAACTTGTCCATGCGCGTGGCCGTGGTCGGACCGGCGGGACCGACGACTTCACCGGGGACCGGATCGACCGGGCCGACGTAGTAGATGAAGCGGCCCGCCAGGTCGACGGGCAGCGTCTCGCCCCTGTCGAGCATTTCGACCATGCGCTTGTGCGCGGCATCGCGGCCGGTCAGCAGCCTGCCGTTGAGCAGCAGGGTCTCGCCCGGCTTCCACGAGGCGACATCTTCGCGGGTGACCGTGTCGAGGTCGACGCGGCGACCCTTGGAGGCGTCGTAGGTGATCTGCGGCCAGTCTTCCAGCGAGGGCGGATCCAGTGCGACCGGGCCGCTGCCGTCGAGCGTGAAGTGCGCATGCCGCGTGGCGGCGCAGTTCGGAATCATCGCCACCGGCAGGTTCGCGGCGTGCGTCGGGTAGTCCTTGATCTTGATGTCGAGCACGGTGGTCAGGCCGCCCAGGCCCTGGGCGCCGATGCCCAGCGCGTTGACCTTCTCGAAGATCTCCAGCCGCATCTCTTCCAGCCGGTTCGAGGCACCGCGGGCCTTGAGGTCGACGATGTCGATCGGCTCCATCAGCGCTTCCTTGGCCAGCAGCATCGCCTTCTCGGCGGTGCCGCCGATGCCGATGCCGAGCATGCCCGGCGGGCACCAGCCGGCGCCCATGGTCGGCACCGTCTTCAGCACCCAGTCGACGACGGAGTCCGACGGGTTGAGCATGGCGAACTTCGACTTCGCCTCAGAGCCCCCGCCCTTGGCGGCCACGATCACGTCGACCGTGCCGCCCGGGACCACCTTGAAGTTGACGATCGCCGGGGTGTTGTCGCCGGTGTTGCGGCGCTTGCCGGCCGGGTCGGCCAGCACCGAGGCACGCAGCTTGTTGTCGGGCAGGTTGTAGGCGCGGCGCACGCCCTCGTTGACCATGTCCTCGACGCCCATGGTGGCGTCGGTCCAGCGCACGTCCATGCCGATTTCAAGGAACACGGTGACGATGCCGGTGTCCTGGCAGATCGGACGGTGGCCCTCGGCGCACATGCGCGAGTTGATCAGGATCTGCGCCATCGCGTCCTTCGCGGCCGGGGATTCCTCGCGCTCGTACGCGGCCGCCAGGTTCCGGATGTAGTCCACCGGGTGGTAGTAGCTGATGTACTGCAGGGCGTCGGCGACGCTCTGGATGAAGTCCTGCTGGCGGATCTCGGTCACGGCGGGCTCGGATTGCGGGCGTAGGCACCCATTTTAAGCCGCGGCTGACCGGAGGCTTAAACCCTTTGCCGTGACGCTGCATCCGACTGGGTATGCTCGACGCCGCCATGACCGACAGCCCGCAAGCCCCGGCCACCGATACCGGGGACGGCGACCACGCCCTGGCGCTGGCCGCAGCCGCCGGCGATGCGGCCGCCTTCGAGGCGCTGTACCGCCGCCACACCGGTCGTGTCCACGGCGTGGTGCTGCGCCTGGCGGGCTGGCAGCACGCCCGCGCCGAGGACCTTGTGCAGGAGGCCTTCCTGCGCGCCTGGCAGGCGCTGCCGCAGTGGCGCAGCGAGGCCGCCTTCGGCACCTGGCTGTACCGGCTGGCGGTGAACACCGCGCTGATGGACCTGCGTGCGCGCCGCGTGCGGCCAGTGCTTGACGGCGACGACGACGACGCGCTGAACGCCTTGCCTTCGGTCGACGCCTTCGGCCACGGTCCTGCCACGGCCATGGACCTCGGCAAGGCCGTGGCCACCCTGCCGCCCCGCGCACGCGCCGTGCTGGTGCTGCACGACATCGAAGGCTGGACCCACGCCGAGATCGCCGCCGCGCTGGACATGGCGGTCGGCAGCTCGAAGGCCCAGCTGCACCGCGCGCGCGGCCTGCTCCGCGCGCGTCTTGGAGATACGCCATGACCAACACCCGCTCCCCGCACGACGACGACAGCCCGCTTCCCGCAGTCCTGGCCTCCGGCCTGCGCGCGCTGCGCGACGACCTCGCGCCGGATCGCGACCTCTGGCCGGCCATCGCGGCCCGGCTGGAGCCGCGTGTCCGGGCGACCGGTGACACCGCAGCTGCGACGGCGGCGCCCGGCCCCATGCGCCCACGCACCGACGGAGCCGCAAGCGCACCGCAGGCCCCCGCGCCGGGCACCGTCGCGCCCCGTCGCGACTGGCGCCGCTATCTCCGCCGCCGCAACGCCGGCTATGCCACTGCGGCCGCGGTGGTGCTGGCCGTCGCCATCGCCTGGCAGCTGTTGCCGGTGAAGACCGTGGTCGACCCGGCCGCCGACCCCGCCAACGTGGTCGCCACCAGCGCCTCGGCTGCCGGGGAATCGCCGCTGCTGCGCGCCGCGGATGCCCTGGCCCGCGAATACCAGGGCGCCATGCGCGAGGTCCAGGCCACGACGTCCGACGCCGCCCGCGCCAGCGAAGCCAGCGCGACCGCGGCGACGACGCCCGACGGGCTTGACGCCGAACTCGAACGCAGCGCCGCGGAAGTCCGCGCCGCGCTGGCCCGCGACCCCGATGCACTGCATCTGTTCCATCGGCTGCAGCGCATCTACGCCCACCGCCTGGCGCTCAGCCTGCGCCAGGCCTGACCCGAGGAGTCATCCATGAACCGCTATCTCATCGGCTTTGCGCTGGCCGGCCTTGCCTTCCCCGCGCTGGCCGCCACGCCGATCAACGAAACCCGCCCGCTCGACGCCCGCGGCGAAGTCGAGGTGTCCAACCTCAAGGGCAGCATCGAAGTCCGCACCTGGGACCGCAACGAAGTGCGCATCACCGGCAGCCTGGGCGAAGGCGTCGAGCGCCTGGAGATCGGCGACGGCGGAGCCAAGCTGCTGGTGCGCACGCGCTATCCACGCAACAGCCGCAACAGCGAGCCGACCACGCTGATCCTCGAGATCCCGCGCCAGGCGAGCCTGGACGTCGACTCGGTCGCGGCCAGCGTCGATGTCCAGGGCGTGGCCGGCGACGAGCTGGAGATCGACAGCGTGAGCGGCGACGTGGTCGCGGTCGGCGCGCCGCGCAAGGCCAGCATCGAAAGCGTCAGCGGCGACCTGCAGCTGACCCTCAACAGCCACGACGTCGACATCGAGAGCGTCAGCGGCAAGGTGGCGCTGCGCGGCCGCATCGCCGGAAGCATCGCGGCGGAAACGGTATCCGGGAATATCGACATCGACACCCGCGGCGAGCGCCTGGCGCGGCTGGAGGCCAGCACCGTCTCCGGCGACGCCCGGGTCCGCGGCGGCATCGCCGACGGCGGCCGCTTCAGCTTCGAGTCGGTCAGCGGCGACATCCGCCTGGCGCTGCCGCGCGATGCGTCCGCACGGGTGGAAGCCAGCACCTTCAGCGGAGACCTCGATGCTCCCGATGCCAACGTGGTGCGCAAGCGCTACGGGCCCGGCGCCAGCCTCGAGCACAGTTACGGTACCGGCAGCGGCTCGATCGCCATCGAGACCTTTTCCGGCAGCGTGAAGCTGGTGCTCGACTGAGCCCGCGCCGGCCCGCGGCCATGCGCCGCGGGCCGGCGAGTCGCGTCATGCAAGGCAGTCGCGGCATGATGGCGCGATGTCGACCGCTCCCCACTCCGCCACCGCCCCCGACCCGCGGGCAGCCCGCCCCTCGTTCCGCGAGCGCCTGAAGGCCCTGCGCAACCTGCCGCCGTTCCTGCGCGAGATCTGGCGCACCAGCCGGCCGCTCACCCTCGCCACCCTCAGCCTCCGCCTGGTCCGGGCGCTGCTGCCGGTGGCGATGCTGTACCTGGGCAAGCTGATCATCGACGAGGCGATCCGCCTGGTCGGCACCGGCGTGGTCGGCGACGGCTTCGCCCAGGCCTGGCGCAGCGGCCAGCTGGACCACCTGGCGCTGCTGCTGGCGGCCGAGTTCGGGCTGGCGATCCTGTCCGACCTGCTCGGCCGCCTGGTGTCCTACTGCGACCAGGTGCTGTCGGAGATGTTCACCAACGCCGCCAGCGTGCGCCTGATGGAGCACGCGGCCACGCTCGACCTCGAGGACTTCGAGGATCCCGAGCTGCAGGACAAGCTGGACCGCGCGCGCCGCCAGACCATGGGCCGCATGAACCTGATGGGGCAGCTGTTCGGCCAGGCCCAGGACATCATCACCATCATCAGCTTCTCCGCCGGCCTGCTGGTCTACGCGCCCTGGCTGATCCTGCTGCTGGCGGTGGCGCTGATCCCGGCCTTCATCGGCGAGTCGCATTTCAACGCGCTGAACTATTCGCTCAACTTCCAGTGGACGGCTGAGCGCCGCCAGCTCGAATACCTGCGCCAGACCGGCGCCAGCGTCGACACCGCCAAAGAGGTGAAGATCTTCGGCCTGCACCGCTTCCTGGTGGAGCGCTTCCGCAGGCTGTCGCAGGCCTTCCTGGTGGCGAACCGCAGGCTGGCCCGCAAGCGCGCGTTCTGGGGCACCCTGCTCGCCGCCCTGGGCACGCTGGGCTATTACGTGGCCTATGCCTACATCGCCTGGCGCACGGTGCACGGCGACTTCAGCATCGGCGACCTGACCTTCCTGGCCGGCAGCTTCCGGCGCCTGCGCCAGCTGCTGGAGGGCCTGCTGGTGGGCCTGTCGCAGGTGGCCGGGCAGGCGATGTTCCTGGACGACCTGTACTCGTTCTTCGAGATCCAGCCGGAGATCGTGTCCAAGCCCGGCGCGGCGGCGATCCCGCGGCCGATCGGCACCGGCTTCGTGTTCGAGAACGTCGGCTTCCGCTATCCCGACGCCAGCCGCTGGGCGCTGCGCGGTGTCGATCTCGAGCTGCGCGCAGGCGAAGTACTGGCCCTGGTCGGCGAAAACGGCGCCGGCAAGACCACGCTGGTGAAGCTGCTGGCCCGCCTGTACGACCCCGACGAAGGCCGGATCCTCCTCGACGGCCGCGACCTGCGCGACTACGACCTCGACGACCTGCGCGCCAACATCGGCGTGATCTTCCAGGACTTCGTGCGCTTCCACATGACCGCGGCCGAAAACATCGGCGTCGGCCAGATCGAGGCCATGGACGACCGCGAACGCATCCAGGCCGCCGCGCGTCGGGCCATGGCCGAGGAGCTCATCAACGAGTTGCCCGCCGGCTACGACCAGGTGATCGGCCGCCGCTTCAAGACCGGCGTCGACCTCTCCGGCGGCCAGTGGCAGAAGATCGCCATCGCCCGCGCCTACATGCGGGAGGCCCAGGTGATGATCCTCGACGAACCCACCGCCGCGCTGGACGCGCGCAGCGAGTACGAAGTGTTCCAGCGCTTCCGCGAGCTGTCCGACGACCGCACCGCGGTGCTGATCTCGCACCGCTTCTCCAGCGTGCGCATGGCCGACCGCATCCTGGTGATGGCCGACGGCCGCATCGAGGCCAGCGGCACCCACACCGAGCTGATGACCGCCGGCGGCCGCTATGCCGAGCTGTTCGAGCTCCAGGCCGCCGGCTACCGCTAGCCTCCGCGGCGTGTGCCTGCCGCTCCGGCCAGCCCCACTCGCCACGGCGTATAATGAGCGGGTTTCCCTCCCCGACCAAGATCCCGCATGTCCTCCGCGTTTGGCACCGAGACGGTGCTGGACGTCCGTCACTGGACGGACGACTACTTCAGCTTCACCACGACCCGCGACGACGGCTTCCGCTTCGACAATGGCCAGTTCGTGATGATCGGACTGGACCTGCCGCGCCCCGACGGCGGCAGCAAGCCGCTGATGCGCGCGTATTCGATCGCGTCGGCGAACTGGGAAGAGCAGCTCGAGTTCTTCAGCATCAAGGTCGCCGACGGCGCCCTGACCTCGCGCCTGCAGCACGTCAAGCCGGGCGACGAAGTGCTGATCGGCCGCAAACCCACCGGCACCCTGCTGATCAGCGACCTTCACCCCGGCCGCAACCTGTACCTGCTGGGCACGGGCACCGGTCTGGCGCCGTGGATGTCGATCATCAAGGACCCCGAGACCTACGAGCGCTTCGAGCGCGTGGTGCTCTGCCACGGCGTGCGGCGCGAGTCCGACCTCTGCTACCGCGACTACATCGTCAACGAGCTGCCGCACCACGAGCTGCTCGGCGACGTCCTCGGCGAGCGCCTGCTCTACTACCCGGCGGTGACCCGCGAGGATTTCGTGTTCGACGGCCACCCGCATCGCGGCCGCCTCACCGACCTGATGGCCAGCGGGCAGATGATGGCCGACCTCGGCCTCGCCCCCCTGGACCCGGCCCGCGACCGCGCCATGGTCTGCGGCAGCCCGGCCATGCTCGCCGACTTCCGCACCCTGCTCGACGGCCGCGGCTTCACCCCGTCGATGCGCATCGGCGTGGTCGGCGACTACGTCTTCGAGCGCGCCTTCGTCGAGAAGTAGGCAGGCCGGGGCGTACGCCGGTGCCGGCCTGCAAGTAGAATCACGGCCCTCGACCCCAAGCTCAAGGAATCCCGCGATGAAGATCCTGGTCGCCGTTGACGGCAGCGAGATCAGCGTGCGTGCCGCCAAGTACGCCGGCGCGCTGGCCCGCAAGCTGGCCAAGCCGGCGAAGATCTTCCTGGTGGCGGTCGAATCCGCGCCGTTTCCCGGTGTCGTCAGCCGCATCGGCAAGGAGGCGATGGACGCCATCCACGCCGAGAACCACGAACGCATGCTGGCCCCGGCGCGCAAGGCGCTGGCGCGCAGCAAGGCCGACGTGCGCGAAGTCCCGGTGGTCGGCGAACCGGCCGAGGCCATCCTCGCCGCCGCCGGCGACAACAAGGCCGAGCTGGTGGTGATGGGCTCCCATGGCCGCGGCTCGGTCAAGGGGCTCCTGCTGGGCTCGGTGTCGAGCAAGGTCATCGCCCAGGCCGAGCTCCCGGTCACCATCATCCGCTGAGGCGCGGAATCCGGTGCCGGCGCCCATGCCTTTCGTCATGGGAGGCCCCGGCGCGGGGCGGGGTACCCTAGGGGACTCTGTCCCGCAAGGAAACCCCCGATGAAGCATCCGCTGACGCTCGCCCTGGCCATCACCCTCGCCGGGGCCGGCATGTCGCCTGCCCTCGCCCAGTCCACCACCGAAGCGGAGGCCACCATGTCCGCCAGCGTCGAGGCCCTCAAGGGCAACCCCTTCGCGGTCGAGAGCACCCTGCCGCTGCAATACCCCCATTTCGACCGGATCCGCGACGAGCACTTCGCGCCGGCCTTCGACGCCGGCATGGCCGAACAGCTCGCCGAAGTGCGCGCGATCGCCGGCAACGCCGAGCCCGCGTCCTTCGAGAACACCATCCTCGCGCTGGAGACCAGCGGCCAGACGCTGAGCCGCGCCCTGCGCGTGTTCTACAACCTCGTGGGCACCGACACCAACGACGCCCGCAAGAAGCTGCAGGCCGACTACGCCGGCAAGCTCGCCGCCCACCGCGACGCGATCTCGCTGGATCCCGAGCTGTTCGCGCGCATCAAGACGCTGCACGACGCCCGTGACACCCTGGGCCTCGAGGCCGAGGGCGTGCGCCTGGTCGAGGAGTACTACAAGGACCTGGTGCGCTCGGGCGCCGCCCTGGACGAAGCCCAGAAGGCACGCCTGAAGGAGATCAACGCGGAGCTCGCGACGCTTGGCACCACTTTCAGCCAGAACGTGCTGGCCGAGGTCAACGACTCCGCCGTGGTGGTCGACACCGCCGCCGAGCTCGACGGCCTGACGCCGGAGCAGATCCAGACCGCCGCCGACGCCGCCAAGGCGCGCGGCCATGAAGGCAAGTACGTCATCACCCTGCTCAACACCACCGGCCAGCCGCCGATGCCGCAGCTGACCAACCGCGCGCTGCGCGAGCGCATCCACACGGCCTCGGTGATCCGCGGTGCGCGCGACAACCAGTGGGACAACAGGGAGATCGTGGCCACCGTGCTGAAGCTGCGCGCAGAGCGCGCGAAGATGCTGGGCTTCGACACCTACGCCGCCTACGTGCTCGCCGGCGAAACCGCCAAGACGGTGGACGCCGTCAACGGCATGCTCGGCCAGCTGGCCCCGGCGGCCGTGGCCAACGCCCGCGCGGAAGGTGGCAAGCTGCAGGCGATGATCGATGCGGAACAGGCGGCCAAGGGCGAGCCGACCTTCCAGCTCGAGCCCTGGGACTGGGCCTACTACACCGAGAAGGTGCGCAAGGCCGAGTACGACTTCGACGAGTCGCAGCTCAAGCCCTACCTGGAGATGAAGAGCGTGCTCGAGGACGGCGTGTTCTTTGCCGCCACCGAGCTCTACGGCATCACCTTCAAGCCTCGCACCGACCTGCCGAAGTACCACGCCGACACCTGGGTGTACGAGGTCTCCAACGCCGACGGCAGCCAGCTGGCCTTCTTCATCTTCGACCCCTACGCGCGGGACTCCAAGCGCGGCGGCGCCTGGATGAACTCCTACGTGTCGCAGTCGGAGCTCGAGGGCACGAAGCCCGTGGTGGCCAACCACCAGAACATCCCCAAGCCGCAGCCCGGCCAGCCGACCCTGCTGACCTGGGACGAGGTCACCACGATGTTCCACGAGTTCGGGCATGCGCTGCACGGCATGTTCTCCGACGTCGAGTACCCCTACTTCTCCGGCACCAGCGTGCCGCGGGACTTCGTCGAGTTCCCGTCGCAGGTCAACGAGATGTGGGCCGACTGGCCGTCGATCCTGGCCAACTACGCCAAGCACCACGAGACCGGCGAGCCCATGCCGCAGGCGCTGCTGGACAAGGTGGTCGCGACCGCCAAGTTCAACCAGGGCTTCGCCACGACCGAATACCTGGGCGCGGCGATGCTCGACCAGTACCTGCACCAGCTGCCGGCCGACCAACTGCCCGCGGCCGGCGACATCCTCGCCACCGAGGCCACCGCGCTCAAGGCCGCCGGCCTGGACTTCAAGCCGGTGCCGCCGCGCTACCGCACCACGTATTTCAGCCACATCATGGGTGGCTACGCGGCCGGCTACTACGCCTATATCTGGTCCGAGGTGCTGGACGCCAACACCGTGGCCTGGATCGAGGAGAACGGCGGCCTGACCCGCGAGAACGGCGACCGCTTCCGCGCGACCCTGCTCTCGCAGGGTGGCAGCAAGGATGCGCTGCAGCTGTTCACGGATTTCTCCGGCAAGGATCCGGACATCCAGCCGCTGCTGGTCAAGCGTGGCCTGGACGGTAGCGTCGAAGACGGCGCCCCGCCGGCCGAAACCACCCAGCAGGACTGACGCCACCCGACTTCCCCCGCCCCGGCGGGGGAAGTCGCTTCTGCCATCCCATCAATCCTGCAGGAGCCCCGGCTTTTGCTCCCGGGCCACCGCGTACTGCTGCGCACCGGGGGCCAAGGCCCTTGAGAGCGAAGTCAAGGAGGAGGCGATGGCCGCAAGGCCAGCGCCGGGGGACATGAGCACTCAAGGGCCTTGGCATCCGGCGCCCGCGCTGCAGTCAATGGCGCGCCAATCCCCCAGTCGGGAGATGAACCAAAAAAACAGACACAGTCAGCGCGGGACGACGATTCCGCCCGGCACGCCCTGCGGCGACATCAGCACCTGCCACAGCTGGCTGCGCCGCGTCCGGAAGCTCGCCATCGAAGCGGCGAGGTAATACCGCCACATCCGCCGGAACCGCTCGTCATAGCGCGCCGGCAGGCGACCCCAGGCGGCCTCGACGTTTTCACGCCAGGCCTGCAGCGTCAGGTCGTAATCGGCACCGAAGTTGTGCCAGTCCTCGACCACGAACAGGCCTTCGCTGGCCGCTGCGATCTGGCTTGCCGACGGCAGCATCGAATTCGGGAAGATATGGCGTGCGATCCACGGGTCGGTGCGTCGCCGCGAGATGTTGCTGCCGATGCTGTGCAGCAGGAACAGGCCGTCGTCGGGCAGCAGTGAACGCACGAGCTCGAAGTAAGCGCGGTAGTTGCGCACGCCCACGTGCTCGAACATGCCGATCGAGAACACGCGATCGAAGCGCTCCCCGCGCAGCGCCCGGTAGTCCTGCAGGCGGAACTCCAGCGGCAGTCCATCGCACAGACTGGCGGCAAAGGCCTGCTGCTCGCGCGAGACGGTCACGCCCACGCCGCTGACGCCGTAGCGTTCCGCGGCGAACTTCAAGGCCTCGCCCCAGCCGCAGCCGATATCGAGCACGCGCATGCCCGGACCCAACCGGAGCTTCCGGCAGACCAGGTCGAGCTTGGCCTCCTGCGCCAGGTCGAGCGAAGCAGCGAGCCTGCCGTCGCGGTCGTGCCAGTAGCCGCAGCTGTAGACCAGTCGACGGCCCAGCATCGCCTGGTAAAGGTCGTTTCCCAGGTCGTAATGGCGCTCGCCCACGGCGAACGCGCGGCGACCGAGCTGCAGGTTGAGCAGGCGGGCGACCAGGGCGTCGCGCAGGTCGGCCAGGCCCCGCGCGCGCTGGTCGACGCGGGCATCGAGCAAACGTTCGAGCATGCCGTCCAGGCAGGCCGTGTCCCACCAGCCATCCATGTAGGAATCGCCCAGCGCCAACGATCCTCCGGTCAGCAATCGCGCCGGCAGCCGGTCGTCATGGATCTGGATGTCCCAGGGTCTGCCGCCGCCGACGTGGACATCGGCCGAGCCCAGCAAGCCGTGGACACGTTCCCGCACCGGGTGCATCGCCCGCCTCCCGAAGTCGCCCCGGGACGATGCTAGCCCGCCACGGCAGCGCGGGCCAGCCACGCCGGAATCGATCTCAGCCGGCGGTGAACAGCGCGCGGTACTCTGGCGCAAGGTGTGGCAGCAGTACGGCGGCGGGCACCTCCACCGTCTGCACGCCGTCCGAGTACGGCCCCACCTGATAGGGCGGGAACACGAAGCGCAGCGCGCGCAGGCGCCCGCCGGTGCTGGGCACGGGCTCGAAGTTCGCGAAGTTCCCGGCCGTCGGTACCGTGCCCTCGTCGATCATCCTGCCGCCGGTGCGCATCAGGCGCATGCGGTCCTCGGGCTCCAGGTCGTCCGCGTCCAGGCGCTGGGACAGGGCTGCATGCAGCGATTCGCGCACGAAGGCGGAGATGTCGTTCCAGCCCCCCGGTCCCTGGACCAGGGCCTCGGCGCGAAGCATTTCAGCCCGGGCGGGCAGCCAGACGAAGCGCGCCACCAGCGGGTTGCCGTGCGCGCCGCCGGTATAGCTGGTGCCGGTCGCCTGCACGGCCACGACTTCGGGGGTCTCCATCACCATGTCGAAGGGCAGCGCCAGGTCGTAGGGTGCGCCGGCAGCGCCGGTCGACGACGGGTCCCGGGCCTCGACGGCGTCCATCAGGTCGGCGCGTGCGGCATCGGCATAGCGCTTGAGCTCTGCCGCCAGCTCCGGGTAGCTGTTGATCCCGGGCGGATAGCTGATGCCGATGATGTAGCGCGGGTCGGACTCCATCACGTCTTCCAGCACCACCGGTGCGTCGGCAGCGACGCCATCGGCGGTCGGGACCGGCGCCTGCGCGGCGCCGTCCACGGCGCCCCCGGGCACCTCGGCCTCGCGGCGGCAGCCGGCGAGCGCCAGCAACAAGACGAACGCCACGAGACAATAGCGGCTACGGGTCATCCGGGAACCCCCTGTCCTGTCCACGATGCATACAGGCTAGCGGCCCGCGCGTGATGCCGGCGCTCACGCCGCCGGCCGCGTTGCGGCACAAAAAAGGTTCATCTCCCGACTGAGGGACTGGCGCGCCATTGATAATCTCGGGCACCGGGTGCCAAGGCCCTTGAGTGCTCATGTCCCCCGGCGCTGGCCTGCGGCCATCGCCTCCTCCTTGACTTCGCTCTCAAGGGCCTTGGCACCCGGTGCGCAGCAGTGCGCGAGCATTGCACCCGAAGCCGAGCCCCGTCGTGGCCGGGAGGCCTTCGCGGGGAAGTCAAGGAGGAGGCATCCCCCGGCAGGCGGATGCCGGGGGACATGAGCCGCGAAGGCCTCCCGGCCGCGGCGGGGCCCTCCAGCTCACGGCCGGGCGTAGCGAAAGAAGCAGACACTCCTCGTCGAAACTGTTTCCCCGGAGATGGGAGATGAACCCACAAAAAAGCCCCGGACGTTGCCGTCCGGGGCTTTTGATACAGCGATGCGGACCTTACTCGGCCTGCACCTCATCGGCCTGCAGGCCCTTCTGGCCCTGCACAACCTTGAACGAAACCTTCTGGCCTTCCTGCAGCGACTTGAAGCCGGTGCCCTGGATCGAACGGAAGTGGACGAAGAGGTCCTGGCCACTCTCGGGGGTGATGAAGCCGAAGCCCTTGGCGTCGTTGAACCACTTGACAGTGCCGGTCTGACGATCGGACATGGTGTTACTCCTTGGAACAGTTTTTGAAATGACACGGTCCGCCTGGCGGATCCGAGACTGCGAAGCAAGGGGTAGCACAGGAACGATGGAGCGGATCGTCGGACGCAGCCGTCACCGGCCTTGAAACCTTGGATCTACCGCACCGGAGCCACGATGTACCGTGATCCCGCTTTGAACAGTGGGCGAACCATACCCTACTTTCGATTGCAAATGTGAACGGCACCTGCCGTTCATCGGCAGCCACCGCCATTCAGCCTCCTACCAGCCGTCCTGGCTCGGAAGCAGGGCGGCCAGTTCGACATCGCTCAGATTGCGCCAGCCCCCCGGCTTGAGATGCCCGAGCTTCACCGGGCCGATGCGGGCCCGGACCAGGCGCTTCACCCGATAGCCGAAATGCGCGGCCATCAGCCGGACCTGGCGGTTGAGTCCCTGCACCAGGGTGATCCGGAAGCCGTAGCGGCCGAGCTTGCCGGTCCGGCACGGCAGGGTGAGCTGGCCGTGCACCGGCACCCCGCGGGCCATGCCGCGCAGGAAATCGTCGGTGACGGGGTTGTTCACCGCCACCAGGTACTCCTTCTCCAGCTTGTTTTCCGCGCGCAGGATGGCGTTGACGATGTCGCCGTTGCTGGTCAGCAGGATCAGGCCTTCGGAGTCCTTGTCCAGGCGGCCGATCGGGAAGATCCGCTCCTGGTGGTCGACGAAGTCGGTGATGTTCCCGGCCACGCCGGTCTCGGTGGTGCAGGTGATGCCGACCGGCTTGTACAGCGCGATGTAGACGTGGCGGCGCTTGCCGGGCGCAGCGCTGCGGACGCGCAGCGGCTGGCCGTCCAGGAGGACCTCGTCGCCCTCGCCCACCTCGGCGCCGATCCGCGCCCGCTGGCCGTTGACCGTCACCCGCCCTTCGCCGATGAGGCGATCGGCCTCGCGACGCGAGCATGCGCCGGTCTCGCTGATGTGCTTGTTCAGGCGCATGGATGGCAGGCCGACCTTGAAAAGGGGCGCAAGTCTGGCAGATTGCGCGCCCGCCCGTTCAGCCCAGCAGGTCGGCGTACTCGACGTGCCGCTTCACCCAGGCCTCGGCGTAGCTGCACAGCGGCCGGACCTTCCAGCCTTCCACCCGGGCGTGGTGGAAGGCCGCCTCCACCAGCTTTCCGGCAATCCCGCGGCCGCCGATCGCTTCGGGCACATGCGTATGGGTGATGTGCATGATGCCGTCGGCCATTTCGTAATCGAGATTGGCGACATGGCCGTCGACCTCGGTCAGGAACCGGCCCGGGATGCCGTGGTGGATGATGTCGAGTCCGCTCATCAGCGCGCTCCTCAGTCGCTGTCGCCGTTGCGGTGGTCGCGCTTGCCCTGGTTGCGGCGGTCGCGCGTGGAGATGCTGCCATGGATCGGGACCAACCGGGCCTCGCCGGCGTGAAGCTCCCTGGCCTTGCTCGCGGCCTGCGGCGACTGGTAGCCGGGCTGCGGGACGTGGTCGGCGACGGGGTCGAGGGATTGCCACGGCTGCGGCGTCCGGTCGCGTTCGTGCTTGGCCTCGAGCAGGCTGCGGGTGGCCTCGAGGGCCCGCTCCGGAGAGACGCGGCGACGCGAGGCGCTCCGCTTCGCGGGCGTCTTTTTCGAAGCAGCCTTCTTTGCGGGCCGTCCTGCCGCGTCGGCTTTTCGCGCAGGCTGCCTGGCAGGGGCCGCCTTCTTCACGGTGGATATCGCCGGGGCGGCCTTCTTCGCGACGGCCTTCTTCGCGGTGGACTTCTTCGCGACGGATGTCTTCGCCGCGGTCTTCCTGGTCGCGGTCTTCCTGACTGCAGCCTTCCTGGAAGCAGTCATCCCAGCCCCCTTATTCGCGGGCGCCTTCTTCGCGATCGCCCTCTTCGCAGTGGCCTTCTTCACCACCTTCGCTGGAGCATTCCGGCGCGCCTCCGCGAAGCGCTGCAGGATCTCGGCCAGCAGCGCCTCCTTGCGCGCGGTGCGCGCGGCGATGGTGTCGGCCTTGCCTTCGCCGCGTTTCCGCGCCGCCAGCCGCTGGCGCTTCAGCAGGTCGCGGGCCCGGTCGCGCGCGGCCCGCGTGCGCTCGACCCGCCCCGCCAGCGCCGCCCGATCCAGGCCGCGCAGGGCGTTGGCGCGGCTGTCGTCGAACAGTTTCATTTCCGACTTGTTGAGCAGGCCACTCGCCTGGGCACGGGTGAAGGCCATATGCACTCTCCTTTTATCGGGTGCCCCAATGGGTAGCACGGCGGGGATTCAGGCGCAGTGAGCAGCGCCGACCCGCGTCGATTGCGGCCGACCGGCGCGTGTGACTGACCAAACGCGTCACCTGCCGCCCATGCCCTGGCGTGGGCAGGCCGGTTGGCACGCTTGATGCGTGGACCGGGATACGCAACTCACGCACGGAGAGCATCATGCCGCCCATCGTCGATACCCGCGCCGGACACGAAGCCGTTACCCGCCTGTTCGATCTCGTCCGTTCCGGGGACGTGGACAACGTCGAATTCAACCAGCTCGACTCGCTGGTCTATTCGCGCCTGCTCGAGACCTACGCCTGCGACCAGGGCGGCCTGGGCTGCGGCGGCGAGTCGATCTCCTGACTCAGGACATCGGCGACATCAGCCGCGCGAAGAAGACCTCGAGCACGCGCGGCTCCATCAGCACCGTGAACAGCAGGCCGTAGCCCGCACCCCAGAGATGGGCGCTGTGGTTGATGTTGTCGCCGCCCCGGCGCTCCATCCAGATCGAGTAGCCGACGTAGAGCACGGCGTAGACGATCGCCGGCACCGGGATGAAGAACACGAAGATCAGCGCCCAGGGCTGCACCAGGATGAAGGCGAACAGCACGGCCGACACCGCGCCGGAGGCGCCGAGGCTGCGGTAGTTCGGGTCGCCGCGATGGCGCAGGTAGGTGGGCAGGATCGCCACAACGATCGCCGACAGGTAGAACAGCCCGAAGCCGATCGGGCCGATATAGGGCGCGAACATGCGCTCGACGTGGCGCCCGAAGAAGTACAGCGTGATCATGTTGAACAGCAGGTGCTGCCAGTCGGCGTGCACGAAGCCGTGCGTGACCAGGCGGTCGTACTGGCGCTGGCGGGCGATCGCCGGCGGCCACAGCAGCAGGCGCTCCAGCAGGCGACGATTGCCGAAGGCCTGCCACGACACCAGCACCGTCAGCGCCAGGATCGCCAGGGTGACCATGCCGACGCCACTCATGCCGCCACCCCGCCGGAGACGCGGTAGTTGTCCTGCATCGGGTATCTGCGCGCATAGGCCGCGAACGCCAGCGCCGCGACGAACGCGAACAGTGCGAAGAAGAACATCAGGAAGGCGTTCTCGCTCAGCCCCGTGGAGGCGATGGCGGACGTCACCGCGTCGTTGCGCACGCCGGCGTTGGTCAGCAGCACCCAGAGGCTGCCGAAGGTGCTGGTGAGGTACCAGAAGGCCATGATCACGCCCTTCATTGCGTGCGGCGCCTGGCTGTAGGCGAACTCCAGCGCGGTGGCCGAGACCAGCACCTCGCCGAAGGTCAGCAGCAGGTAGGGCAGGCTCTGCCAGGCCAGCGAGACCTCGGCGCCGCCGTCGAGCCAGAGCTGCAGCACCCCGGCCGCGATCCAGGCCACGCCCGAGAACACGATGCCCCAGCCCATCCGGCGCAGCGCCGTCACGGTGAAGCCCATCCGGCGCAGCAGCGGGTACAGCACCAGGTTGTTGAACGGGATCAGCAGCATCACCAGCAGCGGGTTCAGCGCCTGCATCTGCGCCGCTTCCTTCACCAGCCAGCTCGGCCACCACCAGGCCTCGTGCGGGATCAGCATGGCGTTGCCCTGGATGATCCAGGTCGATGCCTTCTGGTCGAACAGCGACCAGAACGGGGTCACCAGCGCGAACACGATCAGGATCCGCAGCACCGCGCGGACGCCATCGACCGCCGCGTCCGGGTGCAGGCCGCGCGCGCGCTCGAGCTGCAGGGATGCGCCCCAGCCGACGCAGGCGATCACCACGCCCAGCGCCAGGCAGGCGGTGATGACGAAGCCGAAGGAATCCGGCCACGGCAGCGGCACGCCGGTCGCGTCGAGCGCCCACAAGGCCAGCATCAGCACCGCGAGCGCGATGCCCGTGCGCGCGATCAGCGTGCCGGAGCCGCCCTGCCCTGCGCTCCCACGCAGCGCGGTGCGCACGACGTTGAGGAAGGAGTCCGGATCGCGCCCCGACGGCGGTACGTTGACGTACTGCTTGCGGCCCAGCCAGAACACGACGGTGGCGATGAACATCAGCACGCCCGGCACGCCGAAGGCCACCGCCGGGCCGTAGCTGCGCAGCAGCAGCGGCGCCAGCAGCGAGGCGAAGAACGAGCCGAAGTTGATGATCCAGTAGAAGGCGTCGAAGACCACCTTGGCCTTGGATTTGTTGGTCTGGTCGAACTGGTCGCCGCAGAACGAGACCACCAGCGGCTTGATGCCGCCCGAGCCCAGCGCGATCAGGAACAGGCCGGTGTAGAAGCCGTTGCGGCTGTCCTCGAACAGTGCCAGGCAGGCGTGGCCCGCACAGTAGATCAGCGAGAACCACAGCACGGTGTTGTACTTGCCGAAGTAACGGTCCGACAGCCAGCCGCCGAGCAGCGGGAAGAAGTACACGCCGATGACGAAGCTGTGGAAGATGTCCTTCGCGGCGCCCTCGCGCTCGGGGCCCGCCGGCAGGTAGGCCAGCAGCATCGAGCTGATCAGGAACGGGATGAGGATGTTCCTCATGCCATAGAAGCTGAAGCGCTCGCAGGCTTCGTTGCCGATGATGTAGGCGATCTGGCGCGGCATCCTGCCGGCGTCGGGGGCAACGGGGGCTGTGCTCATGCGGCTCGGGCGTCTTGCGGTCGAAGCCGTGAAGGCTAGCGTATCCATGGCCGCGGCGCTTTGGCCCGAAAGGCATGGGCAGGCATCATGGGCGACCTTGCCGCCCTCCGATGCCCACGCCATGTCCCGATCCGCACGTGCCGCCCTGCCCCTGCTCCTGCTGCTGGCCGTCCCGGCTGCGGCCACTGCCGCCCCGTCGCCGGCGCCATCCGCCGAGAGCCCGCAGCCGCTGTCCACGGTCGCGGAGCGCTCGGGCTTCCTGCGCACGGGCCGCTACGACGAGGTGGTGAGCCTCTGCACCACCTTCGCCCGCCGCCACCCGGATGCGGTCCGCTGCATCGACTTCGGCACCACGCCCGAAGGGCGGCCGATGAAGGCGCTGGTGGCGTCGCGCAGCGGCGCGCTGACGCCCGAGGCCGCGCGCGCGGCGGGACTGCCGGTGCTGCTGGTCCAGGGCGGCATCCACGCCGGCGAGGTGGACGGCAAGGACGCGGGCTTCCTGGCACTGCGCCAGGTGCTGGACGGCGAGGCCGCGACCGGGGCGCTGGACAAGCTGGTGCTCGTGTTCGTGCCGGTGTTCAACGCCGACGGCCACGAGCGCTTCGGGGCGTGGAACCGCCCCAACCAGCGCGGCCCCGAGGAGATGGGCTGGCGCACCACCGCGCAGAACTACAACCTCAACCGCGACTACCTCAAGGCCGACGCGGCGGAAATGCGGGCAATGCTGGGACTGGTCGAAGCCTGGGACCCGATCGCCTACGTCGACCTGCACGCCACCAACGGCGCGCAGTTCGAGCACGACATCTCGGTGCAGATCGAGCCGCTGCACTCCGGCGACCCGGCGCTGGCCAAGGCCGGCCTGGCGCTGCGCGACGCACTGCTCGCCGACCTCGCCGCGCAGGGCTCGCTGCCGCTGCCCTTCTACCCTTCGTTCGTGACCCATGACGATCCGGCCTCGGGCATCGTCGACGGCGTCTCGCCGCCGCGTTTCTCGCACGGCTATTTCCCGCTGCGGAACCGCTTCGGGATCCTGGTCGAAACCCATTCCTGGAAGGAATACCCGGTGCGGGTGCGCATCACCCGCAACCTCGTGGTCGGGATGCTGGAGCAGACCGCCGCGGATGGCCGGGAGTGGCTGGACATCGCCGCTGACGCCGACGCGCGCGCGGCCACCCTGGCCGGCCGCGACGTGCCCCTGGACTACGTCGCCACCGACCGCGTGCGCAGCGTCGACTTCCGCGGCTACGCCTGGACACGCACGCCCTCGGAGATCTCCGGCGCAGCGGCCACGCGCTATGACGAGACCACCCCGCAGGTCTGGAAGATGCCGCTGCGCGACGAGATCGTGCCCGGCCGCAGCGTGACCGCGCCCGCCGCCGGCTATATCGTGCCGGCGCGGCACGCCACCCGGGTGACGCGCTGGCTGGACGTGCACGGCATCCGGTACCGCAGGCTGGAGCAGCCGCTCCCCGGCGCGGCCCTCGAGACATTCCGCGCCGACGCCACGCGCCTGGCCGCCGCCTCCAGCGAAGGCCACCAGCGCCTCGAGCTGGACGGCGAATGGCGTCCCGAGACCCGTGACCTCGCTGTCGGCGCCCTGTTCGTCCCCATCGCCCAGCCCCGTGCACGGCTGGCGATGGCGATCCTCGAACCGCAGGCACCGGACTCGATGGCGGCCTGGGGCGAGTTCAACAATGCCTTCGAGCGCAAGGAATACATGGAGCCCTACGTCGCCGAGGCGGTCGCGCGCGAGATGCTGCGCGAGCCGGCCGTACGTGAAGCCTTCGAGGCCCGCCTGGCCGGGGACCCGGAATTCGCCGCCAGCCCGGGCGCGCGCCTCGACTGGTTCTACCGCCGCCACTCGAGCTGGGACGAGCGCCTCGGCCTCTATCCGGTTTTCCGCACTGCCACCGCGCCCCGCTGACCCTGCCGGGCCCTGCAGCGGCGGTCACGCCGCGTCCGCTCAGCGCCGGACCAGTGCCGCGGCCGGCTCCACCCGGTTCCTGCCGCCGGCCTTCGCCCGATACATCGCCGCGTCGGCACGCGTGAGCCATTCGTCCGTGGTGATCACCGACAGGTCGACCTCGGACAGGCCGATGCTCAGCGTGCAGTCCTGCGCCGCCGCCTCGTCCGGCCGCTGGTCGAGGAAAGCAAGACGCACGCGCTCGGCCACGCACAGCGCTCCGGCAAGGCTGGTCTCGGCCAGCAGCACTCCGAACTCGTCGCCGCCGTAGCGCGCCGGCGTGTCGATGTCGCGGGTGCAGGCGGCGAGTACGCCGGCGACGCTGCGCAATACCTCGTCGCCCGCGACGTGGCCATGGTTGTCGTTGACCGCCTTGAAATTGTCGACATCGACCAGCATCAGCACCGCCGGCCTGCGCGTGCGCGCATGGCGCGCCAGCTCGGCGGCCATCGCCTCGTTCCAGCCGCGGCGGTTGCGCAGGCCGGTGAGCACGTCGATGCGGTTGAGGCGTTCGAGCTGGCGGTTCTTGTCGGCCACGCTGCGCCCGAGCCGGTAGGCGATCGTGGCCAGCGCCACCGGGTAGACGAACAGGAACGGAAGCGTGGCAAGGACGACAGGCATGCTGCTTTCCAGCCGCACCGGGAAACCGAGCGCAGCCGATACCAGCACGCAGGTCGCCACGAGCGCGGGCGCGGTGCGGCCCAGGAACCGCCAGCCGCCGACCGCGACCTTGTCCGTGGTCACCATTGCCAGCAGCACCGCACTGGGCACCAGGTTGAACTCCATGATCGCGATCCACGCGCCCGCGGCCGCGGAATCGAAGACAAGGTGGCGATGCGCAGCGTGCGCGGGATCCGGCGATCGCAGCATCAGCCAGCGTGCCAGCAGCGGCCAGATGAAGCCGTTGAAGGCCCAGAACGCCCAGATCCACGCCGATGCCCCGTTGGCCGCGAGCACGGATGCCACCAGCAGCGCCGACAGCGCTCCCCCGAGCGTGCGCACCTGGTGGACGCGCCCGGCGAAGCGCAGTTCGCGCTCGCCCACGTCGGCTGGGTCGGACAACTGCATCACCGCAGGGTGGCCGCGATCAGCGCCGCCGGCAAGTGCGCGGCCGGGTACGCGCCCCCAACCCGGAACTGCGTCACGCCGGTATCGCAGCGCAACGCACACCCCGGTGTTCATTCAGGGCCGGCCTCCAAGGCTTCCCATCGTGCATACGCGGCGTCGAGGCCCGTCTGGAGCTCCGCCATTGCGGCGTTGTGGGCGGCGATGGCGCTGCCGTCATCCCGGAAGAACGCCGGGTCGGCCAGGGCCCCGGTCATTTCCGCAAGCCGGGTCTCCAGCGCCTCGATGCGTGCCGGCAGCTGCTCCAGCTCGCGGGCGTCCTTGTAGCTGAGCTTCCGCCGCGCCGCCGCGGGCGCGGCTGCCTGGGCCGGAGGCGTTCCGACCACGCCCGACGCGTCCTCCCGTCGCGCCGGCCCGGCAGCTGAGTGTGCGGCCTGCGCCTGCGGACGCTGACGCAGCCAGTCGCTGTAGCCGCCGACGTACTCGCCCACGCGGCCCTCGCCCTCCATCACCAGGGTGGAGGTCACGACGTTGTCGAGGAAGTCGCGGTCGTGGCTGACCAGCAGCAGGGTGCCTTCGTACTCGGCCAGCAGCTCTTCCAGCAGCTCCAGGGTCTCGACGTCGAGGTCGTTGGTGGGTTCGTCCATCACCAAGAGGTTGGACGGCTGCGCGAACAGCTTGGCCAGCAGCAGCCGGTTGCGCTCGCCACCCGACAGCCGGGTGATCGGCGCGCGCGCGCGTTCGGGGGTGAAGAGGAAATCCTGGAGATAGCCGACCACGTGCTTGCGCTTGCCGCCGACCTCGACGAACTCCAGGCCCTCGGCCACGTTCTCCAGCGCGTTCCAGTCCTCGCGCAGGGTGGCGCGGTACTGGTCGAAATAGGCGACCTGCAGCTGGGTACCGATGCGCAGTTCGCCCGCCTGCGGCTGCAGCTGGCCGAGCAGCAGCTTCAGCAGCGTGGTCTTGCCGCTGCCGTTGGGGCCGATCAGGCCGATGCGGTCGCCGCGCAGGATGGTGCTCGAGAAATCGCGCACCAGCGGGCGCTCGCCGAAGGCGAACGACACCGCCTTCGCCTCGATGACCTTCTTGCCCGAGGCGCCGGCCTGCGCCGTGTCCATGCGCACGTTGCCCATGTGTTCACGCCGCTCGGCGCGCTCGCTGCGCATCGCCTTGAGCCGCCGCACGCGGCCTTCGTCGCGGGTACGCCGGGCCTTGATGCCCTGGCGGATCCAGGCCTCTTCCTGGGCCAGCATCTTGTCGAAGCGCGCGTTCTCCTGGGCCTCGGCGTTGAGGCGCTCTTCCTTGCGCCGCAGGTAGTTGTCCCAGTCGCCCGGCCAGCCCGTGACCTGGCCGCGATCGATCTCGACGATCCGCGTCGCCAGCGCGCGCAGGAAGCGGCGGTCATGGGTGATGAACACCAGCGCGCCCGCCCAGGACTTGAGGAAACCCTCGAGCCAGTCGATGGCGGCGATATCGAGGTGGTTGGTCGGTTCGTCAAGCAGCAGCAGGTCGGGCGCTCCGGCCAGGGCGCGCGCCAGCAGCACCCGGCGCTTCATGCCGCCGGACAGCCGCGAGAAGTCGGCGTCGCCGTCGAGGTCGAGCCGTTCCAGCACCTCGGTCACACGCTGGTCGATGGCCCAGCCGCCGCCGGCCTCGATCTCCGCCTGCGCGCGCGACAGCGCATCGATGTCGACCTCGTCCTGGTGGATGAGGTGGTGGTAGGCCGCCAGCGCCGCGCCCAGCGCGCCGAGGCCCTCGGCGACGACGTCGAAGACGCTGCCCGAGGCGCCGGCCGGCACCTCCTGTTCGAGGCGGGCCACGCGCACCCCGCCCTCGCGGCGGACTTCGCCGTCGTCGGGCTTGAGTTCGCCCGCGAGCAGGCGCAGCAAGGTGGATTTCCCGGCGCCGTTGCGGCCGATGAGGGCGATGCGCTCGCCGGATTCGATCGCGAGGTCGACGCGTTCGAGCAGGAGCGGGCCGCCGACGCTGTAGTCGACGGCATTCAAGGTGATCAGAGGCATCGCACAAGTTTACCGGGGCCAGCGCCCCGGTAGTCGCCCTAGCTGTTCTGCGCACGCCACACCCTCTATCAATAGTGCATCGCATCCGCTTCTCCGCTGCCGCGGAGGCCACGCCAGAGGACTCCAAGCATGAACATGGCCGTTTCCCCCGTCAGCCACCATGCCGCCAACATCCCGGCCAGGCAGTCGCCGTCGCATACCGTGCAGTACGGCGACACCCTGTCGGCCATCGCCCTGCGCCACGGCCTGGGCATCGACCAGCTGCTCGCCGCCAACCCGCAGATCCTCAATCCCGACGTGATCTACCCCAACGAACAGGTCAGCCTGCCAATTGGCGGCGACGAGGCATCGGGCGTGCCGGCCGCATCGGGCGGGACCGTCGCCACCGGGGCCGGCGGCATCGAGCGCGTGGGCGGGAGCCTCGACACCGAGGGCGGCATCACCGCCGACCAGCTGCTGCAGATCGTGCCGACGCTGGATCCGTCCAGGGCGCCGGCGATCGCCGAGCACCTCGACATCGCAATGGCCGAAGCCAAGGTCGACACACCGCAGCGGCAGGCGATGTTCATCGCCCAGCTGGCGCACGAGAGCGGCGGCTTCCAGTACCTGGAAGAGATCGCCAGCGGCGCCAATTACGAAGGCCGCGCCGACCTTGGCAACACCGAGCCCGGCGACGGCGAACGCTACAAGGGCCGCGGCTACATCCAGATCACCGGTCGCTACAACTACGCCGCGGCCGGCGAGGCCCTGGGGCTCGACCTGATCAACAATCCGGAACTGGCCTCCCTTCCCGAGAACGCCGCGCGCATCGCCGCCTGGTACTGGAGCGACCGCAACATCAATGCCGCGGCCGATGCCGGCAACTTCGTCGAGGTCACCCGCCTGATCAACGGCGGCACCAACGGCCTTGCCGATCGCGAGGCCTATTACGCGCGCGCGCAGGACGCGCTGTACTGACCGGCCCTGCCGGTCAGGGAATCTCGAAGCCGTCCGCGTCCTCGGGGATGCCGGCCCGGGCGAACAGCTCCGGGCCGATCGCCGAGACCTCTTCGCCGTCGCAGGCCAGGTTCGCGACGGTATTGCCCTGCGCCTGCACCAGTACGCCGGCCTTCTCCCAGCCGCGGCCGATGCCGGTGTAGACCGTGTAGGTCCGGCCCTCGCGGTCGAAGCGCAGGAATGCCCCGCCGCCGCCCGAGTACATCAGGGTGCCTGAGCGGTAGGCCTGCGAGGCCACGGTGCCGTCCTGCGGCCAGGCCACGTCGGCGGCTTCGCCAGGAACGTTTTCACGGTACTGCAGCTCGCCACCGGCCGGCGCCAGCCCGGGCGATGCGCAGAGCGCGACGGTGTGGCCCTGCGCAAGCTTGCAGCCGAACACGACGTCCTCGCCCTCCGCGCAGAACATCCCGGCATCCCCGTCCGCGACAGCGCCGCTGGCCGCGACGCCCGGCGACGGCGGCACCGCGGCTTCCTGGCCGACGCACCCGGCCAAGAACAGGCCGCATGCAAACGCCAACATCTGCTTCATGTGTTCAATCCTCGCGTTCTTGCAGGCTGCAGCCTGCCATCGCCGGCGTCAACGGCGCGCACGCTGCCGGTGATACCACTACGAGCTGCAGGACAGCATCGAACAGCCGGCGCGGTCGAGCGCCCAGTCCGGGCGCAGCGCGGCGAAAGCCTCGCGGCCCGGCTGCTCGTCATAGGGTTCGCGCAGCACGTCGAGCAGCTCCGCGATACCGGCCTCGTCACCGGCCTCCGCGCGTTCGATCGCCTGCTGGGCCAGGTAGTTGCGCGGCACGTAGCGCGGGTTGGCCGCGTGCATGCGCGCCACCCTCGCCTCCCGCGGCAGGCCGTCGGCGCGGCAGCGGGTGGCGTAGCGTGCGAGCCAGGCGTCGAGCGCGTCGGCGCTGGCCGCCAGCTGCACCGTGTCGTAGAAGGCGCCGCGCAGGGGCTCCAGCGAAGGCGCTTCGGCCTCGATGTCGACATCCGGCAGCGCGCGGAAGAAATTCGTCATGTCGGCCCCGGCGCGGTGCATCAGCGCCTGCAGCTCCCGCATCAGCGCAAGGTCGTCGCCCAGGCACTCCGACAGCCCGAGCTTGGCGGCGGCATTGTCGCGCTCGCACGCCGCCCAGCGCGTGGCGTAGGCATCGAGTCCGGCCTGCAGCGGCGCGGCGTCGGCGAACAGCGGCGACAGCGCCTGCGCCAGCCGCCCCAGGTTCCAGTGCGCCACCCGCGGCTGCCAGCCGAAGCGGTAGCGGCGGCCCTGGGCATCGGTGGTGTTGGGGGTCCAGTCGGGATCGTAGCCGTCGATCCAGCCGTAGGGGCCGTAGTCGATGGTCAGCCCGAGGATCGACATGTTGTCCGTGTTGAGCACGCCGTGGACGAAGCCGACGCGCATCCAGTGGCCAACCAGGGCCGCCGTGCGCGTGCACACCTCGTGGAACCACGCGGCGAACAAGGCCTCGTCGAAGGCAGCCGCCGCGCGCAGTTCCGCCAGCGGCAGCGCCGCGCGCCTGCCCAGCAGCCAGGGGAAGTCCCGCCACACGCAGAATTCGACCAGCGCCCGCAGCAGGTCGACGTCACCGCGCGAGGCCGGCAGCTCGAACGTGCCGAAGCGGATGAACGAGGGCGCCACGCGGCAGACGATGGCGCCGGGCTCCGGCCCTGGATGGCCGTCGTAGAACATGTCGCGCACCACCGCGTCGCCGGTGGCCACGAGCGACAGCGCGCGCGTGGTCGGCACACCCAGGTGGTGCATGGCCTCGCTGCAGATGAACTCGCGGACCGATGAGCGCAGCACCGCGCGCCCGTCGGCGCCGCGGGAGTACGGCGTCCGGCCCGCACCCTTGAGCTGCAGCTCGTGCCTGCCGCCGTCGACGCCGACCGCTTCGCCCAGGCTGATCGCACGGCCATCGCCAAGCTGGCCCGCCCAGTGCCCGAACTGGTGGCCACCATAGTTCGCCGCCCAGGGATCCATGCCGTCCAGCAGGCGATTGCCGCCGAACACCTGCGCGAACGCGGGCGCCGCGATCCCATCCGCGTCCAGGCCGAGCTGCGCCGCCACTTCTGCGGAATGCGCCACCAGCCGCGGCGCCGCCACCGGCGTGGGCATCACGCGCGACCATGCCGCGCCGTGCACCTGGCGCACGCCTGCGCTGGCTATCGGGTCGCCGGGCAGCTCGCGCAGAAAGGCGTTGTCGAAGTCGAAGCGCATGCGCGCAGTGTGGCAGCCGGCGCGCAACGGCGCCGTGGCCGCTCAGCGGCTGCAGCCCTCCAGGCGGATGCGCTGGCCGATGCGGATGCTGTACGCCGGCGCCTTCAGGCGATTGGCCTGCGCCAGCCCACGCGCCTCGCAGCCATAGCGCCGCGCGATCCCGACCAGGGTGTCGCCGCGCGCGACGCGATGCTCGCGCGGACCCGCGGCGGGCGTCGGCACGCCGGTGGCAACCGTGGTCGGCACCGCCTCGACCGGACCGGCCCGGACCAGGGCCGAGTCCACGCGGCTGCCCACGAGCTGCTTCGCCAGGTCGGCGCGGCGGCCCTGGGCGCACCAGCGCTTGTACAGCGCCGCCATGCGCGTGGTGCCCTGGAGCACGGCGCCGGCCGGGATCACCTGGTCGGCCTCGAAGCGCGGGTTGAGGTTGCGCAGCTGCCGCATGTAGCCGTGCCGGCTGCCGCTGTCGCCCATGCACACGGTGAGTTCATAGATCGAGGCCGGGCGCGACAGCGCGAAGTGCGCCGGGCGCGCGTCGACCTTCGGAAAGCTCAGGCCGTATTCCCGCGGGTGCAGGTACAGCCACGCCGCGGCGATCACCATCGGCACGTAGTCGCGGGTCTCGGCGGGGAACTGGCTGTAGACGTCCGCATCCCAGAACTGGCGCCCGCCGCTGGCATCGTGGATGCGCCGGGCACGGCCCTCGCCGCCGTTGTAGGCGGCCAGCCACTTCTCGACCTCGTTGCCGAATTCGGCGAAGCGCTCGCTGAGGTATATCGCGGCGGCATCGGCGGACAGCGCCGGGTCGTAGCGGGTGTCGAAGCCGCTGGCATCGGCCCCGAGGCCGAAGCGGCGCCCGGTGGCCGGCATGAACTGCAGCGGACCCACGGCGCCGGCGCGCGAGCCGACGTGCACGCGGCCGGTGGATTCCTTGGCCATGATCCCGAACAGCAGCGCTTCGGGCAGGCCGCGCTCCTCGAACGCGGGCGCCATCAGGTGGCGCATGTACTGGTAGTTTTCGTGGCTGGTGATGAGCGATACGCGCATGTCGGTGAGCCAGCGCCGGATGCCCTCCTGCACCGCCGGATTGAACTGCACCATGCGCACGAAGCGCTGGCCGTCCTCGCTCAGCAGCGCCGCGGCGCTGGCACCCTCGGGCACCTCGCCCGTGGGCAGGTGGCCATCGGCAAGGCCGTCGCCATCGAAGTCTTCTTCCGGTACGCCCGACGCCTCGTCCGCCTGCGCCTTCAGCAGGCGCTTGAAGGCCGGCATCAGCGACGAGACCTGGCAGCCGCGCTGCTTCTCGCAGGCCAGCATCACGTCCTCCATGTCCTCGAGCGCGGCGTCGCCCTCGGCGATGGCATCCGGATCGGCGTTGGCGGCCTTCACCAGCGACTCGCGGTAGCGGGTCTCCGCGGCGGCCATGCGTCCGGTCAGCTCCCCGGCCGCGGCGCGGTCGCGCCTGGACTGGGCTGAGGCTTCAGGGACGTGGAGGGCGAACATTGCGACGGCGGCGGCAAGCGCCAGCCTCGGGAGGACAGCGGAACGTGGGGGCATTCGATGGACCGGGGACTGCAAAGCGAGCCGGCAGCGTAGCGACCGCCCACGGCCAGCGCAAAGCCCCCCGCGCCTGCAACCGCCCCGCGGCCGCTTGTCGCTAGAATCCCGGCATCACGCACAGGAGCCCCCATGGACCCGATCCTCGTCGGCAAAGCCGTCACCCAGCCCGATTCCCTGCCCGAAACCGGCGGTCGCGTCTTCCTGCAGCCGAAACTCGCCAACCGCCACGGCCTGGTCGCCGGCGCCACCGGCACCGGCAAGACGGTGACCCTGATGACCCTGGCCGAGGGCTTCTCGCGGATCGGCGTGCCCGTATTCATGGCCGACGTGAAGGGCGACGTGGCCGGCCTGGCCGTGCCCGGCGACATCAACGACAGGCTGCGCGAGCGCGCGGAGATGATCGGGGTCGATGCCTACGGCCCGGAGGCGAGCCCGGTGGTGTTCTGGGACATCTACGGCAAGTCCGGCCACCCGGTGCGGACCACGGTCAGCGAGATCGGCCCCACCCTGCTGGCGCGCATGCTCGAGCTCAACGACACCCAGTCGGGCGTGCTCGACATCACCTTCAAGCTCGCCGACGACCGCGGTCTGCTGCTGCTCGACCTCGCCGACCTGCGCGCGCTGCTGGCCCTGGTGGCCGAGGAACGCAAGACGGTATCCACGCAGTACGGCCTGGTCAGCACGCCCTCGATCGGCGCCATCCAGCGCGCCCTGCTGCGCCTGGAGCAGGACGGCGGCGATGCCTTCTTCGGCGAGCCGGCCCTGGAGCTGGTCGACATCATGCGCACCACCACCGGGGGCCGTGGCGTGGTCAGCATCATGGCCGCCGACCGCCTGATCCTGAAGCCACGACTGTATTCGAGCTTCCTGCTGTGGCTGCTGTCGGAGCTGTTCGAGACCCTGCCCGAGGTTGGCGACCTCGACAAGCCGAAGCTGGTGTTCGTGTTCGACGAGGCCCACCTGCTGTTCAACGACGCGCCGTCCGCGCTGCTGCAGCGCATCGAGCAGGTGGTGCGCCTGATCCGGTCCAAGGGCGTGGGCGTGTACTTCTGCTCGCAGTTCCCCGACGACGTGCCCGACAACGTGCTCGGCCAGCTCGGCAACCGGGTGCAGCACGCGCTGCGCGCCTACACGCCGCGCGACCAGAAGGCCGTGCGCACGGCGGCCGAAACCTTCGTGTCCAACCCGGGGCTGGACGTGGCCAAGGCCATCGGCCAGCTCGGCACCGGCGAGGCCCTGGTGTCGACGCTGCAGGGCAAGGGCGCGCCGATGCCCGTCGAACAGACCCTGGTCGCGCCGCCGCGCTGCCGCATGGGCGCGATCACCGACGCCGAGCGCGAACGCGTACGCGCCGGCAGCCCGGTCGGCGCGAAGTACGACACCGCGGTCGACCGCGAGTCGGCGTTCGAAATCCTGGCGAAGAAGGCCGAGGGCCTGGCCGAACAGGCCGCAGCACCGAAGGCCCGCACCGCGAAGCAGGACGAAGCCGAGTCCGGTGGCGGCTTCGCCCAGTCGGTCAAGGACGCGGTGTTCGGCACCAAGCGCCGACAGGGCATGATCGAGACCATGGCCAAGCAGTCCGCGCGCACCGTGGGCAACCAGATCGGACGCCAGATCCTGCGCGGGATCTTCGGCGGCATCACCGGAAAGAAGTGATCAGCCGCATCGTCCATTCCGCGCGCGGCTCCCGCGGCGCCGGCATCGGCTGACGCCGCGATGTCGCGCTGGCGCCCGCCTCCCGAGAAATCCACCGCGCTGGTCACCCCGGAGGGCCATGCGCGCCTGAAGGCCGAGCTCGACGACCTCTGGCGCGTGCGTCGGCCGGAGGTGGTGCGCGCGCTGTCGGCGGCGGCGGCCGAGGGCGACCGCTCCGAGAACGCCGAGTACACCTACCGCAAGAAGCAGTTGGGCGAGATCGACCGCCGCGTGCGCTACCTCAGCAAGCGCCTGCTGGATCTGCGCGTGGTGGACACGCGCCCGTCCGATCCCGACGCGATCTACTTCGGCGCGGTGGTCGAGGTCGAAGACATGGACAGCGGCGATTGCGCGCGCCACCGCATCGTCGGCCCCGATGAGACCGACGCGGCGCTGGGCTGGATCAGCATCGACTCGCCGCTGGCACGCGCGCTGCTGAAGAAGCGCGTGGACGACGAAGTCGAAGTCGAGCTTCCAGGCGGACGCCGCGGCTTCCTGGTGGTGTCGGTGGACTATCCCGCGGACTGAGGCGCCCGGCGCAGACCGCGACCGGGCGCGGCGCGATGGCGCGTTGGCGCGCGGTACGGCGGGTGGGTGGGTACTCCGTGGGCTGTCCCGCTGCGCGGGCCTTTATGCCCACTGCCTACCCACCCACCCGCCTTGCAGCGCATCCCCGCGGGCCGCCGGGAAAAGCAGAAGCGCGACGCTTCCCCCTCACCCCACCTCAGCGGTGGCAGCGGAGGGTGTGTGGGGTACGCAGCCGGCATAAAGGCCCGCGCAGCGGGACAGCCGGCGGAGTACCCCACGCACCCTCCGCACTCAGTCGTTGTACTCGACCTCGCCGTACAGGTCGTGCTCGTCGCTGCCCATGATGCGGATGTCGGCGAATTCGCCCGGGCGCAGCCCGGCGTCGCGGCCGTCCTGCACCTGCACCAGGCCGTCGATCTCCGGCGCGTCGGCCATCGAGCGCGCGATCGCCAGGTCGCCGTCGATGGCGTCGACGATGCAGCGCTGCACCGTCCCGACCTTGGCTTCAAGGCGCGCGGCGGAGATCTCCGCCTGGCGCTCCATGAAGCGCGCCAGCCGCTCCTGCTTGACCTCCTCGGGCACCGGGTCGGGCAGCGCGTTCGCCGCCGCGCCCTGCACCGGCGAGTAGGCGAAGGCACCGACGCGGTCGAGCTGCGCCTCGTCCAGGAAATCCAGCAACGACTCGAACTCGGCCTCGGTCTCGCCCGGGAAGCCGACGATGAAGGTCGAGCGCACGGTCAGTTCCGGGCAGGCGGCGCGCCAGGACTGCACGCGCTCCAGGGTGCGCTCGACGGCGCCCGGGCGCTTCATCAGCTTCAGGATGCGCGGGCTGGCGTGCTGGAACGGGATGTCGAGATAGGGCAGCAGCCGCGGCTGTCCGTCGGCGCGGCGCGCGGTCATCAGTTCGATGATGCCGTCGACGTGCGGATACGGGTAGACGTAGTGCAGGCGCACCCAGGCGTCGAGCTCTGACAGGCCTTCGCACAGCGCCTTCATGCGCGTCTGGTAGGCCTTGCCCCGCCACTCGCGCTCGGCGTAGCGCAGGTCGACGCCGTAGGCCGAAGTGTCCTGCGACACCACCAGCAGCTCGCGCACGCCGCCGCGCACCAGGCGCTCGGCCTCGCGCAGCACCTCATCCACCGGGCGCGAGACCAGGTCGCCGCGCATCGAGGGGATGATGCAGAAGCTGCAGCGGTGGTTGCAGCCTTCGGAGATCTTCAGGTACGCATAGTGCTTCGGCGTCAGCTTCACGCCGTCCGCGTAGTCCTCCGCGCCCAGGCGCGGGGCCGGCATCAGGTCGATGAAGGGATCGTGCCGCGGCGGCAGCGCGGCGTGCACCGCGTCCATGACGCTGGCGTAGTCCTGCGGGCCGCTGATCGACAGCACGCCCGGATGCGCCTCGCGGATCACGTCGGCGCGCTTGCCCAGGCAGCCGGTGACGATCACCTTGCCGTTCTCGGCCATCGCCTCGCCGATCGCGTCCAGCGATTCTTCCACCGCCGAATCGATGAAGCCGCAGGTGTTGACCACCACCACGTCGGCGTCGTCATAGCTGGGCGACAGCGCATAGCCCTCGACCCGGAGCTGGGTAAGGATGCGTTCGGAGTCGACGAGGGCCTTGGGGCAGCCAAGGCTGATGAAGCCCACTCGGGGGGCGGTCGGGGTGGCGATATCGTTCATGCGCTGGCGGCGGGCTCGGCGTGGGTCCGCGCGGCGGCGGAGGGGTCTGGTGGTCTTCGCGCCGCGATTATACCGGCGGGCTAGAATCCACCCGAGGGCCGGTGTCTGGCCGGCCGCCCGGAGGCGACGATGGGTACGCGAGTCAGCCTGGAGGCCGCGGGAATCGGCGAGGTCGGCGGCTGGCTGGCGCGCCCGGAAGCGGCACCCCGCGGCGGCCTGGTCGTGGTACAGGAGATCTTCGGCGTCAACGCACACATGCGCGCGGTCACCGAGCGCTACGCCCGCGACGGCCTGCTGGCGCTGGCGCCCGCGGTATTCGACCCGGTCCAGCGCGACGTCGAGCTCGCCTACGACGAGTCCGGTTTCGAACGTGGCCGCGCGCTCGCCGCGGCCCTGGGCTTCGACCGCGCGGTGGCCATCGTCGAAGCCGCAGCGGCCCAGCTGCGGACCCTGCTCTCCGAAGAGGCAGCGGACCGGCACGCCGGGATCGGGGTGGTCGGTTTCTGCTGGGGCGGCAGCGTGGCCTACCTGGCCAACGCGCGCCTGGGCCTGCCCGCAGTGAGCTATTACGGCGCGCGTACTGTGCCTTTCCTGGACGAACCGCTGCGGGCGCCGATGCTGTTCCACTTCGGCACCCGCGATTCCAGCATTCCGGAGGCCGACATCGAGGCCCATCGCCGCGCCCGGCCCGAAGCCGGACTCCATGTCTATGACGCCGGCCACGCGTTCAACCGCGACGTCGACCCGCGTCACTTCGACGAGGCTAGCGCCCGCCTCGCGCATACCCGCACGCTGGACTTCCTGCACCGGGCACTCGCGCCCGCAGCGAGCGCCTGAAAGGAGGCCGCCATGTCCCGTCATCGCGTCACGCAGCCCGACCCCTACGCCCTGCATCCGCAGCTCGCCGCGGACAGCCACCCGCTCGCCGCCCTCGAGCTGTGCGACCTGCAGCTGATGGACGACAGCAACTATCCGTGGCTGGTGCTGGTGCCGCGCGTGGCCGGCGCCCGCGAGCTGCTCGACCTCGACCCCGCGCAGCGCAGCGCACTGATGGAGGAGATCGTCCGCTGCGAGCGGCTGCTGCTCGACGTGTTCCAGCCGCACAAGCTCAACGTGGCCGCGCTCGGCAACCTGGTGCCGCAGCTGCACGTGCACGTCATCGCCCGCTTCGAACACGACCCGGCGTGGCCGGCGCCGGTCTGGGGCCGCGTGGCCTCCCGGCCCTACGCGCCCGAAACCCTGGTCGACCGCGTACGCGACCTGCAGGCCGCGCTGCGCGGCTGAGCCGGCTCAGGTGCGGGGCAGCGTGACCCCGGTCTGGCCCTGGTACTTGCCGCCGCGATCCTTGTACGAGGTCTCGCAGACGTCGTCGGCCGCGGCCTGGAAGAACAGCATCTGCGCCACGCCCTCGTTGGCGTAGATGCGCGCCGGCAGCGGCGTGGTGTTGCTGAACTCGAGCGTCACATGCCCTTCCCACTCGGGCTCGAGCGGAGTGACGTTGACGATGATCCCGCAGCGCGCGTAGGTGCTCTTGCCCAGGCAGACCACCAGGGTGTCGCGCGGGATGCGGAAGTACTCCACTGTGCGCGCCAGCGCGAACGAGTTCGGCGGGATGATGCATTCGTCCGCCTCGATATCCACGAAGCTCTTGGGATCGAAGTGCTTGGGATCGACGATGGTCGAGTTGATGTTGGTGAACACCTTGAACTCGCGCGAGCAGCGCACGTCGTAGCCGTAGCTCGAGGTGCCGTAGCTGACGATGCGTTCGCCGTTTCCGGCGTGCTTGACCTGGCCGGGCTCGAAGGGCTCGATCATGCCCTGCTCGGCGGCCATGCGACGGATCCAGCGGTCGGACTTGATGCTCATGCAGTTCCTGCCCACGCGATTGGTGGCCAATTCTAGCCGCCGCACCCGTCGTCCGCTCGGGGTCTGGAAGAAGGAGGCCCGGCGGACCGGGCCTCCTCCATCCTGGTGCCGCAATCAGAAGCTGCTGACATCCAGGCGGCCGTTGCTGACCACCTTGCCTTCGCACGAAGCCGTGGTCACCGCCGTGCCCATGATGCCCGCCTTGACATCGGCCGCGGTCGCACCCGCACGGGACGACTTGTAGAGCGCTGCGGCACCGGCCACGTGTGGCGCCGCCATGGACGTGCCGCTGTAGCTCGCATATCCGGAAACCACGCTGCCCTTGGAGCGGACCGGCACCGTGGACACGATGGCCGAACCCGGTGCGCAGATGTCGACCGTGGTTGCACCGTACTGCGAGTAGCTGGCCATCGACCCGTCCTTCACCAGCGCCGCCACCGCGACGACGTTGGGGTTCGTGTAATTGGACGGGTAGCTGTCGGTAGCGTCGTTGTCCGCACCCGAATTGCCCGCGGCGGCGATGAACAGGATGCCCGCCGTATCGGCGCGCCCGATCGCGTCCTTGAGACCCTGCGAGAAGCCGCCACCGCCCCACGAGTTGTTGGTGGCCACCATGTTCAGACCGTGCCGGGTCTTCAGGTCGGTCATGTAGTCCACCGCCTTGATCGCATTGGCGGTAGTGCCGCCGCGCTTGCCGAGGAACTTGGCGTTGATCAGCTTGACCTCCCAGCACACGCCGGCCACGCCGGTGCCGTTGCCGCCCACGGCTCCAATGGTGCCGGCCACGTGGGTGCCGTGGTCGTCGTCCACGCCATCGAACACCGTGTTGTCGTTGCCATCGAAGTCCCAGCCGTAGACGTCGTCGATATAGCCGTTGCCATCGTCATCGATGCCGTTGCCGGGGATCTCGCCGGGATTGGTGCCGGCGTTGGCCGCGAGGTCGACGTGCGAGTACATGTAACCCTCGTCGATCACCCCGACCCAGACATCGCCGCAGGACGTATGGCCGGCGTTCCAGGCCTCGCCAGCCTGCGAACCGAACTGGTTGGCGGGGCTGGTTGCGTCGCCGTACATGCCCCACAAGGTGCCGTCGGCATAGTAGGTGTCGTTCGATACGTCGGTGTGCTGGTAGATCCAGTTGGGCTCGACGTAGTCGATGGCGCCGATCTTCGACAGCGCGCTGACGGCACTGGCGACACCCTGCCCGGCGGGCAGCCGGACCAGTGCCAGCTCACCCCGGCCCTTGTCGGTGCGCACGGTCGCCGACTTCTGCACGCCGTAGTTGCGGTAGAAGGCCTCCTGGGAGGCGGCGTCGACGCCGTCGCGGAACTTGACCAGAACTTCTCCCGGGACGTGTGGAACGCCGGCATGCAGGCCGCGAAGCACGAGATCGGGCTTTCCGCCTGCAAGCGCGGGGCCGGACAACGCAAGGAGGATCGCACTGGCCAGAAGCATATGACGATGGTTGCTTATCACGGACTACCCCTTGAAAGAGCGCGCCCAAAGCCGGGCGCCGGGGGACATTGCAACCTGGAGGCAACGCGGACACGCCGCATTGCAGCATTGGCCCCATGCGGCGCCAGCGCCTGGCGAATTCCGCCACCCGCGTCAAATTTTTTGCAAATTTCCGCGCGCGGATGCCGCAGTGCAGCGGCGATCGCGCGGCGAAGGTCAGCCGAGCAGCGACGAAGCGATCGTCATCGGCACGCGCGGGCGCTTGCGGAGCTCCGCAACCAGATTGAGGGCGAGCGTGCGATAGGCGATGGCAGCGGTCGAATCCGGCGCCGCCACGACTATCGGCAGACCGGCATCGCCCTGCTCCCGGATGGTCCGCTCCAGCGGCAGCGAACCCAGCAGCGGAACCCCGTACTGCTCGGCCATGCGTGCGCCACCGCCCTCGCCGAAGAGGTGCTCGGCATGCCCACAGTTCGCGCACACGTGCACGGCCATGTTCTCGACCAGGCCCAAGACCGCCACCTCGACCTTCTCGAACATCTTCAGGCCCTTCCGCGCATCCAGGGTGGCGACGTCCTGCGGCGTGGTCACGATCACCGCCCCCGCCACCGGGATCTTCTGCGCCAGCGTCAGCTGGATGTCGCCGGTACCGGGCGGCAGATCGACGATCAAGTAGTCCAGGCCCTCGTCGCCGCCCCAGAGGGTGTCGTTGAGGAGTTGGGTCAATGCCGACGTCGCCATGGGGCCGCGCCAGATCATCGGCGTGTCCTCCTCGACCAGCAGGCCGATCGACATTGCCTCGATGCCGTGCACGCGCATCGGGATGATCGACTTGTTGTCCGGGCTCTCCGGCCGGCCCGACAGGCCGAGCATGGTCGGGATGCTGGGGCCGTAGACGTCGGCATCGAGGATGCCGACCCTCGCACCACCGGCCGCGAGCGCCAGGGCCAGGTTGACCGTCGTGGTCGACTTGCCCACGCCACCCTTGCCCGAGCCCACGGCGATGATGTTGCGGATGCCGGGCAGCGGCGAAAGCCTGGGCTGCACCGCCCTGGACGATAGGGAGACGGTTTCATCGGCGTGATTCAAGGGAACATTCCTTCATTTTTCAGATAGTTTCATGCAATTCAGCGAGCCGCCCCAAACTGCGCCCGCCCGGCCTGGCACGGGTCTGCGCGCAATGTGGCACTTCGTGTTAACCCCATGTTAATGTCGGATCATCGGGAGGGGATGTACCCGATGAACCGTAACCGGTCCTGTGCTAGCGGCTTGTGGCTCGACCGTCTTTTACCAGTCAGTATTGGGGATACTTCACATGACGATACGTCGTAACGATTTCAAGCGCAGCCCGCTGAGCGTCGCGCTGCTGGCCACCTTGATGGTGTCCGCAAGCGGGGCCGTGCTGGCCCAGGATGCCACCCAGGCCAACGAGCAGGACGAGTTCCAGTCGACGACCTCTGCCGAGGATACGACCACCCTCGACAAGGTCCAGGTAACTGGTTCGCGCATCAAGCGCGCCGAGATCGAAGGCCCGGCCCCGATCACGGTCATCACCCGGCAGGACCTCGAGCGTGAAGGCCACGTGACGGTATTCGATGCGCTCGAAACCCTTACGCAGAACTCGACCAACGTCCAGGGCGAGATGTTTGCAGGCGGCTTCACCCCCAACGCGAGCGTGATCAACCTGCGCGGCATCGGCCCCGGCTACACGCTGTTCCTGCTCAACGGCCGCCGGATGGCGGAGTACCCGCAGCCGTACAACAGCCAGAGCAACTTCGTGAACGTGGCCGCCATCCCCTCGGCGATGGTCGAGCGCATCGAGGTCCTGGCCGGCGGCGCATCGGCCATTTACGGCTCCGACGCGGTGGCCGGCGTGGTCAACGTCGTCCTGCGCGAGAACATGGAGGGCGACGCGGTCCGCCTGCTGGCCGGCACCACCACCATGGGCGGTGGCGACACCGGCCACATCCAGTGGACCGGCGGCCGGTCCGGCGACCGCTGGAGCGTGGTCTATGCGTTCGAGCACCTGGAGCGCGAGCCGATCTACGGCACGCAGCGCGACTTCATCGACTCGGTCTTCGACAACCCGGGCAACCCGAACCCGAGCCCGGCGCTGGCGCTGGTGGCGCTGAACCTGCTCAACTTCGGCCCGGGGGCGCCGATCCCGCCCGGCCACGCGGCCTATTACCCCGGTGAAGAGGTCTGCGACCGCTTCGGCTACCGCACCTTCAACTCGCCCACCCGTGGCCTCGTCTGCGGGCCGGACAACGACGCCGCCCTGCAGACCATCCGCAACAAGTCCTCGAACACCTCCGCCTACGGCTACGGCACGTTCGACTTGGACAACGGCGACCAGCTCTGGGCCAGCGCCTTCGGCTGGGATTCCGAGGCCATCTCCAGCGGTGGCACCGAGTGGTGGGGCAACACCATCGATGTGCACAGCGGCCTGTTCTACGAGCCCTCCCTGGGCACGATCGTCCAGCTCCAGCGCATCTTCCGGCCCGAGGAGTACGGCGGCCTCGACGCCGTGGCCAGCGAGTACTCCGAGCGCGCAACCGAGCTCGCGGCGGGCTACCGCGGCACGTTCGGCGAGCGCTTCGACTGGGACGTCACCTTGGCACAGTCGCGTTACAAGTATGAGAACGACCGTCCGCGCCTGCTGGCCAGGTCGGTCCACGACCTGTTCCTGACCCGCGTGGACGGTGCGGTTGATCCGTTCTTCGGCGCATATCCGGTGTTCAACATGAACTTCGACGCCTGGCACACGCCGCTGACCCCCGAGCAGTACCGTTCGATGTCCACCCGTGTCGTCAACCGGGGTGAATCGAAGGCGACCACGGCGTCCTTCACGGTCTCCGGCGACCTGTTCGAGATGCCGGCCGGCCCGCTCGGCTTCGCCGGCGTGCTCGAGTGGGCGTCGCAGGAATACGATCTGAACGCCGATCCGCGGATCCTGCCGAGTTACCCGACCACCGCGCCCGACAAGCCGCTCAACCTTACCGGCACCGGGGGTGGCGGCGAGCGCGACCGCTATGCGGTCGGCCTCGAGCTGAGCATCCCGATCGTCAATACACTCCGCGCGACCGTCGCCGGCCGCTACGACAAGTACGACGACATCACCGAAGTGGACGGCGCCTCGACCTGGCAGGCCGGCCTCGAGTGGCGTCCGGTCGACCGCCTGCTGGTCCGTGCCAACTACGGCACCAGCTTCCGCTCGCCGGACATGCACTATGTCTTCGCAGAGCAGAGCGGCAGCTTCTCCGGGATCCTCGACGAGTATGCCTGCCGCTCGGCGGGCCGGACCTACTCGCAGTGCGCCGCGAACGCACTGACGTCCGAGTCGTACAGCGCGTTCGGCGTCCGCCAGGGCAACCCGGGCCTCAAGGAGGAAACGGGCAAGTCGTGGACAGCCGGTTTCGTGCTCGACCTGATCGAAGGCATGTCGATGTCCGTCGATTACTACAGCATCGAACTCGAGGACCAGGTGGGCGATATCAGCAATGCCTACATCCTGCAGCAGGAAGCCGACTGCCGACTGGGTGTCAAGCGTGACGGCAGCCCGTCCGACTTCGACATCAACAGCTCGTTCTGCCAGGAGATGCTGGGCCGCATCAGCCGCACCGACGCTCCCGGCACCCCGAACGACCAGCGTGTATCGCAGATCGTGCGTGGCCCGATCAACCGTGCGTTCCGTGAGGTCGAAGGTATCGACGCCACCTTCCGCTATCGGACCACGACCGATCGCTGGGGCAGCTTCGACACCCAGCTGGCGTACTCGCACATCCTGAGCTCGGAAACCCAGGAGCGCTTCGACACACCGCGTGTCAACTGGCGCGACCACATGCAGAACTTCGAGCACCGGAGCCGCGTGCGTGGTGCAGTCACCTGGAGCTACAACGACTGGACCACCACACTGTTCGGCCTGCGCTACGGCTCGATCCCCAACTGGGCCGAGACCAGCCGCCTGCAGCCCTTCATCACCTACAACATGAACGTCGGCAAGCAGATCACCAACGACCTCAAGGTCACCCTGTTGGTGAACAACGTGCTGAACAACACCCACATCGTGGACGAGTCGCACACCTCCTGGCCGTACTTCAACTACTGGGGCGGCCAGAGCCCGATCGGTCGCGAAGTGTTCATCCAGATGGACTACCGCTTCCGCTGATCAAGGCCTGCAACCAACCCGCAAAGCCCGGCAATGCCGGGCTTTGCACTTGTTGGATCACCCTGGTTTCCCCAATGGCCCCGGCCATCCTGGCGACCACCAGACAACCGAAGCGATGCGCACATGAAAATGAAGGCAGTCACCGTTTACCTTTCCCTTTTGATGGCCGCGTGCCTGGCCCCCGCAGGCCTGGCGGGCGCGGCGAACCCCGAATACTCGGTCAGGGACTTCGTCAGGCACGCGACCTATGGCGAGGTGAAGATCTCGCCTACCGGCGAATACCTCGCGATCACCGTGGATCGCGGCGACCAGGACGTGCTGACCGTCATGCGCACGTCCGACCTGCAGATCGTCAAGGTCAACCAGTTGCCCGACAAAAAGAGTGTCGGCAGCTTCTACTGGGTCAGCTCCGACCGGCTGATGTTCAACGCGGTCAGGAAGATGGGCGGCTATGCGCAACCCTTCATGACCGGCGAGTGGTTCGCGGTCAACGCCGACGGATCGCAGCCCCGCCCGCTCATTTTCTACGGCACCCGCGATGCCACGCAGCGCGGCAAGGCCGTGGGCAACCAGCGCTTCTCGCTGCTCGACACGCTCAAGGATGACGACCAGTACGTCCTGATGCAGGCGCGCTACCCGCGCTCCGCCGAGGGCGCGGGCACCGAGCTGGTCAGGCTCGACGTACTCAGCGGGCGCCGCACGACGCTGGCCAAGGCGCCGAAGGTCAACTGCAGCATCTCCGTGGACGCGGCAAAGGAGCCGAGGTTCGCGATCTGCTCGTCGAGCCGTGACGAGGAAGGCGCCTTCGACGAGCGTACCGAGCTCTTCCGCCTCGAAGGCAACCGGTGGACGCTGGTCAATGCCTCCAAGACCGACGGCAAGCACCTGTTCGTCATCCACACCACCGCCGACGGCACCGTCTACGTCATGGAGGACGACAAACGCTCTCCGGCCGCGATCGGTACGCTGGACACGTCCACCGGAGAGTTCACGAAGCTGTTCCAGGACCAGGTCGCGGAGATCTCGGACTACATCCTGTCCACCGACGACACGGCGCTGGTGGCGGTCGTCACCGAGGCCGGCGCACCCGACGTGACCCTTCTCGACGAATCGCACCACGACGGCCAGCTCTACGCCTCGCTTGCGCAGTCGTTCCCGGGCCAGATGGTCGATTTCTCGAGCTATACCCAGGACGGCGGGCAGATCGTCGTTTCCGTGTACAGCGACAGCAACCCGGGCGAGCTGTACCTGTTCGACCGCGATACCGGAAGCGCCCGCTTCCTCATGAGCAACAGGCAGTGGCTGGACAAGGACAGGATGGCTTCGGTCCAGCCGTTCTCGTTTACCGCGCGCGACGGGCAGCTCGTCCACGGCTACCTCACGCTTCCCAACGGCTCCGATGGCAGGAATCTGCCGTTGATCGTCAATCCCCACGGCGGCCCCATCGGCCCGCGCGACCGCTGGGCATTCAACCCCGAAGCGCAGTTGTTCGCCAGCCGCGGCTACGCCGTGCTGCAGGTCAACTACCGCGGCTCCGGCGGCTATGGCCGTGCGTTCCAGGACGCCGGACACATGCAGTGGGGCCAGGGCATCCAGAACGACATCCTTGACGCCACCCACTGGGCGATCCGCGAGGGCCATGCCGACAAGGAGCGCATCTGCATCTACGGCGGCAGCTTCGGTGGCTACTCGGCGTTGATGGCGCCGATCCGCGAGCCGGGCCTGTTCGGGTGCACCTTCGGCTACGTCGGCGTCTACGACGTGGACATGATGTTCAAGAGGGGCGACATCCCGCGCAACGAGAGTGGCCTGCGCTACCTGCGTCGCACCCACGGCACCGACAGCGCGACGTGGGCCGCGAATTCACCGGCGCGCCGCGCCGCTGAAGTGAAGATCCCGGTCTACCTCGCCGCCGGCGCCCGCGACGAGCGCACGCCGCCGGAGCAGACGGAGTTGATGAACAAGGCCCTCATCGAGGCCGGCAACCCGCCGGAAGGCATGATCATCCAGTCGGGTGAAATGCACGGCTTCTACGACGAGGACAATCGCGAGAATCTGTACACGAAGATGCTGGACTTCTTCGACCGCCACATCGGCAGGAAGTGAAACCATGAACGTATTTATCCGCTCCACCGTACTCCTGCTGGCGCTGCTGCCCCTGGCCGCCGTCGCCCAGCAGTCCCCCACCGGCCGCTGGAAGACCATCGACGACGAAACCGGCAAGGTGAAGTCGATCGTCGAGATCTCCGAGTCCGGCGGAAAACTGCGCGGCCAGGTGGTGGATATCCTCCACTCCGACCGCGGCCCCGACCCGGCATGCGACAAGTGCAAGGGCGACAACAAGGGCAAGCCGATCAAGGGCATGGCCATCCTCTGGGGCCTGTCGCCGGGCGGTGATGGCTGGGAGGGCGGCACCATCCTGGACCCGGCCAAGGGCAAGACCTACAAGTCCAGGCTCAAGCTCATCGACGACGACAAGCTCGGCGTCTCCGGCTGCGTGGCATTCATCTGCCGGGAGCAGGTGTGGATCCGCGAATGATGCGGCACCGGCCTTGAGCTAGCTGTGGGGCCCGGCAATCGCCGGGCCCTTTTCCTTGCGGCGTACGCAGACCGTGGGCCGGCCACCGCGCAACCGCATGCGATAATCATCGGCCGTCCGTCGCTGATTGTCCGCATGCCCCGCCCCGCACTCGTCACCAACGCCCTGCCCTATGCCAACGGTCCCCTGCACATCGGCCACCTGGTCGGTTATGTGCAGGCCGACATCTGGGTGCGCGCGCGGCGAATGGCCAGCGGCACGGTGCACTACGTCTGCGCCGACGACACCCACGGCACGCCGATCATGCTCGCCGCGGAGAAGGCCGGAACCACGCCGGAGGCCTTCGTCGCCGGGATCCAGGCCGGGCACGAGCGCGACTTCGCCGACTTCGGCGTCGCCTTCGACAACTACGATTCCACCAATTCCGACCGCAACCGCGCGATCACCGAGGCGATCTACAACCGCCTGGATGCCACCGGCCACATCACCCGGCGCTCGGTCGCCCAGCTCTACGACCCGGTGAAGGGCATGTTCCTGCCCGACCGCTACGTCAAGGGCACCTGCCCGCGCTGCGGCACCGCCGACCAGTACGGCGACAACTGCGAGCACTGCGGCGCGACCTACTCGCCCACCGAACTGCTGCAGCCGTACTCGGTGGTCAGCGGCGCGGCGCCCGAGCTGCGCGACAGCGAGCACTTCTTCTTCGAGGTCGGGCACTTCGAGTCCTTCCTGCGCGAGTGGCTGGCCGGCGACGTCGCCGTCCCGGGGGTCAAGGCCAAGCTGCTGGAGTGGGTCGACGGAGAGGGCGGGCTGCGCGCCTGGGACATCTCGCGCGATGCGCCCTACTTCGGCTTCGAGATCCCCGGCCACCCGGGCAAGTACCTGTATGTCTGGATCGACGCGCCGATCGGCTACCTGGCCAGCTTCCAGGCACTGTGCGAGCGCGAAGGCCTGGACTATGCGGCGTTCACCGCGCCGGGCGGCGAAGCCGAGATGCACCACTTCATCGGCAAGGACATCATCAATTTCCACGGCCTGTTCTGGCCGGCGGTGCTGCACGGCAGCGGCCACCGCGCGCCCACGCGGCTGCACGTCAACGGCTACCTGACCGTCGACGGGGCGAAGATGTCGAAGTCGCGCGGCACCTTCGTGATGGCGCGGACCTACCTTGAAGCGGGCTTGCCGCCGGAAGCGCTGCGCTACTACTTCGCCGCCAAGTCGGCCGGCGGCGTCGACGACATCGACCTCAATCTCGCCGACTTCGTGGCGCGGGTGAACTCCGACATCGTCGGCAAGTTCGTCAATCTCGCCAGCCGCTGCGCCGGCTTCATCGGCAAGCGCTTCGACGGCATGCTCGCGGGCGCACTGCCGGAGCCGGCGATGTATGCGCGCTTCGTGGACGCACTGGCGCCGGTGCGCGAGGCTTACGAGCACAACGAGCCGGCCAGCGTGCTGCGCCAGGTGATGGCGCTGGCCGACGAGGCCAACCGCTACATCGACGAACGCAAGCCCTGGGTGATCGCCAAGCAGGACGGCGCCGACGCCGAGCTGCAGGCGGTGTGCACGCAGGGGCTGAACCTGTTCCGCGTGCTCGCCGGCGCCCTGCGTCCGGTGCTGCCGGCGATGGCCGCGCAGGTCGAGGCCTTCCTCGATGCGCCGCTCTCGCGATGGCAGGACCTGGACGCGCCGCTGACCGGCCATCGCATCCAGGCCTACCAGCCGCTGTTCACCCGCATCGACCCGAAGCAGATCGCCGCCATGACCGAAGCCAGCAAGGATGACCTCAAGCCCAGCGGCAGCCCCCTGCCCGGCACCAAAGCACGTGCAGGAGCGGCTACAGCAGCGGCTGGCGCAACATCGCCCCCTGCAGGAGCGCCCGCAACCGCGGACAAGCCCGCAGCAGCGACCGTGCAAGCGGGCACGCCAGAGGCAGCCGGCGCTCCTACCATCGGCATCGACGACTTCACGAAGCTCGACCTGCGCATCGGCAAGGTCCTCGCCTGCGAATTCGTCGAAGGCTCCGACAAGCTCCTGCGCTTCGAGCTCGACGCAGGTCCGCTCGGCACGCGCCAGATCTTCTCCGGCATCCGCGCCAGCTACGGCGAGCCGGATGCCCTGGTCGGCCGCAACGTCGTCTTCATCGCCAACCTGGCGCCGCGCAAGATGCGCTTCGGCCTGAGCGAGGGGATGATCCTGTCGGCCGGCTTCGACGCCGGCGCGCTGGCGCTGCTGGGCGCGGACGCCGCCGCCGAGCCCGGGATGCCGGTGCGCTGAGTCCGCGATGGGCGCGCACGCCGCCGACGCCCCCCTGGTCGAACGTCTCGACCGGCTGCTGCCGCAAACCCAGTGCGGGCAGTGCGGCTATGCCGGCTGCCGCCCCTATGCCATGGCCATGGCCGCCGGCGATGCCGGCGTCGACCGCTGCCCGCCCGGTGGCGACGCCGGAGCCCGCGCGCTGGCAAAGCTGCTCGGCGTGCCGCCCCTTCCCTACGAGCGCGGCCTGGGCGAGCACCGCCCGCCCGAGTTCGCGCTGGTGGTCGAGGCCGACTGCATCGGCTGCACCAAGTGCATCCAGGCCTGTCCCGTCGACGCCATCGTCGGCGGCAGCAAGCGCATGCACGTCGTGCTGGAACCGCTGTGCACCGGGTGCCGGCTGTGCGTGCCGGCCTGCCCGGTGGACTGCATCGTGATGGTCCCGCCCCGCCCCTAGGGCGATGCGCAGGCCGAGCACACGCGCTCGACCGCATAGCCCTTCGCGCGCAGCTTCTCCACCACGCCATCCTCGCCCAGCAGGTGCATGGCGCCGACGACCACCAGGGTGTCGTCCTCGCCGTCCTCGCGCAGGCGCGCCTCGAGCTTTGGCAGCCAGGCGTCGTTGCGGTCGACGTTGATGGCCTGGTACAGCGCCGGGAAGTCGCGCCGCATCTCGCTGACGGTGCTGTCGAGGATGGCCTGCTTGTCACCCGCGCGCCACGCGGCGTGGAGCTCCAGCATCAGCTCGGCCCCGGCCTCGGCCTGGTCGAGCGCCTGCTCCAGCATCTGCAGCTGTTCGGCCGGATCCATGCCGTCGAGGAAGGCGATCTGCTGCGCGCCGGTTTCCAGGCCGGCGGTCGGCTTCTGCGCGTTCTGCGCCAGTCCGCCCATGTGCGCGTCCAGGCCGATCGAGGGGTCGAAGCCCAGCGCCATCATCTGCGCCACCGTCACCATCGTGCCCACGAACCAGGGCTCGAACCGCTGCAGGATCTCCACGTTCATGCCGGTTGCGGCCAGTTGCGCTGCGTTTTCCCTGCCCCAGTCGGCAAGCTTGGCGGCGAGTTCGGGCCCGAGCTCGTCGTTGAGCGTGCGACCGTCGGTGCGCAGCGCCGCCTGCGCCATCTGCAGGCCGAGCTGCGGCGAGGCCAGTTCGTCGGGCGAGATCTCGAACAGCAGCTTCTCGGCGTCCGCGAAGGCCATGTCGACGTCGCGCGACAGCGGGTAGTCGTCGGGCAGCAGGAGGTGGAACGAGCCCAGCAGGTAAAGCGAGTTGTCGTCGTCGGACACCTTCCACAGCAGGGGCACCGGGGGCGACTTGGCGGCGACGGTGGCCGTGGCAGGCTTCGATCCGGCCTGGGGCGCGGCGACGGCCGCGGCGGTGGTGCCGATGGCGACGCTTGCGGCCAGGGCCGCGGCAAACAGGGGCGAGCGCGCCCGGTTCCTTGTCTCGGTCATGAAAGTCCTTGGTGGTGTATCAGCTGCCGGGCGCCGCATGGGCCGGCCTGGCATAGGCCTGTTCGCCCGCGGTGACCGCGAGGTCGAGGCGATTTTCCGGCGGCGGCAGCGGACAGGTGGCGAAATCCGTGAACGCGCACGGCGGATTGTAGGTACGGTTGAAGTTGAGCGTGACCCGGCCCTGCGCATCGGGCGCGGCCGTGTCGAGATAGCGGCCCGCACCGTAGCTGTCGTGGCCACTGGTGCGGTCGGCCAGGATCAGGAACAGCCCGCCTTCGCTGCCTTCCAGCGCTTCGAGCCGGTAGTCCACGCCATCGCGGCTGAACTCGACCACGCCCGGGTTGGGCATCGGGTCGACGCCGCCGACGATGTTGCCGATCTCGATGCTGCGTCCGGCGGGATGCGGCACGAAGCGCCCGTCCAGCACCCAGCCGGCATCGACGGGCCAGTGCGCGATCGCGCCGAAGTTCGTCCGCGCAGGCGCATCGGCGTGCTTCACGCGCAGCGCACGGCGCGCGCCGCGGCTGATCAGCGACAGCCTGCCGCGGCCGTCGTCGAACACGAGTTCAACCGGACCGGCATCGTCGTGATCATCACGCAGCTCGATGCGGCCGGTGACCGGCGCATCGTCGTGCGTCACCGCGACGTCGCGCTCGGGCGTGAAGTAGACGCGGCCCGCGTCCTGCTGCACCAGGCCCAGCTTCTCCGGCCCCTGCGCCAGGCGGATGCCGCTGGTCTGGCTGCTGCCGATGTAGTGCGCCCTGAGTTCGAGCCAGTGCAGGCCGACCACGCTGGTCCAGCCATCCTCGGCCAGCAGGTATTCGCGGCGCGCGGCGCGCCACTGCTGCTCGGCGGCGATCAGCTCAGGGCTGGCCTCGGGCGCCGGGGCGTCATCGCCGTCCGCATCGCCCGGCGGCGCAGCGGAACCACAGGCGGCAAGCACGGCGGCAAGAACAAGACAGGTCACGGCGGTGGCCGTGCGCGGCGTGGATCTCGTCATCAACGTCCCCTCATGAACCAGCGATCGATATCGGCAAGCGGAATGCGCGTCCAGGTCGGACGGCCGTGGTTGCACTGCCCGGAGCGCTCGGTCGCCTCCATGTCGCGCAGCAGTGCATTCATTTCGGCGATGGTCAGCCGGCGGTTCGCGCGCACCGAACCGTGGCAGGCCATGGTCGACAGCAGTTCGTCGCGGGCGGCGCGCACGCGGCGGCTTTCGCCATGTTCGCGCAGGTCGGCAAGCACGTCGCGCAGCAGGGCTTCGGTATCGCCCTGCGCCAGCAGCGCCGGCACCCCGCGCAGCAGCAGCGACTGCGGACCGGTGCGCGAGACTTCGAAACCGAGCTCGGCAAGCGTGGCGGTTTCGCGCTCGGCGATGTCGGCCTCGCGCTCGCTCACCGCCACCGCCTGCGGCACCAGCAGCGGCTGTACGCGCAGACCGGCACCGTCGTGGGCTGTCTTGAGCTTTTCGTAGCCGATGCGCTCGTGTGCGGCGTGCATGTCGACCACGACCATGCCGTCGGCGGCCTCGGCAAGGATGAAGATGCCGTGCAGCTGGGCGATGGCGAAGCCGAGCGGCGGGATGCCGTCGTCGCCGGTGTCCGGCATGGGGCCATGCGCCCCGGGCACCATCGGCCAAGCCGGGTCCATCGCGGTGCCGGGAGCGGTGGCGCCATCGCCGGGTGCCGCACCGAAGGCAGCGCCGGCACCATGACCGGCGCCGGCCGCAGCACCACCGGCCGCGCCGTAAAGCAGCGCGTAGGCATCGCGCACGCCGTCGCCGCGAAGCGACAGGCTCGACTGTTCAGCCACGCGCGCGGCCAGCTCGCGCGAGACCTCGGCCTGGGTGGTCACCGCGGCCACCAGCGGCGCGTTGCCGGCGCGCGTGCCGGCCAGCGCCTCGTGCAGGGCGCGGTAGACGAAGTCGTGGACCATGCGCGCGTCGCGGAAGCGGACCTCGTGCTTGGCCGGGTGCACGTTCACGTCCACCCGCGCCGGTTCGAGTTCGAGGAACAGCACATAGGCCGGCTGGCGGCCGTGGAACAGCACGTCGGCATAGGCCTGCTTCACCGCGTGCGCGACGCTGCGGTCGCGCACTGCGCGGCCGTTGACGTAGAGGTACTGCTGGTCGGCGCTGGCGCGCGAGTACGTCGGCTGCGCGATCCAGCCGTGCAGGCGCAGCGCGGGCGCGGCGTCGCGACCGTCGTCGGCGGGGCGCGGCGTGGTGGCGTGTTCGACGCGCAGCGCGGCCTGCGCGAAGGCCTCGCCCAGGGTCTCGACCAGGCGCGCCGCGCCTTCGTCCAGCGCCAGGCCCTCGCCTTCACCCCCGCGGTAGCGGCGCGAAGCGCGGCCGTTGTGCGAGACCCGCAGCTCGACGTCGGGGCGCGCCAGCGCCAGCGAGCGCAGCCACTCTTCGATGTGGCCCAGCTCGGTGCGCTCGGCACGCAGGAACTTGCGCCGCGCCGGCACGTTGTAGAACAGGTCGCGGACCTCCACCGTCGTGCCCCGCGGATGCGCCCTGGGCACGACATCGCCCACCCGTCCGCCATCCACCGACAGCGCGGCGCCATGCTCGGCGCCCGCGCGCCGCGAGCTGATCGTGAAGCGGCTCACCGATGCGATCGAAGGCAATGCCTCCCCCCGGAAGCCGAGCGTGGCCACCACTTCGAGATCGTCGAGCGATGCGATCTTGCTGGTCGCATGCCGCGACACCGCGAGCGGCAGCTCATCGGGCGCGATGCCGAGGCCGTCGTCGCGCACGCGCAGCAGGCGCACCCCGCCTTCCTCGAGGTCGATGTCGACGCGGCGGGCGCCGGCGTCGAGCGCGTTCTCGACCAGTTCCTTGACCACCGACGCGGGGCGTTCGATGACCTCGCCGGCGGCGATCTGGTTGACGAGGGTGTCTGGAAGCTGGCGGATGCTCAAGAAGCTGCAGGGGTCCGGCGCGGGGCGCCGGCCAGGTGTGGGCCAGCCCCGATGATAAGCGAGCTTGCCGCCCTCAGCGGCTGCCGCCGCTGGCCCTCGCCGAAGACGAAGACCCGCCGCCCGTCGCGGCCCGCATCGCGAACAGCGTGCCCGGAGGCGGCTGGCTGGTGAAATAGGTATTGACCCCGTCGAGCACCGCGCGCGCGACGTTGGCCTGGAACTTCGGGTCGACCAGCCGCTTCTCTTCCTCGGGGTTGGACAGGAAGGCGGTCTCGACCAGCATCGCCGGCATGTCGGAGGTGCGCAGCACGGCGAAGTTGGCGCGCTCGATGTGCGGCTTGTGGTTGTTGCCGATGCGCTTGAGGCCATCGAGGATGTGGTTGCCCGCGTCCTCGGACGCCTTCATCTGCCCGCTCTGGGTCAGGTCGAGCAGGACGTTGGTGAGCATGCTGTCGGAGGTGGCGACCTTGCCGCCGCCGATCAGGTCGGCCGCGTTTTCCTTGTCGGCCAGCCAGCGCGCACGCTGCGAGGATGCGCCCTTCAACGACAGCACGTAGACCGAGGAGCCCTTGGCCTTGCGGTTTTCCGCAGCGTCGGCGTGGATCGAGATGAACATGTCCGCGCCCGCGGTGCGCGCCAGCTGGGCGCGGCGGTTGAGCGGGATGAAGACGTCGGTATCACGCACCAGGTGGGCCTTGAGGCCCGGCGTGGCGTTGACCTGGCGTGCGAGCTCGCGGGCGATCGCCAGGGTGATGTCCTTTTCGCGTTTGCCGGTGGGGCCGACCGCGCCGGGGTCCTGGCCGCCATGGCCGGCATCGATGGCGATCACCAGGGGACGCGTGGCGCCACTCGCGGCGGACTGCACCGCGTTGGCGGGCGTGGGCTGCTGCGCGGCGGGTTGGCGCTGCACCGGCGTGGGCACGCCGGTGGCGATCGTGGTCGGCACCGCCTGCCGCGACGACGGGTCGCTCGATGGCTGCGGCCGCTGCGGCGATGCCGTGTACGGAGCCGCAGGCGCGCTGGCGCCGGCGGCGGGAAGGTTCGCGATCAGGCGCGAGGTGGCGTCGTTGGACGCCTGCGCGGAATCGACGGCGGGCGCCGCGGCGGCGCCGGACTGGGTGGCGGCCGCGATCCGCGCGATCGGGTCGGCTGCTGAAGGCGCTGCGGTGAGCACCGTTGCCGGGGCTGCAGCGACACCATGGTCGCCCGGCCACTCCAGCACCAGGCGCACACCACCGGGGCCGGTTTCGAAGCGGGGCGCAAGCGCGACCACCGGCACCGCCAGGTCGAAGACCACGCGGCTCGTTCCGGGCGTCGGCTGGCCGGTGCGCACGGCCCTGATCACGCCGGCGCCGGCGGGGACCGACAGCTGCGGTGCCATTCGGCTGCCCGGGAAGTCGACCACGAGGCGGTCGGGACCCGACAGCGGGATCAGCTTGTAGTCCGCCTCGGCGTCGAGTCCGAGCTCTGCGCGCGTGCCGGTCGGCCCGGCGCTCAAGCGCAAGTCGTTGATTTCAGCCGACTTTGCAACGTTCCAGATCAATGCGGCCAGCAGGGCCGCACCGAGAAGGAATTGCTGGAGCTGGATTCCCCGGACGCGCATGGCCGCTAGTCAAGCACCAAGTCGCGATATTTGCAACAGCTTTTCCCTTATGAATCCGGTACCTGCCGACCCTTCCTGTGGTTACGGTTCAGGAACCCCCCGCAAACGCCGTTGCTCATCCAGGGCGGCGACCCAGGCGTCGCCCGCGGCCGTGCGGAAGCGCAGCCGGCAGGCCCGGCCCTGGCCCAGCACGACCAGGCCCACCTCGAGATCCGGCGCCGGCAACGCGCCCAGGCCGCGCTCGGGCCATTCGACCAGCCACAGACGCGCATCCGCATCGTCCAGCCCCAGGAACTCGAGTTCGCCGGCATCACCGATGCGGTAGAGATCCAGGTGCAGCGCCTCGCCGCCGGACGCCAGCGGATAGCGCTCCACCAGGGTGTAGGTCGGGCTGCGCACCGGGCCGGTGACGCCCAGGGCACGCAGCCAGGCGCGGGCCAGGGTCGACTTGCCGGTTCCCAGGTCGCCCTGGAGGTGGACCACCGCTCCGGGCGGGGCCGTGGCCGCGAGGGCCGCGGCCAGTGCGGCCGTGGCCTCGGGATTGGGCAGGACGGCGCTGCGTACGGCGGCCATCAGTCCTGCCCTGGCCGGCGCAGGGCCGCGATCAGGTCGCTGGGCAGCATGCCGCGAGCGCCGCCCTCGGCGGCTGCGCGATCACCGGCCACCCCGTGCTGCAGCGCGCCGACCACGGCCGCTTCCGCCGCCGGGAGCCCCTGCGCGCGCAGCGCGGCGATGATGCCGGTCAGCGCATCGCCCATGCCGCCCACGGCCATGCCGGGATTTCCGGCATCGATGATCCAGGTCCCGGCGCCTGGCGCCGCCACCACCGTCCCCGCGCCCTTGAGCACCACCACGCAGCCGTAGCGTGCGCACAGCGCACGCGCTGAAGCGATGCGGTCGCGCTGGACCTCGAGCACGGTGCGTCCGAGCAGCCGGGCGGCCTCTCCCGGATGCGGCGTGAGCACGGTGGCGGCCGGCAGGTGCCGCGGACTGGCGGCGAGCAGGTTCAGCGCATCGGCGTCCACCACCAACGCATGCGCGGCGGCGATCGTCGCCTTCAGCACGCCGCTCGCCCACGCGTCGCGGCCGAGCCCCGGCCCCACGGCGCAGACGTCGGCCATCGCCAGCAGCGGCGCCATGCGCGTGGGATCCTCCAGTGCATGCGCCATCACCTCGGGCGTGCGCGACAGCAATGGCGCCACGTGCGCCGCGCGGGTGGCGACGCTGACCAGGCCGGCGCCCGCGCGCAGCGCCGCGCTTGCCGCCAGCATCGCCGCGCCACCCATGCCGTGATTGCCCCCGGCCACCAGGACGTGGCCGGCGCTGCCCTTGTGCGCGGTGCGCGCACGCTGCGGCAGCAGCGACTCCAATGCAGCCCCGCGCAGGCTCCACGCCACCGGTGCCACCCCGTCGAACACTTCCGGCGGCAGCGCGAGCGCGGCCACGGCCAGGTCGCCGACATGGTCGAGCGCGGCACCCGTCGCAAGCCCGGCGTGGTGGCCGATGAACTGCAGCGTGCGGGTCGCCCGCACCGCGATGCCCGGCACGTCACCGCAGGACGCGTCGACCCCGGACGGCACGTCGAGCGCCAGCACCGGGGCGGCGCTGGCCGCGATCGCGGCAAACAGCGCATGGCTCGCATCGTCCGCGCGGCCGTCGAAACCGATGCCAAAGACCGCATCGACCACGATGTCGCAGTCGGGCAGCCGCGCACCCGCGACCGCCACCCTGCCTCCGGCATCGCCAAACGCCGCGGCCGCCTGCCGCGCCGGCACGCTGCGGGGCGCCTGGTCCTGCGCGTGCAGCACCTGCACCTCGCGCCCGGCCTCGAGCGCGTGGCGCGCCAGCACGTAGCCGTCGCCGCCGTTGTTGCCGGGGCCACAGACCACCACGATGCGCCGCGCCTGCGGCCAGTGGTCCAGCAGACAGCCCCACGCGGCCCGGCCCGCGCGCTCCATCAGGGCGGACGCGTCGTTGCCGAGCAGCGCGATCGCCTGCGTCTCCACGCGGCGCATCGCGGCGACGTCGTACAGCGGCGTGGCGGCGTCGGTCACGGGTGCATGCATGTCGCGGATTCTATACTCCGCACCACCATGCCCACGCGTTCCGCCAACGCCAGCGGCGCAGTCCTGCCCCAGGGCATCGCCGCCCCGTCCGATCCGACCGCCTTCGCGGCGCGGATCCGCGCGCTGGTGCGCGAGGCCGGCTTCCAGCGCTGCGGTATCACCGGCATCGACCTGGGCAGTGACGAAGGGCATCTGCGCGACTGGCTCGCGCGCGGCTTCCACGGCTCGATGGACTGGATGGCGCGCCACGGCGACAAGCGCTCCCGGCCGCAGGAGCTGGTGCCGGGCACGATCAGCGTGCTTTCGGTCGGACTCGACTACGGCCGCCGCGACGACGCGGAGGCCTGGGAGACGCTGGCCGACGGCGGGCGTGCCTACGTCGCCCGCTATGCGCTGGGCCGCGACTACCACAAGCTGATGCGCAACCGCCTGCAGAAGCTGGCCGACCGCATTGCCGCCGAGATCGGGCCCTTCGGCCACCGCGTCTTCGTCGATTCGGCGCCGGTGCTGGAGCGCGCGCTGGCACGCAATGCCGGGCTGGGCTGGATCGGCAAGCACACCTGCCTGATCGACCGCGATGGCGGCTCCTGGTTCTTCCTCGGCGAGATCTACCTCGACATCCCGCTGCCACCCGATCCGCCGGCGACAGCGCACTGCGGCAGCTGCACGCGCTGCATCGACATCTGTCCGACGCAGGCGATCCTGGGACCGAACGTGCTCGATGCGCGGCGCTGCATCAGCTACCTCACCATCGAACACGAGGGCGCGATCGACGAGGAGCTGCGGCCGCTGATGGGCAACCGCATCTTCGGCTGCGACGACTGCCAGCTGGTCTGTCCCTGGAACAAGTTCGCGCGGCGCAGCGACGAGCCGGACTTCCGCGCGCGCAACGACCTCGACAGCGCGACGCTGGCCGGGCTGTTCGCCTGGGAAGAAGAGGAATTCCTGCGCCGCACCGAGGGCACCGCCCTGCGCCGCAGCGGCCACGCGCGCTGGCTGCGCAACATCGCCGTCGCGCTGGGCAATGCACCGACCACGCCGGAGGTGCTGCAGGCGCTGGACACGCGACGCGACCATCCCGACCCCGTCATCCGCGAACACGTGGCGTGGGCGATCGCGCGGCACGGCGCCGGCTGAGGCGCAGAGACGCTTGGCCCGCCTCGGGCCGCAGGGCCGGCGACGCACGCGGATTGCCTGCAACGACGGTAAACCTCAGCGGCGCGCGCGGATCTCTTCCAGCAGCGCCCGCGTCACCACGTCACCAGCCTCGCCCTCGCCGCGCAGCGCGGGCAACAGCTCGCCGGCGATGCGTTTTCCGAGCTCCACGCCCCACTGGTCGAAAGCGTTGATGCCCCACAGCACCGACTGCGCATAGACGCTGTGCTCGTACATCGCCAGCAGCGCGCCAAGCGAATGCGGGGTGAGTTCATCGAGCAGGAACAGCGTCGACGGACGGTTGCCCGGATACGTCTTCTGCGGATCGTCCGCGGCGTGGCCGTTGCCCAGCGACTCGGCCTGGGCCAGCAAGTTCGCCAGCAGCGCATCGTGGTTGCCGCGATAGCCGTGGGCCGGCCGCACCACGCCGATGAAATCCGCGGGCACGACGTCGGTGCCCTGGTGCAGGGCCTGGAAGAAGCTGTGCTGGGCAGTGGTACCGGCGCCACCCCAGACCACGGGCACGGTCGCCACGCCGGGCGCGCGGCCATCGCTGCGCACCGACTTGCCCAGGCTCTCCATCACCAACTGCTGCAGGTAGGCGGGCAGGTGGGCAAGGCGCTGGTCATATGGCAGCACCGCCTGCGTGGGCAGGCCCAGCGCGTTGCGATTCCATACCGCCACCAGCGCATGGCGGATCGGCAGGTTCGCGTCCAGCGGCGCTTCGACGGCATGCGCGTCCATCCCGGCGGCGCCGGCCAGCAACGCCTCGAATCCGTCCATGCCGACCGCCAGCGCGATCGCGAAACCCACCGCCGACCACAGCGAGTAGCGCCCGCCCACCCAGTCCCACATCGGCAGCACGCGCGCAGGATCGACGCCGAAGGCTTCGGCCGCGGGCACGTTGGCGCTCACCGCGTACAGGCGCTCGCCGCCGCCCAGCCAGTCGCGGACCAGGGCACCGTTGAGCAGGGTCTCCTGGGTGCCGAAGCTCTTGGACACCAGGATCGCCGCGGTCCGCGCCGGGTCCAGCCCGCGCAGTGCGTGCTGCACCTCGCTGCCGTCGACGTTGCTGACGAAATGCACGCGGAAGCGACCGTCGTTGAAATCCTTCAGCGCATCGACCACCAGCCGCGGCCCGAGATCGGAGCCCCCGATGCCGATGTTGACGACGTCGGTGACGCCCGACTCCCGCAGCGAAGCGACGAGTCCGGCCATGCGTTCGCGGGCAGCCAGGGCATCGGCGTGCGCGCGGCCCGCGACCTCGCCGCGGCCGAGGTCCGAGCGCAGCGCGGTATGCAGCGCGGGCCGGCCTTCCGACGCGTTGACCTCGGCGCCATCGACCAGCGCCCGCAGCGCCAGCGACAGGCGCACATGCCCCGCCAGCTCGCCGAGCGTGGCCAGGGTGGGAGCGTCGATGCGCTGGCGCGCGAAGCTCGCGTAAACCGGCCCCACGCGCAGGGCCATGGACGCAGCGCGCGCGGGATCCTCAGCAACCAGGTCCGGAATCCGGGCCCCGGCGAGGCGCTCTGCGTGGTCGAGGAACTGCCGGACGAGCGCTTCGCCGGCCATGCATCAGGCAGCCTGTGCCGGGATGGCGTTGTTGGTATGCGTCATCCTGTTCTGGCGGTCGACGTAGACCAGGCTCGGCTTGAACGCCGCGGCCTCGGCCTCGTCGCAGGCACCGTAGGCGCAGATGATGACCAGGTCCCCGGGCTCCGCCTGGTGCGCGGCGGCGCCATTGACCGAAATGATCCCGCTGCCCTCCTCGGCACGGATCGCATAGGTCGCGAAGCGCTTGCCGTTGTTGACGTTGTAGATCTCGATGCGCTCGTACTCGCGGATGCCCGACAGGTCGAGCAGGCGGCCGTCGATCGCGCAGGAGCCCTCGTAATGGAGCTCGGCGTGGGTGACGGTGGCGCGGTGGATCTTGGCTTTGAGGAGGGTCAGGAGCATCGTCGGAAACCGCTGGCTGCCGGGAACCCGGCGTCAATCCCGAATTCTACAAGATGGCGTCGCCGGCGCCTGTTGCAAGGGCGAAGCGCGCGCGGGCGCTGTTCAGAAGGTGCGGGGGCGGGGGGGGGGGGGGGGGGGCCCCCCCCCCCCCCCCCCCCCCCGGTGTTTTGGGGGGCGGGGCCCCACCCCCCCCC
>NZ_SJRX01000004.1 GCF_004352845.1 Luteimonas terricola
GGCGACGCGCGCGGGGGCGCTGTTCAGAAGGGGGGGGGGGGGTGGGGGGGGGGGTACTCCGCCGGCTGACCACCGTGGTGGTCTTTATGCCGGCTGCGTACCCACGCACCCTCCGCTGCCACCGCTGAGGTGGGGTGTAGGGAAAGCGTCGCGCTTCTGCTTTTCCTTGCGGCCCGCGGGGAATCGCTGCAAGGCGCACGCCTCCGCGCCCCAGCCCCACATCGCGAGCGTCGATGAACACACCCTCCGGTGCACACCCGGAGTCAGGCGGCGGCGGAAAACTCGAGGTTGTCGATCAGCCGGGTGCGCCCCAGGCGCGCGGCCACCAGCGCCACGAGCCCGCCGTCGCCATGCGACCCGGGCGACGTGGACGGCTCCGCCAGCAGCGGTGTGCGGACAACCGCGTAATCGACCACGAAGCCGGCCGCCTGCAGCCCCGCCGCGGCGTCGGCCTCGGCCTCGCGCCAGCCCTGCCCGGCCTGCACCGCATCACGCACGGCCAGCAACGTGCGGTGGATCTCCGGCGCGAGCGCGCGCTCCTCCGCGGACAGGTACTGGTTGCGCGAACTGCGCGCCAGACCATCGGATTCGCGCACGATGTCCGCGCCTACCAGTTCCACCGGGAACGCGAGGTCCAGCACCATGTGCCGGATCACCGCCAGCTGCTGGTAGTCCTTGCGCCCGAACACGGCCAGGTCCGGCCGCACCTGGTTGAACAGCCGCGCCACCACCGTGCACACCCCATCGAAGTGCCCCGGGCGGTGCGCACCGTCGAGCACATCGGTGATGCCCGGCACCTGCACCCGCACCGCGCGCGCCGTGCCCAGCGGATACATCTCATCGAGCGCAGGCATCCAGGCCAGGTCGCAGCCCGCAGCCTCGAGCCCGGCCAGATCGGCATCGGGCGTGCGCGGGTAGCGGTCGTAGTCCTCGCCCGGGCCGAACTGGGTCGGATTGACGAAGATGCTGGCGACCACCTGGTCGACGTTCGCGCGCGCCAGCCGCACCAGGCTGTAGTGGCCTTCGTGCAGGTTGCCCATGGTCGGCACGAAGCCGATGCGCAGGCCGTCGCGCTTCCAGGCATCGATCCGGGCGCGCAGCGCCTGGACCTTGCGCGCCACCTCGATCGCCCCGCTCATGCGTAGGAATGCGCCGCGTCGGGAAAGCTGCCGTCGCGCACCGCGGCAACGAAAGCCCGTGCCGCGCCGTCGACCGAACCGCCTTCGGCCAGGAAGTCCTTCACGAACTTCGGCCGCCTGTGCCCGGAGTCGAGCCCGAGCATGTCGTGCATCACCAGCACCTGGCCGTCGCAATCGGCACCAGCGCCGATGCCGATGGTCGGCACCGCGCTGTCGCGGGTGATGGCGGCGGCGAGCCGCGCCGGCACGCCCTCGAGCACGATCAGCGCCGCGCCCGCCTCGGCCACTTCGCGCGCCTCGGCGCGGAGGCGTTCGGCCGAAGCATCCTCGCGCCCCTGGACCTTGAAGCCGCCGAAGCGCAGCACCGACTGCGGCGTCAGCCCGAGATGCGCGCAGACCGGGATCTCGCGCTCGACCAGGAAGCGGATCACGTCGAGCTTGGGCCCGGCGCCCTCGAGCTTCACCATCTGCGCGCCGGCCTGCAGGAAGCGGGTGGACGCATCCAGCGCGCGCTGCGGCGTGGCGTCGGCCTGGAACGGCAGGTCGGCCACCAGCAGCGCGTGCGTGAGCGCGCGGGCGACGCAGGCGGTGTGGTAGGTGATGTCGTCGACCGTCACCGGCAGCGTCGAATCGCGTCCCTGCACCACCATGCCCAGGGAGTCGCCGATCAGGATCAGCTCCACGCCCGCGGCGTCGAACACGCGTGCGAAGCCGGCGTCGTAGGCGGTCAGCATCGAGAGCTTGCGGCCCGCGGTGCGCGCTTCGGCCAGGCCTGGCACGGTCATCGGCCGGCGCACCTCGCGCTCGGCGGCAGTGTTCTTGCTCATGGGGTTTCGTGCCCGAAGTGTGGGATGGAGCACCTGATCTTACGCCGGCGCGATGACGCCCCGGCGCTTCAGGCGGGACGGATGCCGCGCGCGCCGACGGCCGCCAGCAGCGCATCCACGCGTCCGCGTCCGGGCACCCTGGCGTCGGGCGCGATGTCAGCCAGCGGCACCAGCACGAACGCACGCGCATGCAGCTGCGGATGCGGTACCACCAGGCCGGGCGCGTCGATCTCCGATTCGCCGTACAGCAGCAGGTCGAGGTCGAGCGTGCGCGGTCCCCAGCGGCTGCCGTCGGCGGCGCGTTCGCGACCGTGGGCGCGTTCTATCGCCAGCAGGGCGTCGAGCAGCGCGCGCGGTGCGAGCGTGGTCTCGAGCAGGGCGGCGGCATTCACGAAATCCGCCTGGTCCTCCATGCCCCAGGCAGGCGTGCGATAGAACCCGGAGGCGCGCAGCAGGCGCGTGCCCGGCAGCGCATCGAGCGCGGCCAGCGCGTCGCGCAGCGCGGCGGCCACGTCGCCGATGTTGCCGCCAAGGCCGACGCAGGCCCGGACGGGCGCGCTCATCCGGTCGCCGTGGACCGGCGGCGGCGGCGACGCGGGGCGGGCACGCTGCCGTCGCCCTCGTCCTGCGGCGTGTGGGCGATGGCCATGTCGGGATCGAGCTGCGCCTCGCGCCAGAACGCGATGTCGCCGGCGTGTTCGTCCGAGCCCGCCTGCCGTACCTGCAGGAAGTCGAAGGCGGCGCGGAAACGCGGGTGCGCCAGCATGCGCATCACCCGCTTGCGCTGGCGCAGGCCGAAGCGCGACTGCAGCAGCCAGATCTCCTGCATCGGGATCGAGAACCGCCGCGGCACGGCGATCGTCGCCAGCTCGTGCACGGTGACCCGGTCCGCGGCGCGGCGCTGCGCGTCGGCCGCGGGCACGTCCTGCGCCTGCAGCGTCATCAGCGTGCGGCAATAGGCCGGCCACAGCAGCAGCGCGAACAGGAACGCCGGCGACACCGGCTCGTCCGCCGCCACCCGCCTGTCGGTCCCGCGCAGGCCCTCCAGCACCACCGTGCGCAGCGCGCCGCTGCGGTTGGCCTTCAGCGCCGCGGCCGCCTCCGGCAGCATCACGTCCAGCAGGCCATGGCACTCCAGGCCTTCGAAGCTGGCCACGCCGTGCCCGGACAGGAACATCTTCAGGCACTCTTCGAACAGGCGCGCGGGCGCGGCCTCCGACAGCAGCGGCGCCAGTTCGCGGATCGGCGCCGCGGTGGCCGGCTCGATGCTGAAGTCCAGCTTCGCCGCCAGGCGCGCCGCGCGCAGCATGCGCACCGGGTCCTCGCGGTAGCGGGTCTCCGGATCGCCGATGAGCCTGAGCACGCGGTTGCTCACGTCCTCGAAGCCGCCGACGTAATCGCGGACCGAGAAGTCCTCGATCGTGTAGTACAGGGCGTTGGCGGTGAAGTCGCGGCGCACCGCATCGTCCTCGACCGTGCCGTAGACGTTGTCGCGCAGCAGGCGGCCGTCCTCGTGGGTCTGGCGGTCGCCGCTGCCGTCGTCGACGTTGGCGCGGAAAGTCGCGACCTCGATGATCTCGCGGCCGAAGACCACGTGCGCCAGCCGGAACCGGCGCCCGATCAGGCGGCAGTTGCGGAACAGCGCCTTGACCTCCTCCGGGGTGGCGCCGGTGGCGATGTCGAAGTCCTTGGGACTGCCGCCGACCAGCAGGTCGCGCACGGCGCCGCCGACCAGGTAGGCCTCATGCCCTCCTTCGCGCAGGCGATAGAGCACCCGCAGCGCATTGGGGCTGATGTCCTTGCGGGAGATGGGATGCTGTTCGCGCGGGATCGTCCGCAGCACCGGTGTGTCGGATGGGGTGTCGTTGGGCATCTGTAAAAAAGTACCTGCTCTGGTTGCCCAGCGGCAGCCTGTGGTTGCTATACTAGCAAGCCGCATCGCAGCTTGGCTGCAGCGGATCCGGTCGTCCAGCCGGTGTCGCCCCGCAAGGGGCGGCGATGCACCACCAGCTCCCTTCGTCTAGAGGCCCAGGACGTGGCCCTCTCAAGGCTAAAACACGGGTTCGAATCCCGTAGGGAGCACCATATCCCCAGGGCCCGCACCGGCAACGGCTGCGGGCCCTGCCCGTTTTCACCGGCCGCGTGACGCAGCGGCCCCAGGCACACGGCTTCGACAGTGCCTGCCGGCGCTACAATAGGCGGCCTTCACACAGCCAGCGCCGCGAACCATGCCCTTCGTCGTCACCGAGAACTGCATCAAGTGCAAGTACACCGATTGCGTCGAGGTGTGCCCGGTCGACTGTTTCCACGAAGGCCCGAACTTCCTGGTGATCGACCCCGACGAGTGCATCGACTGCACCCTGTGCGAGCCGGAGTGCCCGATCGGCGCGATCTACGCCGAGGATGACGTGCCCGCCGGGCAGGAGGGCTTCGTCGCCCTGAACGCCGAGCTGTCGAAGGAATGGCCGGTGATCACCACCCGTAAGGACGGACCGCCCGACGCCGCCGAGTGGGAAGGCAAACCGAACAAGCTGCCGCTGCTCGAGCGCTGAGCCGCCGGAGCTGGTCTGCCAGGCAAAACAAGGTTCATCTCCCAGCTCCGGGGAACCGGTTCGACGATGAGGGTCTGCTTCTTTCGCTCCGCCTCGCGGTGACCTGGAGGGCCCCGTCGTGGCCGGGAGGCCTTCGCGGCTCATGTCCCCCGGCATCCGCCTGGCGGCGGATGCCTCCTCCATTACTTCCCCGCGAAGGCCTCCCGGCCA
>NZ_SJRX01000005.1 GCF_004352845.1 Luteimonas terricola
CGGGCACGCGCATCTGCAGCCGAAGCCGAGCCCCGTCGTGGCCCGGAGGCCTTCGCGGGGAAGTCAAGGAGGAGGCATCCGCCGCCAGGCGGATGCCGGGGGCGAAGCCGCGAAGGCCTCCCGGCCGCGACGGGGCCCTCCAGGTCACGGCGAGGCGTAACGAAAGAAGCAGACACCTCGTCGAAACCGCTTCCCCGGAGTTGGGAGATGAACTTTTTCGACTGACGGTCAGGGCAACCCTGCCAACCACTCGTCATCACTTCCCTCGGATACTCCCTCGAACAGCGGCGTCGAGAAATAGCGCTCGCCCGTATCCGGCAGCATCGCCAGGATCACCGCGCCGTCCTTCGCACCCTTGGCCACGTCGAGCGCCGCCGCGACGGTCGCGCCCGCCGAGATCCCCGCGAAGATCCCTTCCTCCGCCGCCAGCCTGCGCGCCGTGGCGATCGCGACGTCATCGGTCACCGACAGCACGCGGTCGGCGATCTCGCGGTTGAGCACCTCGGGCACGAAGTCCGGGGTCCAGCCCTGGATCTTGTGCGGCGTGAATTCCGCGCCCTGCAGCAGGGCCGCCACCGCTGGTTCCGCGGCCACGACCTCCACGTCCGGCCGCGCCAGCTTGAGCATCTCGCCGACGCCGGTGAGGGTGCCACCGGTGCCCCAGCCGGTGACGAAGTGGTCGAACCGGCGGCCGGCGAAGTCCTGCAGGATCTCCGCGGCCGTGGTGTTGCGGTGGTATGCCGGGTTGGCCGGGTTGGCGAACTGGCTGGCCAGGAACCAGCCGTGCTCGTCGGCCAGTTCCTTGGCCCTGCGCACCATGCCGGTGCCGCGCTCGGCGGCGGGGGTCAGGATGACCCTGGCGCCGTACGCGCGCATCAGCTTGCGCCGCTCGACGGAGAAGCTCTCGGCCATCGTGGCCACGAAGGGGTAGCCACGCGCCGCGCAGATCATGGCCAGGGCGACGCCGGTGTTGCCCGAGGTCGCTTCGACCACGGTGTCGCCGGGCTTCAGCAGGCCGCGCTGCTCGGCATCGAGGATGATGGCCAGGGCCAGTCGGTCCTTGACCGAGCCGCCGGGGTTGAAGGATTCGACTTTGGCATACAGCGCCACGCCCTCGGGTGCGAGGCGGTGCAGCCGCACTACAGGGGTGCGGCCGATGGTGTCGAGGATGCTTTCGTGGATCATGGGGTCGTCCTGGTTGTGTGGGGGACGTACCGCCGGCCGGGCCCGCGGCGGCCCCAGAGTGCGCCGTAACGCACGAGGGCGCCACAGGTTGACCGGAATGCCGCATTCCATGTCCGGGCCTGATGGCATACGTCGCAGACACATGGTGTCGATAGAATTGAGCGCTTCACCTTTCCGTCGCCCCACAGACAATGCCCGAAGTCCCCGCCCCGATCTCCAGCCCAAGCCTCCGGGCCTGCTGCGCCATCGTGCTTGCCCTGGCCCTCGCGGCCTGCGGCGCCGAGGGCGATGCGGGCGGCCAGGGCGGCCCGTCGCCGGTGGTGGTCACCACGGCCACGGTTGCGGTGCAGCCGTTCAACGACCGCATCCGCGCGCTGGGCACGGTGCAGGCGCGCGAGTCGGTGGAGGTGACGGCGAAGGTCAGCGAGGTCGTGGAGCGCGTGCATTTCGACAGTGGCGACCTCGTCGCCGCGGATGCTCCGCTGGTCACGCTCAGCGGCCAGCAGCAACACGCGGCGCTGGCTGCGGCGCGCGCCACCGCCAATGAGGCCGACAGCATGTTGAAGCGCCAGCAGGAGCTGGCCGCGCAGCAACTGATTGCGCGCGCCACGCTCGACACCCAGCGCGCCACGCGCGACAGCGCGCTGGGCCAGGTGCGGCAGATCGAGGCCAACCTGCAGGACCGCGTGATCCGCGCGCCCTTCGCCGGCGTGCTCGGCATCCGCCAGGTCAGCCCGGGTGCGCTGATCACGCCCGGCACGGTGATCGCCACGCTCGATGACCTGTCTTCGGTTTACGTCGATTTCCCGGTGCCCGAAGCGCACCTGTCGCACGTGGCCGAAGGCCAGCGCATCACCGGCACCAGCACCGCCTGGCAAGACCGCGGCTTCGAAGGCGTGGTGAGCAACGTCGGTTCGCGCGTCGATCCGACCAGCCGTGCCTTCAGCGTGCGCGCGGACTTCGCCAACCCCGAGCGCCTGCTGCGCCCGGGCATGCTGATGCAGATCGAACTCGAGCGCGCCGAGCGCGATGCGCTGATGGTGCCGGAGATCGCCGTGGTGCAGGTGGGCCGCGAGTCCTTCGTCTACCGGGTCAGGCCGGACGACACGGTCGAGCAGGTGGTGGTCGGCATCGGTTCGCGTGCGCGCGGCCTGGCCGAGATCATCGGCGGCATCGAGCCCGGCGACCGCATCGTGGTGGACGGCACCGGCAAGCTGCGCGACGGCAGCCCGATCGTCGAAGCCGGTCCGGGCGTCGTCGACACCGACGAGGCCGGCGGACCCGGCGAGGGCTGAGCCATGCTGCTGTCCGACCTTTCCATCCGCCGCCCCGTGTTCGCCACGGTGATGAGCCTGATGCTGATGGTGATCGGCATCATGGCGTTCTCGCGGCTGACCCTGCGCGAGCTGCCTGCGATCGACCCGCCGATCGTCTCCGTCGACGTCAACTATCCCGGCGCTTCGGCGGCGGTGGTCGAGACCCGTGTCACCCAGGTGCTGGAGGACGCCCTGTCGGGCATCGAGGGCATCGAGACCCTGCAGTCGCGCAGCCGCAACGGGCGAGCGTCGGTGACCCTGGAGTTCACCCTCACCCGCGACATCGAGGCCGCCGCCAACGATGTCCGCGACGCCATCAGCGGCGTCGCCGACCGCATGCCCGACGAGGCCGACCCGCCCGAGGTGGAGAAGGCCGACAGCGACTCGGACACCATCATCTGGCTCAACATGAGCTCGGTGTCGATGGACACCCTGGAACTGTCGGACTACGCCGACCGCTACATCGTCGACCGCCTCTCGAGCCTGGACGGCGTCGCCCAGGTGCGTATCGGCGGCCGCCAGCGCTACGCCATGCGCGTGTGGCTGGACAGCGCGGCGATGGCCGCGCGCGGCATCACCCCCAACGACATCGAGGCCGCGCTGCGCGCGGAAAACGTCGAGCTTCCCGCTGGCCGCATCGAGTCGGGCAGCCGCGACTTCACCCTGCGCGTGGAGCGCAGCTACGTCGAACCGGCCGACTTCGAGGTGATGCCGCTGCGCAAGGGCGACGACGGCTACGTGGTGCGCCTGGGCGACGTCGCCGAGATCGAGCTGGCCTCGGCCGAGCGTCGCGCCTATTACCACAGCAACGGCCAGCCCAACATCGGCCTGGGCATTGTCAAGACCTCGACCGCCAACGCCCTGGACGTGACCCGCTCGGCGCGGGCGGCGGCGGTGGAAATCCAGAAGACGCTGCCCGAGGGCACCGACATCTTCGTCGCCTACGACGATACGGTGTTCATCGAGGAGTCGATCAAGCGCGTGTACTGGACCCTGGCCGAGGCCATCGCCCTGGTGCTGATCGTGATCTGGCTGTTCCTGGGCAGCTTCCGCGCCGCGCTGATCCCGGCACTGACGGTGCCGGTCTGCCTGCTGGCGGCCTTCATCCCGCTGCTGCTGTTCGGCTACTCGATCAACCTCTTGACCCTGCTGGCATTCGTGCTGGCGATCGGCCTGGTGGTGGACGATGCGATCGTGGTGCTGGAGAACATCCAGCGTCGCGTCGACCTGGGCGAACCCAGGCTGGTGGCCTCGGTGCGCGGCACGCGCCAGGTGGCATTCGCGGTGATCGCGACCACGACCGTGCTGGTCGCCGTGTTCCTGCCGGTGGGCTTCATGGAGGGCAACACCGGGCGCCTGTTCCGCGAGCTGTCGGTGGCGCTGGCCGGCGCGGTGGCGCTGTCGGCCTTCGTGGCGCTGACGCTGACGCCGATGATGGCTTCTAAAATGGTGCGCCCGCACAGCGAGGAGAAGTTGAACCCAGTCAACCGCTGGTTCAACGCGCGCCTCGCAGCCGTGACCGGGGCGTACCGGCGCTGCGTGACCTGGATGGCCGGGCTGCGCCCGCGGCGGACGCTGGCCGGGGTGGCGTTGGTGATGCTGGCCTGCCTTGCGTCGGCCTGGGGCCTGCTGCAGGTGGTGCCGTCGGAGCTGGCACCGGCGGAAGACCGCGGCTCGTTCTTCGTTTCCATCGTCGGCCCCGAGGGTGCGGGCTACGACTACACCGTGGAGCAGGTCCGGGAAGTGGAGAAGGTGTTCGCCGCGCGCGTGGCCGAGGAAGGCAGCGCGATCCTCCGCTACAACACCCGCGCGCCGGGTGGCTGGGGCGCCAGCGAGGAAATGCACACCGGCAACGTGATCGTCTTCCTCGAAGACTGGAACAAGCGCGACCAGAGCACCGCCGAAGTCGCGGAGTCGCTGCGCTCCGAACTCGACACGCTCAGCGGCGTCCGGGCGCAGCCGCGTGTGGGCGGTGGTCTGGTCGGCAGCCGCGGGCAGCCGATACAGCTGGTGCTCGGCGGCCCCGAGTACGAAGAGATCGCCGGCTGGCGCGACGTGGTCATGCAGCGCATGGAGGCGCATCCGGGCTTCTTCTCGGTCGATTCCGACTACAAGGAAACGCGACCGCAGATGCGGGTGATCATCGACCGCGTGCGTGCCGCCGACCTCGGCGTCAGCGTCACCGATATCGGTCGCGCGCTGGAGACGATGATGGGCAGCCGTCGCGTCACCACCTTCGTGCAGGACGGCGAGGAGTACGACGTGCTGGTGCAGGCAGGGCGCTCCGGGCGTGCCGAGCCCGCCGACCTTGCGGCGATCGAGGTGCGCGCGCGCAGCGGCGACCTGGTGCCGCTGTCGAACCTGGTCACCCTGAGCGAGCTTGCCGAGGCCGGCAGCCTCAACCGCTTCAACCGCATGCGCGCGATCACCATCAGCGCGGGCCTGGCGCCCGGTTTCCCGATGGGCGACGCGCTGGCGTTCCTGGACGACGTGGTACGCACCGAGCTGCCCGACTATGCCCAGGTGGGCTGGAAGGGCGAGTCGCGCGAGTTCCAGAAGGCCGGTGGCGCCGTGCTGCTGACCTTCACCCTCGCGCTGCTGGTGGTCTACCTGGTGATGGCGGCGCAGTTCGAGAGTTTCGTGCATCCGTTCGTGATCATGCTGACGGTGCCCCTGGGCGTGCTCGGCGCGCTGATCGGCCTGGCCCTGACCGGGGGCACGCTCAACCTCTTCAGCCAGATCGGGGTGGTGATGCTGGTCGGACTGGCGGCGAAGAACGGCATCCTGATCGTCGAGTTCGCCAACCAGCTGCGCGACGAGGGGCGCAACGTGGCCCAGGCCATCGTCGAGTCCTCCAGCGTGCGCCTGCGCCCGATTCTGATGACCTCGATCGCCACCGCCTCGGGCGCGCTGCCGCTGGTGCTGGCCGGTGGCCCGGGCTCGGCCAGCCGCGCCACCATCGGCGTGGTGGTGATTGCTGGCGTGGCCTTCTCCACCCTGCTGTCGCTGTTCGTGGTGCCGGCGGTCTACATCCTGCTGGCGCCGTTCACGCGCTCGCCCGAGGCCGTCGCCCACGAGCTCGAGCGCCAGGAGCGCGAGGTCCCCAGCGTCGGCGGCCTCGCCTGAGGACACGGCCGCGCGCGCGGCCGTTTCGCGTTTCGGCGCTGATCGTGGAGAATCGGGCCGGTTCCGGCCGGGACCTGCCTGCCGCCGGTGCATCGACGTCCATCACCGGAGCCAGCCCTTGGACCAGTTCCTTGCAACCCTCAACGGCCTCATCTGGAGCAAGGCGCTGATCGCGCTGTGCCTGGGTGCGGGGCTGTACTTCTCGATCCGCACGCGCTTCATGCAGATCCGCCACGTACCGGAAATGGTCCACCTGCTGCTGTCGGGCAAATCGTCCGCGGCGGGCGTGTCCTCGTTCCAGGCGCTGGCGATGTCGCTCTCCGGCCGGGTCGGCATCGGCAATATCGCCGGCGTGGCCACCGCGATCGCGTTCGGCGGCCCCGGCGCCGTGTTCTGGATGTGGGTGATGGCCTTCCTGGGCGCCTCCACGGCTTTCGTCGAGTCCACGCTGGCGCAGATCTACAAGGAAAAAGACGATGAAGGCCGGTATCGCGGCGGCCCGGCCTATTACATCGAAAAGGCGATGGGGCAGAAGTGGTACGCGTGGCTGTTCGCGGGCGTCACCATCGTCGCCACCGGCTTCTTCCTGCCGGGCGTGCAGGCCAACGGCATCGCCTCAGGGATGGACAACGCCTGGGGCATCGCGCCCACGGTGACCGCCACCGGCGTGGTGCTGGCGCTGGGCTTCATCATCTTCGGCGGCGTCAAGCGCATCGCGCGCTTCGCGGAGTTCGTGGTGCCGTTCATGGCCCTGGCCTACATGCTGGTGGCCTTCGTGATCCTGGTGCTCAACGTCGAACAGGTGCCGGAGATGGTGTCGCTGATCTTCCGCAGCGCCTTCGGCATGGAGGCCGGCTTCGGCGCCGTGCTGGGCCTGGCGGTGGAGTGGGGCGTCAAGCGCGGCATCTATTCCAACGAGGCCGGGCAGGGCACCGGGCCGCACGCGGCCGCGGCCGCGGAGGTCTCGCATCCGGCCAAGCAGGGCTACGTGCAGGCGTTCTCGGTGTACGTCGACACGCTGCTGGTGTGCTCGGCCACGGCGTTCATGATCCTGTCGACCGGGATGTACAACGTCGGCACGCCCGACGGCACGATGCTGGTCGAGGCGCTGCCGGGCATCGAGGCCGGCCCGGGCTTCGCGCAGGCGGCCGTGGAATCCGTACTGCCCGGCTACGGCGCCGGCTTCGTGGCGCTGGCGCTGCTGTTCTTCGCCTTCACAACGATCGTCGCCTATTACTACATGGCGGAGACCAACATCGCCTACATCAACCGCAAGGTGCACCGGCCGTGGATGACCCTGGTGCTGCGCATCGCCATCCTGGTGGCGGTGATCCTGGGCGCGGTGCGTTCGGCCGGCGCGGCCTGGACCCTGGGCGACATCGGCGTGGGGCTGATGGCCTGGCTCAACATCGTCGCGATCCTGATCCTGCAGAAGCCGGCGCTGCTGGCCCTGCGCGACTACGAGCGGCAGAGGAAGGAAGGGCGCGATCCGACCTTCGACCCGGAGGCGCTGGGCATCCGCAACGCCGCCTTCTGGGTGCGGAAGAAGTAGGCGCGCGATGGCCAGGGCCGGAGCCCCCGACGAGGTCCGCCTGCACGGCTTCAACGCCGTGCAGGCCGTGTTCGCGCGCCGCCCGGCGGCGATCCGCAAGCTGTACCTGGCCGAGGCGCTGATCCCGCGCCTGCAGCCGCTGCTGAAGTGGTGCGTGGCCAATCGCGTCGGCTACCGCGTCGTCGAGGAGGACGACCTGCGGAAGCTGGCGGCCAGCAGCCACCACGAGGGCGTGGTCGCCGACGTGCTGCGCGAGGCGCCGGTGCCGCTCACCGCGTGGCTCGGCGACCTTGGCGAAGGCCCGGCCTGCGCGCTGTGGCTGGACGGGGTCGGCAACCCGCACAACCTTGGCGCGATCCTGCGCTCGGCGGCGAACTTCGGCGCCGCGGTGCTGCTGCCGAAGCATTCGCCGCTGCAGCTGTCGGGTGCGGCGGCGCGGGTGGCCGAGGGCGGCGCGGAAGCCGTGCCGCTGGTGCGCCTGGGCCGCGAGGACAACGCCATCGCGCAGCTGCGCGGTGCCGGCTTCGCGCTGGCGGCGACGCTGGTGCAAGGCGGCGACGATGCGTTCGCCGCGGCGCTTCCGCAGCGCCTGGTCTACGTGCTCGGCCATGAGGGCGAAGGCATGTCGCCGGCGCTCGCCGAAGCCTGCGACCTGCGCTTGTCGATCCCGGGCACGGGCGCGGTGGAGAGCCTCAACGTGGCCGCGGCCACGGCCGTGCTGCTGGCACAGTGGTACCGGGCGCGTTGATGCGGCAAACGGCGGGGGGGGAAGGCGCTGGCAAAAGCGTCCTGTCGCTCGCGGCGCGCGTCCTGGTGCTGCTGTATGCGGCGGCCGGCGTGCTCGCGATGTGGCTGCTGGCGCCGCGGGTGCCGTATGCGGACGGCTGGCGCCACCTGGCGCGCTTCCTGGGGGAATCCTTCCCCCGCGACGTCCTGGTGTCCGACAACGGCCACCACGAAGTGCTGCCGAACATCGTGCGCGTGCTGGACCTGCGGCTGTTCGATGCCGGGCAGGGGCTGCAGGTGCTGGCCGGCATCGTGCTGGCGCTGGCGACGCTGCTCGTGTACTGGCACCTGATCCGCGGCTTCGCCTCCGCGCAGGCGCGTCTCGCCGGCCTGCTTGCGGTCGTGCTCGGCCTGTTCTGGCTGGGCAACGTGCGCGCGCTGGGCCACGGCAACGAGTCGGTGCACGCCTACTTCGTCACCCTGTTCCTCGCGATCGGCCTGCACGCGCTGGTGCGTGGGCGCGGCCTTGCCGGGGGAGCGGGCGCGGCGGCGCTCTGCGGGCTCGCGGCGACGTTCTCGTTCGGCAGCGGCATCGCCTGCTATGCGGGCTTTGCCGCGGTGCTGTGGCTGCGGCGTGGTGGCTGGCGACAGTGGGCCGTGCTGTCCGCGGGCCTGCTGGTCTCGCTGCTGCTTCTGCAGCTCGGCGGCGGCAGTGGTGATGGCGCCCGGCTGGCGCCGCTGCAGCAGCTGCCCATGCTGCTGGCCTGGCTGGCGGGTCCGCTGCTCTACGCGGCGTGGCCGCTGCTGGATCCCGACGTTGCCGCGCAACTGCCGGCGGCGGCGGCGCGGGTCCCGGCGCAGGCGCTCGCGGAAGGATACCGCTCCGCCTTCGGTCCGGCGCTGGCGGCGCCGTGGCCGCAGGCTTTGGCCGGGCTGCTGGGCCTGGCCTGGTTCGGGCTGCTGGCCGGGCGCGCATGGCGCACGCGCAGCCTTGCGATGTACGCCGGCATCGGCACTGCCTGTTTCGCCATCGCGGTGGGGGCGATGATCGTGCTGGTCAGGCTGGACTATTTCCAGGCCCATCCCGGACAGCTGTTGGCCCCGCGCTACGTGGTGTGGTCGAGCCTGTTCTGGGCCGGCCTGCTACTGGCCACGGCGGCAGGTGCGCGTCACGGGAGGCGGGCGCTGGCGGGTACGGTGCTGGTGGCGCTGCTGCTGCTGCCAAGCCAGGCCTGGATGGCAGTGCTCGGTGCCAAGGCGCGAACGGTCGCCGAGCAGTCTGCGATGGCTGCTGCGGTGGGCGTGGTCGAGCCGGATCTTGCGCTGGGCGAAACCGTCTTTGATGAGCTCGCCCGGGCGCTGCCAGTCGCGCGCGAGGCAGGCGTTGCCGTGTTCGCATGGCCCGAGGCGCGGTGGCTCGGCCGGCAGCTGCCGGCGGATGCGCCGCGTCTTCCGGCGCCCGGCGCGCAGGAGGTGGCCGTGGTGGCCAACAGGCTTGGGGCCGATGGCCGGCGGCTGCGCCTGGTGACGGACGCGCCGTGCCGACGCCTGCTGCTGGTGGACGGTGACGGCACGGTGTCCGGGCTGGCGATGCGCCTGCGTCCCGGCGCGCAGGAATGGACCGGCTGGATGCGCGGCGCGGGCGGGGTGCCGTCGCCTGCCGTTGCCTGCGCACCGCGCCGATGAAGCTGATGGCGCGGTGCCGCCGCCTTCAGTCCGACGCTGCCGTGGCCACCTGTGCGCTTCCGAAGTCGCCTTCCGCCTCGGCCGCAAGCCAGGCGAACACAGCATAGGCCGCCGCGTTCTGCGCAAGCGCGTCAGGGTCGATCTTGTCCAGGGTGTCGTCGGGCGTGTGGTGCAGGTCGAAGTAGTCGGTGCCGTCCTGTCCCAGCCAGGCCCAGGCCGCGCCTTTGCGCGTGATCGGAATGAGGTCGGGGCCGGGACCGCCCGCGTCCGAACGTTCGATGCCCAGCGGCGCCAGCGCCTCGGCGATGCGCGCCTCGGCGGCTTCGGCGTGCGCGGATGCGCTGGTGTTGAAGGCGTAGATGCGCCCGGCGCCGAAATCGCTCTCTGCCACGATCTGGTGGCGGGCGATGTCGGCGGCGTGCGCGTCGGCGTAGGCGTAGCCACCGTGCAGGCCCTGCTCTTCGTTGGCGAAGGCGACCACGCGGATGCTGCGCGCAGGGCGTCGCTCGAGGGCGGCGACATGGACGGCCGCGGCCATGGTGATGCCGATGCCGGCGGCGTCGTCGACCGCGCCGGTGCCCAGGTCCCAGGAGTCGAGGTGGGCGCCGATCAGCACGACGTCGTCCGGAAGGCTGCTGCCGGTCATTTCGCCGATCACGTTCTGCGAGGTGTATTCGCCGTCCCAGCCGCAGTCCAGGGCCAGGCGCAGCTGCACCGGACCGCGCGCGAGCAGGCGGGCGAGCTGGTCGGCATCGGGCACGGCAAGCGCCGCGGACGGCACCGGCTCCAGGCCCTCGTCGAAGCGGGTGATGCCGGTATGCGGGTTGCGATGCGAGTCGGTGCCCGCCGAGCGCATGACGAAGCCGATGGCGCCGGCGCGGATCGCCTCCGAGGGCCCGCGGCTGCGCACGCGCGATCCCGGGCCGTAGCCGCTGCCGTCGCGCGCGCGCTCCATCCGGTAGTCGACGAAGGCGATCTTCCCGGCCAGCGAACCCGCGGGTGCGGCCTCGAGCGCGGCGAGGTCGGCAAAGCGCACGATCTCGCCCTCCACGGTGCCGCCCGGGCTGCCGCCCAGCGCGGTCAAGGCCAGCGGCTGCGCGTGTGGGCCCAGCACGTCGGCGCGTTCGCTGCGTCGCACCCACTTTGGAAAGGTGACGGGTTCGGTCCAGACGCGGTCGAAGCCGAGCTCGGCGAACTTGGCCTTCGCCCATTCCACCGCGCGCGCGTCGGCCTCGCTGCCGGCCAGGCGCGGCCCGATCTCGGTGGTCAGCGACTCGGTGATGTCCCAGGCCAGGCTGCTGGCCAGCGCGGTGTCGCGCAGCTGGCCGGCAAGGGCCATGGCTGCATCCGGGATGCGGGTTTCGGCACCGGCCGGCGTGGCGTCCGCGGCGGCGTCACGGGCCGGAGCGGGAAAGGTGGCGGCGGCAACCGCCGCGGCGAGCAACATCGGGACCAGGCGCATGACGCTCCGCTGTAAAAAAGGACGGGGCCGCGAGCTTAGCAACCCGCGGCCCCGTACCGATGTGCGACAAGTCCTGCCCTGCGGGGCGGACTTACCTCTTCAGCGAATCGCGGATCTCGCGCAGCAGCATCACGTCCTCGGACGGCTCTTCCGGCGCGGCCGGCGCTTCCTCGGGCTTGCGGTTGAGGCGGTTGATCGCCTTGACCACCATGAAGATCGCGAAGGCGACGATGATGAACTGGATCAGCGCGTTGATGAACTCGCCGTAGCCGATCGCCACCGCAGGCACGACCTCGCCAGCCGCGTCCACGCCCGCTTCCTCCAGGGTGTAGGCGAGCTCCGAGAAGTCCACGCCGCCGATGAGCCAGCCGATCGGCGGCATGATCACGCTGTCCACCAGCACGGTCACGATCTTGCCGAAGGCCGCGCCGATGACCACGCCCACCGCGAGGTCGATGACGTTGCCGCGCATCGCGAATTCCTTGAACTCACTCATCATGCCCATCGCGTTTCTCCCTGGTTGGCGGTGGAGGCGGGCCTAGCCTACACCCGGCGGCGCGATCCGGCAGCGCAGGACGATGGCATCGTCCAGGCGCGCTTCGCATTCGTCGCCGGGCGACAGGGCGGCCACGCCCGCAGGCGTGCCCATGAACACCAGGTCGCCTGCGCGCAGTGCGTAGAGCTTCGAGAGTTCGTGCAGGATGTCGGGCACGTCCCAGATCAGGTCCGAGAGCGGGGCGGCCTGGCGTTCGCGGCCGTTCACGGCCAGCGACAGGCGCCGCGGCGCCAGTTCGCCGATGTCGGCGGCCGGCACCAGCTCGCTCAGCGGAGCGGACTCGTCGAAGCCCTTGCCGGTATCCCACGGCAGGCCGGCCTTCTTGGCGGCGCCCTGCAGGTCGCGCCGGGTCAGGTCGAGCCCGACGCCGTAGCCGAACACCAGGGCCTGCGCCGCATCACGGTCCAGCAGGCCGTCGGGCGCGTCGCGGCCCAGCGCCACCACCAGTTCGACTTCATGGTGAAGGTCGGCGGTGGCCGGCGGGTAATGGACGGTGCCGCTGGTGACCACGGCGTCGGCCGGCTTCATGAAGAACACGGGCGTGCCGCGCTCGGCCTTCGAGGCCGGGGCCTGCGCGCCCATCTCGCGCGCGTGGTCGGCGAAGTTGCGGCCCACGCAGTACACGCGGCGCACGGGAAAGCTGCCGCCGCCGCGGACCGGCACGCGGACCGGCGCCGGCGCGGGGATCACGTCGGACATGGTCAGTAGGGCAGCGTGTGCGCGGGCTTGTCGACGACGCGGTATTCGGCGTCGACCACGTTGCCGGTGTGCGCCTGCGGTTTGGCGCGGCGGCCCAGCAGGCGGCGCGCCAGGCCGACGGCGAGCATCGCCGTGCCGACCACCACGCCGAGCACCAGCAGCACGGCCAGCAGCGCCAGCCCGAGCAGGCCCACGGCCAGCCGCATCAACGGATGCCTGGGCTTGCGCGGCGCGAACATGGCGCCGAACTGGCTGGCATCGAAGCGGGCGTGGACGTGGCGGAAGCTGCGGTTGATCATGCGGAAGTGCCAGAATGTGAAGTCTTGGTGATGGGACGAGTATCGGACCGATGGTGCCCGAAGATGTAAGTGAAGCGTTAACCGGAGCGGCGGAGGCGCCGCTGCTGGCGCTGGACGACCTGCCCCCGGGCGGCTTCGCCGAAGGCGAGGCGGAGGTCGACGGCAGCGCGGAGTCGATCATCGTCCACCGCGACGGTGCCGGCGCGGTGCGCGCCTGGCTCAACGTCTGCCCGCACGCGGGGCGCCGCCTGGACTGGGCGCCGGGCCGCTTCCTGGTATCGAAGGAGGGGCTGCTGGTGTGCGCGGTGCACGGCGCCAGCTTCGAGACCGTGGGCGGCGTGTGCGAGGCCGGCCCCTGCCGCGGCGAGTCGCTGCGCGCGGTGGCGGTGGACGTGCGCGACGGCGCGGTCTGGCTGGCCTGAGTCAGAAGATCAGGTTCACCATCGTCACCACCACCAGCAGGTAGGCGACCGAGAGCGCCGAGCCCACCCGCCAGAGGTCGCGCGAGGAATAGTCGGCGGGGCCGGTGACCATCGAGACCACCGGATTCGACGAGGTGACCAGGTTGTTCGAGGCCGCCAGCGCCACGATCAGGGCGAACGACGTCGGGTCGCCGCCGGCGGCCAGCGCCAGGTTGATCGCCAGCGGCACCATCACGATGGTCGCGCCGACGTGGCTGATCACGAGTGAGAACGTCGCCGTGAGCATGGCCACGGTGAACTGGATCACCCACACCGGCAGCCCGTCGGGCAACTGCTCGATGGTGTGGCCGGCGATCCAGGCGGCGGCGCCGCTGGTGTCCATGGCCCAGCCCAGCGGGATCAGGCAGGCCATCAGGAACACGGTCTTCCAGCTGATCGCCGAATAGGCCTCGTCCATCTTCAGCACGCCGCAGACCAGCATGCCGGCGACGCCGGTCATCAGCGCGACCGAGGTCGGCAGGTCGGAGCCCAGTGCGACCAGGATCGTGACCGCGAAGATCGCCATCGCCACCTTGAACTTGTGCGGCCGCTGCTCGCCCTTGGGGAAGTCGGTGACCACCACGAAATCGCGGTTGGCCGCGGTCAGCGCCAGGTCCTGCCAGATGCTGTGAAGCACCAGCATGTCGCCGGCGCGCAGCGGCAGGTTGCGGATGTCCTCGCGCAGCACCTCCTTGTCGCGGTTCACGGCCAGCAGGCTGATGCTGTAGTTCTTGCGCAGCGCGAGCTCGGCCGAGGTCTTGCCGATGAACTTCGAGGTCGGCGGCACCACGGCTTCCGAGATGCCGGCGCGGCTGGGGTTGAACAGGTCGCCGAACTCGCGCAGCCGCCCCGACATGCGCAGCATGTTGTTCTGCGCGAAATCGGCCACCTGCTGCCGCGCGCCCATGGCGCCGATCACGCTGCCAACCCAGATGCGCGCGTCCGCCGGGGGCGCGAGGCGCGAGTCGTTGCCGGTCTTGAGCGCCAGCAGCAGCGGTGCGCCGTGGACGTTCTCGGCCTCGCCCAGGGCCATGCCCACCAGCGGGCTGTCGGCGCTGACGGTGAGCTCGAACACGTCGCCCTCGATGCCGTAGGCGCGGGCGAAGTAGCTCTGGGTGCGCGCCGGGGTCACGCTGCCGTCGCTCTCGCCGCCGCGGCCGAGCAGCCTGTCGCCGAAGAAGTGGAAGTAGGCCAGCGCGATCACCAGCAGGGTGAGGCCGATTGGCAGCGGGGCGAACATCGGCAGCGGTTCGAGCGTGGCCACGCCGGACGGCAGGTTGGCGTTGGCCGCGACCAGCAGGTCGTTGAGCAGGATCAGCGGCGAGTTGCCGACCATGGTCAGCGAGCCGCCCATGATGATCGCGGCGCAGATCGGCAGCAGGAAGCGCGACAGCCGCAGGCCGGTGCGCGAGGCCAGGCGCGAGGCCACCGGCAGGTACAGCGCCATCACGGACGGGTTCTGCATGAAGGACGAGTTGATGCCGGCGACCGCCGAGGTGTAGAGCAGCAGCCGTTTTTCCTCGCCCTTCGACCGGCGCATCAGCCACGCGGCCAGGCGGTTGAGCGCGCCGGTGCGATCCAGGCCCATGCCCAGGATCATGGTCGCGATGATGCTGATCACCGCGTTCGACGAGAAGCCGCTGAAGATGTCCTCGGCCGCGACCAGGCCGGTCAGGCCCAGCACCACCAGCACCACCAGGGCCACGAGGTCGGCGCGCACGCGCTCGAACAGGAACAGCACCATCACCAGCGCCACCAGCCCGAGGACGAGCTTCATGTCGGTGGTGAGTGCGAGCGTGTCCATGTGCTGCGTCTAGTCCCCGGTCCTGTCGTAGAGCAGGTCCCACACGCCGTGGCCCAGGCGCTGGCCGCGGCTTTCGAAGTGGGTCTGCGGCCGCCACTCGGGCCGCGGAACGTGGCCGCGCTCCCCAGCGCGGTTGCGGAGTCCTTCCGTCGCGTCGAGCACGTCCCACATCTGCTCCGCATAGTCCTGCCAATCGGTGGCGAGGTGCAAGCGGCCATCGGCTGCGAGCTTGCGCACCAGCAGCGCGGCAAAGGCCGGGTTCACCAGCCGGCGCTTGTTGTGGCGCTTCTTGTGCCAGGGATCCGGGAAGTAGATGCGGACCTCGTCGAGGCTGGCGTCGGCGATCTCGTTCTCCAGCACCTCCACCGCGTCGTGGTGGTAGAGGCGGACGTGGTCGGCGCCATCCTCGGCCAGCGCGTTGAGCAGCCGGCCGACGCCGGGGGCGTGGACCTCGATGCCGATGTGGTCGCGCGCCTGGTCATGTGCGGCCGAGTAGCGCAGCGCTTCGCCGTTGCCGAAGCCGATCTCGAGGATCCGCGGCGCGCCGCGGCCGAAGCTGGCGTCGAAATCGCGGGGAGCGCCCGCGTAGTCCAGGCCGAAGCGCGGCCACAGGGCGTCGAAGGCACGCTGCTGCGCCGGGGTGAAGCGGCCCTGGCGCAGCACGAAGCTGCGCACGCGGCGGTGGCCGTCCTCGATGGTGAAGGGCTTGGCTGGTGCCTTCGATCCGGGACTGGAGAACGGGTCGGTCACGAGGCGCGCGTCATCAGCCGACGAGGCCGTCGACCGGCGAGGATGCGCTGGCGTAGCGCTTGCGCGGGATGCGGCCGGCGCGGAAGGCGGCGCGGCCGGCTTCGACGGCGAGCTTCATCGCGTGCGCCATCAGTACCGGTTCGCGGGCGCCGGCGATCGCGGTGTTCATCAGCACGCCGTCGCAGCCCAGCTCCATCGCGATGGCGGCGTCGGACGCAGTGCCCACGCCCGCGTCGACGATGATGGGGACCTTGGCGTTGTCGACGATCTCCAGAAGGCTCCACTTGTTCTGGATGCCCAGGCCGGAGCCGATCGGCGCGGCCAGCGGCATCACCGCCACGCAGCCGATCTCTTCCAGCTGCTTGGCCAGGATCGGGTCGTCGGAGGTGTAGACCATGACGTCGAAGCCCTCGGCGACCAGCAGCTCGGCGGCCTTGAGGGTCTGCACCACGTCCGGATACAGGGTCTTCCTGTCGCCCAGCACCTCCAGCTTCACCAGCGTGCGGCCGTCGAGCAGCTCGCGGGCCAGGCGCAGGGTGCGCACGGCCTCCTCGGCGGTGTAGCAGCCGGCGGTGTTGGGCAGGATGGTGTAGCGGTCCGGCGGCAGCACGTCGAGCAGGTTGGGCTCGTTCGGATCCTGGCCGATATTGGTGCGGCGGATGGCCACGGTGACGATCTCGGCGCCCGCGGCCTCGGTGGCCAGGCGGGTTTCTTCGAGATCCCTGAACTTGCCGGTGCCGGTGAGCAGGCGGGAACGGAAGGGCGTGCCGGCGATGACGAGGGGATCGTCGCCCTGGGTGTGTTGGCTGGTCATTGCGCCATTATTGCGCAACCGATGCCGTTCAGCCGCCTCCCAGGGCGTGCACGATCTCGATCCGGTCGCCGTCCTTCAGCGCGTGTTCGGCATGTTGGCTGCGCGGCACGATGGCGCCGTTGACCTCCACCGCCAGCTTGCGCCCGGCCAGATCCCGGGCTTCGAGCAGGGCGAGGACGGTGCAGGGGCCGGGCAGGGCCTGCGGCTCGCCGTTGAGAATGATGTCCATGGCGCCATTGTCGCCCGCCGCCGGTGCGATTGCATGCCGGGCCGAAACCCGGTCATGCGGCAGTGCACATTGAGCGCGCCGCCCCCGGCATGGAACGATGACGGCTTCATGACCGGCGACCGCGCCGCGATCCGTCCCCCAGGAGCACTCGATGTCGAAGTCCCGCACCGTCCGTACCGCACTGGCCGCCGCGCTCGCGCTGGCCGTGCTTCCCGCTGCCGCCAACGAGCAGCCGTTCTCGCAGACGGTGTTCTTCGGCGACAGCCTGACGGACGCCGGCTACTTCCGGCCGCTGCTGCCGCCGGAAGTGCAGGCGGTCACTGGCCAGTTCACCACCAATCCCGGGCTGGTGTGGGCGCAGTGGCTGGCGCTGCACTACGGCACCGATGCCAGCGCCAACGGCAACGGCCAGGCCGGCGACAACCACGCCGCCGGCGGCGCCCGGATGGGCGTCGACGCCAACGGCGCCCTCGGCTTCACGCCCTCGCTGGCGACGCAGGCGGCCGGCTACCTTGCCGCCAATGGCGGCCGCGCCGACCCGGATGCGCTGTATACGGTCTGGGGCGGCGCCAACGACCTGTTCGCGGTCGCGGCCGACCCGGGCAACGCCCAGGCGATCATCGGCGGCGCGGTGGCGGCGCAGGTGGGCATCATCGGCAGCCTGCAGGCCGCCGGCGCGCGCTACGTGCTGGTGCCCAATACGCCCGACCTGGGACTGACCCCGGCGCAGATTGCCCAGGGTCCGGGTGCGCAGGCGCAGGGCACGGCGCTCGCCACCATGTACAACGACGCCCTGTTCGGCGCCCTGGCCGCCAACGGCCTGAGCGTGATCCCGGTGGACACCTTCAGCTTCCTGCGCGAAATCGCGGCCAATCCGGCGGCGTTCGGCATCAGCAACGTCACCGGCACCGCCTGCATGCCGCAGATCACCGCGCAGTCGCTGACCTGCAACCCGACCAGCCTGGTCAGCCCCGATGCGCCGCAGACCTACCTGTTCGCCGACGGCGTGCATCCGGCCAGCGGTGCCCACCGCGCGCTGGCCGACCTGGCCCTGGCCGCGATCGAAGGCCCGCGACAGATGGCGGTGCTGCCGCATTCGGCCGCCGGCACCGGGCGCAACCGCGCCGCGCGCGTGGGCGCGCAGCTGGCAGGCCGCGGCGACGCCTCCGGCTCGCGCTGGTGGACCGACCTGCGCGGCGACTTCCAGCGCTATGCGCACGGTGACCATTACGACGGCGTAGGCCCGGCGCTGACCGTCGGCATGGACTGGGGCGACAACGGCCTGGTCTACGGCGGCTTCCTCGGCTACGGCGCGCAGGGCAACGACTGGGGCAAGCGCCGCGGCAACTGGGACCAGACCGAACTGTCCATCGGCGGCTACCTCGGCTGGACCGGCGAATCGGGCGCGTGGGCCAACGGCCAGCTCAGCTACACCAGCCTCGATTTCGACATCGAGCGCCAGGTGCCACTGGGCCCGGCACTTCGCACCCACAGCGGTTCCACCGACGGCAGCAACATCACGCTGGCGCTGCAGGGCGGCTGGGAGTTCGGCGAAGGCGCGATGCGCCACGGCCCGGTGCTGGGCGTGGTCGCGCAGCGGATCGAGGTCGACGGCTTCAACGAAAGCGACCCGACGCTGTCGACCTCGCTGGCCTATCTCGACCAGGAATTCGATTCCACCGTCGGCAGCGCGGGTTGGCAGCTTGCCTACACCATCCACGACCACCTCGCGCCGTACGCGCGGATCACCATGGACCGCGAGTTCGAGGACGAGGCGGGCCAGGCCTTCGCCCGCTCGCAGTCGATCGCCGGCTCGCTGCCCTATGCGGTGCCCGGCGTGGAATACGACCAGTCCTGGGTGACCCTGACCTTCGGCGCGCGCACCCGCCTGTTCGGCATGGATGCCAACATCGGCGCCAGCCTCAACAACGGCCAGAAGGGCGGCAAGCACGCCATGGTGTTCGCCAGCGTCGGCGCCGGTTTCTGAGCGGCCAGGCGCCGCGCGGGTGGCCCCGCGCGGCGTTGCCAAGTCCGGCGGCCAGGTCCTAGACTGGCCGCCTCGTGCGGGCGTAGCTCAATGGCAGAGCTGTTGCTTCCCAAGCAACTGACGAGGGTTCGATTCCCTTCGCCCGCTCCACTGCATCAATCTGCGGACTTCCGCAGAAGTCCAAGAGAGTCTGCAAGTCGTTGCCACACAAAGACTTTTCCTCTCTTTGACGTTCTGCCGTGGTCCACTGCGATCCGCCTACAGCCGGGACTTTTGAGTCCATAAACAAGTCCATTTTTGAGGGCGCGGCTGATTCCGGATTGTTGATGGAGGGGCGAGGTCGACGTGACCAGTATCTGGTTCCTGACTCATGTTCAGGAGCAAGAGCATGGCACTCTCAGACCTGGCCGTTCGACAGGCCAAGGCAACTGGCAAGGCATACACCCTCCCTGACTTGGATGGCCTCTCCCTGGCCGTCACGGCGGCAGGGGGCAGGACTTGGCACTTCCGCTACTACTGGGCGGGCAAGCAGAAGCGGATGTCGCTCGGCACCTACCCGGAGGTGACGCTTCGAGAGGCCCGCAGCCTACGCGATGACGGCCGCGCCCTGCTGGCCAAAGGCATCAATCCTCGCGTTCACCGCAAGCAGAAGCGCACCGCTGTCCGGCTCGCCGACGAAAACACTTTCGAGGCGGTGTATCGCAAGTGGCTCAAGCATCGCGGGCTCAGCCTCAAGGAAGGCCGGCAGACGACCCTCTCGATACTTCCGCGCATCTTCGACAAGGATGTGTTGCCGACCTTGGGCAAGCGGTCGATCTATGAGATCAAGCGTCCCGACCTCTTGGAGGTGATCGCCAGAATCGAGAAACGCAGGGCGCTCTCCGTCGCCGAGAAAGTCAGGGCGTGGTTCAACCAACTGTTCCGCTACGCACTGGTGATCGTGCCGGGCCTGGAGCAGAACCCTGCCTCCGATCTCGACGTGGTGGCGCTGCCACTGCCGCCCGTCAACCACAACCCGTTCCTGCGCATGGCCGAGTTGCCAAAGCTGCTGCAGAGGCTGCGCAGCTATCGCGGCAGGCGGCAGACCCAGCTCGGGCTGCGGCTATTGCTGCTGACCGGCGTGCGAACCGGAGAGCTGCGACAGGCGATGCCGGATCAATTCGACCTGGACCGTGGGCTGTGGATCATCCCGCCCGACGTCGTGAAGCAACTCCAGGTGGATATGCGCAAGAAGCGGCAGCAGCCGAAGGACATCCCGCCATACATCGTGCCGCTGTCGATTCAGGCCGTGGAGATCGTCCGGCACCTGCTGGATGAGTTCAAGCCGGCGCAGCGCTACCTGTTCCGGCACGACAGCGACTTGAAAAAGCGCATCAGCGAGAACACGCTCAATGGTGCGCTCAAACGCATGGGCTATCAGGAACGCCTGACCGGACACGGTATCCGTGGCACGATGTCCACTGCGCTCAACGAGATCGGCTACCCGAAGGTCTGGGTGGATGCGCAGCTCTCGCATGTCGATCCCAACAAGGTCAGCGCGACCTACAACCATGCCGAGTACGTGGAGCAGCGTCGTCGCATGATGCAGGACTGGGCCGATCGACTCGACCTCTTCGAGCAGAGCCAGGTCGAGGCGGCCAGCATGCCGCTCACCGTGCATCTGGAAGGCGTGCCCGCATTCCCGAGTGAGCAAACCGCAAGCGCACCCTCCACGCCGGTTGCCGCTTCGCCAATCCTGCTCGTGACGAAGCCGGGTGACGCCATGCCGTTGGTTTCTGCCGCCGCGCATCGGCTGCCGGCGGTTCCACCCCCTCGATCGGCCGCGCCGCTGGTGCCTTCGGACATTCAGCGCGAGAGGATGGAGCTGTTCGATGTCTTCGAAGCGCCGCACAACCTCCCCGTCGCTGCGTTTGCCAAGATGGCGGGCAAATCCCGCAGATGGATCAGCTACGAGATCAAGGCGGGCAACTTGCTGGCGTTGAACGTAGGCAACCGCGGCCAGCGCGTGCCGGACTGGCACCTCGACCCACACAAGCACGAGCTGATCCAGTCCGTCCTGAAGCTGACCAGGGGTGCGGACCCCTGGCAGATCTACCATGCACTGCTGCAACCGCGCTCGATGCTGCGGGAGCGTTCGGCACTGGAGGGTGTGACTGCCAGCAATCTCGACAAGCTCGTCATGGCCGTGAGCACAGCCGTGAAGGAAAGCGAATGGACCCCGCAACGAGTCGGGGCTGCCTAGCAACAGGTGCGGGATCGTGGCGAAACCGCGATCCCCGCGCGTCTGTCAGGACACCAAGCGCGCGCGGCGGGCGAATCTTGCCTGGGTGTCCGACAAGGAAGCGTTGCGACGGAGCAGGTAAGCCATCACGATCGTTGGTGCGCCCGCCAGCGGCCGCACGGCGATACCTCGGCGTAGGTAGCTCGCCAGTCTCGCGGCAGGCGCAATGGCGATCCCGTACCCGGCGGCAACCAGCGTCATCGCCACGTCGAATGTCTCCACCGTTTGCTCTCGCTCTTGCAGCGCGTTCTCGAACACGCGCTGCACGGTCATGCGCCATGGTTCATCGGCGGTGGACTGCGAGCAGATCGAGGGCTGCTTGAGCACTTCCTGGCACGGCACTTCACGGTAGGCCAGCAGGTGGGAGCGCTTGGCCACGGCGACCGCCAGCGTGTCATGCCACAGCGGCTCGCATATCCAGCCAGGCCACTGCCAGGCAGCCGCAGACAGGGCGAAGTCGAAGCCGTCGCCCGGCAGCTCCGCGCCTCGACCGGGATCTGTCCATCCGGCCAGGACGGCATGGGTCTCCGGCTCTTCGGCACGCTGCAGGGCGAGCACGTCGGCGAGTTGGGGAGGCACCCATTCGCCGAGGACGGCCATGCGAATTTCGGCGGTGATGTCACTCGATTCCACGTCCAGCTCTCCCCAGGCGGTGAACTCGTCGCAACTGATCTCGAAACCGTTGAATGAGTTAAGTTTAACGTGGTTTAAATATTGACCATGTTCGACGCTTTTGGCAATGCAAAAGCGATCGATCCAAAGAGGCCGCCCCACCGGCACCACTACCTACGAAGCGGAACCAGCCATCGCGTTTGGGGCCGCCGTGCGGGAAGAAAGAACCAACCAGGGTATCGCTCAGGAAACGCTGGCCCACATGGCCGGCATCGAACGGTCGCACATGGGCAAGATCGAGCGCGGCGAGCATGTCCCCACGCTCCCGCTCATCCTCAAGATCGCCCGTGCGCTGAAATGCAGTTCCGCCCACTTGATGACTATGACCGAAGCCAAGCTGGCAGGGTCGGCCCCATCCGCGGATTGAAGTCGGCCTGCACAGCGGTCGCATGCCTACTCCTGATCGTCGTCCTTGCCCCCAAGGGCTGAATCTTCGCGCTTTGCGGCTTCGTTGAGGAGCCGCAGGTATGGGTTGTCTGGCGGCGTCTCCTGGAACAGCGTATCCGGGCTGGCGAGCAGGTAGCCGTGCAGTCGGCGCGACTTGCGAGGCCCGGTGACTTCGCAGGTCCAGATGTTCAGCCCGCTGGGCTGCTTGCGGTGCTGTCCCAGCTTCTCGAAGCGCTTCTGTACCCACTGCCACCCCTCCACCTTCTCCTGCTTGGCCAGCGTGGCGACTTGAAGGTACTCCTGCGCGTAGCGCTGGAACACGCCGGGGCTGACGAGGTAGGTCGTACCGGCGACGGTATGCACCAGGGCCTTGGCGTCGTTGATGATGAGCTTGCGCGTCTGGATGCTCTGACGCAGCCAGGCCATGAAGTGCGCCCCAGAGGGCTCCGCGCGATCCTGGGCAGGCGCGAGGCTCATCTGCGGCGGGGGCACGGTCGAAGGGGCCGGTTCGGCCTCGGCAACAGGGCAACTCGGGGTCTCCGGTGCCGTGGGTGGAGCGGTGTCGCCCAGCAGGTCGAGCAGCGCGGCCACGCCGGTGTCCGTGGCTGCGGATGCGATCGGCGCCGTGCTCGCGGGTGCAGCTTCGATGCCTTCCACGTGCGGCCCATCGGCCACCGCCTGTTCCTCTTCGAGCTGCACACGGCCTGCGAACGGCGCCGGCCGGTCGGCGGCATCCCAGATCATCGCCGGCGAGAGTTTCAGGAAGGTGAAGGCGTGCGACCAGCCGGCGTCGCTGGTGACGGTAGCCTTCCAGATCGCCTTCCCATCCGGCGTCGGTTGCACGATGCCGTGATCCTGCAGCACGTTGAACACCGCCGTATTGCTCGCCGGGATGCCGTCGATGCCCTGTGACAGCAAATGTGCGCGCAGCTTGTCGGAGACGGTCTTGCTCACCAGCCACAAGCCATCTTGGGTCAGCCAACCGTCCGCCGGGCCGGCCTGGTTCAACTTGAACTCTTCCCTGAGCAGGTAGCGCAAGCCGTCAAGCAATTTGCGTTGCAGCGCATGCTTGGGCGCCGCCAGCGCCTTGCTGGGATCGCCGCCGAGTTCCTGGGCGACCGATGCCTGATCGGCCTGCACGACCAGCTCGCCGAGCGTGCCGGCGTGCTCGTACTGGCCGGCCAGCACATACAGCAGCGCGGCCCAGAGGTCGGGATAGCCGCTGAGCCAGTCGAAGATGTCCCGATCGAGAAGGCACGCGTAGAGCAGCCCGGTGGCGGCACTGTGCAGGCGGTACTCACGCTCCTTTCGGTAACGGAAGCGGTAGGGCTTTCGCAGCGGGCCGTGCCAGGGATGCCAGAGGCTGCCGTCGGCATGCTCGACGTGCAGATCGACCGCAATCTTGCCGATGTCGTGCAGCAGGGCCGCGTAGGCCGTGCCTGCGGTCCAGGCTTCGGCCTGGGCCGCCTGTGCCTCTGGCGTCACGCCCGCAGGCAGCAGGTAAGACTGCCGCAATTTCAGCGCGTAGGCGACGATCTCCAGGCCGTGGTCCAGCATGCCGCCCGGATAGGCGTGGTGGTGGCTCTCGGAGGCCGGGAACTGCTGGACCAGCTCGGCGTAGCGCTCCAGTGGGGCGAGGTAGAGCGTGGCGAACTGTCGGCGCGAGAGCGATGTGCGCTGCCAGATGTGTTCCAGCAGTTTCTGCCGGCGCGGCGTCGCCAGCAGCGATGCGGCCGACTCCGGCCGCATCAACCCTTTCGGAGTTTCGATGGCGGATGTGGGCGGTGTGCCGGCGGTGGGTGGCACCCGTTTGCGCTGGAACAGCGAGAGCATGACGAACCCCGGATGACGGGCTGCTCGGGGGCGCCTTTTGGCCTTTTCAGGATAGGGCCTTTCCCCTTGGCGCCCTTCCCTTGCCCCTTCCCAGCCCTTTGGCCTTTGTCGGAAGCCTTCGGGTATAGGGTCGCTGCTTCGCGGGTGCCACGATGAATGCGGCATGGGGCAATCCCGGCAAGTGGGGCGCTGCGGGATGTTCGTCAGCTCTGGCCCAAGCCGGTGTTGAGGGCGGCAGCTTGCGCTGCGAAGTCGTCGGGACGACGCTTGCGGAAGGTTTCGAGATTGCTCAGCTTCCAGCGCAGTGCCGGCAGTTGAGCGGCGTGCGGGCATTGCACCAGCGACCAGTCCGGTTCTGCGCGCACCAGCCCGCTCAGAAACTGCTTGTGCGCGGTGCTCAGTCGCTGTGGCAGCTCGCGCCGCAGCCTGGCGCGAGCGTCGAGCAGTATCTCCAGGGAGCAGTCCACTTCGGTCATGCCGACAAAGGCCCGCTCGTACTCGCCTGCGATGTCCTTGTCGTTGCCGAACAGCACTTCGTGGGGCGGCCGGTTGTGGCCCGCCAGATAGATCACGAAGCACTCGACCATGCCGTCGCTGATGTCGCCCGATTCGTAGAGCTGCCACACGTCGAACAGGTCGCGGGGGTGCTGCCGATCCAGCGCCGCCACCACCTTGCTGGCGTACAACTCGTCCGGTGCCAGAACCGGCAGCTCGAACTCGACGCCGAACAGATCGCTGGTCTTGGCGCTCAGCGGCCGCCGCTCGACGGGCAGCACGCTGCCTCGGAACACGACGTTGACCTCGATCTTCACCTGGTTGGCGTCGTTCTCGACGATCAGCTTGGTGTCCCCCAGGTCCTTGGCGCGAACCAGGCGTGTCTGCACGCCCAGTGGTGCAACGCGCGTGGCGATGGCGGCCAGCTCCTGGTTGATGGCTTGCAGCGCTTCGTCGCGCGGCGTCTGCCACGGGAGGTACACCACGTCGATGTCTACCGACAGGCGCGGCATGTCCCGCACGAAGAGGTTGATGGCCGTGCCGCCCTTCATTGCGAAGATGTCATTGGCGAACACGTCGGGCGCGACGGCCAGCAGCAGGCGAACGGTGTCCGCGTAGGTCTTATCCATGAGGTTTCAGGCTCAGCAAGGTGCCGTCATCGAGCCGGCTCATCCAGCGCGTGTTGCTGCCGGTGCGAACCGGGTACTGCTCCAGCAGAGCATCGACATCCACGAGGCTGGTGTCGCGCGCCCAGGTGAGGAACAGGCGCACGGCCTTCACGCTGGCGCAGCAGGACAGCAGTTGCCCGAGCAAGTCCTTGCGGGGGGAACGCAGTCCGTCAAAGAGGTTACGGGCCTCTTCGAGGCTCTGCTTTACGCCGGCTTCGTACAGCATCTCCAGAACGGCACGCTCGGGGGCTGCCACCCGCAGATCCTCGGGCAGGCCAGGCGGCGTGGTCAGAGTCTTGCCGACCAGCGCCGTGTCCGGCCAGTCGAACAGGCGGGCGTGGACGTAGCGGGCCGGAAAGCGCGAAGTGAACCAGGCCGGCAACGCGAAACGACCGTCGCCCCACAGCACCAAGACCTCCCGGCTGCCCAGGTTGTGCCGCACGCCCTGCAGGGCCAGGGCGCTCTTGCCGCCGACGTGTAGGCCGGGCACGCGCTGTTGCAGGAACTTCAGCGCACCGTAGACCCCGAACTCATCGTTCGGGAAGGCATAGACGCCATGGGCCAGGCGCACGAGCCACCCGCCGTCGGCATAGTGGGCGGCGAGCTGGGGCGACACCCCGAACTGGCTCAGGGTGGCAAGGTCGAACGGCGCCCCGCGGGGGAGCCCCGCTTGCAGCCGCTTGATTACCTGGTGCCTAGAATTTCCATCCATGCTATAAAAATAGCACGGAATCCAATCAACCCTTAGAGGTATCGCAAGAATTCGCAGGGAAAGTAGCATAACGTTTGATTTCCAGTGCAAAATCTAATCATATTGGCGACACCCGAGCCAGCCTGGCTCTGCCAGCCGCAACCCACCCGCCCTCCTGGTCGCGGTCTATGCTGGAGGGCAAGCCCGAACCGGCCGCTCCATGAGGTGAGGCACCACTGAAGCCGAGGCACATGAACATGACCACCAACACGCACAACGGGCGCTGGAGCCACCGGCTGGGCCGGGGGGCTGGCCGTGCCTGGCGTGGATACCTGCGCCGCGAGCAGCGTGTCGCCGGCTGGCTGGTGACGCGCGGGGTGCCCGCGGGCGCGGCGACGGCGGTGCTCTGGATCGTCAAGCTGGCCGTGCTTGGCATGCTGCTCTACACCGTATCCTGGCTCGTCCTGCTGCTGGCCTTTGCGGTAGTCGCGGCATGGCTCGCGCGGAATGCCGATGTGGATGATGAGAACCAGCCAGAGTGGCGTGAAGGACACTCTGGCCATGGTCTGTACGACAAGAACGAGTGGCGCCACGACATGGGCGACTCTGACGAGTCGTAGCTGCCCCATTCGGTGCGAAAGGATGCGTCTTACTTCGCACCGCCTTTCGATGCAGCCGTCATCGCAAGGCGAGAGCCACTACCTCCAGCCGCCTTTGCGTCGCCGGTAGCAACGGTAAGCGCTCCAAGGATATTGCCTGCCCGTACACCAGCCCAGGCCAGTGCCATCACCCAAAACGTCGGCAGCACGATGAACATCATCGCCATGACGAAGTTCAGCAGCATGTCACCGAACGCATTGTTCAGGCCGATCAATGGGTCGAAGTTGGCGTGCGGCCTGTCCGCGCCAAACCCCCAGCCGTAGAGCGCGTCCAGGATCGTGCTGTCGATCCAACGCGCGAGCTGGAACCAGAAATCCACGAAGAACAGCGCGAACTGGACGCAGCTCACCGTCACCACCGTCTTCAGGTCGTAGGTGCCGATCAGCAGCACCAGCGGGATGCAGATGACGAGCGCCATCTTGAGCATCGTCAGCACTATCGGCAGCGCCTGGCGCACCACGTCCATCGCGGGAAAGAAGCCCAGCGAGCCTACGGTCAGCCCCAGGTCGCCCGCGCCGCGCGTGACGATGTTCGGCAGCGTCTTGTCGATCTGGCCGCCGTAGTCGGTGTAGACGGCGCCCTGGTTCATCTTCTGCTGTCGCGGTGAGACCACGGCACGGATCACCGAGTCATTGACCTCGCTCTGCGACAGGAAGCCCGCCCAGCGCCCGATGCGGGTCAGCAGGTCCGGGTCGACCTGCGCCAGCAGCCGGCTGCGCAGTCCCTGGCCGCCATCGGCCCACCACTGTCGGCAGGACGGATAGCCGCCGCCGCTGTCCACCAGTGCCAGCCCCGCATCGCGGGTCGCGTCGTAGGGCCAGGCCGTGCGTGGGGTCTTGGCGCGATAGGTGTCATAGAAGCCGGGCGTGTCGAGGAAATAACTCGACCCGATCCAGGTGACGTCGTTCATCTGTTCCTCGGAGAGCGTCGGCCGGTTCATGAACAGCTTGGCTCGCGACGGCCCGTAGCAGTCGTGCGTGAAGTCGGCGACCTCCTGTGCCAGCACCGGATCGTCGATGCGCGTGGCATCCACATCCATGCGAACCTGACGCAGGTCCGTGCCGCAGGGAATCGCCGCCACCGCGGAGCCCGTCACGGCTTTCGACAGCGCATGCATGAAGAACCACCACACCGGCACCAGCGCGCTCTGGTTGTTGAGCGCTGTGTAGACGTTGGACCAGCCCGTGTCGTTGGGCAGCGGGACGTTGACCTGGCATTGCGCGGAGCGCGTGGTGTCGAACTTGATCGTGGCGAGATCCACCGGGATGAACGGGATGCCGGCGAACATGATGACTACGATCGCCACCCACACCCGGTTCTCGATGCGCATCGACGACAGCACGCCCTTGTTGCCCTCGTCAGCGCCTTCGCTGCGGGCCTTGAGCCATTCCTGGATCACGATGGCCACGAACGGCAGCGCGAACACGCCGCTGGTCACAAGGATGCTCCAGATGCCGTTGTTGACCACCCAAGCCACCAGGGTCAGGTAATACTCCAGGTAGTCCGTGGTGTAGAGCGTCATGCCTGCCTCCCGGTCTCAGCCGTGCCGCAACAGTTGGCTGGCTTCCAGCGCGACCACGGAGATCACGGCCGCGATCTCCGTGCGCAGCAGGCGCTTATGCGCCTCGGCCGACGGTTCACGTTGCCGCAGGCGCCCGCGCATCCACCACCAGCCGTAGGCTGTTGCTGCGTAGAGCAGAAGCCGCCACAGGAAGAAGTGGCCCGCATGCGCCCTCAACCAGTTCTCCCAGCCATCGACGCCGCCGACCACGTGGATGCCCGCGATGTTCACCGCCACCGCGGCGGCGACCACCAGCAAGGTCCACAGCAGCGCCACGCCAACGCGGCGGTTGAACAGCCACGGCAGCCGCAGCCAGGCCAGCCGGCTCATGGCGTACCGCTCCGCGGCTTCTCGATCTCCCGCAGCCGGTCGCGTGTGGTGTCGCCCTCGAAGACACCGCGCGAGCCGGCGGCGCGGGTGCTGTGGCGCTGGATGATCGCCATCGCCGAGTTGCCGGCCAACGTGCGCCGCAGCTCCAGCTCGGTCTTGAGGTTGTTGATCTCTTGCTCCAGCGCGGCGTTCTCCTGATCGACCGCCTGCACGGCCAGCTCGTTGGCTGCGACGTTGGGCTCCTTCTTGCCCGTCAGCAGCGTGCGCTGCAGCAGCAAGGCTTTTTCCAGCACGCTCGACAGTGCGGCCTCGGATGCGAGACGCCGGCCCAGCACGTCCTGATCGGGCTCGTCGCGTAGCGCTTCGATCACGCCACGGGTGATCGGCAGCGAGCTGCTGCCGGCGGCTTCGAGATGGGCCGGCGTCGTCGGCCGCGCCCCTGTCACCAGCTCTTGCAGCGACTGCAGCTTGGTTTCGTACTCTTCCTGGATCATCGGCGTGAGCCCGACGCCTGGGGTGGTCTGCGTCTTGGTGCAGCTCTCGCAGGTGCGCTGCTCACGCTCGCCCAGCACGCGGATCGCCCAGGCCGAGGCCGCCTGCGGCGATGGCCAAGTCTGGCAGGTCAGGCGGTTGCCGCAGGCGCTGGACGCAATCGGCGACGCATCGCCGACGCTGCGGCCGTTGAGCAGGTTGTAGCCCGCACGCGTCACGTCGCCCACCACCTTGATCGAGCTTTGGCCGTTGCCGCCGGCATTGCTGCCGCCAACCCAGGGCACGCCGTTGTTGCCCCGGTTGGTCTCGGCCTGCTCGATGGCGGACACGGCATCGGTGCTGGCGACCGCATCGCGCAGCGCCAGGCCCTCGGCGAGCTGGTTCCAGCCGGCTTGACCGCCAGCCATGTCGGCCATCCGCTCGGCGATCGCACGGCAGGTCATCTTGGAGCGGTCGAAGTCCAGCCGCGCCTGCAAGATGCCGTTGGTGAGCAGGTTGTAGAGCCCGGGATCTGCGCGCTGGATGATCAGCGCCGGCAGCGACGCCACCGCGGCAGTAGCGTTCTGGATCACGTTCGACATGATCGTCTGGAAGCCATTGGTGAGGCCGTTCAACTGGTTCTGCAGCGTCGTGGTGATGCTCATGTCGCCGCAGATGAGGTTGCTGTTCCAGCCGATGCCGACACCGATGCTCTGCATGTTCCCCGCACCGCCCATGGACACGGCGCGGCCACCGCCGATGCTGTAGAGCACGTCGTCGCCGATCACGCTGCCGCTGACATTCACGCCATTGGGGTCGATGCGGGTCTGCGCCCAGGCGGCGCCGACGGCCAGCGTGATGGCCGCCACGAGCAGCGTGGCCCGCAGGTGCGACTTCGCGCGGCGCAGGAAGTCAGGGAGGGAGGCGTTCATCGTGGGTTCCTCACATGAAATCGACGCTGCCGAGGAAGACCTGGCCACGGCGCCGGCAGCAGGAGTACGGCCGCCACAAGGCCCAGGCGTAGTCGCCTTGCTGGGCCTGCACGCGGGTGCGGCTGTGCGGGAAGACCACGCAACTGTTCGAGAGCGTGGGCGTCAGCTCCTGCCACTTGCCCGTCGAGGCGTCGGTCTCCATCAGCGCGCCGGCCGGCCAGTAGCCGTCGCGGGCGTTGGCCAGCAGCGGCTGGTACACGTGGATCTGGCCGCGGCGCGTCACGATGTCACCCGCACGCTGCGCGACCACGGCACCGCTCTTGTAGTCGTCGGTCTGGTGCAGGAAACCGCCACGCGGATAGACGTTGCCCCACAGGTTCAGGCCGGCGCGCGTGCCGATCTCGCGCCGTCCGGGAATCAGAGCTTCGGGGTAGAACGCTTCGGGGATGTTGTAGCGCCAGGCGATGGTATCGAGCGTGCTCAGCAGGTAGGGCATGAAGGCCGTGCCCGCACCCTCGCAGGAGTAGCCGGAGGTGGCGGCGAACTGGCTGAACACCAGGCCGGCGGGGTGGCCGATCACGTCAGCGTTCTTGAACTTCGCCAGGTTGTTCTCGTTGTCGTGGTTGGTGGTGCCGTCGCCGCCGGCCTTGGCGGTCGGATTCGGCATGCTCATCGCCCGCACTTCCAGCCAGGGGTTCTCACCCGTGTTGCTGTAGCTCGACACGACGGCATCGGGCACGTAGTGGCGTACCTTCACCGAGGTGCGCACCGAGCAGCCGAACGGCGTGCAGTACAGCCAGTAGCAGATGCCGACGACACGGTACTCCAGGCAGTCGGGCGACAACGCCGAAGAGACGATGGTGGCGGTGTTCAGGGCGAACGCCGAGGTGGCCGCGCCCAGCATCAGCGAGGCGACGATGGCGCGCAGGCGCCGGGAAGTCATCAGGCGGCTCATGGGCGTGCGCTCCGGTAGGCGTCGATGCGCGCGACGGCGCGGGCCACGTCGGGCTCGCCGTAGACCACGTAGCGCCGATCGACCACCACAGCAGGGATCTTGACGATGCCCAGTCCCCAGGCATCGGCGACGCCCTGGTAGGCCTGGCCGATTCGGCGCTGCAGGTCGGCGCCGCCATCGAGCAGCCGCTGCCGTACCAGGGCCTCCGCCTGGGCTGGGTCAGCGGGCAGGTGCGCCGTGAGTTCGGCCTCGATGTGCGCCGGCTGGTCCAGCTCGATGACACGCACGCCGGCCAGGGCCTGCACCGGATGACGGCTGTCGGTGACGACGAGCACGTCCGCCGCCACCGCAGCCTGGCTGAACATGAACAGAACTGCCCACAGTCCGGGGGCAATGCTGATGATCAGCAGCTGGGGCGAAGCCCTGAAGAAGGGGGCCGGCATATCGGGTGTCCTTGAAATCGATCAAGGTCGCAGTCGACTTCAAGTGCCGATGTGGCGCGACAAAGAAACCGCAGTCGGGCCCTGCCGGTTTCATGCCTATGCCGTTGTGAGCATTGCGTTTGCCTCCTGTAGGAGGCGGAGGTCAGGCGCGCGACGCTGAGGTGCCCGCGAACCCAAGAAACGCATGATGCAAGCGAATCGGCATCGACGGCTTGGAGCGCGCATGTAGGCTCTGCCAAGTCCCTTCACTGATGTCGCTCGGGGCGAGGCGATCTACCGAGCGCGAAACTCGTCTCAAGTAAGCGTTGACGCCATCCGCGGAGTCCGGAGGCGAGCCGGAGAGAACATAGCCCACCATGAAGCCGATTGCGTGGTTCTCCCCGTACGGAGGTGGATATTCTTGGTGGTCAGCAGCGGGAGCCGTGCCGACAGGTCGAAGCGCATCTGATGGCCGAACAGGCTCAACGTCCCGGTGCCGGTGCGGTCGCTTTTTTTAGCGCCCCATGCGCGAGGACGTGACGCAACAACCGCAGGAATTGCCGCTCCATCGAGTCGCCGCTTCCGCTCATCGCATTGCCCCACGTCCATCGATCTCCGACAGGACGCGCCGAACCGCGCCCGTCAATAGCGAAAGGTCCTGCGGCTCGATCACGTAGGCCGGCATCATGTAGACCAGGCGGCCGAAAGGACGCAGCCAGATCCCGGCCTCCACGAATCGCGGCGTCAGCGCGCGCAGGTCCACCGGCGCATGCATCTCGATGACGCCGATCGCGCCCAGCACCCGCACCTCCCGCACCGTCGCCAGCGCGGCACAGGGGGCCAGTTCCGCGCGCAATTGGCGCTCGATGTCCCGCACCCGCGCCTGCCAGTCCTGATCCAGCAGCAGGTCGACACTCGCCACGGCCACGGCGCAGGCGAGCGGATTGGCCATGAAGGTCGGCCCGTGCATGAAACAGCCGGCGCCGCCGCGGGAGATGGTCTCCGCGACCTCGGCGGTGGTGAGCGTGGCGGCGAGCGTCAGGTAGCCGCCGGTGAGCGCCTTGCCCAGGCACAGGATGTCCGGGGCGATGCCGGCGTGCTCGCAGGCGAACAGCCTCCCGCTGCGCCCGAAGCCGGTGGCGATCTCGTCGGCGATCAGCAGCACGCCGTGCGCGTCGCACAGGGCGCGCACCTGGCGCAGGTACTCGGGGTGGTAGAACCACATGCCGCCCGCGCCCTGCACGACGGGCTCCAGAATCACCGCCGCGAGTTCGTCGCGGTGCGTCTCGATCAGGCGCGCGAACCCGGCGATGTCGGACGGATTCCAGGCGTCGTCGAACCGGCAGCCGGGGCGCGGCGCGAAGAGCTGCTCGGGCAGTGTCCCTCTGAAGAGGTGGTGCATGCCGGTTACCGGGTCGCACACCGACATGGCGGCGAAGGTGTCACCGTGATAGCCACCACGCAGAGCGAGCAACCGGCGCTTGTCCGGGCGGCCCCGGGCCTGCCAGTACTGGATCGCCATCTTGATGGCCACCTCCACCGCCACCGAACCCGAGTCGCACAAAAATACCTTTTCGAGCGGAGCGGGCGTCAGCGCCACCAGCCGCCGCGACAGTTCGATCGCCGGCGCGTGGGTCAAACCGCCGAACATCACGTGCGCCATGCCCCGTAGTTGATCCTCCACCGCGCGGTTGAGCCGGGGGTGGTTATAGCCGTGGATCGCCGCCCACCACGAGGCCATGCCGTCGACCAGTTCGCGCCCGTCGGCGAGCTTCAAGCGCACCCCCTCGGCACCGATCACCGGCCACGCCGGCAGCGGATCGGTCATCGAGCCATAGGGATGCCAGAGATGGGCGCGGTCGAAGGCCAGCGCGTCCGCCCAGTCCGGCCCAACCTTGACTTCGCTGTCAATTCCCATCGGCAGCCTGTGCCAGGGCGGCTCCCATCGCTCGAGTCAGATCTGTCATGGCTTCAATCGGTCACCGCCCCCTTGCTCGCCGACGATACCTGCTTGGCGTACTTCGCCAATACGCCCCGCGTGTAGCGGGGTGCAGGCGGTTGCCAAGCTTTGCTTCGGCGCGCGATTTCGTCCTCGGGCACGTTGAGTTGCAGCAAGCGTTGTTCCGCGTCCAGGGTAATCGAGTCGCCCTCCTCGACCAGCGCGATCGTGCCGCCCACAAAGGCCTCGGGTGCAACGTGACCGACCACCATGCCGTAGGTGCCGCCGGAGAAACGGCCGTCGGTGATCAAACCCACGCTGTCACCCATGCCCGCGCCGACCAGGGCGGAGGTGGGCGAGAGCATCTCGCGCATGCCGGGGCCGCCCCTCGGGCCTTCGTAACGGATCACCACCACGTCGCCCGCCTTGATTTTCTGCGCCAGGATCGCTTCCATGCACGCCTCTTCCGAGTCGAACACACGTGCGGGGCCTGTGATCCTCGGAACCTTCACCCCGCTGGTCTTGGCCACCGCCCCCTCGATGGCAAGATTGCCTTTGAGGATGGCGAGATGGCCGTGCGGATACATGGGCCGGCCCCAGGGCCGGATGACATCCTGATCATGGCGCGGCTCTTCGGGCACGCTCTCGAGCGCCTCGGCCAGAGTCTGGCCGGTCACGGTCAGCGCGTCTCCGTGCAACAGGCCGTGGGCGAGCAGCATCTTCATCACTTGCGGGATGCCGCCCGCTTGGTGTAGATCGGTGGCGACGTAGCGTCCGGACGGTTTCAGATCGCACAGCACCGGCACGCGCCTGCTGAATGCATCGAAATCATCGAGTGTCAGCTTCACTCCCGCGGCGTGCGCGATGGCGGGCAGGTGCAGCACGGCGTTGGTGGAGCCGCCCAGCGCCATCAACACGGCGATGGCGTTCTCGAACGCCCGGCGGGTGAGGAGGTCGCGCGGCAGGATTTGTTTACGGATCGCCTGCACCAGCACCTCGGCCGATTTCGCCGCGCTGTCGGCCTTTTCCGCGTCCTCCGCGGCCATGGTCGAGGAATACGGCAGGCTCATGCCCATGGCCTCGAAGAGCGAGGCCATGGTGTTGGCGGTATACATGCCGCCGCAGGAGCCCGCGCCCGGGCAGGCGCGGCGCTCGATCTCCAGTAACTCGTTTTGGTCAATTTTATGCGCGGTGTACTCACCGACCGCTTCGAAGGCGCTCACAATGGTGAGATTGCAGCCCTTATAGTGGCCCGGCTTGATGGTGCCGCCATAAACAAAGATCGCCGGGATGTTGAGGCGCGCGATGGCGATCATCGCCCCCGGCATATTCTTGTCGCAGCCGCCGAGGGCGAGCACCCCGTCCATGCTCTGGCCGTTGCACACGGTTTCGATGGAATCCGCGATCACCTCGCGCGACACCAGTGAATATTTCATGCCCTCGGTGCCCATCGAAATGCCATCCGAGATGGTGATGGTGCCGAACATCTGCGGCATGGCACCGGCTTTTTTCAACGCGGCATCGGCGCGCGCGGCGAGCGCGCCGATGCCCATGTTGCACGGCGTGACGGTGCTGTGCGCGTTCGCCACGCCGACGATGGGTTTGTCGAAATCCCCATCGTCGAACCCCGTGGCGCGCAACAGGGCGCGGTTGGGCGAGCGCTGCACGCCTTGGGTGACGGTTTTGCTTCTGCGGTTGTCGGGCATGATTTATCTCCTGATATGAGCCGTGCCCAAAGCGCCGTGACCGGGGACATTGGGTGTGGAATCTTGCAAACGAATGCCTTACGAGTTCACTCTGCCAACCGCCACGCAATCGTTTCCCCGGCGCGCAGCGGCACGCCTGTTTCCTTTCCGAAACGCAGCTCCTCGGGCACGGTCCAGTCCTGGCGCTCCAGTGTGATGCGCCCCGTATTGCGCGGCAGCCCATAGAAATCGGGGCCGTGGAAACTGGCGAACGCCTCCAGCCGGTCGAGCGCGCCGGCCTGCTCGAAGGCCTCTGCATACAGTTCGATGGCGGCGTGCGCGGTGTAGATGCCGGCGCAACCGCAGGCCGACTCCTTGGCGCGGCGCAGGTGCGGGGCGCTGTCGGTGCCGAGGAAGAATTTCGGGTTGCCGCTGGTGGCGGCGGCAATCAGCACCTGGCGGTGCGGCTCGCGCTTCAATACCGGCAGGCAGTAGGCATGCGGGCGGATGCCGCCGGCGAACATCGCGTTGCGATTCAGCAATAAATGGTGCGCAGTGATGGTGGCGGCCACGTTGGGGCCGGCCCGCTCGACGAACGTGACCACCTCGCGCGTGGTGATGTGTTCCAGTACCACCTTGAGGCGCGGAAAACGCTCGATGATGCGCTGCAGATGTCGCTCGATGAACACCGCCTCGCGGTCGAACACGTCGATCTCGGGATCGGTCACCTCGCCATGCAGCAGCAGCGGCAGACCGGTCTCCTCCATGGCCGCGAACACCGCGTCGCAGCGCGCGAAATCGGTGACGCCAAATGAAGAGTTGGTTGTTGCGCCAACGAGAAAGGCTTCACCCACCGCGTGCACGAAACCGCTCGCCCTGGCCCGCAGGATCTCTTCGGGCGTGGTGTGGTCGGTGAGATAGAGCGTCATCAACGGCTCGAAGGCCATGCCCGCCGGCAGCGCTGCCAGGATGCGCGCGCGGTAGGCGCGGGCCTCGTCCACCGTGCGCACGGGTGGATCGAGATTGGGCATGACCATGGCGCGCGCAAACCGCCGCGCGGTGTCGGGCAGGACCGCGGCCAGTGCATCACCGTCGCGCAGGTGCAGGTGCCAGTCGTCGGGACGGGTGAGGGTCAGGCGTGCTGTGGCCATTGATGGGATCTCATGGATTGCAGTAATCGCAGCGCCCCGGATCGGCGTACTGCGGCTCGGGGCGCTCGCGCGTTTCGCGATGCGCGCACTTCAGGCAGCCGTACACCTCGGCGCGGGTCTCGCGGGTCGGGGCGCCGCAGTCGCCACAGAGCAGGCCCGCAATGCGCTCGACGAGCCAGAACCCCGGCGCGCCGCAGGCCGGACAGGGCGAGCCGAGCTTGGCGACCAGGTCCTCGGCCGCAAGCCGGATCATCTCCATGCGCGTGGGGTTGGCGTGGGCCCGCAGGTCGGTCTCCAGGAACACCTGGCCGCTCGCCGATTGCGCCTGCGCCCAGGCGAACGCGGCTTTAAGCTCCTCCCAGGCGGCGATCCCCTTGCGCAGGCGCGGGTCGTTCTCGCCCTCGGGGCGCACGACCAGATGGTGCGCGGGAAACGCCGCCTGCCGGGCGAAGGCCTCGGCCGCCGTCCAGTCGCCGGTCAGAAGATGCGCGTGGATCGCCTTGCCCTGCGCGACGCCGACGATCTCGAGCCCCTGCTCGTCGTCGATGAAGATGAGGAACTCCACGTTCCAGGGGAACATCCCCACCATCGGGTCCGGCCCGAACGAGCCCTCGCTGGCGAGCCCGAGCGAAAGTCCGGACATCTCCATGCCGAGGCGCGCCTTCTTGCGCGCCGCCTCGAGCTGCTTGCCGGCGCGCGGGATCTCGCGGGTGAAGGTGCCGAGGAGATCGGTGTCGTAGCCGCCGACCCGTTCCACCTGGCAGCCGAGCGCTGTGTCGAGCACCGAGGCAATCACGCGCTCCTTGCCGTGCTGGGTGAGCAGGGCGATGCGTGTTCCGGCGTAGACAACGCGGGTCATGGCGCCGCAGCGGTCGGCAGCGTCCGATGGCGCGCCAGCAGCACAATCAGCGTGATGACTGTGAGCGGCAGCACGAAGCCCAGCATGGTGGCGCTGTACGCCGGCAGTGCCATGTGCTGCGTGGCCGCAAGAATCAGGTACGACACATAGACGGCGTAATAGCCGAGGAACAGCGCCCCCTCCCAGCGCGCGATCCGGTGGCCGGTGGCGAAGATGGGCAGGCACGCGAGCACCACCGCGATCATCACCGGCAGATCGAAGCGGACCAGCGCGGCGGCCACGTCGAGCCCGCCGGGCGTGACCAAGGCGGCGATGCCGGCGATTGCCAGGAGATTGAACAGGCTGCTGCCGATCACGTTGCCCACGGCGATGTCGCGCTCGCCGCGCAGCGCGGCCACCAGGGAAGTGGCCAGCTCGGGCAGGCTGGTGCCGACGGCGACGATGGTCAGGCCGATGACGATCTCGCTCACCCCGAAGGCGTGCGCGATCGCCACCGCGCTGTCGACCAGCCAGGTGGCGCCGAGCACGAGCAGCGCCAGGCCCGCGGCGATGAAGACGATCTGGACCGGCAACCGGTCGATCCATGCGCTCGCGCCGCCGTCGAACTCCCGCGCATATTCGGCCTGTATTTCCGGGCTTTCCTGGCGACTCTGGCGGATAGCGAAGACCGTATAAGCCACGATGCCGGCCGTGAGCAGCAGACCATCGAACAGGCCGATGCGGCCATCGAGCGCCATGACCCAAAACAGCACCGACACACCGATCACCAGCGGCACGTCGAAGCGGACGAGCTGCTGCTGAACCACCAGCGGCGCGATGAGCGCAGAAAGCCCGAGCACCACCAGCACGTTGAAGATGTTGCTGCCAACGATGTTGCCGACGGCGATGTCTGCCTGTCCCGAAAGACCGGACTGAACGCTGACCGCCAGCTCCGGCGAACTGGTGCCGAAGGCGACCACGGTGAGTCCGATCACCAGCGGCGAAATCCCGAAACGGGCCGCGAGGCGCGCGGCGCCGCGCACCAGCAACTCGGCGCCAGCCACCAGCAGCACCAGGCCCAGCACCAGAAAAACAACAACCGTAAGCGTCATGAAATCAAAGCCTCAAGAAGTCTGACCAAAAGATGCGCGCACTGTGGGGAAAACCCGCATCGCCGATCACCGCCCGCGCACCATGGCCATGACCCGCCCCATATCGAGCGTTGCAGCCTGTTGCTGGATCTGGGGCAGGTATTGCGTTTGCATCTGCTTGGCGGGGCCGAGCAGGTTCTGGAACGTATCCTTAAGCATCACCGTATTCATCACCCGGCCGCCGGCGTAATAGCGTTTGGCGAGCTGCCCCAGGGCGTAGGTGGTGGCGAAGGAGAACGCCATGCCGGTGGCCGCGCTTCCCACCTTGCCGAAGGTCCTGCCCGCTGCCTTGCCGAGCAGGCCGCCCAGCAGCTTGCGGCCGAACTGCTCCAGATATTGCGAGGTGAGGCCGACCCCGGCGGCGGCGATGAATTCCTTGATGTGGCCCTGGTCGAGCTGGACGCCGTGGGCGCTGCCGATGCCGTAGACCATCTTGATCTGCAGCGGGATGATGGCCATCGATGCCCAGGACTGCGGCAGTAGTTCCAGCGCACCGTTCATCAAGGCGTAGTTGAGGATGGACTTGTCGAGTTCCGCCTCGGACACGTTCGGCTGCGCCGCCACCACCGGCCCGGGCGCGGCGGCTACAGCGGCGGCGCCTGCCGCGGCTACGGGGGCCGCGGCCTCGCTGAGCTCGACAATGGCGTCGGCCTCGCGCTCGAAGGCGGCGGTCTGCCCCGCATCGAGCTTCAACAGGGCTTTCAGCTCGTTCAGGAAGCGCTGCTCGGCCTCGCTCTGGCGACCGTCGGCGTCGCACACGCACACCGCCATTTCATACGCCAGCTGGCGTTCATGCCCTTCAGGGTGCTCGCCGGGGTCTTGCAACGCGGTAACGGCGGCATCCAGGCTGATGCGCTTGAGCAGCACGTCCTGATAGAGGCGGGCGAGATCAGGCGCGCCCGCTTCGCCGCCCAGCGACTCGGCGATGCGGCGGATTTCCTCGCGCTCGCGGTCGTGCTTGGCGCCGTCGGCGAAGGCGGCGTGGAGGGCGATGGCGAGGATGGCTTTCTGCTGTTCGGGGTTCATTGCGGGTTCTTCCATCTGATCTGGAATTCGATTTCTTCCGACTCGCCTTCCCGTTCGTGTTCGATGTTGCAGACCGCCCGCACCGGCACCGAGATTCTTTCGCCCGCGATCTGGATTTCAAAGCGTTCGCCCTGTTCGAGCGCATCGGCCAGGCGCCGCAATTTCGCAATGAACTCCGGCAGGGGGTAGGTTTTTTCCACATCGCGTTCAGGTTTGCTGTTCATGCGTGTCCTTTCAGTGCGTCGGTGAGTTTCAGTCCGGCCAACTCGCGGATGGAGCGCGCCAGGAAATAGAGCGCGGCCATCATGATCAACATGGAGGGCAGCGCGATCATGGGATAGCTAAACAGGGTGAGCCGCCCCAGCTCTTCGTTGAAGGCGGGGGAGCCGGATGGACTGGTGACGATCCAGGTGGCGAGAAAGTAGTTCATGACGGAGGAAAAAAAGAACGAGCCGGCCAGCATCCAGGTGGCGGCCCGCAGGCGCGTCTCGAAGGCGGCACGCTTGCCGCGTTCGTCCAGGCCGCGCTGAATCCGCTCGACATCCATCAGCGCCGGCGTGAACAGCAGCACCCGCACCAGCGGGTAGCGGCTATGGGCGGAAATGGCCACGGCCAGACCGATCAGGCCGGGAATGGCGGCTTCCTTGATGGCCAGCCACCGCGTGTCCAGTTGCAGCAGGCCGATCCCGCCGGTAAGCAGGATGCTGACCAGACCGAGCACGGCGAACAGGTTGAGCTTGCGCCGGGTAAGCAAATCCCGCGCGCCCCAGGCCAGCGGGAAAGCCAGCGCCAGCAGCAGCGCGTTGACGGCGCCCAGGTCTTCCGGGCCGCTCAGCTTCATCAGGATCAGAGAGGGAATGACGATAGCGATCAGCAGTTCGATCAGTGGGTTGTTTTTCCCGGATGCCGAAGAAGGTGCAGTGGAATGGCACGCCGCCCCCCGGCGCGCCCCGTGCTTGATTTCAGCCACGATTTCGCCACCACTTCTCGAGACCGATCACCGGCAGGATGAGGGCGCCGACAACGATGCTCAAAAGCACGTCGCCAGCGGAGAGGGGCGCGGACGCGAAGATCTCGTGCATGAACGGGGCGTAGACGAACAGCGCCTGCAGCACGAGGATCGCCGCGATCCCGACGAACACGGTCTTGTTGCTGAACACCCCGATCTTCAGCATCGAGTCACGCAGCGAGCGGCAGTTGAGCAGGTAGAAGATCTGGAACATGATCACCGTGGTGACGGCCATCGTTTGCGCCTTGGCGAGCGCTGCGGGTCCGCTGTCTCCCGCGGCTCGGAACTCGTAGAGGAAGAGCCCGAGCGCCCCGGCGGTCATCAGGATCGCCACCACGAAGGTGCGCATGACGACGAACCCGCTCAGCACTGGCGCGGCCGGGTTGCGCGGTGGGCGCCTCATGACGTTGGGCTCTTTCGCCTCGAACGCGAGCGGCAGCGCCAGCGCCACCGCCGCTACCAGATTGATCCATAGCAACTGCGCCGGCGTCATCGGCATCAGCAGCTCGCGCATCGTATGGGCGACGCCGTCGATGACGTGCGTGACATCGGCGAACGGGAAAAAGGCTACCGCCCACATCAGGATCAGCGCCAGCCCGAGGTTGGTCGGCAGCACGAAGGCGAGCGACTTGATGAGGTTGTCGTAGACGCGCCGCCCTTCCTCGACCGCCGCGGCGATGGAAGCGAAGTTGTCGTCGGCGAGCACGATCCCCGCCGCCTCCTTGGAGACGCTGGTCCCGGTGATCCCCATCGCCACGCCGATATTCGCCTGCTTGAGCGCGGGCGCATCGTTGACGCCGTCGCCGGTCATCGCGACCACTTCGTTGCGGCTCTGCAGGGCACGCACCAGGCCGAGCTTGTGCTCCGGCGCGACGCGCGCAAAGACGTTGCACGCGCCCGCCGCATCACGCAGCTGCACTTCGGACATCTGCGCGAGCTGGGCCCCGGCGATCGCCTTGGGTGCTGCGGGATTCTTAGGGAGGATGTTGAGCTGGTCCGCGATCGCCTGCGCCGTGCCCTGGTGGTCGCCGGTGATCATCTTCACGGTAATCCCGGCCTGATGGCAGAGCGCGATCGCCGCGATTGCCTCGGGACGCGGCGGGTCGATCATGCCCTGGAGCCCGAGGAAGGTGAACCCGCTTTGCGTGTCGTGCATCTCGATGCCAGTCTGCCCGCGCGCGGGCTGGGCGGCGAACGCCAGCACCCGCATCCCCTTGGCGGCCAGCTTTTCGACCTCGCGTAGCACCGCCTCCATATCGAGCACACGGCCGCCCGGCGTCGTGGCGCAACGCTTTAGCACGGCCTCCGGCGCACCCTTGAGCAGGATGCGTCCGCCGTCCTGCGCGTGGAGTGTGGCCATGAACTGGTTCTCGGACTCGAACGGAATCGTATCCAGGCGCTTGTGTTGCGCCCGCGCTTTCTCCACGTCCAGCGCGACCTTTTCCGCGGCGACAACGAGCGCGCCCTCCGTCGGATCGCCATGGATCTTCCACTGCCCCTCCTCGTTCGCGAGCGAGGCGTCGTTGCACAGCACCCCGGCGAGCAGCAGATCAGTCAGGTCCGCAGGCGCCGTCTTGACGAGCGTTCCCTCGCGCTGCAGTTGCCCCTTGGGCGCGTAGCCGACGCCCGACACGGCAAAGGCGCCGGAGGCGGGCGTCCAGAGCTCCTGCACGGTCATCTCGTTGCGGGTAAGGGTCCCGGTCTTGTCAGAGCAGATGACGGTGGTCGAGCCGAGGGTCTCGACGGCGGGGAGCTTGCGCACCACGGCACGGCGCGTCGCCATGCGCTGCACGCCGATCGCCAGCGCGATGGTCACGATCGCCGGCAGCCCCTCGGGGATGGCGCCCACCGCCAGCGCGATGGCGAAGATGACCGTCTCGCGCAGGGCCGGAAGCCACTCGACCCCGGTCTCGGCCATGGTTCGCCAGGTCCCGAGCAAGAGGATTCCGATCGCGATGACAACGATCGCGATGGTGATGTACCAGCCGATTTTGGCCAGCGCCTTGGTGAGCGGAGTCTGCAGATCGGTCGTTTCCCTCAGCATGGTGGAGATGCGGCCGAGCTCGGTCCTGGCGCCGGTCTCGACCACCACCGCGGTCCCCGTCCCGTAGGTGACCAGCGTGCCGCCAAAGACCATGCAGGTTCGGTCGCCGATGCCCGCCTCGGATGCCACCGGGGCGAGCCGTTTCTCCGTCGGCACCGACTCGCCGGTGAGCGCCGCCTCCTCGATCTGCAGGTTGCGCAACTGGATCAGGCGCATGTCCGCGGGCACCTTGTCTCCGCTGGCGAGCAGGACCATGTCGCCGGGGACGAGATCCGCTGCCGGGAGGGTGAGTTTGCGGCCCTCGCGCAAGGCGGAAACATTCTCCGGCACCATGCGGCTGAGCGCCTCGATCGCCTTGCCGGCCTTGAACTCCTGCACGAAGCCGATGATCGTGTTGAGCACCACCACCGCCAGGATCACCAGCCCGTTCTTGACCCCGCCGGTGGGGTCGACAGCCATCGCCACCAGCGCCGACACGATCAGCACCCAGATCAAGGGGTTGTTGACCTGCCGCCAGATCAGGTCGAGGGCGGTGTCCCCTTTGCCCCGGGGGATCACATTGGACCCGTAGGTCTTCAGACGCTGCACGGCTTCCGCGTTGGTGAGGCCATCCGGACGCGTCTCCATACGCGCGACCGTCTCGTCCACGCCCAGTGCGTGCCACGGCTGCCGATCCGGCATGCCCGCAGCGCCGCTGGAACCACCATTCATAGCAGACGCGTTGCTCGTGATGGCTTGTTGCGCCGTTGCTTTCATGCTCAGCTTGTGCACGCGTTCTTCTTGGTTGCCAGGGAGTCGACTCATGGCAATCATTCGGCGGCTGCAAAGAACAACGATGCCAAGCCCGTGCCGACGCCGGCTGGAATGCCGTAGCGTTCCAGCGGGGACACCGGGTCTCCTGCCACAACCTTGACCGGGACGGTCGTCAGCTCAATCACCTTGTTGATCGTCGAGTTCTCGACCATCCGGATCAGCGAGCTCTTGCGTGCGGCACCCACCACGATATGGTCGCAGTGGAGGCGGCGCGCCGCGTCGGTAATGACGTATGCCTTTTCCCCAAGTTCCATGTGCGCTTCATAGGGCACCCCGAACCTGTCTAGCATCTGTCTGCTTGGCAGCAGCGCCAACTCGGCCTGATCGCGATGGAAATCGTGGCGATCTCTTCTGCTCACGAATCGTGAAACGTATTGGGAAAATGGCGTCTGAACATTCAATAGATGAATTTCCAACGCCGCGTTCTTCCTGAATTCATTGACGACGTGCCGCACCGCATGGAGCGAGTTGCTTGAGCCGTCGACCGGAACGAGTATTTTCAACATGGCGCGGGTTCCTTTCCAATGGCCAGCTATAGTCGGGAAATCAGATCGAACGGCAGTAGGACTCAGACCACCACCGCGCCCAGCAACAGGCGGGCTGCAAGCCGCGTGCGCATTCATTGCGCTGCCTTGAGCGCCGCGATGCGTTTGGTCAGCGGCGGGTGGGTCATGAACAGGCGCTTGAGACCCGACGCACCTCCGCCGGCGATGCCGAAGGCCGTCATCTTGTCGGGCAGGGGCGCAGGCTGCAGCGCACTGAGCCGCTCCAACGCTGCAATCATGGCGCCGCGCCCGGCCAGTGACGCGCCGCCCGCGTCGGCGCGGAACTCCCGTTGGCGCGAGAACCACATGACGATGAGGGAGGCCAGGATGCCCAGCACCAAGTCGGCGATGATGACCGTCACCCAGAATGCCGGGCCGTGCCCGTTCTCGCTCTTGAAGATTATCCGGTCCACCGTGTGGCCGATCACCCGCGAGAGGAACAGCACGAAGGTGTTCACCACGCCCTGGATCAGCGCCAGCGTCACCATGTCGCCATTGGCGGCGTGCGCGACTTCATGGCCCAGCACGGCTTCTGCCTCCTCGCGCGTCATCTGCTGCAAGAGGCCGGTGGAGACGGCGATCAGCGCCTTGTTCCTGCTCATCCCGGTGGCGAAGGCGTTGACGTCGGGCGCGTCGTAAATGCCTACCTCGGGCATGCCTATGCCCGCCTGCCGCGCGTACTTGCGAACCGTATCTACCAGCCAGGCTTCGGTCGTATTCGATGGCGCCTTGATCACCCGCACGCCCATCATCTTCTTGGCCATCCACTTGGAGACGGCCAGCGAGATGAGCGATCCGCCGAAGCCCATCACCGCGGCGAAGATCAGCAGCGCCGTCAAGTTCAGTCCCTGTTCGTTCAGCCATGGCTCCACCCCCAGCAGGCGCATGCTGACCGAGAGCACCAGCAAAATGGCCAGGTTGGTGGCGAGAAACAGGACGATGCGCTTCATGCTCGGCTCCCTGGCATCATTGCCGTGAGGAATGTTGCAAACGAACTTCGATCAAACCGCCCGGGCGGCGCATCAGCGCGAACTCGATGGACTCCTGACTATGTCGAAACCGGTGCCTTTCCTCCTCTGGCATGGCGGAAATCACCTCCTGGACGAACCCGGCGTCGGCGAAGCCCCGGACATAGTGCGCCAGCGCCGCGTCGAAACCCGCGCGGCCGGCGTAACGCACTTCGGTCGTCTCGCCATCGCGCGCGTAATGACTGCGCACCAGGCCTGGGAAGCGCGGGACCGGGCCGAGGTCGGTGCCGCTGACATCGCGCGCGGGCGGCGCTTCGCCGAGGCCCGGCAGCCACCGGTCCGCCTGCTCCTGAATGCCCGGCAGCCAGCGCTCCGCCTGCTCTTTGAGACCGGGCGCTGCCTGTTCAACCGTTGCCGCCGCCTCGTCGGCCAAACGCTTGCCGGTCTCCGTCGCCACCGGCGCCTGCGCCCACAGCCAGGACAACAGCGCGATGCCGGCCCAGACGAGCAGGCCGACGATGGCGAAGGCGAGCCCGCCCAGGATCAGCCAGGTGCGCGCCCGAATATTTCCCAGCCACGATGCGGCCTGCGCCAAGTTTCTTTTTGCCATCAGAACTTCTCCGGCCGCAGCACCGCGACGTCGGACACGAACAGGATCATGGCGTAGTTCTCGTAGTAGCGGGCCTGCAGATGTGCGGCGATGGCCTCGGCGGTCGCCGCATCGCATACGACCTCGATGCGGATGTTGCTGCTCGCATCCCACGCGGAGCTGCGCACGCCCCGGCTGCCCTTGCCGCGGGCGTCGGTAATGGTGTAGCCCCGGACTCCCAGGCGTTCGAGGTCCTTGATCAAGACGCTCTCCAGGGCGGCCTCGGTGATGATGGTCAGCAGTTTGCGCATCGAACTGTTCATGAACCTAGCCTCCGGTCAGGGCGAATGCTTGCGTCGCCATGGCGTGATAGAGCGGAATGCCGACCAGGACGTTGAACGGGAAAGTGACGCCCAAGGAAGCGGCCAGCGACAGCGTCGGGTTGGCCTCCGGCACCGAAATGCGCATGGCGGCGGGCACGGCGATGTAGGACGCACTCGCTGCCAGGATGGCCAGCATGGCCGTGCCCCCCAGCGACAGCCCGAGTCCGTAACCCAGCGCGATGCCCACCACGGAGGAGAACAGCGGCATGCCGATGCCGAACAGCACGAGGAACAGGCCGTGCCGCCGCAGGCTGCCGAACTGGGCGGCCGTGATCAGCCCCATTTCCAGGAGGAACAGGGCAAGGATTCCCTTGAACAGATCGAAGAACAGCGGCTTGACGGAAGTCAGTCCCTCCGGGCCGGCGGCCCAGCCGATCAGCAGCCCGCCGACGAGCAGCACGATGCCCTTGCCCAGAAACACCTCATGCGCGACCGTGCCGATCCGCATGTCACGGGAGAACCCGCGGGCCAGCAGGATCCCCACCAGGATGGCCGGGATCTCCAGCACGGCGAGCAGGAACGGCATGTGCGACTCGAACTCGATCTGCCGGCTGGCGAAATAGGTGGTGGCGACGGCATAGGTGCCGACGCTCACCGAGCCATAGTGGGCGGCAACGGATGCCGCGTCCGCACGGGGGAAACGCCCCATGAACCGCAGCACCGGAAAGGCGACCAGCGGCAACAGTACGCCCATCGCCATGACCGCGAGGGCTTGCAGCGCGAGGTCACCGAAGGGTTGCCTGGCGAGTTCGATGCCGCCCTTGAGGCCGATGGCGAGCAGCAGCAGCATGCTCACCAGTTCATAGACGGCCGCGGGCAGTCGCAGCTCCGAGCGCAGCAGGCCAGCGGCCAAGCCGAGCAGGAAGAACAGCAGGACGGGGTCGAGGGTGCTCAAGATGGCGTTCCTTCATCGTGCGGCTGCGCCGATGGCAGGACCAGGCTGCCGCCGGCGTCCTGGTAGATCGGCGGCAGCACGAGTTCCGGGTAGCGTGCTTCGAGCACCTGCAGCTCCGCGCTCACGCTGGAGTCGGGCGCATTGCCTGCGAAGACCGGGATGAAGCGTGCGGCGAGCGTGGTCGCGTCTTCATGGCCGAAGCAGTCCAACAGCGCCGCCACCAGGTCGACGCGGGAGACGGCGCTTGCCGCCGTCTCGAGCCAGCACAGCATCCAGATCCCGTTGATCCCTGTTGTCTCCAGGATACGGACGGTTCGCCGCGCGCCGGCCGCATCCGGCAGAACCAGCGCGCACGGCAAGTTCGCCACGCCTTCTTCGTCGATCCAGATGCCTTGCACGGTTTCAACGTCGCTGGCGGGCAACCGGCGGCCCAGAATCGACAGGTAAGCGGCCAGATCTTCGCTGGCGCGCTCCAGATCCCCATCGCTGCGCACGAGCAAGAAGGCGCTTCTGGACTCGGTCGGCATGTCTTCATCCCCTGCGTAGGTGGCGGGCACTGGACGCTTCTCACCACGAGCGCCTGAGGCGCGAAAGGCCGTGCAGGACCCGTCCTGTTGTTACCCGGAAGGTAACCTGGTGAATTTTGACGGTCTGGATGATTCATATAAAGTCGAATATAATTCACAGACACTTCGTAAAAAGTTGCGAATAGCAGATAATGAATCTCAAACACCTGCGCTACTTCTGGGCGGTGGCCCACGCCGGGAGTGTGGCGGCGGCGTCCAATCAGTTGCATCTGACGCCGCAAACCGTCAGCGCCCAAATCAAGCTGCTCGAGGACGACCTCGGAACGGCCTTGTTCAAGCCTGCCGGACGCGGACTCGAACTCACCGAGGCGGGGCGCGTTGCGCTGTCCTACGCCGACGAGATCTTCGCGCTGGGTCACGAGATGGTCTCCTCGCTGCGGGCGAACGCAATCCCGGAGCAGACGATGGCTACGTTTCGCGTCGGTATTTCCGATGCGATCCCCAAGTCGCTGACACACCGGTTGCTGGCTTCGCTGAAGAGGGTGGAGAAGCCGATACGGCTGGTGTGCCACGAGGGCACGATCGACTGGTTGCTCGGGGAATTGGCACTGCACCGGCTGGAGATGGTGCTGGCCGATCGCCCGATGCCGGCAGGGTTGGCGGTCCGCGGCCACAGCCGCAAGCTGGGTGAAAGTGCCGTCGCCTTTTTTGCCGCGCCCGAGCTGGCGCGGCGCGGCGCGGCTTTTCCAGCCTGTCTGAACGGGGCGCCACTGCTGCTGCCCGGTCAGAACGCGGCGGTACGGGGCGAGATCGACCTCTGGCTGGGCGAGTCACGCCTGTACCCACGGGTCATCGGGGAGTTCGATGACAGCGCCCTGATGAAGGTCTTTGCACAGGCGGGTGAAGGCTATTTCCCCGCGCCCGCGATCCTCTCGGACGAGATCTGCGCGCGCTACGGCGTCAGCGAGGTGGGGCGGCTGGAGGAGGTGCGCGAGGCATTCTGGCTGATCAGCACGGAACGGCGCATCCAGCATCCGGAGGTTCGCGCCGTCCTGGAAGCCGCCCGCGGCGCGGTCTTCGTTCCGCAGGGCGACGGCCAAATGGCGCGGTAAATGCGGGAGTCCTGATCATGTTGCAACTTACTTCCCACCCGGACGATCTGTCCACCGCCGTGAACCTGCTGCGGGCGGGGGAACTCGTGGCGCTGCCTTTCGAGACCGTTTATGGGTTGGCCGCCGATGCGACCAACCCCGATGCCTTGCGCGCGATCTTTCGCGCCAAAGGCCGCCCGGCCGATCACCCGCTGATCGTGCATCTCGCCGCCACCGAGCAACTGTCGGACTGGGTCACCGAGGTACCGGAGGTGGTCTGGCGGCTGGCTTCGGCCTTTTGGCCAGGTCCGCTCACCCTGGTGCTGCCTGCCGCGCGAACGGTTTCGCCGCTGGTGACCGGCGGCCAAACGACCGTCGCGCTACGCGTGCCGGCACATCCGGTACCGCAGGCCGTCTTGCGACAGTTCGGTCGGGGCCTGGCCGCGCCATCCGCGAATCCTTTTGGTCAAATCAGTCCGACCACGGCGGCGCATGTGCGGCGACACCTGGCCGGAAAGATCGCGGCGGTGGTCGATGGCGGCCCCTGCCTGGTCGGCATCGAGTCGACCATCGTCGATCTCAGTCGTGAACATCCGCGCATTCTGCGTCCCGGCGCCATCACCACCGATATGCTCGCGCGCCACCTGTTTCTTGCGGGCACCGTTGCTGCGGCAGCGCCTCGCGTGCCAGGCGCCCTGGCCTCGCATTACGCGCCGCGCACGCCGTGCTACCGGATCCCGGCCGGGCTGGCCGAGGCGCCGTTTCCAGGCCGGCGTACCGGGCTGCTTGCGCAGCGCCCCGCAAATTGGCCGGTGGCGAAGTTCTGGCCGATGCCCTCGCAGTCCGAAGACTATGCGCGCGCGCTTTACGCGGCTTTGCACGAGGCCGATGCCACCAGTTGCGAGGTCTTGCTGATTGCGCTGCCGCCGGACGAACCGGCATGGGCGGCCATACACGACCGCTTGCGCCGTGCGACCCGATCTCTTTAGCGGACGGTGGCAGCGCAGCTTGGCGGAACGCCGCCTCAATGCGTGCGGGAGCGAGCAGTTCACGAGGGCACGCAACTAAAGCAGGGGCGCGCGGACGCCTGAACGCAGCGACGCAAATCGCGGCTTCGCTGATGTCCACGCCATAGACTCGCCCGTAGAGCGTCGAGCGAATCACCTCCCTCGTGGGCGGCTGACCTTGCGAGCGAAGATGAACGAAGCGCCACAACGCTTCGGCCTGGAAGACACCGGAGCAGCACGTCAAATCCAGCACCGCTCCCGTCCAGATAGGCCATCCATGACCTCATCGAGGATCAGCGAGACGACGACGGACAGTCGCGTGTAGTGCACGCCGTTTTGCAACGCTTCTGTGCGCTTTCCATCTGTCCACGGCTCAGCGTGCGCGAACTGCTCGTAGATCGAGCTGATGAGCTCGATCGGAATCACCTCGAACTGGTAGGGGAAGAAGCTGAGCTGCCCGCTTTCAGGATCGACAGCCGCCAGGAACTCCGCAACCCGCGTCAAGTGGTGAGCGGCCGGTGTCGTTTTCACCAAAGAAGGCGGAAACATATCGCCGTTGAGGGTCTGGGCCAGCCATGCGAACAGCTTGCTGGTCGCTGGCCGGTCGCGCAGTCCCGCCGGCAACGCCGTGCGGCCGCATACCCGCTTCAACCGCGTCGCACTAACGATCTGGCGGTCTGGCCCGTGCAGCCGAGCGTCTGGGCATCGAGCAGTCGCCTGTGTCGCGTGCGATGCGCGACCTGGAAAGCCAGCTTGGCGTGCAGTTGTTCGACCGCAGCACACGCCTGACGCGGCTGACCTGGGCCGGCCAGGTGTTCCTCGGCGAATGCCGGCGCGTGATGGCCACCGTGGAGCAGGCAGTCAAGAGCGCCAAGGCGGCGGCACAGGGCTACCAGGGCCATCTGCGCATCGCCATCTGCGACAGCCTGGCGCAGCCCCACATCGCCACCTTGCTGGCACGCAGCCGCGAGGATGAGCCCGAGCTGGAGATTCGCGTCTTCGAGCTGCCGTTCGCGCAGCAGCTCAAGATGCTGCACAACGATCTGCTGGACATCGGCTTTGCGTTGTCAAACGCGGTGCATGCTGGCCTCGTCGCTGAGCCGGTGTGGACCGATCCACTGTCGGTGATCGTGCCCGCACGCCACCCCTTGCTGGCACACATGCAGGTGCCGCTGGCCGAAGCCTTGAAGTTCCCGCTGGTTCTGTGCCATCCCGAATCGGGATCGGGCTGCCGCCATCAGATTCAAGCGATGCTGCAGGACGCGGGCACGCCGCTCAAGCTGGTCGATGAAGTGACCAGCCTCGGCGTGATGCTGACCCTGGTCGGCGCCGGCTACGGCATCGGCTTCGCCATCGCCTCGCAAGTGCAGACCCTACAGCGCCCGGACATCTCCATTCGTCCCCTGGCCGGCACCCCACCGATGCTCTCTACCTACCTGCTGCGCCGCCAGGGCGAACCCTCGGAGCCCATGAAGCGGTTCATCGAGCGGGTGAAAGACGAGGCCGCGCCGATCGATGATGAGCCGGTCCTTTGAGGACGCAGCTCGCCTGTCCGTTGCGACCTGTGGCGTGGTGTGCCAGTAGACAGATAGACTTCGGAATGAAATCCGATGCTCTGGCTGTTGGTGGATGTGCTTGGCTCGCTTTGGATCACCCGCAACGGCCTGCGTTGACCAGGCCGAAGACTTGAGTCCACAATCGAGTCCATTCCGTGACGCTTGGATCGGAAAAGACGTTCGTAATAAACGAGTTAGCGAACGGGTGCTGTTCCCTTCGCCCGCTCCAGCTCCCGACCTGGACCCTTGTCCGTCGGCGTGCTGCCGGCAGCCGCATGTGCATGCATTTGGTAATGGGATTCATTATCATTCGCTGCCCAGACCCCAGGAGTTCCCCATGAAGTTTCCGACCGCGCTGCTTGCCGGCGCCCTGCTCGTGCTGTCCCTGCCATTCATCGCCCAGGCCGACGAGCGCCCCGACCACTACAAGGGCGAGGCTTCGCCCACGCTGGACGCAGCGATGACCAACCTCGGCGAGTACAACGCGCAGCTTGCCGCGATCCTTGCCAAGGACGAACTCGGTCCGGAGGACACCGCGAAGATCCACGAGCTGACCTACACGCTCGAGAACGCGCTGGCGAAGATCAAGTCCGAAGTCGAGGAGCTGGAAGAGACCCTCGAGGACGTGCACGTGGCGTCCGAGCGCTACGAAGTCGATGTCGTGAAGACGCAGGGCAGCAAGTACCTCGACGGCGCGGCGAAGCTCACGCGCTGACGTCACACGCTCTGCGCGCGCCGTTCTCCACGCTGCTCCACCCGCAATCCTCCCCGCGCAGGCGCCCATGAAGCTCGCGATCCTCTCGCGCAACAGCAAGCTGTACTCCACGCGCCGCCTGGTCGAGGCGGCGCGGCAGCGCGGCCACAGCGTGCGCGTGCTCGACCCGCTGCGTTGCTACATGCGCATCGGCAAGGAAGGCTTCGCGCTGCGCTACAAGGGCCAGTCGCTGGCCGGCTATGGCGCGGTGATCCCGCGCATCGGCGCCTCGATCAACCGCTATGGCAACGCCGTGCTGCACCAGTTCGAACTGATGGGCTGCCATACGCCCAACCCGTCGGCGGCGATCATGTCCGCGCGCGACAAGCTGCGCTGCCACCAGCTGCTGGCGGCGCAGGGCATCGACATGCCGGTGACCGTGTTCGGCGACAACCCCGACGACACCGACGACCTGCTGGCGATGCTCGGCGAGCCGCCGCACGTGATCAAGCTCACCGAGGGCAGCCAGGGGCGCGGGGTGATGCTGACCGAGAAGCCCTCGGCCTCGCGCAGCGTGGTCGACGCGCTGCGCGGGCTGTACGCGACCTTCCTGCTGCAGGAATTCATCGCCGAGGCCGGCGGCGCGGACCTGCGCTGCCTGGTGGTGGGCGACGAGGTGGTGGCGGCGATGCGCAGGCAGGCTCCCGAAGGCGACTTCCGGGCGAACCTGCATCGCGGCGGCAGCGCCGAGGGCGTACAGCTGGACGCGGCCGAAGCCGAGGTCGCGGTACGGGCTGCGCAGGCCCTGGGCCTGGGCGTGGCCGGGGTCGACCTAGTCTCGTCCGCGCGCGGTCCGCTGGTGCTCGAGGTCAACGTTTCGCCGGGGCTTGAAGGCATCGAGCGTTCCACCGGTGTGGACGTGGCGGGCCGGATCGTCGATTTTGTTGCGGCCGGCGCCACCGGAACCGGGATGCCGTCGCGCAAGCGCGTGAGACGCCGTTCCGGAATGAAAATTTAACGTCGCGTTTAACGCCTCTTTAATCGCAGCGCGGGTAGCTTGGCCCGACCGAAATCCCTTGTGCGTCATCGGATCTCTCCTGTCGTCAGTCGTGGATTGCGGTCATCGGGGCAATACATTTCGGCCCGGGCGGTTTGCCCGGGCCTTTTTCTGCGCGCGCCGCCGTCGTCGCGCCGGGCATGCGGCGGCCTGTGCAAGAATCGGCCGCATCGGAACGTGTGGGCTGCGCCGCGGTCCAATACAGACCCATCCATAGGACCCACGCATGCGCATCCTCGTGATCGAAGACAACCAGGACATCGCCGCCAACATCGGTGACTACCTGGAGGACCGCGGCCACACGGTCGACTTCGCCGCCGATGGCGTCACCGGCCTGCACCTGGCGGTCGTCCACGATTTCGACGCCGTGGTGCTCGACCTCAACCTGCCCGGCATGGACGGCCTCGAGGTCTGCCGCAAGCTGCGCAACGAGGCCCGCAAGCAGACCCCGGTGCTGATGCTGACCGCCCGCGACAGCCTCGACAGCAAGCTTGCCGGCTTCGACTCCGGTGCCGACGACTATCTGATCAAGCCCTTCGCGCTGCAGGAGGTCGAGGTCCGGCTCAACGCACTGGCGCGCCGCGGCAAGGGCGTGCAGACGCGCGTGCTGGAAGTCGCCGACCTGGAATACAACCTCGACACCCTCGAGGTGCGCCGCGCCGGCAAGCTGGTGCAGCTCAATCCCACGGCGCTGAAGATCCTGCAGTCGTTGATGGAAGCCTCGCCGGCGGTGGTCACCCGGCAGGAGCTCGAGACCCGCGTCTGGGGCGAGGAACTGCCGGATTCGGACAGCCTGCGCGTGCACATCCACGGCCTGCGCGCGGTGATCGACAAGCCGTTCCCGACCTTGCTGGTGCAGACCCGCCATGGCATCGGCTACCGGATCGCCGCGCCCGATGTCGCAAGCTGAGGGCGGCGCTCCGGCGCCGGCGTTCCCCGGCCGGCGGCGCTATCGGCGTCGGCTGCGCAGCCGCATCATCCTCTCGTTCGCCCTGCTCGGACTCGGGCTGACGGCGATGTTCGCGATTGCGGCGGCCTTCGTCGGCGCCGTCGTGGAAGACCAGGCGGTCGGCAGCGTGCTCAAGGAGAACGTGGACGATTACGCCCAGCGCTTCTACGAGGACCGCACGGCGCAGTGGGCTCCGCTGGGCAGCGTGCGCGCGCATGTCTACGGGCCCGGCGGTCGCCACAACGTGCCCCCGGAGTGGGCCGAGCTCGACACCGGCGTCTACAACATCACCGGCGAGGAGAGCGGAGAGCCCTTCGTCTACCGCGTGGTGGTGAAGAAGGACCCCGACTACTGGTTCTTCCTCGCCCAGGACATGACCAGCACTGCCGAGGTGCGCGCCCGCATCAAGCTGATCCTGATTGCCGCGGTGGTGCTGTTCACCCTGCTGGCCGGCGTGATCGGCTGGTGGTCGGCGGCGCGGGTGATGCGACCGGTGTCGGAACTGGCGAACCTCCTCGGCGCGTCGGGCGACAAGGCGGGTCCCGGCGAGTTGGCACCGCACTTCCCGGATGACGAAGTCGGCGAGCTGGCCACCGCGCTCGACGACTACGCCGCGCGCCTGACCGAGGTGGTCCAGCGCGACCGCGAGTTCAACGCCGACGTCAGCCACGAGCTGCGGACGCCGCTGGCGGTGGTCAAGGGCGCGGTGGAGCTGCTGCTCAGCCGGCCTGACCTGGACGAGAAAACCGTCGCGCGCCTGCAGCGCATCCAGCGCGCCGAGCAGCAGTGCACCGACCTCATCAGCGCCCTGCTGCTGCTCTCGCGCGCCGAGCGTGGACACGGCAGCACCGATGTCTGCCGCGTGGCCGAGCAGCTGCTGGAGGCACACCGCTCCCAGCTCGGCGGCAAGGCGCTGGAGCTGCTGCTGGAAGGCGAGGCGGGCACCCTGGTGGTGGACGCGCCGGAGTCGGCGGTGTCGGTGGCGCTGGGCAACCTGATCGGCAACGCGGTGAAGTACACCACCGCAGGTACGGTCATCGTGCGCCTGCGCGAGCGCGCCGTGGACGTGATCGACTCGGGCCCCGGCCTGAGCGCGGAAGACGCCGCGCACCTGTTCCAGCGCGGCTACCGTGGCAGCCACGCGGAGCATACCCACGGCGGTGGCATCGGCCTGTCGATCGTGCGCCGGCTGTGCCGGCTGTACGACTGGCAGGTGCGGGTGGTGCCGGGAGCGGAGCGCGGCGTGGTGGCCACGCTGCGCTTCGATGTCGACGCGGACGAGGCCGGCTGAGGCCGGCGGGGCGCGCGGCTACGCGTCCAACCGCTCCAGCCAGCCATACTTGTCCGGCGTGCGGCCCTCGAACAGTCCGAAGAAGAGCTCCTGCAGGCGCAGCGTGACCGGACCGGCCTTGCCGGCACCGACCTGGCGGCCGTCGACCGAGCGGATCGGCGTGATCTCGGCGGCGGTGCCGCACATGAAGAGCTCGTCGCACAGGTACAGGTATTCGCGCGGCAGGTCGCGCTCGATCACCTCGATGCCGACGTCGCGCGCCAGGCGGATGATCGAGTCGCGGGTGATGCCGTTGAGCAGCGCGGCGCTGACCGGCGTGGTGTGCAGCGCGCCGTCGAACACCAGGAACAGGTTCTCGCCGGCGCCTTCCGACAGCAGTCCGGTGGATGCCAGCGCGATGCCCTCGCCGAAGCCCAGGCGCCGCGCCTCGCGCGCCACCAGCTGGCCCGAGAGGTAGTTGCCGCCGGCCTTGGCGCCGGCCGGGATGGTGTTGGGCGCGACCCGCTGCCAGCTCGACACGCAGGCGTCGATGCCTTCGGTGAGCGCGCCTTCGCCCAGGTACGGCCCCATGTGCCAGGTGGCGACGGCGACGTCGATCGGCGTCTCCGCGCTGAGCCCGAAGCCGCCGAGGCCGCGCCACGCGACCGGGCGCAGATAGGCCTGCTCGAATCCGTTCCTGCGCAGGACCTCGTGGCAGGCGGCGTTGAGCTCGTCGAGCGTGTACGGGATCTGCATTTCATGGATCCGTGCCGAGGCGAACAGGCGACGGTTGTGGTCCTGCAGGCGGAAGATCGCGCTGCCCTGCGGCGTCCTGTAGGCACGGATGCCTTCGAACACCGAAGACCCGTAGTGCAGGCCGTGCGACATCACGTGCGTGGTCGCCTCGGCCCAGGGCTTGATGCCGCCGTTGTGCCAGATCCATTCCGGGTACTGCATCGCGCCGCTCCGCTGTGTGGAAGCGGCATTGTGCCGCAGTGCGCTCAGAGCGTGATCCACCAGCAGTCCATGTGCCGGCGCAGGCCGAAGGTGGTGCTGGACGGCGTGATGCCGTCGGCCAGCGCCTGGTCGACGCGCAGCGCCACCGGCCGCCGTGGTGCGGGCGGCGTGGCCGGCAGCGCCGCGCGGCCGTCGATGGCGGCCAGCGGCGCGGGATCGGCCGATGCGACCACCGCCTCCGCCGGGCGCAGCGCGGAGATGTTGAGCAGAGGGCGCCGGGCGATCGCGTCCAGCCGCTCGATCACCGCATAGCCGTTGCGGTGCGACATGCCCACCCAGTGGTAGCTGCGCGCGAGGCGGTTGGTGTCGCCGGCGTCGATCGCCGCCGTGACCTCGAACACCAGGTCCTGGAGGCGGCGCGAGCAGCCGCCGCGATAGCGGAGCGCGGCGCCGCCGACGGTGCCGCCGGTGCGCGGCCGGTTCTCGACCGCGCCCAGGGACTCGCAGCTGCGGTCGGTGTACACCGCGCCGCCGTCGGGCGTGGTGCAGCGCCGGATCTGGGCGGCGGCGGGCGGGGGCAGGGCCGCGGCGATCGCCACGGCCGACAGCAGCGCGCCGGCCAGGGCAGGGTGTCGCAGGTACGGCATCGGCCAAGGGTACAGCGGCGGCCTGCCGCGCAGAAGCGTTCGCGGGTGGATCAGCCCAGCTGGTCGAGCACCGCGATCGTCGGTCGCGCGAGGTTGAGGGTATAGAAGTGCAGCCCCGGCGCGCCGCCGTCCACAAGACGCCGGCAAAGCCCGGCAACGACATCGGTCCCCAGCTTGCGGACGCTCTCGGCATCGTCGCCATAGGCGACCATGCGCTTGGCCACCCAGCGCGGGATTTCGGCGCCGCAGGCTTCCGAAAACCGCCGCAGCTGGGTGAAGTTCGAGATCGGCATGATCCCGGGCACGATCGGGACCTCGACGCCCGCGGCGCGGGCGTCGTCGACGAAGCGGAAATAGGCGTCGGCGTTGTAGAAATACTGGGTGATGGCGCCGTTGGCGCCGGCATCGACCTTGGTCTTGAAGTGGCGCAGGTCGGTGAGCGCGTCCTCGGCCTGCGGATGGGTTTCCGGATAGCAGGCCACTTCGATGTGGAAATGGTCGCCGTGCGCGGCGCGGATGAAGGCGACCAGGTCGGCGGCATGGCGGAATTCGCCGGGCTGGCCCATGCCCGAAGGCAGGTCGCCGCGCAGGGCGACGATGCGGCGGCAGCCGGCGTCGCGGTAGGTCTGCAGCAGCGCTGCGATCTCGTCGCGCGTGCCGCCCACGCAGGACAGGTGCGGTGCGGCGTCGAGGCCGTGCGCATCGATCAGTCCGCGCACGGTGTCGCCTGTGTAGCTGAGCGTCGATCCACCCGCGCCGAAGGTGCAGGAGACGTATTCCGGCCCATGGGCCTTGAGCCGCGCGGCGGTGCGGTCGAGCTGCGCGCGCTGTTCATCGCTCTTGGGCGGGTAGAACTCGAAGCTGATCGGTGTCATGGCGTCCGGCGGCCGGCGGGGTCGGTGGATCATATCGCTTTATCGCGATGGATGTGAACACCGGGAACGTGGAAAAGCATTTGCCACGGATGGCGCGGATCGGGGGGGGGGGGGGGGGGGGCGGGGGGGGGGGGGGGGTGGGGGTTGTTGGTAGAGGGGGGGAGACACCCC
>NZ_SJRX01000006.1 GCF_004352845.1 Luteimonas terricola
GGCGCGGATCGGCGCGGATTCACGCGGATAAAGCCGTTTGGACATGGTTGCTTTTGCCCTATCCGCGTGAATCCGCGCCGATCCGTGGCAAAAAAGCTCCTGGCCCCCCTGTTCCACCCGCAGCCGGTGGCGCGATGCAAGAAGGGCGCCTTGCGGCGCCCTTCGCGTTCACTCCCGGTCGAGGACCGGCCTCAGTAGCGGTAGTGCTCCGCCTTGAACGGGCCGTCCACCGGCACGCCCAGGTACTCGGCCTGGTCGCGGGTGAGGGTCGTCAGCTTCACGCCGATCTTCTCCAGGTGCAGGCGCGCGACTTCCTCGTCGAGCTTCTTCGGCAGGATGTAGACCTTGTTCGCGTACGCGTCCTTGTTGGCCCACAGGTCGATCTGCGCCAGCGTCTGGTTGGCGAACGAGTTCGACATCACGAAGCTCGGGTGGCCGGTGGCGCAGCCCAGGTTCACCAGGCGGCCCTCGGCCAGCAGGAAGATGCTGTTGCCGCCGGCGAAGGTGTACTTGTCCACCTGCGGCTTGATGTTGACGTGCGTCAGGCCCTGCATCGCCTGCAGCTTCTCGACCTGGATCTCGTTGTCGAAGTGGCCGATGTTGCACACGATCGCCTGGTCCTTCATCGCCTGCATGTGCTCGACGGTGATGATGTCCTTGTTGCCGGTGGTGGTGACGTAGATGTCGGCGCGGCCCAGGGTGTCCTCGATCGTGGTGACTTCGAAGCCCTCCATCGCCGCCTGCAGCGCGCAGATCGGGTCGATCTCGGTGACGATGACGCGGGAGCCGTAGGCGCGCAGCGAGGCCGCACAGCCCTTGCCGACGTCGCCATAGCCGCAGACCACGGCCACCTTGCCGGCCAGCATCACGTCCAGCGCGCGCTTCAGGCCGTCGGCCAGCGACTCGCGGCAGCCGTAGAGATTGTCGAACTTCGACTTGGTGACCGAGTCGTTGACGTTGATCGCCGGTACCAGCAGCTTGCCGGCCTCGGCAAGCTGGTACAGGCGGAGCACGCCGGTGGTGGTCTCTTCGGAGACGCCCTTCCAGTCGCGGACCACGGTGGTCCAGAAGCCGGAACGCTCCTTCGCGACGCGCTTGAGCAGGTCCTTGATCACCTGCTCCTCGTGGCTGGCACCGGGGCTGTCGACCCAGCTGCTGTCGCCCTGCTCGAGCTCGTAGCCCTTGTGGATCAGCAGCGTCACGTCGCCGCCGTCGTCGACCACCATCTGCGGACCGAGGAAGCCGCCCTTGCCGTCGGGGAAGGACAGCGCCTCGAGCGTGCAGTCCCAATACTCCTCCAGCGTCTCGCCCTTCCAGGCGAACACGGGGGTGCCGGTGGCGGCGATCGCGGCCGCGGCGTGGTCCTGGGTGCTGAAGATGTTGCACGACGCCCAGCGCACGTCGGCGCCGATGTCCTTGAGCGTCTCGATCAGCACCGCGGTCTGGATGGTCATGTGCAGCGAACCGGTCACGCGCACGCCCTTGAGCGGGGCGCCGGCGGCGTGCTTGCGGCGGATGGACATCAGGCCGGGCATCTCGTGCTCGGCGATGTCGATCTCCTTGCGGCCCCAGTCGGCCAGGGAGATGTCGGCGATCTTGTAGTCGCCCTCGGTGGAGAAGGTCTTGACCTGTGCGTTCATGCGGAAGCTCCGGTTTCTGCTCCCTGTCCCGCTCGGGGAGAGGGTGGGTGAGGTGAACCGGGCGCCGTTCCAGTAGTCATCGCCGAGCCTGGTGGGGGCTTCGTTGAAGCCGGCCATCGCAGCGCCCCTCGGCGGAACCGGGAATTATATCGGCTCGCAGTCGTTGCGGGTGAATGACGCCCGGCGCTCAGTGGCGGCTTTGGGGCGGCAAGAACGCCAGGATCTTCGCCGCAGGACGCAGGTGCCGACGCAGGAGCTCGGCGGCGAAGTGGTAGTCGGGACCCAGGTCCTTGCGCCTGAACGGTGTCTCCAGCGTCCGCAGCGCCGCTTCGAACGCGGTCAGCCGGTGATAGGCGAACTGCGTCCAGATCTCATACTTACGCTGGTTCATCGAGGCCGCCATGCTGCGGTTGCTGTTGCGTGAGAAGACGAAGGGGTGCGCCAGCGCGTCGAGCTCGGCCTGCGCCAGCGGCCCGTCGATTCCACAGGCCTCCAGCAGGCCCCCCAGTTGTTCGGCGGACATGGCGTGCAGCTGCTTCAGGTCTGCTGCGCGCGCAGGCAGCACCAGCGAGGTCCCGGTGGCGGCGTTTATCAGCACCACGAACGGACTGCGGTCGATGAAGTCGATATCGGCATGCCAGGGACCCAAGGGATTCCCGGCCGCCGGCGGCTCCGGCAGGGTGGCCGGCTGGCGCAGGCGCTTGAGGAGCTTCTGCGAGCAGTGAAGTACGGTCACCGGACGGGACTCTCGAGCTGCGAAGCGGGCTTCAGGGGGTGTCGCATGTATCGTCCTTTGAGCGGGAGGTGAACATGAAGGTATCGGCGCGCCGGCATATACCATCGGGTCGGGGCCAATGGTGCAACCGGTCGGAACAAGCGGAGCAGCACTGGTACGGGTCGTGAGCATGACCCTCGCCACGGTACAGCCCGTCTCCGCCGGGCTAGGCTTGAGGCTTTACATCTGGGGATCCCCGACATGGCAAAGCCCTCCATCCGGGCGCTCGCCGCCCCGCTTGCGCTCGCAGCCCTGCTTGCAACGGCCTTTGCGGCGCAGGCGCGCGATGAAGCCGCGACCGGCCGCGCGACGGATTCCGGCTACCGCCTGCCCGCACCGGCCCTGCGCGCGATCGTCGATGCGCCGCAGGCGCCGCGCCTGTCGCTGTCGCCGCAGCGCGACCTCATCGCCTACATGCAAGTACCGTCGCTGCCGGGCATCGAGGTGGTGGCCCAGCCGGAGCTCAAGCTCGCGGGCCTGCGCATCCATCCGCGCACGCACTCGGCCAGCGGCTTCAGTTTCAGCACCGACCTTTGGCTGCAGGCGGTGGACGGTGGCGCCGAGCGCCGCATCGAAGGCCTGCCGCAGCCGCTGGCACTGCGTTCGATGCAGTGGTCGCCCGACCAGCGCCACATCGCCTTCAGCCATGTCGACGCCCGCGCCGGGCGCGTGGAACTGTGGCTGGTGGACGTGGCCGCGGGACGCGCGCGCAGGCTGCTGGAGCAGCCGCTGGGCAGCGTGGTGGGCAGCGGTTTCGACTGGTTGCCCGACAGCAGCGGCCTGATCGCGCTGCTTCGCCCCGAAGGGCAGGGTGCGGCACCGGCCAGCGATGGCGTGCCGGCCGGTCCGAACATCCAGGAGACCGATGGTGGCGGGCAGGTGCAGAGCCTGCGCACCTACCAGGACCTGCTCGGCAATCCCCACGACGAGGCCGTGTTCGCGTACTACATGACGAGCCAGCTGGCGCGGGTCGGCCTGGACGGAGGGGTGGATCGGATCGGCGTGCCGGAGATGTACGTCGGCGCCTCGGTCTCGCCGGACGGGCGCCACCTGCTGCGGCAGCGGCTCGAGCAGCCGTTCTCCTACCTGGTGCCGTACTCGCGCTTCCCGCGGCGCATCGACGTCACCGACCTCGGCGGCCGCCTGCTGCACACCGTGGCGGTGCTGCCGGTGGTCGAAGGCCTGCCGACCGGCAACGATGCCGTCGCCACCGGCGTGCGCCGCATCGCCTGGCGCGCCGACGCGCCGGCGACCCTGGTCTGGGCCGAAGCGCAGGACGGCGGCGATCCGGCGCGCGAAGTCGACGTGCGCGATCGCGTGTTCGCGCATGCGGCGCCCTTCAAGGGCGAGCCGGGGGTGCTGGCCGACCTGTCGATGCGCTACGGCGGCATCCAGTGGGGCAGCGGTGAACTCGCCCTGCTCACCGAGTTCTGGTGGAAGAGCCGGCAGCTGCGCGAGTGGCGCCTGGCGCCCGATACCGGAAGCGCTCCGGCGCTGCTGCGCGAGGGTTCGTACGAAGACCGCTACGCCGATCCCGGCACGCCGGTGATGCAGCTCGACGACCGTGGCTTCGCACGGCTGCTGACCACAGGCGCGGGCGACACCATCTACCGCATCGGCGCCGGCGCCTCGTCCGAGGGCGACCGTCCCTTCCTCGACCGGCAGGATCTTTCAGGCGGTGCCACCGAGCGCCTGTTCCATTCCGAGGCACCCTGGTACGAGGCGCCGTTCGCGCTGCTCGATGCCGAGGCCTCGCGCATCCTCACCACCCGCGAGTCGCCGACCGAACCCACGAACGTGCTGCTGCGCACGCTCGCCGCGGACGCGGAGCCGGTGGCGCTGACCGACTTCCCGCATCCCACGCCGGAGCTGCGCGGCGTCAGCAAGGAGCAGATCCGCTACGCCCGCGCCGACGGCGTCGAGATGACCGCCGACCTCTACCTGCCGGCCGGCTACGAGGCCACGCGTGACGGTCCGCTGCCGATGCTGATGTGGGCCTACCCGCGGGAGTTCAAATCCGCCGACGTCGCCAGCCAGGTGCGCGGTTCGCCGCACCGCTTCAACCGCATCAGCTACTGGGGCCCGCTGGCCTACCTGGCACAGGGTTACGCCGTGCTCGACGGTCCGTCGATGCCGATCATCGGCGAGGGCGACGCCGAGCCCAACGACACCTATGTCACCCAGCTGGTCGCCAGCGCACAGGCGGCGGTGGACGAGGTCGTGGCGCGCGGCGTCGCCGACCGCGACCGCATCGCCATCGGCGGCCATTCCTACGGCGCGTTCATGGCCGCGAACCTGCTCGCGCATTCGGACCTGTTCCGCACCGGCATCGCGCGCAGCGGTGCCTACAACCGCTCGCTGACGCCGTTCGGCTTCCAGGCCGAGGAGCGCAACTACTGGCAGGCCACCGACACCTATCACGCGATGTCGCCCTTCAACCATGCGCACGGGATCAACGAACCGATCCTGATCATCCACGGCGAGGAGGACAACAACTCCGGCACCTTCCCGATGCAGAGCGAACGCCTGTTCTCGGCGATCAAGGGCCTGGGCGGCACCGCGCGCCTGGTGATGCTGCCCAACGAGTCGCACGGCTACCGCGCCCGCGAATCGATCCTGCACATGTTGGCGGAGACCAATGACTGGCTGGAGAACTACGTGCGCAACGCCCCGCCGCGTGCGGCGGGGGTCGAAGCCGCGGCTACGGCAAGCCCGTAACGAGACCTGGAGGGCCCTGTGGTGGTCGTGAGGCCGTCGCGGGACCTCGTTGCCCCGCGGTGGCCGGCAGGCCTTCGCGGCTCATGTCCCCCGGCATCCGCCTGGCGGCGGATGCCTCCTCCTTGACTTCCCCGCGAAGGCCTCCCGGCCACTTCGGGGGCTCTGCGTTGGCTTGCAGGTATCGCAACCATGCGCGAGATCGCGGGCTTTGCTCCTGGGGCCACCGCGGAGTGCTGCGCACCGGGTGCCAAGGCCCTTGAGGGCGAAGTCAAGGAGGAGGCGATGGCCGCAGGCCATCGCCGGGGGACATGAGTCCTCAAGGGCCTTGGTACCCGGTGCGGGAGAGGAACCAAAAAAAGAACGGGCCGCGATTGCGGCCCGTCTTTTTGTTGCACGTGTTGCCGCGGATTACTTCAGCTTCGCGGCCCGTCGCAGCTCGTCCGCCTTGTCCGTCTTCTCCCAGGAGAACGCCGTGGCGGTATGGGTCTTGCCGGCGCCGTCGGTGTAGCTGACCTCCTCCGGCTTGCGGCCGAAGTGGCCGTAGCTGGCGGTGCGCTGGTAGATCGGGTGCACCAGGTCGAGCATCTTGATGATGCCGTAGGGACGCAGGTCGAAGTGGCGGCGGATCAGCTTCTCGATCACGTCGTCGCCGACCTTGCCGGTGCCGAAGGTGGTGACCGCGATCGAGGTCGGCTCGGCGACGCCGATGGCGTAGCTCAGCTGCACTTCGCAGCGGCCGGCCAGTCCGGCCGCGACCACGTTCTTGGCGACGTAGCGCGCGGCGTAGGCGGCGGAACGGTCGACCTTCGACGGATCCTTGCCCGAGAACGCGCCGCCGCCGTGGCGGGCCCAGCCGCCGTAGGTGTCGACGATGATCTTGCGGCCGGTCAGGCCGCAGTCGCCGACGGGTCCGCCGATCTCGAACTTGCCGGTCGGGTTGATGTGGTACTTGGTGCCCTTGTGCAGCCACTTGGCCGGCAGCACGGGCTTGAGGATCTCCTCGCGCACGGCCTCGATCAGGTCCTTCTGCCGGATGCCCGGGGCGTGCTGCGTCGACAGCACCACGGCGTCGATGGCGGTGGCCACGCCGTTGTCGTAGCGCAGGGTGACCTGGCTCTTGGCGTCGGGGCGCAGCCACGGCAGCGGCGACTTCTTCTTCTTGCGTACCTTGGCCTGCTGCTCGACCAGACGGTGCGAGAGGTGGATCGCGGCCGGCATGAAGCTGCTGGTTTCGTTGGTGGCGTAGCCGAACATCAGGCCCTGGTCGCCGGCGCCCATTTCCTCGGGCTTCTTGCGGTCCACGCCCTGGGCGATGTGCGGCGACTGCTTGCCGATCAGGTTGAGCACGCCGCAGGTGGCACCGTCGAAGCCGACGTCGCTGCTGTTGTAGCCGATGTCCAGGATCACCTTGCGGGTCAGCGCCTCGAGGTCGATCCAGGCACTGGTGGTGATCTCGCCGGCCACGATCGCCACGCCGGTCTTCACCATGGTCTCGCAGGCCACGCGCGCGCCCTTGTCCTGGCTCAGGATGGCGTCGAGGACGGCGTCGGAGATCTGGTCTGCGATCTTGTCCGGATGGCCTTCGGAGACCGATTCGGAGGTGAACAGGGTGCTGGACATCGGCCTTATATCCCTTGATTCGGATGGAGAGATGGGCGCGCATGATACATGGGCGTGCCACTCGGCGCATTGTGCAGGTGTCACGGCGTCGCCGTAAATCCGACACCGCGCTGTCGCGCGGTGTCCGCATGCTTCCCACGCAGAGGCGAAGGGGAGCGTCCGGGGAACGATGCCGCAGCTGGAAGAACATCTGCGCCAACGCTGGCCGCAATGGTTCCGGGGCCGGCGCGCGCAGCTGGCCCGGCCGCTGCTGCGCGGCATCGGCCGCTGGTCGCGCTTCGACCGCATCGAGGCCTTCCTCGGTTCCCACGGCCACCTGCGCGGCTTCGCCTTCGTGGCCGCCGCGCGCGACTACCTGCAGCTGCGCTACGAGATCGATCCCGAAGACCTGCTGAGGATCCCGGCCCGGGGCCGCCTGCTGGTGGTCGCCAACCACCCGTCGGGCGCGCTCGACGCGCTGGCATTGCTGGACTGCATCGGCCGCGTGCGCCGCGACGCCTGCATCGTCGCCAACGACCTGCTGTCGCTGCTGGAGCCGCTGGGCGAGCTGATGCTGCCGGTGCGCATCCTCGGCGGCCGCCCGAGCGGTGCAAGCCTGGCGGCGATCGAACAGGCCCTGCGCGGGGAGCGCTGCGTGGTCATCTTCCCCGCCGGCGAGGTCTCGCGGCTGGGCCCGCGTGGTGTCCGCGACAGCCGCTGGCGCCGCGGATTCCTGCGCTTCGCCCGCGCGACCGGGGCCCCGGTGCTGCCGATACGCGTGGAGGCGCGCAATTCGCCGCTGTTCTACGGCGTATCGGTGCTCTACAAGCCGGCCGCCACCGCGCTGCTGGCGCGGGAGATGTTCGCGCACAGGCAGCGCCCCCTGCGCCTGCGCGTGGGCTGGCCGCGGGTGATCGCGCCCGGGACCGACGCCGGATCCGCGATGCGCGAGGTGCGGCGCACGCTGTACGCCATCGGCCGCCGCAGCGAGGCGCGCGTGGCCGGCATGGCGCCCATCGCGCCCGCGCTGCCGGCAGCGCAGGTGCGCGCGGCGGTCGCCGGCTGCGAGTGCCTGGGCGAGACCAGCGACGGCAAGCAGGTGCTGCTGGCGCGCTTCGACGGCCCGCGGGCGCTGGAGGCGCCGCTGCTGCGCGAGCTCGGCCGGCAGCGCGAGATCGCCTTCCGCAGCGTCGGGGAGGGCACGCGCCGGGCCTGCGACCTCGACGCCTACGACGCGCACTACGAGCACATCGTGCTCTGGGACGATGCCGCATCGCGCATCGTCGGCGCCTATCGCGTGGCGCGCGGGGCCGAGGTGCTGGCGCGCAGCGGGCTGGGCGGTCTGTACACGGCGTCGCTGTTCCGCTACGCCGATGACGCCATTCCGCGCATCGCCGAGGGCCTGGAACTCGGCAGGAGCTTCGTGGCGGCGGACTACCGTGGCGGTCGCAGCCTCGACTACCTGTGGCAGGGCATCGGCGCCTACATCGCCGCCCGGCCGCGGCTGCGCTACCTGTTCGGTGCGGTATCGATCAGCGGCGCGCTGCCGCGCGAAGCCCGCGAACAGCTGGTCGCCTATTACCAGCGTTACCACGGTGCCGGCGAGGCGCTGGCCACCCCCGGCCGCCCCTTCGAGTACTTCGCCGCGCCGCCGTGCTTCGGCGCGCTCGACGCCGGCACGGCATACGGCGTGCTCAAGGCCAACCTGGCCGCGCACGGGGCCAGCGTGCCGACCCTGTATCGCCAGTACACCGAACTGTGCGAGCCGGGCGGCGCACGCTTCCTGGCGTTCGGCATCGATCCCGCGTTCAGCGATTCGATCGATGGCCTGGTCGAAGTCGACCTGCACCGCGTACGTCCACAGAAGGCGCGGCGCTGGCTGCGCCGCGAAGGAGAGCAGGCATGAGAAGCGTTCCCCAGCCGCCGCCGCGGCGCGCGGTGTTCCTGTCCGACGTGCATCTGGGCTCGCGCCACTGCCACGCCGCCGAGCTCGCCACCTTCCTGGAAGGGCTGCGCTGCGAACGCCTTTACCTGGTCGGCGACATCATCGACCTGTGGTACCTGGCGCAGCGTCGCGCACGCTGGGGCCGGGCGCACGACCGCGTGGTCGAGGCCCTCCACTCGCTCAGCCGCGCCGGCACCGCGATCATCTACGTGCCGGGCAACCACGACCGGCCGGTGCGGCGCCTGTGCGGCTTGGCATTGCCGGAGATGCAGGTGCGCCGGCGCGCCATCCATGCCACCGCCGACGGCCGCCGCCTGCTGGTGGTGCACGGCGACGACTACGACGGCATCACCCAGTTCGGAAACCTGCAGGAGAAGTCCGGCGACTGGCTGTACTACCGGATCCTCACCGGCAACCAGCTGCTCAACCGCGCGCGCCTGCGCATGGGAATGCGCTACTGGTCGCTGTCGGAGTTCCTCAAGCGCCGCAGCAGTGCCGCCGAGCGCTACATCGAACGCTTCGTCCAGGCCGGGCTGGACGATGTCCGCCGGCGAGGCCTGGACGGCATTGTCTGCGGCCATATCCACCGCGCGGCGCTGCTGCAGCGCGACGGCCTGGTCTATGCCAACGACGGCGACTGGGTGGAGAGCCTCACCGCGCTGGTCGAGGAGTGCGACGGTACCCTGAGGCTGCTGTCGCATCGCGGCGAAGTGCTGGCCGAGGTGGCACCGGCGCGGGGCGTCGGAGAGGAACCCGCACTGACCTGCGCGGCCTGAGCGCCATTGCCTTGCCGGTTGCCGGATGCGATGGGGCGTTCACGATTGCAGCATAGGCCGGGCTAGCATCCGCGCATGGATTCCCTGACCCAGATCGTTCTCGGCGGCGCGGTCGCCGCTGCCATCGCGCCGGCGCGCCATCGCCGCGCGGCACTGCTCGCCGGTGCCGCGCTCGGCACGCTGCCCGACCTCGATTCGCTGCCCATCCTCCTGCTCACCGACGATCCGGTGGCGCTGATGACCCTGCTCCGCGGCGCCAGCCATTCGCTGTTCGTGCTGCCGCTGCTCGGGTGGCTGCTATGGGCCTTCTTCCGCCGGCGGGGCGGCCGCGTGGCGCAATCGCCAAAGCGCTGGTTCTGGGCGATCCAGGCGGCGCTGCTGACGCACCCGGTACTCGATGCTTTCACCGTCTACGGCACCCAGCTGCTCTGGCCGCTGCCGCTGCGGCCGGTGATGTGGTCGAGCGTGTTCATCATCGATCCGCTGTACACGGTCTGGCTGCTGCTGGCCTGCGTCGCCGCGTTCTTCCTGCGCGAGCGCGTGGCCGCGCAGCGCGCGCTGGCGGCGGGCCTGGTGCTGAGCACCGCCTACCTCGGCTGGTCGCTGGCCGCCAAGGCCATGGTCGAGCGCGAAGCCGATCGTGCGCTGGCTGCGATCGGGCTGGCCGACGCGCCGCGGTTCTCGGTGCCCACGCCGTTCAACACCCTGCTGTGGCGGGTGGTGGCGATGACGCCGGATGGCTACGTCGAAGGCTTCCGCTCGCTGGTGGCCGACGAGGGGGCGATGCGGTTCCAGCCCCATGCCTCCGACGTCGCGGCCCTGGCCGAGGCCGCCGACATTCCCGCGGTCGCGCGCCTGGCCTGGTTCAACCACGGCTTCATGCGCGCCAGCGAGGTCGACGGTGAGCTGGTGCTGACCGACTTGCGCATGGGCAGCGAGCCGGACTACAGCTTCAATTTCGCGGTGGCCGGGCACGACGGCGGGCGCTGGCACGGGATCGCCCCGAAGCAGCTGTCTTTCTCCTGGGACGGTGCCGGTGGCCGGCTGCCGATGGTCTGGGGACGCATCTTCGATCCTCATGTCGACTTGGCCGCGGACGACTGTCTTTCCCTGTCCTGCTGAATCCGGCGCGCCGGCAGGGGCGGGGGCGTTCCCGGCGCGGCATTCGTTCTATTTATGGAAATATCAGTGATTCTGACGTCGATTGCGCTCACGATTGGTTCCAATACCATTCCCTGGTCCCTTGAAACCTTCCCGGAGAGCCAGTCCCATGAGCAACGTCGTCATCGAATCGCTGCGCAAGCGCCGCAGCCAGTACAGCCTCGGCAGGCAGGTCAAGCAGTCGCCGGCCGAGATCGAGGCCCTGATCAAGGACGTGATCCGCTGGAGCCCGTCCTCGTTCAACTCGCAGTCCTCGCGCGCGCTGATCCTGTTCGGCGCGGAGAGCGAGAAGTTCTGGGCGCTGACCCGCGAAGCGCTGCGCCCGCTGGTGCCGGCCGAGGCGTTCGGCGCGACCGAGGGCAAGCTGGCCTCGTTCGCCGCCGGTGTCGGCACGGTGCTGTTCTTCGAGGACCAGGCGGTGGTGAAGGGGCTGCAGGAGCAGTTCGCGCTGTATGCCGACAACTTCCCGGTCTGGTCGGAGCATTCGACCGGCATCGCCCAGGTGGCGACCTGGACGGCGCTGGCCGAGGCCGGCATCGGCGCCAGCCTGCAGCATTACAACCCGGTCGTGGACGAGGCCGTGGCCCGGGAATGGAATATTCCGGAAAGCTGGAAGCTGCGCGCGCAGATGCCGTTCGGCTCCAACGAGGCCCCGTTCGGCGACAAGACCTTCATCGACGACGCGACCCGCTTCAAGGTCTTCGGCTGACCCTGCGCGCCGCGACGGCAGGCCGAAGGTGCCTGTCGCTCAGGCGGCGACCGGCTGCAGTTCGCCCGCCGCCAGCGCGTCGAAGTAGTCGCGGGTCAGGCACAGCTGCGCGCGGGCGCTGCCGGCGGCGTTGACCACCGCGCGGAAGGCGGCATTCTCCGGCCGGTCCTTCGCGTACCAGCCCAGGTGCTTGCGCGCGATGCGCACGCCGGACTGCTCGCCGTAGAAGTCGTGCAGCGCCTCGAGATGTCCGAGCAGGATGTCGCGGACCTCGCGCAGCGACGGCGGCGGCAGGCGCTCGCCGGTGGCGAGGAAGTGCGCGACCTCGCGGAAGATCCACGGCCGGCCCTGCGCCGCACGTCCGACCATCACCGCGTCGGCGCCGGTGTGGCGCAGCACGGCGGCGGCCTTGTCGGGCGAGTCGATGTCGCCATTGGCGATCACCGGGATGCGCAGCCGCGACTTCACCTCGGCGATCGTGTCGTACTCCGCGATGCCGGTGTAGTGCTGGTCGCGCGTGCGGCCGTGTACGGCCAGCGCGGCGATGCCGCAATCCTCGGCGATGCGCGCGATGGCGACCGCGTTGCGCTGGTCCGCGGCCCAGCCGGTGCGGATCTTCAGCGTCACCGGCACGTCCACCGCCTCGACCACTGCCGACAGGATGCGTGCGACCAGCGCTTCGTCGCGCATCAGCGCCGAGCCGGCCCAGGCATTGCAGACCTTCTTCGCCGGGCAGCCCATGTTGATGTCGATGATGCGCGCGCCCTGGTCGACGTTGTGGCGCGCGGCATCGGCCAGCTGTGCGGGCTCGGTGCCGGCGATCTGCACGCCGACCGGATCGGGCTCGCCGGCGTGGTCCATGCGTCGCAGCGACTTCTCCGTGCTCCAGAAGCGGCGGTCGGAGATGGTCATCTCGGACATCGCCAGGCCCGCGCCCAGCTGCTTGCACAGCAGCCGGAACGGCTTGTCGGTGACCCCGGCCATGGGCGCGAGGACCACGTTCGGGGCGATGGCGTGGGGGCCGATGCGCATGGCGGGATTGTCGCCGATCGCTGCCGAGGGCGTCGATCCGGCCAGAGGCCCGGTTTCAACCGGCCACGCGCTGCGAGGCGACGCGGCGCGATCAGGCGCCGGGATAGCGCGCGGCGACTTCGTCTGCGTTCGGCATCGATGCGGCCGCGCCTTCACGCTCGGTCGACAGCGCGGCATAGCGGGTGGCGAAGGTCGCGTGGCCGGAGAAGGGCTGCGCAGGCGACAGTGCAAGCGATGCCGCCAGCGCGCCGTTGAAGGCATCGCCGGCACCGGTGCTGTCGACGGTTCGCGCCTCGGCGGCGGGGCAGCGGTAATGGGCGCTTCCATCGCCGCGGAGGCTGTCCTCGCGATGCGAGACGAAGCAGCCTGCCGCGCCCAGCGTCAGCACCAGGGTCCCGCGCGGGAGCAGGGTGCGGCACAGGCGGTGCAGGCGCTCGCCGTCCATGGTGGCGAGCGCATCGGCATCGACGCTGTCGCCACAGTGGCGCGCCAGCAGGCTGGCGAACTCGGTCTCGTTGGGCGTCAGCACTTCGGCCACGGCCAGCAGTTCGCGGCTGCAGGCGGCATTGGCCGGCGCCGGGTTGAGCACGGTGTGCGCGCCGTTCGCGCGGGCCAGCCGCAGCGCCTCGACGATGGCCTCCACCGGCGACTCGAGCTGCGCCAGGACGACGTCGGCGGCGGCGATGGCCTTTCCTTGCGCGGCCACGAAATCCTGCGACAGCGCGGCGTTGGCGCCGGGTCCGATGACGATGCTGTTGCCGCCGCGGGCGTCGACGAAGATGCCCGCGGTGCCGGTGGCGACGTCGGCATCCTGGGCGCGCAGGTCGATGCCGTGCGCAGCCGCCAGCCGCCGCGCCAGCCGCGCACCCTCATCGTCGCCCAGGGCACAGATGAAGGTGGTTGTGGCGCCGGCCGAGGCCGCGGCCACGGCCTGGTTGAAGCCCTTGCCGCCCGGGCCGGTGGCGTAGCTGCCGGCCAGCGTCTCGCCCGGCCGAGGCAGGTTCCCGCAGTGCCAGACGTGGTCGACGTTGAACGAACCGGCGACGACGACGCGCGACACGACCCGGGCCTCAGGCGCCGATGTGGGTCAGGACGCCGGCGATGGTCGCGGTCATCAGCGTGGCGATGGTGCCGCCCAGCACCGCGCGCAGGCCGAAGCGCGCCAGGTCCTGGCGGCGGTCGGGGGCGAGCCCGCCGATGCCGCCGATCTGGATCGCGATCGAGCTGAAGTTGGCGAAGCCGCACAGCGCGTAGGTCGCGATCAGCCGGCCCTCGTCACCCAGCGACACGCCTTCCACGCGCCCGTTGACGATGTCGGCCAGCTGCAGGTAGGCGACGAACTCGTTGATCACCACCTTCTGCCCGATCAGCGAGCCGACGGTGCCGGCGTCTTCCCAGGGCACGCCGATCAGCCAGGCCACCGGCGCCAGCACGTAGCCGAAGATCGCCGACAGGTCGGTCGGCTTGCCGATCGCCGCCGCGAGGCCGGTGACGTCGCCCAGCCAGGTCAGCGGCGCATTGATCATCGCGATCAGGGCGATGAAGGCCAGCAGCATGGCGCCGATGTTCAGCGCCAGCTTCAGGCCGTCGCCGGCGCCGGCGGCTGCGGCATCGATCAGGTTGCTGGTGGTCTTTTCGACCTCCATCCTCACCGTGCCGCGGGTCAGCGGCTCGCCGGTCTCCGGAATCAGGATCTTGGCGACCACCAGCGTCGCCGGCGCGGCCATGATCGAGGCCGCCAACAGGTGCTTGGCGTAGTACGCCTGCTGCGCGGGATCGCCCGCGCCCAGCATGCCCACGTAGGCGGCGAGCACGCCGCCGGCGATGTGCGCCATGCCGCCGATCATCATCGTGATCAGCTCGGACTCGGTCATGCGCGAGATGTAGGGGCGCACCGTCAGCGGCGCCTCGGTCTGGCCGATGAACACGCTGGCGCAGACGCTGGTGGTCTCGGCGCCGGACACGCGCATCACCTTGGTGATCGCCAGCGCCATCACGCGCACCACCGCCTGCATCACGCCCAGGTGGTAGAGCACCGCCATCAGCGAGGCGAAGAAGATGATCGTCGGCAGCACCTGGAAGGCGAAGATGAAGCCGTAGGTCTGCACGTCCATCAGGCTGCCGAAGATGAACTCCGAGCCCGCGTTGACGAAGCCCAGCACCTGCACGAACAGGTGCCCCAGCCAGTCGAAGACCTCGCGCCCGCCGGGCACCAGCAGCACCAGGGCCGCGAAGGCGACCTGCAGGGCGACGCCGGTCGACACCAGCTTCCAGTCGACCCGGCCACGATTGTTGGAGAACAGCCAGGTGATCCCGATGAGCACGGCCAGGCCGAACAGGCCAAAACCGATCCGCGTCAGCAATTCCATCCGAATCCGATCCCCTGGCGGTGCCGCGGGCGCGCGGCGACGGAGCAGCGTAGTGCAGGCCCGGAAGGCGGGCAACCTTGCTCAGGGGTCGCGGGCCACGATCCGGTTGCCGCCGGCGGCCTTGGCACCCTTCAGCCGGCGGTCGGCGCAGCCGAGCAGTCCCGAGGTGCTGGCGCCGTCCTGCGGCCAGGCCGCCAGGCCCGCGCTGAAGGTGAAGGCGAAGGCATCCTGGCCGCGCTCGGGCAGGAACGGGCGCTCGACCAGGGTGCGGCGCAGGCGGTCCAGGCGCTCCCAGGCGCTGCCGGCGGGGCAGTGCAGCACCATCACGAACTCCTGGCCGCCGATCCGTGCCAGGGCCTCGTTGTCGGCCAGCATCCCGCTCATGGTCGAGGCGATGTGGCGCAGCGCGCGGTCGCCGGCTTTTGGCCCGGCTTCGTCATTGACGCGCTTGAAGCGGTCGATGTCGAGCAGCACCAGCGTGAGCGAGGCCCCCGAGTTGCGCGCGGTCGCGAACACGTGCGGCATGCGTTGCAGCAGCCAGGAGCGGTTCGGCAGCCCGGTGAGGCCATCGTGTCCGGACAGCTCCACCAGCGACTGCATGCGCCGGGCCAGGACCGCGGCAGTGGCGGTGGCGAGTGCCAGCAGGAGTACCTGCGAGAGGTGCGCGCCGATCCCCAGCGCGTCGGCATCCAGAGGCTGCAGGCCGACGGGCACCGCGCCGCGCGCGTACTCCGCCGCAGCCAGCAGGGCGTACTGGGCCAGTGCGAGGCCGCCGGTGAACAGCGCCAGGCGACCGTCTGCGCGCAGGGCCGTGGACCCGATCACGACCAGGTAGAACGACCATGCGACCGCGCCGTGGAGCGTGGCCGCCGGATCGCGGGTCACCAGCACCGCCAGCACCACGGACACCAGGGTGATGTCCCAGGCGCTGGTCGCGAACGGCAGCCAGGGCCGGCGCCTGCGCGTCAGCACCAGCCACAGCAGCGCCATCGCGTTCGCCAGCACCACTGCGCCCAGGCAGACCAGGATCCGGCCCGTGCCCGCGCCCGCCGCCGCGACGAGCAGCGGCAGGGCCAGCGCGAACACCGAGAGCAGCAGGCGCACGCGCGCGACCAGGCGCTCGCCACTTCCACCGAGTTCGCGCATGACTTCGTCGGGCGCTGCCATCAGGCGCCCCAGCGTGTCGCGGATCCCGCCGTCGTTGGCGTGCATCGTGCGTATCGTTCCCCTTGCCTGCGGCAGAGGATAGCGCGGCGGCGCGCGTACACTGCGGCCCGGGCAAGTGAATGGAGTTGTCGACGATGGAATACCGCAGGCTTGGCGCCTCGGGGCTGGCGCTCTCGGCGCTGTCGCTCGGCGCCTGGACCACGTTCGGAAGCGGCATCGCGCGCGGCGAGGCGCGCGACCTCGTGGCCGCGGCCTGGGACCACGGCATCAACTTCTTCGACAACGCCGAGAGCTACGCCCAGGGCGACGCCGAACGGGTGATGGGCGATGTGATCGTCGACCTGCGGCTGCCGCGCGACGGCTTCGCAGTGTCGAGCAAGGTGATGTTCGGCTCCGCCGCGGATCCGCTGCCGATGCAGAAGGGCCTGTCGCGCAAGCACGTGCACGACGCCTGCCATGCGGCGCTGAAGCGGCTGCGCGTGGACTACCTCGACCTCTTCTTCTGCCACCGCCCCGACCCGGACGTTCCGGTGCTGGAAACGGTGGCCGCGATGGACGCGCTGGTGCGCCAGGGCAAGGTGATGTACTGGGGCACGTCGGAGTGGCCGGCTGCGCTGGTACGCGAGGCGCATGCGGCGGCGCGCGCCCACCACCTGCAGCCGCCGACGATGGAGCAGCCGCAGTACAACCTGCTGCACCGTCGGCGCGTGGAGCTCGAGTACGCACCGCTGTACGCCGAGCTGGGCATGGGCACCACGGTGTGGTCGCCGCTGGCCTCGGGCCTGCTGACCGGCAAGTACAACGACGGCGTTCCCGAGGGTTCGCGGGCCGCGCGCGAGGACTGGCTGCGGGAGCGGCTGGCCGGCGACGAGGGCCACGAGCAGCTTGCGCGGGCGCGAAGCTTCACCGCGCTGGCCGGGGAACTCGGCGTGCGCCCGGCCGCGCTGGCCATCGCCTGGTGCCTGCGCAACCCGCACGTCTCGACCGTGATCCTGGGTGCGAGCCGCGTGCCGCAGCTGATCGAGAACCTGGAGGCGCTGGTCCTGGGCGGGCAGGTGGAAGAAACCACCTGGCGCCGCGTTGAGGGCGCCACGGCGGCCTGAGCCAGATTCCGGTTGACAGGCAAATGAGAATCATTAGCATTGATGCCTCCTGCCGATGATGAGGAGCCCGCGATGCTTGCCTCCCAGTCCCACCCCTCCAGCTTCGAAGCCATGGCCGACGCATCCCCGGTCGACGGGCGCCTGGACGTCACGCGTGCGGAAGAGGTGGACAGCGTCCGCCTGCTGCACGGCCAGCGCGAGGTCCTCATCCGCCACGGCAGCGAGCTCTATCGCCTCCGCCACACCCGCAACGACAAGCTGATCCTCACCAAGTAAGCGTCGGCTGCGGGCGTCCCGCGGCGCCGCCGACGCCCCGCTGGCCGCCGCCGCGTCCGCTTCGGGCGCCGTCGAGTTCGACCGCGTCGCGGTCGCCGCCACCCGCACCGAGCGCGTGGTTGTCGACGTGCCCAATACCGTCGGCATCATCGATCGTGAGCGCATGGACGAACTGGTCGTCCGCGACCTCGAGGACCTGTTCCGCTACGAGCCGGGCATCACCGTGGGCACCGGCTTCGGCCGCTTCGGCGTCGGCGTCGGCGTGCGCCCCGAGACCAGCGACGGACTCGAGGCCGGCCATCGCCAGCGACCGCTGAGCAACCCGTTGGCGGCAGCTGCGGTCACAGTCGCCGACCGGCCCGCGTCTATACTCCAGATCATTCATCGGGGAGAGTGCGGATGTCCGGAGCCACCTTCATCGCCGCCGTGCTGGCGGTCGCGTTCATCATCTTCTTCTTCAAGATGGTGCGCATCGTGCCGCAGGGCTTCGAGTGGACCGTCGAGCGCTTCGGCAAGTACACGCACACCCTGTCGCCCGGGTTGCACCTGCTGATCCCGGTCATGCAGGCCGTGGGCCGCAAGGTCAACGTGATGGAGCAGGTGCTCGACGTGCCCTCGCAGGACGTGATCACCAAGGACAACGCGGTGGTCAAGGTCGACGGCGTGGTGTTCTTCCAGGTGCTCGATTCCGCCAAGGCCGCCTACGAGGTCTCCAACCTCGAGATCGCGACCATCGCGCTGGTGCAGACCAACATCCGCACGGTGATCGGCTCGATGGATCTCGATGAGTCGCTGTCCAACCGCGAGACCATCAACGCGCAACTGCTCAACGTCGTCGATGCCGCCACCAATCCCTGGGGCATCAAGGTCACGCGCATCGAGATCCGCGACATCCAGCCGCCGCGTGACCTGATCGACTCGATGGCCCGGCAGATGAAGGCCGAGCGCGAGCGTCGCGCGGTGATCCTTGAAGCCGAAGGCCACCGCCAGGCCGCCATCCTGCGCGCCGAGGGCGAGAAGCAGGCGGCGATCCTCGAGGCCGAGGGCGAGCGCGAAGCCGCCTATCGCGAGTCCGAGGGCCGCGAGCGCCTGGCCCAGGCCGAGGCCAAGGCCACGCAGATGGTGTCCGACGCCATCGCCGCCGGCGACGTGCAGGCGATCAACTACTTCATCGCGCAGAAGTACGTGGAGGCGTTCCGCGAGCTGGCCGTCGGGCCGAACCAGAAGTTCGTGCTGATGCCGATGGAGGCCAGCGGCGTGATCGGTTCGATCGCCGGCATCGCCGAGCTGGCGAAGGAAGCCCTGGGCAAGCAGCAGGTCGAGACCCGTGCGCGGGTCGACACCAGGCGCGGGGACTGAACCATGGCCTGGAGCGCCAACACCATCGCCTGGGCCGCGATCGCACTGGTGTTGATCGCGGCGGAAACCTTCATCCCGGGCGCATTCCTGCTGTGGATGGGCATCGCCGCAGCGGTCGTGTGGCTGGTCGTGCTGCTGTTCCCCGGGCTGGGCCTGTTGGTCCAGGTGGTGCTGTTCGCGGCCTTGAGCGTCGTGGCCGTGCTCGCGTACCTGAAGTGGGGGCGTCGTCGCGAGCGTCCGAGCGACCGCCCCCTCCTCAACCGCCGCGCCGAGCAGATGGTCGGGCGCGAGGTCGCGCTCGACCGCGCGATCGTCGGCGGGCGCGGTCGGGTCAAGCTCGACGACGCCTACTGGGAAGTCAGCGGCCCCGAACTCGAAGCCGGGCAGCGGGTGCGCGTCATCGGCGCCAACGGCATGGTCCTGGAAGTCCGCGAGGCCGGTTGACCTCAACCCTCCGTGGGAACAGCTCCCGCAGGATCGGGGGACGGGAACGGCAGCAGTGCCGATGGCGTGCCGGGCGGCGTCCGAAGGGCGATAATGGCCTTCCACCGCAAAAGGAACCGACATCCCATGACCCGAATGACCGTCCTCAACGCGTCCCACCGCGCGCTCGGCGCGAAGATGGTCGACTTCGGCGGCTGGGACATGCCGATCAATTACGGCTCGCAGATCGAGGAGCACCACCATGTGCGCCGCGCCGCCGGCATGTTCGACGTCTCGCACATGACCGTGGTCGACCTGCACGGCGCGCGCGCGCGCGACTTCCTGCGCAGGCTGGTCGCCAACTCGATCGACAAGCTCAAGGTCCAGGGCAAGGCCCTGTACACCTGCATGCTCGACGGGCAGGGCGGGGTGATCGACGACCTGATCATCTACTACCTCGGCGACGACTTCTATCGGCTGGTGGTCAATGCCTCCACCCGCGACAAGGACCTGGCGTGGATCAACGCCCAGGCGGCACCCTTCGACATCGAGGTCCGGGTACGCGACGACCTGGCGATGATCGCCGTGCAGGGCCCCCAGGCGCGCGACAAGGTGCTGGGCCTCGTGCACGCGGACGACCAGGCCGCCATCGCCAGGCTCGGCAAGTTCGCCAGCCGCGACGTGCGCTCCGCCGACGGCGCGCCGCTGTTCATCGCCCGCACCGGCTACACCGGCGAGGACGGCTTCGAGGTCGCGCTGCCGGTCGGGCACGCGGTGGCGTTCTGGGACGCGCTGGTCGCGGCGGGCGTGGCGCCGGCGGGCCTGGGCGCGCGCGACACACTGCGCCTGGAAGCCGGCCTGCCGCTGTACGGCCAGGACATGGATGAATCGGTGACGCCCTACGAGGCCGGCCTGGGCTGGACGGTATCGCTCGACGACGGGCGCGACTTCAACGGTCGCGCGGTGCTCGAGGCGCAGCGCGACCGCGGCGACGCCCGCCAGGTGGTCGGCCTGGTGATGGACGAGAAGGGCGTGCTTCGCCACGGCCAGAAGGTGCTCGCGGGCAGCGGCGAGGGCGTGGTCCTGTCGGGCACGTTCGCGCCCACGCTGGGCAAGGCGATCGCCCTGGCGCGGATTCCGGCGGGCGCGCCGGGCGAGGTGCGCGTGGATATCCGCGGTCGCGAAGTCCCGGTGCGCGTGGTGGCCTATCCCTTCGTACGCGATGGCCAGCCACGCGACGGCATTTGATCCACCGCCCCGGCCCTTCGCTACACTAGCCGTCCACCCCCCCAGCAACGCTGTTTCCGGAGCAATGCGATGAGTGAAATCCCTGGCGATCTCAAGTTCATGAAGTCCCACGAGTGGGCCCGTGTCGAAGGCGGCGGCAAGGTCACCGTCGGCATCTCCGACCATGCCCAGGGCCTGCTCGGCGACCTGGTCTATGTCGACCTGCCCGGCGTCGGCGACAGCGTCGAGGCTGGCACCGCGTGCGCCGTGGTCGAGTCGGTCAAGGCCGCCTCCGATATCTATGCCCCGGTGTCGGGAACGATCCTCGAGGTCAACGAGGCGCTTGCCGACAAGCCGGAAACGATCAACGAGGACGCCTTCGGCGAAGGCTGGTTGTTCGTGATCGAGGCCAGCGAGCCCGACGAGGCCAAGGCCTTGCTCGAGCCCGACGACTACGCCGCGCTGATCGAAGGCGACGACTGACAGACGCCATCGCCGCGCGACGCGCGGCATCGTGTTTCAGAACGCCGGGCATTGCCCGGCGTTCTTCGTGCGGGGTGTTGAAGCGGTCGACAAGGTCCGCGCACTTTCGCGCAATTCGGTCATTGAAGCGCCATTCGCGGCGCCTTCCCTGCGTGCGTCTGCACGCGACGTACACACGGATGCCGCATGCCGCCGCATCGCGCCGATGCCGCTCGCACACATCGATGCACGCATCGGACAAATTCCGCGCAGCGCGCTAGAAGCGCTTAAAACAAGCGCTTTCCTGCAACAGCATCGACACGTCGGCGTTTCCACCCTCGCTTGCGCGGCACGTCGGCACGTCGCTTTCGCCGGCGATGGCGGTGATGGCCGCTCCCGTGCAGTGCCATCGGGGCGACGAAGGGTGTTGACACCGAAAAAAACCGTGATTAGGTTTCGCCACAACAACACGTGGCAACAGAAGCGAGTGAGTGCGAACCAAGCGACAGCGCGCGATACAACTCAGTCCTCCGCCGGGATGCCCGGCATGGTGGGCTCGGGCGTTGTCTCCCCCGCGAAAACTCGAGGGCCATCGAATCATGCAACCCGCGATGCATTGCGCAGCGGGTTTTTTCGTATCGAGCGATACCAGATCCGGCACGACGCGCTCTGCGCGTCGTCGGTTGGCCGTGGGTCCGATACCCGCGGTGCGTTTCGTACTGGGCAGTAGTACCTGCAAGTCCCACTGACGAGGAGAGCCATCACATGGCCACTAAGAAAGTCGTGAAAAAGAAGCCCGCCAAGAAGGCGGCGAAGAAGACCGCGAAGAAGGCCGTGCGCAAGGCTGCACCGCGCAAGGCCGCCAAGAAGGTCGCGAAGAAGAAGGTCGCCAAGAAGGCCGTGAAGAAGGCCGTGAAGAAGGCTGCCAAGAAGACCGCGAAGAAGGCCACCCGCAAGGTCGCCAAGAAGAAGGTCGCCAAGAAGGTAGCGAAGAAGAAGGTAGCCAAGAAGGCCACCAAGAAGGCTGCCAAGAAGACCGCGAAGAAGGCCACCCGCAAGGTCGCCAAGAAGAAGGTCGCCAAGAAGGTAGCCAAGAAGGCCACCAAGAAGGCTGCCAAGAAGACCGCCAAGAAGGCGGCGAAGAAGGTCGCCAAGAAGCGCCCAGCCAAGAAGGCCGCCAAGAAGGCGGTGAAGAAGGCGGTCGCCAGGAAGTCGCCGGCGAAGAAGACGGCCAAGAAGGCCGCCAAGAAGACCGTGAAGAAGACCGTGAAGAAGACCGCCAAGAAGGCGGCGAAGAAGGGTGCGCCGCGCAAGGCCAAGGCGCCGGTCGTCTCCATCCCGGCCGCACCTGCACCGTTGATGTAAGCAATCCCGATCGCCGTAAACGCAGCCCCTCTCCCGCAGCCCAGGCGGGGGAGGGGTTTTTCTTGGTTCATCTCCGAACTCCGGGGAGCCGGTTCGACGAGGAGTGTCTGCTTCCTTCGCTATGCGTCGCCGTGACCTGGAGGGCCCCGCCGCGGCCGGGAGGCCTTCGCGGCTCATGTCCCCCGGCATCCGCCTGGCGGCGAATGCCTCCTCCTTTACTTCCCCGCGAAGGCCTCCCGGCCACGGCGGGGCTCGGCTTCGGCCGCAGATGCGCATGGTCCCGGGCTTCGCTCCTGGGCCACCGCGTACTGCTGCGCACCGGGTGCCAAGGCCCTTGAGAGCGAAGTCAAGGAGGAGGCGATGGCCGCAGGCCAGCGCCGGGGGACATGAGCACTCAAGGGCCTTGGCACCCGGCACCCGGCGCCCCAGAGGATCAATGGCGCGCCATTCCCTCAGTTGGGAGATGAACCTTTTTCTTTGGTGCGTTACTGCGGCTTTGCGGTCGAGGCGGCGGCGCCGGAACCGCCGGAACCCGCCGTCGACGTCGTGCCGGCGCGTCGCGTCGGCATGGCATCGCTGTCGGCTGCGGCGTTGGCAAGCAACAGCTCGTCCACCTCTTCAAGATCGACATCCAGCCACTGCCGCGGGCCCAGGCCGATGGCGCTGTCGAGGATGGTCGGCAGCAGGCCGGTGGGCAGGCTGCTTTCGCCGTTCCACAGCACCACCACGCCCAGGTCGCGCTCGGGCATCAGGGCCATCAGGCCGCGATAGCCCTGGACCGCGCCGGCGTGGAAGACCACGCGATGGCCGGCATATTCATAGACGCGCCAGCCAAGCGCATAGCCGGCCTCGTTCACGCGTTCCCGCCGCCATGACGAGGTGCGCATCTCGCGCGGTGTCGATACCAGCGGCTGCTGCAGCGTTGCCAGCAGCGGCGCCGGCAACACGTCGGGGCGGCGCCCGGACTGCGCGATCAGCCACTGGGCCATGTCGCTGATACTGGCGTTGACGCCGGCGGCCGGTGCGACCCGGTAGTAGGTGGGTTTGGGCGTGAGCGAGCGCCAGCCGCCGCCCGCGCGCACGTGCGGCCTGGCCCAGCGCGGACTCGCCTGGATGCCCTCGAGGCCGTAGCTGGCATCGTTCATGCCCAGCGGCTTGAAGATGCGTCCGGCGACGGCCTCGCTGAAGAACTGGCCGGTGGCGGCGAACACCACGTCGCCGACCAGGCTGAAGGCCACGTTCTGGTAGCTGTAGCACTCGCCGACGTCGCAGGTCATCGGTGCGTCGGCGAACCTCTGCACCAGGGTGCGGTAGTCGGCATTGCGCTCGATGTCGCGGTCGTAGGTGTTGCGGCCAAGTCCGACGCGATGGCTGAGGACATCGGCGACGGTCAGCTTGCCGGCGGCCTCGGGATTGGAGAAGCGCAGCGCCGGCATGAAGTCGGCGACGTTGCTGTCCCAGCGCAGCGAACCTTCGGCGACCAGCAGGCCGGTCACGGTGCCGGCGAACGGCTTGGACAGCGACGCCAGGCGGAAGACCGTGTGTGCGTCGACCGGCTCGGCGGCGCTGACATCGGTGATGCCATAGCCGCGCGCGCTGAGCACCTCGCCCTTGTGGACGATGGCCATCGCCAGGCCGGGCACGCGCTGGTTCGCCACCACCATCTGCGCCATGGCTTCGAAGCGGGCGACGTCGAAATCGGTGGCCAACGGCATCGGCGTGGTGCCCGGCGGCAACATCGGCGCCGGGCCGGCGACCACGGGTACTGCCGGTGCCGCCTTGACCTGGACATCCGTGGACGGCTGCCATGCGAGTTCCGACTGTGCCGCCGTACCCACCGCCATTGGCGTGAGACATGCGAAGAGGCCTGCGGCCAACAAGAGGCGGCGAGGCGTGCGCGCTGCTTCTTTCATCGGGCGTTCCCCCTGCGTATGCTGCGACTGCGGGGTGATCATATGCCCCTGTTTCCGCATTTGCATGAACAAGGGGAGCTTTGATGTCCAGCCTGCTGATCCTGCTCGTGTTTGCCGGTGTGATCGTGGTCGCGCTGATGTGGGGCGTGGGCATCTACAACGGCCTCATCTCCGCCCGCAACGCGTTCAAGAACGCGTTCGCCCAGATCGACGTGCAGCTGCAGCGCCGCTTCGACCTGATCCCGAACCTGGTCGAGACCGCCAAGGGCTATCTCACGCACGAGCGAGAGACCCTCGAGGCCGTGATCGCCGCCCGCAGCGCCGCGATGTCGGGTCTGTCGGCGGCCAAGGCCAGCCCGGGCGATCCCGCGGCGATGGCCGAGCTCGGCCAGTCGCAGGGCCTGCTCAACGGCGCCCTGGGCCGCCTGATGATGGTCGCCGAGGCCTATCCGGACCTCAAGGCCAACCAGAACATGATGCAGCTCACCGAGGAGCTCACCTCTACGGAGAATCGCGTCGCCTTCGCGCGCCAGGCCTACAACGACTCGGTGATGGCCTACAACATCAAGCGCGAAGTGTTCCCGTCCAACATCCTGGCCGGCATGTTCAACTTCGATGCCGCGGCGCTGCTGGAGATCCCGGCCGACAAGGCCGAGGTCCGCGAGGCGCCGAAGGTCCAGTTCTAGCGCTCGATGAACTTCTTCGAGCAGCAGGCGAAGGCCCGCCGCAACAGCACCCGGCTGGTTGTCCTGTTCGCGCTGGCGGTGGTCGGCATCGTGCTGGCCATCGACATCGCGGTGGCAGTGATGGCGGGCCCCAACTGGGGCCTGCTGGCATTCACCACCCTGGCCACGCTGGCGGTGATCGGGCTGGGGTCGCTGTACCGGATGGCCTCGCTGCGCGGCGGCGGCGACACGGTGGCGCTGCAGTTCGGCGGCACCCCGGTTCCGCAGGACACCACCGATGCATCGCTGCGCCGCCTGCGCAACGTGGTCGAGGAGATCTCGATCGCCTCGGGCACACCGGTGCCGAGCCTCTACGTGCTCGAGAACGAGTCGGCGATCAACGCCTTCGCCGCCGGTTATTCGCCCAGCGACGCGGCGATCGCGGTGACCCGGGGGGCGCTCGACCGCCTCAACCGCGACGAGCTGCAGGGTGTCATCGCGCACGAATTCAGCCACGTGCTCAACGGCGACATGCGCCTGAACATCCGCCTGATGGGCGTGCTGTTCGGCATCCTCATGATCAGCCTGATCGGGCGCAAGGTGCTGTACCTGGGCGGTAGCCGCAGCCGCAACGGGGCCGCGATCCTGGGCGCGGCGCTGGTGGCGATCGTGGTCGGCGCCATCGGCATGTTCTTCGCGCGCATGATCAAGGCCAGCGTCAGTCGCACGCGCGAACGCCTGGCGGACGCCTCGGCGGTGCAGTTCACGCGCCAGACCGCGGGTCTGGCCGGCGCGCTCAAGAAGATCGGCGGCCTGCCCGACGGCGCGCGCCTGAGCGACAGGGCCGACGCCGAGGAGGCCAGCCACATGCTGTTCGGCGACGGCGTCGGCTTCAGCGGCCTGTTCGCCACCCACCCGCCGATCCTCGAGCGCATCCAGGCGCTGGAGCCGGGCTTCGGCGGCGAGCAGCTCGAACGCATGCGCGCACAGTGGGCGATGGCGCCGCCGTCGGGCCTGCAGGAAGACCGGATGATGGGCCTGGACGGGCACCCGGGCACGCTGCCGGCGCGTGACGGCAACTTCGATGTCACGCCGCCAATGGTGTCCGCCCAGGTCGGCCATCCGGAGGCGGACGACTACCATCGCGCCGATGCCATCGTCCATGCCATGCCCGAAGCGCTGCGCACGCTGGCGCGCTCGCGCGAGGCGGTGCTGCCGCTGGTGCTGGGGCTGCTGCTCGACGACGATCCCGGAATCCGCGGGCGCCAGCTGCCGGAAATCACCGCGCGCCTGGGCGACGCGGTGGCCCAGGGGGCGCTGGCACTGCATCGCGGCGAGCTGGTCGCGCTGCACCCGATGCAGCGCCTGCCGCTGGCCGCGATCGCGTTCCCGGTGCTGCGCCGGCGCCCACGCCCGGAGCTGGAAACATTCCTCGACACCGTGCACGCCGTGGTCCACTGCGACGGCCGCGTATCGCTGTTCGAATACTGCATGGCGCGACTGCTCGAAGTGCAGCTGCGTGAGTCGCTGGACCCCCGCAACCACGCGCGCTTCGGTCGCCGCAAGCCGGGCAGCGTGCGCCAGGAGTTCGCGACCCTGCTTGCGGTCGTGGCGCACGCCGGCAGCCCGGGCGACCCGGCCGCGGCGCAGCGCGCGTACCTGGCCGGCCTGCAGCGCGTGCTGCCGCGCGACCATCTGCCCTACGCGCCGCCGGCCGCGGGCGTGCTCGCGCTCGACGAGGTCTGGCCGGCGCTCGACGCGCTGGAGCCGCTGGCCAAGCAGGCGATGGTCGAGGCGGTGACCGCCGCGGCCAGCCACGACGGTCGCATCTCGGTGGCCGAGTCCGAGTTGCTGCGCACCATCTGCGGCGTGCTGCACTGCCCGCTGCCTCCGGGACTCGAAGCAGCGGGCTGAGGCAAGCCGCCCGCACAAACGCATAGTCCCCGCCGCAAGGTGGCGGCAGGGTCGCCCGATCGGATAACGTGCGGCTTGCAATGGGCGGCGACTGGAAGGCACCGGTTTGATGATCAGCGAGCAGGTGGGCACCGGTCGGCGCCTGGGACGCTTCCGGGCCGCGCTGTCCGCCTCGCCACCGCTGTGGTGGGCGATGCTCTACTTCTTCAGCCTGCTCTGCGGCTACTACGTGCTGCGCCCGGTGCGCGACGCCATGGGTGCCTCGTCCGACGCGGCGGCCGTATTCCCGCGCGGCCTGATCGCACTGGGCGAGCGCCTGGGCATCGAGGTCGGCGCCTTCACCCTGCAGCTGCTGTTCACCGCCACCTTCATCGCCATGGTGCTGCTGCAGCCGCTGTACGGTGCCCTGGTGTCGCGCTTCCCGCGGCGCGTCTTCCTGCCGGCGGTGTACCTGGTGTTCATCGCCTGCCTGCTGGGTTTCTGGTGGGCTTTCGACAGCGGCATTCCCGGGCGCGGCGCGGTGTTCTTCGTCTGGGTGGCGGTGTTCAACCTGTTCGCGGTGACCGTGTTCTGGAGCTTCATGGCCGATGTCTTCGACAACGCCAATGCGAAGCAGTTCTACGGCTACATCGGCGCTGGCGGTACCATCGGCGCCCTGGTCGGCCCCGCCATCACGCGCTTCCTGGTGGAGCCGGTGGGCGTGGCCAACCTGCTGCTGGTCTCGGCGGGCTTCATCGGCATCTGCCTGCTGTGCATCATCAAGCTGCGGCCCTGGGCGCTGGCACGCGAGCGCAGCCACGGCGGCGGCACGGACGGGCGCGCGATGGGCGGCTCGATCCTCGCCGGCCTGCGCCTGGTCTGGGAGCGGCCGCTGCTGCGCGCGCTGGCGATGCTGATGTTCTTCGGCGTCGGCGTCGGCACCCTGCTGTACAACGAGCAGGCGGCGATCGTGCGCGCGGCCTTCGACACCGCGGAAGAGCGCGCGGCGTTCTACTCGATGCTCGACTGGGCGATCAACGGGCTCACGATCGCCATCCAGCTGTTGCTGACGCGCTTCCTGCTGCAGCGCTACGGCATCGCGCCGCTGCTGTTGCTGCCGGCGTTCGCGATCATCCTGGGCTTCGCGGCACTGTCGGCCTCGCCGCTGCCGATGCTGGTGGCGATCGTGCAGATCGTCACCCGCGCCAGCGAGTTCTCGCTGGCCAAGCCCGCGCGCGAAACCCTGTACACCCGCGTCGACCGCGAGGAGCGCTACAAGGCCAAGGCGGTCATCGACACCGCGGTCTACCGGGGCGGCGACCTCACCTTCGTCTGGGTGCACAAGGCGCTGGCGACGCTGGGTTCGAGCATGGTGTTCCTCGCCGGCCTGGGCATCGCCCTTGGCATGACCTACGGCGCGTGGCGCGTGGTGCGCGCCGAGCGCACGCTGCCGGAGGACCCCGGCCGACGCCAGGCGAGCACCGGCAGCGGGAAAGCGTCCGCGGCCACTTGAACAGCGCCCGGAACGCCAGGTGGAACAGCGCGAAGCCCAGGCTGTGGATTGCGCACAGCAGCAGCATTCACGACCGCTCCGGACTCAGGCCGCTTCGCGCGTCCCGTCCGGACGGTGGCGGTCGTAATACGTCGCCGCGCGCAGTTCGTGCGCATCGAAGTCGTCGACGGTGATCGCGTCGAGCGTCATCGCGCGCAGCTCCTCGAGCTGCACCCGCTCCTCGGCGGTGATCCAGCCTTCGCGCACGCCCTCGTCGAGCTGGCTGGCGAAGTCCAGCGCCTCGATGCCCTTGTTCTTCAGCGCCTTGAGGAACTTGCGTTCCACCGGCTCCGCGGCCACGGCGGCGGCCAGGTAGCTGTTGATGCGGCCGGCGGGGTTGTTCGCGCAGGGCGTCATGAAGACGCCCGATGCGAGCCGGTCGCGCGCTTCGTTCGGTGCCATCAGCAGCGCGGCGACGCGATGGCCGAGGCGGTCGCCCGGCGCTTCGGCGCGGCGGCCGAGCGGGAAGATCAGCAGCCACATCAGCCAGCCCACCGGGCGGATCGGGAAGTTGCGCAGCGCCGCCGAGAGCGCGGTTTCAATCTTGTGCACGCTGTCGTGGTACGCCCACGCCAGCAGCGGGCGGTCGGCGACCGGCGCGCCCTCGTCGTGGTAGCGCTTCAGGATCGCGCTGGTCATGTACAGGTGGCTGAGCACGTCGCCCAGGCGACCCGACAGGGATTCCTTGAACTTGAGCTTGCCGCCCAGCATCAGCATCGACACGTCGGCCATCAGCGCCAGGTTGGCGGAGTGGCGGTTGAGGCGGCGGAAGAAGCGGCGGGTGTAGTCGTCGCCCGGCGCCTTGCCGAAGCGCGAGCCGGTGACGGCGAACCACACCGAACGCACGGCGTTGGAAATCGCGTAGCGGATGTGGCCGAAGAGCGCGCGGTCGAAGGCCTCGAGGCCGGCGCGCTCGTCGGGATCCTGCGCCGCCTTCATTTCCTTCATCACCCAGGGATGGCAGAGGATCGCGCCCTGGCCGAAGATCAGCAGGCTGCGCGTCATGATGTTGGCGCCCTCGACCGTGATCGCGATCGGCGCTGCCTGCCAGGAACGCCCGGCGAAGTTGCGCGGGCCGAGGATGATGCCCTTGCCGCCGATCACGTCCATGACGTCCTTGGCGACCTCGCGGCCCATCTCGGTGCAGTGGTATTTCGCGATCGCCGAAGGCACCGCCGGCACGTCGCCGCGGTCGACCGCGGCCGCAGTCGCCTGCGAGAGCGCGCTGATCGCATAGGCCTTGCCGCCGATGCGGGCGAGCGCTTCCTCCACGCCCTCGAAGCGCCCGATCGACAGCCCGAACTGCTTGCGGACGCGCGCATAGGCACCGGTCGTGACCGCGCCGGACTTGGCGCCGCCGCTGGCGGTGGAGGGCAGGGTGATCGAGCGGCCGATCGACAGGCACTCGCTCAGCATGCGCCAGCCCTCGCCGAAGCCGTTTTCCTCGCCGATGATCCGGCTCAGCGGCACGAACACCTCGTGGCCGCGCACCGGGCCGTTCTGGAACGGCGAGTTGAGCGGGAAGTGGCGGCGGCCGACGTCCATGCCTTCGACCTCGCGCGGCACCAGGGCCAGGGTGATGCCGATGTCGCGGGTGTCGCCCAGCAGGCCGTCGGGGTCGTACATGCGGAAGGCCAGGCCGATCAGCGAGGCCACCGGCGCCAGGGTGATGTAGCGCTTGTCGAAGGTGAGCTTCACGCCCAGCACGCGGGCGCCGTCCCACTCGCCCTTGCAGACGATGCCGAAGTCCGGGATCGAGGTCGCGTCGGAGCCCGCGAACGGGCCGGTCAGGGCGAAGCAGGGCACCTCGCGGCCATCGGCCAGGCGCGGCAGGTAATGATCCTTCTGTGCCTGGGTGCCGTAGTGCATCAGCAGCTCGCCCGGGCCGAGCGAGTTCGGCACGCCGACCGTGGAGCTGACTACGCTTGAGATCGAGGCCAGCTTCTGGATCACCTTGTGGTGCGCCAGCGCGCTGAAGCCCAGGCCGCCGTACTCCTTGGGGATGATCATCCCGAAGAAGCGCTGCTCCTTCATGAACTGCCACAGCTCCGGCGGCAGGTCGGCGCGCACGTGGGTGATGTCCCAGTCGTCGGTCATCCGGCAAAGCGCTTCCACCGGGCCGTCGAGGAAGGCCTGCTCCTCGGCGGTGAGCTCCGGCTTCGGCTGCGACATCAGCACGTCCCAGTCCGGCGCGCCCGAGAACAGCTCGCCCTCGAAGCCGACCGAGCCGGCCTCCAGCGCGATGCGCTCGGTCTGCGACAGCGGCGGCAGGATCTTGCGGTAGAACTTCAGCAGCGGCGCGGTGACCAGGGGCTTGCGGATCGCCGGCAGCAGCAAAGGCACGGCGATCAGGGTGGCGATGACGATCGCGACCACGGTGGCGGGAATGCTGGCGCCCAGCAGCCAGCAGGCGGCGAGCGCGGCGGCGGTGATGGCCGCCCAGGTGGCGAGGCGCATCCGGTGGTAGGCGGCGAAGGCGCCGACCAGCAGCAGGACGAGGAAGGGGATGACGATACTCATGGCATGGTCTCCGCGAGCGCTGGGCTCGCCTTCGGCTGGTGGAAGCCAGTGTGCACCCGCTGACAACACGGGTCGCGCAGCGGCCATACGGATCAGTATGGACATCGGCGCCGGGCGCTGTCAATGCGGCGCCCGGCAAAGTGGAGAGACTGTCCCGCACCCATGCGTATGGATACACTCGGGAAATGAAGAAGCCTGCGGCAAAGAGCGAACGCAGCCGCCTCAGCGCCGAAGACTGGGCCGAGGCCGCACTTGACCTGGTCGCCGAGCAGGGCGTGTCCGCGGTGGCGGTCGAGCCGCTCGCACGCCGGCTGGGCGTGACCAAGGGCAGTTTCTACTGGCACTTTCCGTCCCGCGACGCGCTGCTGCAGGCTGCGCTGGAGCGCTGGGAAGCGGTCGAGGAACAGGACGTGTTCGGCAAGCTCGAGGCCGTGCCCGATCCCCGTGAACGCCTGCGCGCGCTGTTCCAGATGGTCGCGCGCGAGTTCAAGTCGCACGTGGTCTACAGCGCGCTGCTCAAGGCACCCGACCATCCGGCCGTACAGCCGGTGATCGACCGCGTCTCGCAGCGTCGGCTCGACTATCTCACCGCATCGTTCCGCCAGGCGGGCCTGGGCCGCACCGAGGCCCGGCACCGCGCGCGCCTGACCTATGCCGCCTACGTCGGATTCCTGCAGCTGAACCTGCAGTTGCACCAGGCACGGATGCCACAGGAGGAATTCGACGAATACGTCGAGCACCTGACGCGCACGCTGGTGCCGGGCTGAGGCCGAAGCGGGGCTGCGTATTGCACTGCAGCACAACGCGGGGGTGTCGGCTGGCTAGAATTGGCGGTCCAGCCTGAAAAAGCGCGCTTCGGAGGCGCAGGACATGAATGCAGTTCCCCAGCAGGGCGCGGATGCGACGCCCGGCACCCGGCTTGCGTCCCTGCGGCAGTGGGTCGACGAAGTCGCGGCGCTGACCCGTCCGGATCGCGTGGTGTGGTGTGACGGCAGCGACGCCGAAGCCGCTGCGCTGCAGGAGGCCATGATGGCCGATGGCACCCTGTTGCCGCTCAACCAGGACACCCATCCCGGCTGCGTGCTGCACCGCTCCAGCCCCGATGACGTGGCCCGGGTCGAGCACCTGACCTTCGTTTGCCCGTCGAACCGGGAGGACGCCGGCCCCAACAACCACTGGATGGCGCCGGCCGACGCCCACGCGAAGATCGACGCCCTGTTCGATGGCTGCATGCAGGGCCGCACGATGTACGTCGTCCCGTACTGCATGGGCCCGATCGACTCGCCGCTGGCGCGCTGCGGCGTCGAGATCACGGATTCCGCGTACGTCGTCGCCAACATGCGGCTGATGACGCGCATGGGCGTGACGGCACTGGCGCGCATCGAGCGCGAAGGGACCTTCGTGCGCGGCCTGCATTCCACCGGCGAGCTGGATCCCGAGCGCCGCTTCATCATGCATTTCCCGGAGGAGCTGACGATCAAGTCCTACGGCTCCGGCTATGGCGGCAACGCGCTGCTGGGCAAGAAGTGCCACGCACTGCGCATCGCGTCGTACCAGGCGCGCCAGGAGGGCTGGCTGGCCGAACACATGCTCATCGTCGGCATCGAGAATCCGCAGGGCGAGGTGCATTACGTCGCGGCGGCGTTTCCCAGCGCCTGCGGCAAGACCAACCTGGCCATGCTGATCCCGCCGGAGTCCTACCGCGAGAAGGGCTGGAAGGTGTGGACGGTCGGCGACGACATCTGCTGGATGCATCCAGGCGAGGACGGGCGGCTGTGGGCGATCAATCCCGAGGCCGGCTTCTTCGGCGTCGCCCCGGGCACGTCCGGGAAATCCAATCCCAACGCGCTGGCCTGCATCCAGGAAAACACCATCTTCACCAACGTCGCGGTCACCGACGACGGCCAGCCCTGGTGGGAAGGCCTGGACAAGCGCGTACCGGCGGAGGACTGGCAGGGCCGGCCCTACGACGCCGCCAACGGCCCGGCCGCGCACCCGAACTCGCGCTTCACCGTCAGCGCGCGGCAGTGCCCCACGTTCTCGCCGCACGCCGAGGATCCTCAGGGTGTGCCGATCAGTGCGATCGTCTTCGGTGGCCGGCGTTCCACCCTCGTGCCGCTGGTGTTCGAGGCCCGCGACTGGGCGCACGGCGTGCTCGTCGGCGCGGCGATGGCATCGGAAACCACCGCTGCCGCCACCGGGGCCGTGGGCGTGATGCGTCGCGACCCGATGGCGATGAAGCCCTTCTGCGGTTACAGCTTCGCCGACTATTTCGCGCACTGGCTGTCCTTCGACAGGCCCGGCGCGAAGCTGCCGAAGATCTTCCACGTCAACTGGTTCCGCAAGGATGCCGATGGGCGTTTCATGTGGCCCGGTTTCGGGGACAACCTGCGGGTGCTGGAATGGATCATCGGCCGCGTCGATGGCCGCGCGGCCGCCGACGCCTTGCCGATCGGCCACGTGCCGTCGGCAGGCGCGCTCGATGTCGACGGCGCGGAGGTCGCGCCGGAGGCGATGGCCGAGCTGCTGAGCGTGGATGCGGAAGGCTGGGCGGCCGAGGCCGATGTGGTCGAAGCCTACCTGCATGGGCTCGGCGTGCCGGCGGACTCCCCGCTGCGCCGGAGCCTGGAGCCGCTGCGCGCCTGACAGCGGCCCTGCGCTGACGGGGATCCGGGCGGTCGAACCGGCTCGCGGTCGGAGTTCAGGCCAGCGGCATGACGTCGAAGGCCAGGCTGATCCGCGGCCGGGTGCCGCGGTAGGGCCGCGTGTGGTGGAAGAAGTACGAGGGGAAGCTCACCAGTTCGCCAGTGCGCGGTGCATGGACGTGCCCGCGCGGCGGCGAGCGCATGGTGCCCGGTGGCGCATGCCCGAACAGCAGTGAGCCGTCGGACGGTCCGGGCTCCGCGTTCCCTGCGTCGACGTAAAGCACCCCGCTCAGCCAGCCCGCAGGGTGGATGTGCGGATCCTGGTGCCCGCCTGCGTGCAGCACGGTGGCCCAGGATTGCAGCCGCCAGCGGCGCGGCGCGGCGCGGCCCCAGGGATGCGCATGCAGCACTGGATCGGCCGACACCGCCCTGATGCGGTCGGCGACGAAGCGCTCGATGAAGGCGCCATACGCTCCAAAGGGCGAGTCCGGCGAGAGGTCGAGCATCGCGCTCTGCTCGCCGCGGCGGGTGGAGCGTCCGGCGGGCTCCCAGTGCAGCGCCGGGTGCGCCAGCGTGGCTTCGCGCAGGGCATCCAGGTCGATCGCATCGCCAGTGCCGCCGCCGGCGAGCAGCCTGTCATGGTCCATGAGCAGGTCGACCGTGGCGGCATCGCCAAGATCGTTCGCCGCCATGTAGAGGCCGGCCAGCGCGGTCTGGTCGCGCGGGTCCAGCTCCAGCGCGTGCGCGAAACGCCGGCGCGCCTCTTCCGCGTGGCCGGCGCCGAGCAGGGCGACGGCATGGTCGGTCAGCGCCGCGGGATCGGCGGGCGCGCGGCGTTCGGATTCGGCGAGCAGGGCCAGGCCTTCGTCGCGACGCCCGCTGCCATGCAGCGCATTGCCGAGGCTGCGCAGGATGCGCGGGTCGTGCGGGGCCGCGGCGCGGGCGCGCTCGAGGTAGGGAATGGCTTCGCCGTGGCGCCCCAGGCGCTGCAGGATCACGCCGGCGTTCGCCGAGGCTTCGGTGGCCGCCGGATCGATGCGCAGGAGCGCGGTGAAGTCCGCCAGCGCGTCTTCGGCGCGTTCGCAGGCGTTCAGGGCGAGCGCGCGGTTGAACAGCAGCGCGGGGTTGTCGGCGCGCGGACCGAGCGCGGCGGTGAAGTCCGCGATCGCCGCCTCGAAGCGGCTGCCGCGGGCATGGGCCGCACCGCGCAGCGCCAGCACGGACGCGTTGCCCGCGTGCACCGCCAGCGCGGCATCGAGGATGGCGACCGCGGCCAGGTCATCGTTGCGGCGCAGCGCGGCGCGGGCATCGAGTATCGCGGTATCCGGGGTGCTGTTCATGCGCTCCGCTGCACGTCAAAGCCCATGCATCATGGGAGCGCAGGCGCGCTGATTTCAAGTCGTCGCGTGCGGCCCCCGCCGCGCGGCCAGCTGCTCCACCGCCAGGTCTTCGATCGCCGCCGCCGCGCGGCGCGGGTCGAGCAGGCGGCTGCGTGCCACGGCGGCGGTGGTGCGGGCGCGAAGCTCGGCAAGCGCGACGGGATCACTGGCCAGCGCCACTGCGCGCGCGACGTAGGCGTCGGCGTCGGTGCACACCAGGTCCTCCATGCCGAGGAAGCCGTTCAGGCCGGAGCCGAGTCGCGCGAGCGGGCTGTCGCCGCGGCGTGAGAGCAGCGGCAGCCCCGCGGCCGCGGCGGCGATGCCGGTGGCGCCGGCCTGGTAGCGGAAGGCATCGAGGAAGAGGTCGCAGCTCGCGGCGCGGTCGGCCTGGCGCTCGGCCGGCAGGTGCCCGCAGGGATGCAGGCGCGCGGGATCACCACCGTGCCGCGTCCAGGCCGCGAGGAACCCGCTGCGCGCCGCCTCGGGCAGGTACACCAGGAGGTGCGCGCGTGGCGCGCGCTGCAGGATGCGCACCCAGGCGTCGACGAGCGCATCGTCCAACTTGTAGCTGTTGTTGAAGCTGGCCAGCAGCGGCACGCCCTCCGGCAGGCCGAGGCCGGCACGATCCGGGCGCCCGCTCGGCATCGCGCAGGCGGGCAGCATCAGGGTGTCCAGGCGCAGCGCTGCGTCCGACCAGGGCCAGGCGGCATCGACGGGCTGCACGTGGCGGTCGAGCACGATGCCGTCCAGCCACGGCGCCTGGTGGCCATGGATGAAACCCAGCCAGCCAAGCTGGAGTGCACAGGGTCGCAGTGCCAGCACTTCGGGGCGTGCGCCGGCGGTATAGCCGCCGAGGTCGAACAGCACGTCGATGCCGTCGTCGCGGATGCGGCGGGCGATGGCGTCGCTGGCCATCGCCTCGCAGTCGATGAAACTATCGCAGCCCGCGCGGATGGCGGTGGCAACGTCATCGTCGTGGTGGCGCAGCGAATAGGCGTGGACCTGGAAACGCGTGCGGTCGTGGGCGGCGAAATGCCCCGCGAGCAGGGTTCCAACGGCGTGCCGGCCGAAGTCGGCGGACAGGTAGCCGATGCGGATGCTCCCGCCGCCGACCGCGTGCGTTGGCGGCGGCAGCCGCGGCAGCGCGCGCGCACGGGCGAGGATGCGGCGCACCTGGCGTTCGAGCACCTGCGCGGTGGCGACGTCGCCGGTTTCCAGCCAGGACATCGGGAACGGCTCCGGCCGGTCGTCATCGCCGATGGTGCCGGCCGCCAGGAGCGCATCGGCCATGGCGGCGTGGGCGCGGCTGTCGTCGAAGCGGCAGGCCATGGCTTCGACCTGCGCCAGGCGCACCAGCACGTCGGCGCGCCCGGGGGCGGCGGCATGGGCCTGCAGGTAGGCGTCCCGCGCCACGGTGAGGTCGCCGGCGCGCTCGGCGCAGATGCCGACGTTCATGGCTTCGCCCGGATGCCCGGCCATGGCCTGGCGGTAGGCGGCGGTGGCTTCCTGCCAGCGGCACCGGGCCTGCAGCGCTTCGCCGAGGTAGTGCCAGGCTTCGAACAGGCGCGGCTCGATGGCCACAGCGGCCCGCAGCCAGGGCTCGGCCGAGGTGGCGTCGCCGGCGATCACGGCCAGGCTTCCGGCGGCGAGCAGGGCCAGCGGATCGCGCGGTTCGATAGCGAGCGCTGTGGATGCGGCGTCACGTGCAGCGGCGACGTCGCCCAGGCCACGCAGCGCGAAGGCCAGCATTGTCGCCGCCTGCGCATCGCGCGCGCCCGCGGACAGCACCTCGCGCAGCAGTGGAATCGCCTCGCGCGGGCGTGCGCGCTGCAGCAACAGGGCGGCAAGGTCGCGGCGCAGCGGCTGGTCGCCGGGGGCCGCGGCCAGCGCCCGCATGTAGTGGCGCTCGGCGCCGTCGAGGTCGCCGGCCTGGTGCAGGCGGCGGGCCGCGCCGGCCTCATCCACGCGCGGCAACCTCCAGCGTCCAGCCGAGCTTGGCGTCCGGCCGCTGCGCCAGTTCCCCGCAGGCCACATCGTGGCCCGCGGTGCGGAAGCATCCGGCAAGCCCGGCCAGCGCCTCGTCGTCGAGCAGCGAAGCGCGCAGCTGCAGCAGGCGCGCTTCCTCGTCGTCGAGCCATTGGCGGAGCGAAGCGAGTTGCCCGCGCGCGCCGTCCGGATCCGCGCCGGCGGTCCTCAGCGCATGCGAGATCGCGCGGGTGCTGCGCTCCACCACGTCGGCGGCGCCGGGTTCGGCGGCGCGGGCCAGCAGCGCCGCGGCGGCGTCGTTGAACGCCTTGCGCGCCGCCTCGGCGCCCGGGCTCGCGGCCAGCGCCGCGCGCGCGGCGGGCGTGCGGGCCCCGGCGAGCACCTCCAGCATCGCCGCGGCGGCAGGCAGCAGGGGACTGTCGCGCAGGACGTGGCCGAACCACGGCAGCCGCCCGGCGGAGGTGCGCGCGATGAGGCTGTCGGTGGAATGCAGCACCATCGCCACGCCGCCGCGCCGGCCGATCACGCGCAGGGCTTCGGCGGCCGCGGCATCCCGCGGCGCGTATTCGAACGCGAACTGCGAACACAGGAGATCCACGCCGCCGTCGGCGAAGGGCAGGGCGGTAAACGAGGTGCGCGGATGGAAGCGGATGTCGGCGAAGGCGCCTGCCCCGGCTTCGATGGCGTCACCAGGCGTGATGTCCGCAAGGTCCACGCCGTGCACGTCGAAGCCGATGCCGCGCGCCCGCGCCGCTTCCACGGCCAGCAGCGCCAGGGCTCCGTTGCCGGTGCCGATGTCGACCATCACGCTGCCGTTGGCGAGCCGACCGAACTGCGCCGCCCAGAACGCGCGGACCGGACCCTCGTAGTTCCCGTCCATGGCGGTCGAGCAGGAATGCAGCACGCCGCTGCGCCACAGGCGCGTCCACGGCGCGGCCTGCGCAGGGCTGCCCGCCCCCGGGTCCACCGGTACACCGCTGCCGCTCATGCCGGCGGCTTCTTCCAGCGGCACCAGGCATTGAGCGCGACGACGATGCGCGGGCGCTCGCCGGTGTATGGGAACACCTCGTGCAGCAGGTAGGAGGGGAACGCGATCAACTGCCCGGCCTTGTGCTTGAGCTGCCAGGCACCGATGCGATAGGGGATCTGCAGGTGCTCGTTGGCCGGGTCGCGGTACATGTCGCTGCCCACCCGGGGATCGTGGAAACGCACCAGGCCACTCTGGGGTTCGCTGGCGTCGCCCGGGTCCACGCAATAGATCGCCGACCAGCTGGCGTTGGGATGGTTGTGCACCGACTGGAAGCCACCGCGGCGGGTGACGTGGAACCAGCTGTGCATGTCGACCTCGATGTTGTCCATCTGCGCGTCGTCGAAACCGCTGATGCCGCGGACGAAGTTGTCGAGCAGCGAGTCGATGTGGGAGAACAGCGCCCGCACCGGGGCCTCGGGCCGGCGGTGCAGGTAGAAGTTGCTCTCGAAGATTCCGTGCTGGGTGTCGCGCGCCTGGATGTCGCGATGGCGATCGCCTTCGGCCTCGAGTCCGAGGAACAGCTCCCGCAGGCCGGCGTTCAGCGCCTCCGCCCCGGGTATCTGCGCCTGCAGCAGGGGCACGGCATACAGCGGGTGCACGGTAGCCTGGACTTCGTCGGTCTGCGTCATGGCGAAGGGGACTCGGGTTGCCGGGATACGGAATGATGCCATTTCGCCGCCGCTCCCCGGACTGCGGCCAGGAAGATGGCGGATGCGGGAAGGAAGCGCCGGGCGCTTCCGATGGAGCGGGTGTGCACCGGCTCGCGCACCTGGGCTTCGCTGTAGGTCGCGGTCTGCACGTCCTGGCGCCAGAACTCGGGGATCGACGGATCCCAGTCGAGGCCCAGGCGTGACAACAGGGGTCGCAGGCTGGCCTCGGGCGCGCGTGCGAGGTCTTCGAAGCGCAGGTGCAGCACGCGCGTGGGGCTGCGTTCGCGCAGGCCGCGAAGGTGGCTGGCGATGGCGCCCGCATAGTGGCCGAGGTCGGCGCCTTCGCAGGCGTAGGCGCTGCCCGACTCGAAGTCGTGCATGTGTATGGAGGTCGCGCAGTCATCCAGCCCGCGCTCAAGGTGCACGACGAGGGCGTCCGGGAAGCGGGCGAGCGCGTGACCGGCGTGTTCCGCGTTTCCGGGAAGCTTGTCGACCACCACGGGTGCGCCGTCCGCAAGATCGGCGAGCGCGGCGCGGTACCAGTCACGGGCATGGGCGCCGCTGCGGGCGGGGGGCGGGTCGGCGGCGAGCGCGGGCAGCAGGCCCTGTTCGCCGACGTTGGCGATCGACGGGTGCGCGCCCAGCAGGCTGGCAAGCAGGGTGGTCCCGCTGCGGGGAAGGCCGACGATGAAGACTTCGCTGCAGGGCCTGCCCCGGTCGGGCAACGGCGCCAGGCTGCGGTCGTGGGCGAGTCGTGCCTCGAATGCGGCACGATCCCAGGGGCCGATGCGGCCGCGCTTCCGCGCCTGCGCCGCGGCGGCCAGCGCGAACGCGCGCTGCGGATCCCGCGGCGCAACGGCGCGCGCCAGTGCGAAGCCGGCCTTCTCGCGGTCGTAGTCGGTGGCACCCGCGGCGAGGATGCGCTCCAGCGCCTGCACCGCATGGTCCGGCATGGCGCCGGGGGCTTCGAATTCGGCGTACTTCTGCAGGGCATCGACCCAGTGGGGATGGCGCCCGATGACTTCCCGGAAGCGTGCGCGGGCCTCGTCGCCGCGGCCGACGGCCTGCGCGACCTGGGCGGCCAGGAGTTGGACGTCGGGGGGCGTGGCGGCGCCGATCGGCCAGCCGCCGGTCACCCGCCATGCGCGCTGGGGCCGGTTGCCGAGCAGCATGGCCTGCAGCCAGGCGCCGAGTACCTGCGGGTTCGGCGCTGCTGCGCCGTGCATGCGGTCGAGTGCCCGCAGCCGGGCATAGGGATCGTTGCGCAGGGCTGGATCGGCCAGCAGTGCGCCCAGCATCGCCGGATCGGCGCGGGCGAGGCGTGCCTCGACGGCGGGATCCGGATGCGGTGCCCACGGAGGATCGGGTCGGTCCATCCCCTGCTCCAAAAAAAGACGGCCCGCAATGCGGGCCGTCCAATGTTACGCAATTACCGCTGGATCAGAAGTTCTGCTCGTAGCGGATGTAGGGGGTGCGACCCCAGATGTTGTACAGCGTGTTGTCGTAGTACGGGAAGCCATACAGCGAGGCGTTGAACGGAGGCATCTTGTTGCCGACGTTGCGGACGCCCATGGCCACCTTGGCGTTCCACGGCAGCTTCACGCTGCCCTGCAGGTCCCAGGTCGTCCACGACGGCAGGCGGCGGTTGACTCGGGCGCCGGCAGCGTTGGTGGTGATTTCACCGCTGTCGCCGATGTAGTTGCCGATGGCGACGGCCGACCAGTCACCCGAATCCCAGCCCAGCGAAAGCTGCGCGCGGTTCTCGGGCTGGCCGGGATCGCCGATCTGCTCCTGCGTCGGGGACAGGATCGGGGTGAAGTTGTACTCCAGCATGTGCGACACGGCAAGGCGGGTATTGAACGTGCCCATGGCTTCGGTGTCGAGGCGGTAGCTGGCCTCGAGGTCGATGCCGCGGACGGTCTGCAGCGCACCGTTGTCGATCGGCAGCAGGATCTGCTGCGGCACGCCCGGCATCATGGTGGTGCCGTCGGGCGCCAGGAAGCCAGGGGTACGGGTCACGCCATAGCTCGGACGGCCCTCGTCGCCGAACTGGAACGCCAGCGCGCGCGGCACGTTGGAGATCACGTTCTCCAGCTCGATGTCGTAGTAGTCGAGCGCGAACGACATCGCGTCGGTCGGGCTCCACACCACGCCCAGGCCCCAGTTCTTCGACTCTTCCGGCTTCAGGTTCGAGTTGGAAGTGACCAGCCACTGGTACTGGCCCTCGGTCAGGCAGGGATCGACCGGGTAGGGGTTGTAGGTCGCGTCGCCCGTGTTCGTACGTGCGGTGCGGAGCGCGGCGCAGGCCAGGGCGTCGCCACCGGCGAGGCCGGCAGACGGCACGGGCGGGCTGTTGAGGTTGGTCGTGGACGACGCACCGTACAGGTTGGCCATGCTCGGGGCCTTGAAGCCCTTGCCCCACGAGCCACGGACCAGCAGGCTGTCGATCGGGCGGAACTCCATCGACACGCGCGGCGAGAACTTGCTGCCGACGTCGTTGTAGCTGTCGTAGCGGCCGGCCAGCGTCACGCTGAAGGTGTCGAGGATCGGGAACAGCGACTCGAAGTAGGCGGCGTAATAAGCGCGCTCGCCACCACCCGGGGCACCCGCCGAACCGAAGACGTTGCCGGCGGCACTCTGTGCGTCATAGAGCTGCAGGAAGCGGTCGTCGCGGTATTCGAAGCCGGTGACGAAGCCGACCGGGCGGTCGCCGATGTCGAACAGGTCGAAACCGATGTTGCCGTCGACGGTGAAGGTGCGCTGCTTGGACTCCACGTACACGGTGTGGCCGACCAGCGGAGCCGCGGCGGTGACGCTCGGATGGGTGGGGATGAAGGGGTTGTAGTCGCCGGAGTCGATCAGCTCCTGCAGGACGCTGCCGATGCCGTAGTTGTAGTTCACCGACGACTGGTTGGACTCGCCGTGGCCAGCCGTGAGCTGCCAGTCGGCGCCGCCGAACATGTCGACGATGCCGCGCAGGCCGACGCTGTACTCGCGGAAGGTGTCAGCGCGCAGCGAGTCGCGGGTGCCGAGCGGGGTGAAGCGGTAATACAGGGTGCCGTCGGCGCCGTGCGGGTTGTGCGGATTGTCCGCGGAGATGGTCGGGAAGGTGTCGACCGGCGCCGAGGCGTACACGCCCAGGCTGTCGGTGTTCGACGCCAGCGCGCGGAAGAACAGCGAGGTGTTGTCGGTGATGTCGTAGTTGCCGTTCAGCAGCATGGCATTGCGGTTCATCGACGACTCGTTGGCCGAGGTGGCGCCGTGGTCGAAGCCGCAGGTGCCGTTCGCCTGCATGACACTGTTCTCGAACGAGTCGCAGTTCGGGGCGGAGACGATGCCACGGCCGGGGATGAAGATGTTGGCCGCGGAGTTGAAGGTGCTCAGGCCCCAGGCCAGGCCGGCCCCGGTGACGATGCCCTTGATGTCGCGGTTGTACATCATCTCGCGTTCCATGTGGTCCAGAACGAAAGTGACGTTGCCGCGGTCGGAGCTGATGCCGCCGGCCACGCTGGCGTAGTTGCCGTTCGGGCCGACCTTCGGGCTTTCGACGCCGCCGGAGATGGTCATGCCTTCGTAATCCTTGCGCAGGATCACGTTGACCACGCCGCCGATCGCGTCGGAGCCGTACACCGCGCCCGCGCCTTCACGCAGGATTTCGATGCGCTCGACCGCCGAGGTCGGGATCATGTTGATGTTGGCGGCGGCGCCGTTCAGCGCGCCCGAGGTCGTCATGCGACGGCCGTCCAGCAGCACCAGGGTGTAGGACGAGCCGAGGCCGCGCAGGCTGATGGTGGCCTGCGAACCGGTCGACGAGCCCGAAGCCTCGCGGGTGGAGCCGAACGAGTTGTAGACGGAGTTGCGCAGGAAGTCGGCGACCGAGATCTCGCCAGCGGCGTCCATGTCGGCACGGCTGATGACGGTGATCGGGTTCGGGCCTTCGATTTCAGCGCGCTTGATGCGCGAGCCGGTCACCTCGATGCGATCGAGGGTGGTGGCTTGCTGTTCCGAGCTGTCCTGCGCGAACGCGACGCCGGTACCGGCGAGGGCGGTCGCACCGGACACGAGCGCGAAAGTGATCGCGTCGCGGAGCTTGGTGGTCTTGACGGTCATCTCTTCTCTCTCCAAATGAGTCTTGGGTAAATCCCATGGGAGCTCACCGGTGAAGTCAAGATCGACGCCAAGCCCGGCAAGCCGATGCCGATAGTAGCCCTGCCGGAGCAAAAATTAAAGTGTTGTTAATAATCGCGGATTCCGTGAAAGAAATCCGGATGAATCAAGGACTTAGAGGTCCTGCTCGTACCGGATGTAAGGCACGGTACCTTCGTCGTTGCGGCCATTGAGGCTGGGCGCGAACGGATTTCGGCCCTTGGTGACGAGATTGTCGGCGCCCACGGTGAGCTGTCCGCTCCAGGGCGTGCGCCAGGTCAGGCCGAGTCCAAGGCCTTCCCACTTGGGCTGGCCGGGGGTCTCGACGACCTGGCCGACGATGCTGGCACCGAAGCGGCCATAGCCGCCGCCGATCGACAGGGTGTGCGAAGTCCAGGCATCGCCGATGCCGAGGTTGGTGGCCTCGGCGGGGGTCATCAGCGTGGCCTTGGCCACGGTGCCGGCAATGGCGACCACGCCCTCGCGGCCGATGTTGTGCTGCGCGAACACGGTCAGGTCGTTGAGGTCGACCGTGGCACCCGCGCCGCGGGAACCAGGGGTCAGCCAGGCGGGGAGCGTGCCGCTGCCGCTGCCGGCGCTGAGGCCCAGCCGGGTGTTCCGGCCGGCCTTGAAGGCCGCCGTGCCGCTGGCATGCGTGCCGCCATCGTCTTCGAAGCTGGCAAGCATGCAGTTGTTGGCGAGGTTGCCCAGGGCACTGGCCAGGCCGGACTGGCGGTCGCAGAACACGCCCAGGGAGTTGCCGGCGTCGATCCCGAAGGCGGCATCGAGCGCGTTGTCGCCGAAGCCCGAAGCGGCGCCGGGGTTGGCCGGTTCAAGCAGGAGCAGGGCCTCGATCTTGCCGCTGGACTGGTTCCACACCGGCAGCACGGCCTGGTCGCGCTTGCCGCCCTGCAACGCCTGCGCATGCGCGCCCGTTGCCACGCCGAGGGCGAGGGCAAGCGTCAGGGACAGTTGTGCAAGGCGCGACTTCATGACGTGCCGATAGACCCCCAGGTTGAGGCGGAAGTTCCGCCCCGATCATGACTTCGACTCTAGTCGATTTATAATTCCTTAACAATCCCCTCGGCGTTCACTGCAGTCCTGCAGGGGGTTCCATTGGGCGCTGGGCCGAGGTGAAGAGATTGTGTATGGCCTCTGCATCGAACAAATAGCCCTGGCCGCAGAACTCGCATCGCACCGTGGCCGTCCCTTCCATCAACGCGGCTTCCGCCTCCTCCCGGCCCAGCGCGGCCAGCATCGCTTCCACCCGGCCACGCGAACATGAACAGGCGAAGGCCAGGGGGCGACCGCCGACCAGCTCCGGCGCCTCCTCGTGGAACAGGCGGTGCAGCAGCGTGGGGCCCGGCGTGGCCAGCAATTCGGTGGTATCCAGGGTCGAGAACAGCGCGCTGGCGCGGTTCCAGCCATCGTCGTCGCCACCGTCGGCGGGGAGCTTCTGCAGCATGAGGCCGGTAGCGTGGTCGGTGCCGGCAGCCAGCAGGATCCGCGTGGGCAATTGCTCGGATCGCGTGAAGTAGCCTTCGAAGGCCTCCGCCAGGACGGGGGCGTCCAGAGGTACCAGGCCCTGGTAGCGGGCGGCGTCGCGGCTGCCGATGCCGGGGTTTTCGATGGTGATGGCGAGCAGGGCATCGTTGCCGAGGTCCTCGAGCCCGCCGATGTCGCCAGCGTCCTCGGCCATGCGCGCCAGGCCGCGCAGGGTGCCGGCCGCGGTGCATTCGGCGAACAGGGTGCGCAGTGCGCCCTCGCCGCGCAGCTGCACCGACAGCCGGCCGTCCACCTTGACGTGGCCGGTGAACAGCGCCGAGGCCACCGCGGCCTCGCCGAGCAGGCCGCGCACCACCGGCGGGTAGTCGTCGCTGGAGGCGATGCGGCGCCAGGTTTCGCCCAGGTGCACGTGCACGCCGCGCACGCCGGCGTGCGGCAGCAGGAAGCGGCTCAGGTGGTCACGGCTTTCGATGGAAGCGGTCATTCGGGATCCGGTGCGATTGTGGCGGGGGCCGGCGGCTGGATAATCGTCGCATCGGCCCGCGCGTGGGCGAACGGTGGAGATGGGGATGGCGCGTGGCAGGAACAAGGACGTGGAGCCGGCATCGTCCCCGGCGCCCCGGCGTCGGCGCAGCCGCTGGCACTGGCTGTGGAAGCTGCCGCTGCTGCTCGCGTTGCTGAGCATCGCGCAGGTGCTGGTGCTGCGCTTCGTCGACCCGCCGTTCTCTTCGTTCATGGCCATCCGCCAGTTCGAGGCGCTGCGTGGCGGCGACACCGGTTTCCGTATCGCCTACGACTGGCGCGACCTGGACCGGATCGCGCCTTCGCTGCCGCTGGCAGCGGTGGCGGCCGAGGACCAGAACTTCGCCAGCCACCGCGGCTTCGACCTCGCGGCGATCGAGCATGCGCTGGAGAGCAACGCCGACGGCGGGCGCATTCGCGGCGGCAGCACGATCAGCCAGCAGCTGGCGAAGAACCTGTTCCTCTGGGGCGGCCGCAGCTGGGTGCGCAAGGGCGCCGAGGCCTGGTACACGCTGTGGATCGAGCTGCTGTGGCCGAAGCAGCGCATCCTCGAGGTCTACGTCAACGTGGCCGAGTTCGGTGACGGCATCTACGGTGCGCAGGCGGCGGCGCGCAGTTACTGGGGCAAGGACGCGGACGCCCTGTCGAACAGCCAGAGCGCGCGCCTGGCCGCGGTGCTGCCGAGCCCGCGACGCTACAGCGCGCACCGCCCCGGGCCCTGGGTGCAGCGGCGCACGCAGTGGATCGAGCGCAACATGCGCAACCTTGGCGGCGAGGCCTGGCTGGAGCGGCTGGAATGATGCCGCGGCGCATGGCCCGCCCGCGCTACGATGACGGCATGACACGCGACAGACTGACCGTGGTGGTGGCGGCCTTCAACGAGGACCAGTCGCTGCCGGAGCTGCATCGCCGCCTGGCCGCCGTGCTGGCCGGACTGGCCGACGACGACGGCGTGGATGGCGGCGTGCTCTACGTCGACGACGGCAGTACCGACGGCACCTGGGGCTTGCTGCGGGACCTGGCCGCGACCGACCCGCGGGTGTCGCTGCTGCGCCTGTCGCGCAACTTCGGCAAGGAGGCGGCGCTGACCGCGGGCCTGGACCGGGTGCTGGACGGCGCCGCGCTGATCCTGGATGCCGACGGCCAGGATCCGCCGGAGCTGATCCCGGAGTTCGTCGCGCGCTGGCGCGAGGGGTATGACGACGTCCACGGCACGCGCCTGGCGCGCGAGGGCGAGGGCTGGTTCAAGCGCGCGTCCGCGCACGCCTTCTACCGGGTGATGCAGCGCCTGTCGAAAACACCCATGCCCACCGACACCGGCGATTTCCGCCTGCTGTCGCCGCGTGCGCTGGCCGCCCTGCGCGAACTGCGAGAGCGTCACCGCTTCATGAAGGGCCTGTTCGGCTGGATCGGCTTCAACCGCGTGAGCATTCCCTACCGGCGCGAGCCGCGGCTGGCCGGCAACAGCAAGTTCAACGCATGGCGGCTGTGGAACTTCGCGCTCGAAGGCATCACCAGCTTCTCGACCGCGCCGCTGCGGCTGGCGACCTACCTCGGCGTCGCCACCGCGCTGGTGGCCTTCGGCTACGGCCTGTGGATCATCATCAAGGCCTTGTTCTGGAGTGACCCGGTCGCCGGCTGGCCGACGATGATGGCGGTGATCCTGTTCCTGGGCGGCGTGCAGCTGACGGCGCTCGGGCTGATCGGTGAATACCTCGGCCGGCTTTACGAAGAGTCCAAGCAGCGGCCGCTGTACCTGGTCGACACCTGGTCGCCGGCCGAAGGGGTATGCTCGGCCATGCCACCCATGATCGAGCGAGGCCGCGATGCGCACGGTGAGGCAGCTGCTGGAGTCCAAGGGTCCTGAGGTCCACGCGATCAGCCCGGATGCGGCGGTGATCGACGCCATCCGGTTGATGGCCGAGAAGGGCATCGGTGCGCTGGTGGTGCTTGAACCCGGAGGCCGGCTCGCCGGCATGGTGTCCGAACGCGACTACGCGCGGAAGATCGTGCTCGCCGGGCGTTCTTCGAGGGAAACCCCGGTGCGCGACATCATGACCGCCGACATCGTCACCGTCGGCCTGGACGACGCCGCGCCGGCCTGCATGCAGCTGGTCACCGAGCGGCGGGTCCGGCACCTGCCGGTGGTCGTGGACGGCGAAGTGGTCGGCCTGGTGTCGATCGGCGACCTGGTCAAGGCGGTGATCGAAGAGCAGCAGTACGAGCTCGATCAGCTGCAGCGCTACATCACGTCCTGAGCCTGTTCTGCTGCGCTAGTGGGCGTACTGCCCACCGCAGTCGCTGTCCTCGCCCGGTCCCAGTTCCAGCGTTGCCAGCAACGCCGCCGGCGGCGCGATGCTGGCCAGCGTCAGCGCGATCGCACCGCGCAGGCCCAGGCGTCCCATGTCCGGACGGAATCCCGGATCACGGAAGCTGCCGTCGACCACCAGCGGCGAGCGCAGCGCGAGGATGCTGCGGTCCTTGGGTCGTGGCTTGAGCACCAGGTCCAGCTGTTCCTCGCCAAGGTCGACCGTGCCCTCGCCGACGATGATCGTGTCGGACGTGTCGAAGGCGAGCGCGCGCGCGGTCATCAGGCCATCCTCGATCACGAAGTCGCCGAACGCACAGTGGATCGCGACCTTGCGATCCTTGCCGATCAGGAACTTCAGCGCTTCGTAGACATCCAGCCCGGCGAGTTCGAGCAGCAGGTTGCTGATCTCGCCGCGGCCCATGCCGAGCACGGCCTCGCCGTCGGCACTGCCGAGCATGCGTGCGATCGAATTGCCGCTGCCGGCGATGTCGATGTCGCCGCTGATCTTCCCGACCGCGTCCTCAACCAGTGCCGAGTCGGGAAACAGCCGGCCGAGCGCGAGACCGCGCACGCGGATGGCGGCATCGGTGCGGATCGCTTCCTGGCGCGCGTCCATGCGGATCGTGGACCGCAGGCGGCCGCCGGCCACGCCGAAGTCCAGCGGATCCAGTCGCAGCAGGCCGGCCTCGAGCATGACGTGCGCGTCCATGTCGTCCAGCGGCCAGCCCGGGGCTTCGATGCGCTGCGCCTTCCAGCGCACGTCGGCATCCATGGTGCGCAGCTTGTGCAGGTCGTAGGGCGTGTCCGGCAGCAGGCGGCCCGCGGCGGCGCGCTCGCCGGCTTCGGCTTCGAGTTCGGCGTTGCCGGTCTCGCCGGCGCCGCTGTCGGGTGCGGCGCCGACAAAGCCGGCGAGGTCGTCGAAGTCGAGCAGCTCGGAATGCAGGTCGCCCTCGAACAGCATCCGTTCGCGGTCGGTGGTGACCTTGGCCGTGCCGCCGAGGTCGCTGTCACCCACCGTGCCGCTGAAGCCTTCATAGCGCCACACCGCGCCGTCGCGGACAAGACGGCCGTCGAGCGCGTAGGGCGGTGTATGCGGCATCGCGATCCCGAGCAGTGGATACAGATTCTCGAGGTCCTTGCCGGACAGCGCCATCTGCAGGTCGAAGGCCGACAGTCCGAGCAGCCGGGTGATGGCGCCGCGGGCGTGCGCATGGGTGCTGCCGGCGGACGCCTTCAGGTTGATCGCATAGGGCGTCCGGGTGTCGCGCAACTCCAGCGGCGAGGCCACGGCACCGGACACCTTGAAGGATTCGCCGCGCCAGTGGCCGTCGCCGCTGAGCGCAAGCGGACGCAGCGACGGGTCGTCGGCGTCCGCGCTGGCCACCGAAATGTTCACGTCGGTCCGGTTCGCGGCATCGACGAAGCGAAGGTGGCCCTTGTCGACCTGGAGGTGGTCGATGCGCGGTCCATCGCCATCACCCGACATGTCGTCGAAACGCCAGTTGCCGCCGTCATCGCCGGTTTCCAGCAGCGCGTCGGGACTGGACAGGCGCAGCCTGGGGATGTGGATGCGGCCGACCAGCAGCGGGAACAGTCGGACATGCAGTTCGAGCGCGTCGGCGCTGGCCATCTCCGGTGTGTCGGACCAGTCGGCATTGCCGAGCGTCAACCGGTCGGCGCGGATCACCGCGGTGCGCCCCAGGTCGACGTCGAGGTTGCCGCCGATGTCGAAGCTGCGGCCGGTGCGGGCGGTGACGACGCGTTCGACCGGACCCTTGAACCAGTTCCAGTCCCAGAGCAGCACCAGCGCGAGCAATGCCACGGCGACGATGGCCACGGCCGTCCGCCAGGGATGGGCGTGGACGGCGATGCGGGCCCTGCGATAGGGCGTGTCCTGCGGCGGGACATCCGTCGGCATGCGCCGGCTCCGGGTGCGGGTGCGATGTCCAGCCTCTGCCGGGCGCGGTCAAACCACAGTGAATGCGTTCGATGGCGTTCAGGCGGGCAGCGTGACCTGCGCCATCACCGCGACGTAATGGCAGACGCTGCCGGCGATGCAGAACAGGTGCCAGATCGCGTGCGAGTACGGGATCGATTCACGGTGGTAGAAGACCGTGCCCAGGGTATAGAACACGCCGCCGGCGACGAGCCAGCCGAATGTCCAGGCGTCGAGCGCGGCCAGCACCGGCTTGATCGCCACCAGCACCAGCCAGCCCATGGCCACGTAGACCAGGGTGGACAGGCGCTTGAAGCGGCCGGTGTAGAACAGCTTGAACACCACGCCGGCCAGCGCCAGCGTCCAGATCGCGGCGAACAGGCTCCACCCCCATGGGCCGCGGAGGCCGATCAGGGTGAAGGGGGTGTAGGTGCCCGCGATCAGCAGGTAGATCGCGCAGTGGTCGAAGACCTTCAGGCGGCCCTTGAGCACCGGGTGCTGGAAGGAGTGGTACAGGGTGGAAGCAAGATAGAGCAGGAGCAGGGACACGCCGAACACGATCGCCGCGCCCAGCTGCCAGCCGTTGCCGTGCAGCGCCGCCAGGGTGATCAGGACCGCGCCGCCGGCGAGCGCGGCGGTCGCGCCAAGGCCGTGCGTCAGGGCGCTGGCCAGTTCTTCGCGCTTCTGGCGCAGGCTCATGGTCGACACGGTGGAATCCCGGGGGGAGGAGCCGGGCCGATCATGCCATGCGTGGGTGTGTTGGCCACGGATTCGCGCGGATCACGCGGATCTGGCCGGGGCGCATCTGCTGCAACTCGCGGAGGGGAGTGGACCAAGGCAAGGAGCAACTCTAGGCCTTGGCTTGATCCGCGTAGACCCGCGCAGATCCGCGTCATCCGTGGTGAAAATCGCTCTTCCGCCTCCCCACCCCGGCGCGTGCAGTCCCGGCTTCCCCGTAAAGTCCCGGCGTCAAGGGGGCTGGTGCTCAGCCGGTGACTTAGGCGTGGGCTTGTTCGCGGGTGGCGTCGAAGCGCACGTCGGGCCAGCGTTCCTGGGCCAGCTGCAGGTTGACGCGGGTGGGCGCCAGGTAGACCAGTTCGCCGGCGGCGTCGATGCCGAGGTTGGTCGCGTTCTTCTCGCGGAACTCTTCCAGTTTGCGCTCGCTGTCGCAGTGCACCCAGCGCGTGGTGACCACGCCGACGGGCTCGAAGATGGCGTCCACGCCGTACTCGGCCTTGAGCCGGTAGGCGGCGACGTCGAACTGCAGCACGCCAACCGCGCCCAGGATCAGGTCGTTGGACATCAGCGGCCGGAAGAACTGGGTCGCGCCTTCTTCCGACAGCTGCGCCAGGCCCTTCTGCAGCTGCTTGAGCCTGAGCGGGTCGCGCAGGCGCGCGCGCCGGAACAGCTCGGGCGCGAAGTTGGGGATGCCGGTGAAGGCGAACTGTTCGCCCTCGGTGAAGGTGTCGCCGATCGAGATCGTGCCGTGGTTGTGGATGCCGATCACGTCGCCCGGATACGCCTCGGCGGCGATCTCGCGGTCGCTGGCCATGAAGGTCAGCGCGTTGGCGAGCTTCATGTCCTTGCCCGTCCGCACGTGGAAGGTTTTCATGCCGGCCTCGAAGCGGCCGGAGCACACGCGCATGAAGGCGACGCGGTCGCGGTGCTGCGGATCCATGTTGGCCTGGATCTTGAACACGAAACCGGTGAGCTTCGGCTCCGCGGGCGCGACGACACGGTCGGTGGTGGCGCGCGGCTGCGGCGGGGGCGCGTGGCGGACGAAGAAGTCGAGCAGCGGCTGCACGCCGAAGTTGTTGACCGCGGAGCCGAAGAACACCGGCGTCTGGCGGCCGGCCAGGTACTCCTGCGCATCGAACGCATGGCTCGCGCCCTGGACCAGTTCCAGTTCGTCGCGCAGGCCGGCAAGCATGTCGGCGCCGATGCGCGCCTCCAGGCCCGGATCGTCGATCGAGGGGAAGATGGTCGAATCCTGGCGGGTGAAGTTGCGGCCCTGTTCGTACAGGTGCACTTCGCCCGTGATGAGGTGCACCACGCCCTTCAGGCGCTTGCCCATGCCAATGGGCCAGGTCACGGGCGCGCACTGGATGCCGAGCACGCTCTCGACTTCGTCGAGCAGTTCGATCGGTTCGCGGCCCTCGCGGTCGAGCTTGTTGATGAAGGTCATGATCGGCGTGTCGCGCATGCGGCAGACCTCCATGAGCTTGATGGTGCGCTCCTCGACGCCCTTGGCGACGTCGATCACCATCAGCGCGCTGTCCACCGCGGTCAGCACGCGATAGGTGTCTTCGCCGAAGTCGGCGTGGCCAGGCGTGTCGAGCAGGTTGACGACGCGGCCCTCGTAGGGGAACTGCATCACCGAACTGGTGACCGAGATGCCGCGCTCCTGCTCGAGCTTCATCCAGTCGGACGTGGCATGGCGGGCGGCCTTGCGGCCCTTCACCGACCCGGCCATCTGGATCGCCCCGCCGAACAGCAGCAGCTTCTCGGTCAGGGTGGTCTTGCCGGCGTCGGGATGCGAAATGATCGCGAACGTACGGCGGCGGGCGGCTTCGGCGGCAACGTCAGGCATGGCGATACGCGCCTTGCTGGCGCCGGGAGTCTGCGGGGAACCCGTGATTATACGGCGGCCATGGGGATCCCAAGAGCATTTTTGCCACGGATGACGCGGATCCGCGCGGATTCACGCGGATCAAGCTGAGAAAAAGGGGCAGGGCGCGCCGATCCGGCTGGCCCCGGCCCGATCCGCGTAATCCGCGTAGATCCGCGGCTGAAAAGCTTCTGCCCCATCCGCGTCCTCCGCGTGAATCCGTGGCAAAAACGCTCTTGCCCTGCTACTCCACCCCCGCCGCAGCCTCGCTGAAGCGCAGGATCCCGCCCGGGCCGAACATCTTGAAGGGCAGGGACGCCAGGCGCAGGCCGCGGTTGGCCTGGACGACGAAGTGCAGGTGCGGGCCGCCGCTGTAGCCGGTGCTGCCCGAGGTGCCGATGCGCTGGCCGCGGCGCACGCGCTCGCCCTGGCGGACCTGCGCGCCGCCAGGTGCCAGGTGGGCGTAGACGGCCATGGTGCCGTCGTCGTGGAGGATGCGGATGAAGTTGGCGCGGTCGATGTCGTCGGGCGAGTCCAGGCCGCCGTCGGCGAAGCCCGCCTCGACCTGCATCACCACGCCGTCGCGCGCGGCCAGCACGGGGGTGCCCTCGGGGGCCGCGAAGTCCACGGCGTGGCGGTTTTCATCGTCGCGGTGGCTGAAAGCGCCGCCCCAGCCCTGGCCGATGCGCAGCGTGCCGGTGGCCAGCGGCCAGGCATATTCGACGTCGCGCGGTCGCGCGCCTGCATGTCCGGGGACGACCTCCAGCAGCAGCTCGGCGTTGGTGCGGTCGACGCGGGCGACCAGGACCCGGCCCAGCGCCGGGATCGTGGCGCGCGCGGGCAGTGCAGGGCGCGCCGCCGGCGTTGTTCCGCGTGCGCGCAGCACGACTTCGATCGGCCCGGAGAGGAGGTTCTGCGCCCAGGCCTCGGGGCCCTGGCCGCGATCGACGATGTCCAGTCGCGCAAGCGGCGCGGGATCCTGGTACGCGTGCCGCTGCGGGTCCTGCGCGTGCGCCATCCCGGTGGCGGTGACCCACGCAAGCACGATGGCGGCGGCGCGCATGCGCATCGTCAGTGCAGGCAGGCGGGGTCCAGGCCCAGCGTGTCGACGATGTCACGCAGGTCGAAAGCCGAAATCGCGCGGTCGTCATGGACGGCGTACAGCACGCCGCCCGGGAAGCGCGGCGTGGCCGCCGCGTGCAGGGCGATGCCGTCGGTGCGCGCGGTGACGTCGCCGTGGAAGCTGCCGACGGGCGACAGGTCGCTGCGATCGAACAGGTGGAACCAGGTCAGCGGCGCCTGCTGGTCGACGGCCAGCCAATAGCCCCCGGTGGCGCTGCAGGCCCAGAGCACGACGCCCTCGGCCTCGCCGGTGAAGGTGCCCTCGGGCAGGCTGCGGCCGGTCCAGCGTCCGTCGAAGCCGTAGACGTGCAGGTTGGACGGGCTGGTCTGGTCCTCTTCGGCGACCAGCAGCCGGTCGTGGGCGGGGTCGCCGGCGATGGACTCGACCATGTTCAGGCGGGCCGGTCCTCCGGTTTCACCGAACGAGCCGAGGTGGGTGGCGTCGAGGTGGCCCTGTTCGTCAAAGCGCAGGCGGTAGCGACGCACGCGCTGGGAGAGTTCCTCCGCGGGCGGCACCACGTCGTGGCGTTCGCCATACATGAAGCTGTCGGTGACGAAGGCCTCGAGCTCACCGGGCGCGGATTCGTGCAGCCAGATGCCATAGGGGCTGCGCAGTTCGTCGGCACCGAAGATGGCTTGCGGCTCGAAGTCGGGCAGCGACAGCAATTGCACGCGATGGTTGTCGCGTTCGACCACGAACAGCAGGTCCCCGAATACGGTCAGGCCGTTGGGGCGCTTGAATTCGCCCGGCGCCTTGCCGCGCGTGCCGATGGTGCGCAGCGGCTCGCCGGTGTCGCCGTCGAACAGCGACAGGCGGTGGGTGGACTTGCCGGTGGCCAGCAGCCAGATCTGGCCGTCTTCACCCACCCAGGTAGCGACGGAATCCAGCTCCTCGCCGCGCACATCCGGCGAGATCCAGGCTTCGGCGACCAGGCTGGAGGCCTCGGCTGCGGGTGCTGCCTGATGCGATGTTGGGGGAGTGCTCGCGCAGGCGGCGAGTACGAGGGCGAACGCGCCCGCAAGGATAGGCTTCGACATGCGCGCATTATGCGGCACCCCTCACTCCGCCAGCGGGGGAAAGGTTCTTGTCATCGCTTCATCGCGATAAAGCGATTGACACGATTCCGGGGCCCTGCCAAGCTGCGCGCATCCATCGAGACCGGCTGAGGGACAGGCCCGAAGAAGCCGGGGCAACTGGATGGGGCGCGAGCCCCGTCCGCTGTGCCAAGTCCTGCGGGGACCTGTGTGTCCACCGGAAGATGGTTGCGGATCGCTTCGCGGCGGTCCGTCGCGTATCGCCGTGCTCGCGCGGCGATACCCGTCCTCCGGCATGCCCCGCGGCATCGATGGCCTTGTCCCTTCCCCGGATATCGCCATGAGCCTCGAAGATCGCGCCGCCGCTGTTGCCCCTCTTGCCGCACCGTTCCCCGTCGCCTGCGACCCGCGGGCCGTTGCCAGCGTCGCCCACGTGGGCCATCCCGCCGTGCGCGGCGACATCGACGTGGTGCTGCCCATGCGCCATGCCGGCACCCGCCGCCTGCGCCTGGCCTGGGAGCTGGCGGGTCCGGAAGGCGCGCCGGTGGTGCTGGTCTCGGGCGGGATCTCCGCCGGCCGCCATCTTGCTGCCAGTGCCTCGTTTTCCGAACGAGGCTGGGCCGAAGCCATCGTCGGCGGAGGCCGCGCGCTGGATCCCTCGCAGCTGCGGCTGCTCGCCTTCGACCACGTTGGCGCCGACGGCACGCTCGACGCGGTGATCGACACCGCCGACCAGGCCGATGCCGCGGCGGTGCTGATCGATGCGCTGGGCATCGCGCGCCTGCATGCCTTCGTCGGCTACTCCTACGGGGCAGCCGTGGCGCTGCAGTTCGCGACGCGCCACGGCGCGCGGCTGGAACGGGTGGTGGCGGTCAGCGGTGCGCACCGCGCGCATCCCTGGGCCGCGGCCTGGCGCGCGCTGCAGCGCAAGGCGGTGGCGCTGGGCGAGTTGCAGTGCGCGGGGGACCAGGGACTGTCGCTGGCGCGGCAGTTCGCGATGCTCGGCTACCGCAGCGGCGACGGCTTCGCCGAACGCTTCGCCGCGCCGGCCGAGGTCGTCAATGGCTGCGTGCGGGTCGCGGCAGAGGACTACCTCGATGCCGCCGGTGCGCGCTTCGTCGCAAGCACGCCGGTGCTGGCGTGGCAGCGGCTGTCGGAATCCCTCGACCTGCACCGGGTGGATCCGGCAGCGGTCCGGGCGCCGGCGACGGTGGTCGCGGTCGAGGGCGATCCGCTGGTGCCGCTGTCGGAAGCGGTCGCGCTGGTGGAAGGCCTGGGCGGCCCGGCCAGCCTGCGCGTGCTGCGCTCGCCGCATGGCCACGACGCCTTTCTCAAGGATGACGGCCGGGTGGACGCGATCCTGCGCACGGCGCTCGGCGAGGAGGTGGCGGCATGAGCGCGCATGATTCCGGCCGCGCTGCCGCCGCGACCCGCGCGGTGCGCGCGGGCATCGACCGCGACGACGCTTTCGGCGCCGTGGTGCCGCCCCTGGTGCTGTCATCGAACTTCAGCTTCGACGGTATCGGCGGCAAGCGCGACTACGACTACACCCGCAGCGGCAATCCCACGCGCGACCTGCTCGGCGAGGCGCTGGCAAGCCTCGAAGGCGGCGCCGGCGGCGTGGTGACCTCCAGCGGCATGGCGGCGATCACCCTGCTGCTGCACGCCCTGCTCGAACCCGGCGATCGCCTGGTGGTGCCGCACGACGCCTACGGCGGCAGCTGGCGGCTGTTCGATGCGCTTGCGCGCAAGGGCCATTTCGAGCTCGTCACCGCCGACCTCACCGATCCGCGCGCGCTGGCCGAAGCGCTGGCCACGCAGCCGAAACTGGTGCTGGTCGAAACCCCGTCCAACCCCCTGCTGCGGATCACCGACCTGCGCTTCGTGATCGAGGCGGCGCACCGCGCGGGCGCCCAGGTCGCGGTCGACAACACCTTCCTGTCGCCCGCGCTGCAGCGGCCGATCGAATTCGGCGCGGACGCGGTGCTGCATTCGACCACCAAGTACATCAACGGCCACAGCGACGTGGTCGGCGGTGCGGTGGTGGCGGCCACGCCGGAGCTGCACGAGCGCTTCACCTGGTGGGCGAACGCGCTGGGCATCACCGGCGCGCCATTCGACAGCTTCCTCACCCTGCGCGGCCTGCGCACGCTCGATGCACGCGTGCGCGTGCACCAGGAAAATGCGGAAGCCGTCGCGCACCAGCTCGACGCGCACCCGGCGGTGGCGACGGTCCATTGGCCGGGCCTGGAGGCGCATCCGGGGCACGCCGTGGCCGCGCGCCAGCAGCGGGGCTTTGGCGCGATGCTCAGCGTCGAGCTGTGCGGCGGCGAGGCCGCGGTGCGCGCCTTCGTCGATGGACTGCGGTTCTTCACCCTGGCCGAATCGCTGGGTGGCGTGGAAAGCCTGGTCGCGCATCCGGCCACGATGACCCACGCGGCGATGACGGCGGAGGCGCGTGCGCGCGCCGGGATTCCCGACGGGCTGCTGCGGCTGTCGGTCGGCATCGAGTCCTGCGCCGACCTGCAGGCCGATATCGCCGCGGCGCTGGAGCGCGTGCAGGTGGTGCCGATCACGGTCGCGCGCCGGCGGGTGGACGAATGACGGCCGTCATCCGGCTTCCGCTGCCGGCCCGTGCCCAGGGGCGCTCCCTGCGCGTCCCGCGGTCCGGGCCGCGCCTCGCCCTGCTGGGTACCGGCACCGTGGGCAGCGCCTTCGTCGAGCGCTGCGAACGCCTGCGCGCGCAGGGCGTGGAGGTTCCCGCGTTCGCATGGCTGTCGAACACGCGCGCGCTGCGCGAGGCCGGCGGGCGCCCGTCGGAGGCGCTCGCCCAGCTCGATGCCGCCGCGCCGGTGCGCCGCGACACCTGGGCGCCTTGGGTGGAAAGCGAGGGCCTGCGCCCGGGCGACGTCGTGGTCGATGCCACCGCCAGCGACAGCGTGGCCGGCTGGCACAGCGAATGGCTGGCGCGCGGCATCCACGTGGTCACTGCCAACAAGCTCGGCAACGGCGGCGAGCTGGTGCGGGCGCAGGCGATCGCGGAGGCGCAGGAGGAGGGCGGCGCGCGCTACGGCGACAGCGCCACCGTCGGCGCCGGATTGCCGCTGCTGCGCTCGATCCGCGAGCTGATGGCCGGCGGCGACCGCATCTGCTCCGTGAGTGGCGTGCTGTCGGGTTCCCTGGCCTGGCTGTTCGACCGCCATGACGGATCGCGGCCGTTCTCGGCCCTCGTGCGCGAAGCGCGCGACCTGGGCTATGCAGAACCCGACCCGCGCACCGACCTTTCGGGCGAGGACGTGCGCCGCAAGCTGCTGATCCTCGCGCGCGCGGCCGGGCTGGCGCTGGAGGCGGGGCAGGTGCAGGTCGATTCACTGCTCACCGACGCGCTGGCGTCGGCAGAGGCGGGCGAAGTCGATGCCTTGCTGCCTTCGCTCGACGCGCCGCTGCACGATCGCCTCATGAAGGCCGGTGCCGGTGGCGCGCGGCTGCGCTTCGTCGGCGGCTTCGACGGCGAAGGAGCGCGGGTGGGCCTGGATGCGCTTCCCGCCTCGCACCCGCTGTGCGCGGGGGGCGGTACCGACAACATCGTCGCGATCGGCAGCTGCCGCTATGCCCAGCAGCCGCTGGTGGTCAGGGGGCCGGGTGCGGGTGCGGACGTCACCGCGGCGGCACTGCTGGACGACGTGCTGGCGATCGTCCATCGCTGAGTCGGCACGCCCAGCGCCAACCTCAGCACTCGATGACGTTGACCGCCAGGCCGCCGCGCGAGGTTTCCTTGTACTTGTCCTGCATGTCGCGGCCGGTGTCGCGCATGGTCTTGATCACTTCGTCCAGCGACACCTTGTGCTTGCCGTCACCGCGCATGGCCATGCGCGAGGCGTTGATCGCCTTCACCGCGCCCATGGCGTTGCGTTCGATGCAGGGGATCTGCACCAGGCCGCCGATCGGATCGCAGGTCAGGCCGAGGTTGTGCTCCATGCCGATCTCGGCCGCGTTCTCGATCTGGCTCGGGGTGCCGCCAAGCGCCGCGGTCAGCCCGGCGGCGGCCATCGAGCAGGCCACGCCGACCTCGCCCTGGCAGCCGACCTCGGCGCCGGAGATCGATGCGTTTTCCTTGTAGAGGATGCCGACCGCGGCCGCGGTGAGCAGGTAGTCGAACATGCCCTGCTCGCTGGCGCCCGGGCAGAAGCGCTCGTAGTAGCGCATCACCGAGGGCAGGATGCCGGCGGCGCCGTTGGTCGGCGCGGTGACCACGCGGCCGCCGGCGGCGTTCTCTTCGTTCACCGCCAGCGCGTACAGGTTGACCCAGTCCAGCGTGGTCAGCGGATCGCGCATGCCGGCTTCGGGCCGCTCGGACAGTTCCGCGTACAACGCCGGCGCGCGTCGGGAAACACGCAGCCCGCCGGGCAGGGTGCCGCCGTTGGCGATGCCGCGCTGGATGCAGGACTGCATCGCGTCATGGATTTCGCGCAGGCCCGCGCGGACCTCGTCTTCGCTGCGCCAGCAGAGCTCGTTGGCCATCATCAGCTGGGCGATGCTGAGGCCGTGTTCTTCGGCCTGCGCCAGCAGCTCGTCGCCGCTGCGGAACGGGAACGGCACCGGCGTGGTGTCGGCGACGATGCGGTCCTCCGCGGCCTCGTCCTGGTTGACCACGAAGCCGCCGCCGACGGAGTAGTAGTCGCGCGTGGCGATCACCTCGCCGCCGGCATCGTAGGCCGTGAAGCGCATGCCGTTGGTGTGGTGCGGCAGCTTCTGGCGCTTGTTCATCACCAGGTCGCGCTTCTCGTCGAAGGGCACCACGTGGCGGCCGAGGAGGCGGACCTGCTTCTCCCCGCGGATGCGCTCGAGCGCGGCCGGGATGATGTCGGGGTCGATGGTGTTCGGATGCTGGCCCTCGAACCCCATCAACACGGCCTTGTCGGTGCCGTGGCCACGGCCGGTCATCGCCAGCGAGCCGAAGACCTCGGCGCGGACGCGGGCGACGTCGTGCAGGCGGCCGGGTTCGTCGAGCCAGTGTTCGACGAAGCGCGCCGCGGCGCGCATCGGGCCCACGGTGTGGGAGGAACTCGGCCCGATGCCGATCTTGTAGAGGTCGAACGTGCTGACGGCCATGGCGTCCCGGAAAGGCTGGGTGAATTGCCTATGATAGCTCCCGGCCCGACCCCCGCCCCCCGCATGGGCGCAACGCTGCGAAGCTTCCTGCGATGACCCTGACCCTGTTCCAGCGCGACGACTGCCACCTCTGCGACCTGGCCCTGGAGGTGCTGGCAGCGGCGCGGGTGCCGGAGTTCGAGAGCGTGTTCATCGATGGCGACGCGGCGCTGGAAGCGGGGTATGGCGAGCGGGTGCCGGTGCTGCGCGACGATGCGCACGGGCGGGAGCTGGACTGGCCGTTCGATCAGGGAAGGCTGGAGGAGTTCTTGCTGGGTTGATCGGGGCTTTCCGGCAAGCTTCGCCCCCATCTGCCCTTCGGGCATCTTCCCCCTACCGCACCGCTTCGACCTCGATCCGGACCTCCACCACATCCCCGATCATCGACCCCCACGCGGTGCTGCCGAACTCGCTCCGGCTGAGCGTGGCCGTTGCCGAGAACCCCACCGTGCTCCGGAACGGGGGCAGGGGATGTCGCCGTTCGGCATTGCGCACGGCCTCCAGCACGACCTCGCGGGTCGTTCCGCGCATCGTCAGCTCGCCGTGGATGCGCGCCTGCCCGGCGTCCAGCGGTTCGACGCGGGTGGAGCGGAAGCTGGCGACAGGGTGGCGCCCGGAGTCGAGCAGTCCGCTGGCGGCGACCGCGCGGTTCCAGGCCCCGTCGCCGAAGTCCAGCTGCGACAGCGGGATCTCCGCCACCACGTGCGCACCCTCCCAGGAGCCTGGCACCAGGTGCAGCGTGCCGGTGGTGCCCGACACGGTACCGATGGCCTTGGAGAATCCGGCGTGGTCGACCGCAATCGCGATCCGCGTGTGCACAGGGTCCAGCGCATGGACCCTGGCTTCCGGGTGCGGTGCCGGCTGCAGGGCCGTCTCGGCATCAGCCGGCAGCGCGCCGCGCGTTGCCAGCTGCGAGCACGCGCCGGTCAGCGCGCACAGTGCGAGCAGTGTGGCTGCGCGCAGCGATGGCCGGTGGCGGATGGTGCGCATGGCGTTTCCCGGATGCGGCCGAATGGGCGCTCGGCCCGATTCTAGGCGCAGACCGTGGATGGTGAAACTTGCGCCAGCGCCGCGGCGTTGCGACGATGCCCGCGGGGTCGAGCAGTGCCTTGGCGCTGCGGGCGACATGGGGAGTTCGATGCGGCGCTGGGCGATGCATTCCTGGCTGTGGCTGTTCTGCATGCTGGCAGGTGCGGCCGGCGCGTCCGTGCCGCAGCTGCCGCAACCGCGCCAGGTCAGCGTGTTCGATGGCCTGCCGTCCAACCGCGTCAACGCCATCGACGAGGACCGGCAGGGCTATCTGTGGATCGCCACCCGTGACGGCCTTGCGCGCTACGACGGCGTCGGCTTCCGGATCTGGCGCGTCGGCGACGGCCTGCACGACAACTTCGTGTGGTCGGTGCACGTGGACGCCAGGGACCGGGTCTGGATCGGCACATCCACGGCCGGCCTGGCCATGCTTGATGCCGACCGCGAACAGTTCACCTGGTACGACCGCGCGACGCAGCCCGAGATGGCCAGCGACGACGTCTGGTCGATCAATGGCACGCCCGACGGCGATATCTGGTTTGGCACCTCCAACGGCGGGCTGCACAGGCTCTCGCCCGACGGTCGGCTGCAGCGTTACCAGCACGACCCCGACGACTCCGGCAGCCTGCCGTCCGATGGCGTCTCGCACCTGGTGGTGGATGGCCGCGACGGCACGCTGTGGGTCGGGACCAAGGGCGGCGTCGCGCGGTGGAACGGGGACGGCTTCGACCGGCTGCCGGCGGAAAAGCTCGGCACGCTGATGGTCGATGGCATGGCCCTGGACGAGGCCGGCAGCCTGTGGATGGGCATCCACGGCGCCGGCATGGTGCGCCACGCCGACGGCCGCATCGAGCAACTACCGTGGGCCGACCCGGCGCTTGGCGATCTCGCGCTGAACATGCTGCTGCAGGATTCCCAGGGTGCACGCTGGCTGGATACCCGCAGCGGCCTGGCCTGGGTCAACAACGGCCAGGTTGCGCACGTTCCGCTGTACAGCAACACCAGCCGCGGCCTGGTGCGCCCGGCCTGGTCGAGCGCCTACGAGGACCGCGAGGGCGGCCTGTGGTTCGCCAGTGCGGACTCGGGCCTGTGGCACCTGCCTGCCAACTGGCGCAACTTCACCGTGCTGCAGCGGCGCCTCAACAATCCCGATTCGTCCGCCAATGCCTTCGTCTACAGCGCCGCGCCGTCCACGGCCGGCCCCGGGGGAGGTCTGTGGCTGGTCGGCAGCGGAGGCGTACTCGACCACCTGTCGCCGGAGAGCGGGAAGATCGAACACCGGCTGTCCGCGGCCTGCGGTGCGCTGTTTGTCACCGGTGTCATCGAGGCGCGCGACGGTGGCGTCTGGCTGGGCTGCCAGGATCAGCTGGTGCGCTTCGATCCGGACACCGGGAACGCGCGCCGCTGGTATGCCGATGGCAGCGATGACGCCGCGCCGCCGGGCCGCATCGCCCAGTTCGTCGAGCAGCGCGACGGCAGCCTGTGGCTGGCCAGCCACCAGAGCATCCAGGTGCGCGACGCCGGGGGGCGGGTGCTCGACACCATCCACCGCGGCGACGGCCGGGGCCTGGCTGCGGCGGCGATGGTCGAGCACCTCGTGCGCGCGCCCAATGGTGGCGTGTGGGCGGCCACCACCCACGGCCTGCTGTCCTGGAACGACGGCGCACGCAGGCTTGAACCCGTGCCCGGCGCCCCGGAAGCCGCCGTCTACAGCGTCGACTTCGGTGCCGACGGCATGGTCTGGCTGGCCGGCTACGGTGAACTCGGGGCCTATGCCTGGAACGGAGAACGGCTTGACCGGCAGCGCAGCGTGGGTGCCTCGCACGGCATGCCCATGGTTGCACCCGGCGGGGTGGTGGTCGACGCGACCGGCATGGTCTGGCTGACCACCGTGCGCGGGCTGGTGCGTTTCGATCCCGGACGCGACCGGCTGCGCGTCTACGGCGTCCACGACGGGCTGCCCAGCCACGAGTTCAGCGAGTATCCGGTGGCGGTGTCGGCACAGGGATACGTGGCCGCCGGTACCGCGGACGGCCTGCTGCTGTTCCAGCCGCAGCAGGTGCAGTGGAGTCAGAGCACGCCGACGCTGGCGATCGAATCGGTCGAGCTGCGTCGCGGCGACGAACGCCTGGTGCTGTCGCCCCAGGGCCAGCTGTCGCTGCGCCATGACGATCGCGACCTCCACGTCGTGGCCCGGCTGCTGTCGTTCACCGATGCCCACGCACACCGCTACCGCTTCCGCCTGCACGGTTACGACCCCGGCTGGGTCGAGACCGGCGCCAGCGGCGAACGCGTGTTCGCGCGGCTCGCGCCGGGAAGCTATCGGCTCGACGTGCAGGCCCGCACCGCGGACGACGAATGGACGCCGGTGCAAAGCCTGCGGCTGGCCGTGGAGCCGCCCTGGTGGAAGGCATCCTGGGCGGTGGCGATGTTCGCCGTGGCCTGCGTGCTGCTCATGCTGTGGGTCGTGCACCTCTACCGCATACGCCTGAAGCGTCGCCACGCCTGGCAGCTCAACAAGCAGAAGCGCGAACTCGCCGAGCAGGCCTCGGAGGCCAAGACGCGCTTCCTGGCCACCCTTGGCCACGAGGTGCGCACACCGATGACCGGCGTGCTGGGCATGAGCGAGCTCCTGCTGGATACCGGCCTGGACAAGCGACAGCGCGGCTATGCCGTCGCCATCCGCCGCGCCGGGGAACACCTGATGCGGCTGGTGAACGATGCGCTCGACCTGGCGCGGATCGAGGCCGGCAAGCTGGAGCTCGTGGCGCAGCCCTTCGACCTCGCGGCCGTACTCGACGAGGTCGGCGGCCTGGTGGAGCCAATGGCCCGGCAGCGTGGCCTCGGGTTCCGCTGCCACGTCGATGCGCAGACACCGCGCTGGCTGCTTGGCGACGCCGGGCGCGTGCGCCAGATCCTGCTCAACCTGCTCGGCAATGCGGTCAAGTTCACCGAGGAGGGCAGCGTCTCGATGCAGGTCGCGCCGATAGCCTCGGGCGGCGTGCGCCTGGTGGTGTCCGACACCGGTCCGGGTCTCAACGAAGAGCAGCAGGCGCACCTGTTCCAGCGCTTCGAGCAGGCCGATGGCGCGCGCACCGCGGCGCGCTACGGCGGCAGCGGCCTGGGCCTGGCGATCTGCCAGGAGCTGGCGGTGGCGATGGGCGGTCGCATCGAACTCGACAGCACGCCGGGGCATGGCACGGACTTCACCGTCGACCTGCCGCTGCCGGCGGCGTCGCCCCCGGTGCAGACTGCGGTCGCGACCCTGGTCCCCAGGCGCGATCCGACCGGCGGACTGTCGCTGCTGCTGGTCGAGGACGACGCCACCGTCGCCGAGGTCATCACCGGCCTGCTGCGCGCGCAGGGCCACGATGTGGTCCATGTGCCACACGGGCTGGCCGCGCTGACCGAAGCGGCGAATGCGGTGTTCGACATGGCGCTGCTCGACCTCGACCTCCCGGGCATCACCGGCCTGGCGCTTGCGAGGCAGCTGCGTGCGGGAGGGTTCGACGTGCCACTGCTCGCGATCACCGCCCGCGCCGACGCAGAGGCCGAGCCGCTGGCGCGCAGCGCGGGCTTCGACGGATTCCTGCGCAAGCCGATGACCGGTGCGATGCTGGCCGAAGCGATCGACGCGCTGCGACCCGGGGCGGTGGAGTGATGACGATGGGGACGAGCGCCCGGAAGGCGATTCTTGCGGGACTGGGACTGATGGCGTTCGCGGTCACGGCACAGGCTGCACCGGACGCTGGTGAAGCATCCGGGCCTTTCCTCGGCGGCTTCCTGAAGGAGACGCGCATCGTCTATCCGCTGCAGCTCGGCGAATGGGAGGCAGTGGGTGAACAGTTGTACGACGCCGTCGAACTGGGCGCTTCGGTGCGTTACCAGTCGGGCGACAGCCTGGATCGCTGGATCGACGTCTACTTCTATCCCGTCGGCGTGGTGCCCGGTTCACATCTCCAGCAGGCCGCGCTGGCCACGCTGCAGGACATCGAATCCAACGTCGGCAGGCCGGGCGGCTACGTCGATGCCGAGCTCGGGGAGCTGCGCCGCTTCCAGGTGGGGCGGGTCGACGACAAGGCGGAGGCGATCCCGGCCCTGTCGGCCGACATGCGCCTGGTGCGCGAAGAGGGCGACTACCACTCGGCGGTGACGCTGCTGATCGACCGCCTGTACTACGTGAAGGGGCGCTACAGCGTTGCGGCTGGCGCAATGGATCGCAGCGCGGTCCGCGGCGCGCTGGAGGCCTTCATCGCCGAACTGGTCAGCGGGACCTACATCGGCAGCACAGGGAGCTGCTGGTCCCCGGCACCGGTCGAAGCGCCGCCGGCAGGCGCCGCCGTGCCCGCGGAGTCGCGGTTGTCGATCACGTCCGAGGGCGGCAACGGCCGCCTGTACCCGGGCTGCGTCGGCGCCGAGCCACACAATCCCGACGTGCCCGAAGGCCACCGCGAAATCCGTTTCGAGTACCGCGCGCCCGGCGACGTGCGCGGTGACGGCAGTCGCAGGCTGCTGCCGCCACGGGCCGGCCTGGGCTGACAGGCCGACCCGTACGACCGCTCAGCGCCGGCTGTGCGCGTGCACCTCGTCGACCAGCACGCGCACGTGCTCCGGATCCATGTCCGGCGACATGCCGTGGCCGAGGTTGAAGACGTGGCCCTCGCGCGAGCCGCCGTTGCCGTCCCGGTAGCTGTCGAGCGCGCGCCGCACTTCGCTGCGGATCGCATCGGGCGAGCCGTACAGCGTGGTCGGGTCGAGGTTGCCCTGCAGCGCGACCTTGCCGCCGGTGCGCTGCGCGGCCTCGCCCAGTTCGATCAGCCAGTCCACGCCCACGCCTTCGGCGCCTGAATCGGCCAGGTCTTCCAGGTACGCGGCATTGCCCCTGCCGAACACGATCAGCGGGGTGCGTTCGGGGCCTTCGCCACGCTCCAGCTCGCGTGCGATGCGGGTCAGGTAGGGCAGCGAGAACTCGCGGTACATCGCCGGCGACAGCACCCCGCCCCAGGTGTCGAACACCTGCAGCGCCTGGGCGCCGGCCGCGCGCTGCGCGGCGAGGTAGGCGATCACCGCATCCGTGTTGACCGACAGCAGCGCGTGCAGCGCCTTGGGGTCGTTGTGCGCCATCGCCTTGATGATGGAGAAGGCCTTGCTGCCGCCGCCTTCGACCATGTAGCAGGCCAGCGTCCACGGGCTGCCGGAGAACCCGATCAGCGGTACGCGGCCGTCGAGCTCGCGGCGGATCACGCGTACCGCGTCGGTCACGTAGCGCAGCTCGGTCTCCATGTCCGGCACGCCGAGCTTTGCGATCGACGCCGCGTCACGCAGCGGGCGCTCGAACTTCGGGCCCTCGCCATCGACGAAGTACAGGCCCAGGCCCATGGCATCGGGAATGGTGAGGATGTCGGAGAACAGGATCGCGGCGTCGAGATCGAAGCGCTCCAGCGGCTGCAGCGTGACCTCGCAGGCAAGTTCCGGGTTCTTGGCCATCGCCAGGAAGCTGCCGGCCTTCGCACGGCTGGCGCGGTACTCGGGCAGGTAGCGCCCGGCCTGGCGCATGAGCCATACCGGCGTGCAGTCCACGGGCTCGCGGCGCAGGGCGCGGAGGAAACGGTCGTTGCGAAGGGTCTGGGGCAATGCTCTGGTCCTGTGTCTTGGGCGCCGCGGCGCGGGGTCAGGCGCGGCGGCCGTCCGCGCCCTGGGTGAACATCAGCTGGAAGCCACGCTTGATCTGCTGGTCGCGCGCCTGCTCGAGCGCGGCGACCGCCGAGGCCTGGTCGAGGAACTGCTCGCGGCGCACGCTGCTGCGGCCGCCGATATGCCCGGTTTCGCGGACCAGGGTCCAGCCGCCGAGCAGGTCCGGCTGCAGCATCAGCTGCACGAAGCGGGGGGCGTCGTGGCCGTCCGGGCGTTGTTGCAGGAGCAGGCGCATGGGACCGCGATTCTACGCGAGATACGGCCCTCAGCGCCCCTGCAGGACTGCCATGACCGCCTCTTCCGGCACGTCCGCGACCACGCGCGCGCGACCCGGGCCGTCCCAGAGCACGAAGCGCAGGCCGCCGGCCAGCGCCTTCTTGTCCAGGCGCATGCGTTCGACCAGGGCACCCGGGTCGAGCCCGCGTGGCAGCGTGACCGGCAATCCGAAGCGCTCAAGCAGGTGGCACAGCGCGTCCGCGTCGCCGTCGCCGGCCAGCCCGAGCCGCGCGGACAGACGCGCGGCCAGCACCATGCCCACCGCCACCGCCTCGCCGTGGTTGAGGCCGTCGTAGGCCTGCTCGACCTCGATCGCATGGGCGAAGGTGTGGCCGAAGTTGAGCAGGGCGCGTTCGCCATGCTCGAAAGGGTCGCGCTCGACAATCGCTGCCTTGTGCGCGCAGCTGCGGGCGATGGCTTCGGCCAGCGCGGCGTCCTCGCGCTCCAGCAGCGCGCCGGCGTGGCCGGCCAGCCAGTGGAGGAAGCCGTCGTCGACGATCGCGCCGTACTTCACCACCTCGGCCAGGCCCGCGCGCAGCTCGCGGTCGGGCAGGCTGCGCAGGGTCGAGGTATCGGCGAACACCGCGCGCGGCGGATGGAAGGCACCGACCAGGTTCTTGCCGGCGGGCAGGTCGACGGCGGTCTTGCCGCCGACCGAGGAATCGACCATCGCCAGCAGCGTGGTCGGCAGCTGCACGCAGTCGATGCCGCGCATCCAGCAGGCCGCGGCGAATCCGGCGAGGTCGCCGACGACCCCGCCGCCCAGGGCGTAGACGCAGGCATCGCGGGTCGCGCCGAGCGCGGTCAGGGCGTCGATGGCCACGCCGAAGCCGGCCAGCGTCTTGCTGGCTTCGCCGGCGGGAAGCACGCAGGTCTCGACGCGTGCGTCGGGCCGCGCGGCACGCAGGGCGTCGCATACGGTGCCTGCATACAGCGGCGCGACCTGGCTGTCGCTGGCCACCAGGGCCTGGCGGCCGCGCAGCGGTGCGGCCAGCGCCGCGCCGTCGGCGAGCAGGCCGTGGCCGATGGTGATGGTGTACGGCGCGCTGCCGCCGACGTCGATGCGCTGTGGCGCGTTCATGCCGCGGGCTCCGGGTGGATGTGGGACGCAGCGCGGCGCCACTGCGACTCCAGCAGCGCCGCAAGCCGGCGTGCGGCGTCCGCGGCCGAGAGCGCCCGGGTGTCGAAGGCGAGGTCGGCGATGTCCGCGTACAGGGGTTCGCGTTCCGTGGCCAGGCGGTGCAGGGTGGCCTCGCGGTCGCCGCCCGACAGCAAGGGGCGGCTGCGGTCGCGCGCAAGGCGTTCGATCTGCGCCGGCACGTCCGCGCGCAGGTGCACCACGAAGCCGCTGGCGGCCAGCAGGCTGCGGTTGCCGGGGTCCAGCACCGCGCCGCCGCCGGTGGCGATCACGGCGTCGGGGCCTGCCAGGACCGCCGCCAGTGCGTCGCGCTCGCGCGTGCGGAAGCCGCCTTCACCCTCGCATTCGAAAATGGTCGGGATTCCGGCGCCGGTACGCCGCTCGATCTCATGGTCGCTGTCGGCGAACGCCAGGCCGAAGTGCCGCGCCAGGCAGCGCCCGATCGAGGTCTTGCCGGCGCCCATGGGGCCGACGAGCACGAGATGGCGGGCAGGATTCATCGGGCGGGCGCGTTTGCTGCGGGACATGGGGATGCTAGCAGCCGGCGGCGTGGCGAAGGCGCGGTCTTAACGCGTCGCCGCAGAAGATGGCGGTTCCGGTCGCCGCCCCGGCGGCCCAGCGAAAGGAGTCCGCCATGTCGGTCGCCAAGGTCATCGAAGTCAATGCCTCATCGCCCACCAGCGTCGAGGACGCCGTGCGCAAGGGGCTCGCCAAGTGCGCGGAGACGGTCAAGAACATGAAGGGCGCGTGGATCAATGAAACCAAGGTCGTCACCGACGGCGACGGCAACATCACCGAGTGGCGGGTGAACCTCCGGGTCAGCTTCATCGTCGAATAAGGGCGTCGGGCGCGTCGACCGGTCGGCGCCTCGCATCCAGGGCAATGATCCGGTCGGCAAGGGCCGGCAAGCTGCGCAGGGCCTGGCGGCCGGTGCGCTCGTAGTGCTGCACGAACCGGTCGACGGCCGAGCGGTTCATGGCGGATGCGCCAGGCCGCGTTGCCTGCAGCGCCTGTTCGGCCTGCCAGCGCCATTCCGGCACGACCTCGAACGAGGGCGCCTGCAGCAGGAGCAGGCGGTCGATGCGCCTCCAGAGGTCCGGGTAGTCGCGGGCCAGCGCGGCGTTGCACCAGCGTCGCCAGCGGCCGTCCGCGTCCTCCTCGCGCTCAAGCGTATTGACCGGCGCCCGGAGCGCGGCCGCATCCTCGGCGGGCGTGCCCAGGAACCAGCCTTCGAACAGCACGAGGTCCACTCCGCGCATGCGCGGCCACTGCGTTCGCGGCAGGCGGTCGTCGTCGAGCTTGTCGAAGCGGGGCAGGGCGACATCGCGGCCTTCGCGCAGCGCGTCGAGCACCTCGATCGCAAGCGCGACATCATGCGTGCCCGGCGGTCCGCGGGTGGCCAGCAGCGGGTGCACTTCGCGTGCCAGTCGCAGGCGCTCCGCGCGCGGCAGGTAGACATCGTCGATGGACAGCAGGGCGCAGCGCAGGCCGCGGCCCGTGGCCTCGGTGGCCAGCTGTGCCGCGAGCGTCGACTTGCCGCTGCCCTGCAGCCCGCTGATGCCGTATACGCGGGCCCCGGAGCGCAGCGCGTCGTCCAGCGTCGTGGACACGAGCGTGGCGTCGAATCCCTCCGCGGACATGTGCATCGGCGTCGCCATCCGGGCACGATAGCGCAGGCGTGGGCACATCCCGCGCATGACGACGATCTGCACGACCGCGGAGCCTGCAAGCCGATGACCGACCTTTACGCCGAAGCCCTCCACACCTTCGACACCCTGTTCGACGAAGCCCTGGCCGCCGGCGAGCCCGACCGCACCGCGATGCAGCTGGCCACGGCCACGCCCGACGGCCGGCCTTCGCTGCGCACGGTGCTGCTCAAGGCGCACGATGCCCGCGGCTTCGTGTTCTACACCCACCTCGACGGCCGCAAGGGCTGTGAGCTCAAGTCCAACCCGCGGGCGGCGCTGCTGTTCCACTGGCCGCGGGTCCGGCAGGGCGTGCAGGTGCGGATCGAGGGCGGTGTGGCGATCGTCGACGAGGCCGAGGCCGACGCCTATTTCGCCAGCCGGCCGCGCGGCAGCCAGGTCGGTGCCTGGGCCTCGCTGCAGTCGGAGGTGCTGGAGTCGCGCGGGGAGTTCGACCGCCGCCTGGCCGAGTGCGAGCGCGAGTTCGAGGGCCGCGACGTGCCGCGGCCGCCACGCTGGACCGGGCTGCGCGTGGATCCCGAGCGCATCGAGTTCTGGTACGGCGCCGAGTACCGCTGGCACGAGCGCTGGCTGTACGAGCGCGACCTCGCCGGCGACTGCAGCAAGCGGATGCTGTACCCGTGAGCGGCGCGCCCGCGCCGATGCGCGGCCCGCGGCGCATCGTCTGCCTGACCGAAGAGCCCACCGAGACGCTGTACGCACTGGGCGAGCAGGACCGCATCGTCGGCATCAGCGGCTTCACCGTGCGGCCGCCACGGGCCCGGCGCGAAAAGCCCAAGGTCAGCGCCTTCACCAGCGCGAAGATCGAGGAGATCCTGAAGCTCCAGCCGGACCTCGCGATCGGTTTCTCCGACATCCAGGCCGACATCGCCGCCGAACTGGTGCGCCGCGGCGTGGAGGTCTGGATCAGCAACCATCGCAGCGTCGAGGGCATCGTCGACTACGTGCGCAGGCTGGGTGCGCTCGTGGGCGTGCCGGCGCGCGCGGATGCCTACGCCGACGGGCTGGCGCGCGGGCTCGAGGCCATCGAGGCGGAGGCGGCGACGCTGCCGCGGCGTCCGCGCATGTACTTCGAGGAGTGGGACGATCCGCCGATCACGGGCATCCGCTGGGTCGCCGAACTCATGCGCATCGCCGGCGGCGACGACATCTTCCCGGAGCTGGCGGCCGAACCGCTGGCGAAGCAGCGCATCCTCGCCGACGCAAGCGAAGTCGTGCGCCGCGCACCGGACATCATCGTCGGCTCCTGGTGCGGCAAGAAGTTCCGGCCCGACAAGGTGGCTGCGCGGCCCGGCTGGGACGCGATCCCCGCGGTGCGCGACGGCGAGCTGCACGAGGTGAAATCGCCGCTGATCCTGCAGCCCGGGCCGGCCGCACTGACCGACGGCGTGCGGGCGCTGGCGGAGATCGTGCAGGCCTGGTCCCGGCGGCAGCACGGCACTGCGCGGGGCAGCTGACGCGCCGGCTGGCCTCTGCCATGATCCGCGTTCCATCCACTCGGGACACCGCCATGAACCAGGCTGCGATGCACGACCTCGGCCGGCTGCTGCTGCGCATCGCGCTCGGCGCGCTGATCCTGCTGCACGGCATCACAAAGCTGCGCGGCGGCATGTCGGGCATCGAGGGCATGGTCGAAGCGCAGGGCCTGCCCGGCGTCCTTGCCTACGGCGTGCTGATTGGCGAGGTGCTGGCGCCGCTGATGCTGCTGGCCGGCTTCCACGCCCGCATCGGCGCGGCGCTGGTCGCGGTCAACATGCTGTTCGCGATCGCGTTGGCGCACCTGGGCGAGCTCGGCCAGCTCAACGCCAGCGGCGGCTGGGCGCTCGAGCTGCAGGGCATGTTCCTCGCCACCGCGGTGGCCATCGCGCTGCTCGGCCCCGGCCGGTACGGCATCAACCAGCGCTGAGGCGCGACCTCAGTCGTTGGCGGCCGACAGTTCGCGGCCGCGCACGGCGGCGGCGTCGATCGCCGAGGCGACCAGCGCGCGCAGGCCGCCGGCCTCGAAGGTTTCGATTGCCGCCTGCGTGGTGCCGCCGGGCGAGGTGACCCGGCGGCGCAGTTCGGCCGGCGCTTCCGTGGAGTCGGTGAGCATGCGCGCGGCACCAAACAGGGTCTGCTGCACCAGGGTGCGCGCGGTGTCGGCCGGCAGGCCCTGGGCGCGCGCGGCGTCCTCCATCGCCTCGGCCAGCAGGAACACATAGGCCGGGCCGCTGCCGGACACGGCGGTGACCGCGTCCATCAGCGCCTCGTCCTCGATCCAGACGGTCTCGCCGGCGGCGGCCAGCAGTGCCTGCGCGCGCTCGCGCCCGGCCGCATCCACGCCGGCGTTGGCGTGCAGGCCGGTCATGCCGGCACCGAGCAGGGAGGGCGTGTTGGGCATGGCGCGGACCACGGCCGCATCGCCACCGAGCCAGGTCGAAAGCTGGCCGGCGGTGATGCCCGCGGCGATCGATACCGCCAGCGGTCGGGTGGCGCGGGCGCGATCGGCAAGATCCTTGCAGACGCTGCGCATGACCTGCGGCTTGACCGCGAACACCCAGGTGCCGGCGGCTGCGGCTGCCGCCGCCGCGTCGGCGTGGACCTGGATGCCGAAGTCGCGGGCCAGCGCTTCGCGCAGCGCGTCCACCGGTTCGGCCACGTGGATGCCGGCGGGGTCCGCGCCGCGCGACACCATGCCGCCGATCAGGCTGCGCGCCATGTTGCCGCCGCCGATGAAGGCGATGCTGTCCGCAGTGGCGGTTCCGGAATGGGTCATGGCGCGGGCCTCGTGCGGTGGCGTGGCCGGCCATTGTCGCCGAGTGCGACGGACACCGCGACCGCGGCGGGGCCGGTGCGACCGCCGGGCTGCCGGTCGCCGCCGGTCCCGATCGCTCAGGCCGCCTGGCGCGGCCCGAACAGCGCGGTGCCGATGCGGACCATGGTCGCGCCCTCGGCGATCGCAAGCGCGTAGTCCTCGCTCATCCCCATCGACAGGACGTCGGCATCGGGATGGTCCGCGCGCAGCGCGTCATGCAGCGCGCGCATGGCGGCGAACGCGTCGCGGCGGCGGGCCAGGTCCGGATGCGGTTCAGGGATGGCCATCAGGCCGCGCAGCGCCAGCGTCGGCTCGGCGGCGATGGCCGCGGCCAGCGACGGCACGTCATCGGGCGTGCAGCCGTGCTTGCCGGCCTCGCCGTCGACGTTGACCTGGATGAGCACATTCAATGGCGGATGATCCGGATTGCGGGCAGACGCCAGGGCCGCGACCAGCTTGGGACGGTCGACCGACTGCACCCAATCGAACAGCGCCGCGGCCTGGACGGCCTTGTTCGACTGCAGGTGGCCGATGAGGTGCCATTCGATGCCGCTGCCCTCGAGCGCGGCGATCTTCGATGACGCCTCCTGCACGTAGTTCTCGCCGAAGGCCAGCGTGGCTCCGGGGCGCAGGCCGGCCCACTCCGCGGCCAGGCTTGCGATCTCGCCAGCCTCGCGGCTCTTGCCCACGGCGAGCAGGCGCGCGGCTGGCCGCGTCGCTGTGCCGGTGACGTTTTCGATCGATTCAAGGACGCGCGCGAGGGGTCCGGTCGGCATCTGCCTGCTCCTCCAGTACCGCTGGTTCTGTGACGCGGATACGGGGCTATACTGCCCCCGGGGAGTACTCTGGCGCCAGCCGCGACGATGGTCGGGCGTCCGCCATCAACTTGTGCACTGCCGCTGGGGAGCATGCATGGATATCGCCGAACTTCTGGCATTTTCGGTCAAGAACAAGGCCTCGGACCTGCACCTGTCCGCGGGGCTGCCGCCCATGATCCGCGTCGACGGCGACGTCCGCCGGATCAACATCCCGGCGCTCGACCACAAGCAGGTGCATGCGCTGGTCTACGACATCATGTCGGACAAGCAGCGACGCGACTACGAGGAGTTCCTCGAGGTCGACTTCTCGTTCGAGATCGCCGGCCTGGCGCGTTTCCGCGTCAATGCGTTCAACCAGAACCGCGGCGCGGGCGCGGTGTTCCGCACCATTCCGTCCGAGGTGCTCACGCTCGAGGACCTTGGCACGCCGCGGATCTTCAAGGAGCTGATCGACCAGCCGCAGGGCCTGATCCTGGTCACCGGCCCGACCGGCTCCGGCAAGTCCACCACGCTCGCGGCGATGGTCGACTACGTCAACAAGAACGAGTACGGGCACATCCTCACCATCGAGGACCCGATCGAGTTCGTGCACACCGCGCAGAAGTGCCTGATCAACCAGCGCGAAGTGCACCGCGACACCCACGGCTTCAACGAGGCGCTGCGCTCGGCGCTGCGCGAGGATCCCGACTACATCCTGGTCGGCGAGCTGCGTGACCTGGAAACCATCCGCCTGGCGCTGACCGCCGCGGAGACCGGCCACCTGGTGTTCGGCACCCTGCACACGAGCTCGGCCGCCAAGACGGTGGACCGCATCATCGACGTGTTCCCCGCCGGCGAGAAGCCGATGGTGCGCTCGATGCTGTCGGAGTCGCTGCGCGCGGTGATCTCGCAGGCGCTGCTGAAGAAGGTCGGCGGCGGACGCACCGCGGCCTGGGAAATCATGGTCGGCATCCCCGCCATCCGCAACCTCATCCGCGAGGACAAGGTCGCGCAGATGTATTCGTCGATCCAGACCGGCCAGCAGCACGGCATGATGACGCTCGACCAGCACCTGCAGGACCTGGTCAAGCGCGCCATGGTCACCCGCCAGCAGGCGCGGGACTATGCCAAGGACAAGCGGCTGTTCGAGTAACCGGAGCACCACATGAGCGCCATCGATTTCACCTCCTACCTCAAGCTGATGGCCCATCAGAAGGCCTCGGACCTGTTCATCACCGCCGGCATGCCGCCGTCGATGAAGGTCCATGGCAAGATCTCGCCGATCACCCAGAACCCGCTGACGCCACAGCAGGCGCGCGACCTGGTGCTCAACGTGATGACGCCGCCGCAGCGCGAGGAGTTCGAGCGCACGCACGAGTGCAACTTCGCCATCGGCGTCTCGGGTGTCGGCCGCTTCCGCGTGAGCTGCTTCTACCAGCGCAACCAGGTCGGCATGGTCCTGCGCCGGATCGAGACCCGCATCCCGACGATCGAAGAGCTCAACCTGCCGCCGATCATCAAGACGCTGGCGATGACCAAGCGCGGCATGATCATCTTCGTCGGCGCCACCGGCACGGGTAAATCCACGTCGCTGGCGTCGATGATCGGCTACCGCAACCAGAACTCGACCGGCCACATCATCACCATCGAGGACCCGATCGAGTTCGTGCACAAGCACGAGGGCTGCATCATCACCCAGCGCGAGGTCGGCATCGACACCGACAGCTGGGAGAACGCACTGAAGAACACGCTGCGCCAGGCGCCGGACGTGATCATGATCGGCGAGGTGCGCACCCGCGAGGGCATGGACCACGCGATCGCCTTCGCCGAGACCGGGCATCTCGTGCTCTGCACGCTGCACGCCAACAACGCCAACCAGGCGATGGACCGCATCATCAACTTCTTCCCCGAGGACCGCCGCGGCCAGCTGCTGATGGACCTGTCGCTCAACCTCAAGGGCGTGGTCGCGCAGCAGCTGATCCCGACGCCGGACGGCAAGGGGCGTCGCGTGGCGATGGAGATCCTGCTGGGCACGCCGCTGATTCAGGACTACATCCGCGACGGCGAGATCCACAAGATCAAGGAAGTGATGAAGGAGTCCACCAACCTCGGCATGAAGACCTTCGACCAGAGCCTGTTCGAGCTCTACCAGGCAGGCGAGATCTCCTACGAGGACGCGCTGCGCTACGCGGATTCGGCCAACGAGGTGCGCCTGCGCATCAAGCTGGCGCAGGGCGGCGACGCGCGCACGCTGGCGCAGGGCCTGGACGGCGTCGAGGTTGCCGAGGCGACCTGAGACGCAGTGTTCCGCGGCTTTCCGGCAAGGGCGCCCGCGTGGCGCCCTTTCCTTTGCGCACTTTTTACCTTGCAGCGGCGACAATGGCTGGCCGATCCATCCACCTTCTGGAGATCCCCATGGCTTTTACCCTGCCCAAGCTTTCCTATGCGTATGACGCGCTCGAGCCGCACATCGACGCGCAGACGATGGAAATCCACCACACCAAGCACCACCAGACCTACATCAACAACGCCAACGCCGCGCTCGAGGGCACGGAGTGGGCCGACAAGAGCGCCGAGGAGATCATCGCCAAGCTCGACAAGCTGCCCGAGGACAAGCGCGGCCCGCTGCGCAACAACGCCGGTGGCCATGCCAACCACTCGCTGTTCTGGACGGTGATGTCGCCCAAGGGCGGCGGCAACCCGGTGGGCGAAGTGGCCAAGCACATCGACAGCGACCTCGGCGGCTTCGACGCGTTCAAGGAAGCCTTCACCAAGGCCGCGCTGACGCGCTTCGGCAGCGGCTGGGCGTGGCTGTCGACCGACAGCTCCGGCAAGCTCCTGGTCGAAAGCAGCGCCAACCAGGACAACCCGCTCATGAAGGGCGTCGGCTCGGGCAACACCCCGATCCTGGGCCTGGACGTGTGGGAACACGCCTACTACCTGAAGTACCAGAACCGCCGCCCGGACTACATCGCCGCGTTCTACAACGTGGTCGACTGGAACGAAGTCGAGCGCCGCTACCAGGAAGCCATCGCCGGCTGAGTCACGCGCGCCTTCCCCTGCAGTGGGGAGAAGCTGGCTCCGATCTGAAAGACCCCGCAGCAATGCGGGGTTTTCTGTGTGGCCTGGGGGGTCCCGGCCACTACGGGGCTCCGCGCTGGCGGGTGCCAAGGCCCTTGAGGACGAAGTCAAGGAGGAGGCGATGGACGCAAGGCCATCGCCGGGGGACATGAGTCCTCAAGGGCCTTGGCACCCGACGCCCCGTATCAGCGCCGCGCTCTTTCTCCAATGCGAGAAGAATCACAAGAGTTGCCCATCACACCGTGGCGCGCCCGGGGTTGCGCGGCGACGCCGTGCTGGCGACGATGCGGCGACACCCTTTCAGGACCGCGCCGACGATGGATATCGCAGACCGCCGCATCGCCACCGTGCACTTCACGCTCACCGACGCCGACAGCGGCGCGCCGATCACCAGCACCCGCGGCCACGCGCCGCTGACCTACATGCACGGCAGCGGGGGCATCGCGCGCGGCTTGGAGCAGGCGCTGGAAGGACGCCGCGCGGGCGACCGCTTCGAAGTGGTGGTGGCGCCGGAGGACGGCTTCGGTCCGCGCCACGAAGCGCTGGTGCAGACCCTGCCGCGCAGCATGTGGCGCGCGCCCTCGGAGCCCAAGCTGGGCGACAAGCTGGAAACGACCACCGCAAAGGGGCCGCTGGACGTGGTGGTGACCGCGATCGGCGCCGACACCCTCACCGTCGACGGCAACCATCCGCTGGCCGGGCGCCGCGTCCGCGCCGACCTCGAAGTGCTCTCGGTACGCGTGCCCACGCCTGAAGAAGTGCAGTTCGGCCTCGGCTGAGGCCGGAACCGCACCGCCGCCTCAGGGTTCGACGGGCTCTGCAGGAGCCTCGGCCGCGGTGGCCGCCTCGACCGCCGCATGCGCGGCCTCGGCCGCGTGCGTGCGTGCCCCTTCGAACGTACTGAACTCGCGCGGCCTGTCGTCTCCGATCCGAAGGTCCGGCCAGCGCTGTGGCGCCGCCTGCACGCGCCCGCCGAGCAGGTCGCCGCGCAGCTTGCGGCGCCAGGCCTGTTCGGGCGTCCGGCCGGGCCACATGTGAAGGCTGGCCGCGGCGCTCCACGCGCCCCGGGCGTCGCGTGCAAACAGCGCGCAGCGCGCGCCGGGATCGGTGCCCAGCGTGCACAGCAGGGGGTCTGCGGCGCCGTCGCCGTCGAGGTCGGGCGTGAGCAGGATGCATTCGTCGGTCGCGCCGCTGCAGTCCTGCTTTCCGAAGCGTCCCGCGGCCAGCGCATCCCACCAAGAGTCGTCGGGCGCGACGGCCCCTTCGGCCAGCCGGACCTGGGCGCGCAGCTGCGACGAGTCGCGCGTCGGGCTTTCGGCTTCGGCCTCCCGAGCCGTGCCCCAACGGCTCGGGCGGGCGATGACGCGCTCGAGCTCCGCAAGCCGCTCGGCGTCGCCGGCCCAGGATGGATGGTCGCGCAGCGAAAGCGTGGCCTCGTAGCCGCGGCGGCCGCTGTCGTGGCGGAGCCAGGCGAGGTCGAAGTCGTCCGCCGCGGTGCGACCGTCGGCCAGGCGCTGCAGCTGGCTGCCGACCGCGATCCGGTGCGGGTCGAGCAGCGGCGTGTTGGCAAGCAGCGCCAGCGTCACCACCGCCAGCGACATCACCCGGTTCACCGGCCTGATCGCAGCCAGCCAGTTGTCGCGCCCGCGCAGTACCGCCCATGCATAGCCGAAGGCGTAGCCGGCCACGATCACGGCCAGCAGCACCGCCCAGACCCGGTCCGTCGTCCAGCCGTGCTGGTGGATGCGCAGCCACAGCGCGTACAGCGCCAGCAGTGCGTACAGGGGCAGGACCACCAGGCCGGCATCGACGAGCCGCCGCAGCCAGGCCGGGTAGGGCCGCTCGCCCTCGCCGTCCTGCAGCACCGAGTTCGTGAACGCCACCAGCAGCGCGACGACGGCGATGAGGGTGCTTGCCGCCGAACGCATCTCCCACAGCGGCGCGAGTCCGGTGAACGGCAGGCTCACCACGAACAGCACCGCGATGAAGGCCAGCAGCGGCAGCAGGCCGGTGAAGATCGCGAACAGGATCTGGCGCGCCACCTGCACCGCGCGGTGCTGGGTGCGGCCGATGAGCACGCCCAGGCCGGCCATGGCGCCGGTGGCCAGGTAGATGAAGGCCTCCTCGCGGAACAGCTCGCGGAAGAAGGTGATATCCACCAGCGCGAACAGCGCGCCCCACAGCACCAGCACCAGCCAGCAGATGCCGGTGAACAGCAGCGCCAGCGCCAGCGTCAGCGCGTTCTGCCAGGCGTGCCCGAACAGGCAGGGATAGGGCGCGCGCCAGTGGCCCTTGGCCAGCCGGCACTGCAGCCAGGGCAGGGCGACGAACAGGCCGATGGCGATCGAGGCGCCGAAGGGCCCGAGCACGTGGTCGGCGCGGATGCCCGGACCGCCGGTGGCGTTCCAGGCACCCCAGGCCGCGAGCGCGCCGAAGACCACGAAGGCACCCACCGCGTGCTGCCAGAAACGGGCGTCGCGCAGCCGCACCACGCTCAGCGCCATCATCGTCGGCACGGTGAGCACCAGGGTGTACCAGCAGACCCGCCCCCCGAGCCCGGCGAACGGCCACCAGCCGGCGTCGTGGCCTTTCTGCGCGAGGTACATCAGCCCGCCCTGGAGCACGGCCAGCAGCACGATGAAGGCGCGTTCGTTGCGCGGGAGCGGTGCGTCTGTGGACATGGCGGGTCCCACGGCGGTGGCGATGCCGCCCATGGTAGCCGCGGCCGGGCGCGATGCACCGGCACTGGATAGAATGGCGCCATGTCCCCGCAGTCCACACCGCTTGCCAACCAGCTGCTGGTCGCGCTGCCGTCGCTGGCCGATCCCCATTTCGCGCGCACGGTGTCGCTGCTGTGCCAGCACGATGCCGGTGGCGCAATGGGCGTGGTGGTCAACCGGCGCTCCGACTACACGCTGGGCGAGATCTTTTCGCAGATGGGCATCGCCTGCGAGAACGACGTGCTGTGCGCGACGCCGGTGCTTGCCGGCGGCCCGGTGCATCCCGAACGCGGCTTCGTGATCCACGACGGTGAGCGCGGCTGGGATTCCAGCCTCACCGTCGCCGACGGCCTGCGCGTGACCACGTCGCGCGACGTGCTCGAGGCCATGGCCCGTGGAGACGGGCCTGGCAGGGCCGTGGTCGCCCTGGGCTGCGCGGGTTGGAGCGCCGGCCAGCTCGACGCGGAACTGGGCGAGAACAGCTGGCTGACCGTGCCGTCCGACGACGAGATACTGTACGCGCTGCCGCTGGACGCCCGTTGGCAGGCCGCCGCCGGCAGCATCGGCGTCGACCTGGCCCACATGCCCGGCTACGCCGGACACGCCTGATGGCCGCCATCCGCGCCGACGGCACGGTGCTTGGCTTCGACGTCGGCGCGCGCCGCATCGGCGTGGCCATCGGCAGCACCTTCGGCCACGGTGCGCGCGCGCTGGCGGTGGTCGACGTGCACGCCGACCAGGTCGACTGGTCCGCGGTCGACCGTTTGCAGAAGGAGTGGCGCCCCGACGGCTGCGTGGTCGGCGACCCGATGACGCTCGACGGCGGCGACCAGCCGATCCGCAAGCGTGCGCGCGCCTTCGCGCTCGAGCTCGCGCGCCGCTATCGCTTGCCGGTGGTGATGGTCGACGAGCGCTCGAGTTCGATCGAGGCCGCGCAGCGCTTCGCCGTCGATCGCGCCGAGGGCCGCCGTCGCCGGCGCGATGCCGCGGCGCTCGACGCGGTCGCCGCCGCGATCATCGTCGAGCGCTGGCTGGCCGCGCCCGGCGACGCCGTCCCGGTCGAACCCGACCTGCCACCAACCGATGCCCCTGCATGAACCTGCAATCCAGCGAAGACGGGCGCCTGCGCCACCTGCTCACCCTGGAAGGCCTGCCGCGCGCTGCGCTGGTGGCGCTGCTGGACCGCGCCCAGGCGTTCCTCGATGGCCACGGCGCCGCCGACCCGCGCATGGCGCTTGCCGGCACCGCGGTGTGCACCCTGTTCTTCGAACCCTCCACGCGCACGCGGCTGTCGTTCCAGCGCGCCGCGCAGCGGCTGGGCGCGGACGTGCTCGGCTTCGACGCCTCGACCTCGTCCACCAGCAAGGGCGAGACCGCGCTCGACACCCTGCGCAACATCGAGGCCATGGGCGTGCGCGGCTTCGTGGTGCGCCATCGCGAAGATGGCGCCGCGGCCATGCTCGCCGCCTGTGCGGCGCATGACACTGCGGTGGTGAACGCCGGCGACGGCCGCAGCGCGCATCCCACGCAGGGCCTGCTCGATGTGTTGACGCTGCGGCAGGCCAAGGGTGCGGATTTTTCGCGGCTGAAGGTCGCCATCGTTGGCGACATCCGCCACTCGCGGGTGGCGCGTTCGGAGCTGCACGCGTTGCGCACGCTGGGCATCGGCGAGGTCCGCGCCTGCGGCCCGACCGGCCTGCTGCCCGACGACGCCACGCTCGACGGCTGCATCGTCGGCAGCGACCTCGACGCCGCGCTCGATGGCGTGGACGCGGTGTTCATGCTGCGCCTGCAGCGCGAGCGCATGGTCGAAGGCCTGGTGTCGTCGCTGGAGGACTACCACCGCGACTACGGCCTGACCGCTGTGCGCCTGCGGCGTGCCGCGCCGGACGCCGTGGTGCTGCATCCGGGGCCGATGAACCGCGGCGTGGAGATCAGCGACGAGGTGGCCGATGGGCCGCAGTCGCTGGTGCTGCGCCAGGTCGCCAACGGCGTCGTCGTCCGCATGGCCGTTCTCGAAACCCTGCTGGCCTGACCCGTAAGCCCGGGTGGAGGCCGCACTCAGCGCAACAACACCACCGTCGCCAGCCCGAGGAAACTGAAGAATCCGACAACGTCGGTGACCGCCGTGACCACCACGCCGCCCGCCACCGCTGGATCCACGTTCGCCCGCTTCATCGCCAGCGGCACCAGTACCCCGGCCAGCGCCGCAGATGCAAAGTTGATCACCAGCGCGGAGGTGATCACCACGCCCAGCAGCCAGTCATGGAACCAGGCGAAGGCGACCAGCCCGACGAAGCCGCCGATCAGCAGCCCGTTGATCAGCGCCACCCGCAGCTCCTTCCACAGCAGCACGCTGGCGTTGCTCGCGCCCACCTGGCCCAGGGCGAGGCCGCGCACCATCAGCGTCAGCACCTGCATGCCGGCATTGCCGCCGATGCCGGCGACGATCGGCATCAGCACCGCCAGCGCCACGATCTGTTCGATCGTGGCTTCGAAGCGCCCGATCACCCCCGCCGCCATGAACGCGGTGGCCAGGTTCACGCCCAGCCACACGATGCGGCCGCGCACCGCGCGCCGCACCGGCGAGAACAGGTCTTCGTCCTCGTCCAGGCCGGCGGCGCCCAGCGCCTGGTGCTCGGCCTGCTCGCGGATGATGTCGACCACGTCGTCGATGGTGATGCGGCCAAGCAGCACGTTGCCCTCGTCGACCACGGGTGCGGACACCCAGTCGTGGTCCGAGAACTGCCGCGCCACCGACTCGGCCGACTCGCCGACGTGGATGGCCGTGAGTTCGTCGTCGATCAGCTTGTTGATCGGGTTGCCCGGCTCGCTGGTCACCAGGTTCTGCAGCGCCACCCAGCCCAGCAGCTGGTGGCGGCGGTTGACCACGTACAGGTGGTCGGTGTGTTCGGGCAGCTCCCCGCGCAGGCGCAGGAAGCGCAGCACCACGTCGACGGTGGTGTCGGCGCGCACCGTCACCACGTCGGGGTTCATCAGGCGGCCGGCGGTGTCTTCGGCGTAGGACAGGGCCTGTTCCAGGCGCTCGCGGTTCTCGCGGTCCATCGACTTCAGGACTTCGTCGATCACCGTGCCCGGCAGGTCCTCGACGAGGTCGGCGAGGTCGTCGATGTCGAGGTCTTCGACCGCGGCGACGATCTCGTCGGTATCCATGTCCGCGAGCAGGCTCTCGCGCACCTCGTCGCCGACGTGGACCAGCACCTCGCCGTCGTCGTCTGGATCGACCAGGCCCCAGACCACCATGCGGCGGTCGGGCGGCAGCGATTCGAGCAGGTTGCCGATCTCGGCCGGGGCCAGGGTGTTGACCAGCCGGCGCACGGGCCCGAGGCGGCCGCTGTCCAGGGCATCGGACAGCAGGCGCAGCTGGCGCGCGGTCTTGTCGTGGCGGACGGCTTCGGCCATGGAATGCTTCCGAGGAGCGCGTCGCGCGACGGGAGGCGCGACAGGGATCAGGCGTTCATGCGCGCATTATCGCCCGCGCCGCCACTGCTGCACAGCCCGCGCTCAGGCCACGGTCGACGGGACGCTCGCCAGCCAGCGCTCGATGCCGGCCCGGTCGCGCGCGCGCAGCAGCGCCGGCGCGCGCCGGCGCAGCGCCGAAAGATCGTGCGCGCGAAGTTCGCGGCGCACCTCGAGCAGGGTGCCGGGATGCACGCTGAATTCCTCAAGTCCAAGCGCGAGCAGCAGCGGCGTGAACAAGGGATCGCCCGCCATCTCGCCGCAGACCGCCGCCGGCCGGCCGTGGGCCTGGGCGGTTGTCAGCACCTGGTGCAGCAGTTGCATGACCGCCGGGTGCAGCGGACTGTGCAGCTCCTGCAGGGCGTCGTTCCCGCGGTCGGCGGCAAGCAGGTACTGCACCAGGTCGTTGGTGCCGATGGAAATGAAGTCGACCAGGTCGATCAGCGCCGGCAGGGCGATGGCCGCGGCCGGGACTTCGATCATCGCGCCCAGTGCGATCCCGTCAGCGACCGCGTGGCCTTCGCGGCGCAGCTTGGCGGCGGCCTGGCGCAGCAGCCGGCGGGTGGCCACCAGGTCCTCGCGCCGCGCGACCATCGGCAGCAGGATCCGCAGCGGTCCGTAGCCCGATGCGCGCAGGATCGCGCGCAGCTGGGTGTTGAACACCCCGCGCTGGCGCAGGGCCAGGCGCACGCCGCGCACGCCCAGCGCGGGGTTGGGCTCGTCTGGAAGCGCGAGTCCGCTGCCGTCGGCCTTGTCGGCGCCGACGTCCAGGGTGCGGATGGTGGCGATGCGCCCGGTCAGGCCCAGCACGAGGTCGCGGTAGGCGACGAACTGCTCCTCCTCCGAGGGCAACTCGTCGCGCTGCAGGAACAGGAACTCGGTGCGGTACAGGCCGACGCCGGCGGCGCCCAGGGCATGGGCCTCGGCCACGTCCTCGCGGGTCTCGGCGTTGGCATACAGGCGGATGTCGACCCCGTCGAGCGTGCGCGAGGGTTCGCGGCGCAGGCGGTGCAGCTGGCGCCGCTCGCGCTTGCCTTCGCGCACGCGCTCGCGGTGCGCGCGCAGGTCGTCGGCGGCGGGGTCCACGATCACCAGCCCCGTGGTGCCGTCGATCATCAGCACGTCGCCGTCGTTCACCTGCGCCAGCGCCTGCGCGGCCCCCACCACCAGCGGAAGGTGCAGGCTGCGCGCGAGGATCGCGCTGTGCGAAAGCATGCTGCCGCCGGCGGTCACGACGCCGAGCACGCCGCGCGCGTGCAGCCGCGCGACCTCCGACGGCGCCAGCGCGTCGGTGACGATGATCTCGCCGGCGAGGCCGGTGACCTGCGCATCGTGGCGATGCAGCGCGGCGTGGATACGGCCGATGACATGGTCGATGTCCTCGACGCGGCTGCGGAAGTAGGGGTCGTCCATGCTTTCGAACACGGCCGCCAGCCGGTTGCGCTGCATCCGCAGCGCGTAGTCGGCGCCGTAGCGCTCCCTGGTGATCAGGCCATCGAGGCCCTGCAGCAGCTCGGGATCGTCAAGCAGCAGGGCGTGCAGGTCGAGGAACTCGCCGACCTCGTTGGCCAGCGCGCCGTGCAGGCGCGAGCGCAGGTCGCGCAGCTCCGTGCGCACCATGCCGATGGCCTCGTGCAGGCGTACGATCTCCGCGGGCACGGCGGATCGCGCGATGCGTTCTTCCGCGACCTCCAGCGCGTGCGGCTGGCGCACGCGCGCCCGGCCCAGGGCATTGCCCCGCGATGCGCCCTGGCCGGGGAACAGCTGGCGCATCAGCTGTCCTCGTCGAATCGTCGCTCGAACAGCGCGCACACGTCCTCGGCGGCGGCCGCCTCGTCGGCGCCCTCGATCCGCAGCGTGACCGCGGTGCCGGTGCCCGCGGCGAGCAGCATGACGCCCATGATGCTCTTGGCGTTGACCTCGCGGCCCTTGGCGGTGAGGGTCGCGTTGACGTCATAGCCCGACAGCAGCTGCACCAGCCGCGCGGTTGCGCGCGCGTGCAGGCCGAGCCGGTTGGCCACGGTGAGTTCGCGTTCGATCATGGCAGCCCCGCCTCAAGCGTCATCGTGCACCACCCCGTTGCGTGCGCCCGCGGCCGCCACCGCAGGCAGTTCGTCGAGCGGAAGCTCGGGATAGTTGAGCACCCGCAGCAGCATCGGCAGGCTGAGCGCCGAGACCCGGCGCACCGGCGTGCCCAGGCGCGCCAGGCGCGAGGCGATATTGGCCGGGGTGGCGCCGTAGAGGTCGGTCAGCAGCAGCACCCCGTCGCCACCGTCGGCGCGACGCAGCGCCGCGCTTGCCGCCGGCAGCACCGCGTCGGGATCGGCGTCGAAGGAGACCTCGAAGACCTCCACCGCCAGCGGCAGCGAACCCAGCAGCCGGCCCGCCACCGCCGCCAGCGCGGTGCCGATGCCAATGTGGGTGACGAGAAGAATGCCGACGGCCATCGGTACAAATTAGCAGAGCGGCACGACCCTCAGGTAGCTCCGGCTGCGCCGGTCCCCGCCGCCGTGCTCAGTCGAGTTCGCGGTGGTGGGTGGCGACCTCGCTCCAGCCCTGCGTGCGGGCATGGGCCGCGGCGGCTTCGGCGAGGTAGACCGAACGGTGCCGGCCACCGGTGCAGCCGAAGGCCACGGTGACGTAGCTGCGCGTGGATGAATGCATGCGCGGCAGCCAGGTGTCGAGGAAGGCGGTGACCTGCTGCAGGAACTCGCCGACATCGGCCTCCTTCCCGAAATACTCGCGTACCGGCGCATCCCGGCCCGACAGCGGCCGCAGGCGGGCGTCCCAGTGCGGGTTGGGCAGCGCCCGCGCGTCGAACACGAAGTCCGCGTCCGGCGGCACCCCGCGGCGGTAGGCGAAGGACTCGAACAGCAGCGACAGCGACGAATCCATCCCGAGCCCGAGATCGGTCAGCACCCGGCGCCGCAGCTGGTGCACGTTGAGGTCGCTGGTGTCGATGATGACGTCGGCCAGCGAACTCAGCGGACGCAGCACCTGGCGCTCCAGCGCGATCGCGTCGGACAGCGCCAGGCCCAGGCGGGTGAGTGGATGCCGGCGGCGGGTGTCGGCGTAGCGCTTGAGCAGCACGGCGTCGGCGGTGTCGAAGAACACCAGCTTCGGGTCGAATCCCATCGCACCCACCGCGGACAGCCACTCCGGGATGTTGGCGAGGTCGCCGCGGCTGCGCACGTCGATGCCCACCGCCAGCTTCTGCGACGCCCGTTCGGGATGGGTGGCGCTGCGCACGAAGTCCGGCAGCAGCTCCGCGGGGAGGTTGTCGACGCAGTAGAAGTCGAGGTCTTCGAAGGTGTTCAGGGCGACGGTCTTGCCGCTCCCGGACATGCCGCTGACGATGATCAGCGAATTTCCGGCGGCGTTCATGGCGTGCTCCGTTCCAGGAAGTGCGTATGGCGGGCGAGGAAGGCCGCGGCGGGGTCCACGCCCTTGGCGCGCAGCACGTGCACGCGCGTGGCGGCCTCGGTCAGGACCGCGAGATTGCGGCCGGGCATCACCGGCAGCGTGATCATCGGCACGTCCAGGTCAAGCACCCGGCGCGAGCCGAGGTCGCCGGTGAGCCGGACCATGCCGCTGGCGTCGCGGGCTTCGTGGGCGCTGTCCGGACGCGCCAGGTGGACGACCAGGCGCAGGTACTTGTTCCGCTTCACCGCGGTGTCGCCGAACATCTCGCGGATGTTGAGCACGCCCAGGCCGCGCAGTTCGAGCAGGTCCTGAAGGAGCTCCGGGCAGGTGCCGTCGAGCACGTCCGGCGCGATCTGCGCGAACTCCGGCGCGTCGTCGGCGACCAGGCGGTGGCCGCGGGTGACCAGCTCCAGCGCGAGCTCGCTCTTGCCGGTGCCGGACTCGCCGGTGATCAGCACGCCGATGGAATAGATCTCCATGAAGACGCCGTGCAGCGTGACCCGCGGCGCCAGCGCGCCGGCGAGGTGGTACTGCAGGACGTTGTAGAGCTCGTGGCCCCGACGTTGCGACGCCCAGAGCGCGATGCCCGACTCCTCGGCCATCTCGATGAGGTCCTCGGGGCAGGGCTGGCCCTTGTTGACCACCAGCGCCAGCGGTCCGAACTGGAGGATCTTCTCCAGCGTTTCCCAGCGCTGCCGGGGCTCCAGGCTGTCGAGCCAGGCAAGCTCCTCGCCGCCGAAGATCTGCACCTTGTTGGGATAGATGATGTTGAGGTAGCCGGCCAGCGACGGCCGTCGCGATACGGCATCGATCGATTCCAGCTGCCGCGAGGCGCCGCCCTGGCCGGCCAGCCAGCGCAGGTCCAGGCGATCCTTGAGCTGGTCGAACAGGTCCTGCGCGGTGACCGCCGCCTTCATGCCCGTCGTACCCGCTGCGGTGCCCCGTGCTGCAGCAGCAGGTTGCGCAGCGCGGTGATGTCGGGCGCGTCGCGCACCGATTCGCGGAAGTCGGCATCGGCGAAGCGGCCGGCCAGCTCCGACAGGGTGTCGAGGTGCTGCTGCTGCCCGTGGTCGCCGGGCACTGCCATCGCGAAGACCAGATCCACAGGCTCGCCATCGCGGGCGTCGAAGTCCACCGGTTTGGCCAGCCGCAGGAAGGCCGCGCGCGGTTCGCCGCAGGCATCGCTGCGGCAGTGGGGAATCGCCACGCCGCGGCCGATGCCGGTGCTGCCGACCGCTTCGCGCCGACGCAGGCCGTCGGCGATGGCCGGGGTCAGCCCGGGGGAGTCGCCGCCCAGCAGGCGGGCGGCCGCGTCCAGCACCTGGTCGCGGCTGCCGGGTTCCATCATCTGCACGATGCGGCCGGCGGCAAGCAGGTCGGTGTAGGGCATCCCCGGGGCCTTCGAAGCGCCGGCGTCAGCCGAACTCGCCGTCGCGCACCGGATTCCCGCCGCGACGGTGCTGGTCGATCATCTTCTTCTTTTCCTTGACCAGCATGCGGTCGAGCTTGTCGGCGAGGAGGTCGATGGCGGCGTACATGTCGGCCGCGCGGGCGTCGGCGTGGAGGGACTTGCCGGCCACGATGACCGTGGCCTCGGCGCGGTGGTCGGGCTTGTCGATGCTGAGCTGGGTGCGGAGCTGCAGCGGCGGATCGTAGAGCCGCGACAGGCGGCCGAGCTTGTTCTCGACGTAGTCGCGCAGCGCAGGGGTGACGTCCATCTGCTGGCCGTGGGTCTCGATGAGCATCGCAACCTCCTTTCTCCGTGGGACCACAGCATCGCGCATGGCGGCGCGGTGGTTGTCACGGACAGGTTAACCCAGCCCCCCGGGGGCGGGAAGCGTCCACCGGGCGTTCAGGCCATGCGCACGCGCTCGTGCGAAGAAGGGATGTTCAGGGCTTCGCGGTACTTGGCCACGGTGCGCCTGGCCACCGGGATGCCACTGTCCTTGAGCCTGTCCGCCAGGCGCGCGTCGGACAGCGGCTTGCGCGGGTCTTCGGCTTCGACCAGGCGGCGGATCATGTCCTGGATGGCGATGCTCGAGGCCTCGCCGCCGCCGCCGGTGTCGATGCCCGAGGCGAAGAAGGCGCGCAGGGGGATGGTGCCGCGCGGCGTGTGCACGTACTTGCGCGACACCGCGCGCGAGACGGTGGATTCGTGCATGCCGATCTGTGCGGCGACCTCGCGCAGGGTCAGCGGGCGCAGCGCCTGGGCGCCGAACTCGAGGAAACCCGACTGCTCGCGCACCAGGCAGCGGACCACCTTGAGCAGGGTCTCGCCGCGCGCCTCGAGGTTCTTCAGCAGCCAGCGCGCTTCCTGCAGGCGGCCGCGCAGGTAGCCGGCGTCGGCGCCCGAGGTGTGCTGCAGCATCTGTTCATAGCCGCGGTGGATGGTGAGCCGGGAATGGCGGCTGCCGGCAAGCGTGACCCGCCAGACCCCGTTCTGGCGGGAAATGCTGCAGTCGGGCACCACGTAGGTGTCGTGCGGCATGCCGCCAATGCCGGCGCCGGGGCGCGGCTCGAGGCTTTTGATCAGCTGCAGCGCAGTATTCGCTTCTTCCCCGCTGCAGCCCAGGGCATCGGCGACGCCCTCGATGCCGAGCCTGGCCAGGCGCTCGATCAGCGTCGCCACCGCGCGCCGGGCGAGGTCGCGCCCGGGGGTGTCGTCCGGCAGCGCGTCGAGCTGGAGCAGCAGGCATTCGCCGAGGTCGCGCGCGCCCACACCGGTCGGGTCCAGGCGCTGCACCGTTCGCAGCGCCGCGGCGATCTCGCCCTCGCTGCAGCGCAGTTCGGGGGCCAGCGCCTCGGCGATCGCCGACAGCGGTTCGCGCAGGTAGCCGTCGTCGTCGATGGCGTCGACCAGCGCCTCGCCGATGGCGAGTTCGCGCGGCGACAGGTGGCTGAGGTTGAGCTGCCAGGTGAGGTGGTCGCGCAGGGTTTCGGACTGGGCGATGCGCTCGGAGGCGTCGCCGTCCTGGTCGTCGCCGCCACCGCCACTGCCGCCTTGGCTCTCGCCCCAGGCAACGTCCCGATCGTCGTCCCAGGCGTCGTGGCCGGCGTCGTCATCGCGCTCGCCGCGGGGGTCGTCGCCATCAGGCCCGGATTCTCCGTCCGAGGCCGAAAGGGCGGACGGTTCCTCCCATTCCAGCAGCGGGTTGCTCTCGACCGCCTCGGTGATCTCGAGCTCGAGTTCCGGCATCGACAGCTGCAGCAGGTGCAGGGCCTGGCGCAGTTGCGGCGTCAGTACCAGGTGCTGTCCCAGCGATGTCTGCAGGCGAGGTTTCACGGCGTCCCCGGTCAGGCGGGATCGCCCCGCCGGCTTACAGCCGGAAGGATTCCCCCAGGTAGACCCGACGTACGTCCGGGTCGGCCAGCAGCGCGTCCGGAGCCCCCTGCGCGAGCACGCCACCATCGTTGAGGATATACGCGCGGTCGCAAATGCCCAAGGTCTCGCGGACGTTGTGGTCGGTGATGAGCACGCCGATGCCGCGGTTCTTGAGGTGGCGGACGATGCGCTGGATCTCGCCGACGGAGATCGGGTCGACGCCGGCGAAGGGTTCGTCGAGCAGGATCAGGCGCGGCCGGGCCGCGAGCGCGCGCGCGATCTCGACCCTGCGGCGCTCGCCGCCCGACAGGCTGGCGCCGGCCTGGCCGGCGACGTGGGTCACCTGCAGTTCGTCCATCAGCGATTCGAGCTCGTCCTTGCGACCCTTGCGGTCGAGGTCGTCGCGCAGCTCGAGCACCAACATGATGTTGTCGGCCACCGACAGCTTGCGGAACACCGAGGGTTCCTGCGGCAGGTAGCCCACGCCCAGGCGGGCGCGGCGGTACATCGGCTCGCCGGTGATGTCGCGGCCGTCGAGCACGATGCGCCCGGCATCGGCCGGCACCAGGCCGACGATCATGTAGAAGCAGGTGGTCTTGCCGGCGCCGTTGGGGCCGAGCAGGCCGACGACTTCGCCGGCGTCGAGCGTCAGCCCGAATTCGCGCACCACTTCGCGCTGGCGGTAGCGCTTGCGAAGGCCTTCGGCGACCAGCATCAGTTGCCGTCCTGGTCGGCCTTGGCGCCCCTGGGGAGGATGCGGGTGCGGACCTGGCCGCCTTCCTCGCCACCACCCTGCACCCGGCCGGTGGCCATGTTGTAGACGATGCGCCCGCCGCCCATGGTGCCGCGGCCCGGCTGGTCGATCTCGACGTTTCCGGTGAAGACCACGGTCTCGGTCTGCAGGTTGTAGTCGACGTTGTTGGCGGTGGCGTCGATCGAGCCGCCGCCATCGAGGTCCTGCTTCAGGCGCACCGGCGACCCGGTGAGGATCACCTTCTGGATGTCGCCGCCGCCGCGACGCACGTCGGCCTTGGCGGCGCGCACGTCGAGCGTGCCCTGCACGATGCGCACGTTTCCGGTGAAGACGCAGGGGCCGCCGTCGTCGCCCACCGAGCAGTCGTTGCTGTTGGAGGTCAGGTCCATGGGCTGGCTGCGGTCGCTGGATTTCGCCCAGGCGGGCGCCACGGCGACGGCCGCGACCAGTGCCAGGAGCGTCATGAGGCTAGCGGCGCGTGGGGACATAGCGGGTATGGACCTTGGAGGTGAGCTGGAAGCGCTTGTCGGCCAGGTCGATTTCCATGCCGGTGCCGCGCATTGTAGTGCCGGGCTCGGTGATGGTCACGGCGACGTCGCTGCGCGCCCGGCGCGCGCGCGGCAGGACTTCGAGGGCTTCGGTCTCGAGGCGCATCGCGCGGCTGTCCGCGGGATCGGAAACGGCGACCACGTCGCCTTCCAGGCGCATCTGTTCGCTGTCGGCGCTGATCCATCCGGTGGCCGCGCGCAGGTCCCAGTAGAACTCCCCGCCGTCCTCGGGGAGCAGGAACAGCGGCTCGCGCAGGGACATCGTGTCGTCCACCGGGTCGCGCTGCAGGTGCGGCGCGCGCAGGGTAAAGGCCTCGCTGCCGTCCTTGTCGAGCGACACCAGTTCGAAGTCCTCGAGCACGTAATCGGAGCGGTCGCTGGCGCTGGCGGCCTCCGGGGCCTCGGCCCGCTGGCGCCAGGCCGACCAGCCGCTGGCGATCGCGGCCACCAGCAGCACGATGATCAGGGCGCCGCGCCAGCTCACTGGCGCGCACCCGCGGCATCGCCATCCGACGCGGCATCGCCGCGCGCGACCAGCAGCAGGTCGCAGAATTCGCGCGCCGCGCCCGCGCCGCCGCGGTGCAGGGATTGCCAATGGACGTGGCCTAGGATCGCCGGCTGCGCATCGGCGGGCGCGGCGGCCAGGCCGGCGGCGGACAGCACCGCCAGGTCGGTGAGGTCGTCACCCATGAAGGCAACCTCCTCGCGGGACAGGCCGAGGCGTTCGCGCAGCCCATCGACGCAGGCGAGCTTGTCCTTGATGCCGGTGTGCGCCTCGACGCCGAGGTCGCGGGCGCGGATTTCAGCGGCCGGACTGGTACGCGCGGTGACGAAGGCCACGGCGATGCCGGCGCGCTTCAGCAGCGACAGGCCCAGCCCGTCGTGGACGTGGAAGGCCTTGGTCTCGGTGCCGTCGCCGGCGATGTACAGGCGGCCGTCGGTCAGGGTGCCGTCGACGTCGAAACAGGCCAGGCGGATGCGCGCGGCGCGCGCGAGCAGTTCGGTGGACGGGGCGGGGCGGCTGGCGGTAGGCATGGGACGCGCGATCACACCACGCGCGCGCGCAACAGGTCGTGAATGTTCAGGGCACCGGCCACGTGGCCGTCGCCATCCACCACCACCAGGCCGCCGATCTTGTGCGCCTCCATCAGCTGTGCGGCCTCGACGGCCAGCGCGTCGGCGCCGATGGTGCGCGGGCTGCGCGTCATCACCTCGGAGATCGGCGTGGTGCGCACGTCGATGCCGGCGTCCAGGCTGCGGCGCAGGTCGCCGTCGGTGTACAGGCCGAGCAGGCGGCCATCGCCGTCGACCACCGCGGTCATGCCCAGCATCTTGCGGCTGATCTCCGCCAGCGCCTCGCTGACGGTGGCGTCGGCGCGCACGCTGGGCACCGCGTCGCCGGTGTGCATGACGTCGGCGATGTGCAGCAGCAGGCGGCGGCCGAGCGCGCCGGCCGGGTGCGAGCGCGCGAAGTCGTCGGCGGTGAAGCCGCGGGCCTCGAGCAGGGCGACGGCCAGGGCGTCGCCCAGGGCCAGCGACGCAGTGGTGCTGGCGGTCGGTGCCAGGTGCAGCGGGCAGGCCTCCTCGGGCACGCTGACGTCCAGGTGCACGGCCGCGGCGCGGGCCAGGGTCGAGTCGGGGCGCCCGGTCATCGACACCAGCGCATTGCCCTGGCGCTTGAGCACCGGCAGCAGCTGCAGCACCTCGTCGGATTCGCCCGAGTACGACAGCGCCAGTACCACGTCGGCGTCGGTGACCATGCCCAGGTCGCCGTGGCCGGCTTCACCCGGATGGACGAAAAATGCGGGCGTGCCGGTGGAAGCCAGGGTGGCGGCGATCTTGCGCGCCACGTGGCCGGACTTGCCCATGCCGGTGCAGACCACGCGGCCGTGGCAGGCCAGCAGCAGGGCACAGGCGCGGGAGAAGTCGCCGTCGATGCGCGCGGCCACGGCGGCCAGGCCCCGGCCCTCGATCTCGAATACCCGCCGGCCGGTGGCCGCGAAGTCGTGTGCGCCGACGGCGCTGGCTGGCGTGTGGCTGCTGCCGGACATTTCCGGACCTGACCCTTTTCCGTTAGGCTAACCTGTTCATCTTACGCGGATTGTCCCGCGGTCTGCGCGGCTTTGCGCAGGCGCTGGACGGCCGCTCATTCGCCCTTCATCACGGGAAGACGCCTTGAACGCAGACACCATCCGCAAACTCATCGAGCAGGGGCTGCCGGGCGCCGACGTCGAGGTGCGCGGCGACGACGGCGTGCACTTCGAGGCGCTGGTGGTGCACCCCGATTTCGCCGGCCGCCTGCCGCTGGCCCGCCACCGCATGGTCTACGCCACCCTGGGCACGCTGATGGGCAACGAGATCCACGCCCTGGCGCTGCGCACGCTGACGCCCGACGAGAACCGGCCCGGCTGATGCAGAAGATCGTGGTGAGTGGCGGCGTCCCCCTGGAAGGGGAGGTCCGCGTGTCCGGCGCCAAGAACGCCGTGCTTCCCATCCTGTGCGCGACCCTGCTGGCCGATGAGCCGGTGGAGATCGGCAACGTCCCGCACCTGCACGACGTGGTCACCACCGCGCGCGTGCTTGGCGGACTGGGCGCGGGCGTCGAACACGACGCCGACGGCAGCCGCGTGGTGGTCGATCCGCGTGGGGTCGACAGCCATATCGCGCCCTACGAGCTGGTGCGCACCATGCGCGCCTCGGTGCTGGTGCTGGGCCCGCTGGTGGCCCGCCACGGCGCCGCCGAGGTCGCGCTGCCGGGCGGCTGCGCGATCGGCTCGCGCCCGGTCGACCTGCACATCCGCGCGCTGGAGGCGCTGGGCGCGCGGATCACCGTCGAGCACGGCTTCATCAACGCGCGCGCCGGCCGCCTGCAGGGCGGCCACGTGGCCTTCGACACAGTGAGCGTGGGCGCGACCGAGAACCTGCTGATGGCGGCAACGCTGGCGCAGGGAACGACGGTAATCGACAACGCCGCGCGCGAGCCGGAGATCGTCGACCTCGCCGACTGCCTGCTGGCGATGGGGGCCGACATCGAGGGTGCGGGCGGCTCGCGCATCGTGGTGCGCGGCGTCGATCGGCTGCACGGCGCGCGCCACGACGTGGTGGCCGACCGCATCGAGGCCGGCACCTTCCTCGTCGCGGGCGCGATCACCGGCGGGCGGGTCACCATCACCCACGCGCGGCCGGACACCATGGACGCCGTGCTGGAACGGCTGGCTGCGGCCGGCGCCGGCATCGCCATCGATGGCGACCGCATCACCATCGACATGCGCGGCCGCCGGCCGCGTGCCGTCGACATCACCACCGCGCCGCACCCGGGGTTCCCGACCGACATGCAGGCGCAGTTCATGGCCCTGGACTGCATCGCCGAGGGCGTGGCGACGATCGACGAGACCATCTTCGAGAACCGCTTCATGCACGTGAACGAGCTGATGCGATTGGGGGCGGACATCCACATCGACGGGAATCGCGCCACCGTGACCGGCGTGGAGCGCCTCAGCGGCGCACCGGTGATGGCCACCGACCTGCGGGCATCGGCGTCGCTGGTGCTGGCCGGGCTGGTTGCAGAGGGCGAGACGGTGATCGACCGCATCTACCACCTGGATCGCGGCTACGAGCACATCGAGCGGAAGCTTTCCGGGCTTGGGGCGCGGATCCGCCGGATCGATTGACCCGGCAACAAAAAGGGTTTTTTCCGATTGGAGGGAAAGCGCGGCGCTGATAGACGCGGGCGCCGGGTGCCAAGGCCCTTGAGTGCTCATGTCCCCCGGCGCTGGCCTGCGGCCATCGCCTCCTCCTTGACTTCGCTCTCAAGGGCCTTGGCCCCCGGTGCGCAGCAGTACGCGGTGGCCCGGGAGCAAAAGCCGGGCATCGTGCGTACTCCAGCCGAAGCCGCGAAGGCCTCCCGGCCGCGGCGGGGCCCTCCAAGTCATAGCGAAGACGCAGACACTCCTTGTCGAAATCCCTTCCCCGCAACCGGGAGGAGAGCCAATAAAAAGCCCCGCGATGCGGGGCTTCTGTCTGCAGCGTGGCCCTGCTCAGTTCACCGCAGTGAGCCGCAGGTCGATGTGGTCCTTGCCGTCGCGCCGTTGCAGCACGCGCGCCGGGACCGGCAGGCCGTCCACGACCCAGGCGATGATCTCGCGCTTGCCGTCCTTGCGTACCACGCGGGTGGCTTCGTGCGACTTGCCGCCGACCTCGATGGCCTCCTTGCCGGCGACCTGGAAGCTCTGGCGCTTGACCCGCCCGTCTTCGACCAGGCGGTACTCGAGCGGCTTGCCTGCGGCAACGTCGCGCACCAGCACCAGGTTCATCAGCATGCCGTCGAGGTCGCCTTCGCGCAGCTTCACCGGGCCGGCCCGGTCGGCCTTCACGTCGCCGGTCCAGCGTGCTTCGCCGCGGGTCCAGTCGTAGTCGGCGGTAACCGTCTTGCGCTTGACCAGCATGGCTGCCAGGCCGCTGGTGCCGCGCTGGCTGTCGACGCTCTTCAGCGGTCGCCACTGCTTGCCGTCGATTTCGAACACCGTGCTCTGCTCGAGTTCGGCGCCCATGCCGCCGATGTCGATGCGGTACTGCCAGCGGTCCTTGCCGGCGCTGGCGAGGCTCATGGTCGCCTTCGCTTCCATGCCCATGTAGTTGGCCTGGTAGTCGGCGTTGAACGCTTCGATCGCAAGCGCGGGCGCGGCCGACAGGGCCAGCAGCAGGCTCGAGGCTACGAGCGCGGCGCGGCCGCGGATGGAGTTCAGGTTCTGCATCTATGGGGCTCCTTGATATGCGACCAGGCGCAGGTCGATGGTGTCTTCGCCGTTTTCGCGCTGCAGGATGCGAATGGGCGTCGGCACGCCGCGCGCCACCCAGACGATGGTTTCATCATTGCCGCCGTTGGTGCGTGAAACCCGCATCGCCTCGTACGACAGGCCGTCGACCTCGATGTATTCGGTGGCCCCGGCCACGGCGTACTCGTGCTGGCGCACGCGGCCGCCGTCGACGAAGCGATAGCTCAGGCTGTGCCCGGGGCGGGCGTCGCGGATGATGGCCAGGTTGATCAGCAGCCCGCTCATGTCGCCGTCCTGCAGCGGCACGGGCTCCTGGCGCTCGTCCTTGATGTCACCGGTCCAGCGTGCCTCGCGCGTGTCCCAGTCGTAGACGCCTTCGATCTCGCGGCCCATGAACAGCGCCTTGCGCTGCGTGTCCTGCCGCAGCGGCCGGTACGCGCCGTCGACCTCGTCGAACACCGTGCCCTGGTCGATGTCCAGGCGGACCCAGCGCGCCAGGCCGCGCTTGCCGACGATGCCGAGATCGATTCGCCAGTGCCCGTCCTCGCGGACCAGCTCCATGCTGGCGGCGCCAGCGAGCTTGCCCTTGTTCCAGGCGTCGTAGGTGGCGAGGAAGGGCTGCAGCGCGGCGGCCTCTTCGACGGCGGCAGCATCCAGAGGGGCCGCATTGACGCTGGCGTCGTCGGCAGCGATGGCTGCCGGCACGTCGGTGGCCCCCGCGACAGCCGCCTGCGCCACGACGGGCGCAGCCGTGAACGCAGTCGCGAGGCTGGCCGCCAGGGCCAGCAAGAGGTTGTGGGGGCGGGTGTCCATGTCTGGCGGGATCATGCCCGCAGGCGGTTGGATGCCAGCTGAAGCGGTGCCTGGAGCGGCTGTCCGTCGAGTTCCACCCTTGTGTCTCGCAAGTTGACGCGACCGGCGCAAAGCAGCTGCAGGGTCGCCAGCATGAGCGGGTGCTCGACTGCCAGCACCCGCGCGGCCAGCGCATCGGCATCGTCTCCGTGATGCACGGCTACCCGCGCCTGCGCGATCACCGGGCCGCCGTCGAGGTCGGCGGTGACGTAGTGCAGGCTGGCGCCGTGCTCGGCGACGCCGGCCTCCAGCGCCCGCGCGTGCGTGTCCAGTCCCTTGAAGGCCGGCAGCAGGGAAGGGTGGATGTTGATGATCCGTCCCTGCCAGGGTTCGATCGCCGCGGCACCGAGCAGGCGCATGTAGCCGGCGCAGACGATGAGGTCGGGCTCGACCGCCGCGATCGCGGCGAACAGCGCGGCGTCGTAGTCCTGGCGACTGGCGAAGTCGCGGGGACGCAGGCCGCGGGCCGGGATGCCGGCATCGCGCGCGCGCTCCAGTGCCAGTGCCTTGGGACGGTCGCCGAAGACGCCGGCCACGCGCGCGTCCAGGCGGCCGTCGCCGATCGCGTCGAGGATGGCCTGCAGGTTGCTGCCGCGCCCCGAGGCCAGCACTGCCAGGCGCGGGGTCGTGGGGACTGCTGCCATCGTGCTCAGCCGATGCGCACGCGCGCCGTGCCGGCGGTTTCCGGCACCACGCTGCCGACCGTCCAGTGCGCCAGCCCCAGCGCGTCGAGCGCCGTGGACACCGCCGCCGCCCGCGCGGGATCGACCACGAGCACGAAGCCGATGCCGCAGTTGAAGGTGCGCCACATCTCTTCGCGCGCCACCGCGCCTTCGCGCTGCAGCCAGTCGAACACCGCCGGCATCGCCCAGGCGCCGGCATCGATGTCCAGGGCCAGGCCATCGGGCACCACGCGGATGATGTTCTCCGTCAGGCCGCCGCCGGTGATGTGCGCCATGGCGTGGATCGATCCGCCTTCGGCGCCGCGCAGCAGTTCCAGCACCGGCTTCACGTACAGCGCGGTCGGCGCCATCAGCGCGTCTTCCAGGCGTACGCCGCCAAGATCGGTGTCGCCGGGGCGGCCGGCGCGCTCGTAGATGCGGCGGACCAGCGAATAACCGTTGGAATGCGGGCCGCTGGAGGCGATGCCGATCAGCACGTCGCCCGCGGCAACGCGGCCGCCATCGCGCAGTTCGGACTTCTCCACTGCGCCGACGGTGAAGCCGGCCAGGTCGTACTCGCCCGGACCGTACATGTCCGGCATCTCGGCGGTCTCGCCGCCGATCAGCGCGCAGCCGGCCAGCTCGCAGCCCCTGGCGATGCCGCCGACCACGGCCACGGTGGTGTCGATGTCGAGCTTGCCGGTGGCGAAGTAGTCGAGGAAGAACAGCGGTTCGGCGCCCTGTACCAGCACGTCGTTGACGCACATGCCGACCAGATCGATGCCGATCGTGTCGTGGCGGCCGAGCTGCTGCGCGAGCTTGAGCTTGGTGCCGACGCCGTCGGTGCCCGAGACCAGCACCGGCTCGCGGTACTTGCCCGACAGGTCGAACAGCGCGCCGAAGCCGCCCAGGCCGCCCATCACCTCCGGGCGGAAGGTCCGCTTCACCAGCGGCTTGATGCGTTCGACGACTTCATTGCCGGCATCGATATCGACGCCTGCATCACGGTAGGTCAGCGGAGTGGGGCTGTTCACGATGGCTCGCCGGCGCGGGAAAGCGTCGATTTTAGCAGTCCCGGAGCCGTCTTCATGGACGCGGGGGCGCCGCTGCGGCACCATTCCGGCCTGACACGGTCCAGGGAACGATGATGCCCAAGGCGTTGCTGATCACGCTGTTGCTCGCGCTGCTGCTCCCCGGCGGGGCGCATGCGCAGCGCATGGAGGGCGATCGCGCCGGTGCCAGCGGCATGTACCAGGCCGAAGTCGCGGTCGGCAGCCAGGCCGAATCCGCGCGCCAGTCGGGCTTTGCCCGCGCGCTGGCCCAGGTGCTGGGCAAGATGTCCGGCGACGCCGGGGTCGCCAACCGGCCCGGGGTCTCGCGCGAGCTGCGCCGCGCCGGCGATTTCGTCGAGGGCTACGACTACCGCCAGGACGAGGGCCGTTCGGCCGCGGGTTCGCCCACCTACACCACGATGCTGGTGGTGCGCTTCCGCGAGGACGAGGTCAACGCCATCGCGGGCGCCCTGGGCCTGCCGGTCTGGCCGGAGCCCCGTCCCAAGCCGGTGCTGTGGCTGGCGATCGATGACGGCAGCGGTCCGCGCCTGGTGGCGGTCGGGCAGAGCAACGTCGCGCGGCCGGTACTCGACCGCGCCACCGAGCGCGGCTACCGCCTGGGCCTGCCCGGCGGCAGCGCCGCGGAGCAGGCCGCCGTGGGCGCGATCTGGCGCGGCGACACCGCCGCCATATCGCGCCTGTCCGCGCGCTACCGCCCACCGATGCAGCTGATCGGCAAGCTCTACCGCGCAGGTCCGGGCTGGAAGGCCGACTGGAGCTTCGTCGACGATGGGCGCGTGCTTGCGACCTGGTCGAACGAAGACGCCGTCGCGCGCCGCGTCATCGCTTCGGGCGCTGACGGCGCGGCCGATGCCCTGGTGCGGCGCTACGCCAAGGCCAGTACGGTCGGCGAGCCCGCCGTCGAGCACGTGGTGGTGACGGGGATCAACAGCAGCAACGACTTCGTGCGCCTGTCCTCGTGGCTCCAGTCCAGCTCGGTGGTGCGCGGGATCCGCCCCCTGCGGGCGACGCCGAACAGCCTGGAACTGGAACTCGACCTGCTGACCGGGCTCGAAGGCTTCCGCCGCGTGCTCGATGACTCGATCCTGGTCGAGTCCGGCGCCAACATCGAGGGCGTGACGCCCGAGTTCCACCTGCGCTGAGGCCCGGATCCATGAACGAACACGCCGACCAGGTTGTTTCGCGCTTCATCATGCGCCTGCAATGGGCGTTGCTGCTGTTCGCGATCGGCTGGCTGGTATGGCGGCTGGGCACGGTGCTGACGCCGTTCGTGCTCGCCGCGCTGCTGGCCTGGATGGGCGATCCGCTGGTCGACCGCCTCGAGCAGTCGGGGCGCTCGCGAAACATCGCCGTGGTGATGGTGTTCACGGTGATGCTGCTGTTCCTGGTGCTTGCGCTGGTGATCCTGGTGCCGATGATCGTGGCCCAGGTCCGGATCCTGGGCGAGTCGATGCCCGGCTATCGCGACTGGGTGCTGCAGACCGCGCTGCCGTGGCTGGAGGCGCGCACCGGGATCGACATCGACGGCTGGATGGATCCGGTGCGGCTGATGGATTTCTTCCGGGAGCATTCCGAGCGTGCCGGCGGCATCGTCGCGACCGCGCTGGGCGTGGTGTCGCGTTCGGGCTTCACGGTGCTGGCGTGGGTGGCCAACATCGTGCTGCTGCCGGTGATCACCTTCTTCTTCCTGCGCGACTGGGACCGCATGGTGGAGCGCGTGGAATCGATCATCCCGCGCGACCACGTCGACACCGTGACGCGACTGGCGCGCGAATCCAGCGAAGTGCTCGGCGGCTTCCTGCGCGGGCAGTTCCTGGTGATGGTGATCCTGGGCGTGATGTACGGCATCGGCCTGTGGCTGGTGGGCCTCGAGCTGGGCCTGCTGATCGGGCTGATCGCGGGGCTGTTCACCTTCATTCCCTACATCGGTCCCGCCACGGGCATCGTGCTCGGGGTGGTCGCGGCCCTGATCGAATACGGGGACTGGCAGCACCTGCTCGGCGTGGCGGTGGTGTTCACCCTCGGCCAGGTGATCGAGAGCTACTGGCTGACGCCGAAGCTGGTCGGCGACCGCATCGGCCTGCATCCGGTGGCGGTGATCTTCGCGGTCATGGCCGGCGGCGTGCTGTTCGGCTTCGTCGGCATGCTGATCGCGCTGCCGGCGGCGGCGGTGGTCAACGTGATGCTGCGCTTCGCGCACGAGCGCTATACCGCGAGCCGGCTCTATGCGGGACGCACGGCAGAGGCCGCGGAAATCCTGGTGGGCACCGCGTCCGGACCGGGCCGCGACGGGGCGTGAGCAGGCAGCTGCCGCTGGCGCTGCGCTATCCACCCGACCAGCGTTTCGAGACCTTCGTCGGCGCGCCGTCCGGCGCACTTGAGCAGTTGCAGGCGCTGGCCGCAGGCAGCGGCGGCTGGCTGTACGTGGACGGGGCGCCGGGCACCGGCAAGACGCATCTGGCGCTGGCCGCCTGCGCCGCGGCCGAGACGTCCGGACGCGGCGCGGCCTACCTGCCGCTGGCGACCGCGGCCGGACGCCTGAACGAGGCCCTGGATGCGCTGGATGGCCTGGGGCTGGTGGCGCTGGACGGGCTCGAAGCGATCGCAGGCCGCCGTGACGACGAACTCGCGCTGTTCGATTTCCACAACCGCGCGCGCGCCGCGGGTGGCGGCGTGCTCTATGCAGCGACGGCAGCACCCGCGACGCTGCCGCTCGGGCTCCCCGACCTGCGCTCGCGCCTGGCGCAGTGCGCACGCATCGCCCTGCAGCCGCTGGACGATACCGGCCGCGCCGAGGTCCTGCGCCTGCGCGCACGGCGCCGCGGCCTGCAGTTCGACGAGGCCGCGATCATGTGGCTGCTGCGCCACGCGGGGCGCGACCTGGCAGGGCTCACCGCCCGGCTGGACGCCCTGGATCGGGCGTCATTGGTCGCGCAGCGGCGGGTGACGGTGCCCTTCCTGCGCGAGGTCCTGGGCGTCGCGGGCGCTTGACCCGTGCCCACCGCGTGCCGGCCGGGCCGGCCTCAGCGGTGGTACTCGCCGGCGCGCTCGGGCTGGTAGGTGACTTCCTCGATCAGCACCTTGATGCTGCCGCCGCCGGGCTTGGGCCATTCCATTTCGTCGCCCTGCGACAGGCCGAGCAGGGCGCTGCCCACGGGCGCCAGCACCGAGATGCGGTCGGCGCTGCCGTTCGCGTCGCGCGGGTAGACCAGGGTGAGCAGGAAGCTCTCGTCCGGGCCCACGCGGAAGCGGACCGTCGAATTCATGGTGACCGTGGTGGCCGGGACGTCCTTGGGCGGAACCACGTCGGCGCGCAGCAACTCGGCCTCGAGTGCGTCGCGGCCGGGGAAGGCGCCGTCGGGAAGGGATTCGAGCAGCGCCTCCAGGCGCTCCGAGTCCAGCGTCGAGATGGTGATTTTGGGTCGGGTGTTCACGCGTGCGTCTCCTGCAATGCGTTTGCCGCAGCAACGCGCCCCGGGCGACTCGCGTCGGCCGGGGCGCGGGGGTACTGGTGGCTACGATGTTTCCTTGGCATCCAATGTAGCTGCAGCCGGCCGCATTCTCAATCGTCGCGCGCGGTGCCTCCGAAGCGCCAGTGCCAGGGTTCGTAGACGATGCCATGGGGGTTGCCCCGGGGGTAGCTCATGGCGAAGCCGAGCGCGGCGGCGTTGGCCTGGAGCCAGGCGGATGCGCGGGTGGCTTCGAAGGACTCCTCGGCCGCGGGTTCGCCGGGGGCACTGATGTCGATGGCGCAGCCGGAATGGTGCTCCGACCAGCCCGGCGCGGCGTTGACGGCAAGGATCCCCTCGATCCCCAGCCCCCGGGCGAGCTTCCGCTCGATGATGCCGGCCTGGTAATCGTGGCTGCGATAGCCGGACACGGCCTCCAGCACGATACCGTCGCGGCCCGCGGCCTCGACCAGGCGGCGCCAGCCGCGGGCCGCATCCACGCGCAGCCACAGGGCGCGCCGGTAGCGGTCGTGGCCGGCCGATGCCAGCCACGCCGGCTCCGGTTCCAGCGCAAGCCCCGTGCGTGCCGCGTAGGCGTCGCCGTCGATGCCCAGGGCGTCGAGGCGCGAGGCCAGGCGGGTGGGCGGCAGGCTGGGGACGGCGTCGATGCCGTTGCGCGTCGCGACGTGCGGCGGGTGCTCGAGGGCCGCGAGGGCGGCGTCCAGGCCGGGCTCGCGGGCCAGGCGCGGTACCAGCGGCAGCAGGCCCTCCGGCAGGTCGGCGGCCAGCAGGGTGCCGTCGCGCTTTCGCCGCAGGACGGTGCGTGCGCGGGCCAGGGCCCGCGCATCGCGGTTGCCGCGCGCGCGCAGCACGCCGCCCGGCCAGAGTTCGATGTCCGGGGTGTTGGCGAGGATGGCGTCGCGGCCGCGCATGGCGACGAGGCTAACGGCTCGCGGCGGCCGCTGCCATCGCGCGCAGGCGTTCGAGGAGCGCCTGCGGGTCCCTTGGCTGCAGCAGCAGGTCGTGGCCGGCGGCGGTCGGGATCCACAGCAGGTGCCGTCCGCCGGCGCTGGCCACCAGGGCACGGTGGCCGTTGCGCAGGCGGTACCAGCCGCTGCGGAAGCCCGGAACGGCGAGGCCGTTGGTACGCAGCATCGGCCGGAACTCCGGGCGCTCATCGAGATTGACCACGCGCGCGGCGTCGAGGCCGAGTTCGGCGAGGCGGAACTGCCGGTTGTAGAAGGTGGTGGCGACCTCGATTCCGCCAGCATCGAAGCGCAGCCGGTGGCGGCGGACCAGGGCCGCCAGCGCGCCCCACAACAGCAGGCAGAAGCCGGCCACGCCGGCAGCCGCGCGCCAGGCCACGCTGGCGCCTGCCTCCGCGGCACCGCCGCCGCCCGACAGTTCGACGATGCCGATGAGCAGCAGCGGCAGCGCGACCACCAGCGCGAACAGCCAGGCCCCGGTGCGCGCGGAGGCCGGGACCAGGGCCAGGGGGCCGCCGCCCGCGGTGGTGGCGTCGCGATGGTCCCGGTGCGCAGCGTTCATTGGCGATCCCCTGTTTTCTTTGCGCCGGATCCGGGCAGCCCGTCGGCCTTGCGCTCCCTGTCGAGCGCGGCCACGTCGCTCTTCCAGCGTGATATCAGAGTATCAATCTCTCGGAGATTTTCGCGGGCTTGCCCCGTCTGCTCCGAAGGGGCGGCAGGAGGCGAAGCTTGCGGGGCCGCTTCCTGCGAAGATGGCTGCTCCTCGATCCCCGGGAGCCAAGCATCGATGAAAGGCCGTGACGGCTATGCCGTGTTCTTCTTCCCGCAGGCGCTTGAAGCCCTGGGGGACGCCATCAAACCGTATCTCCAGGACAGCCCCGTGGTGGGGCCGCACGTGCCCTGCGACGAGATCGACACCGGCGGCGCGCTGATCGAACTGACGATGAAGGGCCGGATGCCGACCGGCGAGGACATCACGCTGGAGCTGATGGTGCCCTCGTCGATGGTGCGGATGATCGTGTCGCGCGAAAGCGGCGGCATGTTCGGCTTCGGGCCGCGCAGCTACGAGGCGCCTCCACCGGTGGTGGCGCTGCCCGCGACCGGTGCCTCCGCCCCCGCGGCGGAGACGCCTGCGCAGGCGGTGCCGGACAGTGACGCGGCCGGATCGCCGGCGGTGGAAGCGGCCCCCGCCGGGGACGCTGCGGCCAAGCCCGCCCCATAGCCAGGGAGCTGCCGTGACTCCATCCCCCGCCCTGCGGGGGAAGAGGTTCGGTCAGTTGGCCAGATCGACCCACACCAGGCGGTGGTCGCTGCCGTCGACGATGTCTGCGCCGTCCTCGCCCGGGGCGGGCCAGAACACCGCGGATTCGAGCATGCGGAAGCCCGTGGAGGGCAGGGCGTAGTCCAGCCGCAGCGGACCCACGCGCGGGCCGAAGTCGCCGGTGGCGTGGGCCACGCTGCCGCGGCGGCCTGGCCGATCGGCACCCGGGGCGTGCGCGGCGCCCGCGCTGCGCGGGGTGGCCATCCGCAGCACGCGCGGATGCTGGAGCAGTTCGACGATCGCCTCGTGCCTGCCGTCGCCGTCGGCGGGATCGTTGTTGAGGTCGCCCAGGATCACGAAGCGGGCCTCCTCCGCCAGGCCGCCGCAGCGGCCGGCGTCGTCGCACAGCCAGGGCTTGTCGCCAACGCCGATGTACTCGTTCCACAGCCGGATCTCATCGTGGTTGCGTGCGCCGTTGCGGTCCTCGGGGCCGTCGAAGACCGGCGGTGTGGGATGCGAAGCGAGCATGTGCACGGTGCCCAGCGGGGTGCGTACCGGCACGTCCCAGTGCGATTTCGACGACAGCCGCAGCCGTGCCCAGGTCGCATCGTCATGCCATGGCGCACCGGTGTCCGGATCGACAGGACGCGCAGCGCCGGGCAGGGCGCTCCACGGCAGCAGCTGGAACGTGCGCGCGGCCTCCGCATCGATCGGGTGCATCGACAGCAGCAGCATTCCGTATTGACCCGGGTGCAGACCGTAGCCCCAGGCGTCGTTGCCGCGTCCGCGCGCGGCGGCCGCGTCCTCGCCGGGCACCGGTGCGGCGGCGCCGACGTGGCCGCTGCGATCGAGGTCGAGGCCGCTGGGCACGCCGGTGTTCACCGGCGCCATGTAGCGGTAGGGATAGCGCAGCGCGGCGCCGCCGCCGGCCTGCGGGACTTCGAGGTAGCCGCGCTGGAAGGCGTCGGCGGCGCGGCCGGACGCGTCGTGGTCGAACTCGTTGACGAGCACCACGTCCGGGCGCACGCGCTGCAGCACCGCCGCGACCTTGCGCGCGTCGGCATCGTCGGACTGGAGCCGCCGCAACAGGCCGCCGGCTTCGTCGGAATAGAGCGAGGCGTTGTAGCTGGCAACGCGCAATGTGCTGGTCCGGGTCATGTACTGGTCGGGATCCCCGTGGACGTTGACCTGCACGCAGCCGGCAAGGAGCGCGCAGCAGGACAGGGCGGAAAGACGCATGCTCATGCCTCGCCGCCGCGCGGGAGGGGTCGCCATCCGTGACCGTCGAATTGTTCGAGGGGCTGGAACCTGCGCTTGTAATCCATCTTCACGTGTCCTGAAATCCAGTAGCCGAGGTAGAGGTGGCGACGCCCGTCGCGCCGGGCCCAGTCGATCTGCTGCAGGATCGCCAGCGTGCCCAGGCCGCGCGCGGCCTGGTCGGGATCGTAGAAGGTGTAGACCGCCGACAGCGCATCATCCACCAGGTCGGTGACAGCCACCGCCAGCAGGCGTCCTCCCGCGCGCAGCTCCATGAAGCGGCCCTGTGACCAGCTGCCGACCAGGAACTGCGCGAACTCCGCCTTGCCGTGGTCGTCCATGCCGCCACCGGGGTGGCGGCCGGTGAGGTAGCGACGGTAGAGCTCGAAGCGCTCCGCGCTTTCCCCGGCTGGCAGTATCCGCGCCTGCACGTCGGCGTTGCGCGCCAGGCAGCGGCGCTGGCTGCGGTCGGGCACGAAGTCGGCAACGGGCAGTCGCACCGCCACGCAAGCGCGGCAGCCGTGGCAGTGCGGGCGGTAGACGATGTCGCCGGAGCGGCGGAAGCCCCACTGCAGCGCACGCGCGTAGTTATCCGCCAGGCGCGGGTCGCCGGGGTCGAGCACCAGGTCGCGCGCGGCGCGTTCGGGCCAGTAGCCGCAGGCGTGTGCGGCGGTATGGAACAGGCGCAGCGGTGCGGGCTCAGCCATGGCGGGCCCGGCGTGGCGAAACGTCGACGGCGCGGTGCATGCGTGCAGGATACTGCGCCGCGTCGCAGTCGCTGCGAACCGGCTGGCAGCTGAATCCCCCGGCCCGCCGGTCAACCTCATCGGGCGCCACGCGTTGACCTGGGCACCTGCAGCAATGCCGCTGCCAGTCAAGGAGTCACGCATGAAGCGTCATGCCCTGTTCTTCGCCACCGCCCTGGCCGTGGCTTCTCTTGGTACCGCCGGCCTGGCGGCCGCCCAGTCGTCCGCGCCCGCCGCCCCGGCGGCCGATGCCGCCACCGACGCCCCGCGCGCCGCCGGCAAAAGTGAGCGCGCCAGGCGCCACGGCAAGGGCCACTTCGGCCACCGTGGTGGCCATGCCATGCGCGGCGGCATCGAGCGCATGGATGCCGACGAGGATGGCCGCATCAGCCGCGCCGAGTTCGACGCCGCCAAGGCCGCCCGCGAAGAAGCACATGCGAAGCGCATCGCCGAGCGCGAGCAGGCCGGCACCGGCGAAACCCCGCGCCGCGCGCGCGCCGATCGTCCCGGACGTCCCGCCCGTGACGACATGGCGCGCGGCCCGCTCATGGCTTTGGACTTCGACGCCATCGATGCCGACAAGGATGGCTACATCGTCCGCAGCGAAGTGATGGCCCATCGCGACGGCATGCAGCAGCAGATGCGCGAGAAGCGCGCTGAACGCTTCGCCGAAGCCTTCGCCGCGGCCGACCTCAACAAGGACGGCAAGCTCAGCCGGGTGGAGGTCGACGAGAAGATGCCGCGCCTGTCCAAGCGTTTCGCGTGGATGGACGACAACCGCGACGGCTTCCTGAGCCGCGCCGAACTCGAGGCCGGCAAGCGCCGCTGAGTGAAGCGTTCCCGTTGATGGGGTGGCGCCGGTTCGTCCGGTGCCGGGCCCGCGCCTCACGGCGCGGGCTTTTTTTGGTTCTTCTCCCAACTGAGGGAATGGCGCGCCATTGATACAGCGCGTGATACGGCGCGGGTGCCGGATGCCAAGGCCCTTGAGGACTCATGTCCCCCGGCGCTGGCCTTGCGGCCATCGCCTCCTCCTTGACTTCGCCCTCAAGGGCCTTGGCACCCGGTGCGCAGCAATACGCGGTGCCCCCACGGGCAAAGCCGGTATCCCGCGCGGCTGCAACAACGCCGAGCCCCGTCGTGGCCGGGAGGCCTTCGCGGGGAAGTAAAGGAGGAGGCATCCGCCGCCAGGCGGATGCCGGGGGACATGAGCCGCGAAGGCCTCCCGGCCGCGGCGGGGCCCTCCAGATCACGGCGAGGCGTAGCGAGCAGACACTCCTCGTCGATACCGTTTTCCCTGAGTTGGGAGATGAACCTCTTTTTGTCGGCCGCGCGGCGCGGCTCAGCCCTTCAGGTACAGCAGCACCAGTCCGCCGATGATCGCGAGGTTGCTGATCGCCACCCCGCTGGGGCCGAAGGTCAGGCGGTACAGCAGCTGCCGCGAGCGCGCGCCTTCGGGATTGCGGATGGCGTCGCGGCGCAGCAGCGGCCGCATCGTGCGCGCCAGCGGGCCGAGCAGCTGGTAGTTGAGGATCGCGATCGCTGCCAGCGCCAGGGCATACGTCGGTACCAGGCTGTCGAACGCGAAGGCCGATCCCAGGGTCAGGCCGATGGCCACCAGCGACGTCCAGAGATAGGTGTGGTACACGGCCAGGATCCCGGCGCGCTCGGCCTCGTCGTCGGCGTAGGCGGTGAGCATCTTCCGGCACAGCCAGGCGGTGACCAGGCCGGCGAGCAGGCCGCCGCCGAGTGCGCCGGCGGTGCCGAGCACGCCCTTGCCGAGCACGCCGCCGAGCACGCCGCCGCCGACCTTTGCGAAGCCGGCCGCCGCCGCAGGACGGCTGAGGCCGAGCATGGCGGTGACGCCGATCGCGAACGCCGTGCCGGGCGCGGTGGCGCGGGCGAAATCGCTGAAGCGCGTGAGCAGGTCCTCGCGCAGGCTCTTGCGCGCGCGCGACAGGCGCTTGCGCACCGCGGCGTCGGACAGGCCGAGCAGTTCGGCCACCTGGCGCGAGTTCTGGCCTTCCCGGTAGTACAGCAGCAGCACTTCTCGGCTCTCCTCGGGAAGCTCGGAAATCAGCTCCGCGGCCATGCGCTCGCGCTCGGCGTCGATCAGCTGTTCTTCGGGAAGCGCCGAGGGGTCGGCGGCGTGGTTGATGGCGATTTCCGCGGCTTCCCCATCGACCGCGCGCTGGCGGTGCCGGCGCAGGTGGTCGTAGGCGAGGTTGCGGGTGATCTGGCGCAGCCAGGGCAGGAAGCTGGACGGGTTCTGCAGGCGCTTGAGGTTCTGCCACGCGGAGAGGAAGGCCTCCTGGGCGATGTCCTCGCTGGCGGTCGGATCGCGGGTGATGGCAAGCGCGACCGCGGTCACCGTGTTCTGGCTGGCGACGATGATGCGGGTATAGGCCAGCTCGCAGCCGCCGGCCGCGGCGGGGAGCTCCCGGTGGATGAGGGTGTCGATGGCGCAGGTGGTCATGGGCGTGCTCGCGCGGCGGCGCCGTGGAGCGCCAATCCTACCCAGACGCCCCGGGACGGGAAACGTGACTCCTGGCGGGTGGGCGCGGGAAGCGTGCCTCAGCGCGGGGCGTCGATCAGCCAGTCGCGGCCTTCGCGGCGCACCTCCCGCGCCTGCGGCTCGCCGCTGCCGGCCGCCAGCTGGACGGTGCCGCTGCCGCTGCCGTCGGTGGCGTAGTCCGAGACCGCAATGGCCAGGCGATCGTCGGTGCAGGCCGAGGCGGGTGTCACGTCGAAGCCTTCGGTGGCGAGCTGCTGCAGCAGGAGCGGGTCCGGGTCGGCGCCGTCGATCGCCAGGCAGCCGCGCCGCGTGCCGGCGGCGGCCAGTTCGGCGCGCAGCAGCGCGACGGCCAGCGCCGGCGGGGTTGCGATCACGAAGGCGTCGTCGGGCTGGGAGGCAACCAGGGACATGCCGGACGCGTCGGGGCGCTGCGCGGGGGCGGCCACGGCTGCGGGCGCGGGCACGGAGGCGGCGGGCACCGTCGCCAGGCCGGGGTCGGCATCGCCATCGCCGCGGCTGGCGCGCCAGGCGATCATCACCAGCGCCACCATCACCGCAACCCCCAGCAGCAGGCCGTAGCGGAAACGCCCGCCGCCGCGCGCGGCCAGCGGCGAGCCGCCGCCCACCAGCGACGCCGGCGGCGGCAGGAAGTTGTCGTTGCGCTGCGTGGTCTGCTGCAGCAGGCCGGCTTCGCGCAGCATGAGCCGCGCCTCGGGCTGCTGGTCGGAGCGGATCACCCACACCGCCGGGCGCGGGGCGCTGCTGGCACCCTCGCGATAGCTGAAATTGCCGCGGATGGCGCCGCGATAGGAGCGGCCGTTGGTGATCCGGACCTCGATGCCGGCTTCTTCAAGCAGCCGGGCCACCGCTTCGACGTTCTCGATGCGGGCGCTGGAAAACAGCTGGCGCATGCCGTCAGTCCCGGGCCGGAACGTGTCCGGCCCTGCCTTCGTCGACCACGCGGATCATGCCTTCCTGCGCGGTGCTCGCCACCAGGCGGCCGGCGCGGTCGTAGATCATGCCGCGGGCCAGGCCGCGCGAACCCTGCGCGCTGGGGCTGTCGATGGAGTACAGCAGCCAGTCGTCGACGCGGAAGGGGCGGTGGAACCAGAGCGCGTGGTCGAGCGAGGCCATCTGCACGTTCGGCTGGTAGTAGCTGATGCCGTGCGGGAACGTGGCGGTGCCGAGCAGGTGGAAGTCCGAGGCATAGGCCAGCAGGGCCCGGTGCAGCTCGGGCGCATCGTCCACTTTCTCGGCCAGCCGGAACCAGACCTGCTGGTAGGGCGGGCGCTTGGGCGGATTGAGTTCGTCGCGCGGATAGACGTGGCGGAATTCGAACGGCCCGCTGCGGTCGAGCCAGCGCTGGATCTTGGTGGGCAGGGAGGCGAGCACCTTGTCCGGGATCGCCGGCGCCGGCTCGAGGTCCTCGGGCTGCGGGACTTCGGGCATGGTCAGCTGGTGCTCGGCGCTGTCCTCGGTGTCCTGGAAGGATGCCGCGCAGAAGAAGATCACCTTGCCGTGCTGGATCGCGGTCACCCGGCGCACGGAGAAGCTGCCGCCGTCGCGGGTGCGGTCGACGTCGTAGACGATCGGGTGGTCGATGTCGCCGGCGCGCAGGAAGTAGGCGTGCAGCGAATGCGCGGTGCGCGCTTGCGTCAGCGTCGCCTGCGCGGCCGACAGTGCCTGGCCCAGCACCTGGCCACCGAACACGTACTTGGTGCCGATGTCGCGGCTCTGGCCGCGGAACAGGTTGTCCTCGAGGCGCTCGAGCGTGAGCAGGTCCAGGAGTTCGGAGGCAGGGGCGGGGGTGCGGTCGGGCATCCGCCTGATTATACGGGGCGTGGCAGTCCATCCATCGGCCGTGCGATGGCCGGAACACACGACGCACGCAGTCGCGTTCATGTAGGAGTGGCTACAGCCGCTCCAGCGGAGGCAGCGCATCGAGCACGCGCTGCCAGGGGAACATCGGGCCGGGGTCGCGCTTGCGGCGGACCTGGACAGCGGCGTCGTCGCTGGCCGCCACCAGCTCGACGTCGAGGTCTTCGTGGCCGGCGATCCAGCGCAGCGCCGGCAGTTCGGCAGCAAGCGTCTCCAGCAGGCCGATCAAGGCCACGACCTGCGCCTCGGGGTAGGCCTCCGCCATCGCCTGGTGGCGCGAATCCAGCCAGCGCGGCCAGCGGCCGGTATTCACCAGTTCGATCCCCACCGAGCGCGGGTTATGGCCCCGCACGTGGTGCGCGATGCGCGCCGGATCCACCCAACGCTCGACGCTGCCGTCGCGGTCGATGTACCAGTGGCCGCTGTTGCCGGTGCCGCTGGCTTCGTACAGCAGGCGCTCGCCATAGTCCCGCGCGGTGGCGAGGTCGGGCAGCTCGGTGCAGTGGACCACCACCAGGTCGACCTGCGACAGCGGCCGCGGTTCCAGCAGGTGCTCGTAGGGCAGGGGGTCGATGCGCACGTCGCGGCCGGGGCTGGGGTCGGCGGCGATGCTAGCATTCACGGTTCTTCCGGCATCGGCGAAACGATGAGCGTCCGCGGTCACTGCATCCTCTCCCACGGCTTTGAAAGCGGCCCCGACGCGACCAAGGTGACCGCGCTCGCCGACGTCGCCGAAGGCCTGGGCTGGAGCCATGAACGCCCCGACTACACCGCCTTCGATGCCAGGCACGACATGGGCCGGCACGGCGACGTCGCCGCGCGCCTGGCGCAGCTGCAGGCGCTCGCGTCGGGGCGTGCGGCCGACGGCCCGCTGGTGCTGGCCGGCTCCAGCCTGGGTGCCTGGATTTCCGGCAGGGTATCGCTGCAGGTTCCAGTGCGCGCGCTGTTCCTGATGGCCCCGCCGATCAACCTCGTCAGCGAATACCCGCTCGAGGCCGCCGCCGTGCCAACCGCGATCATCCACGGCTGGGACGATGAGCTGATCCCCGCCGCCGACGTCTTTGCCTGGGCTGCGCCGCGTCGCGACCGATTGCTGCTGGTCGACGATGATCACCGCCTGTCCGATCACGTCGAAGCCTCGGCCGCGCTGTTCGCCGGGCTGCTGGGCGCGCTCGCGTCGTGAGGTTCTTCGCGAGCTGCGGCAAGGGCCTGGAATACCTGCTGGCCGATGAACTGGCGGCGCTCGGCTGCGTGCGTGCCACCGCCACCGTCGCCGGCGTCAACGTCGAGGGCGAACTGGCCGATGCGCAGCGCGCGGTGATGTGGTCGCGCCTGGCCAGCCGGGTGCTGTGGCCGCTGGCCGAGTTCTACTGCGACAGCGAGGACGTGCTCTACCGGACCATCGTCGAGCTTCCCTGGAGCACGCACCTGGCCCCCGGGCGCACGCTGGCGGTGGATGCGCGCGTGTCCGGCGACGGCATCACCCACGCGCGCTATGCCGCGCAGCGGGTGAAGGACGCGGTCGTCGACAGCCTGCGCCGCGAGACCGGCGCACGGCCGGACGTCGATCTGGAATCGCCCGACCTGCTGCTCAACCTGGTGGTGCGCAAGGGGCGCGCGGTGCTGTCGGTGGACCTTGGCGGCGGCGCGCTGCACCGTCGTGGCTGGCGCCGCGCGCAGGGCGACGCACCGCTGAAGGAGAACCTGGCTGCCGCCGTGCTGCTGCGCGGCCAGTGGCCGCAGGTGTACGCCGAAGGCGGCGCCCTGCTCGATCCCATGTGCGGCAGCGGCACCCTGCTGGTGGAGGGCGCTGCGATCGCCGCCGACGTTGCGCCGGGCCTGCTGCGCCATGGTGAAACGCCGCCGTCGCGCTGGAGCGGCTTCGATGCCGCCGCCTGGGATTCGCTGCGCCAGGACGCGCTGGAGCGCGAGCGTGCCGGCCGCGCCGCGTTGCGCCCCGTGTTTTTCGGTAGCGACGTCGATCCGGCGGCGCTGGAATCGGTGCGCGCGAACGCGGCCGCGGCCGGCTTCGGCGATGCGATCCAGCTGGAGGAGCGCCAGGTCGCCGCGCTGCGGCCGATGACCCAGCTGCGCGGCCTGGTCGCCAGCAACCCGCCCTACGATGCGCGCCTGGCCGCCGACGCCCAGCTCTACCGCGGCCTGGGCGACGCCCTGCGCCGGATCGCGCCGTACTGGCGCGCCAGCCTGCTGTGCGGCAGCCCCGAGCTTGCGCGCGCCACCGGCCTGCGGGCGCAGAAGGTCTACCAGGTGTTCAACGGCGCGCTCGAGTGCGTGCTGCTGGTGGCCGACCCGGTGCAGCCGCCGCTGCGCGAGGACGCCGGGCCGCGGCCGCTGTCGCCGGGCGCGCAGATGCTCGCCAACCGCCTGCGCAAGAACCTGCGTGCGTCCAAGTCCTGGCGCACCCGCGAGGGCGTGGACTGCTATCGCGCCTACGACGCCGACCTGCCCGAGTACGCGGTCGCGATCGACGTCTACACCGAGGCCGACGACCCCGATGCCACCTGGCTGCACGTGCAGGAATACGCCGCGCCGGCCGACATCCCCGATGCCGACGTGCGCCGCCGCTTCGGCGAGGTGCTGGGCGCCGCGCGCGAAGTGTTCGGCGTACCGCGCGAACGCCTGGCGACGAAGGTGCGTGCACGCGGCAAGGGCGGCAGCAAGTACGGCGCCGCCGTGGAGCGCCGTGGCGAGTTCATCACCGTGCGCGAAGGGGCTGCGCGGCTGCGCGTGAACCTGTTCGATTACCTCGACACCGGGCTGTTCCTCGACCACCGCCCGCTGCGCACGCGCATGCAGCGCGAGGCGCGCGGCAAGCGTTTCCTCAACCTGTTCTGCTACACCGGCGCGGCCACGGTGCACGCTGCCGTCGGCGGTGCCGCGAGCACCACCAGCGTCGACCTCTCGGGAACCTACCTGCAGTGGGCCGCGGACAACCTGCGCGGCAACCGCGTCGACGGCCGGGCCCTGGGCGGCAGCGCCCATCGCATGGTGCAGGCCGACGCGGTGTCCTGGCTGGAGGCCGACACCGGCGAGTACGACCTGGTGTTCTGCGATCCGCCAACCTTCTCCAACTCCGCGCGCGCCGACGACTTCGACATGCAGCTCCAGCACGTGCGCCTGCTGCGGGCCGCGGTGGCGCGGCTGGCGCCGGGCGGGGTGCTGTACTTCTCGAACAACTACCGGCGCTTCAAGCTCGACGAGGAGGCGGTGGCGGCGTTCGCCCGGTGCGACGACATCACCGCGGAGACGATTCCCCCGGACTTCGCGCGCAATCCGCGCATCCATCGGGCGTGGAGGCTGCGGCGGAGGTAGGAGCCCGCCGCGCGGGGTGGCCGCCACGGGCCGCTCCCCGCGCGATCCGCCGCCATGGTGGCTCCAGCGCGGTGCTGGCCGCTGCAAGGGAACCGCAGCGTTGCGCCGGCGGGGCTGTCGCGGGCGCCCTGCGGCACCATGATATGGGGAGTACCTTCGAGGAACCCGCCATGACCAATGCCCAGTTCGATTCCACCCGCGTCCTGCGCAAGGTGCGCGGCCGCGCGGCCTCCGACGGCGCCGGCGTGAAGCTGACGCGCGTGATCGGCGGCCCCGACCTGCCCGACATGGATCCCTTCCTGCTGCTCGACGAGTTCGGCACCGATCGCGCCGAGGACTACCTCGCCGGCTTCCCGGACCATCCGCACCGCGGCTTCGAGACCGTCACCTACATGCTCGACGGACGCATGCGCCACCGCGACAACCACGGCAACGAGGGCCTGCTGGTTCCCGGCAGCGTGCAGTGGATGACCGCCGGCCGCGGCCTGGTGCACTCGGAAATGCCCGAACAGGAGGAGGGCCGCATGCGCGGCTTCCAGCTGTGGGTGAACCTGCCGGCCAGGGACAAGATGGTCGAGCCGCGCTACCAGGAGTTCGCGCCCGACCGGATCCCGCTGGTGCGGCCCGCCGACGGCGTCGAAGTGCGCGTGATCGCCGGCGAGGTCACCTCGGCTGACGGCACGCGCGTGCGCGGTCCGATCGACCAGCCGGCCACCTCCCCGCTGTACCTGGACGTGTCGCTGGCGCCGGGCGCGGCCTGGGAGCACAGGCTGCCGGAAGGCCAAAGCGCCTTCGCCTACATGTTCGAGGGCGGGGCCTGCCTGGGCTGCGGAGACGAGGCGCGCCAGCTTGCCAGCCACGAGCTCGGCATCCTCGGCGGCGGCGACCTGCTGCGCGTCGAGGCCGGCGAGGCCGGTGCGCGCCTGCTGCTGGTCTCGGGCCGCCCGCTGCGCGAGGCGGTGGTGCGCCACGGGCCCTTCGTGATGAACACGAAGCAGGAGATCATGCAGGCCTTTGTCGATTTCCAGGAAGGCCGCTTCTGACGTTCGCGGTGCCCGGGCATCCGCAATGAAGAAGGGCGGCGCTGATGCGCCGCCCTTCTTCGTTCAATGGTGTCATCCCGCGCTGGTCAGCTGCCCGCCGCGGGCTCGCGGCCAAGCCAGCCGTAGATGCCTCCGCCGGCTCAGCGGATCGAGACCCGCACGTCGTCGAAGCGCAGCGATTCCGCCAGCGATATCGCCTGCGACAGTTCCTGCTCGCTGCGCCCGCGCAACGAGATGTGGGCGACGTGGGCGCGGTCGAGCTCCACCAGGGTCTCGCGCACCTCGACCCCGACCATCCCGGAAAGCTCGCTGCGGTACCACCAGTTCTGGGTTCCGTCGATCAGGGTTTCCTGGGTGCGGTTGGCGCGGCGGGGACGAAATGGCGCCTCGGTGGTGATCATCACCGCCAGCACCTGGTGGCCGTCGCTGTCGCGGAGAGCCTTGCAGAAGGTGTATCCCGCGCCGTCGAGCTTCTCCCATGCCAGCTCGCTGCCGGCCGGAAGCGTCGGGCAATCGCTGCCCGACTGGGCGTGGACGCCGCCTGCCGCAAGCAGCATGGCGATGGCCAGCGCAGTGGTCGCTTTCATTTTTTTCCCCCTGGACAGGCGCTGAACGAAGATGCGCCTTGCCCGATGCTGCTTTGTGCGTCGCGGAAAAGTCTGTGATGTTCGTCACGCTTTGTTGGGTTGCCTTCAGATTTCCGTGGAATTTGCCGCATCCAGGCGCGAAGCCAGCAGTTCCGCGAGCCGCGTCGGCTCGGGCAGGCGGTGGTCGCGGGTGAAGCGCATGACCAGGTCCGCGGCCGATGCCAGGGCCACGCGATGCCCGGGGGACACCACCAGGGGCAGGCAGCCGGGCCGGCTGCGCAACAGCCAGCCAAGCTGCCGGCGCTCGCGGTTGCGCAATGCGGTGTAGGCGCCGCGGGTTTCGTGCGGCTCGGGGCCGGATCCGGTCAGGATGGCCCTTGCCACGCCGATGCAGGGCAGCCCGCTGGCGACCCCGAAATGGGCGGCGATCCCCAGGCCCTGCGGGTGCGCGATGCCATGGCCGTCGACGAAGGCCAGGTCGGGTGGCCGCGGCAGCGCCGCCAGCGCCGCCCGCAGCGCAGGCAGCGCGCGGAACGGGAGCAGTTCGGGCAGGTCGGACACGGGCGTGGGCAGGGAGACCGATTCGCTGGCCAGCACCTCGAGGGTCCCCGCGTCCAGGAGTATCGCGGTCGCGTGCACGACTGCGCCGTCATCGCTGAAGTCGGTGCGGAACCCGCCGATGGTGGCCAGGTCCCTGGGGAAGCGGTCGCGCAGCTCCAGCTGGCCGGCCAGCCGGGACCGCAGCAGGCGCGCCTGTTCCAGTGTTCCGTCCTGGTCGATGGGAGCGGCGCAGGCCGCGGGGCCGGGCCGGCCTGCAAGGGAAGGGGGTGGGAGGGGCATCGTGTGGCAGAGGATACGCCCCGCGCTTCAGCTTCCGGAGGTGACCTGGCGGGACAGTGCGTGCAGACGCTGCGGTGTCCCGACGTCCGTCCATGGCCCGCGGTGGTGCTCGCCGCTGGCTGCGCCGCGCACCATGGCGGCCCGCAACAGGGGTGCCAGCTTGAAGCGTGGAGGTGTCCTGTCGGCGCCCGGGGCCTCGCCGATGACGTCGCGCCAGGCGTCCAGCAACGATGGCCTGTAGACGCCGATGCCCGCGAAGGTCAGCCGCGTTCCGCCTGCGTGCTCGCTGTGGACGCGGCCATCGGCAGCGAGCACGAAGTCGCCCGCGGGGTGGTGGCCGGGGTTGTCGACCAGCACCAGGTGCGCGTCTCCATCCGGCTCGCGCGGCAGGCGTGCGAAATCGAAATCGCACCAGACATCGCCGTTGACCGCGATGAAGGGTGCGTCGCCAAGCAGGGGCAGGGCGTGCAGCATGCCGCCGCCGGTCTCGAGCGGAGTCTCGCCTTCGTACGAATAGTGGATGCGCAGGCCCCAGCGGCTGCCGTCGCCCAGGCGCTCCGGAAACTGCGAAGCCAGCCACGAGGTGTTGACCACCACGTCACGGACGCCGGTGGCGGCGAGCCTCTCGAGGTGCCAGGCGATCAGGGGCTGGCCGCCGGCTTCGAGCAGCGGCTTGGGCGTGGTGTCGGTCAGCGGACGCATGCGCTCGCCGAGACCGGCGGCGAAGACCAGTGCCTTCACGGTGCGGCGTCCCGTCCGTTGCCGGCCGCGGCCAGTGCCGGGCGCACGTGGCGATCGAGCACGCCGGCCAGCGCTGCGAGTTCCGGATGCCGCGGCAGCGCCTGGTCGAGGTAGGCAAGGAAGCGCGGGGCGTCGGCGATGTATTTCGGTTTGCCGTCGCGATGGTGGAGGCGGGCGAAGATGCCAAGCACCTTGAGGTGGCGCTGGACGCCGACCAGTCCGGCATCGCGCAGGAAGCGCTCGGGGGCCGCGGGAACCGGAACCCCGGCCGCGACGGCGCGGGCGTGATAGCCGGCCAGCCATGCATCGACGCGCGCCTGCGGCCAGCTCAGGAAGGCGTCCTTGAACAGGCTCACCGGATCGTAGGCCACTGGCCCCAGCACCGCATCCTGGAAGTCGAGCACGGCCAGCCCCCCGGTCACCGGCATCAGGTTGCGCGGCATGAAGTCGCGGTGCACCAGCACCCGCGGCTGGGCCAGCGCGCTGTCGATGAGGACGCGATAGCCGAGGTCGAGCGCTTCAAGATCGCTGCAGCCAAGCTCGACGCCCAGGTGGCGGCCGAGGAACCACTCGTCGAACAGGCGCAGTTCGCGCGCGAGCAGGGCTTCGTCGTAGCGCGGGAGGTCGTCGGGCGCGGGGATGGCCTGGATGCGCAGCAGCTGGTCGATGGCGGCCTCGAAATGCGCGTCGGCATTCCCGGCGTCGATGGCCTGGAGCAGGGTATCCACGCCCAGGTCCTCGAGCAGCAGGAAGCCGCGTTCGACGTCGCGCGCCAGCACCCGTGGCACGCGCACGCCGCCGCGTTCCAGCAGGTCGTGCATGCGGAGCCAGGGGCGCACGTCCTCCAGTGCCGGGGGCGAGTCCATCACGATCAGGCTGGCGTCGCCGCTGCCGGTGGCGCGCCAGTAGCTGCGGAAGCCGGCGTCGGTCGATGCCCGCTCCAGCACGAGGCCGGGGCATGACGCGGCGGCGCGGGCCCAGTCCAGGCGTGCGCTCGCACGGATGTCGTCGATGGCTGCGGTCATGCGGTCTCCAGGCCGGCGGGGCGGCGGTGTGCACAGGGTAAACTTCGCGCTGGTCCTTTAGACAGCGCAGGCCCCGCCACATGATCCAGCTGCAACCCGTGCTCCTGTCAGGCGGCTCCGGCACGCGCCTGTGGCCGCTGTCGCGCGAGGCCTATCCCAAGCAGTTCCTGGCGCTGGCCGGTGAGCACACCATGCTGCAGGACACCTGGCTGCGCGTGGCGCCGCTGGACGCGCTGGCGCCGATCGTGGTCGCCAACGAGGAGCACCGCTTCCTGGCCGGCGAGCAGCTGCGCCAGGTGGGCGTGGAGGCCGCGGCGATCATGCTCGAACCGGTCGGTCGCAACACCGCCCCGGCCATCGCCGCCGCGGCCCTGCAGGCCACCGCTGCCGGCGCCGACCCGCTGCTGCTGGTGCTGCCATCCGACCACGTCGTCCGCGACGCCGACGCGTTCCGTGCTGCCGTGCGCGAGGCGACGCCGGCGGCCGAGGGCGGCGCGCTGGTGACCTTCGGTATCGTCGCCGAGGCCCCGGAAACCGGCTTCGGCTACATCCAGGCCGGCCCGGGTGAGGGCGTGCGCGAGGTGCTGCGCTTCGTCGAGAAGCCCGACGCCGCCACCGCGCAGGGCTACCTCGATGCCGGCGGGTACTACTGGAACAGCGGCATGTTCCTGTTCCGCGCGTCGCGCTACCTCGAGGAGCTCGGCCGCTTCCGTCCGGAGATGCTGGATGCCGTGCGCAAGGCCTTCGAAAGCGCCGCGCGCGACGGCGACTTCGTCCGCCTGGACCGGGACGCCTTCGCCACCGCGCCATCGGATTCGATCGACTACGCGGTGATGGAGCGGACCGATCGCGCGATGGTGCTGCCGGTGGACATCGGCTGGAACGACGTCGGCTCCTGGTCGGCGCTGTGGGCGGTGAGCCCGCAGGACGCCGACGGCAACGCCCACCACGGCGAGGTGATCGCCGTCGACAGCCGCGGCAGCTATGTCTGGTCGCGGCGCATGGTGGCCCTGGTCGGCGTCGAGGATCTGGTGGTGGTGGAGACCGATGACGCGGTGCTGGTCGCGAAGAAGGACCGCGTGCAGCAGGTCAAGGAAGTGGTCGCCCGGCTGAAGGCCGACGACCGCAGCCATGCCGTGCTCCACCGCGAGGTGCATCGTCCCTGGGGCAGCTACGACTCGATCGACCAGGACGAGGGCTTCCAGGTCAAGCGCATCAAGGTCAAGCCCGGCGGTCGCCTGTCGCTGCAGTCGCACAAGTGCCGCGCCGAGCACTGGATCGTGGTCCGCGGCACCGCGCGCGTGACCCGCGACAACGACGTGTTCGAGCTGCACGCGAACCAGTCGACCTACATCCCGCTGGGCGCGAAGCACCGGCTGGAGAATCCCGGCACCGAAGTGCTGGAACTGATCGAAGTGCAGTCGGGCGACTACCTCGGCGAAGACGACATCGTCCGCTACGAGGACGTGTACGGCCGTTCATGAGCGGCGTTGGCGCGATCGATCGCCAGCTGGATCGCCTCGAGGCGGAAAGCCTGCACATCCTGCGCGAGGTTGCGGGCCAGTGCCGCAGCCCGGTGATGCTGTATTCCATCGGCAAGGACAGCTCGGTGCTGCTGCACCTGTTGCTGAAGGCCTTCGCGCCCGCGCGGCCGACGGTCCCGCTGCTGCACGTCGACACCACCTGGAAGTTCAGGGAGATGATCGCGTTCCGTGACCGGCGCGCGGCGGAGACCGGCGTGGACCTGCGCGTGCACGTGAACCCGGACGGCGTGCGCGAGGGCATCGGCCCGCAGAGCCATGGTGCCAGCCGCCACACCGAGGTGATGAAGACGCTGGCGCTGAAGCAGGCGATCGCCGCCGGTGGCTACGACGCCGCGATCGGCGGTGCGCGTCGCGACGAAGAGAAATCGCGCGCCAAGGAGCGCGTGTTCTCGTTCCGCGACGCCCACCAGCGCTGGGATCCGCGCCGCCAGCGCCCGGAGCTGTGGAACCTGTACAACGCGCGCGTGAATGCCGGCGAGAGCATGCGCGTGTTCCCGCTGTCGAACTGGACCGAGCTCGATGTCTGGCGCTACATCCGCCGCGAGGGCATCCCGGTGGTGCCGCTGTACTTCGCCGCGCCGCGCCCGGTGGTCGAGCGCGAAGGATCGCTGGTGATGGTCGACGACGAACGCTTCCAGCTGCGGCCCGGCGAAACGCCGACGATGCGCCGGGTGCGCTTCCGCACCCTGGGCTGCTATCCGCTGACCGGCGCGGTGGAGTCGGAGGCCACCGACCTCGATGCGATCATCGCCGAGATGGAAGCGGGCACGCAGTCCGAGCGCGCCGGCCGCCTGATCGACCACGCCGTGGGAGATTCCATGGAGAGGAAGAAGCGCGAGGGTTATTTCTGATGGCGCGCGACTTCCTGCGCGTCGTCGCCTGCGGCAGCGTCGACGACGGCAAGAGCACCCTGATCGGACGCCTGCTGGCCGAAGCCGGGCGCGTGCCCGACGACGAGCGCGCGGCGTTGGCCAAGGCCAGCGTCGTGCACGGCACCCGCGGCGAGGACATCGATTACGCCCTGCTGCTCGACGGTCTCGAGGCCGAGCGCGAGCAGGGCATCACCATCGACGTCGCCTGGCGCCACCTGGACACGCCGCGGCGCCGCTTCCTGATCGCCGACTGCCCGGGGCACGTGCAGTACACGCGCAACATGGCCACCGGCGCGTCAGTGGCGGACCTTGCGATCGTGCTGGTCGATGCCACTCGCGGGTTACTGCCGCAGACGTTCCGCCACACCGCGATCGCCGCCATGTTCGGCGTGCGCCACGTACTGCTGGCGGTGAACAAGATGGATCGCACGGGATACGACCGGGCCATCTTCGACGCCATTGCCGGTGCCTACCGCGAGCATGCCGCGAAGCTCGGCATCGCCGACGCCACGGCGATCCCGCTTGCCGCGGCGACGGGCGACAACGTCACCACGCCTTCGGGCGCGATGGACTGGTACAGCGGCCCCACCGTGCTCGGGCACCTGGAATCGGTACGGGTCGAAACCCGCGATGCCGAGCTGCCGGTGCGGCTGCCGGTGCAGCTGGTGCTGCGCAACGGCGACGCGGGGCGCTGGCTGGCCGGCACCCTGGCCTCGGGCACCCTGCGCGTGGGCGATGCGCTGCGCGTCGAGCCCGACGGCGTGGCCGCCACCGTCGCCGGCCTGCGCCTTGCCGGTGAGGAAGCACGCGAAGTGCGCGCCGGAAGCGCCGTCTCCGTGCGCCTGGCCGAAGACGTCGATGCCGCGCGCGGCGACGTGCTGGCCGCGGCCGGTGCGCCGCTGGCGGCGACCGACCAGTTCGTCGCCGACCTGCTGTGGTTCGACGAGGCCGCGCTGCTTCCCGGGCGGCGCTACCAGCTGCAGGCGGGCACCCGCGTGGTCGGCGCGCGCGTGGGCGAGATCAAGCACCTGCTCGATCCCGAAACCCTGCAGCCGCTGGCGGCCAAGCGCCTGCAGGCCAACGACATCGGCGAGGTCGCCCTGGCGCTCGACGCGCCGATCCCGTACGCGCACTACGCCGACGAGCCCGCGATGGGCAGCTTCGTGCTGGTCGACCTGCTCAGCCGCACGACCGTCGGCGCGGGCATGATCCGCCACGGCCTGCGCCGCGCCGACAACATCCACTGGCAGGCGCTGGACGTCGACCGCGACGTGCGCGCCGCGCTCAAGGGCCAGCGCCCGCGCTGCGTCTGGTTCACCGGCCTGTCCGGCGCCGGCAAGTCGACCATCGCCAACCTGGTCGAGCGCGGCCTGGTCGCGCGCGGCTGCCACACCTACCTGCTCGACGGCGACAACGTCCGCCACGGCCTCAACCGCGACCTCGGCTTCACCGAAGAGGACCGCGTCGAGAACATGCGCCGCGTCGCCCACGTCGCGCGGCTGATGACCGACGCCGGCCTGATCGTGCTGGTGAGCTTCATCTCCCCGTTCCGCGCCGAGCGCGCATCGGCGCGCGCGCTGTTCGCCGACGGCGACTTCATCGAGGTCTTCGTCGACACCCCGCTGGCCGAGGCCGAGCGCCGCGACGCCAAGGGCCTCTACGCCAAGGCGCGCCGTGGCGAGCTTCCGAACTTCACCGGCATCGACTCGCCCTATGAGCCGCCTGGGTCGCCGGAACTGGTGCTGGACACGATGTCGGCGACGCCCGAGGCGCTTGCGGAACAGGTCGTCTCCCTGCTTCGCGCCTGATTGTCCGGGACGCGCTACGGCGTTGGCGGTTCTCCAACCAGGTGATAGACGCAACTCCGCCGATACACGGGCAGCCTTGCATTTCCCCCAACCCGGTGGTAACACACCCCCATGCGCCCGGCGGAGTCCGATCAGGCGCCACCAGTCCAAGGACCTTGGCCCGCAACGGGCCGGACGGGAGGGGGTAATGGCAGTGCGCATGGTTGCGGCCGCGGTGCTGTGGCTGCTGGGAAGCATGGGAGTCGCGCAGGCACAGAACTACGGCCTGCACCAGAAGTCGCTGGAACGGATCAACGCCGCGCAGGCTGTCGCGCCATTGAGCGTGGACACTGCCTTCGGCGAGCAGGTCAGCCACTACAACGGCAGCGTGCAGTTCGCCAACGTCGACATTTCCATCCCGGGCAACACCTCGATTCCCGTCGAACTGCGCCGCCGTTTTGCGGTGCAGGGCCACAAGGGCCCCTCGGGCCTGCTGGGCGGCATGGGCGAGTGGGACATCGACCTGCCGCACCTGAAGGGCACCTTTTCCTCGGCCGCGGGCTGGAAGGTCGGGCCGTCAAACTCCGTCCAGCGCTGCAGCACCACCAGCGCACCGCAGGACACGCCGCTGTTCCAGTCGCACGACTATTGGGACGGCTACCACCTGCACGTGCCCGGGGCGGTCGACGAGATGCTGCTGCACACCCCCAGCAGCCTGATCCCGGCGCCTGGCAGCGGCAGCTACCCGTGGATCACCAAGGGCATGTGGCGGATCAGCTGCAAGGCCTCCACCAAGAACGACTATGGCGGCGAAGGCTTCATCGCCCATTCGCCCGACGGCCTGAAGTACCACCTCGACTGGGTGGTGACACGCGCCTACCCCTCGGCGAAGTCTGGCTGGACTTCGGGTCCGGGGTCTTCGATTTCCCGCAGCGTGGTGTACTTCCTGGTGTCGCGCGTGGAGGACCGCTTCGGCAACTGGGTCGACTACACATACTCCGGCGACAAACTCACCGGGATCAGCTCCAACGACTTGCGCCAGATCAGCCTGACCTGGAGCGGCGCCAACGTGGTCACGGCGACCTCGAGCGTGGGGACCTGGAGCTATACCTATGCAAGCGGGCGGCTGTCACAGGTCACGCAGCCCGATGCAAGCAAATGGACCTACACGCCCACTGGCAATCTCGTGATCGAGACCACCGATCCCGAACCGATCGACGATCCGTTCAACAACTGCCTGGAAGGCATCGTCGACTGGACCGGCAATTTCGCCTACGGCGTGACCGCGCCCTCGGGCGCCAAGGCGCAATATGCCTTCACCATCCTGAAACACTATCGCCACAACGTCCCGAAGATCTGCGTCAAGCCCACAACCACGTACCAGTACCTGGAGATCCCGAACAGCACGCTGAACTTTACCGTGAGCCAGAAGACGGTGACAGGGCCGGGATTGCCCACGATGACGTGGGCGTACAGCTACGACACCGGACACAGCCTCGGCTTTGCCGACATGTGCGCCTCCAACCCCCTGATCTGCCCGCCCATGAAGGGAAACATCGTCACCGGCCCGGGTGGCACCTGGACGCGCTACTCCTACGGCATGCTCTACGGGGTCAACGAAGGCCAACTGCTGAAGGTCGAGCAGGGCGGTGGTCCCTCGGCGATCCTGCGCACGCAGGTCAACACCCACGTCGCGAATGCCGAGGCGGCAGGCCAGAATTTCCCGGCCAGCGTGGGCATCAACCCACTGGGCTACTCCGACCAGCTCTCGAGCAACTGGCTGCGCCCGTTGCGGCAATCGGTGACCACGCAGCAGGGGGTGAACTTCACCTGGCAGGCCGGCAGCGCGTGCTCGGGCAAGCTCTGCTTCGACGCCTTCGCGCGCCCCACACAGGTGACAAAGTCCAGCACGGTGACGGGTAACCCCACACGCACCGAGCAGACCAGCTACCACGACAACACCAGCCTCTGGGCGCTGGGTCAGGTGGCGCAGGTGAAGTGCGTGGCACCGACCACCGCGCTGCCGGCGGGCTGCGGGTCCGCGGGGGTGGTGATGTCGGAGACGAGCTACCAGGCCGCCTTCGCGCTGCCGCTGGTGAGCAAGCGCTTCGGCAAGACCATGCAGACGCTGGGGTGGGACACTACCTCGACGGTCGCCAGCGGCAAGCGTGGCACGGTGAAGACCGTTGCCGACGGCAAGGGCAACACCATCACCCTGAGCAGCTGGAAGCGCGGCATTCCGCAGTCGATCAAGTATCCCGCTACGCCTGAGGCGCCCACGGGAGCCACGCAGTCGGCAGTGGTCAGCAACGCCGGCTGGATCACCTCGGTTACCGACGAGAACAGCTTTGTCACCGGCTACACCTATGACGCCATGGGCCGACTGGCGGGCATCGTGTACCCGACCGGCGACAGCACGGCCTGGAACACCACCACCCAGGCCTTCCAGCAGGTGACCAGTGCCGAATACGGCATCCCGGCCGGTCACTGGCGCCAGACCGTCAGCACCGGCAATGGCCGCAAGGTCACGTACTTCGACGGCCTGTGGCGGCCGCTGGTCACGCGCGAGTACGACACCGCCAACGAGGCGGGCACCCAGCGCTTCCAGCGCTTCACCTACGACCATGCCGGGCGCACCACGTTCGCGTCCTATCCGGCCACGGTGCACAACCCCACAACGGGCAGCTGGAACGAGTACGACACCCTGGGCCGACCCACTTCAGCCTCGCAGGACAGCGAACTCGGCCTGCTGACGACAATGACGACCTACCTCACCGGGTTCCAGACCCGGGTGACCAGCCCGAAGCTTTACCAGACCACCATGCGCTTCCTGGCGTGGGACCAACCGACAAGCGACTTCCCGGTCCAGGTCACGCATCCCGAAGGTGCCTTCACCCACATCACCCGCGACGTGTTCGGCAAGCCCACCGTTCTCAGGCGCAGCAACAACAGCAGCCCGACCGGCGGCACGGTCGCGCTCAACCGCAGCTATACCTACAACGCCCACCAGGAGCTGTGCCGCAGCGTGGAGCCGGAGACTGGCGCCACGCTGATGGGCTATGACCTGGCCGGCAACCTCAGCTGGTCGGCCGCGGGCCTGCCGGCGGCCACCGCCTGCCATGCCACGGGCGAACACGCGACCATCAACCCGCGCAAGGTCAGCCGCGCCTACGACGCCCGCAACCGCCTGACGGCGCTCGGCTTCGCCAACGGCATCGGCAACCAGGCCTGGACGTACACGCCTGACGGCCTGCCGGCGACGATCGCCACCTACAACACCAGCGGCGGCACGTTGGTCACCAATGCCTACACGTACAACAAGCGCCGGATGCAGACCGGTGAAAGCGTGAAGCGCGGCACGGCCGCGGCCTGGGCCGTGGGCTACGGCTACAACGCCAACGGCTTCCTGAGCAGCCTGGTCTATCCCTCGGGCCTGACCGTGAACCATGCCCCCAACGCGCTGGGCCAGCCGACGCAGGCCGGCAGCTACGCCACCGGCGTGAGCTACTTCCCCAACGGCGCGATCAAGCAGTTCACCTATGGCAACGGCGTGGTGCACACGCTGAGCCAGAACGCCCGCGGGCTGCCGGCGCGCAGCACCGACTGCACGCTTGCGGGCACCTGTGCTTCAGCCAACCGGCGGCTGGACCTGCAGTACGCCTACGACGAGCACGGCAACGTCAGTGACATCACCGACCACGCCCTGGGCGGGCGGCAGACGCGCGGCATGAGTTACGACGCCCTGGACCGGTTGATCCAGACCACGTCGGGCAGCACGGTCTTCGATACCGCCAGCTACGCCTACGACGTGCTGGACAACCTGAGCACGGTGCACGTGAGCGGAGGCAGCCAGAGCCGGAACCATACCTATGCCTACGACCCGGCGACCTGGCGGCTGAGCCAGGTGAAGAACACGGTCGGCGGCACGGTGGTGGCGAACCTGACGTATGACGTACAAGGGAACTTGGCCACCAAGGGTGCGCAGACCTATCAGTTCGACCTGGGCAACCGCCTGCGCAGCGTGCCGGGGAAGGAGGCGAGCTATGAGTACGACGGCCATGGCCGGCGGGTGTACGCGCAGACGGTGGGCAGCGGGCAGATCGTGTCGCAGTACGCCGGCTCCGGGCCGCTGCTGTACCAGGAGAACCACAAACAGGCCAAGCGGATCGACTACGTATACATGGGCAGCAGCCTGGTCGCGTTCCGGGAGCGGCCGTTGTCGGGGACTACGGCGACAGTGAAGTACCAGCACACCGATGCGCTGGGGTCACCGGTGGCGGTGACGAATGCGGCGAAGGTGCTGATCGAGAGCAGCGAGTACGAGCCATACGGCCAAGTTGTGAACAAGCCGCTGTTCGACGGGCCGGGCTACACCGGGCATGTGCAGGATGCCGCGACCGGCCTGACGTATATGCAGCAGCGCTATTACGATCCGCAGCTCGGAGTGTTTCTATCCGTCGATCCGGTGACTGCTTACTCAAATCCGGTCGGGCAATTTAATCGCTACAGATACGCAAATAACAACCCGTACTCTATTACAGATCCTGACGGTCGATGCGGCACCCGCATTCCAGGGCGGGCCGCGCCAAATTGCATAAGTAATGGAACTGGAAATATATCAGTGGAAAGTCAGAACATCGACATTAAAGCACGACGAGCGGCGGGCGCGGGAGCGACTGTCATAGGAGCAAGTTCGGCTACAGGGGGCGGGGGAACGGCGAGTGGCGCATTGCAAACCGCTGGGAGGATACTCGCTGGAATGGTTAGTGCACCAGTTGCTGCCATTGTTGTGGGGATAAGCGCGGCGGTCTATTCCTCGGAGGCTGGGGCTGGTAGTGATGATGTTTCGTCGCCGTACACCTTGTATCATGGCACCTCCGAAGCGCACGCGCTTGCGTTCTTGAATGGTATGGTTCTCTCGTCAAGTGGCGCTACAGAAAACCATATTCATGGTCAGATTGGGTTCTATTTGGCAACGGACCCAGGCGCCGCGTTGGCATTCAGTACTTATCACTCTGACAGATATGCAGTGCTACAGTTCACGATAAGCAAGGAGGCTATGTCCAGTTTAATACAATCTGGGGCGAGATTTCAGCCCATCCCCCAAGGAGGCCTGAGGATGACTGGAGTCGAGTTCTATGTACCAGTTTCTTCATTCGGAACATTCAATGGGATGATCGGCTCAGGCGGTATACTTATAACGCCGTATGAAGGAGGATTTTGAAGTGAAAGTTTACAGAGGAATGGATGCACTGAGAATTTCTCCACATATTTTCCTTCGAGATAAGATTTCTGCTAATCAATCTATTTCTTTGTCGTTAATTGAAACGGCATTTTACGACGGGGTGCCGTCGATTGCCGCTGAAGTTAGCAGTGAATATTCTTCGGTATTTTTTAGTAGTAATTGGATAGAAGAATTTTATGGAGCCAAGAAGTTCTCCTCTTTTACTTTGCTTCCGCTCTCAGGGATGCAAAATACTTTTCGCGGCGAAGTGTTGCTTTCTGCGTTCTGTGATTTTTACGCATTCTTAGAGTATGGCAGGATAATATTTAAATTCGGCGAGTGTGAGGATGGTTCTGTTATCGACAGGATTGTGGAGAAGAGTTGTGGGTTTAGGTTTGGAGTTGTTTTCAGGTCTCCTGGTAATGAATAGCTTCGCGCCGCTAGTGACATGAAATTTTCCGGTAGAATGTGCCTCGGGCGAATTAATGCAAGAGTGTTTGTGCTGACTGGATCATTTAATAGAAGTGGCTACTTCCGGCGAGTTTCCACGCCACCCTATGGCGTATGCCCGGCCACGTGCGCACTCCGCTGCGCCGCCAGGAACGCCCGCAGCGACGCGGGCTTGATCGGCTTCGTCAGTACCCGGTAGCCCCGGGCCCGGACCCGGGCATCCCGCTTCACCTGGTCGCTACCGTCCGCGGTCACCAGCGCACCCGGCACGCGAGGGCCGTGTTCGCGAAGTGCGTCGAGGGTGTCCAGGCCGTCCATCCGGTCGTGCAGGTGGTAGTCCACCAGCAGTACATCCGGTGCCTTGGCCATCTTCCGCAGCGCCTCGTCCACGGTGGTTGCATGCAGCACCTCGATGTTCCAGCGTCCCAGCAGCAGGACCAGCCCACCAGCGATTTGCCTGTCCAGGTCACGCATCCCGAAGGTGCCTACACCCATATCACCCGCGACGTGTTCGGCAAGCCCACGATCCTGCGCCGCAGCAACAACAGCAGTCACACCGGCGGCACGGTCGCGCCCAATCGCACGTATACCTACAACCAGACCGGGGAAAGCGTCAAGCGCGGCAGCGATGCGGCCTGGGCCATCGGTTATGGCTACAACGCCAACGGCGTCCTGAGCAGTCTGGTGTACCCGTCGTCGCTGACCGTGAACTACGCCCCCAACGCGCTGGGCCAGCCGACGCAGGCCGGCAGCTACGCCACCGGCGTGAGCTACTTCCCCAACGGCGCGATCAAGCAGTTCACCTATGGCAACGGCGTGGTGCACACGCTGAGCCAGAACGCCCGCGGGCTGCCGGCGCGCAGCACCGACTGCACGCTTGCGGGCACCTGTGCTTCAGCCAACCGGCGGCTGGACCTGCAGTACGCCTACGACGAGCACGGCAACGTCAGTGACATCACCGACCACGCCCTGGGCGGGCGGCAGACGCGCGGCATGAGTTACGACGCCCTGGACCGGTTGATCCAGACCACGTCGGGCAGCACGGTCTTCGATACCGCCAGCTACGCCTACGACGTGCTGGACAACCTGAGCACGGTGCACGTGAGCGGAGGCAGCCAGAGCCGGAACCATACCTATGCCTACGACCCGGCGACCTGGCGGCTGAGCCAGGTGAAGAACACGGTCGGCGGCACGGTGGTGGCGAACCTGACGTATGACGTACAAGGGAACTTGGCCACCAAGGGTGCGCAGACCTATCAGTTCGACCTGGGCAACCGCCTGCGCAGCGTGCCGGGGAAGGAGGCGAGCTATGAGTACGACGGCCATGGCCGGCGGGTGTACGCGCAGACGGTGGGCAGCGGGCAGATCGTGTCGCAGTACGCCGGCTCCGGGCCGCTGCTGTACCAGGAGAACCACAAACAGGCCAAGCGGATCGACTACGTATACATGGGCAGCAGCCTGGTCGCGTTCCGGGAGCGGCCGTTGTCGGGGACTACGGCGACAGTGAAGTACCAGCACACCGATGCGCTGGGGTCACCGGTGGCGGTGACGAATGCGGCGAAGGTGCTGATCGAGAGCAGCGAGTACGAGCCATACGGCCAAGTTGTGAACAAGCCGCTGTTCGACGGGCCGGGCTACACCGGGCATGTGCAGGATGCCGCGACCGGCCTGACGTATATGCAGCAGCGCTATTACGATCCGCAGCTCGGAGTGTTTCTATCCGTCGATCCGGTGACTGCGCATGATGCCAAGGATTGGCGCCTTTTCCACCGTTACGCGTATGCCTTTAACAATCCCTACGGCTTCACTGATCCCGATGGACGGCGAGCAAGTGGCGAGAATGAGCCGTCGCCTCCACCGGAGCCAACGACGATCGAGACAATTACTGTCAGAGGTGATCCCAGTAGCTCATTGCCCCAACCTCGCATACCGAGCTTCTTTAGACTAACGACCACGGAAACTCTTCGTAGAGATAGATCCGCCGAGCAGGCGATCGAAGACGGCGTTTTGACACGGACAGTGACTTTGCCTGCGATGATAGTGACAGCATCGCCCAGCGCAATTTCTATAGGCAGTAGCGCTGCGCCATCCGTTGGTAGCGGCATGCTTGTTGTGGGCCGCGCTGCTGTTGATCCAAGATCCGTCAGGAGTGTCTGCTTGGCTGCCGGAATTGGTGCTTCGTTCTGTAATGGCAGGGGGTTTGAAGTGCTCGATGACCTACTTCAGAAGGGCCAGCAACGTAGAGAAGCGCGTGAGGGGGTGGTGCGGGAAACAAGAGAGAGGGCTGACAAGAGAGAAGTTTCGCAATGATTTCACCCAAGGTTGAGTCTGAGTCCTATCAACGGGCAATTCAAATGCTCAGAAAGGGCAGTGTTGATCTAGCGGTGCGAAAACTGGAAGGACTTTCTGCGGACGGCGATGGCCATGCAGACGCCATTCTTGGAGCCATCTTTGAGTTTGGAAAAGGGGACATTAAGCCGGACGCACGCCGAGCACTCAGCTACTACGAGCGTAGTGTTCGTTTGTCCGCATCTCTTCAGGGCTGGATGGGTGTCGGGCGTATTCGCTTACTTGGAAACGATGAGCTCCGCAATTACCAAACCGCACTTGGTGCGTTTGTTCGCGCCGCGGAGTCTGCAGATTATCCCCAAGCATGGTTATCAGTTGCCGAGATGAAGATGCGGGGATTAGGAACGCCGGTCGATCTTGATGAAGCAGAACGATCGTTTCGGCATGCGGTCGAACTGGGGAACATTCTTGGCTACACGGGGTTAGCCGCCGTTGCATTTCGCCAAGGAAAGCTGCTTTCGTCTCTACTGTTCAGATTTAAAGCGATATCGAAGGCTGTGGCGGCTGTCGCGAAGCACAAGGGCGGTGGGGACGCATTGCAACGTTGGTAATCGTGCCGTCGCGCCTGAAAGGCTGGCCAGCATGGCGCCGCAAATGGGCGTCGGATCAGAGTGTTCAGCGCTAATACGATCCACAGCTAGGACTCTTCCTCAGCGTCGATCCGGTGGCGGCATTTTCAAACCCGGTGGGACAGTTCCATCGATATAGATATGCAAGTGGCAATCCTTACACATTCAAGGATCCTGATGGACGCAAGTCTTCCATGAGAGATCATCCATGCATCACGCAGAGCCTTGTGTCCATCTCTATGAGCGGAATGGCAGCTGCCGGAGCCAAAACAAAGACATACTCCGTGAAGGTTCTCGGGGACCAGGTTGCGGTAATCACGCCTAGTAATTGGTCTGGAAATCGAGGCGCGCAACAAGTTCAAGTTCAATTTAGAGAGGGATTCCCGTGAGGCTTCTAGTAGTTCTTCTGAGTGCGGCGACTCTGATGACGGCATGCCATCCTCCGGAGGAGGAAGTTGCAATCGCCATTGCGAAGGAGCAATTTGGACTTGAAAAGGCGCTTGCGTGCACAGATGAACATTTTATTAAGTCAGTGACGACAGATTATTATATTGAAACGTTTTGGGTATGCCGGGACGGGCAGGGGGAAGAGTTAAACGTAAATATACTCATAGATGGGAACGGGGTGAGGGAGGTCCTTCGCGCCGAGGCCTATTCAGAGTTGTCTGATGACAAGCTGATAATCCGCGGAGAATAGGCTGCTGTGCGGTAATCGTCTCGGGTTTAGTAGACACTCACTGACCGCTGAGGGCACAGCGCCATTCAAGCTCTACCGGTGAGACGCCACCAGCAGAACAGATCATCGCCTTGTTGCTCGACTGAGCGCCGGAGCCTTCCCCCGCAAAGCGGGGGAAGGTGCCCGAAGGGCGGATGGGGGAAATCCCGCGGGACACCCCATCCACCACAATCTCAGCGCCGCTTCCGCTTGCCGTTGACAAACTCGGCAATGAACAGCAGCACGATGGCGCCGATCAGCGACGCGATGAAACCCACTTTCTCGCCCTGCTGGTACCAACCCACGAGCTGCCCGACCCAGCCCGCGAACAGCGCGCCGACGATGCCGAGCACCACCGTCAGGATGATGCCGATGTTCTGTTTGCCGGGCTTGATCAGGCGCGCGAGCACGCCGACCACGAAGCCCACCAGGATGATCCACAGCCAGCTGCTGCCGCCGAATACACCTTCCATGACGCCCCCTCTCAAGTGGATGACCCGCGGAGCTTAGCAGGCCCCGGAGGCGCCGCAGGGCGTGCGCGCCTCCCGGCCGGCGCGCCTCAGCAGCAGCCGTGGTCGCCGTGGCGGGTGCCGCTGTCGGCCGCCACCGCCGCACCCGTGGTTTCGCCGCGCGCGCTGGCCGCCTGGTGGGCGGCGATCACCTGCGCCACGCAGGACGTCACCCGCTTGCCCATCTCGATGTGCAGGAACTCGTTGGGGCCGTGTGCGTTGGAGTGCGGGCCGAGCACGCCGGTGATCATGAACTGCGCGCCCGGGAACTTCTCGCCGAGCATGCCCATGAACGGGATCGACCCGCCTTCGCCCATGTACATCGCCGGGCGCTTGTAGAAGGCCTGGCTGGCGGCGTCCACGGCGCTTTCCAGCCATGGCGCCATCGCCGGCGCGTTCCAGCCGCTGGATGCCTTCTCCAGTTCAAGGGTCACCTTCGCGCCGTTCGGCGGATCGCGCAGCAGCGCCTCCTGCAGCAGCTCGCCGGCGCGCTTGCCGTCGAGCGTGGGCGGCAGGCGCAGCGACAGCTTCACCGCGGTCTGCGGCCGCAGCACGTTGCCGGCCGACTCCAGGGTCGGCATGCCGCCGATGCCGGTCACCGACAGCGCCGGACGCCAGGTACGGTTGAGCACCAGCTCGGTGAGGTCGTCGCTCATCGGCGTCATGCCGGGCAGGAACGGGAACTTGTCGAACACCGCCGTGTCGAGCACGTCTGCGCACTTGCGCGCCTGGGCCAGCCGGTCGGCGGGGATCTCTGCATGCAGGCCGTCGAGCAGGATGCGGCCGGTGTCCTCGTCCTCGATGCGCGAGAGCAGCTGGCGCAGCAGGCGGAAGCTCGACGGCACGACGCCGGAGGCATCGCCCGAGTGCACGCCTTCATCGAGCACGCTCACGCTGAAGTTGCCGCCGGCCAGGCCGCGCAGCGAGGTGGTGCACCACAGCTGGTCGTAGTTGCCGCAGCCCGAGTCCAGGCAGACCACCAGCGAAGGCTGGCCGATGCGGTCGGCGAGGTGATCGACATAGGCGGGCAGGTCGTAGCTGCCGGACTCCTCGCAGGCCTCGATCAGCACCACGCAGCGCGCGTGCGGCAGCTTCTGTTCGTGCAGCGCCATGATCGCGGTCAGCGAGCCGTAGATCGCGTAGCCGTCGTCGGCGCCGCCGCGGCCGTAGAGCTTGCCGTCGCGCAGCACCGGCTTCCAGGGGCCGAGGTCGTCGTCCCAGCCGGTCATCTCGGGCTGCTTGTCGAGGTGGCCGTAGAGCAGCACGCAGTCGTCGGCGTTGCCGCCGTTGGTCGCGGGGATCTCGATGAAGATCAGCGGCGTGCGGCCTTCCAGGCGGACCACCTCGAGCTGCATGCCGGGGATGTCCTGGGCGCGCGCCCAGCCCTCCATCAGCTTGACCGCGTCCTCCATGTAGCCGTGTTCCACCCAGTCGGCGTCGAACATCGGCGACTTGTTGGGGATGCGGATGTATTCCACCAGTTGCGGAACGATCTCGTCCTCCCACTTGGACGACACGAACTGCTCTGCGCGGGCGGGATCGATCAGGCTGGTATCCATGGCGGAACCCTGTTTCAGCGGGGAAACCGCAATTCTACGCCCCTCCCGTCAGGGTTTCCGGACGCCCGGGGGCGCGGGGGACTGGTATCCGGGCGGGCGTCGTGGCGATGCACGTGGCCTGCGGCGGCGTCGGAGACTGGCCCCGCCGGTGCCAGGAAGGCCCGGCGGAATGGAATCCATACACCGCAAGGAACCGCAAGGAGAGCGCCATGATTCCCCTGAAGTCCGTGCTTGCACCCGTGCTGCTGTCGCTGCTCATCGCCGGCAGTGCGTTCGCGAGCGAGAAGGTCAACATCAATACCGCCGACGCCGAGGCCATCGAGCGCGCGCTGGTCAATATCGGCCTGTCGAAGGCCGAGGCGATCGTCGCCTACCGCAAGGCCAACGGTGCGTTCAAGAGCGCCGATGAACTGGTCAACGTGAAGGGCGTGGGCCTGAAGACCGTCGAGCGCAACCGCGACCGGATCGTGGTGGGCGGCGGCGTTGCGAAGCCCGCGGCCGCGGCGGCAAAGCCCACCCCCGCCAAGCCCAAGCCTGCGGCCGCCGCGGGAACGCCCTGAGCAAGGCCGGGCCTGTTCCGGGGCGCAGGGACGCGCCCTGGAGCAAGGGCGGGGCCGTCGGTTCGCACGCGATGGCCCCGTCTGTTGTCAAGGCGCATCGGGACGCAGGGACGCGTCCCGGGCGCCTTCGCGTGGACGCCCGAGCGGGATGCCCGTGCCGGCACATCCGCGCGGGACTCCCGCTCGGACACTGGTGAGCGCTTTGGCAGCGCTACACTCGCGCCATGTACAGCGCCGCAGCCTTCGCGCGACATCTTCCGGCGAACGAATACCGGCGCCTGCGCTGGCGCAACGGCCTGGGCTGGACGCGCGAGATCCACGCGGCGTCGCTGGCCGGGGGTGATGGCTGGGACTGGCGGCTGTCGATTGCGGAGATCGAGGCCGATGGTCCGTACTCCGCGTTCCCGGGCGTGGAGCGCGAGCAAGTGCTGCTGTCGGGCGAGGGCCTTGCGCTGGATTTCGGCGACGGCCACGAACGGATGCTTGCACCGCCGCACGGACGGCAGCGCTTCGGCGGCGACGCGGCCGTGCAGGCGCGGCTGCCGGCGGGCCGGGTCGAGGTGTTCAACCTCATGTGGCAGCCTGGGCGGGTTGCGCCGCGGCTGTGGCATCGGCCGCTGGTGGACTCGATGCTGCTGTTCGTCGACCCCGGGAGCAGTTGGGCCGTGCACGTGATGGCCGGACAGGCCACGGTTGGCGGCGATCACGCGATGCCGCTGCTGGAGATGGGGGACAGCGCGCTGCTGGCCGCCGGTGATGCGCGCCTTCGGTACGTGATCGAGGGCGCGGGCGAACTCCTGCTGGTGCGCGTCGAGCCGAAGGCTCTGCAGACACTTCGGCCTTAGCGCGTGGTGGTCGCTCAGTACACGTCGCGGCGGTAGCGGCCGGCGACGAGCAGCTCCTCGACGCGCTCCTTGCCCAGGACCTCCCGCAGCACGGCATCCACGCCCGGCGCCATGCCCTTGAGGCTGCCGCAGACCAGGATCGTGGCGCCGTCGTCGACCCATTGGCGCAGGCGGGCGGCTTCGGTGCGCAGCGCGTCCTGCACGTAGCCGCGGTGCATGGCCGCGTTGTCGCCGGTCGCGGCGGAGGCTGGAAGGCCCGCGCCGTCCCCGTCGCGGGAGAAGGCGAGGTCGAGCCGCGCCAGGGCGCCGTCGTCCAGCCACTGCAGGATGTCCTCGCGCAGGTGGAAGTCGCGGTCGGCGTGGCGCTCGCCGAATAGCAGCCAGCTGCGGTGGCCACCGGCGGCGACGCGCTCGGCGAGGTGCGCGCGCAGTCCGGCAATGCCGGTGCCGTTGCCGACCAGCACCAGCGGGACATCCGTTGCAGGGCCGCGGAAGCCCGGGTTGGCACGGGTGCGCAGGTCGATCATGCCGCCCGCCGGCGCGTGGTCGCAGAGCCAGCCGCTGCCGACGCCGGGGCTGCCGTCCGGGCGCAGCATGCGCCGCAGCAGCAGGCGCAGCGCGCCTTCGCCCGGCACTGAAGCGATCGAGTACTCGCGATGCGGCAGCGGCTGCAGGCGGGCGGCAAGGGCCTGCGCATCGAGTCCCTGGACATCTTCAGCAGCGGGCAGGTGTGAGCGCGAAAGCAGGTCGCGCAGCGAGGCCCGGGCGTCGCCGACGCGGACCTGGGTCGCGGGATCGAGGCCGGTCGCAACGAGCAGCGCGGCGACGGCCGACGGCGCCTGCCGCGGCCCGATCTCGGCGATGTCCCCGGCGCGCCACTGCGGGTGGCTGCCGGCCGGCGGCGACAGGCGGACCTCATGCACCGCGCCGCCGACGCTGCCGGGGTTGAGCTCGCGCCGCGCGGCCAGCGTCCAGGGCGCGTAGCTTGCCGGCGACCAGTCGGGCAGCTCCGGCGCCCCGGCGGCGACGCCGAGGTGGTGCTGCCAGTGGCGCAGCGCGGCGGGATCGCCGTTGTCGACTTCGACAAGGTCGAACAGCGGACTGGCGCCCGCGCCGCGCAGCCACTGGTCCAGGGCGTGGCCGAAGGCGCAGTAGTTCTGATAGCTGCGATCGCCCAGCGCCAGCACGGCATAGCGCAGGCCGGGCAGGGCGAGGTCGGGGCGCATCGCGGCGCGGATGAAGGCCGCGGCGGGGTCGGGCGGGTCGCCTTCGCCGGTGGTGCTGGCGACGAACAGCGCCTGCCGCGCCGCGGTGAGCGTCGCCGCGTCGAGCCTGGCGATATCGCGCAGGCGCGCGCGCAGGCCGGCGGCGCGCAGGGACTCGGCCGTGCGTTGGGCGAGTTCGAACGCCTGGCCGGTCTGGCTTGCATGGATCACCAGCCACTCGTCGGCTTCGGGTGCGCGGGCGTCCGTGGCGTCGGACGCGGCTTGCGCGCGCTCACCGCGGCGGGTGCGCCACAGCCTGGCGACGCTGGCGCCGACGTATGCGGCCAGGAGCAGGGCGGCCAGCCATCCCTGCCGGGCGGAAGGCGGTCCGGGCCACCAGGACTCGTCGTGCAGCGGGATGAAGGCCAGCGCTGCCAGACACAAGGCGAACAGGATCCCGGCCTGCAGCACGCGTGCGGTGCTCACGGCGCGAGGTGCCGGCGGAAGGCGTCGGTGCTGCGTTCGTGCAGGCCTTCGGCGTCGCGCAGCACGAAGCGTGCGGCGATGCCGCGCGCCTGCGCCAGTCGATGGCCATCGTCTGAGCCCAGCACCGTGAGCGCGGTCGCCCAGGCGTCGGCGGCCAGGGCGGTGCTTGCAACCACGGTGACCGCGGCGGGGGCGTGGTCCACCGGTGCGCCGGTGCGCGGGTCGACGGTGTGCGAATACAGGCGGCCGTCGTGGTCGAAGCGGTGCCAGTGGTCGCCGGAGGTGGCCACGGCGGCGTCTTCCAGGACAAGCACGCAGGGCGGCAGCGTGTGTTTGTCGCCGTCGCCGGCATTGCCGTCGACGCTGATGGCGCCGCCAACGTCGCCAGTGCCGATACCGTTGTCGCTGTCCTCATCCGGCCAGGCCTCGGCCAGCACCTGCCAGGCCTTGCCGTCGGGCTTGCGCCCGTAGCCACGCAGTTCGCCGCCGACTTCGACCAGCGCGGCCGGCACCCCCTGCGCGCGCAGCCAGGCGACGGCGGCATCCACGCCGTGGCCCTTGGCGATGCCGGAGAGGTCCAGGCCGACGCCGCCGGGCTGGCATGCGCGCCGGCCCGGCGCGTCGAGTTCGACGCGCTGCCAGCCGACCCGTGCGCGTGCGGCGGCAAGCGTCGCGGCATCGGGCACCGCGCCGCCGTGTCCGCCCGGACCGAAACCCCAGGCCGCGACCAGGGGGCCGACGGTCGGATCGCAGGCACCGCCGCTGTCGGCGGCGATCGCCAGCGCGTCGCGCAGCACGTCGAAGAACGGCTGCGGCAGCGCCTGCCAGCTGCCGGCGGGTGCGCGGTTGTAGCGACAGATGTCGGAGTCGTGCTCCCAGGTGCTCATCTGCGCGACCACCTCGTCCAGGCAGGCCTGGATGCCGACATGCAGCGCGTACAGGTCGGCGTCGGGCGGTGCCGACACCGAAGCGTGCCAGAGCGTGCCCATGGTGGCGCCGCCCAGCGCGTGCACCGCGTGGGCGCGGCGCGCGTCGACGGCGCCTTCCCGGGTCATTACTGCGGCAGCACTTCCATCGTGGCCACGTAGCCCAGGCGGCGGGCGTCGGCCTGCGGCAGGGTTGCCTTGTCGTCGCGCAGGTTGGCTTCCAGCCAGTACATGCCGGCCTCGGGCCAGGTCACCGTGAACTCGCCCTTGGCGTCGGTGGTGACCATGATTTCTTCCTGGGCGTTGCGGTAGCGGGTACCGCCGCGGGTGATCTCGAACTCGACGCCGGCCGCGGGCGCGCCGTCGGCCAGCATGCGAAAGCGCGCTTCCTCGCCGGCGAACAGGTCGTTGGGGTGGGTCACCGGCACCAGCTCCAGGCCTTCGTTGGACGGCTGCAGGTTTTCCGTGGTCGGCGAGCCGTTGGTGACGAAGGTTTCGATGCGGCTCACGCTCTGCGTGACCGTGAGCTCCGGCGCGTCCTTCGGCACCTCGGTGGCGAAGGTCTCGGCGGTACCGCGCCAGCGCTTGGGCTTGCCGTCTTCCTGCCAGCTCGCGTTGAGCCCGGTGTTGACCACCGCGATGCGGTACGTGCCCTGCTGCAGCAGCTCGACGTCGAACACGCTGCGGTACTTGCCGGTGGCGGGATTCTGCGCTTCGACCGCGGTCCCGTCGGGCGCGGTGATCACCAGGTTCCGGGTGCGCAGCGGCACGTGGTTGAAATAGAACAGGTCGTTGGACACCGCGGCGTCGACCGTGATCCACGGGTTGTTGCCCGCGATCACCGTCTGCGAGGGCTGCAGCCAGGCCTTGTGGGCGGCGGCGGTCATGGGCAGCGTGGCGGCCAGCGCGATCGCAAGCGCGAGGGTCTTCTTCATCGTGGATCTCCGGTTCGTGTGCTGGTCGTGGTTCAGGGCTTGATGGCGAGGGCGATGGCGCCGAGTTCGGTCTTGCCCTGCGCCTTGCCGGACTGGGCGGCGGTCGCGGGCCAGTCGAAGGGGATCTTCAGCAGTTCGCGGCCGCCGACTTCGCGCACGGCTTCGACCACGAGGTTGTAGCGGCCGGCGGCGAGGCCGGACAGGCGCGGGTCGCGCGCATCGAACTTGACCGCATGGCGGCCGGCCGGGCGGGTCGGCCCGGTGACGCCGTCCACCGGCATCTGCTGCGTGCGCCCGGACTTGCGCCACCACTGGCGCAGGTCGGGCAACCACTTGGTGCCGTGGCCTTCGGCGGTGTCCTTCAGCATGTACCAGACCGTGAGGTCGGCGGCGGCCTTGCCCTCGGCGCCTTCGACGTAGACCGCGACGTAGGGGCGGTGGTACTCGGCCACGGTCATCGTGGGGATCTCGACCTCGACGGTCAGCTCCACGGCGTATACCGGCGCGGCCAGCAGGCCGCCAAGGACGATGGTCAGGGGAATGCGCATATGCGGTTTCCTGGTGGTCGTGTGGTCAGTGGATGAACAGCAGCGCGAGCAGCACCGGCACCACCAGCCCCAGGCCCACCCAGGGCCAGGTGGTGGGGCGCTGGCGCGCGTGCATCTGCAGCAGGAACAGCCCGGTCAGCGTGAACACGATGCAGGCGATGGCGAAGACGTCGATGAACCAGCCCCAGGCGGGACCGGAGTTGCGACCCTTGTGCAGGTCGTTGAGGTAGGAGATCCAGCCGCGGTCGGTGCGTTCGTACTCGACGGCGCCCGCGGCCTTGTCGATCGCCAGCCAGGCGTCGCGGCCCGGGCCCGGCATCGACAGGTAGACCTCGTCTTCCGACCACTCCGCATCACGGCCGCCGACCGGCGCATCGAGTTCGTCGCGCAGCCAGCGTGCCAGCGGCTGCGGCAGCGGCGCATCGCCTTCGGAGTGTGCGTCGAGCTGCGGGAGCAGGGCCGCGGGCAGTTCGACCTGCCGGTTCTCGACCGAGGGGCTGCCCTCGATCTTGGCCGCGTGGTTGAGCGTGATCCCGGTGACCGCGAACAGCAGCATGCCGACCAGGCAGACCGCCGAGCTGATCCAATGCCACTGGTGCAGCGTGCGCAGCCAGAAGCCGCGCCGCTGCCGGGCTGCCTCAAAACTGCACATTCAACCCCACCCAGAGATTCCGCGACTTGTCCTTGTTGTTGTAGTCGTCAAGGTACGTCGGTGCCCAGGCCCCGGTGTTCGCGTCCTGCGTCCAGATCGTCTGGAACGAGGTGAAGTCCTCGTCGAGCAGGTTGTTGATCCGCGCGTTGATGCTGATGCTGTCGTTGAACCGGTACTGCGCGCCGAGGTGGAACGCGGTGTAGTCCTCGTAGTCGCGACGGACGCCGTCGACCGCATCGCGGTAGCGCTTGGAGCGGGTCTCCGAAACCAGCTGCATGCTGAACCTGTCGGTCGCCTGCCAGCCCAGCGTGGCGTTGGCCATGTGCTTGGCGGTGTCGGTCAGCGGCAGGCCCTTGTCTGCGCCGCTGAGCTGCTCGCTGTCGGTGAAGGTGTAGTTCGCGCGCAGCGACAGGGTCTCGCTGATGCCCCAGCGCCCGGCCAGCTCGGCGCCCTGGATGCGGACCTCGTCGATGTTGATGTTCTGTGCGTAGGTCGTGTAGCCCAGCAGTGCAAAGTCGCCCAGGTTCGCGCAGGGACGCACGCCGCCGGTCTGCTCGCAGCTCTGGTTGGCCTCGCCACGGGTGATCTTGTCGTCGAAGTCGTTGCGGAACACGGTGACGTTGAAGTTGTGCCGGCTGTCGGGCGAGGTCCAGTACAGCGCGACCTCGCTGTTGACGCTGGTCTCGGGCTGGAGGTCCGGGTTGCCGACGAAGGGCAGGGTGCCCTGGGCGCCGAAGCCGGTGATGCCGTCGTACAGGTCGGTGGTCTTGGGCGTCTTGTAGCCGGTGCTGACGCCGCCCTTCAGCGTCCAGGCCGGGGCGATGTCCCAGACCGCGTAGGCGCGCGGGCTGAGCTGGCCGCCGAACACGTTGTGGTCGTCGTGGCGCAGGCCCAGGGTGATGGTCAGCGCCTCGATCGGGTTCCAGTTGTCCTCGGCGAACAGCGACCACATCTTGTGCTCCTGCACGGTGCCGTTGCCGTCGCCGCCGGCCTCCATGCCGAACACGCCATCTTCGAGCTCACCGTCGGTGACCTGGCCGCCGACGATGACGTGGTGCCGCTCGCCCACGGCGAAGTCGAGCTTGGCGTCCAGCGTGTACTGGCTGCTTTCCATGGCGCGCTTGGGGCGGGGCAGGAAGGTGTCGGCAAGCAGCTGCCGGCGTTCGTCGCGGCCCAGCCCCGCGTAGGGACCGGTGGCGCAGGTGGCCGCGTCGTCGCAGTACATGTCCTCGTGGAGCAGGCGCTCGGCCACGGTGAAGGGCAGGGTGCGGCCGTGGTTGGCGGTGTCGATGTGCGCCAGCGAAACGAAGCTGTTGCCCCAGCCCCACTGGCCCTGGTACGTGATCGACCACTGGTCGCGGGTGAACTCCTGGTCGGCGGCGTAGCCGACGCGCGGCGCCGCGCGCCAGAGGCCCTCGATCCCGTCGACGGTGCCCAGCGGATAGGTTTCGGTGCCGAGGTTGTTGATCCAGGGCGTGTTGTCGTACTTCTGCTCGGAGGTGTCGTAGTCGAACACCACGCTCTGGTATTCGCTCGGCGTCCAGCTCAGGGTCACGCCGGCAGTCTTGTTGGTGTTGTTCACCGTCTTGCCACCGCCGCCGAAGCCCAGCGAGCGCTCGAACCCGGTGCCGTCGGGCGCGGTGATGACCTCGTACTCCGGCGTCGAGGCGTCGCGGTCGTACCACGAGCCGCGCACGCCCAGGCCGAGCCTGTCCTTCACCAGCGGACCGCTGAGGGCGAAGTCGAAGGTGCTGTCGCTGCCGAAGTCGTCGTTTTCCTGGTAATTGTGCGAGACGGTCGCAGAGCCGTACCAGCGCTCGCCGACCTTGCGGGTGATGATGTTGATCACGCCGCCCAGCGCGTCGGCGCCGTACAGGGTGGAGGCCGGGCCGCGGATCACCTCGATGCGCTCGATCATGTCCAGCGGCGGGATGTGGTTGAACTGGTTGCCGCCGAAGTTGTTCGGGTAGATGTCGCCGTGGTTGTTCTGGCGCCTTCCGTCGATCAGGATCAGCGTGTAGTCCGGGCCCATGCCGCGCATGCTGATGGTCTTCTGGCCGGTCTTGTCGGAGGTCTCGCCGACGTCCACGCCCTCGAGGTCGCGCACGGCGTCGATCAGCGTCATGTACGGACGCTTGGTCAATTCTTCGCGGGTGATCACGCTGATGCTGGCCGGTGCGTCGGTGATCTTCTGTTCGAAGCCGGCGGCGGTGACGACGATGGTGTCGAAGTCCGTCGGATCACCGCTGCCGTCGGGCTGCGCCACCTGGGCCGTGGCCTGGGACAGGGGCAGCAACGCCGCGATGGTGGCGAAGAGAAGAGTGCGCGCGGGGACGTGTCGCCCAGAGAAGCGGGCAGCAGTGGTGGACATGGAAAGAAAGCTCCGGAGTCGTTTGCAGCAATGAAGGGTGCCCACGTCTCTGGCGGCTGCTGGACGGGTCGAACGGCTGTCGGGATCCCTGGAATCCGCGGTCAGCCGTTCGTATGGCCGTCATGTTAATGAGAACCATTAACAGGCGCAACAGAAAATCAATACGCTTTCCGGAAAGCGCCGGGTTTCAGTCCCGGTCGTCGCGGGTCCAGACGCCGTCGTGTTCGCGCTTGACCGGGAACTTGGCCACCGGTTCGTAGGCCGGGGCGCAGAGCGCGCGGCCGTCGCGGACGTCGAACTTCGCCCCGTGCAGCACGCATTCGATCGTGCCTGCGTCGGGATCGAGGGTGCCGGCGGAGAGCTCGAAATCCTCGTGGCTGCAGATGTCCTCGAGCGCGTACAGCTCGCCGTCGAGGTTGAGTACCAGGATCGGCGCGCCGGTCACTTCGTCGAACGCAGTGCGCATTTCTCCGGGCAGCAGCTCGGGGCTGGCGCAGACGAAGGTCCAGGTCTCGCTCACAGGGCTTTCTCCAGGACCTCGAAGCGGAGGTCGTCGCGCCTGGGCGCGCCGAAGCGGGCGTCGCCGTAGGGGAAGGGTCTGTACTCGCCGGTGCGCCGGTAGCCGAGGCGTTCGTACCAGCTGATCAGCTCCTCGCGCAGGTCGATCACGGTCATGCGCATCAGCGGCAACTGCCAGTCATCGCAGGCGATGCGCTCGCATTCGGCGACCACGGCGCGGCCGATGCCGGCACCCTGCAGCGTCGGCTCGACCGCGAACATGCCGAAATAGCCTTCACCGCCGGCATCGGCCACGTGCGCGCAGGCGACGAGCGCGTCGCCCCGGAAGGCCAGCAGCACGCGGTTGCGCGGGCGGGTGATGTCGATGCGCAGCAGCGCGGGATCGATGCGCTGGCCGTCGAGGAGTTCAGCCTCGGTGGTCCAGCCCTGGCGGCTGGCGTCGCCGCGGTAGGCGCGCGTGACCAGGGCGACGATGGCGTCGATGTCGGCCTCGTTGGCCGGGCGGAACCCGAGTGGTGTCATGGCGTGATTCTGCCGTCCCCCGGCTGCATCACGCCAGCAGCTTGCGTACCTTGTGGAGCGCGGCCATGAAGGCCTCGATTTCCCCGTGGGTGTTGTAGAAGGCCAGCGAGGCGCGGCAGGTGGCGGACACGCCCAGCCATTCCAGCAGCGGGTGGGCGCAGTGCTGGCCGGAACGCACGGCCATGCCTTCGAGATCAAGCAGGGTGGCGAGGTCGTGCGAGTGCACGCCGTCGATGGCGAAGGAGACCACCGCGGCCTTGCCCGGCGCGTGGCCGAAGACGCGCAGGCCGTCGACCTTGGCGAACTCCTCATCGAGGTGCGCCAGCAGTGCCTGCTCGCGCGCTTCGATCCGCGCCATGCCCAGGGCCGAGAGGTAGTCGACCGCTGCACCGAGTCCGACGAAACCGGAGATGTTCGGCGTGCCGGCCTCGAACTTCCGCGGCGGGTCGTTGAACACGGTGCCGTCCAGGCGCACTTCCTTGATCATCTCGCCGCCGCCGATGAAGGGCGGCATCGCCTCGAGGTGTTCGCGGCGCGCCCACAGCGCGCCGGTGCCGGTGGGCGCGCACATCTTGTGGCCGGTGAGCGCGTAGAAGTCGCAGCCGATGGCGGCGATATCGACCGGGCGGTGCGGCAGCGCCTGCGAGCCGTCGACCACGGTGACGATGCCGCGCCTGCGCGCTTCCCGACAGATGTCGGCCACGGGGTTGACGGTGCCAAGCACGTTGCTGACGTGGGCGAGGGCAAGCAGCTTCACGTCGCCGGTCATCTTCGCGCGCAGCATGTCGAGGTCGAGGCTGCCGTCGGGCAGCAGCTCCACCACCTCGATCCGCGCGCCGGTGCGCTGTGCCACCAGCTGCCAGGGCACGATGTTGGCGTGGTGCTCCATGCGCGTGATCAGGATCGCGTCGCCGGCCTTGAGTCGCGGCAGCGCCCACGAATACGCGACCAGGTTGATCGCGAAGGTGGTGCCGGAGGTGAGCACCAGGTCGTCGACGCGGACATTGATGAAGCGCGCCAGCTTCGCCCGCGAGCCTTCATAAGCTTCGGTCGCCTCGCTGCCGAGCTGGTGCACGGCGCGGCTGACGTTGGCGTTGTGCCTGCGGTAGAAGTCGTCGACCGCCGCGATCACCGCCGCCGGCTTCTGCCCGGTATTGGCCGAGTCGAAGTACACCAGCGGCTTGCCGTGCACCTCCCGCGCCAGCAGCGGGAAGTCCCCGCGGATCCGGCTCCAATCCACCTCCGCAGCCGCCCCGCCTTCCTCCAAGGCCGCACCCCCTTCTGCCGGAAGGTGTCCGAAGGGCGGATGGGGGCGAAGCTCGCGGGACTCGCTCATACCAGGGCCTGCCCCGAGATCGCCCGATCCAGCCGCGCTTCCAGCATCTCGCGCATCGCCGGCGTTTCCACCACCGACAGCAGCGGCTCGCGCACGAAGGCCGCGGTCAGCAGCGCTCGCGCCTCCGGTTCCGGCAGCCCGCGCGTGCGCAGGTAGAACATCGCGTCCGCATCCAGCTCGCCCACGGTCGCACCGTGCGCCGCGGTCACCTCGTCGGCGTGGATCACCAGCACGGGCTGGGTGTCGATCTCCGCGGTGTCGGACAGCAGCAGGTTCTTGTTCGACAGCCGCGCATCGGTGCCGTCGGCGCCTTCGCGGATTTCGATGCCGCCGTGGAACACGGCGCGGCCGCGGCCCGCGGCCATGCCGCGCCAGCCCAGCTCGCAGCGGGTGTCGCGGGCGATGTGTTCGATGCCCAGGCGGGTGTCGAGGTGGCGGCGGCCCGACGCCAGCAGCACGCCGTTGGCGACGAGCTCCGCCCTGTCGCCTTCGAGGCGTACGTTGAGCTCGTGGCGCGAGAGCGCAGCGCCCAGTTCGAGGTCGAGCCGGCGATAGCTGGACTCGCGCGCAAGCACGGCGTCGGTGCGGGTGAACAGGCTCGCGCGCGCCGATTCTTCCTGCACGCGCGCGTGGCGCAGCGTGGCGCCGGCGGCGAGGTGGACATGGGCGATGGCGTTGCCGAGGTGGGCGTGCTCGCCGCCGGCGATGTGGTGCTCGACCACCGTGGCCGAGGCGTTGCGGCGCAGCTCGAGCAGATGGCGCGAATGCCAGGCAAGGTCGCCCTCGACGGGCAGGCCGATGAACACCAGGTGCACCGGCGCGTCCACCGTCACGTCTTCGGCGACGCGCAGCACGGCGCCGTCGTCGGCAAGCGCGGCATTGAGGCGTGCGAAGACTTCGTCGGCGCGCTCGTAGCTGCGGGCGAGCACGTTGCTTTCGCGCGGGTCCGGATCCGCCAGTGCTTCGGCCATGGTCAGCAGGCGTGCGCCGTCGGGAAGCCCGGACCGGTCGGAAAGCGCGGCGTCGTAACGTCCATTGGTGAACACCAGGCGCGGCGCCGGGATGCCGGCGACAAGCGCGGGATCGACCGGCGCGTGCGGCAGCGCCGCGGGCGAGAAGCCGCGGCGCTCCAGCGTGCGCAGCGAGGTGTACTTCCAGGCTTCGCTGCGCGCGTGCGGCAGGCCGTCGCGCAGCGCGGCGTCGAGCGCGGCGCGGCGTGCGCCATCGCCGCTGAAGCCGGTGGAGAGGGAGTCGAGCAGTGCGGCCATTACGCCACCGCCTCCGGCACCTTGCGCTCGCGCAGCCACTCGTAGCCCTGGGCCTCGAGCTGCAGGGCAAGCTCCGGGCCGCCGGACTCGACGATGCGGCCGTCGGCCAGCACGTGCACGGCGTCGGGCTTGATGTAGTCGAGCAGGCGCTGGTAGTGGGTGATCACCAGGAAGGCGCGGTCGGGCGAACGCAGCGCGTTGACGCCGTCGGCGACCTGGCGCAGGGCATCGATATCGAGGCCGGAGTCGGTCTCGTCGAGGATCGCCAGCCTGGGCTGCAGCACCGCCATCTGGAAGATCTCGTTGCGCTTCTTCTCGCCGCCGCTGAAGCCTTCGTTGACGCCGCGGTGCAGCAGCTTGTCGTCGAGGTGCAGGATGCCGAGCTTCTCGCGCACCACCTTCAGGAACTGCATCGAGTCGAGTTCCTCTTCGCCGCGCGCCTTGCGCTGCGCGTTGAGCGCGCTGCGCAGGAAGTAGGTGTTGTTCACGCCGGGGATCTCGACCGGGTACTGGAAGGCCAGGAAGACGCCGGCCGCGGCGCGCTCCTCGGGATCCAGCGCCAGCAGGTCGATGCCCTCGAACTCGACGCCCCCGGCGGTGACCTCGTAGCCGTCACGGCCGGCGATGATGTTGCCCAGCGTCGACTTTCCGGCGCCGTTGGGACCCATGAGGGCGTGGATTTCGCCGGGCTTCACCTCGAGGTCGAGGCCCTTGAGGATTTCGCGGCCGTCGCCGACGGTGGCGTGGAGGTTGGTGATCTTGAGCATGTGTGTGGTCCGGTAAGAGATGGTCGCGGGGTTGCCCCGGACAGGGGCGGATCGGGCAACCCTGCAGTAAGTCGGAAAATCAGCCGACGGAGCCTTCGAGGCTCACTTCCAGCAGCTTCTTCGCCTCCACCGCGAACTCCATCGGAAGCTCGCGGAAGACCTGCTTGCAGAAGCCGTCGACGATCAGGCTGACCGCGTCCTCTTCGCCCAGCCCGCGGCTGCGGCAATAGAACATCTGGTCGTCGCTGATCTTCGAGGTCGTGGCTTCGTGCTCGACGGTGGCGCTCGGGTTCTTCACCTCGATGTAGGGGAAGGTGTGCGCCCCGCACTGCTTGCCGATCAGCAGGCTGTCGCACTGGGTGTAGTTGCGCGCGCCCTCGGCGCCGGAACCGACCTTCACCAGCCCGCGGTAGGTGTTCTGGCCATGGCCGGCGCTGATGCCCTTGCTGATGATCTTCGACTTGGTGCGCTTGCCGAGGTGGATCATCTTGGTGCCGGTATCGGCCTGCTGGCGGTGATGGGTCAGCGCAACGGAATGGAACTCGCCCGAGGAGTCGTCGCCGAGCAGCACGCAGCTCGGATACTTCCAGGTGATCGCGGAACCGGTCTCGACCTGGGTCCAGATCACCTTGCTGCGCGCGCCGCGGCATTCGGCGCGCTTGGTGACGAAGTTGTAGATGCCGCCGACGCCGTTTTCGTCGCCGGGATACCAGTTCTGCACCGTCGAATACTTGATCTCGGCGTCATCGAGCGTGACCAGTTCCACCACCGCCGCGTGCAGCTGGTTCTCGTCGCGCATCGGCGCGGTGCAGCCCTCGAGGTAGGACACGTGCGAGCCCTCCTCGGCGATGATCAGGGTGCGCTCGAACTGGCCGGTGTGGCCGGCGTTGATGCGGAAGTAGGTGCTGAGCTCCATCGGGCAGCGCACGCCCTTGGGGATGAAGACGAACGACCCGTCCGAGAACACCGCCGAGTTCAGCGCCGCGAAGTAGTTGTCGCCCGTCGGCACCACGGTGCCGAGGTACTTGCGCACCAGCTCAGGGTGTTCCTTGATCGCCTCGGACATGGAACAGAAGATCACGCCCTTCTCGGCCAGTTCCTTGCGGAAGGTGGTGCCGACCGACACCGAGTCGAACACCGCATCCACGGCCACGCCCGCGAGCCGGGCACGCTCGTGCAGCGGCACGCCGAGCTTGTCGTAGGTGTCGAGCAGTTCCTGCGGGACTTCGTCGAGCGACTGGTACTTCGGCCCCTTGGGCGCGGAGTAGTAGCTGATCGCCTGGAAGTCGATCGGTGCGATCGAAAGCTTGGCCCAGTGCGGCACCGGCATGGTCAGCCAGTGGCGGTAGGCCGCCAGGCGCCACTCGGTCATCCACTCGGGCTCTTCCTTGATCGCGGACAGGGCGCGGACGGTGTCTTCGTCCAGGCCGGGCGGAAGCGAGTCCGACTCGATGTCGGTGATGAAGCCGGCGTCGTAGCGACGGCCGAGCTGCTCGTGGATCTCGCGATTGGCGATGGGTTCGACGGGTGTTTCGATCTGGGTGGCCATGGGGGGCTGCCTGGTATTCAAACGGTGGCGAGGCGGGCGGGGATGCGTCTGGGCGCAACCGGGCCGGCCCCGGGATCGGGAGGTGGCGCCTCGAGCATCTGCGCGAGGGTCACATTGCGCAGGGCATCGGCGACGATGTCGTTGATGCGCCGCCAGTTGGCGCGCGCGCCGCACTGGCTGGCGATGCCGCAGCTGGTGTCGTCGAGGCTGCACTCGGTCATCGCCAACGGACCTTCCATGGCCTCGACGATGGCGATCAGGCTGACCTCTTCCGGCGGGCGCGACAGGCGGTAGCCGCCGTGCGCACCGCGGAACGCTTCGAGCAGGCCCGCCTGGGCCAGGGGCCGCAACACCTTGCTGACCGTGGGCGGCTCCAGGCCGGCGCGCTCGGCCAGCTCCACCGCACTCAGCACGCGTTCGGGCTCGGCGGCAAGCACGGTGAGCACCACGGTGGCGTAGTCGGTGAGGCGGGTGACGCGGAGCATGGGGCGGCGGTCCTTCAATCAGGACCGAAATTGTACGCTTTTGCATCCGGCCCGTCCAAGGGGGCCGTTCATGCACGGGCGTGGAAACAGTGTTCCGCGGATGCAGCGCTGCGATGGAAGATCGTGGGCGCTTGCACCACAATGCTCCCCTTTCCCGCGAGACGATGCAAAGCCGATGGCCAAGAGCAGCAAGGACAAGCCCGAAAAGAAGAGCAGGAAGGTCGAGGCCCGCCAGTCGGAGATCCACGGCAACGGCGTGTTCGCCATCGCCGCCATCGGGAAGGGCGAGCGGATCATCCGCTACAAGGGTGCGCTGCGCACGCACGACCAGGTGGACGAAGATTATGGCGACGTCGACGAGAACGGGCATACCTTCCTGTTCACGCTCAACGACGACTACGTCATCGACGCCAACATCAAGGGCAGCGTCGCGCGCTGGATCAACCACAGCTGCGACCCCAACTGTGAAGCCGTGGTGGAAGAGGACGACAAGGGCCGTCCGCACAAGGACAAGGTGTTCATCGAGGCGATGCGCAGCATCGAGCCGGGCGAGGAGTTGACCTACAACTACGGCATCGTGCTGGACGAGCGCCACACGCCCAGGCTGAAGAAGCTCTGGGGCTGCCGCTGCGGCGCGTCCAACTGCACCGGGACCATGCTCCAGCCCAAGCGCTGAGGTCCTGGCTGTGGGTCTCCGAGGCGGTCGCGATGCGGCTGCCGCGCAAAGGGTTTACATGACTTGTGCCATGCGGTAGCCGCGCCTGCCGCAGGTAAGGTTGCGCCGCACGCGGCCCGACGCCGCGGATGGATCCGACGATGCGCTCACCGCGCCCCTGCCTCGCCCTTGCCCTGCTTGCAACGCTGTCCCTGCCGGCGGCGGCGATCGAAGTCGACGGTGTGATCGACCCCGCTGAATGGGCGGGCGCGCAACGCGTCACCGACTTCCGCAAGGTGCAGCCGATGTCCGGCGAGCCGGCGACGCTCCCCACCGAGGCCTGGATCATGGCCACGCCCGATGGCCTCGCGGTCGCCTTCCGCAACGTCCAGCCGGCCTCGGTGCCGCGCACCCGCCAGCGCGTGCAGCGCGACTTCAGCGAGCAGGTCGACCGCGTCAACCTGATGGTCGATTTCGACGGCGGCGGCCGCACCGCCTACAACTTCGTGGTGGCGTCCACCGGCGGCGTCGCCGACGCGGTGATCAGCAACCAGAACCAGTTCAACGACGACTGGGACGGCCACTGGCGCAGCGCGGTGGCCGAGGATGACGAGGCCTGGACGGTCGAGATCCTGGTGCCCTGGTATATCGCACCGATGCGCAGCGGCAGCGACGGTCGGCGCACGCTCAAGGTCTACCTCGACCGCGTGGTCGGATCCACGGGTGAGCGCGCGGCCTGGCCCGCGGCGAGCCACGAGCGCTCGCGCTTCGTGTCCGAGTTCGCAGCGCTGGAGGTGCCGCACTACAGCCAGTCGCTGCTGGCGGTCACGCCGTACGCTTCGGGCCTGTACGACAACGTCGGCGGCGGCGGCGAATTCGAGGCCGGCGCCGACGTGTTCTGGAAGCCCAGCGGCCAGTTCCAGCTCACCGCGACCCTCAACCCCGATTTCGGCCAGGTCGAAAGCGACGACCTGGTGGTCAATTTCGGCGCCACCGAGACCTTCATCAGCGACAAGCGTCCCTTCTTCACCGAGAACCAGGGGCTGTTCGAATACACCACGCCGTCCGACTTCAGCCAGCTGCTGTATACGCGCCGTATCGGTGGGCCGGCCGATGACGGCGAGGGCTCGGGCGACATCACCGCCGCGCTGAAGCTCAATGGCAGCACGGGAGCCACCCAGTACGGCCTGTTCGCCGCCGACGAGGCCGATGCGGACGGCCGGCGGTTCGCGGCGCTGCGGCTGGTGCACGATTTCGAGAAGCAGAACCTCGGCGCGATGGTCACCCACGTCGAACGGCCGTGGCTCGACCGCGAGGCGCTGGTCGCCGGCATCGACCACAACTGGCGGCCGACGCCGCGCTGGAACCTGCGCAGCCGGCTGTTCGGCAGCCACATCACCCAGCCCGGGAACGACAGCGACGACCTCGGCGCCACCCTGTGGGCCGACTACGAGATGGACCACGGCTGGCGCCAGCAGTGGATCGCCATGCATTTCGGCGACGCGCTCGAGATCAACGACATGGGCTACCTGGCGCGCAACAACCTCAACTACCTGCACTGGCAGCTGCAGCGCCGCTTTCCCGACCAGGCGGCCGGCTCGCGTTACGCGTCCAAGGACTGGCGCTGGCGCGCCAGCTCCACGTACAACGACCACGGCCAGCGGCTGAACCACCAGTTCCGCATGAGCCGCGACGCACAGCTGCGCAACGGCGCCCACGAGTACGCGCAGATCAACGTCAACAGCGCGGGCGTGGATGATCGCCTGACCCGCGGCAACGGCGTGCTGCGCCTGCCGTCGAATTTCAACGCGTACTTCGAGTACTCGGTGCCGCGCAAGGGCGACTGGGCCTTCGACACCGAGGCGGAGGTGTTCAGCGGTGGCCTGGCCGGCAACGACAGGGTCGGCTACGCAGTCTGGCTGCAACCCACCTACTTCTTCAGCGACGCGCTGAGCATGTACGCCGGCGTCGCGGCCAAATCCCGGCCGGACTGGCTGCTGTGGCAGCGCGAGAACCTGATCGGCAGCTTCCGCGGCCGCGAGCTCACGTTCGAGGCCGGCGCCGACTGGCACATCGACCCGCGCCAGGAGCTGCGGGTGAAGCTGCAGGCGCTCACCGTCGATGCGCGGCTGCGGCAGGCCTGGCGGATCGACGGCGCCGGCAACGCGGTGGCCAGCGCCGAGCCGGTGGACGACGTCGCGGTCCGCACCCTGGGCTTCCAGGTGCGCTACCGCTACGAGCTGGCGCCGCTGAGCTACCTGTACGTGGTGTACGCGCGCGGCGGCTACCGCGAGGACACGCTGGTGGACGGGCCGTTCGATGGGCTGGAGGACACCTTCGGCCTGCGCGACGACGAGCAGCTGCTGGTGAAGCTCAGCTATCGCTTCGAGCTGTAGGCCGGCTCAGGGCCGCAGTTCGCGCAGTTCCGCCGAGGCGATGTACCAGCCGGGCGCCGCGCCTTCCACCTGCGAGCTGCGCATGACGAAGGCGCCGACCTGGCGCACCTCGCGGCCGTCGCTGCCGCGGCTGGTCACGGTGACCGGTATCTCCACATAGCGCGATCCGGCCGCGCCTTCGATGCGGCCGGTTTCCCCGACGGATACCGACAGGATGTCGAGGCCTTCGACGCCCGCGGCGAACTGTTCGGGAGTGCGCCCGCTGGCGCGGCCGCCGTCGGACCAGGCGGCGTAGGCCCGGGCGAGGTCGCCTGCCTGCACGGCGTCGTAGTACCCGCGGACGGCCGCGACGGCCTGTGCCGCGTCCGGCGCCGGCCCGGCGGCGATGGTGGCGCTGTCGACTGGCGCAGGTGCCAGGCCTGTCTCCGGGTTGTCTTCTAGAGGGGGCAGGGTCCCATCGGCGAACGCGATCACCGCGACAGGTCCCTCGTCCGCCGCGGCCGCATCGGGTGGCGGGGCCGTGCTCTCCAGCAGCGCCGTCCCCGATGCCGGAGGTTCGGGGATGCTGGTGACGGGACCGTTCGCGGGCAGCGGTGCCGGTAGCGGTTCGGCCTCGCCTTCGGCGGTGACGACGGGCTCGAATTCGCGCTCGCCGCAGGCTGCAAGCGCGAGGGCGATGAGCACGACGGAGAGGCTTTGCTGAAGCGACATGGCGATGCCGGTGGCAGGGGGCCATGACCACGATACGCAGCGCCGATGAAGGCGCGGTCAGCATGCGTCAGGGCGGGGGAAGCAGCCCGCGCCGGTGCGGCTGCAGCCAGGCCAGCAGCATCCCCAGCAGCACCATCGCCACCAGGTCGAGCGCCACCTGGCGCAGCATCAGCGACAGCGGCAGCGGCTGCCCGACGAAGGCGAGCACATGCCCGGGCACGTAGGACACCAGCGCGACCGCGAGCCCGAAGCGCGCGCCGCGCCCCAGGTCGACGCCATCGCTCGCGGGCATGCGGCGGTACAGCCAGGTCATCGCCAGGCCGAGCAAGAGGTAGGCGGGAAGGATCCAGGCCGCCTGGGCGTTGGCCTGTTCCTGGCTACGGTACAGCGTGGCCAGCGCCTGGTAGTCGGCGCGCAGCAGCAGGCCGTGGACGAGGAGGCCCAGGATCAGCGCCGCCGCCGCGACCACGATCCCGCATATCCAGAAACGCTTGTCCATGCCGTGGTGTCCCATCCGTACCGGCGCGGTGCCGCCGCGCGACCCGCTGAGCCTAGCGCCGCTCAGGCACCGCGTCGATCACCGCATGGTATCCGCGGAGCCGGATGCGTCTCCAAATGTTGCCGGCCAAAAACGACTCGGGACGGCAATTGCCGTCCCGAGCAGGTGTTGCCCTGGCGCGCTGCGATCAGGCAGCGGCGTCCTTCAGCTTCTTGAGCGGGCGCACCTTCACCTTCACCGAAGCCGGCTTGGCGGCGAACCACTGCTCTTCCTTGGTGAAGGGGTTGATGCCCTTGCGCTTCGGCTTGGCCGCGACCTTGACCGAGGTGATCTTCAGCAGGCCGGGCAGGGTGAAGCTGCCGATGCCCTTCTTGCTGATCGAACCCTGCACCGCGCCCTCGAGCGAGGCCAGCACCGCACGGACGTCCTTCGCGACTACGCCGGTGGATTCGGCGATGTGGGAGACCAGGCCGGCCTTGGTCAGGGCGTCCTTGATCGGCTTCGGTGCGGCAGGCTTCGCTGCGGCGGCCTTCTTCGGGGCGGCCTTCTTAACCGCCTTGGTTGCTTTCTTCGCCATTTGAGTGTGATTCCGTTTATCGGTAGATGGGATGTCGGCCGACCCCGTCGGCAAGCGCAATGTAGGGCATGCCCGGGGCCACGCCAAGTGGGAAAGCGCAGGAAAACCGCATCTTTCGCGTGCGATGTCGATGCGGGGGGCGCCTAGTCGTCGTCCTGGCGGGGGTGCCAGGCCTCGGCCAGCTTCTGCTGCAGCTGCGCGGGAACGGGCTCGTAATGGCTGAAATCAAGCGAATACCGGCCGCGTCCGGCGGTTGCCGACTGCAGTTCCGCTGGGTAGCCATCAAGCTCCGACAGGGGCACCTGCGCCTTTACCACGATGTCGCCGCCGCGCGCGGAGTCGGTGCCCAGGATGCGCGCGCGACGGCCGGCCAGCCCGCCGCTGATGTCGCCCATATGCGCCTCGGGCGCGGTGACCACCAGGTCGACGATCGGCTCGAGCACCCTGGGCGAGGCCTTGGCCACCGCGTCCAGGAAGGCCTTGCGTCCTGCGGCCGCGAACGCGACTTCCTTGCTGTCCACCGGGTGGTGCTTGCCATCGTGCACGGTCACGCGCACGTCCTGGATCGGATGTCCGGCCACGGCGCCGCCCGCCATGGCCTGGCGTACGCCTTTCTCCACCGCCGGGATGAACTGGCCGGGGATGGTGCCGCCCTTCACCGCGTCGACGAATTCGAAGCCGGCGCCGCGCTGCAGCGGCTCGACGCGCAGCATGACCTCGCCGAACTGGCCGGCGCCTCCGGTCTGCTTCTTGTGCCGGTGGTGGCCCTCGGCGGCGCTGGTGACGGTCTCGCGGTAGGCGATGCGCGGCGGCCGCGTCGACACCTCGACGCCGTGGCGATCACGCAGGCGCTCGAGCTGGATGCGCAGGTGCAGCTCGGACAGCCCGCGCACCACCGTCTCGTTGGTTTCGGCATCGTGCTCGACCTGGAAGCAGGGATCTTCCTCGGACAGCCTGTGCAGGGCGGTGGCGAGTTTCTGCTCCTGGCCGCGGCTGCCGGCCTCCACCGCCAGGCCGAACATCGGGCGCGGCCAGGCCATGGGTTCGAGGCGGATGTTGTCCTCGTCGTGGCTGTCGTGGAGCACGGCGTCGAAGTGCAACTCCTCCACCTTCGCCACGGCGGCGATGTCGCCCGGCACGGCCTGGTCGATCTCGATGTGGTCCTTGCCCTGGATCCGGTACAGGTGGGCGACCTTGAACGGCTTGCGGCCGTCGTCGACGAACAGCTGCTGGTCGCGCTTCACCGTGCCCTGGTGGACGCGGAACACGCCCAGTTTGCCCACGAAGGGGTCGTTGATGATCTTGAAGACGTCGGCGATCACGTGCGCGTCCGGGTCGGGACGCGACGCCACCGGTTCGGCGCCCTTGCCGGCGCCACGCGTGAACGGCGGCGGATTCGCCTCGCCCGGGTGCGGGAACAGGCCGGCGACGACGTCGAGGCACTCGCGCAGGCCGGTGCCGGTGCGCGCCGAGACGAAGCACACCGGCACCAGATGGCCTTCGCGCAGGCACTGCTCGAAGGCGTCATGGAGCTCGTCGTGGCCGAGCGCGCGCTCGCCGCCGTCGAGGTAGTGCTCCATCACCGACTCGTCGACCTCGACCACCTGGTCGAGGATGCGCCGGTGCCAGTCGGCCACCGGGCCGAGGTCGCTGTCGCCGCCGTCGCCGGCGAAGCAGTCCACCACGCGGGTGCCACCGCCGGCGGGCAGGTTGACCGGCAGCACCTCGGCACCGAACTCCCCGCGCAGCTCGTCGAGCAGGCGCGCGCAGTCCGCGCCCTCGGCATCGATGCGGTTGACCACCACCGCACGGCACAGCCCGCGCCGTGCGGCGTGCTCCATGATCCTGCGGGTGCCGTGGCCGATGCCGGCATCGGCGTCGACCACCACCGCCACGGTTTCCACCGCCGACAGCGCCGACAGCGCAGGGCCGCGGAAATCCGGGTAGCCGGGCGTGTCGAGCAGGTTGATGTGGACCTGCGTGCCGTCGCCTGCGCGGTGGTCGATGCCGGCGATGGCCGCGTCGATGGAGTGCCCGCGCGTTCGCTCCTGCGGATCGAAGTCGGACACGGTGCTGCCGCGCTCGATGCTGCCTGCCGCCTGGATCGCGCCGCCGGCATGCAGCAGGGCTTCGAAGAGCGTGGTCTTGCCGGCGCCTGGGTGGCCTGCGAAGGCCACGTTGCGGATGTCTGGGGTGGCATGGGACATGGGTCCGTTTCTCCCTTGGCTGGGCGGAAAGGACGTCATGGCTGTCCGTCGCATGTTGCGACCGGGCCTGCGAGCGGCGGGCGGTCATGGCGGATCGCAACAGTAGCGCGGCCCCCGCGCGGGCGTCGCGTTGCGCCGCAGCATCCACGCGGACCGACGCCGGCGTAACGGATGCAAGCCTAGTGTGAAAGGTCTCACTCAACACACGGAGCATCCGACATGGGCATTTCGCGCAAGGCCACCGCACACTGGGAAGGCGACCTCAAGTCCGGCCGCGGCAGCATCAGCACGCCGGCCAGCGGGCTGCTGCAGGACACCCGCTACGGCTTCAACAGCCGGTTCGGCGACGAAAAGGGAACCAATCCCGAAGAGCTGATCGCCGCCGCGCACGCCGGCTGCTTCACCATGGCGCTGGCCAACGCGCTGGCCGAGGCCGGGCATCCCGCGGATTCGGTCGATTCGCGCGCCGAGGTCGACCTGTCGATGGAAGGCGGGCCGACGCTGAGCGCGATCCGGCTCTTCACCAAGGCGAAGGTGCCGGGGATCGACGAGGCGAAGTTCCGCTCGATCGCCGACGACGCCAAGAAGAACTGCCCGGTCTCGAAGGCGCTGTCGGCGGTGCCGATCACGCTGGAGGCCGAACTCCTGGGCTGAGTCCCGCGACGCCGGCGGATGCTGTCGGCCCGATGAACGCGCGCAGTGCCGCGGCGCTGCGCGCGCGTGGATTCAGCCGCGCGTCAACGCCAACGCCATAGCGTTGCCTTCGAGCGCCAAGGGTGGCGCGTGGAGCCTGCCATGCGTCGTGCCGCCGTCCTTGCCATCGCCCTGGCCGCTGCCAGTGGCTGCGCCTCTGCGCAGTCGCCCTACGGGCCCGTCTATCCCCAGGCCGACCGCTATGGCCAGGGCATCCCGGACGATGGCTACGATTATGCGCGCGTGGTGCGCGTCGACCCGGTCTTCGATGGCGCCCGCGGCTATCCCGCGTCGCAGCAGCGCTGTTACACGCGCGAGGATCAATATGCCGGCGGGTATGGAAACGAGGACTATCGCGACTACGGTTCGTACGGACGCGACGGGTACGGACGCGACCCATATGGCCGCGACGCGTACGACCGCCATGACGGCGATCGCTATCGCCGCGACGACGAGAACCGGCGCATGGTCGCGACAGTGGTGGGCGGCGTGGTCGGCGCGGTGCTGGGCAGCAAGGTCGGCGGCGGCTCGGGCCGCTACGCCACGTCGGCGATCGGCACCATGGTGGGTGGCATCGCGGGGCGCGAGATCTACGACGCCAGCCAGCGCGACCGCGTCGACCGCCATGGCCGCGTGACCGTCTGCGATCCGGTGCCCGACCGTCCTGGCTCGGGCCGGTATCCGGATGACCGCTACGGTGGCGTGGCCGAGTACGACGTGACCTACGAATACGGCGGCCGCCGCTACACCACCCGCACCGATTACCACCCCGGCGACACCATCCGGGTGCGCGTGGACGTGCGACCGGAGTAGGCGGCGGGGCTGCACGCGGCGGCGTGCTGCGGAGCGTCATTGCCCCGCCGCGCGATCACGGACATAGTCGGCGCGGTCCATCCAGGGAGCCTGCCGCATGCGTCGTCTCGTCAATATTCCGATCGCCCCCGTCGCCGCGGGCCTGCTGCTCGCGCTTGCCGCGACAGCCCATGCCGCTGATGGCGAGCGCCTGCTGACCGCGGCGCGCATCCACACCTCCGACGCCGCGATGCCGGTCGCGACCGCGATGGCCTGGGATGCCGAGGGCCGGATCATTGCCGTCGGCGATGCATCGGAGCTCGTCGCGCGCTATCCCGATGCCGAGCGCATCGACGCCGGCGACGCCACCGTGGTCCCCGGCCTGATCGACGCCCACGCCCATCTGGTCGGTCTTGGCCAAGCCCTCATGCAGGCCGACCTGGTGGGCGCGCGCAGCACCGCCGAGATCGTCGAGCGTCTGCAGGCATTTGCCAGGGACATGCCGGCCGATGCCTGGCTGCTCGGTCGCGGCTGGGACCAGAACCTCTGGCCGGAGACCGCGTTCCCGACCGCCGCCGTGCTCGATGCCGCGTTCCCGGAGCGGCCGGTGGTGCTCGAACGCATCGACGGCCACGCCACCTGGGCCAACAGCGCGGCGATGCGCGCCGCCGAGCGTGACCTGTCCGGCGACTGGCAGCCGGACGGTGGCCTGGTGCTGCGCGAGGACGGCCAGCCGACCGGCGTCTTCATCGACACCGCCGCGCGCCTGGTCTACGCCGCGGCGCCTGCGCCCAGCGAGGCGTGGCAGGACCAGGCGTTCGAGCGCGCCCTGCAGCACGTGGCCAGCCTTGGCCTGACGGGCGTGCACGATATGGGCACTTCCGACGCCGGGTTCGCGCTGATGAACCGCTTCGCCGACCGCGGCGCGCTGAGCCTGCGCGTGCGCGCCTACGCGTCCCGTGGCGCCGGCGCGATCGAGTCGCTGTGCCGCGACGGCGCCTACCACCACGACTCCGGCCGCCTCGACATGCGCGGCGTGAAACTGATGATCGACGGCGCCCTGGGCAGCCGCGGCGCGGCGCTGATCGAGGACTACAGCGACGATCCGGGCAATCGCGGGCTGCTGATACAGGACGAGGACGCGTTTGAAGCCGCGGTGCGGCGCGCGCACGAGTGCGGGCTCCAGGTGGCCACCCACGCCATCGGCGATCGCGGCAACCGCATCGTGCTCGACACCTACAAGCGGGTGCTGGGCGACGATGCGTCCGGCGACCACCGCTGGCGGGTCGAGCACGCGCAGGTGATGGCGCCCGGCGACATCGCGCGCTTCAGCGGGTTGAAGCTGGTGGCGTCGATGCAGCCGACGCATGCGACCTCCGACATGCCCTGGGCGGGCGAGCGGCTGGGCGAGGAGCGCCTCGCCGGGGCCTACGCCTGGCGCAGCTTCGTCGAGGCCGGCGTGCCGCTGGCCCTGGGCTCCGATTTCCCGGTCGAGTTCGCCGATCCGCGGCTGGGTTTGCTCGCGGCGGTGACGCGGCAGGACGCGCATGGGCACCCGCCGGGCGGCTGGCTACCGGGGCAGGCGCTGACGGCGGCCGAAGCGCTGCATGGCTTCACCGCCGGCGCGGCGTGGGCGGCGTTCGACGAGGACGAGGCCGGGCGCCTGGCGCCAGGCCTGCGCGCGGATTTCGTGATCCTTGGCCAGGACCCGCTGGTGATCCCCGGCGCCGAACTCGATTCGCTCGAGGTGCGCTCGACCTGGGTCGACGGCCGGCCGGTGTACGAAGCCATCGACCAACCGTAGGAGCAGCCATGGCTGCGACCTGGCTCTGGGTGGTCATGCAGGGCTGGTCGCCGCCGTAGCGGCCCCTGCGGGGGCCGTTCGGGTTTGCGGCTACCAGTCGATCGTGCCGCTCACGACGCTGCGCGCGCGGCCGCCGGACCAGACTTCGCCTTCCTCGTCCACGCGCAGTTCGATGATGGCGTCGTGGCCGACTTCGCGGCCCTGGCTGATGCGGTAGAAACCGGTGTCGCCGGGGAGGGCGTCGCGTTCCGCAAGCCAGGCCGCAAGCGTGGCGTTGGCGGCACCGGAAGCGACGTCTTCGAACGGCGCCGGCGAACCCACCCAGGCGCGCACCGCAAGGTAATAGACCGGGTCGTCGCTGCGCGCGAACACGCACAGGCCCATGGTGCCGGTGGCTTCGGCGAGCGCGGTGACCGCCGCCCAGTCGGGGGTGGCGGATCGCAGTTCGGCCTCGTCGCGCAGCTCGGCCAGCCACCAGCGGCGGCCGCCGTCCATCAGCGCCGGCGGCAGGGCGCCGGTGACGAGTCCGGCGAGCGCGTCGCGAAGCCTCGGATCCGCGGCATCGGCCACTTCGACCACGCTTGCGCGCGGCGTGCGCACGGCGACCGTGCGCTTTGCGCCTTCGCCGTCCACGCGCAGCGGCAGCTCGCCCACTGCGCAGGACTGGACCAGGATGCCTTCGCGCGGCGTGACCAGGCCGCGGTCGAGCAGTACGTGCGCGGTGCCGACGCTGGGGTGCCCGGCGAAGGGCACTTCGCGGCGCGGGCTGAAGATGCGCACCGCGTAGTCCGCCGTGGGCGTGGGCGAGGGGAAGACGAAGGTGGTTTCCGGCAGCCGCGTCCAGCGTGCGATCGCCTGCATCGTGGCGTCGTTCAGGCCGGTGGCATCGGGGACGACGGCGAGCGGATTGCCCGCACCGGGGCGATCGGCGAAGACGTCGAGCTGGACGTAGGGGCAGGCGGGCATGGAAGGGGCTCCAACGCGGGGCGCGACAGTGTAGCCGTGGCCGCTTGCCGCGCAGGGGCAGCGGCCCGCCCGCACTGCACACGGCGCTAGAATCGCAGGCCTTGCCCGCTCCGCCGGACCACCGGCTGCCCATGCCTACCATTCCCGAACCCGACCGCTGGATCGTGCTCAAGTTCGGCGGCACCTCGGTGTCGCGCCGCGAGCGCTGGGACACCATCGGCCAGCTCGCCGTGTCGCGCGCAGCGGAGGGGGACCGCGTGCTGGTGGTGGTCTCCGCGCTGTCCGGCGTCACCAACGAACTCACCGCGATCGCCGACGGCGCGCCGGACACGCCGGCGCGGCTGCATGCGCTGGTCGAACGGCATGTCGTCTTCGCCACCGGGCTCGGACTCGATCCGGAAGCGGTGGTCGGGGGACGCCTGGATGCGCTGCGCACCCTGGTCGCCGAGCCGCGCGCGAGCACGCGGCCGCTGGACTGGCAGGCGGAAGTGCTGGCCCAGGGGGAGCTGCTGTCCTCGACCCTCGGCGCCGCCTACCTGCGCAGCCGCGGCCTCGATTTCGGCTGGTGCGATGCCCGCGACTGCCTGCAGGCCGTTGCGCTGCCCAACCAGAACGACTGGGCGCGGCGGCTCTCGGTGGCCTGCCGGCGCGACGCGGATGCCGGCTGGCGCGCGCGCTTCGACGCGCAGCCGGGCGCCATGCTGCTCACCCAGGGCTTCATCGCCCGCCACGAGGACGGTGGCACCGCGATCCTCGGCCGTGGCGGTTCGGACACGTCCGCGGCGTACTTCGGGGCGCTGCTCGATGCACGCCGCGTGGAGATCTGGACCGACGTGCCGGGCATGTTCAGCGCCAACCCGCGCGAGGTGCCCGACGCCCGCCTGCTCACCCGCCTGGACTACGCCGAGGCCCAGGAAATCTGCACCACCGGCGCCAAGGTGCTGCATCCGCGTGCGATCAAGCCCTGCCGCGAGGCCGGCGTGCCGATCGCGATCCTGGACACCGCGCGCCCGGAACTTCCCGGTACGCGCATCGACGGCGATGCCGACACCGTGCCCGGGGTCAAGGCCATCTGCCGCCGCGACGGCGTGGTGCTGGTGTCGATGGAAACCATGGGCATGTGGCAGCAGGTCGGCTTCCTGGCCGACATCTTCGAGACCTTCCGCCGCCACGGACTGTCGGTCGACCTGATCGGTTCGTCCGAGACCAACGTCACCGTGTCGCTGGACCCGAGCGAGAACCTGGTCAGCACCGACGTGCTGGCGCGGCTGTCTGAAGACCTCGCGCAAAGCTGCCGGCTGAAGGTGATCGCCCCCTGCGCGGCGATCACCCTGGTCGGGCGCGGCATGCGCTCGCTGCTGCACAAACTGTCCGACGTCTGGGCCACCTTCGACCGCGAGCGCGTGCACCTGATCTCGCAGTCGTCCAACGATCTCAACCTGACCTTCGTCATCGACGAAGCCGACGCCGAGGGCCTCATGCAGGAAATCCACGACGAACTGATTGCCAGCGGCGCGATGCCGGTGCGCGAAACCGATGTCTTCGGGCCGCGCTGGCGCGAGATCGAAGGCCGGCTGCGGCGGCGCCCGGCGCCGTGGTGGCAGGCGCGCCGCGACGCGCTGCTGGCGCTGGCCGCGCAGGGCACGCCGCGCTACGCCTACGACCCGGCCACGGTGCGCGCCCGCGCGCGCCAGCTGGAGGCGGTGGCGGCGGTCGATCGGCGCTTCTACGCGATCAAGGCCAATCCGCACCCGGACATCCTGCGCCTGATCGTGGACGAAGGCTTCGGGCTGGAGTGCGTGTCGGCGGGGGAACTGGAGCATGTGTTCTCGGTGCTGCCGGGGCTGGATCCGGAACTGGTGCTGTTCACGCCGAGCTTCGCGCCGATCGGGGAGTACGCGATTGCGTTTGCGCGCGGCGTGACCGTGACCCTGGACAACGTCGAGGCGCTGCAGCAATGGCCGGACGTGTTCCGCGGCCGCCCGCTGTGGCTGCGCGTCGACCTCGGCCGCGGGGAAGGGCATCACGAGAAGGTGCGCACCGGCGGCCTGGCCTCGAAGTTCGGCCTGCAGGTCGATCGCGTCGAGGACTTCCTGGCCGCCGCGCGTCCGCTGGGCGTGCGCGTGACCGGGCTGCACGCGCACCTGGGCAGCGGCGTCGATACCCCCGACCACTGGCGCGAGGTCTGCGACGAGCTCGGCGGCATCGCCGACCGCATCGGCAGCATCGACACCATCGACATCGGCGGCGGCCTGCCGATCCCCTATCGCGAGGACGACGAACCCTTCGACCTCGACGCCTGGAGCGCCGGCCTGGCCGAGGTCAAGGCCGCGTATCCGGCCTACCGCCTGGCGATCGAACCCGGCCGTTTCCTGGTCGCCGAAGCGGGCGTGCTGCTGCTGACCACGACCCAGGTGGTGGAGAAGGGCGGCATCCGCCGCGTCGGCGCCGACGCCGGCATGAACGTGCTGCTGCGCCCGGCGCTGTACGAGGCCTGGCATGACATCCACAACCTGTCGCGCCCCGACGGCGGCGAGATGGTCGCCTTCGACATCGTCGGCCCGATCTGCGAATCCGGCGACGTGCTCGGCCACCACCGGCCGTTGCCAGGCGACACCGCGCCGGGCGACGTGCTGCTGGTCGCCGACGCCGGCGCCTACGGCATGGCCATGGCCAACACTTACAACCTGCGCGCGTTGCCTGCGGAAAGCGTGCTCGTGGAGAGCAAGGAATGAGCATCGTGTTCACGCGCGAGGCGGTGGCGTGCTTCCGCTTCGTCGACTGCGGCTTCGACCCGGCCACGGGCGTCGCGCGGCTGGCCTACGCCTTCGACGACGGCCCCGAGCTGGTCGAGACGGTGACCGTGCCGGGCGCGCCGTTCGTGCTGGAAGGAGCGCGCGCGGAGGCCGCGACGCAGGCGCTGCGGCTGCTGCACCTGGTCGCGGGCGTGAGTTATTACAAGGCGGCGGTGCCGGGGGACATCCGCATCGACGGGTATGGCATCGACGACGGGACCGCGACGCTGCTGGAAGAGGTGTACCTGCACGGGCTCGGGGAGTTTGCGTATCGGAACGGCTTGGACCTGCACGGCAGGATCCGCTTTCCGCGCTCCGCTCGCCCCAAGGAAGGTGCGCGAAGGGCGGATGGGGGCAGCCTCGCGGAAAATCCCCGCGCACATGCCCTCGTCGCCATCGGCGGCGGCAAGGACTCGCTGGTTTCCATCGAAGCCCTCCGTGCCGCCGGCATCGAGCAGACCGTGGCCTGGATCGGCGGTTCGCAGCTGATCCGCGCCTGCGCCGAGCGCACCGGCCTGCCGACGCTCAACATCGGCCGCCAGCTGGCGCCGGAGCTGTTCGAGTACAACCGCCAGGGCGCATACAACGGCCACATCCCGGTGACCGCGATCAACTCCGCGATCCTGGCCTTCGCCGCGGTGCTGCTCGGCGCCGGCCAGGTGGTGTTCTCCAACGAGCGCTCGGCCAGCTACGGCAGCATCATCGAGGGCACCGGCGAGGTGAACCACCAGTGGTCCAAGGGCTGGGCCTTCGAGCAGGCCTTCGCCGCCCATCTCGCGCGCCACGTCGCCGCCGACCTGCGCTACTACTCGCTGCTGCGGCCGCTGTCGGAGCTGGCGGTGGCGCGGCAGTTCGCGCGCATCGACCGCTACGACGCCTGGTTTTCCAGCTGCAACCGCAACTTCCACCTGCTCGGCGAGCGCCCCACCAGCCGCTGGTGCGGGGTCTGCCCGAAGTGCCACTTCGTGTTCCTGGCGCTGGCGCCGTTCATGCCCAAGCCGCGGCTGGTGGGCATCCTCGGCCGCAACCTGCTCGACGATCCCGCGCAGATCCCGGGCTACGACGCGCTGATGGAGTACCGCGACCACAAGCCCTTCGAGTGCGTCGGCGAGGCGCGCGAGTCGCGCGCCGCGATGGCGGCGCTGGCGGCGCGCCCGGAGTGGCGCGAGGACGCGGTGGTGGCGCGCTTCCGCAGCGTGATCCTGCCGCAGCTCGCGGGCGACGACCTGGAGATCGCGTCGCTGCTGGTGCCGGACGAGGAGCACGGCATCCCCGACGCGGTCTGGAGCCGCCTGCGTGCGTATTTCGCAGCTTGAAGGCCGGCGCGTCGCGCTCTGGGGCTGGGGGCGCGAAGGTCGGGCGGCCTACCACGCGCTGCGCGGGCGGCTGCCGGAGCAAGCGCTGACCCTGTTCTGCAGCGCCGACGAGGCGGCGTCGGCCGACGCGCTGGGCGATGGCCTGCTGTCGGTCGAAACCGACGCCAGTGCCGGCCGCCTGTCGGCGTTCGAGGTCGTGGTGAAGTCACCCGGCGTCAGTCCCTATCGACCTGAAGCCATGGTCGCCGCGCGTGCGGGCACCGCCTTCATCGGTGGCACGGCGCTCTGGTTCGGCGAACGGGCAGGGGAGGGCGAGGTCGCCCGCGGTGTCGCCTGCGTGACCGGCACCAAGGGCAAGAGCACGACGACGGCGCTGATGGCGCACCTGCTGCGCGCCGGGGGCGTGCGTACCGCGCTGGCCGGCAACATCGGCCTGCCGCTGCTGGAGCTGCTGGATGACGACGCCGACGCCTGGGCGATCGAGCTGTCGAGCTACCAGACCGGCGACGTGGCTGCCGGCGGCGTGCGCCCGGACGTGGCGGTGGTGACCAACATCTTTCCCGAGCACCTGGACTGGCACGGCAGCGAGGACCGCTACGTCGAGGACAAGCTGGCGCTGGTGACGCGCGCGCGACCGCGGATCGTCGTGCTCAATGCCGCCGACCCGCGGCTGGCGACGCTTGGCGCCGCGCTCGATCCCGGGACCGAAGTGTGCTGGTACGGCCGCGACGACGGTTGGCACCTGCGCGGGGACGTACTCCATCGCGGCGACACGGCGCTGTTCGACACCCGCGACGTGCCTCTGCCCGGACGCCACAACCGCGGCAACCTGTGCGCGGCGCTGGCGGCGATCGAGGCCCTGGGCCACGACGCCGCGGCGCTGGCGCCGGCGGCACGCGCGTTCCGGCCGCTGCCGCACCGCCTGCAGGTGCTGGGCGAGCGCGGTGGCACCACCTGGGTCAACGATTCCATCAGCACCACGCCGCACGCGACCCTGGCTGCGCTGGATGTCTACCGGGGGCGGCGCGTGGCGCTGCTGGTGGGCGGCCACGACCGCGGACTGGACTGGTCGGACTTCGCTTCGCGGATGCGCAGCCATGCGCCCGCGGCGGTCGTGAGCATGGGTCGCAACGGACCGCGCATCCATGAGCTGCTGGCGCCACTGGCGGGGGACGGCGGCTTCGTCCTGCGCGAAGCGCCCGACCTTGCGGGTGCGATCGAGCAGGCGCGGGCGGCGCTGGCCGCGGGCACGCGCCCGGCGACCGGCGACGTCATCCTGCTGTCGCCAGGCGCGCCCAGCTTCGGTCCCTACCGTGACTACGTCGAACGCGGCCGCGACTTCGCGCGGCTGGGCGGCTTCGATCCCGATGCGATCGCGGCGATCCCGGGGCTGGGCATCGCGTCATCCAGCCCGGACTGAGCCGCCGGGCCAGGGTTCTCGCACTTCGCCCGTCAAACCGGCGAGTCCCGCACGACGGACTCCGTCAGGCGCTGCGATCCACCGCGTGCCTGACCAGTCCGCGCAGCGCGGCCACGGCCTGGCTGTCTTCCAGGCCGTCGAGCGCGGCCTCGGCCAGGGCGGCGTATTCCCGGGCGCGGGCGATGCTGTACTCCAATCCGCCGCTGGCGTGGATCGCGGCGATCGCCTCGCCGAGCGCGTCGACATCGCCCTGCTCGACGATCGCGCGCAGGCGCACGCGCAGCCCGTCGTCGGCCCGGGCCATGGCGTGGATCAGCGGCAGGGTCATCTTGCCCTCGGCGAGGTCGTCGCCCAGGTGCTTGCCCAGCGAAGCCTCGTCGGCGCTGTAGTCGAGCACGTCGTCGGCGATCTGGAAGGCGATGCCGAGGTTGAGACCATAGTCGTGCAGGCGCTGCTGCACGCTTTCATCGGCGCCGGCCAGCAGCGCGCCCAGGCGCGTGGCGGCGGCGAACAGGATCGCGGTCTTGCGCTCGATCACGCGCAGGTAGGCGGTCTCGTCGACGTCCGGGTTGCGCACGTGCAGCAGCTGCAGCACCTCGCCCTCGGCGATGCGGTTGGTGGTATCGGCCAGGATCTCCTGGATCGGCATCGAGCCCAGCTCGACCATCAGCTGGAAGCTGCGCGAATACAGGAAGTCGCCAACCAGCACGCTGGCGGCGTTGCCGAACACGGCATTGGCGGTGCTGCGGCCGCGACGCAGGTCGGATTCGTCGACCACGTCGTCGTGGAGCAGGGTGGAGGTGTGGATGAACTCGACCACGGCCGCCAACTGGTGGGCGTCGGCCCCCTGGTGGCCCAGGGCGCGGGCGGCGAGCAGCAGCAGCATCGGGCGCAGGCGCTTGCCGCCGCCGGCGACGATGTGCTCGGCCACCTGGTTGACCAGGACCACGTCGGAGGCGAGTCGGCGGCGGATCAGGGCGTCCACCGCGGCCATGTCGGCGGCGGCGTAAGCCTGGACCTGAGGCAGCGGCAGGACGGAGCTGGCCGGGACGGCCTGGGCGTTGGGATCCATGTCGGGCGCGGTTCTGGGGGCGGCCATTATAGGGGCCGGGACCTGTCCGCAGCCCCACGCGGCGTTCCCCGACCCGGGGCCGGGTGAGCGGCGGATGGTCCCGGGCCGGCGGTTATACTCACCCTTTTCCTCTGCCAATCCCGGCGGAGAGCGAAAGGAACCCAGTTCATGGCCCGCGGAATCAACAAGGTCATCCTCGTCGGCAACCTCGGCAACGATCCCGACGTCAAGTACACCCAGAGCGGCACCACGATCACCACGATCAGCGTCGCGACCACCGAGGCCTGGAAGGACAAGCAGTCCGGCCAGCAGCAGGAACGCACCGAGTGGCACCGGGTCAAGTTCTTCGGCCGCCTGGCGGAGATCGCCGGCGAGTACCTGAAGAAGGGCCGGCAGGTCTATGTCGAAGGCTCGCTGCGCACCGAAAAGTACACCGGCAAGGACGGCGTCGAGCGCTACAGCACCGACATCATCGCCAACGAGATGCAGATGCTCGGCGGCGGTGGCGAGGGTGGCTCGCGCGGCGGTGGCGGCGAGAGCGGGGGTGGGCAGCGCGGCGGCGGCGATTACCAGCGTGGCCAGCGCGAGCCGTCCCGTCCGGACCAGGGCGCCAAGCCCGGCCCCGTGTCCGATGACGGCTTCTCGGACGACGACATCCCGTTCTGACCGCCCTCCGGCGGTCGCAGCAGCGTTCCAGGAGGATTCCCCCGCATGCCTGTTTGGCTGGTCACCGGCGGTGCCGGTTTCATCGGCGGCAACTTCGTGCTCGAAGCGGTCGCCGCGGGTGTGCGCATCGTCAACCTCGACGTGCTCACGTACGCCGGCAACCTTGACACCCTGTCGCCGCTGGCCGGCCACCCGGACCACGTGTTCGTGCAGGGCGACATCGGCGATGCCGGGCTGGTTGCCGGCCTGCTGGCCGGGCACCGTCCGGACGCGGTGATCAACTTCGCCGCCGAGAGCCACGTCGACCGTTCGATCGATGGCCCGGCGGCCTTCGTGCAGACCAACGTGGTCGGCACGCTGGCCCTGCTGGAGGCCGTGCGCGATTACTGGAAGACGCTGGAAGGCGACGCGAAGGACGCCTTCCGCTTCCTGCACGTGTCCACCGACGAGGTCTACGGCACCCTGGGCGACACCGGCAAGTTCCTCGAAACCACGCCGTACGCGCCCAATTCGCCGTACTCGGCGTCGAAGGCCGCCAGCGACCATCTGGTACGCGCCTTCCACCACACCTACGGGCTGCCGGTGGTCACCACCAACTGCTCGAACAACTACGGCCCCTACCAGTTCCCGGAAAAGCTCATTCCGCTGGTGATCGCCAAGGCCCTGGCCGGCGAGTCGCTGCCGATCTATGGCGACGGCAAGAACGTGCGCGACTGGCTGTACGTGGGCGACCACTGTTCGGCGATCCGCGCGGTGCTGGAGCGCGGCCGCGTGGGTGAGACCTACAACGTCGGCGGCGACGCCGAGCGCCAGAACATCGAAGTGGTGCGTGCGATCTGCGCCCTGCTCGACGCCGAGCGCCCGCTGGCTGGCGGCCGCGCGCGCGAAGGCTTGATCACCTATGTCACCGACCGTCCCGGACACGATCGCCGCTATGCGATCGACGCCGCCAAGATCCAGGGCGAGCTCGGTTGGGCGCCGTCGGTGGGCTTCGAGGAGGGCATCGCGCGCACCGTGCGCTGGTACCTCGAGAACCAGCCCTGGGTGCAGCGCGTGCTTGACGGCAGCTATCGCCTGGAACGCATCGGGGTGGAGGCATGACCGCGCGTCGCGGCATCATCCTGGCCGGCGGCTCCGGCACGCGCCTTTATCCGATCACGCAGGCGATCAGCAAGCAGCTGCTCCCGGTGTACGACAAGCCGATGATCTACTACCCGCTGAGTGCGCTGATGCTCGCCGGGATCCGCGAGGTGCTGATCATCAACACCCCGCACGAGCAGGCGCTGTTCCAGCAGTTGCTGGGTGACGGTTCGCAGTGGGGCATGGACATCCGCTACGCGGTGCAGCCCAGCCCCGACGGCCTGGCGCAGGCCTACCTGATCGGCCGCGACTTCGTCGACGGCAAGCCGAGCTGCCTGGTGCTGGGCGACAACATCTTCCACGGCCACGGCTTCACCGGGATCCTCAAGCGTGCCGATGCCCGCCAGGACGGCGCCACGGTGTTCGGCTATTGGGTCCGGGACCCCGAGCGCTACGGCGTGGCCGAGTTCGACGCCGCCGGCAAGGTGGTCGGCCTGGAAGAGAAGCCGGCCAAGCCGCGTTCCAACTATGCCGTCACTGGCTTGTACTTCTACGATGGCCGAGCCAGCGAATTTGCGGCCTCGCTCAGACCCTCTGCGCGCGGCGAGCTCGAGATCACCGATCTCAACCGCTGTTACCTCGAAGAGGGCAGCTTGCACCTCGAGCAGCTCGGTCGTGGCTACGCTTGGCTCGACACCGGCACCCACCAGTCGCTGATGGAGGCCTCGAACTTCATCGGGACGATCGAGGCGCGCCAAGGCCAGCGCGTGTGCTGCCCCGAGGAGATCGCCTGGTCCCATGGCTGGATCGACGATGCCGACCTCGAGCGCCTTGCCGCGCCGCTGGCCAAGAATGGGTACGGCCAGTATCTGCTGTCGCTGCCCAAGCGCGGAGTGTTGCGGTGAAGGTGGTCGAAACCGGGCTGCCAGGCTGCGTGGTGATCGAGCCGCAGGTGTTCGGGGACGAGCGTGGCTTTTTCTTCGAATCCTTCAACGCCGAAAGGCTGGCCGCTTACGGGCTCACGCCTGCCTTCGTGCAGGGTAACGTGTCCTCGTCCTCGCGCGGCGTGTTGCGGGGGCTGCACTACCAGTGGCCGAAGCCGCAGGGCAAGTATGTCTCGGTCGTGCAAGGCGAGGTCTGGGACGTGGTCGTCGACATCCGTAGGGGCTCGCCCACTTTCGGCAAATGGGCTGCGGCGGTGCTGAGCGCGGAGAACAAGCGCCACGTCTGGATCCCCGGGGGATTCGCTCACGGCTTCGTCACCTTGAGCGAACGCGCCGTGTTCACCTACCTCTGCACGGCAAGCTATGACCGCGCGGCAGACGCAGGCATTCGCTGGAATGATGCCAGCCTGGCGATCGATTGGCCCGTTGCCGAGCCGGTGCTCTCAGACAAGGACGCTCGCGCGCCGTTCCTGGCCGATGTGCCCCAGGAGCGGTTGCCGGTCTACGCGCCGTGAGGCTGCTGCTGCTGGGCGCCAACGGCCAGGTCGGCCATGCGCTGCGGAGCGAGCTGGCCTTCCTGGGCGACCTGGTCTGCACCACGCGCAGCGGCGTGCTGTCCGATGGCAGTGCCTGCGAGACCGCTGATTTCGACGTGCCCGGGACGCTGCCGCCCCTGGTCGACCGCATCGCACCCGACGTGGTGGTCAATGCCGCCGCCTACACGGCCGTGGACCGCGCCGAGCAGGAGCGCGACGCCGCCTTCCGCGCCAACTCGGAAGCGCCCGCGGCCCTGGCCGACGCCTGCGCCCGCCGCGGCGCGCTGCTGGTGCATTACTCGACGGACTATGTCTTCGACGGCAGCGCCGACCGGCCCTGGCGCGAGGACGACCCGACCTCCCCGCTGGGCGCGTACGGCGCCAGCAAGCTCGCCGGCGAGGCGGCGGTCCGCGGCAGCGGTGCCCACCATATGGTGTTCCGCACCGCCTGGGTCTACGGCGCCCACGGCCACAATTTCATGCGGACCATGTTGCGCCTGGGTGCGGAGCGCGATGAGCTGGGCGTGGTCGCGGACCAGGTCGGCACACCGACCCCTGCGCGGCTCATCGCGCAGGCGACGGCTCACGCCCTGCGAACGGATCCGGGTGCCAGCGGCCTCTGGCACCTCACCGCGGCCGGAGGCACCACCTGGCATGGCTTTGCCGAGGCGATCTTCGCCGGGGCGCGGGCCCGCGGCCTGCTGGCCAAGGTTCCGCGGGTGCTGCCGATCGCCACCAGTGATTACCCGACACCCGCGCGCCGGCCGGCATATTCACGCCTGGACACCGGCAGGCTGGAGTCGGACTTCGGTATCGCGCTCCCGGAATGGGAGCAGGCGCTCAAAGCCGTTCTGGACGAGGTGGCCGCGCCCGGTTGAGTCTGGAAGAATGCGTGGCACTCCCGGAGGGAGGCGGGATTCCAGTTCGCGTGCTGCACAGGGAAGAGCGTGAGCCACCGCCGAGCGGGCCACTGCAACAGGGGACATCCATGTACACGTTCAGCATCCGTTTCGCTGCAGCCTTGCTGCTGGCCGTTGCATGCGCAACGCCGGCCGCGGCACTCGACATCGAGCCGTTCATCCGCAAGTCCGAATTCGGCGAGATCACCATCTCGCCCAGTGGCGAATACCTCGCCGCAACCGTGCCGATGGAGGACACGACCGCGCTGGTGGTGCTGCGGCGCTCCGACATGGAGATCACCGGCGGCGGCGGGCTGGGGAAGAACCGCCACGTGTCCGACATGTGGTGGGCCAATGACGAACGGCTGCTGTTCTCGGTGGCGGAGAAGATGGGTGCGCTCGACCAGCCCCGCCAGACCGGCGACATCTACATGATGAAAGCGACTGAGCGCCGGATCGAATCGCTGGTCGGCCAGAACGTCAACGCGATGAGCGCGGGCACGCGCCTGGGCGGCAAGAAAGCGGAGATGGTCTGGGCGCAGGTGGTGGATACGCTTCGCGACAATCCCAACGAAGCCATCATTTCCGTGGGCGGTTTCGGCGACGATCCCTACACCCGCGCCGAGCGCCTGAACGTGGTGACCGGACGCAGGCTGCCGGTCACCCGCGCGCCGGTGCGCAATGGCCGCTACGTAACCGATGGCGCCGGCGTGGTGCGCGCGGCCCATGGCGTCACCATCGAAAACTCGGTGAAGACCTTCATCCGGCAGCGCGACGGGGCGGAGTGGACCCTGATCAACGACGAGGCCAGCAATGGCGTGTCCCTGATCCCGATCGGGTTCTCCGCCGACGACGCCTCGCTCTACGTCTACGCCCAGCGCAACAGCGGCACCTCGGTGATCGAGGCCTACGACATGGTGACCGGCAAGCGCACGGTCGTGCTGGCCGACGAGAAGGCCGAGCCCGAACGCGTGCTGCGCGATCCGGTCAGCGGTGTCCCCGTGGGCGTCCGCTACATGGACGGCATTGCGCGCACAGGGTTCTTCGATCCGGAATCGGCCATTGCACGCCAGTACCGCAGCCTGGAGGCCGCCTTCCCGGGGCAGTCCGTGCTGATCACTTCGTCGACCGCCGATGGGTCGATCATGCTGTTCCACGTGTGGAGCGACCGCAATCCGGGGGAGTTCTACACCTACGACAGCGTCAACAAGCGCGCCGCGCACGTGCTGGCCACGCGGAGCTGGCACGACCCGGAAAAGATGGCGGCGATGCGCCCGATCGCGCTGCAGGCGCGCGACGGCCTGCCGCTGGCCGGTTACGTCACCCTGCCGCACGGCTCGGACGGCACCGGCCTGCCGATGGTTCTGATGCCTCATGGCGGGCCTTACGGCATCTACGACCGCTGGGCCTTCAATCCGGACGTCCAGCTCCTGGCCGCGGCCGGTTACGCGGTCCTGCAGCTGAACTATCGCGGTTCGGGCAACCACGGCCGTGCCTTCCAGCAGGCGGGCGCGCGCGAGTGGGGCGGCAAGATGCAGGACGACCTGACCGATGCGACCCGCTGGGCGATCAGTGAAGGCATCGCGGATCCCTCGCGCATCTGCATCCATGGCGGCAGCTATGGCGGCTATGCGGCCCTGATGGGCGCGGCCAAGGAACCTGACCTCTACCGCTGCGCGTCGGGCTACGTGGGCGTGTACGACTTGCCCGCCATGCAGGCTGAGGACGCGCGTTCCAGCCGCCGGCTGGGCAACTGGTCCAAGGACTGGGTCGGCGACGATCCGGTTGCCCTGGCGGCGGTGTCGCCGAGCCGGATGGCCACCCGCATCAAGGTGCCGGTGTTCCTGGCCGCCGGTGGCGAGGACGAGGTCGCGCCGGTCGAGCACACGAGGAAAATGGAGCGCGCGCTGCAGGCGGCGAACGTTCCGGTGGAGTCCCTGTACTACCGCAACGAAGGCCATGGCTTCTACGTCGACGCCAATCGCCGGGAGTACTACTCCAGGCTGCTGGACTTCCTCGGCCGGCATATCGGCGGGAAGACCGCGGTCGCGGCGGCGGACTGACCGGACCTCCGGGCGGGGTGCCCGGGCGTTTCGCCTTTGCGCCGACGGGCCCCGGCCCCTACCATCGGGCCTTTCCGCTCCGGAGTTCCGATCCATGCCGCGTATCGCCTTGCTGGCCCTGTGCCTGATCGCCGCGCTCCCCGCGCTCGCCGATGCCCGCGGGCTGGAGGGACGCGACCTCGCTGCGATGGAACGCGTTTCGTCGCCGGCTCTGTCGCCCGACGGCAGGCAGCTGGTGTTCGCGCAGCGCAGCGTCGACCTCGACGCGAACGCGTCGACCACGGCGCTGTACGCGCGCAACCTGGTCACCCGCGACATGGCGCCGCCGAAGCGGCTGACCCCCGAGGGCTGGAACGTCAATTCGCCGTCGTTCTCCCCTGATGGCGCAACCGTCTATTTCCTCAGCTCCAGGAACGGTTCGCAGCAGCTCTACGCGATTCCGCTTGCCGGCGGCGAGCCCCGCCAGTTGACGGCCTTCGAAGCGGATGTCGGGACCTACCACGTCTCGCCCGATGGTCGCCGCGTGGCGTTCAGCGTCGACACCTTCGCCGACTGCGGCGCGGACTTCGCCTGCACGAAGAAGCGGCTCGACGAGCGCAAGGAATCCAAGGTCTCCGGCGTGGTCTACGACCAGCTGTTCGTGCGCCACTGGGACACCTGGACCGACGGCCGCCGCAACCGCCTGTTCGTGGCCGGCCTGCCGGACGCCGGCGCCAAGCCGGTCGTCGCCGCCACTGCCGTCAGCGCTGCGCTCGACGGCGACGTGCCGGGCAAGCCCTTCGGTGGCGCCGGCGACTACGCCTGGGCGCCGGACGGCGGCAGCATCGTCGCCAGCGTGAACGTGGCCGGCCGCGAAGAGGCCTGGTCGACCAACTACGATCTCTATCGCCTGGATGCCGCCGGCAGCGCTGCACCGGTCAACCTCACCACGGACAACAAGGCCTGGGACGCCGGCCCGGTGTTCAGCGCCGACGGCAAGACCCTGTTCTACCGCGCCATGGCCCGTCCGGGCTTCGAGGCCGACCGCTACGCATTGATGGCGCTCGACCTGGCCAGCGGCGAGCGTCGCGAGATCGCGCCCGACTGGGACCGCTCGCCCAGCGGCCTCCAGCCCTCGGCCGATGGAAGCACCCTGTATGTCACCGCGCAGGACACCGGCGAGTACCCGCTGTTCAAGGTCGACGTCGCCAGCGGCGAGGTCACGCGCGTGGTCGGCGACGGCAGCGTGTCGTCTTTCGAAGTGGCCGGCAACACCCTGGTCTTCAGCCGCAACGCCATCGACACCGGCGACGTGATCTACGCCGCCTCGCCCGACGGGCAGGGGCTGCGCGCCATCACCCCGGCCGCGTCCGAGCGCCTGCCCGACGTTGGTTTCGGTGCCTTCGAGCAGTTCAGCTTCACCGGCGCGAAGGGCGCCACGGTGTACGGCTACGTGGTCAAGCCCTGGAACTTCGAGGAGGGTCGCGAGTACCCGGTGGCGTTCCTGATCCACGGCGGCCCGCAGGGCAGCTTCGGCAACGGCTGGAGCTACCGCTGGAACCCGCAGACCTATGCCGGCCAGGGCTACGCCGTGGTCATGATCGACTTCCACGGCTCCACCGGCTACGGCCAGGACTTCACCGATGCGATCAGCGGCGACTGGGGTGACGCGCCGCTGGAAGACCTGCAGAAGGGCTGGGCCGCCGCGCAGCAGCAGTACGCCTTCCTCGACGGCGACAATGCCTGCGCGCTCGGCGCCAGCTACGGCGGCTACATGGTCAACTGGATCGCCGGCAACTGGAACGAGCCGTGGAAGTGCCTGGTCAACCACAACGGCGTCTTCGACACCCGTTCGATGGGCCTGGTGACCGAGGAGCTGTGGTTCACCGAGTGGGAAAACGGCGGCACCGTGTTCGACAAGCCCGAAGCCTACGAGCGCCACAACCCGGCGCGGCACATCGACAAGTGGCGCGTGCCGATGCTGGTGGTCGCCGGCCAGAACGACTTCCGGGTGCCGATCGACCAGAGCCTGTCGACCTTCACCGCGCTGCAGCGCCAGGGCATCGAGTCGAAGCTGATGTACTTCCCCGACGAGAACCACTGGGTGCTGAAGCCGCAGAACAGCGTTTTCTGGCACGACACCGTCAACGACTGGCTCAAGCAGCACATCGGCCGGTAATCGCCACTCCGCGCGGCCGGCACAGCGCTGCCGGCCGCGCGCGACCCTGCACCACCCATCCCGAACCGAACCGACAGGAACACTGCCGATGGCCCCTGCATCCACCGCGCCCGAAGCATCCGCCGAAGCCGCCGCCATCGACGCCATGGACCCGGTCGGCGCGGTCGAGGCGATCGACGCTGCGGCGCCGCTGATCACCAACGACATCGTCGTCTTCGGCCTGATCGCCGCCACGCTCGGTGCCATCTTCTGGCTCGCGTCCGGGCCGACGCCGTTCTGGAAGAAGTTCTTCGCCTGGGTGCCGGCGCTGCTGCTGTGCTACTTCGTGCCGGCCATCTACAACACCGCGGGGCTGATCGATGGCGAAAGCAGCGCGCTGTACAACCCGATCGCCAGCCGCGTGCTGCTGCCCGCCGCACTGGTGCTGCTGACGCTGTCGATCGATCTCAAGGGCATCCTCAAGCTGGGGCCGAAGCTCCTGTTCGTGTTCTGCGCGGGCACCTTGGGCATCGTGCTCGGCGCGATCGTCAGCTTCCAGCTGCTGGAGTGGTTCTGGCCGGCGGCCGTGGCCGGTGACACCTGGAAGGGCATGGTGGCGCTCGCTGGCAGCTGGATCGGTGGCGGCGCCAACATGGTCGCCATGCGCGAGATCTACGGTGTCGACGCGACGCTGTTCGGGCAGTTCGCGGTGGTCGACGTGGCGATTGCGAGCACCTGGATGGCGGTGCTTCTTTTCCTGGCCAACCGGTCGCAGCAGATCGATGCGCGTGCCGGCGCCGATACGCGGGCCATCGACGAGATGCGGGCGCGCGTGTCGGCCTACGAGACGGCCAACGCGCGCGTGCCGACGCTCACCGACCTGATGGTGATCGTCGCGGTGGCGTTCGGCCTGGTGGGCCTGGCGCACGCGGTGGCGGACCCGGCCTCGGCGTGGTTCAAGGTCAACGTGACCTGGGCGGCGCAGTTCAGCCTCGATGCGCCCTTCGTCTGGGTGATCGTGCTCTCGACGTTCTCGGGCCTCCTGCTGAGCTTCACGCCGGTGCGGCGCCTGGAGAACGCGGGTGCGTCCAAGCTGGGCACGGTCTTCCTGTATTTCCTGATCGCCTGCATCGGCATGCAGATGGACTTCCTGAAGCTGGCCAATCGCCCTGAACTGCTTGCGATCGGCGTGCTGTGGATGGCGGTGCACGTCCTCGTGCTGTGGGCCGCGGCACGGCTGGTACGCGCGCCCTTGTTCTATATCGCCATGGGCTCCCAGGGCAACATCGGTGCCGCGGCCTCGGCCCCGGTCGTGGCCGCGGCCTTCCATCCGACCCTGGCGCCGGTGGGCGTGTTGCTGGGCACGGTCGGCTATGCCACCGGCACGGTCATCGCGTACGGCCTTGGCCAGATCCTGCGGGTGATGGCGGGCGCCTGAGCGACTGCGCTGGTGCTGCCCGCGATTGCGCGGTCAGCAGCAGCGGAACCCGCCACGCCCGCCGTAGCGGGCTTCCTGGCGCTCGCGGAAGAAGGTCGGGTAATCCATCGGCTCCCGGTCGGGGTGCTTCTCGAGGACGTGGCGGACGTAGTTGTCGTAGTCCGGGATCCCGCAGCACAGGCGCGCGGTCTGCAGGACCCTCCGCCACACACGCTTGTGCGTGGCGAAGTGGTCCAGCGTGACCAGCTGTCCTGCCATCAGAGCCAGACCTTCTGCTGCTCGGCCGTCAGTGCGACGTACGGCGTCTCACGATCGGTACGCGCGGGGTTGGCGCGCGCCTTGCGCACCGCGCCGACCGAGTAGAACAGCACCGCCAGCACAACGAACATGAAGAGCGCGGTCAGCCCGGCATTGACGTAGTTGTTGATCATGATCTGCTGCATGCCGCCGAAGTCCCTGGACGGGGCGATCAGTTCGCCGGCCGCGAGCGCGTCGCGGTACTTGTTGGCCTGGGCCAGGAAGCCCACGCCCGGATCACTGTCGAAGAGCTTGATCCAGCCGGCGCTGAGCGTGCACAGCAGCAGCCAGATGGTCGGTACGATCGACACCCAGGCGTAGCGCCCCTTCTTCATCTTGAACAGCACGACCGTGCACAGCATCAGCGCGATGCCCGCCAGCATCTGGTTGGCGATGCCGAACAGCGGCCACAGCATGTTGATGCCACCCAGCGGGTCGTTCACGCCCTGGTAGAGGAAGTAGCCCCAGAGCGCCACGCAGCCGGCGGTGCCGACGAGGTTCGCGCCCCAGGATTCGGTCCTGCGCATCACCGGCACGAAGTTGCCGAGCAGGTCCTGGAGCATGAAGCGCCCGGCGCGGGTGCCGGCGTCGACCGCGGTGAGGATGAACAGCGCCTCGAACAGGATCGCGAAGTGGTACCAGAAGGCCATCATGCCTTCGCCCGGGATCACCGCGTGGAAGATCTGCGCGATGCCCACCGCCAGCGTCGGCGCACCGCCGGCGCGCGAGATGATCGAGGCCTCGCCGACGTCCTCCGCGGTCTGGATCAGCACCTCGGGCGTGACCACGAAGCCCCAGCTCGACACCATCTCGGCGACGGCGGCCGGATCGGTGCCGATCAGCGCCGCCGGGCTGTTCATGGCGAAGTACACGCCCGGGTCGATGATCGAGGCCGCGACCATGGCCATGATCGCCACGAACGATTCCATCAGCATGCCGCCGTAGCCGAGGTAGGGCGCGTGGCGCTCGTTGGCCATCAGCTTGGGCGTGGTGCCCGAGGCGATCAGCGCGTGGAAGCCCGACACCGCGCCGCAGGCGATGGTGATGAACAGGAACGGGAACATCGAGCCCTTCCACACCGGCCCGGTGCCGTCGGTGAACTGGGTCAGCGCCGGCATGCGCAGCTCGGGCATCACGATCAGGATGCCGACCGCCAGGCCGAGGATGACGCCGATCTTCAGGAAGGTGGAGAGGTAGTCCCGCGGTGCGAGCAGCAGCCACACCGGCAGCACCGCGGCGACGAAGCCGTAGCCGATCAGCATCCAGGTGATCTGGGTGCCGGTGAAGGTGAAGGCCGGGCCCAGCGTGGGATGCGCGGCGACGTGGCCGCCGTACCAGATCGCCGCCATCAGCAGCACCAGGCCGATGACCGAGATCTCGCCGATCCTGCCGGGCCGGAGGTAGCGCATGTAGACGCCCATGAAGATCGCGATCGGGATGGTCGCGATCACGGTGAACATGCCCCACGGACTCTCGGCCAGCGCCTTCACCACGATCATCGCCAGCACTGCGAGGATGATGATCATGATCAGGAAGGCGCCGAACAGCGCGATGGTGCCCGGTACCTGGCCCATTTCCTCGCGCACCAGGTCGCCGAGCGAACGCGCGTCGCGGCGGCTGGAGACCACCAGCACCATGAAGTCCTGCACCGCGCCGGCCAGGACCACGCCGACGATCAGCCACAGCGTGCCGGGCAGGTAGCCCATCTGCGCGGCCAGCACCGGGCCGACCAGGGGGCCGGCGCCGGCGATCGCGGCGAAGTGGTGGCCGAACAACACGTGCTTGTTCGTGGGGACGTAGTCGAGGCCGTCGTTGTTGATCATCGCCGGCGTGGCACGCGAAGCGTCCAGCTCGAACACCTTGTTGGCGATGAAGCGTGCGTAGAAGCGGTAGGCGACCAGGTAGATCGAGACGGCGGCGACCACGATCCACAGCGCGTTGATCGGCTCGCCGCGGCGCAGGGCGATGGTTCCGAGGCAGAACGCTCCCAGCACGGCGAGTGCCGCCCAGGCCAGTTTTCCAGCGGCACCTTTCATCACCCACACCCCACGTCGTCTTGTGAAGTGGGGAGAGTCTCGCTTGCGCCGGCGGTGGTCAATCCTATTGCGCCGCACAACGACCCTGGCCGGCTAAGACTTTGGTCTATGCCCCGGTCGCCACAGCACCGCGAGGAGGGCCGCCTGCAGCGGCAGCATCAACGCAAGCCAGTGCCCGTTGCGCTGGGACTGCAGCGGCATCCACAGCAGGAACGGCGCGATCAGCAGGCCCACGGCGACCACCGCCAGGGCCGCGCGGAACATCGGCCCCCCGTCGCGGCCGCGGCTGATCCGCCAGGCTCCCGGCAGCAGCAGCAGGCACAGCGGGTTGAACAGCAGCAGGTTGTGGTTGGCCCAGCCGAAGCGGTGGGCTGTGCCCAGCCAGATGTAGAGCATCAGCGCACCGATGGCCGCGCAGAGCAGCCAGACGGGCTGCGCTGCGGTGGCAACGGCACGGGGCCGGTCGCGCTGCGACCAGGCCAGCGCCGCCAGCGCAAGCCCCGCCAGCAGCCAGGGCCACCAGGCCACGCGGCGCGGAACGGGCTCGGGCTCCAGCAAGTGTGGCAGCAGCGCTTCTTCGGCCACGACCAGGGGCCGTCCGTCGGCCAGGCGCACGTCGCGCAGGGACTGCGCCAGCCGCATCGGCACGAAGGCGTCCTCCCAGAGCGCGTTGGGGCGGTCGGACGCCGGGCCCAGGCCGAGGTCGAAACCCAGCGCCATCAGCCGGTCCGGGCGCGCCAGGCGCACGGCCTCGCTGCGGAAGGTGTTGCCCTGCGAGCGCCCCTGCAGGTGGCGGGCCAGCGCGCCGTCCAGCGCCGCGTCCAGCGCGTCGCGCACGCGGGTGCTGCAGTTGTCGAGGAAGTAGTCGTAGGGGTAGCTGGCGTTCTCGGGGCGCGCGTTCCAGGCCAGGCGTCCGGCGAGCTCCGTGGCTGCTGTTTCGTCGAGGTCGAGCCACTGGATGGAGACGCCGCGGCCGACGCTTTCGTAATACGCAAGGTCCTGCGCCAGCGGCAGCACGGCGAGCCGGTACTCCATTTCGCCGCGCATGAAACGCTGGTGGAAGTCGGGTTCGTCGGGATCGAAGAAGCCGAAGTTGTAGGACAGCGGCGGGCCGGCGGCGGGGTCGTCGACCACGATCGCGTTGTGCCCGAAGCGCTCGAAGAAGATCTCGCCGGGCTGCATCGTGGCCACGCCGATGCGCGGTGCGGCCAGTGCCGGCAGGCAGCAGGCCATGAGTGCCAGCAGCAGGCACAGCATGGCGGAGCGGCTCGGGCGCGCCGCGCGGTGCGTCATCGCCAAGCGTGCAGTCACGCGTCAGTCGCCATGGATCGACAGGTGCAGGGCGTGCAGCCGGCGCGCGTCGGCGCTGGCCACGCGGAACGTGAAGCGGCCGAGCGTGAGCTCCTCGCCGGCCTCGGGCAGGTGGCCGATGGCGGCGGTGACCAGGCCGCCGATGGTGTCGTACTCGTCGTCGTCGAAATCGGCGCTGAAGCGCTCGTTGAAGTCGTCGATCGGGGTCAGCGCGTCGACCACGTACTGGCCGTCGGCCTGGGCCGCGATCAGGGCCTCGGGATCCTCGGCGTCGTCGTGCTCGTCGTCGATCTCGCCGACGATCTCCTCCAGCACGTCCTCGATCGTGATCACGCCGGCGACGCCGCCGTACTCGTCGATCACGATCGCCATGTGGTTGCGCGACTGGCGGAATTCGCGCAGCAGCACGTTGAGCTTCTTCGACTCCGGGATCAGCACCGCCGGGCGCAGCAGCTCGTGGATCGAGCCGGGCCCGTTGTCTGCGACCACGCCGCGCAGCAGGTCCTTGGCCAGCAGGATGCCGAGGATCTCGTCCTTGTCCTCGCCGTGCACCGGGAAGCGCGAGTGGCCGGATTCGACCACGTCCTTCATCAGCTCGATCAGGCGGGAGTCGACGGGCAGGGACACCATCTGCGAGCGCGGCACCATGACGTCGCCGACGGTCATGTCGGACACGGCAATGGCGCCTTCCATCATCCGCAGGGTGTCGGCCTCGATCAGGCCGTCGGCCTGGGCGTCGCGCAACAGTTCGACCAGGTCGTCACGCGAACTGGGATCGCCGGAAATCGCCGAGCTCAGGCGATCCAGCCAGCTGCGCCGGCGTTCCGGGGGTTCCGGCACCGTGCCGTTGCCATTGCCACTACTACTGTCGTCTTCGGACATCTCGCTCGTATCGTCGCCCCGGGGGGTAGGGCGGCCGGGTGCAGTTTACCGCGTCCGTTCAGGCTGCGCGGTAGGGGTCGTCGATGCCCAGCCCGGCCAGGATGTCCCGCTCCAGCTGCTCCATGGCCTCGGCCTCGACGTCGTCGCCGTGGTCCCAGCCCAGCAGGTGCAGGGTGCCGTGGACGGTCAGGTGGGCGTAATGGGCCGCGAGCGGCTTGTCCTGCTCGCGGGCCTCCCGGGCGATGACCGGGGCGCAGAGCACCAGGTCGCCAAGCAGCGGCATGCGTACGCCCGGGGGCAGCTTGATGCCCTCGTCAAGCTCGGCGGGGAAGCTGAGCACGTTGGTGGCGTAGTCCATCCCCCGGTAGTGGCGGTTCAGGGCGCGGCCTTCCTTCGTATCGACCAGGCGGATCGCGAGGTCGGCCTCCAGGATGCGGCCGGCCAGCGCCGCGGCCACCCACTTGCGGAAACTCACAGAGGCCGGCAGCCCGGCGCGGGGCAGGGCATAGCCGACGGACACGTCGAGGCGGACCGGACCCTTGGTCATGGCCCGGAGTCTACGCCGGTCCGCTGGACGCGTCCTGCGCGTCGCGGCGGTCATAGGCGTTGACGATGCGGGCCACCAGCGGGTGGCGGACCACGTCGCGCGATTCGAAGAAGGTGAAGCTCACGCCCTCGACGTCGTGCAGCACGTCCAGCGCGTCGCGCAGGCCCGACTTCACCTGCTTGGGCAGGTCGATCTGGGTGAGGTCGCCGGTCACCACCGCCGTGCTGCCGAAGCCGAGGCGGGTCAGGAACATCTTCATCTGCTCGATGGTGGTGTTCTGGGCCTCGTCGAGGATCACGTAGGCGTCGTTGAGCGTGCGTCCGCGCATATACGCCAGCGGCGCGATCTCGATGACGTTCTTTTCCAGCAGGCGCAACACGGTCTCCACGCCCAGCATTTCGTACAGCGCGTCGTACAGCGGGCGCAGGTAGGGGTCGACCTTCTGCGACAGGTCGCCGGGCAGGAAGCCGAGCTTCTCGCCGGCCTCCACCGCCGGGCGTACCAGCACCAGCCGCTGCACCCGCGATTCGTTCAGGGCCTCGACCGCGCTGGCCACGGCCAGGAAGGTCTTGCCGGTGCCCGCCGGGCCGACGCCGAGATTGATGTCGTGGGTGGCGATGGCGTGCAGGTATTTCTGCTGGTTCGGCCCGCGGCCGCGGATGGTGCCGCGCTTGACGCGGATCGCGACTTCCTGCGGCACGAAGTCCGGGTCGGCGCGGCGCGCGGTGGTGGCGTGCCGGGTCGCTTCCTGGTCCTCGCGCGCGGCGCGGAAGGCGTTCAGGCGCAGGTGGATGGCATGGCCGTCGAAGGTTTCGGCGGCCGCCTCGCGGTACATGTCGCGCAGCAGGCGCTCGGCCTCGCCGACGCGCGCGGCATCTTCGCCGGTGACCCGGAAGACGTTGCCGCGATTGGCGATCTCGACGCCGAGCGCGAGCTCGATCTGGCGAAGGTGGCCGTCGAAGGGGCCGCTGAGGTTGGCCAGCCGTTCGGTGTCGGCGGGTTCGAGGCTGAAGTCGCGCTGGTGGGGGCTGGGCATAGGTGGAGAAGGGTAGCGCGCCGCCCGTCCAGGGACCATGACCGCGGCACCGGGCCTGGTACTCGCTGAGGGAATGGCGCGCCATTGATACGCTCGGGCGCCGGGTGCCAAGGCCCTTGAGTGCTCATGTCCCCCGGCGCTGGCCTGCGGCCATCGCCTCCTCCTTTACTTCGCTCTCAAGGGCCTTGGCACCCGGTGCGCAGCAGTACGCGGTGGCCCGGGAGCAAAGCCGGTATCCCGCGAACCCGCAGCAACGCCGAGCCCCGTCGTGGCCGGGAGGCCTTCGCGGGGAAGTCAAGGAGGAGGCATCCGCCGCCAGGCGGATGCCGGGGGACATGAGCCGCGAAGGCCTCCCGGCCGCGGCGGGGCCCTCCAGGTCACGACGAAGCATGGCGAAGGAAGCAGACGCTCCTCGTCGAAACCGTTTCCCCGGAGATGGGAGATGAACCAAAAAGAAACCCCGGCCTTGCGACCGGGGTCGTGTCTCGCGGAGCGGGAGAGAGGTCGCGCCGCGATTCAGGGGCTTGCCAAAGGACTTACCAGGTGAAACGGGGGCCGACAAACCACTCGGTCACGTCGCCGTTGAACTTGACGTCGCCGTTGAGGCCCCAGTTCGGGCTGAAGCGGACGTTGGCGCCCAGGCGGCCATAGAAGTCGCCGTCGATGCCGCCGTCGTAGTCCTCGTAGCCGACCAGCGCGTAGCCGTCGAAGTTGTTGGCGAGCAGGCTGCGTGCGCCGACTTCGGTGCTCCAGCCGTCGAAGTCGAGGTCGTTGCCGAGCACGCGGCCGGCGTCGAGCTTCTGGTAGGCGACGCGCGCCAGCAGGTCGGTGCGCTGCGAGATCCCGAGGTTGTAGCCGAGGCCGATGCGGTACTGGTCGACGTCGATCCGGGTGTCGTCGATCTCCTGGCTGTTGAAACCGCCGAAGACGTGGAAATTGTCGTGGAAGGCGAACGAACCATTGGCGGCATAGCCGTCGGCGTCGACGTCGCCGTTGGAGGCCAGGTAGCCGGCTTCCAGGTAGTTGTAGGAGATGCCTTCGGCCGCATTCGCGGCGAGCGGCAGCGATGCCGCCAGTGCAATGGCGATCAGGGAACGCTTCATCGGGGGGAATCCTCTGTTTAGTTCTAGCTTTAGGGAGAGGACCGGCCACGGGGGCAGGGGAGGGAGAGAACCGATCGGGGAAATCGGATACCGCCCGTGGCCGGTGGATGCATTCTCGCCAAGCGAAGGCAACGTGGCCTGAATATTGAACCCGGGGGTTCAGGAACTTTTTGCCCGAGGGGTGTACAGCCCGCGTCAGCCGTGCCTCAGTCGGCCGTCCATCCCCACGCGTCCAGCATCACCTGGAACAGGTGCGTGCTCGGGAAATAGCCCCGGACGCGGTGCGCGCCCGCGCCGATCCCCAGGGCAACCACCTCCTCGGCGGTATGCGTCCGGTTGACCAGGACGTTGTCCAGGCGGACGAGGTCGTCCTTCGTGCCGGACGCGTCCACGGCCTGTTTCCACTGTTCATACCCCTGCAGCAGCGGCTCGCCGCGTTCGCCACCATCGACCTGCAGGCCAAAGGAGTGGTCGGCGGTGAACAGCAGGAGGGTGTCTTCCAGGTCGACGCGCTTCTGCACCTCGGCGATCAGGCGGTCGAAATCGACGATGTTCTGCAGCCCCTTGCGCACGTCGTCGGTATGGGCGTCCCACTCCACCATCAGGAAATAGCCTTCCGGGGAGTCCTGCAGGATATCCAGCGCCTTCAGGGTGGCCTCATGGACGTCCAGCCCGTCGGTGACCACCACGGGCCTCGCGTCGGAGTCCACCACCTCGGCCAGTGAGGCGTGGATCGGCCGGTCGTGCCGCCTGCCCAGGGCATCGAAGCTGGTCCCGGCCTCTGCAAGCTGCTCGCCGATCTTCTGGCGCCCGGTGCCCATCAGCACATCCACGCCGTCGCCGTAACGCGGCGAAAACGCCTGCGGGAAGATCTCGCCCCACTTCTTGCGATCGTTCGAGTGCGCGTAGGTCGCGGCCGGCGTCGCATCGGCGATGGACTGCGTGCTGATGACGCCGGTGCGCAGGCCGCGCTCTTCGGCGTACTCGAGGATGGTCTTGGTCGGGGCGCCGTCCCTGCTGCCACGCACGGCATCGGGGCCCTGGCTGATCACGCCGTTGCGCGTCTGGACCCCGGTCATGATCGAGGACATGCCGTTGGCGGAGTCCGACACCCATTTGTCCACCGGCGAGGTTTCGCTGAGGCCGAGGTGGGGCCAGGTCTGGATGTGCAGCTGGAGCGGTGCGCCATGCCCGTGCAGGCTGGCCGCGTGCAGGGTGGAGACGCCGGCGGCATCGGCCAGGAAGACGATGACGTTCTTCGCGCGCGGTTCCGCGCCTTCGGCCGCGAGCGCGCCGTGTGAAACGAAGGTCGCCGCAAGCAGGGCGGTCGCGAGGAGTCGTGGAAGCGGGCGTTTGTTCAAGGTGTGCTCCGGGTCAGGGGCGTGTTCGAGGCCGGCGGACACCTTGCCGCAGGACAGCTGGCAGCTTCGGCCGGGAGACCGCGCATGTTCGGTTGCGAAGGTGACAGGGCGATGGCGCAGCGCACGTGCCATCCGGGTGGCGAACTAGCGCGCGCCCGAAAACCCCAGCTGGCGCCAGGCCTCGTAGGCCACCACCGCCACGGCATTGGACAGGTTGAGGCTGCGATTGCCCGGGCGCATGGGCAGGTGCAGCCGGCGGTCGGCCGGAATGGTCTCCAGCACGTCGTCGGCAAGGCCGCGGGTCTCGCAGCCGAACACGAACGCATCTCCGGCCGCGAAGCGCGGGGCGTCGTATCGCACCTGGCCGCGCGCACTGAGTGCGAACAGGCGCGGCGGTGCGATCGCGGACAGGGCCGCGTCAAGGTTGTCGTGCACCAGCACCGGCGCGAACTCGTGGTAGTCCAGGCCGGCCCGCCGGAGCTGGCGATCGTCCAGGGTGAAACCCAGGGGGCGTACCAGGTGCAGGCGCGCGCCCGTGTTCGCGCACAGGCGGATCACGTTGCCGGTATTGGGCGGGATCTCGGGCTGGTGGAGGATGATCTCGATCATCGGTGTCGGTGGAATGCCAAGGCGCGGGGCGGCCGGGCGCGGCAGGATACCCGGCCGCGCACGGCTACCAGGCGAGCGCTTCGCCGCGCCAGTCGAGGAAGCGGCCGCTGTCGCCGGCGTCCAGGCCGTCGATGACGCCAAGCAGGCCGGTGGCCGACTCGCCCACCGTTTCGGTGGCCTGCTCGCCGCCCATCCCGGTCTGCACCCAGCCCGGATGCAGCGCGACCACCACGATGCCGCGCTCCGCCAGCGCATGCGCCAGCAGCGCCGTGGCCATGTTCTGCGCGGCCTTGCTGATGTTGTAGCTGGGCGTGCCGAAGCGCCCGCAGCCGGCGATCGAGCCCAGCTGCGATGACAGGTTGGCCACTCTCGCGCCGTCCGCCAGCAGTGGGGCCAGGGCCTGGGTGAGCAGCAGCGGGCCCATGGCGTTGATCCGGAAGCTGTGCTCCAGCGTGGCTTCGCCGAGCGTTCCGAAGCGCTCCCCGGAGTGCAGCACGCCGGCGTTGTTGAGCAGCAGGTCGATGCGTCCGCCGTCGCCAAGCACCAGCGGCAGCTCGGCCGCAAGGGCGGCGCGGGAGCGCGCGTCGGCGACATCCAGCGGCAGCACGTGCAGGCGCCCTGGATGCTCGCCGGCCAGGGCATTGAGCGCCGAGGCCCGGCCCGGCTCGCGGCAGGCGGCGATGGCGTGGTCGCCGCGGGCCAGCAGGCGGCGGATGAATTCCAGGCCCAGGCCGCGGTTGGCGCCGGTGACCAGGGACGTGCGCGGTCGGGTATCCATGCCGCGAGCATGCACCAGCCGCCGTCGTGGCGCAGTGGCCAACGGGACCTATGGCCCGGTCACCGGCGTGGAAAGGCGGCTTACCATGGGCGCCTGACCCATCAAGGAAGACCTCATGCCGACGCTCAAGACCTCGCCGCGCCGCGGCACCGTCCTCGCCATTGCGCTTGCCGCCGCCCTTGGCACGGCCGCCCCGCTGGCCTGGGCCGAGGCGCCGCCGGCGGCGGCCCAGGCCGGCGTCGACATTCCCTACGAGCAGTTCACCTTGCCCAACGGCCTGCGCGTGGTGGTGCACACCGACCGCAAGGCGCCGATCGTGGCGGTCAACATCTGGTACCACGTCGGCAGCAAGGACGAGCCTTCCGGGCGCAGCGGCTTCGCGCACCTGTTCGAGCACCTGATGTTCCAGTCGTCGGAGAACCACCAGGGCGAGTACTTCACGCCCTTCAAGCAGGTCGGCGTGACCAACCAGAACGGCACCACCAACACCGATCGCACCAACTATTTCCAGAACGTACCCACCACCGCGCTCGACACCGCGCTGTGGATGGAATCCGACCGCATGGGCCACCTGCTGGGCGCGGTCGACCAGGCGGCGCTGGACGAGCAGCGCGGCGTGGTCCAGAACGAGAAGCGCCAGGGCGAGAACCAGCCCTATGGCCAGGCCTGGACCAAGCTGATGCAGGCGCTGTACCCGGTCGGCCACCCCTACAACCACACCGTGATCGGCTCGATGAACGACCTCGACGCCGCCGCACTCGAGGACGTGCACGCCTGGTTCCGCGCCTGGTACGGCCCGAACAACGCGGTGCTGGTGCTGGCCGGCGATATCGACCTTGCCACCGCGAAGGACAAGGTGGCGAAGTACTTCGGCCACATCCCGGCGGGCCCGGACATGGCGCAGCCCGCAGTGGACATCGCCCGGCGGACGGAGCCCACCCGCGAAACGATGCACGACAAGGTCCCGCAGGCCCGCATCTACCGGGTCTGGAACGTGGCCGAGGTGGGCGACGCCGACCTCGATCGCCTGCAGCTGCTGGGCCAGGTGCTCGGCGGCAGCCGCTCCTCGCGCCTGGACGCGCGCCTGCTGCACCGCGACCAGCTGGTCGACAGCATCAGCGCCGGCACCTATGCCAAGCAGCTGGGCTCGAACTTCATCGTCATGGCCAACGTCAAGCAGGGCGTGGACCCGGCGAAGGTCGAGGCGGTGATCGACGAGGAGATCGACCGCCTGCTGGCCGAGGGTCCGACGGCGGATGAGCTGGAGCGCGCGCGCACCGTGTTCCGCGCCGGCTTCGTCCGCGGCATCGAGCGCATCGGTGGCTTCGGCGGCAAGGCCGACGCGCTGGCCGAATGCGCGGTGTATGCCGATGACCCGGGCTGCTTCCGCGAGTCGCTGCGCATCATCGACACCAGCACCGCCGACCAGGTCCAGGCCGCCGGGCGCGAATGGCTGGCGCAGGGCGACCACACCCTGCTGATCCTGTCCGGCGAGCGCACCGCGCTGGTCGAGGACCCGGCCGGCACGCCCGGGCCCTGGGACCTGCCCGCCGTCGACGGCCGCTACGGCGTGCAGCCGGCCGCGGTCGACCGCAGCCTGGGCGTGCCGCTGCCCGAAGCGTTCCCGGAGCTGAAGTTCCCCGAGGTCGAGCGCGCCACGCTCGGCAACGGCAGCACGGTGGTGCTGGCGCGCCGCAGCGGCGTGCCGGTGGTGCAGCTGCGCTACCAGTTCCCGGGTGCCGGCTACACCGCCGACGCCGGGCACAGGATGGGCACGGCGAGCTTCGCCATGGGCATGCTCGACGAAGGGGCCGCCGGCCTCGGTGCGCTGGAGTTCGCCGACCGCGCCGAGGCGCTGGGCGCGCAGATGGGCGCGGGCTCCGGCCTGGATGCCGGCACTGCCTGGCTGTCGGCGCTGACCGGCAACCTCGACGCGTCGGTGGCGCTGTTCGCCGACATGCTGCGCAAGCCGGACTTCGTCGCCGCCGAGATCGAGCGCGTGCGCGCGACCTGGATCGCCAACATCGCCCAGGAGAAGGCCCGGCCGCAGACCGCGGCGCTGCGCGTGCTGCCGCCGCTGCTCTACGGCGAGGGCCACCCCTACGCGATGCCGTTCACCGGCAGCGGCACCGAGGACTCGATCGCAGCGCTGACCCGCGACGACCTGGTCGCCTTCCACCGCACGCAGATGCAGCCCGAAGACGCGACCCTGATCGTGGTCGGCGACACCACGCTGGCCGAGATCGTGCCCGTGCTGGAGAAGCACCTGGGCGACTGGTCGGGAGGCGGCGAGGCGCGCGCGGCGGCGGCGGAGATCCCCGCGGTCGCCCGGCCGTCGGCGGCGCGCGTGTTCCTGATCGACCAGCCCGGCGCGGTGCAGGCCAACATCTACGCCGGCCTGCTGGTGCCTTCGACCATGGACGACGGCGCGGTGCGCTTCGACATCGCCAACGGCGTGATCGGCGGCGACTTCACCGCGCGCCTGAACATGAACCTGCGCGAGGACAAGCACTGGTCGTACGGCGCCCGCAGCGGCGCCTCCGGTGCGCTGGGACCCCGCCCGTGGCTGGCATCCGCCCCGGTGCAGATCGACAAGACCGCCGAAGCCATGGCCGAGATGCAGCGCGAGATCGCGAGCTTCGCAAGCGGCGAAGCACCGCCGACGGTGGAGGAGGTCGAGCGCATCCGCGCGATCAACACCCTGAGCCTGCCGGGTGCGTACGAGACCGCGGCGTCGGTGGCTTCGACGATTGCCGGCAACGTCATGTACGACCGCCCCGACGACTACGTCGTGCGTCGCAAGGCCGAGATCCAGGCCATGACCCCGGCGCAGGTGGCGGAGGCGGCGAAAACGATCGACGCCAACGCCCTGACCTGGGTGGTGGTCGGCGACCTGTCGCAGATCGAGGCGCCGGTGCGCGCGCTGGAACTGGGCGAGGTGACCGTGCTCGACACGGACGGAAAACCCGTCCCCCAATGAGGCGACCAACCGCTGCCGCTTCCACAAGGCACAATCCCCCGGTCTCCCACGGAGCCTGACCCATGCGCCACCTCCTGCTGATCCCCTTCTTCGCCGTGCTGTCCGCCTGCACCTGGGTGCACATGGCGCCCGGGGCCTCCTCGGTGCGCGTCGCCGCCTCCCCGCCGGTCGGCTGCGACAAGCGTGGCGAGGTCGAGGTCGCGGTGAAACACAGCATTGCATTCATCGACCGCAACCCGCTGCGCGTGCGCGAGGAACTCGAGACCCTGGCCCGCAACGAAGCCCCCGGCCTGGGCGCGGACACCATCCACCCGCTGTCGGATCCGATCCGCGGCGCCCAGCGCTGGGCCGCCTGGCACTGCGGCGGCTGATCGCCCGCCCTGAACAGGGCGGGGCCGGAAGTGCGCAGCGGGCTGGAAGCCGGTACCCTAGGCGGTCTTTGTTCCTGTTCCCCACGGCGGCCAGCCCATGATGTTCCAGCACGTAGCCATTGCCGGTCTCGCGCACATCGACGCCCCGCGTCGACTGTCCTCCGACGAGATCAATGCCCGCCTGAAGCCGACGCTCGACCGTCTCGGCATCAAGACCGACGTCCTCAGGGACGTCGCCGGCATCCACGCCCGGCGCCTGTGGGATGGCGACATGCTGGCTTCCGACGCGGCCACCCTGGCGGGCGTCAAGGCCCTGGCCGACGCCGGCATCGACCCCGCGCGCGTGGGCCTGCTGATCAACACTTCGGTCAGCCGCGACTACCTGGAACCTTCGACCGCCAGCATCGTCAGCGGCAACCTCGGCCTGCCCGACACCTGCCAGAACTTCGACATCGCCAACGCCTGCCTGGCCTTCATCAACGGCATGGACATCGCCAGCCGCATGATCGAACGCGGCGAGATCGACTACGCCCTGGTCGTTGACGGCGAGACCGCCGACCTCGCCTACGAGAAGACGATCGAGCGCCTGAGCCGTGCCGACTCGACCGAAGAGAACTTCCGCAATGAACTGGCCACGCTGACGCTGGGCTCCGGCGCGGCGGGCATGGTCCTGGCCCGCGCCGAGCTCGCCCCCGGCGCCCCGCGCTACAAGGGCGGCGTGACCCGCGCGGCCACCGAGTGGAACAAGCTCTGCCGCGGCAACCTCGACGGCATGATCACCGACACCCGCATGCTGCTGATCGAAGGCATCAAGCTGGCCACCAAGACCTTCGAGGTCGCCAAGCACAAGCTGGGCTGGGTGGCCTCCGAACTCGACGAGTTCGTGATCCACCAGGTCAGCAAGGTGCACACCGCCGCCTTCACCAAGGCCATGGGCATCGACCCGAAGAAGGTCATGACCATCTTCGGCGAGCACGGCAACATCGGCCCGGCCTCGGTGCCGATCGTGCTCAGCAAGCTGCGCGAGATGGGCCGCCTGAAGAAGGGCGACCGGGTGGCGCTGCTGGGCATCGGGTCCGGCCTGAACTGTTCGATGGCCGAGGTGGAGTGGTAAACGCCCGCGGCTGCTGATGCGCAGGAAGGCCGGCCTGTCCGGCCTTCGTTGTTTTCGGGGCCCGTCGTCATGGGATGCGGGTCGGGATTCTTCCAGGGCATGTCATGGAATTCGGAATCGAGGTGCTGGCGCTACTTGCGCTTGCGGCCTTCGTCGCAGGCACCATCGATGCGCTGGCCGGCGGCGGCGGGCTGATCACCATCCCCGCGCTGATGGCCGCCGGCGTGCCGCCGGTGCAGGCGATCGCCACCAACAAGCTGCAGTCGAGCTTCGGCACCACCAGCGCCGTGCTCGCCTTCGCGCGCCAGGGGCGGATCGACTTCCGGCGCTTCCTGTGGCCGGCGGTGGCTGCGTTTGCCGGCTCGGTGGGCGGTGCAGTGGCGGTGCAACTGGTGGACCCGTTCGTCCTCGCGGGCCTGGTGCCGGTGCTGCTGGTGGCGATGGCCGCCTATTTCCTGCTTGGCCCCAAGGCCAGCGAGGCCGGGACCCGTGCGCGGCTGGGCCAGGCCGCGCTGGTCACGATCATGTTCGCGATCGGCTTCTACGACGGCTTCTTCGGGCCCGGCACCGGATCGTTCATGGCCACCGCGCTGGTGGCGCTGTTCGGCATGGGGCTGGTCTCGGCCACGGCGCACACCAAGTTCCTCAACCTGGCGAGCAACGTCGCCGCGCTGGCGACGCTCATCGTCGGCGGACAGGTGCTGTGGCTGGTGGGCCTGGTGATGGCGGTGGCGAGCATCGCCGGCGGGCAGCTGGGTGCGCACCTTGCGCTGGGCCGGGCCGGGGCGCGGCTGATCCGGCCGCTGCTGGTGGTGATGTCGCTGGTGCTGACCGCGAAGCTGCTGCTGGAGCCGGACAATCCGCTGGTGGCGTTCGTCGTCGGCTGAACTGCCTGCGCCGCGACGCATCTCGGCCACAATGTGCACGAACGCAAGGACACGGGACGCAGGTAGGCATGAGCAAGAGAACGAAGGCCAAGCGGAAACGGACGCAGCCGGCACGGCATGGCGCTGGCGTGGCGACAACGTCGAAAGCACTGACAGCGCCGCGATCAAGCACCGACATCGCATTGCGTGTGCTCACCGCGTTCGGCCTGCTGCTGACCGCCTACCTGACGTGGGTGGCGGTGCGCGACACCGGTGCGGCGTTCTGCACGGAAGGCTCGGGGTGCGACGTGGTGCAGAACAGCCGGTGGTCGCGCTTCCTCGGCGTGCCGATCGCGCTGTGGGGCGGCGCGCTGTATGCGCTGCTGGCGTGGGCGACATGGCGGCCGGCGCCGAGGCTGACGCGCTGGCGGCGGCTATGGCGCCTGTCGTTCCTGGGCCTGGCGATCAGCGTGTACCTGACCCTGGCGGGCTGGATCGCGTTGGCTGCGTTCTGCGCCTGGTGCCTGCTGTCGCTGGCGACGTTGCTGGCGATCTTCGTGCTGGTGCACGTGGCCCGGCCCGACAGCGCGCCGGGAACGCAGTGGTCGACGTGGTGCCTGGGCAATGGCCTGCTCGCGCTTGCGGTGGTGGCGGCCTTGCACGTCTCGTCGTCGGGTCTGCTGGACCGCCGCGGCGGCCCGCGCCTGCATGCACTTGCCGCGCATCTGGAAGAGTCAGGTGCGAAGTTCTACGGCGCCCATTGGTGCCCCACGTGCACCCAGCAGAAGCGCAAGTTCAGCGGCGCGGCCGCGCAGCTGCCGTACGTGGAGTGTGCGCCCAACGGCCCCAACGGCGGCATGGTCTCCGAATGCGCCATTGCCGGCGTGACCGGCTACCCGACATGGGTCATCGGTGGCCGCCACTATGTCCAGGTGATCGAGCCAGAGCAGCTGGCCGCGATGACCGGCTTCGACTGGGAGGGTGCACGCGGCGACTGACGACGGGCAGGTGCCTGCTCGACCACCCGCCACCTCCGCATCTTCTGGCAAATAACGAAAAAAAGTGGTATTTAATTTTCCTTGACCACGCCGCGGGTGCCCGCAAGGAAAGCTGACCATGGCCACCAGGGTTACAGGCCACTATGTCACCGGCTCCCTGGCCGGCAGCCGTTATCAGGCCTTCATCCCCGATCCACTGCCGCCGGAGCCGCCGCTCGACCTTGCCGCAGGGGATCTGGTTGCGCGCAAGGAGCGCGCCGACCAGGCGCTTGGGCGTCTGGACGGCATCACCCTGATGCTGCCGGACCCGGAGCTGTTCCTGTACCAGTACGTGCGCAAGGAAGCGCTGCTGTCTTCGCAGATCGAGGGCACCCAGTCCTCCCTGTCCGACCTGTTGTTGTTCGAGGTTGACGCCGCGCCAGGCGTGCCCATCGACGACGTGGAGGAGGTCTCCAACTACGTGGCCGCGCTCAAGCACGGCCTGCGCCGCCTTCGCGAAGACGACTTCCCGCTCTCCCTGCGCCTGATCCGCGAGATGCATGCGCTGCTGCTGCGCGGCGGGCGTGGTGCCACCAGGCAACCCGGAGAGTTCCGCAAGGGACAGGTGTGGGTCGGTGGTCCGTCGCCGGCATTGGCCCATTTCGTGCCGCCGCCACCGGAGGCCCTGCCCGACGCACTGGCTGCGCTTGAGCGTTTCCTGCATGAGCCGGCAGGCCGGACCCCGCCGCTGCTGAAAGCCGCACTGGCGCACGTGCAGTTCGAGACCATCCATCCCTTCGGTGATGGCAACGGCCGCCTCGGTCGCCTGCTGATCGTGCTGATTCTTTGCAATGAAGGCGTGCTGCGTGATCCCAGCCTGTACCTCAGCCTGTACTTCAAGCGCCATCGTGCCGACTACTACGACCGCCTCAACGGCGTGCGCGTGCGCGGCGACTGGGAGGGCTGGCTGGGCTTCTTCCTCGACGGCGTGGCCGAAACCGCGCAGCAGGCGGTCGACACCGCGCAGCGCCTGCTGGCCCTGCTGGCAAGCGATCGCGCCCGCATCGCAGCGCTGGGGAAGCGTGCCGGCAATATCGGCCTGGTGTTCGACCAGTTTGCCCGCCGCGTAATACTGACCGTGCCGCGCGTGGCCCCTGAGCTCCCGCTCAGCCCACCCACTATCCGCGCGGCGGTGCGCGCGCTGGAAGAACTCGAGATCGTGAACGAAGTGACTGGGCAGCAGCGGCATCGCGTGTTCGCCTACACCCGGTATCTCGACATCCTCAGCGAAGGAGCGCAGCCGCTGTGAGCAGCACCGGACTGCGGAAGATCAGGGCCGACAACAGGAGCATGTGCACATGCCGCTGAGCCTCAACGAGATCCGAGACCGCGCCCGTGCCTTCGCCCGCGAGTGGGACGGCGAAACCTCCGAGCGCGCCGAGGCGCAGAGCTTCTGGAACGACTTCTTCCACGTGTTCGGCAAGAAGCGCCGCAGCGTGGCCGTGTACGAACAGAAGGCGAAGCGCTTCACCGGCACCGCCAGCGGCCGCATCGACCTGTTCTGGCCCGGCGTGATGCTGGCCGAGCACAAGAGCGCGGGCGTCGACCTGGACGCCGCCTTCGACCAGGCCACCGACTACTTTGCGGGCTTGAGCGAATCGGAGAAGCCGCAGTACATCCTGGTCAGCGACTTCCAGCGCTTCCGCCTGTACGACCTCGACGGCCGCGAGCCGCACGTGGAGTTCCCGCTGGCCGAGCTGCACCGGGAGATCGGCCGCTTCGGCTTCATCAGCGGCTACCAGACCCGCAGCTACAAGGAAGAAGACCCCGTCAACGTGCAGGCCGCCGAGCGCATGGGGCGGCTGTACGACGCGCTGAAGGCCGCCGGTTACGACGGCCACGCCCTGGAAGTGCTGCTGGTGCGGCTGCTGTTCTGCCTGTTCGCCGACGACACCGGCATCTTCCCCCGCCACGCCCTGCACGACCTGATCGACCAGCGCACCAGCGAAGACGGCGCCGACCTCGGCGGCTGGCTGGCGCGCCTGTTCCAGGTGCTCAACACGCCCGAAGACCGGCGCCAGAGCACGCTGGACGAGCAGCTGGTCGAACTGCCCTACGTCAACGGCCGGCTGTTCGAGGAAATGCTGCCGCTGGCCGACTTCAACGCCGCGATGCGCCGCCAGCTGCTGGACGCCAGCGCCCTGGACTGGAGCCGCATCAGCCCCGCGATCTTCGGCTCGATGTTCCAGTCGGTGATGGACGCCAAGGCCCGCCGCAACCTGGGCGCGCACTACACCAGCGAGAAGAACATCCTCAAGCTGATCGGCCCGCTGTTCCTCGACGGCCTGAAGGGCGAGCTGGACAAGGCTCGCCAGGACACGAAGAAGCTCGCGCAGCTGCACCGCAAGCTGGCCACGCTCCGCTTCCTGGACCCCGCCTGCGGCTGCGGCAACTTCCTGGTCATCGCCTACCGCGAGCTGCGGTTGCTGGAGCTGGAGATCCTCAAGCGCCAGTTCGCGACCCAGCAGTCGGTGCTGGCACACGTGCAGGACCACGTGCTGGTGGACGTGGACCAGTTCCACGGCATCGAGATCGAGGAGTTCCCGGCCCAGATCGCCCAGGTGGCGATGTGGCTGATGGACCACCAGATGAACCTGCGGGTGGCCGAGCAGTTCGGCGAGACGATGGTGCGGCTGCCGCTGAAGAAGTCGGCGGCGATCTTGCATGGAAATGCGTTGCGGGTGGATTGGAATGAGGTGGTGGGGGCGGGGGAGTTGGATTACATCTTGGGGAATCCGCCGTTCATCGGGAAAAAGGAGCAGAGCGCAGAACAGAAGACCGACATGAGGCGCGTGTTCGCAGGAGTGAATGGTGCCGGCGTGCTGGACTTTGTCGCAGCATGGTATGTGAAGGCCGCCGCGATGATGCAGGACAATCCCGCGATACGGTCGGCGTTCGTGTCCACGAATTCGATCACGCAGGGAGAGCAGGTGGGGGTGCTCTGGTCAGCACTCTACCCGCGCGGCATGCATATCCAGTTCGCACACCGAACTTTCAAATGGAGCAATGAAGCGCGCGGCAAGGCGGCGGTGCATTGCGTGATCATCGGTTTCGGTCAGGGCGAGTTGGCACAGAAGCGGCTGTTCACCTACGAGGCAATAGATGGTGAGTCGCATGAAGTTATTGCCGACAACATCAATCCATATCTGGCGGATGCTGTGGACGCGTTGGTGGTTCGACGTGAACATCCGATCTGCGACGTGCCGAAGATCAACAAGGGTAGTGAGGCTACTGACTTCGGTCATTTGTTTCTTGACCCGGATGAGCGGGCGCATTTGCTCGTCACGACGCCTGAGGCAGATAGATGGCTGCGCCGTGTCTATGGTGGAGATGAGCTGATCAACGGCATCGAGAGATGGTGTCTGTGGTTGGTGGATGCTCGTCCGGAGGAGTTGCGCCAAATGCCGGATGTCTTAGCTCGGGTGGAGCGCGTGCGCCACGAGCGGGCGAGGAGCGGCAAAGCCAGGACGCGGGAATGGGCGGCAAAACCGAGTCTTTTCTCAGAGAACCGGCAACCTGACAAGCCGTACTTGGCTGTGCCCAAGGTTTCATCGGAGCGTCGGAGCTATCTGCCGATCGGCTTCCTGGCGCCTGAAATAATTGCTACCGGCAGTTTGCAGGTTGTGCCGGACGCTACTGCATTTCACTTCGGAGTCCTCTCTTCCGCCATGCACATGTCATGGATGCGCTACACCTGCGGCCGCATGAAGAGCGATTACCAGTATTCGAACAGCATTGTCTACAACAATTTCCCCTGGCCCGAGCTTGTCGGTGACAAGCATCGCAGCGCCATCGAAGTGGAAGCTCAAGGCGTCCTCGACGCACGCGCCGACTTTCCCGACAGCACACTGGCCGATCTCTATGACCCGTTGACCATGCCGCGGGATTTGATCAAAGCCCACCAGCAGCTCGACAAGGTGGTGGTAGCAGCCTACCTTGCGGCCGAAAAGGCCGCAGGTCGAAAGGCGCCAAAGCTTGGAACGGACGCGGAGCGCGTCGCATTCCTGTTCGAGAGGTATCAGCAGATTGTGTCGCTGCTCCCGACAGAGAATCGCAAGCGGGTAGCCCGCAGAGGATCATGAAGAGGCATGGCAGTGTGGCGCGCGAGCAACATCTTGATAGGCGGTCCGTTTGCCGGGAATGTCGGCTATCGGCCAAGAGCGGACATCACGTAGCAACGCCCGGGATGAGAGAGCGGCCGATGACTTACCGCCAAGCAAATCGCGCTGCACGCCCCAACAGATGTCATTTGGCCAGATAGGTGTCGGCTGAAATGACTTCCGCATACCCGAATGCGAGCGTTGACATCAGGGCCGTATGCACTTGCTCGGCGGGCACGCTCTTCCCATCGAACTCGAGCTCGCGGGTTGCGCAGGCGTCGTGCACGACCGTTGTCTTGTAACCAAAATAGCCGCGGCGCAAGTTGTCGCGTCGATGCACATGTGGCTCATCGGCCAATAACCGTGACTTATTCGATGCCGTCGGAATCGAGTGTCTCCTTGAGGTCCGTCTTGTGGAACGAGTTCGGATAGTTCTTTGTGATGACGTGCTCGTCGTCTTGGGGGGCTACCTTCGGATGTATCAGCACGCCCTCGGTGCCGGGTACGAAGAACGGCAGGTCGCCGGCGCGAACGCTTACCGGATCATGGACGCAGTCCGGCACTGACCGGACCCGGCACGCAGCGGTCGTTAGCCCGGGACCTTGCTCCTGGCCTGGGAAGCGTCGGCCTCGATCCTGCGGCGCACCTCTTCCTCAAGACCCTTGAGCCCCCAGGTTCTTCCGATCGCGATCGCTTCATCGGCCTCCTTTCCGTCCACCCATGCGGCCCGGAGCGCTGCCATCGCACCGACACGGTTGCCGCTGGCACAGTGCACGAGCACCGGACGTTTCGCGTCTCGAACAATGGCATCAAACGCCATCACGTTCTCACGGGTGAGATCCACTGCACCGCGTAATGGCAGGTTGGAGTACAGAAGGCCGGCCGCGCGGACGGCTGCCGCCTCGTCGAAATCTGGCGTCTCCGCATCCAAGGTGAGGTCGATGACGTGGCGGATGCCAGCATCACGCACGCGTGAGATGTCGTCGGCATCCAGCCGCCCCGCCGACACGATGCCCGGCGCAGGTGACACCGCATCCGCAACGGTCGGCAGTGCAGTCGGGTACGTGGCGGAGGCGCAGCCGGGGCCTGCGAGCGCAACGACAAGGAAGAGCAATGGAATAGGCTTCATGGCATAACCTCAGGCGCGGTTGACGACACGGTGCAACAGGATGCCAGCCAGCATGGCCGGGATGAACCACAGCGCTTCGACCGAGCCGATCCCCAGGCCCGCGAGTGCAGGACCTGGACAGTAGCCGGCGATACCCCAGCCGATTCCGAACAGTGCCGCACCGCCGAGCAGCTTGCGGTCGACCTGCTTCAGGTTCGACAGCTGGAACGTATCGGCGAGCACCGGGCTGCCACGGCGCAGCACCAAGCGGAACAGCAGCCCGGTGGTGGTGACGGCGCCGCCGAGGACGAACGCCAGCGTCGGATCGAAATCTCCGAACACGTCGAGGAAGCCGAGCACGATGCGGGGGTCGGTCATGCCCGACATTGCCAGCCCCAGACCAAACAGCGCACCCGACAGCAGCGCGGCAATCGAGAACTTCATCATCAACTCCAGACGTGGCGCACAAGGAAGGTGGTTGCAATGGCCGTGGCCATGAAGGTCAGGACGGCCGCCAGCGAGCGCATGGACAGTCGGCCGAGCCCACACACGCCGTGGCCGCTCGTGCAGCCGTTGCCCATGCGCGTGCCGAAGCCCACCAGCAGCCCGGCGACCACCAGCCCGACTCGCGAATAGTCCGTCCGCGGCAGTGGTGCACCGGGCACCAGTGCCATGTATAGGCCCGCGGCGACGATCAAGCCCAGCAAAAACATGGCGCGCCACGACACATCACCTGCCTTCGGGAACAGAACGCCGTTGAGGATGCCGCTGACGCCCGCGACCCGTCCGTTGAGCCACAGCAACAACGTCGCGGACAGTCCAATCAGCACCCCGCCTGCCAGGGCGATCATCCACGTGGTCATGCCTCACCTCCCAATTGGTTCAGGGGCAGCCGCAGGTAGCGGATGCCGTTCGCGTCCGTCGGCGGCAGCTCGCCAGCGCGAATGTTCACCTGCAACGCCGGCAGAATCAGCTTGGGCGCCGCCAGTCTTGCATCCCGTTCGGTCCTCAACTTCACGAACGTCTCCTCATCTGCCTCGCCGCCCACATGCACATTGCGCTGCTTCTGCTCGTCGAGCGAGCTCTGCGGATGCGCCTCGCGCTCGGCCGGCGGGTAGTCGTGGCACAGGAACAGGCGGGTGTCGGCGGGCAGATCGAACAAGGTGCGGATCGATCGGTAGAGCTTGCGCGCGTCGCCCCCTGGGAAGTCCACTCTCGCGGTGCCCGTTTCAGGGGCAAACACCGTATCGCCCACGAACGCGGCGTCACCAACGAGATAGGTCAGACTATCGTCGGTGTGACCGGGCGTCGCGATCGCACGCGCTTCGAGCTCGCCGATGGCGAACGTGTCTCCATCGGCGAACAGCCGATCGAACTGGCGGCCGTCGGTGGCGAACTCCGGCTCCATCCCGAACAGCGCCTTGAAGCGCTCCTGCACCTGGGTGATACCGCGACCGATCGCGACCTTCGCGCCGGTTTCGCGTTTGAGGTATGCCGCCGACGTCAGGTGGTCGGCATGCGCATGGGTTTCAAGGATCCAGTCCACGATCAGCGAATGATCGCGCACGAACGCGAGCACGCGGTCGGCCGAGGCGGTCGAGGTTCGGGCACAGGCGGGATCGTAGTCGAGCACCGGGTCGACGATGGCGGCATGGCCACCGTCACGATCGTAGACCACGTAGGTGAAGGTGAACGTGGCCGGGTCGTAAAAGCTCTGCACCTGCGGATTCATTTGACAGCTTCTTGCTCTGTACTTTAGGTACTGCTAAATTATATTCGTCACCTGTCCTTGTCAAGAACTTACTAAACTACATCCGCCATGGCCCGTTCATCAAAGAAGATACGTCCGATGCCCTCGACCGAGCAGATGGCGCAGCATGCCAATGAAGCGGCCGCACTGTTGAAGGCACTGGCCCATCCGGCACGCCTGCTCGTGCTGTGCCAGCTGGTCGAGGGCGAGGCTTCGGTAGGAGAGTTGCAGCCGATTACCGGGCTCAGCATGTCCGCCCTGTCGCAGCACCTGGCCGTACTGCGCGAGATGCAGCTCGTCACGACGCGTCGCGAGGCGCAGACCATCTACTACGCGCTAGCCGAGGGCCCTGCTGCAAGCGTGCTCGATACGCTATACGCCGCCTACTGTGGCAGCCAGGAGGCTGTCCAATGACCACGTTCCAGTTAGTGATGGGGGTCATTTCCGGCGGCGTCGTCGGCTTCACGCTCGGGCTGGTCGGTGGCGGCGGCTCCATTCTCGCGGTCCCGCTCATGGTCTACCTCGTCGGGGTGCGCGACCCGCATGTGGCGATCGGCACCAGCGCGCTTGCGGTTGCGGCCAACGCACTTATCGGCCTGACCAACCATGCCCGCAAGCGCAACGTGAAGTGGCGTTGCGCCGCGGCGTTCGCTATCGCCGGCGTGCTGGGCGCGTGGTTCGGGGCGATGCTCGGCAAGGCCATGGACGGGCAGCAGCTGCTTGCATTGTTCGCGCTCCTGATGCTCGTGGTCGCCGGCATGATGTTCCGCTCGCGCGGAAGTGAAGGGGATCCGGCGGTGGTGCTCAATCGGGGCAACGCGCCGAAGCTGCTGGGTTCGGGCGCGGTCACCGGGCTCCTGTCGGGTTTCTTCGGTATTGGAGGGGGCTTTCTGGTAGTACCGGGCCTGATCGCCTCGACCGGCATGCCGATCCTGTTCGCGGTCGGTTCATCGCTGCTCGCCGTTACCGCCTTCGGACTGACCACCGCATTGAGCTACGCGAGCTCCGGACTGGTCGCCTGGTCGCTTGCGGTGGCGTTCATCGGCGGCGGCGCGGTCGGCAGTCTGTTTGGCGCCCGCCTCGCCACACGCCTGGGCGACCGCAAGGGCGTGCTCAACACGGTGCTTGCCGGCCTGATCGTCGTCGTCGCGGTGTACATGCTGTACCGCACCGCGAGTGAACTCGGCTGGATCTGAATTTCGTTCTTCCCCGCAAACATTCCGGAGGCTCCCATGAACACACCCTGGCGCTTCGCTGAAGATCACTACGCCGGTGGGCAGCCCACGCCGGCGCATCTGGCCGAACTCGTGCGCGAGGGCGTGCGCACGGTTATCAACCTGCGTGCCCCGGACGAGCCCACGGAATATGACGAAGCCGCCGAGGCCGCCCGGCTCGGCCTGAACTACGTGTCGCTGCCGATCGCCGGCGCCGCCGATCTCGACCGAGCCCGGGTGCGCGAGTTCGGCCAGACGCTGGACGATGCGCGCCGCGAAGGCGGGGTCCTGATCCATTGCGCGAGTTCCAACCGCGTGGGCGCAATGATCGCGCTTGACGCGACACTTAACCGCGGCTGCTCGCTGGAAGCGGCACTCAAGCGCGGCCGTGAGGCCGGTCTGGCGACGCTGGAGCCGGCCGTAGTGGCGCTCGCGGAAAAAGAAGGAGCCCGGTCATGATCGGTCCCGCCACCATCTTCCGCCAGCTCTTCGAGCCGGTGTCTTCGACCTACACCTATCTGATCGCCTGCCCCGAAACGCGCGAAGCCGCCCTCGTGGATCCGGTGATGCCCGCCTGGCAGCGCGACCTGCAGGTAGTCAACGAGCTCGGTCTGAAGCTCGTCATGACGATCGACACGCACATTCATGCAGATCACATCACGTCGGCGTCGATGCTCCGGCGGGAGGTAGGCAGCCGCATCGCTACCCCCGCGCTCGACGCATTGTCCTGTACCGACGTGCCGATGGAAGACGGCGTCCCCCTGCAGGTCGGCGGCGTGCGCATAGACCCGATGCACACGCCCGGCCACACCGACAACCACTTCGCGTTGGTGATGAATGACCGCGTGTTCACCGGCGACGCGCTGCTGATCGACGGCTGCGGCCGTACGGACTTCCAGAGCGGCGACGCGCGTGAACTGTACGAGAGCGTACGCGGTCGGCTGTTCGGCCTCCCGGGCGAGACGCTCGTGTACCCGGCGCATGACTACCAGGGGCGGTGGGTATCGAGCATCGCGCAGGAGAAGCAGCGCAACCCGCGGCTCGGCGCCGAACGCACGCTCGAGGATTTCGTCGAGCTGATGGAAAACCTGAACCTGCCATACCCCAAGTTCATCGACTATGCCGTGCCGGGTAACAAGGCGTGCGGGCAGTGTCCTCCGGACCTGCCGGAGCACCTTCGCCAGTACTGTCAGGAAATGGCGGAAAGCCCCCAAGGTTAGCGAGGGTCGGGGGTTGGAGGCATTCCACGGCCGCCGAATCTAACCGTCCTGCCTCGGCAGGACGAGCTCCGAGACCGTCCCACCTCCCTCCCTGGGACGCAAGACCACGTACCCGCCATGACGCTCGGCGATTGCCTCGACGATCGTCAACCCCAACCCGCTGCCTCCTGCGCTGCCGGTCGCGCGTCCTCGCCAGAACCGTTGCGTCGCCTGCCGGTACTCGTCAGGTTCGAGACCAGCGCCACGATCGGTCAGACGGAACCGTACCGTGGTGGCATCGGCATCAACAACAAGGTCTACGGCACTTCCCGGAGGCGAATAGCGCAACGCGTTGTCGACGAGGTTGCGCAACGCCGCCACGGACAGCGCGGGGGGCACCGCCGGCACCGCCTGACTACCGCTTCCAGCCACGACAACGACCCGGCCATTGGCCGCCGGACTGCTGGCCGCCACCGCCTGCTCCACCACCTGCGCGGCGGTGATCCACTGTCCGTCGTCGAACGGCAGCCGTCCTTCGACCCGCGCCAGCATCAGCAACTGGTCCAGCGTCGCACGCATACGCTGCACGCCTTCACCGGCATCGGCCAGCGCACGTCGTGAGTCCTCGCCACCAGTCAGCCGCGCAACCTGCAGGTGAGTGTCGATCGCAGTCAAGGGTGTGCGCAGTTCGTGCGCAGCATGGTTGGTGAAGCTGCGCTCTCGTGACACCGCGTCGGAAACGCGCTGCAGCAGGTGGTTGAGGGATTCGACCAATGGCCGGAGTTCGCCCGGCATTGGTTGCGCGTCGAGGGGCTCGTCGGCATCGGGCTGGCGTTGCGCAAGCGTGCGACGCAGCCGATCGAGCGGCGCGAGCGCACGGCCCGCGCCCAGCCACAACGCAAGCAAGCCACCCACCGCGGCAATCAGGAACGGCAGCCCGGCCGCCAGCGCGATCTGGCGGCTCAGTTCGGCACGCTCACCGAGACTGTCGGCAGTGGTAATGCTGTAACCGTTCGCCTCCAGCGTGTAGGTACGCCACGCCGTACCCTCGATCTCACGCGTGCGATAGCCCGGCGCGTCGGTCGCCATCAGTGCGCTGGATGCGCCCTGGGTGGTGGCGATCACCTCCCCACGCAGCGAGCGTATCTGGCACGCCATCCCGCGACTGCCGGCAACGGTCACCGCATCAGCCGCCGCTACCGGCGAGGCGCCCACCAACGCGCCCTGCGCCAGCAGTCCGGACACCATGCGTGCCGACATCGCCAGCCGGTCGTCGAGGGTATGCTGCAGGTTGCGATCGAGGTCACGCAGCATCCACGCCGCCGCCACGCTCCACAGCACCGCCAAGGCGATGCCGATTGTCAGCACCAGGCGGAATCGCAGGCTCATGGCTCGGCCCTGCCGAACCGATATCCGAGTCCGCGCACGGTTTGAATGACATCGGCACCGAGTTTCCGGCGCAGGTGATGGATGTGCACGTTGATTGCGTTGCTGCCGACCTCCTGTTCGAAACCGTACAGGCTGTCCTTGAGCTGTTCGCCGGACAGGCAGCGCCCGCCTGCCTGCATCAGGCTGGCGAGCAGTGCGGTCTCGCGACGCGACAGGTCGACGGGTATGCCGTCGAGCCAAGCCTGCCCACTGGCGGGATCCAGCGCCAGTGAACCTGCTTCGATTAGGTTCACGCTGCGGCCAGCGGCACGCCTCGACAAGGCGTGCAGCCGTGCCACGAGCTCGCCGAGATCGAACGGTTTGACCAGATAGTCGTCGGCGCCGCCTTGCAGGCCGGCGATGCGATCCTCCACCGCATCGCGCGCGGTCAGCAGCAGTACCGGCAATTCATCACCGCTCTGGCGCATGCGCACCAGCAGCTGCATACCGTCCTCGTCGGGCAGCCCAAGGTCCAGCACCATCGCGTCGCAATGGGTCGTCTGTCGCGCGAGTTCGGCGTGCGCGACGCTCTCCACGCGATCGGCTGTCATTCCAAAAGCCCGAAGACCGGAGACTATGCCCCGGGCGATCAATTCGTCGTCCTCAACGACCAGGATCCTCATTGATGCCAACTCCGGAAACCAGATGCGCGCTGCACCCTAGCGCAGGGTACCCGGCGTCGCCACCGCCGGGTCATGGCTCCAGCCTGGGGGGCCTTTAATCGTGACTTAATCGCGCGCCTTCATCGTGGCCGGCTGGATCTCCGGAGTACTGAATGATGCTGTTGCTGCGCCGGTTGTTGCTAAGCCTGTTGATGTTGCCGATGTTGGCGGTTCCCGTGCCCGCGATGGCGCAAGGCTGGCTCGCACCACCGAGCGGGCAGCAGCAGCCCGAGTTCCTCGAGGTCAGCGAGGTGTTCAGGGTCGAGGCAACGGCCGTGAAGGATGGCGCGACCCGGCTGAGCGGCACTATCGCGCCGGGCTACTACCTCTATCGACACCGCCTGAGCGTTGTTCTCGACGGCGGCAAGGCGTTGCCGCTGCAGTTGTCGAACGGCAGGGCGAAAACCGACGAGTTCTTCGGCCGCACCGAGGTCTATTACGACACTGTCGAAATCATAGTCAATGGTGGCGACGCACGCTCGGCGACGCTGCATTGGCAGGGCTGCGCAGATGCCGGCATCTGCTATCCGCCGCAGACCATGCCGGTCGATCTGCCATCGGTCGAGACGCCACCGGCAACCAATGCCGCTGTGGACACCGCAGCGACGACGCCGCCCTCGGAAAAGGCGACAAGCGACAGCGCCCCGCAGCCGCCCACCGCCCCCTCTGCGGCCTCCGTCGCACAAAACTCGGCAGGCGTCGGCGCATCATCCGTCACGGGCTCGATCAGGGAGGCCGCCCCGGCGCCTTCCGTTGCCGGCGAGGACCAGCGCTTCGCCAGCCGCCTCGCCGATGCCAGCCTGTTCGCGTCGGTCGCGGTGTTCTTCGGCATGGGGCTGCTGCTCGCGTTCACGCCGTGCACGCTGCCGATGATCCCGATCGTTTCCAGCCTGATCGTTGGCGGACAGCCGACCACGCGGCGTGCGCTCGCCTTGTCGGTGGCCTACGTTCTGCCGATGGCGTTGACCTACGCCGCGCTCGGCGTGGCCGCCGGGATCGCCGGTGCCAACCTGCAGGCGGCCTTGCAGAACCCGTGGCTGTTGGGCGCCTTCGCGGCGGTGTTCGTGGTGCTTGCGCTGTCGATGTTCGGTGCGTTCGAGCTGCAGTTGCCGGCGTGGCTCGGCAACCGCCTGGATCGCGCCGGTCGCCAGCAGCGCGGCGGCACGCTCGCTGGCGCCGCCGCGCTCGGGTTCCTGTCCGCGCTGCTGGTGGGACCGTGCATGACTGCGCCACTTGCCGGCGCGCTGCTCTACATCAGCCAGTCCGGCAGCGCGCTGACCGGCGGCCTGGCGCTGTTCGCGCTTGGGCTGGGCATGGGATTGCCCCTGCTCGCGATTGCGGTGTTCGGCGCACGCATCCTGCCGCGCCCCGGCGCGTGGATGGATCGCGTCAAGGCGGTCTTCGGCTACGTCCTGCTGGCGTTGGCGATATCGATGCTGGCGCGGGTGCTGGCACCGGCGACGGCGCTGGTGCTATGGGGCGCCTGGCTGCTCGGCGTGGCGGCGGGTTTCCTGGCCCTGGTCGCACCGCCTGCAAGCGGCCCGCTGCGCCTGTGGCTGCCGCGCTATTTTGCAGCCGCGTCGGCGGTCTGGGCACTGGCACTCATGATTGGCGGTGCCAGCGGCTCCGGCGATCCGTGGCGCCCCCTGGAACGACTCGGTGCCGGCGATGCGAGTGCGCAGACAGCCGCGCCGACGGTCGCCTTCGTCCAAGCCAAGACGGCCGACGACCTGTCACGTCGCATCGCCGAAGCCGGTGCGCGAGGCCAATGGACGCTGGTCGATTTCTACGCCGACTGGTGCGTTTCCTGCCATGTCATCGAACGGGAAGTGTTCGGTGATCCGCAGGTGGCATCGATGCTCGCCGGCATGCAGGTCGTGAGGCCCGACGTCACCGCCAACGATGTGGCCGATCGGGCATTGATGAAGGCATGGCAGGTGGCCGGTCCGCCGACGTTGCTGCTCATCGGACCCGACGGCCAAGAACACCGCGCCGAGCGCACGGTGGGCGAGATCACCCCCGAAGCATTCCTGGCCCGCCTGCAGCGCGTCCAGCAAGGAGCGCAATGATGGTCAGTCTTGGCCCGTTTCCCATGTCCCTGGTGGTGCTGCTGGTCGCACTCGCGATTGCCGCACTGGTCGCCCGGCAGTTCGTTGTGCCCTTGCCCGGGCAACCCGCGATCAAGCCGCCTTCGACGTTCCTCGACATGCTGATGGTCGGCGTGCTCGCGGCGCGGCTAGCCTTCGTGCTCGCATGGTGGCCGCAGTACCTCGCGGATCCGTGGTCAATTGTCCGCATCGGCGACGGCGGCTTCTCGATCTGGGCGGGCGTGCTCGCGGGCCTCGCATTCGGCGCATGGCGAGCGCGAAACGCTCCCGCGCTGCGACGTCCGCTGCTGTTCGGTGCGATCGCAGGGCTGGCTTCCTGGGCCGTTCTCGGTGGCGCGCTGCTGTTGATGCAGCAGTCGGTGGTGAAACTGCCGGCGACCGAACTGAGCACGCTCGACGGCGGCAGCACGAAGCTTTCGGCGATGACCGGCGAGCCGATGGTCGTGAACCTGTGGGCGACGTGGTGCCCGCCGTGTCGCCGCGAAATGCCGGTCCTGGCCAAGGCGCAGGAAGAACGCGGCGACGTGACGTTCGTCTTCGTCAATCAGGGGGAATCCGAATCGGAGATCCGTGACTACCTGCGCGAGAGTCACCTGCAACTGAGCAATGTGCTGCTCGATCCATTCTCGTCCGTAATGCAGGAGTCCGGCTCGCGCGGCCTGCCAACGACGCTGTTCTTCGATGCCGACGGCCGGCTTGTGGACACCCACATGGGCGAACTCTCGAATGCGAGCCTTGCCGTAAAGCTGCGGCGCTTCGGTGCTGCGCCCTCATCGAGTCCCCCAACCCTTCCAACCAAGGAGGTGCCGTGATGGCACGAGTGAACCCCACTGCAATACTGCTTTCGTCCGCCCTGCTGCTCGCCACCGGTTGCAGTCAGGCCGCCGAGGAAAAGTCGGTTTCCACCGCACCGGCTGTCCCAACGAACGCCACCAGCAACCCGGAGACTGAAAGGCCCGCCGTGATCGAAGCCATTGAAGCCCAGGGTTTCGAAGTGCTCGGCGAGTTCGACGCCCCATCGGGTCTTCGCGGCTTTGCAGGCGTCGCAGGCCAGCAGCCCGTGGCGGTATACGCGACCAACGACGGCGAACATGCCGTCGTTGGGACGCTGATCAATGCAAAGGGCGAGGACATCGGCGCCGAGGCGCTGCAGCGACTTGTCGCCGGTCCGATGTCGGCCCGCACCTGGGCACTGCTGGAGGCGAGCGAATGGATCGCCGACGGAAAGGCCGATGCGCCCCGCGTGATCTACACGTTCAGCGACCCGAACTGCCCGTTCTGCAACAAGTTCTGGAATGCAGCGCGGCCGTGGGTGGATTCGGGCAAGGTGCAACTGCGGCACATCATGGTCGGTGTGATCCGTCCGGACAGCGCCAACAAGGTTGCCACGATCATGACCGCCAGCTCGCCGTCGGAGGCGCTCCGTCGCAATGAAACCAGCTACAGCTCAGGCGGCATCAAGCCGGCGGCCTCCGTGCCCGCCAATGTGCGCGCCACCCTCGATGCGAACCAAAGACTGATGGTCCAACTAGGGTTCCAAGGCACGCCGGGCATCCTGTTCCGCGACGACAACGGCACGGTCCAGCGCCGAGCCGGCATGCCGGCACCAGATGACCTGGCCACCGTGCTCGGACCGCGCTGATGCGGGGCACATCCTTGCTATTGGGCCTGGTGCTGGCGGGCATGACCTACTTCGCGCAGGCGGCGACGCCGGCGACGTCTCCCGCCCACACTACCGCCATGCATGGCAAAGCGATCGTCCTGCCGGACGCCGCCCACCAACCCGACCCGAAAATGCGCCAGCGGGCGGTATTCAGCCTGACCGTGGCGCCGGCTTCACCCGCTGCGACGGATCCGGGCTTGGAGCGGGTCGCGCGCGCCGTCAACCTGCTCAAGGCAAGCGGAGTGACGAAGAAGCAGTTGGACTTCGTCGTGCTGCTCAGCGAAGGAGCAACGGATTCAGCGCTGGCTGATCCCGCGTACCGCGTCCGCCATGGGGTCGCTAACCCGAACCTCGGGCTGATCGCGCAACTGTCGGCGGCGGGAGTGCAAATGTTCGTGTGCGGCCAGGCCTTGCACTCCCGGCAGCTGGACAGCAACTCGCTGGCACCCAGCATCGCAATATCGCTTTCGGCGTTGACCAGCATCATCACGCTGCAGCAGCAAGGCTATGCGCTGGTTCCGCTGTGAACCAGCAGCAGACGCCGCTGGCTGAATCGACTGTGCCCAGCGATGGTCTCCGGACACCGATCTCGGTGCCTTCCGCAATAGGAGTTCGTCGGCAGTCACTGAGGGGGGGGGCTCGCCGGCCAGCTGCTCCAGGGTCGGCTCCTGTACCGCTTCTAGGTATGCGGTCGAAGCGTTGATCACGAGAATCAGTCGACCGCGACGGAGACTTGGAGCCAGCGATGTCCGCTTTGGGTCGAAAGCTGCCCTTGCCGAACTCAGATATCGCTGCCTAATCGCTTTGTCCGTCAGTGCTAGAAAGCTCCCGAAGCAGATCCTGATGAAACCGCTCCGGGTCCTGGATATGCGGGGAATGCCCCAGATCTTCGTACTCGACCAGCACGGCCCCCGGGATTGCTTCCGCGGTCCGGCGACCCAGCGCCCGGTAATCGCCAAGCCCGGCCTGCACCTCCGGCGCCGCCGCTCCTCTGCCAAGCGCGGTCCGGTCGTGGACACCGATGAACAGCGTGGTCGGAACACGCAGCAGGGGCAACTCGTACACCACCGGCTGCCACATCAGCATGTCGAAGGTCAGTGCCTGGTGCCACGCCACGACTTCGCGGCCCGGGCCCGCATACATGCCGGCCTGCATCCTCGCCCAGCGCTCGAACTCCGGGCGCCACTGCCCTGCGTAGTACACCGCGACCTGGTAGTCGCGAATGCTGTCGTAAGTCGTGCGCAGTTCCGCGGCGTAGACCTGTTCCACCGGCTGGTAGGGCACGCCCTTCGCCTTCCAGTCCTCCAGCCCGATGGGACCCACGAGGGCAAGGTGCTCGACAGCCTCGGGATACATCAGCGCGTAGCGCATCGCCAGCATCCCGCCCATGGAATGTCCGACCACCACGCTGCGCTCGATGCCGAGCGAGGCCAGCAGGCCGCGCGTGTTGTGTGCAAGGCCTGCGAGCGCGTACTGGTAGCCGTCGGGCTTGCTGGACTTGCAGAAGCCCACCTGGTCGGGCGCGATCACGCGGTATCCCGCCTCCTCAAGCGCGGTGATGGTGTGCTCCCAGGTTGCGGCACAGAAGTTCTTGCCGTGCAGCAGCAGCGCGGTCCGGCCGTTGGCCTCGCCGGTGGGCGGCACATCCAGGTAGATCATTTCGACCTGCTGGCGCTGCGACTCGAACGCATGCGTGCGAACGGGATGCGGGTAGTCGAAGCCTTCGAGTCGCGGGCCATAGACGGCGCCGCCCTCGGTCGCGGCAGCCATGCCGGTCATGCCAAGCAGGCCCGCGAGCAGGAGGGCCGCACGGGACAACCGGAACGGATGGCCATGGTCGGCTCGAGGACGTCCGCCGGCACCGGCGGTGATGAGGGCGCGCTGGCTCATTGCAGGTCTCCTGGATGAGTGGCTCGCAGGAGTGCGAAGGTCCTTCGTCCCGCGTGATCCGTGAGTTTACGCACCCGATCTGCTGGGCAAGCGCTTGCGTCTGCGCCATAGCTTCGCCGCGTAGAACATGGCGATCGCGGCGCTGATCAGAAGGGCCGGGACCAGGTACTTGTTGGCCAGGCGCCCGATTGCATCGCGTGGAAGCTTGATGTCGATCGGTACCGCCAGGTCGGTGAGCGGAGCGACGACGCCTTCACCTTCGCCGTCGGCCCAGAAACGCATGGCTGTCACGTCTCCGGTCGCGTTGCGCAGCACCTGCAAGCGGGTGAAGTCTGTCGGATACACGAATGTGTCGACGGCGATCGCGGTGAGTTCAGAGCGCATCCCCAAAGTGCGCTGGGCGGTCAAGGTTCCGCCGACAACGCGCAGCGTCCGCGTCGCATCCTGGTCGACGCGATACACGCCCTCGTACTGCTTGAGCACGGCAACGTCCACGACGACCGGCTTCACCGGCGGATACGGATCGCCCAGGGCGGCGGCCGCAAGGCGGCGCGCGACCGTGCTGGGCGAATGTGCCGAAGGTGGCCTTTCGCTGTTCTGGAGCACAGCGACCGTGACATCCGCTCCCGGGACATAGACCAGGTACGAGGTGAAGCCGGGAATGCCGCCATCGTGCTGCAACGCCGGGGCGCCCCGCACCGTGGACGTCCAGATGCCGTACCCGTAGTCGTTGGGCTCCGCCTGGCCGACTGGCGTGATCATGCGCGCATAGGTGGCAGGCTTGAGCACGTGCCCCTCGTGCAGGCCGCGGTTCCAGCGTGCCAGGTCATCAACCGTCGAAACCAGCGCACCCGCGGCATGAGGTTGGGTCATGCTGAGCTGCGGGGGAGGTGCCGGGGCTCCGCCGTACATAATGTAGCCCTTGACCTGACGCTCGATGACCGCGGGGTCCGCGCCGTACCCGGTGTCGTTCATGCCGAGTGGCTTGAAGAAGGCCTGGTCGAGATAGCGGTGCCAGGGCTGGCCGCTTGCCGCTTCGATCACGGCACCGACGAGCACATAGCCGGAGTTGTTGTACATCCATCCTTCGCCCGGCGCGAAGTCCGGGGCTTCGTTCTTGAAGTAGTCGACCAGCTGCGCGGTCGTGACGTGGCGCCTGATCGGTCCGTCGAACGTCCCCGGAATGGATGTGTAGTCCTTGACGCCGGACGTGTGGTTGAGCAGTTGCTCGATCGTGATGCGCTCACCGCCCGGATAGGTCGGCAGGTACTTCGAAAGCGGGTCATCCAGCGAGACCTTGCCGGCGTCGACCAGCGTCAGCAGTCCGGCCGCGGAGAACTGTTTGGTGACCGACGCGATGCGAAACCGGTCGCAGGGATCGAGCGGCACGCCGGTGGCAAGATCGGCCTTGCCGCGCGCGCCCCGATACAACACCTCGTCCCCGCGCATCACAAGCACCGCCCCGCCCGGAGCCTCCGCGGGGTACGCGTCCGCCAGCAGCGTGTCCGCATAACGCGCGAATTCGGCGGGCGTGGGCGGCGTGGGCGGCGTTGCGGCGGTCGCCGCCTGCAGCGTCAGCAATCCGGTGAGGGTGAGCGTCACGCCGATCATTCGCATGCGTGGAGATCCTTTCACAAGATGGCGGACCGGCACCGCGTCCGCAGCGTAGCAACATCAAGCCTTCCAGTGCGCCACGTAGGTCTTGCCGTTGCGAGATCGATAGCCGGCTACTTCGAGCTCAGCCAGTAGGCGAGGGCTGAGGCTGGTCCTCTCGATCTGACGTCGAGTGACCGGGGACCGCAGGGGCGGGCGCGGGCCGGCGGGCTACAATTGCCGGATGGAATTTCCCGGTTATCCCGCCACACGCCACCGATTCCAGGTCCGCCCGGGCATCGAGCTCAGCTATCTCGACGAGGGCCCGCGCGACGGCGAAGTGGTGGTCATGGTCCACGGCAATCCGTCGTGGAGCTATTACTGGCGCACGCTGGTCGCGGGGCTGTCGGATCCCGCTTCTGGCAAGGGTTATCGCTGCATCGTCCCCGACCACGTCGGGATGGGTCTTTCCGACAAGCCCGACGATGGTCCGAACGCGGTGCCGCGCTACGACTACACGCTGCAGTCGCGCGTGGACGACCTGTCCGCGCTGCTCGGGCACCTGGGCATCGATGGTCCGGTGACGCTGGCGGTGCACGACTGGGGCGGCATGATCGGCTTCGGCTGGGCGCTCTCGCACCAGGCGCAGGTGCAGCGGCTGGTGATCCTCAACACCGCCGCGTTCCCGATGCCCGAGACCAAGGCGATGCCCTGGCAGATCGCACTGGGCCGCGACTACAACGTCGGCGAACTGGTGATCCGCGGCTTCAACGCGTTCTCCGCCGGGGCCTCGTGGCTGGGCGTGAAGCGACGGATGCCGGCCGATGTGCGTCGGGCCTACGTGGCGCCCTACGACAGCTGGAAGAACCGCATCTCCACGGTGCGCTTCATGCAGGACATCCCGCTGTCACCCAAGGATCGCGCCTGGCCGATGCTCGATGCCGCGGGCCGGCGCCTGCACGAGTACGCGGGGCTGCCCGCCTTCATTGGCTGGGGCCTGGAGGACTTCGTGTTCGACCACCACTTCCTCGATCGCTTCAAGGCCGAGCTGCCGGGTGCCGAAGTGATGGCGTTCGACGATGCGGGGCACTACGTGCTGGAAGACAAGCATGAAGTGCTGGTGCCGGCGATCCGCGACTTCCTGGACCGCAATCCGCTCTGATCCCGGCGCGTTGCCGACCGCCGGAGCGATGTCAGGCCGCGATCGGCGGAGGCAGGGCGGGCGGCGGCCGTGCACCGCCGTCATTCGGCGCGTCGTCGTCGCGCGGATTGCCATCGCGGTCGTTTGCCGCGGCCTCGCGCCAGATCCAGTCGGCCGGAGTGAGCGGCGGCAGGCCGTGCGCGATGCGTGCGTTGTCGCACTGCCGGCTCGGCAGGCCGAATTCCAGGGACGCGGGGACGTCGCGGCAGGCCTGCGGGCGTACGGGATGGATCGTGCAGCGGGAATACCGGCCGATATCGGCATCCAGCGCGACGCAGCGCGGCTTGTCGCCGCCCGCGGTGCCGCGCATGGCGCGTTCGTGGCTGCGCAGCGGCACGGTCAGCGCCGCCGGCACCGTGCCGCCGAGCGCGGGCTCGGCTTCGGACCAGTGGAAGCTCACGCGGTAGTGGGCGCAGCAGGCGCCGCAGCTCAGGCAGGGGTGCGGCATCGGCAGGTGGCCGGGCGGAGGGCGGAGTGGAATCTTTCTCCGTCCGGCGGTGCCGCGCAAGGGGCGATAATCGGACCATGAGCGAACCCTGCAACATCGCCGCGGCGCTCCCGCGGCTCGCGGCCGAAGCGCCGGACCGCATCGCCATGCGCTGCCCCGGTCGTGGCGGCCGCTACGACATCGCCCTGAGCTATGGCGAACTGGATCGGCGCAGCGACGCCATCGCCGCCGGCCTGGCCGGGCGCGGCATCGCGCGCGGCAGCCGCGCGGTGGTGATGGTGCGGCCGACGCCCGAGTTCTTCCTGCTGATGTTCGCGCTGTTCAAGGCCGGCGCGGTGCCGGTGCTGGTGGATCCGGGCATCGACAAGCGCGCGCTGAAGCAGTGCCTGGACGAGGCCCGGCCGGATGCGTTCATCGGCGTACCGCTGGCGATGTTCGCGCGCACGCTGCTGGGCTGGGCGAAGGCGGCGCGCGTGCGCATCACCACCGGGCCGCGCGCGCGGCTGGCCGACGCGACGCTCGCCCAGGTGGAGCGCGAAGGCGCCAGCGCCGGGGCGCAGCTGACCGACACGCAGCCCGACGATGTGGCGGGCATCCTGTTCACCAGCGGCTCCACCGGCGTGCCCAAGGGCGTGGTCTACCGGCACCGCCACTTCGTGGCCCAGGTCGACATGCTGGGCGGCATGCTCGGGCTGTCGCCCGGCGGCGTGGACCTGCCGACCTTCCCGCCGTTCGCACTGTTCGACCCGGCGCTGGGCCTGACCTCGATCATCCCGGACATGGATCCCACGCGCCCGGGCAAGGCCGACCCGCGCAAGCTGCACGCGGCGATCAAGCGCTTCGGGGTGACCCAGCTGTTCGGTTCGCCGGCGCTGATGCGCGTGCTGGCCGAGCATGGCGAGCCGCTGCCCACCGTGACCCGCGTGACCTCCGCCGGCGCGCCGGTGCCGGCGGAGGTCGTCGCGAAGATGCGTGAACTGCTGCCCGCCGACGCGCAGTTCTGGACGCCCTACGGCGCCACCGAATGCCTGCCGGTGGCGGTGATCGAAGGTCGCGAGCTGGTCACCCTGCGCGAGCGCACCGAAACCGGCGCCGGCACCTGCGTCGGCCGCCCGGTGCCGCCGAACGAGGTCCGCATCATCCGCGTCACCGACGCCGCCATCCCCGAATGGTCCGACGCGCTGCTGGCGAGACCCGGCCAGGTGGGCGAAATCACCGTCGCCGGCCCCAGCACCACCGACACCTATTTCAACCGCGACGCGCAGACCCGGCTGGCGAAAATCCGAGAGGCATGCAGCTCTGCCGCAAGCTCGCCCCCGTCCGCCCTTCGGGCACCTTCGCCCGCAGGCGGGTTCCGCATCGTCCACCGCATGGGCGACCTCGGCTACTTCGACGTCGAAGGCCGCCTCTGGTTCTGCGGCCGCAAGTCCCAGCGCGTGGTCACGCCGGAGCGCACGCTGTGCACCGAGCAGGTCGAACCCGTCTTCGACACGCACGCCGACGTCCGCCGCACCGCCCTGGTCGGCATCGGCGAACGCGGCGCCCAGCGCCCGCTGCTCTGCGTCGAACTCCATCCCGGCATCGCCAAGTCCGAACACGCCCGCATCGCCGACGAACTGCGCCACCACGGCGAAGGCTTCGTCCACACCGCGCACGTCGACAGCTTCGCCTTCCACCCCGCATTCCCGGTCGACATCCGCCACAATGCGAAAATCGGCCGCGAGAAGCTGGCCGCCTGGGCCGCGCGCGCGCAGCGCGCCGGCAGGGTGTTCGCGCCGGCGGCCACGCCCGATTAAGTGAGTGATTGACGTGCGTGATTGACGCGATGGAGGACTGAAGTGCGGGTACTGGTAACCGGCGGCGGCGGATTCCTTGGCCAGGCCTTGTGCCGCGGCCTGGTCGAGCGGGGACACGAGGTCACCAGCTTCAACCGCGGGCACTATCCGGAGCTCGACGCGCTCGGCGTGCGCCAGCTGCGCGGCGACCTCGCCGACCGCCATGCCGTCATTGCCGCCTGCGCCGGCATGGACGCGGTGCTGCACAACGCCGCCAAGGCCGGCGCCTGGGGCAGCTACGACAGCTACCACCGCGCCAACGTGATGGGCACCGGCAATGTGCTGGCCGGCTGCCGGGAACACGGCATCGGGCGCCTGGTCCATACCTCTTCGCCCAGCGTGACCCACCGCGCCACGCATCCGGTGGAAGGTGGCACCGCCGACACCGTGCCCTATGGCGAAGACCTGAAGGCGCCGTACGCGGCCACCAAGCTGATCGCCGAGAAGTGCGTGCTCGCCGCCAACGACGACACCCTGGCCACGGTCGCCCTGCGCCCGCGCCTGATCTGGGGGCCGGGCGACAACCAGCTGGTGCCGCGCCTGGCCGAACGCGCCCGCGCCGGGCGCCTGCGCTTCGTCGGCGGCGGCATGAACCGCATCGACACCACCTTCATCGACAACGCGGCCCAGGCCCATTTCGATGCGCTCGAGCATCTGGACATCGGCGCCGCCTGCGCCGGTCGCGCCTACTTCATCAGCAACGGCGAACCCATGGCCGCGCGCGAGATCGTCAATGCCCTGCTGCGCGCGACGGGCGCGCCCGAGGTCGAGGGTTCGATCCCCTTCGGCGTGGCCTATGCGGTCGGTGCGGCCTGCGAGACCCTGTGGCCGCTGCTGCGCCTGCGCTCGGAGCCGCCGATGACCCGCTTCCTGGCCGAGCAGCTCAGCACCACGCACTGGTACGACATGGCGCCGGCCACCCGCGACTTCGGCTACGTGCCCCGGGTGTCGATCGCCGAAGGCCTCGAACGACTGGCCGCGGCCAGCCGGGGCGCCGTCACTTCCTGACGACCCCGGCCCCGTGAACATGGCGCCAAGCCGTCCGCGCTCCGACGGACTGGAGAGCCACCATGCTGAGCTACGCCGTCATCTTCCTCGTCATCGCCCTGGTTGCGGCCGTACTGGGTTTCAGCGGCATCGCGGGTGCCGCAAGCAACATCGCCTGGATCCTCTTCATCGTGTTCCTGGTGCTGGCCGCGATCTCGTTCTTCCGCGGTCGAAAGGTCTGAGCCACGCTGCCGGCCGCCGCCCCGGCGGCGCGCCGGCGGCCCCGGGCTGGCCGCTACAATGCCGGCCATGGCCCGATCCCCATCCCCGCTGTCCGGCTTGAAGCCGCTGGCCGGTCGTGCGCTGGAGTCAGCGCTAAACCGTGCGCTCGCCCTCGACGACGACACCCGCCAGGCGCTGTCCAGGCTGGATGGCCGCCGCGTGGCCCTGCACCTGGCATCGCCACCGCTGGCGGTGTCGATCCGCGTGGATGGCGAGGCGCTGCGGGTCGGACCGGTGGATGCGGACGCCACCACGCCCGACCTCTCGGTGCGCACCACGCTGGGCGGCCTGCTCGGCCAGCTGCAGGGCATGCTCGGCGCGGCCGACGAGCACGCCACGCCCAGCGGGCGCCTGCGCATCGAGGGCGATGCCGAGCTGGCGCGCGCGCTGCAGCGGCTGGCGCAACGCTTCGATCCGGACTGGCAGCGGCCGTTCGTGGCGGCCTTCGGCGAGGTCATGGGCGTGCAGGTGGCGAACGCCGCGGCGTCCGCGCTGAAGGGCGCGCGCCGCGCGGGCGAAGGCTTCGCCGCCACCGCGGCCGAATACGTGGTCGAGGAGTCGCGCGACGTGGTCGGCCGCCACGAACTCGACGCCTTCCACGACGACGTGGATACGCTGCGCGACGATGTCGAGCGCATCGCCGCGCGCGTCACCCGCCTGGCCTCGGCCGCCGGGGGCGCGCGGTGAGGTCGGCGCTGCACGCCCTGAAGATCGGGCGCGTCCTGCTCCGTTATCGCCTGCACAACCTGGCCGAGGGCACGCCGGCCGGGCGCTGGCTGTGGCTGCTGCGCCCCTTCGTGCCGCGCGCCTCGCGCGAGGTCACCGACCTGCCGCGCGGCGCGCGCGTGCGCCTGGCGCTGCAGGAGCTGGGGCCGATCTTCGTCAAGTTCGGACAGGTGCTGTCGACCCGCCGCGACCTGGTGCCGGCCGACGTCGCCGACGAGCTGGTGCTGCTGCAGGACCAGGTGGCACCGTTCGACGGCGAGGTCGCGCGTGCCATCGTCGAGCGGGAGCTGGAGCGCCCGGTCGGCGAGGCCTTTGCCGCGTTCGACACGGTGCCGCTGGCGTCCGCGTCCGTGGCGCAGGTCCATGCGGCACTGCTGTCCGGTGTCGACGGCCAGCCGCCGCGCGAGGTGGTGGTGAAGGTGCTGCGTCCCGGCATCGACGCGCGCATCGCCGCCGACATCCGGCTGCTCGAGCGCATCGCCGGCTTCGTCGAGCGCACCCATCCCAATGCCGGGAAGATCCGCCCGCGCGAGGTGGTGGAGGAAGTCGCGAGCACGCTCGCGGCCGAGCTCGACCTGCAGCGCGAAGGCGCGAACGCCTCCGTGCTGCGCCGCAACTGGGAGAATTCCACCGACCTCTACGTGCCGGCGCCGGTGTGGTCGCACAGCACCGAGCGCATCCTGACGCTGGAGCGCGTCAGCGGCATCCCCAGCGACGACATCGCCGCCATCGAGGCCGCGGGCATGGATCGCAAGCTGCTGGCGGCCAAGGCCGTGCGCGTGTTCTACACCCAGGTCTTCCGCGACAACTTCTTCCACGCCGATGCCCACGCCGGCAACATCTGGGTGGATGACGATCCGGCGCGACGCGCCAACCCGCGCTTCATCGCGCTGGACTTCGGCATCGTCGGCCAGCTGTCGGGCGACGACCAGTACTACCTCGCCGAGAACTTCATGGCGATCTTCAACAAGGACTACCGGCGCATCGCCGAACTGCACGTGCAGGCGGGCTGGATGCCGTCGAACCTGCGCCTGGACGAACTCGAGGCCGCGGTGCGCGGCGTGTGCGAACCGTACTTCACGCGCCCGCTGTCGGAGTTCTCGCTGGGCGAGGTGTTGCTGAAGCTGTTCCGCACCGCGCAGCGCTACCAGCTGACCCTGCAGCCGCAGCTGATCCTGCTGCAGAAGACCCTGCTCAACGTCGAGGGCGTGAGCCGCCACCTGGATCCGACGATCGACATCTGGGCGGTGGCGCGACCGGTGCTGGAACGCATCCTGGCCGAGCGCTACAGCCCGCAGCGGCTGGCCAGCGAGTTCCGCAAGCGACTGCCGGAGCTGGCCACCCGCGCGCCGGAAATGCCGGGCCTGCTGCACGCCTGGCTGACGCAGCAGGTGGAGGGCCGGCACCAGTTGGGCATGCACTCGAAGGAAATGGCCGACCTGGTCGACGTGATGCGCGCGATGCAGCGCCGCACCGTGGCCGCGATCCTCGGCGTGGGCCTGCTGGTGGCGGCCGCGGTGCTGTACGGCCTCGACGCCGGCGGGCCGCGGCTGTGGTCGGTGCCGGTGGCGGCCTGGGTCGCCGGCATCGGCGGCCTGTGGGCCATCATCGCCGCCCGCCCGCGGCCGTGAACCAGCAGGCTGCGACGGTGCCGCCAGACCCCTGTAGGAGCAGCCATAGCTGCGACCGCAATGTGCTGGCAGCCGAATCCGCTCTTGCCGGTGGCGTTGGGGGTGACCGGGTCGCAGCCATGGCTGCTCCTACAAGTGCAGATGCGAATGCGGCTGCAGATGCCGGACCACGTGCGGAGTCCCCGCTCCGCGTCCTGCATCTGGAAGACACCTTCGCGGTGGTCGACAAGCCCGCCGGGCTGATGGTCCACGACAGCAAGCTCGCGCGCGGCGAGAGCGACTTTGCCGCCGACCGCCTGCGTGCGCAGTTCGGCAAGCCGATCTTCCTCGTGCATCGCCTGGACCGCGCCACCAGCGGCTGCCTGCTGCTGGCCTTCAATCGCGAGACCGCCTCGGCGTTGGGCAAGTCACTGATGGCCGGGGAGGTCGACAAGGCCTATCTCGCCGTGTGTCGCGGCTGGCCCGCGGACGCGGAATTCACGGTCGACCATCCGCTGGACGGCGGCCCCGGCAAGCCGCAGAAGAAGCCCGCGGTGACGCGCTTCGAACGCCTGGCCACGGCCGAACTGCCGGTGCCCTCGGCCGGCTTCGAGACCTCGCGCTACGCGCTGCTGCGCGCCTGGCCGCAGACCGGGCGCTTCCGCCAGATCCGCCGCCACCTCAAGCACCTTTCGCACCACCTGATCGGCGACACCAGCCACGGTGACGGCCGCCACAACCGCAGCTTCCGCATGCTCGGCATCCATCGCATGCTGCTGCACGCGGAGCAGCTTTCGTTCCCGCATCCATGGGACCCGGCGCGACGCGTGCACGCGGTGGCGCCGCCTGACGCGGAGTTCGCGCGCGCGCTGGCATTCTTCACGCAGCCCGCCGATGCCGCGCCGGCTGCCGAGGCGGGACCGCGCTGACCGTCGCGCTGGCCATCGATTCCGGACGCCCATGACCACCACGCCATCCGCCATCGAAATTCCCGAAGCCGAAATCATCGAACGCTTCGTGCGCGCATCGGGCCCGGGCGGGCAGAACGTCAACAAGGTCGCGACCGCGGTCGAGCTGCGCTTCGACATCGCCAACTCGCCTTCGCTTCCCGAGCCCGTGCGCGAACGTCTGCTCGCCAAGCGCGATCGCCGCCTCACCGACGACGGCGTGCTGGTACTCAACGCGCAGCGCTTCCGCACCCAGGACCGCAACCGCCAGGATGCGCGCGAGCGGCTGGCGGCGTTCATCGAGTCCGGCCGCAAGGCGCCGAAGAAGCGCGTCCCGACCAGGCCCAGCCGCGCTTCCAAGGCACGGCGGCTGGATGCCAAGCGCGAGCGGAGTACGATCAAGCGTGGCCGCACGGGGAAGGGTTGGGATTGAGCGGCACGGGAGGCCCATGAGCGGAGCGAACGCCGACATCCTGCCGCCCCTGCCTCCGCAGGTGCCGCGGGTGAAGCGCAACCGGTTCACGCGCTGGCTCGGGCGCGGCATCCTCCGCCTCGGTGGCTGGCGCGTGGTTGGCGAGTTCCCGGACGAGCCGCGCCTGGTCCTGATCGCGGCGCCGCATTCGTCCAACTGGGATGGCATCTGGGGCTTCGCGGTCAAGTTGGGCCTGGGCCTGGACATCAAGCTCCTCGGCAAGCGCGAGCTGTTCTGGTGGCCGCTGGGGCCGCTCTTGCGCAAGCTCGGCGTGATCGCGGTCGATCGCAACCGTTCGGCGGGCGTCGTGGAGCAGGTCGCGGCGATGATCCGCACCCACGACCGCTTCTGGTTCGGGCTGGCGCCGGAGGGCACGCGCAAGCCGGTGGAGCACTGGAAGAGCGGCTTCCTGAAGATCGCCCGCGCCGCCGACGTGCCGGTGCTGCCGGTGTACTTCCACTATCCGGACAAGGTCATCGGCATCGGCCCGCTGTTCCAGGCGGGCGAAGATGCGGTCGAGGACATGCGCCGCATCCGCGAGTGGTACCGACCGTGGCAGGGGCGCAACCGCGGTACGGTGTGAGGTGCTGACGGCTGGTCCTGCCGCGGCGGCCGGCGGCGGTGATTTCGAGGAGAAGTACATGAAGCAACATCGACGAAAGCTTGCCATCATTGCGGCGCTGGCCTGCCTGGCGCTGCTGGCGCCGGTGTCCGCCGCGAACGCGGACGAAGCCGCGGCAAAGCCCGTGCTTGCCATCCACGGCGGCGCCGGCGTGGTGCGTGCCGGCCTGTCGCCCGGGGACCAGGCCGCCGCCCGTGCGGGACTCGAGCGCGCGCTGCTGGCGGGCCACGCGAAGCTCCAGGCCGGGGCGGCGGCGCTCGACGCCGTGATCGCCGCGATCACCGTGCTCGAGGACGATCCCGCCTTCAATGCCGGGCACGGCGCGGTGTTCACGCACGAAGGCCGCAACGAGCTCGATGCTTCGCTCATGGATGGCCGTGACGGCAGCGCGGGCGCGGTGGCCGGCGTGCAGCGGGTGCGCAATCCGATCCTGCTGGCGCGCGCGGTGATGGAGCACTCCCCGCATGTGATGCTGGTCGGCAGCGGCGCGGAAACCTTTGCAGAAGGACAGGGCATCGAGCTGGTCGACCCGTCCTATTTCCGCACCGAACGGCGCTGGGAACAGCTGCAGCGCGCGCTGCGCAAGGACGCCGCGGAGGGCGCGGAGGCCGGGGCTGGCGTGGACGCGGACGTGGACGTGGAGCGTCGCGGCCTGAAGTATTTCGGCACCGTCGGCGCCGTGGCGCTCGATGTCGAGGGTCACCTCGCCGCCGGCACCTCCACCGGCGGCATGACCAACAAGCGCTGGGGCCGCGTCGGCGACGCGCCGATCATCGGCGCCGGCACCTGGGCGGACGCGCGCTGCGCGGTCTCGGGCACCGGCTGGGGCGAGTTCTATATCCGCACCGCTGCGGCGCACGAGGTCTGCGCGCGCGTGCGCCATCGTGGTGAAGGCATCGCGGCCGCCGCGGACGCGGTGATCAACGGCGAGGTCGTGCGCGCGGGCGGCGACGGCGGCGCGATCGCGATCGACGCGGCGGGCAACGTCGCCTTCCCCTTCAACACCGAAGGCATGTACCGCGGCTGGATCGGTGCCGACGGCGTGCCGCACGTGGCGGTGTTCGCCGACGAGGCGCTTCCGGGCCGCTAGGGCGTCCCGTAGCCGCCGAAGCTGCCCGCCGCGCCCGGGAACACGACCGGGCTTTCGGCGCCGTCCTTCGCGACGGCGGACACGCCAAAGAAATAGTTGTCGATCACCACGTTCTTCAAAGTGTGCTGCGTCACGTCGCCGACGTAGACGCTGTGCGTCCACTGCGGCTCGGTGGTCAGCCGCCAATGGACCCTGTAGCCGGCGAGGTCGGGCGCCTGCGACGCGGGCGGGCGTGTCCATCCGAGGGTGGTGTCGGCGGTGACCGCGCCCGTGATCGACACGTCCGCCGGCGGTGGCGGCGCCGAAGCCATGCCGGCCAGGCTGACGGCGTTGAGCGCGGTGAGCTTTGCGACGTAGTCGAAGTCCACGCCTTCGATCACGTCGCCGTAGGCGATGCCGCCCTCCGTGCGCAGGTCCTGGTGCTGGCGGTCGTAGTTCTCGTTGGTCTCCATCACCCGCACCGCCGGATAGCCGAGGTCGTTGAAGGGGCGGTGGTGGCCGCCGCGCCCGAAGCGGTCGAGCCGGTAGACCATCATCACGTCGAGGTTCGGAACGTAGAGGTCGGCCATGCGGTCGATGTAGCGGGCCAGGTTGCGCGAGGGCGAATCGACCTCGCCGCCGGTGAAGCGGCGCTGCCTGGCGTCCTCCGGCGTCTCGGTCACGCGGGTTCCCTCGGCGAACACGCGTGCGGTGGTGTTGTCGACCACGCCGTTGCCCCCGGCGATGTTGCCGATCATGTCGTTGTTGAGCACCGCCTCGATGCGCCAGCCGTCCTGCTGTGCCTTCGCGGCGACGATCTTTCCGCCGAACAGGCCCTGCTCTTCGCCGGAGAGCGCGGCATAGACGATGGTGCCGGGGAAACGGTGCTTCGAAAGGATCCGTGCCGCCTCGAGCGCGCCGGCGACGCCGGAGGCGTTGTCGTTGGCGCCCGGCGAGTCGGAGCTGAAGTCCATCACGTCGGAGACGCGCGAGTCGATGTCGCCGCTCATGATCACGTAGCGGCCCGGATCGCTCGTGCCGCGCTGGATCGCGAGCACGCTGACGACTTCGGTCGGCTCGGGGATGCGGTCCTCGCCGGAGATCGTGCCGGCGACATCGATCACCTCCAGGCAGCCGCCGCACTGCGCCGAGATGCGCTCGAACTCGGCGTGGATCCAGCGCCGCGCCGCGCCGATGCCGCGGCTGTCCGATGCCGTGTCCGACAGCGTGTGGCGGGTGCCGAACGACACCAGCTGGCGGATATCGGCCTCGATGCGCGCGGCCGAAGGCGCGGTGCCGATGTCATGCAGCAGCGCCTGCGTGGCCGGCGGCGCCACCGGCGCATCCGCGGCGGCGACGGGGGCGGCGACGGGCGTCGCGAGGCAGGCGGACAGGATGGCGATGGGCAGGTGGCGCATGCGCGGGCTCCGGCGTTCGGGCGAAGGACGCAACCGTACGCCATCGGCGGCGCGGATGCGTCCCGCATCGCAGGATGGCCCGGGCCCCGCGCCGGACATCAGCGCCGGCTGATCACCTCCTGCAGCGCCAGCGAATGCGGCCAGCCGCCGGCCAGCGCACGGTACAGCGCCACCGCACCGGTGGCGCTGCGGGTGCGCCCGGCGGCGAAGGCGTCCTCGGCCTGCAATCGGGTGCGCTCCGCGTCGAGCACTTCCAGCAGGCCGATGGCGCCGGCATCGAAGCGGATGCGGGCGAGCTCCGCGGCCCGCGCGCTGTCGCGGGCGGCGCGTTCGAGATGCGCATCCTCGGCGCGCGCGCGGTCCAGGCGGACCAGCGCGTTCTCGGTGTCCTCCAGGGCCAGCAGCACGGTCTGCTGGTAGTAGGCGAGTTCGCCGGCGGCATCGGCGTCGGCGGCGGCAATGCGCGCGCGCACGCGGCCGATGTCGAGGAACGACCAGTCGATGCCCAGCGCGATGAAGCGCGTCTCGCTGTCGCGCTCGAACAGCATGTCGCTGTCGATCGCCTGGCTGCCGATCAGGCCGCCCAGGGTGAAGCGGGGGAAGAGGTCGGCGGTGGCGACGCCGATGCGCGCGGTGGCCGCGTGCAGCCGCGCCTCGGCGGCGGCCACGTCGGGCCGGCGGCGCAGCAGCTCGCCCGGCGTGCCGGGATCGATCGCGCCGGGAAGCGTGGGCAGGGGCGCGGCTTCGCCGAGCAGGGCCGCGAGTGCGTCGGGCGTGCGGCCGGTCAGCACGCCGAGACGGTGGATGGAGAACGCCACCTGGGCTTCGAGGGCAGGGATCCGGCTCAGCGTCGCTTCCAGCTGGGCGCCGGCGCGCGCGGTGTCGAACTCGCTGTCGCGGCCGGCATCGAAGCGGGCCTGGACCAGGTCGACGGTCTCGCGCTGGTTGTCGGCGTTGCCGCGGGCGACGCGCAGGCGCTCCTGCGCCCCGCGCAGCTCGAGGTAGGCATGCGCGACTTCACCGGCGATCGCCACCTGCGCGGCCTGCAGGTCGGTGTAACCGGCGAGCGCCTCGGCGCGGCCGGCCTCGACGCCGCGGCGGATGCGCCCGAACAGGTCCAGCTCCCAGGCCGCGGCGATGCCAGCGCTGTAGCTCTCGCCGTCGCGGTCGCCGCGGGCGACGCCGGGCGCCTGGTCGGCGCTGGCCCGCGACTCGCCGGCCTCGGCGTTGGCGGTGATCGTCGGGAAGCGGTCGAACTTCGCGCCGCGCAGCAGTGCGTTGGCGCGATCGTAGCGAGCGAGCGCGATGCGCAGGTCGTGGTTGGCGGCCAGCGCGTCTTCGACCAGCGCCATCAGCAGCGGATCGCCGAAGCCGCGCCAGAAGCGGTCGTCGGCCGTTGCGGGCGTGGGTGCGCCGGCTTCCGCGGTGGCTGCGGTCCCTGCGGCGGCATCCGCGGTTTCCAGCCCGGTCGTCGCCGGCGCGCCGTGGAACACCGCCGGCGTGGGCAGGTCGGGCCGCACGTAGTCCGGCCCGACGCTGCAGGCGGCCAGCGCAAGCGCCAGCACCGTGGAGGTGAGCACCGGCATGGCGGCGCGGCGGAAGTCAGTCATCATCGTTCTCCGTGGTGTCGTCGGGCCGCCGGTCCGGATCGTTCGCCGGTGCCGGAGCGGCCGTGTCGTCGTTGTCGCCGAGGATGCGGCGGATCTCTTCGAACGAAGGGATTTCGAGCATGCGTTCAGGCACGGACCACCTCCGTTGCCGCGGCGGGCCGCGCGGGATCGGGCCCGGCCACCGGCCGCGTCACCAGCTTGCGCAGCGCGACGTAGAACACCGGCGTCAGGAACAGGCCGAACAGGGTCACGCCGACCATGCCCGCGAACACGGTGATCCCCGTGGCGGAGCGCACCTCGGCGCCAGCGCCCGACGACAGCACCAGCGGCACGGTGCCGGCGATGAAGGCGATCGAGGTCATGATGATCGGGCGCAGGCGCAGCCGGCAGGCTTCCAGCGCCGCAGTCACTATCCCCTTGCCCTGCAGCTCCAGCTCGCGCGCGAACTCGACGATCAGGATCGCGTTCTTGCACGCCAGGCCCATCAGCACCACCAGGCCCACCTGCACGAAGACGTTGTTGTCGCCGCCGGTCAGCCAGACGCCGAGCAGCGCCGACAGCATGCACATCGGCACGATCAGGATCACCGCCAGCGGCAGGGTCCAGCTTTCGTACAGGGCCGCCAGCACCAGGAAGGCCAGCAGGATCGCGAGCGGGAACACCACCAGCGCGGCGTTGCCCTGGGCGGCCTGCTGCCAGCTCAGGTCGGTCCACTCGATCGACATGCCGTGGGGCAGGATGCCGGCGGCCAGCTCCGCGACCCTGGCCATGCCTTCCGTGGACGACATCACCCGCGGGTCGACGTCGCCGGCCAGGTCGGCGGCCGGATAGCCGTTGTAGCGCAGCACGGGATCCGGGCCGTAGGTCTGGCTGACTTCGACCATCGAACCGATCGGCACCATCTCGCCGCGGTCGTTGCGCGTGCGCAGCCTGGCGATGTCCTCGACGCTGTCGCGGAAGGGCGCATCGGCCTGCGCGATCACCTGCCAGGTGCGTCCGAAGCGGTTGAAGTCGTTGACGTAGGCCGAACCCAGGTAGGTCTGCAGGGTGTCGAACAGCTCGGTCAGCGGCACGCCCTGGGCCTTGGCCTTGACCCGGTCGACCTCGGCATCGAGCTGCGGCACGTTGGCCTGGTAGGTGGTGTTGGCGAAGCCCATGCCCGGCGTCTGCATCAGCGCGCCCTGCATGGCGCTGGTCGCCTCCTGCAGCGCGCCGTAGCCGAGGTTGGCGCGGTCCTCGATGAACAGCTGGTAGCCGGCGCCGTTGCCCAGGCCGAGGATCGGCGGCGGCATGACCGAGAAGGTGAAGCCTTCCTGCAGCCCCGCGATCTTCTGGTTGATCTCGGCATTGATCTCCAGCGCGCTGCGCGTGCGCTCGCCGAACGGCTCCAGCGGCAGGAACACCACGCCGGTATTGGGCGTGTTGGTGAACTGCACCGCATTGAGCCCCGGGAAGGCGATCGAGTGCGCGACGCCGTCGGTCTCCATCGCGATCTCGCTGACCCTGGACAGCAATGCGTCGGTGCGCGAGATCGAGGCGCCCTCGGGCAGCTTCACGCCGGCGACCAGGTACAGCTTGTCCTGCACCGGGATGAAGCCCGACGGCACCGCCTTGAACATCAGTCCGGTACCCGCCAGCAGCACGGCATAGACCACGAACACCATGCCGCGGCGGCCAAGCGCGCGCGAGACCGCGCCCTGGTACCTGTCGGAGCTGGCGCCGAAGAAGCGGTTGAACGGCCGGAACACCCAGCCGAACAGGCGGTCGATCAGCCGCGTGGGTGCGTCCTTCGGCGCGTCGTGCGGCTTCAGCAGGCGCGCGGCCAGCGCCGGCGACAGGGTCAGCGAGTTGATCGCCGAGATCACCGTGGAGATCGCGATGGTGACCGCGAACTGCTTGTAGAACTGCCCGGTCACGCCGGACAGGAAGGCCATCGGCACGAACACCGCGCACAGCACCAGCGCGATGGCGATGATCGGCCCGGACACTTCGCGCATGGCCTGGTGCGCGGCCTCGAGCGGGCTCAGGCCCTCCTCGATGTTGCGCTCGACGTTCTCCACCACCACGATCGCGTCGTCGACCACGATGCCGATCGACAGCACCAGCCCGAACAGGGTGAGCGTGTTGATCGAGAAGCCGAGCAGGTACAGCGCGGCGAAGGTGCCGACGATCGACACCGGCACCGCGAGCAGCGGGATGATCGAGGCCCGCCAGGTCTGCAGGAACAGGATCACCACCAGCACCACCAGCAGCACGGCCTCGAGCAGCGTGGTGAGCACGGCCTTGATCGAGTCGCGCACGAAGATGGTGGTGTCGTAGACGGCCTCGTATTCGACGCCTTCGGGGAAGCGCTGCGAGACCTCGTCCATGGAGGCGATCACCGCGTCGCGGATCTCCAGAGCGTTCGCGCCCGGCGCCTGGAAGATGCCGATGCCGACCGCGTCCTTGCCGTCGAGCTGCGAGCGCAGGGTGTAGTCGCCGGCGCCCAGCTCCAGGCGGGCGACGTCGGACAGGCGCACGATTTCGCCGTCAATGCCGGCCTTGACCACGATGTCGCCGAACTCCTCTTCGGTCTCCAGGCGGCCGCGGGCGTTGATCAGGGTGAGGAAGTCGCTGTCGGGCATCGGCTCGGCGCCGAGCTGGCCGGCGGAGACCTGCACGTTCTGTTCGCGCATCGCGCGCAGCACGTCGCTGGCGGTGAGTCCGCGCGAGGCGATCTTGTCCGGGTCGAGCCAGGCGCGCATCGCATAGTCGCCGCCGCCGAACACCTGCGCGTCGCCGACGCCGCTGATCCGCGCCAGCGCGTCCTTGACGTGCAGGCGCGCGTAGTTGCGCAGGTACAGGGTGTCGTAGCGGCCGTCGGGCGAGGTCAGGTGCACCACCATCAGGAACACCGGCGACTGCTTCTGCGTGGTCACGCCCTGGCGGCGCACGTCTTCGGGCAGCCGCGCCAGCGCCTGGCTGACGCGGTTCTGCACGCGCACGGTGGCGTCATCGGGGTCGGTGCCCGGCTCGAAGGTCACCGTCATCTGCAGCACGCCATCGGAGCCGGCGACCGACTTGAGGTACATCATGTCCTCGACGCCGTTGATCGCTTCTTCCAGCGGAGTCGCCACGGTTTCAGCGATCACCTTGGGGTTGGCGCCCGGATAGACGGTGCGCACCACCACCGAGGGTGGCACCACGTCGGGGTATTCGCCGATCGGCAGCAGCGGGATCGAGATCAGGCCGGCGGCGAAGATCACGATCGACAGCACCGCGGCGAAGATCGGGCGGTCGATGAAGAACCTGGAGAAATCCATGTCGAATCCTTCGCGGCCAGGCCGCGCGGTCCGCGCCCCGCACGGCGGGGCTGGGGAGGAGAGATGCCGGCGTCGACCCGGCCCCGGGGGGAGGGCTGGTGGACGGGTCGACCGCCGGCGGGGAAAACCCTCCGCGCCCGGGGCGGCGCGGAGGCGTGGAGGCGGGTGTCAGCTCATCGCGTAGCCGCCGCGGCGATCACGGCGGCATCCGGCGCTTGCTCGGGCGTCATCGCGACCTGTTCCGGCGCGACCGGCATCCCGGGGAAGAACACTTTCTGCACGCCGGCGACGATGACCTGGTCGCCGGATTCGAGGCCGGTCTCGACCACGCGCAGGCCGTCGACCACGCGGCCGAGGGTCACGTCGCGGCGCTGCGCGGTGTTGTCGTCGCCCAGCACGTAGACGTACTTGCGGTCCTGGTCGGTGAGCACCGCCTTGTCGTCCACCAGCAGCGCGTCGAACTCGGCGCTGCCCTCGAGCTGCACGCGGGCGAAGAGCCCGGGCGTGAACACGCGGTCGGGGTTGGGCAGCACGGCGCGCGCGCGCACGGTGCCGGTGGCGCTGTCGACCCGGTTGTCGACGAAGTCCACGGTGCCGGCGTGCGGATGGCCCTCTTCGTCCATCAGGCCGACGCGCACCGGGTTGCTGGTCGCGTCGCGCGCGCCGCTGCGCGACAGGGCCTGGTAGCGCAGGAAGGCGCGCTCGTCGGCATCGAAGTGCACGTGCACCGGATCCTGCGAGACCACCGTGGTGAGCAGGGTGGCATCGGCCTGGGCGAGGTTGCCCGCGGTGACCAGGGCGCGCCCGGCGCGTCCGGCGACCGGCGCGCGGACCTCGGTGAACTGCAGGTCCAGGCGCGCCGCGGCCACCGCGGCCTCGGCGGCGCGGACGCCGGCAGCGCCCTCGGCGGACGCGGCGCGCCGGGTCTCGAACTCCTCGCGCGAGATCGCGCGCGCCTCGACCAGCGACTGCGCACGCGTGTGCTGGTTGCGGCTCAGCCTTGCTTCGGCGCGTGCGCGCTCGAGCTGGGCCTCGGCCTGGTCGAGCGCGGCGCGATAGGGGCGCTGGTCGATCACGAACAGCAGATCGCCTTTCTCGACTTCGCTGCCCTCGTCATAGGCCACGCGCTGCACGTAGCCGCTGACGCGTGGCCGCAGCTCGACCGATTCCACCGCGGCGATGCGGCCGCTGAACTCGTCCCACTGCCGCACCGGCGTGTCGACGACGGTGGCGACGCCGACGCCCGGCGCCGGCGGTGCATCGGGGTTGGCCGCTGCGTCGCTGCTGCAGCCCGAACCGGCCAGCGCGATGGCGGCGGCCAGCCCGATCGCGACCAGGGACAGGCGGATGCTGGAATTGATGCTGACGCTGCGGATGTTCATGGCGTGGGGTTTTCCTTGGAAGCGGGGAAGGCCGATGGGAGGGGAGTCGCCGCCATGGCGGCGCCGATCGGAAAGCGGATCAGTGGCTGCGCGCAGCCGCCGCCGTCGAGCAGGTACAGGGCCTGGCGCGCGATCGCGCCGGCGTCGGGCCAGCGTTCGCAGGCGTGGCGGGCGTTGAGCGCGGTGCGTGCCGGCGAGTCGACCGACAGCATCCGTACCCGCAGCGGCAGCGCGCGGGCTTCGTCGTGGAGCACGCGCGCCAGCATCCGCAGCGCCGCGGCGCCGATGGAGTGGTGGCCGTAGCCGGCCCAGGGTTGCTCCGCACCGGGGCCGCCGACCAGCACGTAACCGGCGTCCGGCTGCCGCGCCAGCAGCGGCATCAGGTGGCGCGCGGCGAACAGATGCGGCAGCAGGTCCTCGTCCAGGCGGCGCTGCAGGAAGTCGGCGCGGGCATCGAGCAGGCGGCCGCGTCCGGCCTGGCCGCGGATCGCGGCGACCATGCCGAGTGGCGGCGCGCCCGGGAGCGATTGGATGCGCGCCGCCAGCCGCGCGGCATCGTCGTCGCTGGCGATCGCGGCGGCCAGGGTGACGATCCCGGCGTGGCGGCCGTGCTCGCGTTCGAGCTGCGCCAACCTGCGGGCGTCGCGGGCCACCGCGACCACATCGCGGCCATCGGCCAGCGCCTGTCCGACCACCGCCCGGCCAATGGACCCGGTGGCACCCAGGACAATCAGGCGGCCGCTCATTGTCCCGCCTCCGGGATTTGTTCTCCCGTATCCGGGATGCCGGCGGCGTGATCGGCCATCGCCAGTACCTGGTCCGACAGCCGCCGCGCCAGCGGATACAGCGGCAGTGCCAGCATCGTGGCAATACCCCACGCGTATGCCGTGTCATGCACAAGCCATTGATTTGCAATGAGTGCGAGCAGGGCAAGCAGGTCCACGATGATCAGCGTGGACAGCGCGTTGCGGAGCAGGAGGCGGCGGGTGGAGCGCGACATGACGGACAGCCGTTGCGGGGATGGCCGACAAGATAGGCGCAGGGACGGCACTTGATTAGTCCTCAGATCGGGGAATAATTGTCCCCTCTCTGGTCCAATCCAGTCCCCCGTTCCCGGAGTCACCCCATGAGTCGCGATCTCAACGACACGCTGATCTTCGTCAAGGTGGTGGAACTCGGCAGCTTCATCGCCGCGGCCAAGGCCCTGCGCCTGCCCAAGACCACCGTCAGCCGCAAGGTGCAGGAGCTCGAGGCGCGCCTGGGTGCGCAGTTGCTCCACCGCACCACGCGCAAGCTCGGCCTGTCCGAAGCCGGCAGCGTCTACTACGAGCACTGCCAGCGCATCGCGCGAGAACTCGAAGAGGCCGAGAGCGCGGTCGGCCAGCTGCAGGGCGGTCCGCGCGGCTGGCTGCGCTTCAGCGCCCCGTACTCGGCGGGCATCGCCTGGATCGCACCGCTGCTGGGTGCGTTCCACGCCCAGCACCCGGAGGTGCGGCTGGAGATGTCGCTCAGCAACGAGCAGGTCGACCTGATCGACGGAGAAATCGATCTCGCGCTGCGCATCGGCAACCTGCCCGATTCGAACCTGGTGGCGCGCCGGCTCGCGGTGTTCCGCACCCAGGTCTATGCCAGCCCGGCCTACATCGAGCGCTACGGCGAGCCGCTGCACCCGGACGACCTGCAGCACCACCGCACCCTGGCGATGCAGAAGTCGCGGCGCAACGGCAACTACTACTGGTCGCTCGGCGACGACGGGCAGCGCGCCGAGTACCGCATCGATCCGATCCTGGTCGCCAGCGACCCCGCCGCGCTCAAGGGCGCGCTGCTCTGCGGCGAGGGGCTGATGCTGGCCAGCGACGTCACCGTCAAGGCCTACGCCGAGCAGGGCATGGTGCAGCGCGTGCTGGCCGGCTGGACCGGCCCGGACCTGGACTTCAACGCGGTGTTCCCGCGCGGGCACGTCACCTCGCCCAAGGTGCGCGCCTTCGTCGACTTCCTGGTCGAGCGCCTGTGCTTCGATGCCGACTACATGCAGGCGCTGTGCCCGAACACGCGCTGCCCCGACCAGCGCCAGGAGGTCGTGGCCGAGCTCGACCGGGTGTCGCGGCAGCCGGCGACAGCCGCGGCCACGGGCGGCAAGCGCGGGGACCGCGACCGCGAGTTCGAAAAGGTGGCCTGAGCCGGGGGCCGGGCGAGGGTGCCGCGCGTGGCCCGTCCGCGGCCGGGCCTTCAGCGCTCGGAGTGCCCGCTGTCCTCGTGGCTGCGGCGCACGAACAGGTCCGGCTTGATCAGGTCGATGAACGCGCGCGCCTGCGGCGACAGCACCTTGCCCTTGCGCACCACCACGCCGTAGCTGCGCGCGGGGAACCAGGCGTCCAACGGCCGGATCGCAAGGCGCTGGGCGTCGGCATCGTCCAGGCAGATCGAACTCACGATCGAGATCCCCAGGCCCATGGCCACGTACTGCTTGATCACCTCCCAGCCGCCGACCTCCAGCGACACCGTGTACGGCACCCGCGCCTGCTGGAACACCAGGTCGACCAGGCGCCAGGTCACCTGCCGCTGCGGCGGCAGGATCAGGCCGTGGCGTGAGATGTCTTCGAGCGTCAGGCGCGGAGTGCTCGCCAGCGGGTGGTCGAGCGGCGTGATCAGCATCGGCGTGAACGAGTACACCGGCACGTAGCTGAGGTCGGCGGGCACGTCGAGCATCGAGCCGACCACCAGTTCCACCGTGTCCGCGCGCAGCAGGTCGGTGCCGTCGGCGCTGATGGTGTTGTGCAGGCGCAGGCGCACCTGGGGACGCTGTTCGCGGTAGGCGCCGACGATCCGCGGCAGCAGGTAGAGGATGGTGGAGCTGTTGGCGGCGATCTCCAGCTCGCCGGCGTCCATGCCCGTGAGCTGGCGGCGAAAGGCGGCCGGCAGCGCGTCGATGCCGTCGACCAGCGGGCGTGCCAGTTCGTACAGCGCCTCGCCCTCGGGTGTGGGGAGCATGCGGCGGCCGCTGCGCTCGAACAGCTTCGCGCCCATCTCGCGCTCCAGCGCCTGCAGCTGCTGGCTGACGGCGGGCTGGCTGACGTACAGCGCTTCGGCCGCACGCGACACCGAACCCAGACGCGCGACCTGGCAGAAGGCCCGCAGAGGCTTCAGGCGGTCGCCCTTGTAGGCGAATCGGGGGGTGCGAACAGGGTCCAAGGCCGCATTCTGCCTAAAGTATAAGTACAGATTATCAATCGCATTGTTATATCTGTTTTGTCAAATACTTCGATCCGGGTGGATGGTGGCTGCCCGAACCACTTGCCGGAGCCGACCATGTCCGCAGCCCCCCATTTGGCCGTCGCCGAGGCCCGCATCGCGCCGGGTGCGGACGCCGCGCCCGACCTGCTCGACGACCGTGCCCTGGCGTTCCTGGGCGGTCTGCACCAGCACTTCGAACGCAGCCGGCGGGCCTTGCTCATCGCGCGCCGCGAGCGCCAGGCCGTCTTCGACGGCGGCGGCCTGCCGGACTTCCGCGCCGACACCCGCGCCATCCGCGAGGGTGACTGGACGGTGGCGCCGCTGCCGGTGGCCCTGCTGGACCGCCGCGTCGAGATCACCGGTCCCGTCGATCCGAAGATGGTCATCAACGCGCTCAACTCCGGCGCCAGCTGCTACATGGCCGACTTCGAGGATTCGACCGCGCCGACCTGGGGCGCCCTGCTCACCGGCCAGCGCGCGCTGCGCGAGGCGGTCGCCGGGACGCTCGCCTTCGACGCCGAGGGCGGCAAGTCCTACCGGATGAAGCCCGAGGCCGAGCGCGCAGTCCTGATCGTGCGCCCGCGCGGCTGGCACCTGGACGAGAAGCACCTGCTGGTCGACGGCGAACGGATCTCGGCCAGCCTGTTCGACGCCGGGCTGTTCTGCCTGAACAACGCCGCCGCGCTGGTGGCGAAGGATCGTGGTCCCTACCTCTACCTGCCCAAGCTGCAGTCGATGGAGGAGGCGGCGCTGTGGGACGAGGCGCTGGCGCACGTCGAGCAGGTGCTGGGCCTGCCCGAAGGCTGCATCAAGGTCACCGTGCTGGTGGAGACGCTGCCGGCGGTGTTCGAGATGGACGAGATCCTGCACGCCCTGCGCGGCCGCATCGCCGGCCTCAACTGCGGGCGCTGGGACTACATCTTTTCGTACATCAAGACCTTCCGCGCCCACCGCGGCCGCGTGCTGCCCGAGCGCGGCCAGGTGACGATGACGCAGCCCTTCCTGAAGGCCTATTCCGAACTGCTGGTGCGCACCTGCCACCGCCGCGGCGCGCATGCGATGGGCGGCATGGCGGCGCAGATCCCGATCTCCGGCGACCCCGAGGCGAACGAGACGGCACTGGCGCGCGTGCGCGCCGACAAGCTGCGCGAGGCCGGCGCCGGCCACGACGGCACCTGGGTGGCGCATCCGGCGCTGGTGCCGATCGCGAAGGCGATCTTCGACGAGGCGATGCCGGGGCCGCACCAGCATGCGGTGGCGCGCGAGGACGTCGTGGTCGATCGCGACGCGCTGATCGCGCCGCCGGTGGGAAGCATCACCCGCGCCGGCTTCGAGGGGAATGTCGAAGTCTGCGTGCGCTATCTCGCCGCCTGGCTCGACGGCAACGGCTGCGTGCCAATCCACTGGCTGATGGAGGACGCCGCCACTGCCGAGATCGCGCGCACGCAGCTGTGGCAGTGGCTGCACGCCGGCGACCGCGGCGGCGAGCCGCTGTGCCTCGCCGACGGCACCGTGATCGATGACTGCCTGTTCGAACAGGCGCTGCTGAACCTGCCTTCGCGGTTGGCCGCGGAAGGGCCGATGCCGGGCGCCCCGCGCGTTGCCGAGGCGATCGCGATGCTCGAAGAGCTGACGCGCAGCGACACGCTTGAGGAGTTCCTGACCTTGCCGGCATACGAACGATTGGCCTGAGCGTTCCATCCCCCCCTGTGGGAGCGGCTATAGCCGTGATTCCGGCAACCCCGATCGCGGCTATAGCCGCTCCCACAAAGGCCGTTCCCACCACAAAAGCCCGCACCCGCGATCGCGGCCATGACAGCTCCCACAAGAGCACGCAGCACAATCCCACCGGAGATCCCCACATGAGCACGAAGCTTCCGAACGCCGAAGCCATCCGCAACGATTGGGCCACCAGCCCGCGCTGGGCCGGCATCACCCGCAACTACGCGGCCGAGGACGTCGTGCGCCTGCGCGGCACCGTGCACGTCGAGCACTCGCTCGCGCGCCTGGGTGCGGAGAAGCTGTGGAGCTCGCTGCACGAACGCGACTACGTCAACGCGCTCGGCGCGCTCACCGGCAACCAGGCCATGCAGCAGGTCAAGGCCGGATTGAAGGCGATCTACCTCAGCGGCTGGCAGGTCGCGGCCGACGCCAATCTTGCAGGCCAGATGTATCCCGACCAGTCGCTGTACCCGGCCGACTCGGTGCCCGCGGTGGTGAAGCGCATCAACAACGCACTGCTGCGCGCCGACCAGCTGCATCATGCCGAGGGCGACGACTCGATCGACTTCCTGCAGCCGATCGTGGCCGACGCCGAGGCCGGCTTCGGCGGCGTGCTCAACGCCTTCGAGCTGATGAAGGCGATGATCGAGGCCGGCGCCGCCGGCGTGCATTTCGAAGACCAGCTCGCCAGCGTCAAGAAGTGCGGCCACATGGGCGGAAAGGTGCTGGTGCCGACTCGCGAGGCGGTCGAGAAGCTCAACGCCGCGCGCCTGGCCGCCGACGTCTGCGGCGTGCCGACGCTGCTGGTTGCGCGCACCGATGCCGAGGCGGCCGATCTGCTGACCAGCGACGTCGACGACAACGATCGCCCCTTCACCACCGGCGAGCGCACCGTCGAAGGCTTCTACAAGACCCGCAACGGCCTCGACCAGGCGATCAGCCGCGGCCTGGCCTACGCGCCCTATGCGGACCTGGTGTGGTGCGAGACCGGCAAGCCCGACCTCGGCTTCGCCCGCGCGTTTGCCGAGGCCATCCACGAGAAGTACCCGGGCAAGATGCTGGCCTACAACTGCTCGCCAAGCTTCAACTGGAAGAAGAACCTCGACGACGCGACGATTGCGAAGTTCCAGGACGAGATCGCCACCTACGGCTACAGGTTCCAGTTCATCACCCTCGCCGGCTTCCACGCGCTGAACTACTCGATGTTCAACCTGGCCCACGGCTATGCGCGCCGGCAGATGAGCGCCTTCGTGGAGCTGCAGGAATCGGAGTTCGCGGCCGCCGACAAGGGCTTCACCGCGGTGAAGCACCAGCGCGAGGTGGGCACCGGCTATTTCGACGCGGTGACGCAGGCGATCCAGCAGGGGCAGTCGTCGACGACGGCGCTGGCAGGATCGACGGAGGAGGAGCAGTTCAAGGTCGCGGCGGCTTGATCGCGAGCCCTTAACCCCGCTTGCGGGGGAAAGCGGCGGTCAGAACGGGACGGTTCTTGCTTCCGTGACGTGCGCGATCCGCTCCCCGTCCCAGTGGTACTGGAGATGCGGCCCCTGGTGTACCGGCTTCAACACGTCCGGGTAGAACGCGGCCAGGCAGGTGCCACCCGGCGCACGCACGCTGTCATAGACGATGCCGTTGCCGCCTTCCGTCCGCAACTCGACCGCGAGGCGCTGGCTGGCGACGTAGCTGTCGGGGTCGTGGAGTCCGGGATACCTGCCGCGGATATCGTGCAGCCGGCTGTCGACTTCACCGACGTAGCAGCGCATGTCCAGGACACAGGCGGGTTCGTCCGTGCTGCGCAGGAAGCGCTCCCTGTGGAACACCGTTTCGACCACGGCCGTCTGCTGTTCGCGGGCGCAGTAGTAGACGCCGTACCAGCCGGGGGTGAAGCGCGAGCCTTCCGGATTGAGATGGGTGAAGGCCGCCATGATCGGGGTGGTGCCGGGGCCGGAAATGCGCCTGCGCGCCGGCACCAGTTCGATCGCGCCCAGCTCGTCGCGCACGCGCGGGTTGGTCATCGACTCCAGTTCGTGGAGGGCATCGATGTCCGCGGGGTCGGCGATGGTGTCGAAGACGCCCACGGGCGGGAAGCGGCTGGACACGATCCGGTACGCCGACCGGAACCGCACCCGGGCGACGGGCGCCTGCATCAGCTCCAGCCCCGCTGGGCGTCCAGGTACTGGCGCAGCACGAACAGGTCCGCCACCTGGCCGCCGAGCATCCGGTCCAGCGCCGGGCGGCCGCCAAGCAGCGGCGTCGCGTTCGGGCGGCGGACCCACTCGTCGGCCTGGCGCGCGTTGCTGAAGATCAGGTGCAGCGCCTTGTAGATGCCCAGGACGTAGCTGATGCGCTCCAGGGCGTCGTGCGGGAGCTGGCCGCTGCGATCCCGCTTCCAGCGGAAGAAGGTGGAGCGGCCGGGGCTGCCGAGGAGCACGCGCTCCTGCTCGGCGCTGAGGCGCCAGCGTTCGGTGATGTTGAAGAAGGCGCGCAGGGCGGGGCCGGCGAGGTCGCGGCGGGCCGGTACGTTGACTACCTGGAGATGCGGCATGGTCTCTGTCCCTGTTTGGACTTAAGGACAATTATAGTCCTAAAAGAGACTTTTCGCCAATCCGGGATCAGGCTCCGCCCGGGCGTTTCATGCGGCGACCTGGCCTCGCGGGTCGATCCCCCGATACCCCAGCGCCTCCGCCAGGTGCGCGCTGCCAATGGACTCGCTGCCGGCGAGATCCGCGATCGTCCGCGCCACCCGCAGGATCCGGTGCATCGCCCGCGCCGACAGCTGCAGGCTGTCGATGGCGCGTTCGAGCAGCGCCTGGTCGGTTGCGCCCAGGCGGCAATGCGCCGCGGTCCCGGCCTGGTCGAGGTGGGCGTTGAGCACGCCCGCGCGCGCGCTCTGCCGCGCGCGTGCCGCCTCGACGCGGGCGCGCACGGCGGCACTGGGTTCTCCGGGCGACGCGTCCGGCCGCAGCTCGGCGGACGACACGCGCGGCACGTCGACGTGCAGGTCGATGCGGTCCAGCAGTGGCCCCGACACCCGCATGCGATAGCGCTGCACGGCGTCGACGCCGCACTGGCAGCGGCCGGAGGCATCGCCGGCCCAGCCGCAGGGGCAGGGGTTCATGGCGGCGACGAGCTGGAAGCGCGCCGGGAACTCGCTCTGCCGGGCCGCGCGCGAGACGGTGACCGTGCCCGACTCGAGCGGCTGGCGCAGGACCTCGAGGACATGGCGGCTCCACTCCGGCAGCTCGTCCAGGAACAGGACGCCGTGGTGCGCCAGCGAGATCTCGCCCGGGCGCGGCTCGCTTCCGCCGCCGGCCAGGGCGATGGCGCTGGCGGTGTGGTGCGGCGCGCGGAAGGGGCGCTGCAGCCAGCGCGCGGGGTCGATGCCGCGACCGCTGACCGATGCGATGGCCGCGGTTTCCAGGGCCTCGGCCTCGCTGGCCACGGGCAGGATGCCCGGCAGGCGCGAAGCGAGCAGGGTCTTGCCGCAGCCGGGGCTACCGGAGAGCAGCAGGTGATGCCCGCCGGCCGCTGCGATCTCCAACGCGCGCCGTGCGCGCAATTGTCCCCGCACGTCGGCAAGGTCGGGGATACCGGCGGCGGGGCCGGTGTCGGCGGGACTGGCCTCGGCCTTCGGCAGCGGCCGCTGCCCCGCCAGGTGCGCGCAGACTTCGGACAGCGTGCGCGCCACGCGCACGTCCACGCCGCGGGCGAGCGCCGCCTCGGCGCCGTTGGCGGCGGGCACCACCAGCACCCGCCCCGCTTCGCCGCAGGCCAGCGCTGCCGGCAGCACGCCATCGACCGCACGCAGTTCGCCGGTCAGGCCCAGCTCGCCCAGGAATTCGTGGCCCGACAGCGCCGTGCGCGGCAGCTGTCCGCTGGCCGCAAGGATGCCCAGCGCGATCGGGAGATCGAAGCGGCCGCCGCCCTTGGGCAGGTCGGCCGGCGCCAGGTTCACCGTGGTGACCCGCGGCGGGAACTCGAACTGTGCGCAGCGGATGGCGGCGCGCACGCGGTCCTTGGATTCGCGGACCGCGGCCTCCGGCAGGCCGACCATCGACATCCGCGGCAGGCCCCCGCTCATGTAGACCTCGACCGTCACCTCCGGCGCGCGCACGCCGGCGCGTGCACGGCCGTGCACGATCGCGAGACCCGCCATGGCAGGTGCCTCAGTGCGGCTGTTGCGGCGCCGCCGGCGGCGCAGGGCTGCCGCCGGCAAGCTGCGCCTCGAGCTGCGCGACCTGCGCCTGCAGCGCCTCCAGCTTCTCGCGGGTGCGCAGCAGCACCGCGCGCTGGACGTCGAACTCCTCGCGGGTCACCAGGTCCAGGCGCGACAGCCCGGCCTGGAGCACGGACTTGAAGTTTTCCTGCAGCTCCTCGCGGCCCTCGCGCAGGCCGGGGGGCACCAGGCTGCTGAGGCGGCGGGCGAGGTCGTCGATGTGGCCGAGGTCGATCATGGGGGTGTCCTCCGGTGTGGCAGTCAGCGTGCCCGCCGCGCGCGCGGCGCGCCATCGGCCCGGCGCGCGCATGCGGGTGGGAAAAGCCCGTCGCCCGTGCCGGGCCGCGTTATGCTGCGCGCACTGCAAGCGGAGGCTGCGTGATGAAGATGATCATGGCGATCATCAAGCCGTTCAAGCTCGACGACGTGCGCGAAGCGCTCTCGGAGGCCGGCGTGGCCGGCATCACCGTGACCGAGGTGAAGGGCTTCGGCCGCCAGAAGGGCCACACCGAGCTCTACCGCGGCGCCGAATACGTCATCGACTTCCTGCCCAAGATCAAGCTGGAGGTCGCGGTGACCGACGACCAGGCGGAGCTGGTCACCGAAGCGATCCTGAAGGCCGCGTCCACCGGCAAGATCGGCGACGGCAAGGTCTTCGTCTACGACCTCGAGCGCGCGGTGCGCATCCGCACCGGCGAGCTCGACGTCGACGCGCTGTAGGTCAGCCCAGAGCCTCGGCCACGAACGGAGGCAGCACCTGCGCCGCCTTGTGGATGTCGACGCTGTAGTACTTCGTCGCGAACGCCTTCGCGCGCGCGTCGTCCTCGCGGAAGCCGAAGCCACGGCCGCCCTTGCGCGCCAGCGTGCAGCTCCACCAGCCGCTCGGATAGCAGGGCTGCGGGAACGGCAGGGTCTGGAAGCTGTCGAAGCCGGCCTTGCCCATCTCGGCGCGCATGGCCTGGATCAGTTCCAGAAGCACCAATGGGGACTCCGACTGCTGCACCAGGATGCCGTCGTCCTTGAGCGCGCGGAAGCAGCTCTCGAAGAAGCTCTTGTTGAACAGCCCCTCGGCCGGGCCGATCGGGTCGGTCGAATCCACGATCACCACGTCCAGGCTGCCCGGCGCGCAGTTCGCCATGTAGGCGATGCCGTCGTCGAACAGGATCTCGGCGCGCGGGTCGCCGTTGGACTCGCACAGCTCGGGGAAATACTTCTCCGCCATGCGCGTGACCTGCTCGTCGATGTCGCACTGCACGGCCTTCGCCACGCCCGGGTGGCGCAGCACCTCGCGCAGCGTGCCGCAGTCGCCACCGCCGATGATCACCACCTGCTTCGGATCGGCGTGGGTGAACAGCGCCGGGTGCGTCATCATCTCGTGGTAGAGGAAGTTGTCGCGCGCGGTGACCATCATCGCGCCGTCGATCAGCATGACGTTGCCCCAGTCGGTCGATTCGTAGATCTCGATCTTCTGGAACGGCGACTGCACCTCGTCGAGCTTGGCGCTCACGCGGTAGCCGATGGCGGAGCCGGAAGGGTCGAAGTTCTCGTAGAGCCAGTGCGGGGCGCTCATGGGCGGAGTCCGGGATGCGGAAGGGGAAGGCCGCGGATTGTAGCGGACCCCCACGCCGCGCCAGTGACGCGGCAGGTGTCCACGGCCCGCGGCGCCACGGCGGCTTAGAATGTCCGCCTCCCCCATGCCGACGGATTCCCGCCCATGACCGCCTGGTCCATCGACCACGCCCGCAAGACCTATTCCATCCCGCACTGGTCCTCGGGCTATTTCGACGTCGATGACGCCGGCCGCGTTGTCGTGCGCCCGCGCGGCGCCGGCGGCCCGTCGATCGCCCTGCCCGAGGTCGTGGACCGCGCGCGGGAGCAGGGCGCACACCTGCCGATGCTGGTGCGCTTCCCCGACGTGCTGGGCGACCGCCTGGGCGCGCTGCAGTCGGCGTTCGCGCAGGCGCAGGCGGACTGGGAGTACGAAGGCGGCTACACCGCGGTCTACCCGATCAAGGTCAACCAGCACCGCGGCGTGGCCGGGACGCTGGCCTCGCACGCCGGCGAAGGCTTCGGCCTCGAGGCCGGCAGCAAGCCGGAGCTGATGGCGGTGCTGGCGCTGTCGCGCCCGGGTGGCCTGGTGATCTGCAACGGCTACAAGGACCGCGAATACATCCGCCTGGCCCTGATCGGCCGCAAGCTCGGCATGAACGTCTTCATCGTGGTCGAGAAGCCCTCCGAGCTGAAGCTGGTGATGGAAGAGTCGAAGGCGCTGGGCGTCGAGCCCGTGCTCGGTGTGCGCATGCGCCTGGCCTCGCTGGGCGCGGGCAAGTGGCAGAACTCCGGCGGCGACAAGGCCAAGTTCGGCCTCAGCCCGCGGCAGCTGCTGGACCTGTGGAAGTCGCTGCGCGACTCCGGCATGGGCGGTGCGCTGAAGCTGCTGCACTTCCACATGGGCTCGCAGATTTCCAACGTGCGCGACATCGCGCGCGGCATGCGCGAGGCCACGCGCTACTTCGTCGAGCTGTCGCAGCTGGGCGCGTCGATCGACTACGTCGACGTCGGCGGCGGCCTGGGCATCGACTACGAGGGCACGCGCTCGCGCAGCTACAACTCGGTCAACTACGGCATGGCGCAGTACGCGTCCAACATCGTGCAGCCGCTGGCCGACGCCTGCGCCGAGGCCGGCCTGCGGCAGCCGCGCATCGTCACCGAATGCGGGCGCGCGATGACCGCGCACCACGCGGTGCTGGTGGCCAACGTCTCCGAGGTCGAGGCCGCGCCCGAGGGCCGCGTGCCCGACGAGCACGACGACGAGCCCGCGGTGATCCGCCACCTGCGCGAGATCCAGTCCGAACTCGACGAGCGCCCGGCGGTGGAGCTGTTCCACGAGGCCCAGCACCACCATGCCGAGGGCCTGAGCCTGTACGCGCTCGGCCAGCTCGACCTGGTGCACCGCGCGCGCATCGACGACCTGTTCTATGCCATCGCCCACGCGGTGAAGGCGCGGCTGACCTACGACGAGAAAAGCCACCGCACCGTGCTCGACGAGCTCAACGAGCGCCTGGTCGACAAGTACTTCGTCAACTTCAGCGTGTTCGAGTCGATGCCCGACGTCTGGGCGATCGACCAGGTGTTCCCGATCGTGCCGATCGAGCGCCTGGACGAGGCGCCCACGCGCCGCGGCACCATCGCCGACCTGACCTGCGACTCCGACGGCAAGATCGACACCTACGTCGAGAACGAGGACCTGGACACGTCACTGCCACTCCATGAACTGCGCGCCGGCGAGAGCTACCGCCTTGGCTTCTTCCTGGTCGGCGCCTACCAGGAGATCCTGGGCGACATCCACAACCTGTTCGGCGACACCGATGCGGTCGAGGTGAAGGTCGACGGCGACGGCTATGCCATCACCCAGCAGCGCCGTGGCGATACCACCGACGTGATGCTCGATTACGTCGGCTACGCGCTGGACGACCTGCGTGCGACCTACGACGCCAAGGTGGCGGCGGCGAACCTGCCCGCCGAAGAATCAGCTCGATTGCGCGATGCGCTCGAGGCCGGGCTGACCGGCTATACCTACCTGGACGACTCGCCGCTGGACTGAGTGGCGGTCTTCCGGGCTTTCGGACTAACGCCGTCGCATTCCGGACACTCGCGAAGCCCGTCAAAGCCCTTGATCCGGGCGCAGCTGACTGGGAGGGGCGTCGTGTACTTCCAACTGCATGTGCGGCAGTACGCCGGTGCCGGCCTCAGGCCCGCGGGTCGGCAAGCATCAGCGCTGCTTCGAGCACCGGCTTCGCCCAGCCGGGAGTGCGGCCGAGCGTTTCCGCATCGGTCGGCCAGGCGAGTCGACGGTCTTCCATTTGCAGCAACAGGCGCGGGTTCGGGACGGGCGCTCCCGGCTCGGCATCCGCGCCGTTGTCGTACACCTGCAGCTGCGACAGGTGCGGCAGCAGCGCGATCAGGTTGGCGAGGGACGAGACGTGGCGCTCGCGGATTTTTGCCGCGGGTATGTCGTGGCCGCCGCCGGCCACGCGCAGCCGCACGCGGGCGATGTGGTGCTCGGGCGAGTCCAGCCCGCAGAACCACATCGCGATGTCGTGTGTCGCAACGGCGGCGCGCAGTCTCGCGGCGATGGAGTTGCCTCCCAGCGTGGTTTCGAAGGCGTAGTCGCGACCCCGGGCAGCGGCGTCGTCCAGGCGGCGCACGCCCTCGCACCACGCGATCCCGTTGGCTTCGGCCAGTGCGCAGCCGGTGAGGGTTGCCCATTCGCGGGCATAGGCATCAGGGTTGAACCAGTCCAGTCCCGCCTGCGTCAGTGCACGCCCGCCCAGAGAACTCTTGCCGGCGCCGTTGACGCCGGCCAGGACGTAGATCAAGGGGCGCGGCATGGCCTAGAAGCCTTCGCCGGCGATCACCTTGCCGTCGAGCTTGAGGGGCTTGCGCAGGATGGCGCGCAGCTTGTCGTTCGCTTCCGGCGTATCCAGCGACTTCAGGCGCTCGTCGAACCTGCGGCGCAGGGTGTCCAGTGCGGCTTCGTCGCGTGCGTTCGCGCCATGCATCAGGCGGTGGTACTCCGCTACCGGCAGGATCACCGCCTCGGGCTCGTTGTGGTTGGTCACCACGACCTTGCCTTGGCGGGCGACGACCTTCATCACGCCGCGCCAGCCCAGCTTCTTGACGTCCGAGGCCGGGGTGCGGGGCAGGTCTTCCAAGGCGTCGGCCTGATGGGGGGCTGGCATGGTGGTGCTCCGGTGGAAAGCAGGTCCAATATAGCCTTTTGGACCATATTTGCCTGAATGGCCTTGGCTCTGTGGCGGCCATCACGGCGCCAGCAGGAGGGTTGTCGCGGCTGTGGCCGCTCCTACAGCGGCGGCGGGGCTTTCCAGGGGGCGGCGACCAGGAGCACGCCGAGCAGTACGAGGATCGCGCCCGTCACCCGCGTCCAGTCCGCCGGCCGTTGCGCCTGCAGCACGCCGTAGTGGTCGAGCAGCATCGACGCCACGACTTGCCCGAACACCGCCAGGCAGATCGCGGCGGCGGCGCCCACGCGCGGGATCAGCAGGGTGAACACCGCCACGTAGACCGCGCCCAGAACGCCACCGATCCAGATCCACGCGGGGAAGCGCGCGTCGGGCGTGGCGCCGAACGGCGTGCGCGCAACCAGCAGCCACGTACCCAGCATCACGCTGCCGACCAGGAAGGACACGAAGGCCGCCATCACCGGCCCGTGCAGCGCGGTGGCCAGGCGTGCGTTGACCAGCCCCTGCAGCGGCAGCATGGCGCCGATCGCCACGATCGCGAGCATGGCCAGCCAGGGGTTCACCGCGGCCGGCTCCCGGGCGTGGCGCACACGCCAACCGCGGCCGGTCGCCCGCGGCGGCAGTGCGTGGCGGGGCTCACGACGCCGGCTCCCGATGGATCTGCAGCCCCGCGAGCGACTGGCTCACCGGCATCACTTCCAGGCGGTTGATGTTGAGGTGCGGCGGCAGGGTGGCGATCCACCAGGTGGATTCGGCGATGTCGGCGGCGGTGATCGGCTGCGTGCCGGCATACAGCGCGTCCGATGCGGGCCGGTCGCCACCGGTGCGCACCAGCGTGAACTCTGTCTCCGCCAGGCCGGGCTCGATCACGCTCACGCGCACGCCGGTGCCGTGCAGGTCCGAACGCAGGTTGAGCGAGAACTGCTCGACGAAGGCCTTGGTCGCGCCGTAGACGTTGCCGCCGGGATAGGGATACAGGCCGGCGATGGAGCCGATGTTGACGACCGCACCGCGGCGCGCGATCAGCGTCGGCAGCAGGCGGTGGGTCATGGTCACCAGGGCGGTGACGTTGGTGTCGATCATCTGCCGCCACTGCGCAAGGTCGCTGGCCGGCGCGGGGGCGGTGCCGAGCGCGAGCCCGGCGTTGTTGACCAGGAGGTCGATGCCGCGGAAGGGCTCGGGAATCGCATCGAGCGCGGCGGCCATGGCGTCGGCGTCGCGGATGTCGAAGCAGGCGGTGTGCACGCGGTCCGGCCCCAGACGCGCGGCCAGGGCATCGAGCCGGTCCTGGCGGCGTCCGGTGGCGACGGCGCGCCAGCCGGAGGTCACGAAGCGTTCGACGATCGCGGCGCCGAAGCCGGCGGTGGCGCCGGTGACGAGCAGGGTTTTCATGCGCCGGATTCTACGCCGGGCGGCGATGGGGCCGGCACGGCGCGCATCGCGTCGCTCCGGCCGCGGGCGCTCAGCGCGCCCGGATCGCCAGCGCTTCGAGGCCGCCGTTGCCGAGCTTCTGCTTGGCCTCGGCCAGCTCGGACGCGGTGCCGTAGGGGCCCATGCGCACGCGATGCATGGTGCGGCCCTCGATCTCGGCCCGCTCCACGCGGGCGACCAGGCCAAGCATGGCGATGCGCGCCTTGAGCGCTTCGGCATCGCTGTTGCTGGCGAAGGAGCCGGCCTGGAGGATGTAGCGGGCGCCGTCGGCGGCCGGCGCAGTGGCCGGTGCCGGGCGCGCGGGCGCCGGCTGCGTGGTCGTCGGTGCGGTCGCGGGCGTGGCGGTGCCGGCCAGGTCCGCGGCGTCGGCGTCGCGCTCCTGCTGCTGTGCCGCGCGCTCGCGGTCCAGCAGCTCGCGCTGGCGCTCCTGCTCGGCGCGCGCGCTGGCTGCCAGTTCGGCATCGGTCATCGCCACTTCCTGGCCCGGAAGCAGGTCGTAGAACTCGTAGCGGGTCCCGGGCGGCGTCTCGCTGCCCGCGGCGCTGGCCGGGCGCGCCGGAGCCGGCGCGTCTTCCGCCACGCTTTCCTCGCCCGCAGTGCTGGCGGCGGCCGGGCGCGCGTCGGGGTTGGGCGTCGGGCGGAAGAAGCCGGGTTCGCCATCGGACTTGAACAGCTTTGGCGCCGCCATCACCACCAGGATCGTCAGCAGGACGCCGATGACCATCCACGCCCAGCCGGGCAGCGGCGCGCTGCTGCCGCTGTTGCGCCGGGCCTGGGACTTGCCACGCTTGACTGCCACTTACATCGCCTCCGGGGCCTGTACGCCCAATACGCCAAGTCCGTTTGCCAGTACCTGGCGCGTCGCCAGCGCGAGCGCCAGGCGGCCGTCGCGGACGTCTGATTCATCGACCAGGAACTGATGGTCGTTGTAATACGACTGGAAGGCCTGTGCCAGTTCCAGCAGGTACTGCGCCACCAGGTGCGGCTCCAGCAGCTGTCCGGCCGTGGCCAGCAGCTCGGGCCAGCGGCTGATCGACGTCACCAGCTCGAGCGTGGCGGCGCTGTCCAGGTCCAGGGGCTGCGCCAGGCCGTTGTCGAGGTCGAAGGCCAGGCCGCGCTCGCCCATCTGCCGCAGCAGGCCGCAGATGCGCGCGTGCGAGAGCTGCACGTAGTAGACCGGGTTGTCGAGCGACTGGCTGCGCGCCAGGTCGATGTCGAATACCAGCTGCGAGTCGGGCTTGCGCGCGACCAGGAACCAGCGCGTGGCGTCGCGGCCGGCTTCGTCAACCAGGTCGCGCAGGGTCAGGTAGCTGCCTGCGCGCTTGCTGAGCTTCACCTCTTCGCCGCCGCGCATCACGGTGACCATCTGGTGCAGCACGTATTCGGGGTAGCCCTGCGGAATGCCCTTGCCGAGCGCCTGCAGGCCGGCCTTCACACGCGCCAGCGAGCCGTGGTGGTCGGCACCGAGCTCGGTGATCGCGCGCTCGTAGCCGCGCTCCCACTTCGACAGGTGGTAGGCGACGTCGGGCACGAAGTAGGTATACGTGCCGTCGGACTTGCGCATCACGCGGTCCTTGTCGTCGCCGAAGTCCGTGGTGCGCAGCCACAGCGCGCCGCCTGCCTCGTAGGCGTGGCCGCCCTCGACCAGCTGGCGCACGGTGTCCTCGACCTTGCCGTCGGCATACAGCGACGATTCCAGGTAATACACGTCGAAACCGATGCCAAAGGCGGCGAGGTCGCCGTTCTGCTCGTTGCGCAGGTACGCCACGGCGAAGCGGCGGATGGCGTCGATGTCCTCGGCGTCGCCGGTGCCCTGGATCACATGGCCTTCGACGTCGATGCTGGCGCCATCGAGGAAGGCGCGGGCCACGTCGGCGATGTAGTCGCCGCGGTAGCCGTCTTCGGGCCAGCCGTCGTCGTCGGGGCGGATGCCGCGCGCGCGCGCCTGCACCGACTTCGCCAGGTTTTCGATCTGCACGCCGGCGTCGTTGTAGTAGTACTCGCGTTTCACGTCCCAGCCGTTGGCGTCGAGCACGCGCGCGATGCAGTCGCCGATCATCGCGGCGCGGCCGTGGCCGACGTGCAGCGGACCGGTGGGGTTGGCGGAGACGTACTCGACGCCGGCCACGCGCCCGCCGCCGCTGGCGTTGCGGCCGTAGGCCTGGCCCTGCGCGTGCACTTCGCGGAGCTGGCGCTGCCATGCCGCCGGCGAGAGGCGGACGTTGAGGAAGCCCGGACCCGCGATCTCGACCGCGGCGATGTCGCCGCCGAGCGGGATGGCGGCGGCGAGCGCCTGCGCGATCGCACGCGGGTTGCTGCGCGCGGGTTTGGCCAGCAGCATCGCGGCGTTGCTGGAGAAGTCGCCATGCGCGCGCTCCTTGGGCCGCTCGATCACGAAATCGGGCGTGGCCAGGTCGGCGGGCAGGGTGCCTTGTTCGCGGAGGGAGGCGATGCCCTGATCGACCAGGGCCTTGAGCGTGGATTTCACAGGGATCGGGGCAGGAACGTACGGCCGCACATTGTACGCGAGGCGCGTGCCCCGCCCGGTGATGGCGGGCCTCACACCCAGCCGCGGGCGGCCAGCGACACCGGCGCGCCGTCGCCGATCACGAAGTGGTCGAGCAGGCGCACGTCGACCAGGTGCAGGGCCTGCTTCAGCCGGGCGGTGACCGCGCGGTCGGCGGCGCTGGGTTCGCTGCTGCCGCTGGGATGGTTGTGGCCGACGATGACCGCCGCCGCGTTGTGCCCCAGCGCACGGCGCACGACCTCGCGCGGATGCACCTCGGCGCCGTCGACGGTGCCGCGGAACAGTTCCTCGAAGGCCAGGGCGCGGTGGCGGGTATCCAGGAAGAGCGCGGCGAATACCTCGCTGGGATGCCCCCGCAGGCGCTGGGCGAAGTAGCGGCCGGCGGCGTGGGGATCGGTCAGGGCCTCGCCGCGCTCCAGCCCTGCGGCCAGGTGGCGGCTGGCGAGCTCCAGCGCGGCGGTCAGCTGGCAGGCGCTGGCCGGGCCGAGGCCCGGCAGCTTTACCAGCTCGGTGGCGGGGCGGTCGAGCAGGCGCCGCAGCGGGCCGTGGTCGGCCAGCAGGCGGCGCGCGGTGGCGACCGCGTCCAGCCCGCGCACGCCGGAGCCGAGGAACAGCGCAAGCAGCTCCGCGTCCGACAGCACCGCGGCGCCGCGGGCGAGCAGTTTTTCGCGCGGACGTTCGCCGCTGGGCCAGTCGCGGATGTGCATGGGCGTGTGCCTCGGAGTGGATGGTCGTCGGCCGCCGACGCATCGCGGCAGGGGTGGAACCGCGAGGCGGGTCGGAAGGGGGCGCCTGCGCCGGCAGCCGACGTGGGGCCATTGCATGCGATCGACGGGCGCGCCGCCGCCGGGGGAGCATGGCCGTTCGGGTAAGCTGTCCGACCCCTGCCGGGTCAGGACACTCCGATCGCGCATGGCCAAGACGGACAGCCAACTCGAAGGCGAGCGCATCCTGCTGTGCGTGTGCGGCGGCATCGCCGCGTACAAGTCGGCCGACCTGGTGCGTCGCCTGCGCGACGCCGGTGCGCAGGTGACGGTGGCGATGACCGAGGGCGCGGCGCACTTCGTCGGTGCCACCACCTTCCAGGCGCTGTCGGGCCAGGCCGTGCGCACGTCGCTCTGGGATCCCGCCGCCGAGGCCGCGATGGGCCACATCGAACTCGCGCGCTGGGCGACCCGGGTGCTGGTCGCGCCGGCCACGGCCAACACCCTGGCCAAGCTCGCGAACGGCTTGGCCGACAACCTGGTCACCACCCTGTGCCTGGCCACCACGGCACCGCTGGCGCTGGCGCCGGCGATGAACCACCGCATGTGGCTGCACCCCGCGACGCAGGCCAACATGGCGCTGCTGCGCGAACGCGGCGCGCTGGTGGTCGGCCCCGTGGATGGCCCGCTGGCCGAGGGCGAATCCGGCCCGGGACGCATGGCCGAGCCGCTGGACATCGTCGCCGCGCTGGCGGCCGCGAACGCATGAGCCGCGACGCACTCGCCGGCCTGCGCGTGCTGGTCAGCGCAGGCCCGACCTTCGAAGACATCGACCCGGTGCGTTTCATCGGCAACCGCAGCAGCGGCAAGACGGGTTTCGCGATTGCCGCCGCCGCCGCGCGCCGCGGCGCGGAGACGGTGCTGGTCGCCGGGCCGGTGGCGCTGGAGACGCCGGCGGGCGTCGACCGCCGCGACGTGCGCTCGGCCGCGCAGATGCACGCCGCCGTGCTTGCCGCGCTTCCGGCGGACATCTATATCGGTGCCGCCGCGGTCGCCGACTTCACTCCGGCCACCGTGGCCGAAGGCAAGATCAAGAAGCGGCCGGGCAGTGAGGGCCTGGTGCTGGAGCTGGTGCGCACCGCCGACATCCTCGCCGACGTCGCCTCGCACGCACTGCGGCCGCGCCTGGTCGTCGGCTTCGCCGCCGAGACCGGCGACCTCGACGCCAACGCCCGCGAAAAACTGCAGCGCAAGCGCATCGACATGATCGCCGCCAACCGGGTCGGCATTGCCGGCAGCGGTTTCGAAGCCGACGACAACACCCTCCACGTCTTCAGCGCCGACGACAGGCAGGTGCTCGGCCCGGCGCCAAAGACCGAGCTCGCCGACGCGCTGCTCGACCTCGTCGCCGCGCAGCTGCGATGAACCCATGCCAGGACGCCCGCCGCCCATGCAGCACACGCTCGACCTGAAGATCCTCGATCCGCGCATCGGCGGCGAATGGCCGCTGCCGGCCTATGCCACCGACGGCAGCGCCGGCCTCGACCTGCGCGCGGCGATCGACGCGCCGCTGGAGCTCGCCGGCGGCGACACCGCGCTGGTGCCCAGCGGTATCGCCATCCACATCGCCGATCCCGGCCTGTGCGCGATGGTGCTGCCGCGCTCGGGACTCGGCCACCGCCACGGGCTGGTGCTGGGCAACGGCACCGGCCTGATCGATGCCGATTACCAGGGCCCGCTGATGGTGAGCCTCTGGAACCGCTCGCGCGCGACCTACATCGTGCAGCCCGGCGACCGCATCGCGCAGCTGGTGCTGGCACCGGTCGTGCGCGCGGGGCTGCGGGTAGTGGATACTTTCGAACAAAGCGCGCGGGGCACGGGTGGCTTTGGCCACACCGGCACGCGCTGAGGGGAGACACCGGATGGATCTGAAGGCTTCGAACAAGACCCGGCAGCTCATGGTGCACGGACGGCCCTGGCTGATGCTGCTTGGCGCAGCGGCGGTGCTGCTGGCGCTGTGGCTGGCCTGGACCGGCTGGCGGCAGATCCAGGACGGCACGCGCCGCGACCAGCTGTCCATCAACCGCGACGCGCTGGTGCAGTCGGTCGCGCGTTCGCTGGGCAACGAGCTGGAGCGGATGGGTGAACGCGTGGACTCGGCGCCGGTGCGCGAGGCGCTGGCCGCCGGGGACTTCGACGCCGCGGCCGAGGCGCTGGGCCGGGACTGGCCGAACATCGAGCATGCCGCGATCCACGACGTCGACCTGGCCGAGGCCTACGACACGGTCGCCGAGGCCGGCTACGGCCGCATCGCCGTCGCCGAAGCCGCGATCACCGAGGGCAAGCCGGTGCTGGGCGTGGTGCGCGACGGAGGCGGTCCACGACTGGCCCTGGCGGCGCCCGCACGCGTCGACGATGCCGTCGTCGGGGTCGCCTACGTGCGCCTGCCGCTTGCGCGCGCGACCTCGGGCCTGGACACCGTCGACGTGCCGGGTTCGACCTATCTCGCGCTGCGCCAGGACGGTTTCACGCTGGCCGAGCGCGGCGATGCGAAGTACGCCGTGTCGGCCGAACGCATGGCGGTGCCCGTGCCCGGCACCGGCCTGCGCGTGGCCGCCGGCCTGCCGCCGCGACCGGCGGCGCTGTTCGGACTGGGGGCGGTGCCGTCGTTCGTGGTGGCCGCGATCCTGCTGCTGCTCGGCTACCTGCTTTCACGCCTGCCGTCGATCGTCGGCAGGCCGGAACACGAGGACACGGGTGACGCGCCCACGCTGGAACAGGCGCTGGAGCTGGAGCCCGGGGACGGGGTCGACGGGGCCGGTGAGGCCGGTGAGGCCGGTGAGGCCGGTGAGGCCAGCGAGGTCGCGGCCGCGCCGGTGCGCGCAGTGGCCGCCGTCAAGGTGCCGGTGGCGATCGATCCCGGCATCTTCCGCGCCTACGACATCCGCGGCATCGTCGGCCAGTCGCTGGACGTCGGCGTTGCCGAGCTGATCGGCCACGCCATCGGCTCGCTGATGCACGAGCAGGGCCTGAAAGACATCGTGATCGGCCGCGACGGCCGCCTGTCCGGCCCCGACATGGTGGCCGGCCTCACCACCGGCCTGCGCAAGGCCGGGCGCGACGTCATCGACATCGGCATGGTGCCCACGCCGGTGGTGTACTTCGGCGCCTACCACCTGCGTACCGGCTGCTGCGTGTCGGTGACCGGCAGCCACAACCCGCCCGACTACAACGGCTTCAAGATCGTGGTCGGCGGCGAGACCCTCTCGGGCGCCGCGGTCACCGACCTGTACGCGCGCATCGCCGAGGACCGCCTGCACACCGCGCCCGCGCCGGGCGGCGTGACCGAACGCGACATCGCCGACGACTACGTCGAGCGCATCGCCTCCGACGTCCAGGTCGACCGCCCGCTGAAGGTCGTGGTGGACGCGGGCAACGGCGTCGCCGGCGAAATCGGCCCGCGCGTGCTCGAGGCCATCGGCGCCACCGTCGAGCGGCTGTTCTGCGAGATCGACGGCACCTTCCCAAACCACCATCCGGACCCGAGCGAGCCGCACAACCTCGTCGACCTGATCGAGATGGTGAAGCGCTTCGACGCCGACCTGGGCATCGCCTTCGACGGCGACGGCGACCGCCTGGGCGTGGTCACGAGGGACGGCGAGAACATCTTCCCCGACCGCCTGCTGATGCTGTTCTCCGCCGACGTGCTCGAGCGCAACCCGGGCGCGGTGATCGTGTACGACGTGAAGTGCACCGGGCGCCTGCAGGGCCACATCCTGCGCCACGGTGGCAGTCCGCTGATGTGGAAGACCGGGCACTCGCTGATCAAGGCGAAGATGCGCGAAACCGAAGCCGAGCTCGCCGGCGAAATGAGCGGCCACTTCTTCTTCGGCGAGCGCTGGTACGGCTTCGACGACGGCATCTACGCCGCCGCGCGCCTGCTGGAGATCCTGGCCTCGCGCCCCGAATCGCCCAGCGAGGTCCTGTCCGCGCTTCCGGCCGGCATCGCCACGCCGGAGATCAAGGTCGACGCCCCCGGCGGCGACCCGCATGCCTTCGTCGAGCGCTTCGTCGCGCGGGCGACGTTCGAGGGCAATGCGCGTCCCTCGACCATCGATGGCCTGCGCGTGGACTTCCCCGACGGCTGGGGCCTGGTGCGCGCCTCCAACACCACCCCGGTGCTGGTGCTGCGCTTCGACGCCGACAGCGAAGAGGCCCTGGACCGCATCCGCGGCGAGTTCCGCGAGCAGCTGCTGGCGATCGATCCCGACCTCCCGCTTCCCTTCTGACCGCGACCCTTCCCCCGCCCGCTGTTTCCCTAACCGCCCTTCATGCCCCGGTAGCGCTCCAGCGCCCCGTCGAGGTCGCTTCCCAGCGACGCCCGATCGGCCAGCTGCCGCTGCATGATCCCCTGCTGCCGCAGCAGGTCACCGTGCTGCGACCGGATGCCCTCGGCCAGCGCCTTGCCCACCGGCTGCTCGAGCAGCTCGCGCTCGGCTGCCTGGCGCAGCAGCGACAGCAGGCTCTGGCGCAGGTTGGCGAGGCTCAGCTCGGAGGTCTTCAGCGACTCTTCCACCAGGGTGATGCGCTCGCCGTAGGCGCGGCGCAGGTCGCTCTCGGTGGCGTAGGACTCGACCATCGCCAGGTCGCGGCGGTGGCGCTCGGCCTCGGCCAGCTCGGCATCGGCCGCGGCGCGGGCGGCCAGCGCCGCTGCGGTGCGCTCGTCGTCGGTCAGCGCCCGCGGGACCTCGCCGGTACGGTTGCCGCTGGCAGCGCTGATCTCGGTGCGGGCGCGATCGAGGGCGTCGGTGGGCAGCGTATCGCCGCAGACCTGGACGCCGTTGTCGTCCCAGCAGTAGAGCTTCTTGTCGGTCGGCGCCTTCTGCGCCGCGACCGCCAGCGGCAGCGCGACAAGCATGACGCCGGCAATGCAATGCATGGTCTTCATCGTATCCGTCCCCCCGGTCGGCCGAATCAGGTGGCCGCGCTGCCGTAGCGCGCGCGGTAGGCGAGCAGGCGCTCGCGCTCGGCTGACAGTGTCGCGTTTTCACCGGTGAACGCAAGCAGGTCATCGAGCCCTGCAATGGCCACCACCGGCACCCCTTCGTTGGCGGCCACCAGCGCTGCGGCCGAGCGGCGGTCGCCGGAACCCTCGTCGAGGACTTCCTGGCGGTCCAGCGCGATCGCCACGCCGGCCGGGATGCCGCCGCCGGCGCGGATCAGGCCCAGGGCCTCGCGCACGGCGGTGCCGGCGGTGAGCACGTCGTCGACCACCAGCACGCGCTTTCCGTCCAGCGCCGCGCCGACCAGGGTGCCGCCCTCGCCGTGGTCCTTGGCTTCCTTGCGGTTGTAGGCCAGCGGCAGGTCGCGGCCGCGGCGGGCGTACTCGCAGGCCAGCGCGGTGGCCAGCGGGATGCCTTTGTAGGCGGGGCCGAACAGCAGGTCGAACTCCAGCCCGGCGGTGTCGATGGCGTCGGCATAGCAGGCGGCGAGCGCGACGAGCGCGGCGCCGGAATCGAAGCGCCCGGCGTTGAAGAAGTAGGGGCTGGTGCGGCCGGATTTCAGCGTGAACCCGCCGAAGCGCAGGGCCTCGGCCGCCAGTGCCAGCTGCAGGAACCGGGAGCGGTGGTCGGACATGGCGTTTGCTGGGCGGCCTCGGCGGGGCGGCCATGGTAACAAGCCGCCGGCAGCATGGCCGGCGGTGCGCTAACCTTGGACCGCGGCGGGCCTGTGCCCGCCGCTTCCATCATTGCACCGGCATTCCATGCGCATCATCAGCTTCAACGCCAACGGCATCCGTTCGGCCGCCAACAAGGGCTTCTTCGACTGGTTCCGCGCCCAGGACGCCGACATCCTCTGCGTCCAGGAAACCAAGGCCCAGGAACACCAGCTCGTCGCCGCAGGCGGTGACGGCCTGCATCCGGACTACCTGCCCGAGGGTTACAAGGCCTGGTTCCGCGATGCGACCACCAAGAAAGGCTACAGCGGCGTGGCGATCTACAGCCGCCGCGAGCCCGACGAGGTGCGCACGGCGCTCGGCTGGGCGCCGTTCGATGAGGAAGGCCGCTATATCGAAGCCCGCTTCGGCAACCTCAGCGTGGTCTCGTTCTACATCCCGTCCGGCTCGTCGGGCGACCTGCGCCAGGGCTTCAAGTTCGAGGTCATGGACTGGCTCAAGCCCATCCTCGACGGGTGGCTGGCCAGCGGCCGCGACTACGTGCTGTGCGGCGACTGGAATATCGTGCGCTCGCGCAACGACATCCGGAACTGGACCGGCAACCAGAAGAACTCCGGCTGCCTGCCGCCCGAGCGCGCCTGGCTCAACGGCATGATCGCCGACGCCAGCGGCGACGGACTGTGCGATGCGCCGACGCACGGTTGGAGCGACGCGCTGCGCGTGCTGCGCCCGGACGTCGCCGACGAATACACCTGGTGGAGCAATCGCGGCGCCGCGCGCGCCAAGAACGTGGGCTGGCGCATCGACTACCAGTTCGTGACCCCGGCGCTGGCGGGGCGCGTGGACGCCTGTGCGGTGCACGGCGAGCCGCGTTTTTCCGACCACGCGCCGCTGGTCGTGGACTACCGCGAGTGAGCACCGCGACCGGCGCCGACGCGCCGCGCAAGCCCTCGGCATGGCGTGCGTTCGCGCAGCCTTCGGCGTGGACGATGTTCTTCTTCGGCTTCGCCTCGGGGCTGCCGTTCCTGCTGGTGGCCGGCACGCTCGCGTACTGGCTGCGCGAAGGCGGGATCGAGCTCCGGGAAATCACCATGATCGCGAGCGCGGGCATGGCGTACTCCTTCAAGTTCGTCTGGGCGCCGCTGGTGGACCGCTGGCGGCTGCCGCTGCTGGGCCGCTTCGGGCAGCGCCGCGGCTGGCTGCTGCTGGCGATGGCCTGCGTGATGGTCGGCCTGCTGGCGATGTCGGCGCTGACGCCCGAGCGGCTGACCGTGTTCGTTGCGCTGACGTTGTTCGTGGCGTTCTCCGGCGCCACGCTGGACATCGCCGTGGACGCCTACCGCGTCGAGATCGCGCCGGCATCGGAGCAGGGCGCGCTGGTGGCGACCTACTCGCTGGGCTACCGGATCGCGCTGATCGTCTCCGGCGCGCTGGCGCTGGTGCTGGCCGACCACGCCGCCTGGCCCAACGTGTACCGGCTGATGGCGGCCTGCATGCTGGTGCCGCTGGTGGCCTGCCTGATGGCGACCGAGCCCGAGGTGATGCGCGTGCGCACCACGGGCTGGGCAGCGGGCCTGCGCGAGGGCGTGGTCGAACCCTTCGCCGACTTCTTCCGCCGCTTCGGCGGTGGCGTCGGCCTGGTGGTGCTGCTGTTCATCCTGTCGATCAAGATCTCCGACCAGGCCCTGGTCGGCGGCATCATCGGCCCCTTCTACCTCGACCAGGGCTTCAGCAAGACCGAGATCGCCGCGGTGACCAAGGTCTACGGCATCTGGGTGGGCATCGCCGGCGTCTTCCTCGGCGGCGTGGCGGTGGCGCGCTGGGGCATCCACTGGCCGCTGCTGGCGGCGATCATCCTCGGTGCGGCCAGCAACCTGCTGTACCTCATCCTGATCGGCGCCAATGGCGACATCGGCCTGCTGACCCTGGTGATCTCGGGCGAGAACCTGGCCCAGGGTTTCCTCGGCACCACGGCGGTGGCCTACCTGTCGGCGCTGGTCAACCAGCGCTACACGGCCACCCAGTACGCGCTGTTCTCGTCGCTGATCATGCTGCCGGGCAAGGTGCTGGGCTTCTTCTCCGGGGCCATCGTCGAGACCAGCACCGGCGGCTATGCCACCTACTTCCTGATCACCGCGGTGGTGGCGGTGCCGGCGGTGCTGCTGTTCTTCTGGCTCAAGCCGCGGGTGCGCGTCGGCGGCGATGACGAGGTCCCTGCGGCCGCTGGGGACGGCGCATGAACGGCGGCAGGTGCTTGCCGCCGGGGCCGCGTCGTCGTATCAATGACGGATCGCCCCGATCGTGAGCCATTGGACGCCGGCCGTGACCGATATCGTTCTGAAGGACATCGACGAAGTGCTGCTCGAACGCATCAAGCGCGCGGCCGACCGCCGCGGCTGGGCGCTGTCGCACGCCCTGCTGCACCTGCTGGAACAGGGACTGTATGCGGTGGAGGGCGACGGCAAGCTCAGCTTCGACAACTCCGAGGCCGACGTGCTGCAGGCGGCGATCGCCGCGCTGGAGGGCGTGCCTGACGGGGTGTATTCGCTGATCGGCCAGCTGCCGGCGGATGCCGATCCGCGGAGCGGGGACTCCGGGCGGGACGGCTAGCTGCCCGCGGGTAGCAGTCGGCCCGGGGCCTGTCCGCCCGCGCAGGCCATTCACTTTCTGAACGCGCGGCGGAAGCAGGCCGGTCCGATACACTCGGCTGCAGGGGGATGGCGCAGCGGGCCTGGCTTCGGCAGGTGCCGGCGGCATTGCCGCACCGGGGAACTCGAATGCGGATCGTCAGGCAGAGGGTCGCTCGCGCGCCGGCATGGGTCCGGCGGCACGGCATGCGCGCGCTCGCGACGAGCGTGCTGGCGGTAGCGTCCGCCGGGGCGCTGGGGGCGTCGTGCGCCGACATCGAGGCCGAGGCGCTGGTGGTGGCCGAGGCCCGCGACTCCGATCCGGAGCAGGGTGTCGCGCGCGGCCGGGCGCTGCTGGTCGAGGCGCGCGCGCTGTCGCCGCCGTGTCCCGCCGGCGAGGCCATGCTGCTTGGCGGCATCGCAAGCAATCTGCACATCCTGGGACGCAACCATGACGCCGTTCGCGATTACGGGCAGGCGATCGCGCTGCTTGAAACCGGGACGCCGGCGCAGCGCGCGTTCCTGCACCGGGGGCTCGGCGTCGCCTTGCTGGAACTGGAGTCCTACGAGCTGGCACTCGAGCACGCCCTGATCGCCCTGGAGGCCAGCGACAGCGCTGCCGACACCATCGGATCGGCCAAGACCGCCGGCAACATCGGCAACCTCTACAACAGCATCGGCGAACTGGAACTGGCGCGCGACTACCACGGCCGTTCGCTGGCCGGCTTCGAGGCGACCGGCTTCGAACCCGGAATCGCCGGAGCCCTGCTCAACCTCGGTTCGGTCGCGGCCAAGGTTGGGCTGAAGGCGCTGGAGGCGAGCGACGTCGCCGCCGCGCGCCGGGAACACCTGCTGCTGCGCAGCTACAACGAGCGCGCGCGTGAGCTCTTCTCGGAGTTGGGCAACGAGCGCGGCGTGGCGTACGCCGACAGCAACATCGGCCTCGCGCTGGACCGCCTTGGCCAGCCGGAAGCCGCATTGTCCCATCACACGGAATCGCTGGCGGCACGCCGCAAGCTGGGTGACCTGTTCGGTACCCTCAATTCACTGCTCAGCATCGCATCGGCGCAGGCCCACCTCGGTCGCAGCGATGCGGCGGCGACCACGCTCGACGAGGTCGAAGCGCTGATCCCGGATGACGCCTTCAACCTGAAGAAAGAGGTTGCCGCGCAGCGTGTCCTGCTCACCGAAGCGCGCGGCGACTATCGCGCCGCGCTGGCGGCGCAGCGCGAGTATGGCCGCCTGGGCGCGCTCGCCGCCGACGCCGAGCAGCGCAGCGCCATCGCCGCGCTGCAGGACCGTTTCGACAGCGCCCAGGCGGCGCGCGAGATCGAATCCCTGCGCAGCGATGCCGAGGTGTCCGCGCTCCAGCTGCAGCGCCAGCGCCAGGTGAGCCAGCTCGGCATCCTGGCTGCCGTGCTCGCGACCGGGCTGCTGCTGGTGTTGTGGAGCCGGTTGCGGATCGGTATTTCCAGCTCGCGTCAGCTGTCGGTCGCCGCGCGCACCGACCACCTGACGGGATTGCCGAACCGTCGCCATCTCCTGGAGCTGATGCAGCTCGAGGTGCATCGGGTCGACCGCGGCGGTGGCACGTTCTGCCTGGTGATGGCGGACCTCGACGACTTCAAGGCCATCAACGACCGCCACGGCCATGACGCCGGCGACGTCGTGCTGCGCGAAGTCGCGCGCAGGCTGCGCGACGCGGTGCGCAAGCAGGATTCGGTCGCGCGCTGGGGCGGCGAGGAGTTCCTGCTGCTGTTGCCCGCTTCGCGCGCGGTGGGCGCGGCCTGTTTGGCGGACAAGCTCCGCAAGCAGGTGTCGGCGGAGCCGGTTCTGGTCGGCCCGCAGTGCACTCCGGTATCGATCACGCTCACCCTGGGCTACAGCGAATATCGCCCGGGTACCCCGCTTGACGACTGCATCAAGGCGGCGGATACGGCCTTGTTCGAGGGCAAGCGCGAGGGCAAGGACCGGGTGATGGCATCGCCGGCCACCGGCGCGGGTCCGGTTGGCGCCCCCGCCTCGCCGGTCGCTGAAGCCGTGACCCAGGGGATGTGAAGCCGGCGAGCCCTGCGCTCAGGCGCGGTGGATCGCGCCGAGGATCCGCGGCCCCGCGGCGCCGGTGACGCTGGCGAGATTGCCGGGGCGCCCGGCCAGGGTTTCGCGCGCGAGCCACGCGAACGCCATTGCTTCGATCGCGTCCGGGTCCAGCCCGTGCGCCGCGGTGGTTTCCACGCGCATGTCCGGCAGCTCCGCGGCCAGTGCCGCCATCAGCGTTTCGTTGTGCACGCCCCCGCCGCAGGCGATGACGCGCGCGGTGCCGGGCTGCTGCGTGTGCAGGGCGTCGGCCACGCTGCGTACGGTCAGTGCGAGCAGGGTGGTCTGGACGTCGGCCGCCGCGGTATCTGTGGCACCCGTGGCGAGGCGTGCCTCCAGCCAGCCGAGGTGGAACTGGTCGCGTCCGGTGGACTTCGGCGGTGGCAGCGCGAACCACGGCTCGGCCAGCAGCCGCGCGAGCAGCGCGTCGTCGACGCGGCCGCTGGCGGCGAACGCGCCGCCACGGTCGTAGGCCTCGCCGCGGTGGCGCAGGCACCAGGCGTCCATCAGGCCGTTGGCGGGCCCGGTGTCGAAGCCGCGGACGGTGCCGCTGGCCGGCAGCAGGGTCAGGTTGGCGATGCCGCCGAGGTTGAGCACCGCGCGCGACTCGTCCGCCGAATGCAGCAGCGCCGCATGGAGTGCCGGCACCAGCGGTGCGCCATGGCCACCGGCGGCCACGTCGCGGCGCCGGAAGTCGGCCACCGTGGTGATGCCGGTGCGCTCGGCGATCGTGGCCGCGCAGCCGAGCTGCAGGGTGAAGGGCAGGGCGCCGTGTGGGCGGTGGCGCAGCGTTTGCCCGTGCGAGCCGATCGCGGCCACCCCGTCGCGGTCGACGCCGGCATCGTGCAGTGCCTGCAGGGCGGCAGCGGCGAACGCCTGGCCAATGCTGGTATCGAGCTCGCCCACGTCGTCGAGCGACAGCAGCGCGTCCTGCTGGCCCAGCGCCACCAGTCGTGCGCGCAGCGCGGGATCCCAGGCATAGGTACGGGCGAAGCGCAGCCGCGGCCGCGCCGCCGCGCTGTCGTCATCGAGCTCGACCAGCGCGGCGTCGATGCCGTCGGCGCTGGTGCCGGAGATCAGGCCCAGGAAGCGCTGCGGAGCAGCCATGCGCGCAAGCCCGTGGATGGCCCGGTGCGATGCAGGGCGGTCAGCCCCGGCCGCGGGTCACGGCGGCGTCGCGGTCGGCGGCGGCGACGCGCGTGTCGTCGTCCGCGGCCGGCACCTGGGCGTAGATGACGTCTTCGACCGTGCGGATGCGCGCCAGCGCCGGCCCGGTCTGGGCCTTGAACGCGATCAGCGCGGTGCCCTTGAGCGGCTCGGGCTCGGGCATCGTGTGCTGCAGCGGGTTGCGGTGCACGCCGTTGATGCGGAACTCGTAGTGCAGGTGCGGGCCGGTGGACAGGCCGGTGCTGCCGACGCGGCCGATCACCGTGCCCTGGCTGACGCGCTGGCCCTGGCGGATGTTGCCGAAGCCGGACATGTGCGCGTACAGCGTGGTGTAGCCGCGGCCGTGGTCGAGGATCACGGTGTTGCCGTAGCCGCCCCGCCAGCCCTTGAACTGCACGCGGGCGTCGCCGGCGGCCATGATCGGGGTGCCGGTGCGCGCGGCGTAGTCCACGCCCTTGTGCTGGCGCACGTTGCCGCTCACCGGGTGCCGGCGCGAGCCGAAGCGCGAGCTCAGGCGTGCGTACTGGATCGGCATGCGGATGAAGCTCTTCTTCAGCGGCCGGCCTTCTTCGTTGTAGTACGCGGTCTTGCCGTCGTGCTCGAAGCGGAAGGCGGTGAAGGGCTTGCCCTTGGCGGTGAACACCGCGGCCAGCACGTCGCCGGTGCGCAGCAGCTCGCCTTCGCGGTAGACCTGCTCGACCACCACGCTGAAGCGGTCGCTGGCGGCGACATCGGTGTTGAAGTCGATGTCGTACTGGAAGATATCGTCGGTCAGCTTGTTGATGCTGGAGCCCGACAGGCCGAGCTTGCGCGCGGAGTGGAACAGCGAGCGGCCGACCTCGCCGCTGACCACCGAGGTACGGACCTCGATGGGGCGTTCGATCACCGTCTCGACGACCGCGCCGCCGGCCAGCGCGAGTTCCACGCGCTCGGTCTCGTTGCGGTCGTAGCGCAGGGCGCGCAGGGCGCCCCGCTTGCCATCGGCGGCCGGCAGGTCGAAGGCGAAGCCGAGCTGGGCGCCGGGGCGCAGGCGGGTCAGGGCGTCGCGCGCACCGGGCTGCTTGAGCAGCGCGTGCATGGTGGCGGCCGGGATCCCCAGGTCGTCGAAGATCGCGCCCAGGGTCTGGCCCTTCTCCACTGCCACCGGCAACCATTCGCTGGCCTGCCGGGCCTCTTCGGCCACCACCGGCTGCGCGGGCAGCGACAGCGACAGGGTGGTCAGGCGGCTGCTGTGCGGAACGTCGACTGCGGTATTGAAACCGGGCACGATGGCCAGCAGCAGCGCGCCCGCAGTGGCCGCCAGGCTGGCATGGGCCCATTGCCGGCGCGACCAGCGGCGGTTGCCGGTGGTTCCCGTGTCGGTATCGGCCTGGTGCCGGGTGGATGCGGTCTGGCGTTCGAGTTCGCGCAGGTTGTCGAGCCGGACGCGGTTGCTGCGCTGCGCGTCGGGTGAATGGGGCGATTCAGGCGTGGTCATGGTGTGGATCGGACCCCCGGCCCGTGCGTGACGGGCACGTCACGAGGCCACCATAATCACGCGAAGATCATGCGTCAAACGATTGAAGCCAATGGAGTTTCCGCAAGGTAATATTTTAACTCCGCGCTAACAATAACTTCCCACTGCGTCACGCTTTTGCTCTGCTGCGACGCACAACAGGATCCGACCTTGTCCCAGATTTCCCCCCAGCCCGCCCCCGCCTCCGCCGCCATCGACCTCATCGCCCGCGGCACCGACGAGATCCTGAAGCGCGATGAGCTCGAGGCGCGCCTGGCGTCGGGCCGTCCGCTGCGCGTCAAGGCCGGTTTCGACCCCACCGCGCCGGACCTGCACCTCGGGCACACGGTCCTGCTCAACAAGCTGCGGCAGTTCCAGGACCTCGGGCACACGGTGGTGTTCCTGATCGGCGACTTCACCGGGATGATCGGCGACCCCTCGGGCAAGAACGCCACCCGCAAGCCGCTCAGCCGGGAGGACGTGCTCGCCAACGCGAAGACCTACCAGGACCAGGTGTTCAAGGTGCTGGACCGCGCGAAGACCGAGGTCCGCTTCAACAGCGAATGGTTCGGAAAGATGTCGGCCGCCGACATGATCCGCCTCGCCGGCCAGCACACGGTGGCGCGGATGCTCGAGCGAGACGACTTCGCCAAGCGCTACGCGGCGCAGCAGTCGATCGCGATCCACGAGTTCCTCTACCCGCTGGTGCAGGGCTACGACTCGGTGGCGCTCGAGGCCGACGTCGAATGCGGCGGCACCGACCAGAAGTTCAACCTGCTGATGGGCCGCGGCCTGCAGGAGCACCATGGGCAGAAGCCGCAGGTGGTGCTGACCATGCCGCTGCTGGTCGGCCTGGACGGCGTCAACAAGATGTCCAAGTCGCTGGGCAACTACATCGGCGTGACCGATCCGGCGATCGACTTCGTCAACAAGACCATGAAGGTCGGCGACGACCTGGCCTGGGACTGGATCGAGCTGCTGAGCTTCGACATCGGCATCGGGGAAGCGGCCAGGCTCAAGGCCGACGTCGCCGCGGGCACGCTCAACCCGCGCGAAGTGAAGCTGCGCCTGGCGCGCGAACTGGCCACGCGCTTCCACGATGCCGCGGCGGCCGAGACCGCGATCGCCGGCTGGCACGCGGCGGTGACGGGGCAGGGCGATACCTCGCTGCTGCCGCTGCAGGACGTGGCGGTGCCGGCGGAGGGCCTGCGCATCGCCGCGCTGCTGACCGCGGCCGGCATCACGCCGTCGAACTCCGAGGCCAACCGCAAGCTCAAGGAGCGCGCGGTGAAGGTGGATGGCGAAGTCATCGAGGATGCAGGCACCACGTTCCAGCCCGGCTTCGAAGGCGTCCTGCAGGTCGGCAAGCGCAACTTCGCGCGCGTGCGGCTGCTGGCAAACGGCTGAGCGCCCGGGCCAGCGGGATCGCCCCCCGTAGGAGCAGCTATGGCTGCGACCGCCCGACTCTCGGGCGCCGGGTGCCAAGGCCCTTGAGTGCTCATGTCCCCCGGCGCTGGCCTGCGGCCATCGCCTCCTCCTTGACTTCGCTCTCAAGGGCCTTGGCACCCGGTGCGCAGCAATACGCGGTGGCCCCAGGAGCAAAGCCGGTGTCCCCGCGCACCTGCAGCAACGCCGAGCCCCGCCGTGGCCGGGAGGCCTTCGCGGGGAAGTCAAGGAGGAGGCATCCGCCGCCAGGCGGATGCCGGAGGACATGAGCCGCGAAGGCCTCCCGGCCGC
>NZ_SJRX01000007.1 GCF_004352845.1 Luteimonas terricola
CGGCCGGGAGGCCTTCGCGGCTTCGCCCCCGGCATCCGCCTGGCGGCGGATGCCTCCTCCTTGACTTCCCCGCGAAGGCCTCCCGGCCACGACGGGGCTCGGCTTCGGCTGCAGATGCGCGTGCCCGGCCTTTGCTCCCGGGCCACCGCGTACTGCCGTGCACCGGGGGCCAAGGCCCTTGAGAGCGAAGTCAAGGAGGAGGCGATGGCCGCAGGCCAGCGCCGGGGGACATGAGCACTCAAGGGCCTTGGCCCCCGGCGCCCGAGAGTATCCATGGCGTGCCACTCCCTCAGCTGGGAGAAGAACCAAAAAAGGGCGGCCTGGGCCGCCCTCTTTACGGGGTTGCGGCGCCAGCCGCTCCCACGCTCAGCCGCGGGTCCACTGCCCCAGCGCCGCCAGGCCGTTGGCCTTGGCGCGTTCGAACACGGTGGCCTGCGCGGCGTCGTAGTTGCCGACCAGGTCCTGCGACCACAGCTTCAGCGCCGCGGACTGCATCGCGCGGCCGTAGGAGAACGACAGCGGCCACGGGTTCGGGCCCATGCGGTTCATGGCGTCCAGGTGCGCGGTGGCGTCGTCGTCGGACTGGCCGCCGGACAGGAACACGATGCCCGGGAGGATCGCAGGCACCGCCGACTTCAGGCACATCAGGGTGGCCTCGGCCACTTCCTCGACGCTGGTGGTGTCGCCGCTGTCCTTGCCCGGCAGCACCATCGACGCCTTCAGGATGGTGCCCTCGAGCGCGACGTTCTGGTTGTACAGGGCGTCGAACAGCGCGCGCAGGGTGACCTCGGAAACCTCGAAGCAGGTGTCGATGTCGTGGTTGCCGTCGATCAGCACCTCGGGCTCGACCATCGGCACCAGGCCCTGCTCCTGGCACAGTGCGGCGTAGCGCGCCAGCGCGTGGGCGTTGGCCTCGATGCAGGTGCCCGAGGGCACGTCGTCGCCGATGTTGATCACCGCGCGCCACTTGGCGAAGCGGGCGCCGAGCTTGTAGTACTCCTCCAGGCGCGCGCGCAGCCCGTCCAGGCCCTCGGTCACCACCTCGCCCGGGAAGCCGGCCAGCGCATGGGTACCCCTGTCGACCTTGATGCCCGGGATCATGCCGTTGTCGGACATGTACTGGGCGAACGGCACGCCGTCCTTGGTCTTCTGGCGGATGGTCTCGTCGAACAGGATCGCGCCGCTGATGTACTCGGACAGGTCCGGCGTGGTCAGGAGCAGCTCGCGGTAGGCGCGGCGGTTCTCCTCGCTGTCCGGGATGCCGACGCCGGCGAAACGCTTGGCGATCGTTCCGGAGGACTCGTCGATCGCGATGATGCCCTTGCCCGGGGCGACCATGGCGAGGGCGGTTTCAGCAAGCTGTTCGATGCTCATTCTTCTGGAACTCCGGGCTGGCGACGGGGCCGCCCAGTATAGCCGCTCCTACAGGACGCCGAGCCCCTGGGCGCCGCCGTCGGCCCCCACCTGGAGCAGGCGCAGGGTGTTGGTGGCGCCGTGGGTTTCCATGGTCTCGCCGCTGGTGAACACCACCCGGTCGCCGGCCGACAGCAGGCCGGCGGCCACCAGCAGGCCCATCGCGTCGCGCGCGGCCTGGCGTGCATCCTGGCCGCGGCTGTCGTGGGCCATCGGAAACACGTCGCGCATCAGGCTCATCCGCCTGCGGGCGCCGGCGTGGCGCGAGAACGCGTAGATCGGCGCGCTGGAGCGGAAACGCGACAGGAAGCGCACGGTGCCGCCGGACTCGGTCATGGCCACGATCGCCGCCACGCCGATGTGCTCGCTGAGGAACATCGCCCCCATCGCGATCGCCTGGTCGGCACGCTGCAGGCCGCGCTGGGCCCGCTCGAAATCGGTGTCGTGCTCGAATTGCCGCTCGGCGCCGACGCAGATCCGCGACATCGCCTCCACCGCCGCCACGGGGTACGCGCCGGCGGCGGTTTCCGCCGAGAGCATCACCGCGTCGGTGCCGTCGATGACGGCGTTGGCGACGTCCAGCACCTCGGCGCGGGTGGGCATCGGGCTTTCGACCATGGACTGCAGCATCTGCGTGGCGGTGATCACCACGCGGTTGCGGGCCAGGGTCTCGCGGATGATCTTCTTCTGGATGCCCGGCAGCTCGGCGTCGCCGATCTCCACGCCGAGGTCGCCGCGGGCGACCATGACCACGTCGCTGGCGTCGATGATCTCGCCCAGGTTCTCGATCGCCTCGGCGCGCTCGATCTTGGACACCAGCGCGGCTTCGCAGTCGTGCATCCGCGCCACCCGCCGCGCCTCGTGCATGTCGTCGGCGGTGCGGCAGAAGGAGACGGCGATGAAGTCGACGCCGATCTCCGCGGCAACCGCGATCAGCTCGCGGTCGTGGTCGGTGATCGCGCCCAGCGACAGCCCGCCGCCCTGCTTGTTCAGGCCCTTGCGGTCGGAGAGCACGCCGTCGTTGAGCACGGTGGTGGCGATGGTGCTGCCATCCACGTCCAGCACGCGCAGCTGCACCATGCCGTCGTCGAGCAGCAGCACGTCGCCCGGGGCGACGTCGCCCGGCAGGCCGAGGTAGCTGACGCCGACACCGGTCGCATCGCCGGGCGGCGCATCGGCGCGGGCGTGCAGGGCGAAGCGGTCGCCGGCGCGCAGCTGCACGCGCCCGTCGGCGAAGCGGTCGATGCGGATCTTCGGTCCCGGCAGGTCGGCGAGGATGCCGACCTCGACGCCGGCGCGCCGCGCGGCTTCGCGGACCTCCTGTGCGCGCCGCACGTGGTCGGCGGGGGCGCCGTGCGAGAAGTTCAGCCGCACCGCGTTCACGCCGGCGCACACCAGGGCGTCGATCACCCCGGGCGCGTCGGTTGCCGGTCCGAGGGTGGCGAGGATTCGGGTGCCGCGGCGGTATTCGGACATGCGGGTCTCGGCTGTCGGGTCACATGCCCCATGCTAGCCGAGCCGCATGGCCAGCGGCGGCCTGCCGCCCGGCTCAGCCGCCGCGCTGTTCCAGCGCCGCGACCGCCGGCAGCGTCTTGCCCTCGAGGAACTCGAGGAAGGCGCCGCCACCGGTGGAAATGTAGGACACGCCGTCGGCGATGCCGTACTTGTCGACCGCGGCCAGGGTGTCGCCGCCGCCGGCGATCGAGAACGCCTTCGAAGCGGCGATCGCACGCGCCAGGGTTTCGGTGCCCTTGCCGAAGGCGTCGAACTCGAACACGCCCACCGGGCCGTTCCAGACCACGGTGCCGGCCTTCGCGATCAGCTCCGCGTAGCGCGCCGACGTCCCGGGGCCGATGTCGAGCACCATGTCGCCGTCGCCGATGGCGTCCACCGCCTTCACCGTCGCCGGTGCGTCGGCGGCAAAGGCCGGCGCCACCACCACGTCGGTCGGCACCGGGATGTCGGCTCCGCGGGCGCGGGCGTCGGCCATGATCTTCTTCGCGGTGTCGATGAGGTCGGCCTCGTGCAGCGACGTGCCCACCCCATGGCCTTCGGCGGCGATGAAGGTGTTGGCGATGCCGCCGCCGACGATGAGCTGGTCGACCTTGCCCACCAGCGACGACAGCAGCTCGAGCTTGGTCGAGACCTTGGAGCCGGCCACGATCGCCAGCAGCGGGCGCGCCGGTTCCTGCAGCGCCTTGCCCAGGGCATCGAGCTCGGCCATCAGCAGCGGCCCGCCCGCGGCCTGCGCGGCATGGCGGATCACGCCATGGGTCGAGGCCTGGGCGCGGTGCGCGGTGCCGAAGGCGTCCATCACGAACACGTCGCACAGCGCGGCGTAGCGCTTGGCCAGGGCTTCGTCGTCGGCCTTCTCGCCGACGTTCATGCGGCAGTTCTCCAGCAGCACCAGCTGCCCGGGCGCGACGTCGACGCCGTCGAGGTAATCGCGGACCAGCGGCACCTCGCGACCAAGCAGCTCCGAAAGCCGCGTCGCGACCGGCGCCAGCGAGTCGGCCTCGCTCCATGCGCCCTCTTGCGGACGCCCCAGGTGCGACATCACCAGCACCGCCGCGCCGGCCTCGAGCAGCGTGCGCAGGGTCGGCAACGACGCCAGGATGCGCTGGTCGGACGTCACGCGCCCCCCGGCCACCGGCACGTTGAGGTCCTGGCGGACAAGCACGCGCTTGCCGGCAAGGTCGAGGTCGGTGATGCGGAGGATGGACATGGACGATGGCCGGTATCTGTGGACCGGCCATTGTCGGTGCCGGCCGGACCGGATTCAAACTGCGGCGACGAAAAGGTCGCGCCTGCGCGGGATCCGGTCGATTCCAGCGACCTCAGCCGCTGCGCCGTCGGAACAGCAGCCAGGACACCGTCAGCATCAGCATCGGCGGCGCCGCATAGGCAAGCCGGTAGTCGAAGCCGTAGACCGCCGCAAGCTTGGCCACCTGGTTCTGCAGCATCCAGAACCCCAGCGCGAACACCACGCCGATGAACAGCCTGCGCCCGAGCCCGCCGCTGCGCAGCGAGCCGAACGCGAACGGCATCGCGGCCAGGCACAGCGCGAGCACGTTGACCGGATAGAACCAGCGGCCCCAGTAATGCTCCTCGAACTCGCTGGCGTCCAGGCGGTTGCGGTGCCGGTAGTCGATGCCCTGGGCCAGGTCGCGCGCCGACATGTAGCGCGGGCGGAAGGCGCCGCCGGCGCTGGCGGCCAGCGCGGCGGCATCGAGCTGCGACTCCCAGCGCTCCTCGTCGACGTGGACCTCGGTCACCGAGCGCTCCTCGAAGGTCACCCGGCGGACATCGCGCAGGTGCCAGTCGCCGCCGCGGTGCTCGGCCAGGCCCGCCTGGGCGATCGACTCCAGCCGGCCATCGCCGTCGAATTCGAACAGGCGCACGTCGTTGAGCTCCAGCCAGGCCTGATCGCCCTTGCTGCGCTCGCGGCCGTCGCGGGCGTTGAGGAAGGTGTTGCCCTCGCGCGCCCAGAGTCCCGAGTACTGCGCCACGATCATGTCGCTGGAGCGCGCGGCGGCCTTCATGGCATCGGCGCTGCGCTGCGCGCCCGGCCCGAGGGTCTCGCCGCTGAGCATCATCAGCGCGGTCAGCACGACCAGCGGCGCCGCGACCGAGGCGCTCAGCCGGCGCCGCGAGATCCCGAGCGCGCGCAGCGCGGTGAGCTCGGACGACGCCGCCAGCTGGCCCAGGCCCATCAGCGTGCCGATCACCGCCGCGGTCGGGAACATGGTGTAGGCCCGCCGGGGAAGCGTGTAGGCCACGTAGGTCAGCACGCTGACGAAGCCGTACTCGCCCTCGCCCATGTCGTCGATCTCGTCCACCGCGGCAAGCACCGCGTCCAGCCCGACCAGCACCGCCCAGACCAGCAGCACGGTGACCACCACCACGCGCGCGACGTGGAGGTCGTGGAGCTTCGGGAACGGCATCATCGCGCCACCTCCGCACTGCGGCGCCGGCGCGGCACGCCCACGTGACCGTCGCGGAGGTACAGCCACGTGCCGACCGCCAGCAGCGGCAGCACCAGCCACCACAGGCCAAGGCCCAGCGGGATCACCCCGTCGGCCAGCCACTTGGTACCCAGCAGCATGAAGTTCATCCCCACCACGTAGGCCAGGAAGCCCAGCGCGATCCGCCCATAGCGGGCCTGGCGCGGCGGACTGCGCGCCAGCGGCACCGCCAGCAGCGCGAAGGCCAGTGCCAGCAGCGGCGGAGCGATGCGGTAGTGCAGCTGCGCGCGCGCCTCGGGGCGCGAGTCGCCGAGGAGTGCCAGGGTCGAGTCGAACTCCGGATTCCCGTCGGCCGGACGCGTCTCTGCGTCCGGCAGGCGCAGTTCGTTGCGCCGGTAGCGCATCATCCTGTAATCGAGGGTGTCGGCCAGCGGACCTTCCACCCGGAAACCCTCACCCAGGTCGAGGTAGCGCTCGGCGCCATCCACGGTCAGGAGTCCACTGCGCGCAGTGGTGACGTCCATGCGCTCCTCGTCCTGCCGGTAGACGAACACCCGGCCCAGGGCGGAGCCCTCGCCCGACATCGCGCCGACGTAGACCACGCCGCCGCCGCCGGGGAGCTCCACGAAACGCCCGGCCTCCAGGCCAGCCAGCAGCAGGTTGCGGTTGCCCTCGGCCACCATCCGCTGCGAATAGTCGTTGGCCCAGGGACCCAGCCACAGCGAGCAGGCGCCGATGAAGCCGACCACCGGCAGCACCAGCAGCATCAGCGGCCGCAGCAGCCGCCGCGGGCCGACGCCGGTGGCCACCAGGACCGGCATCTCCGAGTCCCGGTACAGCCGGCCGACGGCCAGCAGCAGGCCCAGCATCAGGCCCAGCGGCAGGATCAGCGGCAGGTAATTGAGCACCTGCAGCCCCAGCTGGGACAGCATCAGGCCCGCCGGTACTCGCCCGCGGGCGATGTCGCCGAGCACGTCGGCGAACACGCCGCCGAGGCTCACGATCATCAGGACCACGAACGCCGCGAAGGTGGACTGGGCGAATTCGCGGAACAGGTAGCTGTCGAGCTTCGGCATCCGGGGGCGGCCTTGCATTAGAATCGGGGGTTCGTCCATACACCGCTTACGGTCGCGCCGGCAGACTGGCGCCGCGGCGCATCGCCGCATTCTGGACCGCGGATTGTAAGGAACACTTCACGCCAAACCCCAGTACAGGACCCCATGACCCTAGAATTCGCCCTGAACACCGCCGCCCCCGCCTCCGCCAACGTCGACTGCGTGGTGGTGGGCGCCTATGCCGACAAGACCTTCACGCCTGCCGCCCGTGCCCTCGACGAGGCCAGCGGCGGCCGCCTGACGGCCCTCGCGGAGCGCGGCGACGTCAGCGGTGCCACCGGCCGCAGCTCGATGCTGCACGACCTCGCCGGCGTGACCGCGCCGCGGGTGCTGGTGGTCGGCCTGGGCGAACCGGGCAAGTTCGCGGTTCCGCAGTACCTCAAGGCCGTGGCCGACGCCGTGCGCGCGCTGAAGACCGGGCCGGTGCGCTCGGCGCTGCTGACCCTGGCCGAGCTCGAGGTCCCCGGTCGCGATGCCGCCTGGTCCATCCGCCAGGCCGCCATCGCCGCCGGCCACGCCGCCTACCGCTATACCGCGACGCTCGGCGGGAAGAACAAGAAGCGCGACGAAAAGGGCCTGGAGCGCCTGGAGATCGCCGGTACCGACGCCGCCGCGCTGGCCCAGGGCCAGGCGATCGCCGCGGGCGTCGAATTCACCCGCGAGCTCGGCCACCTGCCGCCCAACATCTGCAACCCGGCCTATCTCGCCAGCCAGGCGCAGGAGTTCGCGGCCCGCTTCGACAAGGCCAGCTGCGAGGTCCTCGAGCGCGAGGACATGGAGAAGCTCGGCATGGGCTCGCTGCTGGCGGTCGCCCGCGGCTCGGCCAACGCGCCCAAGCTGGTCGTGCTGAAGTGGAACAACGGCGGCGACGCCAAGCCCTATGTACTGGTCGGCAAGGGCATCACCTTCGACACCGGCGGCGTGAACCTCAAGACCCAGGGCGGCATCGAGGAGATGAAGTACGACATGCTCGGCGCCGGTTCGGTGATGGGCACCTTCGTCGCGGCGGCCGGCATGGACCTGGCCGTGAACCTGGTGGTGGTGGTGCCGGCGGTCGAGAACGCCATCGACGGCAATTCCTACCGCCCCTCGGACGTCATCACCAGCATGTCCGGCAAGACCATCGAAGTCGGCAACACCGACGCCGAGGGCCGCCTGATCCTGTGCGACGCGCTGACCTATGCGCAGCGCTTCGAGCCGCAGGCCCTGGTCGACGTGGCCACGCTTACCGGCGCCTGCATGGTCGCCCTGGGCAGCTTCGCCACGGGGCTCATGAGCAAGCACGACGACCTGTCGCAGGAGCTGCTGGCCGCGGGCGAAGACGTGTTCGACCGCGCCTGGCGCCTGCCGCTGTGGGACGAGTACCAGACCATGCTCGACTCCAGCTTCGCCGACGTCTACAACATCGGCGGCCGCTGGGCCGGTGCCGTGACCGCGGGCTGCTTCCTGTCGCGCTTCACCGAAGGCCAGCGCTGGGCGCACCTCGACATCGCCGGCAGCGCCAGCCACAGCGGCAAGAACGGCCTCGCCACCGGCCGCCCGGTCGGCCTGCTGTCGCAGTGGCTGCTGGACCAGGTGGCCTGATGCGGGCCAGGGCCGCGCTTCGTTGCGAAGCACGGCCCTGATCCCGGCCTGATCCCATGCCGAGAGCCGATTTCTATCTGATCGCCAAACCGCGCTTCCGCGACGAGCCGCTGCTGCTGGTCTGCGAACTGGCGAAGAAGGCGCTGGCTGCCGGCCAGCCGATGCTGGTGCTGGCCCGCGACGCGGCCCAGGCCGAACGGCTCGACGACCTGCTGTGGTCGTTCGAGCCCGATGCCTACGTGCCGCACCAGATCGCCGGCCTGGAGCCCGAGGACGGCGGCGGCGAGGAGGAGGAGGCCGACGTGCTCATCGCCCCGCCCGAAGCCGACGTGCCGCTTCGGCCGCTGGTGCTGAACCTGCGCGACGCCGCGGTCGAGGGTGCCTTCGATCGCGTGCTCGAAGTGGTCCCGGCCGATCCGTCCGCGCGCGAGCCGCTGCGCGCGCGCTGGACGCAGTACAAGGCGCGCGGCTTCGACCTGAACAAATACGACATGTGACGCGGGGCCCGGCCCCCGCCCCGCCCCGCCCGATCACGAGTCCCGCAATGTCCCTTGCCACCGGCTACGACCCCAAATCCTTCGAATCCCGCCTGTACGCACAGTGGGAGTCCTGCGGCGCGTTCGCGCCGACCGGCGACGGCCCCGCCTATTCGATCCTGCTGCCCCCGCCGAACGTCACCGGCACCCTGCACATGGGGCACGCGTTCCAGCACACGCTGCAGGACGCCCTGGTCCGCTACCACCGCATGCGCGGCTTCCGCACCTTGTGGCAGGTCGGCAGCGACCACGCCGGCATCGCCACCGAGATGGTGGTCGCGCGCAACCTCGACCGCGAGGGCCGCGGCGAAACCCGCGACTCGCTCGGACGCGAAGGCTTCATCGGCAAGGTCTGGGAGTGGAAGGCGGAATCGGGCGACACCATCGAGCGCCAGATGCGGCGCATGGGCGCCTCGGGCGACTGGTCGCGCCGCGTCTTCACCATGGACCCGACCCCGTCGCGGGCGGTGGTCGAGGCCTTCGTGCGCATGCACGAAGAGGGCCTGATCTACCGCGGCCAGCGCCTGGTCAACTGGGACCCGGTGCTGCAGACCGCGATCTCCGACCTCGAGGTCGCGAGCGAGGAGGAAGACGGCTTCCTGTGGTCGATCCGCTACCCGCTCGCCGATGGCGCGAGCTATGAGCACGTCGAGCACGACTCCGACGGCAACGAGACCCTGCGGGAAACCCGCGACTACCTCGTGGTCGCCACCACGCGTCCGGAAACCATGCTCGGCGACACCGCGGTGATGGTGCACCCGGAAGACACACGCTACGCGCACCTGGTCGGCAAGGCGGTGACGCTGCCGCTCACCGGCCGCGCGATCCCGGTGATCGCCGACGCCTACGTCGAGCGCGACTTCGGCACCGGCGTGGTCAAGGTCACGCCCGCGCACGACTTCAACGACTACGCGGTCGGCCAGCGCCACGACCTGCCGATGATCAACGTCCTCACCGCCGACGCCAAGGTGGTGTCCGACGACGATGCGGTCCCGGCGCACTACCGCGGCCTCGACCGCTTCGATGCGCGCAAGGCGGTGCTGGCCGACCTGGACGCCGCCGGCCTGCTGCTGGAGACGAAAGACCACAAGCTGCAGGTCCCGCGCGGCGACCGCACCGGCCAGGTGATCGAACCCTGGCTGACCGACCAGTGGTTCGTGCGCATGGACGGGCTTGGCGAGCGCGGGCTCGAACTCGCCGGCGGCACCGACGCGGGCGAGGGACAGGTGCGCTTCGTGCCCGGCAACTGGATCAACACCTACCGCCACTGGCTCGGCAACATCCAGGACTGGTGCATCAGCCGCCAGCTCTGGTGGGGCCACCGCATCCCGGCCTGGTACGGCAGCGGCGGCGAGATCTTCGTCGGCCACGACGAGGCCGAAGCGCGCGCCAAGGCCGAGGCCGCAGGCTACGCCGGCCCGCTGTCGCAGGACGACGACGTGCTCGAGACCTGGTTCTCCTCGGCGCTGTGGCCCTTCAGCACCATGGGCTGGCCCGATGCCGACGCCATGGCCGAACGCGGCTACGACGAGTTCGTGCCCTCGGGCGTGCTGGTCACCGGCTTCGACATCATCTTCTTCTGGGTCGCCCGGATGATCATGATGACCGACCACCTGACCGGCCGCCTGCCCTTCCGCGACGTCTACATGACCGGCCTGGTGCGCGACAAGGACGGCCAGAAGATGTCCAAGTCGAAGGGCAACATCCTCGACCCGCTGGACATCATCGACGGCATCTCGCTCGACGACCTGGTCGCCAAGCGCACCGGCGGCCTGATGCAGCCGAAGATGGCCGACAGGATCGCCAAGGCCACGCGCAAGGAGTTCCCGGAAGGCATCCCCGCCTTCGGCGCCGACGCGCTGCGCTTCACCATGGCCGCGCTCGCCGGCCCCGGCCGCGACATCAAGTTCGACCTCGCCCGCGCCGAGGGCTACAAGAACTTCTGCAACAAGCTCTGGAACGCCACCCGCTTCGTGCTGATGAACACGGAAGATGCCCGCAGCGCGGATGGGGGCAACCCCGCGGGAAGCCCCCACCCCGCCACCCCCGCCGAACAGTGGATCCTCTCCCGCCTCGCCGCCGTCACCGCCGAGGCCGAATCCCACTTCGCCAGCTACCGCTTCGACCTCCTTTCGCAGTGCCTGTACGAATTCGCCTGGCACGAGTACTGCGACTGGTTCGTCGAACTCGCCAAGCCCGCCCTCAACGGCGACGACGCAGCCGCCGCGGCCAGCACCCGCCGCACCCTGCTGCACGTGCTCGAGCGCCTGCTGTGCCTGCTGCACCCGCTGGTGCCCTTCGTCACCGAGGAGCTGTGGCAGCAGGTCGCGCCGCGCCTGGGCATCGAAGGCGACAGCATCATGGCGCGCCGCTATCCGCAGGCCGCGGACTTCGCCGGGCAGGACCACGCCGCGGCCGCCGCCGACGTGGAATGGCTCAAGGCGATGGTGTCCGCGCTGCGCCGCATCCGCAGCGAGCTTGGCGTGTCGCCGGGCAAGCCCGTGCGCCTGCTGGTGTCGGGCGGCAGCGCGAACGATGCCGACCGCATCGCGCGCTTCGCAACGCAGCTGGGCTTCCTGACGAAGATCGAAGGCGCCGAAACCATCACCGGCGACCCGCCGCCGGCCGCGGCCGCCCTGGTGGGCGAGCTGAAGCTGTTCGTACCGCTGGAAGGCCTGGTCGACCTCGACGCCGAGCGCACGCGCCTGGACAAGGAGCTCAAGCGCGTGGCCGGTGAACTCGCGAAGTCCAGGGGCAAGCTCGCCAGCGACACCTTCGTCAGCAACGCACCGGCCGCGGTGGTCGAACAGGAGCGCACGCGCCTGGCCGACTGGACCGCGCAGCACGAGGCCCTGTCCGCGCAGCGCGCCCGCCTCTGACGGCGGGCGCAAGTTACCCTGCAGGAGCAGACACGGTCGCTACCGCGCGAAAAAGCGGTTTTTGCCACGGATGACGCGGATAGGCGCGGATTTACGCGGATCCGGCCGAGGCAAGGTCGTGCCGGTTTCTGGATAAAAGGCCGGATCGGACTTCGAAAGCCGGGACCCGGCGAGGTGCGTGATCCACGCAAACGCACTTCCTGATAAACGCTTTTTCTGCGTTCGCTTTATCCGCGTAAATCCGCGCCTATCCGCGTCATCCATGGCAAAAAAGCTCTTGGCCTCAGCCAAGCAGATCCCGTCACGGGGCGAGCAGCTCCATCGCCATCACGATCGCGTCCTCGCGACCCTTGTCGGTCGGGTAGTAGCGCGGGCGGCGGCCGATCTCGTTGAAGCCTTCATTCTCGTACAGGGCCACGGCCACGGGGTTCGAGGGCCGCACTTCGAGGAACACGCGGCAGGCGCCGCGCCCGCGCGCGACATCGATCATCGCCCGCAGCAGGCCGCGACCGTATCCGCGGCCCTGGCGCGCAGGGTCGACGCAGACATTGAGCACATGGGCCTCGTCGGCGGCCACGCTCAGCACGCCGTGGCCGATGAAGGCGCCGCCTTCGACCAGCACCCAGGCCGGATAGCCGGCAAACAGGCAGTCGCGGAAGATGCCGATCGACCACGGCCAGGGATAGGCACGGCGCTCGACCACCATCACCGCGTCGAGGTCCTCGATGCGCATCGGCCGCATGACCGGACGCTGCTCTGCGTCGGCCACCACCGCCGCGTTCATCCCTGCGCGGCCCCGTGGCGCAGGGCGCGCAGCCTCGGCCACAGCGCACGCTTGGCGGCCGGATCGGCGCGCAGCGCGGCCAGCGCCGGCAGGCCGCGCAGCAGCGCCGCGGCGTCGCCGGAGCCGGCGCTGCGTCCGGCCGCGCGCAGCAGGGCATGCGCCAGCGGATCGTCGGGAACCACGTCTTCCGGGCGCGGAGCCCGCGCGTAGACCCGATGGCCCATCGCCTCCAGCACCTCGCGCTGCCAGGGATCCCAGGCCACCGCGCTCACTCCGACCGCGCCCGGCGGCGACCACGCAGTCGCCGCAACGAGGTCAGCGGCCCGGACAGTGCGTACGCGCCAAGCACCGCAAGCAGGGTCTTGGGCGGATCGATCCACAGCGCGATCAGCGCCGCCACCACCAGCAGCAGGGCGAAGAACGGCACCCGGTCCGAGCCCGGCCCGCTGCCGCTGCCCTTGAAGCTGGTGTAGCGGAACAGGCTGACCATCAGCAGGCCCGACACCACCGTGATCGCCAACGCCGCGTAGCGCAGCGACTCGCCGCTGAAATCCAGGCTGTGGAAGGTCCACACCGAGCTGGCCATGACACCCGCCGCCGCCGGGCTGGCCAGGCCGATGAACCAGCGCTTGTCGACCGTGTCCACCTGGCTGTTGAAGCGCGCCAGGCGCAGCGCGGCGCAGGCTGCATAGAGGAACGCCGCCAGCCAGCCGATCTTGCCCAGGGTGTTGCCGTCGAGCTTCATCGCCACCAGCGACCAGTGGTACATCACCAGCGCCGGCGCCATGCCGAAGCTCACCAGGTCGGCCAGCGAATCGTACTGCACGCCGAACTCGCTCTGGGTGTTGGTCAGCCTCGCCACCCGGCCGTCGAGGCCATCGAGGATGGCGGCGACGAAGATCGCGACGCAGGCGGCTTCGATGCGCCCCTGCGAGGACGCGATGATCGCGAAAAAGCCCGCGAACAGCCCCCCCGTCGTGAACAGGTTGGGCAGCAGGTAGATGCCGCGGCCGCGGCGCGCCTTGGGGCTGTTTTCGTCCATGGCCGCAAGTGTACCCGCCGCCGCCGCGCCTGCCGCGGGCACCGCCACGGTCACGGAACCGCGTGCCGGCGCTTGCGCCAGGTTGCCCCCGGTGCTGCAATCACCGTCCACGCCCCCAAAGGCAGGAGTTCCGCATGCATCGCTTCGTCTTCGCCGCCATCCTGGCGTTTGCCGCATTCCCGGCCATCGCGCAGCAGACCGCGGGCGAGGTCTACCAGTGGACCGATGCCAACGGCGTCACCCACTACTCGCAGACGCCTCCGGACAAGGGCCGCTACGAGCAGCGCCTGATCACGTCTGCGGGCGCCGCCGCGCCTTCGGAGGCCGAGCCGGTGGCAGAGGCGGAGAACCCGCAGTGCGCGGCCGCGCGCGCCAACATCGCCGCGCTCGAGAGCGAAGGCCCCGTGCAGCAGGACACCGACGGCGACGGCGTGCCGGACAGCGTGCTCAACCCCGACCAGCGCGCCGCCCAGCTCGCCCTGGCCCAGGCCGCGGTCAAGGCCTACTGCACGCCCTGACGGACGCGAGCGGACGCCGCCATGCAGACCCGCTGGGCCATCGCTGCCGGCCTTGCCGCCGGGATCGCGGTGGCGTGGTGGTTCGCGCGCGAAGCGCCTGAGGCCGCGGAAGCGCGCCGTGACCGCGCGGAACAGGCCGCCGCCGCCAGCTACGAAGATGCCCGTCCAGTGCTTTATCGCTGGACCGACGACGCCGGCGTGGTGCAGGTGACCCAGCAGCCGCCCCCGAGCGGCCGGCGCTTCGAGAAGGTCGACATCCAGCCGCGTGAAGGCATCGAGGTCGACGGCGGCCGGCAATAGGCGGGTCCCTGCCGCCGGCACGGCGCGTGCTGCATGGCACAATCACCGGCCGAACCACCAGACCGATGATGCCGCCGATGCGCCTGTCGCAGTTCCACCTCCATACCGAAAAGGAAACGCCCGCCGAAGCCGAGCTCATCAGCCACAAGCTGATGCTCAAGGCGGGGATGATCCGCAAGCTCGCCGCCGGCATCTACACCTGGTCGCCGCTGGGCCTGCGAGTGCTGCGCAAGGTCGAGGCCGTGGTGCGCGAGGAGATGGACGCCGCCGGCGCGATCGAACTGCTGATGCCGTCGATCCAGCCGCGCGAGCTGTGGGAGGAAACCGGGCGCTGGGAGAAGTTCGGCGGCCAGCTGCTGAAGATCCGCGACCGCAAGGACGCCGAGTACGCCTACGGCCCCACGCACGAGGAAGTGATCACCGACTTCGCGCGCCAGGAGCTGGCGAGCTACAAGCAGCTGCCGGTGACCTTCTACCAGGTCCAGGCCAAGTTCCGCGACGAGATCCGGCCGCGCTTCGGCGTGATGCGCGCGCGCGAGTTCCTGATGAAGGACGCCTATTCCTTCGACGTCGACGCCGAGGGCATGGCGCGCTCCTACGACCGCATGTACGCGGCCTACACCCGCATCTTCACCCGCCTCGGGCTGCGCTTCCGCGCGGTGCTGGCCGACTCCGGCGCCATCGGCGGCGACGCCTCGCAGGAATTCCACGTGCTGGCCGACTCCGGCGAGGACGCGATCGCCTGGTCGGACACCGGCAATGAGGGGGATCCCGCGGGCTACGCCGCCAACGTCGAGACCGCGCGCGCCGCCGCGCCCGGCCCGCGCCCGGCGTCCGCCGAAGACATGCGCAGCATCGCCACGCCCACGCAGAAGACCTGCGAGGCCGTGGCGGAACTGATGGGCATCCCGCTCGCACGCACGGTGAAGTCGGTGGCGGTGATGGGCCACGACGGCGAAGGCCGCGAGCAGTTCGTGCTCGTGCTGGTACGCGGCGACCACGAGGCCAACGAGGTGAAGCTGGCCAAGGTCGCCGGCCTCGGCGACTACCGCATGGCCACCGAGGCCGAGATCCTCGCGCACCTGGGCAGCGACCCGGGCTTCCTCGGGCCGATCGCACCGGCGAAGCCCGTGCGCGTGGTCGCCGACGTCGAAGTGGCCGCGATGGCCGACTTCGTGGTCGGCGCCAACCGCCCGGGCGAACACATCGCCGGCGTGAACTGGGGCCGCGACCTGCCCGAGCCCGACACGGTGGCCGACGTCCGCAGCGTGGTCGAGGGCGACCGTGCCGGGGACGGCGGCACGCTGCGCATCATGCGCGGCATCGAGGTCGGCCACATCTTCCAGCTCGGCCCCAAATACGCCGAAGCGATGGGCTGCACCGTGCTCGACGCAGCCGGCAAGGCCGCGGTGCCGCTGATGGGCTGCTACGGCATCGGCGTGTCGCGCATCGTGGCGGCCGCCATCGAGCAGAACCACGACCAGGCCGGGATCCTCTGGCCCGAAGCAATGGCACCGTGGACGGTCGCGGTCTGCGTGATCAACCCGAAGAACGATCCCGCCGTGGCCACGGCGGCCGCGGCGCTGCACGACGAACTGGCGGCGCGCGGCATCGACGTGGTGCTCGACGACCGTGGCCTCCGCCCGGGCCCGATGTTCGCCGACATGGAGCTGATCGGCATCCCGCACCGGGTGGTGGTGTCGGCCCGCGGCCTGGAAGCCGGCAGCTTCGAGTACCGCGCGCGCAACGCCGCCGAGGCTGAAAGCCTCGATCGCGAAGCCCTGCTGGCACGCCTGGCGGGCTGACGGACTAACATCTCGACGTCGCCGGGCACCCGGCACCTTTTCTGACAATCGGAGACAACATGGCAATCGACCTCAACGCCCTCTCGGCCAAGGAACTCGACTCGCTGATCAACAAGGCGAAGAAGCGCAAGACCACGCTCAAGAAGCGCAAGCCGATCACCACGGTGCGCGCGCGCCTGAAGGCCGCCGCCACCGCCGAGGGCTACACCATCGAAGAGCTGTTCGGCACCGCCGCCGGCACCGCGACCCGCGTCGCCAGGCCGGCCAAGGCACCGCGCAAGACCGGCATCAAGGTGGCGCCGAAGTACCGCAACCCCGCGAAGCCCGAAGAAACCTGGACCGGCCGCGGCCGCCAGCCTCGCTGGATGGCCGAGCAGGTATCGCAGGGCAAGACCCCGCAGGACTTCCTGATCGCGAAGGACTGACCCCTACAGGCTGCGCCGCGCCGGCAGCAGCAGGTTGCCGAAGATCAGCCCCGCGACGAGCGCCAGCAGGATGTTGACCACCGCCATCGCGGCCACCTGCCCGGCGCTCAGGTCCTGCTGCTGGACCGAGGTGATCAGCGTGCGCACGCTCGAGCTGCCGGGCACCATCAGGATGATGCCCGGAACGCGTACCACCGCGCCCGGGCGCCAGGCCCAGCGCGCGTAGCCGTTGCCGGCGGCGGTGATCACCAGGGCCGACAGGAAGATCCCGAGCTCCGCGCCCCAGGCCTGCCCGGCCAGGCGCGAGACCAGGTAGCCGGTGGCCGCGGCCGCCGCCACCAGCGGGTAGTCTCGGGCCTTGGCGCGGAACAGCACCGCGAACGCGAACGCCGCCAGTGCCAGCGCACACCACTCCACCCAGTCGGGCTGCGGCCGCCAGGCGCGGACCTGGGGTTCGATGCCCACCATCCCGGCCGCCGCCATCGCGACCATCGTGCCCACGGTGAGCATGATCATCGTCGCCACCGCCCCGGCGAAACGCGCCGTGCCCGACATCAGGTGCTGGCTGGTCAGTTCGTTGACCGCATTGGTCAGCGCCAGGCCCGGCATCAGCACGATCAGCGCCGAGATGATCACGGTGTTGAGGTTGAGCGGCGCCACGTAGGCCGCGACCAGGACGGCGATCGATGCGGCGACCATGGCGCTGACCGCATCGCCGGCCTCGCGCAGCCGCGGCCGCGTGCGCGACGCGACCTGCAGCAGGCCGATGACCAGGCCGATCGTGCTCGCGGTGGCGATGTCCAGCCACGGCAGGCGCAGCAGCCCGCCGATGCCCGCGGCCACCATGCCGAAGCCCAGCACCTGCATCAGGTTCTGGCTCCGGGTCAGGGGCCGGTCGAGCGCGCGCAGCGCGGCGTGGCCCTCGGCCAGGCCCATGCGGCCGGCGACCACGCCTTCGACGATGAGGTCGACATCGCACAGGCGGCCAAGGTCGTTGTCGCCCGGCGGCATCCGGATCACGCGGGTGGCGTCGCTGTCGCCCGGCGGACGCATCGGATCGCTGAAGGACAGCACCATGCCGGTGGGGTTGGTCCAGGGCTCGCACTCCAGGCCAAGCTTCTGCGCGACCATCTCCAGCGACGCCTCCAGGCGCGGGGCGGTGGTGCCGTAGGCATGCAGATGCTCGGCCAGCTCGACCATGAAGGCGATGCGGGCGGCGTAGGCTTCCTGGGGAAAGGGGCGCGACATGCACAAAGCATCGCACGCGCAGCACGGCCGGTGTTCGGTATCCTCGCGTGCAGCCCCGCCAAAGCGACCGCTTCCCCCTCCGATGCCCGCAGACCCCGCCAGTCCACCCACGCTCTCCCTCGACGGCGCCACGCTGCGCCTGGCGGGCAGCTGGACGCTGGACCATGCCGCCGCGGTCTCGGCGGCACTGGCCGGCGCGCCGGATGGCGCCGTGCAGGTCGATGCGCGCGACATCGGCCGCCTCGACACCATGGGCGTGCTGCAGCTGCTGCGCTTCGCCCACCGCCGCGGCCTGGACGACGACGCACTGGGCTTCCGCGAAGATCACCTCGCACTGGTGTCCGCGATCGAGGACGTGGCCGACGACCGCCCGAAGAAGCGGCGCGAATACGGCGTCGCCGCCGCGCTCGCCCGGCTCGGCCGGGTCATGCACGACAACGGCCGTGAAGTCGTGGCCCTGGTGAGCTTCCTCGGCGAGAGCCTGGTCAAGATCGGCCGCATCGCGCGCCAGCCCCGCCGGCTGCGGCTCACCTCCACCGTGCACCACATGGAGCAGGTGGGCCTGGACGCGATGCCGCTGGTGGCCCTGCTCTCGTTCATGGTCGGCGCGGTGATCGCCTACCTGGGCTCGACCATCCTCGCCGAGTTCGGCGCGACGCTGTTCGTGGTGGAACTGGTCAGCTTCGCCTTCCTGCGCGAGTTCGGCGTGCTGCTCACGGCGATCCTGCTCGCCGGCCGCACCGCCAGCGCGTTCACGGCCCAGATCGGCATCATGGTCACGCGCGAGGAGGTCGATGCGATCCGCACCCTGGGCCTCGACCCGATCGAACTGCTGGTGATCCCGCGGCTGCTGGCGCTGCTGGTGATGCTGCCGCTGCTGACCTTCATCGCCATGATCGCGGGCCTGCTGGGCGGCATGGCCGTGGCCGCGTTCGAGCTCGGGATCCCGCCGCAGGCCTTCCTCGCCCGCCTGCACGACACCGTCGAACTGCGGCACTTTTTCGTCGGCATGTCCAAGGCGCCGGTGTTCGCGCTGGTGATCGGCCTGATCGGCTGCCTCGAGGGCCTGCAGGTGCAGGGCACGGCGCAGTCGCTGGGCGAGCGCACCACCTCCAGCGTGGTGCAGACGATCTCGCTGGTGATCATCCTCGACGCGATGGCGGCGATCTGGTTCATGCAGGTGGGCTGGTGAGCACGGACCCGCCCATCGTTGCCGTGCGCGGGCTGGTCAACCGCTTCGGCAGCCAGGTGGTGCACGACGGGCTCGACCTCGATGTGCGCGAGGGCGAGATCCTCGGCGTGGTCGGCGGCTCGGGCAGCGGCAAGTCGGTGCTGATGCGCTCGATCATCGGCCTGCGCACGCCCGATGAAGGCCGCATCGAGGTCCTGGGCGTGGACGCGCGCTCCACGGCGCGCGCGGACCGGCAGCAGATCGAACGCAATACCGGCGTGCTGTTCCAGGACGGCGCGCTGTTCTCGTCGCTCACCGTGGGCGAGAACGTCGAGGTCCCGCTGAAGGAGCACCATTCCGGCCTGCCCGACGGCCTGCGTCGCGAGCTGGCCCTGCTCAAGGTGAAGCTGGCGGGCCTGCCCGCCGACGCGATCGACAAGCTGCCCTCGCAGCTGTCGGGCGGCATGCGCAAGCGCGCCGGGCTGGCGCGCGCGCTCGCGCTCGACCCGCCGCTGCTGTTCCTCGACGAACCCACCGCGGGCCTCGACCCGATCGGCGCGGCCGCTTTCGACAGCCTCATCCTCACCCTGCGCCAGGCGCTGGGGCTGACGGTATTCATCATCACCCACGACCTGGACACCCTGTACGCTATCTGCGACCGCATCGCGGTGATCGCCGACCGCAGGGTGGTGGCGGCCGGACCGATCGACGAGATCGAGCGCCTCGACCATCCCTGGGTGCAGGACTATTTCAATGGCCCGCGTGGCCGCGCGGCACGAGAGGCGGGCGAACGCGCCGCCGTGGAGCCCTGATCGATGGAAACCAAGGCCAATTACGTCCTCATCGGCGTGTTCACCCTGCTCGTGGCGGTGGCCATGCTGCTGTTCGGCCTGTGGGCGGCGAAGTACTCCAGCGACCGCAACTGGCAGGCCTACCACGTGGTCTTCAACGAGCCGGTGACCGGCCTGACCGAAGGCGGCACGGTGCAGTACAACGGCATCGCGGTCGGCACCATCGATTCGCTGGCCCTTGCCCCGCAGGACCCGCGGCGCGTGGTGGCCCGGATCCGCGTGCACGCCGATGTCCCGGTGAAGGTCGACACCCGCGCCAAGCTGTCGATGGCCGGACTCACCGGCGCCCCCTTCATCCAGCTCACCGGCGGCAGTCCGGACGCGCCGCGGCTGGCCACGCGCGACGGCGACGCGATCCCGGTGATCCTCACCGAAGCCTCCGCGCTGCAGAACATCGCCGACACCGCCAACCGCCTGGTCGCGCGCCTGGACGAGGTGCTGAGCGACGAGAACGTGGCGCGCATCTCGGCCACGCTCGAACACCTCGAGGGCATGACCGGCGCGGTGGCCGGCCAGCGCGAAGACCTGGCCTTGTTCATCACCAACGCGCGCGTGGCCAGCGAGAAGCTGATCGAGACGGTCGAGACCTCCAACCGCGCCATGAGCGGCATCGACCGCGAGCTGGTGCAGAAGCTGCCCGGCATGGTGGAGCGCCTGGAGTCCACGCTGGCGCGCATCGATTCCGCCGCCGGCAGCGCCGATGCGATCCTCGGCGAGAACCGCAACGCCATCAACAGCTTCGCCAACGATGGACTGGCGCAGCTGGGTCCGACGCTTGCCGAACTGCGCTCGCTGGTGCGCGACCTGCGCCGGATCAGCGACCGCTTCGATTCCAATCCCGCGCGCTACCTGCTTGGCCGCGACGCACCCAAGGAGTTCGAACCCGAATGAAGCCGATCACCCTCTTCGGGCGCGCGGTGCTCGCCGCCGGCGTGCTGGCCCTGGGCGCCTGCTCCCTGCTCGGCGGCGCGGGCGAGCGCGAGCGCGGCATGATCTACGCCCCCGACCCGCAGGTGCAGGCCGATCCCGCGTGGCCGCGCGTGGACTGGCAGCTGTCGATCAACCCGACGACCGCCGCACGCACCGTCGACACCTTCCGCATCACCGTGCGCCCGGTGCCGGGCGAACTCCAGGTCTACGGCGGCGCAAGCTGGGCCCGCGCGCCCTCGGACATGGTCGAGGACGTGGTTTTGCGCACGCTGGAAGACTCCGGCCACGTCCCCGGCGTCGCCCGCCGCGGCAGCGGCATCGCCCCCGACTACCGCCTGCTGCTGGAACTGCGCCGCTTCGAGGCCGACTACGCCGGACGCGCCGTTCCCTCCGCGACCATCGAGCTGCACGCCAAGCTGCTGCACGCGCGCGAGCAGGGCATCGTCGCCGCGCGCACCTTCATCTTCGCCGAGCCGGCGGCTGCCACCGACGTCGGCAGCGTCGCCGCCGCCTACGAGCGCGCGCTCGAGTCGCTGGGCCGCGACGTGGCCGGATGGACCCTTGCCACCGGCGACGCGCACGCGCGCAGCGCGAGCGACTGACGCGCGGTCACAGCTTTGCATGTGGGGAGTGGCACGAGCGCGGTTTGCCGCGCGCGTGCCGAGCCGCGACAATCGCTGCATCGCCACACGGGCCGCCCGCATGAACCAGCAAGCCGATCCCAGCGCCACCATCGAGGTACCCGAGCCCGAGCGTGACGTCATGGAGTACGACGTCGTCACCGTCGGCGCCGGCCCCGCCGGCCTGGCCTTCGCGATCCGCCTCAAACAGCTGGACCCGGAGATCTCGGTCTGCGTGATCGAGAAATCGAGCACCATCGGCGCCCATATCCTGTCCGGCGCGGTGATCGAGCCCGGCCCGCTCGACGCCCTGCTCCCGGGCTGGCGCGACAACCCGCCGCCGGTGTGCGTGCCGGCCGGCGAGGACGAGCTCTGGTACCTGACGAAGGACGGCGGCCGCAAGTTCCCGATCGTGCCGCCGGGCATGCGCAACCACGGCAACTTCATCGTCAGCCTGGGCGCGATGTGCGCATGGCTCGCGCCGCAGGCCGAAGCCCTGGGCGTGGAGATCTATCCCGGCTTCGCCGCCGCGCAGACCCTGCACGACGCCGATGGCCGCGTCACCGGCGTGCGCATCGGCGACATGGGCATCGCCCGCGACGGCTCCGAGAAGCCGGGCTATACCGCCGGCATCGACATCCACGCCAAGGTGACGGTGCTTGCCGAAGGCGCGCGCGGGCACCTGACCAAGCGCCTGGTGAAGCGCTTCAAGCTGGATGCCGACAGCGACCCGCAAGCCTATTCGATCGGCATCAAGGAGCTTTGGCAGCTGCCCGCCGGCCGCGCGACGCCCGGCAAGATCGTGCACTCGCTGGGCTGGCCGGCCGACAACAACACCTATGGCGGCAGCTTCCTCTACCACCTGGAGAACGACCAGGTCGCGCTGGGCTACGTCAGCGGCCTGGATTACAGCGACCCCGACTTCAAACCCTGGGAGGCGTTCCAGCAGTGGAAGAACCACCCGACGGTGAAGCCGCTGCTCGAAGGCGGAAACATCCTTTCGGCCGGCGCGCGCGCCATCGTCACCGGCGGCTGGCAGTCGCTGCCGAAGGTGGAGATGCCCGGCGCACTGCTGATCGGCGACACCGCGGGCCTGCTCAACGTGCCCAAGATCAAGGGCACCCACCAGGCGATCCGCTCGGGCATGCTCGCCGCCGAACACCTAGCCGCGGGCGCCCTGGCGATCGAGGGCTTCGATGCCAAGCTGCGCGATTCCGACGCCATGCGCGAACTGCGCGCGGTGCGCAACATCAAGCCCGGCTTCAAGAAGGGGCTGTGGTTCGGCCTCGCCAATGCCGCCTGGGAGACCGCGGTCGGCGGGCATTCGCCGTGGACGCTCAAGGTCACGCCGGACTGGTCGTCGCTCGACAAGCTGGGCACGCGCATGCAGCCCGAGCGCGACTGGGGGCAGCGCGAGCTGGCCCCGCGCGACCGTCTGGCCGGCGTCTACTTCGCCGCCACCGAGCACGACGAGGACCAGCCGGTGCACCTGCTGGTGCACGACACCGAAGTCTGCGTGACCCGCTGCACCGAGGAATACGGCAACCCCTGCACCCGCTTCTGCCCGGCCGGCGTCTATGAGATCGTCGACGATCCCGAAGGTCCGGCGGGCACCGGCAAGCGGCTGCAGATCAATGCCGCGAACTGCGTGCACTGCAAGACCTGCGACATCAAGGATCCCTACGAGATCATCACCTGGGTGACGCCTGAAGGCGGCTCGGGGCCGAACTACCAGAACCTGTGAGGCCCGCCCCCGACAATCCGGTCCGACCTTTCGCCGGACGCCTCATGCTGCTCTCCGGGGCGATACTGCTGCTCGCACTCGCCACCACATCGGCCTTCATTGTCCGCCCCCTTCCCTTCAGTGACTGGGCGTATTACTGGGACGTCGCACAGGGCAGCTTTCCCTACGAGCGCGGCGGTGTCATGGTCTTCGTGCTCCGGGCCTTCCAGTTGCTCCAGCTCGAGCCCTATGCAACCGCGCTGATCATGAATCTGGCTGCGGCTGCAGTGCTGCTGGCCGTGGCGTGGAGGGCGGAAGCCGGACACATGAGCATGCCCATGCTGCTGGTCCTGGCCTACCTGCTCGTCATCGCGCCCTACTTTTCGGTGGTCCAGTTCGACCTGGCGGCAACAGCATTGCTATGCGTCGGCCTGTGGTACCTCGCAAGCGAAGCCACGGGCCGGGCCAGGATCCGGAACATGGCGGCTGCGTTGCTGCTGGTGGCGTGTGCGGTGTCCAGCCGCCCCCAGTTCTTCCTCGTTCTGCCGGTGTTCGCGGCACTGCTCGTCATCGCAGCCGCGGTGGTGGGTGGGTGGACCGGGCTATCTCGCAGTCGCAGCCCGATGACCGCAGCGGTCCTGCTGATCGCTGCGCTCATTGGTTTCGCGGCGGATTCCGCCCTGCGCTCGGCATCCGGCCGGGCGCAGGCAGTGCGCACCAACTCGGGAGTCACCCTCTACGCGGGCCTTCTTTCATCCGGGGACTCGCCCCCGGCGTGCGGCCATTGGAGCGAGCAGGCGACAAAGGAAGCCCGCGACGACGCTGACCAGCCGCTTCTTCAAACGGCCTTCACGCGTTTGCAGGAGCGCCCGATGGGCCACTGGCTGGCGGTCGTGCGATGCAAGACACCAGGCATCCTGATGCCGACCGCGTATGCGCTGTCCTGGTCGCTGGGCTCGCCCAACGTGGTCGAAAGGATGGAGAAATCCAGTTCCCCCGAGCAGGAGGCCCGGGTCACCCGCCTGTACCGCGCCGAGCATCGCGGGTACCTGGCACTCCTGGTCCTGATCTACGGCTTCGCCCTCGTCACGGCGGTGCGCCGCATGATGCGCAGGGAGTGGACGGCCGCGCTGCTGCCGCTGCTGTGGATTGCTTCGTACTGGGCCGTGCACGCCATCTTCGAGATACAGGCCAGGTATTTTCTTTCGCTGTTCCTGCTGTTGCCGTTCATGGCCGCGTCCTGGTCCGCCCGGCTGACAGCCGGGCGACCCCAGGTGGAGATCCTGGCGGGAGAAGCCTGACGGGGCCTGACCGCCAGGCCCCCCTGCGCGATCAGGGAACGACCTGCCAGTTCCGGTCAGCAACCGCAGCCATCGCAACCCCGGTCGAAGCGTTCGCCGAACGCCAGTACACGTTTGCGCCCGTCCCGGTGTGGCGCCAGACCACATCGGCCTTGCCATCGCCATCGAAATCACCGCTGTCCGCCAACACCCACTGCAGGTCGGGCACCCGGCTCACGGCCTGTTGCGTCGACACATCGCCACCCAGCCAGACCACGTTCTGGCCGGACGTCGCGTGCCGCCAGAACACGTCGGAAATGCCGTCGCCGTTGAAGTCGCCCACGGTTCCCACTTGCCAGCCGACGTCCGCCACCCTGGCAACCCGGATCTGGGACGAATAGTCTCCGCTCCGCCAGATGACGTTCTCACCGGTACCCGCGTGCCGCCACAGGATGTCGGACTGGCCGTCCCCATCGAAGTCGCCGACACCGCCGACCTGCCATGCCGCCGTGCTCACGTCGATGATCGGCTTGCGCGTTGCCGAATTGCCGGAACGCCAGATTCTGTTGCCTCCGGTGCTTCCGTGGCGCCAGAGCAGGTCATCAACGCCATCGCCATCGAAGTCGCCAACGCCGGCGATCTGCCAGACATCGCCGGGAACGGCGACCAGTTCCAGCAGGTTCGAAGAGTTGCCGCCGTACCAGATCAGGTTCCGCCCGTTACCGCGGTGGCGCCAGACGATATCCGCGCGGCCATCGCTGTTGAAATCGCCGGTTCCGACGATCCTCCAGGCGTTGTCGAACACGCTGGCGACGGCCTGCTGTGTGGCGGAATTCGCTCCGAGCCAGAGCGTATTGCGCCCGTTGCTGGAGTTCCGCCACAGGACATCGCTGATGCCGTCACCGTTGAAGTCGTCGCGGCGCGACGCCTGGCTGGTGCCGGCACGGAACGCGGCGATCAGCGGAACCGTATTGCGCAGGGTCCGGGCGTTGTCCGACTGGTTGGCGACTCCGCAGGCGCGGCCGCCACAGCTGGTGATCTGCGGGTTGGAGAACACGCGGTATGCAGTCTGGCCAGCGTCGCCGTAAGCCATCACGGTGTAGAAGTTGCCGTTCGCGGCATTCGTCTTGTAGCCGAACGAGTAGGCATAGCGCCCGTAGTCTTCCGCGTCCAGGACTCCGTCGTCGCCCATGGCCGCATCACGGTCATGCGCGGCACCCAGGTTGTGGCCGATCTCGTGCACCAGGGTTTCGTCGCGACAGTAGTGTCCGCCGTCCGGCGAAAGGGTGCCGTTTGAATCGCTGATCACCGTATAGCCATAGGCCTCGTGCCCGGGGACGATCTGGGACTGGCCGCCACCGATCAGCCAGGCGATGCCACAGCCCTGGTGCTCGGTGTCCCGGAACCGACGCACCAGGGATACCAGGTCGGCGCCGACGCGCTCGCGCTCCTCGCGCAGTGGCTGCAGCGAGGCGGGCACGGTCACCGGCGATGATCCGTTGCTGCCCGTGAGCTGCTCCAGAACACTTTCGTTGCTGCCGTTATCGGTGTAGTTCACCTGCAGCGTGCCCACCAGGCGCAGGTTCGCCGCCACCGAGCTGTTGGCCAGGGCCTGGTTGCCCACGGTGACGATGTGGTTCAGCCGCGTCTGCGCCTGCGACGTGCCCCCCATCATGGTGACGAAGCCGGGCGTATAGCCAAGCAGCACATCGACGTTCGGGTCTCCAGGCGCCATCGGCGCCGCCCCGGATGCGGCCTTGGCGAGCGCGCCGCCTTCCTCCAGCACGCCTGGCGCGAAGGCCTCGGCACCGACTGCTTGGGGCACGCGGTAATCCGGGCCGATCAGCCCCTCCCGGATACCCTTCTCGATGCGCGACTCCACCAGCGAATCCTGCTGGACCATCCAGATCTGGCCTCCGTTGGTGGTCAGGCGTAGTTCCTCGCCGTTGGCGGCGGCAAGCACGCCGAACATCGCCCGCTCGCCAAAAGTCAGGACCGCATCAACCCCGTTCGCGTCGCGCCCGATCCAGCTCCAGTCCCCACTTGCATGTTCGGCATGGCGCTCATAACGGAGGTCGATGGGACTGCCGTCGGGGGCGCGCAGGTGCAGTTCGCCCCCAATCGCCGCGAACGCATGGGCCTCGCTGACCTCGACCGGATGGAAGCTGTACTTGTCGCCGCCGCGCTTGGCACGCACGCTGCTGTACGCCAACAGCTCACCCCGATCATCCAGCGAGGCGATGCCAGCCACGGCCCGGACCGGCACTTCGGGCCCGATCGCGGAAACCACGCTTGGACGGACAACGCCGACGGGGTCACCCGGCATCCACGCCGTCACGCCCTGCTCGCTGTCCGCGGTGGGAGCTCTGGCAGAAACAGTCGTTTCGATGCCTTCTACAGACCGTTCGCTGCAGGAGGAAAGCAGGAGCGCCGCAGAAGCGACGAGGACAGGGATGAGTAAGGCAGGCTTCATGGGCTGACCCAGGTTGACAGGGGGAGTTTCAAGCCTACCTGCAACCAGGGCCCAGTGTCAGACCTGCCGCAAACCGCCCGTCGGGATCAGCTGAATATGACTCCCGTCGCCGCCCGAAGGGTGTCGAGGTCCACATCGTCGGCCATTTCGACCAGCTTCAGGCCATCCTCGGTCACGTCCATCACCGCCAGCTCGGTGATGATCCGGCTGACCACGCCCACGCCGGTCAGCGGCAGGGTGCACTCAGGCAGAATTTTCGGATCGCCCTTCTTCGTGCAGTGCTCCATCAGCACCACCACGCGCTTGACGCCGGCCACCAGGTCCATGGCACCGCCCATGCCCTTGACCATCTTGCCCGGCACCATCCAGTTGGCGAGGTCGCCCTTGTCGGTGACCTCCATGGCGCCGAGGATGGCCAGATCGATATGGCCACCCCGGATCATCGCGAAGGAATCATGGCTGCCGAAGTAGCTGGCGCCCTTGCGTGCGGTCACGGTCTGCTTGCCGGCGTTGATCAGGTCGGCGTCGAGTTCTTCTTCGGTCGGGAATGGACCGATGCCGAGCAGGCCGTTCTCCGACTGCAGCCACACGTCCACGCCATCGGGGATGTGGTTGGCCACCATGGTCGGCAAGCCGATGCCGAGGTTGACGTACATGCCGTCGGCGAGTTCGAGCGCGGCGCGCTGCGCCATCTGGTCGCGGGTCCAGGCCATTACCTGCCTCCTTCGCGCACGGTGCGCTGTTCGATGCGCTTCTCGGGGGTTGCGTTGACCACGATGCGGTCGACGTAGATGCCGGGCAGGTGCACGTGGTCGGGATGGATGTCGCCCACCTCCACCAGCTCCTCGACCTCGACGATGCAGACCTTGCCCGCCATGGCGCAGGCGGGATTGAAGTTGCGGGCCGTCTTGCGGAAGACCAGGTTGCCAGCCTTGTCCGCCTTCCACGCCTTGACCAGCGACACGTCGGCGATCAGCGCGGTCTCCATCACGTAGTGCTTGCCGTCGAATTCGCGAGTTTCCTTGCCCTCGGCCACCACGGTGCCGTAGCCGGTGGCGGTGAAGAAGGCCGGGATGCCTGCGCCGCCGGCGCGCAGGCGCTCGGCCAGCGTGCCCTGCGGGTTGAACTCGAGCTCGAGCTCGCCGCCGAGGAACTGGCGTTCGAACTCCTTATTCTCGCCCACGTAGGAGGAAATCATCTTGCGGATCTGCCGGGTTTCCAGCAGTTGGCCGAGACCGAAACCGTCGACGCCGGCATTGTTGGAGATGGCGGTCAGGCCCTTCACCCCCGAATCGCGCAGGGCCGCGATCAGGGCTTCGGGGATGCCGCAGAGGCCGAAGCCGCCCACGGCGAGGGTCTGGCCGTCGGCAACGACGCCGGCCAGGGCGCTGGCGGCATCCGGGTAGAGCTTGCCCTTTGCCTCGCCGGTTCGTGGCGGGGCGGCGCTGGCCTGGTTCATGGCAAACCTCCAGAAAGTGATGCACGAAGTGTAGCCGTCCCTCTCGAGGGCCGGCACCGGACTTTCGGGCAATGGCCACGACCGCCCGATCCAGCCTCGGCTAGAATGGCCAGGTTTTCGGCCGTCTCCGGTCGCCTCACACACAGGACCCCCGCAACGATGAAGATCCTCGTCGGCTACAAGCGAGTGGTGGACTACAACGTCCGCATCCAGGTCAAGCCGGACGGCTCCGGCGTGGTCACCGACGGCGTCAAGCTCTCGGCCAACCCCTTTGACGAGATCGCGCTGGAAGAGGCCCTGCGCCTGCGCGACAAGGGCATCGCCACCGAAGTCATCGTCGCCACCATCGCACCCGCCGACGCCCAGGCCCACCTGCGCAACGGCCTGGCCATGGGCGCCAACCGCGCCATCCATGTGGTCACCGAGGCCGGGCAGGAAGTGCAGCCGCTGGCCGCCGCCCGCGCCCTGCTGAAGCTGGTGGAGAAGGAGTCGCCCGACCTGGTGATCCTCGGCAAGCAGGCGATCGACGACGACGCCAACCAGACCGGCCAGATGCTGGCCACGCTCTGGGGCCGCCCGCAGGCGACGTTCGCCAGCAAGCTCGAGGTCACCGACGGCAAGGCCACGGTCACACGCGAGGTCGACGCCGGGCTGGAAACGCTCGAGGTCGACCTGCCTGCGGTGGTCACCACCGACCTGCGCCTCAACGAGCCGCGCTTCATCAAGCTGCCCGATATCATGAAGGCCAAGTCCAAGCCGATGGAGTCCATCGCCTGGGCCGACCTCGGCGTCGAAGCCGGCAACGGACTCAAGACCACGCAGCACGCCGCGCCCGCGAAGCGCAGCAAGGGCGTGATGGTGAAGGACGCGGCCGAGCTCGTCGCCGCACTCAAGGACAAGGGGCTGCTCTGATGGCCAAGGTACTGATCGTCGCCGAACACATGGACGGCAAGCTCAACGGCTCCACCGCCAAGTGCGTCACCGCCGCGCAGGCGCTGTCGCCCGAGACCATCGATGTGGTGGTGCTCGCGGGCGACCCCGCCGCCGTGGCCGCCGAAGCCGCGCAGATCGCCGGCGTCTCCCGCGTGCTGACCGTGGCCAATGACGCCAACGCCAACCCGATCGCCCAGGTACTGGCGCCGCAGGTGGCGAAGCTGGCCGACGGCTACAGCCACGTCTTCGGCCCCAGCTCCACTTTCGGCAAGGACCTGATGCCCTGCGTGGCCGCCCTGCTGGGCGTACCGCAGGTGTCGGACCTGATGTCGGTCGAGGGCGAATACACCTTCAAGCGCCCGATCTATGCCGGCAACGCGATCGTCACCGTCGAGGCACCGACCGGCCAGACCGTGGTCGCCACCGTGCGCACCGCGTCGTGGAAGGAAGCCGGCAAGGGCGGCAGCGCCACCGTCGAGGCCGCCAGCGTCGACGCCGACCTGCCCGGCCACACCCGCTACGTCGGCCTGGCCGCCGGCAGCTCCGACCGCCCCGACCTGCAGAGCGCGAAGCGCGTGGTGTCGGGCGGCCGCGGCGTGGGTTCAGCCGAGAACTTCGACGTCATCTACAAGTTCGCCGACAAGCTCGGCGCAGCCGTGGGCGCCTCGCGCGCGGCGGTCGACGCCGGCTACTGCCCCAACGAGATGCAGGTCGGCCAGACCGGCAAGATCATCGCCCCTGAGCTGTACGTCGCGATCGGCATCAGCGGCGCGATCCAGCACCTGACCGGCATCAAGGATGCCGGCACCATCGTCGCGATCAACAAGGATCCGGACGCCGCCATCTTCGAGATCGCCGACATCGGCCTGGTGGGCGACCTGTTCCAGGTGCTGCCCGACCTGGAAGCGGCGCTTTGACCACCGGCATTGCAAAGGAATTAACTCCATGCCCCAAGCCAAGCTCAAGATCATGGTCGTCTTCGGTACGCGTCCGGAGGCGATCAAGATGGCCCCCGTGGTAGAAGCGCTGAAAGCGACCCCGGGCATCCAGACCCTCGTCGCCGTGACGGCGCAGCACCGGGAAATGCTGGACCAGGTGCTCGAACTGTTCGAAATCGTCCCCGATGAAGACCTGGACATCATGCAGCCGGGGCAGACGCTGGCCGGGCTGACCTCGAGGATCCTGACCGGCATGGACGAGGTGATCGCACGCCACACGCCCGACATTGTGCTTGTGCATGGGGACACGACGACCACCATGGCGACTTCGCTCGCGGCGTTCTACAACCGCACGGCGGTCGGCCATGTCGAGGCCGGGCTGCGCACCGGCAACCTCTATTCACCCTGGCCGGAGGAAGCGAACCGCAAGCTGACCGGGGCCCTGGGCACCCTGCACTTTGCCCCCACGGAGCAGTCCCGCCGCAACCTGCTGCGGGAAGGTGTGGCGGAAGACACCATCCACACCACCGGCAATACCGTGATCGACGCGCTGCTGTCGGTGGTCGAAAAGATCCGCAACTCGCCCGAACTGGAAGCATCGCTGAGTTCGGAGTTCCCCTTCCTCGACCCCGGCAAGCGGCTGGTCCTGGTGACCGGACACCGGCGGGAGAACTTCGGCGACGGCTTTGAGCAGATCTGCCAGGCGCTCAAGGCGATCGCCAGCCGCGGCGACACTCAGGTCGTCTACCCGGTGCACCTGAACCCGAACGTGCAGGAGCCGGTGCGCAGGATCCTGTCCGACCAGCCGGACATACACCTGATCGAACCGCTGAACTACCTGCCCTTCGTGTACCTGATGTCCCGTTCGTACCTCATCGTCACGGACTCGGGTGGTGTGCAGGAAGAGGCGCCGTCGCTTGGCAAGCCCGTCCTGGTGATGCGGAACACCACCGAGCGTCCGGAAGCGGTGGATGCCGGCACCGTCCGCCTGGTGGGAACGGACGCGGCGCGGATCATCCAGCATGCCAACCAGCTGCTGGACGACGCCGATGCGTATCAGTCCATGGCCCGGGCGCACAATCCCTATGGCGACGGCCAGGCCAGCCGCCGCATCGCCGAGGCGCTCGCGGCAAGGACCATCACCATCGCCTGACCCGCCACCGGGCGACGCATCCTGCCGTAACAACTTCCTTTCCCAGCTTCCGAGATCCTCCATGTCCATCAAGTCCGCCCCAGTCGTCAGCGTCCTCGTGCCCTGCTACAACGAGGAAAATGCGATCGACGAGACCATCCAGAAGCTAGATGGCGCGCTGTCCGTCCTCGACCACTACGAAATCATCGCCATCGAGGACGGTTCGACCGACCGGACGCTGGAGCGGCTCGAAGCGCTCAAGGCCGGCTTCCCGCGCCTGCGGGTCGTGCGGCACGACCGCAACCGGGGCTACGGCGCCGCGCTCAAGACCGGCATGCGCCACGCGGACTCCGAGCTGATCGCGATCATCGACGCCGACGGCACCTACCCGATCCACGACCTGCCGAAGCTGATCGGGCTGGCCGAGGGCTTCGACATGGTCGTCGGCGCCCGCACCGGCACCAACGTCACCTACTCGACGCTTCGCAAGATCCCCAAGTTCTTCCTGCACCGCTGGATCAACTGGATCGTCAACCAGAAGATTCCCGACATCAACTCCGGGATGCGCGTGTTCCGCAAGGACATGGCGCAAAAGTTCGTCCGCATCCTGCCCAACGGCTTCAGCTTCACGATTACGATCACGATCTCGGCCCTGCGCAACAACTTCCGCGTGCATTACGAGCCCATCGACTACTTCGCCCGCAAGGGAAGCTCGAAGATCCAGCCGATCAAGGACACGCTGCGGTTCGTCCAGATCATCGGGCGCACCGGAATGTACTTCGCACCGCTGCGGATCCTCACGCCGATCATCCTGCTGCTGCTGATCGCCAGCGGCATCAGCCTTGGCTATGACGCCTTGATCCTCCAGGACATGACCGAGAAGTCGCTGGTTCTCCTCACAATGTGCTTGAACGTGAGCATCTTCGCGGTGCTGGCCGACATGATCGACAAGCGAAGCAACATATGAGTTCCGACGGGTTCGAGTGGAAGAGCAACCCCGAGCACCATCAGGCGCAGGAGCGGATGGCGCACCTCGACGCCTACTATGCCTGGGCGCTGGACATGTTCGGACCCCGCCTGGACGGCCCCGCCGTCGACGCCGGCGCAGGCATCGGGCATTTCTCCGAAATCCTGTCCCACGCCGTCTCCCCGCTGCTGCTTCTGGAGGGTGGCCAGGAAAACCTCGCCGTACTGGGCCGCCGGTTCGCTGCGCGCGACGATGTCGAGGTCAGGGAGGTCGATCTCAAGGATTGCCGGGCGGAAATCGCCGCCTTCGGCGCGAAGAGCATCTTTACGCTCGACGTGCTCGAGCACCTGCCCGACGACGTGGCCGTCCTGTCCCAGTTCCGCGAAGCGCTGCCGCCGGGCGGCAAGGTCTACATCAAGGTTCCGGCGCTGTCCTGGCTGTACGGCCCCGTCGACGAGGCCTCCGGACATTTCCGCCGCTACAGCACACGAAGCCTGCGCAGCTCCGTCGAGGCAGCGGGCCTGCGCGTGCTCAGCTGCAGGTACATGAACCTGGCCGGCGTACCGCCCTACTTCCTCAAGTCCAGGATCCTCAAGCGCAGCGAGAACTTCTCACGGACGTTCTCCATCAAGCAGATCCAGCGCATCCGCAAGGCCATTCCCTTCCTCCGGATGCTCGATCGGGTCACCGGCCCGCCGCTGGGACTTTCGGTCATCTGCATCGCCCAGCGCGACTGACCATGCGCTACCCGCTGACCGCCTACCTCCGCGCCGGGACGTTCTTCACCCTGTACGGACTGGTGAAGTACCTGCCGCCGCCGCTTGGCGATGGCCTGCGCTATCTCGTCCTGAAGCTGTTCGTCGCAAGGATCGGAAGCTGGAAAATCAAGGACGGCGTGACGGTCTGGTTTCCCGAGGGCGTGCGCATCGGCCGCCACGTGACGATCAACGAAGGCGTCTTCCTGGATGGATTTGGCGGGCTGAGCATCGGCGACCACTGCCGCATCGCACACGGCTGCTCGTTCATCAGCGAAGACCACATGTTCGACGACCGTAACACCCCCATCTGGACGCAGGGCAAGCGCGCATCACCTATCACGCTCGAAGAGGACGTGTGGTGCGGCTGCGGGGTCAAGGTCATGCGCGGCGTGACCATCGGCCGCGGTTCGGTGATCGCCGCCGGCGCGGTCGTGACCCGCGACATCCCGCCCTTTTCCATCGCGATGGGTGTTCCCGCCCGGGTCGTCGGCATCCGGGGCGAGAAACCTATTGACGGTGTTGCGACATGACCATGTCTCGAAAGAGGCCAAAATCAACATGTTGAAAAAACTCGCCGGCGAGGGCTTCCGCATGGGAATCCTTTCCATCGTCAGCTTCGTATTAGGCTATCTTCTGACTTTCATACTGCACGAAGGCATGAGAATAGCAGTCGAAGGAGCCTACACGCTCGCGATTCTCATCTGTTCTGTACTGAACTTTTTTGGTTGTCGCCACTATGTGTTCCAAGGCACCAAAGGCACCATCCTGCTCGAGGCGGCGAAGTTCTTTCCGTCCATCCTTGTGTTCAGGGCAGTGGAAGTTGTGCTCTTCTCCCAGCTGAACCGAATCTCGGATAACTATCACTTGGCATACGTTGCAACCGCGCTAATCAGCATGGTGTGCAAATTCGTGGCCTCACGATTCATTATCTTCAAGCGCAGCCCTTGACCTACTTCGTGCTTATACGGATATGCCCATGATTGCGCCGCACATCGCCTCGCCCACGCAGCCGAAAGAAGCAACCACGAAGGTTTCCTTTGCCTGGATAGCAGTAAGCGCGTTTATCGTGTTCCTGTTTGACCCGGGCATCATGTCAAACGACAGCATTGCCTCTCTGCAGCAGGCACGCTCTTTCGAATTCAACGACTGGCATCCGCCGCTCATGGCGGTGATTTGGAGCGTTCTCGATCGAATCATAAGCGGTTCCGCAGGGATGCTGTTGGCGCAAGCCATGCTGTTCGCCTATGCGTGCTCCTCGCTCTGCGCGTACGCTTTCCCCAACTTGTCCGCTAGATTCCCTCGCTGGCTGGTCACCGTCGCTTTCAGTCTGTTCCCACCAGTGATGACCCTCACCGGGATGATCTGGAAAGATGTTTGGGCATCCACATTGCTGTTGCTTGCGCTCGCGCACCTGTTCCGCATGCGCAACAGCACAACTGCCGAGGCACGTTTCAGACAAAGCCTAATCGTAATGCTGTTCTGCTTGGCGGCTATCGCCTTCCGGCACAATGCAATGGCAGCCACCGCCGGCCTCTTGGCTGGGGCAACCTATCTTCAACTTTCGCCGCACATGGCGCAGTGGGGACGACTGCTGGCCGCATCAACGATAGGGGTCATCATTGCATTCGCGCTGTTCTTTTGCATTTCATTCGCCAACAGCCTGATCGCAACGCCCGCGCATCCAACCACTGCCATCTATTTGTACGATATCGCGGGAATTATTGTCTACTCAGGCGATGCAGAGAATGCAGCTGCTCTTGTGCTGGCAGATCCCGCAGAGGTGACCGACGAGCCAGAGCAATTCCTTAACCGAATCTACTCAACATATACACCATCGGCCGCGGGTCGCGTCATCAGGACAAGCAAAAAACCCCACACACCCTTTTCATTGCGCGTGGATTCTCTGGAACACGATGCTGAAGGCGTTCAGCGAATCCACAGGGGCTTAGTCAAAAAGTATCCGATCGCGTACCTAAAACACCGGACACAGGCGTTCGTGTGCTTGTTGAGGCTATGCAATAGCAAAATGTGGGTGTACCGCAGTTACGTTATGAACAGAGAGTTCGCGTTTCCAGAAACGCTTAACCCCGAATCATGGCAGTACGCCATGCGCAAAGTTTTTCTTAGCCCTCGCCTAGCACCGATCTACCACCCGGCCTTCTGGCTATTCATCACATTGGTGGGCGGAGCTATCGGACTTGTCAGGGTCATCAACCCAGGGCCTGGAGCGCCCAGCCTGCTAGTGTTCATGGGACTGAGTTCAGTTGGGCTTGCGTTCTCGCTGTTCTTCACCTCGCCCATTGAAAGCTTCCGCTACATGCACTGGACCATACTTGTGGGCTGGGTGATGGCGGGCCTTGCTGCCGAGACGGTTGCAGCCCGCCCAACCCCATCCCCGCACTAACGCTGTTTCCGGGACGGCCATCGACACAGCTCTCCGTTGCCCGCGCACCGATACTCCAGTTCGTGGGAGCGCCCGATAGAGACGCGAATGACTTATTTCAACAAAAAGTTGTGCGGCTTATCGCCCGCTGTTACGCGTATGAATGACCTCCATGCTGCCCATGGCTCGATCGCTGCGCAAATCAACGGCACCACGCGGACGCACCAAAATCGTGGCACGCACGCCGTCATCCGCACGGAAGTTGAAGCGCTGACCACCCCTGACGTTCGATGAGCCGGTCTGGCGGAAACCTGCTGTTCCCATGCGCACCGCGAGCTCAGACCCGATCAGGCGGGCGTCCACCTGCTCGAATTCGATCACGATCTTTCGTGTACGTTCAGCGCCTTCCTCAGCCGCTTCATCGCTGACGACATCATAGGGCACCCCCAGCGCAATCCCAGCCAGCAGCTGCTTGTCCGCAGCGTCGGCTGCCGGCAGCTCCAAGGGCGCAGGCAATCTCCGCCACTCATGGTTGCCGCCGCCGTCCGGGCCTTTCCATCCTGCTGTGCTTCCGGAGATGGCTTTGATCCAGTCCTTGGCCTGCCCGGTGGCAATGAGATGTTCTCCGATCCGCCACGAGCCGCGCATGCTCAGATGCGCTCTATCGAAGTAGATGGGATGCCCACCGAGATAAGCTGGACACCAGTCCGCATTGCAGATCGCCGAACCGACATCCAAATAGGCCATGTCGCTGTCCTGGCTCGCGAGACCGGCCAGGTAGTTGTTGACGGCCAGCCCCTTATTCCGGACGTTCTGATTGCTGCATGAGGTGGAGCCGCCAAGCCTGGCCCAGCGCTGGTCGCATTCGCGGTTGTACGAGGCCAGCGTCGGCACCCGGCCCAGCAGCACTACCCTGGCTCCCGTTGCCCTCACTTCGGCGATCGTGGCGAGCAGATCATCATGGAATCCCGGAACCTTATCGTAGGACGACCAACTGGCGCCGAAGATCACGACGTCAAACTCATTGTTCAGCACGTGCTCCCGGATGTACGGCCGGAACGCCGCGCAGCCGGCCTTGTACCTTCCATAGCCGTAGTCGCCGCCGAATACGGGCGGGCATGAGGAATGCGAGGCGTTTCTGATTTGCAGACCGGCATGCTTGCCAATGATATCCAGCGCACCGATATGGTGGGAGGCGTGCGAGTCCCCCCATAGCAGGATCCTCGGCGATCCTTCCTCGGGACTATCCGAGCCGATGAGGCATCTCGGCTCTGACAGGATGCCGGGAACGTGCTTCGACAGCTGGCAGTTGTAGTCGAAGTTAAAGGCCGCAGCGGTCTCCTCCTCCAGACGCTTGAACCCTGCCGAAGACTCGATCCTCGCTTTCAGTCCATCTGTCTTTACGAAGTAGGCGGCCGGAACCAGCACAAGCGAGGCAGGCAGCAGGAGCAGGAACAACACCTGCCACTTCCCCCGCCAGCGAATCCGCCTCGTTGGACCCTCGACGTACCGGTATGAAAGGAAGGACAGCACGAGCATGGCAGCGACCGCGAGGACCGCATGCGTGATGGCGACTGCTCCGTAGTAGTAGCGGATGAATGCCAGGATCGGCCAGTGCCACAGATAGAGGGAGTATGAAATCAGGCCAATCCACACCATCGGTTTGTTGGCCAGCAGCCACTGCAGGAGGCGTGAGCGGGTACCGGCCAGGATGACCAGCGCGGCACCCACACACGGATAAAGTGCATTGAGGCCGGGGAAGGGCGACAGGTCATCGAGGTAGAACACTGAGTAGGCAATCGCACTCAGGCCGGCGATGCCAACGCCCTCCGCAACGAGCGGCTTCTGCAGCCAGCCTGCTCCGCGCTCCCGCCTCAGTGACAGGGCGAGCAACGCGCCGATCATCAGCTCGCCGGCACGGGCCGGCAGCATGAAGTAGCTGAACTTCGGGTCCGTTTCGTTGGTCGCTTCGGCAAGTGCAAAAGATGCGACCGCGATGACCACCGCCCCAAGGATCGCCAGGGCGATCCGGTTCTTCCGGCCCACGGTCACCAACAGCAGCAGGAGTGGCCAGACCAGGTAGAACTGCTCCTCCACACCAAGCGACCACAGGTGCAGCAGCGGCTCCTGGTCGCTGGCATCGGCGAAGTAGTCATCGTCCAGATAGCGCCAGAAATAGATATTCGCCGCTGAAACCACGGAAAAAATCGACGAGAGCGACAGCCGCCCGAGCGCATCAGGCAACAACAGGAAGGCGCCCGCAAGCAGCGTTGCAGCTACCACCACGAGCATCACCGGGATGATCCGACGGATCCGGCGGAGGTAGAAATCCGCCAGCGAGAACGTCCCATCCTGGAGTTGGCGCCAGATGATCGACGTGATCAGGAAGCCCGAGATCACGAAGAAGATGTCGACGCCGACATAGCCGCCCGGCAGCCAGGTCTTGTTGATGTGGTAAATGACCACGGCTGCCACGGCGACTGCACGAAGGCCGTCGATCTCCGGCCTGTAACCTGCTCTGTGAGCTTTTCCAATATCCATCAAGTTCCCCGAGGGCTGGCTCCGCCAGCTTTCTTCTGCAAACGCAGCATCATTGCTTCATCATTTCGTCGCGGCTTGCTGGGTCATGCGTACCCGAGGCGTTTCCTGACATCGGACAGGCGCTCAGCCAGCATTTCGCGCACCGGTATGCCGTGGATGGACCCCAGCTCGGAATCCGTCTGGGCCGCAGACAGCGGTTCGATCGGTGGGAGTGCCGTCAGGGCGTGCATGTCCGGCATCGCGCCGCACAGGCTGCCAATCCGGTCGAGCACCGGCCCCGGGGCCTGGCTGAAGTCCTCGATCCGGAATTCCAGCGCGAACTTCTGCCGGACTGCCCAGACGGAAAAGCGCTTCAGCCTCTGGACCTGGCGCGCGAGCGCGGCTTCCGCATCCGCGGCGTGGCGCCAGCCAGCCGAGGGACGGGCTTGCGCCATCGCATTCAATGCTGCGTCCACGGGTTCCCGCAGGACGAGGACGCGCACCGCATTCTTGTCCCCACGCCAGAACACGTCCTGGTACTGGCCCTGGCTGCTGTTGATCACGGTATTGAACATCTCCGCGCCGGGCTTCGCGCCCGCGTGAAGCAGGTGTACGGCATCAATGAACAGGAACCGATCTTCTGCCGGCCAACCCCGGATTACGCGCTGCACCGACGCAGGCAGATAGACCTCGCCTGCCCACAGCATCCCCATCGCGGCCCTGAGGCGTGGCTCGACCAGCGCCGCATCCGGATTGCCCGAGCTCGACAGGTGCAGGGTGGGACCATGGCGGCCCTGCCTGACCACTGCCATGGCGAGCAGCCCCTCCACGAAAGCATCGCCGGACACTCCATCCTTGCCAATCTGTGTAAGACGCGAGCTGATCTTGCGCCCGTGATGCTCTCCCTGCTGGGGCCACCATCCCGCCGGGGCGAGGCCGTAGCTTCGGAGCAGTCCCCGTGGCCTCGCATTGACGGTTCCCACATCATGGTGTTCTGGCCTGACGTCCTTGAGGTGGAACTCCAGTCGGCTTTCGAAATGTTCGCACAACCGCTCGAACACGATGAGCTTGCATCGTTCGAACCTGTTGAGCTCCCTGGACCAGACTGGGGTATCGCCGTTCGGGAACGCCTCGAGAATGTCTATGCGGTCGAAGGGCTCACCGAGGTTTCGAATCACAATTTCGCGCATAAACTCGGCATCGGAGAGCCGCACCGACTGGCCTTCGATACTGATCGTCTTATCGGCGGGAACGTGCCACAGGCTGACGAACTTTCGGACGCTGCCTTCGCCATCCCGCGCAGACAACCGATCGGTCACCTCGAAGCGCATCCCCTTGTCCTCGACCGCGACTTCGCGGACGGCGTGCAAGCCCGGGTACGATTCGGTCTCGCCTTTCACGACGGGCCTCGTGGCTTCGTCGTCCACCTGCACGAGGCTGCCTGGCGCGGCGGCGCCCGGGCGGGTCCAAGCATAGTTGCCGTCGTCGACCACGACGACGTTATGCCCCCATTTTGACCGCAGGTAACGACGGACCGGATGCCTCTCGACGTAGGAGTACCCGCCGCCATCCAGGAGCCAGTCGTTTCCCCACCAGAGCGTCAGCGACAGGTCGTCGTCGTGGCGGTGGTACTCGGAAAGCTGCCCGCAGCGGAACACGAGGTGGAGGGCTTCACCGGGCGCTTCCGCTGACTCCCAGTCGTTGCGCGCGACGAAATAGCCGGCATCCGGGAACAGCCGTGACCAGCCTTCCGGCCTGGTGCCCGAACGCCCCCTGCTGCAGACCCACTGCACGTGCGAGTACTCGCCGGTCCCCTCTAGGGGCTGATAGACATTGACTGCTGGCTTGCATTCGGTGTCGCCAATCAACGGCAATCGGCCGTCGGGCCGGACGATCCATGCCATAAAGCGGGCCGCCTCGACCAGCTTGCCTCGCAGCCGGTCGCGGAAGGGCGCATCAAGCGTATCCCCGAAAGTCTGCAGCACGTCCGCGAACAATTTGCTGACGAACTGGTGGTAGCCGGGGCTGTTCTCGACATGACCGCCGTCCGCAGCAAAGGCGTGGCCGAGCTCGTCCTCCAGCCTGGCCAGCGCCACTTGGCTCCAGCGCGAGGCGCCCTCCAGCCACGGTGCGCACGTCGCAAGCAACAGCAGCGCACGCGACTGGTCAATGCCGTGATTGGTGTGCTTGGAGTACATCTCCTCCAAGCACAGACGGTCACCGTGCGCAGCCAGGAATTCCGGGATCAGGACATTCAGGTCGAACTTCCCGGGGTGTTCATCCAGGTGGCAGAGCAGCGACAGGACGGCCATGATCCGGTTGGAGGTGGCATGGTCGTGCCAGGCGAACTCATAGTCGCTGTCGGCGACGACGAACTGGCGATGCCATGTCTCGATCGCCCGGGCCGCGTGGTCGAGCGCGCGTTGGTCGCCGGTCACCGCGTGCACGGCGATCAGCCATGACATGAAGTTGAACGACGCTGAATGCCATTGCCAGCTCCGGTTCCCCAACGGGTTCGCGGTCCAGTCGGCGAACAGGTCGATCACCACCGGTTCGAAGGCGCGGAAGCGGTAGATCCCCCCATCGACCAGATCGCGACCTGCGCGCAGCGCGGCATTGCTGCGGCGGAAGGCTTCGACGCGCTCCCTGAACGCGTCTGGCCACTGGAAACCCTCCACCGAAACGTCCGGCTTCTGCACTTCAGTTGGAGTCCTGTCCAACTTCGGCTTCGGTTCCGCTGGGCTCCGTGTAAGCGACCTCGATATTGCCCGTCGACTTGCTGTTCTGGAGTCCGACAGCGCCCCGTGGACGCACGAGGATGCTCACGCGCAGCCCCGGGTCGCCACGGAAATTGAATCGCGTGCCACCGCGCGTTTCCGACGACCCGGTCAGCCGGTAGCGCGCCGCGACCATGCTGTCGGTGACCTGCTGGCCAATCGCTCCCGCGTCGGACTGCTCGAATTCGATGACAGTCTTCCTCTTGCGTGCGCCCTCTTCCTCAATCCACTCATCGCTGACCAGCGTGTACGGCACGTTGAGTACGATGCCCTTCGGCAGGTCGGCACGGACCCCGGGCTGCGACGCGCTTTCCACTGAAGGCGTCTCTGTGACCGATGCCGGCGGCTCCGGCTGCTTGCAGGCGGAGAACAGCAGCGGCAACGCCGCGATGAGTATGAGCTTCTTCATGTCATTACCTCTGGGTGCGATGTGGGTTGGTGGGCGTAATGGGTTCCATGGACTGGCTGGTTGACCAAGCCCTGGGCGCGGATGGATTCGCGGACGGAATCGAAGTCGAACTTCCGCGACACTGCGGCTGCCAATGCCACGGCGGCCTCGCGCAATCCGGGTTCCGATTCCAGCATGGCGAGCAGGGCAACGGCCTCTTCGGGGGTATCTGCATACAGGGGATAGTCATCGCCGAACACGGACAGGTTCACGGCGTTGCGCGCCATGATCGGTGGCACGTGCGCACTGGCATACTCAAGCAGCTTGGTCGACAGCTCATGGGTACCGGCCTCGAGAGAGGCGTGCCGCCAGGCCCAGCCCACGTCCATCCGCGACAGCTCTGCAAGGAGCTGGCTACGTTCGACGGCGCCGTGCCAGATCACGCCCTCGTCGCCCCCCAGCCGGCGCGCGATCTCCTCCCGGAACTCCGGGTCGTCGGCCGGGTTGTGGATCTTGTCGCCATAGACGTGGAGGACGACGGCGCGGCCTTGGGCACGCAGGCTGGCCACGCCGTCCAGCATCTCCCTGACACCCCAGGCTGGAGCGAACTTGCCCGCGTAGACGACGTTTAGCCTGTCGTCCCCGGGCCGCGGCCGGATTGGCCCTTCGGGCGGAACCATCGGCGGAAGCAGCCGGGTCTTGCCCGCGGCCGCAGGAATCCAGCCCTCCATGTACTCCCTGAACTGCGGCGTCTGGCACAGCACGACGCCGGCTGCGTCAATGATGCGCGAGACCCTTTCGGCAATTTCCGGGGTGGCTTGTTCCGGCGTTTGCGGGACGTCCGTCAGGTAGACCCACAGGCGCCCGTGCAGGCCCAGACGCCTGGAGGCTTCCTCGCACAGGTCCACGCCGCGCAGGATGACCGCGTCATAGCGCCGTTCCCCGTCGTCGCGTTCGATGGCATCCAGCGCGGCGGCAGGCACCAGCGCCCTCTCCTCGGGCTCGACGATCCGCAGGCCCGCCAGGCTGAGGAGCGGCGCGATGATGCGCGACTGCACCACCCTCGCCTTCAGGTACAGCGTGGCCTGCACTTCGGGCATCCCCGCAAGCACTTCGGCCAGCGAAGCCGCCCAGATGGCGGAGCCATCGGTGATGTTGAGGTTCACGTCGCCGTAGATGGCGATGCGGCGGAGGGGCCGCGATTCCGGGGCAGGCGCCCTCGCGCCCGGCAGCTGGCCGCCATGGACAAGGACCAGCTCCTTGCCGATCGTGTGCGCTCTGTCCGAGATGCCGCGGACATGAGCCGCGGCCGCCGCCGACATCCGCTGGAACAAGTCCGGATCAGCCCAGAGCTTGGCGATGGCCGCGGCCAGCCCTGCGCCATCCTCCGGCTCCGCCATGAACGCGCAGCGCTCGTCCACGAACTCGGGGATGGCCGCCACCCGGGAGGTCACCGGGACCAGGCCCGAGGCCATGGCCTCGTCGCGGGACACGCCCTGGCTGTCCATCCGCGACGGCACCAGGAACACGCCGTGCTCGCGATGGAGGGCCGCTATCTCGACCTGGGAAAGGAAGCGCTTCTCCAGCCGCACGTTCGGATACGCGCGCAGCGGCTCGACGGTCTGGTCGAACAGCGGCCCATCGCCGACGATCGTGAACTCGAGCGCGTCGAAGAACGGTTCCGCCGACAGCAGCCGGATCGCCTCCACGGTGAGGTCGTTGGCGTAGACGTGGGAGGCGAAGGGGCGTATCGAGAGGATGCGCTTGCGCTGGCCGGGATCCTTCGGCTCGTGGCGGAACAGGTCGCCGTCGACGAAGTTCGGGATCACGTGCACCTGCCCTTCGGGCAGATCGATGCCGAGGTCGCAGAGCGCCTGGCCGGCGAGGTACCTGGACACGAACACGACGCGGAGGTTCGGGTGCGGATGCCTGAGGGCGTCTTCCCACATGGCCATGCGCTTGCCGCTGGCGCGGCGCGCCATGTCCTGGGCCGCGGGGTCGGAGCCGAAGTTGGACAGTCTGCGGAACCAGGGCTGGATCTCGGCGCCATGGATCCACACCACCACGCGCCGGGTTTCGAGCAGCGGCTTCACGTGCTCCCACATCAGCGGATCCATCGCGTGCACGAGGATGGTTCGGTAGGCGCCGTCCTCGACCAGCATCCGCAGGTGCTCGGCCTGGCCCGCGACCACGTTCACGCCCTCGAACTCGTCGAAGTGAAGCGGCGCATTGCTGAAACGGAACACGTCCACGCGGCAATCCGCCTCGGCATAGGCCAGGATCCGCTTGTGCACGAAGCCATAGCGGTACAGGTCGTCGTAGCGCGGGTAGTCCTTGGTGATCAGGAGCGCGTCGCCGCGGCCGATGATCCGGTCCATCACCGGCGCCATCGCGCCCCGCATCAGGGCCTTCACGGTAGTTTCGCCCGAACCGAGGACACGGAGTCCGAACCGGATCCAGGCGGTGGCGGGCGGCACCGGCAGCGACTGGTTGGTGTCGGAAGAGACGATGGCGTGCGCGAGCTTGTTCTTCGCCGAATCCAGATAGACGACCACGGCGTTCAGGTACAGCCCGGCCTCGGTCACCAGCTGGAATCTGGCGAATCCGTCGTCCACAAGTTCGGCCGGCTTGAAGAGCCGGTTGGCATAGGCGTAGGCGTGCCGCTTGGCGGGCAGCCTCGAGTCGATCACCACGCCTTCCAGCGAGTGCGACACCTGCATCAGGCCGTCGGCGTGGGCCGAGGGCGTGAACAGCTTCTGCAGCGCGGCGCCGTGGAAGCCAGGAAGGTCGGCCAGTGAAGCATCGTCGGCGCCGGACTCCGAGGGCTCTGACAGCTCCAAAAGGGTTTCCATGCCGATGCCCTCGTCGATGGCCATCGTGGAACTGACCTCGGCCGCGGCCTCGCTGGCACCTGCGCCATCCCGGCAGTAGTTGAACTCGTCGATGGCCAGGCCGGAGATCGGCGCCGTCCGGAATCCGGGCTCCACGAGGTCCGCGAGCATGGCTCCTTCCAGCACCGGTGCGCTAACCAGTGAGTGGCGCAGGGGCCAGGCGATATCGTGATGACGATACTGCGCGCCCTCGTTGACAAGACCGATACTGTCGGCGCCACGCTCGTAATGGGCAAACTTGCCAACCACGGCCGTGCCCGCATAGCCGATCGCCAGCTGCAGGTCCTTGAGGTAGTGGGCTGCGTAATGGTCCCGGCAATCCAGTACCGTGAACCAGGCGAGGGGCCACTTCCTCGCGGGGTCGATGTCGGCCGCCTGGTGGCACGTAAGCACGCTGACGTCGCTGCGCACGGGAACCTCGGGCAGCAGACCGTCGGACACCACCAGGACCAGCGTCCGCGATCCGGCTGACTGCGCGTCAAAGACCTGCATGGCCCGGTCCACGTCGGCCTGGTCATCGATCCTGCACGCGACCACCAGCTGCGGCTCTGAAACATCGGTGTGGCGGCCCAACACCTTGCCGGCGAGGTAGGCCATGCGATGCGCATAGGTGTGCTGGTCCATGACCTTGCGCAGCCCAGCCAGCCGGAACCGCCTTGCGTCCTTTTCGCTGCCGATACGCCTGCGCAGCAGCGTCTCGATACTACTGGCGCCGTCGCCGCAGACCACGAGGTCGCCGAGCATGAGCTTCAGTCCGCGCGAGAAGTTGCTGATGGTGACGGTATTGCACGCCAGCAGCTCGAAGGCGCGCCGCGCGAACATGCTCTGCGACTGCTTGACTGTGTTGACGCTGATTCCGTAGCGGTAGCCCTTGTAGGCCCGGTCGATCTCGGACACGGGCAGGGTTCCCACGACCATGTCCTGGTACTCGGGAGGGAACACCAGTCCCGGATCCTGCTTGCCGTGGTTGCGGTCGTAGATCTCCACCCGCCCCAGGGCCCTGGCGGCGGCGACCAGTTGTTCGAAGTCGCGACGGCGCTCTGGGTACTTCGCGTAGTACGAGCCGGCGAAGCAGAATGCGTCGACACGCTCGTAGCGTTCGATGGGATTGTGCACGCGCGGCTGCGCCGCGAACGGCAGCAGGTAGACCCGGTCGTGGCCCAGCTTCTGCCGATAGGCCCGGATGCGGTCGATGTCGGTGGTGAACACAGTGTCGACCAGGGCCGCTACGCCGAGGAACAGGGAGAAATGGACCGGATCCTCCTTGTTCCAGAACGCGGTGCGGATGCCTTTCCGGCGGCAGTAGGCGATCACCTTGCGGAGCTCCGCGCTCGCCTGTGGGACATGCTTCTCCCACATGCCGTTGTGGCCCTGCCATGCCGACTCGACGAGGAGGAAGTCCGGCTCGAGTTCTTTGATCTGCGCGTGCCAGTCACCCGGTGTCAGCTGCACCAGGTCGCATTCGCCCGCGAAGCAGCTATGGGTGAACTCGTCCATGATCGCGGCGATGCGAAGCCGCCGGCCGCCGTGACCCTGTGTGGGGATGCCGTCGGCCTCGATGGTTTCAAGCGGGTCGCCGCCACCGGCGACCCGGCGGCAGCATGCGAGCAGGCCGTCCGCGTACGCCTGCCAGGAATATTCCCGCGAGGCCATGGCCTGGGCCGCGGCGGCCATCCTCTGCGCTTCGCGCGGCTGGCCTACGAGATCCTCGAGACAGCGGCGCAGAGCCTGCGGGTTGCCGGCCGCATGCACCCGTGCGTTCACGCCGTCCTGCGCGACTTCGCTGAAGGCGTGGGAGCTCGAGACCAGCACCGGAACTCCGGCCGCCATGGCCTGGAGCAGGCCCGGGCAGGATTCCAGGTCGGACTTGGACGTAGCCTGCCAAGGGAAGGCCATGACGTCGCAGGCGGCGATGCATTCGGCGCTCCCGGCGTCGCTCTCCGCCTCTACTACTTGGACGCGATGCGCCGGCAGGCGCCTCAGGAGTCGCCTGTCGCGATCGGGAAGGGTGCCGCTGGAGATCACCAGCAGCCTGCCCTGCCATGCCTCGCCCGGAGCCGGGGGCGCCAACGCCTTTACCAGATCGCCCAGCCCGCCAAAGGAATGGCCTTCGTGGAGGAAGCCGATGACCAGGCCATCGTCGGGAAGGCCAAGCTGCCGGCGAGCTGAGTTGCGGCCAGGCCCCTCCGCGGCTGCGGCTACAGGCACGGGAAGGGCAAGCTGCTCGAGCTCGACCACGCCCTTGGCGGTGCGGCGCCGTACCTCTTCGGCCTGCTTCCTCGTGGCTACCAGCACAAGGTCTGCATGCTCGCAGACCCGTTTTTCGAGCGACTGCTCAAGCTGGAACATGCCGCCCAGGCGCCAGTCGGCCACGCGGCCCTCGCCGGCATACTCCGGAAAGCGGAGCCGCTGGTACATCAGGGGCAGGCCGCCTCCTCGAGCCGCCTGCAGGGCGGGCAATGCCGTGCGGTAGGTGCCCACGACGTACACGAGGGTCGGCGCAATGCTGGCTACGATCGCATCCAGTTCCCTGGCCATGGCCTGGATGCGGTCGTCCGGCGCCCGGGCTGCGCTACCGGCCTTCATCCGCAAGAGCCGGATCGCCTCCGATTCGACAAACCCTGCATCCAGCGCCGCGCCGCCGGGCACCGCGATCACGACCTCCAGACCGGCCGCGGCCAAGTATTCCGCGGAACGAGCGACCCGCTCCCGCCCACCGTAGCCGGCTGCCCCCCCACCTTCCCAGACGAGGAGCACGCATTGGCGTCCCTGCCCGCGCGCCGGGTCTTCGGCCATCCTCGGGATGGACGGAGGTTTCGCCGCGAGGCGGGCATAGCCCCGGATCCGGGCGATCCGCCGATCCTGGCCGGGCGTCGTCGGGTGCCCGCCGGGGACGCGTGCCAACGCCTCAACCGCCGGTGCCAGCTGCCCGGCATCCTGCTTGAGGAAGGCCAGCCAGAGCGCCCGCCCCGGCGCTGCGTCGAAGGATGCCGCCACGTCACCGAAGCGTCCGGCGTCCCGCCCCGACAAGGACAGCACCCGTGTGGCCAGCCCCGCGTAGACGGAGGCCCGCTCGCGCCCGTTAAGGAACTGCGAGCTGACGAAGGCATCGGCACCAGCGAAGCCTTGCGCCCGGTACTCCTTCGCCGCTTGGTCGACGACGCTGGCAAGCGCCTCTTCGCCGAGATCCTTTCGCTCGTGCCCACGCCGCACGCGACCAAGCACGTTCCACAGGCGACGCGGGAGCGCGGCGGCGCCCTTCAGCGAACGGATGGCTTCGACCTGCGCACTCCCCAGTTCGCGCACCACGCTGCTCTGGTGCAGGCCCAGCAGGTAGGCAAGCTCGGACAGGCGGTTGCGGAAAAGAGCGATCTCGGCCTCGTGCGCCGCGGACTCTTCCCGTGGGTTGTCAGGTCGCTGCTCGCTCACTACCGGCTCCTGTGGGGTACTTGCTCCGCGCTCAGTGGCGCGCGCAGGAATCCGACGGTATCAATCACCCGCCTGCCGGCCGGGATCGACACGCTGCGGAACTTCTCGTGGCCGACCAGGATCAGGACGATGTCGGCCTGCGCGACTGCCTCCTCCGCCGGAACCATCGCCAGGCTCACGTCGCCGTGCCCCGCGTTGCCGAGCGCGTGCTCGTAGGGATCGGCGCAGAGCACGCGTCCCGGGAGGCGGCGCGTCAGGCGCAGCGCGATTTCCAGCGCCGGGCTTTCGCGGAAGTCGTCGACGTCGGGCTTGTACGACAGGCCGAGACAGGCCACCTTGGCATCGGGCGAGCGGGCCAGCGCCTCTTCCACCTGCGCGATGACGTGCTCGGGCTTGCTGTCGTTGACCAGTCGCGCCTGATGGATGAGCTTCGCCTGCTCCGGGCTGCTGGCGACGATGAACCACGGATCCACGGCGATGCAGTGCCCACCCACGCCCGGTCCGGGGTTGAGGATCGAGACCCGCGGGTGGCGGTTCGAGAAGGTGATCACGTCCCAGGCGTTGATGCCGAGGTGGTCGCAGATCATCGAGAGCTCGTTGGCGAACGCAATGTTGACGTCGCGATAGGCGTTCTCGGTCAGCTTCACCATTTCCGCAGTTCGGTTGTCGGTCTGCAGGCACTCGCCCTTCACGAACCTGCCGTAGAGCGCGGCCGCCAGCTCGCTGCAGCGCGGGGTCATGCCACCGATGATGCGATCGTTCTCGACCAGCTCCCTGAGCATCTTGCCCGGAATGATGCGCTCGGGGCAGTAGGCGATGTGGATGTCGACCTCGTGACCCTCGCCCGGGAAAATGAGATCGGGCCGCAGTTCGGCCATCACCCGGCACAGCTCGTCCGTCGTCCCGACCGGCGACGTCGACTCCAGGATGACCAGGTTGCCCTTGCGCAGGTGCGGCGCGATGGCGCGGCCCGCGGCCATCACATAGGAAAGGTCCGGCTTACGGATGCTGTCATGGGAGACCGGCGTCGGCACGGCGATGATGTAGGCATCGGCCGGAACCGGCTCGAGGTGGGCACTCAGCGCCCCCGACCCGACGACCCGGGCGACCAGCGCATCCAGGTCACCTTCCTCGATGTGGGGCTTGCCCTGATTGATCAGGTCGACGGTCGCCGGATTGATGTCGACGCCGTGCACGCGGACGCCCGAGGAGGCAAACATCGCAGCGGTCGGCAGGCCGATGTATCCGAGACCGATTACTGCAAGCGTTGTTTCGCGGTTCCCCCGCTCGATATCGCGCGTATCGCTGTCCGTCATTTTCCGTGCTCCGCAATCAAGGTTGTCATTCTGTCGTTCAGACGGCTTGAAATCACCGTCCAGTCGTAATCGCCCACCGCCCCGGCGGACAGGTCCAGGCCCCCGGCGAACCTGCCCGTCCGCGCGTCCGCCAGCAGCCCTAGCAAAGTGCGTGCCAGTTGGTCCGGATCCTGGCCGCAGACCCATCCCCGCGGAATGCCCTGCAGCAGTTCAGCCGCGGCGTCATCGCCATCGCCGATGTGCAGGATGGGGCGGCATGCCCCTAGATACTCGTAGAACTTGCCTGGAACCTGACACGGATTATCGTTGGCCAGGTTGACGAGCACATCACACCGCCCCTGCCATTCGACCGCTTCGGCATGCGGAAGAAAGCCCAGCAGGCGGATCGAGGCTGAGCGCCGGCTGGCGGCAAGCACGTCCTCCGGAACGGAGACGGAGGCAATGTTGAGCCGTACCCCGGGTGTGCGCTCGACCGCCTCGATAAGCGGGCCGATTTTCCTGAATGCGTAAAGGCTGCCGGTGTACAGCAGCTCCATCGTCCGCTCGCCGGTGAATACGGGGGGATCGGCGGCGTGTCCGTTTCGCCCTTCGAAGCCCTGCGTCAGCACGACCAGCCTGTCGCGGCCCATGCCATGGCGCTCCGACAGCACCCGGGCAGTCGCATCCGTGGTGACACACACAAGATCGGCGGACGCGCATACCTCGCGTTCAAGGCGCAGGGCGCGTCGGCGCCACCGCCCTGGCGTATAGGGCGCAAGCACCGGGTCTCCGAGATCCGCGATCCAGGGATAGCCCTTCCGGCTCGCACGCAGGCCCAGCGAGAGCGTGGTGGCCGGCTCGTGGGAGCTGACCACGAGGTCGATGCCCTGCGCGGCCAGCAGCCGGTCCAAGCCCTTCCGGGCCCACGGATACCACTCCGAGCGGCCGTCCGGGAAAAATCCGATGCCGATAAGCCTGTGCACGCCATGGAACAGCCACGTCCGGAGCCCGCTCAGGGCATTGTGCACACGCCCCTTCCAGTTCAGTGGCTCGGGGACGGCCACGTCCGCGCCAGGCGTATCCGGGCGCGGGACTGAGGCAGCTTTGCCCGTGCTCGCCTCCATCCCACTGCGGCGCTGTGGCGACCGTCGCTTCCGGGCCAGCAGGTTGAGCAGGCCCATGCCGGGACCGGCGAACGTACGATGGACGACAACGCCGCACGGCAGGCCCGGCAGGCCTTCGTTGCTTCCCGGGTGTTCGGGCGCGAGCACATGGATCCGGTGCCCATGCGCGGCAAGCCCAGCGGCGAGGTAGGCCCAGCGCAGCGACTGCGGGGAGGGGCTGGGAGGGAATTCGTACGCGATCAGCAGGATGTTGAAGGTCCGGCGCTTTCCCTGGCCGTGTCGCGCATCAACCGGTTCCATCGCCATCCCTGGGCCGCGCGGGCGCAGCCCCATCCCGCGCGACGATGCCCTCCGTCACCAGTCCTTCGTTTTCCGCCTCGAACTTGCGGCGCGCGATGTACTCCGGCGTCGACTGGTAGATCTTCTTGTACTCGTCGATCGCCTGGTTGATGGGGCCGAAATAGACCATTTCGCCGGCATCGAGCACGATCCCGACGCTGCAGATCCGGCGGAGCATCTGGAAGCTGTGGCTGGCCAGCACGACGATCTTGCTGCCCGCCACCCGCCCCACCATGCGTTCGCGCGCCTTGTCGACGAACTCCGCGTCACCGGCGCCGAACCACTCGTCCATCAGCATGATGTCGTGCTGGATGGTGGTTGAAAGCGCAAAGCCCAACCGCATCCGCTGGCCCGACGACAGCGTCGAAAGCCGGTGGTTGACGGCATGCTCCAGGCCCGCGAAATGCAGGATCTCGTCCAGGTCGCGGGCGACCTGCCGGGTGGGGACGCCCATCGCCGCCGCCCGCACGAAGACGTTTTCCCGGACGGTGCCATCGACGTGGAAACCGAGGCTCAGATTGAGGAGCGCCTGCACGCTTCCTGCGACCTCGACGTAGCCACTTGTGGGTTTGAAGGCACCCGACAGCATCCTGAGCAGCGTCGTCTTTCCTGCGCCGTTCCGCCCCATCACGGCGATGCGATCCCCTTCCCGGGCATGGAAGGTGACGTTGGACAGGATCTCGCGGTACTCGCGCCGCGGGCGCGCGGTGATCGCAGCGAACAGCGTGGACGCGAACGTACCTGCCGGACGCTCCCCCTGGACGAAGTGGGGCACCTTCAAAGTCACGTCGGTCGCAGAGAGATAGGCGGTCACGGCTCAGATCCAGAGCGCGACAAAGCGGCCGTACCTGCGGTAGAGCAGGGATGCCACGATCCAGCCGAGCACCGCCATCACGAGCACGACCACGATCGACGTCGTTTCCGGCATCTTGCCAAGCAACGGCGCGCGGACGACATCGAGCATATGGAACGCGGGGTTGAACCGCACAACCCCGCCACGCAGTGTGTCTGCGGGAAATTTCTCCACCGACCAGAGGATGGGCGTCAACAGCAAGCCCAGGATCAGTACGGTGCCGATCGCCTCCTGAACATCAGGCGCGCGGGCTCCGAGCATTGCCACGCACACAGCGATCCAAGCCACATTGGCGATTAGCAGCGGCATGGTCAGCAACAACGTCCAAAGCGATGACAAGTGGATGGCCGGAGACCAGATGTATACCGCCAGCATCACGAGGCCCCCGAGCAACAGGTGGAAGCCCGCCTTCGCAAACGAACTGAGGATGAAGTCCGTCAGCCGGACCCTGCCTTCCATGATGAACGCCTTGTGCGTGTGGAACGTTCCCACAGCATCGGTGATGACCTGGATCATGAAACGCCAGAGCAGGTAGCCGGTCCCGAGATAGGGCAGGAACTCAGTGAGCGGATTGTCCATCAGATGCGAGTAGACGTTCCCCAGCACGATCACGAAGACGGCGAACGGTGCGACCGCCCAGACGATACCCAGACTGGTGCGACGGTACTTCGTCGCGATGGCCAGCCAGCTGGAATACGCCCAGTAGTCTGGATGCCTGAGGCTCTTCCAGAGATCCGGAACCAAACTGTCGATCTGGGTCGATTTGTAGGGATGCATCTTGGATCAGTGCCTCAACGCATCCACAAGGTCCGCCTGCAGATCGGCGAAGTCCTCCACGCCAACGCTCAGCCGCACCAGGTTGTCCGTGATCCCAAGCCGCGCACGGATCTCCGCGGGCACCGAGGCATGGGTCATGATCGCGGGATGGTTCACTAGGCTTTCTACGCCGCCGAGCGACTCGGCGAGCGCGAACAGCCGGGTGCGCTCGCAGAATCGTGTGGCCGCTTCCGGCCCGCCCTTGAGATAGATCGAAACCATGCCGCCGAAACCGTCCATCTGGCGGCTGGCAAGCCCATGCTGGGGATGCGAGGCCAGGCCCGGGTAGACCACCTTTTCAATCGCCGGATGCGTTTCCAGCCACTGCGCAAGCGCCAGCGCGTTCTCGCAGTGCGCCTTCATTCGCAGGTGCAGGGTCTTCAGACCGCGCAGGGCCAGGAAAGAGTCGAAGGGCCCCTGGACCGCGCCGATGGAGTTCTGCAGGAAGGCCAGCTGTTCGGCCAGCTCCGGGTTGTCCCCGACCACTGCGATGCCGCCCACCATGTCGGAGTGGCCATTGAGGTACTTCGTCGCCGAGTGCACGACGATGTCCGCTCCCAGCTCGAGGGGGCGCTGGATGATCGGCGAGCAGAAGGTGTTGTCGACCACCACCAGCAGGCCGTGCCTGCGGGCAATCGCCGCGATCTGCGCGATGTCCACCAGCTTCAGCAGCGGGTTGGTCGGGGTCTCGATCCAGACCATCTTCGTTTCCGGGCGGATCGCTGCTTCGAACGCCGCCGGATCGGCCATGTCCACCCAGGAGGCGTCAAGCCCCATCGTGCGGCGCCGCACTCGCTCGAACAGGCGATAGGTGCCGCCGTAGACGTCGTCGGTGGCGATCACGTGGCTGCCGGCATCCAGCAGTTCGAGGACGGTCGAGCTCGCGGCCAATCCGGAGGCGAAGGCGAAGCCACGGGTCCCGCCTTCCAGCGCCGCCACGCAGCGCTCATAGGCGAAGCGGGTCGGGTTGTGGCTGCGAGAATACTCGAAGCCCTGATGCTCGCCGGGGCTGGACTGCACGTAGGTCGAGGTCGCATAGATCGGCGTCATCACGGCACCCGTGCTTGGGTCCGGTGACTGGCCGGCATGAATCGCCAGCGTTCCCATTCCGTGTTGTGCCGCCTTGTCGGAGCTAGCCATCGTTGTGCCTGCGGATCCCGAGAATCGAACCAGTTATGGTAGCACCAGCACCTGCGCCTGCTTTCACCTTAGAAGCGCGCCCCGCGGCCTCCAGCAGGACGCGTTCCACGCGCTCCGCGAGCGCCGTCCAGCCCCATCCGGCCACGGGCGCAAGGCCCAGGTCGAAGCCCTGGTCGAGCATCCCTGCGCGGGCCAGGCCTGCAAGCTTCGACACCGTGCTGGACACCGCTTCCGCATCGCCGGCGCAGGCCACGCCACGGCGCAGTTCGCCTAGCAGCCCGCTCACGGCGTCGCCCTGCTCCGCCTGCAGGTGCAGGACGGGCCGGCACGCGCCGAAGTACTCGTACACCTTCCCCGGGATCTGCGCAGGGTCGGCATTGGCGATGTTCACCAGCACGCCCGCCCGGCGCTGCAGCTCCAGCAGGCGTCGGTGCGGCACGCGCCCCAGCAGGCGCAGCCTCCCGGGCTGTCCGGCGGACAGCGCCGGCAGCCAGTCGGGCACGTTTCCGGAAGCGATGTTCAGCCGCACCCCGTCCACCTGCAGCACGCCCTCGATCAGCGCCCGGGGGTCGCGGAAGGCGTAGAAGCTGCCCGAGTACACCAGTTCAAACGGGCTTACGCCCCCGGAAGGCGCACCCTGCTGCGGCGGAGCCGCGGACAGGTCATCGAAGCCCTGCGACACCACGGTGATCGGGACCTCGCCCCCATGGCGTTGCCGCAGCAGGTCCCGGGTTCCGGCCGTCGTCACCATCACATGGTCGGCCTCGCGGAGCACCCTTCGCTCCAGGCCCGCCGCACGCCTGCGCCACCGGCGCGGCGTATAGGCCGCCAGCACCGGATCGCCCAGGTCAGCCACCCAGCACGCGCCCCCCGCCTTCGCCGCCAGGCCCAGCTGCAGGGTGGTGGCGGGCTCGTGCGAGGTAACCACGACATCGGGACGGACGAGGTCGACAATCCCCGGCAGCGCGCGCAGGGCCGGCCGCGCCCACTCGCCCCGCAGGTCGGGGAAGAGCAGCCACGACACCCCGTCCTGGAAGCGCTTCAGCAGCTGACCCTTCCAGTTCAGGCGGGGCGGCTCGACGGGCCCGGCATGGGCGAACGCGTCTTCTGCATCATCGATGCCGGCATCAGGCGCACTGCCAGCACTACCCTCCCCGGAATCCTGCCCCAAGGGCCGCCGGCGCTCCAGCCGTGCGAGCAGGCCGCGCACTGGACCGGGCGCCAGGCGATGGACACGCACGCCCGGCCCCAGCTCGGGAAGCCCCCGCCCCGACCCGCCGATATCGGGCGCCATGACGTGGACTTCGTGGCCCAGTTCGGCGAGCCGTCCACTCAGGTAGGCCCAACGCAGGGACTGCGGCGAGGGACTTGGCGGGAACTCGTAGGCGACCAGCAGGATCCGGAGCGGGAGGCAGGTGTCTTCCCGGATCCCGATCACCGGATCCGCCACTGTATTGGAGATTCACAGCTCATTGCCCGCACCGGGGTCGTACCTGGAACGGAGCAGGATGTCACATTCATCCATGCTGGAGTACTGTCCGGTCCAGCCCCAAACCAGACCCCACCGAGGTCCCGCTTGAAGCACGCCCTCCTGACCGCCGCCACCCTGCTGCTGGCCATCCTGCTTACGCCGTTGGCCCACGCCACCCCCGTTGCCCCCTTCCAGGCCGAGTATTCCGCCCGCTACAAAGGCATCCCCGCAAGCGCCCAGGCTTCGCTGCGCAAACAGGGCGACAACTGGATGTACCTGATGACCGTCGGCAACGCGGCCGCTTCGATGAGCCAGGCCACGGTGTTCGCCATCCGCGGCGACCTTTTCATCCCGCTGGGCGGCAGCGATCGCACCAGCTACGTGGGCCAGCAGCGCGCGGTCACCACCCGCTACGGCTGGGCCGGCGACCGCCAGGTTCGATGGACTGGCGACGTGAAGCCCAGCCGCGCGGGTCCTGTGGCGCTTCAGCGCGGCGACATCGACGGCCTGCTGCTGCAGCTCGCGCTGGTTCGCGACCATGAGCAGGGCCGCGCCAATCCGTCATACCGGGTCATCGAGAATGGCCGCGCACGTTCGGGCAACTTCCGCCGCGCCGGCACCGAACAGGTGACGGTCGGGAAGAAGACCGTCACCGCCGCCCGCTACGTCCAGACCGAGCGCGGCAAGACCACGACCGTGTGGGTCGCGACCGGGACCCCCGTCCCGGTCCGGTTCACCCAGCAGGAAGACGGCAAGGAAACGATCCGGCTGACCCTGGACTCCTGGCGCCGCTGAAGCGCGGCTGCCATCGCTGGCAGGATGACTCCCGCCAGCCCAGCCGCCACGCCTACGCGACCCGCCTGCGCAGCCAGTTCAGCAGGTCGATCCGCGTGATCAACCCCAGGAAACGATCGCCGTCCATCACGATCGCCACCTTGCCGCCGTCAAACACGGGCAGCAGCGCTTCCACAGGCGACTTCACGTCCAGGACCTCGAGTTTGCTGACCATCGCCGTGAACACCGGGTCGCGGAAGCGGGCCTCGTCGCCGTAGACATGCAGCAGCACGTCGGATTCGTCCAGGATGCCGGACAGGCGCTCGCCGTCCATCACCGGCAGCTGCGAGATCTCGTACAGCTTCATGCGCTGGTAGGCGGTGACCAGCAGGTCGTCGGGGCCCACCACCACGGTGTCCTTCTGCGAGTACGGGCGCAGGATCAGGTCGCGCAGGTCGCCGTACTGCTCGCGCTCGATGAAGCCGTTGTCGAGCATCCAGTAGTCGTTGTACATCTTCGACAGGTACTTGTTGCCGGTGTCGCAGACGAACACCAGCACCTTCTTCGGCTCGGTCTGCTCGCGGCAGTATTTCAGCGCCGCGGCAAGCAGGGTGCCGGTGGAGGAGCCACCGAGGATGCCCTCCTTCGCCAGCAGCTCGCGCCCGGCCAGGAAGCTCTCCTTGTCGGTGATGGCATAGGCCTTCTTCACGCGTGAAAAGTCGGAGATCGTCGGCAGGAAGTCCTCGCCGATGCCCTCGACCATCCAGCTCGCCGACTTCTCGGACAGCGTGCCTTCGTTGATGTACTCGGCCAGGATCGAGCCCACCGGGTCGGCCAGCACCATCTCGATGTCCGGCGCGTGCTCGGCGAAGCAGCGCGAGAGGCCGCTCATCGTGCCGGAACTGCCGCAGCCGAAGACCACGGCGTCGACGCCGCCCACCTCCGCCATCTGCCGCAGGATCTCCGGACCGGTGCCGAACTCGTGCGCGGCCGGGTTGTCCGGGTTGCCGAACTGGTTGACGAAATAGGCGCCCGGGGTCTCGCCGGCGATGCGCTCGGCGAGGTCCTGGTAGTAGTCGGGATGCCCCTTGGCGACGTCGGAGCGGGTCAGCACGACTTCGGCGCCCATTGCCTTGAGGTTGAAGATCTTCTCCCGGCTCATCTTGTCCGGGACCACGAGGATGAGCTTGTAGCCCTTCTGCTGCGCCACCAGCGCCAGGCCGATGCCGGTGTTGCCGGCGGTGCCTTCGACCAGGGTGTCGCCGGGCTTGATGTCGCCGCGCTGCTCGGCCGCCTCGATCATGCTCATGCCGATGCGGTCCTTGATCGAACCGCCGGGATTCTGGCTCTCGAGCTTGAAGTAGATCTCGCAGCGGCCGGCATCGAGGCTGCGGGCCCTGACGATGGGCGTGTCGGCGATGAGCCCGAGGACGGAGTCGTGGATCGGCATGCGGCACCAGTCGTGCGATGGGACGCCGATTATCGCATCGCCGGCCGGCCGGGGCGGATCAATGGCCCGGCTCCGGCGCGGGCGGCGGCCTCCGACGAGGAAGGTCGCCGCCGCCCGCGACAGTCTTGGCTTCTTACGTGGGGGACGCAGGAATCAGTGGGTGAGGGTCTGGTACATCACGGACAGCCGGTCCTTGGCGGCGAGCTTCTCGCGCTTCATCCGCGACAGGGTGGTGTCGTCGATCGGCAGCACGCCGAGTTCCGCATCGAGCACTTTCTTGTCCAGCTCCTTGTGGTGGTGGTAGAGCTGCCGGAACTCGGGGTTGTCCTTGAACAGCGCGTCAAGTTCCGCCTGGGGTTGCCCTTCGAACATGGAGACCTCCTTCAGCCAGGGCCCGCGCATGCAATGGCGCGGGCATGCAAAAACGCCCCGGGCCTTGCGGCACGGGGCGTATCGGGGGGAGGGGACGCTTCAGGCTCCGGACGCTCCCCCCTCGGGAGCGTCCGCGGGGGCTTGCCCGCGGCGACGTTCCCGTTGGAGTCGCTGGATTCCGTCACGATGTCGTCCCTTCAGCGAGGCGGTTCCGCCGGAGGGTGGAATCCGCCTCTGGATCCGACCCTACTCCTCCCCGACAGGGGGGGCAAGGGCCACCCGGGGGACCCGTTCAAGGCGTTCAGCGCGGGTCGTTTTCCAGGGATTTCAGCAGCTCGGCCTCCTGCCGCTTGAGCTCGGCCTCGCGCTCGCGGGCGGCGCGCAGGCGGGCGGCCTGGGTGCTGGCGACGTCGTCGAGCACGCCCTCGGCGCGCTGGCGGGCGCCGGTCTCGATCTCCGCCTCCAGGCGCAGCCGCTCGGCCTCCTCGGCCTGGATCCGGGCCTGGATGCGCAGGCGCTCGGCCTCGGCGCGGGCGCGGGCGGCATCCTGCCGGCTGGCCTCGACCAGGAGCTCGCTGCGCTCACGGTCAAGGCGGTCGATCTCACGCCTGGCCAGCTCGGTGGCGGCGACGGTTTCGACGGTTTCGACGCGCCACTCGGCGATCTGGCGGGCGTCGGCCTTGTCCTGGGCGCCACGCGCGGCAACCAGGGCGTCGATGGCCTGGCGCGCGCGCAGTCGCTCATAGGCGGCGAGGGAGGCGCGCTCGGGGTCCGCATCGAGCGAGCGCAGGCGGGCCTCGAGCGCGGCGCTACCGTCGTCGGAAGCGGCGCGGGACTGCTGTGCCATCGCGAAGCCGGGAAGCAGCAGCAGGGCCGCAAGCGCGGCAGCGGCCAGGCGGATCATGGCTGGCCCCCGGCGCCCAGGCGCTCGCGGAGCGAGGCCACTTCGGCGCGGCGCTGGGCCAGGGTGGCCTCGGCCTGGGCGCGGGCACTGCGGGCGCTGGCGAGATCGGCCGAGGCCTCGGACAGCCCGGCCAGGGCGCGGGCGTCGCGCTCCTTGCCTTCGGCCATCGCGGCCTGGGCGCGGCTGAGTGCCGTCCGGGCGCGATCGAGATCCTGCGGTGCGTACTGCTGCGCGTCGGCCGCATCGGCCCGCGCCACGGCCTGGCCCGCGGCGGAAAGCTCGGCCGTCGGCGGCGGAAGGCTGGCGCAGCCGGCCAGGGCGAGCGCCAGAACGAGACACATGCCATGCAGGTGTCCGGGAAATTGTGCGAAGCTTGTGCGCATAGGGGGCCGCCGCGGAAATGGGGAAACGCCCGGCCATTGTCAACAGCATCCGCCCGGATCGCAATCGTCCGCGGCGCGACATGGGGAATCCCACGAATGGACATCGGCTACTTCCTGAAGCTGATGACGGAGAAGAACGCCTCCGACATGTTCCTGACCACCGGTGCGCCGGTGTACATCAAGGTCGAAGGCAAGCTTTATCCGCTGGGCAACACCGGCCTGCCCCCGGGCATGGTCAAGAAGATCGCGTACTCGCTGATGGACGAGGGCCAGGTGCCGCAGTTCGAGCGCGACCTGGAGCTGAACATGGCGCTGTCGCTGGCCGAGTCCGGCCGCTTCCGCGTCAACGTGTTCAAGCAGCGCGGCGAGGTCGGCATGGTGATCCGCGCCATCCGCAGCACCATTCCGTCGATCGAGGAGCTGCAGCTGCCGCAGGTGCTGAAGGAGATCATCATGGCCCCGCGCGGGCTGGTGCTGATCGTCGGCTCCACGGGCTCGGGCAAGTCGACCACGCTGGCGTCGATGATCGACCACCGCAACAGCACCACCGCGGGCCACATCCTCACCATCGAGGACCCGATCGAGTACCTGCACCGGCACAAGAAGTCGATCGTCAACCAGCGCGAGGTCGGCCTGGACACCCACGCCTTCCACAACGCGCTGAAGAACGCGATGCGCGAGGCGCCCGACGTCATCCTGATCGGCGAGATCCTGGACGCGACCACGATGGAGGCCGCGATCGCCTTCGCCGAGACCGGGCACCTGTGCCTGGCGACGCTGCACTCCAACAACGCGGACCAGACCATCGAGCGCATCCTCAACTTCTTCCCCGAGGCCGCGCACAAGAACGTGCTGATGAACCTGGCGCTGAACCTCAAGGCAGTGGTCAGCCAGCGCCTGGTGGTGGGCACCGACGGCCGCCGCATGCCGGCGACCGAAGTGCTGATCAACACGCCGATGATCCGCGACCTGCTGCGCCGCGGCCAGGTGCACGAGATCAAGCAGGCGATGGAGGAGTCGCTGGAGGAAGGCATCGAGTCCTTCGACCAGTGCCTGTTCCGCCTCTACAAGGAAGGCCGCATCGAGCGCGAGACCGCGCTGCGCGCCGCCGACTCGCGCGAGGGCCTGGACCTCAAGTTCCGCCTCTCCGAGGGCGGCGACGGCGAGCACGACCCCTACGCTGACGTATTCGAAGCCGGCCAGTCGCACTGAGGGAGCCGCGCGTCGTCGCAGCCATGCTGCGACTTCGTGCCCCTAAGTCGTCGCCGGCGCATCCGGCTGCCGTTCCGGACGCGCCGCGTCGAAGGCGGGCAGTTCCAGGCAGCGCCGTTCGATCCGCGCGATCACCGGGTACGCGGCCATGTCCACGCCGAAGCGGCGGGCGTTGTAGACCTGCGGCACCAGGCAGCAGTCGGCGATGGTGGGCTGGTCGCCCTCGCAGAACTCACCGGTCGACGGGTTGTCGGCCAGCAGCGACTCCAGCGCGCGGAAGCCGCCGTCGATCCAGTGCTTCACCCACACCTCGCGCTCGGGCTGGGGCACGCCCCAGTCGTGCTCGAGGTACTGCAGCACGCGCAGGTTGTTGAGCGGATGGATCTCGCAGGCCACCACCTGCGCCAGCGCGCGCACGCGCGCACGGTCGCGGGCCGTGGCCGGCAGCAGCGGCGGCTCCGGCCACATCTCGTCGAGGTATTCCAGGATCGCCAGCGACTGGCGCAGGTTGCGGTAACCATGCTGCAGCACCGGCACCAGCTCCTGCGGATTGAGCTCGGCGAAGCCGGGGGCATGCTGCTCGCCGCCGCCTCGCACCAGGTGCACCGGGGCGATGTCGTACTTCAGGCCCTTGAGGTTGAGCCCGATGCGCACGCGATAGGCCGCGCTGGACCGCCAGTACGAATGCAGGCACAGCGCGCCGTTGCCGTTGCCTTTGCCCGCTGCCACGTCCTCTTCGGCCGCCATGCATCCCCTCCCCTTTGATCCCCGCCGCCGGCCGGGCCTGCGCTCAGGGCGCGGCCTGGTGTTCGATGAGCTGCTCGATGGCGCCGAAGATCGATGCGCCGTCGGCGTCGAACATCTCGATGCGCACGCGGTCGCCGAAGGACATGAACGGTGTCTTCGGTGCTCCGTGCTCCAGCGCCTCCACGGTCCGCCGTTCGGCGAAGCACGAGGCGCCCAGCGAAGTGTCCTCGTTGGCGATCGTACCCGAGCCAACGAGAGTGCCGGCCGACAGCGGCCGCGTCCTGGCCGCGTGCGCGACCAACTGGCCGAAGTCGAACTGCATGTCCACGCCGGCCTCGGGCGCGCCGAACCATTCGCCGTTGACGTGGGTCACCAGCGGCCGGTGCAGCTTGCTGCCGCGCCAGGCATCGCCCAGCTCGTCCGGGGTCACGAACACCGGCGACAGCGCCGAGCGCGGCTTGGACTGCAGGAAGCCGAAGCCCTTGGCGAGTTCGCCGGGAATCAGGTTGCGCAGCGACACGTCATTGACCAGGCCGATGAGCTGGATGTGGCCGGCGGCCTGCTCGGGCGTGACCGCCATCGGCACGTCGTCGGTGATGACGACGATCTCGGCCTCGAGGTCGATGCCGTGGTCCTCGCTGGTCACGCGCACGGGATCGCGCGGGCCGAGGAAGCCGGCGCTGGTGGCCTGGTACATCAGCGGGTCGGTGTAGAAGCTTTCGGGCACCTCGGCGCCGCGGGCGCGGCGTACGCGCTCGACGTGCGGCAGGTAGGCGCTGCCGTCGAGGAATTCATATGCCCGCGGCAGCGGCGCGGCGAGCTGCGCCGGCTCCAGTTCGAAGGCACCGTCGGCGCCGCCGTCGTTGAGCGCATCGGACAGCGCGACCAGGCGCGGGGCGATGTTCGACCAGTCCTCGAGCGCCTGCTGCAGCGTCGCCGCGATCCCGGTGGCGCGCACCGCGCTCGAAAGATCGCGCGAGACCACCACCAGGGTGCCGTCGCGCCCGCCCTCTTTCAAAGAACCCAGCTTCATCACCGCTCCGCAAAAGTCGCAATCCCGGGATTGTAGCGGGGCTGTGGCTGGCGTGTGGGGAGAGCATTTTTTTGGCCACGGATTTACGCGGATTACGCGGATCCGTGGCTGAAGAAGCTTCTCGCCCTATCCGCGTGTTTCCGCGCAGATCCGTGGCAAGAAAGCTCTTAACCCTCCCCCTGGAACGCACCCGAACGGTACGTCAGCACCAAAGTGTCGCGGTGGCCGTGGCCGTCGGGTTCGAGGGGCTGGATCGGGGTGGATTCGTGGATGACGCGGGTGTCGTCGAGGAGCAGCACCGACCAGGGGTCTTCGAGCGTGAAGCGGTGGCCGTCGGGGCCGGCGGCGTCGAAGACGCGGGTTTCGCCGCCCTTGATGCCTTCGCGGGCGACCAGGAACACGGCGACGAAGTCGACGCCATCGCGGTGCGCGCCCTCGGGCGTCGGGCGACCGATGCCGTCGCTGGTGTCGATGCGGAACTGGTGCGCTTCGACATGCCAGGGGCCGGCGTCGCGCACGTCGCTGCACAGGGCCCCGAGCGCGGCGAGCAGCCGCGACCACGCGGGCTGTGACGTCAGCGCCTGTGACAGCGGCTGGTACATGCGCTCCATGCCGCCGTGCAGGGCGTTGTAGTCCTGCGACTGCCAGTGGGCCCGGTGCGGCGCCAGGCGGCTCTGGGCGCCATCGACCACGAAGCAGGAATGCCGGCGGTGGCGGTAGCGGCCGCCGTCACGCAGGTATTCGTCGGGGGGCAGATCGTCCCAGCCGATGCCCAGGCCGACGATGTCCGCCGGCGCCAGCCCGGTGGCTGCCGCCACCGCGGCGGGCGACAGCGCCGCGTAGCCTTCGTCGCGAAGCGCTGTCCGCTCGGCGCCTTCGGGCGTGTACGGCGGTGGGAAAACGATGGCCATGGCGATGCCCCTCGGCGGCCGCGGCGACGCAGGACCGGCGGCCGCCGCCAGGCGCCCGGACCCGGAAAGGACGAAGCCCGCACACGGCGGGCTTCGGGCTTTCTGGCGATGTGGCAGCCCCGGAAGGATTCGAACCTCCGAATGCCTGAGTCAGAGTCAGGTGCCTTACCGCTTGGCGACGGGGCTATGCAGCGATTGTAGCGCAGGATCGCAAAAAGCGACCCTGAATACCGCGATCAGCGCTTCGAGAACTGGGTCGCGCGACGGGCCTTGTGGAGACCGACCTTCTTGCGCTCGACCTCGCGGGCGTCGCGGGTCATGAAGCCCGCCTTGCGCAGCTCGGACTTCAGGGTCTCGTCGTAATCCACCAGCGCGCGGGCGATGCCCAGGCGGATGGCGCCGGCCTGGCCGGTGGTGCCGCCGCCGGTGGTCGTGACCATGATGTCGAAGCTCTCGGTGTTCTTGGTCAGCTCGAGCGGCTGGCGCACGATCATGCGCGCGGTCTCGCGGCCGAAGAACTCGTCGAGCGGACGGTCGTTGACGGTGATGGTGCCGGTACCGCGACGCAGGAACACGCGGGCGACGGAGGACTTGCGACGGCCGGTGCCGTAATTCTGGGTGATTGCCATGTTCAGATATCCAGGACTTGCGGCTGCTGGGCGGCGTGCGGGTGCTCGGAACCCTTGTAGACCTTGAGCTTGCGGTACATCGCGCGGCCCAGGGTGTTCTTCGGGAGCATGCCCTTGACCGAATGCTCGATGACGCGCTCGGGGTGGCGCTCAAGCGCCTGCCCCAGGGTCTCGGACTTCAGGTTGCCGATGTACCCGGTGAAGCGGTAGTACATCTTGTCGGCGAGCTTGTTGCCGGTGACGTGGATCTTCTCGGCGTTGACCACGATGATGTAGTCGCCGGTGTCGACGTGCGGGGTGTAGACGGGCTTGTGCTTGCCGCGGAGGCGACGCGCGATCTCGGTGCTCAGGCGGCCGAGGGTCTTGCCGGTGGCATCGACCACGAACCAGTCGCGCTGGACGGTCTCGTTCTTGGCGGTAAAGGTCTTCATCAGGAAACTCTCAGGGGTGACTGGTCGGGCTGGTTGCGCGGGCCGACGCCTGCGGAACTTCGCCTCGCGTTTTCACGTTCGGGGAACGCAAGAGGCGGAATTGTACCGGGGGCGGCGTGGCGCTGCAACTTGCTCGGGCCAGGTCAGGCAAAGCGGGGGCCAGGGCTTGTCGGGTCCTCCGCCGGCTGACCACGGTGGTGGTCTTTATGCCGGCTGCGGACCCGACAAGCCCTGGCTCCAACCGCCGTCGCGGGGTTGGAGGGCGACGGGACGCCGCGCGGCCCCGGACATCCCCCCCCCACCGGCGGTGCGGGTCGCTGCTCTTCCCCACGCCGCGGGACGGATGCGCGGGCGGGGCGTACAGGTGCGCAGCGGACATAAAGACCACCACCGTGGTCAGTCCGCGGAGTACCTGTACGCCCCGCCTCCCGCGGCCCACAATGCGCGAATGGCCACCCGCACCCTCTCTCCCCTCGACCGCCTGCTGGCGGATGCCCAGAACGCCCTCGAAACCGTGGCCGGCCGGCCGCGGGCGGAGCGGCCCAACCCCGGGGCGGGTGAGCCCGAGGTCGAACTGGATGACGCCGAGCGGCGCCATGCCGCGGGGCTGATGCGGGTCAACCACGTCGGTGAGGTCTGTGCCCAGGCGCTGTACGTCGGCCAGGCCACGGTCGCGCGCGACCCGGCCACCCGGGCACATCTTCTGGAGGCGGCGCAGGAGGAGACCGACCACCTGGCCTGGTGCGACGACCGCCTGCGCGAGCTGGACAGCCGGCCGAGCATCTTCAATCCGCTGTGGTACGGCGGCAGCTATGCCATCGGGCTGCTGGCGGGGCTGCGCGGCGACGGCTGGAACCTGGGCTTCGTGGTCGAGACCGAGCGCCAGGTCGAAGCCCACCTGGCGGAACACCTGCAGACCCTGCCCGAGGCCGACCTGCGCAGCCGCGCCATCCTCGAGACCATGAAGGCCGACGAGGCCCGCCACGCCGACAACGCCGAGGCGGCCGGTGCGCGCGTGCTGCCGCAGCCGATTCCGACGCTGATGGCCCTGGCTTCGAAGGTGATGAAGACGGTGGCTTACCGGGTCTGACCCGCAGGCAGATGGGGCCACCCCGCCTCAGCCCGACACGAACTTCAGCCCGACCACGCCGCACACGATCATGGCGATGCACGCCAGCCGCGCCGGCGAGGCGCTCTCGGCGAACAGCACGATGCCCACCGTCGCCACGCCGACCGCGCCGATCCCGGTCCAGATCGCGTAGCCGGTGCCGATCGGGATCGCCTTCAGGGCCTGCGAGAGGAACCAGAAGCTCACCACCATCGCCGCCGCGGTGCCCACGCTGGGCCAGAGCCGGGTCCAGCCGTCGGTGTATTTCAGGCCAATGGCCCAGACGACCTCGAACAGTCCGGCCACAAGCAGATAGATCCATGCCATCGGGGGTCCTCCTTCCTGAAAAAAGAAACGGCCCGGAGCCTTCGCTCCGGACCGCCGTCGGTCTTCGTCCGCGGACCTGGTCCGCGCGCGGGCCGTCCCGCTGTTTCATTCGTGGTGGGCACTCTCCCACCACCCCGCTCAACGCCGCGTGACCCGCGGCGGCGGACTCACTCCACCAGGTTGCGCCCGTGGAACAGCTCCTCGATCTCGCGCTTGAGCAGCGCCTCGATCTTCATGCGCTCCTTGAACGACAGGTTCCGCGCCTTCTCTTCGAAGAGGTACTGGTCGAGGTCGAAGTCCTTCAGGTGCATCTTGGTGTGGAAGATATTCTCCTGGTAGACGTTGACGTCGAACATCTCGTAGCGGGCCTTGATGTTCTTGGTCAGGAAGTCCTGGATCGAATTGATCTTGTGGTCGATGTAGTGCTTCTTGCCCTTGATGTCGCGGGTGAAGCCGCGCACGCGGTAGTCGGCGATGACGATGTCCGACTCGAAGCTCTCGATCAGGTAGTTCAGCGCCTTCAGCGGCGAGATCACGCCGCAGGTGGCCACATCGATGTCGGCGCGGAAGGTCGCGATGCCCGCCTGCGGGTGCGTTTCCGGGTAGGTGTGGACGGTGATGTGGCTCTTGTCCAGGTGCGCGACCACGGCGTCGGAGATCACGCCCTTCGCATCCGCCTTGTCGATCACGGGCTGCTCGGAGATCAGGATCGTCACCGAGGCGCCCTGCGGATCGTAGTCCTGGCGCGCGATGTTGAGGATGTTGGCGCCGATGATCTCGGCGACGTCCGTCAGGATCTGCGTCAGCCGGTCGGCGTTGTATTCCTCGTCGATGTACTCGATGTAGCGCTGGCGCTCGTCCTTGGAGACGGCGTAGCACACGTCATAGATGTTGAAGCTCAGGGCCTTGGTGAGGTTGTTGAATCCCTGCAGCTTCAGGCGAGGCAGCGGCTTGACCACGTCATGCGATCCCGGTTCGGGCGGAAAGTGCGCGATTATGCGACAAAGGGACCGGCGCCGCGAGCGAAGCCCGCCTTGAGTGCGCCCACGGAGGATCAATGGTTTGCCGGATGCGGCCTGACGGCCTACTCTTGCTTCATCCCCCGTTTAACTTCCTCATGACAATCAGCCCTGTGGCCATCATCAGCACATACAGACGCCCCCAACATCCCCTCATGCCTTCGCCGGCCACGATCGAGCGCTTCCTGGCGCATTGCCACCGGCGCCGCTACCCGCCCCGCACCGAGGTCTTCCGCCCCGGCGACCAGGCCGGGACCATGTATTACGTGGTCAGCGGCTCGGTCAGCATCATCACCGAGGAAGACGACGGCCGCGAACTGATCCTGGGCTACTTCGGCCCCGGCGAATTCGTCGGCGAGATGGGGCTCTTCATCGAATCCGACGTGCGCGAAGTGGTGCTGCGCACGCGCGTGCAGACCGAGCTTGCGGAAATCAGCTACGAACGCCTCTACCAGCTGTTCGACGGCTCGCTGTCCGGGGACGCCACCCAGATCATGTATTCGATCGGCTGCCAGCTCTCGCGGCGCCTGCTCGACACCAGCCGCAAGGCGGGGCGCCTGGCCTTCCTCGACGTCACCGACCGCATCACCCGCACCCTGCACGACCTGACCCGCGAGCCCGAGGCCATGACCCATCCCGACGGCACCCAGTTGCGGGTCTCGCGCCAGGAGCTGGCACGACTGGTCGGCTGCTCGCGCGAAATGGCCGGACGCGTGCTGAAGAAGCTCCAGATCGACGGCAAGCTGCACGCCCGCGGCAAGACCATCGTCCTCTTCGGCACCCGCTAAAGGGCGATGGCGGCGTTCGAACCCAGGGGCCTGCTGCCGGACGCGGACCTGCGCAGCGCCTCGGCGATCGACGCCGACGACGTCGCGGTGCTGCTCAGTGCGCTGGGCTATCCCTGCGACACCGCCGACGCCGCGCGCCGCATCGCCTCGATCACCGCCAACGACCGCCAGGCCCTGGTGGTGGCGCGCTGCGGCGGCATGGTCACTGGGCTCATCGCGCTGGACTTCATGTACTACCTGCCGCTGGACACCACCACCTGCAGGATCACCGCTCTGGTGGTCTCGCCCGGCGCACAGGGTCGCGGGCTGGGCCGCCAGTTGCTGCGCGAGGCCGAACGCCGCGCCCGCGCCGCCGGCGCCGCCCGGGTCGAACTGAGCAGCGGCTCGCAGCGCACCGAGGCCCACGCCTTCTACAGGGCCTGCGGCTTCGGCGACGGCACCCTGCGCTTCATCAAGCGCCTGGGCGACGCTTGACCCCGGACAACCCGCACAGCCACCGGCAACGTTAATCTGCGCGTCCGGACGGTGCCCCCACGGCGCCGGGAAGGCGCCGCATGGATCTGCTCGGAAGCCATTTCCTCGTATTCGTGATCATCGGGCTGTGCGCACAGCTCATCGACGGCGCACTGGGCATGGCCTATGGCCTGGTGTCGTCCTCGATCCTGCTGGCCATGGGCATGCCGCCGGCCGCGGTCAGCGCGAGCGTACACACCGCGGAAGTATTCACCACGGGCGTCTCGGGCGCCGCCCACGGCATGCTCGGCAACGTCGACCGCCGGCTGATGCTGCGCCTGGCGCTGCCTGGCGTGGTGGGCGGCGTCATCGGCGCGACCATCCTCAGCCGGCTCGACGGCGATGCCGTCAAACCGTGGATCCACGGCTACCTGTTCGTGCTCGCGCTGCTGATCCTGCTGCGCGCGGCCGGGCGTCGGGTGCCGCGCGGCCAAGTGAAGCGGGTCGGCCTGCTCGGCTTCGTGTCCGGCCTGCTGGATGCGATCGGTGGCGGCGGCTGGGGGCCGATGGCCACCTCCACCCTGCTCGCCAAGGGCGGCGAGGCGCGCACCACCATCGGATCGGTGAGCGCGTCGGAGTTCGTGGTCACGCTGGCGATCTCGACCACCTTCCTGCTGACCATCGGGCTCGAGCACTGGCAGGTGATCCTGGGCCTGCTGGTGGGCGGCGTGATCGCAGCCCCGCTGGCCGCCCTGATGGTCCGCTACGTCCGCGAGCGCGCGGTGCTGGTCGCGGTCGGCGCCCTGGTGATGGCGATCTCCAGCGTCCAGATCTACCGGGCGCTGGCAGGCTAGGCGCGGTCGCCGGGCAGCGGGCCGCCGGCATCGCCGGCAACGGCCGGTTCGCCGCCGCGACCCGGGCATCCCCAGTTGAGGATCGGCGTGCCCGCGGGCAGTTCACGGCGGAACAGCGCGACCGAACCCGGCTTGGGGTTCACCACCACCGGCGAGCGCGCGGCGCGCAGCAGCGGCAGATCGGCGCTGGAGTCGGAATAGGCGGCGTCGATGTCGCCCCAGCCGAGCTCGCGCAGCATGCGCATCTTCTCTTCGTTGTGGCAGTGGCGCGTGGCGACCACGGCGCCGAAGCGCGGCCCGGCGATGGTGCCGACCACAGGCACGTCCTCATGGGCGACGAAGGCGAGGATGGCACGCGCCAGTTCGGGCGGCGCGCCGGTGGCGACCACCACGCGGTCGCCGCGCGCGCGATGGGCGTGGAAGACGTCCAGCGCCACCGGCAGCAGGCGCGCGCGGATCTCGTCGACGTGATCGGCAACGTAGGCATCGGTCAGCGCATCGAGGTCACGCACGCGGTGCAGGCCCACGGTGCCGGCCCAGACGAAGCCGGAAATGCCCACGCGCCGGGTCGGCAGGAAGGCCACCATCGGACCGAACACCGGCGCGAGCAGCAGCGCCAGCAGCCGACGCCACCAGGCGCGCTTGATCAGCCAGGCGAAAAGATGACTGCCGGAATCGCCGTCGTAGAGCGTGTGGTCGAAATCGAAGACGACCAGCGGCGCGTCGTCGCGCGGTGGCGCGTATCCCCGCATCCCCGCCGCCGCAGTCGCGGTCCCGAAACGTCCGCCCGCCGCGACCACCCCGCCGCCACTCCCTCCGGGAGCGGCCATGGCCCCTACCTGCCGTCCCGTCATGGCGCGAACAATCCGCGCAGTGCCCGGCCGGGCTCATCGGCGCGCATGAACGCCTCTCCGACCAGGAACGCATCCACGCCGGCGCCACGCAGCAAGGCCACGTCGTCCACGGTCATCACCCCGCTCTCGGTGACCAGCCGGCGCCCTGCGGGCGCGCGTGGGACAAGCCCGAGTGTCGTGTCCAGCGCCACCTCGAAGGTCCGCAGGTCGCGGTTGTTCACGCCCAGCAGCGGCGCGCGGCCGTCGACCGCGGGCAGGCGCAGCGCGCGCTCGAACTCGCCGGCGTCGTGCACCTCCGCCAGCACGTCCATGCCCAGCGCCAGCGCCTGCGCCGACAGGTCGTGCAGGCGTGCGTCGTCCAGGCCGGCCAGGATCAGCAGCACGCAGTCGGCGCCGAGCACGCGCGCCTCGTCGACCTGGTATGCGTCGACGATGAACTCCTTGCGCAGCACCGGCAGCGAGCAGGCCGCGCGCGCCTGCTGCAGATAGGCGTCGGCGCCCTGGAAGAAATCGACGTCGGTCAGCACCGACAGGCAGGCCGCACCGCCGGCCTCGTAGCTGCGCGCGATCGCGGCGGGATCGAAATCCGCGCGGATCACGCCCTTCGACGGGCTGGCCTTCTTGACCTCGGCGATGACCGCGGCGTGGCCGGCGGCGATCTTGGCTTCGATCGCGGCTGCAAAGCCGCGCGGTGGCGGCGCATCGGCCAGGCGCGCGGCAAGCTCCGCACGCGGCATGCGCGCGCTGCGCTCTGCGACCTCTTCGACCTTGCGGGCGAGGATGCGCGCGAGCACGTCCGGCGTGCCCGCCGCGCTCATGCCACGCCCCCGTCCGCGGCGAGCGCACGCGTGGCTGCGACGAACGCGCCCAGCTTCGCGCGCGCCGCGCCCGAAACGATGGTTGCGCGCGCAAGCTCGACACCGCTGGCGATCGAGTCGGACACGCCCGCCACGTACAGCGCCGCGCCGGCATTGAGCGCAACGATCCGCCCCGGCAGGCCGTCGGCGTCGGTGATCGCCTCCAGCACCATCGCCTTCGATTCCGCAGCGCCTTCGACCCGCAGGTTGCGGCTGGCCGCCATCGGGATGCCGAAGTCCTCCGGATGGATCTCGTACTCGCGCACCTTCCCGTCGCGCAGTTCGCCGACCAGGGTGCCTGCGCCCAGCGAGATCTCGTCCATCCCGTCGCGGCCCCAGACCACCAGCGCGCGCTCGGCGCCCAGCTCCTGCAGCACGCGCACCTGGATGCCCACCAGGTCCGGGTGGAACACGCCCATCAGGATCGACGGCGCCCCGGCCGGATTGGTCAGCGGCCCGAGGATGTTGAACAGCGTGCGCACGCCCATCTCGCGGCGCACCGGGGCAACGATCTTCATCGCCGGGTGGTAGGCGGGCGCATACATGAAGCCGATGCCGGTGCGCGCGATGGATTCCGCCACGGCTTCGGGCGGCAGTTCGATCTGCGCGCCCAGGGCCTCGTAGGCATCGGCGCTGCCCGACGTGGACGACACGCTGCGCCCGCCGTGCTTGGCCACGCGCCCGCCGGCGGCGGCAATCACGAAGCTCGACGCGGTGGAGATGTTGAAGGTGTTGGCGCCGTCGCCGCCGGTCCCGACGATGTCGACCAGATGCGTCCGGTCGGCGACCTCGACCCTGCGCGCAAGCTCCCGCATCGCACGCGCCGCGCCGGTGATCTCGCCGACGGTCTCCTTCTTCACCCGCAGCCCGCTGATGATCGCAGCCGTCATCAGCGGCGAGACCTCCCCGCGCATCATCTGGCGCATGAGGTCGAACATCTCGTCCTCGAAGATCTCGCGGTGTTCGATGGTGCGCTGCAGGGCTTCCTGGGGGGTGATGGGCATGGTCTGGCTCTGGCTGCGATCGGGGGAAGTGGGAGCGCCGGCCTCCGCGACAAGGCGGCGTCAGGCGTCGAGGAAGCTCTTCAGCAGCGCGTGGCCGTGCTGGCTGAGGATCGACTCGGGATGGAACTGCACGCCCTGGACAGGGTGCTCGCGGTGGCGCAGGCCCATGATCTCCTCGCGGCTGCCGTCCTCGTTCTCGGTCCAGGCCGTGACTTCGAGGCAGTCCGGCAGGCTGGCCTGCTCCACCACCAGGGAATGGTAGCGCGTGGCATCAAAGCCGTCGGGCAGCCCGGTGAACACACCGCCCCCCGAATGGCGGATGGGCGAGGTCTTGCCATGCATGATCCGGCCCGCGCGCACGACGCGGCCGCCGTAGGCCTGGCCGATGGCCTGGTGGCCCAGGCACACCCCGAGGATGGGCGTGGTCGCGCCCAGCCGCTCGATCACCTCCAGCGACACGCCGGCCTCGTTGGGCGTGCATGGCCCCGGCGAGATCACGATGTGGCTGGGCGCGCGATGCACGATATCGTCCACGGTGAGCGCGTCGTTGCGCACCACCTCCACCTCGGCGCCCAGCACCTGCAGGTACTGGACGAGGTTGAACGTGAAGCTGTCGTAGTTGTCGATCATCAGCAGCATGGCTGCGCACGCTCCGGTCGGGTGGCAGCGATGCCACCCTGGCCGCATATTCTCGCCGAAAGACGTCCACCACGGCGCATTCACGCGCGCTGCCCGCGCGCACCGCTAGCCTCGACCGACACCTTTCGCGTGCGTCCGACGACGCGCGACACCGGCCCCGAGGAGACGACACCATCGCGACCAGAGCGCGCTCCAGGCAGCCAGCCGTGGCGGCCTTTGCGGCCGCCCCGTTGCTGGCCGCCTGCGCCGGCCCGCAGTCCACGCTGGATCCTGCCGGTCCGGCCGCGGCGGCCATTGCCGACATCTGGTGGCTGATGTTCTGGGGCGCGCTGGCTGTCTGGCTGCTGGTGATGGCGCTGCTGACCCGGGCGCTGTACCGCGGCCGCAACACGCGCGCGCTGGCGCGGCCCGAGCGCCTGATCGTGGGCGGCGGCCTGGTGCTGCCGCCGGTGCTGCTGGCGGGCCTGTTGGTGTATGGCTCGGTGTCGAGCGCGCGGATCACCGGCGCGGCGGACCAGGTCGAAGCACGCGTCGACGTCGTGGCCGAGCGCTGGCGCTGGCGATTCCGCTACCTGGACGACGACGGGCGCGTGCTGGCCGAGTCGTTCAACGCGCTGTCGATGCCGCGCGGGCGCATGGTGGAGTTCCGGATCAGCAGCGTCGACGTCATCCATTCGTTCTGGATCCCGCGCCTTGGCGGCAAGATCGACGCCATCCCCGGGCGCGTGAACCTGCTGCGCCTGCGCGCCGATCGCGATGGCGCCATCCGCGGCCAGTGCGCCGAGTACTGCGGCACCGGGCACGCCGTGATGGCCTTCGACGTGCTGGTCCACGACGACGCGGCGCACGCGGCCTGGCTGGCCGAACGCACCGTCGAAGGACGCGTTCAATGAGCGGCACGGCCAACGGCACCACCGACAAGGCGGCCGAGGAGCGCCTGCGCGTGCTGCACGCCGTCTGGAGCACGCCGCCCGGCTGGCGCGGGCGGCTGACCGCGGTCAACCACTCCACCATCGGCCTGCGCTTCATCGTCACCGGGCTGGCGTTCTTCCTGATCGGCGGCCTGCTGTCGATGTTCATGCGGCTGCAGTTGGCCTGGTTCGGCAACGAAGTGCTGGACCCGCAGCGCTACGCCGAGTTCGTGACCATGCACGGCACGACGATGATGTTCCTGTTCGCGGTGCCGGTGATGGAGGGCTTCGCGCTCTACCTGGTGCCGAAGATGATCGGCGCGCGCGACCTGCCCTTTCCCCGGCTGTCGGCCTTCGGCTACTGGTGCTACCTGTTCGGGGGCCTGTTCCTGTATTCCAGCTTCCTGTTCGACGCGGTGCCGGATTCGGGCTGGTTCATGTACGTGCCGCTGACCGACTCGACCTGGTCGCCCGGCCTGAACGCGGACTTCTGGCTGATCGGCGTGACCTTCTCCGAGATCGCTGCGGTGGCCGCGGCAGTCGAGACGATCGTCGCCATCCTCATCAGCCGCGCGCCGGGCATGGACCTCAGGCGCATCCCGCTGTTCGCCTGGGCGATGCTGGTCACGGCCTTCATGATCGTGTTCGGCTTCCCGCCGCTGATCCTGGCCAGCATCCTGCTGGAGATGCAGCGCGCGTTCGGCTTCGTGTTCTTCGACGTCGCACGCGGCGGCGACCCGCTGCTGTGGCAGCACCTGTTCTGGCTGTTCGGCCACCCCGAGGTCTACATCATCTTCCTGCCGGCGGCGGGCGTGGTGTCGATGGTGGTGTCGACCTTCGCGCGGCGGCCGATGGTCGGCTACACCTGGATCGTGCTGGCGCTGGTGGCAACCGGATTCCTCAGCTTCGGGCTGTGGGTGCACCACATGTTCGCGGTCGGCATCCCGCTGCTGGCGCTGGCCTTCTTCAGCGCGGCCAGCATGGCCGTGGCGATCCCGATGGGCATCCAGGTCTTCGCCTGGATCGCCACGCTGTGGGCGGGGCGGCCCTGGCTGCGGGTGCCGACGCTGTATCTGTTCGGCTTCTTCTTCGTGTTCGTGCCGGGCGGCCTGACCGGGGTGATGGTCGCGATGGTGCCCTTCGACTGGCAGGCGCACGACAGCCACTTCATCGTGGCGCACCTGCACCACGTACTGATCGGCGGGCTGATGTTCCCGCTGTTCGCGGGCCTGTACTACTGGCTGCCGCTGGCCAGCGGGCGCGAGCCTTCGGAGGGCCTGAGCCGCACCGCGTTCTGGCTGGTGTTCATCGGCTTCAACCTGACCTTCCTGCCGATGTACCTCACCGGCCTGCTGGGCATGCCGCGGCGTGCGTACACCTACCTGCCCGAACTCGGCTTCCACTGGCTCAACCTGGTGTCCACGGCGGCGGGCTTCGTGCTGGCGATCGGCATGGTGGCGGTGCTGGTGGACGTGGCGCTGAGCTTCCGCCACGGGCCGCGCTGCCGGCGCAATCCCTGGCGCGCGGGCACGCTCGAGTGGGCGCTGGAATCGCCCGTGCCCGACTTCAATTTCGCCTCGGTCCCGCGGGTGCAGGGGCGCGATCCGCTGTGGGCGGACCCGCTGCTGGCCGAGGCCAGCGCGCGGCCCGACGGCCTGCTCGGCGACGCCCGCCACGGCCGTCGCGAGCTGCTCGGCACCAGCCTGCTCGACGCGACGCCGGAGCAGGTCATCCGCATTTCCGGCTCCACCTGGCTGCCGCTGCTGGCGGCGCTGGCGCTGGCGGCGCTGCTGGCCTGCTTCATCGCCAAGGCGTACTGGGCAGCGCTGGTGATGCTGGTGCCGCTGCTCGCGCTGCTCTGGCGCTGGGCCTGGACCACCGGCCATCCCGGCGCGCCGGCCATGCTCGAGACCGCGCCCGGCACCACGCTTCCCAGCCAGTACGCGGCGCGCAACGCGCCGGGCTGGTGGGCGCTGGTGATGTCGCTGCTGGTCGACGGCTCGCTGTTCGCGTCGCTGGTCTTCAGCTACTTCTATCTGTGGCTGGGCAGCGAGACGTGGCCGCCGGCGGGCATGGACGTGGCAGGGTGGCCGATCGCGCTGGCCGCGCTGGCGCTGCTGCCCGCGTGCGCCGCGGCCGCGCAGTTCGCCACGCGCGCGCTGCGCGAGGATGCGCGCGGGCAGGCGGCGGCCGGCTGGATCGCCACTGCCGTGCTCGGTGCGGCCTTCATCGCGCTGCATGGCTGGGCCATGCTGCCCGCGGGCGCGCCGACGGAGCACGCGTACAGCGCGGTGGCCTGGACGCTGGCCGGGTTCCACGCCGTGCACGTGGTGATCGCGATCCTGTTCGCGCTGTTCGTCGCCGCCCGGCTGCGCCGCAGCCTGGTGACCGCCGCCACGCCGCTCGAGGCCCGCGTCACCGCCGGGCTGTGGCGCTACACCGTCGCCCAGGGCCTGCTGGCCTGGGCCGTCCTGCACCTGTTTCCGAGGCTGGCATGAGCAGCGCACTGTCACCCTACCGGCTGACCGGCATCGGGGCGCCGATGGCGGTGTGGGCGCTGCACCTGGTGGCGGTGTATTCGCTGCAGGGCGTGGCCTGCGCAGAAGGCTGGGACCGCCTGCGCTTCGCGGGCGTGGAGTCGCTGGCGTGGTGGCTGGTCGCGCTGACGGCGGCCGCGCTCGCGGCACTCGCCTGGTTCGGCCTGCGCGCATGGCGCGGCTGGCACATCGCCCGCTTTGGACAATCGGATGCGCCACCGGCGCTCGCTTCGCGGCGTCGCTTCGCGGCCGCGGTGACGGGCGCACTGTCGGTGATGGCGGCGGTGGCGGTGTGCTTCACCACGATCCCCGTCCTGCTGCTGCCCGGTTGCGCCTGACATGAGGACGTCCCTGCGACCGCCCACCCCGCCCCAGCGCAGCCGCACGGTGGAAAGCCGGGTGGCCATCCGCAAGCACCCGGTGCATCCGATGCTGGTGGTGTTCCCGATCGCGTTCCTGGGCGTGGTGGCGCCGGCGGACCTGCTGTTCCTGTGGAGCGGCCTGGCGTTCTGGGCGCAGCTCGCGGCCGTGCTCAACGGCGCGGGTCTCGCCATGGGGCTGGTGGCCGCCGCGGTCGGCACGGTGGACCTGGTGCTGATCCCGGTGGTGCGCCGCCATGTGTCGGCGTGGAGCCATGCGATCGCCGCGGTGATGCTGCTCGCCGTCGCTGCCGCCGGCGTCTGGCTGCGCTGGCCCGACCCGGTCGCGGCGGTGTGGCCCTGGGGCCTGCTGCTGTCGTCGGTGATGCTGCTGCTGGTCGGCGTGGCGGGATGGATTGGCGGCAGCCTCAGCTTCCATCACGGCATCGGCGTGGCCGGACACGAAGGTGGAGAGGACCGTGGCCCGGATGCACCACCGGAAGCGTAGGTACCAGTGCGCGATGCAGCCGGCCGGCGGGTCAGCGGTCGGTGGCGTGGCCCGGCGGCGGCGGCAGCTCGCCGACCGTGGCGGGCTTGGCGCCGGTGAGCGCGGCGATCGCCAGCACGATGGCCAGCGGCGTCCAGCCCAGGACCCGGTAGAACGCCGGGCCGTGGCGGTCCATGCCCTGGCCGAGGTTGTAGAGCACCACGCCCAGGTACAGGTGCAGCAGCACCGCCGCGGTGACCAGCACCAGCTTGATCACAAGCCAGGCACCCGTCGGCCCATAGGCGATCAGGATCATGCCCGAGGCGATCGCCACCAGCGCAGCCGGCGTGACCAGGCGGAAGAACAGGGTGTTGGCCACCGGGTTGAAATAATCCTGGGCGGCCTCGCGCCCGCCGCGGTGGCGCGCCGCGAACAGGCGCGGCAGGAGGAACAGGCCCGCGAACCACAGGACCATCGCCGACACATGCAGGATCTTCAGCCAGAAATACACGGTGCGCCCCCGACGGGTTCGCGCCAGTGTGCACGCGTGCGTGCGAAGCGGCCGTGGTGGCCGCGGATGCGGTTCGCCGGCGCATCGCCGCGCGCCGCCCGGTTACCGCACGCGGGCATGCCGGCGGCCGCCCTGCTGCTGTTCGCCGCCCTGTCGCTGCTGGCCGGACCGGTGTTGGCCCACGCCGGTCACGAGCACCCGCCCACGCTCGCCACCGCGTGGACGCCATCGCCCTGGCTGCTGCTGCCGCTGGCGGCCTGGACGCTTCTCTATGCGGCGGGCCTGCGACGCCTGTGGGGCCGCGCCGGCATCGGTGCCGGTGTCGGCACGAAGGGCGTGGCCACCGCGGCGGCCGGCGTGCTCGTGCTGCTGCTCTCCACCACCTGGCCGCTGGACGCGTACGGCGAGTGGTCGCTGGCCGCGCACATCGCCCAGCACATGCTGCTGCTCGCCTTCGTGCCGCCGATGCTGCTGGCCGGCCAGCCCCTGGTCGTGGCCGCACATGCCCTGCCCGCGCGCATGGCCGGGAGGCTGCACCGGGCCCTCGGCGCGGCGACATCGCGCGCGGCCACCGCGCTCACCGCGGCCTCGGTCGCACACGGCGCGGTGCTCTGGACCTGGCACCTGCCGGTCGCCACCACCGCCGCGCTGGAAAGCGATCCCGTGCACTGGGCGATGCACGGCAGCTTCCTGGCCGCGGGGCTGTGGCTGTGGGCGGCGATGTGGCGGCGCATCCGCGATCCGCACGTCGGCGCTGGCGCCGGCGTGGTGGCGATGGTCGCGGTGATGATGCAGATGGGCTTCCTTGGCGCACTGCTGACCTTTGCCGCGCGGCCGCTGTATCCGGTCCATGCGGAACGCGCACCGCAGTTGGGCCTGGACGTCATGGCCGACCAGCAGCTTGCCGGCGTGCTGATGTGGGTGCCCAGCTGCATTCCCTACCTGGCCGGCGCGATGTGGCTGCTGTGGCACGGATTCGCGCGGCTGCAGCGGAAGCTGCGCTGATTCACAGTCCGCCCGCCGCCTGCGCCACCGCGCGGAACAGCGCGCGGCCCTTGCTCATCGTCTCTTCCCACTCCTTCACCGGGTCGGAGTCGTACACGATGCCGGCGCCGGCCTGCACGTGCAGGCGGCCGTCCTGGATCACCGCGGTGCGGATCGCGATCGCCATGTCGGCGTCGCCGTTCCAGCCGATGTAGCCGATGCTGCCGGCGTAGACGTTGCGTCGCGTCGGCTCGAGCTCGCGGATGATTTCCAGCGCGCGGACCTTGGGCGCGCCGCTGACCGTGCCAGCCGGGAAGGTCGCGCGCAGCACGTCGGCGTACGACAGGCCGTCGCGCACGCGTCCGGTGACTTCGCTGACGATGTGCATGACGTGGCTGTAGCGTTCGACCACGAACTGTTCGCCGACCTCGACCGTGCCCGGCTGCGCGACGTGACCGACGTCGTTGCGGCCGAGGTCGACCAGCATCAGGTGCTCGGCGCGCTCCTTGGGATCGGCCAGCAGTTCGGCTTCAAGCGCCGCGTCCTCGGCGGGCGTCGCGCCGCGCGGCCGGGTGCCGGCGATCGGGCGCACGGTGACCGTCCCGCCCTGCATGCGCACCAGGATCTCCGGCGAGCTGCCCACCACCTGGGTGCCGCCGACGTCGAGGAAGTACATGTACGGCGACGGATTGAGCGCGCGCAGCGCCCGGTAGACGTCCACCGGGCGCGCTTCGAAAGGCACCGACAGGCGCTGCGACAGCACCACCTGGAACACGTCGCCGGCGGCGATGTACTCCTTGACCTTGGCCACCGCGTCGATGAAGCCGTCGCGGGTGAAGCCGGAGACGAAGTCGCCCTCGACCAGCGCCGCGGGCCGCAGCGTCTCGGGATAGCCCGCGCCGGCCTGGCGCAGTCGGTGCACCAGCGCATCCAGCCGCCGCTGCGCGCGCGCCAGTGCCTGCGGCTCGGCCGGATCGGCGTGCACCACCAGGTACAGCCGGCCCTTGAGGTTGTCGAACACCGCCAGCTCGTCGCACTGCATGAGCAGGATGTCGGGCGTGCCGATGCCGTCGGGCAGCGCGCCCTGCGCCAGCCGCGGTTCGATATAGCCGATGGTCTCGAAGCCGAACCAGCCCACCAGGCCGCCGCTGAACCCCGGGAGGCCTTCGACCTCGGGCACCGACTGCGCCGCGCGCAGGCGCTCGACTTCGGCGAAGGGATCGGCGACCTCGCGCTCGTCCACGACTTCGCCATGCTCGCGCACCGCAAGCCGGTGCCCGCGGAACTCGTACACCCGCGTGGCCGGCAGGCCGATGATCGAGTAGCGCCCGAAGCGCTCGCCGCCCTCGACCGACTCGAACAGGCAGCTGTGCGGGCCGTCGGCCAGCTTCAGGTAGACCGACAGCGGCGTGTCGAGGTCGGACAGCACCTCGCGCACCACGGGAATGCGGGTGTGGCCGGCAGCGGCCAGACGCTGGAACTCGCCCGCGTCCATGCGCTCAGCAGGCGCCAGGCTGCGCGGCGGCGACTTCGGCGCGCATGCGTGCGATCACCCCGGCGTAGTCGGGCTGGCCGAAGATCGCCGAACCGGCCACGAAGGTGTCGGCACCGGCGGCGGCGATCGCGCCGATGTTGTCCGGCTTCACGCCGCCGTCGACCTCCAGGCGGATGTCACGGCCGCTGGCGTCGATGCGCTTGCGCACCGCGCGCAGCTTGTCCAGCGCGGAGGGAATGAAGGCCTGGCCGCCAAAGCCGGGATTGACCGACATCAGCAGCACCAGGTCGAGTTCGTCGAGCACGTAGTCCAGCACTTCCACCGGCGTCGCCGGGTTCAGCACCAGGCCAGGCTTGCAGCCCGCGGCGCGGATCAGCTGGATGGTGCGGTGCACGTGCGAACTTGCTTCAGGATGGAAGCTGATCAGCGTGGCCCCGGCCTCGGCGAAGTCGCCGACGATGCGGTCCACCGGCGACACCATCAGGTGCACGTCGATCGGCGCGGTCACGCCGTGCTTCCGCAGCGCCGAGCACACCAGCGGCCCGATGGTCAGGTTGGGGACGTAATGGTTGTCCATCACGTCGAAGTGCACCCAGTCGGCGCCGGCGGCGAGCACGGTGTCGACCTCCTCGCCAAGCCGGGCGAAATCCGCCGAAAGGATGGAGGGGGCGATGACGGTGGGCAGCATGGCGGTGCTCGTGGCGGCGATGGGGAATGCAGGCCGGCCCGGAACGCTGGGCTGCGGGCGACGCTGCGGGAATCGATTCTACCGGCCGCCGCGCTGCTTCTTGATGCGGTCGTAGGCGCGGTTGATCTCGGCCGCGCGCTTCTGCGCCTGCTCGAGCAGTTCGGGCGCGGCGCCCGTCATGCGGTCGGGATGGTACTGCGCCATCAGCCGCCGGTAGGCGAGGTCGATCTCGCTGTCGCTGGCGTCGTTGTCCAGGCCCAGCACGTCGTAGGCATCGTGCGCCGGGCGCCGGAACCAGTCGCTGTCGAAGGCGTGCCCGATCAGCAGGCCGATGAGGCCACCGGCCGGGTGCCGCATCAGCAGCCAGCCGGCAATGAACCCGAGGACTTTCCCGTACCAACGCTTCATGCGCCCGATTCTACCGTCCGGTGAACACGCCCGCGCCATGCATCGCTACAATGCTCCCCCGACGGCTGCGATACGACCCATGGCCACGACCCTGATCGAAGCCCGCCTGCCCGGCCTCGAACTGCTCCACCGCGGCAAGGTCCGCGACGTGTACGCGCTCCCTGCCGGCTCCGGCCCGGACGCGTTCGGGCCGCTGCTGCTGATGGTCGCCACCGACCGGCTCAGCGCGTTCGACGTGGTGCTGCCCGACCCGATCCCGGGCAAGGGCGAGATGCTGTGCCAGGTGTCGAACTTCTGGTTCGAACGTACCGAACACCTGATGCGCAACCACCTCACCGGCATCGACGTGGCCTCGGTGCTGCCGGCCGGCGTCGATCCCGCGCCCTACCGCCTGCGTTCGGTCGTCACCCGCCGGCTGAAGCCGGTGCCGGTCGAGGCGATCGCCCGCGGGTATCTCATCGGCAGCGGCTGGAAGGACTACCAGCGCACCGGGCGCGTCAGCGGCATCGCCCTGCCCGACGGCCTGCAGCAGGCCGAACAGCTGCCGCAGCCGATCTTCACGCCGTCCACCAAGGCCGCCGCCGGCGACCACGACGAGAACATCGACTTCGACACCATGGTGCGCACCATCGGCGCCGAGCTGGCCGAGCAGGTGCGCGACGCCACCCTGCGCCTGTATGCCTTCGCCGCCGAGTACGCGGCGGAGCGCGGCATCATCCTCGCCGACACCAAGTTCGAGTTCGGCACCGACGCCGACGGCCGCCTGTACGTGATGGACGAGATGCTGACGCCGGACTCGTCGCGCTACTGGCCGGCCGATGCCTACGACGTGGGCACCAGCCCGCCGAGCTACGACAAGCAGTTCGTGCGCGATTACCTGGAGACGCTGGACTGGGACAAGACCGCGCCCGGTCCGCGCCTGCCCGCGGAAGTGATCGAGCGGACGCGTGCCAAATATGCCGACGCACTGCAGCGGCTCGCGGGGATCGACATCGACGCGGCAGGCTGAGCCCGACACCCGCCCTGCTCCTACGGGAGATGCGGAGGGGCGAGGCCGGCTGCGTGCAGCACGGCGGTGATGGCGGCGCGCGCGGCATCCAGCGCTTCGCTGTGCGGCACGATGCGGGCGCGCCGGTCGAGCGTCTGCGCCAGGCCTTGGGCCACGAGTTGCGCATGTGCGTCCGTCACCGCCGCGGCGGTGGCAGCGTCAAACAGGCCCGCATCGCGACAGGCGCCGATCAGCGCCGGCGTCGAGCGCGGGCCCAGCAGCTCCGGATGTGACGCCGCCCCGCCCAGCACCAGCGCCTGCAGCAGGAACTCCAGGTCCACCAGGCCGCCTTCGCCCTGCTTGAGGTCGAACAGGCCGTCGCGGCCGCGGTCGAGCTCGCCGCGCATGCGCGCGCGCATTCCCGAGACGTCCGCGGCCAGCGTGGCCGGATCACGCGTCCGCCCCAAGGCCGCCTCGCGCACGCGCTCGAACGCGAGCTGCAGCGTCTCGTCGCCGGCCACGCAGCGCGCGCGCACCAGCGCCTGGTGCTCCCAGGTCCAGGCGCGCTCGCGCTGGTAGCCGTCGTAGGCCGCCAGCGACGAGACCAGCAGCCCGCTGCCGCCGTCGGGGCGCAGCCGCACGTCGACCTCGTACAGCTGGCCGGCGCCGGTGGGGGTGCCGAGCAGGAGCACGATCTTCTGCGCCAGGCGCGCGAACCAGCGCTGCGCTTCCAGCGGGCGCCGGCCATCGGACTGCGCGTCGGCGGGCGCGTCGTAGAGGAACACGAGGTCGAGGTCGGAACCGACGCCAAGTTCCTCGCCGCCGAGGCTGCCGTAGCCGATGGCGGCGAAGGGTGCGTCGGGCACCGTCCCATGCGCGACGCGCATCTCGCGCTGCGCCAGCTCCAGCACGGCGGCCACCACGCCGTCGGCCAGCCATGCGAGTTGGCGGACGCTTTCGACCGCGGGCATGCGCCCGTCGAGCGTCGCCAGGGCGATGCGGAAACTCAGCGCCTGGCGGGTTTCGTTGAGCGTGAACAGCGCCGCCTCGAGGTCGTCGCGCCGCAACGCCGCGGCGCAGGCGGCGTCGATCTGCTCGCGCCCCGGCATCGGCCCTTCAACGCGCGCATCGAGCAGTTCATCGAGCAGCAGCGGGTGCGCGGCCACGCGCTCGGCGAGGAAGGCGCTGCGCGTGACCAGGTCGGTCAGCCGCGCCAGCGCCGCGGGCTGCTCGTCGAGCAGTGCCAGGTAGCTGGCGCGGCGCAGGATGTTGTGCAGCAGCGCCAGCAGCCTGCGCATCGCCTGCAGCGGGCGGTCGGCCGGCGCGCTTGCCTGCAGCATCACCGGCATCACCCGGTCCAGGCGCGCGCGCACGGCGTCGGAGAGCTCGCGCACGCTGGGCGAGCGCGCGAAGTCGCGCAGCGCGGCATCGACCTCGCCGGGATCGCCGAAGCCGGCGGCGGCCAGCACGCGGGCATCACCGCCTTCGGGCAGGGCGCGCCAATAACCCGCGAGGTCACCGCTGACCGCAGCGCGCGATTCGTCGCGGTGCGACAGCAGGGCGTCGAACTCCGCGGCCACGAGCGTGCGCCGCCGGGTGATGTCTGCCACCAGCGCGGCCCAGTCGGGACGGGCCAGGCCGTCGGCGATGCGCAGCCGGTCCACCGGGTCGTCGGGCAGGACATGGGTCTGCGCATCGCGCAGCATCTGCAGGCGGTTCTCCACCCGGCGCAGGAACAGGTAGGCCTCGGCGAGATCGCGCGCCGCTTCCGCTTCGACCTGCCGCGCCGCGCGCAGGGCATCGAGCATCGGCAGCAGCCGGCGGCCGCGCAGCGCGGCTTCACGGCCGCCGCGGATCAGCTGCAGCACCTGCACCAGGAATTCGATCTCGCGGATGCCGCCCGAGCCGCGCTTGACGTCGTCGGCCAGGTCCTTGCGCGCGACCTCGGCCTCGATCGCCGACTTCATCTCGCGCAGGCCGGCCAGCGCGCCGTAGTCGAAGTAGCGGCGGTAGATGAAGGGGCGCAGCGCCACCAGGAAGCGTTCGCCGGCGTCGAGGTCGCCGGCCACCGGCCGCGCCTTCTGCCAGGCATAGCGCTCCCAGTCGCGGCCCTCGCGCTGGAAGTACTGCTCCATCGCCGCGAAGCTGAGCGCGACGCGCCCGGCGTTGCCGAACGGCCGCAGGCGCAGGTCGACGCGGTGGCAGAAGCCGTCGACGGTGGGTTCGTCGAGCAGTTTCGCCAGCGCGCGGCCCAGGCGGGCAAAGTACTCGTCTGCGGCCAGCGGCCGGGGGCCGTCGCTTTCGCCGGTCTCGGCATAGGCATAGACCAGGTCGACGTCGGAGCTGAAGTTGAGTTCGCCGCCGCCGAGCTTGCCGAGCGCGAACACCACCAGGCGGACGGGGGCACCGTCGCGATCGCGGACCACGCCGTGGCGCGCGGCAAACTGGCCTTCCAGCGCATCCAGGCCCAGGCGCAGGCACTCTTCGGCAAGACGGGTGCTGCCTGAAAGCGTGTCGCCGACATCGTCCAGCCCGTTCACATCGCGCCAGACCAGGCCCGCGGACACGGCCGTGCGCCAGGCACGAAGTTGCGCAGGCCAGGCATCCGGGGTCGCGGGATCGAGCCGCGGCGGCGGCATCGGGAGCGAGGGGTCGTCGATCAGCGCCTCCAGCACGTGCGGCTGGCGCGTGAAGACCTCCAGTGCGAAGTCACTGGCCACCGCGACCCGGCGCAAGGGCTCGCCGCCGCGCTCGGCCAGGCCATCCGGCAGGCGCGCCAGGAGGCGCTCGACGTGGGCGTGAAGGGCGGCGCGGGCGTCAGTGCCGGGGGCTGGATCCATGCATGGATTGTGTGGCATCTGCCCCGGGGCGGCGACCTGGAGGGCCCCGCCGCGGCCGGGTGGCCTTCGCGGCTCTTGTCCCCCGGCATCCGCCTGGCGGCGGATGCCTCCTCCTTTACTTCCCCGCGAAGGCCTCCCGGCCACGGCGGGGCTCGGCGTTGCTGCAGGTGCGCGGGGATACCGGCTTTGCTCGTGTGGGCACCGCGTACTGCTGCGCGCCGGGTGCCAAGGCCCTTGAGAGCGAAGTCAAGGAGGAGGCGATGGCCGCAGGCCAGCGCCGGGGGACATGAGCACTCAAGGGCCTTGGCACCCGGCGCCCGAGAGTATCAATGGCGCGCCCTTCCCTCGAATTGGAAACTGGAACCAAAAAAAGCCCGAAACGGCGGACCGTTTCGGGCTTTGCTCCCTCCCCCACGTCGGGTGCGCAGTGATCGTGAAGGAAACGTTATGCAAGTTGCACGCTGCAGCGCAAAACGAAACCGGCCAGTACAGGAACTGTCAAGCGGTCCTGGCCGGCCTTCGACCAAAGTCGCGGAGCATTTCACGCGCGGCGTTCCGGCCCGGCAAACCGGTCACGCCGCCGCCCGGATGCGTGCCGGAACCGCAGAGGTAAAGCGCCTTCAGCGCGCCGCGGTAATTTCCCTGCCCCAGCAGCGGCCGGGCCGAGAACAGCTGGTCGAGCCCCAGCGCGCCGTGGAAGATGTCGCCGCCGACCAGGCCGAAGCGGCGCTCCAGGTCCAGCGGCGTCAGCGCCTCGTAGCCGAGCACGCTGGCGCGGAAATTGGGCGCGACCGCGTCGACGGTATCGATCATCAGGCGCGCGACGGTGTCGCGGTGCGCATCCCAGCCGCCGTCGACCTCCGGGTGCACGTGCTGGCAGAACAGGCTGGCGACGTGCTGCCCGGGCGGCGCCAGGGTGTCGTCAAGCGTCGAAGAAACGACCAGCTCGACGATCGGCGCGCGCGACCAGCCGGCGTTGTGCTCCTTCGACCTGGCATCGAAGTACGCCTGTTCGAAATAGCGCAGCGAGTGCCCGACCAGGATGCCGCTCTGGTGGTGCGGCTGCAGCTGCGTACCCGGCGCGGCAGTGAAGTCCGGCAGCTCCGACAGCGCCACGTTCATGCGGAAGGTGCCGGAGCCGCAGCGGTAGCGTTCGATGCGCTGCGCGGTGTCGTCGTCGAGGTGCTCGCGCGGCACAAGCTTCGTGTACAGCAGCTTGGGATTGAGGTTGCTTGCCACCGCGGCCGCCCGCAGTTCGCGGCCATCGGCCAGCGCGACGCCGACGGCGCGGCCGCCTTCGACCAGCACCCGTGCGACCTCGACACCGGTTTCGACCACCACGCCGCGCGCCGCGCATTCGGCGGCCATCGCCTGCGTGATCGCGCCCATGCCGCCGATGGCGTGCCCCCAGGCGCCCTGCTTGCCGTTGACCTCGCCGAAGACGTGGTGCAGCAGCACGTAGGCCGAGCCCGGCGTGTAGGGGCTGGCGAAGTTGCCGACCACCGAGTCCCAGCCCAGCGCCGCCTTCAGCGGCTCGGATTCGAACCAGTGGTCGAGCAGTTCGCCCGCGGACTTGGTGAACAGGTCCAGCAGGTCGCGGCGGCCGCGCATGTCGAGGCGGCGAAGGCGACGCGCCACCGACGCCGACGCCAGCCAGTCGGCGAGCACGAAGCCGTCGGACACGTTCGGCGGCGTCAGCTGCATGAGTTCGCGCAGCACCACGACCACGCGCTCGAGCATCGCGAAGTACTCCGGCAGCCGCGCGGCGTCGCGGGCCGACCACGCCGCCACCTCGGCGGTGCCGTGCTCGCCGCCGAGGCGGAAGGCGCGTCCGTCGGGCAGCGGCAGGAAGTTCGAGAACGGCCGCTCGACCACGCGCAGGCCATGCTCGGCGAGGCGCAGGTCGGCGATCACCTGCGGGTTGAGCAGGCTCACCGTGTAGCTGGCCACCGAGTTGCGGAAGCCGGGATGGAACTCCTCGGTCACCGCCGCTCCGCCGACGATGTGCCGGCGCTCCAGCACCCGCACCTTCAACCCGGCGCCGGCGAGGTAGGCGGCGCAGACCAGGCCGTTGTGGCCGCCTCCGATGATGATGACGTCGTCGCGCGCGGCCATGGCGTCAGCCCCGGGTGCCCGTGCCCGTGCCCGCGGCGCGCGCCTGCAGCAGCGCTTCGACCTCGTCGGCCAGGCGTGCGGCTGCGTCCGGGCGTCCAAGCTGCGCGGCCGCGGCCGCGGCACCGACCAGGATCGCCGGATCGGTGAACAGCGCGTCCAGCCGCGCAGCCAGCGCCGGCGCGGTGAAGCCTTCGTCGTCCTCGGCCATGCACCAGCCCGCGCCCAGGCGTTCCAGCGCGTCGGCATTGCCGCGCTGCTCCTCGCGCGAGCCGCCCTGCGGGATCGGCACGACGATCGCGGGCCGTCCGACCACCAGCAGGTCGGCGATGGTGGTCGCACCCGCACGTGTCACCACCAGATGCGCATCGCGCAGCCGCCCGGCCATGTCATCGAAGAACGGCTGCAGGTCGACCGCGATGCCTGCGTCGCGCAGCTGCGCCGCCACCGCATCGGCATCGTCGCCGCGATACTGCAGCGACACCTGCAGGCGCGAGCGCAGCGCTTCGGGCAGGGCCAGCAGCGCCGGCGGCACCACGCGCCCGAACACCGCCGCACCCTGGCTGCCGCCGACCACCAGCAGGCGCAGCGGCGCATCGCCGGCCAGCGGCGGGTACGGCGCCCGCGCAGCCTCCAGGATCGTCGCGCGCACCGGGTTGCCGGTCTCGACCAGCTTGCCGCGCGCGCCATCGTCCACCCCGCCGATGTCACCGAACGACGTCGCCACCCGGTCCGCGAATCGCAGCAGTTGCCGGTTGGCCAGGCTCAGCCGCGTGCCCTGCTCATGCAGCAGCAGCGGCAGGCCCAGGCTGCGCCCCGCCATCACCGGCGCGAAGCTCGGGTAGCCGCCGAAGCCGGCAACCAATGTCACTCCGCGGCGCTTCATGTCCGCGCGCGCGATCGCCGCCGCGCGCATGATCACCGCCGCGGCGGCAAGCTTCCCGCCGATGCCGCCGGCCAGGCTGCGCGCCGGCAACACCAGGTGCGGCAGGCCGGCGAGCGCCTGTGTGAACTGCGCGCCGCGGCGCTCGGTATAGATGACCACGCCGTGCCCGCGCGCCTGCAGCTCGCGCGCCAGCGCTTCGGCCGGGAACAGATGGCCGCCCGTGCCGCCAGCGGCGAGGCCCACGGTCTCCAGCGGATACCGCACGGCACTCAATGCACCGCCTCCGTGCTGTCGCCTCCGCGAAGCCGCCCGGCCAGCGACACCGCCACGAACACCAGCCCGCCCACGACCAGGCCCACGACCAGTCCGGCCAGCATGTCCGCAACGAAGCCCGGCAGCCCCCAGCCCTGCATCACCTCGAGCAGGTGGTGCAGCACGCCGATGTTGTGCACGAAGATGCCGCCGCCGACCAGGAACATCGCGACGGTGCCCACGATCGACAGGCCCTTCATCATCCACGGCGTGACGTAGACCAGCCCGCGTCCCAGCGCCGGCACCAGCTTGCCGCGCAGCCTGGACATCCACAGCCCGACGTCGTCCATCTTCACGATGCCGGCGACCAGGCCGTACACGAGGAACGTGACCGCGAGCGCGATCGCCACCAGGGCCGCGACCTGGGTGAGCATCGGCCTGTCAGCCACCACCGGCAGCGACAGCACGATGATCTCGGCCGAAAGGATGAAGTCGGTGCGTACCGCGCCCTTCACCTTTTTCTTCTCCATGTCCTCCGGCGTGTCGCCGGATGCGAGCACGGCCGCGGCCCGCGCCTCCGGATCCTCCTTCGGGCCATGCGGAAGCAGCCGGTGCAGGACCTTCTCGAAGCCCTCGTAGCAGAGGTAGGCGCCGCCGATCATCATCAGCGGCACCACCAGCACCGGCACGAAGATGCTGATCAGCAGCGCCGCCGGCACCAGGATCGCCTTGTTGACCAGCGAACCCTTGAACACGCTCCAGACCACCGGAAGCTCGCGGTGGGCGCGTACGCCCGCCACCTGCTGTGCGTTCAGCGCGAGGTCGTCGCCGAGCACGCCGGCGGTCCTCTTGGCCGCGGCCTTGGTGAGCACGGCGACGTCGTCGAGGAGGGTCGCGATGTCGTCGAGCAGGGTGAGCAGGGAGGCGCCGGCCATGGGAATCCGTCAAATCCGGGGAGACGCGGATTGTCGCACCGCCCGGCACGGAGCCACATGACGGCCTGGCGACCGGCGGGCCAATCCCGATTGCGGCTGCCCCGACGCACTGCTACCTTCGCCGCCTCACACGCCTCCGGGAGGGGAGCCGCGTGTCGGATACGGAAATCACACAGTTGCTGGTCCGCGCAAGGAACGGCGAACCCGAACGTCTTGGCGAGGTGTTCCAGGCCCTGTACCCGGAACTCATGCGCATGGCGCGCTCGCGGCTGCGCGGCCGCGACGCGACCATGACTCCGACCGTGCTGGTGCACGAACTGTTCCTGCGCGTCACTTCGTCGGACAGCCTGAACCTGGTCGACCGCCGCCACTTCTTCGCGGCATCGGCGCAGGCCCTGCGCTGGATCATGGTCGAACAGGCGCGCAAGCATCTGTCGCAGAAGCGCGGCGGTGGCGCCGTCCACGTCGAACTCGACGAAGAGCTTTCGCCGGCCGCCCCCGGCGGCGCCGCGGATACCGGCGTGCTGGCCCTGCACGAAGGCCTGGATGCGCTGGAGCAGATCAGCCCGCAGCGCCGCCAGGTGGTCGAGCTGCGCTATTTCGCCGGCCTCGAGTTCAAGGAGGTCGCCGAGCTGCTCGACATCTCCGAGCGCACCGCGCAGCGTGAGTGGGAGCGCGCGCGTGCATTCCTGCTGGCCATGCTGGAAGAAGGCAATGGCGACTGACCGCGACGGCATCGAGGCCTGGAAGCTCGCCGACGCACTCTTCGACCAGTGGCTCGACCTCGACGAAAGCGAACGCGATACCTGGCTCGCGGCCCAGGACCCGGCCCCCGGCGTGCGCGCGTACCTGCAGCGCCTGATCGACGCGCATGCCCGGCCGGGCCCCCTTCTCGACACCCCTGCTTCGGACCTGTCGGGGGTACGGCTTGGCGGCTGGACCCTGGAGTCCGAGCTGGGTCGCGGCGGCATGGCCGTCGTCTACCGCGCCTCGCGCAGCGACGGCATCGCCCGCCAGGACGCCGCGCTCAAGGTGCTCACCCTGGGCGCCCTGGGCGCCAGCGGCCGTGAACGCTTCCACCGCGAGGCGGAAATCCTCGCGCGCCTGAACCATCCGAACATCACCCCGCTGATCGACTCCGGCACCGGCCCCGACGGCACCTGCTGGCTGGCGATGCCGCTGGTGGAGGGCCAGCGCATCGACGCCTGGTGCGACAGCCACCGGCTCGACGCGCGCGGCGTGGTCAAGCTGATGCTGCAGGTGTGCGACGCGGCGGCCTTCGCCCACCGCAGCCTGGTGATCCACCGTGATCTCAAGCCCTCGAACGTGCTGGTGGAGGCCGACGGCCACGTGCGCCTGCTCGATTTCGGCATCGGCCAGTTCACCGACGCCAGTACCGAACGCACGCAGACGATGTGGCGCGCACTGACCCCCGGGTACGCCGCGCCCGAACAGCTGCGCGGCGACCCGCCCAGCACCGCCATCGACATCTACGGCCTGGGCGCGCTGCTGCACCGCCTGCTGACCGGCCGCACTCCGCAGGCCGACGAGCGGACGACGACCACGCGCCCGTCGGTGCTGGTGCGACAGGCCGATGACGCCTACCACCGCCACTACATACCGCTGAAGAACGATCTCGACCGGGTGCTGCTCAAGGCACTGGCCGAGGAACCCGGGCGTCGCTACCTCTCGGCGGAGGCCCTGGCGGACGACCTGAAGCGCTGGCTCGACGGCATGCCGGTGCTGGCACAGGCGCCCACGCTCGGCTATCGCACCCGCAAGTTCATCGCGCGGCACGCGTTCGGCGTTGCGGCGGCGGCACTGCTGGCGGCCACCCTGGCCGCGGGCATCGGCGCGACGCTGTGGCAGGCGGGCGAGGCCCGGCGCGAGGCCGCGAACGCGCGCGTGCAGGCACAGCGCGCGATCCTGGTGCGCGACTTCCTGCAGCGCGTGTTCGCATCCACCGAGCCCGCGGCAGGCGGCGTGCCGGATGCGCTGGAACTGCTCGACGAGGGCGCGCGCCGCGCGCGCTCGGACCTGCTCGGGACCGACCCGCTGGCCGCCGCGGACATCCTGATGCTCACCGGCCAGGCGCGCCAGGAACTGGGCCAGTACCCGGACGCGCAGGCGGACCTGGAGCAGGCGCGCACGCTGTTCGCCCGCGAGGCTCCGGGAGCCTACCGGGAGCACTCCGACATCGAACGGGCGCTCGGCCAGATACTGCGCGAACGCGGCGAGGTCGAGGCGGCGCAGCGCCATGCACGTACCGCGGTGGACCTCGCCGGGCAGGCCCTGGCCGCGGACGGAGACCCGAAACCGCTGCTCGACGCGAAAGTCACCCTTGGCTCAAGCCTGTTCGCCAGCGACCCGCAGGCGGCGAAGGCGGTATTCGAGGAGGTCCTTGCAGCGCTCCCCCGGCACGGCCTGCAGGACACGGAGCTGCACGTGGACGTGCTCGACGGGCTCGGCGCAACCATCAGCGTCACCGACCCCGACGATACGCAGCGACAGGTCCGGATTGCCGAGGAGCAGATCCGGCTGTCGCGGCTGCTCGACGGCCCCGAGAGCGGCTGGTATGCCAGCACGCTCTCCGACCAGGTCCCCACCTTCGGCAGGGCCGGCGACCACGCGCGCGCGGGGCAGCTCGCCTTCGAGGCGGTGGCGATCGTGGACCGCGTATATGTCCGACCGCACTCGAAGAAGGCCGCCGCGCACTGCCAGCTGGCGGCCCACCTCCATTTGAACGGGCGCTTCAGCGAGGCCGTGGAGCATTACACCGTCGCCGGCGACATCAACCGCCAGCTCGAGCTCAGCGACCTGCACGTGCAGGCCTGTTTCATGTTCGGCGGCTACGCCCGGGCGGCAGTAGGCGACTACCGGGGCGCCCTCGACGACCTGGAGCGCAGCTGGGAGATCCTCGGCCAGCACGACTACCGGACTTCGCCCACCGGATACGCGGCCTGCGGAACCTGGGCCTCGGTCCAGCTCCGCCTCGGCGACACCGAAGGCGCGGCAGGGACGCTGGCCGGCTGTCCGCGCCGGGAGGGCGAAACGCCGCAGCTGCAGCACGCCCAGGCCGTGGCGGAGCTGCAGCTGGCCCGCGGCGAGTCCGCCGCAGCTGCGCGGCTCGCGGCGGAGATGCGCGAGTCCAGGCCCCCCGAGGCCGGGGACCGCTACTGGATGCGGCCGTGGATGCTGTCCCTGCTCCTGGCCCATCGCGAAGGACGCCAGGAGGCGTTCGCATCCCTGGTCGCCGAGCTCGGCGAGCATGCGGCGATGGAGCCGCTGTCGCACTGCCTGGCCGCACCGGACGAGACCCGCTGCCTGGCCTTCCCCTAGGCCGCTCCCGCCTGCGGCCGTGGCCCGGCCCCGGCACGCCTTGGCGGTTCCCGCCTCCGGATCCCGTTAAGTGTGGACCCGGACAGCAGGAGCACGCCCATGAAAACCCGCAGCAACCACCTCACCACCGCCCTGACCGCCGCCGTCGCCGGCCTGGCCTGTGCCGCAGCCTCGCCGCACGCCAAGGCGGCCAAGGCCGAACTCCACGTCGAAGTCTCCACCCACACCATGCCCGGCATGGGCGGGCTGGGCGCCCTCGGCCGGCTCACCGGCAACATGTCCGGCGGCAGCGCCACCTACGGCCAGGCCCGCCACCCCGGCATGCCGGGACGCTACCTCGACATCGCCCTGGACAACGACGCCCGTCCCGGTGCGCCAGCGACGCAGGCGGTCCCGAAGGATCTGCGCCTTGGCAAGAGCATCGACCTCCGGGCACCGGAGCGCAGCACCAGCGCCGCGTCGGGCAGCAACGACGGCGGCGGCATCCCGGGTCTCGACGAGGACCGGTCCTACGAGATCCGCTACTACTGGGGCTGCGGCGACGCGTCGCGCACGGGACAGCCGCGCAAGGTCACCACCACCGTCCGCAACGGCAAGCCGGCGACGTCGGGCAGCGCACCCCAGCCGCGCGCGATGCCGCAGCTGGGCGTCACCGTCGATCCCGGCCTCGCCCTCTGGCCGAACCCGTCCAGCCGCAAGGCCGTGTCCGGCAAGGCCTCGCTGGTCGGTGCCCACAGCGTGACCGGCGACGGCCTGGCGCAGGCGATCGAGTTCGAGATCGACCGCGCGCAGGACTTCATGCCCGACCTCGACCTCAAAAGCGAGGGCAGCGCCTCCGAAGGCATCACGCTGGGCTGGAACGGCGTCGACGGCGCCAGGGCCTACTTCATCCATGCGATGGGCATGGACGGCGACACCATCGTGCTGTGGAGCAGCTCGGAGGACGGCTATGCCGGCCCGGAACTCATGGCCTACCTGCCGGGCAACACCGTTTCGCAATGGCTGGGCACGCGCACGCTGCTGTCGCCCGAAGCGCGCCGCTGCAGCATCCCGAAGGAGATCTTCGCCGCCGAACCGATGGTGCAGATGATCGCCTACGGCGGCACCCGAACGATCGAGGGCCAGGACTGGCGCGTCCACCTGCGCAACAAGTCGACCGCGATGCTGATGGGCAGCGGCATGGGTGCCGGCGCCATCTCGGGGGAGGCGGCGAAGGAAGGCGCCAGGAAGACGGGCAAGGACACCGCGAAGGGCCTGCTGCGCGGGCTGATCGGCCGCTGATCGCAGCCCGCGGGTCGGTCAGGCCCGCGCCGGGCGTCAGGGCAGCAGTGAAGGACGCGAATCGAACCATGCGCGCGAGTTGCGCAGGTGCAGCCGGTGTTCCGCGCCGTCGAGCTCCATGCCGACGCCCAGGCGGCCCCAGGCCAGGTGCAGGTCGCCGCGGCGCCGGGAGCCCTCGATCTTCATCCGCGCATCGACGGTGAAGCGGTCGTTCTCGGCGTGCGCGCCGTCGAGCACCAGCTGGCCGTCGCGCCAGGCCCAGCGCCCGCGCAGGCGCGCCTCGCCGGCGTCCACCAGGCGGCCGATCCAGGGCGGATAGTCGCCCCGGTCGGCGAACATCGCCAGCAGGAAGCCGACGTCGCGCATCCGCGCCTGGATGTCGCCGCGGGCCGACACCGGTGACTTCCAGTCCGCCTCGCCACGACCGATGTCGACGGTGGCCCACCATCCCGACCGCAGCTGGCCATCGCGCTCGCGGAAGGCCACGTTGCGCAGGCGCACGCGGCTGCCGTCGAGGCTGAGCCGGCCGTCGCGCAGGTTGCCGCCGCGCAGGCGTCCGTCGATAGCGACGTCGCCCGCGAGCTCGAGGCCCGCGACCTCGATGCGCGCCCGGCGCGCGTCCACGCGCAGCGAGCCGGTGCCGATGTCGCCCGCGGCGTCGAGCCGCAGGTCGGCGCCCAGGGTGCCGCTGCCGCCACCGAAGCGGAGGCCGTCGCTGGGCAGCCATGCGTTGAGGGCGGCGATGTCGGGCACGCGCGCGTCCTTGAACACGAGATGCGCGGCCAGGGTCTCGCGCATGCGCTCCAGCTGGCCATCCGACACCAGCCGCACCCGCAGGTCGCGGCCGCTCACCAGCGGCTGTGCCGGTTGCTCGTGCCGCGCCGCGCTGAATTCCTCCATCACCAGTTCGACGCGCGACTGCAGCCCGCCTTCGCCCTCGCGGGCGAGCACGGCGTCGGCGTGCGCCACGCCTTCGAAGCGGGTGTCCAGGACGTCGGCGCGCGCCTGCACATCGCGCACCCGCAGCGTGCTGCCCTCGCGCAGGCGGCCGCCGCCGATCTGCAGGTCGGCCTCGATCCCGCCGCTGCCCTCCAGCGCCAGCCAGTCGCTGTCCATGAACAGCGCCAGCACGCCGCCGATCGAGGGCATGTGCCAGCGGCCGCGCACGTGGCCCTCGCTGCCGACCAGCCGCGTGCGCCAGTCACCCAGCGGCAGCGCGTTGCCAGGCAGGCGCAACTCGACATCCAGGCTCGGCTGCGCGGGATCGCGGTCGGGCAGCTGCGCCTGCAGGTGCAGGTCCTCGTCCACCTCGACCCGGAGCGCCAGGGCGTTGTCGCTCGCCGCGCCGTCCGCGTCGCGCGCGCGCAGCGGCAGCTGCAGCCGCAGCGTCCCGCCCGGTTCCAGGGCGCCGTTGCGCAGGGACAGCCGCGCATCCAGTTCGCCGCCTTCCGCACCGGGTGCCAGGTGGAAGGCGTAGCGGCCGGCATCGTCGAGCTCGGCGCGCAGGCCCAGCGGCCGGCCCTGGAGCGCCAGCGAGGCCTGCAGGGCCTGCAACCGCGCCTGGCCGGACTGCCCCGACGGCAGCGCAGGCATCGAGAACGCTGCCTCCACCGCGCCGTCGTGCATCCACTGCACCTCGCCGTCGCCCATCGAGAGTCCGGAGAAGCTGGCCGTGGACGGGAACAGCTCCGCCGGCCCGCCGCGGAACTGCTTGCTGAAGCCGACCTCAGCCCGGCCGCTGCCGGCGACGTGCACGCCGAACACCCGGCCACCTTCGATGCTGTCGCTGGCGATGCGGTCGAAGCGCAGGGTCCAGCCGCCCGGACGGTGCGCGGGCGACGGGATGTCACCGTCGGCGCGCTCCACCGAACCGGTCACCACCTCCGCCTCCAGCCATGGGATGCGGATCTCGCGGGCCAGCAGCGGCAGCAGCGCGATCCGTCCGCGGGCGTGCGCGGCCTGCGCCGTCCACGCCGTGCGCCGCGCGTGGCCCTGCATGCGCACCCCGCGAAGGGCCACGCGCCCGGGCAGCAGGGTGTGGCCGCCGTCCCAGGCGATCTGGAACTTCTCCGGCTTGCGCTTGAGCAGCGACTGCGCCGCATCGACGTTGAGGAAGGCGTTGCCCACGGCGAGGTACGCCAGCCAGCTGCCCAGCAGGATCCAGCCCGCGCGCCGGAGCCAGCGGCGGACGGAGGAGGAGGAAGGCGGATTCATGGCGCGCAGCATGCCTGAGCCGAGCTTCTGATTTCATCCGCCGGCCGCAATCGGAGGAGGTCTCCTCGACCTGTGCCTACCGTCGCCGCCGCCAGAATGAGGCAGGAGCTGTGCACATCAGCGCTTCAAGACTGATCGTAAGTCAGCGCGAAGACCGTCTCAGTCAACCAATGGCGGAACGATTCATTGTCCTGGAACTGCTTGAACAGCTGCGCGTCATCCGCGAACAGCGCCGTCAGCACCCGCCTGAGCGCCTTGTCGTGCTCGATCCGCGCGTTCTGGCGGTCCGAATTCTCCCTTGCGTTCCGGTAGGCCTGGTCGGCCGAGACGCGATTCGGGATCTCGCCGGTGATCCGCTGTTCCATGCGCTGTGGATCGGCGAACAGGCCGCCGAACTGCTCATTGAACGCCTTGACGATGTTGGACAGCCGATCCAGTTCCGGCTCGGGCTTGCGGCCACCACCGGAAGTCGGCACCGGCTCGATCTCGGCGTCGGCATCGGCCAAGGCGATCGCCAGCGTGGCCTGCTTCTCGGCCCGATAGCTGTCCATGTCGATGGCATCGAGGATGCCCCTGGACAGGTCCTCCTCCACCGGCGCCGGCAGCTTGGCGATCAGGAAGTTGAGGAAGATCGACAGCTTCTCCCAGGCCTGCACGCCATAGGGAAGGATGCTGGCGAGGAAGTCATAGGTGCGGGTGAACGCCTTGGCCTTGCCCTTGAAGGCAACCTGCCCGTCCTCGTCCAGGTCCTGCAGGTACACCGCCACGCAGGCGTCCAGGATCGGATCGAGCCTGTCGCGATCGGCGCCATCCAGGTACAGCTGCACCAGCGCGTCGACCTGCTCCGGCGCATAGACCTGGAACCCGTCCAGCTCGTGCTTGAGCGTGTGCAGCTTGTCGGCATCGGTCTCGCGGCTGAGGATCGTGGTGCGGTAGTAGTCGGCGAAGGCCTGCTCGATGGTGTCGACGTCGTTGTGGAAGTCGAGCACGAACACATCGCGCTTCTTCGGGTGCGCCCGGTTCAACCGCGACAGCGTCTGCACCGCCTTGACCCCCGACAGCGCCTTGTCCACGTACATCGTGTGCAGCAACGGCTCGTCGTAGCCGGTCTGGAACTTGTCGGCGCAGATCAGGAACCGGTACGGATCGGCCTGGATGCGTTCGGCGATCTCCCCGGCGGGAAAGCCGTTCAAGCTGGCCTCGGTGACGTTCTCGCCCCTGTACTCGGGTTCGCCCGAGAAGGCGACGATGGCCTGATAAGGACTTCGGGTCTCCACCAAGTAGTCACGGAAGGCGAAGAAGTACCGAATTGCACGTTCGATACTGCCGGTCACCACCATCGCCCGCGCCTGGCCGCCGATCTTGCGCTGCCCGATCACCTGCTCATGGAAGTGGTCGACCATGATCTCGGCCTTGTCGCGGATCGCCTTGCCGTGGCCTTCCACGTAGATGCGCAGCTTCTTGCGCGCCTTCTTGACGTCGAACTCGGGGTCGCCTTCGATGGTCTTGGCCAGCCGGTAATAGCTGGCTACCGGCGTGTAATGCTTGAGCACATCGAGGATGAAGCCTTCCTCGATCGCCTGCTTCATCGTGTAGGTATGGAACGGGCGGTATTTGGTCTCTCCGCCCTCCTGGTGCGGCGTGCCGAACATTTCCAGGGTCTTGTTCTTCGGCGTGGCGGTGAAGGCGAAATAGCTCGCGTTGCCCAGCATCCTGCGCGAGGCGATGATCGCGTTGATGCGGTCCTCCAGGTCCTCGGCATCGGCGTAGTCACCGCGGTCCTCGGCCAGCGCCATGTTGAGCTTGCTGGCGGTGCGTCCGCCCTGGCTGGAATGCGCCTCGTCGATGATGATGGCGAAGCGGCCGCTGCGGTGCTCGTCGCCGATGCGGTCGAGCACGAACGGGAAGGTCTGCACCGTGGAGATGACGATCTTCTTGCCGTCGCGCAGGAACTTCGCCAGCTGCTCGGTCTTGGAACTGCCCCCGCCTTCCGTTACCGCGCCGACCAGCGTCGACACCTGGGCGAAGCCGCGGATGGTCTCGCGGATCTGGCGGTCGAGGATGCGGCGGTCGGTGATGACGATGATCGAATCGAACACGTCGCGCCCGTCCTTGCGCAATCCGATCAGCTGGTGGGCCAGCCAGGCGATGGAGTTGGACTTTCCGCTGCCGGCCGAGTGCTGGATCAGGTAGCGCTTGCCGGCGCCGGACCAGGCGGCATCGGCCAGCAGCTTGCGCACCACGTCGAGCTGGTGGAAACGCGGGAAGATCTGCACCCGCTTCTTCCTGCCGGTCTTCTCGTTCTTCTCCTCGACGATCTGGGCGTAGTTCTCCAGGATGTCGGTCAGCCCGCCCGGGGTGAGGATGCGCCGCCACAGGTAGTCGGTCTTGATACCGTAGGGATTGGGCGGGTTGCCCGCGCCCTGGTTCCAGCCCTGGTTGAACGGCAGGAACCAGGACTCCCTGGCCGTGCCCTTGTCGCCCTTCAACGCGGTGCACATGCGCACCTCGTGGTCGTCCAGGGCGAAATGCACGACGCAGCGGCCGAACTGGAACAGGGTTTCGCGCGGGTCGCGGTCGCGCTTGTACTGCTCCTCGGCGTCCTCCGCGGTCTGCTTGGTCAGGCTGTTCTTCAGCTCGAAGGTCGCCACCGGCAGGCCGTTGATGAACAGCGCCAGGTCCAGCGAACGCCGCGACTGTTCGCGGCTGTAGTGCAGTTGCCGGGTGATGCTGAAGCGGTTGGCCGCATGGCGGTCCACGGCCTTGACGTTCTCCGGTGATGGCGTGCCGTAGAACAGGTCGATGTGGTGCTTGCCGTGGCCGATGCCCTTGCGCAGCACGTCGATGGTGCCGCGGCGGGTGATCTCGCCCTGCAGTTGGGCGAGGAACTTGCGCCGTGCCGGTCCGTCGCCGCGCAGATCCAGCGCGGCGGCCACGTCTTCCTGGGTCTGCTCCAGGAAGGTGGCGAGCTGCTCCAGGTCGACCGCGTACTCGCGTTCGTAATCGGCGTTGCGGCCGGCGATCCAGTCGAAGGCGGTCATCGCGCCGACGATCAGCGATTCCAGCCCTTCCTCCTTGATGTTGGTGACCGGCGGCGTGTCCGCCGGCGTGGGCCGCGCGGTCTCGATCCGCTTGATGCCGCCATCCAGGCCGAAGGCGGGCGCGACGCCCTCGAGCTCGATGCCGACCGGCAGCGCGAACTCGTCCAAGAACGACGCCAGCCGCGGGTCCTGTGCCTGGAAGGCGAGGATCAGGCGTTCGGCGGCGTCGACCGGCAATTCGATGCGGACCAGCGAACTGTTGCTGGGCGCAACCGCAACCAACCTGACATCGGCAATCGTCACCCCCGCGTAGGCGGCAATCATCTGCACCAGCTGCATCTGCTGGAACTCGCCCATGTCGACGGCATCGCGCGCCAGGATCAGATCGACCATCGCCTTCTGCGCGGCGCTCATCGGCTGGGCAACGTTGGTGCGCAGCGCCCACGGCTGGGTCTTGTAGGTTTCGAAGTCCTTGCTGGCCCAGTCCTGCGCATCGGCCATGGTGTGGCAGGTGGCGCACAGGGCGATCAGGTTGTCGGCGCCGTGATCCTTCGACTTGCGCCACGGGATGATGTGGGCGATCTCGAGCGACAGACCGAAGCCGCAGACTGCGCAGCGGTGACAAGACTCATGGAGGACCTGCCGTTTGACGGCTGCGGGGATGTCCGGTCGGCTGCTCATCAGGCGTCCTCGTATTCCAGTTCGTCGATGGGCACGTCGATGATGGGTTCGTCGGTGGCCGCATCGGCAACCTGGGGCAGTGTCGCAACCGCCGCGCGCACGTCCAGCTTGCCGGTGACGATGTCGGTGGTCAGGCGGGTGCGGTATTCCTGCATCAGGGCGATTTCGCGTTCTGTGCGGGTTGCGGCCAAGTCAAGCGTCCCACACTGCTCGGCAATTCCCCTCAACAGTGAATCTTGCTCCCGTCTTGGTGGAACGGGAACATGTATCGCGCCGAATCGGTCGTTATAGAGACGCAGAAAGCCTGATGTGCCGGTGCCCAAGCCTTTTGACTCCGATCGGAACTTCACACGCGCCGAGCGACTGCGAAAGAGTTCTCCAAGGTAGTCAATATTCACGTCCGCAATCGCATCAAAGACTGCATAGTCGGGGCTGACTAACCCGTCGAGATGAGACGGATAGATGACCCCATTGCCCGCCTGCATTCGATTCACCACAAGTTGCCCTGGGCTGACGACCTTGAAACCTACAAGCGAAGCGGCCTGTGGCGGTCGAGTGAAGTGTTCCGCGAAGACCACCAATCCATGGTGCATCCGCATCGATAGAAGTGTTTCCTTGCCCGATGTAGAGCGCTGATCAACTTCACGCAAAAGGTACTTTATGCGCCTTACTTTCCAGTGCGCCGGAATGTCACCTAACCACTCAACGCCCGAAGGCTTGAGCGGCGCGTCCGGATTCAGCCCGCGTGTCACCGCGCGGTGGATGATGGCCTGCTTCTGCTCGTTGAGCAGCGCGATCAGCTTGCGCTTGGCGCGGATGAAGCCGTCGATCTTGCGATTGGCGTGTTCCAGGAAACGCACGATGGCGGCTTGCTCATCGGTTGGGGGAATGAGTACCGGAATCTCCCGCATCCCTGGAATAGACAAGTCCCATTGGCCAATTCTCACGCCATCGGATGCCTGCGCGAAATGCGTCACGTACGGACTGCTGCGAAGCAACCGCTGGCCGAATGCAGCGTTGGCCAACCGAAGATCGAACACGAAATAGGCCGGGCTAACGATGCCATCGCAAGGCGCGATTCCCATTGAACCCTGCCACGCCTTCATCTTGTTGATTACAAGATCTCCAGCACGGGCGACTTTGTAGTTACTCAGGTCGTCGGGAATGACATTGTGGTTTTCGCCCGAATCGGTCAACGAACGGACGAAGACCCCCTTCTCGCGCGCGACCGACAGCAACGGAAGGTCGGGGCAATTGCGCTCAGTGCGCTTCCCGACGAGAGTGCGCAGGTTTCGAACTTCCCACCCTTCCGGCACCTCGCCCAGCCACTTAGAGCCGGAATCCTTGTGCGCCGCATACGGCTTCAACCCGTCAATCACGCGGCTTCCCCTTCTGCTTCGACCGACTCGCCGAACAGGTCGATATACGCCTGGTAGCGGAACAGCCGGTTGCGCCGGTAGCCGGTGGCTTCCACCAGCACGCCCTGCTCCACCATCCGCGAGACCAGGTTGTTGGCGGCGGTGTAGGAGGTGCCTGTCAGCTCCTCCACGTCGGCCACCGACACGATGGGACGCTGGTACAGGTGTTCGAGCACCCTGTGGCCGTTTCCGGCAGCGCGACCCAGGCCGGTGGTGACGCGGGCGCGGTGGTCCTCGCGCAGGGCGAGGATGCGGCGCGCGGTCTCGGTGGCCTCGCGGCTGACGCTGGCCACGCCGCGCAGGAAGAAGGCCAGCCAGCCTTCCCAGTCGCCGGCATCACGGACCGCCTGCAGGCGCTCGTAGTACTCGGCGCGGTGCTGCTTGAAGAAGTGCGACAGGTACAGCACCGGCTTGATCAGGATCTCGCGCTGGCACAGCAGGAAGGTGATCAGCAGGCGGCCGACGCGGCCGTTGCCGTCGAGGAAGGGATGGATGGTCTCGAACTGGGCGTGCGCCAGGCCGATCTGGATCAGCTGCGGCAGCTCGCTGTCGGCGTGCAGGAAGTTTTCCAGTGCACCCAGCGCGACCGGCACCTCGTGCGGCGGCGGCGGGACGAACGTCGCCTCGTTGAGGGTGCAGCCGGCGGGGCCGATCCAGTTCTGGGTGCGGCGCAGTTCGCCGGGCGTGAGCCGCGCGCCGCGCACGCCCTGCAGCAGCCGGTGGTGGATCTCGCGGATCAGGCGCACCGACACCGGCAGCTCGTGCAGGCGGTGCAGTCCGTGGTTCATCGCGTTGACGTAGTTGACCACTTCATCGACATCGCGCGGGCGATCCGGGGCCAGCACGTGCGCCTCGGCGGCCAGCAGGTCCTGCAGGGAGCTTTGCGTGCCCTCGATCTGGCTGGACAGCACCGCCTCCTTGCGCACGTACATGAATACGAACAGGTCCGGGTTGGGCAGGGTCTGGATGGAACCGTCGAGCCGGCCCAAGGCGCGGTCGGCCTGCGACAGCAGGGCCTGCAGCCCGCCTTCCAGCCGGACCGGCGGGTCCGGCGGCAGCGGCGCCGGATGGAAGGCGCGGTAGCCGGTGGGCTGGGCGATGCGGCGCCCGGCGCGGTGGCGCATGGCGTCATCCGGCTGGCGGGAGGCTGGGATATTCATGCGCGGCTGGCTTGCATATGGCCCGGATCGCTTTCCATATTAAACCATGCCTGCAATATAGGCGCGGTCCGCGCCTGTAGGCAAGGCAGGCTGCTGCATGACAGCGGCCTCACGCGACCGTCCCGCCGGTGATCTCCGACAGCAGGCCTTCGGTTTCCTGTTCCAGCGCCAGGATGTCGGCGCTGATCTGCGCCAGGCTGCGCAACACCGGCGGCTTGTAGAAGTGGCGGGTGAAGCTGATTTCGTAGCCGACCTTGGTATCGGCTTCGACGATCCAGGCATCTGGTGTGTAGGGCAGCACCTCACGGCGGATGAAGGCCTCGATGCCGCCCTCCTCCAGCAGGGGGACCTGCTCGTGGTCGCGCAGCTCGCTGTCGGGCTCGTACTCGACGACGACCGGCTTGCCGTTGATCTCGACCGGGTACAGGCCGCGCAACGGGTCGGCATCGACCTTGCCGGCCTTGTGGACCTTCCTGATCACCGGCGGCGCGCCCTCGACCCGCCAGCTCACGGCGTTGACGATCAGCTTCCTGTCGGGCGCGCCGAGCTTGATGCCCAGGCGCTTGAGCGCGGCGTTGACCTGGTCGAGGAACCGGTTGTGGTCTTCGTACAGGCCGTCGCCGAGTTCGTCGCGCAGGTGCCGGGCGGCTTCGACCAGCACCGCGTCGCGCTTCCAGGTTTCGGCGCTGAGCAGCTTCTTCTTTTTCTTCTCCGGCAGGCGACGCGGTGCGGGTGCGTCGTCGTCATCGTCCTCGTCGCCGTCGCCCGCGCCCCAAGCGTCGAGGCGTTGCTCCAGCGCCTTGCGCACCGAGGCCGGCTTGTCGAACAGGGCCTCGCCGAACTCGTCGTACAGGGCTTCGCGAATGTCCGCGTCGCCGGAAGCAAAGCGCAGGCTTTCGATGCGCGCGTGACCCATCTGGCTGTGCAGGCGCAGCGGGCGCTCCACCTTGACCTTCCAGTAGCCGAAGGCCTGATTGGGGAAGATCTTCGACTGCTCGCTTTCCTCGAAGGCCAGGAAGGTGTCGCAGATGCGGCGGATGTCGCCGGGCGACAGTTCGCAGTTCTTCTTGCCCATGTTCTTGCGCAGCGGGCGGAACCAGCCACTGGCATCGATCAGCTGCACCTTGCCGCGGCGATGCTCCGGCTTGCGGTTGCCCAGCACCCAGACGTAGGTGGCGATGCCGGTGTTGTAGAACATGTTCAGCGGCAGCGCGACGATGGCTTCGAGCCAGTCGTTCTCGATGATCCAGCGGCGGATATTGCTCTCGCCCTGGCCGGCATCGCCGGTGAACAGCGAGGAGCCGTTGTGCACCTCGGCGATGCGGCTGCCGAGCGGGGTGTCGTGCTTCATCTTGCTCAGCATGTTGGCCAGGAACATCATCTGGCCGTCGCTGGAGCGAGTGACCAGCGAGTATTCCGGGTCGTCGCCGTGCTGGATGACGAAGCGCGGATCGCGCAGCTCCTTCTTGCCGCCCATGCGTTCCAGATCGCTCTTCCAGCTCTTGCCGTAGGGCGGATTGGCGAGCATGAAGTCGAACGTCTGCGCGCGGAAGGCGTCGTTCGACAGGGTAGAGTGCTCCGGTCCGCCGACGATGTTGTCGGCGGCATCGCCGTCGCCCTTGATCAGCAGGTCGGCCTTGCAGATGGCGTAGGTCTCGCCGTTGATCTCCTGCCCGTACAGATGCGTGGCCACCTGCTTGCCGTGTTCGCTGGCGATCTGCTGCAGGGTTTCCTCGGCCACGGTGAGCATGCCGCCGGTGCCGCAGGCGCAGTCGTACAGCAGGTAGGTGCCGGATTCGATCTGCTCGGCCACGGGCAGGAACATCAGGCTGGCCATCAGGCGCACGGCGTCGCGCGGGGTCCAGTGCTCGCCGGCCTCCTCGTTGTTGTCTTCGTTGAAGCGGCGCACCAGCTCCTCGAACAAGGTGCCCATGGAGTGGTTGTCCAGCCCCGGCAGGTCGCCGAGCGGCTGCGGGCCGAGGTTCACGTCCTTGTCGAGGAATTTCTCGATCAACGACCCCAGGGCGTCGGCCCGGGACAGGCGCGGGATCTGGTGGCGGAACTCGAAGTTGTCGAGGATGTCCTGCACGTTGGGCGAAAAGCCGTCGAGATAGGCCTCGAAGTCGTCGCGCAGCGTCTGCCGCGTGGCGCGGGACTTGAGATCGCGCAAACGGAACGGCGAGGTATTGTAGAAGGCTTGGCCGGCAGCGGTGCGCAGGGCGTCGTCCTGGTTGGCGATGCCTTCGCGGTCGAGCGCGGCCTTCATTTCCAGCACGACCTGCTTGCTCGGCTCAAGCACCGCGTCCAGGCGGCGCAGCACCGTCATCGGCAGGATCACGTCGCGGTACTTGCCACGCACGTAGATGTCGCGCAGGACGTCGTCGGCGATGTTCCAGATGAAGTTGGTGAGCGTATTGAGCTGGGCTTGTTCCACGTCGTCGAATTCCCCTGTCGAGCCGGGATGATAAAGGGGCTGGCAAAGAAAAACCCCGCCTCGCGGCGGGGTCCTTCGTGTCGCGGTACAGCGGCGTGGCTGGATCAGAAGCCCATGCCACCCATGCCGCCCATGTCGCCGCCGCCCGGCATCGCCGGCTCGTCCTTCTTCGGCAGCTCGGCCACCATCGCTTCGGTGGTGATCATCAGGCCGGCGATCGAGGCCGCGTTCTGCAGCGCAGTGCGGGTGACCTTGGTCGGGTCCAGGATGCCGAACTCGACCATGTCGCCGAACTCGCCGTTGGCGGCGTTGTAGCCGTAGTTGCCCTTGCCGTCCTTGACCTTGTTGACGATCACGGAGGGCTCTTCACCGGCGTTGGCCACGATCTCGCGCAGCGGGGCTTCCATGGCGCGCAGGGCGATCACGATGCCGTGGTTCTGGTCTTCGTTGGCACCCTTCAGGCCTTCGACGGCGGTCTTGGCGCGCAGCAGCGCGACGCCGCCACCCGGGACCACGCCCTCTTCGACGGCTGCGCGCGTGGCGTGCAGGGCGTCTTCGACGCGGGCCTTCTTTTCCTTCATCTCGATCTCGGTCGAGGCACCGACCTTGATCACCGCAACGCCGCCGGCCAGCTTGGCCACGCGCTCCTGCAGCTTTTCCTTGTCGTAGTCGGAGGAGGTCTCCTCGATCTGCGCCTTGATCTGCTTGATGCGGCCTTCGATGTCGGTGCTCTCGCCGGCGCCGTCGATGATCGTGGTGTTTTCCTTGGTGACCTGGATCTTCTTGGCGCGGCCGAGGTCGTTGATGGTCGCCTTCTCGAGCGAGAGGCCGACTTCCTCGGAGATCACGGTGCCACCGGTGAGGATGGCCATGTCTTCCAGCATCGCCTTGCGACGATCACCGAAGCCCGGCGCCTTGACGGCGACGACCTTGACGATGCCGCGGATGGTGTTGACGACCAGCGTGGCCAGGGCCTCGCCCTCGACTTCCTCGGCGACGATCAGCAGCGGCTTGCCCGACTTGGCCACGCCTTCGAGGACGGGCAGCAGGTCGCGGACGTTGGAGATCTTCTTGTCGTGCAGCAGGATGAAGGGATCATCCAGCTCGGCCGACATCGACTGCTGGTTGTTGATGAAGTACGGCGACAGGTAGCCGCGGTCGAACTGCATGCCCTCGACCACGTCGAGCTCGTTGTCCAGGCCCGAACCTTCTTCCACGGTGATCACGCCTTCCTTGCCGACCTTGTCCATCGCCTGGGCGATGAGGTCGCCGATGTTGGCGTCGGAGTTGGCGGAGATGGTGCCGACCTGGGCGATTTCCTTCGAGGTCGACGACGGCTTGCTGATCTTCTTCAGCTCGGCCACGGCGGCGATCACGGCCTGGTCGATGCCGCGCTTGAGGTCCATCGGGTTCATGCCGGCGGCGACCGCCTTCATGCCTTCGTGGATGAAGGCCTGGGCGAGCACGGTGGCGGTGGTGGTGCCGTCACCGGCGTTGTCGGACGTGCGCGAGGCGACTTCCTTCACCATCTGCGCGCCCATGTTCTCGAACTTGTCGGCCAGCTCGATCTCCTTGGCGACGGACACGCCGTCCTTGGTGATCGTGGGCGAGCCGTAGCTCTTGTCGAGCACGACGTTGCGGCCCTTCGGGCCCAGGGTCGCCTTGACGGCGTTGGCGAGCACATTGACGCCACGCACCATCTTGGCGCGCGCGTCTTCGCCGAAGCGGATTTCCTTCGCGGACATTGTTGTTTCCTCGGAGCTGGATCAGGGAATGGGGAGTGCGATGCGCTTGCGCGCGCTCAGCCGACGATGGCGAGGATGTCGTCCTCGCGGACGATCTTGTATTCGGTGCCTTCGTGCTTGTACGCCGAGCCCGAGTACTGGCCGTAGATGACCTTGTCGCCGACCTTGACCTTCGGCGCGCGCAGGCTGCCGTTGTCCAGGGCCTTGCCCTCGCCCACGGCGATCACTTCGCCCCTGGTGGGCTTTTCCTTGGCGTTGTCCGGGATCAGGATGCCGCCGGCGGAGACTTCATCGGCTTCGATCGGCTTGACGACCACGCGGTCGTAGAGCGGCTTCAGGTTCATACAATCCTCACAGGTGATTGATTTGTAACGTCTAGGGGGCAAATCGGTTGCGTATTCTGGCAGTCGGGCCAGCCGAGTGCCAGAACGCGCGCCGCGAAAACCCGGCGAGGCCGGGATGCCTGACTAGATGGGGGAGTCCAGCCGGGGTTCAAGGCCCCCCGCCGCCGAAAGACTCAGAACCGCCAGGCGGCCGCCAGCCCGGTCTCGCCATTGTTGGGGCTGTGCAGGCTGGCATTCGAGATGTGGCGCAGCAGCAAGGAAAAACGGTCCCAGCGCCAGCCGGCCGTGGTGATGAACTGCGGGTCGCCCGAGATCGCATCGGTTTCGCCCGACTGCGCGCCGATCGCGGCGCCCAGGACCAGGCCGTTGTCGGTGCGCTCGTAGCGCAGGCCGACGTAGCCGACCCAGACGTCATCGCCCAGGTCGCGGTCGCGCACGTCGCCGCGACCGTCGACGTAGACCACGCCCACATCGGCGCGAAGCATGGCCCTGTCCAGCTGCCACAGCTCCGGCAGCCAGGCCACCGACGCCGCCCGGGTGAACTCGCGATCGGTGGTGGTCGAAACTCCGGCGGCGACTTCGATGTCGGTCGCGGCCGTCGCCGGGAATGCGGAAGATGCCAGCATCAACCCGGCAAGCCCCGCGCGCAGGGCGGCAGGGCGGACAGAAACGTACATGGGGAACACCTGGATGAATGGGGGAGGAAAACGCATAGCGCCAAGGATAAGGAAGGCCCGTCGCATCGGCGTGCAGATGTGCGGAATGGTGTGTACGCCTTGACGATGCCATGACTATAGGAGGCGCAAGCGTTCCGCCAGCGCGGGTTCGGCTACCCTATCGGGACCCCGCCAGCCCCCCGCCAATGCCCATCCCCATCTGTCACTGCACCTGTCCCGATGCCGCCACCGCGGCAACGATCGCGAACACGCTGGCGGAGGCTTGGCTCGACCGGGTCGAGGCCGAAGCCGGCCCAGGGTCGCCGGAATGAATGTCACTGGCAGGTTCTTGCGGTGGATGCGGACCACCACATTGGCTTTGACGGCGTTGCTGGCCCCGGCATCGACCCTGGCGGCGGTCGACATCGACGACCTGTTGCCGGTGGACGAAGCCTTCGTGCTGCGCGCCGAGGCCACCGCGCCGGACCGCATCGAACTGAGCTGGACGATCGCGGATGGCTACTACCTGTATCGGCACCGCATGGGCGCCGAGCCGGTCGACGGCGGATTCCAGGCCGGGCCTGGCGGCCTGCAGCTGCCGGCAGGCAAGCGCCACACCGACGAATTCTTCGGCGAGGTCGAGACCTACCGCGGCCGCGTGACGGGCACGCTGCCCGGCACCGCACGCGCGGCCCGCACCGAACTGAAGATCCGCTACCAGGGCTGCGCCGACATCGGCATCTGCTATCCGCCGCAGACCCGCACGGTGGCCGTCACCCTGCCCGCCGCGCCGCCCGCCGCAGCCGTGGCCGGCAGTCCGGACGCGGGCTTCGCCGCGCTCGGCCAGGCCCTCGGGTCCGGTGGCATCGGCAGCGGGGCGCTTGCCCTGCCGGGCGCGACCGACGCGCTGCCGCTCCCCGAGGAGCAGGCCTTCGCCTTCGAGGCCATCGCAGGCGACGGCGACACCCTCTTGATGCGCTTCACCCCGGCGCCGGGCTATTACCTCTACCGCGACCGCAGCAGCTTCAAGCTCGAGGCCGAGGGCATCCGCGCCGGCGCCCCGCGCTGGCCGCAGGGCGTGCCCCACAATGACGGCTACTTCGGCGACGTCGTGGTCTATTTCGACCAGGTCGACGTCCCCCTGCCGTTGCACCGCAGCCACGCCGGGCCGCGTGAAGCCACCCTCACCGCGACCTTCCAGGGCTGCCAGGACGAGGGCATCTGCTATCCGCCGATGACCCGCAGCGTGCGCGTGTCGCTGCCGGCGGGCACGGTGGCAGCAGCGCCCGCTGCCGACGCCGGCGCGGACGCGGTGGACGTGGACGGCGCCGCGAACACAGGCACTGAAGAAGACGTCGCCACGGCGCTCGCCAAGCTTGCAGCGGGCGACCCGACTGCAAGCGACGACCCTGTGGGATCTGTGCCCGGCACCGGGGCTGCCACCGCCGACGGCAGCGACGCCATCGCGGACAACGCCGTCCGCAGCACCCCACCGGCCCCGGCCCGCGGCGGACTGGCGCTTGCGCTGTTGCTGGCACTGGCCGGCGGCCTGCTGCTCAACGTGATGCCCTGCGTGCTGCCGATCCTCTCGCTCAAGGTGCTGGGCCTGGCCCAGGGCGGCGCCAGCCGTGCATCCGCCCGGCGCCATGCGCTCTGGTATACGGCCGGCGTACTCGTGGCGTTCGCCGTCATCGGCCTGGTGGTGCTCGCGCTGCGCGCGGCGGGCCAGGCGATGGGCTGGGGCTTCCAGCTGCAGCAGCCCGGCTTCGTGGCGGCGCTGGTGCTGTTGATGGCAGCCGTCGGCCTGAGCCTGTCGGGGGTGTTCAGCGTCGGCGGCAGCGCCAACCTCGGCCACGGCCTGGCCGCGCGGACCGGCCCGGTGGGCGACTTCTTCACCGGCGTGCTGGCCTGCGTGGTCGCCAGCCCCTGCATCGCACCCTTCATGGGCGGCGCCCTGGCCTTCGCCTTCACCGCGTCGCCCGCCGTGGCGCTGCTGGTGTTCCTGGCGCTGGGCCTGGGCCTGGCGCTGCCGTTCCTGCTGGTCGGCTTCGTCCCGGCGCTGGCCGACCGCCTGCCGCGGCCCGGCGCCTGGATGGAAACGCTCAAGCAGGTGCTGGCCTTCCCGATGTACCTCACCGCGATCTGGCTGGCCTGGGTGCTGGGCCGCCAGCGCGGCGTCGATGCCATGGCCCTGGTTGCCGTGGGCGTGGCGGTGATGGCCCTGGCGCTGTGGTGGCTGGAGCGCGCGCGTATCCGCGGCGGCTGGCTGCGGCGGCTGCCGGCGATCGCGCTGCTGCTTGCGGCGCTGTCCTCGGCCTGGATGGTTGGCCGCCTGCCCGCACCGGCGCTCGCCGCGGCAACGGCGGAGGACGGCAGCGTGCCGTATTCCGCCGGAGGCCTGCGCAGCCTGCGCGAGGCGGGCACTCCGGTGTTCGTCAACATGACCGCCGACTGGTGCGTGACCTGCAAGGCCAACGAGCGCAGCACGCTGTCCAGCGACGCGTTCCGCGACGCCCTGCGCCGTACCGGGGCCACGTACATGGTCGGCGACTGGACCAACGTCGACCCGGAGATCAGCGCCTTCCTTGAACGCCACCGCGCCGTCGGCGTGCCGCTGTACGTGGTCTATCCGGGTGACGGCGGGGAGGGCGAGGTGCTGCCCGCCATGCTCGACCGCGGCACCGCGGTCGCGGCCCTGGAACGGGCGGCGCACTGATGCGCACGCGCAGCATCCTGCTGGTGGCACTGGCCGCGGGGGTCCTCGGCGTGGTCGCCGGGCTGGCGGTGAACGGCCCCGGCCCGCTGCTGCGCACCGAACTCGGGCAGCGCGCGATGCAGCAGGCCATGGACGCCGTGGCGCCGCCGCCACCCGGCGGCCTGGTGGTGGCGAAGCGCGGCGAGCCGGTGCCCGCCATCACCCTGCCCGACCTGTCCGGCACGCCGCGCACCCTGCCCGCCGACTTCGCCGGCCGGCCGCTGCTGGTCAACCTCTGGGCCAGCTGGTGCGGGCCGTGCATCGAGGAAATGCCGGAACTCGACCGCTTCGCCGCCGAACAGGGCGACAACGGCATCCAGGTGATCGGCATCGCGCTCGATGACCAGGCCGCGGTGGAGGACTTCCTGCAGCGCATCCCGGTGCGCTACCCGATCCTGATCGATGCCGCGGGCCCGCGCGATGCGGGCGTCCAGCTCGGCAACCTGCGCGGGGTGCTGCCCTATACGGTGCTGCTGTCGGCCGACGGCCGCCTGCTCAAGCAGCGCATCGGGCCCTTCGTGCACGGCGAGCTGGACGGCTGGGCGCAGACCGGCGACTGATTCAAACAACCGCTTAAAACAGCGCTTTGTCGCAAAACTTCGGCGATCTGGACACGATCGACCGCTTGCCGCAGACTGGCCGCCGTTTTCGTGAAGGCGGTTCGCGCCAAGACAATGGACAGGCTCCTCGTCCTCAACGGCCCCAATCTCAACCTGCTCGGCAGCCGCGAGCCGGAGGTCTACGGCCGCGACACCCTGGCCACGATCGATGCCGGCCTGCGCGCGCGCGCCGAGGCGGCGGGCCTGGCCTTCGAGAGCCTTCAGTCCAACGCCGAGCACGTGCTGGTCGAGCGCGTCCAGGCGGCCGCCGGCGACGGCACCCGCTTCATCCTGATCAACCCGGCCGCCTTCACCCATACCTCGGTCGCGCTGCGCGACGCCCTGGCCGCGGTCGCGATCCCCTTCATCGAGGTACACCTGTCCAACCCGCACGCCCGCGAACCCTTCCGCCGCCAGAGCTACTTCAGCGACCTGGCCATCGGTGTGGTCTGCGGCTTCGGCGCGGCCAGCTATTCCTTTGCCCTGGATGCCGCGCTGGCCCGCCTGGCGCCGGCGTCCTGACCCCTTGCCATCGCCGGCGCACGCGTCCGGCCCCACCCGAGAGGCCCGCATGGACCTGAGAAAAATCAAGAAGCTGATCGACCTGCTCGAGGAATCCAACCTCGCCGAGATCGAGATCAAGGAGGGCGAGGAATCGGTGCGCCTGGCGCGTACGCCGCGCGCCGGCCATGCGCCACCCCAGCCCCAGTACGTGGCCGCCGACCCGCACCACGGCCAGGTCATGCCGATGCATTCGCCGGTCCAGGCCGCCACCGGCGGCCGCCCGGCCGAGCCCACCGGCCCGGTCCTGCCCGAGGGCCACGTCGTGCGCTCGCCGATGGTCGGCACCTTCTACGCCTCGCCGGCGCCGGACAAGCCGCCCTTCGTCACCGTCGGACAGGCGGTCAACGCCGGCGACACCCTGGCCATCGTCGAGGCGATGAAGATGTTCAACCCGATCGAGGCCGACGTCGGCGGCACCGTGCTCGCGATCATCGGCGAGAGCGGGCAGCCGGTCGAATTCGACCAGCCGCTGTTCGTGATCGGCTGAGGCGGGACGACATGCCCCTCGACAAGGTCGTCATCGCCAACCGCGGCGAGATCGCGTTGCGCATCCTGCGCGCCTGCCACGCGCTGGGCATCCGCACGGTCGCGGTGCACTCCACCATCGACCGCAACCTCAAGCACGTGGCCATGGCCGACGAGTCGGTCTGCATCGGCCCGGCGCCGTCGCCGCAGAGCTACCTCGACATGGCCAGCATCATCGCCGCCGCCGAGGTCACCGACGCCCAGGCCATCCACCCCGGCTACGGCTTCCTGGCCGAGAACGCCGACTTCGCCGAGCGCGTCGAGCAGTCGGGCTTCGTGTTCATCGGGCCCAAGGCCGACACCATCCGCCTGATGGGCGACAAGGTCGAGGCGATCAGGGCCATGCAGGCCGCAGGCGTGCCCTGCGTGCCCGGCAGCGGCGGCCCGCTGGGCGACGACGCGGCGGAGAACATCCGAATCGCGCGCGAGATCGGCTATCCGGTGATCGTGAAGGCCTCCGGCGGTGGCGGCGGCCGCGGCATGCGCGTGGTGCAGACCGAAGCCGCGCTGCCCGGCGCCGTGGCGACCACGAAGCAGGAGGCCAAGGCGGCCTTCGGCAACGACATGGTCTACATGGAGAAGTTCCTGGAGAACCCGCGCCACATCGAGATCCAGGTGCTCGCGGACGGCCAGGGCCACGCCATCCACCTCGGCGAGCGCGACTGCTCGATGCAGCGCCGCCACCAGAAGGTGGTCGAGGAAGCGCCGGCCCCGGGCATCACTCCGGAGATGCGCGAGGAGATCGGCCGCGTCTGCGTCGAGGCCTGCCTGCGCATCGGCTATCGCGGCGCCGGCACCTTCGAGTTCCTGTTCGAGGACGGCCGCTTCTACTTCATCGAAATGAATACGCGTATCCAGGTCGAGCACCCGGTCACCGAGATGGTCACCGGCATCGACCTGATCCGCGAGCAGCTGATGATCGCCGCCGGGCGCCCGCTGTCGATCCGCCAGGAGGACGTGGTGCTGCGCGGCCACGCCATCGAATGCCGCATCAACGCCGAGGATCCGGACAGCTTCCTGCCCTCACCGGGCCTGATCAAGCACTTCCACGCTCCCGGCGGGCCGGGCGTGCGCGTGGACAGCCACGTCTACGAGGGCTACCAGGTGCCCTCCAACTACGACTCGATGATCGGCAAGCTGATCGTGCACGGCGCCGACCGCGAGCAGGCGATCTGCCGCATGCGGGTGGCGCTGAGCGAAATGGTGATCGACGGCATCCGCACCAACATCCCGCTGCAGCAGCGGATCCTGTCGGACGGCGGCTTCGAGGAGGGCGGACGCAACATCCATTACCTGGAAAAGCGCCTGGCCGAGCGCAAGGAAAAGTCGCTCTCCATCTTGTGAGCACGCAATGCCCTTCCTCGAACTGACCCTGCACTGCCGCGAAGCCGAACAGCCGCGCTACGAGCATGCATTCGATGACGTCGGCGCGCTGGCGGTGACCATGCTCGATGCCGACGCCGGCACCCGCAACGAAGATGCGATCCTCGAACCCGGCGTCGGCGAGACGCCGCTGTGGGCCGCGATCACCCTGAGCGCGCTGTTCCCGCACGATGCCGATGCGCTGCTGCTGCTCGCCGCGCTGGAAAGCTTCGACCCCGGCCTCGACTGGAGCCGCGTCTCCTTCCGCAACGTCGAGGACCAGGACTGGGAGCGGGCGTGGATGGACCAGTACGTGCCGCTGCGCTTCGGGCAGCGCACCTGGATCGTGCCCTGGAACCACGAACTGCCCGCGGAAGCCGACGGCGCCACCGCCGCGGTGGTGCGCCTGGATCCGGGCCTGGCCTTCGGCTCCGGCACCCACCCCACGACCGCACTGTGCCTGCGCTGGCTTGACGGCCTGGCCGGCGAGGGCCTGATCGACGGGGCCCGCGTGCTCGATTTCGGCTGCGGCAGCGGCATCCTCGCGCTGGCCGCGCTCAAGCTCGGCGCCGCGCACGCCACCGGCATCGACAACGACCCGCAGGCGCTGCTGGCCACCGCCGACAACGCCGAACGCAACGCGGTCGGCGCGCGGCTTTCCGTGCACGCCCCCGACGATGCGCCCGGCGGCACCTGGCCGATCGTGGTCGCCAACATCCTCGCCTCGGCGCTCGACGCGCTGGCGGACACCATCGCCGCGTGCGTCGCGCCGGGCGGCCGACTGGCGCTGTCGGGCATCCTCGACGGCCAGCAGGCAGCGCTGCTGGAGCGCTATGGCCAGTGGTTCGAGGGGCTCGAGGTGGCCGCCGAAGGTGACTGGGTTCGCATTGACGGCATCCGCCGCCGCTGACGGCTGCCACCCGTGCACGGCGCATGCTTGAATAGCGCGCATGTTCGTCAACTGCCCGTTCTGTCGCGCACTGGTCGCCACCGATCCCGCGACCGACCTGCCCCCTGAACGCTGCCCGCGCTGTGCGGCGCAGCTGCGCGACATCCCGGGCGTGCAATCCGCGGCGGCGGTCGACAACACCCGCAGCGGCGTGGCCACGGCCATCACCGGGGTCTTCGACGAACAGAGCGTGGCGCAGGAAGACCTGGCCGCGCAGCCGGCGCTGTCCATCGCCACCCTGCTGCAGGTCGAGCCAGGGCCCGAACCGGCGTCGCAACCCGAGCCGGCGTCGCAACCCGAGCCGGAGCCGACGTCTGAAACCGGGCTTGAGCCGAAGTCCGAACCGGAGCCCGATTCCGATTCCGACTCCGACCTGGCAGCAAAGCCCGGGCCCGAATCCAGTCGCGACGCTACGCCCGGATCTGCCGGTACGCTCGACCCGCCTGCAGCAGGGGCCGACGCCGCGGCCGCCGCACCGTCCACGGCGCCCCTCGCACGCCCTCGCCGCGCCCCCGGCCGCGTGGCCCCCAGCTTCGCGCGCCGCCGCGCCGGCATCTCCTCCGACCGCGGAACCGGCCGCCGCTGGCTGATGCCCACGGCGATTGTCGGACTCTCGCTGCTTCTCGCGCTGCAGTGGCTGCTCGCCGACCGCGCGCGGCTGGCCGCCGACCCGGGATGGCGGCCCCTGGTCGCACGCGCCTGCGCGGTGCTGCAGTGCAGCCTGCCGCCCTGGCGCGAGCCGTCCGCCTTCGTGCTGCTGGAGCGCGACGTGCGCCCGCATCCCGATGCCGCCAATGCCCTGCGCATCACCGCCAGCTTCCGCAATGATGCCGCCTGGGCGCAGCCCTGGCCGGACGTGGTGCTGACGCTGTCCGACATCGATGGCCGCCCGCTGGGCACGCGCGCATTCACCGCCGCGGAATACCTCGACAGCGCACCGCCCTCCGCCATGCTCGACAGCGGCCAGGGCGCGGTGATCCGCATGGACGTGCTCGAACCCGGCCCCGGCGCGGTCGGCTTCGCCTTCGATTTCCACTGACCTCGCTGGCCAATGGCGGCCGTGGCAGCGTCGCGTTAGACTCGATGCCGATCGTGCGCGACGCGCGAGCATGCTTCCGGGATCCGATTGAACGCTGCCGACAACACCGAGCCGCAGGCCCGCGGCACGCAACGGGCGCCGTTGCGCGAGCACGTGGCGAACGCCGTGCGCCGCTACATCCGCGACCTCGATGGCTGCGACGCGGAAAACCTGTACGACATCGCCCTGCGCGAACTCGAGGTCCCGCTGTTCGTCGAAGTGCTCAACCACTGCGAAGGCAACCAGAGCCGCGCCGCCGCCATGCTCGGCATCCACCGCGCCACCCTGCGCCGCAAGCTGCGCGACTACGGGATCACCTGACGCCCGGGCCCCGGTGCAGCCGCCGGCCAGCCCGCCGCCGCGCCGTATAATCACGGCTTTCCCGCTGCCCTCCCACGCAATGACCACCGATCGCCTGCCCCTGCGCCGGGCCCTGCTGTCCGTGTCCGACAAGACCGGACTGGTTGAACTTGCCCACGCGCTTGCCGCGCGCGGCGTCGAGCTGCTGTCCACCGGCGGCACCGCCCGCGCCCTGCGCGAGGCCGGACTGGCCGTGCGCGATGTGTCCGAGGCCACCGGCTTCCCCGAGATGATGGACGGCCGGGTCAAGACCCTGCATCCGGTGGTCCACGGCGGCCTGCTCGGGCGCCTGGGCGTGGACGACGCGGTGATGGCCGAGCACGGCATCGGCGCGATCGACCTGCTGGTGCTGAACCTGTATCCCTTCGAAACCGTCACCGCGAAGGCCGGCTGCACGCTGGATGACGCCGTGGAGAACATCGACATCGGCGGCCCGGCGATGCTGCGCTCGGCGGCGAAGAATTTCGCGCGCGTCGCGGTGGCGACCGACCCGGCGCAGTACGCCGGCATCCTGGATGAGTTGGACGCCCATGAGGGCACGCTTTCGGCGCCGACACGCTTCGCGCTCTCGGTGGCGGCCTTCAACCGCGTCGCCCGGTACGACGCGGCGATCGGCAACTACCTCTCGGCGATCGGCGATGCCTCCGCTGCGGTGCCGGTGCGCGGCGAGTTCCCCGCGCAGATGCACACCAGCTTCGTGAAAGTGATGGACCTGCGCTACGGCGAGAACCCGCACCAGAGCGGCGCCTTCTACCGCGACCTGTACCCGGTACCCGGCACGCTGGCGACGTTCACGCAGCTGCAGGGCAAGGAGCTCAGCTACAACAACCTTGCCGACGCCGACGCGGCCTGGGAGTGCGTGCGCCAGTTCGAAGCCCCGGCCTGCGTGATCGTGAAGCACGCCAACCCCTGCGGCGTCGCCACCGCCGGCAGCGGCGGCGAGGCCTACGAGCGTGCCTATGCCACCGACCCCACCTCGGCCTTCGGCGGCATCCTCGCCTTCAACACCACGCTCGACGCGGCCACCGCGAAGGCGATCCTCGACCGCCAGTTCGTGGAAGTGCTGATCGCCCCGGATTACGAACCGGCCGCGCTCGACTACTGCGCGAAGAAGGCCAACGTGCGCGTGCTGCGCATCCCGCACGGCGACGGCATGAACAACTACGACAGCAAGCGCATCGGCTCGGGCCTGCTGCTGCAGGCCTCGGACAACCGTGGCATGAGCGCAGGCGAGCTGAAGCAGGTGACGAAGCGCGCGCCCACCGGGGCCGAACTGCGCGACCTGCTGTTCGCCTGGCGCGTGGCCAAGTTCGTGAAGTCCAACGCCATCGTGTACGCCAGGGACGACGCCACCGTGGGCGTGGGCGCCGGCCAGATGAGCCGCGTGTATTCCGCGCGCATCGCCGGCATCAAGGCCGCCGACGCCGGGCTGCAGGTGGAGGGTTCGGTGATGGCGTCCGACGCCTTCTTCCCGTTCCGCGACGGCCTCGACGCCGCGGCCGAAGCCGGCATCCGCGCGGTGATCCAGCCCGGGGGCTCGATGCGCGACGCGGAGGTGATCGCGGCGGCGGACGAGCATGGGATTGCGATGGTGTTTACCGGAGTGCGGCACTTCCGGCATTGATACCGACTGCGTCGGCATCAATCCCGGGGTTCGCGGCGCGAATCGCTCCCTGACTCGGGGAGCTACCCTCTTTCAACGATTCGACACGGCAGGTTGATGCGTCATGAAGATCCTCGTCATTGGCTCCGGGGGGCGCGAGCACGCGCTGGCGTGGAAGCTGGCGCATTCGGCCGGCGTGGATGACGTGCTGGTCGCGCCCGGCAACGCCGGCACCGCGGTCGAGGACCGCTGCCGCAACGTGGCGGTGAATGCCACCGACATCGAGGCGCTGCTGGCGCTGGCACGCGACGAAAGCGTGGCCTTCACCGTCGTCGGCCCGGAGGCGCCGCTGGTGGCCGGCGTGGTCGACCGCTTCCGCGCCGCGGGACTGCGCATCTTCGGGCCCACCGCCGCCGCCGCACAGCTGGAAGGCAGCAAGGCCTTCGCCAAGGACTTCCTTGCCCGCCACGGCATTCCCACCGCGCACTACGCGGTGTTCACCGATCTCGATCCCGCGCTGGCCTACCTGCGCGAAAAATCCATCGAAAGCGCGGGCGCACCGATCGTGGTCAAGGCCGACGGCCTGGCCGCAGGCAAGGGCGTGATCGTGGCGATGACGCTGGACGAGGCCGAGGCCGCGGTGCGCGACATGCTCGGCGGCAACGCCTTCGGCGAGGCCGGTGCGCGCGTGGTGATCGAGGAGTTCCTCGACGGCGAGGAGGCCAGCTTCATCGCCATGGTCGACGGCGCCACCGCGCTGCCGATGGCCACCAGCCAGGACCACAAGCGCGTGGGCGACGGCGACACCGGCCCCAACACCGGCGGCATGGGCGCCTATTCGCCCGCGCCGGTGGTCACGCCCGAAGTGCACGCACGCATCATGCGCGAGGTCATCGAACCGACCGTGCGCGGCATGGCGGCCGACGGCGTGCCGTTCACCGGCTTCCTCTACGCCGGGCTGATGATCGACGAAGCCGGCGCGCCCAAGGTGATCGAGTTCAACGTCCGCTTCGGCGACCCCGAGACCCAGCCGATCATGATGCGCCTGCGCTCGGACTTCGCCGCGCTCATCGAAGCCGGCATCGACGGCGCGCTCGACGGCGTCGCTGCGGACTGGGACCCGCGCCCGGCGCTGGGCGTGGTGATGGCCGCCGAAGGCTATCCCGCCACGCCGCGCACGGGCGATGCGATCAACAGCCTCGACGTACCCGACGTTCCGGAGACCAAGGTCTTCCACGCAGGCACCCGGCTCGAGGGCGCCCAGGCCGTGACCGCCGGCGGCCGCGTGCTCTGCGTCTGCGCGCTGGGCGACACCGTCGCCGACGCCCAGGCGCAGGCCTATGCCGAGGTCGCGGGCGTCTCCTGGCCGGGCGAGTTCCACCGGCATGACATCGGCTGGCGGGCAATCGCACGCGAGCGCGGCTGAACCACCCCGCGCGCGGCGGTCGCACCCATCCGGCGATCGCCAAGGCCTCGACGCAACTGGCAACTGCTCACCACCCCGATATAACATGCGTTATTACACGCATCCGGGATGCTCTCCATGAAGCTCAAGATCACCGCCATCGGCAACTCTGCCGGCGTCATCCTGCCCAAGGATCTGCTGGCCCGGCTGCGGCTGGAGAAGGGCGACACGCTTTACGCGCTGGAAACCCCCGACGGCGTGCGCCTGACCGCGTTCGATCCGGAGCTGGCTGCGCAGATGGACGTGGCCGAGGACATCATGCGCAAAGACCGCGACGTCCTGCGCAAGCTGGCCCGGTAGGGGACATCGCCATGATCATCTGGATCACGCGGCCGCTCGCCATCGCCATCCACGAGCGCCAGTTGGCCGAACACGGCGGCGGCACTGGAGTGCGCGACGAAAGACTGCTCGACTCCGCACTGGCACGGCCGCAGCAATTGCACGCCTACAGCGCCCCCCAGGCCGATCTCGCCGCGTTGGCAGCGAGCCTGGCCCATGGCCTGGCCCGCAACCATCCTTTCGTGGACGGCAACAAGCGCACGGCGCACGTCTGCTATCGCGTGTTCCTCGCCCTCAACGATGTCGAACTCGATGCGAACGAGGAAGAAAAGTACGTGCAGATGCTGACCCTCGCCGAAGGCCGCCTGCCCGAGGCCGACTTCGCCGACTGGCTGCGCATGCACCTGCGCTCGCGCTCGGGCGACGCAGTCCACGAGGCACGCAAGGCCTACGCGGGCTGACGCCGCCCCGTCGCGGCCGTCTGCTAGTCTCGCCACGCACCCTCCGGAGCCCGCATGGCGTACAACCAGTTCCAGCTGCTGCGCGAGCGGCGCTTCCTGCCCTACTTCGCCGTGCAGGCGCTGGGCGCCTTCAACGACAACGTCTACCGCCAGGCCATCATCGGCCTGCTGTTCTACCTGGGCGTCGACGCGGAGCAGCGCACGCTCTACACCAACCTCGCGCCGGCGCTGTTCATCGCGCCCTACTTCCTGTTCTCGGCGATCGCAGGGCAGTTCGCCGAGAAGCTGGAGAAGCAGCGCCTGATCCGCATCACCACGGCGATGGAGATCGGGATCATGACGCTGGCCGGCATCGGCTTCCTGCTCGGCAACATGCCGCTGCTGCTGGTGGCGCTGTTCGCGACCGGCATGCAGTCGACGCTGTTCGGGCCGGTGAAGTATTCGATCCTGCCCGCGGTGCTCAAGCCCGAGGAACTCACCGGCGGCAACGGCCTGGTGGAGATGGGCACCTCGCTGTCGATCCTGGCCGGCATGATCTACGGAGGACTGATCTTCCAGGTCGCGGGCACCTGGGGCGCGGAAGCGGCCGCGGCCTCGGTGATCGCGCTGGCGGTCACCGGCAACCTGGTCGCACGGCTGATCCCGCGGGTGGACGCCGGTGCGCCGGAGCTCCAGGTCAACTGGAATCCGGTGCCGGAGTCGGTCCGCATCTGGAAGCTCACCCGGCGCACGCCGGCGGTGAAACACGCGATCCTGGGCGTGTCCTGGTTCTGGTTCGTCGGCACGGTGCTGACCGCGCAGCTGCCCAACTACGCCGAGCTGCACCTGGGCGCGCCGGAGCGCTCCACCAGCCTGTACATCTTCGGGCTGGCGCTGTTCTCCATCGGCGTCGGCACGGGGTCGCTGCTATGCGAGAAGCTCTCAGCACGCACGGTCGAGATCGGCCTGGTGCCCCTGGGCGCGCTGGGCATCAGCGCCTTCATGCTCGACCTCTACTTCGCGCGCAGCGGGCTGGCGCCGCAGTCGGGGCTCGACATCGCCGCCTTCCTGGCAGGCGACAACGGCTGGCGCATCGCCGTCGACCTCGTCGGCATCGGCTTCTCCTGCGGCCTGTTCATCGTGCCGCTGTTCGCCCTGATCCAGAGCCGCACGCCGAAGGACGAGATGGCACGCGTGTTCGCCGGCCTGAATATCCAGAACTCGGCCTTCATCGTCACCGCGGCGGTGACCGGACTCGTGCTGCAGCAGGTCTTCGGCTGGAGCATCCCGCAGGTATTCCTGGCAGTCGCGATCGCCAACCTGCTGGTCGCGACCTGGATCTTCACCATCGTGCCCGAGTTCGCGATGCGCTTCGTCAGCTGGCTGCTGGTGCGCACGCTGTACCGTCTGGAGCTGCACGGCATCGAGCGCCACGTGCCCGACGAGGGCCCGGCGCTGCTGGTCTGCAACCACGTCAGCTACATGGACGCGCTGATCCTGGCGGCGAGCGTTCCGCGGCCGGTACGCTTCGTCATGTACTACCGCATCTTCCAGATCCCGGTGATGCGCTGGATCTTCCGCGCCGCGGGCGCGATCCCGATCGCCAGCCCCAGGGAGGACCTGGCGATGATGGAACGCGCCTTCGACGCCATCGACGCGGCGCTGGCGGCGGACGAACTGGTACTGATCTTCCCCGAGGGCCGGCTGACCACGGACGGCTCCATTACGCGATTCAAATCGGGCGTCGAGCGCATCCTCGAGCGGCGTCAGGTACCGGTGGTGCCGATGGCGCTGCGTGGCATGTGGAGCAGCATGTGGAGCCGACGCAGCGCATCGGCCGCCAGCGGACGCATGGCCCGCATGCGCGTGCCGCGCCGCTTCCGCGCCCACGTGGCAGTGATGGCCGACGCACCGGTCCCCGGCGGCGAAGCCACCGCCGCGTCACTTGAAGCACAGGTACGCCAGCTGCGCGGCGACCACGCCTGAGGCACGGCAACGCTGCAGGAGCAGCTACAGCTGCGACCTGCCCTTTGAAAACGGCCATCGCAAGGCCGGTCGCTACAGCACGCGGGATCAGTTGACCCAGCCGGCGACGACGAACAGGGCCAGCACCGCCAGCCAGGCCAGCAGCACGCGCCAGACCAGGGACATGGCGTCGCGCATGGCCTGGCCGAGCGGGGCGTCCACGACGCTCGCCATCGGAACGTCCAGCGGCGGCACGCCGGCATCGCCGGGGTCGACTTCGGGCGGTGCCTCCGCAGGGGCCGCGGCGGCGGCCGCATCCTCGGCGTCCTCATCGAGCTCCTGCCGTACGCTGGCGCGCCCGGCGGCCGCAAGCACGCGCGTGGCCAACTGCAGGCCCGCGCCGCCGGCCGCCTTCCAGGCCGAGACCACCACGTCGAAGTTGCCCACCAGCGCCAGCGACAGCGCCATCAGCTGCGCCACCGGCCAGTCGAGCAGCACCAGCAGTTTACGCGCGCCTTCCACCGTGCCCTCGGGCAGGTAGAGCGCCGGCTCGTCCTCGGCGGCGATCGCGACCAGGCGATACAGCAGGGCGCCGACCGCGCCCAGCACCACGAACCAGAACAGCACCCCGAACCACCGCCGCAGCGCCGCGATGAAGACACGGCCGATCTCGTCGCCGCCGTCCGCGGCCCCGGTCGCGGCTGGCGGCCGCAGACGCGCCAGCGCCTCGCGGCGCTCGGCGGAATCCTCCGCATCGACCACCGCGGCCACGTCGACATCGAGGTCGCGCGGGCCCCAGGCGTAGAACACCATGGCGACGCCGAACAGCAGCGCCGGCAGGCCGAACACGGCACCGTCCAGCGCCCACTGCAGCAGGCCGACCAGCAACACCACCGGCACCAGCGCCAGCAGCAGGCCCCAGTGGCCGCGCCAGAAACCATCGTCGCGGAAGCGACGGTCCAGCCACTGCAGCAGCGCGCGGTACCAGCCGTCGTCGCGCACCGCGGCGGCGAACGAAGGCGCCAGGTGCCCCAGCACCAGCGCGACCACCACGGCGAACAGGGTCGAGAACATGCCGCGATTCTAGCGCCGACGGCCGTCCGCGGCGGGCACCGCGCTCAACGGCCGGCGTGCCAGCGCTCGATCAGCCAGCGCGAGATGGAGATCGAGGGCGACAGCAGCAGGCCCTCCGGCCCGGACTCTCCGCGCAGCGCGGCGCCGACCTCGTCGCGGCTGAACCAGCGCGCGTCCTCGAGCTCGTCACTGGGGCAGTGCGGCTCGTCGGGCTCCGCCTCGGCCTCGAAGCCGAGCATCAGCGACGAGGGGAACGGCCAGGGCTGCGAGGCCAGGTAACGGCAGCCACGCACGCGCACCGACGATTCCTCGAACACCTCGCGCACCACGGTCTGCTCCAGCGACTCGCCCGGCTCCACGAAGCCGGCCAGCACCGAGTAGCGCCGCGGCGCCCAGCCCGGTCCGCGCCCCAGCAGCAGGCGTTCGCCGTCGCTGACGGCGACGATCATCGCCGGGTCGGTGCGCGGGTAGTGCTCCAGCCCGCAGCCGCCGCAGCGGCCCAGCCAGCCCGCGCGCAGGAACGCGAGCGCGCTGCCGCAGGCGCCACAGTACCGGTGTCGCGCGCGCCAATGCAGCACCGCCCGTGCCTGGGCGAAGGCGGTGGCCTCGAAGTCCGGCCATTGCGCGGCCGCGCTGCGCAGGTCGATGGGGGACGCCTCCGGCTCGACGCTACCCGCGTCGTCGGCACGCACCGCGAACCAGCCCTCTTCGCCGCGCAGGCCCAGGAACAGCGCGTCGCCGGGAGCGTCGGCCAGCTCCGCCGCGCGCGACGCGAGCAGCGCGCCGTCGGCGGTGGCGCGCGCGCGCCCTTCGGCATCGAGCACGAGCGCACGCCCTTCCGCCCAGAGCCGGGCGAGGGCATCGCGGTCGTCACGGAGGTTTTCGGCGCGGTCCAGCGGCGCCTCGACGAAGGCGAACGGCGCAGTGCGCCGCGGACTCATGCGGTGAAGCTGCTCCCGCAGCCGCAGGTCGACTTCGCGTTGGGATTGCGGATGGTGAACTGCGCGCCGTTCAGGCTTTCGACGTAATCCACCGCCGCGCCCATCAGGTACTGCAGGCTGAGCGGATCGACCAGCAGCGTCACGCCGTCGGTGGCCACGGCCAGGTCGTCCTCGCCCTGCTCTTCGTCGAACTCGAAGCCGTACTGGAAGCCGGAGCAGCCGCCGCCCTGGATGTAGACGCGCAGCTTGAGGGCGTCGTTGCCCTCTTCGGCGATCAGTTCGCGCACCTTGGCCGCGGCCGCGGGCGTGAAGTCCAGCGGACGTTCGAGCGCCTGGTAGCCGGGAACGGAGAGATCGATGGTGGTGGTACTCATGCCATCAAGCATGGGGGGTGCCGCGGCCGGCTTCAAGCGTCCGGTGCGGAACGCGGCGTCGCCGCAACGGCCTCGGCCCAGGTGAACGACTCCTCGACCGCCGCGCCGCGGGGCGGCGCCAGGCGCACGATCACGCGCAGTGGCTTGAAATCCGCCGGCAGCATCAGGTCGCCTTCGACCTGCTGGAAGTACTTGAATGAATACTCCACGCCGGGCGCGTCCTCGAGCTGGCGCAGGTCGGTCCACGCCAGGCGTTCCAGGCTGTCGTTGCGCGAGCCTTCCACGGCCACGGTCAGGCTGCCGCTGCTTACCGCCGCCCGGTTCAGGGTCTGGGTCAGCGTGGCGGTGAAGTGCCAGGCACCCTCGCCCTGCGACTGCAGGCGCAGGCCGTGCACGGTCAGGCCGCGGCGCTGGCTGGTGCTCCCGACCAGGCGTTCATAGAAGGCGACGTCGGCGCGGAGCGCGGAAATCTCCTCGTCGCGCTCGGCGAGCGTGCCCTGCAGGTCCTGGTTGGCGTCACGGCTGACCTGGTCCGAGCGCGCCAGCGTGGCCACCTCCTGGCGCAGGCCCTCGATCTCGGCGCGCAGCGCGGCGTCATCGCCGCGCCCGCTGCCATTGGACACCGTCCACGCGCCCCAGACGCCGAACAGCAGGCACGCCGCGAGCACGGCCAGCAGCAGCGCGTGCGCGCGCGGGTGCGGGTGTTCGGGCGGCGCAGCGCCGTCTGGTCGCACAGGCGGCGGCAATCCCTCGGGGGTCGGGGACGCGGGTGGCGCTTCGGCGGGCTGCGGCGTCTCGGGCATCCGCGCATGGTAGCGCTCCACGGCCCGGCACCGGGAGCATCCGACCCCGCATATACTCCGCGCCATTGCAGCCCGCGGGAGCGCGGCCATGTCAGAAGCCCATCTCTTCGCCGCCGGCGTCCTGCTCGCCTGGCTGGCCGGCGTCCGCGTCTACCTCACCGTATTCGGCGTCGGCCTGGCCGGCGCCTTCGGGTGGCTGGATCTTCCCGCGGCGCTTGAAGTCACTGCGTCGCCCTGGGTGCTGGGCGTCTCCGGCGTCCTGGCGGTGGTCGAGTTCTTCGCCGACAAGATCCCCGGTGTCGACTCCGGCTGGGACCTGCTGCAGACCCTGGCGCGGGTGCCGGCCGGCGCCTTCCTCGCCGCGGCCACGCTGTCGCCCGATGGCGACCTGTCGGCCGGCATGCTCGCCACCGGTGCCGGCGTGGCCCTCGGCAGCCACGCGCTCAAGGCCGGCAGCCGGGTGCTGATCAACGCATCGCCCGAACCGCTGAGCAACATCGGCGCCTCGGCCACCGAGGACATCGCCGCCATCGGCCTGCTGGCCCTGGCGCTGGCCAATCCGATGCTGGCGCTCGGCATCGCGCTGAGCCTGAGCCTGGTGCTTGCGCTGGCCCTGTGGTGGGTGTGGCGGCGGCTGTTCAGGCGTCGCCCGGTCGCCGGCGCGGACTGAGCGCGACGCGCGTCGCACGCCCCCGGCTCCGGTTCGTTGTAGGCTTGGCGATTCGGGGGACGCGCTGGACGCGGCGGGCCTCCGTTTTCGCCCACGGAGGAGCCCCGCAGTGAGCGCAGCACCCGGCACACGGTCCCTGGCGGGCACCGGCACGACAGCGCCACTGCCCGTGCCGGCCCGCGCCGAGTTCCCACCGGCCGGCTACTGGCGCCGCTGGTGCGAAGACGCTGCCTCCCCGGTGTCCGTGCGCATCGACCTGCCCCCGGCGGAGCCGCCTCCGCCGGCCGTCACTCCGCCGGTCGCCGCCGACGGCAGCACCGAGGCGCCCTACCGCGTACTGGTGGTCGAGGACGACCTCAGCCAGGCCCTGTTCGCCGAGAGCGTACTGAGCGGCGCCGGCATGCAGGCCGCCGTGGTCTCGGTGGCAAACGAAGTGATGGCCTCGCTGGACGCCTTCCGCCCCGACCTGGTGCTGATGGACCTGCACATCCCGGGCATGGACGGCGTCGAACTCACCAACCTCATCCGCAACCACGAGGCGCACGGGCACGTGCCGATCGTGTTCCTCACCGGTGACCCGGACCCCGAGCGCCAGTTCGAAGCCCTCGAAACCGGCGCCGACGACTTCCTCACCAAGCCCGTGCGTCCGCGCCACCTCATCGCCGCGGTGCAGAGCCGCGTGCGCCGCGCACGCGTGCTCCAGCGCGAGCGCAGCGGCAGCGGCCGCCATCCCGTCACCGGCCTGTACACCCGCTCGCACATGCTGCAGCGCCTGAATTCGGTGATCCCCGGCGACGGCAAGGGCGCGCTGTACATGGTCGAGGTCGCCGGCATCGGTGCCCTGCGCGACCGCTACGGCTATGCCGGCCTGGAACAGCTGCTCACCGATGCCGCGGGCCGCATCGGCGCAGCCGCGGCCGGGCACGCCGTGTCGCGCCTGAGCGACAGCATCTACCTGGTCCACGCCGCGGGAGTCGCCACCGACCAGCTTCCCGAAAGCGCGCGCGCCCTGCGCGACGCCCTCGGCCGCGAAGGCTTCACCGTGAACGATGAATCGGTGCGCCTGCGCGCCTTCGTCGGCTATACCACCCTGGCCCATGCCTATGGCGATGCCAGCAGCGCGCTGGCCGCGGCCGAGCGCGCCCTGCGCGAGGCCCGCGCCCAGCCCACCGCGGTGGCCGGCTACCAACCACCGCGCCAGCGCGACCACGATCAGGCCGTGGCCGAGTCCGTGCGCCAGGCGCTGGCCGACAACCGCTTCGAACTCGCGTTCCAGCCGGTGGTGGCCGTGGCCGGCGGCGACGAGGCCCAGTTCCAGACCCTGCTGCGCATGCGCCGGGACGACGGCAGCCTGCTGCCCGCGGCGGAGTTCCTGCCCGCCGCCGATGCCGCCGACCTCATGCACGACATCGACGCGTGCGTGCTCGAGCTGGCCGTGACGGTGCTGCACCAGCGCGCGGAGGCGGGCAAGCCGGTGCGCCTGTTCGTCTCGCAGTCCGCGCGCAGCCTGGCCCGCGACGGCCACGCCGACCATGTGCTGGGCATGCTCGCCGCCTACGGCGTGGAGGGCGAACGGATCGTGATCGACGTTCGCCAGGACGAGGCCCTGATCCATGCCCTTGCCCTGCGCGAATTCTGCGACGCCATGGTCCCCGCGGGCGTGCAGCTGTGCCTGGGCCAGTACCAGTCCGGCCGCGAGGCCGACGCCCTGCTCGGCCAGCTGCCGCTGGGCTACGTGCGCCTGGCGTCGCGCTATTCGCAGAAACTCGACGATCCTTCGGCACGCGACGCGATGCGCGAGGCAATCGAGCGCGCACACCGCCTCGGCCTGTACGTCATCGGCCAGCAGGTGGAGGATCCGCAGGCCGCGGCCACGCTCTGGATGAGCGGCGTCGACTTCATCCAGGGCAACCTGGTGCAGCAGGCGGCGGGCGGACTGGACTACGACTTCGACCACTCGGTGCTCTGAAGATGCTGACACGTGGACGGCCCTCGGCCCTGATGTTCCGCTGGCTCGCCCTGGGGGCGGCCGCCGGCGCCGCGCTGACCCTGGTGCTGGACGTGTTCGGGCTCGAAGGTCCCTGGCAGCATGCGGCGCTGGTGCTGGTGCTGCTGGTGCTGTTCGCGGTCATCGCCATCCACGTCAGCGTGCGCAAGCGCGACCAGGAGATGGACGAGGCCGACGAACGCGCGCGCCGCGACGAAACGGTGATGGAGCAGCTCCAGGCGCAGATCGACCAACACACCCAGCTCGAATCCCAGCTGCGCCATGCCAAGCAGGCGGCGGAATCGGCGGTGATGGCCAAGGGCGAGTTCCTGGCCACCATGAGCCACGAGATCCGCACCCCGCTCAACGGCATCGTGCCGATGCTCGACCTGCTGATGCATGCGCAGCTCGCCGCCGACCATGCCGAGCTGGTGCGCACGGCGTACACCTCGTCGCAGCAGATGCTGCGCATCGTCGACGACATCCTCGACTACTCCAAGCTCGAGGCCGACAAGCTCGAGCTCGAGACCACCGGCTTCAACCTGCGCGAGCTGCTCGAGGGCGTGATGCATCTGATGGACCGCCCCGCCCAGGGCAAGGGCCTGCGCATGAGCCTCGACATCGACCCGGCCGTGCGCCTGGCCGTGCGCGGCGATCCGGTGCGCATGCGCCAGGTGCTGGGCAACCTGGTGTCGAACGCGGTGAAGTTCACCGAGCGCGGCTCGGTGTCGATGACCGTGCGCCGCATCGGCGAGACCGCCGCCCAGCACCAGCTGCGCTTCGAAGTGCGCGACAGCGGCATCGGCATCGCGCCCGCCTCGCAGGCGCGCCTGTTCCAGGCCTTCAGCCAGGCCGATGCGTCCACCACCCGCCTCTACGGCGGCACCGGCCTGGGCCTGGCGATCTCCAAGCGCATCGTCGACCTGATGGGCGGGCGCATCGGCGTGGAATCCGAGCCCGGGCACGGCGCGACCTTCTGGTTCGAGATCCCCCTGCTCAAGGCCGCCGGCGACATGCCGAGCAGCGCCGAGGACAGCGCCGCCCGCGGCCGCCTGCTCCTGCTCAGCGCGGACCCGCGCCTGCGCCTGCGGCTGTCGATGCTGCTGCCCAACTGGGGCCTGCGCGTGAGTTCGGTCGAGACCACCCAGGAAGCCCTGGACCGCCTGCGCGCAGCCGCCAACCAGGGCGCGCCCTGGGCCTATTCCCTCGTGCTGGCGGATCTCGCCGGCATGCGCAGCACCGCGGTGGCCCTGCACCGCAACCTCGGCCGCCAGGCCGTGTACGGCAACCTCAAGCTGGTCTGCCTGTACGGAGACGACCCGGTCCCCGAAGAGCTGCAACGCAGCGTCACGCTACTCAGCCGGCAGGCCCCCGATGCCGATCTCCGTGCCGCCCTGCTGGGCGGGAATGTCGCACAGACACCGGACAACGCCAGGGAATCCACCGCAATGGCCACCGCCAACACACCGCCGCCCTCCACCGCACCCGTGCGCGCCGCGCGCGTGCTGCTGGTCGAGGACAACCCCGTGAACCTGATGGTGGGCCAGCGCCTGCTGTCGGTGCTCGGCATCACCTGCGACACCGCCAGCAACGGCGAAGCCGCCCTGCTGCGCATGGAAGCCTCGCGCTACGACATCGTGCTGATGGACTGCCAGATGCCGGTCATGGACGGCTACACCGCCACCCGCCGCTGGCGCGAGATTGAGGAGGCCGCCGGCGACGGCCGCCACGTGCCGATCATCGCCATGACCGCCAACGCCATGGCCGGTGACCGCCAGAAGTGCCTGGACGCCGGCATGGACGACTACCTCGCCAAGCCCGTGACCCGCAGCGAGCTCGAGCGCACGCTGGCGCGCTGGTGGAATGCCGAGACGGCCGCGCTCGCCGCGCAGCGCGAGTCGTACGAGGTGGATCCGGACACCGGCGACATGATCGAGTACGGCGACGGGGCCGAGGAGATCGTCGAGTTCGTGGACGAGATCCCGCCAGTGGCCGAACCCGACGCGCCCGACCTCGCGCCCGTGCAGGAATGGGGCCGGTTCGATGCGCCGATGGATGTCCATGCACCCGCGGCGGCTGCGCCCTCGCTGGCGGTGTTTCCAACGCCGGCCGCACCGCCGCCAGCCCCGGCCCCTCCTGCACCTGCACCTGCACCTGCACCTGCACCGGCGCCCGCGGCGATTTCGGCGGTGCCGCCACCACCGGTCCTGCCACCGGTGCTCGACCACGAAATCCTCGACGAACTCCGCGCCATGCTCGGCGGCGACCTCGACCACCTGGTCGACGTCTTCCTGGCCGACACCCCGCGCCTGATCGGCACCCTCGAGCAGGCGGCCACCGGCCCGGATTACGAAGCCCTGCGCGACGCCGCGCACTCGCTGAAGTCGTCCAGCGCCAACCTGGGCGCGATGTCGCTGTCGGCCGCAGCCAAGCGCGTGGAGCTTGGCGCCCGCGAGCGCCTGCTCGAACGCCCCGCCGTGGCGGTGGCGCTGGTGGCCAACGAGTTCAACAGGGCCCGCGCGGCGCTGAAAGCGGCGAGCCAGGCGCAGGCCTGAGCGGCCTGCGCGGAGGATGCAGGACCGGGCGGCGTCAGCCGCCCATCTTCGACTGCAGGTAGTTCTGTTCGCCGACGCGGTCGATCAGGTCGAGCTGGGTCTCGATCCAGTCCACGTGCTCTTCCTCGGAGTCGAGGATGTCCTTGAACAGGCGGCCGCTGGTGTAGTCCTTGATGCTGTCGCAGTACTCGATGGCCTCGCGAAGCACGGGCAGGCCGTCGAGCTCCAGCGACAGGTCGCACTCGAGGATCTCGCGCGGCGACTCGCCCACGCGCAGCTTGCCCAGCGCCTGGAAGTTCGGCAGCCCTTCGAGGAACAGGATGCGGTCCGCCAGCTGGTCGGCGTGCTTCATCTCGTCGATCGATTCCTCGTACTCGTGCTTGGCGAGGTCTTCGAGGCCCCAGTTCTTCAGCATCTTGGCGTGCAGGAAGTACTGGTTGATCGCGGTGAGTTCGTTGAACAGCGCCTGGTTGAGGTACTTGATGACCTGGGGATCGCCCTTCATGGCATGCCTCCGGCTGGCGTGGGGAAGATGCCGGGGACTCTAGCGCCAACCGGCGCGGCATGCCGGAACGCGAATCGTGATCATCCCCAACCGCATCCGGGCGGGGCGAGGCCAGCGGTGGGCCGGGGAGGCGCCAGTTTGCGCGGAGCGCCCGGAGGCGCGTGCCTCAGGCCGCGTTGGCGAGGGGCAGGACCTGCACGGCCTTGCGGGCAGCGGCGGCGTCTTCCAGCAGGCCGGTTGCAGTGCCGACGCAGCTTCCGCAGGCAGCGCCACAACCCGTGCGCATGGTGAGCTCGGTCATGCTGCCGCAGCCCGCGGCCGCGGCCTCGCGGATCTCATGGTCGGTGACCCCGTTGCAGACACAGACGTACACGGCGTACTCGGAGAATTGGGACGCCGATGATTGTCATGGAGAATGAGAATGATTGTCAATCCTGCGCGACGGGGCGACGTGCCGGCCCCGGACCCTGCCCCGCCGCCCGGGCCGACCGGCCGCGGGACCGCTGCGCCTCGAGGCTGATCGTCGGCACCGCCCGGGGCCCGGCCACCTCCCGGGCAAAGTGGGCGAGGTGCTGCAGGGCGCGGGCATAGACGCCGCGCTTGAAGGTGACCACGTGCTCCAGCGGGTACCAGAAGTCCACCCAGCGCCAGTGGTCGAACTCGGGCTTGTCGGTCAGGTCCAGGCGCAGGTCGGCGTCGGCCCCGGTGAAGCGGAGCAGGAACCAGACCTGCTTCTGGCCGATGCAGACCAGGCGGTCGTTGCGACGGATGGCGCGCGACGGCAGCCGGTAGCGCAGCCAGCCCGGCGTGGCCCCAAGCACGTCGACGTGGCCGGGCAGCAGCCCGGTCTCCTCCTGGAGCTCGCGGTACATGGCCTCGATCGGCGTCTCGTCGGAGTTCATCCCGCCCTGCGGGAACTGCCAGCCGTCGCGGCGCACGCGGCGCGCCCAGAACACCCGGCCATCCGGGTGCATCAACACAATGCCCACGTTGGGGCGATAGCCGTCCGGATCGATCACGATGCGGACTCCTGAGGTCTTTCGACGCTTCCAGCGTCACTGCGACCGACTCTGCCACGGGCCGCCGGGGGCGACAAGCCGCGGTCGCTTGATTTGACGTCGGCGCCGGCCCAGTGGACAATCGCCGGCTCGCCGCGAGCAGCGTGCGAACCCTATGGCTATGTAGCTCAGCTGGTTAGAGCACGGCACTCATAATGCCGGGGTCGGTGGTTCGAGTCCACCCATAGCCACCAATTTACTCTTTAAATCAGCAAGTTGTACGCGCAACCCCGCCATCGCTGCGGGGTTTTTTGTGCCCGAAGATCACGCACAAAAACGATTGAGGGTCATCGACTCCTGCGATCGGCCCAGAACGCGCTGCCGGCGCCGTCGGTGAACGGCGCGCCGGTGATGACAGCTTGGGGTCATCGCCGGGCGTCGTAGTCGAAGCTGGATTTCATTTCGTCGACGGCTGCGATCTGCCAGGCCAGCTGCTTCGTCGCGCCCTGGCGCGACATGCGGGCAGGCCACGCACAGGGCCATGGACAGGGCGGACACGGCAAGGATGCGACGCATGGGCACTCCGGCTGAAACGCGAGCGGGTGCTCCCAAGAGCGCCAATCATGCCGCAAGCGGGGTTATGCCCGGCCGGGGCGGTGCGACCCACGGGAGACCGGCCGGCGGACGCGGTCACAGCGCGCGCAGGAACGCCGCCATGTCGCGCTTCTCGCGCTCGCTCATGTCGATCTCGAAGCGGGTGTCGTAGAACTCCACCACCTTCTCCAGCGACGGCGCGAAGCCATTGTGGAAATACGGCGGACGCGCGGCCAGGCCCCGCAGGATCGGACCCTTGAAGCGCCCGATGTCGGCCCACTTGCCGGTGATCAGCGCCAGTCCCGGATCGGTGGTCTGCACGCGATCACCATTGGACTTGCGCACCAGGGTGTACAGCGGCATGTCCGGCGTGCGACGCGATGCATCGGTCAGGCCCAGATCCAGCGGCAGGGTCACCGTGTGGTTGCCGACGTTGGGGGCGTTGTGACAGGTGCTGCAAGTGCCACGGATGCTCGTCACGCCCAGGGCGTCGTTGAGGCCGGCGACGCCGCCGATATCGATCGGCATCTCGTTGAACAGACGCTCGCCACGCGCGATCGACGCGCGCTGAGCCTGGACACGCCCCCTTTCGGGCTGGCGGCTCCAGCCCGCGAACAGGTCCATGGCGCGCGGATCGAACGCGGCACCGGTGGGATCCGCACCGAGCGTGTCGTTGATGCCGATGTGGAAGCGCTGGTTGGCGAGGATGCGCGGCCCGCCCAGGGCATCGTCGGCATTGAGATAGCCGGCGACGTCATCGCGGACCTGCGCCGTGGTGAGTCCGGTTTCAAAGGCCACGATGTCGGCGATCTGTTCGGGGGTCGGGTCCAGGCCCTCGGCGTGGCCGACGGTGGCGGAAGTGACCTGCCGGATCAATGACTCGGTCAGCACCGCATTGCTCTGGCCGGCATGCATCGGTGGCAGGAAGGCGGTAGTGGTTTCGCGGCCGTCCCACATGACGCCGGTCAGGAACGCGAGGTTGGTCGACGGCAGCGGCCGTCGGAACAGCGAGAGCTCCTTGGCGCTGGCATAGCCGTAGGGGTCGTCCACGGCGGCCAGCACGAACTCCGCATCTTCGGGTATCCCGATCCCGACCCGGATCACCCCGCGGCGGAGCAGCATGCTGTAGGCACGGCGCCGCGCCTGCGTCGTCGAAACATCGGCCCGTGGTGAGTTGGAGCCGTCGTTGGGCCTGAACAACGGGTCGGTGCCGTCGGTGGCGTCGAACCGCGCCTGGATCTCGCGCGGCGTGATCGACCAGGCCGCGCCCATCTCGTGGCAACTCGAGCAGGAGCGACCGTTGCGCCCCAGGCTCTGGAAGAAGGCGGACTGCAGATCGATCGCCCCCAAGCGGTTGACGCTGCGCAGCCAGCCGGCGGGATTGCGCGTGGTCATCGAGTCGCTGGTGGTCGCCGACGACGCCAGGGTGGCGGCTTCCAGCGGGGCCGACGCGATGTTCAAGGAAGGCGACAACGCTTCAGCCGCAACTTCAGCGTCCGCGCGCGCCGGAACGGTCATTCCGGCCAAGCGGTCGAGCGCCTGCCGCAGCGGCGAGGTGGCCGGCAACGCGAGGACCAGGCCGGCCGCGCTCGCGATGCCGATTCCGGTTGCCAGCACGATCGCGCGCTGTCTGCTCTTTCCAATGTTCATGGCATTTTCCCCGGCCGGGTTCGCGGTGCGGTTCGATACGCGTCTTGGCTAAGCATTTCGGCCGCAGGGCTGCCGCCGGCCGGCGTGACCGGCGGCAGCTGTGCGGGCGTCACGCTGGGCGTGGATCAGAACGCATGGCGGCAGCTCACAATCGGGTTGTAGTCGGCGAACACGCCGAGCGGATTGCCGCGCCAGACCCACGCATGCAGCGCCCATATCTGGAAGCGCTCGTTCCAGTGGAACGTCCGGTCGAACAACACCGGGGCGGGCGCGGACTCCGGCGCGATCACGATGTATTCCACCGCCACCAGCCGCATCGATCCGTCCCACTCGGGCTCGTAGATCAATGCCTGGGGACGGGTCGGATCGAGCACGCCGAAATTGCCGGGATTGACGAAGTGGTAGCCCATGCCGCCGCTGGCGCTGTCCAGGCATTCGAGCGTTTCGGGCACGGGCACCCCCCAGCCGCCGGCCTGCGTGGCCAGGTCGAAGTCGTGGTAACGGGCGGTGGCGGCCCTCAGGGCTGCCAGCTGCTGGCGGACTTGCGGTGTGAGTTTTTCTTCGTGTGTCGCGCCGTCACCGTCGGCCAGCACCGGCGACGATGACGCGGCAAGGCACAGCGCGAGCACTGCGAACGCGGCGGAATGGATACGCATCGGAATGTCCTCTTCGGAGCCGGGGTCTGGGACCGCCCTGCAGCTGACTCCGCGACGCCGGGCGGCAATTCACGAGTCGACAGCTTCGGACCGCGCCGCAGCGGGCGGGAGTGACACACCGGGACTTCACGGTGAACCCGGCCGAACGGCGGATTACCGCGGCGCAGCGGGCGCTATAGTCGGTCGCGTCCACCCATAGGCCGCGCAGGCCACGAAGGAGCCGACATGCCACAGTTCGTAATCGAACGCAGTGTCCCGGGCGCGGGCGGATTGTCCCAGGCGCAGCTGGACGAAACCTCCCGGCAATCGCTGGGCGTGCTGCAGGAACTCGGACCCGACATCCAGTGGATCCACAGCTACGTAACCGACGACAAGATCTACTGCATCTACTTCTCGCCCGACGAAGCGCTGATCCGGGCACACGCGCGGGAAATGGGCCTGCCGGCCGACCGGATTTCCGCGGTGAGGCACTTGCTGGACCCGCTCAAGCAGGCGTAACCGCGGGGCCGGCGGGCTGCACGGCCTCCAGCGCGTACTGGATTGCCGCAGCCAGCGGCATTCCGGCGCCGCGTGCCCCATACGCGTCTGCGATTTCGGGGGCGATCTCGCGCCTGATCGCAGCCATCAGGTCTTCCAGGCACGCCTGCTGGGCCGATCGTCCCGGCACCGCAAGCGTCTGGCGCAGCTGTCGGGCCGCGCCGCAGATCACCAGCGCCTGCTCGCTGCGATGCTGCAAGCCGAGCAGTTGCGCGCAGCCTTCCAGCAGGATCGCCACGCCGCGTCGGTGGCGCAGCCGCACGAACAGGTTCAAGGCCTCGATGAAGCGCAGCCCCGCCCCGGGCAGGTCGCCGGTTGCTATGGCCAGATGCCCCAGGTCGGTGCAGCACCGCGCCACGCCCCAGCAGTCGCCCATCGCCTGGAACATCGCGCCGCTTTCCCGATACAGCCGGCTGGCCTCGGGGTGATCGTCCAGCCCGAACGCCACGTCGCCCAGGTGGTTGAGGCACCACGCGACCAGGAGCGGATCCTGGGCTTCGCGGAACAGCGCCAGCGCCTCCTGCAGGCGTGCGCGCGCGGCCAGCGGATCGCCCAGCAGCAGGTCATTCTTGGCCAGGTTGCTCAGCGCACCGGCAATCTCCCGGCCATCGCCAATCGCCCTGCAGGTCTCCAGTGTCTGCTCGTACCAGCCGCGCGCGCCGGCCAGGTCCCCGGCGAATTGCCGATGCACGCCCAGCGAGTTCAGGCAGGCCGCCATGCCCCGCTGGTCGCCTGCCCGGGTGCTGACCTCAAGCGCCCGTTCGACCAGGTGCCAGGGCTCGCCGTCGGGTTGGTGGATGCCGGTGATGGCACCCGCGAAGTTCGCCAACTTGACCCATAGCATCGGGTCCACCTCGGGACTGCAGCGCGCCAGGATCGCGCGCAACTGGGCATCGGCCTCGACCACGTGCTCGCGCCGCTCCCAGTAGCCGAACAAGGCAGCGCCCAGGCGCATCGCCCAGGCGCATTCGCCCCGCTGCAGGAGGCCGGCGATCGCGACCCGGAAGTTGTCGTGCTCCAGGTCGCAGCGCGCCAGCCACTGCTCGCGTTCGTCCGCCAGCAGGCCGGCATTGCCCTCCTCGGCCAGCACCAGGCAGAACGCGGCATGCGCGCGCCGTACCAGCCCTTCCTCGGCGCTCGCAGCCAGCCGCTCCAGCGCGTACTCGCGCAGGGTCGCGAGCATGCTGTACCGGGGTTCGCCGTCGCTGCGCAGCGGCACGATCAGGTGCTTGGCGGCCAGCCCGATGACCGCGGCCGCCGCACCCCCGGGCAGGTCGCCATCGGTATCGCCCACCGCCTCGGCGGCCTCGATGTCGAAGCCGCCCACGAACACCGACAGCCGCCGCAGCATCACGCGTTCCGCGTCGTCGAGCAGTTCGTGGCTCCAGTCGATCGTGCGGCGCAAGGTGCGCTGGCGTTCGGGCATGTCACCGGCGACATGCGCGGGCAGGTCGAGGTGGCCGCTGAACCGGGCGAGCATCGCCATCGGGGTCAGGGTTCCCGCCTGTGCCGACACCAGCTCGATCGCCAGCGGCAGTCCGTCCAGGCGGCGGCACAGCTCGGCGATCGCGCGCGCGTTGCCAGCCGTGAGCCGGACGTCGCGCGAGGTCGCCGCCGCACGCAGCACGAACAGGCTGACGGCCGGATTGCGCGCGAGCTCCTCGAGCGGCGGCAGCGGGTCCAATGGCGGCACCGGCAGTGGCGACAACGGGTATTCGTGTTCGCCGTAGAGCCTGAGTCCAACGCGACTGGTGGCGAGGACCTTGAGGCAAGTACACGCATCCAGCCACTGGCCAATCACCGGTGCGGCGGCACTGATCTGTTCGAGGTTGTCGAGCATGAGCAGGACCGGCTGGGTAACTTCGCGGCGCAGGTGCTCGGTGATCGACTCCTGCAACGCCCGGCCGCCGACCTGGCGCACGTCCAGCGCGGTGGCCATCGCCCGCACCATGTCGGCGGCATCGGTAGCGGCCGCCAGCGACACGAACCTCACCCCCGTCGCGAAATGCCCGCCACAGTCCCACGCGGCCTGCAGCGCCAGCCGGGTCTTGCCGCTGCCGCCGGCGCCGGTGACGGTCACCAGGCGCACGTCGTCGTCCAGCAACAACCGGCACAACTCCGCCAGCTCGGTGGCGCGCCCCACCAGCGACGAGCGAGGCGCGGGCAGCTGGACAGACGGCTCGTGCGGCTGCCGGCGCTCGTGCGGCTGCCGGCGCTCCGGCGCAGTGCCGGTCGCGAGTCCGGGCGTCCCGGCGACGGCAGCGGCCACGTTCCAGCGCATCACTGGCCGGTAATGCCCCTTGGGCATCTCGAACACGATAGGGTCGGCACCGCCGGGCCCCTGGTAGTACTCGTCCAGCCTGGCGCGCAGGCGCCGCGCATGGGTCCGCACGATGGTGTCCATGCGCGGGTCGAAATCGTCGCCGCGTCCAAACACCTCCACGCCCAGCGTGTATTCCTTCAGCGCAATGCCATCGGGCCGCAGGCTGTGCTCGACCACATGGCGCAGGAAACGGCTCAGCGTGGGGGCGTTGACGAAGACCGGGCTATCGAGCATGCGGCGCAGCTGCGCGTCGACCTGTGCCGCCGAGGGCGCAACTTCGCAAGCGGGACGATCCATGGCACACCCCCGATATCGGATGGCGCCGCATCACTGCATCAAGATTGCGCGCCACCGCTGGACAGCGCCGCTACCTTACTACAGCACGTGAAGCCGACCCGCAGGCGGGCGGTGCCAGCTGTCGTGGTGCGCGTGCGACACCGACCCGGTGGCGGCGGCCCGCGGGCACCGCTCCATCGCTACTTGTGTACCACCATTTTTTCAGGGCAGCGTGGTGACGCGGTGCTTCGTCTGCGCCGGCCCGCTGTTTCCGCGCTTGCGGGCCACGCGCGGCGAGCAAGCACGCCGGTACGCGCGACTGTCCGTGCCTGACGGCCGTCCACGCAGGGCGTGGGCGATGTAACGAAACTTCCACATTACTGACCCTGCCGGGTCATGTGAGCCGAAGACCATTGCGCGTCTCACATGGCGTCCCGCGCAGCTTTGCCGTGAACCGGCTGCAGCCCTTCGCATCGACCCACCATCCAGATCACATAACGCCCTTGTCGACCGCGTACGACAGGGGCTTGCCAGCACATCCATTTCAAGGGAAACAACGATGTTGAAGACCACCTCGCTCGCTGCCGCGCTTGCCCTCGCATTGACCATGCAGGCACAGGCGCATGCCCAGTCCACGACCGACCCGGTCCAACAGCCGGATGGCGCGGCTGGCCTGCAGGGCGATTCCGGCCTCGGCACCGTCAGCGGCGTGGTGACCGACGCCGGCCGCGGTGGCTACCTCGTGGGCGCCGAGGTGCGCGTGGCGGGACAGAACACGGTCGCCGTCACCGGCTCCGATGGCAGCTTCGCGCTGCATCGCGTTCCCGCCGGCCGCCACGAGCTGGTCATCAGCTACGTGGGCCGGCCCGACATGCGCCAGAGCGTGGATGTCGAGGCGGGCCGCTCGGCATCGGCCGACATCGCCATGGGCCAGGCCGGTGCCGCGGCCACGCTGGATTCGGTGGTGGTGGTCGGTACGATGATGCCGATCGCCGAGTCCGAGTACGCGGCGCTGCAGGCACAGCGCGCGTCGAACGCGCTGGTCAGCGTGGTGGCGGCGGACTCGATCGGCCGCTTCCCGGACCAGAACATCGCCGCCTCGATCAGCCGCCTGCCCGGCATGGCCGTCGAGCGCGACCAGGGCCAGGAGCGCTACGTCAACCTGCGCGGCGCGCCGGCGCGCTGGACCACCATCGCCTTCGATGGCATCAACGTGATCAGCCCCGACGGGCGCACCGCGCGCCTGGACACCGTGCCCTCGTCGATCGCCTCGCAGGTGGTGGCGCGCAAGGCGGTCACCGCGGCGATGCCGGGCGAGACCCTGGCCGGCAACATCGACATCATCACCCGCAGCCCGTTCGACTACGAGGGCCTGAAGGTCGGCGGCGACGTCGGCATCGGCTACAACGACCTCGGCGGCGGCAGCCAGTACAACTGGGGCGGCTTCATCTCCAATCGTTTCGCCGATGATCGCTGGGGCTTCCTGCTTGGTGCGTCGAAGTACTCGCGCGACATGATCACCGACAACTTCGAGACCGATCTCGAGGTTGCCGACGATGACGTGCAGCCGGGCGGCGACCAGCGCGTGTGGGCCGATGCCCACCAGAACAAGCTCTACCGCCTCACCCGCGAGAACGAGTCGTTCAGCGGCCGCCTCGAGTTCCGCCCCTCGGACGACCACAGCTTCTTCCTGAGCTCGATCTACACCGAGTTCAGCGACCACGAAATGCGCAATGCGATGGAGTTCGTCCTCGAAGAAGGCGTCGGCTATGCCGACACCACCGCCGGCAACACCCCGGACAAGGGCCGGCTGTACGGCGTCGAGCTGAGCAGCACCCTGAACATCAACAACACCGTGCAGAGCATCTTCACCACCACGCTCGGCGGCGACCAGAACTTCGACAAGTGGCGCAGCAAGTGGCGCCTCAACTACACCGAGGCCAAGGACGAATCCGGCCCGTCCTTCAAATCCTCGTGGGCGAGCCCCGACGACCGCAGCCAGCGCCCGACGGTGGATTACGACTTCACCGACCCGCACAACAACGGCGTGACGCTGTGGGACACGATCGTCAACCCGGACGGCTCCTATTCGACCGGCGACCTGAAGCGCTCGCTCGATTCGTCGGACTACGAGTTCGGGCGCTTCGGCACCGAGCGCGGCCTGGCCAGGACCGATGCGTTCAGCGGCAAGATCGACCTGTTCCGCGACTTCGAGCTGTTCGGACGCCCGACCGAGCTGCAGATGGGCTTCCAGTACGACCAGCGCACCAAGGAGAACAACGAAACCGAGGTCCGGGTCACGCGCGCTGCGCTCGAAGCCGCCGGCGTCGCCCTCCCGACCATGGCCGAATTCGCGTCCAATGTCCCGTACAAGGGCAGCCTGCCGCTGGGCTACAACTTCCGCTACCACCACGAAGGCAAGGCCTGGGGCCTGCTGAACGGACTGCTGTCGCAGGGCCTGGGCAAGACGCAAGACGCGGTCCCGATGGAAGAGTGGTACGAGGTCAGCGAGTCGATCGTCGCGCTGTACGCGATGGCCACCACCCACTTCGACTGGGGCAACGTCGTGGCCGGCGTGCGTGGCGAGTACACCGACAACGAATCCTCGGCGATGGCCGAAGACGACGACGGCTTCAGCAAGGTCACGGTGGAGGAGAGCGGGGTCGAGTTCTTCCCGAGCGTGCACGCGAACTGGAACCTCAACGACGACATGAAACTCCGGTTCTCGGTCAACACCGGCTCCGCGCGTCCCGACTACACCGACCTGCGCCCGAACTTCGCGATCAACGACGAGGACGGCGAGATCGACGGCGGCAACCCCTTCGCCACCCCCGAGAAGGCCGTCGGCTTCGACGTCTACTACGAGTGGTACATGCGTCCGCAGGGCTTCCTGTCGGCCGGCATCTACTACAAGGACCTGAGCGACGTGCTGTTCGACGTCGAAGTCCCGGCATTCGGTTCCGACGCGCTCAACGCGCCCGGCTTCGACCGCTCGCAGTACACCTACTTCACGCTCGCCAACGGTGGCAGCGGCCACATCCAGGGCCTGGAGCTGGCCTACTCGCAGAAGTTCGGCGCCCTGGCCGAAGCCTTCGATCTGCCGATGTGGGTCGGCGACTTCGGCGTCAGCGCCAACGTCACCTTCAACGACAGCGAGGCGACCACGCCGGACGGCCGCAAGGTCGACCTGCCGGGCGCGTCGGACGTGATCTACAACACCTCGGTCTACTACGAGGCCTTCGGCCTGTCGGCGCGCCTGAGCTGGCAGTACCGCAGCGAGTGGCTGGATTCGATCGGCGACGGCGACGCGGTGGGCGACGCGTACTGGGACGAGGTCGGCCGCCTCGATCTCTCCGTGCGCTACGCGTTCAACGACAACTTCGAGGTCTACTTCGACGCCAACAACCTGCTCGACGAGCCCGGCGCGCGCTGGTCGGGCCACCGCTCGCGCACCACCGAGTACGAGGCCTTCGGCAAGCGCTACATGGTGGGCCTGCGCTTCAACTTCTAAAGGAGACGACAATGCGTTCCCCGCTCTCGATCGGACTTTCTCCGACCGTACTTTTCCCGACCGTACTGGCCGTCGCACTGCTCGCCGCGTGCTCGCAGGCGCCCGACACCACGCCCGCCACCGCCGGGACCGCAGCCGTCGCGACTGCGGCACCCGCCGATGAAGCCTCCCCAGCGGCGCCCTGGGCAGCGGCGGTGGACGCCATCCGCGCGCGGATGACCGGCGCGATCCCGGCCGGCGAACTCGCCGACGCGGATGCGTCGCGCATCCTGCCGTTGCTGACGCCGGAGGAACTGCAGGCGCTGTCCACCTCGTACGCCAGGTTCACCGTGGACGCGCCGGCCATCGTCCACGTCCTGCAGTCGCCCGACTCGGACGTGGAGCCGTTCTGGCTCGAGGAACAGGGCTTCGAAGCGACGCCGCTGCGCGCGGTGGTCGATGGCGACGACACCTACATCGCCTGGCGCAAGCAGGTGCCGGCGGGCGAAGTCGGCCTTGGCGTGCCGTCCATCGAGGGCGGGGTCAAGCCGTACTTCGTCATCGTCGGCCCGGTGGAACCGGGCGCCGCGGCGCCGGGTGTGGAACTGCTCGGTCCGTCCGGGCTCGAGCTCGCGACCGCTTCGGTGGGCTCGGCCCCGTATGCCGACGACAGCGATGTCATCGACACGCTTGCGCCGGAGCTCGAGGGCCTGGTCCTGGTGCGCACGCTCGAGGGTGACGAGAACGTCGCCCACCTTGCCGGGTTCTTCCGCAACTCGCCCTACCCCGGCTCGGCCGATGCCGACCAGGTCGTGCTGACCTGGGCCGGCGACCCGACGAGCAGCCAGTCGATCCAGTGGCGCACCGCGCCCGGCAGCGGCAACAGCCAGCTGCGCTACGCCGTGGACGGCAGTGCCGCCGCCCCTGCCGTGGTCGAAGCCACAAGCCGTGAGCTCCACACCCCGGACGTGGCCAACGACCCCAGGACCCTGCGCCACACCGTCGCCCTCGACGGACTGCAGCCCGGCACCAGCTACCGCTACGCGATCGGCGACGGCCAGGCCTGGGGCGAGGAACGCAGCTTCACCACCGCGCCCGCGCAGCCCGAACCCTTCACCTTCATCTACATGGGCGATGCCCAGAACGGCCTGGACACCTGGGGCGGCCTGGTCCGCAAGGCGCACGCCGAACATCCGCAGGCCGCGTTCTACGTGATGGCCGGCGACCTGGTGAACTGGGGCGAACGCCGCGACGACTGGGACCTGCTGTTCCAGAACGCCGCCGGCGTCTACGACCACCGTCCGCTGCTGCCGGCCATCGGCAACCATGAAGTCGATCTCGGCCGTGCCGAGCTGTACGTCGACCAGTTCGACCTGCCCCGGAACGGTCCCGAGGGCGTGGAGCCCGAGCGCGTCTATTCAACCGGATATTCCAACGCCCAGTTCGTCGTGCTCGACTCGAACCTGCCCCCGGAGCAGCAGACCGAGTGGCTCGACAAGACGCTTGCGGCCTCCGACGCGCAGTGGAAGTTCGTGGTCTACCACCACCCGCTGTACTCGACCAAGCCCGGCGACCGCGGCCAGCCGGAGCTGAAGGCGGCCTGGGCGCCGGTCTTCGAGAAGCACGGCGTCGACCTGGTGCTGCAGGGCGACGACCATGCCTACCTGCGCACGTTCCCGATGAAGGGCGACCAGGTGGTGTCGTCACCGGCCGAGGGCCCGGTCTACATCCACGCCGTGGCCGGCACCAAGATGTACAAGCAGTCCGACGCGCCGTACATCGAGAAGCGCTTCACCGATACCTCGACCTACCAGGTCATCGACATCGACGGTGGCCGGCTCGAGTACCGCGCCTACGATATCGATGGCAACGTGCTGGACCGGTTCACGATCGAGAAGTAAGGCTTGCCCGATGGGGCGCGCGGAGATGCGCCTCATCGGGCACGGTCGCCAACCATCATCAGCTTGTTTCGGGCCTGCCGGACCCCGGCAGCTTCAACGTCCAGCCGCCTGCCTGCGCTCGTCGGAGACGATGCTTCCGTCGATCAGCGTGATCGTCCGGTCGCAGGTCTCCGACAGGCGCGGGTCGTGCGTCACCACCAACACCGCGCAGCCGTACTGGGCGTTGAACCGCCGCAGGAGCTCGAACACTTCGGCGGCCGTCTTCGTATCCAGGTTCCCGGTCGGTTCGTCGGCCAGCAGCAGGGCCGGTCGCGTCACCAGCGCGCGCGCAATCGCCACGCGCTGCTGCTGGCCACCCGAGAGCTGGTCCGGATGGCGGTCGGCGAACTTCTCGAGGCCCACGTCGGCCAGCAATCCGCGCGCGGTGTCGACGGTGTCCCGGTCCGGGCGCCCGCGCGCCACCATCGACGGCATCAGCACGTTCTCCAGCGCGGTGAACGCGCCGATCAGATGGTGGAACTGGAAGACGAAGCCGATGTCGCGGCCACGCAGCGCGGTGCGACCTTCGTCGTCCATGCCGCGCGTGGCTTCGCCACGCAGGTAGAGTTCGCCGTCGGTGGGCGAGTCGAGCAGGCCGATCAGGTTGAGCAGGGTGCTTTTGCCGGAACCCGATGGGCCGACGAGCGCGGCGAAGTCGGCGCTGTCCAGGCACAGGTCGATGCCGTGCAGCACTTCCACTTCGTTCGGCCTGCCGATGTTGTAGGACTTGCGCAGGCCTTCCAGCCGCAGCACCTCGCCCGCATCAGCCATAACGGATCGCCTCCACCGGATCCAGGCGCGAAGCGCGCGACGCAGGCACGAGTGCCGCGCCGACGCCGGCGACGGTCGCCAGCGCCATCGCGGCCGGCACCAGCGCGGCCGGCATCGGGATGAAAAACAGGCCGGGGCCGAAGGTGTTGAAGGCGGCGACCAGCCCCCAGCCGGCCAGTCCGCCCACCGCCGAACCCGCGAGGCCCAGCACCGCGCCCTGCACCAGGAACACCCGCAGCATCTGCCGCCGCCGCGTACCCATCGCGCGCAGGATGCCGATCTCGCGCGTGCGCTGGGCCACGCTGACCGCAAGTACGCTGGCGATGCCCAGCGCGACCGACACCGCGACGAAAAAACTGATCATCCGCGTGGACATGCTCTGCGAGGTCAGCGCGTTCATCAGCTGCGCATTGGTCTCCATCCAGCTCTCGGCCTGCAGGCCGGTCAGACCGTGCACGCGCGCGGCGATGCGGTCGGCGCCGAACAGATCCTCGACGGTGACATCGATGACGGTGACGCCGCCGGGCAGCGCCAGCAGCGACTGCGCCTGCTTCAGGTCGAGGTAGACGTAGCGCGCATCCAGTTCGCGCACGCCGAGTTCGAAGATGCCCGCGATGTTGACGATGGCTTCGCGGCCGTCGCCGGCATCGAGCCGCAGCTTGCCGCCCAGGCGAAGGCCGAGATCGTCGGCGAGCTTCCTGCCGACCACGGCATTGCCCGATCCGACTTCGAGCCGGCCCTCGACCATGCTGTCGTCCAGCGGAATCACCCGCAGATAGCGCGGCATGTCCACGCCGACCAGCGCGACCGACTCCACGGCGTCGCCCCGGCGCCCGAACGCAGGCCCCGAGACCACCGGCGATACCGCCGTGATGCCTGGAAGACCATCGAGCACGTCACGCACGCGGAGCCAGTTGTCGATCGGTCGCAGCGCCTGCGGGCGCGGATTCTCCAGCACCAGTTGCAGCGCGCCCGCGGGAGCGGACGCGATGCGGTTCACCTCGCGCGGCGCTTCCACGCGCACGTGCGCCTGGGTGCCCAGCGTCCGTTCGATGATGTTGTCCTGCAGGCCGGCGATGAGCGCGGTCACGAACACGATCACCGCCACGCCCACCGCGATGCCGAACAGGATCAGCAGCGTCTGCGCCATGCCGTGCCGCAGGAAGCGCAGGGCGATGGTGGTCTCGATCCACATCGCTCAGTCGAACCGGACCGGCAGCTCGCCGCGCGTGGCGTGGCCGGCATCCGGCAGGGGCTGGCCCTCGACGCGGACGCGACTGCCATCGCCTGGCAGGCCGGACGGCTCGAGTGCACCCGCGGCCACCACGCGGTCGCCCTCCTCCACGCCGTCAAGCACTTCGCTCACCGCCAGGCCGCGCAGGCCCAGCCGGACCGGCGTGCGTTCCACCCGGCCATCGCGCACGCGCAGGACGGTGGCGCGGTCGGAGCCGTCGCTCGCCTCGAGCAGCGCATCGTTGGGCACGGCAAGCGCGCTGTCGCGGCTGCCGGTGAGGATGGTCGCGGTGACGGTCATGTCCTGGCGCACGAAGTCCGCGCCGGGATCGATGCGCAGGCGGACGTCGACGGTTCCGCGCGCGGGATCGATGCCGGGTGCGACGTGGTACACGGTCGCGGAGAACGGGCGGTCCGGGAACGCGTCGGCGATGCAGGTCGCGGACTGCCCCAGCGCCAGCCGGGCGAGGTTCTTCTCGTCCAGCGGCAACAGGACCTCTCCGGGCGCGTCGCGCGCGACCTCCAGCAGCACGTCACCGGGGTTGACGGTATCGCCGGGCTCGACGTTGCGCACGAGCACGGTGCCGGCAACCGTGGAGCGGATCACCGCGCGTGCCAGATCGGCCTCCGCCGCGGCCAGGCGTTCGCGCGCCTGGGCCTCGCGGGCGCCGCCGTTGAGCGACGCCGCGGCCACGCGTGCCTGGTCGGCGGCGGCGCGTGCCGCCACGACCGCCTGCGCAGCCTGCTCCACGCTTTCCCGGGCCACGAGCTGGCGCTCGCCCAGCGCCCGGCGCCGGACCAACTCGCGCTCCGCCTGCACAAGCTCGGCACTCGCCTGGCGCAGGCGCGCTTCGGCGTCGGGGCGCTCGGCCTCGCGCAACGCGGCAAGCGCTGCGCGGGCCTCGTCACGCCGCGCCTCCAGGTCGCGCGCGCGCAGCGTGACCAGCACGTCGCCGGGCGCAACCCGGTCGCCCTCCATCACCCGCCGCTCGAGCACCAGGCCTGCGATCTCCGCGCCGACCTGCACTCGCGACAGGGCGGCCACCCGCCCCGTGGCGACCACGTTCTGCACCAAGGGTCCGGCGACGACCTCGTAGCCGGGCAGGACGGGACCGCGCCATCTGGCCACGCCCCAGACAAGGACGAGCGCCGCGACGACGACCGCGGCTGCAAGCATCCATCTGCGCCGCCCTGGCATTCCGGCCATGGAGCCACCCGGTGGGAAAACCATATGTTGAACCGCCTGCGGTGATGGCGGCAATGACATTGCCGCGCGCACATCGAGACCGTCCACAAACGGTCACCGTCACGGTCTACAGGTGGCGCATCGGCATGGGCAAGGCCAGGAGCGCTCCGGGCTCATGCCCGATCGTGCTTGCTCCCACCCATGCACCCGGGTGAATCCGGCGCTCCGCCTTCCTGCTGCGCCCATTCCTGCGGCGTATAGGTATGCAGCGCCAGCGCGTGGATTTCGCCCATGAGGCCCCCCACCGCTGCATATACCGCCTGATGGCGGCGCACCGGGGACGTACCGTCGAACACCTCGCTCACCACCACCGCCTTGTAATGCGTCTCCAGCCCGCGGCTGTGCATGTGGCTTTCGTCCAGCACGTCGAGGTGCGTGGGCGACAGGGCGCCGAGGGCGGCGCGGATACGGTCTGCTTTCGTGCTCATGCGGCCATTATCGCGGAAAGCGCTTGCTGCGCGGCGGTCCACTCCCCGTCAGTGGCGTCCACGCCCACCAGCACACGGCTGTCGGGCGTGGAAATCACCGGCGCACGGGTCATTCCCCGTTGGCGGCTTCCAAGCGCTTGGCGGCCTCGCGCTTGCCCAGGCCACGCAGCGCCGCAAGCGATTGCACCTGCGCCTGGCGCGGGACGGTCTTGCCGGCTTCCCAGTTGTAGATCGACTGCGCGCTGGCGTCGGCCAGCTGGCCGTACTCGGCGGCCGACAGGCCCAGCTTCTCGCGGTGCGTCTTCAGGCCCTTGGCCGAGAACCGCAGCTTGCGACCCGCTTCGGGTTCGGCCTGCGCCTTCTTCGCCGGGCGCCCGGCGGACTTCACCTGGCGCGACAGCGTCGCCACCTCGCGCTTGAGCGCGGCGATGTCGCGCCGGTAGCCGGCATTGGCCTTGCGCAGGGGGTCGAGCTGGATCTTTGCTTCCTTGCGGGCAAGGCGGGCGATTTCGGCTTTCAGGACAGTTGCGAGATTGGCCACTATTACTCCAAGGGTTTCTATCGGGGGAATAACGGCGAAGTCTAGATACTAAACCCCGGCCCGTCGAATGCCGCTGGTCACCATGGTTATCACGACACGTTGTCCAGGATTATCCGGATCGCCTCCGTATCGCCGCCGTGAAGTCTGTTCCCGCGAACAATATGCGGCCCCGGCCCTTGGTCACCGCCATACTCCCGGACAAGCTGCGGAAGCCCTGATCCGGGGCAAAGCGCGGCGCGGCGATACAATGGGCGTTTCCCATTCCACGCCCGTGCCAGCCATGACGAACAGCAAGCATCGCAAGCCCCTCCCCGGAACCTCGCTCGACTGGTTCGATACCCGTGAGGCGGTAGAGGCGCTGCGGCCCGGTGCCTGGGACAGGCTGCCCTACACCGCACGCGTGCACGCCGAAAACATCGTCCGCCGGAGCGAGCCGGAGCGCATCGATGATTACCTGCTGCAGCTCATCGAGCGTCGCCGCGACCTGGACTTCCCCTGGTTCCCGGCGCGCGTGGTCTGCCACGACATCCTCGGCCAGACCGCGCTGGTCGACCTGGCCGGCCTGCGCGATGCCATCGCCGATGCCGGCGGCGATCCGGCGCAGGTGAATCCCGTGGTGCCGGTGCAGCTGATCGTCGACCACTCGCTCGCGGTGGAATGCGGCGGCTTCGATCCCGATGCGTTCACCCGCAACCGTGAAATCGAGGACCGACGCAACGCCGACCGCTTCCACTTCATCGACTGGACGAAGAAGGCCTTCCGCAACGTCGACGTGATCCCGCCGGGCAACGGGATCATGCACCAGATCAACCTGGAGAAGATGTCGCCGGTGGTTTACGTCGACGACGGCGTGGCATTCCCGGATACCTGCGTCGGTACCGACAGCCATACCCCGCACGTGGACGCGCTGGGCGTGATCGCGATCGGCGTCGGCGGCCTGGAGGCGGAGAGCGTGATGCTCGGCCGCGCCTCATGGATGCGCACGCCGGAGATCGTTGCCGTCGAGCTGGCCGGCAGGCCGCAGCCTGGAATCACCGCCACCGACGTCGTGCTCGCGCTGACCGAATTCCTGCGCCAGCAGAAGGTGGTCGGCGCCTACCTCGAATTCCGCGGCCCGGGTGCCGCGGCGCTGACCATCGGTGACCGTGCCACCATTTCCAACATGGCGCCCGAGTACGGCGCTACCGCCGCGATGTTCTTCATCGACGACAACACGCTGGATTACCTGCGCCTTACCGGCCGCGAAGACAAGCAGGTCGCACTGGTCGAAACCTATGCCAAGGCCGCCGGCCTGTGGGCGACTGATCTCGAGGATGCGCAGTACGAGCGCACGCTCCACTTCGACCTGTCGACGGTGGTGCGCAACATGGCCGGCCCGTCCAACCCGCACCGCCGGCTTCCGGTCAGCGACCTCGCCGAGCGCGGCATCGCCGGTGACCTCGCCGGCGCCCGCGCGCAGGAAGCCGAAGGGCTGCTGCCCGACGGCGCGGTGATCATCGCCGCCATCACCAGCTGCACCAACACCTCCAACCCGCGTAACGTGATCGCCGCCGCGCTGCTGGCGCGCAACGCCAACGCGCGCGGGCTTGCGCGCAAACCGTGGGTGAAGAGCTCGCTGGCGCCGGGCTCGCGCGCGGTGCAGCTGTATCTCGAAGAGGCGAAGCTGCTGCCGGAGCTGGAGCAGCTCGGCTTCGGCATCGTCGGCTTCGCCTGCACCACCTGCAATGGCATGTCCGGCGCGCTGGATCCCGCGATCCAGCAGGAAGTGGTCGACCGTGACCTCTATTCCGTCGCAGTGCTGTCGGGCAACCGCAACTTCGATGGCCGCATCCATCCCTATGCGAAGCAGGCCTTCCTGGCGTCGCCGCCGCTGGTCATCGCCTACGCCATCGCCGGCACCGTGCGCTTCGACATCGAGAAGGACGTGCTCGGCACCGACGCCGACGGCACGCCCGTCACGCTCAAGGACATCTGGCCCAGCGACGAAGAGATCGACGCGGTGGTGAAGGCCAGCGTCAAGCCCGAACAGTTCCGCCGCGTGTACGAACCCATGTTCCGCCTCGCGGTGGACGACGGCACGCGCGTGGAGCCGCTGTACGACTGGCGCCCGATGTCGACATACATCCGCCGCCCGCCGTACTGGGAGGGCGCGCTGGCCGGCGAGCGCAGCATGAAGGGCATGCGCCCGCTGGCGGTGCTGGGCGACAACATCACCACCGACCACCTCTCGCCTTCGAACGCGATCATGGCGTCCAGCGCTGCCGGCGAGTACCTCGCGAAAATGGGCGTGCCGGAAGAGGACTTCAACTCTTACGCCACCCATCGCGGCGACCACCTGACCGCGCAGCGCGCGACCTTCGCCAATCCCAAGCTGCTCAACGAGATGGTGCGCAATGACGACGGCAGCGTGCGCCAGGGATCATTGGCGCGCATCGAGCCCGAAGGGCAGGTCACCCGCATGTGGGAAGCGATCGAAACCTACATGGCGCGCAGGCAGCCGCTGATCATCATCGCCGGCGCCGACTACGGACAGGGTTCCAGCCGCGACTGGGCCGCCAAGGGCGTGCGCCTGGCCGGCGTGGAAGTGATCGCGGCCGAAGGCTTCGAACGCATCCACCGCACCAACCTGGTCGGCATGGGCGTGCTGCCGCTGGAGTTCCAGGCGGGCACGACGCGCCTCACGCTCGGCATCGACGGCACCGAGACCTTCGATGTGATCGGAACGCCTGCGCCGGGCGCCACGCTGGCGCTGGTGGTCCACCGCGGCGATGGCAGCAGCGTCGAGGTACCGGTGACCTGCCGCCTGGATTCGGATGAGGACGTGACGGTCTACGAGGCCGGCGGCGTGCTGCAGCGCTTCGCGCAGGACTTCCTGGCGGCCAACGCGGCGAACTGAACGCAGGTCGAAGTGGACCGGATCCGGCATGCGCCAAATGCGCTCGTGCTGCAACAGGGCGAGAGCCTGTCCGGCCTGATGGAGAAATCCCTGCGCGGAGAGGGCGCGAAGACGATTACCACTGACCCAGCACCCACCGTGCGACCACCGGCATCACACCCGCAGCCCGCGCTGCCCCGGCTGCCAACGGCTGACGTCGAGCTGCGCGGTACCGATGCCCAGCGCGCGTACCCAGCGCGCCGAGGCGTCCAGGGTGCCCCAGGTCCTGGGCGCGCCCTTGGCGGTCATGGCGACCACGGTGGCGTTCGGCGTATCGGCTTCGACATGGAAGCGGGCGCCGTCGCCGATGATGCGCACGCGCTTGACAGCGCCGGCCTCCACGAGGGCGCGCAGGGTCTTCTCATTCATCGGCGGGTTCCTTGAACAGCTCCGACTGCTCGGGGATCGCAATGCCGACGGCATCGCAGTGCTGGCGGATCAGCCACTCCATCAGGTTGGCCACGCTGCGGTGCTCGCGAAGGGCGGCGACCCTGGCCGCTTCCTTCAGGGCCGGGTCGATGCGCAGATTGAGTGTGCTGGTCTTCTTCGGGGTCATGCCGCGAATGTATACCAGATGTAACGCATTTGTGCTGCTACAGGCCGGGCGGGGCCCGTGCATTGCGGGATAATTGCCGATCCTCCGCCGCCGCAGTCGCCATGCCCCACCTTCCCCAGCTCCGCATCCCCGCCACCTACATGCGCGGCGGCACCTCCAAGGGCGTCTTCTTCCGCCTGGACGACCTGCCCGAAGCCGCGCGCGTGCCCGGCGCCGACCGCGACGCGCTGCTCATGCGCGTCATCGGCTCCCCCGACCCCTACGGCAAGCACACCGACGGCATGGGCGGCGCGACCTCGTCGACCAGCAAGTGCGTGATCATCGGCCCGCCGACGCAGCCCGACCACGATGTCGACTATCTCTACGGCCAGGTGTCCATCGACACCGCCTTCGTCGACTGGTCCGGCAACTGCGGCAACCTCAGCACCGCGGTCGGTCCGTTCGCGATCGCCAACGGTTTCACCGACCGCGCGCGACTGCCCGAGAACGGCAGCTTCGCCGTGCGCGTCTGGCAGGCCAACATCGGAAAGACCATCGTGGTGCACGTACCCATCGTCAACGGCGAGGTGCAGGAGACCGGCGATTTCGAGCTCGACGGCGTGACCTTCCCGGCGGCCGAGATCGTGCTCGAGTTCATCGATCCGTCCGATGACGGCGATGCCGGTGCCATGTTCCCCACGGGCAACCTGGTCGACGAGCTGGACGTGCCCGGCGTCGGCACGCTCAGGGCGACGATGATCAACGTCGGCATCCCGACAGTCTTCGTCGACGCCGCCGATATCGGCTACGCCGGCACCGAACTGCAGGATGCGATCAATGGCGACGGCAAAGCCCTGGCCATGTTCGAGACCATCCGCGCACACGGCGCCCTGCGCATGGGCCTGATCGACGACATCGCCGGCGCCGCCACCCGGCAGCACACGCCCAAGGTCGCGTTCGTGTCGCCGCCGGCGGACTACGTCGCCAGCAGCGGCAAGGCCATCGCCGCCGCCGACATCGACCTCAACGTGCGCGCGCTGTCGATGGGCAAGCTGCACCACGCGATGATGGGCACCTGCGCCGTGGCCATCGGCACCGCGGCGGCGATCCCCGGCACGCTGGTGAACCTGGCCGCCGGCGGCGGCGGGCGCGGGGCGGTGCGCTTCGGCCATCCCTCCGGCACGCTGCGCGTGGGCGCCCAGGCGCGCGAAACCGATGGCCGCTGGACGGTGACCAAGGCGGTCATGAGCCGCAGCGCACGCGTGCTGATGGAAGGCACGGTGCGCGTGCCCGGGTAGAATCGCGGCATGGACATCTTCAAGGTCTTCACCCTCGAGGCGGCGCACCTGCTGCCCAACGTGCCGGCCGGCCACAAATGCGCGCGCCTGCACGGCCATTCGTTCCGGATCGAACTGCACGTCTCCGGCGAGCCGGGTGCGGAGACGGGCTGGGTGATGGATTTCGCCGACATCAAGACGGCGTTCCGGCCGCTGTACGAGCAACTCGACCATCATTACCTCAACGACATCGACGGCCTGGAGAATCCCACCAGCGAGCGCCTGGCGGTGTGGATCTGGGATCGGCTGAAGCCGGCGCTGCCGCAGCTGTCTGAAGTGGTGGTGCACGAAACCTGCACGTCCGGCTGTCGGTACCGGGGCTGAGAAAGCCGGCTCCCGAAGGGCCGCCGCCCGGGAACCTGAACGTCCCGACGAGCGGTTGTTGCACCGCAACATAAGGCCGGTTATGCTGCATCGCACAAACCGGCAATCCCTGCCGGACACCAGCAGGAACCCGCCATGTACCAGAACATCAACGAGCAGTTTGGCAGCGCCACCCGCCAGTTCGCCGACACCGCCGCCGAGGTCAACCGCCTGGCGCTGGCCGGCGCCGAGAAGGCCTTCGGCCTGCAGCTGTCGACCATCGAAGAGAACACCAATGCCGCCTTCGCCTTCTGGGGCGAGCTGGCCCAGGTGCGCGACATCGACGGCCTGAAGGCCGTGTGGCCGAAGGGCGCGCAGCTTGCCCGCGAGAGCGTCGAGCGCTCGGTCAGCGCCGGCCAGGAAGTCTTCGGCCAGGCCGTTGCCACCAACGAAGCCATCGCCCAGATCGCCAAGGGCCAGGTCGAGCAGGCCACCGCCAAGGCGCAGGATGCCGTCCAGGGCGCCGCCAAGGCCGCTGCCGGCAAGACCCGCAAGTAAGCAAGCGTCAACGGTCCCGGCAACGGGACCGGGGCATCGCGCGACCTCTCTCCCCGCTCGATGCCCGCATCACCGGACCCGGCAGCCCACGCTGCCGGGTCTTTTTGTTTGCGTGGCCTACGCCCCGGGCCGGCGTCCCGGATCGTCCAGCCGCTCGCCCAGCACGCGGCGCACGCTGACGAAGAACACCGGGATCAGCAGCAGGCCAAGGAAGGTTGCGAACAGCATGCCGCCGATCACGCCCGTGCCCAGCGCATGGCGCGCATTCGCGCCCGCACCCGTGGACAGCGCCAGCGGCAGCACGCCCATGATGAAGGCGAAGGACGTCATCAGGATCGGGCGGAAGCGCATGCGCGCGGCTTCGATCACGGCCTCGCGCAGCGGCTTGCCCTGCGCGCGCTCCAGCACCGCGAACTCGATGATCAGGATCGCGTTCTTCGCCGCCAGGCCGATCACCGTGACCATGCCGATCTTGAAGAAGATGTCGTTCGACAGCCCCGGGCGCAGCATGGTGAACACCACCGCGCCGAGGATGCCCAGCGGCACGATCAGCAGCACCGAGACCGGGATCGACCAGCTCTCGTAGAGCGCGGCAAGGCACAGGAACACCACCACCACCGACAGCACCAGCAGCAGCGTCGCGGTATTGCCGGCGATGATCTCCTGGTACGACATGCCCGCCCAGTCGTAGCCGAAGCCCGCGGGCAGCTCGTCGGTGACGATGCGTTCCATCGCGCCCATGGCCTCGCCCGAGCTGTGGCCGGGCGCCTGCGAGCCGACGATGTTCACCGCGGAGTAGCCGTTGTAGCGGGTGAGCGAGGGCGTGTTCATCACCCACCCCGAGTCCACCACGCTGGTCAGCGGGATCATGTTCGGGGTGCCGTCGGCCGAGGGCGCGGCCGGCGTGTAGAAGCGCGACAGCGAACCCGGGTCCGTGCGGTAGGGCGCATCGGCGCGCATGTTGACGCGCTTCACGCGGCCGTCGGCGAAGTAGTCGTTGACGTACACCGGCGCCAGCATCAGCTGGATCGCGCTGTAGATGTCGTTCACCGACAGGCCCATGGCCTGCGCCTGCACCCGGTCGACGGTGAGCTTGAGCTGCGGTGCGTCCTCCAGCGTATTGGGCCGGACAGCGGTCAACGCCGGATCCTGGGCCGCGGCGCCGAGCAACTGGTTGCGCGCGGCGGTGAGCGCCTCGCGGCCAAGGCCGGCGCGGTCCTGCAGGTACATGTCGAAGCCGCCGAACTGCCCCAGGCCCTGCACCGTGGGCAGGTTGACCACGAAGATCTGCGCGTCGCGGATGCCGTAGAGCGCCCCGTTGGCGGCCTGCAGGAAATCCTGCACCGTGCCGTCGCGATCACCCCAGTCGGTGAGCTTGATGAAGGCCATGCCGACGTTCTCGCCCTGGCCGACGAAGCTGAAGCCGGCGACCTGCATCATCCCCTCGAAGCCGGGCACCTGTTCCAGCGTGCTGCGCACGTCCTCGAACACCGCCTGCGTGCGCTGCAGGGTCGAGCCCGGCGGCAGCTGCACGATGGCCATCGCATAGCCCTGGTCTTCCTCGGGCAGGAAGCTGCCGGGCAGGCGCACGTACAGCAGGCCCGCGATGACGGTGAGCGCGGCGAACACCAGCATCCAGCGCGGGGCGTGGCTCACGGCGCTGCCGATGTGCCGCACGTACACAGTCGCAATGCGGTCGTAGTACTTGTTGAAGGTGCGGAAGACCACGTTCTTGCGCTTCCCGCGCGCGCCTTCGGGCGCATCGGGATCCTGCGGCCCATGCTGTTTCAGGAAGGTCGCGCACAGCGCCGGCGTGAAGCCCAGCGCCAGGAACGCCGAGAAGCCCATCGCCACCGCGATCGTGATCGCGAACTGCTTGTAGATCTCGCCCGAGGCGCCGCCCTGCAGCGCGCTGGGGATGAACACCGCCGCCAGCACCACGGTGATCGCCACCACCGCGCCGGTGATCTGGTCCATGGCCTTGATCGTGGCCTCGCGCGGCGGCAGGTGTTCCTCGGACATGATGCGTTCGACGTTCTCGATCACCACGATCGCATCGTCGACCACGATGCCGATCGCCAGCACCATCGCGAACAGCGTCAGCTGGTTGATCGTGAAGCCGATCATGCTGAGCCCCAGGAAGGTGCCCAGCAGCGCCACCGGGATCACCAGCGTCGGGATGATGGTCGCGCGCAGGTTCTGCAGGAAGATCAGCATCACCAGGAACACCAGCACCATCGCTTCCATCAGCGACTTCACGACTTCCTTGATCGAGATGGTGACGAAGGTGGTGCTGTCGAAGGGCGAGAACCATTCCACGCCCTGCGGGAAGCTGCCCTGCAGCTCGTCCATGCGCGAGGTCACGCCCTCGGCGACGGTGAGCGCGTTGGCGCCGGGCAGCAGCTGGATCGCGAAAGCGCCGGTGGGCTGGCCGTTGAACTTGGTGTCGAAGCCGTAGCCCTGGGCGCCGATCTCGATCCGCGCGACGTCCTTCAGCCGCACCGTGCTGCCGTCGGAGTCGGCGCGCAGGATGATGTTGCCGAACTGCTCCGGGGTGGCGAAGCGGCCCTCGGCCGAGACCGTGGCGGTGAAGCCCTGCCCCCGCGGCGCCGGGTCGGCGCCGATCGAGCCGGCCGCGAACTGCACGTTCTGTCCGCGCACCGCCCCCAGCACCTGGCTGGCCGACAGCCCGAGGCCCTGCATCCGGTCCGGGTTGAGCCAGATGTTCATGGCGTACTCGGAGCCGAACTGCTGGGTGCTGCCGACGCCGGGCACGCGCGCGATCTGCTCGAGCACGCTGGCGCCGATCAGGTTGTTGAGCGCGTTGCGATCGAAGGCCGGATTCGACGAGCGCAGCGCCACCACCATCAGGAAGCCGGAGTTGGCCTTGGCCACCACCACGCCCTGCTGGGTGACCTCGGTCGGCAGGCGCGGGGTGGCCAGCGAGACCTTGTTCTGCACCTGCACCTGCGCGATGTCGGGATCGGTGCCGGTCTGGAAGGTCAGGGTGATGCTGGCGCGACCGGACGAACTCGAGGTCGAGCTGAAGTACAGCAGGTTGTCGATGCCCGTGAGCTGCTGCTCGATCACCTGGGTGACCGCGCGTTCGGTCGTCGCGGCGTCGGCGCCGGGGTAGCTGGCGCCCACGGTGACCTGCGGCGGCGCGACGTTCGGATAGGACTCCACGCCCATGTTCAGCACGGCGATCACGCCCGAAAGCGCGATCAGGATCGAGATGACCCAGGCGAAGACCGGATGGTCGATGAAGAAACGGGGCATCGGCGTCAGCCCTGCGTGGAGGCGTCGTCGCCGGCCGCGGCGTCATCCGCTGCCGGTTGCGCTGCGTCGGGATGGGGGCCGGGCGGCGCTGCGGGTGCCGGCGTGGTCGCGGGGGTCGACGCCGGCGCTGCGCCGGGCGTGGCGGGTGCCGCGGGCGGCTGCCACGGCGTGGCGGTGGCGGGCTGCCCGACCTGCGCACGCTGGAGGCCCGAGACGACCACCCGATCGCCGGGGGCCAGGCCCGCGGTGACGATCCAGCTGCCGGCCTCGGCGCGGGCGGTGGTGATGTCCTTGCGCGCGACGGTGTCGTCGGCGCCGACCACCAGCACATAGGGGCCGGTGGCGTCGCGCTGCACCGCCGCCTGCGGCACCGTGAATACGCCGTGCTGCACGCCCAGCGTCGCCACCAGGGTCACATAGGTGCCGGGCAGCAGCCGGCGTTCCGGGTTGGGCAGGGTGGCGCGCAGCGACACCGCGCCGGTCTCCGGGTCCACGCTGTCGCCGGAGAAGTCCATCTCGCCCGCGTGCGCGTAGGCGCTGCCGTCGGGCAGCAGCACCTGCACCGCCACCGGACCATCGCGATCGAGCTGCATCGCGCGCACCTGGTCGAGTTCACCGGCGCCCATGCTGAAGTTCACGTACAGCGGATCGATCTGGTCGACCGTGGTGAGCAGCGTGGCCGTGCCCTGCCCCACCAGCGCGCCCTCGGTGACCTGCTGCTTGCCGGCGCGGCCGGAGATCGGTGCCCGCACGGTGGCGTAGCCGAGATTGATGTTGGCGCTCTCGACCGCCGACTGCGCCGCCTGCACGGCGGCGTTGGCGCTGCGTTCGGCGGCCAGGGCGTTGTCGAGGTCGGACTGGGAAATGAACTTCTGCGGCGCCAGGCTGCGCGCGCGCGTGGCGGCGGCGCCGGCGTTCGCCTGGTTGGCGCGCGCCTGCGCCAGCGCGGCCTGGGCCTCGCCGGCCGCCGCACGCAGCGGCGCCGGGTCGATCTCGAACAGCACCTGGCCTTCGGTGACGTCGCTGCCTTCCTGGTAGGCGCGACGCTGGACCACGCCGGGCACGCGGGCACGCACGTCGGCGCTGCGGTAGGCGGCGAGGCGGCCGACAAGATCACGACGCAGGGGCGCGTCCACCGGCTGCACGGTCACGACCCCGAGTTCGGGCAGCGGCGGCGTTTGCTGCTGTTCCTCGCCTCCGCAGGCCGCCAGGGCCGCGAGCAGGATCGGGATCAGGACGATGCGGCGCATGAGGGGTCCTTGGCGGGGGATTGTGAACCCGCAAGTATGGCATCGCTCTGCGTAGGCAAACGTGCAGGAAGTCAGGGCCGGACATGAGGATCGCTCGACTGGAGTGCCGGGGTTGAACACGGAACCCGGGAAGTTCACGATTTCCCTCCCTGCTGCGCCAGGATCCCCATGACCAGGCCCCCTTCCGTCCGCGAGCCCTCCGCGCGCCGGCGCATGTTCTGGATGCTGCTGATCACCCTGCTGGTGTTTGGCGGCGTGTTCGGCGTCAAGGCGGTGATGAATGCCGGCATGAACCGGTTCTTCGACAACATGCCGCAGCCGCCGGTGGCGGTGACCGCGTTCGAGGCGCGCAGCGAGCGCTGGAGCGACAGCGAGGAAGCCGTCGGCACTTTCGTTGCGGTCAACGGCACCGATGTCACCACCGAGGCCGGCGGCGTGGTCAAGGCCATCGAGTTCGAGGCCGGGCAGCCGGTGGAGGCCGGCGCCGTGCTGGTTCGGCTGAACACCCAGGGCGAGCTGGCCGCGCTGCGCTCGCTGGAAGCCGCCGCGCAGCTGGCCGTGGTGCAGCGCGACCGCTGGCGCGAACTCGGCCGCGACCGCCTGGTGTCGGCGGCCGAGGTCGACCAGCGCGCCGCGGACGCCGCCAGCACGCTGGCCCAGGCCGACGCGCAGCGCGCGCTGATCGCGCAGAAGGTCATCCGCGCGCCTTTCGACGGCCTGCTCGGCATCCGCCGCGTGAACCTCGGCCAGTACCTGAATCCCGGCGACCCGATCGTGAGCCTGCAGTCGCTGGACCCGATCCATCTCGACTTCACCCTTCCCGAGCAGCGCATGGGCGCGGTGCTCCCGGGCACGACCGTGCGCGCCACCGTCGACGCGCTCCCCGGCCAGGTGTTCGAGGGCGAGGTCACGGCGGTCGAGCCAGGCGCCGATGCCAGCACGCGCAACTTCCGCATCCAGGCCACCTTCGACAACGCCGCGCGCAACCTGCGGCCCGGCACCTTCGCCCGCGTGGGCTTCGACATCGGCGGGGAGCGCGAGGTGGTCGTGGTCCCGCAGACCGCGGTGAGCTTCAACCCGTATGGCAACGCGGTCTTCGTGATCCAGGACGCGCCGGCGGACCCTGAGGCCGATGCCGCCGCGAAGAAGGCTGCGGCCGAGGGCGGCCTGCCCGCCGGACCGCGCCTGGTGGTGAAGCAGCGCTTCATCCGCACCGGCCCCACCCGCGGCGACCTCGTGGCCGTCATCGATGGCCTCGAACCGGGCGATCGCGTGGTCACCAGCGGCCTGCTTCGGCTGCGCAATGACGCCCAGGTGACGATCAACGACAAGGTGCAACCGACCGCCGAGGCCGAGCCGGCGCCCGGGAACCGCTGAGATGAAGTTCACCGACACCTTCGTCAACAAGCCGGTGCTGGCGATGGTGGTCAGCCTGTTCATCCTGCTGCTGGGCCTGCGCGCGTTCTCCGAGCTCAACGTGCGCCAATACCCGGAACTGCAGAACGCCGTGGTGACGGTCAGCACCACCTACTTCGGCGCCGACGCCGACCTGATCCAGGGCTTCATCACCACGCCGCTCGAGCGCGAGGTCGCCAGCGCCGAAGGCATCGACTACCTGGTGTCGTCCAGCGCGGCGGGCGTCAGCGTGATCCAGGCCTATATCCGCCTGGATGCCGACGCCAACGAGGCCCTGACCCAGATCGCGGCGAAGGTGAACAAGCTGCGCGGGCAGCTTCCGGAGGAGTCGGAAGACCCCGTGATCGACCTGCAGCAGGGCCAGCAGGTGGCGGCGATGTACGTGTCCTTCGCCAGCGAACGCCTGAGCGACAACCAGATCACCGACTACCTGACCCGCGCCGTCGAACCGCGCATCGCCACCATCGAGGGCGTGCAGCGCGCGGACATCTACGGTTCCGGCGCGTTCGCGATGCGCGTGTGGCTGAAGCCCGATCGCATGACCGCGCTGCAGGTGACGGCCAGCGATGTGCAGGCAGCGCTGCGCTCGAACAACGTGCTGTCCGCGCTCGGCTCCACCAAGGGGCAGATGGTCAGCATCGATCTCACTGCCCGCACCGACCTGCGCACGCCCGAGGAGTTCCGGCAGCTGCTGGTGCGCGAGGAAGACGATGCGATCGTGCGCCTGGGCGACGTCGCCGACGTCGAGCTGGGGTCGGAGAATTATGGATCGTCCGTGCGCATCAACGGCGACGCGGCCACCTTCATGGGCATCTTCGTGTCGCCCGACGCGAACTCGCTGGACGTGATCGCCGAGGTGCGGCGCGTTTGGGACGAGGAGATCATCCCGCAGCTCCCCGAAGGCATCGAGGGCACGATCCCCTACGACAGCACCGAAGCGATCCAGGACGGCATCAACGAGGTCATCACCACGATCGTGGAAGCGGTGGCGATCGTGATCGTGGTGATCTTCCTGTTCCTGGGTTCGCTGCGCAGCGTGCTGATCCCGGCGATCACCGTGCCGCTGTCGCTGATCGGCGCCCTGTTCCTGATGCTGCTGATGGGCTTCACCATCAACCTGCTCACGCTGCTGGCGATGGTGCTGGCGATCGGCATCGTGGTGGACGACGCGATCATCGTGCTCGAGAACATCCACCGCCACATCGAAGAAGGGATGTCGCCCAAGGATGCCGCGCTCCTGGGTGCGCGAGAGCTGGCCTGGCCCGTGGTGGCGATGACCACCACCCTGGTGGCGGTGTACCTGCCGATCGGCTTCCAGGGCGGGCTGACCGGCGTGCTGTTCACCGAGTTCGCGTTCACGCTCGCCGGGGCGGTGCTGCTGTCGGGCGTGATCGCGCTGACGCTCACCCCGATGATGTGCTCGAAAATCCTCAAGCCGCACGGTGCCGGTGGCAAGGGTCGCCTGGAATCATGGCTCGATGCGCGCTTCGATCGCCTGCGCCACGGCTACCAGCGCCGGCTCGGCAGCGCGCTGGACACCCGCGGCGTGATCGCCGTCTTCGGTGCGATCGTCCTCGTGTCCTGCGTGCTGCTGTATGCGGTGTCGCCGAAGGAGCCGGCGCCGCTGGAGGACGAGGGCTTCATCTTCGCCATCGGCAGTGCGGATGCCTACACCACGCTCGACTACGTTGAACGCTACACCGAGGAGATGACCACGCTTGCACAGGAGGTGCCAGAAGTCGGAGACTTCTTCCTGTTCAACGGCGGCTTCGGCGGGGGCGGTGGCGCCAGCAACAGCGCGATCGCGGGCTTCGTGCTCAAGCCCTGGAGCCAGCGCGGGCGCTCCACCAACCAGGTGCTCCAGCAGGACCTGCAGCCGAAGCTGGCCAGCGTCACCGGCCTCAACACCTTCGCCCTGGTGCCGCCCTCGTTGCCCAGCGCCGGCGGTGACGGCGGCGGCGAATTCCTGGTGTCGGGCATCGGCTCGCTGGAGCAGCTGAAGGAACTCGCCGACGGCATCATCGAACGCGCCAACGCCAGCCGCCGCTTCATCTTCCTCGACACCGACCTGAAGATCGACAAGCCGCGCATCGAGGTCCACATCGACCGTGACAAGGCCGCCACGCTGGGCATCGACATGCGCACGCTGGCCGCCGACATGTCGGCGATGCTCGCCGGCGGCTACGTCAACCGCTTCGCGATGGAAAACCGCTCCTACCGCGTGATCCCGCAGGTGCAGCGTAGCGACCGGCTCAACGCCGACCAGCTGCGCAACTACTACACCCGCACCCGCGACGGCCAGCTGATCCCGCTGTCGACGATCGTGACGCTGGAGGGAAGCACGCAGCCCCAGTCGCTGAAACGCTTCCAGCAACTGAACTCGGTCGGCATCAGCTTCGCGCCGCGTCCGGGCGTGAGCAAGGGCGACGCGCTGCGCGTTCTGGAAGACGCCGCGGCCGAGGTCCTGCCGCAGGGTTACAGCGTCGACTACGCCGGCGAGTCGCGGCAGTTCAAGGAAGAAGGCGCCACGATGCTGGTGACGCTGGCCTTCGCCCTGGTGGTGATCTTCCTGGTGCTGTCGGCGCAGTTCGAGAGCTTCCGCGACGCGCTGATCATGCTGGTCACGGTGCCGATGGCGATCTGCGGCGCGCTGCTGGTGCTGAACGTCCTGGCGATGGTGGCCGGCGTCCTGCAGTTCAGCGGCATCGAGGCCTTCCCCGGGATGAGCATCAACATCTACACCCAGGTGGGCCTGGTGACCCTGGTGGGCGTGATCTCCAAGCACGGCATCCTGATCGTGGAGTTCGCCAACAAGCTGCAGGCCGAGCGTGGCCTTTCGAAGCGCGAGGCGATCGAGGAAGCCACGGCCATCCGTCTGCGCCCGGTGCTGATGACCACCGCAGCCCTGGTGTTCGCGATGATCCCGCTGCTGGTCGCCAGCGGACCGGGCGCCGCGGCGCGCTTCTCGATGGGTGTGGTGATCGCGGCCGGGATGACGATCGGCACTGCGTTCACGCTGTTCGTGCTGCCGGCGTTCTACCTGTACCTGGCGCGCGACCACCGCGCCCACGATGCAGAGCGTGCGGACGCTCAGCCGGACCCGGGGATGCGGCCGGCCGTGGACCGGGCCTGACCCGGTACATCCTGCCCTAGGCGTTGGCGACCGCCTCCGCCGCCGCGCCCAGGTGCAGCGCCAATGCGCCCGGGTGCGGCAATGGATCGACGTGCGGGACCACGCCCAGGCATGGCACGGCCAGCGCCGCGCGCAGCAGGTCGAGATACTCGTCGCGGCGGCCGAACGCGGGATCCACTGCGCAGCCGACCCAGCCCATCAGGCGGCAGCCGTCGGCGCTGATCGCGCGTGCGCTGAGCCTGGCGTGGCTCAGGCAGCCCAGGCGCAGTCCCACGACGAGCAGCACCGGCAGCCCGAGCGCGTGCGCGAGGTCGGCGTGCTCGATGCCGTCGGCCAGCGGCGACAGCCAGCCACCTGCGCCCTCCACCACGACCGCGTCAGCGCCGTCGGCCAGGCGTCCGTAGGCCATCCGTATCGGCGGCATCGACACCCGCGCGCCGGCGCTGCGCGCGGCCAGCTGCGGTGCGGTCGGCTCCGGAAGGGCCCAGGGGTTCACGTCTTCGTAAGCGGGCCGCGGATCGCCGGCGGCGGCCTGCAGCGCGAGCGCGTCCTCATTGCGCAGCCCCTGCGGCGTGGTTTCGCAGCCGGCCGCGACCGGCTTCATGCCCAGGGCACGCAGGCCGCGCGCGCGCAGCGCATGCACCAGGGCAACGCTGGCCACGCTCTTGCCCACGCCGGTGTCGGTGCCGGTCACCAGCACGCCCCGCGCTACACTCGTACTCATGTTCACCACGCAGATTCTAAGCGGCGACAAGCCGCAGCAGTACGCCCAGCTCGCCGCCCAGGCGCGCGCGCTCCTGGCCGGCGAGCATGACCGCATCGCCAACGCCGCCAACCTCTCGGCCCTGGTCTACCACGCGCTGCCGGAACTCAACTGGGTCGGCTTCTACTTCTTCGACGGCACCGAACTGGTGGTCGGCCCCTTCCAGGGCCAGCCTGCCTGCGTGCGCATTCCGCTCAGCCGGGGCGTCTGCGGTGCGGCTGCCCGCACCGGGGAAACCCAGCGCGTCGACGACGTCAACGCCGTTCCCGACCACATCGCCTGCGACGCCGCCTCACGCTCTGAGCTAGTGGTTCCGCTGTTCCACGAAGGCGCGCTGCTCGGCGTGTTCGATCTCGACAGTCCGGTTCCAGGCCGTTTCGACGTTGATGACCAGTGGGGAGTCGAGGAGATCGCACAGGTGTACGTCGAATCACTGGGTTTATGAGCGCGCAGCCGCTCAAGATGCGCAACATCGGGCCGAAGTCGGCCGCGTGGCTGCGCCAGGTCGGGCTGAAAACGCCCGAGGATCTCATGGAAGCCGGGCCGCTGGAGGCCTTCATGCGCATCAAGCGCGCCGGCTTCAAGCCCAGCCTCAACCTGCTGTATTCGCTTGAAGGCGCGCTGCGCGACTGCCACTGGCAGGACGTCCCCGATGCCCGCCGCGTCGAACTGGTGGCAGCGGCCGAAGCCGCGATCGCGGAACTGCCGCCGCCGCGCAATCGCCCGCCTGCAGGGCCGGTGACCACCACGATCATGCAGGAAGACGACCTCGACCTGTAGGCGACCGGCATTGCCCTTTGGCGCGGACATCGTCGATGCCTTAGACTGCGCCCACTTTCTGGTGACCCGAGGGGACTCCCCCAAGGGTTGAAACGGGAAGCCGGTGACCTCCGCCCGCCGCCAGGCAGGCGAAACACTCCGGCGCTGCCCCCGCAACGGTAAGCGTGGAACACCCCGGCAAACCGCCACTGTGCATCGCACGGGAAGGCGCCGGGGCCGGACGTAGTGGTCGAAACCGGCCGCATCGCCCATCCCGCAAGCCCGGAGACCGGCCCGAAAGACGACTGGTTGCGACGCGGAGGGCGTGGCGGCGGCAGCGCGCCGTGTTCCGCACGTCAACCTCCCGTCGGTATCCCCTGCACGCAGCCTCCACCGACACCGTCGCGCGGGCGTGCGCGGCGCATGGAGATACCGGATGAAACCGCAGTACCAGACTCTTTCCCTTGCCGTCGCGCTGGCCCTGTCTCCGATGGCCTGGGCCGGCGGCGGCATGCAGGCCACCGACCTCGACACCATCGTGGTCACCGCCACGCGGACCGCGATCAACGCCGAGGACAGCAACGTCCCGGTGCAGGTGCTCGACCGCGCCGTGATCGAACGCAGCCAGGCAAGCTCGCTGCTGGACCTGCTGCGCGGGCGCGCCGGCATCAACCTCGCCAACCAGGGTGGCCCGGGCAAGCTGTCGTCGCTGTTCATGCGTGGCGCCGAGTCCGACCACGTGCTGGTGCTGGTGGATGGCGTGCGCATCGGCACGGCGTCGGCCGGCATGGTGATGTTCCAGGACCTGCCGCTGGACCAGATCGAACGCATCGAAATCGTGCGCGGTCCGCGCTCCAGCCTGTACGGGTCGGAGGCGATCGGCGGCGTGATCCAGATCTTTACCCGGCGCGCGGGCAGCGGCCTGCGTCCGAACGTCAGCCTGGGCATCGGCAGCAACCACCACCGCCAGGCCAGCGCCGGCATCGGCCAGACCGGCGAGCGCGGCTGGTTCCAGGTCCAGGGCGCCTGGCAGCGCAGCGAGGGCATCGACTCCTGCCGCGGCACCGCCGAAGGCTGGGGTGCGGGCTGCTTCGCCGACGAGCCCGACCGCGACGGCTACCGCAACGCGTCGGTGAGCCTGCGCGGTGGCCGCAAGCTGGGAGAGACCGTGGACGTGGAGGGCCATGCGCTGGTGGCCGATGCGTTCAACGAGTACGACGGCAGCGTGTTCGGCGGCAACGAGTCCGACAACCGGCAGCAGGTGCTCGGTGGCCACCTGCGCTGGCGCCCGAACGACCGCGCCGACGTCAATGTCCGCATCGGCCGCGCCGACGACAAGGCCGACAACCACTTCTTCGACCACGCCAGCGGCGTGCGCAGCTTCGCCAGCAATTTCGGGAACCGGCGCAACACCGGGTCCGTGCAGGGCGACCTCGCCGTGGACGATGAGCACCTGCTCAGCGCCGGCGTCGACTGGCTGCGCGACGAGGTCACCAGCAGCACCGCGTTCACCGTCGACAGCCGCGACAACACGGGCGTGTTCCTTGCATACCAGGGCAGCTTCGACGCGCACAGCGTCGAGGCCAGCGTGCGCCATGACGACAACGAGCAGTTCGGTGGGCACGCCACCGGCAGCGTCGGCTACGGGTTCAAGTTCGGCAACGGTTTCCGCTTCACCGCCAGCGCCGGCACCGGCTTCAAGGTGCCGACGTTCAACGACCTGTACTACCCGGGCGGATGGGGCAACCCGGAGCTGCAGCCCGAAGAGTCACGGACGCTCAACCTCGGCATCGCGCAGTTCGGCAAGGGCTGGAACTGGACCTTCAATGCGTTCCAGACCGACATCGACGATCTGATCGGCTACGACACGGATTTCGCCCTGCTCAACGTCGACGAGGCGCGCATCCGCGGCGCGGAGCTGACCGGCTTCGCGTCGCTGGCGGGCTGGGACGTGAACGCGGAGATCAGCCACATCGATCCGCGCAACCAGAGCGCCGGCAGCAACCACGGCAACTGGCTGCCGCGGCGTTCGCGCAGCACCGCGCGGGTGGACGTGGACCGGGGCTTCGGCGATTTCCGGTTCGGGGTGAGCGGCTTCGGCAGCGGCGCGCGCCATGACGATGCCGCGAACCTGGTCCGGCTCCCGGGCTACGGCACGGTGGACCTGCGGCTGGAGTACGCAATCAGCAGCGAGTGGACGCTGCAGGCGCGGGTGACGAACGTGTTCGATCGCGAGTACGAGACGATCGCCTGGTACAACCAGCCGGGGCGCGAGTACGGGCTGACGTTGCGGTACCGGGCGGGGAAGTAGGCGGACTTCGAAACATCACCGGCGCCGTCGCTTGCTGGACGGCGGCGCCGGTGCCGATGTCGGATCACATGGGGCCCCCACATCAGGCTGTTCCCACAGGGGCCGCTCCCACAGGGAACTTTCAGGGCCTGGACAGGGCCGGCAGGGTGGCGAGGTCGTCGAGTACTGCCACCGCCCCGGCCTGCTCCAGGTCGAAGTCCCGCGGATAGCCGTGCCGCACCAGTACCAGGTCCATCCCGGCCGCGTGCGCGGCGCCGGCGTCGGCCTCGGAGTCGCCCACCATCAGGCACTCCTCCACCTGTCGCCCGTGCATGGCCACCAGGTGCAGCAGCGGCATCGCGTGCGGCTTGCGCTCGGGCAGGGTGTCGCCGCCGACGATGCCGTCGAAGTAACGGGTGATCCCCATCGCATCCAGCAGCGGGCGCACGTAGCGCTCGGGCTTGTTGGTGCAGATCGTCATCGTGACCCCATCCGCGGCCAGTGCATCGAGCGCATCCACCGTGCCGCGATACAGCCGCGCGTTGAGCAGCAGGCAGTCGCCGTAGTGGCGCATCAGCCGTGGCATCTCCTCATCGACCGTGTGCCTGCTGCCGGCGTGGCGCAGGGCGCTGTCGAGCAGCACGCGCGTGCCCAGGCCGATCCATGCGCGCACGGTTGCTTCGGGCTGGCGCGGGTGGCCGAGCTCGTCGAGCGTCCGGTTCACCGCCTCGGCGATATCGGCGGCGCTGTCGACCAAGGTGCCGTCCAGGTCGAACAGCACCAGCGGATACGGGAACGACATGCGGCATCTCCTCGGGCTGTGCGAACACCATTGTCGCCGCAGCAATGAGCGCGGGCCAGACCGGACCCTGTGCAACCTCGTGCAGGGCGCGATGGACGGCGTGGCGCGTTGCTCAGCCTGCGCCGTCGTCCACGCACGCCATCGACAGGTCCAGCCGCGTGCTCGTGCCCTGCCCCGGGCGCGACGAGATCTCGAGCGTCCACCCGAGGTGGTCGCACAGCCGCGAGATCAGCTCGAGGCCGATGCCGCCGCGTTCACGGCCTCCACCGCGGGCCATGCGTGCATAGATCGCGCTGATCTCCTCGGGCGTCATGCCATGGCCCGGATCGTCGATGACCACTGCGCCCGAATCGATGCGGATGCCGATCTCGCCGCTGTCGCTGTTCTCGATGGCGTTGCGCAGCAGGTTGCCGATCGCCGCCTGCACCACCGGCATCGGCGCCAGGATCTCGCAGCGCGCGGTCGGCTGCACGGCCAGCACCAGGCCCTTCTCGCTTGCCATCGGCAGGTGGTCGTCGACGATCTCCGGCAGCAGCTGTGCAAGGTCGATGCGGTCGCTGGCCCGGGCCAGGCGCCCGGGTTCCTTGGCCAGCACCAGCAGCAGCGCGATCAGGTGCTCGATCTCGCGGCTGGTGCGGCTGATGCGCGCGATCTGCTGGCGCGCGGGGTCCGGGATGCCGCGCTGGGCCGCGGCCAGCTCGGCGGCGCCTGCGATCACCGAGATCGGCGTGCGCAGTTCGTGGCTCATGCTGTCGATGAACACGCGCTCGCGCTGCACGTACAGCTCGTTGCGGGCGATGTAGTCGTTGAGCGCGTCGGCGATCACGACCAGCTCGGAGCTGGCGTCGTCGGGGAGTTCGATGCGCTGGCCGGTGCGGTCCGGTCGCAGGAGCGCGATGCGCTGCGCGAACGCGCGCAGCGGCCGCGTCAGCCGGTCGACGCCCCAGCCGATCGCCAGGCCCAGCAACAGCACCATCACCAGCATCGCAGCGAGCACGCTTGCGGCGACGTACACCTCGCGACGCTCGAAATCGCCGATGTCCAGGGCCAGCGCCCACGGCCGGCCGTCGACCTCGCGCACCAGCACCACCCACTCCTTGCCGTCGAACACGACTTCATCGTGCAGCCCGGGCGCCTTGCCGCGCAGCGCTTCGGGCAGCGGGGTGCGTGGGTCGTCCCCGAACAGCGACAGGGTCTCGGTGTCGACCCAGCGTTCGTCGGGCGACAGCGCGCGGCGGCCATCGATGTGCTTGAACTCGGCTTCCAGCAGCGACGTCCAGACCAGCTGCTCGGCATGTTCGTTGACGATGTAGCCATAGGCGAAGATCGCCGCCGATGCCAACACCGCATAGCCGACCAGACCCTGCACCATCCGCCGCCGCAGGCCATGCCTAGCCGCCATCGTCACCCCCCAGCGGCTCGCCCAGCCGGTAGCCGATGCGCGGCAGGGTATGCAGCAGCTTCACCGGCCACGCGCCGTCGATGCTGCGGCGAAGCTCGTAGACATGCGAACGCAGCATGTCGCCATCGGGGGGATCATCGCCCCACAGCGCCTGCTCGAGCCGCTCCCGCGTCACGGCCGCGGGGCTTGCGCGCATCAGCACCTCGAGCAGCTTCCGGCAGGCCGGGTACAGATGCAGCGTGCGGCCGCCGCGGGTGACGTCGAGCGTGGTCAGGTCGTAGCGCAGGTCGGCGACCTCGAGCACGCGGCCACGTTGGCGGCCGCCGGCGCGGGCAACCAGCGCTTCGATGCGGACCTCGAGTTCGGGCAGCTGGAAGGGCTTGGTCAGGTAGTCGTCGGCGCCGGCGCGGAAGCCCGAGATCTTGTCGGGCAGTTCGTCGCGCGCGGTCAGCATCAGCACGGGCAGGTCGTGGCCGGCTTCGCGCAGGCGCCGCAGCACCTCGCGGCCATCCAGCCGGGGCAGCATCCAGTCGAGCACCATCGCGTCATAGGCCTGGGTGGATGCCAGGTGGTAGCCCGTCGGGCCGTCCGGGGCGGCGTCCAGCACGTGGCCACGCGCCTCGAAATAATCGAAGAGGTTGGCGACCAGGCTCTGGTTGTCTTCCACCACCAACAGGCGCATGCGGACCTCCGTGACCACGACAGGCTGCGCGCCGCGACGTCGGAACGATGTCGGAACCGCAGGGCTTCCGACGATTCTCCCACGCGTCCGCGGCCACCATCCGCCCATGCCCAGCCTGCCGCCCACCGCCCGCCCGCCGTCCTGGTCCCGGCCACCGATCCTCCTGCTCCTTGTGGTGCTGTTCGCGCTCGCCGCCGGCATCGGCATGCGCGAGCCCTCCCCACCGGACGAGCCGCGCTTCGCGCTGGCGGCGCAGACGATGGTGGACAGCGGCGACTGGCTGGTGCCGCGACGTGGGCGCGAGGCCTATGCCGAGAAGCCGCCCGTGTTCATGTGGATGCAGGCCGCGAGCTGGACGCTGGTGCGCGACTGGCGCGTGGCCTTCCTCCTGCCCTCGCTGCTGGCGGCGCTGGCGACGCTGGCCCTTGTGCATGGCGCCGCAGGCCGGCTGTGGTCCCGCAGGCACGCGCCCTGGGCCGCGGGCGCGCTGTTCGTCTGCCTCCAGTTCGGGCTGCAGGCCAAGCGGGCGCAGATCGACATGGTGCTGGTGGCGCTGACCACGCTGTCGCTGTGCGCGCTGCTGCGCTACCTGCTTGAAGGCCGCGAGCGACGCTGGCTGGCGCTGGGGATGTTCGCCGCCGGGCTCGGCACGGTCACCAAGGGCGTGGGCTTCCTGCCGGTGCTGGTCCTGCTGCCGTGGCTGTGGGTGCGATGGCGGCGGCGAAGCCCCGTGAAACCCGCCGACCACGTGGCGGGCGATGCGCTGGCCGCCGGCGCCGGATTCGTGGCCGGCGCAGCGGTCTGGCTGGCGCCGCTGGGCCTCGCGCTGCTGCGCAATCCGGACCCGGCGCTGCAGGCCTACGCGCACGAACTGCTGTTCCGGCAGACCGGCACGCGCTATCTCAACGCCTGGCACCACGTGCAGCCGCCCTGGTACTACGCGCAGACGATCGCGACGCTGTGGCTGCCCGGCGTGCTGCTGCTGCCGTGGCTGCTGCCGGCGTGGTGGCGGCGCCTGCGCCGGGGCGACCCGCGTTACATCCTCCTGCTGGGCTGGGCGGCGCTGGTGCTGCTGTTCTTCTCGCTGAGCCCCGGCAAGCGCGAGGTCTATGTGCTCCCGGCGCTGCCCGCCGCCTGCCTGGCCGCCGCGCCCCTGCTTCCGGCGCTGCTGCGCCGGAGCGGCGTGCGCTGGGTGCTGTGCGGCTGGCTGCTGCTGGCCGGGGCCTTGCTGCTTGGCGCGTCCGCGAGCGGACTGGCGGACGCCGCCTGGGCCGCGCGCCTGGGCGAGTCCCGCGGCATGGCAGCGCCGGACATGCGCGTGTTGCTGTGGGCGCTTGGCGGACTCGGCGCCGCGGCCTGGGGACTGGCCGTGGCGCTACGCGGCCGGCGGATCGCGCTCGCACTCCTGCTGTTCACGAGCCTGGTGTGGGCGACCTACGGACTCGTGCTCGCGCCCGCGCTTGACGCCTCGAGTTCGGGTCGCGCGCTGATGCACGAGGTGGTCACGCGCATTGGCGCCGATGGCGAACTCGGCGCGATCGCCTGGCGCGAGCAGCACCTGCTGCAGGTCGAGCGCCCGATGGCCGAATTCGGCTTCCGCCAGCCCTTGCACCTGCAGTGGCGCGACGCGTTGGCCTGGGTGGGACAGGCTCCGGAACGGCGCTGGCTGTGGCTGCCGGAGGACGCGCTCGGCCCCTGTGTCGACCGTGCGCATGCGCAACACCTGGGCCGCGCCAGCCGGCAGGAATGGTGGCTGGTGCCTGGCACCGCGATCGATCCACTGTGCGACGCGCTTCCGTTCGCCCCTGCGGGCAATTAACGAAGCGCCAACTCCGTTCCAACGGCTCTCCGACAACGGCGCCCGGATCATCACGCTGCCCGCCCCGCCGATGCCAGCGATGCTTCCAGCCCCCACCACCATGCAGACCACGGTCCCGGATGCGCGCACCCGCGGCGCGGCGCGCACCTGGGCACTGCTGCCGTGGGCCCTGCTTCCCGCAGCGCTTGCGGCCCTCGCGCACGGGAGCACGATCGACACCGCGCTGGCCGATACGCTGTTCGCATGGGAGGGCCACCGCTGGGCGCTGGCCGACAACCCCATCGCCCGTGGGCTGCTGCACGACGCCGGCCAGATGGCGAGCAAGCTCGCGTGGCTGGGCGTGGTGCTGGCATGGGCAGCCACACATGCCGTCGGATGCTGGCGCAGGCATCGCCAGCCGCTTGCACGCCTCGCCGTGTCCGTCCTCGTGGCTACCGCGCTGGTCGCCACGCTAAAGCAACTCATGGCCGTGCATTGCCCCTGGGACCTCGTCCGCTACGGCGGCACCGCGATGGCCGGCGACGGCGGCGGCGCCTGCTTCCCGGCAGGCCACGCCGCCGCGGGCTATGCCTGGCTTGCGCTGGCGTTCGTGCCGGCGACCCCGTCCCGCCGTCGCATCGGGCTCGCCGCGGGGCTCGGGGCCGGCCTGGTATTCGGCATCGACCAGCAGCTGCGCGGTGCGCACTTCCTGTCGCACGACCTGTGGTCCGCGGCCCTGTGCTGGATGGTCGCGGTGGTCGTGGCTGGTCTGTGGCCGACGCCGTCGGAGACCGCGCCATGAGCGTGGTCACACTGCCGCTGCAGCGCACGCAGCATGCGGTCGACCGGCTGCGCGCCTGGCGGCCGGCGATGACGACGGACGTCCTGGCGCTCTGGGCCAGCCTGTACTTCACCGTCGCCTGCAACATCCCGTTCTGGCGCGCGGTGCTCGCGACCGGCGCACTGACCGGCGCCTCCGGCGCGCGCGCGGCGGCCTGTCTGTTCGTGCTCGTGTTCGCGCTGCAGGCCTTCCTGCTGTGCGTGCTGCTGCACGGCCGCCTGGCCAAACCGGTGCTCGCCCTGCTGCTGGTGCTGGCGGCCTCGGCCGCCCACTACATGCGCGTGTACGGCATCTATTTCGACACCGACATGGTGCGCAACATCCTGCATACCGACGCCCGCGAGGCCGGCGAACTGCTGGCCTGGGGCCTGCTGCCGACGGTGTCCGTGCTCGCCGGCCTGCCGCTGCTGGTGCTGGCGCGCATCCAGCTGCAGCGGCGGCGGCCGGCGCGCGCGGCCCTGTCCCGCCTGGGGTGGCTGCTTGCGCTCGCGCTGATCGCCGCCTCCAGCGCGCTCGCGGGATTCCAAGACCTGTCGGCGCTGATGCGCAACAACCGCGAGCTCCGGCACCTGATCACGCCGGGCAACATCGTGGTCGCGACCGCCACCATCGCGCGTGGCGAAGGCGTGGCGGCGCACGGTCCACGGCGGGTGCTGGGCCTGGATGCAGTCGTCGCCGCACGTCCTGAGGATGCGCGTCCGCGCCTGCTGGTGCTGGTGATCGGGGAGACGGTGCGGGCGCAGAACTGGGGCTTGAACGGATATGCCCGCCAGACCACGCCGCGGCTGGCCGACTCCGACGCGATCAACTTCGCCGATGTCTCCGCCTGCGGCACCAGTACGGAGGTTTCCTTGCCGTGCATGTTCTCGCCCGATGGCCACGCCGGCTACGACAAGGCGCGCCTTGCGAACTCGGAATCGCTGCTGCACGTGCTGGAGCACGCCGGCGTGCACACGCTCTGGCGCGACAACCAGTCGGGATGCAAGGGCGTCTGCGCCGGCCTGGCCTTCGAGTCGACGCGCACCGGGCCCACGACCGGCTGCGGTGCGCACGGATGCCATGACGAGGTGCTGCTCGACGGCCTGGACGCCGCCATCGACCGCTGGCCGGGCGACCAGGTCATCGTCCTGCACCAGGTCGGCAGCCATGGCCCGGCCTACTACCGGCGCGCGCCGGAACGGCTGCGGCGCTACACGCCCACCTGCGACACCGACGACCTCGGCCAATGCAGCCGCGAGCAGGTGGTGAACAGCTACGACGACGCGGTGCTCGCGACCGACGACCTGCTGGCCGAGGCCATCGCCCTGCTGGCCCGCCGCGACGACCGCGACAGCGCGCTGCTCTACATATCCGACCACGGCGAGTCCCTCGGCGAGAACGGCCTGTACCTGCACGGCCTGCCGTACGCGATCGCGCCGGACACGCAGAAGAAGGTGCCGATGGTGGCCTGGCTGTCGCCGGGCATGGCCGCGGCCCGCAACGTCGCACGGGAATGCCTGCAGCAGCGCGCGGGCAAGCCCACCAGCCATGACGACCTCTTCCACTCGGTACTTGGCCTGCTCGAGGTGCGCACCGCGCTCTACGACGGCAGCCACGACGTCTTCTCCGGATGCAGCACATGACCATGAACATTCCCCGCCAGCGCGGCCCATGGGCACCCGCACTCAGCGTCGTGGTGCCCGCCTACAACGAAGCCGCCAACCTGCCCGCGCTGCTCGACGAGATCGACGCGGCACTGCGCCACGTCGACCACGAAATCATCTGTGTCGACGACGCTTCGGACGACGGCACCGATGCCGTGCTCGCGGCCTGCGCCGCCACCCGGCCGCACCTGCGCGTGCTCCGCCACCGCCGGCGCAGCGGGCAGAGCGCCGCCCTGCGCAGCGGGGTCAAGGCGGCGCGCGCGGCCTGGATCGCCACGCTCGACGGCGATGGCCAGAACGATCCCGCCGACCTGCCCCGGCTGCTGCAGGCGCGCGCCGATGCCGCGGCCGACGTGCGGCTGTTCGCCGGCTGGCGCGTGAAGCGCGAAGACTCCGCCAGCAAGCGCTGGGCCTCGCGCTTCGCCAACACCGTGCGTGCGCGCCTGCTGCACGATGCCACCCCCGACACCGGCTGCGGCATCAAGCTGTTCGCACGCGACGCGTTCCTCGACCTGCCGGCCTTCGACCACATGCACCGCTACCTGCCGGCGCTGATGCAACGCGCGGGTTGGCGCACGCTGAGCGTGCCGGTCAACCACCGCCCGCGCCTGCACGGCCGGAGCAAGTACGACAACCTGGGACGCGCGCTGGTCGGCATCAGCGACCTGCGCGGCGTGCTGTGGCTGCTGCGGCGCGGTGCCTGCGCCGTGGCCGATGAACGCATCGCACGTGACGTGGAGGTATTGCCATGAACGAGACCATCGCCGCGCTGGCTTGGACCGGTGTCGCAGTGACGCCGTGGAAGCTGATCGGACTCTTTGGCGCGATGCTGTTCGGGGCGCGCTGGCTGGTCCAGTTCGGAGCGTCCCGGCGGGCCGGACGCGCCGTGGTGCCGCGCAGCTTCTGGATCATCAGCCTCTGCGGCAGCGGGCTGACGCTGTCGTACTTCATCTTCTCGGAGAAGCAGGATGCGGTCGGCGTGCTGCAGAACCTGCTGCCGGCGCTGACTGCCGCCTACAGCCTGTGGCTGGAGCTGCGGCCCGCGCGCCCGGGCGTGCCTCAGCAGGAATCGAACAGCGGCGCCTGGAGCGGCGAATCTTCCGGATCGCGGAAGCCGGCCAGCCCGACGCCGGCCAGCCGGTAACGGGTCGACGCCGGCAGCTGCACGCGGTCGCGCAGCGCCAGCGCGATCGCTGTGAACTCGTCCAGCGATGCCGGCGGCGCGTCCGGCGTGTGGCTGCGGGTGAGGATGCGGAAGTCCGCCGTCTTCAGCTTCAACACCACTGTTCGCCCCACCCGCGGCGTCTTGCGCGTGGCCTCCCAGGCCTTTCCGGCCAGGCGCCGGAGCGCATCCTCGAACGCATACAGCGTGAGGTCGTGCTCGAAGGTGTCCTCGGCCGAGATCGACTGCACCGGCTGGTCGGGCTCCACCGGGCGCTCGTCGATGCCGCGCGCGCGCCGATACAGGCCCGCGCCGAAGCTGCCGAAGCGCGCCTGCAGTTCTTCCAGCGCCACGGTGCGCAGGTCGGACACGGTGGCCACGCCGATGTCGGCCAGCTTCTTCTCCATCACCTTGCCCACGCCCGGGATCCGGCCCACCGGCAGCGGGGCGAGGAAGGCATCCACCTGCGACGGCCGCACCACGAACAGCCCGTCGGGCTTGTTCCAGTCGGACGCGATCTTGGCGATGAACTTGTTCGGCGCGACGCCTGCGGATGCGGTCAGTCCGGTGGCCTCGCGGATCTCGGCGCGGATCGCCTGCGCGGTCGCGGTCGCGCTGGGCGACGGCAGCTTCGGTTGGGTGACGTCGAGATAGGCCTCGTCCAGCGACAGCGGCTGCACCAGGTCGGTGTGGCGCAGGAAGATTTCGCGCACCTGTTTCGAGGCCGCCTTGTAGCGCGTGAAATCGGGGGGCACGAACAGGGCTTCCGGACACAGGCGCTCGGCGCGCGCGGCCGGCATCGCAGAACGCACGCCGAACACGCGCGCTTCGTACGACGCCGCGACCACCACCGAACGCGCGCCGCGCCAGGCCACGACCACCGGCCGGCCGCGCAGCGAGGGATCGTCGCGCTGCTCCACCGACGCGTAGAAGGCGTCCATGTCGACGTGGAGGATCTTGCGCATCAGCGGATTATCCCGCAGCCGCGCCCGAAGGACCCTCTGGCAGCCGAAGGAGCCTGTGGGACCTGTGGGAGCGGCTCCCACATGGCGCTTCCACATGTCTGCTCTTGCCGCGCCGCTACTACAGCGAGTGCGGGCCATCCACCGGCAGCTCCACCAGCATCAGGCTGCCATCCTCGGGGTCCGGCACCACCCTGAAGCCGAGCCGCCGGCACATGGCGAGCATCGTGATGTTCTCGCGCAGCACCTGTCCTTCGATGGCTTCCAGGCCCATCCAGCGCGCGACTTCGATCATCTCCTGCATCAGCCGCCAGCCCAGGCCCGCGCCCTTGAGGTCGGAGCGCACCATGATCCCGTACTCGCCGCGCCTGAAGTCGGAGTCGGCAAGCAGGCGCACGGCGCCGAGCATCTCGCCCGACTCCACGTCGATCGCCACCAGCGCCATCGAGCGCGCATAGTCCAGCTGCACCAGGCGGGCGATGAAGTCGTGGCTGAAGTCGCGCACCGCGCGGAAGAAGCGCAGGCGCAGGTCCTCGGCGCTGACGCGTTCGAAGAAGCGGCGGAACATCGCGTCGTCTTCGGGGCGCACCGGGCGCACGAAGGCCGTGCGGTCGTTGGACAGCACCAGCGTGCGCTCGAGCTCGGTCGGATACGGGAACACCGCGAAGCGCGGGTGGCCGCGGCCGCGGTGCAGGCGCGTCGACGGCGCCACCGCGATGCGGGCATCGAGCGCGATCGCGCCCGATGCATCGGCCAGCAAGGGGTTGATGTCGACCTCGCGCACCTCGGGGATGTCGGCGGCCAGCTGTGCAAGCTTCACCAGCACCAGGGCAAGTGCGCGCTCGTCCGCGGCGGGCACGTCGCGGTAGGCGCGCAGGATGCGCGAGACCCGGGTGCGGGCAATGAGCTCGTGCGCCAGGCGCAGGTCCAGCGGCGGCAGCGCCAGGGCCTTGTCATCGATCACTTCGACCGCCGTGCCACCGCGGCCGAACACCACCACCGGCCCGAACACGGGGTCGTCGGCGATGCCGGCGATCACCTCGCGCGCCTTCGTGCGCAGCACCATGGGGTGCACGCTGACGCCATCGACGCGGGCATCGGGCCGCAGCCGGCGCGCGCGGGCCATGATGTCCGCCGCCGCCTCGCGTACGGCCGCGGCACTGCCCAGGTGCAGCCGCACGCCGTCGACGTCCGACTTGTGGACGATGTCGGGCGATAGCACCTTGACCGCCACCGTGCGTCCGGCATCGAGCAGGGGCTGCGCGGCGCGGGCCGCGGCTTCGGCATCGGCCGCGATGTCCGGCATCGGGATCGCGATGCCGTAGGCGGCGAGCAGCTGCGCGGTGTCGCGCGGATCCAGCCATTCGCGCCCCCCGGCCAACGCCGCATCGACGATCGCCTGCGCGGCCGCGCGATCGACACCGAAGCCCTCCGGCAGGCTCGGCGGCGTCTCCATCAGCGCCGCCTGTGCCTCGCGGTGGCGCACTAGGTACATGAAGCCGCGCACGGCCTCGGCTTCGTTGGCATACGTCGGCACACCGGCGGCGCCCAGCAGGTCGGCGGCGCCGTGGCCATTGCCCAGCCACAGCGCCAGCACCGGCTTGCGCGGCGCGCCGCGCGGCCGCTCCTTGAGCACGCGCACCGTGGCCTCGGCCGTGTCATGCGGATCGGACAGCGCGGTCGGGACGTTGACGACGAGCACGGCGTCATTGCCGGGGTCGTCGAGCAGCGCTTCCAGGCCGGCGGCATAGCGCGGGCCGTCGGCATCGCCGAGCAGGTCGACCGGATTGGCGCGCGACCAGCCGCGCGCGAGCCCGGCGTCCAGCCGCTCGACGGTGTCCGGCGAGAGCTTCGCGGGCTCGCCACCCAGGTCCTGCAGGCGATCGAGCGCGAGCAGGCCGGTGCCGGCGCCGTTGGTCAGCACCGCCAGCCGCCTGCCCGGCACGCTGCCCAGGTGCGACAGCGTCTCCGCGGCCGCGAACAGCTCGTCGAGCGCGTTCACGCGCAGCAGGCCGGCGCGGCGGAAGGCGGCGTCATAGACATGGTCCGGCGTCGCGAGCGCGGCGGCATGGCTGGTCGGCGGCCCGGGCCGGCGGACGTGGCGACCGGGGCGCACCACCACGACCGGCTTGCCGCGCGCGGCCGCGCGCGCCGCGGACAGGAACTTGCGCGCATCGCGCACGTGCTCGAGATACAGCAGGATCGCGCGCGTATGGCGGTCGGTTGCGAACCAGTCGAGCAGGTCGGCGAAGTCGACATCGACGGCGTCGCCCAGCGAGACCACGCCGGAAAACCCGAGCCCGCGCTCGCGCGCCCACTCGATCATCGCCGCGCCGACAGCCCCGGACTGCGAGATCAGCGCCAGGTCGCCCGGCGGCGGCCGGTGCGCGGCGAAGCTGGCGTGCAGCTTCGCGTGCGGCGCGATCACGCCCAGGCAGTTCGGCCCGACCACGCGCAGGCCGCGCGCACGCGCGATGGCCGCAAGCGCGGCGTTGTGCGAGCCCTCCCCCTCGCCCATCCCGCGCGTCAGCACGATCACCGCGCGCGCGCCTGCGTCGGCCGCTGAAGCCGCCGCGCGGGCCACCGCCGCCGGCGGCGTGGCGATGATCACCAGCTCCGGCGCGAACCCCAGCTCTGCCAGGCGGGGCGCGGTGACCACGCCCTCGATCCCGGGATAGCGCCGGTTGACCACGCCGACCCGCCCCGGGAAGCCACCGTCGATGATCTGGCGCAGCACCAGCCGACCGAGCGAACGCTCGCGCGGGCTGGCGCCCACCAGGGCCAGCGAGGCCGGGGCAAAGACGGATCCGAGTGCGTAGGTACCCATTGTCGACGGGCTGCGTGCGGGGCCCCGACGATATCACCGGCCGGCGACGGGCCTGCACTGGATTTCGCGGCGACGCGCTCGAGGCGCGTCCGCGCACTCAGGCGATCGAGTCGAAGCTCATGGCCTGACGTCGGCGATGATGCCGAACGAGCGCTGGCGCAGCGCCGGATCGAAGATGTCCGACACCACCATCAGCTCGTCGGCGCCGGTGCGCTCGACGAACGCGCGCATGCCGGCGCGCACCGTGTCCGGGCCACCGACAATGCTGCAGGCGAGCATCTGCGAAGCCTGCAGCTTCTCCTGCGGCGACCAGTAGGCTTCGATGTCGGCGATCGGCGGCTGCGTCAGGTTGCGCGCGCCGCGGAACATGTCGGCGAACGACATCTGCTGCGACGTGGCCAGGAAGCGCGCCTCCTCGTCGGTGGGCGCGGCGATGATGTTCACGCCGACCAGCGCGTAGGGCTTGTCCAGCTGCGGCGAGGGCTTGAAGCACTCGCGATACACCTGCAACGCCTGGTCCAGCGCCTGCGGCGCGAAGTGCGAGGCGAAGCCGTAGGGCAGGCCCAGCTCCGCCGCCAGCTGCGCGCCGAACAGGCTGGAGCCGAGGATCCACAGCGGCACCTCGGTACCGGAACCCGGCACGGCTTCGATCCGCTGGCCTTCGCGCACCGGTCCCAGCCAGGCCTGCAGCTCCAGCACGTCCTGCGGGAACTGATCGCTGCTGGCGGGATCACGGCGCAGCGCGCGCAGCGTCGTCTGGTCGGTGCCCGGCGCGCGGCCGAGCCCGAGGTCGATGCGGTCCGGGAACAGCGTGGCCAGCGTGCCGAACTGCTCGGCGATGATGTACGGCGCGTGGTTGGGCAGCATGATGCCGCCGGCGCCGACGCGGATGGTGCTGGTGCCGGCCGCGACGTGGGCGATGACCAGCGAGGTCGCCGCGGTGGTGACCGCGGGCATGTTGTGGTGTTCGGCGATCCAGAACCGCGTGTAGCCGAGGCCTTCGGCGTGGCGCGCCAGGTCGCGCGCGCCGTCCAGCGCGCTGCGCCGGTCGGAGCCCTGGCTCACGCGCCCGAGTTCGAGGATGGAAAGTGCGATATCGCCGCCGGCAGTCGGCATCGGGAAGCCTCCGTGCGCGACGGCGCCAGCGGCCCGTGTGCCGGTGCGTCCGCGCGCCTGCCGATGATACAAGCGCCTGCGCGACGCCCGCGGACACGGTTGGCACGCAGTGTCCGACCTGCGCGCAGGCCGCTCTTTTCAGGTTCATCTCCCATCTCCTGGGAAACGGTTTCGACGAGAAGTGTCTGCTTCTTTCGCTACGCCTTGTCGTGACCTGGAGGGCCCCGCCGCGGCCGGGAGGCCTTCGCGGCTCATGTCCCCCGGCATCCGCCTGGCGGCGGATGCCTCCTCCTTGACTTCCCCGCGAAGGCCTCCCGGCCACGGCGG
>NZ_SJRX01000008.1 GCF_004352845.1 Luteimonas terricola
GCCTTCGCGGCTCATGTCCCCCGGCATCCGCCTGGCGGCGGATGCCTCCTCCTTTACTTCCCCGCGAAGGCCTTCCGGCCACGACGGGGCTCGGCGTTGCTGCGGGTTCGCGGGATACCGGCTTTGCCCTTGGGGGCGCCGCGTACTGCTGCGCACCGGGTGCCAAGGCCCTTGAGAGCGAAGTCAAGGAGGAGGCGATGGCCGCAGGCCAGCGCCGGGGGACATGAGCACTCAAGGGCCTTGGCACCCGGCGCCCGAGAGGATCAATGGCGCGCCATTCCCTCAGTTGGGAGAAGAACCTTCTTTTCGCGCGATGCGATAATCCGGCGTCCAGTCCTGTGTGGATGCCCCGCCGATGTCGACCCGCCACGACCCTTCCCGCACCGTCCGCGCTCCGCGTGGCACGGCACTCAGCTGCCGCTCGTGGCTGACCGAGGCGCCGTACCGGATGCTCCAGAACAACCTGGACCCGGACGTGGCCGAGCGCCCGGAGGACCTGGTGGTATACGGCGGCATCGGCCGCGCCGCGCGCGACTGGGAAAGCTACGACGCCATCCTCGAATCCCTGCGCAAGCTGGGCGACGACGAAACCCTGCTGGTGCAGTCGGGCAAGCCGGTTGGCATCTTCCCGACCCATGCCGACGCGCCGCGGGTGCTGATCGCCAACTCCAACCTGGTGCCGGCCTGGGCCAACTGGGAGCACTTCAACGAGCTCGATCGCAAGGGCCTGATGATGTACGGCCAGATGACCGCCGGCTCGTGGATCTACATCGGCAGCCAGGGCATCGTGCAGGGCACCTACGAGACCTTCGTCGAGATGGGGCGCCAGCACTACGGCGGCAGCCTCAAGGGCCGATGGATCCTGACCGCGGGCCTGGGCGGCATGGGCGGCGCGCAGCCGCTGGCGGCGTCGCTCGCCGGCGCGAGTTCGCTGACCATCGAGTGCCGCCAGGCCAGCATCGATTTCCGCCTGCGCACCCGCTACGTCGATGAACAGGCGACCGACATCGACGATGCCCTGGCGCGGATCGACAAGTACACGAAAGCCGGCGAGGCGAAGTCGATCGCGCTGCTGGGCAACGCGGCGGAGGTCCTGCCGGAGCTGGTGAAGCGCGGCGTGCGCCCGGACTGCGTCACAGACCAGACCTCGGCGCACGATCCGGTGCACGGCTACCTGCCGGTTGGCTGGACCGTCGAGCAGTGGCTGGCCGGACAGGACGCGCATCCGGAAAACGTGCGCGACGCGGCCAAGCAGTCGATGCGCGTGCACGTCGAAGCGATGCTCGCCTTCCACGCCCGCGGCATCCCGACCGTCGACTACGGCAACAACATCCGCCAGATGGCCAAGGACGAGGGCTGCGTGAACGCGTTCGACTTCCCGGGCTTCGTGCCGGCCTACGTGCGGCCGCTGTTCTGCCGCGGCGTCGGCCCGTTCCGCTGGGTGGCGCTCTCCGGTGATCCCGAGGACATCTACAGGACCGACGCCAAGGTCAAGGAGCTGATCCCCGACGACGAACACCTGCACAACTGGCTGGACATGGCGCGCGAGCGCATCGCCTTCCAAGGCCTGCCGGCGCGCATCTGCTGGGTCGGCCTGGGGCAGCGCCATCGCCTCGGACTCGCCTTCAACGAAATGGTCCGCAACGGCGAGCTGAAGGCGCCGGTGGTGATCGGTCGCGATCATCTCGATTCGGGCAGCGTGGCTTCACCCAACCGCGAGACCGAAGCCATGAAGGACGGCAGCGATGCGGTCAGCGACTGGCCGCTGCTCAACGCGATGTTGAACGTCGCCGGCGGCGCGACCTGGGTCAGCCTGCACCACGGCGGCGGCGTCGGCATGGGCTACAGCCAGCACAGCGGCGTGGTGATCGTCTGCGACGGCAGCGAGGCCGCGGACCGCCGCCTGGCGCGCGTGCTTTGGAATGACCCCGGTACCGGCGTGATGCGCCATGCCGATGCGGGCTACGAGATCGCAAAGCAGTGTGCGAAGGAACAGGGGCTCAAGCTGCCGATGATCTGAGCGGCGCCGGCTCGGCATCGCTTCACGGCAGGATGAACAGGAAAGCGGGATGATTGCGGCAGTCCACCCTCAGGTATGGAGCAACATTCGATGGTCAACGGACAAGGTTCCACCGGCAACGTCATCGCCGCCATCTGCAGCCTCATCGTCCCCGGCCTGGGCCAGCTGGTGCAGGGACGCGTGCTCTCGGCGATCCTGTGGTTCGCGGCCGGCTGCATCGCCGGCGGCCTGACCTGGATCCTGACCCTGTCGCTGTTCCCGTTCGGCTGGTTCGTGGTCAGCCTGTTTTCCTGCATCAGCGCGGCCCTGTACCGGCGGCCTGTGCAACGGTAAGCGTGCCGCCCTCCAGCGCAACGCGGAGGGCATCCGATGCCGCAGGTCCGTTGCTTACGAAGCGACGATGGCGGCGCGCGCCGCCACGGTGGCCTCGTCCGGATGCTGCGCCGAATCCGCGTGCTCCAGACCGGCGAGGACGGTGCGGACGCGCGACATGCCTTCTGGGCGTCCAAGCTCCCAAGGCCTATTCATAAATGTCTAAACGTGCTATACTTTGCTCCGTAAGTCACTGTAAACATTAAATTTATTTGTGGAGGATCAAAATCACCAGCCAGATCAAGCACTCAATCCTGTCCCTTTTCTTCCCTCGCCGCCCTTCCCGGACCACGCGCTCCCGCGCCAGGTCGAAGCCGGCCACGAGCCTCACGCGCATCCAGGCCGGCCTGCCGCAGGCACGCTCCGCGCCCGCCCATCACGTGCCTCGCCGCCGCAGCAGCCCGCACGTCGCCTATATCCACGGCAGCTATCGTTTGCGGCCGCGCCGCGACTCCCACATCGGCCAGCGGATGTTCCGCATCAGCTGACCCGCACCATCCTGTCCATCAGGTGCTCGACGATGGCGTCCATGTCGCCGCAACGGCCCATGTGCACCTGCGAGGTCTGGATGACGGCACTCCGTTTTGCGGTCAGCCAATGAAAGCGCGCGCGCTGCGGGAGCAGGCCGATCGGGCCGCCCCCGGGGCCGCCTTCGCAGATGCGCCGGATGGCGTCGAGGTGGCGCCGCAGGGTCGGCAGGTCGATCCGCGGATCCAGTGCGCGCAGGCGGGCCTCGTCGAGTTCGACGACCGCCTTGAGGTACCCCGTCTTCTCGCAGGAGACGATCACGCCCACGTTGATGAACTCGCCGCGCTCCACGCGCGGCACCACCCGGATGACGGCGTAGTCGTAGCTGTCATGCGCGCGCATGGATGGCCTCCTGCACGAAGGCATGCGGCAGCGCCAGGCGCTGCTGCAGATAACTGGTGTAGGCGTCGCGCTGCTGCTGCGGGCTGGCAAAGCCGTCGCCGCCCTGGAGCCATGGGTCCGGGACCAGCGCCACGATCTGCGCCAGCCGCTCCGGCGGCAGCAGGGCGCTGAGGCGCACGTCCGCCTGCTCCAGTTCGCTGGCCCAGGGAAGCAGGACGTGGTCGCGGATGAGCGGGAAGGGCTTCCCGGCACCCGAGGTGTCGCCGTCCCAGCCGTGGTGGAAGTACAGCGACGCGCCGTGGTCGATCAGGGTCAGCTGGCCGTGCCACACCAGCAAATTGGGGTTGCGCGCGCTGCGGTCGACGTTGCTGGTGAACGCATCGAGCCAGACGATCGCCGAAGCGAGTCCGGCCGACGGCTGTTCCGCCACGGGGTCGAAGTTCACCGCGCCGGGAAGGTAGTCGAGCGCGATGTTGAGGCCCGCGCTGGCCTGGATCAGCTGCTGGATCTCGGGATCGCCTTCGGTGCGGGCCAGTCCGGCATCGAGTTCGATGAAGACGATCTCCGGAACCGGGAGGCCCAGCGCGCGTGCGATCTCGCCGGAGACCAGCTCCGCCACCAGCGCCCGCGGCCCCTGGCCGGCGCCGCGGAACTTGAGCACGTACATACCGTCGTCGTCGGCCTCGACGATGGCGGGCATCGAGCCGCCTTCGCGCAGGGGCGTGACGTAGCGGGTGGCGTGGACGGTGCGTGGCATCGGGCAAGGATAGCGTCCGGCGTGCCGGAGTGGCTCTTTCGGCATTGTCCCGCCCTCGGCCTGCGGCGTAGTCTGGCGAACCGCTTCGTGCGGCCGGCCCGGCCGGTGCGCGAGCCGCCCCGCCGTCACGCGAGCCGTATCCGAATGAGCCAGCCGCCAAGCCCACAGCCCGGTCCGTCGCGCAGCCTGTTCCGCACCAAATCCATCGAGCAGACCATCGCCGACAGCCACGAGCCCGGCCGCGAACTCAAGCGCACGCTCACCGCCTGGGACCTGATGATCCTGGGCGTGGCGGTGGCAGTGGGCGCGGGCATCTTCTCGGTGGGCGCGCGTGCGGCGGGCAGCTTCGCGGGGCCGGCGGTCACGGTGTCCTTCATGCTCGCGGCGCTGGCCTGCGCGCTGGCGATCATGTGCTACGCGGAGTTCGCCTCCAGCATCCCGGTCGCCGGCAGCGCCTATACCTACACTTACGCCACGCTCGGCGAGTTCCTGGCCTGGATCATCGGCTGGGACCTGATCCTCGAACTGCTCACCGCGGGCGCCGTGATCGCCAAGTACTGGGGCATCTACCTGGCGATGGTGTTCGAGCTGCTGGATGTCCACATACCCACCACCATCGACGTGCTGGGCATCGGCGTGGACTGGGGACCGCTGTTCATCGTCAGCGTGTTCACGGCGCTGCTGATCATGGGCACCAAGATGTCGGCACGGGTCAACAACGTCTTCACCATCATCAAGGTCGGCATCGTGCTGTTCGTGATCGTGGTCGGGCTGACCTATTTCAACGCCGACAACCTCACGCCCTTCATCCCGCCGGCCGTACCTGCCGAAGGCGGCGGCGCGGACGCCTGGTCGCAGTCGCTGTTCTCGTGGATGACGGGCGCGGAGCCGGCGAAGTACGGCGTGGCCGGCGTGCTGTCGGGTGCGGCCCTGGTGTTCTTCGCCTTCATCGGCTTCGATGTGGTCGCGACCTCGGCCGAAGAGGTCAAGGATCCGCAGCGCACGCTGCCGCTGGGCATCTTCGGCGGCCTGGCCCTGGTCACGCTGCTGTACATCGGCGTGGCCTTCGCGCTGACCGGCATGGTGCCGTACACGCTGCTGGCCGAAGCCGAGAATCCTTCGCTGGCCACGGCCTTCGTGGCCGTCGGCGCGGGCTGGGCGGCGCAGGTGATCTCGATCGGCATCCTGGTCGGCCTCACCACGGTGATCATGGTGTTGCTGATGGGCCTGTCACGCGTGCTGCTGGCCATGAGCCGCGACGGCCTGCTGCCGCGCTGGCTCAGCGTCACCTCGGAAACGCGCAAGACGCCGGTGCGGCTGCAGCTGATCAGCGGCGCGGCCGTGGCGCTGCTGGCCGGCTTCACCCAGGTCGAGATCCTGGAGGAGATGATCAACATCGGCACGCTGTCGGCCTTCGTGCTGGTGAGCATCGCGGTGGTGGTGCTGCGCCACAAGCGCCCGGACCTGCCGCGCGCCTACCGGGTGCCGTTCTCGCCGGTGCTGCCGATCGTCTCGGCCGCGCTGTGCTTCTACCTGATGCTCAACCTGACCACGCTGACCTGGGTGCGCTTCGCGGTGTGGCTGGCGATTGGTGCGGCGATCTATTTCGCCTACGGGCGGCGGCACGCGCGGGTCGGGTTGCCGTCGGCCCCGTGATGGAACCCGCATGACCGATATCGCCATCCTCACGCCCGATCCCGCGGACCAGAGCTATCGGGATCTGTGGCAGAAGGTGCTGGCGCGGCTGCAGGACGCGCTGTCTTCACAGGGCATCGTGGCGGTGCCGACGCCCTGGACCGCGCACGTGGACGCTGCCGATGGCCTGCGGCGCTTCGCGCGCGTGCTGCCGCTGCTGGTCTGGGGCTACCACTGCGACCACGCACGCTGGCTGCGGGCCTGCGCGACCTGGCGGCAGGCCGGTATTCCGATGTCCAACCCCGCCGACGTGCTGGCGTGGAACTCCGACAAGCGCTACCTGCTCGAACTGGCCGCGCGCGGCGTGGCGGTGCCGCCGACGGTGCTGATGAGCGAGGTGACGGGCGCGCAGCTGCGGCGGGTCTTCGCCGAGACCGGCGCCGACGAATTGATCGTGAAGCCGACGGTGTCCGGCGGCGCCTGGAGGACGCGGCGCGTGCATCGCGACGCGGCCCTCGACGAGGTGCCGGCGGGCGACGCGCATGGCGGGGACATGCTGGTCCAGCCCTATCTGCCGACCATCGCCAGCGAAGGCGAAACCTCGCTGCTGTTCTTCGGTGGCACGCTGAGCCACGTGGTGAACAAGCGGCCACCGGCCGGCGAGTTCCGCGTCCAGGAGCAGTTCGGCGGTGTCTACACGTCGCTGCCGGCGCCGCCGGCCGGTGCGCTGGCGCTTGCCGAACGCACCTTGGCCGCCATCGACGCGCCACTGCTGTATGCCCGCATCGACACCGTGCCCGATGCCGAGGGCAACTGGCTGCTGATGGAAGCGGAACTGATCGAGCCGGATTTCTATCTCGGCGCGGATCCGCGACGGGGTGAGGGCTTCGCCGCGGCCCTGCAAGGGCTGCTGTAGCCGTTAACGGGCGCCGGCTGTCGCAGGGGCTGCGACAGCGACGACGCAGCATGCGGGCCCAGCCGCCGCCGGAGCCTGCAGTCCTTGAACGCCATCCTCAAGCCCGGGAAGGGCCTTGCCGCCGCGACCGGCAGCGACGCCCTGGCCGCGAAGCTCGCGGCCAAGTATCCCGGCCGGATCACCGGCAGCCTGTTGCAGCCGGGGCAGGGAGGCGAGTACGCACCGTTCCCGGACGGCCTGCCGGAACCGCTGGCGCGGGCGCTGCGTGCGCGCGGCATCGAGCGGCTGTACAGCCACCAGGCACGCGCCTGGCAGGCGACGCAGGCCGGTCGCCACCTGGTCGTCGCCACGCCCACGGCCTCCGGAAAGTCGTTGTGCTACACGCTGCCCGTGGTGGCCAGCGCGCTGCGCGAGCGCGGCAAGGCGCTGTACCTGTTCCCGACCAAGGCCCTGGCGCAGGACCAGGTGTCCGAGCTGCTGGAACTCAACGCCGCCGGCGACCTCGGCCTGCGCGCGGCGACTTTCGACGGCGACACGCCCGGCGACGCGCGCCGCGCGATCCGGGTCAGCGGCGACATCGTGGTCAGCAATCCCGACATGCTCCACCAGGGCATCCTGCCGCACCACACCAAGTGGGCGCAGTTCTTCGAGAACCTGCGCTACGTGGTGATCGATGAAGTGCATACCTACCGCGGGGTGTTCGGCAGCCACGCCGCCAACGTCATCCGGCGGCTGAAGCGGGTGTGTGCGTTCTACGGCGCATCGCCGCGCTTCATCCTGTGCTCGGCGACCATCGGCAACGCCGGCGCGCACGGCCGCGCGCTGATCGAAGCTGCGCTCGACGAGGTCGAGGTCATCGAGCACAGCGGCGCGCCGCGCGGCGACAGGCACGTGCTGCTGTGGAACCCGCCGGTGGTCAATCCCGACCTCGGCATCCGCGCGTCCGCGCGTTCGCAGTCCAACCGCATCGCGCGGCTGGCGATCCGCGCCGGGCTGAAGACGCTGGTGTTCTGCCAGTCGCGGTCGATGGTCGAAGTGCTCACCAAATACCTCAAGGAAGTCTTCGACCACGACCCGCGCAAGCCGCGCCGCATCCGCGCCTACCGCGGGGGCTACCTGCCGACCGAGCGCCGCGCGGTGGAGCAGGACATGCGCGCGGGTCGCATCGACGGCATCGTCAGCACCTCGGCGCTGGAGCTGGGCGTCGACATCGGCAGCCTGGACGTCGTGGTGCTCAACGGCTATCCCGGCAGCATCTCCGCGACCTGGCAGCGCTTCGGCCGCGCCGGGCGCCGGCAGCAGCCCTCGCTGGGCGTGCTGGTGGCGAGCTCCGAGGCGCTGGACCAGTACGTGGTGCGGCACCCGGAGTTCTTCGCCGCGGCCAGCCCCGAGCAGGCGCGCATCGAGCCCGACCAGCCGCTGATCCTGCTCGACCACATCCGCTGCGCGGCCTTCGAGCTGCCGTTCCGCAACGGCGACGGCTTCGGCCCGGTGGATCCGGGCCCGTGGCTGGAAGTGCTCGCGGAAAGCGGCGTGCTGCACCATGAAGGCGAGCGCTGGGAGTGGATCGCCGACAGCTATCCTGCGCAGGCGGTGAACCTGCGCTCGGTGGCCGACGGCAACTTCGTGGTGGTCGACAGAACCGATGGCCGCCAGAAGATCATCGCCGAGGTCGACTATTCCGCCGCCGCGCTGACGCTGTACGAGGGCGCGATCCACATGGTGCAGTCCGAGCCCTTCCAGGTGGAGCGCCTGGACTGGGAGGGCCGCAAGGCCTACGTGCAGCGCACGCACGTCGACTACTACACCGACGCCATCGACTACACGAAGCTGAAGGTGCTCGATGACGCCGAGCAGGCGCCGGCGGGCCAGGGCTCGGCGCACCTGGGCGAGGTGCACGTCGTGCGCCGCGTGTCGGGCTACAAGAAGATCCGTTTTCACACCCACGAGAACATCGGCTACGGCCCGGTGACGCTGCCCGACCAGGAGCTGCACACCAGCGCCGTGTGGTGGCAGCTGCCGCAGCGGGTGCTGGAGGATGCGTTCGCGATGCGCCACGAGGCGCTGGACGGCTTCCTCGGCGCGGCGCATGCGCTGCACCTGGTGGCGCAGGTGGCGGTGATGGCGGAGTCGCGCGACCTGCTGAAGTCGGTGGGAAGCGGTGATGGTGCGTGGTTCGCGAACCGCGACGCGCGCGGTGCTGGAAACGACCCTGGTGACGGCGTGATGGTGCTCGCCGGGGCCGGACGCTTCACGCCCACGCTGTATCTCTACGACAACTATCCCGGCGGCGTCGGCCTCTCGTCGCCACTGTACGAGCGCCGGGCCGAACTGGTCGCGCAGGCGCGCGCGGTAGTGGCGAGCTGCGACTGCCACGGCGGCTGCCCGGCCTGTGTGGGCCCGATCCTGGCCACCGACGAGGACGCCGCGCGGACGCCACGGCAGCTGGCGCTGCGCGTGCTGGATCTGCTGGTGACCGGATGAGCGCGCTGGCGAAGAGGCTCGCCGGACTGCGCAGGCAGGCGGGTTCGGCGGCGCCAGCGGCCGCCCTTTCCACGGGCGATGTTTCGGGGGGTGGATCGGATCCCGCCCGCGCGCTGCGCGAAACGGGGGGCGCGTATCGCAACGACGCCAGCGCCGCGAAGGCTTCGCGCGAAGCCACGATCGCCCAGCTCCGCAGCCTGTTGAAGATCCGCACCGCGCCGCCGCCGGCACCGCGCAGTCTCGACCGCGCACTCCCCGGCGAAGAAATCGCCCCCGGACTGCGCTACCACGAGCAATGGACGCCGTGGCCTGCAGGCGAGGACACGCTGCCGCTCCACGGCATCGGCCAGGACGACATCCCGCGCGCGCACCTGCTCGCCTTCGACACCGAGACCACCGGCCTCGCCGGCGGCACCGGCACCCGCGCCTTCATGATCGGCGCCGCCGACTGGCGCGATGTTGGCCTGCGCATCCGCCAGCTGTGCATCACCAGGCTGGCGGCGGAGGAGGCGATGCTCGCGGCCTTCGCCGGTTGGCTGGAGCCGGAGACGGTGCTGGTCAGCTACAACGGCAAGAGCTACGACCGTCCGCTGCTGTCCACGCGCTACCGCCTTGCGCGGCTGCGCGATCCGCTGCCTGAGCTTCGCCACGTCGACCTGCTGCACCCGGTGCGGCGACGCTACCGCGGCGTCTGGGCGAACTGTCGCCTGGCCACCGTCGAACGCGAGCTCCTGGGCGTGCTGCGCGAGGACGACCTGCCGGGCTCGGAAGCGCCAGGCGCGTGGCTGGCCTACCTGCGCGGCGGCAGCGCCTCCAAACTGCGCCGCGTTGGCCTGCACAACGCGCAGGACCTGCGCAGCCTCTGCGGCCTGCTGGAGGCGCTGCAGGACGTGGCCGAAGGCGATTCAAGGGTCTGCACGCTGCCGGTGATCGCCTGAGGGCAGGCATACTCCCCGGCTGCACGATTCACATCCGGGAGCCCAACATGTCCGCAACAGGCCGAGTCCGCCTGCGTCTTTCCACCCTCTGTCTCCTGATGCTGGGCGCATGCGCGGCCGCCGGTATCGCGCTGGCGCTGCCTGGCGTCGTGCCGCAGGACGCCGTGCGCGACAACGTCGCGGCCACGCGGCTGCATGCGCTGTTCGATGCCGACGGCGCATGGCGCCGGCAGGAATACGGCTATACCGAAGTCGACGGCCGCTGGCGGCAGTCGGCGCGCTTGCCCTCGAACACGCCCGAAGCCTGGGAGCGCCGCGCGGCGCACTGGTCCGACACCCTGGCGAAGCTGGACGCCATCCCTGCCGATGCGCTCACGCGCGAGGACCAGGTCAACCTGGCGGTGTTCCGCACCGCGATGCAGGCCGATGTCGAGAACGCCGTGCGCCGCACCTGGGAGGCGCCGTTCAACAGCGACACCTTCTTCTGGACGGGCTTCGCGCCGCGCCAGCCGTACCAGAGCGAGCAGGAGTGGCGCGACTACATTGGCCGCCTGGGCGACATCCCGCGCGTCTTCGACGAGCACATCGACAACATGGAGCGCGGCCTGGCGCGCGGCTGGAGCGTGCCCCTCGCGTCGCTCGACAACCGCGACAACACCATCGTGCCGTACACGCTGGATGACGCCGCCAACCCGCTGCTCGCGGCCTTCGACACGATCCCGGCGACCCTCCCCGAAGCGGTGCGCGCACAGCTGCGCGCGGACGGGCGCAAGGTGGTGCTGGAGGAGGCCGTGCCGGCCTACCGCCGGCTGCTGTCCTATATGCGCAAGGACTACCTGCCGCGCACCCGCACGTCGATTTCGGCCGCGGACCTGCCCGACGGCGCGGCGTTCTACCGCGGCCAGATCCGGGAGTACGTGACCCGCGACATGGATCCGCGCGAGATCCACGAGCTCGGCCTGGCCGAGGTCGCGCGCATCTCGGCGGAAATGCGCGAAGTGATGGCGCGCGCCGGATTCGAGGGCTCGTTCGAAGAATTCCTGGCCTACCTGCGGAGCGATCCGAAGTTCTACGCCAGGAGCCCGCACGAACTGCTCGCCACCGCCGCCTACGTGGCGAAGAAGGTCGACGGCCAGCTCAAGCACGTGCTCGGCACCCTGCCGCGCTACCGCTTCACCATCCTGCCGGTGGCCGACGACATCGCGCCCAACTACACCGCTGGCCGTGGCGGGCTGGAGGCCTGCTGGTTCAACACCTACGACCTGCCGTCGCGGCCGCTGTACAACCTGCCGGCGCTGACCCTGCACGAATGTTCGCCCGGCCACAGCCTGCAGGCCGCGCTGGCGCTGGAGGCGCCGGAGCGGCCGGACTTCCGCCAGCGCACCTACTTCTCCGGCTACGGCGAGGGCTGGGCGCTGTATACGGAATGGCTGGGCACGCTGATGGGCATCTACGAGACGCCCTACGAGGACTTCGGCCGCCTGAGCTTCGAGATGTGGCGCGCCGCGCGGCTGGTGATCGACACCGGCCTGCACGAATACGGCTGGAGCCGCGAGCAGGCGATCGAGTACCTGGCCAGCCACGCCGCGCTGTCGCGGCCGGACATCGTCAACGAGGTCGACCGCTACATTTCATGGCCGGGCCAGGCGCTGTCGTACTACATCGGCTACAAGACCATCCGCGACCTGCGCGTGGAGGCCGAGCTGGAACTGGGCGCGGACTTCGACCAGAAGACCTTCCACGACACGATCCTGCGACTGGGATCGGTGCCGCTGCCGGTGCTGGAGGAAGAGGTCCGCGGCTTCATCGCGGAACAGAAGGCCGCGCTCTCCGAAGTTTAGGGGGCAGCATCGAGCGGCGGCGCGCCGGGGACGACGTCCGAAGGCGGGATCCCCACGTGCAGCGCATTCTCCACGTCGCGCACGCCGCCGCAGCCCTCGACGAGGTCCTCGGCCAGGCGCTTCATCATGCGGTGCGGCACCGAACCGGACAGGCGGACCACGCCTTCGCGCACCTCCACGCTGATATCGCTGGCGTCCAGCGAATCGTCGTCCGCGAGGGCGTCGCAGACATCGTCATGGATGCGCGCGTCGTCGCGGCGGTAAGCCCGTGGACCGACGCCGCGGTAGCCATGGACGGAGACATCGGACGCGCCGGCCGCACGGCCCTGGTTGAACTCGTCGCGCTTCTCGCCCAGCCAGTCGCGCGCGGCGCCGACGCAGCGTCCGCCGAGCTTCATCGCATCGCGCGCCACATCGCGGAATTCCTCGCTGGCGCTGCCGGTGGTGGATCGGGTCATCGTCAAGCCTCCATGGAGTTGGCGGGCGGAGTGCGTCGCCTTGGAGGCAGTGTCGGACGCGGCGTGTTCAAGCCGCGTTACGCCGGGATGACGCCGCGAAGGCGCGCGATCCCGGAGGGGCGTCGAAGCCGGCTCAGCCGGCGTCCATCGGATAGACCGCGCGGATCGGGCATCCCGACTTCGCACCCAGGATCTGCATGCGGTCGGAGCCGGTCATGAGGAATTCCGTGGACCTGCCATCGGCCAGGAACAAGGGCTGCCCCGGGCCGCTCCCTGCGCTGCCGACAGAGGCGGTTCCGCGGGTGCCGGTCCTGATGTCGTCGCCCGGGTTGCCGCAGATCAGGCCGATGCCCACGCCCGAGCGGAACGAGATTCCCACTGGCCCCGAAAGATGCGGGCAGGAACGCACCAGCTCCACGCGGTAGTAGCGGTTGCCGCCCGAGCGGCGCGGGTTCACCTCCACCACCACGCCCCTGGGATCCTCGGACCAGCCGCGCACGTGCCTGGGGTTGAAGCAGTAGTTGTGGGATGCCGCGAACCCGTGCCGGCGCTCGCCCTTGACCACCACGGTCGCCAGCGTGGTGCTGCCGTCGGCGCCGGTCTGGCTGGCGCGCGCGTGCTGCGCGTACTCGGCCGAAGTGATCGGCGCCACCGCGGCCACCGGACACAGCTGCGAGTCCACCGACACGTACTCGTTGCCGGTGCCGCACATCCAGCCGTTGGCGGCCAGCATGCGGGTGTTGCTGGTGGCGGTGACATCAGGGCACGCGGCACCCAGTTCCACGCGGAAGCGCTGGCCGTCCGACTGCACCATTGCCAGCGTGCGTGCGTCGGACTGGAACACCTCGCTGACCTCGCGGGCGTCCAGGCAGTGCGGCGCCGGTGGCGTGCGGGATTCGGCCGCGACGGACAGCGGGGCGAGCAGGGCGAGGGCAGCGGTGACGAGGGTCGCGCGCGAGGTTGACGTGACCATGGGGTCCATTCCGGTCGGGATCTTCGCGAGTCTAAGGCAGCGGTATTGCATTTGCGACGCGGTGTCCCGCCTTGCCGTGCGGCCATCGAAGTTCCACGATGGCGCGAACGAACATGCCGGAGCCCCCATGCAGACCATTTCCGTCCCCGTATCCGTTGGCGAACTGGCCGACAAGATCTCGATCCTGCACATCAAGCACGAACGCATCGCCGACGCCGACAAGCGCGCGCACGTCGCGGTCGAGCTCGAAGGACTGCGTCCGATCTGGCGGAAGCTCGTGGACGCGGCGCCCGAACTCGACGGCTTCTACGACCGCCTGAAAGCGGTCAACGAGCTGATGTGGGACGTGCAGGACGGCCTGCGCGCCCGGGAAGCCGCCAAGTTGTTCGATGACGCATTCATCGAGTTGGCGCGCGCCGTCGCGGCACGCAACGGCGAGCGGGTGGCGATCAAGAACGAGATCAATCGCCTGGCGGGTTCCGAGTTCATCGAGGAAAAGCAGTACCAGGGAGGCGCGTGATGCCCGACGCGCTGTATGCGGCGAAGAGGGCGGGGCGCAACGGGTATCACGTGGGCGCGTAGCAGGCCGGTTCCCTGCCGGCGCGGCGTCCGCCCTCGGCAACCGAGACCTGATTGACCGAACTCGCGATCACCGACAAGCGCGTGATCGCAAGTTCGGCCTGGTCCGCAGGCAGACAGTCGAGCTCCTGCACGGCAAGGTCGAGGGATTGACCGTGGACCAGGGCATCCTGGGTCGCATCCTCAATTTCGGCACCGTCATGGTGAATGGCACGGGTTCGGGGCGCACTCCGATTCGCGGAATCTCGGAGCCGTTGGAGTTCCGAAGTCCGCACTGGCCGAGATCGAAAGCAAGGCCTGACCGAGCGTATCGCCGGGGCTTGATGCCTCGGCTTTCCCTGCGTGGCCCCATTTTCATCGAGGGATGTCATCACCAGCACCGCCGCTTGTTTCCGGGCCTGGTCGCTGGCGACGGCAACCGAGCCCGGCGTTAGGTCCGGCCGCAGCCGGTAGCCGACCTTGGGCGGAACAAGCAGGGCCCCGCGCGTGCGGGACCCTGCCCCTGGCTTACTCCGTCGACGCCTCGTCTGGAGTTTCTTCCTCGGGGTACCACGAGTAGCGCCAACCGAGTGGCGCGTCGGCATCGACCGCGCGTGCGACGTACTGTCCATCTGGCAGCGCCTGTACAACACGATCGGTATCGTCGCGCAGTGGCGCCTCCGTCACGTCCGTTTCTACGCGGGCGGGGAGTGAGCCGGCAAACAGGCGGCTCAGCAGCGTCTCGATGTCGGTCGCACCTTGCGTGAGCGCGGAACGAACCAGGCTGCAGTCGTCGGCCGTCCATGCGCGCGCGCGCGCAGCCGCCGCTTCGCGCGGTGTCCACTCAAGTCTCTTGGCCTCGCGCATGCGCGCTTGGTGGGTCCTGAGCAATCCGCTGGCGGCGCGGCGGGCCGTACGATCGCCCGCGTTGGCGGCTTGGATCAGCTTGTACGCGCCAGTGTCCGCGAAGCGCGTGGTCTCGCGGGAGATTGCGGCTTCCACGTCTGCCGGGGTCTTCCTGGCCAATGGGACGATGTCTGACACCACGACAAGGTCATCGCTCCACGCTGGCTTCTTCTGCCAGCGCGTCGGCGCCCCTGGCAGTTGCGCCGAGTACGCGGCCAGCGCGACCGAGGTGACCAGCGCGGAATAGTCCGGCGTCATGCTGTAGGTCGCCACCAGCTCGTAACGCGGCTCGTCCTGCGGCACCAGATCGTCCACCGAATGATCTGGCGCGAGCACATGCCGTTGGACGCTTCGTCCCGCACCCCATGGCGTGCCACCAACGCTGCGCTCGATCGCCCCCAACAGTGCGTCGGTGTTCGACAGCTTGCACTGGGCACGGTCGAACTCCGTGTTCGCATCCCGGACCTGGTTCTTGGCTGAGGCTTTGGCTTCGGCATTGATGAGTACCGAGGCGATCAGGCCACCGGCGAGGCCAGCGGCAGCCGCGCTGCCGTACGACAGTCCGGGCGTGCTCGCGTATAGGTTGTTTGTGGCGTTGGCGGCGGTGGCACCCACGTTGATGTACCCGTAGGTGATCTGGCTCTTGAGCCGGTCATGCGCGGCGACGGCGTGCACTGCCATGCCCGAGAGTAGTTCGTCTTGCGATGGATCGTGGCCCCCCGGCCTTTCCTTCGCCGCGTGCGCGGAACCGCATGCGCAGGCAAGAACCGCCGCCGCGAGCGGCAGCCCAATGCTTCGACTCGTCATTTCTTCCCCTTTCCCCTGAATGCGCGAACGCGCCGCGAGAGCTTATCCACAAGCCGCAAAGCTCGTAAAGTGGGTTTGGCTTAGGGCAGGTGAGTCCGACCGCGTGGGTTTACGGAACGGCAGCTGGGCAAGCTCGGATCCAGGGCGTGGCCGGAAGGCACGCAGCCCCCAATCCGCTGATATCGATCAGCCGATGTCCGCTTCCAACCCGAGCGGACATTGCGCGCGGTGCAGTAGTGATGCCGGGAGAGACTATGTCGACCGCCCGGTTGCCACATCTTCACAAACCATCTACGTATTCCAACGCCAGACTGGTCCTGATACCCCAGACGAAGGACGATTGAAATGCTTCTGACCAAACAACATCTGGTGATGGCGCGTACGCTCGGCGTGGCGATCATCGCCATCGCGGGACTTGCCGGCTGCGCAACCTATGCTGACGAGTTTGCGGGGATCAACTCACGCCTCGATCGACTCGACACGGAGGTGCAGAACGCGGCCCAGAGCGCCGAATCCGCCAATCAGTCCGCGCAGCAGGCCAACCAGCGGCTGGATCAGATCGAAAGCCGCGTCCAGCAGCTCGAAACGAAGCCGGGCCGCCCGCCGCGGGGTTAAAGGAATATCCCATCCGTACGTATACACACCCTGCGATCCGGGCCGTTTATGGCGTGCTCGCGCTGGGGCTGGCTTTTTCGAGCTTCGGCGTGGCCAGCGCCGAGGATGCCGCTGCGAAACCGGTCGCCGCCGTCGACCAGCTTCCGCAAGGCCAGGATGTGTCCGGCACGGTCATTGAGCTCGCGGGCTGGGTTGTCGCAGCCAGGGACAGCGAAGGCTATCCGTTCGCGGTCATGGACAAGGCCGCCGCACAGATCTTCGTGTTCGGCGGCGACGGCCGGCTTCGCGGCGCGGCGCCCGGGCTATTTGGCTCGGCGGTCGGCGATCATACGGCGCCCGGCATCGCCGGTCTCGCGCTTCGCGAGATTCCGGGCCGGGATCGCACGACGCCTGCTGGTCGCTTCGTGGGCGGTTACGGTCCGTCAATCGACGCTGGGCGGGTGCTGTGGGTGGACTACGATTCCGCGGTCTCCATCCACCCGACCGCTACTGGCGTCCCGGCCGAGAGACGCCCGGAACGCCTTGCATCGCCTTCGCCGGACGACAACCGCGTCACTCATGGTTGCATCAACGTCTCGCCCGAGTTCTACGAGCAGGTCATCCGTCCGACGTTCGCGCGGGGCGGGGTGTTCTACATCCTGCCGGATGCGGCGCCGATAGCGGAGACCTTCCCGGAGTTCGCGCAAAGCGCGACTACGCAAGGCAACGATTGAGGACGCGCACGGCCCGCCCGCCAGTAAAAGGCGCGTCGACGTGTTGCCTTCGCCCTTGACCCAGACATCCGTCTCCTCGGCATTGCTCCGTAAGCGGCTGCAGAGTCAGCCGCAAGCGATTGATCTGAAACCCCCTCTCATCCCCTGAGACCGCCCGGCGCTGGAATCTTCCGACCGCCGGGCTTGCTTATGCCCGCCAAGGTAAATAGATTTTTACCCATGACCGATGACCTCACCCCCCGACAGCGCGACGTGCTCGGCTTCATCCAGGCCCATGCCGGGGCCGAGGGCGCGCCGCCCACGCTGCAGCAGATCGCCGACGCCTTCGGTTTCCGCCAGGCCTGCGCGGCGCACAAGCACGTGCGCCGGCTGCAGCAGGCGGGCTACCTGGAGGTGCGGCCGAACGAGGCGCGCGGCATCCGCGTGGTCGGGGGGATGGCCGGCGCCGGGAAGGCACGGCGGAGCGGGGTGGGGCATGTGCCCGGGACGCGACTGAAGGTGCGCGACGACCGACTGGAGCTGCCGGTGCTCGGCCGCGTGGCCGCGGGTGCGCCGATCGGTGCCGATGCCGGCATCGAGCGTCATGTGCTGCTGGACCGCGCGCTGTTCACCAGCAAGCCGGACTACCTGCTGCGGGTGAAGGGCGACTCGATGCGCGACGACGGCATCTTCGACGGCGACCTGGTGGCGGTGCAGCGCGCCAGCGATGCGCGCAACGGGCAGGTGGTGGTGGCGCGCGTGGAGGGCGAGATCACCATCAAGCGGCTGGAGCGCACGCGCAGCCGGATCCGCCTGCTGCCGCGCAATCCCGACTACGCGCCGATCGAGGTGCCGGCAGGCGCGGACTTCGCCATCGAAGGCCTGTACTGCGGACTGGTGCGCACGGCGTGAGGGCATGGCGATGACCTCCGTGACCGCGCTCGCACCCTTGCCCAGCCTCGACGCCATGCTGTCGGCGCGCACCGTGTGGCGCGGCGGTCACACGCCGGTGGTGGCCGCCGGCGGCGAGCCTACCGGCCATGCCGGACTCGACGCGCTGCTGCCGCAGGGCGGCTGGCCGCGCGCTGCGCTGACCGAACTGCTGCTGCCGGCCGACGGCGTGGGCGAATTGTCGCTGCTGCTGCCGTCGCTGGCGCGGCTGACGCAGGCCGGCAGCGTGGTCGCGGTGGTGGCGCCGCCGTACCTGCCCTACGCGCCGGCGTGGCAGGCGGGAGGCGTGGACCTGCGCTATCTCGAGATCATCGCCGCCGACGCGCGCGGTGCGCTGTGGGCCTTCGAACAGTGCCTGCGCAGCGCGGCCTGCGCAGCGGTGCTGGGCTGGCCGCTGCAGGCCGATGCGCAGGCGCTGCGGCGACTGCAGGTGGCAGCCGACAGCGGCGATTGCCTGGGCTTTGCATTCCGCGATGCGAAGCACGCGACCAATCCGTCGCCGTCGGCGCTGCGGCTGGAGTACGCCAGGACAAGCACGGGTGAGAACGCGTGGCATGTGCGCAAATGCCGCGGCGGCAGCGTGCCTACCCGCACGTTCGCAGCAACCCTTGCTGTAGCTGCTCCTGCAGACAGCCGCCTGCGCGCCTGGTCGTAGGAGCACGCAATGCTCTGGGCCTGCATCGCGCTGCCGCGGCTGGCGCTGGACGCCGTCCTCCGCCGTACGCCGGATCCGTCGCGGCCGCTGGCGCTGGTCTCGGGGCCGGCGCAGCTGCGCCACCTGCACGCGGTCAACGCATCGGCGGCCGCCGCAGGGCTGAAGTCGGGCATGCGGCTGTCGGCCGCGCACGCGCTGCTGTCCGACGTGGCCATGGTCGAGCACGATCCGGCGTCCGAGGCGCGCTGGCAGCGCTTCCTCGCCGCCTGGGCCTATCGGCACAGCTCGCAGGTCAGCGCGCAGTGGCCGGGCGCGATCGTGCTGGAAGTGCGCGCCAGCTTCCGCCTGTTCGGGCCCTGGCCGCGCTTCGAGGCGCGGCTGCGCGAGGAGCTGGACGGCCTCGGCTTCAGCCACCGCATCGCACTGGCACCGACGCCGCGCGCGGCGCGGGTGTTCGCGGGGCTGCGCGACGGTTTCGCGGTCACCAGTGCGGAAGCGATGCGCGAAGCCCTGGCGCGGGTGCCGGTGCGCCGCGCGGCGCTGCCCGACGACGCCGGCGAGCGCCTGCATCGCATGGGCGTGCGCACGTTCGGTGCGCTGAAGGCGATGCCGCGTGATGGTTTGCGGCGGCGCTTCGGCATTGCGCTGCTCGACCACATCGACCGCCTGCACGGTGACGCCGACGATCCGTTGGAGTGCTACGCGCCGCCGGACCATTTCGACGGCCGCATCGAGCTGGGCTTCGAGGTCGAGAGCCACCAGGCGCTGCTGTTCCCGCTGCGCCGGTTGATTGCCGACCTCGCCACGTATCTGTCCGCGCGCGATGGCGGCGTGCAACGTTTCACCCTGCGCCTGGAGCACGAGGCGCGGCACGCGCTGCCTTCGCACGAGGCCGATCGCGAGCAGGAGGCCGGCCCCGCGCATACCGACGTGCCGGTCGGCCTGCTGGCCGCCGAGCGCGATGCGGCGGTGCTGTTCGACCTCACCCGCAACCGTCTCGAGCAGGCGGCGCTGCCGGCGCCGGTGATCGCTGTGCGCCTGCTGGCGCGCGAGCTGCCGCCCTTCGTGCCGGCCGCGCGCGATCTGTTCGACACCCGACCGGCACAGGCGGTGCCGTGGCCGCAGCTGCGGGAGCGCCTGCGCGCGCGGCTGGGCGACGAGGCGGTGCATCGGGTGGCGCCCTCGGGCGATCCGCGGCCGGAGCGTGCCTGGCGCCGCGCCGGCGTCGATGACGACGCGGCCTGCGCGGCACCGGCGCCGCCACGCCCGCCGCGTCCGGCCTGGCTCTTGCCGCGCCCGGTGCCGCTGCGCGATCCGCGGCTGCGCATCGTGTCGGGTCCCGAGCGCCTGGAAAGCGGCTGGTGGGATGGCGACGACGCGCGCCGCGACTACTACGTGCTGGAGACTTCGCGCGGGCAGCGCGCCTGGGCCTTCGCGCCACCGGGCGTGCAGGGCGACTGGATGCTGCACGGGTGGTTCGCATGAGCCACGATGACGACTACGGTCTCCCGCCCGGCGTCGCGCCCGATACCCCCGGCGCGCGGGCGCCGCGGATCGTGCGCATGCAGCAGCAGATGGCGCTGGGGCTGCGGCGGGCGACCGGTGTTGGAATGGGCGCGGCCAACGATGCTTTCGCCGCGGTGGCGGGTTCCACCGGAAAGGGCCGCCAGTCCGAACTCTTCGGCGGCGGTGACCGTGGACGCGGCCCGGCCCACGATGCCGCCCCGGCTTATGCCGAACTCCACTGCCTCTCCGACTTCACCTTCCTCCGCGGCGCCGCCAGCGCCGAGGAGCTGTTCATGCGCGCCGCGCAATGTGGCTACGAAGCGCTGGCGATCACCGACGAGTGCTCGCTGTCGGGCATCGTGCGCGCGCACGAGGCGGCGAAGATCACCGGGGTGAAGCTGATCGTCGGCGCCGGGTTCCGGCTCGACGACGGTTTGCGCCTGGTGCTGCTGGTGGAAAACGCCGCCGGCTACGCGCAGCTGTGCCGGCTGATCACCACCGCGCGCCGCGCCGCGGCCAAGGGCGAATACCGCCTGTCCCGCGCCGATGTCGAAGCCCTCTGTGGGAGCGGCTATAGCCGCGATAAAAGCACCATCACCGCGGATGGCTCGCCAATCGCGGCTGTAGCCGCTCCCACAGAAGCCACGGCAAGCGGGCTGTTCGCGGAAGCTGCGGAATGCGGCCTGTTCGCACTGTGGCTGCCGGGTGTCGAGCCCGACGCCGGCGAGGGCGCCTGGCTGCGCAGCGTGTTCGGTGATCGCGCATACCTCGCCGTCGAACTGCATCGCGAACAGGACGATGACGCGCGGCTCCGTCGGCTGCTGGCGCTGGCCGCGAACCTCGGTCTGACACCGCTGGCCAGCGGCGACGTGCACATGGCGACCCGTCGGCAGCGCGTGCTGCAGGACACCGTCACTGCCATCCGCCACGGCCTGGCCCTGGCGGAGGCGGGCGCGCATCTGTTCCGCAACGGCGAGCGCCACCTGCGCACGCGCCGCGCGCTGGGAAACATCCATCCGCACGGGCTGCTGGCCAATGCGGTGGAGCTCGCAGGGCGCTGCAACTTCTCGATGTCCGAGGTGAAGTACACGTACCCGGCCGAGCTGGTGCCCGAGGGCGAGACTCCGGCCAGCCGGCTGCGCAATCTGACCGAAGCCGGCATGCGCAATCGCTGGCCGGAAGGAACGCCCCCGAAGACCGTCCAGCAGATCGAGGACGAGCTGGCACTGATCGCCGAGCTGGAGTACGAAGCCTTCTTCCTCACCGTCGAGGACATCGTCCGCTTCGCCCGGAGCCGCGGGATCCTCTGCCAGGGCCGCGGCTCCTCGGCCAACTCCGCGGTCTGCTACGCGCTGGGCATCACCGCGGTGAACCCGGTGGAAAGCCGGCTGCTGATGGCGCGCTTCCTGTCGAAGGAGCGCAAGGAACCGCCCGACATCGATGTCGACTTCGAGCACGAGCGGCGCGAGGAGGTCATGCAGTACGTCTACGGCAAGTACGGCCGCGAACGCGCCGCGCTGGCCGCCACCGTGATCCGCTACCGCGGCAAGAGCGCCGTGCGCGACGTGGCCAAGGCCTTCGGCCTGCCGCCCGACCAGGTCGCCCTGCTGGCCGGCTGCTTCGGCTGGGGCAACGGCGAGACGCCGATGGAGCTGCGCCTGCGCGACGCCGGCTTCGACATCGACAACCCGCTGGTCGCGCGCATCCTGGGCGTCACCGCGATGCTGCGCGGCAAGCCGCGGCACCTGTCGCAGCACGTCGGCGGCTTCGTCATCTCCGATGCGCCGCTGTGGCAGATGGTGCCGGTGGAGAACGCGGCCATGGACGATCGCACGATCATCCAGTGGGAGAAGGACGACCTCGAATCGCTGGGCCTGCTCAAGGTCGACTGCCTGGCGCTGGGCATGCTCACCTGCATCCGCAAGGCACTGGACCTGGTGCGCGTGCACCGCGGCCGCGACCTTGAGCTCGCCACGATCCCCGCCGAGGACACGCCGACCTACGACATGATCCAGCTTGCCGATACCGTCGGCGTGTTCCAGATCGAGTCGCGCGCGCAGATGGCGATGCTGCCGCGGCTGAAGCCGAAGACCTTCTATGACCTGGTGGTCGAGGTCGCGATCGTGCGTCCGGGGCCGATCCAGGGCGACATGGTGCATCCCTATCTGCGCCGGCGCATGCAGCAGGAAGCCGTGACGTATCCGTCGCCGGGCATCGAGGAAATCCTCGGGCCGACGCTGGGCGTGCCGCTGTTCCAGGAGCAGGTGATGGAGCTGGTGATCCATGCGGGCTATACGCCCGAAGAGGCCGACCACCTGCGCCGGTCCATGGCCGCCTGGCGCCACGGCGGCGACATGGAGCCGCACCGCCAGCGCATCCGCGAGCTGATGGAGAAGAAAAACTACGCGTCGGAGTTCATCGACCAGATCTTCGAGCAGATCAAGGGCTTCGGATCCTATGGCTTCCCGCAGAGCCACGCGGCTTCGTTCGCCAAGCTGGTGTACGCGAGCTGCTGGCTGAAGCGCCACGAGCCGGCGGCCTTCGCCTGCGCGCTGCTGAATTCGCAGCCGATGGGGTTCTATTCGCCGAGCCAGATCGTGCAGGACGCGCGGCGGGGGAAGGCGGCGCGGCCGGGGGTGGAGGTGCTGGCGGTGGATGTGATGTGCAGCGATTGGGATTGCACGCTGGAGGGAAATCCCCATCCAGCCATCCGCCTCGGCCTCCGCCAGATCAACGGCCTCTCCAAAGCCGCGGGCGACGCCATCCCCGCCGCCCGCGCCCAGCGCCCCTTCCGCGACATCCCCGACCTCTGCCGCCGCGCCAGCCTCGACGAGAAGGCGCGCAGCGCGCTCGCCGAAGCCGGCGCCCTGCAGGCACTCGCCGGCCACCGCCACGACGCGCGCTGGACCGTGGCCGGCATCGAGCGCCAGCGGCCGCTGCTGCCGGGCAGCCCGGACGAGGATGCGGTGGCGCTGCCGGCCCCCGGCGCGGGCGAGGACGTGCTGTCGGACTACCGCGCGCTCGGCCTGAGCCTGCGCCAGCATCCGCTGGCGCTGCTGCGCGACCAGCTGCGCGTGCGCCGGCTGCTGTCGTCGCACGAGCTGCGCGGTCGCCGCCACGGCAGCCACGTGGCCGTGGCCGGTCTGGTCACCCAGCGCCAGCGGCCGCAGACCGCCAGCGGCACCATTTTCGTGACCCTGGAAGATGAGGCGGGCATGGTCAACGTGATCGTGTGGCCGCGGGTGGCCGAGCGCCGGCGCAAGGCGCTGCTGGGCTCGACGCTGCTGGTCGTCCGCGGGCGCTGGGAGCGGGTGGACGGGGTGGAGCACCTGGTAGCCGGGGACCTCGAGGACCTGTCGCCGCTGCTCGGCGGCCTGCGCACCGAATCCCGCGATTTCCATTGACGTCCCCTGCAGGGACAGGTTCACCCGGCGTTCCTTTCGGGGGCGCGGCCAGGCCATAGACTGTGCAGCCATGCCCACGCCGTTCGACTCCATGCCGATCCTGCTCCGTGCGTTCGCCCTGTGTGTCCTGCTCGCCGGCTGTGGCGCGCAGTCGCCCCCAGCGTTTCCCGAGCCGGAGCCCGATGCGATCGCCGAGGCCAATGGCACGGGCGAATTCATCAGTACGCCGGTCGAAGCGCCGCCCAGGGCCTACGACGTGCGCAAGGGCACCGACTGGCCTGAGGCGGATCTGGCCGACGGCACAGCCTCGATCAGCTGTGAACTCGACTACGCCAACCTGGGCGACGGCGAACCGCTGGCCAACCTGTCCTTCCTCGGCGTGGCCGACGCGCTGACGCCCTGCCAGGAAGTTGGCCTGGTGCGCCTGCGCTACGAGGGCAAGATCAACGCCGGCTTCCACGCCCTGGTCGAGCGCGTGGCCGCGATCGCCGACCGCATGGAGATCGGCAAGCGCGTGCTCGACATCGATTCCAGCGGCGGCCAGGTGGAGGATGCGATCAAGGCCGGCGACGCCATCGGCGCTTCGGGCTGGACGATCTGGGTGCGCGAAGGCGCGAGCTGCCACAGCGCCTGCGTGCTGATCCTCGGCGCCGGCGACGTGCGCATGATCTCGGGGCCGGTCGGCATCCACCGCATCATCCGCATGAGCTCCACCGCGACTTCGCGTGCGCAGCTCAACGAAGAGCTGCAGGCGGTCTACGGGCGGGTCAAGGAATACCTGGCGCGCAACGGGGTGGCGGTGGCGGTGGCCGACATGATGATGGCCGTGCCCAATCGCAACCTGCGCCTGCTGACCGCCGACGAGCTGCTTGAATACGGCCTGGACGGTACCAACCCGGCGCAGGACGACCTCGACCGGCTGCAGCTGATGCGCAAGTGCGGCGAGGATTTCGTGCGCCGCCGCGATGCGTTCCAGCGCAACTTCGACTACCACTGCAAGGTGCCCGACCGCGAGCTCGAGGAGCTCACCGACTGCGGCCTGGCATTGCGCGACCAGTACGGCTTCCCGGACGAGACCTGCCCGGACGACAGTCCGATGAGCGAGTTCGACATGGTGCGCAGTGCGTTCTTCCGCCAGCGCGCGCCGGTGCCGGTTGTGCCGGAGGACGTGCCCCAGGGAGGCGACGAATCCGCGTCGACACAGACCGAGTCTGCCGGTCCCACCGCCTCGATGCCGGAGCAGGCCGCAAGCGGATCGCTGTAGGAAGGCACGAGGTGGGAAGGCGCGCGGTGCGGCGGGTTGGCGGGTACTCCGTGGGCGTAAAGACCACCACGTGGTCAGCCGGCGGAGTACCCACCCACCCTCAGCCCCGGCGACCCCAGCCGCTCAGGAGTCGGCGGAATCGGTGAGAAAACCGCCGGACTGCCGCCGCCAGAGCTGGGCGTAGATGCCGCCGCGCGCGACCAGATCCTCGTGCGTGCCTTCCTCGACGATCGCGCCGCGGTCCATCACCACCAGACGGTCCATCGCCGCGATCGTCGACAGGCGGTGGGCGATGGCGATCACCGTCTTGCCTTCCATCAGCCGGTACAGGTTGCCCTGGATCGCGGCTTCCACTTCGGAATCCAGCGCCGAGGTCGCCTCGTCCAGCACCAGGATCGGGGCGTCCTTGAGCAGCACGCGGGCGATGGCGATGCGCTGGCGCTGGCCGCCGGACAGCTTCACCCCGCGCTCGCCGACGTGGGCGTCGTAGCCTCGGCGGCCGGTGGAGTCCGACAGTTCGAGGATGAAGTCGTGGGCCTCGGCCTGGCGCGCGGCTTCGAGCATCTCGGCCTCGCCCGCGTCGGGGCGGCCGTAGAGGATGTTCTCGCGCACCGAGCGGTGCAGCAGCGAGGTGTCCTGGGTCACCACGCCCACGCGCGCACGCAGGCTGTCCTGCTGCACGCTGGCGATGTCGATGCCGTCGACCAGGATCCGCCCGGTTTCGACGTCGTGGAAGCGCAGCAGCAGGTTCACCAGCGTCGATTTGCCGGCGCCCGAGCGCCCGATCACGCCGATGCGCTCGCCGGGGCGCACGTGCAGGTCCAGGCGTTCGATTACGCCGGAGCCCTTGCCGTAGTGGAAGCCGACGCCCTCGAAGCGGATGTCGCCGGTGACCGCCGGCAGTTCCGGCGCGTCGGGGGCGTCGTCGACCGTCGGCGGCAGCGAGATCGAGTTGATGCCGTCCTGCACGGTGCCGATGTTCTCGAACAGCGCCGACAGCTCCCACATGATCCACTGGCTCATGCCGACCAGCCGCAGTGCGAGTGCGATGCCCACCGCCACTGCGCCGGCACTGACCGCGCCTTCGATCCACAGCCACAGGCCGATGGCGGCGACCGCGAATACCAGCCCCATGTTGATCGCGTAGTTGCCGGCGCCCACGCGCGTGGCCAGGCGCATCTGCCGGTACACGGTGCCGAGGAAGCCGTCCATCGCCTCGCGCGCATAAGCCTGCTCGCGCCGCGAGTGCGAGAACAGCTTCACGGTGGCGATGTTGGTGTAGCTGTCGACGATGCGCCCGGTCATGTCCGAGCGCGCGTCGGCCTGCTCGCGCGAGACCCGCTCCATGCGCGGCACGAAGTACGCCATCAGCAGCACGTAGCCGACCAGCCAGCCGGCGAAAGGCAGCATCAACCGCCAGTCCGCGGCCGCCGCGGCCAGCATCGCGCCGACCACGTACACCAGGATGTACACGCCGACGTCGAGCAGCTTGACCACGGTCTCGCGCACTGCCAGCGAGGTCTGCATCAGCTTGGTGGCGATGCGCCCGGCGAACTCGTCCTGGAAATAGCCCATCGACTGCCGAAGCAGGTAGCGGTGCACGTTCCAGCGGATGCGCATCGGGAAGTTGCCGAGCAGCACCTGCAGCTGGACCAGGTTGTCGAGCAGCACCAGCAGCGGCAGGCCGATCACCACCATCGCCGCCATCCATGCCAGCCGCGGACCCTCGGCGGCGAGGAAGGTGGCGGGCGTGTGTTCGCCGAGCCGGTCGACCAGGGCGCCGAGGTAGACATAGAGACTGAGCTCGGCGACCGCGATCAGCGCGCCGAGCACCGCCATCAGCGCCAGCCAGCCTCCGGTGCCGCGCGTGTAGTGCAGGCAGAAGGCGACCAGGCCGCGCGGCGGCTGTCGGGGCGGGGCCTCGGGAAAGGGATCCAGGCGCGATTCGAACCAGCCGAACAGGCCGCGCCGCGGCCGGTCTTCAGCGTCCACCGCCACCTCCACCGCCGCCACCGCCTCCGGAGAAGCCACCGCCGCCGGCGCCCGACCCGCTTCCCGGCGTCGCGGACGAGGTGGTGATCTGGCTGCTGAGCGCGCTGCCGATCGAGCCGGTGAACGTGCCGAGGTCGCCGACGTTCCCGCTGCCGTGGTACCAGGCGATGCCGGCCGTGGCCGCGGCCGCCGTGGCGGAGCCCACGGCGATGGTGAACTTCTTCGTCCAGGCCTCTTCGACGTCGAGCGCCACGGCATAGGGCAGCAATGCCTCGAAGCGCTTGCCGTCGAGCGGCGGGGGACGGCCGCTGGCGGGCCCCTGGATGCGCGCGAGGTCGTCCTGCTCGGCCACCGCCAGATAGCGCTTGAAGCCTTCGATCTCGTCGAGCAGCCGGCGCCCCTCCGGGGTCGGCGCGCCCACCGTGAATGCAAACACCAGCGCGACCGCCAGCCCCAGCGCCAGTGGCGCCAGCGCCCAGGGCATGCCGCCGCCGTTGCTGGCTGCGGTCAGCAGCAGGGTCGTCACCGTGGTGACGACGAAGATCAGGAAGGCGATCGCGATGCTGCCGCCGTTGTGCCGGAACATCGCCGGCTGGAAGCGCTTGGCCAGCGCCTTGCTGTGCTTTGCGATCGCGGCCTGGATGTGGGCGGCGTTCTCCTTGTCCAGCTCCAGGCGCGGACGCGAGGGCGGCAGCAGGGCCTCGAGCAGGCGTCGTTCGTCGCCGTTGGCGATCGCGGAGGCGGGTACGCCGCTGCGGCGCAGCGTCCAGCGGTCGCCCGGCATCCGCTTCTCGTGTTCGATGGACAGCGCGCCCTTCACCGCGCAGGCGAGCAGGTCGGCGGACATGCAGGTGGTGTCGTAGCGGCGGCGCAGCATGTAGCGCAGCGCCGCCGGCGACTCGCCGCGCGGCGGCTCGTAGCGGGCGATGACCACGCCGGGCTTGGGGTCGCGGCCGACGCGCTGCCAGCGCTTCACGCAGAAGCCCAGCAGCACGATCAGGCCCGAGAGCGCCGCCAGCAGCGACAGGTTGTCGCGCAGCAGCCACATCGCGCTGGCGGCGCGGGAGGGCACCTCGACGATGCCCTTGGGGAAGGACAGCACGATGGTCAGCCCCTCGCGCGCCGCCAGCGGGTGGGTGAGCGCCCAGCGCACCACGCCGGGGGCCGTCACCGTCGCCTGGAAGTCGCCTCCGCGCATGCCGTAGCGGCCGGAATAGCCCTCGGCGGAGAGCAGCGCTTCCGGTACCGGTTCGGGCAGGCGCACCTCGACGCTGCCCGAATCGATGGGGAACTCCCAGAACTGACCGATGGCGTTCCAGTAGAGCTCGTCGTGGTCGTCGAAGAAGCGGAGCTGGCGCGTGGTCCGGTAGCGCAGGGTGTAGGTGGTGTCGAACGGCACCGGCAACAGGTCGTCGCTCCCGAAGTTCACCCGCACGGCGTTGTGCAGGCCCTCGGTGAACCAGGGTTCGGGCCGCCCGTCGCGCTCGACGCCAAGCACGTCGAAGCCGACGACGATGTTGTTGCCTTGCTTGTTCTTGTAGCGGATCGGGAAGTCGCGATAGATGCCGCGGCGGATGTTCCGGCCCTCGGCACGCACGCGGATGCGTTCGGTGACGTCGAGGCTGCCGTCGGCCTGGACGTCGACCGTGATGTCGTAGGCGAGGATGCGCTCGGATGCGGCCGCACACGCTGGCAGCAGCAGCGCGGCCGCCAGCAGCCAGGCCAGCAGCGGCACACGCCGGCGGTTCATTCCCGGAATTCCACCGTGGGCGCCGCGCGGCTGTCGGCGGCGGCCTGGAAGAACGCGGCCTGGCCAAAGCCGAAGGTGCGCGCGACCAGCACGTCGGGCACGCGCTGCACGGCGTCGTTGAGGTCGCGCACGGCGCCGTTGTAGTAGCGCCGTGCGTACTGCAGATGTTCCTCGACGTCGACCAGGTCGTCCTGCAGGCGGACGAAGTTCTCGCTGGCCTTCAGGTCCGGATAGGCCTCGCGAAGCAGCACCAGGCGGCCCAGCGCCTGCTCGAGTTCGGTTTCCACCTGGCCGAGCTCGGCCGGGTCGCGCAGGCCGAGCGCGCGCGCGCGCAGCGCGGTGACGGCTTCCAGCACCGCGCCCTCGTGCGTGGCGTAGCCCTGCACCGATGCCACCAGCTGCGGCACCAGGTCGTGGCGGCGCTGCAGCTGCACGTCGATGTCCGACCAGGCGGTTGCCGCCTGGTTGCGCAGGCGCACCAGGCGGTTGTAGGCGATCACGGCCCAGGCCAGCACCGCGGCCGTGAGCATCCCGGCCAGGATCGGCGCGATCACGAGGGCGCTTCCGCGTGGACATGGACCTCGATGTCGCCCAGCGCCACCACCTGGCCGGCGCGGATCTTGGCGGTCTTGCGCGACTCCACCGCGCCGTCCACGCGCACCGCGCCCGAGGCCACCAGTGCCTTGCCGGCGCCGCCGCTGTCGCACAGGCCCGACAGCTTCAGCAGCTGGTTGAGCTCCACGTGTTCGCCTTCGAGCTCGAAATCGATCTGCTGCATGGGGGTTCCGTGATCCATCAGCCTGCGAGCGTAACCCAGCACGCCGGACCGGGTTAATCTCGGCGCGAGCGTCCCGCCGGGACGCGCAGGGAGACCACCGCATGGGTACCGAACTGCAGATGCTGGCCTGGGCGATCGCGCTGGGCCTGTTCCACCTGATGCTCGACGCCACTCTCAAGACCTCGCAGCGCGGGCTGGCCTGGAACGCCAGCGCCCGCGACGGCGTGCCGAAGCCGCTGGACGGGGTCGCGGGGCGGGTCAACCGCGGATTCCAGAATTTCCTGGAAACGTTCCCGCTGTTCGCCGCGGCGGTGCTGGCGGTGGTCGCCGTCGGCCGCGGCGACGCGCAGACCGCACTGGGCGCGCAGCTCTATTTCTGGGCGCGCCTGGCCTACATCCCGGCCTATGCCTCCGGCATCCCCTACGTGCGCAGCCTGATCTGGGCCGTGTCGCTGGTCGGCATCCTGATGGTGCTGCTGGCGCTGTTCTGAATCAGGGAAGCGGGACGCGCACCCGGCGGCCGTCGAGATCCAGCAGGACGCCGTCGCGGTCGATGGCGGCGATGGTGGCTTCGCCGATGCGGTCGCCATCGACCTTGCGCTGGCCATCGATGACCACGAAGCGGCGCGCGGGATCCTCGTTCCACATGTGCATGCTGAGCTTCATTGCCGGCAGGCGCTGGCGCTGCGCGGAAGCGAGTTCGGTGATACGCGGGATGTCGGCATCCGGCCGTGGATCAGGTCGCGGTGCTGCGGCGATGGAAGGTTCCGTGGAAGCGGGCCCGGCCGCGGCAAGCGGAGCTGCAGGGATTGCCGGCGCAGGGTCCGGAGCCGATGGAGCCACGGGGTTGGCAGGCGCGATGCGCTCGACGCGTGGGAATGCGCCTTCGCCTTCGCCTGCGGTGCCGGTGTCGGAACGCTCCGCAGGTCCGGTTGCGGGCGGCGCCACGGCCGTCTCGTTGCCGGTTGGCGCCCCGTCCCCGCGATCATCGACATCGGAACCGGTTCCGGGTGGCCATGGCAGGGCGAGCGTTGCCAGCAACACGACCGCCGCGCCGGCGATCCACGCCCACGCGGGCACGGCGGAGCGTTTGGGCACGGCCACCGGCGGCAGCTCCACGCGCAGGCCGGGCGCTTCGCCGCGGCGACGTTCGGCTTCTGATTTGCGCAGGGCTTCGAGAATCAGGGACATGCGCGTGCCTCAGTCCAGGGTCCGGGCCAGGCGCGGGCCGGCGTCATTGGAGGCGAGCGCGAACAGCGTCTCCGGACCGACCACGCCGTCGACAGCGAGGCCGCGCGCACGCTGGAAGCGGCGCACCGACTCCGTCAGCGCGGCGTCGTAGGGCGTGCCCGGCGCCGCCTCGGCGGCCACGCCTTCGCGCACCAGGCGCTCGCGCAGCCAGTCCACCGGAGCGCCCCTGCCGCCGCGCGCAGGCGCAGGCACGAGGTCCCCGGATGCACGCCACACCGCGGCATAGCGCCCGGGCCAGGCGCGCTGCAGCGCGGCGCGATCGACATCGACCGGGGTATCTCCGAGCAGCAGGCGTGCGCGACGGCCGTCCGAACCCTGCAGCAGCGCCCAGGCGCTGCCATCGCCGGCTTCGAGCAGGAGCAGGGCCGGCCGGCCGATGGCGGCCAGGCGATCGAGGTGCGCGGTGGCGGTCACGCAGTAGGTGCCGGGCGCGAGCATCGGCGCGCAGCCGCTGGCCGCGCGTGCGTCTTCCACGGTGTGCGGCAGCGACCAGGTGTTCAACAATGCCTGCCAGGCGACAGCGCGCGCGGCGCCGGTGGATGCGGCGCCGATGCGTGAGGCAAGGCCGGCATCGTCGAGCGTGATTGCAGGCAGTGCGTCCGCGTCGCTTCCGTCCGTCGCCGTCGCAGCGTCGCTCATGCCGCTGGCTCCGTCTGCGACTGCTCGGGAGCCCGGAGCAGACGCCGTGGCGCCGTTCGCCGCGCCCGTCGCGATCCCCTCCGCGAGCGGCAAAGCATCCGGCTGCACATTCGGGCGCGGCCACAGCGCCGCGGTCGCGATCGCAACAACAGCCGCGGCACCGATGCCGGCGGCCGCCAGCAGCCAGGGCCGCGGCCGACCGTGCATGGAGGCCTGCGGCTGCAGCGCTTCGCGCGCGGCTTCCTCAACCAGCGCGGCATCGATCGTGGCCCGGTCGCGCGCGTAGCCGGCGAGCAGTGCACGTTCGGCGATCACGTTGACCAGGCGCGGGATGCCGCCGCTGCGCAGGTGGATGCGCTGCACCGCGCCGGCATCGAAGGGGAAGTGCTGGCCGCCGGCGACGCGGAAGCGGTGGCGCAGGTAGTCGGCGGTGCCGGCGGCGTCGAGCGGGGTGAGGTGGAAGCGCGCGGTGATGCGCTGCGCCAGCTGCCGCAGGCCGGGCTCGGCGAGCATGTCGCGCAGTTCCGGCTGGCCGATCAGGATCACCTGCAGCAGCTTCTGGGTGTCGGTCTCGAGGTTGGTGAGCAGGCGCACCTGCTCCAGCGTTTCCACCGGCAGCGCCTGCGCCTCATCGACCAGCAGCACCACGCGCAATCCCTGCGCATAGGCCTCGAGCAGGTGGGCGTTGAGCGCGTCGACCAGGGCCTTGGCATTGCCGCGCCGGCCGTCGAGGTCGATGCGCAGCTCTTCGCACACGGTCTCCAGCAGCTGCACCGGATCCTGGCGCGGGTTGAGCACCAGGGCCACGCGCGCGTTGTCAGGGAGCTGCCCCAGCAGCAGCCGGCTGAGCGTGGTCTTGCCGGTGCCGACCTCGCCGGTGAGCTGTACGAAGCCGCCGCCGCCGCCCTGGGTGATGCCGAACAGCAGGTGCGCGAGCGCGTCGCGGTGGCGTTCGCCGAGGAAGACGAAGCGCGGATCCGGCGTGATCGAGAACGGTGGCTCGGCGAGTCCGTAGTGCTCGAGGTACATGCGATCAGTCTGTCACGTCGCGCGATTCCCCCACGGCCAGGGCCTCGGGGTGGGTGATGCGCCGCGGCCGGGTCAGCACCGGATGCACCAGAACCGCGGCGAGGATGATCACCACGCCCAGGTAGAAGGGCAGGCTCAGCTCCTGCTGTTCGGACAGCAGCACGATGGCCAGCAGGATGGCATAGACCGGCTCCAGGTTGACCGCCAACTGCGCCGAGAACGCGCTCATGTGGCGCAGCGCCACCAGGGACAGTGCGAACGGGAACAGCGTGCAGGCAAAGGCCAGCAGCAGCAGGTAGCCGGCGTCGGACGCACCGGGCAGGGTGAACAGCGGTCCGGCCAGGGCCGGGAACACGAACGGCATCAGCGGTGCCAGCAGGGTGAGTGCGATGGTGCCGGCGCCGAGTTCGACCGCGGTCACGACCAGCGGATCCGCGTGCTCCACCAGGCGCTTGTTGAGCGAGCCGAACAGGGCCACGAACAGCGCCGACACCGCGCCCACCGCCACCCCGATGCGCATGCCGTCGGGAATGCCGCCGACCACCAGGGCGACGCCCGGGAGCACCGAGATGCCCAGGGCGAGCTCGGCGCGCGAGAAGCGCCGCTTCGAGAGTCGCGGCTCGATCATGGCCACGAACACGGTGGCCAGGGCCATGCAGGTCGCCGCCACCGAGGCGTTGGCGAGCTTCACCGCGCCATAGAAGGTCAGCCAGTGCAGGGCCACCAGCACGCCGATGCCGGCATAGGACAGCAGCAGCCTGCGCGGTAGCGCGCGCAGCCCGCGCCACACCCGCGGCACCAGCGCCAGCGCCGCGACCACCAGCAGCATGCGCCACCACACCAGGGGCAGCGCCTGCAGCGTGATCAGCTTGCCGAGGATCGCGGTGAAGCCCCAGAGCAGCACGCACAGGTGGACCTGCAGCTGGGCCTTGGTTGTCGGGGTCATGGGGCATCGCCAAGGGTGGTGAGGCGATTATCGGCGGGAGTGGGGGGCGGTGGCGAGGTTGCCCCCATCTGCCCTTCGGGCATCTTCCCCAGTAGGCGACGAAGAGGGTCGGCTTCGGGTCAGGGGGAGGGGGAAGTGCGACGCTGGGCCCGTGCAAGCCAGGCGCCGTTGGCGGCCCAGACCAGGGCGATGCCGGAGCCGATCACCATCGCCACCGCCGGCTGCTGGGCCACCATGTCGATGCCGGCCTTGACCCAGCCGCTGACCGCGTCGGCGCCGCGGTAGACCACGGTGTCGTTGAAGTTCTTGGCCTTGTACTTGGCTTCCGGCGCGACCACGGTATAGAGCATCTCGCGGCCTGGGCGCACGAAGGCGTACTCGCCGGCGCGGCGCACCACCATCACCACCGCCAGTACCGCGAACACCGGCGCGAACGCCAGCCACAGGAAGCCCGCGGCCACCACCAGCGGCACCGCCACCAGCAGCACGCCCACGCCCAGCGACTTCGCCACGCGCCCGGTGATGAACAGCTGCGACAGGATCGCCAGCGTCTGCACCAGGGTGTCGATGATCCCGAACACGCGGGTCTGGTCCTTGGGGTCCGGGAAGCGGGCCTCCACCAGTGCCGCCTGTTCGAAATAGAGGAAGGTCGTGACGCTGGCCAGCAGCAGGACGAAGCTGGCGATGCCGAGCAGGTAGGGGGACCCCAGCACATCGGTGGCGCCGGCCAGGGGGCTGCCGCCGAGCGCGCGCTGGCGCGGCATGTCGGCGTCCCCGGGCAGCGGCCTCGCGTCGCGCCAGCGGTGCACGCGCCAGGCCGCCAGCGCGGCCGCGGCCAGCAGCGCCGCCGACAGCAGCGACAGTCCCGCATAGCCCAGCGGCCCGACCAGGAACACGCCGAGCAGCGGCCCCACCAGGCCACCGAGGCTGGCGCCGGCGGCCATCAGCGCGAACAGGCGTTTGGACTGCGCCGTGGTGAACACGTCCACCAGCACGCTCCAGGCCACCGAGATCGCGATCATGTTGAACACCGACAGCCAGATGTAGAACGCGCGCGCGATCCAGGGATCACCGGGCTTCAACGCGAAGCAGGCGGCGAAGGCCAGCAGGTTGGTGATGAAGAATCCGTACACCCAGTACAGGATCCGCCGCCGGCGTACGCGGCCCGCGACCCACCCGAACAGCGGCATCGCCGCCAGCGTGGCGACGAAGGTGCCGGTGAACAGCCACTGCAGGTTGTGCACGCCGCCGGCGATGCCCATGGTCTCGCGCACCGGCCGCAGCATGAAATAGCCCGCGAACAGCAGGAAGAACATGGCGAAGCCGGCGACCACCGCGCCGGCTTCGTCGTCTTCCACGCTGAAGGCGCGCTGCAGCCAGCGCGCGCTGCCGGTGGCCATCGATCAGCTGAACATGGCGACGAGTTCGTCTTGCTGGGACGACGTGAGCAACTCGCCATGGCCGGCGCGGAGCTGGTCGGCCTGGCGGTCCGGCTTGCCGGTGGCCGGGATGACCACGGTGACCGCGGGATGGCTGATCGCGAACTTCAGGAACATCTGCGACCACGAGGTGATGCCGGCCTCCGCGGCCCAGTCCGGAAGCGCGCGTCCACCCACGCGACCGAACAGCTTGCCGTCGTCGAAGGCGCGGTTGACCATCACCGCCACGCCCTGGTCGCGGGCGGCCGGGAACAGCCTCGACGCCGCGGCCGGGGAGTTCACCGAGTAGTTGATCTGGATGAAGTCCGGCTTCTCGTCCTGCATCGCCTGCCGCAGCGCGTTGTGCGCGCTGGTCTGGTAGTGGGTGAGGCCGATGTACTTCACCAGCCCCTGCTCCTTCAGCTCCCGGGCATAGGCCAGGGCCTCGGCCATGTTGCGCATGTTGTGCACGGCCAGCAGTTCGACGCGGTTGGTGCGCAGGCGTCGCAGCGAGTCCGCCCACTGTGCCTCGAGCTCGGCGCGGCTGTCGGCGGCGAGCTTGGTGGCGAGGAAACAGCGGTCGCGCCAGCCGCCTTCGTCGAGCAGGGCCCCGACCACGTCCTCGGCGTTGGAATAGTTGGGCGAGGTGTCGATGACGCTGCCGCCGCCTTCGAAGAAAATGCGCGCGACCTCCTTCAAGGCGTCGTATTCCGGCGAACCCGCAGCGACCTCGTAGCTGCCCGAGGTGCCGGCGCCGATCACCGGCAACTGCTCGCCGGTGGACGGGATCGCGCGGGTCAGCATCGGGCCGGTGGACGCAGCGGGAACGGGCGCGGCCGCTGTCTGTGAACCGGGGGGCGTCGCCTCGCGACTGCATCCGGCCAGCGGTGAAAGCACGATCCCGGTGGCGGCGAGCGAGGCGACGGACAGGAATTCACGTCGTGACGTCATGGGCGAATCCTCCTGCTGGAGCGGGCTCGCCAGGCAAGGCTTGGCGAGCATGGGCCAAGGTGCGTGAGGGTCGCGCTCAGCTTCGCACAAGCAGGGCGTGCAGCGCCATTGCGGCGGCCGGGTTGCGCTCCTTGGCGGCGGAAATGAAGAACACGAACACGTCGCGCGGTCCGGCCGGCGCGGCTTCGGCCGCAGCGATGCGGGGCAGGTCGTCGGGTTCGCTGCCGGCTGCCCAGGCGCGTGCGCGCTCGGCCCAGCGCGCAAGCTCGGGCTCCGGGTAGCCGGTCGCGATCCCGGGGCGCGAGCGCATCAGCCGCGCATAGACGAAGCCGGCGGTGATGTCGGCGAAGGTGGGATGCTCGTCGGAATCCGTGAACACGGTCGCCATGCCGTATTCACGCGCAAGCGCGATGTAGTCGGCATCGACGAAGCCGGGGTCGCGCACGTCGAGCACGTGCCGCAGGCTGCGTCCGCCGGACTCGCGCGGCAGCAGCGCGAGGAAGGCGGTGAAGTCGTCGCGGGCGATGCGGGTGCCGCGGTCGAACTGCCACACCAGCGGGCCGAGACGGTCGCCGAGTTCAACGATGCCGCCGATGAAATCCTCGACCTGCGGCCCGGTCTTCGCCAGCGTTCGCGACTGCATGATCCGCTTCGGTGCCTTTGCGGAAAACACGAAGCCCTGCGGCGTCTCGTCGCGCCATCTGGCGTACGTCGCCGGCTTCTGGGTTCCGTAGTAGGTGCCGTTGACCTCGATCGCGGACAGGCGGCGGCTGGCGTATTCCAGCTCCCGTCGCTGCACCAGGCCCTTGGGATAGAAGTTGTCGCGCCAGGGCGCGAAGGTCCAGCCACCGATGCCGGTGCGGATGCCGTCGACCGGCGGCACTGCGTTGTCGAAGAGGCTGTCCATGGTGCCGATGCCCGCCGCCGGCGGGGCCGGCTGGAGCCCGATCATAGCTGCGTGTTCCGATGCGCCGCGTCGTGGCCGATACTGCCCGACAGTCCAGACAGGTGCCTTGCCCATGCGCAGACCGACCCTTGCCCTAGCCCTTTCGCTGCTGCTGCTCCCGATCGCCAACGCAACGCATGCCGCGGATGCCGCGCCTCCTGCGCCGCTCACCGGGCTCGATGCGCAGGTCGAGTCGGTGCGCGAAGCCTTCAAGGTGCCCGGCGTCGCAGTGGCGGTGGTGAAGGATGGCGAGCTGGTGTTCGCCGGCGGCTGGGGCGAACGCGAGGTCGGCAAGGCCGAAGTCGTCGACGCCGACACGCTGTTCTCGATCGCCTCCATCACCAAGGCCTTCACCTCGGCCTCGCTGTCGATCCTTGCCGACGAAGGCAAGCTCGACATGGACGATCGCGTGATCGACCACCTGCCCTGGTTCCGCATGGACGACGCCTACGTCACCCGCGAGATGCGCATCCGCGACCTGCTGGTGCACCGCAGCGGACTTGGCCTGGGCGCCGGCGACCTGCTGTTCTGGCCGCCGAGCGACTACAGCACGCGCGACGTCGTCGAACGCCTGGCGCGCGTGCCCATCGCCGGCGGCTTCCGCGACCGCTACGCCTACGACAACGTGCTCTACGCCGTGGCCCAGCTGGTGATCGAAGGCGTTTCAGGCCAGGCCTACGCGGATTTCGTGCGCGAGCGCCTGTTCCAGCCGGTGGGCATGGGCGACACCCGCATCGACAGCAACGCACTGCGCCCCACCGACACCAACGTCGCCACCGGCCACGCGCGCGCCGGCTTCACCGGTGAGCCCGAGCCGGTGCCGGCGATGTCCTGGTCGAACAACACCGCGGCCGGCGGCATCTATTCCAGCGTCAACGACATGGCGAAGTGGATGCGCGTGCAGCTGGACGGCGGCGTGCTGGAGGGCGAGGGCGAGGATGCGAAGCGACTGTTCAGCGAGAAGCGGCACGAGGCGATGTGGTCGCTGGTGACGCCGATCCCGATCCGCAAGCCGACGGTGCCCGAGCTTGCGGCCACGAAGCCGAACTTCGCCGGCTACGGCGAGGCCTGGAGCCTGAGCGACTACCGCGGCCGCAGGCTGGTCTGGCACACCGGCGGCTGGCCGGGCATGGTTTCGCGGCTGACGCTGGTGCCCGAACTCGACCTGGGCGTGGTGGTGCTGACCAACCAGGAAACCGGCGCGGCTTTCAACGCCATCACCATGCACGTGCTCGACGCCTACATGGAGGCGCCGGCCACGGACTGGGTCGCGGCCTACGCCGCGGCCATCGCCAAGGGCGGCGACAGGGCGGACGAAGACTGGAAGAAGCACGTCGCGGCGCGGGACGCGCGGTCGAAGCCTGCGCTGCCGCTGAGTGGCTACGCGGCCACTTACCGCGACCCGTGGTACGGCGATGTGGTGTTGGCCCAGGGCAGCAAGGGCCTGGAGATGCGCTTCGCCCGCACCCCGCAGCTGGTCGGCGACCTCGAGCACTGGCAGCACGACAGCTTCATCGTGCGCTGGCGCGACCGCACCCTGAACGCCGACGCCTTCGTCGACTTCAGCCTCGATCATGACGGCAAGGTGCGTGAGGCCAGGATGGAGGCGGTGTCGCCGCTGACGGACTTCAGCTTCGACTTCCACGACCTGCGGCTGAAGCCGGTAGAGAAAAAAGGTTCATCTCCCAACTGAGGGAATGGCGCGCCATAGCTACAGCGCGGGCGCCGGATGCCAAGGCCCTTGAGTGCTCATGTCCCCCGGCGCTGGCCTGCGGCCATCGCCTCCTCCTTGACTTCGCCCTCAAGGGCCTTGGCACCCGGTGCGCAGCAGTACGCGGTGGCCGGGAGCAAAGCCGGGGATCTCGCGCATCTGCGGCCGAAGCCAAGCCCCGTCGTGGCCGGGAGGCCTTCGCGGGGAAGTCAAGGAGGAGGCATCCGCCGCCAGGCGGATGCCGGGGGACATGAGCCGCGAAGGCCTCCCGGCCGCGGCGGGGCCCTCCAGGTCTCCGCGAGGCGTAGCGAAAGAAGCACACACTCCTCGTCGAACCGGTTCCCCGGAATTCGGAGATGAACCAAAAAATTAGGCGATACCCTCTTCCCCCGCTTGCGGGGGAAGAGGCCCGAAGGGCAGCTGGCGGCGAGCTTGCGGGAATGTCCCGTTACTGGATCGCCTCTCCCAGCAACAACTGCCGCGCAAACCTCACCGGCGGCGCGCCCGTCGCCAGCACGGCATCGTGGTAGCGCTTCATGTCGAAAGCCTCTCCCTTCTTCGCTTCCACCGCGCGGCGCATGTCGAAATGCTCCTGCGCACCGACGAAGTACGTCGCCAGCTGCGTCGACGACAGCTGCGCGCGGATCCACTTGCCCTCGGCTTCGCTCTGCTGCTGGAAGGTCTGGCGGACCATCAGGTCCATCGCCTGTTCCTTCGTCCAGTTGTCGACGTGGATGCCCTGGTCGAGGATCGCGTTGCCCACCGAGCGGGCGTAGAACTTCAGCTGCATCAGGCGGAACAGCGGGTCGTTGTCGAGGTAGCCGGCATCGGCGACCACGCGCTCGGTGTATACCGCCCAGCCTTCGGCGAAGGGACCCGAGCGTAGCGCCGCGCGCAGCGTCGAGGGATGCTTGGCCGAATGCGCGCCTTCCAGATAGTGGCCCGGCATCGCCTCGTGGATGCTGAGCACGTGGATCATGCGCTTGTTGTACTCGCGCAGGAACGAGGTCACCTGGGCGTCGTCCCAGTCCTCGGGGATCGGCGAGATCGCGTAGTAGGTGTCCAGGCCCTTGTCGAGCGGGCCGGGCGAATCGCAGTAGGCGACCGCGAAGCCGCGCTGGAACTCGGGCATCAGGATGATCTTCACCGGGTCGTCGGGCACGGTGACGATGTCGTGCCCGCGCACGAAGTCCGTGGCCACCTCGAGCGTGTACTTGGCGAAATCGACCACTTCGTCGCGGCCGGGGCGGTCCTCGTTGGCAAGCTCCATCGCCGCTTCGATCGCGGCCTGGCGCTGGTCTTCGCTGGGCTGTTCCGGCGTGTCCGGTGCGCCGTCGAGATCGGCCAGCACCACGTTCGCCACCTCGTACATTTCGTCGCGGACGCGGGCCAGTTCGGCCTCGGCGCGGCGGCGGATCTCCTCGCGCCCCAGCGAGGAGTTCAGCGAGAAGCGCAGCTTCTGGTCGTAGCGCTCGGCGCCGATGCGGAACTCGCCCTTCGCGTTCGGCACCAGGGTGCCGTCCAGCCATGCCTGGTGTTCGCCCACCGCCGGGCGCAGGGCGGCGATGGCGGCGTCCAGGCGCTCGCGATCGGCGCCCTCGAGCAGGTCCGCGTTCGGGGTGATGAAGGTGTCGATCAGGGTGAACAGGCCCTGGTTCTGGCGGGCGACGGTCTCGGCGTGGGTCCTGGGCACGCGCGCCGGATCGAGGTTCTCGCGGGCCTGTGCCAGCAGCGCCGGGATCTTCTCCATGCGTGCGGTGGCGGATTTCAGGCGCTCGGGCAGCGGTGCGAACTCGCGCGCCATCAGGCTGTAGATCGCGCCGCCGGCCAGGCCGCTGTAGACCTGCGGATCCCAGGCCCAGCTCTGCATGGTTTCCAGGTCCCACAGCGAACCTTCAAGGGTGTTGCGCAGGATCAGCGCATCGACCTGGTTCTCGCGGGACAGCGCGCTGGCTTCGAGGGCGTCGAGGGCGTCGAGCATCCCGCGCGTCCACTCGACCGACTTCTGCCGCCCCGCCGCGCCGAGGTCGTCGAGCTCGGCGTCGAAGCGGTGGTCGCCCACCTGGGTGGCCGACACGGGTGACAGCGCCAGGCCCTCATCGAGGAAGCGGGCGGCGAGCGCTGCGAACGCGCGGTCCTGTTCGCTTTCGGCGACGGTCGCGGCGGTCGTGGCCGCATCGCCCGCGGGCGTGGGCACGGTCTGCCCCTGGCAGGCGGCGAGGGCGAGCGTGAGCAGGGATGCGGCGAGCAGTGGACGGGACATGCGGGTCTCGGGTTGGCGGGGACGCGGCAGCATAGGCCGGACGAAGGCAACGCGCAGATGCCGTGCCGACACCGGCCTCAGCCGTCGTCGTCCTCGTCGAACTCGACCAGCGCATCCAGGTCGAAGGCCAGCGCCTCCACCGCCTCGCGCACCCGGCGCGCGGTGGAGGGGTTGGGCGCATCGATCTCGATGGTATGGCCCTGCGGGCCGTCGACGTCACTGAGACCTGCGGAGCTCGAGTCGGCGTCGTCGAGTTCGGGCATCAGGTCGCCGACCTCCTCGACATGCTCGATCCCGTCGAGGCTCTGCAGCAGGTTGATGATGGCGCGCGCGGTGTCGTCGCTGCCGGTGAGGCGGATGCGGAGCAGGGCCATCGTGGGGTCCTCGGGAGGTCTGCCGGGCGGGCGGGGGAGGGGCAAGCCCCGGATGCAGGCTAGGAAGCCGCCGGCAAAGACCGCGTGACGACTCCCGCACTCACTCCGCGATGCGCACCGGCACGGAGATGTTGCACAGGTCGATGTGGCCGGCCGGCTGCAGGTACCAGTCGTCGCGGCGGTTGCGGCGCGACTCGACCACGGCGTCGAACAGCGGCGTGTCGGTGCGCAGCACGCGGACGTCGCTGCGCTCGGCTTCGGGGACCTCGGATGCCAGGCGCAGGGCCTTGATCGGAACGCGCTGCGCCGCCTCCTCGTGGAAGCCCAGCGGGCCGGTGCCGCGCGGCACCACGCTCAGCAGTTCCATGCCCTGCAGCACCCGGCCGACCTGGGTGATGTTGCGGTCGAGCTGGCGTGGCGCCTGGCCGATGACGACATAGAGTTCGGTGCCGTTGCTGGAGTCGGCGGTCATGTCGCGACCGGCGCCGAGGGTGCCGTAGCAGTGCGCCATCCAGGCCTCGCCGGTGTCCGGGTCACGCGCGGCGGGAAAGCCTTCGGCAAAACCGGTCTCCGGCGCCCAGCCGTCGCGATCCGGCAGCGCGTGGAAGGCGAGGCCTTCGGCGGGGCGGGCGAACTCCGCCGGCAGGGTCGGCTTGGCGCTGCCGATCGGCTTCGGCGCTTCGCCCTCGCCGGTGAGGTCGCCGAACTGGACCACGAAGTTGTCCTGCGAGCGGTAGATCGTCAGCCCGTCCCAGAAGCCCTCTTTCGCCAGCGTGCGGATGTTGGCGACGTGTCCGGGGGCGAAGGTTGGCGCGAGCTCGATCACCACGCGACCGCCGGCGAGCTCCATGTACAGGGTGTTGCCCGGGTCGGGGCTGCGCCAGTCGGTGGGGAGGGACGCGTCGAGCAGCTCCTGCGTGGTCTTCGGTCGTTCGGCTTCGGCGGCCGGTTCCGCCGCAGCGGCAGCGGTCGCGGCGGCGGCACACAGCAGGGCAAGGAACAGGGGCAGGGGACGGAAACGGTGGTCTGTGCGCACGTTGGAACTCCGGTCGGGTTGTCCCGATTGTTGCCGATCCGGTGGTCGGACTGACTATCGGCACATTCGCTATATGGAAGTTCGTAATAGCATCGCTTCCATGGCCGAACCCCTGCCCCCGCCGGACATCGATGCCGCCCTGCGCAAGTTCCAGCGCGAGCTGAGCACGGGCACGGTGGCGCTGACCTTGCTCGCGGTGCTGTCGCGTGCGCAGGAGCCGATGTACGGCTACCAGATCGCCAAGACCCTGGAGCGCTTCGGCGATGGCGTGCTCAGCGGCAAGCAGAGCGCGCTGTACCCGGTGTTGCGCAACCTGGAAGGCACGGGCCTGCTGGCCAGCCATGTCGGGCCTTCCGATGCCGGTCCGCCGCGGCGCTATTACGAGATCACCGACGCAGGGCACGCCACCCTGCGCGAATGGGCCGCCGCCTGGCGCGCCACCCGCGATTCCGTCGACACCGTCCTGGAGGGGACCCCGTGATGAACACACTGCCGCGCACCATTCCCGAGTACCTCGAGCAGCTGCGGCGCTCCCTGGCCGGTGCAGACCCGGCGATGATCCAGGACGCGCTCTACGATGCCGAGGAATACCTGCGCTCCGAACTCGCCGAGAATTCCGGCCGGTCCGAGGCCGAGGTCATCGCCGCGGTCGCGTCGAGCTACGGCGCGCCGGACGAAGTGGCCGACATCTACCGCGACACCGAGGTGACGGTGCAGACCGCGCTGCGCTCGCCGGCGCCGCCGCGGCGCAAGTCGCTGCCGGGCCGCTTCTTCGGCGTGGTCGCCGATCCCCGCACCTACGCCTCGCTGTTCTACATGGTGCTGGCGCTGGCCACCGGCATCTTCTACTTCACCTGGGTGGTGGCCGGCTTCTCCACGACGGCGGGCCTGTCGATCACGATCGTCGGCATCCCGCTGCTGATCCTGTTCTTCGGATCGGTGCGGGTGCTGTCGCTGGTGGAGGGGCGGATCGTGGAAGTGATGCTTGGCGAGCGCATGCCGCGGCGGCCGCTGTACTCGGTGCGCGGGCGCAGCATCTGGCAGCGCATCGTCGACATGTTCACCGACCCGCGCACCTGGAGCACGATGCTGTACTTCCTGCTGATGCTGCCGCTGGGGATCGTCTACTTCACGCTGGCGGTGACGCTGCTGGCGATCGGGATCAGCTTCGTGCTTGCGCCGATCGCGGTCTGGACGGGGATCGGCGGGGACTGGCTCGACCTCAACGACGTGGTGCTGGTCGGCATCAACGGCGTGCCGCTGCAGGGCTGGGAGCTGGTGCCGATGCTGGTGGTCGGCGTGCTGCTGCTGTTCGCCACCCTGCACCTGGCGCGCGCCATCGGCCGCGGCCACGGCCTGCTGGCCAAGCACCTGCTGGTGAAGACCGCCCAGTACTCCTGAGCGGTCGCGCCGGACTCAGCGGCGCTTCGCACCCGTGCGGCCCGCCTTGGCGGCGCGTGCGGGCGCGGCGCGTTTCGCCGTTGAAACATCGTGCCTGGCGATGAAGTCGCGCACCTGCGGATACACCTGCGTGCGCCAGCGCCGCCCGCTGAAGATGCCGTAGTGGCCGGCGCCCTCGACGGTCAGGTGCGCGCGGTCGCGCTCGGCGACGCCGGTGCACAGCGCATGCGCGGCGCGGGTCTGGCCCAGGCCGGAGATGTCGTCGAGTTCGCCCTCGATGGTCATCAGCGCGCAGCCCTTGATCGCCGCCGGGTCGACGTGTTCGCCGGCCACGTCCCAGGCGCCGCGCGGCAGCAGGTGGTCCTGGAACACCACGCGGATGGTGTCGAGGTAGTACTCGGCGGGCATGTCGAGCACGGCGTTGTATTCGTCGTAGAAGCGGCGGTGCGACTCGGCGTCTTCCATGTCGCCCTTCACCAGGTCCTGGTAGAAGTCCCAGTGCGACATGAAGTGGCGCTCCGGGTTCATGGCCATGAACCCGGAGTGCTGCAGGAAGCCCGGGTACACGCGGCGGCCGCTGCCGGGATAGTTCTGCGGCACCACGTGGGTGACGTTGTTCTCGAACCACCACAGCGGCTTCGTGGTGGCGAGGTTGTTGACCGCGGTCGGCGACTCGCGGGTGTCGATCGGCCCGCCCATCATCACCATCGACCGCGGCAGCTGTTCGCCGCGCGCGGCCATCAGCGAGATCGCGGCCAGCACCGGCACGGTGGGCTGGCAGACGCTCATCACGTGCAGGCGTTCGGCGCCGATGTGGCGGATGAACTCCTGGATATAGGCGACGTAATCGTCGAGGGTGAAGGCTCCGGCGCCCTTGGGCACCATGCGCGCGTCGACCCAGTCGGTGATGTAGACCTTGTGGTCGGGCAGCAGGGTGCGCACGGTGTCGCGCAGCAGCGTGGAGTGGTGGCCCGACAGCGGCGCGACCACCAGCACGGTGGGCTGGTCCTTCATGCCGAGGATGTTCTCGGCGTCGTCGGTGTAGCGCTTGAAGCGCAGCAGGCGGCAGAAGGACTTGTCGAGCGCCACCTTCTCCACCACCGGCACGTCATGGCCGTCCTTGACCACCTGGTGGATGGCGAAGGGCGGCTTTTCGTAGTCCTTGCCGATCCGGTGCAGGAGCTCGTTGCTTGCGGCCACCCGGGCGGCGCCGGGAAGCGAGGACAGCCAGGTGCCGTCGGTGCCGAAGATCTTCGCGTTCGCCTGGGCCATCTCGGTGAAGGGCGCAAGCAGGTTGCGATTGAGTTCGTGCAGTTGGTAGATCATCGGCGGTGGGTGCCCCGGTTTCTGATGCGCCGCAGCATAACGCAGCGGGCCGTGGGCGACAGGTGGCCATTGGTCACAGGGGCGAGGGGGCTGTTCAGGCGCTGCGGGCGCCGTTTCAGGCCAGTTCGAGCGCGGTGGCCCCCGGCGCCAGCGCCGGCGAGAGCCAGCAATGCGAGCCCAGGGCGCGGAATCCCGCGGCCTCGAAGCGGCGGCGATAGAAGGCGCCCGGGCGGCCGATGAAGCCGTCCTCGTCGCCCTCGGCGGCGTCCTCGCGGGCGAAGGTTTCAAGGAAGGCGACGCCGCCGCACAGCTCGGCCAGGCCCGGCAGGCCGCGGTCGATCTCGCGCGCCTGCAGGTAGTGCAGCACGTCGCTGCACACCACCAGGTCGGCGGGCGCGCAGGGGCGCAGCTCGGCGAAGTCCGAGAAGCGCGCGTGGTGCAGGTTGCGGCGCCCGCCGTGGCGCTCGATCGCATACACGCTGCTGTCGAAGCCGAGGTAGTGCGTCTTCGGGCGCAGCTTCAGCAGCGGTGCGCGCCAGGCGCCTTCGCCGCAGCCGATGTCGAGCACGCTGCGCAGCGGGCGTTCGAGGTGGTATTCGGCCGTGGCCACCGCCAGCGCCACCTTGCGCGCCAGTCGCTGCTGCCCGCCGATGCCGCCGCGGCGGTACCAGCGGTCGAAATAGGCCTGATCGTAGGTCTTGTCCATGGGCGGGCACGATACCGGCTGCGGTGCGCGCCGTGCGATCCTGTAGGCCATCGACAGACTGGCGGGAAGCAATGCAGACCTATTTCTGGATCAAATCGCTGCACATCGTGTTCGTGATGGCCTGGATCGCGGGGGCGTTCTACCTGCCGCGCATCCTGATCAACATCGTGGAGGACGGCGGCAACCCCGCAGTGCGCGAGCGCCTGCTGCTGATGGGGCGGCGGCTGTACCGATTCGGCCACGTGATGTTCGGGCTGGCGGTGGTCGCAGGCCTCGTGCTGTGGATGGGGTATCGCGTGATCCCCGACTTCCCGACGATGGTCGGCAGCGGCACCGGCTGGATGCACGCCAAGCTGCTGCTGGTGGCGGTGATGTTCGCGATGTACATCCTCGAGGGCCGCCAGCTGAAGGCCGTGGCACGCGGCGGCGCGATGCCATCGACGAAGCTGCTGCGCATCCGCAACGAGCTGCCGGTGCTGATCCTGCTGGTGATCGTCTGGCTTGTGCTCGCCAAGCCGTTCTGAGCCGGACCTGCCGCGGCCGCCTGCTGGCGGCCACGGACAGTCGTTTTCAGCGGGTCTTTGCCCCGTCCACCGGCGGCAGGTCCACCGGCACGCCCGACGCGTCGCAGTTGCCCCCCGCGCACAGCTGCTCCCGCAGCTTCGGCGTGGCCTGCACGATCACGTGGTAGATCGCGTTCTGCTCCAGCGTGCCGCGGAAGGCCTGGCTGCCGGGGCCGCGCGCCCAGATGCCGACGTCTTCGCCACCGTGGGTTTCCGAACCCAGCGGCACCATCGCTTCCTGCATGTAGTCGGGATGGGTGGTGTCGACGTCCGAGAGGTCGGGCCGGCCGGCGGCCACCTGGATGCCCCTCGGTTCGTGGAAGTGGCGCTTCGGGCCTTCGGGCTGGGTGGCGCTGGCGCCGGGATAGCCCGGGCCGTTGGCATAGCCGAGCGTGGTGTAGGGCAGGCCCAGGGCATCCAGCGCGGGGCCGTCGCCGCGCCCGCGCACCTTGCCGAGGATCGGGTTGCCGCGGCGCGGATAGCCGGCGAAATTCAGCACGTGCGAATGGTCGGCGGTGACCACGATCAGGGTGTCGTGGGCCGAGGTCATGTCGACCGCGGCCTGCACCGCGCGCGACATCGCCACGGTCTCGTCCAGGGCGCGGTAGGCGTTGCCCTCGTGGTTGGCGTGGTCGATGCGGCCGCTTTCCACCAGCAGCACGTAGCCTTCGGGGCGCTGTGACAGCGACTCGATCGCGAAGCGGGTCATGGCTTCGATGTCGGGCTCGCCATCCGGTCCACGGTCGCGGTCGTGCTCGTACTGCATGTGGCTGAGTCCGAAGAGTCCCAGCACCGACGGCGCGCCGCGCGCCGCTTCGAACTGGCGGTTCGTGTACACGAAGGCACCGTCCGGATTCAGGGCCTGCCATTCCTCGACCAGGTTGCGCCCGTCCTTGCGCTTGCCGCGCACGCCGGGCAGCACCTCCGCGTCCGGCAGGAACTCCCGGGCGCCGCCGGCCAGCACCACCTGCGGTGCGCCGTGCCTGCGCGCGAAATCGATGAACTGGCTGGCGATGTCGCTGCAGCCGGCCTCCTTCGCCGCCGCCGGGGTCGACGCGTCGCTTTCCCAGTTGCGGTTCGGCACGTGGGCGTAGGTGGCGGCCGGCGTGGCATGGGTCAGGCGCGTGGTGGTGACGATGCCGGTGCCCATGCCGGCGTCGCTGGCCAGCGCCAGCCAGCTCTGCAGGCGGTTGCCGTGCGACTGCGCGCAGTCGTCGATGCCGCCGGCGCTGACCCCGACCGCGCCGATGTGGCTTTTCACGCCGGTGGCCATCGCAGTCATGGTGCCGGCCGAATCCGGCGTCTGGGCGTCGGTGTTGTAGGTCTTGGAGAAGGCGGTCGCCGGGAAGTGCTCCCAGGACAGCAGGTTCTCTTCGCCCGGCTGCCCGGCCTGCTGTCCGGCGAAGATCCGCGCTGCGGCAACCGTGGTCAGGCTCATGCCGTCGCCGACGAACAGGATCACGTTCTTCGCGCGCCCGGACATGGCGCCGTTGGCCGCGGCCGCGGAAGCGCCGCTGCGGTACCACCAGACGGGGGTCTCGCCGTCAGGGCGGCGGATGGCGGGTACGTCGATATGGATCGCTCCGGGCGCGGCGGCTGCGGCTGTGCCTGCGGCGGGGGTGGCGTTGCCGGCGGGCTCGGTGGCGCAGGCGGTGGCGAGGCAGGCGGCAAGGACTGACAGGAACAGTCGGGGGCTGGGAGTCATAGGGTCTGCGCGGTCCGGATGGCCATTAAGGAACGCGCATTGTCGCCGACGCGCAGTGTCCCGGGTATGACATCCCGGCGTTCCGTCGCCGTGATCGCCGGCTGCCGGGGCATCGGCTAAGGTGCTCCATTGCGGTTTTCGCTGGATTCCGATGAAGCTTGTCAAAGCCTGGTTCAAGATCCCGTTCTGGCAGCGCGTGGCCGCCGGCTTCGTGCTCGGCGCGCTGGCCGGCTGGGCCTTCGGGCCGGCCGCGGACACGTGGTTCAAGCCGCTGGGCGACGTCTACGTCAACCTGATCCGGATGATCGCGACGCCGTTGGTGTTCTTCGCCGTCACCAGCGCCATTTCCAGCCTGCACGGGCAGAAGTCGATGGTCTCGCTGGGCGGCCGCACCTTCGCCTGGTTCGCGATCACCGCAGTGCTGGCGGTCTGCGTGGGCCTGGGCGTGGGCCTGGTGCTGCAGCCGGGCACCGGCGTCACCGGGCTGGTGGCGGCGCCGGATTACGTGGTGCGCGAGGTGCCGGGGCCGGTGCAGGTGCTGGTCGATCTGGTGCCCACCAACCCCTTCCGCGCGCTGACCGAAGGGAAGATCCTGCAGGTGATCTTCTTCGCCGCGCTGCTCGGCTTTGCCCTGGTGAAGCTGGGCGAGCGCACGCAGCGCCTGCGCGCGCTGATGGCCGAAGGCAGCGAGGCGATGATCCAGATCACCCGCTTCGTGCTCGAGATGACCCCGCTGGGCACCTTCGGCCTGATCGCGGCCCTGGTCGGTACCTACGGCTTCGAGAAGCTGCTGCCACTGGGCAGCTACATCGGCGCGCTGTACCTGGCCTGTGCGATCCATATCGTGTTCGTCTACAGCAGCCTGCTGCTGGCGCACGGGCTCAACCCGGTGAAGTTCTTCCGCGGCGCCGCGCCGGCGATGCAGGTCGCGTTCGCGGCCTCGTCGAGCTTTGCCGCGCTGCCGGCCAGCCTGCGCAGCGCCACCCACAACCTGGGCGTCGACAAGGACTACGCGGCCTTCGCCGTGCCGCTGGGCGCGAGCGTCAAGATGGACGGCTGCGGCGCGATCTACCCGGCGTTGACCGCGGTGTTCGTGGCGCAGTACTTCGGCATCGACCTCGACATGTCGCAGTACTTCATCATCCTGCTGGCATCGGTGCTCGGCAGCTTCGGCACCGCCGGCGTGCCGGGCACGGCGATCGTGATGGTCACCCTGGTGCTGAGCGCCGCCGGGCTGCCGCTGGAGGGCATCGGCTACCTGGTCGCCATCGACCGCATCCTCGACATGATGCGCACCATGACCAACGTCACCGGCCAGGTGCTGGTGCCGGTGCTGGTGGCGAAGCAGACCGGGATCCTCGACCAGGAGGTGTACGACGCGGCTTCGAGCAACGTCGGAGTCGAGACGCAGTCGTAGCGGCCGTGCCCCCGCCGCCATGCCCCCCCGGCCGCGGGCATCGCATCCCGACGGCACGGCACTGTGCCGCACCCGGCCGGCGATCAGCGCACGGCTTCGCGCTCGGCTTGCAGCTGGGCCTCGAAGTCGCGCTCGGCCTGGTCGGCGTATCCGGCGCAGCCCATTTGCTTGGATGCCGCTGGATCCGCGTAGTCGCGGCCGCTGCTACCCGGGTGCGGCGTCAGCAGGACATCGCAGGGCAGGGCGCGGACGACATCGAAGCTGCGGCGGTAGTCCTCGACGATGCGCGGGTAGCGCGGGTTGTCGATCAGCTGGTAGCCCGGTGCGCTCAGGCTGTCGGCATAGGCGATGCGCACGGAATTGCCGTCGTCGCTGTCGGTCCAGGTCCAGGCCATGCTGCCCGGTGTATGCCCGGGCATGAAGTGCACGGTGAAGCGCATGCCGCCCAGTTCAACCACTTCGCGGTCCATCAGCAGGCGGTCGACCTGCACCGGCGGGAAGACGATGGCGTCGCCGAAGTGGATGTCGTCGCTGCCGCCGCGCGCCAGCAGCACCGCGGATTCGGCGTTGGCGGCCACGCGCGCTCCGGTCCGCCGGCGCAGTTCGGCCAGCGGGCCGACGTGGTCGGCGTGGGCCTGGCTGAGGAAGATCAGCTCCAGGTCGCCCGGTGACACGCCCAGGTCCGCCATGTGCCGCAGCAGCATGTCGGCCGCCTGTGGCATGCCGCCGTCGATCAGCACCGCGCCGTCCGCGGTCTTCACCAGGATCGCGCCGAGGTTCGCGGTCCCGATGTGCCAAGTGTTGTCGGCGATCCGCACCGGAGCGATGGGCTGGCGCCAGCTTTCGTGCACGGTGTAGGCCTTGAGCTGGGGAAGCGGCGGCTCCGCCGACCCGGCGGCATGGGCGGGCAGGAGGACGGCCAGGGCAAGGGCGGGCAGGGTGCGCGGGAGCATCGTTCACCGGTAGGGCGGCAGGCGGGTGCGAAGTATCGCCCGGTAGGGGGCGCTCCGGCACCGGCATGACTTCCGGCGGGCCACCGACGCGGGCGGCCGGGTTATGTTCGCAGTCCGTCCACAAGGGAAATGGGGGACACATGAAGCTTTCCAGGCCTGCGGCATGGCTGTGTGCGTTGCTCTTCGCAGCACCGGCCTTCGCCGCCGATACCGGCCGCTGGGACATCCCGGTGGCCACGAGAACGCTCGACAACGGCCTCACCGTGGTCGTCTCCGAAGACCGCAGCGCGCCGGTGGTCGGCGTGAGCGTGGTCTACGGCATCGGCATGCGGCTCGAGCCGCGCAACCGTACCGGCTTCGCGCACCTGTTCGAGCACCTGATGTTCGAGGGCTCGGCCAACGCGCCCGAGGGCGTGTTCGACCGCGTGATCACCGGTGGCGGCGGGCGCAACAACGGCTCCACCCGCGCCGACTTCACCAACTACATCGAGATCGCGCCCTCGTCGGCGATCGAGCCCATCCTGTGGCTCGAGGCCGACCGCATGCGCATGCTGGACTTCAGCGAGAGCACGCTGAAAAACCAGCAGGACGTGGTGAAGGAAGAGATCCGCAACAACGTGCAGAACCAGCCCTACGGCGGTTTCATGTGGATCGACATCGGCATGCAGGCCTTCCAGAAGTGGGAGAACAACCACGACGGCTACGGCAGCTTCGAGGACCTGGAGAACGCCGACCTCGATGACGTCAAGGCTTTCCACCGCGACTTCTACGGTCCGAACAACGCGATCCTGTCGATGGCCGGCGACATCTCGCCCGAAGAAGGGTTCGCGCTGGCCGAGAAGTACTTCGGCGACATCGCCTCGCGCCCCACGCCGCCGGCACCGGACTTCAGCGAGGGCCTCAACACGCAGGAGAAGCGGATCCAGCAGGGCGACAAGCTGGCCCAGGTGCCGGCGATCGCCGTGGCCTGGAAGATGCCCGACCGCGGCAGCGCCGACCAGGCGCCGATGGCGGTGCTGGGCGCGCTGCTCGCCAACGGCGATGCCTCGCGCCTGTACCAGGGCCTGGTGAAAGGCCGCGAACTGGCGCTCAACGTCGATTCGCTCTACGGCCTGACCAGCGAGTGGGAGTACGACGGCCCGACGCTGTTCACCGTGTTCGCGCTGTACAAGCCGGGCACCGACGCCGATGCGATGCTTGCGGCCATCGACGAGGAGATCGCGAAGGTCGTCGCCGACGGCGTCGATGACGCCACGCTCGCGCGCGTCAAGACCCGCATGCTCGCCGACTGGTACAACGGCCTGGAGTCCTTCATCTCGCGCGCCGACGCCCTGGCCAAGCTGCAGCTGATGTGGGACGACGCCGAAGTCGTCAACGTGATTCCCGGCTGGATCGATGCGGTGACCTCGGCCGACGTGCAGCGCGCCGCGCGTACCTACCTGACCCGCGACAACCGCACGGTCATCGACCGCAAGCCCGAGGCCATGCTGCAGGCCGCCGCGGCCGATGTCGAAGCCGATGCCGATGCCGGCGCGCCCCGGGACTGAGGACACCACCATGACGATCTTCAAGCACACCCTGCTCGCCCTGGCCGTTTCCGCGCTGGCCTGCGGCGCCGTCGTCGCCGGCCCCGCCGCCGACCTGCCGAAAGACCTGCCGCCGTACGCGGCCGACAAGCCGCTGCCGGTGCCCGATATCGCGAAGAAGACCCTGGCCAACGGCCTCGAGGTCTGGGTGGTGCCGCGCGATGGCATCCCGCGCGTGGACTACGTGCTCGCGGTGCGCAACGCCGGCTACGTCGCCGACGCGTCCGATGCGCCCGGCTTCGCCTCGCTGATGGCAGGACTGCTCACCGAGGGCACCGCCAGCCGCGACTCCCGCGAGATCGCCGAATTCGCGCAGGGCCAGGGCGGCAGCGTCGGTGCCTCGGTCAGCAGCGACGGCGCGCTTGTCTACGGCAATGCGCTGGCCGCCAATGCCGGGCCGATGCTGTCGCTGCTCGCGGACGTGGCGCGCACGCCGGCCTTCCCCGACAGCGAGGTCAAGCTGGCGCAGGCCAACGCCCTGCAGGCGCTGAAGGCCGCCGAGGCACAGCCCGGCTTCCGTGCCAACCGCGCCCTGCTGTCCGCGGTCTACGGCGACCACCCCTATGCGCGCACCCAGCCGACCGAGGCCTCGATCATGGCGGTGACGCCCGCGGCGCTGCGCAGCGAGCACCAGCGCCGCTTCCATCCCGACCGCAGCCTGCTCGTGGTCGCCGGCCGCATCGATGCCGACGACGCCTTCCGGCTGGCCGAGCAGGCCTTCGGCGACTGGGACGCCTCCGGCGCGGCCGACGTCCCGGCCACGCCGCCCGCGCGCCGCGACGCGACGGCGCAGCGACTGCTGCTGCAGCGCGACGGCAGCGTGCAGTCGACGCTGCGCCTGGCGAGTCCCGCGGTCCCGGCCACCGATCCCGATGCGATCCCGCTGCAGCTCGCCGGCACCGTGCTCGGCGGCAGCTTCTCCAGCCGCGTGATGCAGAACCTGCGCGAAGAGAAGGGCTACACCTACGGCGCCCGCGCGGGCCTTGCGACCGCGGCCGAGGGCGGCTACGTCAGCGGCTCCGCGGACGTGCGCAACGAAGTCACGGGCGCATCGCTCACCGAGTTCTTCAAGGAGTACGCGCGCATCGGCAGCGAGCCGGTGCCCGTCACCGAGCTCGACGACACCAAGCGCTACGTCGCCGGCGGCTACCTGATCGGCAACCAGATGCAGGCCTCGGTGGCCGCCACGCTGGCGTCGAACTGGCTGGTCGGCCTGCCGCCCGGTTACCTCGGCGAGTACGTGCCCAAGGTGCGCGCGGTGAGCGCGGACCAGGTGCAGGCGATGGCGGCGAAATACTTCGCGCCGGAGCGGCAGAGCATCATCGTGGTCGGCGATGGCGGGGCGATCGCGGAGCAGCTGGCGGAGTGGGGCGAGTTCCGAACGGTCGACTAAGGCCGACCCCCTTTCCCCGCGTTGCGGGGAAAGGGGAGTTGCGGTCTGTTGGTGCCGTCGCAATCCTGCGAAGGGGTTACGCGGTCACCGGCACGTCGCGCGGCCTGTTGAGCCAGTACGCGAACCCTCCCGCCGTGAAGAACATCAGCAGGCTGTACACCGCCGCGGGGATCGACATCACCGCGCTGCCCAGCACGTTGAGGCCGATGAAGATCGCCAGCGTTCCGTTGTGGATGCCGATTTCCATCGAGATCGCGATCGCCTGCGGCCGCGGCAGTTTCAGCGCCAGCGGTGCGGCATAGCCGACGCCCAGGCTGGCGAGGTTGAACAGCAGGCAGGCGAGTCCGACCGTGGCGATCGACGCCAGCAGCACTTCGTAGGACTGCGCCACCGCGACCGCGACCAGCAGCGCCAGCACCAGCACCGACAGCAGCCGCAGCGGCTTGGCGGAGGCCGCCGCGAAGGCCGGGGCGAAATGGCGCACGACCATGCCCGCGGCCACCGGCAGCAGGATGATCATCCCGACCTCGACCACCTTCGCCACCGGCGGCGGCACGTACTGGCCGGCGCCCATGAAGTATTCCAGCGAGAGGTTGAGGATCACCGGCAGGGTCAGCAGGCAGAGCAGGCTGTTGATCGCGGTGAGGGTGATGTTGAGCGCGACATCGCCGCGTGCGAGGTGGCTGTAGATGTTGGCCGTGGCACCGCCCGGCGAGGCTGCCAGCAGCATCAGCCCGACCGCCAGTCCGGGCGACAGCCCCAGGCCCAATGCCAGGCCGAAGGCCACCCAGGGCAGCACCAGGGTCTGCAGCCCGAGGCCGACGAGCACTGCTTTTGGGTAGCGCGCCACGCGCCGGAAGTCGTCGATGGTGAGGCCCATGCCGAGCCCGAGCATGATCACGCCCAGCGCCAGCGGCAGGAGCAGGTTGGTCAGCAGCGAAGCCTGCATCGGTCTCCCTTCCGTCCTTGTGTCCAGTCAGGGCGAGCTTCGCCCGCTGCCCCCGTGTCGTGCACGCCGCGCTGCAGCGCGGGCGCGGCGGATACGAAAAGGCCGCCCTGGGGCGGCCTTCGAAACAGCGCTTTGCCGGGGGCGTGCCTCAGCTGTGCAGGCCTTCGACCCGACGCGCCTGCAGGAACCTGCCGGCCCAGTAGCCGGTGTCCAGGCGCGAGACGGTCACGTCGCGGCCGCTGCGCGGGGCGTGCACGAACTGGCCGTCGCCGACGTAGATGCCGACGTGGTCGACGCGCTTGCCGCGGCGGCCGAAGAACACCAGGTCGCCGGCGACCAGCGCGGCGCGATCGATCTTCTCGCCGTTGCTCGCCATCTCGCGCGAAACGCGGGGCAGTTCGATGCCCAGGGTGGTGCGGAACACGTAGTTCACCAGGCCGCTGCAGTCGAAGCCGGAGTCCGGCGAGGTGCCGCCCCAGCGGTAGGGCGTGCCGAGCAGGCCCTTGGCGCGGCGCAGCAGGGCCTGGATGCGGCTCGGCGGCTCGTCCTGCCCGGCGGCGGCCCCGGCCTCGATCAGCTGGTTGACGTCGGCGGCGCTGAGCATGTTGCGGTCGGGTGCCAGGGTGCTGCCCACCAGTGCCTGGCTGGTGGAGCCGCCGAGCATCTGGTCGGCGGAATCAGCCGCCAGCGGGGCGGCCAATGCAGGCGCCGCGGCGAATGGCAGCAGGAGTGCGAACAGGATGGAGTGCACCCGCGGGGCGGGGCGGCGACGGAGTCCGGTCGGTGCGGAAGAGGTCACGCGGTTTTCACAAGTCAGAGCAGCAGCGCGGGATGGTGACCGAGAGCGCAGTCCTGTTTGTTAATTTTTCGTGCATCGAGCGTGAATGCGGTCGTGCCCGGTGTCCGCGATTCAGCGCAGGATCCGTTTTGCGCCGCTGTAGTTGCGCCGCCAATAGCTGCCGTCCAGGTGGTCCAGTCGCACCGTGCCTCCGGTGCTGGGGGCGTGGACGAAGCGTCCCTCGCCGACGTAGATCCCGACGTGGGTGACGTTGCCGCCGCTGCCGAAGAACACCAGGTCGGCGGTGGCCAGCTTCCGCGGTTCGATCTTCGGCCCCTGGTAGGCGGCCAGGTCGCGCGAGGTGCGTGGAAGCTTCAGGTCGAGCATGTCGTTGTAGACGTAGTTGACGAGGCCGGAGCAGTCGAAGCCGCCGTCGGGCGTGTTGCCACCGTAGCGGTAGGGCGTGCCGACCAGGCTGATGGCACGCATCAGCACCGAGTTGGCCGCGGCCGGGTCGGCCGGCGTGACCTGCGGCCACTCGCGCTGGCCGACCACGCCGGCCTGCGGCGGGGCGGGTCGGATGTCGTCGCGACCGCAGCCCGCGGCGAGGAGCACGACCACCAGGCCCGCGAGTGCGATTGGCGCCCGGTGGCCGGTGTCTGGATAATGCGTGGCCTTGCCCATCGGTCGGCATCTTGGCCGAACCCCTGCCTTCCTTACAAGCGGCCGCGTGTCGCGCCACCGGATCCATTACCCATGAAGATCGAGAAAGACCGCGTCGTCCGCTTCCACTACACCGTGTCCGAACAGGGCGGCGAGCCGGTGGAGAGTTCGAAGGACAGCGGCCAGCCGCTGGCCATCCTGCTGGGCCACGGCAACATCATCCCCGGTCTTGAGAAGGCGATGGAAGGCCGGGTGGCCGGCGACAGCTTCGGCGCCGACGTGCCGGCCGCCGAGGCCTATGGCGAGCGTCGCGACGGGCTCACCCAGCGCGTGCCGAAGAAGCATTTCACCGGCCAGAAGCTCTCCGTCGGCGACCAGGTGGTGCTCAACACCAACTTCGGCCCGCGCGCGGTGACCATCCAGAAGGTCGGCATGAGCGTGGTCGACGTCGACCTCAACCATCCGATGGCCGGCAAGGACCTGCACTTCGACGTCGAGATCGTCGACGTGCGCGAGGCGCAAAAGGTCGAGATCGAGCACGGCCACGTGCACGGCGACGGCGGCCATGACCATGGTGACGATGCCGGACGCGCGGACCCGGCCGACGCCGCTGCAGACGACGCCGGTACCGGCGCCGACAAGGCCGACTGACGGGACCGGGCGCCGCTACAATTCCGCCATGGACGAACGTGTCGATGTGGTGGTGGTGGGTGGCGGCGTCATCGGACTGTGCACGGCGCTGTGCCTGGCCGAGGCCGGGCGCAGCGTGCGCGTGCTGGAGGCGAAGACGGTCGGCAGCGGCAGTTCGCACGGCAACTGCGGGACCCTGACGCCCAGCCACGCCGCGCCGCTGGCCGCGCCCGGCGCGATCACCCAGGCGCTGCGCTGGATGCTGACGCCCGATGCGCCGTTCTACGTGGCGCCGCGGCTGGACCCGGGACTGTGGCGCTGGCTGTTCGGCTTTGCCCGGCGCTGCAACGCCCGCGACTGGCGCACGGCGCTGGCCGCGCGCGCGGCCATCCTCAACGATTCGATCACCGCCTATCCCGACTGGGTGGCGCGCCACGCGCCGGACGCGGAATACGCGGGGGAGGGCGTGGATTACCTCTTCCGGACCGCGTCGGGATTCGACGAGGCCGCACGCGACATCCCGCACCTGGCCGAGGTCGGCATCGCCGCCGAGGTGATCGCCGGCAGCGACTACGAGCGTTCGGATCCCGCGCTGAAGCCCGGCCTCCACGCCGTGATCCGCTTCCCCGGCGATGCCAGCCTGCGCCCGGACCGCTATGTCGCCGGCCTGGCGCGCTCGCTGCGCGCGCTCGGCGGCGTGATCGAGGACGGCTGGGAAGTGCAGGGCATCGACGAGGACGCCGACGGCGTGGTCGTGCACGGCAGCCGCGGCAGGCTGCGCGCGCGCGACGTGGTCCTGGCCACCGGCGCCTGGTCACCCACGCTGATGCGTTCGGCCGGCCTGGGCGCGCTGCCGGTGCAGCCGGGCAAGGGCTACTCGATCACCTACGACCGGCCGGCGCGGGTGCCGCGGCGCGCGCTGTCGCTGCACGAGCCCGGCGTCTGCGTCACCGCCTGGGGCAGCGGCTACCGCCTCGGCAGCACGATGGAGTTCTCCGGCTACAGCACCGATCTCAACCGCCGCCGGCTCGACGCGCTGGAGCGCGGCGCGGCGGCCTTCCTGCACGAGCCCGTGGGCCCGGTGAAGCATGAAGAGTGGTACGGCTGGCGCCCGCTGAGCATCGACGACGTGCCGATCATCGGCCGCGTGCCGGGGCGCCGTCACGCCTGGGTCGCGACCGGCCATGGCATGCTCGGGGTCAGCATGAGCCCTTCCACCGGACAACTCGTCGCCGACCTGGTCTGCGGTCGCGAACCGCGGATCGATCCGGCCCCGTACTCCCCCGAGCGCTTCCGGTGAGCGGCGCACGCATCCACGTCGACCTGGCCGTGGTGGGCGGCGGCTCCGGCGGGCTGGCCGCGGCTTTTCGCGCCGCCAACCATGGCGCGCGCGTCGCACTGCTGGAACCGGGCGAACTCGGCGGCACCTGCGTCAACGTCGGCTGCGTGCCGAAGAAGGCGATGTGGCTGGCCGCGGACCTGGGCGCGCGCATCGGCCTGGCCCAGGCGCTGGGCTTTCCCGTGGAGCCGGCCTGCCCGGACTGGGAAACGCTGGTTGCGAGCCGCCAGCGCTACATCGCCAACATCCACGCCAGCTACCGCAAGCGCCTGGACGAGGCCGGCATCGTGCGGCTGCCCGCGCGCGGCCGCCTGGCCGGCGACGGCCTGGTGGAGTGCGACGATGGCACCCAGCTGCAGGCAGCCCACATCCTGCTGGCGACCGGTGGGAGCCCGGTGAGGCCGGACATCCCGGGTGTGGAGCTCGGCATCGATTCCGACGGCTTCTTCGCGCTGTCCGCGGCCCCGCGGCGGGTGGCGATCATCGGCGGTGGCTACATCGGCGTCGAACTCGCCGGCGTGATGCAGGGGCTGGGCTGCCAGGTCGAACTGTTCGTGCGCGGCGACAGCCTGCTCAAGGGCTTCGATCCGGACGTGGTCGAGCGCCTGCAGGGCAACATGCACCAGTCGGGCATCGCGCTGCACTTCGGCTATTCCCTGGCCGCGCTGGAGGCTGGCGGCGACAGCGACGGCGTGCGCCTGCGCGAGAGGGATGGCGACGCGGGCGAGCCCTTCGACGCGGTGATCCTCGCCACCGGACGCCGCCCGAACACCGACGGCCTCGGCCTGGAAGCGGCCGGCGTGCGCGTTGCCGATGACGGCCGTATCGAGGTCGACGGCTTCCAGTCCACCAGCGCCGAGCAGATCTACGCCGTCGGCGACGTGACCGGCCGCCTGGCACTGACGCCGGTGGCGATCGCCGAGGGACGGCGATTGATGGACCGCGTGTTCGGCGGCGAGCCCGGCGCCTGCGTCGACCACGGCAACGTGCCCACCGTGGTGTTCTCGCACCCGCCGCTGGGCCGGGTCGGGCTGACCGAGGCCGAGGCCCGCGAGCGCTTCGGCGGCGACGCGGTGAGCTGCCACCGCACCACCTTCCGGCCGATGCTGCACGCCCTGGCCGACGTGCAGCAGCACAGCATGTTCAAGGCCGTCTGCGTGGGCGAAGAGAAGCGCGTGGTCGGCCTGCACCTGGTGGGCGAGGCCGCCGACGAGATCCTGCAGGGCTTCGCGGTGGCGGTGAAGATGGGCGCGACGCTGGCCGACTTCCACGCCACCGTCGCCATCCACCCCACCAGCGCCGAAGAGATCGTGCTGCTGCGCTGAGCGGTTAGGATCGTGGGCATGGATATCTTCACCTTGCACCGCGGCAGCGCGCCGCTGCTCGTCAGCCTGCCGCACGACGGCACCCACGTCCCGGACGCGATCGCACGGCGCCTGACCGCCAGCGCGCGCGGCGTGCCCGACACCGACTGGCACGTGGCGCTGCTGTACGACTTCGCGCGCGATCTCGGCGCCTCGATCCTGGTGCCGACGCATTCGCGCTACGTGGTCGACCTCAACCGCAGCGAGGACGACACCTCGCTCTACCCCGGGCAGAACACCACCGGCCTGTGCCCGGTGCGCCAGTTCGACGGCAGCGCGGTGTACCTGGAGGGACAGGAACCGGTGCCGGAAGAGGTGCGGCAGCGCGTGGATGCGTACTGGCGGCCCTACCACGCGGCGCTGCGCGGGGAGATCGATCGCCTGAAGCAGGAGCACGGCCGCGTGGTGCTGTGGGAGGCCCACTCGATCCGCGGCGAGCTGCCCTGGCTGTTCCCCGGGCGCCTGCCCGACCTCAACCTCGGCACCGCCAGCGGCACCAGCTGTTCGCCGGAGCTGGCCGAGCGCCTGGCCCTGGTGCTGGCGACGCAGGACGGCTACGACTGGGTCGCCAACGGCCGCTTCAAGGGCGGCCACATCACCCGCCACTACGGCCAGCCCGAACAGGGTGTCGAGGCGGTGCAGCTCGAGATCGCGCAGCGCGCATACATGGACGAGGCCACGTTCGACTGGCTGCCCGGGGAGGCTGCCGCGTTGCAGCCGGTGCTGCGCGCGCTGCTGGAAGCCACACTCCTGTAGGAGCAGCCACGGCTGCGACCATCCGCCTCCCCGGTAGTCGCGGCCATAGCCGCTCCTGCAATGGCCGGGCGTGCCGCTGGTTCAGACCTCGAGACTGGCCAGGTCGCCCTTTTCCTCGAGCCACGACTTGCGGTCGGACGCCCGCTTCTTGGCCAGCAGCATGTCCATCAGCGAGCGCGTCTGGTCGGCATCGTCGATGGTCAGCTGCACCAGGCGGCGGGTATCGGGGTGGATCGTGGACTCGCGCAGCTGCGGCGGGTTCATTTCGCCCAGGCCCTTGAAGCGGGTGACGTTGACCGTGCCCTTGGGGCCCTTCTTCGACGTGCCCTCGCGCGCGATCTTTTCCAGCAGCAGGCGCTTTTCTTCCTCGTCCAGGGCATAGAACACCTGCTTGCCGATGTCGACGCGGTACAGCGGCGGCATCGCCACGAAGATGTGGCCGGCGCGCACCAGCGCCGGGAAGTGGCGCAGGAACAGCGCCGCCAGCAGGGTGGCGATGTGCAGGCCGTCGGAGTCGGCGTCGGCCAGGATCACCACCTTGCCGTAGCGCAGGCCGGAGATGTCGTCCTTGCCCGGGTCGCAGCCGATGGCGATGGCGAGGTTGTGCACTTCCTCGGAGGCCAGCACGCTGGTGGACGCGACCTCCCAGGTGTTCAGGATCTTGCCGCGCAGCGGCAGGATCGCCTGGAAGTCCTTGTCGCGGGCCTGCTTGGCGGAGCCGCCGGCCGAATCGCCCTCGACCAGGAACAGCTCGGTGCGCGACAGGTCCTGGCTGATGCAGTCGGCCAGCTTGCCGGGCAGGGCCGGGCCCTGGGTGACCTTCTTGCGGGTGATCTGCTTTTCGGTCTTCAGGCGCGCGCTGGCGCGATCGATCGCCAACTGCGCGATCTTCTCGCCCAGCTCGACGTGCTGGTTGAGCCACAGCGTGAACGCATCTTCGGCGGCGCCCTCGATGAAGCCCGCCGCCTGGCGCGAACTCAGCCGCTCCTTGGTCTGGCCGCTGAACTGCGGGTCGCTCATCTTCAGGCTGAGCACGAAGGCGACCCGGTCCCAGACGTCTTCGGGCGCCAGCTTCACGCCGCGCGGCAGCAGGCTGCGGATCTCGCAGAACTTGCGCAGCGCATCGGTGAAGCCGGACCTCAGGCCGTTGACGTGGGTGCCGTGCTGCGTCGTCGGGATCAGGTTGACGTAGCTTTCCTGCACCAGCTCGCCTTCCGGGATCCAGGCCGCGGCCCAGTCCACGATCTCGGTGTCCTTGCGCAGGCCGCCCAGGAACAGCTCGGGCGGCAGCGATTCGCGCCCGCTCAGCTCGCCGGCGAGGTAGTCGCGCAGGCCATCGGCGTAGTGCCATTCGTCGCGTTCATCGCTGGCCTCGTCGAACAGGGTCACGGTCAGGCCGGGGCACAGCACCGCCTTGGCGCGCAGCAGGTGGCGCAGCGAACGCAGGTTGAATTTCGGCGTATCGAAGTACTTCGGGTCGGGCCAGAAGCGCAGCCGGGTGCCGGTGTTGCGCTTGCCGACCGCGCCCACGACCTCGAGCCCGCTGGCCGGGTCGCCGTCGCGGAAGGCCATGCGGTACTCGCTGCCGTCGCGCTTGATGTGGATCTCGACCAGGGTCGACAGCGCGTTGACCACGCTGACGCCCACGCCATGCAGGCCGCCGGAGAACGCGTAGTTGCGGTTGCTGAACTTCCCGCCCGCGTGCAGGCGGGTCAGGATCAGCTCCACGCCCGGCACCTTTTCCTCCGGATGGATGTCCACCGGCATGCCGCGGCCGTCATCGGAGACCTCGCAGCTGCCGTCCTTGAACATGGTCACGGCGATCGCGCGCGCGTGGCCGGCCAGGGCCTCGTCGACGGCGTTGTCGACCACCTCCTGCGCCAGGTGGTTGGGACGGGTGGTGTCGGTGTACATGCCTGGCCGGCGCTTGACCGGGTCCAGGCCGGACAGGACTTCGATGTCGGCGGCGTCGTAGCGTGAACTCATCGCGGGCGTGGGGCAGGGACTGCGTAGGGGAAGCCGACCAGAATGGCGGCCTGCCGGGGGCGGGTCAAGGCGCATATTGATCGCAGCCGCCTGTCAAGCGGTCGCTCCTGCAACCGCCAGCCGCTAGACTATGGCTTTCCTGCGGCAGCATGACCATGACTCCCCTCATTTTCGTCACCGGCGGCGTGGTGTCCTCGCTGGGCAAGGGCATCTCGGCGGCGTCGCTCGCGGCCGTCCTCGAAGCCCGGGGCCTGCGGGTGACGATGATGAAGCTCGACCCCTACATCAACGTCGACCCCGGCACCATGAGCCCGTTCCAGCACGGCGAGGTCTACGTGACCGACGACGGCGCCGAGACCGACCTCGACCTTGGCCACTACGAGCGCTTCGTCAATGTCCGCCTGTCGGGCAAGAACTCGATCACCGCCGGCAAGATCTACGAGCGCGTGATCCGCAAGGAGCGCCGCGGCGACTACCTGGGCGCCACGGTGCAGGTGATTCCGCACATCACCGACGAGATCAAGCGCTGTATCGACACCGCCACCCAGGGCTACGACGTCGCCCTGGTGGAGATCGGTGGCACGGTCGGCGACATCGAATCGCTGCCCTTCCTCGAGGCGATCCGCCAGATCCGCACCGAACGCGGGCCCGACAAGGCGCTGTTCATGCACCTGACCCTGGTGCCGTACATCGCCGCCGCCGGTGAGCTCAAGACCAAGCCCACCCAGCACTCGGTGAAGGAGCTGCGCTCGATCGGCATCCAGCCCGACGTGCTGCTGTGCCGCAGCGAGCAGCCACTGCCCGACAGCGAGCGCCGCAAGATCGCCCTGTTCACCAACGTCTCCGAGAAGGCGGTGATCTCGGTGGTGGACCTGGACAACATCTACAAGATCCCGATGTGGCAGCACCTCCAGGGCCTGGACGCGATCGTGCTCGAGCGCCTGCGCCTGGAGGGCAAGGCCGCCGCGGTGGCGGATCTCTCGGAATGGGAGGCGGTGGTCGACGCCACCGAGTATCCGATCGACGAGGTCACGATCGCCGTCGTCGGCAAGTACGTCGACCACAAGGACGCCTACAAGTCGGTTGCCGAGGCCCTGCGCCACGGCGGCATCCGCCAGCGCACCCGCGTGAACCTGAAGTGGGTGGAATCGCAGGACGTCGAGCGCGACGGCGCCGCGGAGGTGCTGGCCGGCGTCGACGGCGTGCTGGTACCGGGCGGCTTCGGCGACCGCGGCTTCGAAGGCAAGGTGCTGACCTCGCAGCATGCGCGCGAGGTCGGCCTGCCGTACTTGGGCATCTGCTACGGCATGCAGGCCGCCGTGGTCGACGTGGCCCGCAACATGGCCGGGCTCGAGGGCGCCAACAGCACCGAGAACGACCGCAAGACCCCGCATCCGGTGATCGGCCTGATCACCGAGTGGCGCACCCAGGCCGGCGAAGTCCAGCGCCGCAGCGAAGAAAGCGACCTCGGCGGCACCATGCGCCTGGGCCTGCAGGAGCAGCGCCTGAAGCCGGGCACGAAGGCGCGCGCGATCTACGGCCAGGACGTCGTGGCCGAACGCCACCGCCACCGCTACGAGTTCAACAACCGCTATCGCACCCAGCTGGAAGATGCCGGCCTGGTGATCAGCGCCAAGTCCATGGACGACCTGCTGGTCGAAATGGTGGAGCTGGCCGACCACCCCTGGTTCATCGCCTGCCAGGCGCATCCCGAGTTCCAGTCCACCCCGCGCGGCGGCCACCCCCTCTTCATCGGCTTCGTCCGCGCCGCGCGCGAGCGCAAGGCTGGCGGGAAGCTGTTGAAAGAAGCAACGGCATGAGCATTTTTAGCCACGGATTTACGCGGATTACGCGGATCAGGCTTCTGCTCTTCCCGATTGTTACGCAAGTAACCTAGCGTACGGTCTTGCAATGGCGGCAGGAAAGACCTTTACCTTATCCGCTTTTATCCGCGTAAATCCGTGGCAAAAAAAGGCTTCTCAATGAAACTTTGTGGATTCGAAGTCGGTCTCGACCAGCCGTTTTTCCTGATCGCCGGGCCCTGCGTGGTCGAGAGCGAGCAGCTGCAGCTTGATGTCGCGGGGCAGCTGAAGGAGATCACCTCGGCGCTGGGCATCAACTTCATCTTCAAGTCGAGCTTCGACAAGGCCAACCGCACGTCGGGCACCGCCTTCCGCGGTCCCGGCATGGAGGAAGGCCTGCGCGTGCTGGGCGAGGTGAAGCGGCAGATCGGCGTGCCGGTGCTGACCGACGTCCACGAGTACACGCCGATGGACGAGGTGGCCAGCGTGGTCGACGTGCTGCAGACGCCGGCCTTCCTGGTGCGCCAGACCGACTTCATCACGAAGGTCTGCGCCGCCGGCAAGCCGGTGAACATCAAGAAGGGCCAGTTCCTGTCGCCCTGGGACATGAAGCCCGTGGTCGAGAAGGCCAAGTCCACCGGCAACCAGGACATCATGGTCTGCGAGCGCGGCGCCAGCTTCGGCTACAACAACCTGGTCAGCGACATGCGCTCCCTTGCGGTGATGCGCGACACCGGCTGCCCGGTCGTGTTCGACGCCACCCACTCGGTGCAGCTGCCGGGCGGGCAGGGCACCTCCAGCGGCGGTCAGCGCGAGTTCGTGCCGGTGCTGGCGCGCGCGGCCATCGCCGTGGGCGTCGCCGGCGTCTTCATGGAAACCCACCCCGACCCCGCCAAGGCCCTCAGCGACGGCCCCAACGCCTGGCCGCTCGACAAGATGCGCGCCCTGCTTGAAACCATGCTGGAGCTGGATGCCGTGACCAAGCGTGCGGGGTTTATGGAAAGTGGGATTTGAAAAAAAGCGTTACCACGGATGACGCGGATTAGCGCGGATTTACGCGGATCAGGCCGAGGCGAGAAACGTGCGGAGCGCAGGCAGAAGAGAACGAAGAAGCAAACTGAAATAAAAAGAATGGGCGGGGCGTGCCCTTTGACCCATTCCAGATCTGATCCGCGTAAATCCGCGGCATCCGCGTCATCCGTGGTAAGCCTTTCCCCGATATCCCCTTACGAAGCGACAAAACCAGCCCATGACCAACATCGCCAAGATCCATGCCCGTGAAATCCTCGACAGCCGTGGCAATCCCACGCTTGAAGCCGAGGTGACCCTCGCCGATGGCGGGTTCGGACGCGCCATGGTGCCGTCGGGCGCATCGACCGGTACCCGCGAGGCGGTGGAGCTGCGCGATGGCGACAAGACGCGCTATCTCGGCAAGGGCGTGACGCAGGCGGTGGCCAACGTCAACGGGGCGATCGCGGATGCGCTCAAGGGTTTCGACGCGGCCGACCAGGCCGGCCTGGACAAGCGCCTGATCGACCTCGACGGCACCGACAACAAGGGCCGGCTGGGCGCCAACGCGCTGCTGGGCGTTTCGATGGCGGCGGCGCACGCGGTGGCGGCTTCGCGCCGGATCCCGCTGTGGCAGCTGCTGGCCGGTGACCGCGCGCCGGTGCTGCCGGTGCCGATGATGAACATCATCAACGGCGGCGCGCACGCCGACAACAACGTCGACCTGCAGGAGTTCATGGTGCTGCCGGTGGGCTTCGATTCGTTCTCCGAGAGCCTGCGCGCCGGCACCGAGATCTTCCACGCGCTGAAGTCGGTGCTGAAGGGCCATGGCCTGAGCACGGCCGTCGGCGACGAGGGCGGCTTCGCGCCCGACCTGCGCAGCAACGTCGAGGCGCTCGACACCATCCTCGAAGCCATCGGCAAGGCCGGCTACCGCGCCGGCGACGACGTGCTGCTCGGCCTCGACGTCGCCTCCAGCGAGTTCTACGACAACGGCAAGTACCACCTGGTCGGCGAGGGCAAGCGCCTGTCGGCGGAGCAGTTCACCGACTTCCTGGCCTCGTGGAGCGACCAGTACCCGATCGTCACCATCGAGGACGGCATGGCCGAGGCCGACTGGGACGGCTGGAAGCTGCTCACGCAGCGCCTGGGCGACCGCGTGCAGCTGGTCGGCGACGACCTGTTCGTGACCAATCCGTCGATCTTCCGCCAGGGCATCGACACCGGCACCGCCAACGCCATCCTGATCAAGGTCAACCAGATCGGCACCCTGACCGAGACGCTGGAAGCGATCGCCATGGCCGATGCCGCCGGCTATGCCGCGGTCGTCTCGCACCGCTCCGGCGAGACCGAGGACACCACCATTGCCGACATCGCGGTGGCGACCACGGCCACCCAGATCAAGACCGGCTCGCTGTGCCGCAGCGACCGCGTGGCGAAGTACAACCAGCTGCTGCGCATCGAGGAGTCTCTCGGCGCGGACGCGCGCTTTGCCGGTCGCGACGCCTTCGTGTCGCTGAAGCGCTGACGGAACGGCCATGCGCACGCTGCGGATCGTGCTGGTGGTGCTGGTCGCGCTGCTGGCGTGGCTGCAGTACCGGCTGTGGTTCGGCAGCGGCGGCAACCATGAGGTCGCCGCGCTGCAGGCCGAGGTCGAGCAGCAGGCGCGCCAGAACGACGGCCTGCGCGAGCGCAACGCCGCGCTGGCCGCCGAAGTCGCCGACCTCAAGTCCGGCGAGGCCGCGATCGAGGAGCGCGCGCGCGCGGAGCTGGGCATGATCAAGCCCGGCGAGACCTTCTACCGCGTGGTCGACCACGCGCCGCCGACGGCTCCGGCCGCGGCCGGCAATGACGAAGAGGAGACGCCATGACCTGGGTCGTGGTTCCGGCCGCCGGCCGTGGCACGCGCTTTGGCGGCGAGGTGCCCAAGCAGTACCTTGAGGTCGCCGGCGAGCCGCTGATCGCCCACAGCCTGCGTGCGCTGTTCGCGCATCCCGGCGTCGAGGGCGCGGTGCTGGTGCTGGCCGATGGTGATTCCCGCTGGCCGGGCTGGAGCGACGGCAGCGGCCGACCGGTCATTGCCTGCACCGGCGGCGACACGCGCGCGGAATCGGTGCTGGCCGGGCTGGCCGCGCTGCCCGACAGCGTGCGCGCCGATGCCTTCGTGCTGGTGCACGATGCGGCGCGCCCCAACCTGCGTCCGGCCGACCTGGCGGCGCTGCTCGAACGTGGCCGCGAGGATCCGGTCGGCGCGATCCTCGCCAGCCCCGTGCGGGACACGCTCAAGCGTGCCGGCGACGACGGCGGCATCGACCGCACCGAGCCGCGCGATCGCCTGTGGCGCGCGCTGACGCCACAGCTGTTCCGTCGCCTGCAGCTGGGCCGCGCATTGGAATCCGCCGCCGCCGACGGCGTCGAAGTGACCGACGAAGCCATGGCCATGGAGCGCCAGGGCGCGCGCCCGCTGCTGGTCGAGGGCGCTGCGGACAACATCAAGGTCACGACCCCGGCCGACCTGGCCTATTTCGAATTCCTGCTCGCGCGGCGCGCGGCGGGGGAGGACGCATGACCATCCGTATCGGCCACGGCTACGATGTCCACGCCTTCGGCGACGGCGACCATGTGATGCTCGGCGGCGTGCGCGTGCCGCACGGCCGCGGCCTGGTCGCGCACAGCGACGGCGACGTGATCCTGCATGCGCTGTGCGACGCCATTCTCGGCGCGCTGGCGCTGGGCGACATCGGCGTGCATTTCCCGCCGTCGGACGAGCGCTGGAAGGGCGCCGACAGCCGCGCACTGCTGCGCCACTGCGTGGTCCTCGCGGCGGAGCGCGGCTGGAAGGCCGGAAACGTCGATGCCACCGTGGTCTGCGAGCGGCCGAAGATCGGTCCGCACGCGCAGGCGATGCGCGAGGCGATCGCCGCCGACCTCGGCGTCGCGCTGGACGCGGTCAGCGTCAAGGCCACCACCAGCGAGCGCCTGGGCTTCATCGGCCGCGAAGAGGGCATCGCCGCGCACGCGGTGTGCCTGCTCGTGGCGGCGTGAGCGAAGCGACGCTGCCGCGCGCACAGGCAGGCCGGCGCCGGTGAGCATGGATCTTCCGCGCGCCCACGGCGCGCCGGTGCTGGGCGCGCGGATCCGGGTCGCGCCGGAAGACTTCGACGTCACCGAGATCACCGGCTTCGAAGCCAGCGGTGCCGGCGAGCACCTGCTGCTGACGATCGAGAAGCGCGGCATGAACACCGCCTTCGTCGCGCGCCTGCTTGCCGAGTGGGCCGGTGTGGATGAGCGCGCGGTCGGCTACGCAGGCCTCAAGGACCGCCACGCGGTGACACGGCAGCGTTTCAGCGTGCAGATGCCGGGACGGGAGGCGCCGGAGATCGCGACGCTCGAACGCGACGATCCCGCCACCGGGCAGGCGCTCCGCGTGCTCGACCACGCCCGGCATGTGCGCAAGCTGCCCCGCGGCGCGCTGGCCGGGAACCGCTTCGTGCTGGTGCTGCGCGATGTCGAAGGCGATGCCGCCACCATCGACGCGCGCCTGCAGGACATCGCCGCCCGCGGCGTTCCCAACTACTTCGGCGTGCAGCGCTTCGGGCGCGGCGGCGGCAACGTCGACAAGGCGCGGCGCATGTTCGACGGGATGCGGGTGCGCCGCGACGAGCGCGCGCTGCTGCTGTCGGCGGCGCGTTCGGCGCTGTTCAACCGCGTGCTCGCCGCGCGCGTGGAGTCGGGGCGCTGGGACCGCGGCCTGGCCGGCGAGGTGTGGGTGCTCGACGGCAGCCGCAGCGTGTTCGGACCCGAACCCTGGAGCGATGCGCTGGCGGCGCGGCTGGATGCCTTCGACATCCATCCCAGTGCGCCGCTGTGGGGACGGGGCCAACTGCGGAGCGAAGGCGAGGCGCGAGCCCTGGAACTGCTTGCGCTGGTCGATGGCGACAGTCTCGCGCTGCGTGCCGGGCTGGAGGCCGAGGGCCTGCGGCAGGAACGGCGCGCGACCCGGCTGCGGCCCGATGGCCTGGCCTGGCGCTGGCTGGCCGGAGACGTGCTGGAGCTCGGGTTCGGCCTGCCGCCCGGCACCTACGCCACCTCGGTCCTCGCGGAACTGGGTGCGGTCGACGATGCCGGCACCACCTGAAGTGCCGCCTGTCGGAAAGCCCGCCGGGGCACTGGCAAGGTGTCAGCGGCGGGTATAGAGGTGGTATGCGGGCCGCTGGTGGCGGCACGCAATCACGGAGGGCATCCCATGAAAACCAGAACCCAGGCAGCCCTGATCGCAACCTCGGCCGTATTGCTCGCGGCCTGCGCCAGCGGCGGGGGCATGGCGTCGAAAGCAGCGCCGCAACCCTACCAGGCGCCGGACCATGTAGTGCAGGACGCCGAGTACGTGGCGATAGTGGAACGAGTGGCGCGCCGCCGCGGCGTGAGCGTGCGCTGGTTCAATCCGCCGACCAAGCGCGTCGGCGCCGACAGCGACAGCGACGGCGGAGTCGAGGCCCAGTAGCTCAGCGCCGGGCCAGCAGCACCAGCACCGCGCCGGTCCCGCCCTGGGTGGGCGGCGCGGAATGGAAGGCGAGCACGTCCGCGCGGTGGCGCAGGACGCGGTCGACCACGTTCTTCAGCACCGGCAGGCTGTCGGTGGAATTGATGCCCTTGCCGTGGACCACGCGCACGCAGCCGTGGCCGGCGTCGCGTGCCTCGGCGAGGAAACGGCGCAGCAGGGTTTCGGCGGTGCCCGCATCGGCGTGATGCAGGTCGAGTTCGTCCTGGGCGGCGTACAGCCCCTGTGCCAGGCGCCTGAATGTGCGTGGCGGCACCTGCTCGCGCCGGTGCGAGATCACGTCGCCGCGTTCGATCGCGAAGGCCTCGCCGCGGCCGAGGCGGAAGTCCTCGCGCGCCTGCGCTTCGTCGCGTTCGGCCATGCGTGCCCGTGGTCGCGGCCGGGGGCGCCCGGGTGGCGCGGGGGTCGCGGGCAATTCGCGCACCGGGCCGACCGCGGCGCGGAACAGCGCCGCGTCGTCATCCTCGTCGTCGTGTTTTCCGCCCGCTCCGACCATGTTGCAAGCCTAGCGCGAGGGACCCCGGGCGTCGCGTTCCGTTATCATCGACGCAATGAAAATCCTCGTTAGCAACGACGACGGCGTCGACGCCCCCGGCATCAGCGCGCTCGCCGAAGGCCTGCGTGCCGCCGGCCACGAGGTCACCGTCGTCGCCCCCGATCGCGACCGCTCCGGCGCCAGCAATTCCCTCACCCTCGACCTGCCGCTGCAGGCCGTGCAGCTGGACGCGTCCACCTGGCGCATCCACGGCACGCCGACCGACTGCGTCCACGTCGCCATCACCGGCCTGCTCGAGGACGACCCGGACATCGTGGTTTCCGGGATCAACAACACCGCCAACCTTGGTGACGATGTCATCTACTCGGGCACCGTCGCCGCGGCGATGGAAGGCCGCTTCCTCGGCCTGCCCGCGGTGGCGGTCTCGCTGGTGACGCGCGACCACGTCGGCCTGCACTACGAATCCGCGGCGCGCGCGGCGGTCGAGATCGTCGCCCGCCTGAAGGCCGACCCGCTGCCGGCCGACACCATCCTCAACGTCAACGTGCCCGACCTGCCGTGGTCGGAGATCGAGGGCTTCGAAGTCACGCGCCTGGGCAACCGCCACCGCGCCGAGGCCTGCGTCCCGGCGCAGGACCCGCGGGGCCGCCATTTCTGGTGGATCGGCGGCGCCGGCGCCGAGCAGGACTCGGGTCCCGGCACCGACTTCCACGCCGTGCGTACGAAGCACATCGCGATCACCCCCATCCAGGTCGACCTGACGCGTTACCAGGCGCTCGAGCAGGTCGCCGCCTGGGTCGGTGGCCTCGAAGAAGCCCTGCGCAACGGAGGCCAGGCATGACGCCGCGCCTGCGGCTGCAGCCCGAAGCGCTGGGCGTGGGCATGACATCGCAGCGCGTGCGCGATCGCCTGATCGAGCGCCTGCGCGGCAACGGCATCACCGACGAGCGGGTGCTCAATGCCATCCGCGTCGTGCCGCGGCATCTGTTCATCGATGAGGCGCTGGCCACCCGCGCCTACGAGGACACCGCGCTGCCGATCGGCCACGGCCAGACCATCTCCCAGCCCTGGGTGGTGGCGAAGATGACCGAAGCCCTGTTCGACGGCGCGCAGCCCAGGCGCGTGCTCGAGGTCGGCACCGGTTCCGGCTACCAGGCCGCGATCCTCGGCGCGCTCGGGCTGGAGGTGTTCACGGTCGAACGCATCGGCGACCTGCTGCGGGTGGCGCGCAAGCGCTTCCGTTCGCTCGGACTCAACGTGCGCAGCAAGCACGACGACGGCCGCGTCGGCTGGCCGGAAGAGGCGCCGTTCGACGGCATCCTGGTCACCGCCGGCGCACCGGCGCTGGTCGATGCGCTGACCGCCCAGTTGGCTCCCGGCGGCGTGCTGGTGGCACCGGTGGGCGCCGGCGGCGGGCAGTCGCTGCTGCGCCTGCGCAAGGACGCCGAAGGCCACATCACGCAGGACACGCTGGCGAGCGTCGCCTTCGTGCCCCTACTTTCCGGACTCGTGGACTGAACGCATGACCATACCCGTGACACCCTCCGGCGGCGCCGGCGACGAATCCCTGCGCAGCCAGCTCGAGGGGATCGTCGAGCGCCTGCCAAGGGGGTCGATGAGCCTCGGCGAGCTGCTTGCCGTCATCGGCGACGAAGGCCTGCTGGTGCTGTCGATGCTGCTGACCCTGGTGTTCCTGATCCCGGTATCGATCCCGGGCGTGAGCACGGTGTTCGGCGCGGCGATCCTGCTGGTCGGGATCAGCCGCCTGTCCGGGCGGCCGCTGTGGATTCCGAAGAAGCTCGCCGAGCGACAGCTGCCCGCCGACCGCCTGCGCCCCGCGCTCACCGCCGGCATGTCCTGGGTGCACAGGCTCGAGCGCATCAGCCGTCCGCACCGCATGGCCGCGGCGGTCGACGGACGCGCGCAGCGGGTATTCAACGACCTCGCCTTCATCTTCGCCGCGCTGCTGCTGATGGCGCCGTTCGGATTCGTCCCGTTCAGCAATACCATCCCCGGAATCGCGCTGCTGCTTTACGCTGTCGGCTTCATCCAGCGCGATGGCGGTGCGGTGCTGCTCGGCCACCTCGCCACGATCGGCACCGTGATCTATTTCAGCGTGCTGATCGGCGGCGGCGGACTGGCCCTGCAGCATCTGTGGCAGCGCTTCGCGGGTTGAACCCACACGCCATGCCCAGCCTGGAGGTCCCCTCGCGCATGCTCCCGATCCGTCGCAACGCCCGCATCGCCCTGGTCCCCGCCGTCGCACTGATGCTGGCGCTTGCCGGCTGCGGCACGAGCAAGGTGGTCCGGGAGGGCGGATCTTCGACCCGTGCGTCGGCGCCGAAGCCGGGGCAGACGGTGGCCGTGCGCAAGGGCGACAACCTCTACCGGCTGGCGGTCAACAACGGCATCAGCCCGCTGGACCTGGCGATGTGGAACGGCATCCCGGCGCCATACACGATCTACCCGGGGCAGAGGCTGCGCCTGTACCCGTCATCGGGTTCCGGCGGCAGCACGCGCACGGCAGGCACGTCCCCCGCGGCCGGCGGGCGTTCCAGCGGCACCTCGCGTCCGGTGACCGACAGCCGAGGCAAGACCGTGCAGCCCACGCAGGCCCCGCCGCAGCCCACGGGGTCGGCGCCGGCGAGCAGCGCGGTGTCCTGGCGCTGGCCCGCAGACGGGCAACTGGTCAGCCGCTATGTCGAGGGCGACCCCACGCGCCAGGGCGTCGGTGTCGCGGGTTCGGCCGGACAGGCGGTGCGCGCAGCCGGCGACGGCGTGGTCGTGTACTCGGGTTCCGGACTGGTCGGCTACGGCGAACTGGTCATCATCAAGCACGACGAGCAGTGGCTGTCGGCCTATGGCCACAACCGCAAGCGCCTGGTAGGCGAGGGCGACCGCGTGCGCGTGGGCCAGCAGATCGCGGAAATGGGCCGCACCGGCGCCGACCGCGACATGCTGCACTTCGAGATCCGCTACAACGGCAAGCCGGTCGATCCGCTGCGCTACCTGCCGCGGCGCTGAGCGCGACGGCGAAGTCCGGACGCTCAGGCGTCGGAGAGGATGAAGCCGGCCACCACGCGCCGGCCTTCACTGGCCAGCACGTTGAAGGTTCGCGCCGCGGCGGCGTTGTTCATCGCTTCCAGGCCCACGCCGCGCGCCAGGCAGGCGGCAAGGGTGCGCGGCGGAGGGAATCCCTGCGCATCGCCGGTGCCGATCACCAGCACTTCGGGTTCGAGCGCGAGCAGGGGTTCGAGCTGTTCCGGCGTCAGCTCGGTGATGGGCGCGGCCGCCCAGTCCTCGACCAGGCGGTCGGGCGCGAGGATGAAGCTGGACCCGAGCTGGCGGTCGTTGACCAGGGCCGAGCTGCCGTCGGCGGCGCGCAGCACGTAGTCGTAATCCGGGCGCTCCTGGACGAGATCCATCGTGTGCCCTCCCGGACTCAGCCTCGCGGCAGGATAATCTGGCGCTTCTCGCTGTTGGGCCGGTAGAGCACGGCCACGTGGCCGATGCGCTGCACCAGCACGGCGCCGCTGCGCTCGGCCAGCGCGCCCACCAGGGCGTCGCGCGCCTCGCGGTCGGCCGCGGCGACCTTCACCTTGATCAGTTCGTGGTGCTCCAGCGCGCCCTCGACCTCGGACACCAGGGTGTCGGTCAGGCCCTTGCCGCCGACCTGGAGCATCGCCTTGAGCCCGTGGGCCTGGCCGCGCAGGAAGCGGATCTGGGCGGCGGTTAGGTCGACGGTCATGTGGGCGGCAGTCAGGTGCGGAAGGCCACGCAGGGTATCATGGCGGCCCGCGTTGCTCCGTTCCCAGGCGATGGCCACCCGCAGTAAAAGCAGCCAGCGCTGGCTCCAGGAGCACTTCGCCGACCCCTTCGTGAAGAAGGCGCAGGCCGAGGGCATGCGCTCGCGGGCCGCGTACAAGCTCGAGGAGCTGGTCGCCCGCGACCGCCTGCTGAAGCCGGGCATGACCGTGGTCGACCTTGGCGCCGCCCCCGGGGGCTGGTCGCAATGGGTCCGCAAGGCCCTGGGCGACGGCGGCCGGGTGATCGCCCTGGACATCCTGGACATGCCGCCGCTCGCCGGCGTCGAGTTCCTTCATGGCGATTTCCGGGACGATATGGTGCTCTCACGGCTGGAATCCATGCTTGAAGAGGCACCAGTGGACCTTGTCTTGTCCGACATGGCCCCCAACAAGAGTGGTGTAGCAGCCGTCGACCAGCCGCGGGCCATGCACCTGGCCGAGCTTGCGATGGATTTCGCCGATCGGCACCTGCGGCCGGGCGGCGCCCTCCTGATCAAGCTGTTCCACGGGGCCGGGTTCGACGACTACGTGCGCGAGCTGCGCCGGCGGTACGCGAAAGTCGCGGTCCGCAAGCCGGCGGCCTCGCGCCAGCGTTCACCGGAAGTCTATGCGTTGGCGCAGGGCAAGCTGGAACGGATCAAGTAACCTAGCGGCGTTGCCGCGGAGCAGAATTTAGAATGAACGACCTGGTCAAGAATCTGATGCTGTGGGTGGTGGTCGCCGTCGTGCTGATGGTGGTCTTCAACAGCTTCAGCCCGAACGTGCCCGCCAGCCAGGAGGTCATGTACTCGCAGTTCATGACCGAGGTCCGCACGGATCGAATCAAGTCCGTGGACATCGCCAGCGACGAGCGCTCGGTCCAGTTCCAGCGCAAGGACGGCACCAGCGGCATCACCACCGCGCCGCGCCGCGACGAGCGCATGGTCGACGACCTGATGAACCACAGCGTGGAGATCAAGCAGGCGCCGCCGGAGTCGGGCATCACGCTGTGGTCGCTGCTGCTCAACTTCCTGCCGGTGCTGCTGATCATCGGCTTCTGGTTCTTCATGATGCGGCAGATGCAGCAGGGTGGCAGCAAGGGTGCGATGTCCTTCGGTCGCTCGCGCGCCAAGCTGCTCAGCGACGACCAGGTCAAGGTCACCTTCGCCGACGTCGCCGGCTGCGACGAGGCCAAGGAAGAAGTGTCCGAGCTGGTCGAGTTCCTGCGCGATCCCTCGCGCTTCCAGAAACTCGGCGGCAAGATCCCGCGCGGCGTGCTGATGGTCGGCCCGCCCGGCACCGGCAAGACGCTGCTGGCCAAGGCGATCGCCGGCGAGGCCAAGGTGCCGTTCTTCTCGATTTCCGGTTCCGACTTCGTCGAGATGTTCGTCGGCGTCGGCGCGTCGCGCGTGCGCGACATGTTCGAGCAGGCCAAGAAGCATGCCCCGTGCATCATCTTCATCGACGAGATCGACGCCGTCGGCCGTCATCGCGGCGCCGGCCTGGGCGGCGGGCACGACGAACGCGAGCAGACGCTGAACCAGCTGCTGGTCGAGATGGACGGCTTCGAGGGCGGCGAGGGCGTGATCGTGGTCGCCGCCACCAACCGTCCCGACGTGCTCGATCCGGCGCTGCTGCGCCCGGGCCGCTTCGACCGCCAGGTGATGGTGGGCCTGCCCGACGTGCGCGGCCGCGAGCAGATCCTGCAGGTGCACATGCGCAAGGTGCCGCGGGCCGACGACGTCGAGCCGATGGTGGTCGCGCGTGGCACGCCGGGCTTCTCCGGCGCCGACCTCGCCAACCTCGTCAACGAGGCGGCGCTGTTCGCCGCGCGCGAGAACGCCAAAGAAGTGCGCATGGAGCACTTCGACAAGGCGCGGGACAAGATCCTGATGGGCTCCGAGCGCCGCTCGATGGCCATGAGCGAGGAAGAGAAGACCAATACCGCCTACCACGAGGCCGGCCACGCCATCGTCGGCCGCCTGGTGCCCGACCACGATCCGGTCTACAAGGTCACGATCATCCCGCGCGGCCGCGCGCTGGGCGTGACCCAGTTCCTGCCGGAGGGCGACCGCTACAGCTCCACCCGTGAAAGCCTGCACAGTCGCCTGGCGACGCTGTACGGCGGCCGCGTGGCGGAAGAGCTGATCTTTGGCACCGACAAGGTCACCACGGGCGCCTCCAACGACATCGAACGTGCCACCAAGATGGCCCGCGCCATGGTCACCAAGTGGGGCCTGTCGGAAGAGCTCGGCCCGATCGCCTACGGCGAGGAAGAGGACGAGGTGTTCCTGGGCCGCTCGGTCACGCAGCACAAGAGCGTGTCCGACGAGACCGCGCGCAGGATCGACGAGGAAGTGCGCGAGATCCTCGACAAGGCCTACAACCGCACCAAGGCCATCCTCACCGAACACCTCGACAAGCTGCACACGATGGCCAAGCTGCTGCTCGAGTACGAGACCATCGACGTGCCGCAGATCGACGCCATCATGGAAGGCCGCGATCCGCCGCCGCCGATCGGCTGGACCAAGCCGGAGCCCAAGGGCGACGACGACGACGCAGGCAGCAAGCATCCGCTGCCGCCGATCGCCGACCCCGCGCCGCAGGCCTGAGGCAAAAGGTGGGAGCGGCTATAGCCGCGATCACCATGCCGGCCATCCCGCGAAGCCGCGCCTCCGGGCGCGGCTTTCTTTCGGTTCATCTCCCAACTCCGGGGGAACGGTTTCGACGACGGGTGTCTGCTTCTTTCGCTACGCCTTGCCGTGACCTGGAGGGCCCCGCCGCGGCCGGGAGGCCTTCGCGGCTCATGTCCCCCGGCATCCGCCTGGCGGCGGATGCCTCCTCCTTTACTTCCCCGCGAAGGCCTCCCGGCCACGGCGGGGCTCGGCTTCGGCTGGAGTGCGCACGACCCCCGGCTTTTTGCTCCCGGGCCCCCGCGTACTGCTGCGCACCGGGTGCCAGGGCCCTTGAGAGCGAAGTAAAGGAGGAGGCGCTGGCCGCAGGCCAGCGCCGGGGGACATGAGCACTCAAGGGCCCTGGCACCCGGCGCCCGAGAGTATCAATGCCGCGCCATTCCCATTCCGGAGTCCGGGTTACGGGCGATAATCGGCCACCGTCGCCAGGGAGTCCGTGCATGTTCGACACCGTCCTTACCCTCGACTGCGCCGGCCGCCCCCTGCGCCTCGACCGCCCGCGGGTGATGGGCATCGTAAACGTCACCCCGGATTCGTTTTCCGACGGCGGCGAGCATTTCGACCTCGAAGCCGCCGTCGCGCACGGCCTGCAGCTGGCGGCCGAGGGCGCGGACATCCTCGACGTCGGCGGCGAATCCACGCGCCCCGGATCCGAAAGCATCGGTGCGGAGGAGGAAATCCGCCGTGTGGTCCCGGTGATCGAGCGCCTGTCCCGCGAGACCCCGCTCCCGGTCAGCATCGACACCTGGCGCCCGGAGGTGATGCGCGCCGCGGTCGAAGCCGGTGCCGGGATGATCAACGATATCCGCGCGCTGCGCGCCGAGGGCGCGCTGGACGCGGCCGCCGCGCTCGGCGTGCCCGTGGTGCTCATGCACATGCTCGGCGAACCGCGTTCGATGCAGGAGTCGCCGGACTACGACGACGTGGTCGCCGAGGTGCACCGCTTCCTCGCCGAGCGCATCTTCGCCGCCGAGATGGCCGGCATCCCGCGCAAGCGCATCGTCGCCGACCCCGGCTTCGGCTTCGGCAAGACCACCGCGCACAACATGACCTTGCTGGCACGCTTCGAACGCTTCATCGAACTCGGCGTGCCGATGCTTGCCGGCCTGTCGCGGAAGCGCAGCATCGGCGAGGTCACCGGGCGCGACGATCCGCGCCAGCGCGTGCACGGTTCCGTGGCCGCGCACCTTGTCGCCGCGCAGCGCGGCGCGATGCTGCTGCGCGTGCACGACGTGGCCGCCACCATCGACGCGCTGAGGCTCTGGGCAGCGGTGGACGCGGTGCCGGAGCCGCGCACCGCGACCCCCGCGCCGGCCATCGCCTGGCCCGACGACGCCTGAGCGCCCATCGCGGCACCCCGTGCGGCCTGGCCGGTGTGCATCCCGGCATGCCTGCGTTAGGCTGCCCGCGCTGGCGCCAGTGGGGCGGTGGCACCAACCGGGGGGAATCCTGCGCCCATGATCCAGTCCAGCACGCCGCTCATCGTCACCTTTCTCGTCTATCTCGCCGGAATGGTGCTGATCGGCTACTACGCCTGGCGCTCGACCAAGAACTTCGACGACTACATCCTTGGCGGCCGACGGCTCAGCCCGACCGTGACCGCGCTGTCGGCCGGCGCATCGGACATGAGCGGCTGGCTGATGATGGGCCTGCCCGGCGCGCTGTATGCAAGCGGCCTGGCCGAAGCCTGGATCGCGATCGGCCTGACCCTGGGTGCCTGGCTCAACTGGCGCTACGTCGCAGGCCCGCTGCGCGTCTACACCGAGCGCACGGGCAATGCGCTGACCCTGCCCGACTACCTCACCAACCGCTTCGACGACCGCAACCGCACGCTGCGCGTGCTGTCGGCGCTGGTGATCCTGGTGTTCTTCGCGGTGTACTGCGCCTCGGGCGTGGTGGCGGGCGCGCGCCTGTTCGAAAGCGTGTTCGGCATGTCGTATGCACAGGCGATCTGGTGGGGCGCGGCGGTGACCATCCTCTACACCCTGGTCGGCGGCTTCCTCGCCGTGAGCTGGACCGACGTCGCGCAGGGCACGCTGATGCTGTTCGCGCTGATCCTCACGCCGGTGATGGTGGTGATGGCCAACGGCGGCATGGACGGCAGCATCCAGCTGATCCGCGGGATCGATCCCGCGCGGCTGGAATGGGTGGGCGCCGGCGGCGCGCTTGCGATCGTCTCGGCGATTGCCTGGGGCCTGGGTTATTTCGGCCAGCCGCACATCCTGGCGCGGTTCATGGCCGCGGAAAGCGTGCAGTCGATCCCCAAGGCGCGGAAGATCGGCATGATCTGGATGGTCGTGTGCATGATCGGGTCGCTGGCGGTGGGCTTCTTCGGCATCGCCTTCTTCGATCTCCATCCCGACGCGGCCGGCCCGGTGGACGCCAACCCCGAGCGGGTCTTCATCACCGCCGTGGAACTGCTGTTCAACCCCTGGATTGCCGGTGTGATCCTGTCCGCGATCCTGGCCGCGGTGATGAGCACGCTGTCGAGCCAGCTGCTGGTGTGTTCGAGCGTGCTGTCGGAGGACTTCTACCGCGGCTTCCTGCGCAAGCGGGCCAGCCAGCGCGAGCTGGTCTGGGTCGGGCGCGGCAGCGTGCTGCTGGTCGCGCTGGTGGCGCTGTGGCTGGCGCGCGACCCGGACAGCCGGGTGCTGGGCCTGGTGTCCTATGCCTGGGCCGGCTTCGGCGCCGCCTTCGGACCGGCACTGGTGCTGTCGCTGTTCTGGAGCCGGATGACGCGCGACGGTGCGCTGGCCGGCATCGTGACCGGCGCGGTGGTGGTGATCGCGTGGAAGCAGTTCGTGGTGGAGGGGATGGGCTTCCCGCTGTACGAGATCGTGCCGGGCTTCATCGCGGCGACGCTTGCGATCATCGCGGTCAGCCTGCTCGGTCGCGCGCCGGCGCAGGACATCCGCAGCACCCATGCCGAGGTGCGGGCCTCGCTGCGCGAAACCGGGTACTGAGCGGGGGAGGCCGGGCGCATGCCGATCGACAGGCGCCCGTCCGCCATCGTCCTGATGGGCCCGACCGCGTCGGGCAAGACCGCGTTCGCGATCGACTGCGCACGGCGCCTGGGCGGGGAGATCGTCAGCGTCGACTCGGCGCTGGTGTACCGCGGCCTCGACATCGGCGCGGCCAAGCCCACGGCGGACGAGCGCGCGCAGGTGCCGCACCACCTGGTCGACATCCGCGATCCCTGGCAGCCGTACTCGGCGGCCGACTTCGCCGTCGACGCCCGCGCCGCGATCGACGACACCGCCACGCGCGGCCGGCTGCCGATCCTGGCCGGCGGCACCGGTCTGTATTTCCGTGCCCTGCTGCAGGGCCTGTCGACGATGCCGTCCGCCGACGCGTCGATGCGCACGCAGCTGGCCGAAGAGGCCGGCGAGCGCGGCTGGGCGGCGCTGCACGCGGAGCTGGCGCAGGTCGATCCCGCGGCCGCGCGGCGCATCCACGCCACCGACGCGCAGCGGATCCAGCGCGCGCTGGAGGTCTATCGCCTGAGCGGGCGAACGATCAGCGACTGGCGCGCGGCGCCGGCACCGCCACGGCTGCCCTACCGCGTGCTCAAGCTGGTGCTGGCCCCGCGCGACCGTGCCGTGCTGCACGACCGCATCGCCGACCGCTTCGACGCGATGCTCGAAGCCGGCTTCCTGGACGAGGTCGGGGCGCTGCGCGCGCTGCCGGAACTGCGCGACCATCCCGCGCCGCTGGACCTGCCGGCGCTGCGTGCGGTGGGATACCGCCAGGCCTGGGAACATCTGGACGGTGCCTTCGGTGCCAGCGCTTTCCGCGAGCGGGCGATCGCCGCCACCCGCCAGCTCGCGAAGCGCCAGTTCACCTGGCTGCGCGGGGAACTGGACGCGCGCTGGTTCGATCCGACGGTGGACGGCGACGGGCTCGCGCGCGCGGTCGATGCCTTCCTCGACTGAGGGCCCGGGCCGGGCTCCGGCGTGCGCGCGGTCACGCCGTTCCGCCATTGGCCGTCCGCAGGGGCGCGGGTCGTATAAGATCGGTGTGGTTGCCACCGGGGAGCGGTCGGGCAACGCGGCGCGACGCCGTATTCATCCATAACAACAAGAAACCAGCTGGGGAACACCGAATGTCCAAGGGACAGTCTTTGCAGGATCCTTTCCTGAACGCCTTGCGCCGTGAGCGGGTGCCGGTATCGATCTACCTGGTCAACGGCATCAAGCTGCAGGGCACGATCGAATCCTTCGACCAGTTCGTGGTGCTGCTGCGCAATACCGTCAGCCAGATGGTCTACAAGCATGCGATCTCGACCGTGGTGCCGGCGCGCAACGTGCGCGTGGGCCCCGGCGGCGGCGTCGTACAGGCCACCGACGACGCCACGGACGGGGATGCGGGCGGCGACGAGGCCGAATGACGGTTGCGTCGGCGCCTTCCGGCCCCATCTCAGGGCCATGACAACGAGCCGCCGACCGCATGCCCACCCAGCTGTTTGAACGTTCCCGCAAGGGCGAGCACGCGCTGCTGGTCCAGCCCCATGCCGGTGGGCCCCCCGACGAGGGCGCGCTGGAGGAGTTCACCGAGCTCGCCCGCTCGGCGGGCGCCACCGTGGCCCACGTCATGCCCGCGCGCATCGGCCGCCCGAACCCCGCCACCCTGCTGGGCAGCGGCAAGCTCGACGAGATCAAGGCCGCGGCCGACGCCACCGGGGCCGACCTGGTGCTGGTCAACCATCCGCTGTCGCCGGGCCAGGAGCGCAACCTCGAGAAGTTCCTCGAGCGCCGCGTGGTCGACCGCACCGGGCTGATCCTCGACATCTTCGCCCAGCGCGCGCGCAGCCACGAGGGCAAGCTGCAGGTCGAACTCGCGCAGCTGCGGCATATGGCCACCCGCCTGGTCCGCGGCTGGAGCCACCTGGACAGCCAGCGCGGCGGCTCGATCGGCCTGCGCGGCCCGGGTGAGACCCAGCTCGAGACCGACCGCCGGCTGCTGCAGAAGCGGGTCGAACAGCTGCAGGCGCGGCTGGCCAAGGTGGAAGTGCAGCGCACGCAGATGCGCCGTGCCCGCGTGCGCAGCGAGCTGCCGCGCGTGGCCCTGGTCGGCTATACCAACGCCGGCAAGTCGACGCTCTTCAACGCCCTGACCGGCGCCGACGCCTACGCCGCCGACCAGCTGTTCGCCACGCTCGACCCGACGGTGCGCAAGATCACCCTGCCGGGCGGGTACGTGGTGCTGGCCGATACCGTCGGCTTCGTGCGCGACCTGCCGCATGAGCTGGTCGCCGCCTTCCGCTCCACCCTCAGCGAGGCCCGCGAGGCCGACCTGCTGCTGCACGTGATCGATGCCTCCGATCCGCTGCGCGACGAGCGCGTGGCGCAGGTCGACGAAGTGCTGGCCGAGATCGACGCCGGCGACATCCCGCAGCTGCTGGTCTACAACAAGGTCGACCGCCTGGGCGTGCCCGCGCGCCACGACCAGCCGCACGCCGGCGACCACCCCGACGAGGCCGCCGTGCGCGAGCGGGTCTGGATCTCGGCGCGCGACCGCGAAGGCATGGACCTGCTGCGCAGCGCGCTGGGACGGCGCCTGGGGCTGCGTCGCCTGCAGGGCGAGGTACGCCTGCCGCCGGATGCCGGCCGCCTGCGCGCGCGCCTGCACGAGGTCGACGCCATCCGCGGCGAAACACATGACGAACACGGCTGGACGCTCGACATCGACCTGCCGCTGGCCGACGCCCGGCGCCTGGCGGCGCAGGCCGGCGGCGAACCGCTGCGGCCGCTGCTGCCCGCGGCCTGAACCTTCTTCGCGTACGCGGGCAGGACCGCCGCGCCCGCACCTTGTAGAATGTCCTTATCGTCGCCGGCTCCCCGGTGGCGGGACCCCCAGACTGGAGCCAGCATGGCCTGGAACATCCCCGGCAAGAACAACGACGACCGCGGTTCGGGCGGCGACAGCGGCAACGGCCGCCGCCAGAATCCCTGGCCGCCGCGCCGCAGTGGCGGTGGCCGCGGCCGTGGTCCCTTCGACGGCATCCTCGACCAGCTCCGCGGCCTGTTTGGCGGCGGCGGTGGCGGCAACCCGCTGCGCTGGATCGGCATCGCCCTGGTGCTGTGGCTGGCCTTCAACTGCTTCGTGCTGATCGGCGAACAGGACCGCGGCGTGGTGCTGCGCTTCGGCAAGTTCGACCGCGTCATGCAGCCGGGCCCCAACTTCAAGCTGCCGTGGCCGGCCGAGAGGGTCATCAAGCTCAACACCACCGGCGTGCGCACCTTCAGCAACAGCCTGCCGGTGCTGACCCGCGACGAGAACATCGTCACCGTGTCGTTCAACGTGCAGTACCGGGTCAGCGATCCGCAGATGTACCTGTTCGGCTCGCGTGATGCCGACCGGGTGCTCGAGCAGATCTCGCAGAGCGCGGTGCGCGAGCAGATCGGCCGCTCCAACCTCGACTCCGCGCTCAACGCGCGCGGCCCGCTGTCGGCCGCCGCGGCGACCTCGCTGCAGGCCTCGCTCGACACCTACCGCACCGGCCTGATCGTGACCGAGCTCAGCCTGCAGGACGCCCGCCCGCCGGAGGCCGTCAAGCCGGCCTTCGACGAGGTCAACAGCGCCCAGCAGATGAACGAGCGCCTGGTGAACGAGGCCCGTGCCTACGCCGCGCGCATCGTGCCCGAGGCCCGCGGCCAGGCGCAGCGCGTGCGCACCACGGCCGAGGGCTACAAGACCGCCTCCGTCGCCCGCGCCACCGGTGACGCCCAGCGCTTTACCCTGCTGGTGAACGAGTACGCCAAGGCGCCCGAGGTCACCCGCAAGCGCCTGTGGCTGGAGACGGTCGAAGAGGTGCTGGCCGACAACCGCACGGTGGTCGGCGGCGACGGCCGCCAGCTGATCTACGTGCCGATGGCCGGGCAGGGCGCCGCTTCGCAGCCGCCGCTGCTGACGCCCGACATGGTCGCGCCTCCGCTCGACCCCAGGCCCCAGGCCGAGCCCACCGTGCCCGCCGCCACCAGTACCATGCCGCGCCCCGCGCGTGATGGAGGAACCCGATGAAGCCGCAGCTGATCGTCCCCATCGTCCTGGTCGTGATCCTGGGCCTGCTCGGCTCGATGTTCGTGGTCCGCGAGGGCCAGGTCGGCCTGGTGCTGAACCTCGGCCGCGTGGCGCGCACCGACCTCGGTCCGGGCCTGCACTTCAAGATCCCGATGGTGGAGAGCGCGCGCGTGTTCGACCGCCGCTTCCAGGCCAACGAGTTCCCGCCCGAACGCTCGCTGACGTCCGAGCGCAAGGACGTGAGCGTCGACTTCGTCGCCATCGGCTTCATCGTCGACGCCGCGGATTTCTACCGCGCCACCGGCGGCAACGAGGAACTGGTGACCGCGCGCCTGGCGCCGATCATCAAGGATTCGCTGCGCAACGAGATCAACTCGCAGACCCTGACCCAGCTGGTGTCGGGCAACCGCGCCGAGCTGATCGACCGCCAGCTGCCGGGCATCAACGATGGTGCGCGCACCCTCGGCATGCAGGTGGTCGACATCCGCTTCAAGCAGATCGACCTGCCCACCGACAGCGAAGTGATCGGCCAGGTCTACGACCGCATGCGCGCCGAGCGCCGCCAGGTGGCCGCCGCGCTGCGCGCCGAGGGCGAGGAGCAGGCGCGGATCGTGCGCGCCGAGGCCGACCGCGAACAGACCGTGCTGCTGGCCGAGGCCGAGCGCGACGCCCAGAAGCTGCGAGGCGAGGGCGACGCCGAGGCCGCGGGCATCTATGCACAGGCCGCGAACCGTGATCCGTCGTTCTTCGCCTTCCAGCGCAGTCTCGACGCCTATCGCCGCGCCTTCGTCTCCGGCGACGCGGTGATCGTGCTGGAGCGCAACGACCCGTTCCTGCAGTACATGCGCAGCGACCGGTGAGCCGGACGCGGCGCCGGTGAGCGACCTCTGGGCCGCGCTGTGCCTGGTGGCCGTGATCGAGGGGCTGCTGCTGTTCGCGGCCCCTGGCGCCTGGAAGCGCACGATGGCGCAGATGCTGGCCACGCCTGATCGCCAGCTGCGCGCCATCGGTGGCATCGTGCTGGCGGCGGGGCTGCTGGCACTGTGGTGGCTGCGACAGGGCTGAGTTTTTCACTTTCAGGAGCAAACAGGCCATGGGCCAGTCGGTAGTGGTGCTGGGCGCCCAGTGGGGCGACGAAGGCAAGGGCAAGATCGTCGACCTGCTGACGCAGGACATCGGCGGCGTGGTCCGTTTCCAGGGCGGGCACAACGCCGGCCACACCCTGGTGATCGGCGGCAAGAAGACCGTGTTGCACCTGATCCCGTCCGGCATCCTGCGCGAGGATGCGCTGTGCCTGATCGGCAACGGCGTGGTGCTGAGTCCGGCGGCGCTGATCAAGGAGATCGGCGAGCTTGAAGACGCGGGTATCGAAGTGCGCAGCCGCCTGAAGATCAGCCCGGCCACGCCGCTGATCATGCCGTACCACATCGCGCTCGATCAGGCCCGCGAAAGGGCCGCCGGCGGCAAGGCCATCGGCACCACCGGCCGCGGAATCGGCCCGGCCTATGAAGACAAGGTGGCGCGCCGCGGCATCCGCGTTGCCGACCTGCACTATCCGGAGCAGCTCGCCGAGCTGCTGCGCACCGCGCTGGATTACCACAACTTCGTGCTGACCAAGTACCTGGGCGCGGACGCGGTCGACTTCCAGCAGACCTACGACGAGGCCCTGGCCTTCGGCGAGTACGTCGAGCCGATGAAGTCCGACGTCGCCGGCATCCTCCACGACCTGCGCAAGCAGGGGAAGAAGGTGCTGTTCGAAGGCGCGCAGGGCTCGCTGCTCGACATCGACCACGGCACCTATCCCTACGTCACCAGCTCCAACACCACCGTCGGCGGCGCCATGGCCGGCACCGGCGTGGGCGCGGACGCGATCGACTACGTGCTGGGCATCTGCAAGGCCTACGCGACCCGCGTCGGCGGCGGCCCGTTCCCGACCGAGCTCGACGACGAGGACGGCCAGCGCCTGCGCGACCGCGGCCAGGAATACGGCGCCACCACCGGCCGCCCGCGCCGCTGCGGCTGGATCGACATCGTCGCGCTCAAGCGCGCGGTGGCGATCAACGGCATCAGCGGGCTGTGCATCACCAAGCTCGACGTGCTGGACGGCCTGGACAAGCTGAAGATGTGCATCGCCTACCGCTACCGCGGCAAGGAGACCGAGTACGCGCCGCTGGACGCCCAGGGCTGGGCCGAGTGCGAGCCGGTGTACCTGGAGTTCCCGGGCTGGACCGAAGACACCCACGGCATCACCGAGTGGGACAAGCTGCCGCCGGCGGCGCGCGCGTACCTGCGTGCGCTGGAAGAGCTGGCGGGCTGCCCGCTGTCGATCGTGAGCACCGGGCCGGATCGCGAGCACACGATGGTGCTGCAGGATCCGTTTGCGTGAGTGATTCCCCGGCGACCCTTGGCTGGGGCGCCGGCAGCAGGGCGGCAGCGCCCTCGATTGGCGACACCCCGCTGCAGACTCCAGCGGGCACAGCCTCATGCACTGGAGTCGCAGTGATCGGACCAGCCTCGCTGTACCTGGCACTTCTTGCCGGCTTCGCTCTCTCTTTTCCCGTACCTGCCGCGGCCACCGAAACGCTTCCGCTGCCCGCGGGTTGCGGGGTCGCGTACAGCGTCGTCAGTGCGGATGCCCCAGCCACTGCGGTCGCCCCGGCTTTTCCGCCGGTCCAGCTCGATATCCGCACGCCCTTCGAACCCAGTTCGTTCAACGCAGGCGGGTATAGCTATCTGGTTTACGAATTGCAGTTGCTGAACCACTCGGAAGACGCACTTGCCATCAATGGCATCGACGTTCTCGCTGCAACGGCAAGTGATGACGAACTCGTGTTCTCGTTGGCTGGCGAGCGTCTCCATGACCAGCTCAATCCCATAGGCGGAGGCACGCTCGACGATGCCCATCCGCTGGGCGCAGGTCGCTCGGCCACCGTGTACCTGTGCCTGGCCTTCGGCGATGGTGCACAGGTTCCGAGCCGCTTGCGTCATCGTGTGCACCTGCATGGAGCCACTGCCGAGGGGCCGCCCATCGGCAGCCGACACAACGCCGTGAAAGTGCTGGCAAGCCCGGTTCTCGGCAATCACTGGCTTGCTGATAACGGCTTGGCGCTCGACCGTCACCATCGGCCCGGCCTGTTCGTTGCGGGTGGAGCAGCGCAGATCTCGCGCAGATACGCCATTGACTGGAAGCAGCGCATCGATGGCAAGGTCCAGTCGGGGGATCCCCTGGACGTGCGTACCTATCATGCGTATGCGCAACCGGTGTTTGCTGTTGCCGATGCCGTTGTTGTCCAGGCAAGGGATGGTCTCCCCGACAATGTCCCTCGGACATCTGCCGGTTTCACGCCTGCGTTGCCGCTCAGCATGGAGACACTCGCGGGCAATACCGTGGTGCTCGACCTGGGCGATGGACAGTACGCGCACTATGCGCACCTTCAGCCAGGCAGCGTGATCGTCGCGCCCGGGCAGCGTGTCCGGAGTGGCGAGCTACTGGCAAGGATCGGAAATTCCGGGGATGCCAGATGGCCGCACCTGCATTTCCAGGTCACTACCGGTCCGGACATCATGGACAGCGAAGGCGTGCCATTCGTGATCAATCAGTTCCGCGCCAAGGGGGCCGATGGCAACTGGACCGACCGCAGGCTGGAGTTCCCGCTGGGTGGGGACGAGGTCGATCTGTAGCGCCGCTGCCACCCCGGGCGGCCACCCGCGGCGACTGCGAGCAGTTTGCGGCTGCTGCGGGCCGTTCGCCACCGACCAGCAGCTGGCCAGGACAGGCGGGCTTTACACATAGCAAAATGTGGAATAGTACTCAGGCGTTCAGGATGGTTCCGTCGCATTCCGCGACGCCTCCGGGAGCCTCCCATGTACACGCCAATCGAGCCCCTTGCCCTCGCGCTCGCGCTGGTCCTTGCCGGCTGCAGCCCTGCGCCAGCCCCGGTCGACACCTCCACAGGCACCGATGACGCGAGCGCCGATGCCAGCGGGACCGTCGAGCCGGCCGCAGCGGATGACGGCGACGTGGCCGCGCCGCAGTTGCAGGCCGCGATGCGCGAGCTCTGGCATGGGCACATCGTGCATGCCCGCGACTACGCGCTGGCCATGCATGCCGGCAACGAGGCTGACGCCGCGGCCGCGTCCGACGCCGTGGTCGAGAACGCCAGGCAGATCAGCCGCGCGGTGGCCGGCTTCTACGGCGATGCCGCCGGCGACCGGATGCTGACCCTGCTCGGCGGCCACTGGGGCGCGGTGAAGGCCATGACCGACGGCCGCACCGCCGGCGACGACGTCGCGGCAGCCAGGGCGATGGACGACCTCACCGCCAACGCCGGCCAGATCGCGAGCTTCCTTGCCGGCGCCAATCCGAACTGGCCCGAAGACACGCTCAAGGGCATGCTGCTGGCCCACGGCGCGCACCATTCGCAGCAGGTGAACCTCATCCTTGCCGATGACACCGCAGGCGAGGCGGCCGAGTGGACCGCGATGCAGTCGCACATGGACATGATCGCCGACGCGCTCGCCGCGGGCATTGCCAGGCAGTTTCCGGACAAGGCCAGCTGAGGCCACGACCATGCAAGGGCTTTCGCAGTTCGGTGACACCCGGCAGCGGCTGCTCCGGCAGCTGCTGCCGGCCCGCAATGGCGTCGGTGTGGAAGAGCTGTGCGAGCGGTTGCGGGTCAGCCACAACGCCGTACGACAGCACCTCACCCCGCTGGTCGTGCGCGGCTTCGTGGAGCGCGTCGAGCCGCGGGCCACCGGCGGGCGCCCGCAGGCGCGCTACGCACTGACCGCCGCGGGACGCGAACTGTTCCCCCGCAACTATGGCGCCATCGCCGCGGCACTCATCTCCCAACTGCTCGAGCGGATGGGCGAGGCGGAGGTGGGCGCGATGCTGCAGGAACTGGGCTCGACCGTCGCCGCCACCCAGGCGTCGATGCGCACCGAACATGGCGAAGCCCTGGCGCGCGCCCTGGCCCAGCGGCTCGACGCGCTTGGCTACGAGGCCGTGCCTGCCCGGCACGGCGACGACTGGGAGGTCGAAGCCTTCAACTGCGTCTTCCACGCCCTGGCCAGGCAGCACCCGCAGGTCTGCAAGTTCGACATCGCCTACATGGAAGCCGCCACCGGGCGGCGCGTGCACCACATGGAATGCATGGTGCGGGGCGGGCAGGTTTGCCGGTTCAGGCTTGGGCAGGTGGTGGGGCCTTGAGCAATCGGCCAGGCTGATCGGCATCGCGGTGACGAACTCGATCCTGCTGGTGGATTACGCCGTGATGGTGCAAGAGCAGGGCATGGGCGGCACCCTCCGAATCCTGACAAAGCATGTCAGTCTCCCGCCACAAGGCAAAATTCCTGGCCACATCGGATCCGTCGGGAAAATCCTTTCGTACAAGACACGGAACTTGTTTCGGCAGTATCGCGAACAGTGAATGCGAACCGGGCATCACTCCGATTGCAAAACGCGAATCATTCGCATTTAATACACCCATTCGCCCCGGCCGCGCGCCGCCGCGAACTGCCAACCCGATCTGTCCCGCCAGCCGAGGTCGCCAGCGGACACAGGGCTAGTCCCCTACGTCCGACAACCAGCGACCTCAATGCACTCCACCTGCCAGATCTACCCGCGGTCCGCCCGCGCTCGCATCGCCGATCCCGTGTTCCGTGCCAGCCGGCTCCGCGCCGCCATCGCGTTGGTCCTGCCGCTCATGCTCGTCGGGCCGCCCGGCCTGGCCGCGGCCCAGTCCGCCCAGCCCAACGCCCAGCCCGCCGCCGAGGCCACCATCACCACCGGCGCTGTCGCCGCCACCGACCTCGACACCATCCGCGTCGTCGGTCAGCGCGCCAACCGCGTCAGCAACGGCGCCACCAACCTCGACCTGAGCATCCGCGAGACCCCGCAATCCATCAGCGTGGTCACCGCCGAGCAGATGCGCCAGTTCGGCGCCGACAGCGTCAACGAGGCGCTGCGGCTGGCCACGGGCGTGCGCGTGGACGAGTGGGAGACCAACCGCACCAGCTATAGCGCGCGTGGCTTCGACATCCTCAACACGCAGATCGACGGGGTGGGCCTGCCCAACGGCTGGGGCGTGACCACCGGCGCGGTCGATGCCGCCGGTTACGAGAAGGTCGAGGTGATCCGCGGCGCCAACGGGCTGCTGACCGGCGTGGGCAACGCGTCGGGCACGATCAACTACGTGCGCAAGCGGCCCACCAACGCGCGCGAGGGCCGCTTCGGACTGTCCTACGGCTCCTGGAACACGCTGCGCGCGGAGGTGGACTACTCCACGCCGTTCACCGTCGACGGCACCTGGGCGGGCCGCGTGGTGGTCGCGCACGAGCACGGTGATTCCTGGCTGCGCGCCAACGAGAATTCGCGCGACTTCTTCTACGGCGTGGTTGACGGCCAGGTCGGCGAGCGCGGCACGCTCACGCTGGGCTACTCGTACCAGCGCGCGGAGTCCGACGGGATCATGTGGGGCGCGCTGCCCTTCACCAACAGCGACGGCACGCAGCGTGAGTGGCCGCGCGATGCCAGCACCACGCAGGACTGGACGTACTGGGACACCACCGCGCACACGGCCTTCGCCGAGTACACGCACGACGTGGCCGACGACTGGCAGTTGAAGCTGTCGTACAACTGGCGCCGCAACACCGGCGACGAGCGCATGTTCTACGCCTTCGACGGGCAGGGCACGGGGCTGGACCCGGAGACCGGCCTCGGCCTGTCCGGCTATCCCTGGGGCGGCGACGACGAGGCCACGGCCCAGCTCGGCACCGCCACGCTCAACGGCACGTTCCGGATGTTCGGGCGCGAGCACGAGGCCATGGTGGGCCTCGCCCGTGCGCGCAGCACCACCGACAGCCGCGAGCGCACGGCGGACTTCTCCTCGCCGGCCTGGGGCCCGCTGCCGCCGTTCCCCTACCCGACCGACGCCATCCCGGAGCCGGCCTGGAGCGAGCCCAGCCTCTACTCCGAACTCGACCAGGAGCTCACGCGCGCCTTCGCCGCCACGCGCATCGCGCTCACCGACCGCTTCAAGGCCATCGTCGGCGCCAACCACGCGCGCTACCGCCGCAGCGGCCATTCCTACGACCTCGGCTTCGACCAGACCACCCGCCACACCAGCCCATACGGCGGCCTGACCTTCGACTTCACCGACCGCGTGCTCGGCTATGTCAGCTACTCCGACATCTACCAGCCGCAGGACCAGGTGGACGCGAACGACCGCTACCTCGACGCCAGCCAAGGCGTGAACTACGAGGCCGGCATCAAGGCCGACTGGCTGGACGGGCGGCTCTTGACCACGGTGGCGGTGTTCAAGGCCGACCAGGAAGGCCTGGCCACGCCGACGGGGCAGTACAACGAGTTCGGCATGTCCATCTACGCGCCGGTGGACGTGCGCTCGAAGGGTGTGGAGCTGGAGGCGGTCGGGCGGCTCACGGACCATCTCGATATCGTGGCCGGCTACACCGCGCTGCGCCTGGACGGCCTCAACGGGCGCGACACCTATCCCTGGGTGCCGCGCCACGCGGCCAACCTGCTGCTGAGCGGGCGCCTCCCGGCGCATGAGGCGCTGTCGTGGGGCGTCGGCGCGCGCTGGCAGGGCGGCATCTTCAACACCGAGGCCAGCGGCTTCCGCGTGCGCCAGGACAGCTACGCGGTGGCCAATGCGTACATCGCCTGGGACTTCGCGCCCGACGCCACGCTGCGCCTCAACGCCAACAACATCACCGACGAGAAGTACATCAACACGTTGCGCTACAGCGGTTACTACGGCGCACCGGCCAATTACACGCTCAGCCTGGACTGGAGGTTCTGATGCGGTCGCCCGCCACGAGAGCCACGTCCACCGCTTCGCCCCGGCTGGCGCTGCTTGCACGGATCACTGCCGCGGTGCTCGGCGGCTACGGCTTCGCCTGGGGCGTGGTGGCCGCGTGCACCAGTCTGGCGGTCGCGGCGGGCATGGGCTTCCACGACGCGGAGTTCCTGTCGAGCCTCGTCGGTGTGCTGGCCCTCCTGGGTGCGCTGCTGTGGGCGATCGCGGCGCGGCGGCTGTGGCCGGTGTGGGCGGTGTTGGTGGTCGGCGGCGCGCTGCTGGCCGGCGTGGGTTCGGCCGTGCAGACGGCCCTGGTCTGAGGAGGACGCAGCTGATGTTCGCCACGTTCCGCCAGGCGATGGCCTGGCTCCATACCTGGTTCGGCCTGGTGCTCGGCTTCGTGCTGATGGCCGCGTTCTTCTTCGGTGCGTTGTCGGTGTTCGACCGCGAGTTCGACCGCTGGGCGATCCCGGCCACGCGCATCGAGCCGCAGCCGATGCCGCCGTACGAGGCGGTGCTGCGCCCGGCCTTCGAACGCATGCAGCCCACGCGCGAGGCTGTGGACGCCATGCGCCCGCGCGCCAATGGCGAGCTGCCGGACCGCTTCGACATCATCGCCTACTGGAGCGCCTACACCACCCACCGCGATCCGCTCGTGGCGCTCTTCGCCGGCTTCGAGGTGCCCAACGCCAAGCATCCCGCTGAGCAGATCCATGCCGAGGCCACCGTCGATCCACGCGACGGCCATGTGCTGCCCGACGACCGGCTGAAGGTCGGCAGCGGCTTCTTCTATCCGATGCACTACGGCCTGACGCTGGACTGGAAGAACCTCGGCATCTGGATCGTCGGCTTCTCGGCGCTGGTGATGCTGGCGGCGCTGGTCAGCGGTGTGGTGATGCACCGCAGGATCTTCCGCGAGTTCTTCACCTTCCGGCCGGGCAAGCAGCGGCTGCGCAGCGTGCTGGATCTCCACAACCTGACCGGCGTGGTCGCGCTGCCGTTCCACTTCTTCTTTGCGCTCACCGGCCTGCTGATCTTCGCGGCCACCTACTACTTCCCGCTCGGCCACACCCAATTGCACGAGCTGCACGACCGCGCCGCGGCACTCGAAGCGCAACAGACCGGGCTGCCGCACGAGCGCTCCGGCGTGCCCGGCGACCTCGCCAACGTCGACGCGATGGTGGCCGACGCCCGCGCGCGCTGGGAGGCGGCGGGCAAGGCCGGCGACGTCGGCTTCCTGGTGCTGATGCATCCCGGCGACGCCAACGGCTACGTGAGCGTGTATCGCGCCGGCACCGACCGCATCGCGCTGGTGGGCGACGGCATCCACTACAAGGCCGCGACCGGCACGCTGATCCGCGAGGATCCGGCCCCGACCGCCGTGGGCCGCATGGCCGAGTTCCTCACCGGCCTGCACCTGCAGCATTTCCGGCACTGGCTGCTGCGCTGGCTGTACGTCTTCGGTGGGCTGGCCGGCGCGGTGTGCATCGCCACCGGCTTCCTGTTCTTCGTCGAGAAGCGCAAGCGCCAGCACGCGGCGCGCGGCGTGCAGGGCGCGCGCGTGGTCGATGCGCTGGCGGTGACCACGGTCACCGGCATGGTGCTGGCGACGCTGGGCATCCTGGTCGCCAACCGCCTGCTGCCCGCGGACCTGCCCGCACGCGGTGACTGGGAGCAGCGAGCGTTCTGGCTCACCTGGGTGTTGGCGTTGCTGCACGCGGGCTGGCGAAGCGCCCCGGTGACGCGCGGGCTGCCGAACCCGGCGTGGCGCGAGCAGGCCTGGGCGATCGCAGCGCTGGCGGCGGTTGCGCCGCTGCTCAACTGGGCCACGACCGGGGACCACCTGCTGCGCACGCTGCCGGCGGGCTATTGGCCGGTCGCCGGCATCGACCTGGCCCTGCTGGCGGTGGCGGTCATCGCCGGCGCGGCGGGGCGCAGGCTGGGGCAGCGCGCGCACGCGCCGGTGGGCAGCCCGTCGACGTCGGCGCCGGCGTCCGCCTCGGAGGCGCGCCATGCATGACGCTGCCGGCGCCGTCTGGCTGCTCGCCGCGGCGGCCTGCGCTCTCTCCGGCATGGGCTGGCTGGCGCTGGCGATGCCGGGGCATGCCGCCCAGGCCTGGGGCGGGGTGTCTGCGCCGCGGTCGCTGCGCGTGCTGAGGCGGGCCGGGGCCTGTGCGCTTGCGCTCGCGCTGGGCGGCTGCCTCGCGGCCGACCACGCGAGCATGGCCGTGCTCACGTGGGTGATGCTGCTGGCCGCGTCTGCGGCCGTCACGGCCTTCGTCCTGGCCTGGCGCCCGCGGTGGTTGCGGCACCTGGCGCCCTGGATCGGGGCCGGCAATGCCGGCCGGCGGCCCGCTCCGCGGCGAGCGAAGCTCTAGGGCCGAGGTCGCGGGCACGCCCCCCTGGAGCAGACAGCCGCATACTTGCCTCTCCCCGGATGTTCGAGGCCGCCATGATCATGTCGCCCCTGATGCCCGCCGCCTTCCTCGGCCACGGCAGCCCGATGAACGCGCTCGAGCGCAACCGCTACACCGAGGCCTGGCGCGCGTTCGGCGCCTCGGTGCCGCGGCCGCGCGCGATCCTGGTGGTGTCGGCGCACTGGTACGTCAACGCCACCGCGGTCACGGCGATGCCGCGGCCGAAGACCATCCACGACTTCTTCGGCTTCCCGCAGGCGCTGTTCGACGTGCAGTACCCGGCGCCGGGCCTGCCGGAGCTGGCGGAAGAGGTGGCCGATGTCGCGAAGCCCGACTTCGTCGGCGCCGACATCGATGGCTGGGGGCTGGACCACGGGACCTGGTCGGTGCTGGTGCATGCGTTTCCCGACGCCGACATCCCGGTGGTGCAGCTGTCGATCAACGCGCAGAAGCCGGCGGAGTTCCACATCGAACTCGGCGCCCGCCTGGCCGCGCTGCGCGCGCGCGGCGTGCTGGTGGTGGGCAGCGGCAACGTGGTGCACAACCTGCGGGCGATCGACTGGAGGCAGCCGGATTCCGGGTTCGACTGGAACCGGCGCTTCGATGCCGATGTGAAACAGCTGCTGGCCGAACGTCCGGGCGATGCGGCCGGACTCGTGCGGCATCCGGACTACGCTGCCTCGGCGCCGACAGCGGAGCACTTCCTGCCGGTGCTGTACCTCGCCGGGATCGCCGCGGCGGCGGGCAAGGGCGCCGACGTGCTGGTGGAGGGGCCGGCGTATGGGTCGCTGTCGATGACGTCGTACACCGTGGGCGCGCAGTGCCCGCCGGAGAGTGGCATCACCGCGGGAGCGGCGGCGCTGTCCGCCGACGTGCCGGCGGACGCGAGCAACCTGTAGCGCGGCCTTGTCACTGCACGCAGCGGGGCTGACCCGCAGGGCCATCGCGCGGCAGGCCTGGCCGATCATCCTGGCCAACGCCGCGGTGCCCAGCCTCGGCCTGGTCGACACCGCCGTCATCGGCCACTACGGCAGCGCGGTGGAGCTGGGTGCGCTGGCGCTGGGCGCGCTGCTGGTCAACTTCGTCTACTGGAGCTTCGGCTTCCTGCGCATGGGCACCACCGGCTTCGTGGCGCAGGCGTCCGGGGCCGGCGACGAGCCCGAAGTGCGCGCCACGCTGGCGCGCGCGGTGCTGCTGGCCGCGGGCCTGGGCGTCGCGCTGTTGCTGCTGCAATGGCCGATCACCTGGCTCTACTTCGCGCTGATGGATGGCAGCGCCGCGGTGGAGGCAGTGGCCGGCGACTACTTCCGCGCGCGCATCTGGGGCGCGCCGGCGGCGCTTGCCCTGTTCGCGACCAGCGGCCTGCTGATCGGCCTGGGCCGCAGCCGCGAACTGCTGCTGGTGCAGCTGCTGCTCAACGGCCTCAACGCCGGCCTGGACATCTGGTTTGCAGGCACGCTGGGCATGGGCGCGCGCGGCATCGGCCTGGGCACCGCGATCGCCGAGTGGGGCACCTGCGCGGTGGCGATCGTCGTGGTGCTGCGCGTGCTGCGTGCGCGCCATGGGGATGCGGCGCCGTTCCTGCCGTGGGCGCGCATCGCCGACTGGCAGCGCGTCCGCGCGTCGCTGGCCGCCAACCGCGACATCCTGGTGCGCACGCTGTGCCTGCTGCTGACGTTCGGCTGGTTCGCCAACGCTGGCGCGCGCTTCGGCGACGTGACCCTGGCGGCGAACCACATCCTGCTGCAGCTGGTGTCGTTCAGCGCGTTCTTCCTGGATGGCTTCGCGTTCGTGGGCGAGGCCCACGTGGGCGCGGCATGGGGTGCGCGCGACAGCGGCAGGTTCCGGCGCGCCGTGCGCCTGACCAGCGAGCTGGCGGGCGGGACCGCGCTGGTGCTGGCGGGGTTGGTCCTGCTGTCGGGCGAGGCGGCGGTGATGGCACTGACCAGCCTGCCCGCGGTGCGCGAGGTGGCCGCGACGCACTTGCCGTGGACCGCCCTGTACGTGCTGCTTTCGGTGGCCGCGTTCCAGCTGGACGGCGTGTTCATCGGCGCCACGCGCACGCGGGAGATGCGGCAGGCCGGCCTGGTGTCAGTGGGCGTGTTCCTGCTGGCGGCGTGGCCGCTGGCGGCCGCCTGGGGCAACCACGGATTGTGGGCGGCGTTCGTGGTGTACGTGGTGGCGCGGGCCATTGCGCTGCTGGCCCATTACGAGCGCCTGGTCAGGTCCCTGCCGACGCCTGGAACGTGACCACGAACGTGCTCCCCAGGTCCCGGCCGCCGCTGCTGCCCACGACGGTGCCACCGTGGGCCTCGACCAGCTCGCGCACGATGGCCAGGCCGATGCCGAGTCCGCCGGGGCGCAGCGCGGCGGCGGCGCTGTCCTGCACGAACATGTCGAAGATGCGAAGCAGTGCGTCGGCCGGTACCCCGATGCCGTTGTCGTTGACACTCACCGTGAGCGCGGCCGGGGACCGCACCGCGACCAGGCTGATGCGACCGCCCTCCGGCGTGTACTTCGAGGCGTTGTCGAGCAGGTTGGTGAACACCTGCACCAGACGGGTGTAGTCGGCGTGCAGCTGCATGGCATCGCCAGCCGGCAGGTCGATGACCAACTGCTGGTGCCGCGACTCCATCGCCGGCCGGCAGGTCTGCACCGCGCTCTCGAGCACCGACGCAAGGTTGACGTCCGCGTACTCGAGGCGGAGTTTGCCGCTGACCACCCGCGACCCGTCGACGAGATCGTCGACCAGCCGGGCGATGTGGACGACCTCGGCTTCGATGACGTCGCGGAGCCGGGTGAACCGCACGAGGTCGTCGCGCGCCTCGCCAAGCATGCCGGCCGCAAGCCTGATCGGGGTAAGCGGATTGCGCAGCTCGTGCGCGGCGGTCGCCATCGAACCGAGCGCCTGCGCATGCGCTTCCAGTGCCCGCGTTTCCTGTGCCTGTGCCTGCAGGGACGACGCCACGAGCAAGCCGTTGGCCTCCTGCAGGGCACCGTGCTGCGCCCGGGTGCCGGCGCGCTGCCGGCCATCGATGCTCCGCTTGCGCGCCGCCGCCTCTTCGCGGTGGCGTTCGGCCGCCTCGGCGACGGCCTGGGCCCGCAGTGCCGCCAGGATCAGCTGCTCGTTGGCTTCGAGCAGGTCGCCCCCGCCGCGCGGTGGCAGGCGGTCGCGCAAGTTGGCGAGTTCCGCCCGCAGTCCGGCGACCTCCGCACGCAGCAGCACGGCGTGGGCCTCCAGCGTGGCCAGCGACTGCGTCGCCACCGCGCTGCGCGAAGTGGAATCCCGCCTGGTCACGTGGAGCGCACCGGCCGCGTTCCGTTCATCCACGCGGCGCGCCCGGTGGTGCGGCCTCGATCACCCGCTTCGGTCGGCCGCCGAGCAGGCCTTCATGGCCGGCCAGGCGCTCGCCCAGCTGCAGGCCGTCGTCATCGATGTCGAACAGGCGCAGGTCGTGCGAGTGCGCGCTGCCGCGGACCTTGACCACGGCAAGCACGCGTTCCAGCCGGCTGCCCACTTCGATGTAGCGCTGCACGATGATCGCGTCGGTGAGGAAGGCGGTGCCGTAGGGGCTGAAGCTGAGCTCGCTGTAGCGGTCCTCGAGCTCCGACGTCATCAGCACCGTGGCACCGGTGTCCGCCAGCGCGGACACCAGCCGCGCCAGCGACTCGCGGAAGTCGTCGCGGAAGGTCGGTGCGAGTGCGAGCTCGAAGCCCGACAGCGAATCGATGACCACGCGCGTCGCCTTCAGTCGCTGCACCTCCTCGATTAGGAGCAGGGTGATCTCGTCCACTGACAGCGTCGACGACCGGGTGTCGATGACGCCGATGCGACCGTCCTCGATCAGGCCGGCGATCACCGCCCCGCGCGAGTGCAGGGAACGCTGCTCGAAGGCCGCGATCACGCCGGTTTCGCCCTGGCGCGCGCCCTCGGCGAGGAATGCTGCGGCGAGGATGCTCTTGCCCGATCCCGAGGGCCCGGCGATCAGCAGCGAATACCCGCGGGGCAATCCGCCGCCGAGCATCTCGTCCAGGCCGGCGACGCCCACGTTGCGACGGTCCTGCAGCGGCGGGACCGCGGTGGCTTCGGACGCCAGCGAGGTGGTAGGTGGCGGAACGAAGACCATGAGCCCCGCCTGCGTGATGCGGAACGTGTGCAGCCCGGGCAGGGTTGGCTGCCCGCGCATTTTCACGATCTCGAGTTTGCGCACCACCGAGTTGCGCTGCACGCTCTGGCGCAGCCAGATCAGGCCGTCGGCCACGGTGAAGATGGGATTGGGTTCGGTGTCGCTGAAGTACTCGCCCAGCAGGAAGGTCGTCGCCTCCCAGCTGGTCAACAGGATCCCCAGCCGCTGGATGAATTCCTGCAGCGACAGGAAGGCATCGCCGTCGCTCTGGGTTGCGAGGATCACCGAGCGGAACGAATCCACGAATACGAAGCCCGGGGCATGGGCGCGTACCTCCTCGACGATGCGCGCGAGCACCTTGTCCAGGTCGCCGTTGGCGGTGTCGTCGGCGAGGTTGACGAAGCGGATCGAGGAATTGACCTGTTCCGGATCGAAGAAGTCGAACTGCTGCTGGTAGCGCAGCATCTTGAGTGCCGGCTCGCCAAGCACGGTGAAGTACAACGCCGGCCGCTCCGGCGTCGCCATCGCGAACATCATCTGGTGCGCGAGCGTGGTCTTGCCCGCGCCCGGCGAGCCGGCGATGAGGTTGAAGGAGAACTCCGGGATGCCGCCGCCGAGGATGTCGTCGAGGCCTTTGACGCCGGTGGGCAGGCGACGGATGGTCGCGTTCTGCTTGTTCATGGGGCAGTGTCCTGTCGGATGGGGCCGGCGGACGGGACGTCCCAGATCGGCTTCAGCAAACGCTCGGTGAGCGATGCGCCAATCAAGGTGACCAGCAGGCGGTCGAAGGTTTCAAAGAGGGTAGTGACCGACGCGATCGCGTCGTCCACCGCTTGTTCCGAGGCGGCGCGGGCAAGCGAGGAGAAGACCGGCAGTTCGCCGTCCTCGCCACGCGCCTGCCCGAGCCACCGATGCTGCGCCGCTGCGAGGTGCAGGGCGCGCTCGTAAAGCGCGGACATGCCGCGCTGGCCGATGATGGGGACGAGCACGCGCGCCACCTCGGTCCAGAGTGCGACCGTCCGGGCGGCGATGGCCTCCATGCCACCCCCATCAGCCGCGATGCGGCGCAGGACGCGATCCACCTGGTGGACTTGGGGTTGCATGTGCCGCCTGATGCCCCGTGAATGCGGGTCACAGCATCGTACGCGTTCGTACGGCAGGGCGTTGGCGCACCTGAATGCAGGGTGCGGCCGCGATCGGTGGCGCTGCCAGCCGGGGCCGTGGTGGTGACCGTGGCCACGCACGACCTGGCCAAGGGGCCCCAGGCGGCCCCGCGTCGGCGCCCGCAGCGCCCCGCGCCCTGGAAGACGCGTGAGCGCACCCTCGGATGCGCACACCAGGCCTTGGCCGCCCGCTCAGGCCAGCGTGCGCAGCTTCGGTTCGCGCGCCCACTGCCGCGTCCCGGCGGCGGCGATGAAGGCCTTTGCGTCGGACGCATCCACGATGCCGGCGTCCTTGCCCACGTTGCCGGCCTTCAGCAGCGGCGCCGCGCCGGAGTCGTGCGCGATCGCCTTCAGGTGCGCCCAGGCGAAGGCCACGAAATCCACCGCCGCCGACTCCTTCGCCAGCTTCCTGCCGGCCGCTTCGCCGAGCAGCACCGCCACCGCGTCGAACAGCACCGACGGCATGCCCGCGAGCTGGCCGTCCGCCGGCTGCTTCTTCCCGTCCGACAGCACCGCGCCGCCGAGCCGGGGCGCGACGATCTTCACCGTGGCGCCGGCCGCTTCCGCGGCCTTGCGCAGCGCCTTGAGCGCGGCGGCATCGCTGCCTTCGTCGATCAGGATGCCCACGCAGCGGTGCTCCAGCGTCACGCGCATGCGGCCGATGATCCGCACCTCGGGCGCGGGCGGCATGTCCTGCGGCGGCACCGCGGCGGGCGGCGCCGGGGGCAGGGCGTCGAGCCCAAGACCATCGGCCACGCGCTGCGCCAGCGACGGGTCGATGTGCAGCAGGTGGCCCACCGTGCGCTCGCGCACCCTGGGCGTTTCCACCTTCGACAGCTCGAACACCAGGGCCGAGGCCAGGTGCGCCTGCTCGGGCGCCTCGAGGCTGCGGAAGAACATCCGCGCCTGGCTGTAGTGGTCGGCGAAGCTCTCCGGGCGCACGCGGCCCTTGGCGCCGTCGTCGGGCAGCGTGGCGTGGCTGCGGAAGCCTGCCCGCGCATCGGCGCGCGGGCTGTCGTCCTGCAGCGAACTGGGCTCGTAGTTCACCCGCCCCTTGGGCACCTGCATCTGCATGTGGCCGTCGCGCTGGTGGTTGGCGAACGGGCACTTGGGCTGGTTGATCGGGATCTGGTGGAAGTTGGGGCCGCCCAGGCGGATCAGCTGGGTGTCGAGGTAGGAGAACAGGCGGCCCTGCAGCAGCGGGTCGTTGCTGAAGTCGATGCCGGGCACGATGTTGGCCGGGCAGAACGCGACCTGCTCGGTCTCGGCGAAGAAGTTGTCCGGCCAGCGGTCGAGCACCATGCGGCCAATGATCTGCACCGGCACCAGCGCCTCGGGGATGATCTTGGTCGGGTCGAGGTGGTCGAACGGGAAGGTGTCGGCCTCGGCTTCCGTGAACAGCTGCACGCCCAGTTCCCACTCGGGGAAGTTGCCGGCCTGGATGTTCTCGAACAGGTCGCGGCGGTGGAAATCGTTGTCCGCCGCCTGCAGCTTCAGGGCCTCGTCCCACACCGTCGATTGCAGGCCCAGCTTCGGCCGCCAGTGGAACTTCACGAACGTGCTCTCGCCCTTGTCGCTGAGCAGGCGGAAGCTGTGCACGCCGAAGCCCTCGATGGTGCGCAGCGAACGCGGGATCGTGCGGTCGCTCATCTGCCACATGACCATGTGCATCGATTCGGGCGTGAGCGAAATGAAATCCCAGAACGTGTCGTGCGCGCTGGCCGCCTGCGGGAAGGCGCGGTCGGGCTCCATCTTCACCGAGTGCACCACGTCCGGGAACTTCATCGCGTCCTGGATGAAGAACACCGGGATGTTGTTGCCGACCAGGTCGAAGTTGCCCTCGACGGTGTAGAACTTCACCGCGAAGCCGCGCACGTCGCGCGGGGTGTCCACCGACCCGGCGCCGCCGGCGACGGTGGAGAAGCGGGTGAACACCGGCGTGCGCGTGCCGACGTCGGTGAACAGCTTCGCGCGGGTGTATTTCGCCAGCGACTTCTTCAGTTCGAAGAAGCCGTGCGCGGCGCTGCCGCGGGCGTGCACGATGCGCTCGGGGATGCGCTCGTGGTCGAAGTGGGTGATCTTTTCGCGGAGGATGAAATCCTCCAGCAGCGCCGGGCCGCGCGGCGTGGACGTCAGCGAGTTCTGGTTGTCGGCGACTACCAGGCCCTGGTTGGTGGTCAGCCGCGGGCGCGGCCCGCCGGCCTGCTGCTGCAGTTCGTCGCCCTGGCCGCGGGGGGCGTCGGCATCGGGATCCGGCCCGGCCCTGCGGCCGGCCGGAGCCGCGGGCTTCTTCCCGGGTGCCTTGACGCCGCTGGGGGGCTGCTGGCCCGGGGAGGTGGCGGTCGGGGTCTTCGCTCTGGCCATGGGGCGCACCAGGGATCAGGGGGGGACACCATCTTTCTCCCGGCGTTGTAAACGGCGCGTCGTGCCGCCGCCGTGGCGGCCCTCTGCAGCCGGCGCGGGTCGGGATGTCAGCCGCTTCGCGCCCGATGAAGCGTGTGGAACGTGCGGATTTCCGCGAGCACGCAGGCCGGCTTGCGCGGGGTCGGCGCCCGCTGCGACAGCCAGGTCAGGCCTTCCCGGGAAGGAGCATGGGGATCGCCGCCGGCCGCAGCTTCCTGCGCGCGCTCCCAGCAGGTCCGCGCATCGGCAGCATCGGGTGATGACGCCGGCAGGACGGCTAGCGCCAGCAGGATTTCGAGGGTGCGGCTGTCCAGCGGCCGGTACGCCGCCACGCGCAGGCGCCCGTCCTCGCGCGGCGCGATCGCCGCGAGCAGGGCGTGTCCGCGCTGCAGGGTCAGGGTGCCGCCCTGGTCAAGGTCGACCGGGCCGACTTCCAGCCACCAGTCGTCGGCCGCGGCGGTGACGGATTCGCGCGCGTCGTCCGGCGCCAGGAGTTCGGCCAGCCGCGCCATCGCCGGCTCCATGCGCTGCCAGTCCGCAGCGGCGTCGGCGGCGCGCAGCTGCAGGCCGTGCAGCATGTCGGCCAGCGGCAGTTCGCCGTCGTTGGCCACGGCGGCCTGGAAGGCGGGGAGGGCGACGGGATAGGGGATGGCGGGCAGGCCGAGGCCGTGGAGGGCGTCGGGTTTGGGGTGGAGCTCGATCATCGATTGCATGGTGCGTATTGTCCCCGCCTTCGTCTCACGGGGCGTGACTGCGACATGACCCTTCCGTGGCGCTTGGCGCGGCGCGCGGCTTGACAGCGGCAACGAAAACGGCCCCGCCAGGGCGGGGCCGTTCGGTTGATCGCCGTGCGACCGGTCAGTGGCCGGAGGCTGCGTCGATCGTTTCGTCGCTGTCGAAGATGGTCGCGTCCGCCTCGCCGTGGACCGTGAGGATGCCGGTCAGGCCCTTCTCGGCCCGCGACAGGGCGTGGTCGACCAGGATGTACTTGCCCGGATAGTCGACCTTGAACTCGACCATGGTCGCGCCACCCGGCGGCACCAGCGTGGTCTGCACGTCCGTCAGCGGCGGGCTGGTGAACGAGGCCAGATTGTAGACCCGGTCGAACACCTCGCCGATCAGATGGAAGCTCGAGGTCAGGTTCGGGCCGCCGACGCCGAAGAAGATGCGCACCTCCTCGCCGACGTCCGCGTTCATGTCGAAGGTCTTGGTCAGCGCGTCCATCGAGCCGTTGAACATCAGGTGCTCGGGCTTCTCGTCGAGCAGCTTGTCGACCGAGAATTCCTGCAGGCCGCGCGAACCGTGCTTCTGCGCCGTGTACAGCTCGCCCTGCATGACGTAGTACTCCTTGTCGACCGCGGGCAGGCCGCCTTCGGGCTCGACCAGGATCATGCCGTACATGCCGTTGGAGATGTGGTGGGCGATCATCGGCGTGGCGCAGTGGTACACGAACAGGCCCGGGTGCAGCGCCTTGAAGGTGAAGCTCTTGGTTTCGCCCGGGCGCACCTGGGTCACTGCGGCGCCGCCGCCGGGGCCGGTCACGGAGTGGAAGTCGACCGAGTGGATGTTGATGCTGTCCTCGGCGTTCTTCAGGTTGATCGTGACCGTGTCGCCCTGGCGGATGCGCAGGAACGGGCCCGGCACCGTGTTGTCGAAGGTCCAGTAGCGGTAGGTGCTGCCGTCGGACAGGCGACCCTCGACCTCGGTGGTCAGCAGGTCGTAGGTGACGTGCTCCGGGCCGCGGTCGCCGACCGGCGTGCCGACTTCGGCCGGGTTCTTGGCCACGTCGAGCGCCGTGCTCACGACTTCCTTCACGTCACCGACGATCAGGTTTCCGGCCATGCCCGCCAGCTTGTGGCCGGGAATGGTGCAGATGTACTCGAACGTGCCGGACTTGGTGGCGCGGAACACGATCGTGGTCGCCGAGCCGACGCCGACCAACTGGTCGGACTGGGCATCGAATTCCGGCACGGCGATGTCGTGCATGGCGCCGTCGTTGTTGGTGATGGTGATCGCCACCACCGCGCCCTCGGCCACGCGCAGGTCGGGGTTGACCACGTCCTTGATCGGGCCGGCGTTGCCGATGAAAACCATCTGGCCGTTGGTGATCTCGGTGCGCAGGCTGAAGGTGACGTCGGCGATCGGGGTGACCGACGCCGCCCCCTGGGCGGCGACATCGTGCGGGATGAAGCCGCCAGCGGCGGCGAGTGCGAACAGCAGTACCAGGTTCCTCATGGCGTGTTTCCTCGCGGGTTATTGAAAGTCCGTAAAGCGTGCTGGCGAAGGGTCTTCCGCCGATGGAAGCAACGATATCGGGCAGGTCCCGGCCCCTCCATGACCTGGGTCAAGCACATACGTCCGCGTATGCGAATCGCGTGTGCTTGACCTGGGTCATCGGCCTGCTTGCAGGCAGGCAGGGATAATCGGCATCGTCATGAAGCGCAGCGCATTCCACGAGTGGATGGGACGGATCGGCCTGGCGGCGGCGCTGCTGCTGGTACTGGTGCCCACCGCCGGGCGAGTGATCCACGCGTCGATGGCGGGTGGCGCTGGACATGCCGCCAACGCCGCCCTTCATGGGGCCGCGCAGGCCGGTCGTGCGGACCATGACGCAGGCCACGCACGGCACGGCGGACAGGGCGGGGACGTCCGCCCGGCGATCGGCGATCCGGACTGCGACTATTGCCCGCTGCTGGCGTCCATGGCCACCAGCGCCGGCGTTGCCTTCGCTGTCGCCCATGTTCCGCCGGCGATCGCGCCGGTCGCAGGGCGCAGGGAGTTCCGCCAGCGCTGGCGGCATCCCAATGGACTTGGTTCGCGCGGGCCACCGCGCAGGGACTGACACACGCCACGTCGCGCCGGCAGCTGCCGCGCGGCCCCCCCAAGGTACCAAGCTGCGTGGAGTTCCCCATGTCGATCCCGTATTGCCCGGCGATCCGTTCGTCCTGCCTGTTCGTGGCCATCGCCGCTGCGCTGGCCAGCCCTTCGCTCTTCGCGCTCGATACACCGGCCAGTGCTGTGCAGGCCGCGGGCGTGGCAGACCACGCCGACCACGCGCGCCACCTTGCGCCCGATGCCGCACCCGATCCCGGACGCACCGTCGACTTCGATGCGCTGGTGGTCACCGGCGCTGCGCCGGTATCGGCGCTCACCTGGGAAACCAGCCCCAAGCTGCCGCGCCAGCCGGTGCCCGCCAGCGACGGCGCCGACTACCTCAAGACCATTCCCGGCTTCAGCGCCATCCGCAACGGCGGCAGCAACGGCGACCCGGTGCTGCGCGGCATGTTCGGCTCGCGCCTGAACCTGCTCACCAACGACGGCGTCATGCCCGGCGCCTGCCCGTCGCGGATGGACAATCCGATGTCCTACATTTCGCCGGAGACCTACGACGCCTTGATCGTCATCAAGGGCCCGCAGACGGTGCTCTGGGGACCGGGCGCATCGGCCGGCACGGTGCGCTTCGAGCGCGACCGCGAGTTCTACGAAGCGCCGACCTGGAAGTTCGCGGGCAGCCTGCTGGGCGGCAGCTGGGGCCGCAACGACCAGGTCATCGACGCTACCTACGGCGCGCGCATGGGCTATGCACGCATCAGTGCCAACCGTTCCGAGTCCGGCGACTACGACGACGGCAACGGCGACCCGGTCGGCTCGGCCTGGAAGAAGTGGAACGCCGACGTCGCACTCGGCTGGACGCCCGACCAGGACACGTTGCTGGAACTCGGCATCGGCGTCGGCGACGGCCAGGCGCGCTACGCCACGCGCGGCATGGACGGCAGCCGGTTCGATCGCGCGAACTACAGCCTGCGCTTCGAGAAGGACAATATCGGCGAACGCCTGCAGGCCTTCGAAGCGAGTGTGTTCCACAACGTCGCCGACCACGTGATGGACAACTACAGCCTGCGCGAACCCAATCCGGACGGTCCGATGCCGATGGCGATGGCGTCCAACGTCGAGCGCAGCACCAGCGGTGGACGCGCGGCGGCGACCTGGCGTGGCGCAGGCTTCGAGCTGGTGACGGGCATCGATGCGCAGGACAGCCGCCACCGCCGGCGCAGCGCGATGGGGCGTGGCGCGTATCTTGCGGTGCCGTGGACGGTGGATGCGCGCTTCGACAATCTCGGCGTGTTCGGTGAAGGCACCTGGTTCCAGGGCGATGACAATCGCTGGATCGCGGGCGCGCGCGTGGATCGTGCCGGCGTGGACGACGGGCGCCCCACGGTGACGGGCGGCGGGCACGGGCACGGAGGACATGCGGTGCCCAACCCGACCGCCGGCCAGAAGCGCGAGGACACGCTCAAGGCCGGCTTCGTCCGCTTCGAACAGGACATCGACCGCAGGCTCAGCTGGTACGCCGGCGTCGGCCACACCGAGCGCATGCCCGACTACTGGGAGCTGTTTTCCGCCGACATGGGGCCGGTGGGCGCGGTCAACGCCTTCACCGGCCTGGACACCGAGAAGACCACGCAGCTCGACGTCGGCCTGCAGTACAAGGGCGAACGCTTCGACGCCTGGATCTCGGCCTATGCCGGCCGCGTCGAGGACTTCATCCAGTTCCATTACTTCCAGTTTCACGGCACGGACGGAACGATGGGACCGATGTCGATGGTGTCGAATATCGATGCGCGGATCAGCGGCGCCGAACTCGGCGTCGACTACCGCGCCTCGGATGACTGGAAGTTCGGCGGCAGCCTGGCCTATGCACGTGGCAAGGACCGCGACAGCGGCCGCCCGCTGCCGCAGATGCCGCCGCTGGAGGGCCGCTTCAGCGCCGACTGGGACAACGGCACCTGGTCGGCCGGCGCCCTGCTGCGCGTGGTCGACGGACAGGATCGCGTGGCCAGGGGCTATGGCAACGTGGTCGGCCAGGACATCGGGCCGAGCGCCGGCTTCGCGATGGCGGCGCTCAACGTCGGCTACCGGGTGAACGGCAGCCTGCAGCTCACCGCCGGCGTCGACAACCTGTTCGACCGCGCCTACAGCGAACACCTGAACCTGGCCGGCAACGCCGACTTCGGCTATCCCGCCGATGCGGTGCGGATCAACGAGCCGGGACGCACGTTCTGGCTGCGGGTGGGCTACACGTACTGACGCCGTGCGGGGCGGGGCAGGGTGGCGCGACTACTTCGGCGCCACCACTCCGCCATCTTCCTTGGTGAAGGGCGCGGGGAGCGGCGGCAGGATGTCGAGCACCGCTTCCGACGGCCGGCTCAGGCGAACGCCGCGGTCGGTGCGCACGAAGGGGCGGTTGATCAGGATCGGTTCGGCGAGCATCGCGTCGAGCAGGGCGTCGTCGGACAGCGATGGATCGTCCAGTCCCAGCTCGGTGTACTTCGCTTCCTTGGCGCGGATCGCGTCGCGCACGCCGATGCCGGCGTCGCGGATCAGTGCGGCCAGCTGTTCGCGCGTGGGCGTGTCCTTCAGGTATTCGATGACCTCGGGCTCGATGCCGGCGTGGCGGATCAGCGCGAGCGTGTTGCGCGACGTGCCGCAGCGGGGGTTGTGGTAGATCGTGGCGTGCATGGTGGCTCCTCAGGTGCAGCAGGACTTGGCGGGTGCGGATTCAATCGCGGCACTGGCCTCCGCCAGCTCCCGGGCGGCAAGGTCGCCCTTGCGCTCACTGTAGCGGCTGGTGAGGGAGTCGCTGCGGCCGCGCACCAGCAGGGTGAACTTCACCAGCTCCTCGATCACGTCGACCACGCGGTCGTAGTAGGGCGAGGGCTTCATGCGGCCGTTGTCGTCGAACTCCTGCCAGGCCTTGGGCACCGACGACTGGTTCGGAATCGTCACCATCCGCATCCAGCGCCCGAGCAAGCGCAGCGCGTTGACCACGTTGAACGACTGCGAGCCGCCGCAGACCTGCATCACCGCCAGCGTGCGGCCCTGGGTCGGGCGCACGCCGCCTTCCTCCAGCGGCAGCCAGTCGATCTGGTTCTTGAACACGGCGCTCACGGCACCGTGGCGCTCCGGACTCACCCAGACCTGGCCTTCGGACCACAGCGACAGCGCGCGCAGTTCCTGCACCTTCGGGTGCTCCGTTTCGACGCTGCCCTGCACCGGCAGGCCGCGTGGGTCGAACACGCGGGTCTCGGCGCCGAAGTGGCGCAGCAGGCGCTCGGCTTCCAGCGCGAGCTTGCGGCTGTAGGACTCCGGGCGCAGCGAGCCGTAGAGGATCAGGATCCGCGGAGGGTGCGTGGCACTGTCTTCCGGCCCGCGCTCGCCGCGGGTGGGAATGCGTGCGGCTGCGGGAACCAGGTTGGGAAGGTCGATGGGCGTGGTCATGGTTGCTTCTTGCAAAACGTTTCGACTATTCTAGAAAAATGGAAATAGAAAACGCAACCGTCGCCCTGGCTGCCCTGGGGCATCCCACGCGACTGTCCGTGTTCCGCCTGCTGGTCGAGGCGGGTCCCGAAGGCCGCACGCCCGGAGAGATGGCCGAGGTCCTGTCCCTGCCGGGCGCCACCCTGTCGTTCCATCTCAAGGATCTCGCAGCAGCCGGTCTCATCGCTGGTGAGGCGCAGGGGCGACACATCTCCTATCGCGCCGAGTTCGATGCGATGAACGGCCTCATCGAGTTCCTGACCCGCAACTGCTGCGGCGGCGACGCGACGCGTTGCCGCCCCGCCGCCCGGGCGTCCCGCAAGGCGCCCCGCAAAGTGCGCGAGGCCTGAGCCGTGCTCCTCGCGCTGCTGATCTTCATCGCCACCATCGTCCTGGTCATCTGGCAGCCGCGAGGCCTCGGCGTCGGGTGGAGCGCGTCGTTCGGCGCCGTGCTGGCCCTGGTCACGGGCGTGGTGGGCCTCTCCGACATTCCGACGGTCTGGGGCTTCGTCTGGAACGCCACCTTCACCTTCGTGGCCGTGATCCTCATCAGCCTGGTGCTTGACGAGGCCGGCTTCTTCGAATGGGCCGCGCTGCACGTGGCGCGCTGGGGCAGGGGCAGCGGTCGCAGGCTGTTCGTCTACCTCGTGCTGCTGGGTGCGGCCGTGGCGGCGCTGTTCGCCAACGACGGCGCGGCGCTGATCCTGACGCCGATCGTGATCGCCATGCTGCTGGCGCTCAAGTTCACTCCCGCGGCCACGCTGGCCTTCGTGATGGCGGCCGGATTCATCGCGGATACGGCAAGCCTGCCCCTGGTCGTCTCCAACCTGGTCAACATCGTCTCGGCGGATTACTTCGACATCGGTTTCGCCGGATACGCCTCGGTCATGTTCCCGGTCAACCTGGTCTCCGTGGCCGCGACGCTGCTCGTGCTGATGTGGTTCTTCCGCCGCGACATTCCCGGGAACTACGACGTGACCCGGCTGAAGGATCCGCGTTCGGCGATCGTCGACCGCACCACCTTCAACGCGGGCTGGGCGGTGCTGGGCCTCCTGCTGGTGGGCTTCTTCGTGCTGGAAAGGCTCGGTGTGCCCATCAGCGCCGTGGCGGGCGCGGGGGCGCTGGCGCTGCTGGGCGTGGCGGCGAAGGGACATGTGATCTCGACCCGCAAGGTCGTGCGCGAGGCGCCCTGGCAGATCGTGGTGTTTTCGCTCGGCATGTACCTGGTGGTCTATGGCCTGCGCAACGAAGGGCTGACCGACCACCTGGCCGGCCTCCTGGATTGGTTCGCCGGCCATGGCCTGTGGGCCGCGACCTTCGGCACCGGCCTGCTGACGGCCTTCCTGTCGTCGGTCATGAACAACATGCCGACGGTGCTTGTCGGCGCGCTGTCCATCGATGCCAGCCAGGCGGAAGGGGCGGTGCGCGAGGCGATGATCTACGCGAACGTCATCGGCAGCGACCTGGGCCCGAAGTTCACCCCGATCGGGAGCCTGGCCACGCTGCTGTGGCTGCACGTGCTGGCACGCAAGGACATCAGGATCACCTGGGGCTATTACTTCAGGGTCGGTGTCGTCCTGACGCTGCCGGTGCTGCTCGCAACGCTGGCGGCCCTGGTGATACGGCTGAGTCTTGCGTGAGCACGCTGGCCGTGGCATCCGGTCACGGCACGAAGCACGCCTGAAGCCGACGCCCGCGTTGCCACGCGTCACAGCTGGCAGCGCTACGTGGCTACACTCTCCGCGTGTCCACGGCGCCGCAAAGTCCGCCTCCGCCGCCCCTGCGCCAGCAGCTGCGCGGCATGTTGCATGTCAGCCGCGGGCCTCCGCAGCGCTGGCGCTTCGCGCTGCGGGCGGCGCTCTGCATGGGCGCACCGATCCTGGCGGGCTGGCTGGCCGGTGACGTCGCTGCGGGAATGATGGCCGCCACCGGTGGCTTCACCGCGCTCTATGGCAGCGGCCGCCCCTATCTGAGCCGTGCGCGCGAACTGGCGGTGATCGCCGCCGCGTTCGCGCTGTCGGTGGGCATCGGCCTGGCCGCCGCGCCGCTGGGATGGCTGGTGGTGCCGGTCGTCGCGCTGCTGGCGATGCTGGCCACCTGGCTCGGCAACGCGTTCCGGATCGGCCCGCCGGGTGCCTACATGTTCCTGCTGGCCTGCGCCGCGGCCAGCGGCATGCTGACGCCCGCGATCGATCCCGTGGAAGCGGGGTTGCTGGTGCTGGGCGGCGGAGGCTTCGCGTGGTGCATGCACATGCTCGGCGCGCTGTTCGAGCCACGCGGCCCCGAGAAGCGGGCGGTCGTGCGTGCAGGCGATGCGGTCATCGCCTATGTCCGGGCGCTCGGCACGCCGGCCCAGGACGAAGTCCGGCATGAAGCCGCGCGCACGCTGCACCAGACGTGGACGACGCTGGTCACCCACCAGCCCGCGGATGCGCGTCCCGGCGGCCGCCTGACCGGCCTGCGCGCGGTCAGCCGCCGGATGCACCTGCTGTTCGCGGATGCCATGGCCGCGGCCGCGCGCGGCGAAACCCTTCCCGAATCCACCGTCGACGACCTGCGGCAGCTCCAGGCACTGGCCAGGCAGACGGTGCGCGCGCGGGTGCTGCCGCTGGACGTGGTCCCCGGCCTCGTCCCGCTGGGGCGCCCGGGCGCCGCCACCGTGCTGCGCGAGGCGCTGGCGGCGGGCACGATGTCGCGCATGGTGGTGCTGCGCGTGGGCGTCGCGGCCCTGCTGGCGGGCTGGATCGGCGCGCAGTTCCAGCTCGAACGCTCGTACTGGGCGGTGGCCGCGGCGGTACTGATGCTGCACCAGGGCCTGCACTGGCAGCGGACGCTGGTGCGCTCCATCGAGCGCCTGCTCGGTACCTGGGTCGGGCTGCTGCTGGTCGCCGTGATCCTGCTGGCGTATCCGCAGGGCCTGTGGCTGGTGGCCACGGTGATGCTGCTGCAGTTCGTGATCGAGATGCTGATCCTGCGCAACTACGCGCTGGCGGTGGTGTTCATCACCTGCGCCGCGCTGGTGCTGGCTTCGGGCGGCCATCCGGTGGAAGCCCCCGGCGCCTACCTGCTCGCGCGCGGCGTGGACACCGCGGTCGGCTGCCTGGTCGCGCTGCTGGTATACCGCGCCATGCCGTCGCGGGCGGCCGCCGCGCTGCCGGTGGAACTCGCCGCGATCGTGCGCGATGTCCGGGCGGTGGTGCCGCACATGGCCGCTGGTGCCGTCGCGACGCGGGCGGCGCACGCGGCCCGGCGCGACCTGCAGCGCGGAAGCTTTTCGCTTGAGGACGCCTATGCCAGCGCCGTGGCCGCATCGCCCGCGCAGCGGCGCGAGGCCGAGCGCCAGTGGCCGGCGGTGGCGGCGGCGCAGCAGTTGGCCTATCGCACCCTGTCGGCGTGCTGGACGCTGGAGCAGTTTGACGCGGATGCCGCGGCGACGCGGGCGGACGAACTGTTCGGATGCGACGGCACCGAACGCTTGCTGGTCGAACTGCGATGGCTGGCCGAAGCCGTGGCTGCGGGTCGGATCCCGGACGCGCCGGGACCGGTGCCCGCGCTGCTCGAGCGCGAGCTGCAGAACCTGCAGGAGTGCCTGGCACGGGAGCCGGCCCCGCCCGGCGGCTGAAGCGCGCACAGCAAGCCGTGGCCGTGGGCCGGGACGATAGCGGTGCACTGGGGCGTGGGCACGGCGACGCTGGGCATCGTGCTGTCCCCAAGCTGCCGCCGGACGCGGTGCCGCGTCAGCGGCACCGCCCGGTCTCCACCTGGCACCTGTCCGCGCCGGATCCCCGCGCGCCGCTCCTACGGCGTTGCGGGGCGCAGCAGGCGCAGGCCGAACCAGTCGAGCGGGTCGTTCCATCGCGCGGCAACCCGCAATCCGGCGCGTGCCGCCAGCGCGGCGATGCGGGCGTCGCTGTACTTCTGGCTCTGCTCGACGTGCATGTGCTCGCCGGCGGCGAAACCGAACGCGCGGCCTTCCACGGTCACCACCTGGTCGCGGAGGCTTTCGAGCGTGGTCACGATGCGGCCTTCCGGCACCACGTAGCACGCACGGTGGGCGAAGGCGCCGGGGTCGAAATCGCTGCCGACGTCGCGATTGAGCCGGTGCAGGAGGTTGAGGGTGAACTCCGCGGTGATGCCGGCGGCGTCGTTGTAAGCGGCTTCGACGATCGCGGGATCCTTCTCCAGGTCGATGCCGACCAGGGCGGCGCCGTTGCCGCCCATGGTGTCGCGCATCGCTTGCAGCAGCCGCACCGACTCCTCGTGGCCGAAGTTGCCCAGGGTCGAACCGGGGAAGAACACCAGCGCCGAGGCGGCCGGGCGCGACGGGCTCGGCAGCGCTATGGCGCGGGTGAAATCGGCCAGCACGGGCAGCACTTCGACATCGCCGAACTCGCGGTCCAGGCGCTCGGCGCTTGCGGTCAGCGCCGAGCGCGAGATCTCGATCGGCGTGTATGCCACCGGGTCCTCGAGGGCGTCGAGCAGCAGCCGCGTCTTGCGGCCGCTGCCGCTGCCGTACTCAACCACGTGCATGCAGGGTCCGGCCGCGGCCGCGATCTCGGGCCCGTGCTCGGACAGAAGTGCCAGCTCGATGCGGGTCGGGTAGTACTCGGGCTGGTGGGTGATGGCCTCGAACAGTTCGGAGCCGCGGCGGTCGTAGAAATACTTCGAAGGCAGGCGCTTGGGCGTCGACGCGAGTCCGCGCAGCACGTCGCCGGTGATGTCGTCCGCACTGGGGTGGAGGTCGGTAAGCCTGAGTTCGGGGTTCAATCGATGTCCTTTGCCAGGCGCAGGCCGGAGAACTGCCAGCGCGCGTGCGGTGCGAAGAAGTTGCGGTAGCTGGCGCGGGCGTGCCCCGCGGGCGTGGCGCAGCTGCCGCCGCGCAGTACCAGTTGGCCGCTCATGAACTTGCCGTTGTATTCGCCCAGCGTGCCGGGGAGCGGCCGGAAGCCGGGGTAGGGCGCGTAGGCGCTGCCGGTCCACTCCCAGGTGTCGCCGAACAGGCCCAGCGGGTGGGACGGCACGGATGCGGAAGGCGTGCCGGCATCGGCATTGGCGACGGCGGTCGCAACGGGGTGCAGCGGTGCGCCCGCATCGGCGAAATTCCCTTCGATGCGCCGTCCGGCAGCGGCGGCCTCCCATTCGGCTTCGGTGGGCAGGCGGGCGCCGGCCCAGCGCGCGCAGGCGTCGGCCTCGTAGTGGCTGAGATGGCATACCGGTGCGTGCGGGTCGCGCTCGCGCCAGCCGCCGAGGGTGAACTCGCGCACGCCGTCCTCGTGCCAGTACAGCGGCCGCGTCCAGCCTTCGCGCTGCGCCGTGTCCCAGCCGTCGCTGAGCCACAGGCCGGGCGTCCGGTAGCCGCCGTCGGCGACGAAGGCGGCAAAGTCCGCGTTCGACACCGGGCGCTCGGCCAGCGCATGTGCGGGCAGGAGCACGCGGTGGCGCGGGGTCTCGTTGTCGTACACGAAGGGCGCAGCGTTGGCCGGCCAGGGCGGGGCTCCGGTCTCGACGATGGCCTCCTCCCGCCGCAGCCAGCGCAGGGGGCCGGGGCCGCCGGCCGCGGCCAGGCGCGGCCACGGCAGGTCGCTGCGATACGCGGGCTTCAGCGGATTGCACCACAGCGCGTGCTTGATATCGGTCAGCAGCAACTCCTGGTGCTGCTGCTCGTGATGCATGCCGAGTACCAGCACATCGCATGCGGCGGCGTCGAAGCGGCCGTCCTCCAGGCCGCGCAGCACGCGGGCGTCGACCTCGTCGCGCCAGGCGAGCACCTCGTGCAGCGATGGGCGCGAGACGAGTCCGCGAAGCGTCCGCGCATGGCGTTCGCCGGCGCCGACGTAATAGCTGTTGAAGAGGTAGTCCCAGCCTTCAGGGATGACCGCGGGATCGTCCAGCACGAAGCGGGCGAAGAACCACGTCGTGTGCGCCAGGTGCCATTTCGCCGGGCTGGCTTCGGGCATGGACTGGAGTTGGGCGTCTTCGGGCGAGAGCGGGGCTGCGAGTGCGCACGTGCGGCCGCGGACGTCCGCATAGCGACGGCGGAGGTCTGGCGTGGCGTCGCCCGGGGACGGCGCGTCTGCGTGGGCTGCCTGGGAGGCGGGCATGGCCGCAGGGTAGCGCGGCTGGAAGACGGCGGCGTTAATCGGGAATGTCCCGCCAGAACCGGCCTCTTCCCCCGCAAGGCGGGGGAAGAGGCCGGAAGGACAGATGGGGACAAGCGCGCGGGAGTGTCCGGCCTCAGACCACGTCCGGCTCGCTGAACGCCTCGGGTTCTTCCTCTGCCGACCCGATCGGGATGCAGCTGCAGAACACGTTCTTGTCGCCGTGCACGTTGTCCACGCGCGCCACCGGCGGCCAGTACTTCTGGCGGCGCAGGCTCGGCAGCGGGAACACCGCCAGTTCGCGCGGGTAGGCGTGGGTCCACTCGCTGGCACTGGCCTGTTCCGCGGTGTGCGGGGCGTGCTTGAGCGGGTTGTCCTCGCGGTCCAGGCGGCCGTCCTCGATCGCGCGGATCTCCTCGCGGATCTGGATCATGGCGTCGATGAAGCGGTCGAGCTCGTGCATCGACTCGCTCTCGGTCGGCTCCACCATCAGCGTGCCCGAGACCGGGAAGCTCAGCGTGGGCGCGTGGAAGCCGAAGTCGATCAGGCGCTTGGCCACGTCCTCGGCACCGACGCCGGTGGCGTCCTTGAGCGGGCGCAGGTCGAGGATGCACTCGTGCGCGACCAGGCCGTTGCGGCCGGTGTAGAGCGTCGGATAGTGCGGCTCGAGGCGCTTGGCCACGTAGTTGGCGTTGAGCAGCGCGACCTGGGTCGCGCGGCGCAGGCCTTCGGCGCCCATCATCACGATGTACATCCAGCTGATCGGCAGGATGCTGGCCGAGCCGTGGGTGGCCGCGGAGACCATGCCGACGCGCGGGGCGCCGCCGTCCTGCGCTTCCGTCGCCGGCGTGGCGGCGGGCAGGAAGGGGGCGAGGTGCGACTTCACCGCGCAGGGGCCGACGCCGGGGCCGCCGCCGCCGTGCGGGATGCAGAAGGTCTTGTGCAGGTTGAGGTGGCTGACGTCCGAGCCCCACTTGCCCGGGCGGGCGACGCCGCAAAGGGCGTTCATGTTGGCGCCGTCGGTGTATACCTGGCCGCCATGGGCGTGGACGATCCCGCAGATCTCGACCACGTCTTCCTCGAACACGCCGTGCGTGGACGGGTAGGTGATCATGATCGCGGCCAGGCGGTCGGAGTATTTCTCCGCCTTGGCGCGGATGTCCTCGACGTCGACGTTGCCGTTCGCGTCGCAGCGCGTCACCACGACCGTCATTCCGCACAGCTGCGCGGACGCCGGGTTGGTGCCGTGCGCGGACTCCGGGATCAGGCAGATGTCGCGGTGGCCTTCGCCGCGCGACTCGTGCCAGGCGCGGATGGCCAGCAGGCCGGCGAACTCGCCCTGGGCGCCGGAGTTGGGCTGGAAGCTGACCGCGTCGTAGCCGGTGATCTCCGCCAGCATCGTCTCCAGGCCGTCGATCAGCACCTTGTAGCCCTCGGCCTGGTCGGCCGGTGCCAGCGGGTGGATGTCGGCGAACTCGGGCCAGGTGATCGGGATCATCTCGGCGGTGGCGTTGAGCTTCATGGTGCACGAGCCCAGCGGGATCATCGTGCGGTCCATGGCCAGGTCCTTGTCGGCCAGGGCGCGCATGTAGCGCAGCAGCTCGTGCTCGCTGTGATGGGTGTTGAACACCGGATGGGTGAGGAACTTCGAAGTGCGCAGCAGCGAGGCGGGCAGCGCGTCGGGCGTGGCGGCGTCGAGCGCGTCGACATCGTCGATGGTCGCGTCGAACAGCTGCGCCAGTGCGACCATCTCGTCGCGCGTGGTGGTTTCGTCCAGGCTGATGCCGACCGAGCCGGCGTCGATCCGGCGCAGGTTGATCCCGGCCTTGGCCGCCTTGGCGTGGATCCCGGCGGCGTCGACGCCGGTGACGTGCAGGGTGTCGAAGAAGTCGCCGCCGACCTCGATCCCGCACTTGCGCAATGCGGCACCCAGCATCGCGCCGAGGCGGTGCACGCGGCGGGCGATGCGCACCAGGCCGTCGGGGCCGTGGTAGACGACGTACATGCTTGCCATCACCGCCAGCAGCACCTGCGCGGTGCAGATGTTGGACGTGGCCTTCTCGCGGCGGATGTGCTGCTCGCGGGTCTGCAGGGTCAGGCGGTAGGCGGGGTTGCCCTCGACGTCGACCGAGACGCCGATCAGGCGGCCGGGCAGCGAGCGCTTGAACGCGTCGCGGCAGGCCATGTAGCCCGCGTGCGGGCCGCCGAAGCCGAAGGGCACGCCGAAGCGCTGCGTGTTGCCGACGACGATGTCCGCACCCCATTCGCCGGGCGCCGCAATCAGGGTCAGCGCCAGCAGGTCGGCGGCCACGGCCACCACGCCGCCGCGCGCGTGCACGGCTTCGGCGACGCTGCGGTAGTCGTGGATGCGGCCGAAGGTGTCGGGGTACTGCAGCAGCACGCCGTAGCTGTCGACGGTCGCGGCGTCGGCGTCGTCGCCCACGTGCAGCTCGATGCCGAGGCCGCCGGCGCGCGTGCGCAGCACTTCCAGCGTCTGCGGATGCACGTTCTTCGACACGAAGAACACGTTCGACTTCGACTTCGCCGAGCGCTTGGCCAGCGTCATCGCCTCGGCGGCGGCGGTGGCCTCGTCGAGCAGCGAGGCGTTGGCGATCTCCATGCCGGTCAGGTCGGCCAGCATCGTCTGGAAGTTGATCAGCGCTTCCATGCGGCCCTGCGAGATCTCCGCCTGGTAGGGCGTGTAGGCCGTGTACCAGGCCGGGTTCTCGAGGATGTTGCGCAGGATGACCTTGGGCACGTGGGTGCCGTAATAGCCCTGGCCGATGAAGCTGCGGAAGACGGTGTTGCGGTCGGCGATGGCGCGGATCTTCGCCAGCGCGTCGACTTCGGTCATCGGCGGCGGCAGGGCGAGCGCGTCGCCGGAGCGGATCGAGCCGGGCACGATGGCATCGGTCATCGCGTCGAGCGACTCATGGCCGACCACGCGCAGCATCTGCGCGATCTCGTCCCCGTTGGGGCCGATGTGGCGCGATACGAACGCGTCGTGGTGCTCGAGCGAGCGGAGGGAGGCGGACTTGGACATGGCAATGGACTCTCGCGGGCGCGGATGGGCCGCGTGCACGCACGCGGGGCGCCCCTCTGTCCTTTTGCCTGAGAGTTCGGGACGGGCGCGAGCCGCGTCACATGCACCTTCGGCGCCGGGTTTGACCGGTCTCTCCAGAGTTTTCCCCGCCGGCGGTACGTGGGCCTGAGCGATTACGGGCGTTGCGCCTTCGGCAGCCGTCCCGGTGGACCGGGGCGGCTTCTCCCGCTGGAGGGTCTTGCCCCGCAATTATAGCCCGCGTCGGCGACCCCGGCTGCGGACCCGGTATCCTTTATCCTTGCCGGCCCCGCCTTCATCTCGCCGGCCCTGGTGCCGGCGCCCGCCCATGCCCCCGCATCTGCCCAAATCCACCGGCCGGCTGGCCCTGCTGCTGGCGGGACTGTCGATGTTCGGCCCGTTTTCGATCGACGCCATCTTCCCCGCTTTCCCGGTGATGGGCGAGGCGCTGGGCGCCGACAAGCTGGCGATGCAGCAGACCATCAGCGTGTACCTGGTCGCCTATGCGTTGATGAGCCTGGTACACGGCCCGATGTCGGACGCCTTCGGCCGTCGCCGGGTGATCCTGGGCGGACTCGTGGTGTTCATCGGCGCCTCGGTGGGCTGCGCGCTGGCCGACGACCTGCCGACCATGCTGGCGTTCCGTGCGCTGCAGGGCCTGTCGGCGGGCGTGGGCCTGATCGTGGGCCGCGCGGTGATCCGCGACGTGCTCCATGGCGACGACGCCCAGCGGCTGATGAGCCAGGTGTCGATGATCTTCGGCATCGCCCCCGCGATCGCGCCGGTGATCGGCGGCTGGATCCTGGGCTGGGGCCACTGGCACGACATCTTCTGGTTCCTGGTCGGCTTCGGCGTGCTGCTGCTGGCGGCGACCTGGGCCTGGCTGCCGGAGACCCATCCGCCGGAAAACCGCAGCACGCCGGTGCCGCGGCGGATGCTGCGCGACTATGTGCTGATCTTCGCCAACCGGCGCTTCCAGCGGTTGGCGGCGGCGGGCGCGTTCAACTTCGCGGCGCTGTTCCTGTACATCGCCTCGGCCCCGGCCTTCGTGCTCGACCTGCTGCGGCTCGACGAGCGCAGCTTCGCCTGGTTCTTCGGGCCGATGATCGGCGGGATGATGCTCGGCGCCTTCACCTCCGGGCGCGTGGCCGGGCGGATGCCGCACGTGCTGCAGGTCAACCTGGGCTTCGCCTGCTGCGGCCTGGCCGCGGCGGGCAACGTCGCCTACGGCCTGCTGGTGGACGTGCCGACCGTGCCCTGGGCCGTGTTGCCGGCGGCGCTGACCGCCTTCGGCGTGGCCCTGGTGTTCCCGGTGCTGACGCTCGCGATCCTCGACATGTATCCGCGGCAGCGCGGCTCGGCATCGTCGCTGCAGGCCTTCACCGCCCTCGCGCTCAACGCCGTGGTGGCCGGCCTGTTGTCACCGATGGTCAGTGGTTCCATGGCGACGCTGGCGATGGCGGCCGCGGCGTTCACGCTCGCGGGTTGGCTGATGTGGCGGCTGGAGCGGTATCGCACCAAGCGCCTGCCGGCGGGGCAGTGCGAACCGGGGATGCCGGATCCGACGGAGCACGTTTAGGCCTCCGCCGGATCGCCGTCCCGCCTTACTGCGCGGCCGTGGTTCCGCCCGCGGAGGCCTGCCACCCGCAGGTCTTGCCTTCGTTCTGCTCCACCAGCCATCCCTGCAGCGGTGCGAAGTATTCCAGCACCGCCGACGCGTCCATGGTCTCGCCGCCGGTCAGCTCCTTCATCGTCTGCTGCCACGGCTGGCTGTTGCCCTTGGACAGCATCGCCCAGAACTTCCCGCCCGCGGCCTGGTCGCCGGCGAAGCTGCACTCGTTGAGCGGACCGTCGTGGCCGGCGGCATCGCACAGCGCCTTGTAGAACTGGAACTGCAGCACGTGCGAGAGGAAGTAGCGCGTGTACGGGGTGTTGCCCGGCACGTGGTACTTGGCGCCCGCATCGAAGAACTCCTCGCCGCGCGGGTTCACCGGGGCCACGCCCTGGTAGCGCGCCTTCAGGTCCCACCAGGCCTGGTTGTAGTTGTCCGGAGTGATCGTTCCGTCGAACACGCCCCAGCGCCAGCGGTCGATCATCAGGCCGAAGGGCAGGAAGGCGACCTTGGACAGCGCCATGCGCATCTGCGAGTTGATCAGCGCCTCTTCGCCCGGCGCCTGGCCTTCGACCAGCCCGATCGACTGCAGGTACTGCGGGGTCATCGCCAGCTCGATGGTGTCGCCGATGGCCTCGTGGAAGCCGTCGTGCGCACCGTTCTGGAACAGGGGCGGGAGCTCGCCGTAGGCCAGGTAGTAATAGACGTGGCCGAGCTCGTGGTAGATGGTGGTGAAGTCTTCCTCGTTGGGCTTGATGCACATCTTGGTGCGCACGTCGCTGGCGTCGGGGTTCATCTGCCAGGCGCTGGCGTGGCAGACCACGTCGCGGTCGCGCGGCTTGATGAACTGGGTCTTCTCCCAGTACGACTCCGGCAGCGCCGGCATGCCCAGCGATGTGTAGAACTCTTCGGCCTGGCGGGTCATGGCCTTCGCGTGTTCGAGTTGCGCTCCGCGCGCGACTTCGACCCGACCGTCGGTCTCCAGCAGCGCGCTTTCGCGCATCAACCGCTCGTTGAGCGAGGCCTGGTACTGGCGCTCCAGCGCGCCGGTCACGTCCAGCTGGCTGGCATTGGGATAGGGCGCCACCAGTGACCACAGGTTGCTCCAGTCCTGCTGCCACATGTTGCCCATCAGGTGCGCGGGCAGCATGCCGTTGATCGACCCCTTGCCCGGGTACTCCGCCTCCAGGCGGGTGCGGGTGTAGCAGTGCAGCTGTTCGTACAGCGGCTCGACCTGGCCCCAGAGGCGGTCGGTCTCGGCGGACAGCTCGGCCGGGGTCATGTCGTAACCGGCGCGCCAGAGTTCGCCGGCGTCGGCGAAGCCGAGGTCGCGCGCGCCTTCGTTGACCAGCGCCGCGAAGCGCTCGTAGTCGGCGCGCATCGGCTGCGAGATGGTGTGCCAGCCCTGCCACGCATCGAGCTGGGTGTCGTAGTCGCGGTCGTTGCGCAGCACGTCCTCGAGTTCGCCGAGCTGGCGGCAGGAGCGCGCGTCGCCTTCGCCGGTGCAGTACTCGCCGCGTGCGTAGATGCCTTCCATCTTCGTGGCCAGGGTGGTGAGCTCCGAGAGCTTCGCGGGATCGCGCGGCGGCGGCATCGCGGTGCCGAGCTTGAGCAGGCTGATCGCGCGCTCGGTGGCCGGCGACATTTCCTTGCCCTCGAAGCGCCGCGACTGCTCCACCCACTGCTGCGTACGCGCGAGGAAGCGTTCGTTGCCCTTGGACGCCAGCAGTTCGCTGTCGCCGTTGCTGTAGGTGGCGGCCACCCACTGCGAGGCCGTCATCTCCGGCATCAGCTGGGCGTATTCCTCGTTCACGCGGGCGATGAACTCGTCCGCGGTCTCCTTCTCCAGCTGCGCCTGCGACGGGCCGCCGTCGGGGCCGGGGGCGGTCGAAGGCGTGCGCGAACAGGCGGCCAGGACCAGGCCGGCGGCAATGGCGATGGCGATGCGGGTGCGTGGTTTCACTGGTGGATCTCCGGTGGCGCCCGCTCGGGCGCGAAACCCCCGCAGGCTAGTAGGCGGGTGGCGTGGCCGCAAGTGGCGGCCGCGTCAGGCCGGAAGCAGGGCGCGCGCCTGCAGCCAGGCGCGGGCGTCCCCGGCGTCACGTTCGAACCAGGCGCGGGTGGAGCCGAGCCGGAAGCTGTAGCCCCAGGTGTCCATGTCCGCCATCAGCCGGTTGCGCCCGACGCCGGGCAGGGCGTCGGCAAGGACGATCTGCAGGTAGCAGCTCGCGTCCTCCTCGGGCACGGAATCGGTGGCGTCGGTGTGCACGAGCGCGCGGCGCTCGGGCGGCAGCACGATCAGGTGGCAGGCTTCGTGCAGCATGGAATGCACGGGCGTATCGCCGCGCGCGTAGACCGTGCAGCCGATGATGCCGGCCTCGGGCTCGCCCCAATAGCTGCCGGGAATCGGTGCGCCATCCTCGACGCCGACCAGCTCCAGCCCGTGCTCCGCAAGCAGCGCGGCCGCATCGGCAACGCCGATGTCCCGCAGCAGCAGCACCTCCGCGTCACCGCTTGCCGCGGCCACTCCTGCAGGAGCAGCTGCAGCTGCGATCGGGGTTGCGACCTGCTCGGCCATGGTGTCCGGACTGGGCTCTGCAACAGTCGCAGCTGTGGCTGCTCCTGCGGAAGCATCGCGGGTCATGGGGAGCTGCGCGCGCTCAGCCGACGGTCGCGCGCTCGTCGGTCAGGGCCACGCTGATGTCGAGCACGTCGTGGTCGCCGTCCTTGATCAGGTCGACCTTGACCGCGTCGACGTCGACGCTGACGTACTTGCGGATCACTTCCAGCAGTTCGCGCTGCAGCAGCGGCAGGTAGTCCGGCGCGCCGCGCGAGCTGCGCTCCTGCGCGACGATGATCCGCAAGCGCTCCTTGGCGATCGACGCGGTGTTCTTCTTCGGCTTGAGGAAATCGAACATGCCCATGCCTCAACCTCCGAACAGCTTGCTGAAGAAACCCTTCTTCTCCAGCTGGATGAAGCGCATCGGCCGCTCCTCGCCCATGATCCGGGCGACGGCGTCGTCATAGGCTTGCCCGGCCTCGGATTCCATGTCCAGGATCACCGGTTCGCCCTTGTTGGAGGCGTTGAGCACGTCGCCCGACTCCGGGATCACGCCCACGGTCTTCAGGCCGAGGACGTCCTCGACGTCGGTGATCGACAGCATTTCGCCATCGCCCACGCGCTGCGGGTTGTAGCGGGTGAGCAGCAGGTGCGAGGTGATCGACTCGCCCGCCTCGGCCCTGCGGGTCTTGGAGTCCAGCAGGCCGATGATGCGGTCGGAGTCGCGCACCGAGGAAACCTCGGGATTGACCACGACAACCGCCTGGTCGGCGAAGTACATGGCCAGGAACGCGCCCTTCTCGATGCCGGCCGGGGAGTCGCAGACGATGTAGTCGAAGCCGTCGGCGTCGAGCTCCTTCAGCACTTTCTCCACGCCGTCGCGGTTGAGCGCGTCCTTGTCGCGGGTCTGCGACGCCGCGAGGATATACAGGGTGTCGAAGCGCTTGTCCTTGATCATCGCCTGCTTCAGCGTGGCCTCGCCCTGGGTGACGTTGACGAAGTCGTACACCACGCGGCGCTCGCAGCCCATGATCAGGTCGAGGTTGCGCAGGCCGACATCGAAGTCGATGACCGCGACCTTCTTGCCGCGCCGCGCCAGGCCGCAGGCCAGGCTCGCGCTGGTGGTTGTCTTGCCGACGCCGCCCTTCCCGGACGTGACTACGATGATCTCGGCCAAAGTCTGTCTCCTGTATGCGCGCTTCAGTCGAGCGCTGCTATTTTCAGCTGGTCGCCATCCAGCCAGACCTGCACGGCCTTGCCGCGCAGGTCTGCGGGGATGTCTTCCAGCACCTTGTAGTGTCCAGCGACAGCCACGAGTTCGGCATGGAACTCGCGGCAGAAGATACGCGCCCGGGCATTGCCCTGCGCGCCGGCGAGCGCGCGACCGCGCAGCGCACCGTAGATATGAATGGAGCCGTCGGCGATGACCTCGGCGCCGGCGCCCACGGCGGCCAGCACGGTGAGGTCGCGGTTGTCGGCATAGACCTGCTGGCCCGAGCGCACCGCGCTGGCCTGGATCAGGCCGGGGCCACCGTTGCCCGCGGGCGGTTCGACCGCGGCGGACGTGGCCGCGCGGGACCGTTCCGCGGCCGGCTGCGCGGCGGGAGCCGCTTCGGGAGGCGCGGCCGCGGTTGTGCCGCCACCGGCGGGTTCGTACTGGGCGCGGAACTTGGCCAGCAGCGGCAGGCCGAGTTCGATGGCCAGCTGCTCGTTCTCGCTGTTGCCCCAGGCCAGGGCCACGGGCAGGGCACCGGCCGCGCGCAGGGCGTCGAGCAGGGCGCGCGCGGTTTCGGTGTCGGGCAGTGCGGACAGGCCGCCGAAATCGACCACCACCGCGCCGCGGCCGAACAGCTTGGGCGCGCGCTGCACGCGATCGCGCATCTCGGCGGCGAGGCGTTCGACGTCGAGGCTGCGGATGCGCAGGTTGGCGATGCCGACCTGGCCGATCTTGAGCTCGCCGGCGGGCTCGAAGCTCACGGCGGGTGCGCCCTGGGCCTTCGCCATCATCGGGTTCCCGTCGCCAGGCGGGCTTCGTCGGCCGGCCGCGGCTGCGTGAGCCAGGGCTCGTCGGGCAGGGCGTCGCCATAGGTGTCGCGGACCCAGGCGTAGCTGCACATGCCCTTGGTCAGCATCGAGGCGCGGATGCCGGTGCCCGGCATCACGTGCTGGCCGACCTCGCGGAAGCCGAAGCTGCCGTGGAAGATGCGCGCGGTGTCGCTGTCGTGCTCGACGAAGACCTCGCAGGCCAGCACCGGGTAGCGGAGTTCGGCATAGCCCTGGACGTCGGCGTAGATCGTGCGGCCCACGCCACCGCCACGGCGGCGGCTGGCGACGACCACGCGGTCGATGTACATGAAGTCCGGATGGCGCTCGGCGAACCAGCCGAAGTTGCTGCTGTCGTGGCCACGGCGCGAGCCGAAGCCGACCAGGAACCCGGCCAGGGTGCCGTCGCGCTCGGCCACCCGGAAATAATCCGCGCTGTTGAAAAACTGGCGCAGGCGGGCCGAATCGAGCGGCAGGATGGAGGGACCGGCGGCATTGTTCAGGGCAAGGACGGAATCCAGCTCGTGCTCGCGCACGTCGCGGACGACAATCGACATTCCAGACTCCGTGGTGTGACCAATGACGCCAACGTGGCGGGCGAGGGCGTGGGGCCAGCGCGTCGCGTTCGTCGACTTCGGGCGATTATCGCATGGCCCCGTTGCGTCGGGTGACCGCGGGCATGACTTCCGGACCGTAGCCGGGGCGTCGCTTGCGCCTACCATGCGGGCATGCTCCAGCGTTTCGACCACAACCGGCTGCTGCGTTACGCGGGACTGTTCACCTGGGCGGTGATCGGCCTGCCATTGCTGCTGCTGACCCTGCCCCAGCCGGACCGCGACGGCGTGGCCGCAGCGGTCGCCCCGGGGGCGATCCAGGCCTGGGTGGCGTGGGCGGTCTTCGGTTCCAGCTATGCCTGGCTCACCCGGGGACTGGGCCGGCAGCGGGTCGGGGGCGTGGACCGGACGCTGCTGGCGGGCCTCGCCGGTGGCGCGATCGCGATCAGCTACTACAGCCAGAGCGGCCTGGGCAGCATCCTGCTGATGGTGGTGGCCAGCGTGCTGCCCTGGGTGCTTCCCGTGTGGCAGGGCGTGGCCCTGCTGGTGCTGTGCGAATTCGTGATCGTGCCGGTGTACGTGCGCGGATTCGACTTCTCCTGGGCCGAGGCGGTGCTCCAGGCCAGCCTGTACGTGGGGTTCACCGGCTTCGCCTTCGTCACCGGCCTGGTCGCGCGCCAGCAGGCCCAGGCCCGGGACGAGCAGCGCCGCCTGAATGCGGAATTGCGCGCCACCCGCGCGCTGCTGGCCGAAAGCGTGCGGGTCAACGAACGCACCCGGATCTCCCGCGAGCTGCACGACCTGCTCGGCCACCACCTGACCGCGCTGAGCCTGAACCTGGAGGTCGCCAACCACCTCACCCAGGGCAAGGCCCAGGAACACGTCGGGCAGGCGCACACCCTGGCCAAGCTGCTGCTTTCCGATGTCCGCGAGGCGGTCAGCCAGATCCGCGGCAACGAGACCATCGACATGGCCGCGACCCTGGAGCCGCTGGCCGGCAACGTGCCGGGGCTGACGGTGGAGATGCGCCTGCCGCGGCCGTTCCCGATGGAAGACCCCGAGCGCGCGCACGTATTGCTGCGCTGCACCCAGGAGATCATCACCAACGCCGTGCGCCACGCCCAGGCCAGCGTGCTGCACCTGCAGTACGCGCTGGAGCGCGGCGCGGTGCGCCTGGTGGCCCGCGACGACGGCCGCGGCGCCGACGGTTTCACCGCCGGCAACGGCCTGCGCGGCATGCGCGAGCGGCTGTCGGCGTATGGTGGCGAGGTCGAGGCGGAAACCGCCCCGGGGCAGGGCTTCACCCTGCGCCTGCGCCTGCCCCTGGACGACATCGCGGACATCGCGGTACCCGTGGCGGAGCCGTCCGGCCCGCCGCAAACCACTACGGAGGCGACATGACGACCACCGCAAGCCCCGCGGCCCCCGGCTCCGTGATCCGCGTATGCCTGGTCGACGACCAGACCCTGGTGCGCCAGGGCATCCGCTCGCTGCTGGCGCTCGACGGCGGCATCGAGGTGGTGGCCGAGGCCGTGGACGGCCGCCAGGCGGTGGAGATCATCCCCGGCGTCGCCCCGGACGTGGTGCTGATGGACATGCGCATGCCGGCGATGTCCGGGCTGGAGGCGCTGCAGGCGCTGTCCCAGGCCGGCACGCTGCCGCCCACGATCATCCTGACCACCTTCGATGACGACCAGCTGGTCCTGGCCGGGCTCAAGGCCGGGGCCAAGGGCTACCTGCTCAAGGACGTGTCGCTGGAGCAGCTGGTCGGGGCCATCCGCACGGTGGCCGGGGGCGGCTCGCTGGTGCAGCCGGCGGTCACCCAGCGCCTGCTGTCCGGCCTGGAGCACATGCGCAACGACTTCGTCAGCCTCGACCGCCCGGACCCGCTCACCGACCGCGAGACCGAGATCCTGCGCCTGATGGCCTCGGGCTTCTCCAACAAGGAGATCGCCAATTCGCTGGGCGTGGCCGAAGGCACGATCAAGAACCACGTGTCCAACATCCTCAGCAAGCTCGGGGTCCGCGATCGTACCCGCGCGGTGCTCAAGGCATTCGAGCTGCAACTGGTCTGAGCGCGGCGCCGCCGCGTGCCCGCCGGCCCCGGTCGCAGCCGGATGTGGAAAAATGCGCGTCGCGAAGGTCGCGGCGACGCCGGCAATCTTGCTAGGATTGCCCGTCTGCGCCCCGGCCTCGGCCGGTCCTGGTCCCGGAGAACCCTGAATGACCCGTTTGCTTGAGCTCCTGATTTCCCTGGCGATCGTCGCCGTGCTGTTCCTGCTCGTCGGCGTGCTGCTGCCGTCCAGCCGCTCCCTGACCGAAAATGTCGAGACCAATCGCAGGATGGCGATCGTGTTCGACACGCTCAACAGCTTCAAGCGCTTCGACGACTGGCATCCCTTTGCGCTGGGCCAGGTGAAGCTCAACCGCTCGGGCCCGGACGATGGCGTCGGCGCGCGCATCGACTACGACTCCGAAGTGTCGGGCGTGGGCAAGGGCAGCTGGGAGATCGTCGAGTCCGATCACGATTCGCGCGTGGTCTACAGGATCGAGGACAACAAGCGCGGCTCTGACAAGTCGACCTCGTTCACCCTGAAGCCGACCGGTCGCGGTGGCCGCAACATCGAGATCACCCAGGACTACAAGGTCGACTACGGCTGGAACCTGCTCGGCCGCTACGCCGGCCTGTATGTCAGCCGCAACGTCGGCGACACCATGAAGCTCGGCCTTGGCCGCCTGAGCAACATGCTGGCCTCGGTGCCGAACTTCGACTACCGCGTCGAGGGCTCGAACCTGACCGGCCTGGAGATCGCGGAAATCCCGGCCGAGAACCTGCTGGTGGTCAACGCCGGCGCGATCGAGCGCAACAACGAAGTCATCAAGAAGGCGATGAAGGACAACGTCGAGTGGATCGCGCGCACCATGGCCGCGAGCGACCTCGAGCCGGTCGGCCCGGTGCGCATCGTGACCACCGAGTTCGCGCGTGAGACCTACACCTTCGACGTCGTCCAGGCCGTGCGCCGCAAGGGTACCGCCAGCGAGGCCGACGCCGTGGCCGATGGCGCCGATGCGGCGGGCGAAGCCGCCGACGAAGCAGTGGAAGGCGGCCAGGCGCCCGTCGCGCCGACCTTTGTGGTGACCGGGTCGGAAGCCATCGACGAGGCGTCGATCGAGCTGCTGGGTCCGGTGACCTACGTGCGCAGCGAGCCGACGCGCGTGGTCCGCGCCAGCTACAAGGGCTTCATGGCCGAGCTCGACGTGGCCCGCAACGCCACCCGCGCCTGGGCCATGACCCAGGGCGAAGAGGCCATCGGCCGCCCGTACGAGTACTACCTCAACGGCGTCGACAGCGCGTTCACCGCCGACGGCCAGTTCCAGGTGTTCTGGAACCTCAAGCGCTGAGCCACGGCACGCGCGTGGAGTACTCCGGAACGCCGCATCGAAAGGTGCGGCGTTCCGCGTTCCGGAGGAGGCGTTTGCGATGAACCGGCAGGCTGGCATTCCATCCGCGGCGGGCCGCCGCATCCTGGCGCCGGCCGGCGCGGTACTGGCCGCGGCCGCGGTGGCGCTTGCGGCCTATGCCTCGCACGCCGCCGGTCCCGATGCGGGCGCGCGGCTGGGGCTGGCCGCGGCCTTCGCCTTCGGCCACGGCCTGGCATTGGCGGCGCTGGCGCCGCGCGCGGCCGGGCGGCTGGCGATGGCGGGGTTGTGGGCGATGCTGGTGGGCGTGGCGCTGTTCGCCGGCTCGCTCGCCGGCGCCCACTTCTTCGACCTCCCGACCCGGCTGGCGCCGATGGGCGGGAGCCTGATGATCCTCGGGTGGCTGCTCCACGCCGCCGCCTCGATCCGGGACTGACGCCAATGCCACGCTACAGCCGCGGTTACGACACCCTCGAAGCCGATGCCTGGCTGGCCCGCCGCGACCGGCGCCTGGGCACCTGGATCCGCCGCCTTGGCGCGATCGAACCCGATCCGCGCTGGCGCCGGTCCTTCGACCCGGTCGACGCCCTGGCCCGGGCCATCCTCTACCAGCAGCTGAGCGGCAAGGCCGCGTCGACGATCGTGTCGCGGGTCGAGGCCGCCATCGGCGACACCCGCTTCCACTGCGACACCCTGGGGCGCGTCGACGACCCGACGCTGCGTGCCTGCGGCGTCTCCGGCAACAAGACGCTGGCCCTGCGCGACCTCGCCGCGCGCGAGGCGCGGGGGGAGATCCCGGACCTGCGGCGGATGTCGGTGATGGACCAGGACGCGATCGTGGCGGCGCTGGTGCCGGTCCGGGGCATCGGGCGCTGGACGGTGGAGATGATGCTGATGTTCCGCCTGGGGCGGCCGGACGTGCTGCCGGTGGACGATCTGGGCATCCGCAAGGGGGTGCAGGTGCTGGACCGCGCCGACGCCATGCCGACCCCACGGGAACTCGCTGCGCGCGGCGAGCGCTGGGGGCCGTTCCGGACGCACGCCGGGCTGTACTTGTGGCGCATCGCGGACTCCGTCAATGAGGCGAAGGTGCCGACGAAACGTTCGCAGGAGTGAGGCAGGGGCTGCGTGGGGCAGGCCAGCGGCACATCACTCCGTGGCCAGCCTGACGGAAGCCACTGCGTGATGCGCCACTGGCCTGCCCTTCATCCTCCCCGCGATCGATCAGCCCTTTCCGGGCGCGAGCAAGGCCAGCAGTCCGCGGACGGCCTGCAGGCGTTCTTCCGGCGTGGGCAGTTCGAGCGTGAGGCGCAGGGTGTCGGGGCCGTCCATGCGGTAGCTTTTCGGCTGGCCCTGGACCAGTTGGATGATGGCCATGGGATCGACCGACGGTTTTTCGGCGAATTTCACCCTGCCGCCGCTGGCGCCCACGTCGATCTTGACGATTCCAAGGATGTTGGCCTTCAGCTTGAGCTCGGCGGTTGCGAACAGCAGCTTGGCCGGCACCGGCAGCAGGCCGAAGCGGTCGATCATCTCCACCTGGAGCTCGCGCAGCGCCTCCGCATCGCGCGCGGAGCTGATGCGCTTGTACAGCGTCAGGCGGGTGTGCACGTCGGGGAGGTAGTCATCCGGGATCAGTGCGGGCGCGTGCAGCTCCACGTCCGCGCCGCGTGCGGCGGTGCCGTCGACGTCGGGCAGTTCGCCGCGCTTGATCGAGCGCACCGCGCGCTCGAGCAGCTCGGTGTAGAGGCTGAAGCCGACCTCGGCCATCTGGCCGCTCTGGTCTTCGCCCAGCAGTTCGCCGGCGCCGCGGATCTCGAGGTCGTGGGTGGCGAGGGTGAAGCCGGCGCCCAGCTCGTCCATCGAGGCGATCGCGTCCAGGCGCTTCTTCGCGTCGGCGCTGATCGAGCGTTTGTCCGGCACCACGAGGTAGGCATAGGCGCGGTGGTGCGAACGGCCGACGCGGCCGCGCAGCTGGTGCAGCTGGGCCAGGCCGAAGCGGTCGGCGCGGTTGATGATGATGGTGTTGGCGTTGGGGATGTCGATGCCGGATTCGATGATGGTCGAGGCCAGCAGGACGTTGAAGCGCTGCTTCTGGAAGTCGAGCATCACCCGCTCCAGCTCGCGCTCGGGCATCTGGCCGTGGGCCACGCCGATGCGCGCGTCGGGCACCAGTTCCTGCAGCTGGCGCTGCATGCGGCCGATCGATTCGACGTCGTTGTGCAGGAAGAACAGCTGGCCGCCGCGCGCGAGCTCGCGGTCGAAGGCCTCGTGCAGCTGGTCGTCGTCCCAGGGCACGACGAAGGTCTGCACCGCCAGCCGGTTGGCCGGGGCGGTGGCGATGATCGACAGGTCGCGCAGGCCGGCCATGGCCATGTTCAGCGTGCGCGGGATGGGCGTTGCGGTGAGGGTGAGCAGGTGCACGTTGGCGCGCAGCGCCTTCAGCGCCTCCTTCTGGCGCACGCCGAAGCGCTGCTCCTCGTCCACGATCACCAGGCCGAGGTCCTTGAAGCGCACGTCCTTCTGCAGCAGGCGGTGGGTGCCGATGATGACGTCGATCGTGCCTTCGGCGACCTTCTCCAGCTCGGCCTTGATCTCCTTGGTGCTCTTGAAGCGCGACAGCACCTCGACCCGCACCGGCCAGTCGGCGAAGCGGTCGCGGAAGTTGGCGTAGTGCTGCTCGGCCAGCAGCGTGGTCGGCACCAGCACCGCGACCTGCTTGCCGGCGGCCGCGGTGGCGAAGGCCGCGCGCACCGCGACTTCGGTCTTGCCGAAGCCGACGTCGCCGCAGACCACGCGGTCCATCGGCTGCGAGGACTGCAGGTCGCGCAGCACCGCTTCGATCGCCGAGTGCTGGTCGGGGGTTTCCTCGAAGGGGAAGGTGGCGGCGAAGGGTTCGTACATGCCGCGGTCGATGTCGATGGCCAGGCCGGCGCGGGCCTGTCGCCTGGCCTGGATCTCGAGCAGCTCGGCGGCGACGTCGCGGACCTTCTCGGCCGCCTTGCGCCTGGCCTTCGTCCATTGCTCGCCGCCCAGCGAATGCAGCGGCGCGGTTTCCGGCGAGGCGCCCGAGTAGCGGCTGATCAGGTGCAACTGCGCGACCGGCACGTACAGCCGGTCGCCCTTGGCGTATTCGATCTCGAGGTATTCGGCGGGCATGCCGCCGGCTTCCAGCGTCACCAGTCCGCGGTAACGGCCGACGCCGTGGTCCTCGTGCACGATCGGCGAGCCGTCGGACAGCTCGCCGAGGTCGCGGATGATCGCCTCGGGCTCGCGGCCGGCGCGCTTGCGGCGCCGCGGCTGCGCGGCGCGCTCCGGGAACAGCTGGCGCTCGGTGAGCACCGCCAGCGGCAGGCCACCGGTGACGTCGCCGTCGAGCGCGAAGCCGTCCTCGAGCGGCGCCACCGAGATCGCGAAGCGCGCGTCGCCGGCGGCGAAACTGCGGAAGTCCGGCAGCACCTGCGGGTGCAGCGCGGCGGCGTCGAGCACTTCGAGCAGCGCTTCGCGGCGGCCGGGGCTGTCGGCGGACACCAGCACCCGGCCCGGATAGCTGCCGAGGAAGTCCTTGAGCGGCGCGGCGGTGGCGTCGTGGCGGGCGGACACCGGCAGCTGCGGTGCCGGCTGTTCGCCCAGGCGCGCGGCCTCGGCGTGGCGCGGGTGGTCGGCGCCCGCGATCTCGATCCGCGGCGCCTCGTTGAAGCGCGAACGCAGCGCGTCGGGTGCCAGCCACAGCGCGTCGGGCGGGAGCACCGGGTGTTCGACGTCGTGCCGGCGCTGCTCGTGGCGCTGCCCGGCCTGGGTCCAGAAGTGGTCGGCGGCGGCCGGCGTGCCGTCGTCCACCAGCGGGAGGGCGCTGTTGCCGAGGTAGTCGAACAGGGTGGCGGTCGCGCCGTCGGGGAAGAACAGCGGCAGGTAGTACTCGATGCCCGCGGGCGCGGCGCCGGCCTTCAGGTCCTGGAACAGCGCGCTGCGCCGGGTGTCGATGTCGAAGCGTTCGCGCAGCGCGTCCAGCGCGCGCCCGCGCGAGGTTTCGTCCAGCGGCACCTCGCGCCCGGGCATCAGCTGCACGGCCTGGACCTTGTCCAGCGAGCGCTGGCTCTCGGGGTCGAAGACGCGGATGGTGTCGATCTCGTCATCAAGCAGTTCGACGCGGAACGGCGCCGCCTCGCCCATCGGGTAGACGTCGAGCAGGGCGCCGCGCACGGCGAAGTCGCCGGGGTCGTAGACCTGCGGCACGTTGCGGTAGCCGGCGGACTGCAGGCGGCGCTTCTCGGCATCCAGGTCCAGGCGCTGGCCGACGCGCAGGTCGAAGCTGTTGCCGATCACGTAGGACAGCGGGGGCAGGCGCTGCATCAGCGTCTGCACCGGCACCACCAGCACGCCGCGTTTCAGCTGCGGCAGCCGGCGCAGGGTGGCCAGGCGCTGGGAGGTGATCTCCGGGTGCGGGCTGAAGCGGTCGTAGGGCAGGGTCTCCCAGTCGGGGAAGGCCAGCACCGGCAGCGCGGGATCGGCGCCGACCAGGGTCTGCAGGTCGGCCTCGAGCTGGGTGGCCGCGTGGTTGTCGCGCGTGACCGCCAGCAGCACGCCATCGTGGGCGCGCGCGGCGGCGGCCACGAACCAGGCCAGCGCCGAGCGCGAGGCGGGCGCGCGCCACCAGGCGCGTGGCCGGCCGGGGCCGGGCAGTGGAGGGGCGGAAAGCGGCAGGGAAGCCGGGGGGGCTGGGGTCTTGTCGGTCATCGGCACGCAAACAACGGCAGCGCCGGATGCGGTCAGGCACCCGGCGCAGGGGCGTGCAGTTTACCGCGGCACCGCTGCGGACCGGGCCGGTGGGTTCAGGCGCGGGCGTCCATGCCGGCGGCGGGCGTCGTCGCGGCCAGCGGCAGGTGGATGCGCGTGAAACCCGGGTCCGCGCCCTCCACCTGGCCAAAGCCCATCGACAGCGCAAGGTCCAGCAGCGGGCCGTTGTCCTCGGGGATGTCGCCGTGCAGCGCGTCCAGCCCCTTGCCGCGGGCCCATTTCGCCAGGCGGCGCATGAGGTGGCGGCCCAGGCCCATGCCGGCGACATTCCGGCTGGTGAGGATGGTGAACGCCGCATCGCGACTGCCGGCAGCGACGGCGGCCCGGGCCATGCCCAGGATCATGGCCTCGCCCGGCGGCAGCTGTTCGGAGACCACGAGCGTGAATTCGTTGCGGGTGTCGGGCTGCGACAGCTGGCGGGAGAGATCGGTGCCCATCCGGTGCACGCCGCCAAGCAGGTGGGTGCGCATCGCGTCCGGCTGCAGCAGCTCGAAGCTGGCATGCAGGACGGGGGCATCCTCCGGGCGGATGGGACGGATCAGGACATCACGGCCGTTGCCGAGGCGGATCTCCTCGTGCCACGGGGGAAGGCGGTTTCTGGCGACCATGGGACGGATGCTGGCATGGTCGAAGTGAAGCCGGTCTCTACATCCCCGCGGGCCGCACCTGGCCGGGCCGGCTCAGGCGGGGCTGCGGAGCCAGTGCAGGCGGGACGTCGCGCCGCGTTCCGCCAGCGCCGAGGACAGGGCCGCCAGCGCGGGCTTCAGGGCCAGGTCGAACTGCCAGGGCGCGTTGACCACCAGCAGGCCGCTGCCGTTCATGCGCAGCGGCGAGTCGTCGGGGCGCACCAGCAGCTCGGCCAGCAGCACCGATTTAGCCGGCAGGTCGGCGGCGCGGCGCTGGAACGGACCCAGCGTGCGCCGCAGCTTGATCGGATACCAGAGCGCGAACACGCCCTGCGGGAAGCGGCGCAGCCCCTCGCGGATCGCGGCCAGCGAGGTGTCGAACTCGGCGAGCTGGGTCTCGTAGGGTGGATCGATGAGCACCAGCCCGCGGCCGATGCGGGCCGCGCCGTCACGCGGGGGCAGCAGGGCGCGCATGGCGGCATAGCCGTCGCCTTCCTGTACGCGCACGCGGCGGTCGGCGGCGAGCGTCGCCGCCAGCACCTTCGCTTCCTCCGGCTGCGTCTCGCAGCAGACGATGCGGTCGATGTCGCGCAGTGCGTGCGCGAGCAGCCAGGGCGAGCCGGGATAGGCGTCGGCGCCGTGCTGTTTGCGGCACGCCGACACCGCCTCGAGGTAGCGGCGCAGCAGCGGGTCGCGCGGCGTTTCGGCGATCAGCCGGGCGATGCCGTCGTCGGCCTCGCCGGTGCGCTGCGCGCTGGCGCCGGCGAGGTGGTAGAGGCCGCGGCCGGCGTGGGTATCGAGTGCGAACAGCGGCGCCGGCTTGGCCACCAGCGCATCGCACAGCGCGAGCAGGACGATGTGCTTGAGGACGTCGGCATGGTTGCCGGCGTGGAAGGCGTGGCGGTAGTTCATCGCTGCAGGATACCGGTCCGCCGCCCGCCCGCGGTGCCCGGTATGCTGCGCGCGATGCCCGCCGATGCCGCGCCGCCGCCGTCCACCCTGCTGCTGGTCGAGGACGATCCGGCGATCGCCGAGGCCGTGCTCTACGCGCTGCGCGCCGAGGGCCACGTGGTCGAACACCGGATGCTGGGCACCGGCGTGGCCGGGCGGGTGCGCGCCGGCGGCATCGACCTGGTGCTGCTGGACGTGGGGCTGCCCGACATCGGCGGCTTCGAGGTCTGCCGCCAGCTGCGGACCTTCAGCGCGCTGCCGGTGGTGTTCCTGACCGCGCGCGGTGACGAGATCGATCGCGTGCTCGGGCTGGAGCTGGGCGCCGACGACTACATCGCCAAGCCGTTCTCGCCGCGTGAGCTGGTGGCGCGCGTGCGTGCGCGGCTGCGGCGCCATCCGGCCGCGGACGACAGCGGCCCGCGGCGGCATGGGCGCTTCGAGCACGACGCCCAGGCACGGCGGATCCGCTTCGACGGCCAGCTGCTGGACCTCACGCGCAACGAGTACGCCCTGCTGGCCGAACTGCTGCGTCGGCCCGCTGCGATCCTGGGCCGCGCGCAGTTGCTCGACCGCGCCTGGACGGACGCGCCCGAGAGCGGCGAACGCACCGTCGACACCCATGTGAAAACCCTGCGGGCGAAGCTGCGCCTGCTCGATCCCGATGCCGACCCGATCCGCACCCACCGCGGCGTCGGCTATTCGCTGGACACGGACTGACGCGTGCGCATCGGCCTGCGCATCCTGCTGGGCTATTTCCTGATCGTGGCGCTGGCGGCGCTGCTGCTCGGCCAGGTGTTCCTGCGCGAGGTGAAGCCCGGCGTACGCCAGGCGATGGAGGACACGCTGGTGGACACCGCCAACGTACTGGCTGAGCTCGCCACCGACGACCTGCTGGCCGGGCGGATCGCCGACGGGCAGTTCGCCACCCGGATCCACGCGCTGGCGGGGCGCGACATCGGCGCCGGCATCTGGGGCTTCGAGAAGCGCGAGGCCAGCTATCGCATCACCGTCACCGACGCGCGCGGGATCGTGCTCTTCGACTCCGCCGGCCGCGACGTCGGTGCGGACTATTCGCAGTGGAACGACGTCTACCTGACCCTGCGCGGCGGCTATGGCGCGCGCTCCACGCGCAGCGACCCCGATGACGACGCCAGCTCGGTGATGCACGTCGCGGCGCCCATCCGCGACGGCGCGCGCATCGCAGGCGTGCTGACGGTGTCCAAGCCCAATCGTGCGATGGCGCCGTTCATCGCCCGCAGCGAGGGCGTGATCCTGCGCTGGGGCCTGGTGCTGCTCGGCAGCGCGCTGCTGGTCGGCCTGTTCGCCGCCTGGTGGCTGTCGCGGCAGCTGGGCGGACTGCGTGGCTATGCGGATGCAGTCACCGCGGGCCGGCGCGCGGTCCTGCCCGATTCCGCCGGTGAGTTCGCAGACCTCGGGCGCGCGCTGGAAACCATGCGCGACCGCCTCGAGGACCGCCGCTATGTCGAACGCTACGTGCACGCGCTCACCCACGAGCTGAAGTCGCCGCTGGCGGCGATCCGCGGCTCCGCGGAGCTGCTGGAGTCGCCGCTGCCGGAAGCCGACCGGCGGCGTTTCGCCGCCAACATCGGCGCGCAGAGCGAGCGCATGGCGGGAATGATCGACAAGCTGCTGGCACTGGCCGCGGTCGAGCACCGCCAGCGGCTGGAGGATCCGGGGCCGGTGGACCTGGCGGCCGTCGCGCGCGAGGTCGCCGAGGCGGTGGCGCCGCGGCTGCGTGCGGGCGGCGTCACCCTGGCGCTGGAGGCGGACGAGCCGCTGCCGTCGCCGTCGGGCGATGCCTTCCTGCTGCGGCAGGCGTTGGAGAACCTGGTCGACAATGCGATCGCGCATTCGCCGGGCGGCGGTACGGTCTCGGTGGCGCTGCGGGCGCAGGACGGCGGCGTGCGGGTCGAAGTGGCCGACGAAGGCCCGGGCGTGCCGGACTTCGCGCTGGAGCAGGTCTTCGAACGCTTCTATTCGCTGCCACGCCCCGATGGCGGCGGACGCAGCAGCGGCATCGGCCTGACCTTCGTGGCCGAGGTGGCGCAGCTGCACCATGGCCGCGCCTGGCTGCGCAACCGCGACGGCGGTGGCGCGCTTGCCGGGATCGAACTGCCGACCGCCTGAGCGCGGCCGCTTCACATTCGCTTCACCATCGCTCCGCCGCAGGCACACACGGCGGCGTCACCCTTCCTGCGGTTTCCAACGGGAGGTGCGGACATGCGTCTGTGGGTGAAGATACTGATGGTGGCGGCGATGACGATCGCGATCCTGGTGCCGTTGACGATGGTGCGCGGGGTGATCGACGAGCGCCAGGCGCGGCGCGCGGAGGCGGTGTCGAACATCGCCGCAAGCTACGGCGGGCGCCAGGTGGTGTCGGGCCCGGTGCTGGTGGTGCCTTACACGGAGAGCGTGCGCGAACAGGCGGCCGACGCGGCCGGCATCATGCGCACCACCGAACGCCGCCGCACGCGGCACTGGACCTTCTTCCCCGAGACCCTGGTGGTCGACGGCGAGATGATGCCGGACACCCGCAAGCGCGGCCTGCACGAAGTCCGCGTCTACGAGTGGCAGGGCACCGTGCAGGCGCGCTTCGACGCGCGCATCCCGGATGATGCCGCCGAAGGTGCCGGGCGCAGCATCGGCGAGCCCTGGCTGGCCTTCGGCATTGCCGACGTGCGCGGCCTGCGCGAGCTGCCGCGGATGCAGGTCGACGGACGCGTGCTCGCGCTCGCGCAGGGCATCGGCCACGAGGACGGCCCCGGCGTGCACGCGCGGCTCCGGGCACCGGCCGCGGGCGCCCGCATGGCGTTCGCAAGCCGTGTCGACCTGCAGCTGCGCGGCACCGAGTCGTTCGCGATGATGCCGCTGGCGCGCGACAACGACCTGCGACTGCGCTCAAGCTGGCCGCACCCGCGCTTCGAAGGCCTGTCACCGGTGCATGACCTCGACGGCGCCGGCTTCAGCGCGCAGTGGAAGGTCGCCTCGCTGTCCACCGAGGCCCAGCGTCGCTACCGGAAGCAGGCCTCGCTGGCCCGCGAGGTGCAGCCCTACCAGCCCTGGAGTCCGGATCCCGACACCGCCGGCCTGACCCTGGTCGACCCCGTCAATGCCTACCTGCAGGCGGAGCGCGCGACCAAGTACGGGCTGCTGTTCGTGCTGCTGACCTTCGTCGCCTTCTTCATGTTCGAACTGATGCGGCAGCAGCCGATCCACCCCATCCAGTACGGACTGGTGGGGCTGGCGATCGCGATCTTCTTCCTGCTGCTGGTCAGCCTGGGCGAGCACATTCCCTTCGGCCTGGCCTACCTGTCGGCGGCCGCGGCCTGCATCGGCCTGATCGGCTTCTACCTGGCGGCCGTGCTGGGCGGCGCGCTGCGCGGCGCGGCCTTCGCGGGGATGCTGGCCACGCTCTACGCCGCGCTCTACGGCCTGCTGGTGTCCGAGGACAACGCCCTGGTGCTCGGCGCCGGCCTGCTGTTCGTGGTGCTGGCCGCGATCATGGTGGTGACGCGCAGGGTCGACTGGTACCAGACGTCGATGCGTCCCCATGTGCGGTAGCGCCGCGGTGCCTGCACGCCTAGAAGGGAAGCGCGGCTCCGAGCCAGAGCGAGAGTCCTGCAAGGCCGCCGCCGATCACGGTGGCGGCGAGCACGTCGCTGGGCCAGTGCAGCCCGAGCACGACGCGCGACAGCGCCACCATCGCGGTGAACGGCAGCAGCACCCAGGCCAGCTGGGGGTAGTAGGCGAGCGCGACGATGGTGAACGAGACCGCATGCAGGGTGTGCCCGGAGGGGAAGCTGAATTCGTCCAGCGGCGCGATCCAGGCGCGGATGCGGACGTCGGCGGCGAAGGGACGCGGGCGCCGGGTCCAGCGCTTGAGTGCCTTGTAGAGCAGCAGTGCCAGGGCACCGGTGGCAGCCATGTGCGCCGAAGCGCGCAGGCCGTCGAAGCCGTCGAGCAGCACCATTGCCGCCATCAGCATGTACCAGGCGACGCCGTCGCCGAGGCGGCTGATCGCGGCGAACGTGCGCAGCACGCCGGCGTGCGCGCACCAGTCGTTGGCGCGCAGGCAGAGGAAGTGGTCGGCGCGGTGGCGCTCAGGCGAGGGCTGCATGGACATCGGCGTGGCTCCTGCGGAGGGCGATGCCCTGGAGAACGGCGTCGAAGTCGGCCGCGACCTGGGCCGGGCGCAGCGGCTGCACGGCGCGGCGGGCGTTGCCGCCCATGTCCCGGCGCGATGCGTCCTCGAGCGAGAGGCGGCAGGCGGCATCGATGAAGGCCTCTTCATCGTGCAGCGCGATGGCGGCGCCGTGCACGCCGTGCATCAGGTGCTCGGCGGCGGCACCGTAGCGATAGGCGACGGTGGCCACGCCGCTGGCCATGGCCTCGAGGGTGACGTTGCCGAAGGTCTCCGACAGGCTCGGGAACAGGAACAGGTCGGCGCTGGCGAAGTGGTGGGCGAGCGCTTCCCCGCGCTGCATGCCGCAGTAGATGAAGTCGGGGTTGGCTTCGCGGATGCCGCCAAGCTCGGGTCCTTCGCCGACCCAGATGAAGCGCGCGTCCGGGCGCAGTTCCTGCAGGGCGCGGAAGGCGCGGATCGCGAGGTCGAGGTTTTTCTCCGCGGCCATGCGGCCGACGTAGGTCACGGCCAGGCCGTCCGGCTTCAGGCCCCAACGGGCGCGCAGCGCCTCGTCGCGATGCCCGGGATCGAAGCGCCGGGTGTCCACGGCGCGCGGCAGGTGCACGACGTTGTCGAAGCCCAGGCCATTGAGCTCGGTGCGCAGCTCAAGGGTCGGCACCAGGGTGGCCGCCGAGCGGTTGTGGAAGCGTCGCATCCAGGCCAGCGCGACCGGCTGCATCCACTGCGCGGCATAGTCGCGCATGTAGTGGTCGAAACGGGTGTGGAAGCCGGAGGCGACGGGGATGCCGAGCGCCTTCGCGGCGCGCATGGCCGACCAGCCCAGCGGACCCTCGGTGGCGATGTAGATCGCGTCGGGCCGCTGGCGGCGCCAGTGCCGCCGCAGTCTGGCGACGGACGGCAGGCCGAAGCGCAGGCCGCTGTAGAACGGCAGCAGGGCGCCGGCGGTCAGCAGTTCGCCATCCGCAGGGCGGTCCCGGCGGTGCTGGCGCGGGCGCACCACTTCAACCTCGTGGCCACGGGCGCGGAGCCCGCGTTCCAGCTCCCGCACGGTGAGCGCGACGCCGTTGACTTCCGGCGGATAGGTCTCGGTGACGATCGTGTAGCGCATGCAAGACTCCGGTTTGACCAGAGCCTGACCGCAGGCGGTGTCGCGGCTGTTGCAATTGTTTGACGGCTATGTGACGCGCACTACCAGTGCAGCTGGACGCGGGCCTCGACGATCGACGGGTCGTCGTGGACCACCGCGCCGCCACCTGCCACTTCGCGACGGCTGGCGACGTCGACGTAGTTCAGCATCAGCTTGGCGTTGTCGCGCCAGTACCAGTTCACGCCCACCGTCCAGGCGTCCATGCGGCCGCCGCGGAGGGAGCCGTCGTCGAGGTCGAGCTGGTCGTAGCGCAGCCCCAGCTGCCAGAGGCCGGCGCCCTCGACCGTGGTCCGCGGCAGGCCGCCGCGGTAGCCCCAGGTGGCGCCGCCGGGCGTCCACAGCGCGCTGGCGTAGCCGCCCTGGGTGTCGTAGTTGCCGTGGCCGATGCGGTCGCCGCTGGCGATGAAGTATTCGCCCTGCAGCTTCAGCGGTCCGCTGATCCAGATCGCCTCCAGCCCCGTGGTGGCGAGGCGGTCGACGTCGCTCAGGACGCCGCTGTCGACCACGCGCACGGCGGCCATGTCGGCATTGGGCCGCGAGCGCAGGCGCAACTGGTCGCCGTCGGTGTCGCGGTCGACATGGCTCAGGCCCAGGTGCAGCACCTGTCCATCGTCGCGTACGGGCGCCCACCAGGCGCGCGCGCCGTAACCGGCACCGCCGGCGTCATCGTCCAGATTGCGCCCGAACCAGCCCAGGGTGGCGCCGTGGCCGCCGGCGTCGTAGCTCCAGGATGCGCCCAGGCGGCGGCCGGTGGCGAATACGCCGGTGGCCGAGGCCTTGGCGATGAAGTCGTTGTTGCGCGAGGACGACAGCTCTTCGAGGCCGTTGGGCTGCTTGGACTGGCCCAGCAGCAGTGTGTGCTTTGGCGAACCTTCGCCGCCGAAGCTCCACGACACGTTGTTGTCGAGGTAGTTCTCGCCCTCCACGTCGTACCCCAGTGCCCACGCGAACCCGCCCGGGCCGCTGCCCTTGAGGGCGAGCTCGAAGCGGCGGATGCCGGTGGCGCGGTCGCGGCCGTCCGGGCGGCCGTCGAGGTCGAGGACGTCGTTGTCGAACCAGTAGCCGTCGACCTGGAACATGCCTTCAAACGACACGTCGGAACCGGCCACGGTGCCCAGGGGGACTTCGGCATGGGCAGGGAGGAGGCAGGCGGCGGCAAGCGCGATCGGCAGCAACAGGAATTTCATGGAATCGACGCGATCCGGTCATGTTTTCGTGGGTCGCCAGTCTAGCGCGCGGGATGTGAGCGGCCGGGTCACGGTCGGGGCCATCCGCGGCACGTTGCGTTCCGGCGCCCGCTCAGCGTCCCAGCCGGCCCGCGTCCACGCGGCTGAGTCCGCCGGGTGCGTCCTGGAAGCCGGAAGTGAGCAGGACCGCGCGAATGGCGGGGTCGTCGCTGCGGGCCAGGGTCTGCAGCGTGTAGCTGCTGTCGGCGTCGATGCCGAGCGTGGCTTCGAGCAGCAGCGGGCCGCCGGTGTCCTCGGACACCAGCGCGAGCGTTCCGCTGCGGCCTTCGCAGCTGGGCGTGCCGGCGAGCAGCAGTGGCGGCAGTGCATCCCCGGGCAGGGCGACCTCGAGCCGTACACGGCCGCCTGCGGCACGGCAGCCGTCGTCGTCGAACAGCATCCGTGCGTCGTCCAGCGAGGCGCGCAGCGCCAGGCCCGACAGCGGGGGCAGGGTCAGCACGCCGTGTGCATGGTCGATGCCGCGGACGCGGCCGCGTTGCAGCGCAAGCGCTGCGTGCGGGCTGCGCAGCCGCAGCCGCTGGCGGCCTGCGAGCAGCGGCAGGGGCGACAGTCCAAGACGCAGGTCGCCGAGCTCCGCGCCCTGCCACTGTGCCTGGCGCAGGGCTCCGCGCCAGAGGCTGCCTTCGACGCCGGTGGCCGACAGGCCCGCCGGCAGGGACAGTCGCGGCAGCACGAGCTGCAGCGGGGCCGACAGGAGCAGGGCCAGGACGAAGCTCCCCGCGAACCAGCAGGCCAGGCGCCGGCCGCTCATGGCGCGACTCCGCCGCCGAAGCCGACCTCGGCGCGCAGGTGGCCGTCGGCGCGCTCGACGCGCAGCGATGACGGCGCGAGGCCACCGTCATCGGCCAGGTGGCCCAGCCAGCCGAACAGGGCGGGCGACGCCACGCGTTCGAACTCGAGCACGAACGCGCCGTCGGCGGCGGTACGCTGGCGGCCGGGGGCGAGGCCGGCTTCGCGCAGGCTGTCCAGGACCACGCGCTGCAGGGCTTCGCCCGTCGCCGCTGCGGGCGGCGTGGCGCCGGCCGTGGCAAGCGCTGCGACGTCGGCCTGCACTGCCTGCAATGCCACGGCCGCGCGGTCGTGACGGGCTTCGGCGCCATCGCGCATCGCGCGCAGCGGCCACATCAGGCCGTACCACCAGGCAAAGGCGGCGAGCAGGGCGGCCATCACCGCGAGCATTGCGCGTTCGCGCGGCTCGCGGCCGCGCCACCAGGCCAGGACACGATCGCTCGGGCCCATGTTCATGCTGCGGGCTCCAGGACCAGGCCGGTGTGCAGGCCTCCGGGGACGTCGCTGCCGCCGCCTTCCACCAGCCGCCAGCCGTCGGTGGCGAGCGCAGCGCGCAGGGCTTCGATGTCGTCGGGACCGGGATGGAACACCACGGCGCGCAGGCGGTCGCCGCGCTGGAATTCGAGTTCGACCAGGTGGCTGCCGCTGCGCGCGGCGACGGCGGAGAAGAGCGCGCCGCTGGCGGCGGCGAACAGGCGGGGCTCACGCGCGGCCTGCAGGTGCAGGTGGAGTGCGTCGGGTGCGGCATCACGGGCGGCGGGCAGGGCTTCGCGCACGGCGGCCTCGGCGCGGGATTCGAGCGCGCGTGCCGCCAGCTCCAGGCGCAGCGCCTGCGCTGCGACCAGCAGCAGCGGCGAGGCCAGCAGCACTGCGACGAGCCACGCCAGGCGTCGGCGGCTGGCCGGCTTCGCGCGCGCCGAGGCCGGGGCGAAGCCGCCCTGCAACAGGTCGAGCTCGGGGCGCAGCGCGCGCGCTGCCAGGCTCTCGATATCGCCGTTGATCCGGGCGAGCGGGCGGTCGCCGAGTACCTGCGCCGCCAGCGCGGGCGGAGCGCTGAACGCGAGGCCGTCGCCGCGCGCCAGCCAGCGGTCCGCGGTGACCAGCAGGTGGACGGATCCGGCATCGGCCGGCTCCGGCAGCAGGAGCTGCTCCGGCACCGCGGCATCGGGATGCAGGCCAAGGGCCGCGGCGCGTGCAAGCCAGCCGCGCAGCGCGCCGGGCTCGACTGCCGCCACGGTGCGGAGGGTCGCGGTGGCGTCCGCGTCCAGCACGACGTGCGGCTCGCCCGGCTGCGCGAGCCGGCCCGCCAGCAGGGCGCGCGCGGCGGCATGGGCCTGCGCGCTGCTGTGCGCCTGCAGCGCCAGGCGGTCGATGCGCACGGCGTCGCCGGGCACCACCAGCACCGTGCGCGTCACGGCCGGCATCGGTGCCGCAGGCGCATCGGGCCGCAGCGCGGCGCGCGACAGCACGCGGCCGCCATCGTCCACGTCCAGGCAGATGGCCTCGGCCGCCGGGTCGGCGGGCAGGAACAGGATGCGCTTGCTCATTCGTCGTGTGTCCATCGTCTGGCCGCCAGGCGCACGGGCCCGTGGGAATCGCTGTCGAGCAGCGCACTGAGCAGCACCTCGGCGCCGTCGTAGTCCACTTCGGTGTGCAGGCTGAAGTAGCGCGTGCGCAGCCGGAGCTGTTCCCACACCGGGTCGGGCAGTTCCGCGGCCATGACGGCCGGGTGTGCGGCGAATTCAGGCATGCCGCGCCAGCCGCCGGCCGGCCGCGAGGCGATCACCCGGCGCGCGCTGCCGATGTCGAGTGCGTTGTCGCTGAGCATGGCGAGGATCACGGCGTCCTCCTCTCCGAGGGTGTTGATGTTCACCGGGGACAGCGCGTGGTCGGGCTGCGCGCAGACGTGCGGGCGCAGGCGCGCATAGCCGGCGGCGTCGTGGCCGACGATGGCCCGCAGTTCGCTGGCTTCGGCCAGCAGGGCGCCGGAGGTCCGGTACCCGGGGCCGCGGGCGGCGTAGGCCGCGTCCTCGGCACCGGCCGGACCGGGGACCTGGTCGCCGTCGATCCAGTCCACCAGGGCGTCGGCCATGGTCGACGCCTGCTCGGGAGTGAAGTCCAGTGCGCGCAGCAGCGCCCGGTACTGGCCGGCGCCGGTCTCGCGTCGGACCCACTGCCCCGGGGCGCCTTCGACCACGCTGTTGAGGTTGAAGCAGGTGGTGGCGTCGTCGAGGCGCACGCGCATCGCGCCGCCGTCGATCGGGAACACGAAGGGCCGGCCGTTCCAGCCGCCCTCGAGCGTGGTGCGGCCGTCGCCGCGCTCGAGCTGGTGGATGCGCGCGCGCGCCAGTTCCTCGCTGCCCAGCGCGTACCACTGCGCCTGTGCCAGCGCCTGGGCGTTGCCGGTGCGGCGCAGGCCGAAGCGGATGTCGTCGAGCACCGACACCAGCAGCACCGTCATCACCGCGACCAGCAGCAGCACGGTGAGCAACGCCGCGCCGCGCTGGCGCCCGATTTCAATTGAATGGGCGTCGCGGGAGGGCATGCCGCGGAAGGGCGTGCCGGCGGTCATGGCGTCATCGCCGGGAGCAGGAAGCGCTGGCGCACGGTGCCGATGGCGTCGAGTTCGAGCTCGAGCTCCACCGCCGCCGGCAGCGTGGTGCTGCCGCCGCGCCAGCCGTCGTTCCAGCCTTCGCCGGCGGGAAGATAGGCCACGCGTGCGGCGGTGATGCCGTCGATCAGCACGCGCGCCGCCGGCGGCTGCGCGCTGTCCACGGCAGCGCGTGCGCTGCGCTCGAGGCGGCCGTCGACGATGCGGTACTCCACGTATTCCAGCGACGTGCGCGGCGCGGCCTCCGGGTTCTCGCGGCCGTGGCGGACGAAGCCGAACAGCGGGCCGGACTCGCCGGGGCGGCCGCCGATGAAGGTGTGGCGCGCGGGGCTGCCGTCGCTGCGGCGCACCAGCCGCAGCGACGCCTGCGACAGGTCGGCGCGCAGCAGGGCGCGCGCGCGCTGGAATTCGCCCAGTCGGCCCATGCGCTCGCGCAGCACGCCCTGGCTGTCGACGGCGTAGGCCATGACCGCGACCCCGGCGGCCGCGATGAGGCCGAACAGGGCGAGCGACACCATCACCTCGAGCAGGGTGAAGCCGCGCGCCGCGCCGGAGGGCTGCGACGCGTTCACCGCGGCAAGCTCCGGAACAGCGCGACCTCGGCGGCCACGCGCGATTCGCCCGGCGGCGACACCCGGATGTCCACGCGCAGCAGCGATGGGTCGGCGCTGGGCGTGGTGCTGCGGGTCCAGTGCCAGTCGATGCCGCCGGCCTCCTCGCTGCCGCTGGCCTCGTCCGCCAGGCTGCGCACGTCGAGCGTGGCGGCCTCCACGGCCACGTTGTCGGCGACCACCGCCGCCAGCACCCGCTCCTCGATCGCCACCGCGGTGCGCGTGCTTTCGCCGGCCAGGTTGAGCAGGCCGAGCACGGCCAGTGCGAACACGGACAGCGCGACCAGCATTTCGATCAGCGAAAAGCCGGCGTCCGCGCCCCTGCGCAGCGGCGCGTCCGTGCGGCGGCGGGGCAGGATGCCCGCGCGGCACCGTGACTGCGCACGCACCTCGCCGCAGCGTCGGGCGGGCGTTTCAGCGCGCCGCGCCATCGATCGTCACCTCGCCGCCGCCGTCGACCGACACCCGCGCGCTCCGGCCCTCGCGCACCAGCACCAGGCTGCGCGGCTCGCTGGCACCGGTGGGGTCGAAGTGGAACGCCATGCGGGCGTTGCGTCGCGGCAGCTGCGGCTGCGTGCCCGGCTGCCAGTCGACGCTGGCGAAGGCGCGGCCGTCCAGCGGCTGCCAGCCGTCGAAGCGCCGGCGCGAGAACGCGTAGCCGGCGGCGCTCACCTCGACCTCGATCGTGCGCATGCCGAGGATGGCCTCGTCGCGCGCGTGCGCCAGGCGCGCGGCGAAGGTCTCGGCCTCCTTCACCAGCACGTTGTCCGCGGACGGTAGCGTCATCGCCACGGCGGCCCCCGCCAGGCCGATGACGGCCAGCGCCACCATCAGCTCGACCAGGGTGAAGCCGCGCGCGCGTCGCATGGCCCTGCCTCAGCGCCAGTTGCCGATGTCGGCGGCGTCGCCTTCGCCGCCCTCGGCGCCGTCGGAGCCGAAGGAGAAGACGTCGAAGCCGCCGCTGCGGCCCGGCTGCCGGTACTGGTAGGCCTTGCCCCAGGGATCCTCGGGCAGGCGCCGGATGTAGCCGCCCTTGCGGTAGCGCTCGGGGCGCGCGAGCCCGGACGGCGGGTCGAGCAGGGCGTCCAGGCCCTGCGCCGTGGTCGGGTAGCCCATGTTGTCCAGGCGATAGGTCTCCAGCGCCTGTTCGAGCACCGAGACGTCGGCGCGCGCCTTCTCCGACATGGCGCGGTCCTGGCTGGGCATGACGTTGATCATCACCACCGTCGACAGCAGGCCGATGATCACGATCGCGACCATCAGTTCCACCAGGGTGAAGCCGGCGTTGCGGCGATGGCGCCCCGCGCCTGGCGTCGCGCCGGACGGCGATCGATGGGCAGGGAAATCGGACATGTCGCGGTTTTGCATATCGGCCTCCATCAGCCGGCCACGAGGGCGTTGAATTGCAGGATCGGCAGCAGGATGGCGAGCACGATCACCGCCACCGCCGCGCCGAGCACGATGATGATCAGGGGTTCGAGCAGGCTCATCGCCGCCGTGGTGAAGGTGTTGAATTCGCGCTCGAGGTAGTCGGCGGCGCGGTCGAGCATCGGTGCCAGGCGTCCGCTGTCCTCGCCGCTGGTGGCCATGTAGAGCAGGGTGGGCGGGAACACCGCGGCGCGCTTCATCGCGTTCGACAGGCTGCCGCCCTCACGGATCACCTCGACCATCTGTTCGGTGGCCTCGCGCAGCACCGTGTTGCCGACGGTGCGCGCGGTGATCGCCAGGCCTTCGATCAGCGGCAGGCCGCTGTCGGACATGGTGGCCAGCGTGCGTGCCATGCGCGCCGCGTGGACGTCGCGCAGGATGCGGCCGAGCAGGGGCAGGCGCAGCAGGGCGGCGTCGAAGCGGCGGCGAATGGCCGGCCGGCGAAGCAGCCGCGCGGCGATGAACACGGCGGCCGCCAGCAGCACGGCCATCGGCAGCCACCACGTCGACAGCAGGTCGGAGATGCCGATCACGATGCGGGTCAGCAGCGGCAGCTCGCGTCCCATCGACTCGAACTGCTCGACCACCTTCGGCACCACGAACACCATCAGCGCGATCACCACCAGCACCGCGGTCACCGCCAGCGCGGCCGGATACACCAGGGCCGAAACCAGCTTGCCGCGTACCTGCTGGTCGCGCTCGTGCAGGTCGGACAGGCGTTCGAGGATGGCGGGCAGGGCGCCGGTGCCCTCGCCGGCGGCGACCATGGCGCGGTACAGCGGCGGGAAGGCGCGGGGTTCGCGCGCCATGGCGTCGGACAGGCGGAAGCCCTCGACCACGCGCGCGTGGGTCGCCATCACCACGCGCCGCACCGGCGCGCGCTCGGACTGGCTGCCGATGGTGCGCAGCGCTTCCTCCAGCGGCGCCACCGCCACCAGGGTGGCGAGCTGGCGGGTGAGCAGGGTCAGGTCCTTGGCGTTGAAGCGGCCGCGGCTGCGCGCAGCCTGCTCGGCGCGGACGGTGGCCGGCTCGACGCGCACCGGCAGCAGCTTGCGGCTTTCCAGCACGCGCCGCGCCTCCGCGGCGTTGCCGGCATCGACCACGCCCTCGCGGCTGCGCCCCTGGACGTCCAGGGCCGAGTATTCAAACGCCGCCATGGTCCTGCAGCTCCTGGCGGGTCACGCGCATGGCTTCCTCGAGCGTGGTCTCGCCGCGCAGCACGGCGTCGCGCGCGGCGCCGCCGAGGCGATGCCCGTCGGTGAAGGCCGCGGCGGCCAACGTGTCCTCGTCGGCGTTGGCGCCGATCAGCTGGCGCATGCGCTCGTCGACCTCCAGCACCTCGTGGATGCCCAGGCGCCCGGCGTAGCCGGTGTGGCTGCACTGCGCACAGCCGGCGGCGCGGTAAAGCGTGGCGTCGGCCGCGGCGTCGCCGAGCAGGCGGATGGCGGATGCACGGGTGTCGCCGGCGATGGGCTCGCGGCAGGCCGTGCACAAGCGCCGCAGCAGGCGCTGCGCCAGCACCAGGCGCAGGCTCGACGCCAGCAGGAAGGGTTCGATGCCCATGTCGCGCAGCCGCGTCACCGCGCCGGGGGCGTCGTTGGTATGCACCGTCGACAGCACCAGGTGGCCGGTGAGGCTCGCCTGCACCGCGATCTGCGCGGTTTCGGGATCGCGCACCTCGCCGACCATCACCACGTCCGGGTCCTGGCGCAGGATCGCGCGCAGGCCGGCGGCGAAGCTCATGCCCACGCGCGCATTGACCTGGGTCTGGCCGACGCCGTCGATGGCGTATTCCACCGGGTCTTCGACGGTGAGGATGTTGCGGCGGCCGTCGTTGAGCGAGGCCAGCGCGGAATACAGGGTCGTGGTCTTGCCGGCGCCGGTGGGGCCGGTGACCAGCACGATGCCGTTGGGCACGCGCAGCGCGCGCTGCAGCGCCGCCAGCACGTGCGGCTGCATGCCCAGGCCTTCGAAGGTGAGCGTGCCCTGGTCCTTGTCGAGGATGCGCATGACCACGCGCTCGCCGCCCCGCGCGGGCAGCGTGGATACGCGCACGTCCAGGGCCTTGCTGCCCATGGTCAGGCCGATGCGGCCGTCCTGCGGCAGGCGCTTCTCGGCGATGTCCAGGCGCGCCATCACCTTCACCCGCGACACCAGCAGAGGGGCGATGCGCCCGGGCAGGCGCAGCGCCTCGCGCATCACGCCGTCCACGCGCATGCGCACCACAAGGGCGGATTCGAAGGGTTCGATATGGACGTCGGAGGCGCCGATGCGCGCGGCTTCGGCGATCAGGCCGTTGATCAGGCGGATCACCGGCGCGTCGTCCTGCGCGTCGAGCAGGTCGGCGGTGGCGGGAATGTCGCCGGCCAGGGCGTCGAGATTGCCGGGCAGGTCGAAGTCACCACCGCCGCCGGCCAGCGCCGCATCCGCATAGAGCTCGGACAGGCGGCGGTCGAAGACGCTGCGGGGCAGGACTTCGACGTCGAGCTCCAGCCCCAGGCTGCGCCGCGCCTCCAGCAGCGCGGCCGGGTTGGCGTCTTCGCGCAGGCCCACGCGCGCGCGTTCGCCCAGCGCCAGCAGCACCACGCCCTGGTGCTTGGCGAAGGCGTAGGCGAAGGCGGGCAGGGGCTCGCTCATTGCGCCGCGGCGTCCGCAGTCGGACTGCTCGACGCTGGGCCAGGCGCAGCGCCGCCGCCCGAAGGCTGGGCTGGTGCAGGCACAGGCATGACCGGCGGCGTGGTGCGCAGGTACTCGCGCACCAGTTCGTCGAGCGCGGTCTCGCGCTCGCCCATCACCGGCAGCTGGCTGCGCATGTAGTCGTAGCGCCCTGCGCTCATGGCCTGCGCGTCCGCGGTGCTGCGCACGATGGTCGGGCGGATGAAGACCATCAGGTTGGTCTTGTCGCGCGAGCGCGAGCGGTGGCGGAACAGATGGCCGACGATCGGGATGTCGCCCAGCAGCGGCACCTTGGACACGGTGTTGCGGTCGCTCTGGTCGAGCAGGCCGCCCAGCGCGACGATTTCGCCGTCGTCGACCAGCACCCGGGTCTCGACCTCGCGCTTGTTGAGCACCAGCTCCGAGAAGTCATCGCTGACCGGGCCGGCGATCGACGACACCTCCTGGCGCAGGGTCAGGGTGATGCCGCCACCGGCGTTGATCTGCGGCGTGACCTCCAGCTGGATGCCGACGTCCTGGCGCTGGATGGTGCGGAAGGGATTGCTGTTGCTGTCGCCCAGCACTTCGCCGGTGGTGGTCGGCACTTCCTGGCCGACCAGGATGCGCGCTTCCTCGTTGTCGAGCGTCAGGATCGATGGCGTCGACAGCAGGTTGGACGCGGTGTCGCTGTTCACCGCGTCGATGATCAGGCCGAAGGTGGCGTTGTCGTTGCTGCCGGCGATGCCGCCGAGCGCGCCGTTGATGCCCAGCAGCGACTGCACCGCGGCCTGGCGGGCGAGGTCGAGCACGCCGTTGTCATCGTCGTCGTCGCCGCGCTGCTGCCCGGCGTACCAGCCGGCGGCCAGCGGCATGATTCCCGGGCTGGCGCCGGGGTGCTGGGTGGCGAGGAAGGGGATGTTGCTGCCTTCCTTGCCGGCGATCAGCAGCTGCGCGCCGAGGCGGCGCGCGGCGTTGTCGGAGATCTCGACCACGATCGCCTCCACCAGCACCTGCTCGCGGCGGGTGTCGAGCTGGGTGATCACGTCCACCAGCAGGCGCTGGGTCTCTGGGTCGGCGTTGATGATCAACGAGTTCGAGCCCGGGTAGCGGACGATGGTGGGGCGCTTGCCGGGCACCGCGGTGATCAGCTGCGCCGAGGTGGCATCCGGGGCCGCGGCGCTGGCGGCGGCCGTGCCGGCGCCGTCCTCGCCCCCGGGCGTCTGCCCGACCAGCTGCTGCAGCACCGGCAGCAGCTGCTCGGCGCTGGCGTGCTGCAGGCGCACCACGCGCACGCCGCCGGTGCGTTCGGCGCGGCGGTCGAGCTCGAGGATGGTCTGCACCACCCGCTGCACCGACTGCGGCGCGCCGCGGACCACGATCGAGTTGCTGCCGTCCACCGGCTGGATCGCGAGCTGGCCACCGCGGCCTTCGGCACCGCCGAACAGCTGGTTGACCGTGGCCGCCACTTCGCGCGCCGAGCTGTTGCGCAGGGTGACGGTGTCGATGCCGGCGGTGTCGCTGTCGATCTGCGCCACCAGGCCGCGGATGCGGCGGATGTTGTCGGCGTAGTCGGCGATCAGCAGGGCGTTGCCCTGGGGCGTCGGCACCACCACGCCGCCGCGGCCGATCAGCGGCTTGAGCGTTTCGGCGGCGATGCGCGCATCGACCGTGGACAGCGGCAGCACCTGGGTGGTGAAGGCGGAGCCGCCCGCGCCGCCGCCAGGCAGCTTCGCGGCCGCGGTGTCGGGCACCACGCGGTAGGCGCCCGGCCCGGCGGACACCGCCACCAGGTCGTTGGCGCGCAGCACCGCCAGCAGCACGCCCAGCAGCTCGGCTTCGTCCATGGCCACGTCGCGGGTGATGCTGACGCTGCCCTGCACCGCGGGATCGATGATGAAGGTGGTGCCGGTGGCGCGCGCGACGTCCTGGATGAAGGCGCGGATGTCGGCATCCTGCGCGGTCACGCCGGCGCCGGACTGCGCGAAGGCGAAGGGGGCGGGCTGGGTCGCCAGCGTGAGGACGAGGGCGGCGGCGAGGAGTCGGTGCTTCACGGTGTCGGTGCCTGCAGGGTCGCGCTGCGGATCTGGCCGTCGCGGCGGTAGGTGAGGGTGATGGTGGAGGCCTTGCCGAGGATGTCGCCGAGGTCCGCATGGCGTTCGGGGTCCAGCGCCTCGTTGTTCACCGACAGCAGCACGTCGCCCGCCTGCAGCCCGGCCTGGCGCAGCACGGCGCCGTCGCCGCGCGGGATCACGGTGTAGCCGGTGACCCGGCCATCGGCCTCTTCCGGGCGAAGGCCCATCTGCGCGAGCAGCTGCGCGGGATCGACCGCGGGGCCGGGCGTGTCCGTGGCGGGCGCGGGGGTCGAGGTCGTCTGCGCCGGTGCCGGTGCCCTGCGGGTCGGCGCCGGGCGTTCGCCGGCCTTGGCGAAGCGGAGTTCGCTGCGGCGGCCGCCGCTGTCGAGCACCACGTGGTCGGACCGCACCTCGGCCAGGACCACGCCCGGCGCCACCTCCTCGTCAACGCTGAAGGAACGCTGCGGATCCTCGCGCATGGCGATGATGGCGCTGCCGCCCACGGCTGCGGGGCGGACCGCGAACAGGAGCAGGCCGGAGGTGTCGGTGGTGGCGGTGCCGCGGTCGGGATAGAAAGCATCGATGGCGAGGCGCCCGGGCTGCGCCGGGAGTACCGCGGCCGTGTTCGCGGTCGGCGCACCCAGCGTCGCAGGCGGCAGCAGCAGCCAGGCCAGGCGCGCCGCCTGCACCGCCAGCAGGATGACGATCGCGACCTCGGCCGCCCGGCGCAGGCGATCGACGCCGTCGGGTCCGGCAAAGACTGCAAGGAGTTCGCGATGGGTCGGGAATGCGGGCACGGGTCTGCTGTGGTGGCGGGGAATGTCGCGCCGTTCCGACAGCATGCGAATGTTTTGTGACATCTCTGTTGCAATTGACATATTGAGGGAATGGCGCGCCATTGATGCTCTCGGGCGCCGGGTGCCAAGGCCCTTGAGTGCTCATGTCCCCCGGCGCTGGCCTGCGGCCATCGCCTCCTCCTTGACTTCGCTCTCAAGGGCCTTGGCACC
>NZ_SJRX01000009.1 GCF_004352845.1 Luteimonas terricola
GGGCGTCGACGCCGCCTTCGAGCACGAGGACGCCGTGATCACCCAGCGCGCGCCCAGCGACTTCCAGCTGCAGCAGATGACCGACATCCTGCGCGCCCGCCTGGCGGCGCGGAAGATCGACACCCGCTGCCTGGAGTTCGGCGACGTCGAGAGCAACGTCGCCGGCGCGCGGCAGAAGGTCACCGTCAAGCAGGGCATCGAGCGCGAGCTGGCGAAGAAGATCGGCACCGAGATCAAGGCCTCGAAGCTCAAGGTCGATTCGCAGATCAACGGCGACAAGCTGCGCGTCACCGCCAAGAAGCGCGACGACCTGCAGGCGGTGATGGCCCTGCTGCGGAGCAAGGAGTTCGAGCTGCCGCTGCAGTTCGACAATTTCCGCGACTGATGGACCCGCTTGCCGACACCCGCCGCTGGCTGGAACGCGCCGTCATCGGCCTGAACCTGTGCCCCTTCGCCAAGGCCGTGGTCGCCAAGGGCCAGGTGCGCATGGTGCTGAGCGAGGCCCGCGACGAGACGGCGCTGCTGGAACAGCTGGGCGAGGAGTTGCTGCGCCTGCGCGACACGCCCGCCGCCGACATCGACACCACGCTGATCGTGCATCCGCAGGTGCTGGGCGACTTCCTCGACTACAACGACTTCCTGGAATCCGCCGATGCCCTGGTCGGGGAGCTCGAGCTCGAGGGCGTGCTCCAGGTCGCAAGCTTCCATCCGCAGTACCAGTTCGCCGACAGCCACCCGGACGACATCGCCAACAGCACCAACCGCTCGCCGTGGCCGACCCTGCACCTGCTGCGCGAGGACAGCGTCAGCCGCGCGGTCGAGGCGTTCCCGGATCCCGACAGCATCGTCGAGCGCAATATCGCGACGCTGGAGAATCTGGGGCATGCGGGGTGGCGGGAGCTTTTGCGGGACGATTCTTAGGCGCCGACGCCAGCCACGGCCGTGGTTACGGGCTTCGGGAGGGAGCGTGCCCCTGCGCGGTGGGTATGGACCGGCGATTTCGGCTTCGGGTCGATCACATCGTCGCCAGTCCCTGACTGCAGCCGCGGCTCGGCTGACCGCGTGACCGGTACCAACCCCGGGGAAGCGGTTTCGACGAGGTGTCTGCTTCTTTCGTTACGCCTCGCTGTGACCTGGAGGGCCCCGCCGTGGCCGGGAGGCCTTCGCGGCTCATGTCCCCCGGCATCCGCCTGGCGGCGGATGCCTCCTCCTTTACTTCCCCGCGAAGGCCTCCCGGCCACGACGGGGCTCGGCGTTGCTGCGGGTTCGCGGGATACCGGCTTTGCTCTTGGGCCACCGCGTAGTGCCGCGCACCGGGTGCCAAGGCCCTTGAGAGCGAAGTCAAGGAGGAGGCGCTGGCCGCAGGCCAGCGCCGGGGGACATGAGCACTCAAGGGCCTTGGCATCCGGCGCCCGAGAGCATCAATGGCGCGCCTCTCCTCAGTTGGGAGAAGAGCCCAAAAAAAGCCCGTCGCGCTCCGCCGCCTCGAGCATCCGCCACTGTCCTTCCGGCAGCGCGCCCAGGGACAGCCCACCGACCGCGCTGCGATGCAGCGCCACGACATGGTTCCCCACTGCCGCGAACATCCGCCGCACCTGGTGGTAGCGGCCTTCATGCAGCGTCAGCCGCGCCTGCGTCGACGACACCATCTCCAGCTCCGCGGGCAGCAGCGGCGTCTTCTCGGATTCCAGCATCAGCGTCCCGCTGGCGAAGGTCGCGGCCTCGTCGCCCCGCAGCGGCTCGGCCAGCGTCGCCTCGTACACCTTCGGCAGCTTCGACTTCGGCGAAATGATCCGGTGCAGCAGTTGCCCGTCGTCGGTCATCAGCAGCAGCCCGCTGGTCTCGCGGTCCAGCCGCCCCACCGTCGACAGCGTCGGCGAGCGGAGCGCGAAGCGCGGCGGCAGCAGCTCGTACACCAGGCGGCCGCGGTCCTTCGTCGAACACGTATAGCCCGCGGGCTTGTGCAGCATCAGCAGCAGCCCCGGCGGCGGGTCCAGCGGCTCGCCGTCCACGCGTACGTCGTCCCACCCCGGCTGGTCGTCCGCGTAGAGCACCTCGCCCGCGGCGTCGGTGACGCGGCCCTCGCGGAACATCATCGCGACCTGCTTTCGGCTGCCGAAGCCGAGGTTGGCCAGCGTCTTGACCAGCTTCATCGCCGCGCCCGCGCCTGCGTCGGCCGGCCGGCTGCGGCCTTGACCGCCTCCACCACCTTGAAGCCGCCTTCCTGCGCCACCAGCCGCGTCTCGCCGAAGCCGGCGCCCAGCGCCTGCTCGTAGGGCAGGTGGCGATTGGCGACCAGCCACAGCCGGCCGCCGGGCCGCAGCGCCTGCGCGGCGGCGGCGATGAAGGCACGGCCGATGTCGGGGCGTTCGCGGCCGTTGGGCGAGTGGAACGGCGGATTGGTGACCACCACGTCGTAAGCGCCCGGAACTCCCGCGACCACGTCGTGCCAGTGGAAGCCGAGCGCCACGCGCGGTGCGAAACCGGCCAGGTTGTGCCGGGCCATCGCCAGCGCGCGGGCATCGGCTTCGAACGCATCCAGCGCGCCGATGCCGGGGCTGCGTTCGAGCAGCTCGGCGGCGAGGTAGCCGTAGCCGGCGCCGAGGTCGGCGGCGCGACCGCTGAGGTCCGCCGGAAGATGGCGCGCCAGGAGTGCCGACGCCGCGTCGATGCGATCCCATGCGAACACGCCCGGGCGGCTGAGGAAGCGGCCACCCGCCACCGGCCGCGGCGCGTCGAGTCCGCGCCACTGCGCCGCCAGCGCGGGGTCGCTGCCGGGCTGGCCGGCACGCGCCCAGAACACGCGGCACTTGTGCTTGCTGCGGCTGCTCACCGGGCCGGCGATGCGCGCGAAGTCGGCCTCGGCGGACTTCGCGCCGGCATCGTTGGCAACGCTTGCAATCACCAAGGCGCCCGGTGCCGCGCGCGCCAGGGCCTCGGCGAACAGCGCCCGTGCCTCGTCCCGCTGCCGCGGCGGCAGGAGCAGCACCAGCGGCCGCTGCCCGGTCGTGGCCTCGGCAACGGTGAAGCCGTTCTGCCGCAGGCCGTCGGCATCGGGCCTGAACGCGGTCTCGCAGACCAGCCCGGGCCAGTCCTGCATTGCCAGCGCCGCACCGGCCCGGGCGTGCATGAACAGCGCGCCGGACGCACGCGCCAGGGTGCCGTCGGCGAAGGGAAGCAGCAGCGCGTCGAGGGCGGGATCGCCTTGGCTGGACATCGGGGACTCGGGATCATCGAAAGAGGCCGCGATTGTAGTGCGGCAGCCCTCGCGCACGCCGCGCGCACGCGTGCTTCATCGGACGCGAATGCCGGTTTTGCCAGCATCGACGGCAACCCAGGCAAGCATAAGGAAACGCCATGCGCGCACTTTTCGTCGGTGGCCCCGTCGACAACAGCGAACTCGACATCGATGCCGACACCCCTCCCAAGCACTATCCGCCCGACACCGGCAGCGGGCAGTCCCGCTACCGCCTGCACCAGATCGGCCGCAAGGACGGGGAGATCGTCTACGCCGTGTACGGCGCGCCCGACAGCGCCGACGAGGAGGTGATCGCGATCGCCGGGGAGCGCGACTATGCGCGGCGCTTCGGGGCCGAGCCGGGGCCGGCCGAAGCCTGAGCACCCCGCACGATCAGCCCTGCAGTTCGCGCAGGGTCACGGCCGGCGGGGCGTCGAGCACGCGCCGCGTGGCCCACAGGCCCGCGACCAGCGCCGCGGCCATGCCGGCCAGGCCACCCAGGGCCGCCATCGCGATGTCCGGCTCCCAGGGCAGGTCGAACACCTGCGTGGCCACCACGCCCGCCAGCACCGAGGCCGCGACGGACGCCACCAGGCCTGAAAGCAGGCCGATCGCCGCGAACTCCGAGGCCTGCGCCAAACGCAGCTGTCGCCGACTGGCGCCGAGCACGCGCATCACCCCGCCCTCGAGCAGGCGCTCGTCCTGGCTGGCGCTGATCGCCGCGAGCAGCACGAGCAGGCCGGCGGCAAGCGCGAACCAGAACACCACTTCGACCACGGTCGAGACCTGGTCGGCGGTACTGCGCACCTGCTCCAGCACGGCATCGATGTCGATCACCGACACGTTCGGATAGCGCTCCACCAGCGCGCGCGTGAACGCGGTATCGCCCTGCGGCACGCTGACGGCGGTGATCCAGCTCGCCGGATAGGCATCCAGCGCGCCCGGCGAGAACAGCACGAAGAAGTTCGGCCGGAAGCTTTCCCAGTCGACCTCGCGCAGGCTGGTGACCCGGCCCTCGATGCGGCGCCCGGCGATGTCGAAGGCCACGCGGTCGTCCACGGCCCAGCCCAGCGATTCGGCGAAGCCGGTTTCGACCGACAGCTCCACGCCTTCGCCGCCCTCCGGCCCCCAGAACGCGCCGGCGGTGACCCGGTTGTCATCGCGCAGGGCGTCGGCGGTCGACAGGTTGAACTCGCGGTCGGCACGCCGCTGCGCACGTCGCGCCTCCTCGTCGCCACCTTCGTCCGCATAGTCGGCGCCGCTCACCACCTGTCCGTTGTGCGTGGCCAGGCGCCCGCGGACCATCGGGTACAGCACCGGCTCCGCCAGTCCCTGCGCGGCCGCGACCTCGGCGACGCCGGCGATCTGGTCCTGCTGCACGTTGACGATGAAGCGGTTGGGCGCCTCCGCGGCCAGCGCCAGCTGCCAGCGCGCGACCAGGTCGGTGCGCACGAAGGTCAGCAGCAGCAGCGCCATCAAACCCAGGCCCAGCGCCGACACCTGGGCGATGCTGGTGCCGGCGCGGCGGCTGACGTTGGCCAGGCCGTAGCGCGCGCTCCCGCGCAGGCGCGTGCGCAGCCGGCGCACGGCCAGGATCATCAGCCAGGCCAGCAGTGCGAGCACGCCCAGCGTGGCCGCGATGCCGACCAGCATCGCCATCGCGAGCGTCGCCGACCCCGCCTGCCACCACAGCAGCGCGCCGATGCCGGCGACGCCGGCGGCAAGCACCAGCAGCGCCGCCGGCTCGGTGGGATCGAGGTCGCGGCGCAGCACGCTCAGCGCCGGCACCCGACGCAGCGCCAGCACCGGCGGCGCGGCGAAGGCCAGCAGCACCACCATGCCCACGCCATAGCCGCCCAGCGCCGGCATCACGCCCGCCGGCGGGATCGCGATGCCGAGCATGCCCGACAGCCAGTCGCCGATCGCCCACTGCAAGCCCCAGGCGATGGCCACGCCCACGGTGCAGGCCAGCAACCCGAGCATCAGCAGTTCGCCGATGTGGATGCCGGCCAGCGTCGCCTGGCTGGCGCCGAGGCAGCGCATCACCGCCGCGCCCTGCAGGTGGCGCGCGCTGTGCCGGCGCGCGGCCATCGCTACCGCGACCGCGGCCAGCACCACCGACACCAGGGCGGCGAGGCCGAGGAAGCGGCCGGCGCGGTCGAGCGCGGAGCGCACCTCCGGCCGCGCATCGGCCGCGGTTTCCAGGCGCTGCCCGCGCGCGAGGTTGTCGCGCGCGATGGCGGTGAAGCGCTCCACGGCGCCGGCGTCGTCGCCCGCGACCACCAGCCGGTAGCGGATGCGGCTGCCCTCCTGCACCAGGCCGGTGGCGGCGAGGTCGTCGGGATGGATGAAGGCCTTCGGCGCGACGTTGAAGTAATCCAGGGCGGCGTCGGGTTCCTGCACCACCAGCGCTTCGAGCCGGAGCTCGAGCTCGCCGATGCCGACGCTGTCCCCGATGCGGGCGCCCAGCGTGTCGGCGCCTCCGCGACTCATCCACAGCGTGCCCGGCGCGGGGACGCCGGCGGCCGCGCGCTCGACGCCGTCCGCTCCGGTGACGCGGTATTCGCCGCGCAGCGGGAAGCCCTCGCCGATCGCGCGCAGCTCACCCAGCTTCAGCTGGGCCTCGGCGCCGCGGCCGACGCGCACCATCGTGTCGAGTTCGACCGTGTCGGCGATGCGCAAACCCGCGGCTTCCGCCGCTTCGCGCGCCGGGCCCTCGATCGGCGCATCGGAGCGCAGCACCGCGTCGCCGCCGAGCAGGCGGTTGGCCTCGATCGCAAGCGCACGCGCGGCGCGGTCGGTGACGAAACCGACCGCGGTCACCGCCACCACCGCCAGCACCAGCGCCGCCAGCAGGATGCGGACGTCGCCCGACGCCAGGTCGCGCTTCAGCTGGCGCCAGGCGAGCCCGGCGATCCTCACGCCGCCGACCCGCTGTCGGCCACCAGCCGACCGCCCTCGATGCGCAGCGTGCGCCGGCAGCGCTCGGCCAGGTGTTCGTCGTGGGTCACCAGCACCAGGGTGGTGCCGGCGTCCTGGTTGAGCGCGAACAGCAGTTCGATGATCGCCTGGCCGGTGGTGGTATCCAGGTTCCCCGTGGGTTCGTCGGCGAACATCAGCGACGGCCCGGTGACGAAGGCGCGCGCAACCGCCACGCGCTGCTGCTCGCCGCCCGACAGCTGGCGCGGATAGTGCCCGAGGCGTTCGCCCAGGCCGACGCGGCCCAGGATCGCGCGCGCAGGCGCTTCCGCGTCGGCGTCGCCGCGCAGCTCCAGCGGCAGCATCACGTTCTCGAGCGCCGTCAGCGAAGGCAGCAGCTGGAAGTTCTGGAACACGAAACCGACCTTCTCGGCGCGCACCCGGGCGCGTCCGTCCTCGTCGAGCGTCGACAGCGGCGCGCCATCGATCGCCACCGTGCCGGAGCTCGGCGTGTCCAGGCCCGCCAGCAGCGACAGCAGCGTGCTCTTGCCCGAGCCCGAGGGCCCGACCACCGCCACGCTCTCCCCGCGCCGGATGCTGAAGCCGACGCCATCAAGGATCACCAGCTCGCCGCCGGGGAGCTGCACGCGCTTGCCGAGCTCGCTGGCGGCGAGCGCCGGCGCGGCGGTGGCGGGGGTTCGGGAAGAGTCAGCCATGGTGTCCTTCATCGGGGCATGATGTCCGCATCGCCGTCGCGGTGTAACCGGGCAGCACAACGGACAGGAGCGGGAGTCGCTGGATGAAGACAGGATATTGGGCGCCGCGGCGCTGGCTGCAATGTGCCATGGGTTTGTGCGTCCTGCTGCTGGCAACCGCGGCGCAGGCGCAAACCACGGCCGCTGCGCCGGACACCGACGCCCCGCGCACCGTGCTGGTGATGGGCGACTCGCTGTCGGCGGCCTACGGCCTGCGCGCCGACCAGGGCTGGGTGGCGCTGCTGGCCGGCAGGATCGCCGCCGAACACCCGGGCTGGCAGGTGGTCAACGCCAGCATCAGCGGCGAAACCAGCGCCGGCGGCTCGGCGCGCGTGGTCGGCGAAGTGCTGCGGCACCACCCCGACGTGGTGGTGATCGCGCTGGGCGCCAACGATGCCCTGCGCGGGCTGCCGCTGGCCGAGCTGAAATACAACCTTGCACGCATGATCGGGGCGTCCAGGCACGTTGGCGCGCAGGTGCTCCTGGTGGGCATGCGCATGCCGCCCAACCTGGGGGCCGAGTACACGCGCGCTTTCGAACGCACCTACCGCGACCTCGCCAGCTTCTTCGACATCGAGCTGCTGCCGTTCCTGCTCGAACCGGTCGCGGCGGACAGGGGCCACTTCCTGGACGACAACCTGCATCCGACCGCCGAAGCGCAACCGGCCATCAGCGACCACGTCGGGCAAGCGCTGGCACCGTTGCTGCGCTGAAGAACGCGGCAGGCGTCAGCGCGTTTCGCCGGCGAGCAGCGCCAGGGATCGATCGCCGTGCCCTCCCACCAGCGCTTCTCGGGGCGTGGCTGAACGCAGCATGCAATGCATCCGGCCCGCGATTGCCGCGACACCACCACGGGCGCAGACTCGGGTTCCCGACTGCAGGAGGTGCGCCATGCCCCGCCCACGCCACATCCAGGCCCTTGTGATCGGCACCCTGCTTGCATTCGCGCTGGCAGGCCCCGCGATCGCTGCCGACGTCACCGACGCGGACTATCCCCGCAGCCTGGAGCAGGACGGCCCGGTGGCCGTGTCCTGGGCCGACCCGTCCGGGTTCACCGAGATCCGCCACAGCCGCAATCGCTTCGAGGCGCGGCGCGGCGACTGGGTCCGCGACATCGCCAGGCACCTGGCCAGGCGCGCCGGCGACGTGCTCGGGCCCGGTGAGCGGCTCGAGGTCGAGATTACCGACATCAAGCGCGCCGGCGATTTCGAGCCGGGCGCCGGCCGCGGCGACCACGTGCGCGTCGTCCGCGACATCTATCCGCCGCGGATCCATCTCAGCTACTCCCGCCATGACGCCGCGGGCAACGTGGTCGACGGCGGCGAGCGCGAACTCACCGACCTCGGCTTCCTGCAAAGGGGGGTCGGCATGGTGTCGATGAGCGACCCGCTGCGCCATGAAAAGCGCCTGATCGACGACTGGGTGCGTCGCGACCTTGCCGGCCCGGGGCGCTGACCGCGCGATGACGGTCTACGTGGACGACGCGGTCACCCTGTGGCGTGGCCGCCGCTGGGCACACCTGATGGCCGACACCCTGGACGAACTGCACGCCTTCGCCTCCGCGCTGGGCATGCCGCGCCATGCCTTCCAGGACAGGACCAGCGGGGCGCATTACGACGTCACCGCCGAACTGCGCGAGCGCGCGATCGAGCTCGGTGCGGTGCCGATTTCGCGCCACCGGGACCGCGAACAGATGCGCGCGGTGATCGCCAATGCCCGCCGCCAGGGCCGCCGGCACGCACAGTAGGGCGATAATGGGCGTCCCCGCCGCGTTGGAGCCCTGCATGGCCGCCTTCGACCTCTCCCCGCCCGATGACGCGCAGCGTCGCGCGCTTGCCGAAGCGCTCGACGACGACGCCCGTCGCGTGCTGCTCGCGCACGGCACCGAAGCACCGTTCTGTGGCGTGTTCCTCGACAACGGACGCAAGGGCACCTACACCTGCGGCTTCTGCGGCCTGCCCTTGTTCCGCTCCAGCGCCAAGTTCGACTCCGGCACCGGCTGGCCGAGCTTCTTCCAGCCCCTCGATCCGGCGCACATCCGCCTGGTGCGGGACCTCGGCCACGGCATGGTGCGCGTCGAAGAGGTCTGCGCGCGCTGCGGCGGCCACCTCGGCCACGTGTTCCCGGACGGCCCGCCGCCCACCGGCGATCGCCACTGCCTGAACTCGGTCGCGCTCGGCTTCGTTCCCGAGGGCGATCCGCTGCCCGACCTCCTGGGCCGGGGAGCACCGGAAGGCCAGCCCCTGGGCTGAGGCTGCAGCACCCGGCGCAGCCACGTATGCTTTTGCGCCGCGCGCATGCGCCGGCGCCCGCCTCCGAGGCGAACACCACGATGGAATCCACATGACGCAGACCCCTCCCGACCGCCTCAGCAACAACCCCCGCAGCCCGCACTACGACGAGGCGCTCCTCGGCCGCGGCATCGGCATCGTCTTCAACGGCGAGGAGCGCACCAACGTCGAGGAGTACTGCGTGAGCGAAGGCTGGATCCGGGTCGCCGCCGGCCGCGCCCTGGACCGTCGCGGCAACCCGATGACGATGAAGGTCAACGGCCGCGTCGAACCCTATTTCCGCGACGGCGAATAGGCCGCAGCGGGGCGCGCCAGTGTTCGCGTGCCGGCGCGAACCGGCGATGAAGACGGTGCGGTTCACGTGCCGTTGTCGACGCTCACGTCGCGTGGATCGGCGGGCGGGGAAACTCGCAGGCTCCAGAAGACAAGAACGGAGCCTTCCCCCATGAACAAGCGCATTCAGCACGGCACCTTCACGGCGACGGCGTTGGCCCTCCTGCTGGCCGGCGGCACCGCCCTGGCCACTGACGATCCGAAGACGGAGCGCTCGGACAGCGCGGACTCGCAGCAGCCCATGGGCGACACCTGGATCACCACCAAGGTGAAGTCCAGCCTGCTCGCCGACCCGGACGTCGCCGGCCTGCAGATCGACGTCGAGACCCTGAACGGCGTGGTGACCCTGAGCGGCGATGTCGCAAGCCAGGCGCAGATCGACGAAGCGCTCCGCATCGCCACGGAGATCGAGGGTGTCACCGACGTCGACACCACCGGCCTGCGCGTCGATTCGACGGAGTAAGGACGCCGCGCGCGCGCCCGTGCGCGCCCTGGCCAGCGAAGACACCGGCGATGATCCGCCGGTGTCTTTTTTTGGTTCTTCTCCCAACTGAGGGGAGGCGCGCCATTGATGCTCTCGGGCGCCGGGCGCCAAGCAGTACGCGGTGGCCCAGGAGCAAAGCCCGGACGGGCTCGCGCATCTGCAACCAACGCCGAGCCCCGCCCTGGTCCGCTCACCCGCGATACCGCGGCAAAAGTGCCTTGGCCGAATCCGCGTCATCCGCGCAAATCCGTGGCTGAAAAGCTTTTGCCTTATCCGCGCTTATCCGCGTAAATCCGTGGCAAAAAGCTCTTCCGGCGGAGGGTAGCCCCCCGCCGGAAGTCCCGTCGACTCAGGCGAGCAGCGGGTTCGGCCGGTCGGTGTCGATCTTGTAGAGCTTCAGCGCGCGCGCCGCGTCCTTCGCGGTCATCGTGCCGTCCTTTGCCAGCGCGTCGATCGCCGCGTGGGCGATGTGGAAGCGGTCGACCTCGAAGTGGCGGCGCAGGTTGGCGCGGGTGTCCGAGCGGCCGAAGCCGTCGGTGCCCAGCACCGTATAGGTCATCGGCACGAAGGCACGGATCTGGTCGGGGAAGGCGCGCACGTAGTCGGTGGCGGCGATCGCCGGGCCCTGGCGGCCTTCCAGCATTTCGGTGACGTAGGCCTTGCGCGGCGTCTTCGCCTCCGGGTTGTGGCGGTTCCAGCGCTCGACGTCGAAGCCGTCGCGACGCAGCTCGGTGAAGCTCGGGCAGGACCAGATGTCGGCGGTGACGCCGAAGTCCTTGTCCAGCAGCTCCGCCGCGGCGATCGCTTCACGCAGGATCGTGCCCGAACCCATCAGCTGCACGCGCAGCTCGCCCTTCTTCGGCTTGCCGGCGTCCTTGAGCAGGTACATGCCGCGGATCACGCCCTCGGCCGCGCCCTCGGGCAGCGCCGGGTGGGCGTAGTTCTCGTTCATCAGGGTGAGGTACCAGTACTCGTCCTGCTGCTCGTCGAGCATGCGCTGCATGCCGCGCTGCAGGATCACCGCCACCTCGCCGGCGAACGTGGGGTCGTAGGCGCGGCAGTTGGGGATGGCGCCGGCCAGCAGGTGGCTGTGGCCGTCCTCGTGCTGCAGGCCCTCGCCGTTGAGCGTGGTGCGGCCGGCGGTGGCGCCCAGCAGGAAGCCGCGTGCGCGCATGTCGGCCGCCTGCCAGGCGGAATCGCCGATGCGCTGGAAGCCGAACATCGAGTAGTAGATGTAGAACGGCAGCATCGGCAGGTCGTTGGTGCTGTAGCTGGTCGCCGACGCCATCCACGACGCGAACGCGCCGGCCTCGGAGATGCCTTCCTGCAGCACCTGCCCGGTGGCGTCCTCGCGGTAGTACATCAGCTGGTCGCGGTCGACCGGCTTGTACTTCTGGCCATCGGGCGCGTAGATGCCGATCTGCCGGAACAGGCCTTCCATGCCGAAGGTGCGCGCCTCGTCGGCGACGATCGGCACCACCCGCGGGCCGACCTCCTTGTCGCGCAGGATGATCGCCAGCGACTGCACGAAGGCCATGGTGGTGCTGATCTCACGCTCGCCGGTGTCCTTGAACAGGCGCTCGAACGCCTCGACCTTCGGCGCCGCCAGCGTCTGGCTGCTCTTGCGGCGACGCTGCGGCAGGTAGCCGCCGAGCGCTGCGCGGCGCTCCTGCAGGTACTGCACCTCCTCGGACTTCTCGCCGGGGTGGTAGAACGGCACCGCGCCGTCCTTGAGCTGGTCGTCGTCCACCGGGATCCTGAAGCGGTCGCGGAACGCGCGTACCGCGTCGTCGTCCATCTTCTTGGTGTTGTGGGTCGGGTTGAGCGCCTCGCCGGCGCTGCCCATGCCGTAGCCCTTGACGGTCTTGGCCAGGATCACGGTGGGCAGGCCCTTGGTCTCCATGGCGTTGCTGTAGGCGGCGTAGACCTTGTGCGGATCGTGGCCGCCGCGGTTCAGGCGCCAGATGTCCTCGTCGGACAGGCTGGCGACCATGTCCGCCGTCTCCGGGTACTTGCCGAAGAAGTTGTCGCGCGTGTACTTGCCGCCGAAGGCCTTGCAGTTCTGGTACTCGCCGTCGACGGTTTCCATCATCAGCTTGCGCAGCATGCCGTCCTTGTCGCGCGCGAGCAGCGGGTCCCAGTAGCTGCCCCAGATGGTCTTGACCACGTTCCAGCCGGCGCCGCGGAAGTTGCCCTCCAGCTCCTGGATGATCTTGCCGTTGCCGCGCACCGGGCCGTCGAGGCGCTGCAGGTTGCAGTTGATGACGAACACCAGGTTGTCCAGGCCCTCGCGGCCGGCGATCGAGATCGCGCCCAGGCTCTCGGGCTCGTCGGTCTCGCCGTCGCCGAGGAAGCACCAGATCTTGCGGTCGGTTTTGGGCATCAGGCCGCGGGCTTCCAGGTACTTCCAGTTGCGTGCCTGGTAGATGGCGGCGATCGGACCCAGGCCCATCGACACCGTTGGCGTCTGCCAGTAGTCGGGCATCAGCCAGGGGTGCGGATAGGAGGAGACGCCGCGGCCGTCGACCTCCATGCGCAGGTGGTCGATCTGCGACTCGGTCAGGCGGCCCTCGAGGAAGGAGCGCGCGTAGATGCCCGGCGAGGAGTGGCCCTGGATATAGAGCAGGTCGCCCGGATGGTCCTCCGACGGCGCCCGCCAGAAGTGGTTGAAGCCGACGTCATAGAGCGTGGCGCCGGAGGCGAAGCTGGCGATGTGGCCGCCGAGGTCGCCGGGCTTGCGGTTGGCGCGTACCACCATCGCCATCGCATTCCAGCGGATCATCGAACGGATCTTCCATTCCATGGTCTGGTCGCCCGGGATCTTCGGCTCCAAGTGCGGCGGGATGGTGTTGATGTACTCGGTGGTCGGCGCGAACGGCAGGTGGGCGCCCGCGCGGCGGGTCAGCTCGACCATGCCCTCGAGCAGCTGGTGCGCGCGGTCGGGGCCCTGGGCGTCGATGACGGCCTTCAGGGACTCCATCCACTCGCGGGACTCGGTCGGATCCGGGTCGTTGTCGAGGACGTCGTTCAGCCAGCTGTTCATGCTTTGCTCCGCAACGGCGCACCGGCCGTTTCAGTCGTGGGTCGTGGGTCGTAGACCCGTTGATTCTACCAGCGCCCGCCCCTCCGTTTGCCTCGCACCACCGCTTCAACGATGATCCTGCAGCCGGGCGGGAACCATCCGATCCGCCGCACCGAACGCCAAAGGGGACCCGCGCCGTACATGACCTCCGCTTCGCCCCAGGTCAGCCCGCGCTGGCGCGTGCCACTGCTCGCAGCGGCCGTGCTCGCGATCGTGGTGGCGCCGTTCCTGCTGCTGCGCGCCTCCGAAGAGCGCCTGCGCAACGCGGAGGCGCTGGTCGCGCACTCCCTCCAGGTCGTAGCCAACCTGCATGCGGCAAGCGCCGTGGTGCGCAACATCGAGGCCGCGTCGCTGGCCAGGGCGCTCGGCGCCGAGACCGCGCTGCTCGATGAACGGCTCCGGTCCAGCCACGACCTGGTCGGGCCGCTCCTGGACAAGATCCAGGACCTGAGCCGCGACTCGCCGGCGCAGCAGGTCCGCCTGGGCATCCTGCGCCAGAGCATCAGCCAGCGCATCGAACAGCTCGACCGGCTGATACTCGAGGGCGGCGAACTCGACCGCGGCGAGCTGCAGCGGCTGGTCGAGAACTTCCCCGTGCAGGCCCCGATCACGGAGATGGTCGAAGCCGAGCACAGCCTGCTCGTCCAGCGCAGCACCGACGCCACGCGCGTGCGGCGGCAGGCGGACTGGCTGTCGGGCGGCACGATGGCAGCCCAGGTCCTGCTGCTGGTCGTCCTGGCCTGGCTGGCCACGCGCGACGCCGACCGGCGCGCGCGGGCCGAGGCCGCCTCGCAGCGCGCCAACCTGCGCGCGGCCGCGGTGCTGGACACCGTGCGCGAGCCGATCGTGCTGCTCGACAAACAGCTGCGCATCGTGATGTACAACGTGGCGTTCGGCGAACTGTTCGGCCTTGAGGACGATGCCCGCGGCCGGCCGCTGTCCGGGATCGGCGAGGGCGCCTGGGACGACGTCGAGACCCTGCGCCGCCTGCGCGACGTCGGCGGCCGCGGCCGCGAACTCTGGGACTACGAGCTGCGCCAGCGCACCGCCGACGGCATCGAGCGGGTGATGCTGGTCAACGCGCGCCTGATGGAGCTGCCCGACAACGATGACCACGTCGCCCTGGTCACCGCCAGCGACGTCAGCCTGCAGAAGGCCAGCGAAGAACACATCCGCGACCTCAATCGCCAGCTCGAAGGCAAGGTCGAGCAGGTCTCCGACGTCAACCGCGAGCTCGAGGCGTTCAGCTATTCGGTCTCGCACGACCTGCGCGCGCCGCTGCGCCACATCGCCGGCTTCGCCGACAAGCTCCGCCGCCACCTCGGCGACGGCATCGACGACAAGGGCCAGCACTACATCGAGGTCATCGGCGGCTCGGCCAAGCGCATGTCGGAGCTGATCGATGACCTGCTGGTGTACTCGCGCCTGGGTCGCAGCGCGCTGCGCCTGCAAGCGGTGGACATGCAGTCGCTGGTCGAGGAGACCCGCGCGATGCTCGACGCCAATGCGGCCACCGAGATGCCCGGGCACCATGTCGACTGGCGCATCGGTTCGATGCCGGTGCTGGTCGCCGACGAGAACATGCTGCGCCAGGTCTGGGGCAACCTGCTGGGCAACGCGGTCAAGTACAGCGCGCACAGCGAGCCGGCGGTGGTCACCGTCCAGTACCGCGTGGCAGACAGCGGCGAGCACGTGTTCACGGTGTCCGACAACGGCGCGGGCTTCGACATGGCCTATTCCGGCAAGCTGTTCGGCGTGTTCCAGCGCCTGCACGCACCGAGCGAGTTCAGCGGCACCGGCATCGGCCTGGCCAGCGTCAAGCGCGTCGTGACGCGGCACAATGGCCGCATCTGGGCCGAATCCGAGCCCGGCAAGGGCGCCACCTTCCACTTCACACTCCCAGCCAGCCTGGACCTGGGGATACGGAGCCACAACGCATGACCGCCATCCGCACGATCCTGCTCGCCGAGGACAGCCCGCACGACGCCGAGATGGCGATCGACGCGCTGCGCGACGCGAACCTCGCCAACCCGATCGTCCACGTCGAGGACGGGGTCGAGACGCTGGACTACCTGCTCCGCCGCGGCCGGTTCGCCGATCGCCCCGAAGGCGACCCCGCAGTGCTGCTGCTGGACATCAAGATGCCGCGCATGGACGGCCTGGAAGTGCTCACCCACCTGCGCGAGCACGAACACCTCAAGCGCCTGCCGGTGGTGATCCTGTCGTCATCGCGGGAAGAGAACGACCTCGCCCGCAGCTGGGACTTGGGCGTCAACGCCTACGTGGTGAAGCCGGTGGACGTTGACCAGTTCTTCGAGGCCGTGCGCACGCTCGGCAAGTTCTGGGCCGTGCTCAACGAAGGCCCGGGAGAGGACTGAGGGCGTGGCGATCAGGGTGCTGATCGTCGACGACTCGCGCGACGACGCCGAGCTCACCGAGTTCGCGCTGCGCGAGGCGGGGCTGGCCGTGGAGTGCCGCAGCCTCTGCCATGAAGATGCCCTGTCCGCCGCGCTGGACGGCTTCGAGCCGCAGCTGGTCGTATGCGACCTCAACCTGCCCGGCTGGTCCGGGGCCGAGGCCATGGCGGCGGTGCGACAGCGGGTGCCGTCGGCGTGCTTCGTGTTCCTTACCGGTGCCCTGCACGGCAACGAACAGCTGCCTGCCGCCGACGCCGTGATGCTGAAGGATGACCTTGCGCGCCTGGTCGAGCTGGCGCGCCCGCTCGTTTCCGCCGGCTGACGCCCGGGCCGGCGGCTGCGGGATCAACCCTCTCCGGCCGCCTCTCCCTGTGCAGACCCGCGGCGCGCGGCGCGGATCTGCGCCTCCACCGCGGTGATCGCAGTCATGTTGACCACGCGCCGCGGCGTGCTTGCGGCGGTCAGCACGTGCGCCGGGTGGTCCAGGCCCATCAGGATCGGCCCCAGTGCCACGCCGTCGGTCATCACCCGCACGATGTTGTAGGCGATGTTGGCGGCGTCGAGGTTGGGCAGCACGAACAGGTTCGCGCGGCCGGACAGCGTGGTGCCGGGAAGCATGCGCTCGCGCAGCACCGCGTCCCAGGCGGCGTCGGCCTGCATCTCGCCGTCCATGTTCATCCGCGGCGCGCGGCGCGCGAGGATCTCGCGCACCCGGTGCATCTTGGCCGCGCTCGGGTTGTCGTGGCTGCCGAAGTTGGAATGCGACAGCAGCGCCACCCGCGGCTCGATGCCGAACAGCTTGAGGCGGTAGGCGCCCTGCAGCGTGGCCTCGGCGATCTGCTCGGCGGTGGGATCGACCTGGACGTGGGTATCGAGGAAGAACCAGACGCCGCGGTCGTTGATGACGCCGGTCATCGCCGAGGTGCAGCTGATCCCGCGCTCCAGGCCGAACACGCTGCGCAGGTAACCGAGCTTCTTGTGGAAGCGGCCGACCAGGCCCGCGATCATGCCGTCGGCCTCGCCGCGCTGGACCATCAGCGCCGCGATCAGCGTCGCACGCGAGCGCATCAGGTTCTTGGCGGCGTCGGGGGTCACGCCGCGGCGTTCGGTCAGCGCGTGGTACTGGCGCCAGTAGTCGGCGAAGCGCGGGTCGTCGTTGATGTTGGTGAGCTCGAAGTCGCGGCCTTCTTCCAGGCGCAGGCCCAGGCGCTCGATGCGCGAGGCGATGACGTCCGGCCGGCCGATCAGGATCGGCCGCGCCAGCTGTTCGTCGGCCACCGACTGCACGGCGCGCAGCACCGTTTCCTCCTCGCCCTCGGCGTACACGATGCGCTTGACGTCTGCGCGCGCGCGCTCGTACACCGGCTTCATCACCAGGCCCGTGCGGTGGATGAACTGGCCGAGCTTCTCGCGGTAGGTATCCACGTCAGCGAGCGGGCGCCGGGCCACGCCGGAGTCCATGGCCGCCTGGGCCACGGCCGGGGCCAGCATCATCAGCAGCCGCGGGTCGAAGGGCCTGGGGATGAAGTAGTCGGGGCCGAAGGACATGACGTCGCCGCCGTAGGCCGCGCCGAGGTCGGACGACTCGCGCTTGGCGAGTTCGGCGATGGCGTACACGCAGGCGAGCTTCATCGGCTCGTTGATCTCGGTCGCGCCGACGTCGAGCGCGCCGCGGAAGATATAGGGGAAGCAGACGACGTTGTTGACCTGGTTCGGGTAGTCCGAGCGGCCGGTGGCGATGATGCAGTCCGGGCGTGCGGCACGCGCCGCGTCGGGCAGGATCTCGGGATTGGGGTTGGCCAGCGCCAGGATCACCGGGCGCGCGGCCATGGTCTTGACCATCTCCGGCGTCAGGATGCCGCCGGCGGACAGGCCCAGGAACACGTCGGCGCCGTCGACGATGTCGGCCAGGCTGCGCTTGCCGGTATCACGCGCATAGCGCGCGCGGTCGGGGTCGAGGCCGGCGCGGCCGGTGTACAGCACGCCGTCGCGGTCGACGGCAAGGATGTTCTCCGGCTTCGCGCCCAGCGCCACCAGCATGTCCAGGCAGGCGATGCCCGCCGCGCCCGCGCCCGAATGCGCGATGCGCGCCTGCTCGATGCGCTTGCCGGCGATCTCCAGGGCATTGATCAGCGCTGCGGCCACGGTGATCGCGGTGCCGTGCTGGTCGTCGTGGAACACCGGGATCTTCATCCGCTCGCGCAGCTTGCGCTCGACGATGAAGCACTCCGGCGCCTTGATGTCTTCAAGGTTGATGCCGCCGAAGGTCGGCTCGAGGCTGGCGATGATCTCGACCAGCTTGTCGGGGTCGCGCTCGTCGATCTCGAGGTCGAAGACGTCGATGCCGGCGAACTTCTGGAACAGCACGCCCTTGCCTTCCATCACCGGCTTGCTGGCCAGCGGGCCGATGTCGCCCAGGCCCAGCACGGCGGTGCCGTTGGAGATCACCGCCACCAGGTTGCCGCGCGCGGTGAGCGTGCTGGCCTCGTCCGGATCGGCGACGATCGCCTCGCAGGCGTAGGCCACGCCCGGCGAGTAGGCCAGGGCCAGCTCGCGCTGGGTGACCAGGGCCTTGGACGCGGCGACCTTGATCTTCCCGTGGGGCTCGGCGCGGTGGTATTCGAGCGCCGCCTGCTTGAACTCTTCGGTGGACGACGGGTTGGCGGGCGGCTGTTCGGTCATGGTGGGGCTGCGGTCCGGGCGGGCTTTCCATTCTAGCCCCCAAGCAGGAGGCGGCCCCCGATGCCATAACCCCCGGTTATGCGCGGCGGGCATCTTTTCAATGGCGGGGCGTCGGCGCAGGACAGAAGATGGAGTTCCCCCCCCTGCCCACCCGGGCCGCACAGGACGCAACAGGTCATGTCCACCGCCAACTCCGCCGCCGCAGACGCCTCGCACTGGTCGCCGCCGTTCCTGCTGTACCTGGGCAACGCGGCGGACGACCTCGCCGCCAAGACCGCGCGCGGGCTGGTGCAGTTCCGGCCGGAATGGTGCGTGGGCCAGTTCCGCGGGCCGGAGTGCAGGACCAGCGTCCACGTGCCGGACATGGACTTCGCCCAGGCCCGCGCCGCCGGCGCCAACACCATGATCGTCGGCGTGGCCAATGCCGGCGGGCGGCTGGGGCCGGACTCGGTCGCGGACATCATCGCGGCGCTGGATGCCGGCATGAACGTCGCGTCCGGCCTGCACGAGCGGCTGCTCTCGCACCCGACGATCGTCGAGGCCGCGCGCCGCAACGGTCGCCACCTGTTCGACGCCCGCACCCCGCCGGCCACGCCGGTCGGCAACGGCGCGAAGCGCGCCGGGCGCCGGCTGCTGACCGTCGGCACCGACTGTTCCACCGGCAAGATGTACACCACGCTGGCGCTTGAAACCGAGATGCGCGGGCGCGGGCTCGCCGCGGATTTCCGCGCCACCGGCCAGACCGGCATCTTCGTGGCCGGGCGCGGGATCCCGATCGACGCGGTGGTGGCCGACTTCATTTCAGGCGGCATCGAATGGCTGTCGCCCGAGCGCCACGATGGCGGCTGGGACCTGATCGAAGGCCAGGGGTCGCTGTTCCATCCCTCGTACGCCGGCGTGTCGCTGGGCCTGCTGCATGGCGCCCAGCCCGACGCCCTGGTGCTGTGCCACGAGCCCGGCCGCCCGCACATGCGCGGCCTCCGGCATTACCCGCTGCCTGGTCTCGTCGCCACGCTGGAAACCAACCTTGCCGCCGCGCGACTGACCAGCCCCGGGGTGGTCGCGGTCGGCCTGGCGCTCAACACCTCGAAGCTCGACCCGGCCGGCGCCGTGCGCGCCTGCCGCGAGGCCGAGGACCTGCTCGGGCTGCCCGCGCAGGACCCGATGCGCGATGGCGTGGCGCGGATCGTCAACCGGCTGCTGGAGTCCGTGCCGTGCTGAACCTGGCCCACGCCAGCCATCCACTGGCCACGCCGTTCCGCATTTCGCGCGGCGTGCGCACCTCGACCGAAGTGGTGGTGGCGACGATCCGCCGCGGTGGCTTCACCGGCCGCGGGGAAGCGCTGCCCTACGCCCGCTATGGCGAGAGCGTGGCCTCGGTGATCGAAGGGGCTTCACTGCTCTCGCCGGCGATCGCCGGCGGACTGGACCGCCGCGGACTGTGCGAGCTGCTGTCGCCGGGCGCGGCGCGCAATGCGCTCGACTGCGCGCTGTGGGACCTGGAGTCGCGGCAGCAGGGCACGCCGGTCTCGGCGCTGCTGGGCCAGCCCGGCGCGCTGCCGCCGCTGGCCAGCGCGCAGACCGTCAGCCTCGACACGCCCGAGCGCATGGCCGAGGCGGCGCGCGCGCTCGCCCGCCTCGAACTGGTGAAGATCAAGGTCGACGCCTCCGACCCGGCCGCGCAGATCCGCGCCGTGCGCGGCGCGCTGCCCGGCGCCCGCCTGATCGTCGATCCCAACGAGAGCTGGACGCTCGAACTGCTGGAGTCGCTGCAGCCGGTGCTCGCGGAAGCCCGTATCGACCTGGTCGAACAGCCGCTGCCGGCCGGCGGGGACGACGCCCTGTCCGGCTTCTCCTCGGTGGCGCGCCTGTGCGCCGACGAGTCCTGCCACACCGCCAGCGACCTGCCGCGCCTGCGCGGGCGCTACCAGGTGGTCAACATCAAGCTCGACAAGACCGGCGGCCTCACCGGCGCGCTGGAGCTGCTGGACGCGGCGCGCGCGCAGGGCTTCGGAATCATGGTCGGCTGCATGATCAGCTCCTCGCTGGCGATTGCGCCGGCGTGGCACATCGCGCGCCACGCCGAGTTCGTCGACCTCGACGGACCGCTGTGGCTGAAGGACGACCACGCCGGCGGCGCGGTCATGCGCGACGGCCTGCTGCAGCCACCGGCCCCGGAGCTGTGGGGCGGCGGTGCGCGCGTCGAGGACGCGCAGCCGGCATGAGGGCTGGCCGCGACTGCCGCACCGGCCCGCGCGTGCGGGAACGTCGCCGGCCCCTGCGCATGCTCGCGGTCGCAATGGCGGGTGGCCTGCCCGGCCTGCTGCTGCTCGCCGGCTGCGCCGGCCCGCCGCGGGACCAGGCACCTGCGGCCGAAGCCGACACCCTGATCCACGGCGGGCTGCTGTTCGACGGCGGCCACGGAGCCGGCCGGATCGCCGACGTCGCGATCCGCGGCGACCGCGTCCTCGAAGTGGGCCCCGGCCTGCGCCAGCGCTATCGCGCGGCGCGGGAAATCGACGCCACCGGGCAGGTGGTGTCGCCGGGCTTCATCGATCCGCACACGCATCCCGACACCTACCTGCGTTCGCAGGACCCGGCGGCGCGACGCCTGCTGCCGTGGCTGCACCAGGGCGTGACCACGATCTTCATCGGCATCGACGGCGGTGGCACGCCGGACGTCGCGGCCGAGCGCACCACGCTCGAATCCGCGGGTACCGGCACCAACGTCGCCGCCTATGTCGGCCTGGGCCCGGTGCGGCGGCGCGTGCTGGGGCACGACGCGCGCGCGCCCGAGGCGGCGGAACTGGCGCGCATGCGCGGCCTGGTCGCGGACGCGATGTGCGAGGGCGCCTTCGGCCTGTCGGCGGGGCTGTTCTATGCGCCGCAGAGCTTTGCCTCCACCGACGAGGTGGTCGCGCTCGCGCGCGAGGCGGCCCTCCGCGGCGGCGTCTACGACACCCACCAGCGTGACGAATCGAGCTATTCGCTGGGTTTGATGGGCTCGATCGAGGAAGTGCTCGAGATCGGCCGGCGCGCAGGACTCCCGGTGCACATCGCCCACATCAAGGCGCTGGGCGCGGACGTCCACGGCAGCGCCGGCGAGGTGGTCGCGCGCATCGAGCGCGCCCATGCCGAAGGCCAGCGCGTGACCGCCGACCAGTATCCCTGGCTGGCCTCCTCCACCAGCCTCGGCGCGGCGTTGCTGCCGCGCTGGGCGGTGGACGGCGGGCGTCCGGCGCTGTTCGAACGGCTGGACGATCCCGCCACCGCCGCCCGCATCCGCGACGGCATCCGCGACAACCTCCAGCGCCGCGGCGGCGCCGACGCGATCCTGATGACCGGCACCGGCTGGCCGTGGAGCGCGCGCACGCTGCAGCGCTTCGCCGACGAGGCCGGGATCGACCCGGTCGAGGCCGCGTTGCGCATCATCCGCGAGGGCGGCACCGGGCGCACCGGCTCGGCGCAGCGGATCGCGTCGTTCAACATGCATCCCGACGATGTCCGGCTGTTCATGCGCCAGCCCTGGGTGCTGACCGCGTCCGACGGCGGCGACGGCCACCCGCGCCAGCACGCGACCTTCCCCGAGAAGTACGCGCGCTTCGTCGCCGGCGAGGGCGTGATCGACCTGGCCGCCTTCATCCACCGCTCCACCGGGCTGACCGCGACCACCTTCGGCATCGAGGATCGCGGCTTCCTGCGCGCCGGACAGTTCGCCGACGTGCTGGTGTTCGACCCGGAAGCCTATGCGCCGAAGGCCGATTACGTGCGGCCCGCGGTGCTGTCGGAGGGCGTCGTGCACCTGTTCGTCAACGGCGTGGCCATGATCGACGAGGGTCGAGTGGCACATGCCCTGCCGGGACGGGTGCTCCAGCATCGTCCGCCACCGGGCACCTGCCCTTGAGTGCCGCCTGCGAACTGCGGGCGGCGCGACGCCGATAAGGAACGCCATGCTGCAGCTCGACGCCGTCCAGACCCTCGCCCTCGCCGGCATCGCCCTGTTCCTGGGCTATGCGCTGTGCCGCACGATCCCCGTGCTCGGCCGCTACAACCTGCCGCCGCCGGTGATCGGCGGGCTGGTGTTCGCGATCGGCGCGTGGATCGCGCACGAGCGCGATGTGACGCTGTTCGTGCTCGACACCGGCCTGCAGGGCCCGCTGATGATCGCGTTCTTCACCACCATCGGCGTCAACGCCAGCCTGCGCCTGCTGAAGATCAGCGGCAAGCAGGTGGTCGTCTTCCTTGGCCTGGCGACGCTGTTCGCGGTGGCGCAGAACCTGCTCGGCGTGGCGGTCGCAGCCGGCTTCGACCTGCACCCGCTGTTCGGCGTGCTGGCCGGCTCCACCACGCTCACCGGCGGCCCCGCCACCGGGCTGGCGTTCGCACCGCTGTTCGAGGCGGCAGGCGTGGAAGGCGCCGAATCGATCGCGGTGGCCTCCGCCATGTCGGGCATCGTGCTCGGCGGGCTGATCGGCGGACCGGTGATCACGGTGCTGATCCGCCGCTTCCGCCTGGTGTCCACCCGGCCGGAGGACCACGCTGCGCCCGACGACACCGCCACCGCCGCCGCACCGGCGCCAACCGAGGCCCAGCGGGAGTACGGCGCGCTGAAGAGCATCGTGGTGATCCTGGTGGCCATGTGGCTGGGCAGCTGGGTCAGCGACCTGATCTCGGCGACCGGCATCACCCTGCCGGCCTACGTCGGCGCGATGCTGGTCGGCGCGCTGATCCGCAACATCGACGACGCCACCGGCTGGATCGGCATGTCGGTGCCGACCACCGACCTCATCGGCAACGTCTGCCTGGCGCTGTTCCTGTCGGTGGCGCTGATGAACCTCAAGCTGTGGGAGCTGGCCGGGCTGGCGCTGCCGCTGATGGTGAACCTCGGGCTGCAGGTGGCGATGGTGGTGGCGTTCTGCCTGGTGGTGTTCCGGATGATGGGCCGCGACTACGACGCCGCGGTGATGAGCGGCGGCTTCATCGGCTTCATGCTCGGCACCACCGCGAATGCAATGGCGGTGATGCGCACCCTGGTCGAGCGCTACGGCGCCGCGCCGCGCGCGTTCCTGGTCGCGCCGCTGGTGGGTGCGTTCTTCATCGACTTCAGCAATGCGCTGGTCATCACCGGGTTCCTCAACTTCTTCAGTTGACCGGCACGTCATACAGCGGCCCGGGTTCAGCACCGGAGCGGAAGCTGTAGTGCCACCACTCCATCGGGTAGTTGCCGAAGCCCCCGGCCTGCATGGCGTCGCGCAGGAGATGCCGGTTGGCGCGCTGCGCGGCGCTGACGTCCGGGGAGTCGGTGTTGGCGCGGGGTCCGAAGAAGTCGAACGTCGTTCCCATGTCCAGGGGTTCGCAGGCGGCGCCACCCGCGTCGCACTGCAGCAGGGTGAGGTCGATGGTATGGCCACGGCTGTGGCCGGACACCTGCGCGATGTAGCCGTCGAGCAGCTGCGGCTTGTCCAGGTCCGGATAATGCGTCGCCTTGGTGGCCTGGTCGTCCGCGTCGTTCACCCAGCGCATGAAATGCGCGACCGCCCGCACCGGGCGGTAACAGTCGAAGACGTGCAGGCGCATGTGCCTGGCGCGCAGCGACGCCTCCACCCGCGCCAGCGCCCCGGCGGCCCCGCGCTTCAGCCAGCAGCGCGGCGCGAGGTAGCCGTCCACCGGCGCGCCGACGAAGTTGTCGCTGGTGGCGTAGGCGATGGCCTGCGACATGTCCGGCACCAGACTGCGGATGTCGACCATGCCCGCCTGTTGCATCGTCGCCGCATCCGACACGGCGGGCGCGTCTGCCGCCAGCGCGGCACCGTCGATGAAGTGTTCGTACAGGGCCCGGTTGACCTCGTCCCGGATGCCGGTGTCGCGGGTGCCGTTGGTCATCACCACGAAACCGTACTTCGCCTCCGCGTCGAAGAACATGGAGCTGTACAGGCCATAGGCCGATCCGGTGTGCCCGGTCAGCACCACTCCGGGCACCAGCGCCCGCTCGGTCCGGATGGCCAGGCCGTACCCGGCCGTTCCGTCGATGTCGACGGTCGGCTCCTGCATCGTCGCCGCATGCTCCGCGCCGAGGATGCGCACGCCGTTCCACGCGCCCTGGTTCATGTGCATCAACATGTACTTCGCCAGGTCGGGCGCGGAGATCTTGAGGCCGCCGGTGGGCGAGAACACCGGCGCGTCGTAGCCGATGACATGGCCGTGAAGCCGCTCGCCCAGCGGCGCGTACGCCGCGTCCGAGCGCACGAAGCCCTCGCCCTCGCGCCAGCGGTAGATGCGGGCGATCCGGTCCGCGTCCAGCGCGTCCACCAGGTGGCCGCCGTACAACCCGAGCGGCTCGAGCACGTGGCGCTTCACGTAGGCGTCGAAGCGTTCGCCGGACGCGCGCTCCACGATCGCCCCCACCATGTTGTAGGCAAGGTTGGAGTACTCGTAGCGCTCGCCGGGCGCGCGGTCGGCGTAGCTGTCCTGCCACTGCCCGCCCGCGTCGGGATTGATGAAATCAAGACTGCCGTACTTCGGGCCGTCGGTGATCGACGAGGTGTGGTTCAGCAGCATCCGGAGCGTGATCGGCCGCTCCGGGAAGGCCGGGTTGCGCACCGGGAAGCCGATCAGATCGCCGGCCTCGTCGTCCAGTGACAGCCGCCCCTGCTCGGCCAGCTGCAGCACCGAGACGGCGGCGAACGACTTGGAGATGGACGCGATGCGGAACACATCCTCCTCTTCCAGCGGAATCTTCCGCTCCAGGTCCTTCCAGCCCAGGCTGCTGCGATGGACGACGGCGTTGTCCCTCACCACCGCCACCGCCAGGCCCACCGTCCCGTGCTCCTCCATCAGGGCGCGCAGCTGGTCTTCGATGCCCTCGGCGGCCGTGGACGCTTGCCAGGCGCAGGCCAGCAGCAGGCCCATGCCCAGCGACAGCAGGCGGTCCATCCTTGTGCGCTTCTTCATGGTTCCTCCGGCAGGTGGTGCGGCAGTGTCTCAGTCGAAGGACTTGGTGACCGTCAGATAGTAGCCACGGCCCAGCGCGTTGTGCAGCGACGAAAAGCCCAGCGCGGTCGGCATCAGCGGCGGCTGGCGGTCGCCGATGTTGCGGACGGTCAGGCGGACGCGCAGGCCGTCGAGGAAGCCGTCTGTGCCGCTGAAGCGGCGTTCGGCCCAGACGTTGGTCGTCGTCCAGCTCGGCACCGGATAGTAGTTGCCGAGGTTGGACACCGCGCCGGTCGATTCGAACCCGTCGATGTGGTTGACGAAGGTGCCCAGGCCCCACCCGTCCTTGCGCCAGGTGCCGCTGAAGGTCGCGCGCCACTGCGGCTTGCCGTTCACGCCCAGCAGGTTGCCGGCGTTGCGGATGTCGAAGTTGTCGTCGATGAGTCCGGCTTCCTGCGCCGCGATGATGCGCATCTCGTCATCGGTGGAATCCTGTGTCATCTGGATCAGGCGCGTCGCATTGAGGCTGGCGCTGAACGTGCCGGCGGTGTCGGTGGCCATGCGCCAGTCGACGCCGAAATCGATGCCGCGCGTGGTCCTGGGCAGGCGGTTGATGTACAGGTCGTCGACGTAGTCGACCCGGCCCACCGGATCGAGTCCGGTTCCTTCGAACAGTGCGATCCGCTCTTCGTCCGGCTCCAGGCGCACCACGGCGGGGTTGAACGAGCCCTCCATGCGCAACAGATAGTCCAGGGCCAGGTGCGTGGCCTCGCCGAGTATGCCGATCACGTCTTCCTGCTGGATCTCGAAGTAATCGGTGGTGAAGGTCATGCGGGTGGATTCAGGCAGGAAGCGCGGCTGGAACACGAAGCCTGCCGACCAGGTTTCCGCGGTCTCCGGCTGCAGGTCCCGGTTGCCGCTGCGGATCGCCATCGTGCTGTAGCTGCGGCCACAGCGATGCACGCCATCGATGGTGCCCTTGCGGATGTCGGCCTCGCACACGTAGTAGTCGGTGCGGGTGTTGCTGACCGTGGTGCCCTCGGAATACATCTGCAGGATGTTGGGCGCGAGGAAGCTCTGCGACCAGTTGGCGCGGAACATCATGCCGTCGACGATGTCCCAGGCCAGCGAGACCTTCGGCTTGGCGACGCCGCCGAAGTCCGAGTAGTGCTCGTAGCGCCCGGCGACCTGCAGGTCCAGCGCGCGCACCAGCGGGATCGCGAACTCGGCGTACAGCGAACCCACTTCGCGGTCCCCGGAGTTGTCGCCGGACGGGCTGGCGCCAAGCACGTCGCTGGTGATGGCTCCGGTCATCGGATTGGTATAGGTGAGCGTGCCGTCGAAACTCGGATCACGGTCGTCGTTCAGGGTTTCGCGACGCCACTCACCGCCGAACGCGACGCCCACGTGGCCGGCCGGCACCTGGAACAGGTCCTCGCGGATGAAGCGGGTGTCCAGCTGGAACAGGGTCGCCTTGCTGTCGCGCACCACCGGCACGGTGAAGTGGTCGATCGCCGCCTGGTTCCGTGCCGGGTCCGCGGGCGCGCCCCAGTCGTCGCGGTTTCCGCCCAGGAACGGGTTGTATGCGTCCGGCGTGCTCCACGACAGCGCCTCGGAGAACAGCGTGTTGCTGATCGAACCGTACTGGGTATCGGTGGTGGTCGCGGAGGAGTACAGCAGCGCACCCTCCCAGTCGAAGCCACCGACCATGCCGCGCACGCCGGTGAGGAAACGGTATGACTCGTCGTCCACGGTGTACGGGCGCGAGGTGTCCGTCGGCCGGTAGCTGGCCAGGCGGACGTCCAGACCCTCTTCCGGGGCGTCAATGCCCGCCAGGCGGTTCGGGTTGAGCGAGCCATCCGGGAGGTACATCGCGCCGAACGGGTTGTAGTAGTTGTCCTTCGACACCAGGATCGACGCCGCGCCCAGCGGCGCGGCCTGCTCGCGCATGCCGTGGTAGCGCGCCTTGTAGAAGGCCAGCTCGCCGAAGGCGACGAAGTTGTCGTCCAGGTCGTGCTCGAGCGTCCCGAACGCATTCATGCGGTCCAGCTCGCCCATGATCAGGCGCTGGTGGTTGGGGCTGAAGCGAAGCGGGCGGTCGCTGGCGGTACTCTGCGCGCCGGAGTTGATGCAGACCCCGTCATCGAGCGCGGCCGTGCAGCCGTGGTGTCCGACCGGATCGATGTGGAACTGGCCGCTGCCGTTGGTGATCAACGCCCCTCCGGGGCCGCGCACCGCCGCGTTGCCGACGGTCTGGAACGCGCCCCAGGCCGAGCTGGAGATGCGGTCGTCGAACGCGGTCACGCCCTCGAACTCGGTCCCCTCCATCAGCGGGCGGCGGTCCATGTTGGCGGTGTAGTCGCGCGCGTCCGCCGGCAGGTCGGTGCGGTGCGTCCAGCCGCCGACCAGCGTGGCGCGCGTGCGGCCGTCGTTGAACCACTGGCCCCACTTGAAGTTGATATTGCCCTGGCGCAGGTCGACGTCCTCGGAACCGCCGTACTGGGCCTGCACCTGGAAGCCCTGGTAGTGCGTGTCCAGGATCACGTTGACCACGCCGGCCACGGCATCCGAGCCGTACAGTGCGGACGCGCCGCCGAGCAGGGTCTCGATGCGCCGGGTACCGAACAGCGGGATCGCGTTCATGTTGGCGGTCTGCCGTGGCACCAGCGATTCGGTCTGCGTGCCCGGGTGCGGCACCATGCGGCGCCCGTTCACCATCAGCAGCGTGTTGCCGGTGCCGAGGTTGCGCAGGTTGATCGATCCGACGTCGCCGCGCGCCGCGTTGAGGTTGGACGCGGTGTCGGTGTTGCTGAACATCATGTCGCCGACCTGCGGGATCGCCTGCAGCAGCTCGTCGCCGGAGATCGCGCCGGTCGCCTCGATCTTCTCCTCGTCCATCACCACCACCGGCGAAGGACCCTCGGTCCGGGAGCTCGCAAGCCGGCTGCCCACGACCACCACGGCGTCCAGGTCCTTGGCCGTGGCCTCGGCCTGCGGCTGCGCCGGTTCGACGCCGTCCTGCTGCTGCGCGAACGCCGTGCTATGGAGCATCGATGCAAGGATGACGCTGAGCAGCGTCGGTTTGATCAGGCGATGGTGCATGTGGTGACTCCCCTCCGAAGGTACGGATCCGCGCGCGGTCGCACGCTCCCCTGGCCCGACTCTAGCGACGCTGCGATCCTGCCAAGCCTCGTTTTTTGATCCCGTTCCATAGCGGCAGGTTATGCCCGCGCCTACTGCGCGACGGCCTCGGCGCCGGGACGCCGCGGATCGGCCGCGCCCTGCACGCGCTGCGCTTCCAGCAGCAGCGTCTGCGTGCTGCCGATGGTCTGGCCCTGCTCCGGCTGGTGGCCCCGTTCGCGCAGGATGCGCAGCGTGTCGGGGCTGAACCCGCGTTCGATGTCGAGTTCGCCTCGGGTGGTGACCTGCTGGTGGATGCGCGGGAACGCGGTGGCCTCGGCGATGTTCATTCCGAAGTCGACGACGTTGACGATCATCTGCACGATCGTGCCGGGAATGGTGTTGCCGCCCGGGCTGCCGGTCACCAGCCAGGGCCTGCCGTCGCGCAGCAGCATGGTCGGCGCCATGCTCGATACCGGCCGGCTGCCCGGCCGCAGCGCGTTCGCCGGCGGCGCGCGGCCGTCGCGCGCGGCTTCGAGCTGGGCCTGCAGCGAAAAGTTGCCGATCAGGTTGCCGAGCAGGAAGCCGGTGCCTTCGATCATCACTCCGGAGCCGAAGTCCGCGCCGATGGTGTAGGTGGTGCTGACCGCGTTGCCGTCGCCGTCCACCGCCGAGAAGTGGGTGGTCTCCGGGCCCTCCTGCGCCCAGATGTCGCCGGCCTCCACGTCGGCGGCCGGAGTCGCGCGCTCCATCGTGATCGCGGCCGCCCGCGACGCGCCGTAGGCCTTCGACACAAAGCCTTCCAGCGGCACGCGCGCCGCGGCCGGATCGTTGGCGTGGGCCCGGCGGTCGCGCCAGGCGCGCTTGGTCGCCTCGGCCAGCAGGTGCAGCGCATCGGCGGAGCCCGCGCCCATCGCGGCGAGGTCGAACTGCTCCAGGATGTTGAGCGTCATCGCGATGCCCGGCCCGCCGCCGCTGGACGGCGGCATGGTCAGCAGTTCATGCCCGCGGTAGCTGCCGCGCAGCGGCTCGCGTTCGATGGCGCGATAGGCGGCGAGGTCCAGCTTGCGCAGCAGCCCGCCGTGGGCGCGCATGCCGGCGTCCAGGCGCTCGGCGATTTCGCCGCGATAGAAGGCATCGGCCCCGTGCTCGGCGATCTGGCGCAGGGACCAGGCGAGGTCGGCCTGCACCAGGCGCTCGCCCGCGCGCAGCGCGGAGCCGTCCGGATGCAGGAAGACCCCCGCGCCCGCGGCACTGCGCGCGAGCCGCTCCCGGCCCCAGTCCAGCGCGAAGGCCTCGTCGCGGCTGAGCACCATGCCGTCCCCGGCCAGCCGGATCGCCGGCTGCAGCAGCTGCTTCCATGGCAGCCGCCCGTACTTTCCGTGCGCCAGCGCCAGCCCCGCCACCGTGCCCGGCACGCCGGCGGCACGGATGCCCGCCGAGTGGCCCTGGAGGTTGCCGTCCTCGCCCACGTAGGCATCGAGCGTGGCCAGCGCGGGCGCCATCGAACGGAAGTCGATCGCGACGGCGCGGTCTTCGTCCGCGAGGTGGATCAACATGTAGCCGTCGCCGCCGATGTTGCCGGCGCGCGGCAGGGTCACGGCCATCGCGAAGGCCATGGCCACGCTGGCATCGACTGCATTGCCGCCATCGCGCAGCACCTGGGCGCCGATCCGGCTGGCATGCCCGCTCTGGCTGACCACCATGCCGGCGTCGGCCTCGAGCGGCTTGTGGATCTGCTCGTAGTTGAGCAGCTGCCGCACCTGCGCCGGAGCGGGCACCGGCGCAGCCACCGACGAGGTGGTCGCGGCCAGGAAGAGGCACAGCAGTGCGCTGCGGATCGGGGCGGATGGCCTGCGCATGGTTAGGGTCCTTCAGTCGCGTCCGCTCCGACACTGCCGCAGGCGATCCCGGCTGTCGCCCAGCTTTCCTGCGGTCCGGTATGCACCCGGGCTATGGATCGTCCATAACCTGGCGCTATCGGAGACCCCGGCAAAGCGAGGGGCGGGCGATGTCCGTCCGCGATAGTCTCGGGGCCTCGATCCGCTCTGGCGACGCACGCGCCGGCGGCCCCGCAGGAATCCCGCCCATGGTCACGTTCATGCTGCACGCATTCCTCGCGACGTCGCGCCACGCGCTGCTCGTTGCCGCCCTCCTGGGCCTGGTGGCCTGCGGCACCGGTGCCCGCGTCGCCACGCCGGTGCAGCAGCCCGCCGATATCGCGGAGGCGCGCACTGCGGGCCTTGTCAGCAGCGCGCATCCGCTCGCCACCGAGGCCGGCCTGGAGGTGCTGCGCCGCGGCGGCAGCGCGATCGACGCCGCGGTCGCGGTGCAGGCAACGCTGGGGCTGGTCGAGCCGCAGAGTTCGGGCCTGCTGGGCGGGGCGATCGTGCTGCATTACGACGCGAAGTCCGGCCGCGTCGACAGCTACATCGGCCGCGAGCACGCGCCCGCCGGCGCCGGCCCCGACATGTTCACCGACGCGGACGGGGGCGCGCTGCCACGTGCCGAGGCCATGCTCGGTGGCCGCGCCACCGGCATCCCCGGCGCGCTGCACGCACTCGAACTCGCGCATGCCGCGCACGGCGCGCTGGACTGGGCCGCCCTGTTCGAACCCGTCGCGCTGCGCGCCGAGCAGGGATTCGCGCTGAGTCCACGGCTGCACCGCCACATCGCGGGCCGCTTCCCGCAGGCATCCGCGCCCGACGTCGTGGCATTGTTCGCCGGCCCGGACGGCGCGCCGCTGGGCGTCGGCGACACCTTCCGCAATCCGGCCTATGCCAGCAGCCTGCGCATGATCGCCACGCGCGGCGCCGACGCCCTGCGCACGGGTCCGCTGGCCGACGCCCTGGCCGCCCGCGTGGCGGACCCGCCCCACGGGGCGCACATGTCCGCGACCGACCTCCGCAACGGCGGCGCTGAACGCACCGACGCGCTCTGCCGGCCGCTGCGGGCCTGGCTGGTCTGCTCGGCTCCGCCACCGGCCAGCGGCGTCGGCCTGCTGCAGCTGATGCTGCTGCTCGACGGCACCGACATCGCGCAGCGCGGCCCCGATGATCCACGGGCCTGGCTGCTGCTGGCCGAGGCCAGCCGCCTGATGTACGCCGACCGCGACCACTACGTGGGCGATCCGCGTTTCGCGCAGGTGCCCGTGGACGGCCTGCTCGAACCGCGCTACATCGCAGGACGCCGCGCGCTGATCGGCGCACGCGCCGCGCCCGAAGCACCCGCACCCGGCCGCCCGCCCGGGGCGCGCACGCGCGATGCCGATGCCACCGACGAGCCGGCCGGCACCAGCCACTTCGTGGTGGTCGACGCCGCCGGCAACGCCGTGTCGATGACCACCACCATCGAATCCTATTTCGGCTCCGGGCGCGTGGTCGGCGGCATGCTGCTGAACAACCAGCTCACCGATTTTTCCTGGGGCCCGGGCGCGGCGGCCGCCAACGCGATCGCGCCGGGCAAGCGCCCACGCTCGTCGATGTCGCCGGTGATCGTGCTCGACCGCGACGGCGGCTTCGTCGGCGCCATCGGCTCGCCGGGCGGCAACGCGATCCCCGCCTACATCGCCAAGGCCCTGGTCGGCTGGCTGTACTGGGACCTGCCGCTGCAGCAGGCGGTCGACCTGCCCAACCTGGTCGCGCGCGGCGGGCGGTTCAACGGCGAAGCCGACGCCTTTGCGCCTGCGCTGCGTGCCGCGCTGTCCGACCTCGGCGTCGATATCGTCGCGGGCGCCGGCGAGGATTCGGGCCTGCATGGCGTGGCCCGGGCCGACGGCGTGCTGCAGGGCGCCGCCGATCCGCGGCGCGAGGGCGTGGCCGCACAACCTTAGTCACGCGACACCCGGGCCGCGGGCGACGATCATGCCCGCTGCCACGCAGGAGTACCGGGCGACATGCGTTTCCGCCAGATCGAGGTCTTCCACGCCGTCTACACCACCGGCTCCATCAGCGCCGCCGCGCGCACGCTGCACGTGTCGCAGCCCTCGGTCAGCAAGGTGCTGCAGCACACCCAGCAGCAGTTGGGGCTGGAACTGTTCCGCCTGGTGCGCGGCCGCCTGGTCGCCACCGACGAGGCGCACGAGCTGTTCGTCGAAGTCTCCGAGGTCTTCAGCCGGCTGACCTCGCTGCAGAAGACGGTCGTCAACCTGCGCAGCCTGGCCGGCGGCCGCGTCCGGCTGGCGGTGGTGCCCTCGCTCGGGCTGCACATCGCACCGCTGGCGATCGCCCGCTTCCGAGCGCGGCACCCGGACATCACCTTCGACGTGCAGACGCTGCACCACGACGCGTTGTTCCAGGCGCTGTACGAGCGCAGCTGCGACATCGCCATCGCCTACGACCCGCCGACGCACCCGCGGATGAAGCGCCGCGACATCGACACCGGCGAACTGATGCTGCTGTTCCGGACCGCCACCCTGCCCGGCGTCGGCGAGCAGGTGCCCCTGCAGGTTCTCGACGGGCAGAACCTGGTGGGGCTGACCACGGGCGGCCCGGTCGGCGAGCTGCTCAACCGCGAGCTGCAGCGCGAGGACATCACGGTGAACGAAGTGGTGTCGAACCAGACCTTCTACATCGCCGCCGAGCTGGCGCGCCACGGCGTGGGCATGGCGGTGGTGGACGAGTTCACCGCACGCGCGGCGGCCGGCCCCGCCACGTCGCACCGCCCGTTCTCGCCGCCGCTGCGCTTCAAGGTGCAATGCGTGCACCTGGAGGACCGCCCCCCGTCCGAAGCCGCGCGCCGCTTCCTGACGGTGTTCGCAAAGACCCTGCGCGACACGCGCGCGGGCTGAACGGGACGGTGCACCGACCGCGTGAGGGAGTGCGTTCCGGACTCAGCGCTTGCCGTGCCTGTCATCCGGCCGCTTGTGCGCAGCGCGCGACGCCGGCTTCGCGCCCTGCTTGTCGGCGAGGCGGGAAGCGAGCCGGTCCGCGGCGGCGGCGACCTCGCCGCCCAGCTTCATGTAGTTGAGGAAGCGGCCCTCGTCGAGCTCGCCACGCGCGATCGCGGCGCGCACCGCGCAGCCGGGCTCGCGGCCGTGCGCGCAGTCGCGGAACCTGCACTGCGCCGCCAGGACCTCGACGTCGCCGAAGCCGCCGTCTGCGAGCTCCTCCTCGCCGGTGGGCTTGAGTTCGCGCATCCCCGGCGTGTCGATCAGGCAGGCACCGGACGGCAGCGGGATCAGCGCGCGATGGGTGGTGGTGTGGCGGCCGCGGGCGTCGTGCTCGCGCACCGCGGCGGTCTTCATCCTGTCGATGCCGAGCAGGGTGTTGGTCAGCGTGGACTTGCCGGCGCCGGAGCTGCCGACCAGCACGACCGTGTCGCCGGGATGCAGCCATGGCGCCAGCGCCTCGACCGCCGCGGCGTCCTTCGCGTTCACCGCCACCGCCGGCACCCCCAGCGCTTCGATGCCGGCCAGCGCGGCGTGCGCGGCGGCCGCGTCGGCACCGGGCAGGTCGGCCTTGGTCAGCACCACCACCGGCTGCGCGCCGCTGCCCTGCACCAGCAACAGGTAGCGCTCGATGCGGCGCAGGTTGAAATCACCGTCCAGCCCGCAGACCACGAAGGCCACGTCCACGTTGGCCGCGATCAGCTGCTGCCGGTAGTGCTCGCCGGCGGCACCGCGCTTGATCGCGCTGCGACGCGGCAGCAGGGCGACGATGCGCCTGCCGTCCTCGACCAGCACCCAGTCGCCGACCGCGGGCCGGTCCTCCGGCGCCACCGTACCCTTGCGATAGCCGGTCGGGCGCTGCCATTCGGGCAGCGACTCCACCGCGACGCCCTCGCCCGGGCCCGTGGCCACCACGTAGCCGGAGCGGTGCTGCTCGACCACGCGCGCAGGGTGCGCATCAGGATGCGCGGCCATCGCATCCCGCCAGCGCGGATCGATGTCGGCCCGCCAGCCGATCGCCTGCAGGTCGGCGGGCGGGGAGTTCAAGCGTGGGCGCGACGGGGATCCATGGCCGCGATTCTAACCGCCGGCCGGCGGCATCGGCTTGGCAGGGTGCGGCCCGCCTGCGACCATCCGACCGCTCTGCGACTGCACGGATTCCGGATGAACCACTCCATCGACCAGGGCCCGCACCGCCGCGGCCGTTCCGCCGCGTGCGCCTCCCGCTGGCTGCCGGTGGCGGTGACGCTGTTCCTGGCCGCCTGTGCGTCAACGCAGGTGCTGGATCCGGTGGCGACGGCGGCGGCCCCACCTGCTGTCGCAACTGCGCCCACGGAGGTGTCGCGCGTGGCGCCCCAGGTCCGGAAGACCTGGCGCTTCGACGGGGACGGCCTCCGCTTCGACAACCTGCTGCCGGCGGCGCGCCTGTCCGGCGTCGAGCGCCTGGGCGACGGCAGCTACCGCGTCGACATCGCGCCGGAAACCCACCCCGTCAACCCCAGCGCCTGGTACGGCTTCCGCGTCCACGCCGAGGCGCCGCGCGCGCTGGAGCTGCGGTTCGCCTATCCGCACAACCACCGCCACCGCTACGTGCCCAAGCTCGGCACCGGGGGCGGCGAGTGGCGCGAGGCGGGCCCCGGCGAGTTCCAGGTCGACGCCGAAGGACGCGCCCGCCTGTGGCTGCAGCTGGACGCGGGCGAACTGCGCGTGTTCGCGCAGCCGCCGCTGCTGCCCGGGGATGTCGAAGCCTGGTCGGCGCGCGTCGTTGCGGGGATGGGGGTCGAGCCGCGCACCTTCGGCACCTCGGTCCAGGGCCGGCCGCTGCGGGCGTTCGAGTTCGGCGCCGGCGCGGACGCGCCGCTGCTGCTGGTGCTCGGAGGCCAGCATCCGCCCGAGAACACCGGCACCCAGGCGCTGATGGGCTTCGTCGAGGCGCTGGCCGCCGACACGCCGCAGGCGCGCGCGTTCCGCGACCGGGTGCGCGTGCTGGTGGTGCCGCTGCTGAACCCGGACGGCGTGGTCGAAGGCCACTGGCGCGGCAACGCCAACGGCGTCGACATCAACCGCGACTGGGGGCCGTTCGCGCAGCCGGAGACGCGCGCCCTGCGCGACCTGCTGGCCGCACGCGGCTTCGGCGCCGGGCGCGTGGCCTTCGCCATCGACTTCCACTCCACCTTCCGCGACGTGTTCTACACGGTGACCGAAGATCCCTCGCACGTGCCGGGCGGCGTGCTGCACGCGTGGATGGCGGCGATGCAGGCCGGCTTCGACATCGAGGAGAAGCCTTCCGCCGCCCGCACCGCGGTGTTCAAGAACTGGGCGTTCTGCCGCCTCGGCGCGCCGGCGGTGACCTACGAGGTGGGCGATGCCACGCCCGCCGCGGCGCTGGACGAGGTCGCCCGCCACGCGGCGCGGAGCCTGATGGCCGTGCTGCTGGAGCCGCCGCGGCCCATGGCCGCCCCGGCATGCCCGCAGTTCGGGGAATTCCGCTAGTCTCTGGCCTTCGCCCACGCCGATCCGCCCGCATGTCCAAGCCCCCCGTCGCCACCCGGCAGCGCCTGTCCGAGGTGCGCTACGAGATCCGCGGCGAACTCGCGCGACGCGCCCGCGAACTCGAAGCCGCGGGGCATGCGCTGATCAAGCTCAACATCGGCAACCCGGGCGCCTTCGGCTTCCGCGCGCCGGAGCACATGCAGCGCGCGATCGCCGACCACATCCACGACACCGACCCCTACGCGCACCAGCAGGGCCTGCCGGCCGCGCGCGGGGCGGTGGCCGCGCACCACGCCGCGCGCGGCACGCCGGGCGTGTCCGCCGACGACGTCTTCATCGGCAACGGCGTCAGCGAACTGATCGACATCTCGCTGCGCGCCCTGCTCAACCCCGGCGACGAAGTGCTGCTGCCCTCGCCCGACTATCCGCTGTGGTCGGCGTCCACCATCCTCAACGACGGCCGGCCGGTGTACTACCGCTGCCACGCGACCGACGGCTTCCTGCCCGATCCCGACGAGATCGAGGCACTGGTGTCGCCGCGCACGCGCGCGATCGTGCTGATCAATCCCAACAACCCCACCGGCGCCAGCTATCCGCGCGCGCTGCTGGAGCGCATCGTCGCGATCGCCGCGCGCCACGGCCTGCTGCTGATGGCCGACGAGATCTACGACGGCATCACCTACGACGAGGCGCGCTTCGAGCCGCTGGCGCCGCTGGCCGGCGACGGGCCCTGCCTGTCCTTCGGCGGCCTGAGCAAGGTGCACCGGGCCTGCGGCTGGCGCATCGGCTGGGCGGTGCTGTCGGGCAGCGCCGACGCGACGCGCGACTACCGCCACGCCATCGACCTGCTGGGCGCGCTGCGCCTGTGCGCCAACGTGCCGGGGCAGTTCGCGGTGCCGGCGGCGCTGTCGGGGCTGGACACCATCGGCCCGCTGGTCGCGCCGGGTGGACGCCTGCACGAGGCGCGGCGCGTGGTTGCCGAGGCCTGCGCCGCCAGCCCGCACCTGCGGCTGCAGGTGCCCGACGGCGCGCTGTACGCCTTCCCCGGCGTCGTCGGCGACGCGGCCCGCGGCTTCGACGACCATGCCTTCGCGCTGGAGCTGATGGAGCAGGAGCACGTGCTGGTGGTGCCGGGTTCGAGCTTCAACGTGCCCTACCGCAACCACTTCCGGGTCACCCTGCTGCCGGAGCCGGAGCAGCTGCGCGAAGTGTTCCGGCGCATCGATCGCGTGCTGGATCGACGCGCGGCGGCGGCTCGCCACCCCGCGCCGCAGACGGCGACGCCGGCGTCCGCGCCGGTCTGAACGCATGGGCCTGCGCTATCTCGCCCTGGGCGATTCCTACACCATCGGCGAAGCCGTCGCGGTCGAAGGCCGCTGGCCACACCGGCTGGCACAAGCCCTGCGCGCCGAAGGCATCGCACTCGATGATCCGCAGACGATCGCCACCACCGGCTGGAGCACCGACGAGCTCGACGCCGCGATCGATGCCGCCAACCCGCAGGGCCGCTTCGACTTCGCCAGCCTGCTGATCGGCGTCAACAACCAGTACCGCGGACGCAGCGCCGCGGAGTACGCGGGCGAATTCGCCGCCCTGCTCGAACGTGCCATCGGCTTCGCCGGCGGCCGCGCGGACCGCGTGCTGGTGCTGTCGATCCCCGACTGGAGCGTGACCCCGTTCGCCGCCGCCTCCGGACGCGACCTGGACGCGATCGCGCGCGAACTCGATGCATACAACGCCACCGCGCGCGAAGCCTGCAGCGCCCGCGGCGTCGCCTTCGTCGACATCACAGCCGTGAGCCGCGCGCGCGGCGCCGAGCCCGCCATGCTCGCCGAAGACGGCCTGCACCCCTCCGCCACCATGTACGCCGAGTGGACGCGCCTGGCCCTGCCGGTCGCGCGCCGCCTGCTGCAACCGCCCCGGACGACGCCATGACCATCCGCTCCGCCGACGCTCCCTTTCCCCCGGGCGACGCGCGCGCGATCGCGCGGGCGTTCCTGCCCCGGCGCTTCTACGGCAACCGCTACGACTACTACTACACGCTGTCGAAGCTGCGCACCGACCCGCTGTATCCCGGCGTGCTCGAGGCGCTGCGCGGCACCACCGCACCGGTGCTCGACCTCGGCTGCGGGCTCGGCCTGCTGCTGCACGCGCTGCGCCGGGACGGACAGGCCATGCCCTGGCACGGCGTGGACATCGACGCCGACAAGATCCGCCGCGGCCGCGAGATCGCCGCGCGCAGCGGCCATGCCGACGGCGCGTGCTTCGACGTCGTCGACCTCGCCGCCGGCTGGCCGCCGCACGCCGGCAGCGTGGCGATCCTCGACGTATTGCAATACCTCGACGCGCAGGCGCAGGCCGCGCTGCTCGCCGATACCGCGGCCATGCTCACCCCGGGCTCCCGCCTGGTGATCCGCAGCGGACTGGGCGACGACTCGCGCCGCGGCCGCACCACGCGCATCACCGACCGGCTGGCGCACCTGGCGGGCTGGATGCAGGAAGTGCCGAAGCGCTACCCGACGCGCGCAGAGCTGGAATCCACGCTCGGCGAGGCGGGGCTGGCGGTGGAATTCCGGCCGCTGTACGGGAACACGCCGTTCAACAACTGGCTGGTCGTGGGGCGCCGGGATTGACTGCGGTTTCGCTTTGATCGGGGGAAAGCATTTTTTGCCACGGATCTACGCGGAGGGGCGCGGATCTACACGGATAAGGCGGGAAGGGCAGAAAAAGCGAAAAGCTTCTTTGGCCACGGATTTGCGCGGATTACGCGGATCAGTGCGAGGCCAGCGCCAATACCGCGCCCTGTCGCAGCTTTTTTTTCAAATGGGATCTCGACAACAATCTTGCCTCGGCCAGATCCGCGTAATCCGCGCAAATCCGTGGCCAAAAAAGGCTCTTCTCCCATCAATCAGATTCGTGGCCAGGCGCCGCGTTCAATCTGTCGGGATCACTGCCCGGTAGCCGGCACGCTTCAGCTCGGCAAGCACCGCGGCCACGATCTCCGCGCTGCGCCCGTGCGGTGCGCCCTCGTGCAGCAGGACGATGGCGCCCGGCTCCAGGTCGCGGGCGATGCGCGCAGCGACGCGCGCGGGATCGGCTTCGACGGCATCGTAGCCGCGCGCGCTCCAGGCCAGGCGCGACAGGCCGGCGTCGTGCAGGGGGGCGTGGACGAAGGGGTTGGCGTGGCCGACGACGGCACGGAACCAGCGCGGCGCGGTGCCGGTGATGTTGGCCAGCGTGTGCTGGCAGTCGAGGATCTCACGCCGCATCGCGCGCGGCCCCAGCGCCCAGAAGCGGGCCTGCGGGTGGGTGTGGCTGTGGTTGCCGATGCCGTGGCCGCGCGCGGCGATCTCGCGCACGAGCTCCGGCCGCGCTTCCGCGCGCGCGCCGACCAGGAAGAAGGTGGCGCCGGCGCCGTGGGCATCGAGCAGGTCGAGGATCACGCGGGTGTCGTCGGAGGGGCCGTCGTCGATGGTCAGCCAGACCTCGGGACGCGTGGCGACGAAGCGCCGGATGACGGGCCCGAACAGGCGCGAACCCGGGTGCAGCGTGCCCCAGACGAAGCCCAGATGCACCGCGACCAGCAGCCCCAGGCCCCAGTGCCAGCCCAGCCACCACCAGGCCAGGGCAACGCCGGCGTGCAGCAGCAGCGCGGCCCAGGCCCAGGCGTGGGGGCGGCGCGGAGTGATGTGGATTGCGGTGTCGGTGGGCATCAGGGGAACGGTGGCATCGGGGTCGCCGCCGGGGCGGCTCCCGGGGATTGTCGAGTGGAAAGGCGCCCTGGATGATGCCAGTCAAGGCGAGATCCAGGCACGGGGAGTACCCTGTCGCGTCCCCACACTACACACCGCGGTGCCCGCCATGACCCTTGCCCCCGACCTCCGCCAGCGCATCGAAGACCTGCTGCAGGCCAATCGCATCGTGCTGTTCATGAAGGGCGACCCGCGCGCGCCGCAGTGCGGCTTCTCGGCCAAGGCGGTGGCGGCGCTGTCCTCGCTCGAGCAGCCCTTCGCCCACGTCAACGTGCTGGCCGACGCCGACATCCGCGAGGGCATCAAGGCCTACGGCAACTGGCCCACCATCCCGCAGCTGTACATCGGCGGCGAGCTGGTCGGCGGCAGCGACATCATCGAGCAGATGGCGAACTCGGGCGAACTGCACGCCGCGGTCGGCCTGCCGCCGCCGGACCGCACGCCGCCGACGATCACCGTCACCCCGGTCGCGCACGCGACCCTGCGCAAGGCGATCGACGACGCCGGCGGCGACCTGGCGGTGAAGATCGACATCGACCCGCGCTTCCGCACCCGCCTGGCGCTGGCCACCCAGGACGCCAAGGCGATCTCCGTGGACTGCGACGGCATCACGGTGCAGGTGGAACTGGCCGCCGCGCGCCGCGCCGACGGCATCGTGATCGATTTCGCCGACGACGCCCGCGGCCGCGGCCTGGTGATCGAGAACCCGAACGCGCCGCCGCCGGTGCGCGCGCTGTCGCCGACCGATGTCCATGCCCGCGTTTCGGACGGCAGCCTGCGGCTGGTGGACGTGCGTCCGGCCGAGGAACGCGCGAGCGCCACCGCGCCGGTGCCGCACGCCACCCTCGACGACGGCCCGGGCGCGCTGGAAGGCCTGCCCAGGGACACGCCGCTGGCCTTCCTCTGCCACCACGGCACCCGCAGCGCGCAGGCGGCCGAACACTTCCGCCAGCTCGGCTTCCGCGAGGTCTACAGCATCGAAGGCGGCATCGACGCCTGGGCCGACGTGGACGCGGAGATCCCGCGCTACTGAGTGCCGGAAGGGGACGCGCGCCGGAAGCGCGCGCCCCCGCCTTCAGAAGCCGCCGCCGGCGTCCAGCCAGGCCTGTTCGTCGGCGCTGCTGGCCCGGCCCAGCGCGTGGTTCCGGTGCGGGAAGCGCCCGAAGCGCTCGATCACTTCCAGGTGCCGCACCGCGTAGCCGAGGTACGTCTCGCCGAGGTCGGCCATGAGCGCCACCGCGCGCTCCTGGTCCGCCATCACCTCGGAATGCTCGAAGGGCATGTAGCAGAACACGCGCAGCTCCGGATCCACCTCGCGGTCGAGGCCGGACTCCAGCATGCGCTCGGCGTAGTGGAGCGCCAGCGGATCGGTCGCATACGAGTGCGCGCTGCCGCGGAAGATGTTGCGCGGCACCTGGTCGAGCAGGATCTGCACGGCCAGCGCGCCGTCGGCATCGTCCACCCAGGCTTCGAGTTCGCGGCGCGCGGCGGCGAAGTGCGCGCCTTCCAGGAACTGCCGCACTTCTTCGTCGAACGCCGCCCCGCCGTTGAACCACTTCGGCGGGCCGGCCTCGCGCCAGAACGCCACGATCTCGCGCGCCGTCGGCAACCCGTGCACGGCGCTCATTCGTCGAACCTCAGGTGGCGCACGGACTTGCCGTGGCGGCGGATCAGGCGCAGCGCCTCGATGCCGGTCTGGATGTGGTCCTCGACGAAGCGCGTGCTCACCTGCGCGTCGGACGCCTCGGTCTTCACCCCCTCGGGGATCATCGGCTGGTCGCTGACCAGCAGCAGCGCGCCGCAGGGAATGCGGTTGGCGAAGCCGGCCGCGAAGATGGTCGCGGTCTCCATGTCGATGGCCATGCAGCGCATGGTACGCAGGCGCTCCTTGAAGGCTTCGTCGTGCTCCCAGACGCGGCGGTTGGTGGTGTAGACGGTGCCGGTCCAGTAGTCCAGGCCCATGTCGCGGATCGAGGTCGAGACCGCGCGCTGCAGCGCGAACGCCGGCAGCGCCGGGACCTGCGGCGGCAGGTAGTCGTCGCTGGTGCCCTCGCCGCGGATGGCGGCGATCGGCAGCACCAGGTCGCCGAGCTGGTTCTTGCGCTTCAGGCCGCCGCACTTGCCCAGGAACAGCACCGCCCTGGGCGCGATCGCCGACAGCAGGTCCATCAGCGTGGCCGCGTTGGGGCTGCCCATGCCGAAGTTGATCATGGTGATGCCGTCGGCGGTGGCGCTCGGCATCGGACGGTCGGCACCGACGATCGCAGCGCCCGTCAGGCGTGCGAAGTGGCCCAGGTAGCCGCCGAAGTTGGTCAGCAGGATGTGCTCTCCGAAGCCGTCGAGCGGCACGCCGGTGTAGCGCGGCAGCCAGTTCTCGACGATCTGTTCCTTTTCCTTCATTGGTCCTCCTCGCTTTCCGGGGATTCTGGCATGGCGTGGTCGCAGCCCCAACCTTCTGCCCATTGCCTGCGGCCGCGCCGCCCGCTTAGGGTGTGCGACTGACTTCGGGGAGCGACACATGGGACTCAAGCCACACGCCACGCTCGCCGCGGCGCTCACGATCGCGCTGGCCACCGGCTGCGCGACCACCAGCGCGGCCGGCAGTCGCGACGACGACCGCGGCGGCAGCGCAGCAGCGGCCGCCTCGAGCGGGTCCCCGGGCGACGCCTATCCCAGCACCTACCAGCGCATCGCCAGCGCGCCGGTGCTGGTCGGCGGCGCGACCGTGCTCGACGGCACCGGCGCCCGGCTCGAAGGCGCCGACGTGATGATGCGCGACGGCGTCATCGTCGCCGTCGGCGTGGGGCTGGACGCACCGGCGGATGCGATCCGCGTCGATGGCCGCGGCAAGTGGGTCACGCCCGGCCTCATCGACATCCACTCCCACCTCGGCGTCTATCCGAGTCCGGGCACGCGCTCGCACAGCGACGGCAACGAGGCGACCTCGCCGGTCACCGCCGCGGTCTGGGCCGAACACTCGGTGTGGCCGCAGGATCCCGGCTTCCACGCCGCGCTGGCCGGCGGCGTCACCACCCTGCAGATCCTGCCGGGCTCGGCCAACCTGGTCGGCGGCCGCGGCGTGACGCTGCGCAACGTGCCCGCCACCACCTACCAGGGAATGAAGTTTCCCGGCGCGCCGCACGGCCTGAAGATGGCCTGCGGCGAGAACCCCAAGCGCGTCTACGGCCAGAAGGGCGGCCCGGCCACGCGCATGGGCAACGTCGCCGGCTACCGCGCGGCCTTCATCGATGCCGCCGACTACCGCGACAAGCGCAAGGATGGCGGCAAGGACGGCAAGCGCGACCTCAAGCTCGAGACGCTGGCCGGCGCGCTCGACGGCGAGATCCTGGTCCACATCCACTGCTACCGCGCCGACGAGATGATCACCATGCTCGACCTGGCCGACGAGTTCGGCTTCAAGGTCGCCGCCTTCCACCACGGCGTCGAGGCCTACAAGATCGCCGACCGGCTCGGCCGCGAAGGCGTCTGCGGCGCGCTGTGGGCCGACTGGTGGGGCTTCAAGATGGAGGCCTTCGACGGCATCCAGGAAAACATCGCGATCGTCGACCGCGCGCCTGGCGGCTGCGCGATCGTGCACTCCGACTCCGACGAGGGCATCCAGCGCCTCAACCAGGAGACCGCCAAGGTCATGGCCAATGCGCGCCGCGCGGGCATCGACATCGCGCCCGAACATGCGGTGACCTGGCTGACGCGGAACCCGGCGAAGGCCATGGGCATCGCCGACCGCACCGGCACGCTGGAGGCCGGGAAGATGGCCGACGTGGTGCTGTGGAACGGCAACCCCTTCAGCTCCTACGCGCTGGCCGAACAGGTGTGGATCGACGGCGCCCGCGTCTACGACCGCAACGACCCCGCACGCCAGCCGCGCTCGGACTTCATGCTTGGCCGCGGCGCGGCCACCGGAGGTGCCCGATGAACCGCGTGCAGGGGCTTGCGCTGGCTGCGATGCTGGCCGCCTCCGCCGGCGCCGCAGCCGAGGACCTCCTGATCCGCAACGCCACCGTGCACACCGCCACCGAGCGCGGCACGCTGCAGGGCGCCGACGTGCTGGTGCGCAACGGGCGCATCATCGCGGTCGGCACCGGCCTCGACGCGGGCGGCGCAACGGTGGTCGAAGCCGATGGCAGGCCGGTCACGCCCACCCTGTTCGGCGGCATCACCGGCATCGGCATCGAGGAAGTGTCGGGAGAAAGCGCGACCACCGATGGTCGCCTGGCGCTGGGGGAAGGCGCACACGACATGACCGTGCGGCCGGAGTTCGACGTCACCCTGGCCTACAACCCCGACTCGCTGCTGCTGCCGGTCGCGCGTATCGAAGGCATCGGCTTCACCCTGCTGTCGGCGAGCACTGGCGCCGGCGGCTCGATCATCGGCGGCCAGGGCGCGACCATGCGCCTGGACGGCGGCGACCAGCCGACCGGCCCGAAGCTGCTGTTCATCGACCTCGGCAGCCGCGCCGCCAACCTCACCGGCGGCTCGCGCGCGGCGCAGTGGATGCTGCTCGACCAGCTCGTCGATGAAGCACGCGGGCGCATCCCCGCCAGCGCGCATTCGGCGCTGCTGACCCCGGCCGGACGCACCACCCTGCAGCAGCACCTCGACGGCAACCGCCCCCTGGTGGTGGCCGTGGACCGCGCGGCCGACATCCGCCAGCTGCTGCGCTGGTCGAAGAAGCACGACGTGCGGGTCGCGATCCGCGGCGGCGGCGAGGCCGCGCGCGTGGCGCGCGAACTGGCCGCGGCGCGGGTGCCGGTCTTCATCGATCCGCTCGACAACCTGCCCGCCAACTTCGACCGCATCCACGCCAGCCTGCGCAGCGCCGCGGTGCTGCGCGCGGCCGGCGTCGAGGTCGGCTTCACCCAGGCCGGCGACTCCTCGCACAACGCGCGCAAGCTGCGCCAGCTCGCCGGCAACGCCGTCGCCCACGGCCTGCCCTGGGAAGACGGCCTCGCCGGCCTGACCCGCGTGCCGGCGCGCAGCTTCGGCGTCGACGGCGAAATCGGCGCCATCGCGCCCGGCCTGCGCGCCGACCTGGTTCTGTGGGACGGCGACCCCCTCGACGTCGCCAGCCTCGCCAGCCAGGTGTGGTTCGACGGCCGCGCGATCGACATGCGCTCGCGCCAGACCGAACTGCGCGACCGCTACCTGCGCGCCGAACCCGACGCCGCGCGCGGCGAGCTGCCGCGGGCATATCCGGCCAGCGGCGGGCGCTGACCGCCACGCCGGCCTCCCGGGCCGCCGCGGACCAGGTCCCGCGGTGGCCTTGACCAGGGTCAACACGCCGCCGCCCACGATGGCCAATGATCTCCCCAGGCCCTTGGGGAGATCCGCAATGCATCCAGTCCTGGTTGAAATCCTTGCCCGCCCGGTGGGCTGGCTGCTGATCGGCGGCACGCTGATCATGATCGGCATCGGCTTCGGCGTGCCGCTGTTCATCCGCAGCCGCGAGCGCGCGGAGGCGGAGGAGGCCGGGCGCAGGGGCGAGACGCCGCGCCAGCGCTGAGGCGCCTGGCCGCCCCGCACGCGGCGCGGCGCGTCGCAAACGTGACCCCGGGCACGCTCCGTGCGACGATCCCCGGGCCAGCACTGCCAAGGGAACACGCGATGCGCATCGGTCTTGTCGTCGATTCCGCCTGCGACCTGCCTTGGGAGTTCTTCGAGCGCGAACGGGTCGAGATCCTGCCGATCACCGTGCGCATCGGCGACGCCGTCCAGGCCGACCACCGCGACGAGGCGCAGACCCTGGCCTTCCTCGAATCGCATATCGCCGAGCGCGGCGCCAGCGCCGAGACCATTCCCTACACGCCAGAACAGATCCGCGACCTGTTCCTGGAGCGGCTGGTGGTCGATTACGACTACGTCTTCTGCATGACGATCACCGGATCGCGCAGCCCGATCTTCGCCAACGCGCAGAAGGCGAGCTACATGATCCTCAACGACTACAAGCAGCCGCGCGCCGCGGCGGGCAACAACACCCCGTTCGCGCTGCGCGTGATCGACACCCGGAACCTGTTCTGCGCGCAGGGCATCCTGCCGGTGGAAGCCGCGCGCATGCGCGCCGCGGGTGATGAGCCGCCGCGCATCCGCACGCGCCTGGAGGAGCTGGCCAGCCAGACGTACGGCTATCTGGTGCCGCGGGATCTGTACTACATCCGCAACCGCGCGCGCGCCAAGGGCGATCGCAGCGTCAGCCTGTTCAGCGCCGCGATCGGCACCGCGCTGGACATCAAGCCGGTGCTGCGCGGCTTCCGCGGCGAGACCGGCCCGGTGGCCAAGGTGAAGGGCTTCGAGCCGGCGGTGGAGAAGATGTTCGACTTCGCCGCGCGCCGCGTGCGTGCCGGCCTGCTGACTCCGACCGTCACCCTCTGCTACGGCGGCCGCCTCGACGAAATGCGCGACCTGCCGGGCTACACCCGCCTGCGCGATGCCTGCGCCGACCAGAACGTGGACGTGTTCGAAAGCGTGATGAGCACGACGGGCATGGTCAACGTCGGCCGTGGCGCGGTGGTGGTCGGCTTCGCGGCGGCCGACCACGCCTTCGATTGAGGCCGGTACAACATCGGGTTAACAGGGTCGGCGGCTAAGCTTGTCGCAACAACACATTCCGGACGCCGCCATGGCCACGCGCTATTTCATCGCCATCCCCGACCCCGACGCCGCACGCGGCGCGGGCGAGCTCGCCTTCACCGCGCACGGCGCCGAAGCCTTCGCGCGCGAGCTGCAGGAGGCGCTGCGCGACGACCACCTGTTCGAGCGCTGGCGTGCCACCCAGGACGAGCCCGACGAGGTCGACCCGCTGCTCGGCGCCACCGATCCCACGGCCAGCGTGGAGGGCACCCAGCGCGAGACCCGCGTCGAGCTGGTGGCCAACACCCGCCTGCGCGGCGACGTGTTCAAGCACCGCCTGCGCCTGCTTGCCGGCGGCGCCTGGGAACTGCGCGACGTCCGTGCCGGCTGAGCCCGCGGCACGTCCGCGCGCGCTGCTGGCCTGGAGCGGCGGCAAGGACGCGGCCTGGGCGCTGCACGCGATGCGGCAACGTGGCGAGGTCGACGTCGTGGGCCTGCTGACGACGATCACCGAAGGCTTCGAACGGGCTTCGATGCAAGGCGTACACGTGGACGTGCTGCGCGCACAGGCCGCGGCCGCGGGTTTGCCACTGCTTGAATCGCGGATTCCCCAGGACTGCGACAACGCCCGCTACGAGGCGGCGTTTGCCGCGGCCCTGGATGACGCACAGGCGCGCTGGCCAGGCATCACCCATATCGCCTTCGGCGACCTGCTGCTGGCCGACATCCGCGCCTGGCGCGAGGCGCTGTGCGCGCGGCTGGGCTGGGCGCCGCTGTTCCCGCTGTTCGGCCGCGACACCGTGGAGCTGGCGCGCGAAATGATTGCCGGCGGGCTGCGCGCGACACTGTGCTGCGTCGACACGCAGCAGCTCGACGCCGCTTTCGCGGGGCGCGACTTCGACCAGGCCCTGCTCGATTCCCTTCCGGCCGCCGTGGACCCCTGCGGCGAACACGGCGAATTCCACACCTGCGTGGCGGACGGCCCGATGTTCGCAGTCCCTGTCCCACTGCAACGCGGCAATACGGAACTCCGCGACGCACGCTTCGCCTACACGGACTTCCGGCTGGCGACCTGATGCGGCGCCAGGAGGCATTGGCGCGTGTCGCAGTGCGGCACAGGAAAGGATCAGGGAAAAGCTTTGCCACGGATTACGCGGATCAAATCTGATCAAAGCAGATGAGGTGCGGAGCTTCGGTGCTCTATGTCCTATCTGCTTTTATCCGCGTGAATCCGTGGCAAAAAGCTCTTGCTCTTCCGCGGCGTTCGCAGCCGGACAGACTCAACGCAGGATGTGGCGGGCGGACATGCGGCGCGCAAAGAGCCACAGGGCGATCGCGATCGCCACCAGCAACACGGGGAAGCCGAGGCTTGCGGCGCCACCGAGCGACCAGGCCGGCGTGACCGCGTAGCTGGCCAGGACCTGCAGCACCAGGGCCACCAGTGCGACGAGGTAGACCGGCACGGCCCAGCGTCGCCGCAGCAGCAGGCCCAGTGAACCGATGACGCCGCCGATGGTCGCCACGCCGTAGAAGATGTACAGCCAGCCGGGCGCAGCCTCGTAGATCGCGCGCCGGTCGGCCGGCATGGCCTCCAGCGCCTCGGCCGGCATCGCCAGCTGCATGCCGAAGGCGGCCACCCCGACCAGGTTCCACAGCAGCGCCAGCACGCCGACCACCCACACGCTGGCCGGCACTTTCGTCGAACCTGCTTCCATGACCCACTCCCCTGCATATGCATACGGACCCAGCCGAAGCTTGAACCGACGCGGAGCACCGGGCAAGTGTGGAAGGCCGGGCAGCAAGAGAAAAGCTTTGCCACGGATTACGCGGATCAAATCCAATCAAGCAGAAGAGGCGCGGTGCCTCGGTGCTTTACGTCCTATCTGCTTTTATCCGCGCAGATCCGTGGCAAAAGAGCTCTTCAGCTTTTCACCCGGCCCGCAGCGCCTTCGCATGGTGCGCGATGTGGTCTCCGATGAAGCTGGCGATGAAGTAGTAGCTGTGGTCGTAGCCGGACTGCATGCGCAGTTCCAGCGGGTGGCCCATGGCTTCGCAGGCGGCCTGGAGCAGGTGCGGCTTGAGCTGGCCGTCGAGGAACTCGTCGGCGTCGCCCTGGTCGACCAGGAGCGGGAGCTTTTCCTTCGCCGACTTCACCAGTTCGACGGCGTCGTGCTGCTTCCACGCTTCGCGGTCTTCGCCGAGGTAGGCGCCGAACGCCTTCTCGCCCCACGGCACCTGCGACGGCGCCACGATCGGCGAGAACGCCGACACGCTGCGGTAGCGGCCGGGGTTCTTCAGCGCGATGGTCAGCGCGCCATGCCCGCCCATCGAGTGGCCGCTGATCGCGCGCGCGTCGCTGGCGGACGGATCGGCCTCCACCCAGGCCGGCAGCTCGTCGGCGATGTAGTCGTACATGCGGTAGTGCTTCGCCCACGGATCCTGCGTGGCGTTGACGTAGAAGCCCGCACCCTTGCCGAGGTCGTAGCCCTCGGCGTCGGCCACGTCGTTGCCCCGCGGGCTGGTGTCGGGCGCGACGATGATGATGCCGTGCTCGGCGGCGTAGCGCTGCGCGCCGGCCTTGGTGATGAAGTTCTGCTCGTTGCAGGTCAGGCCCGAAAGCCAGTACAGCACCGGGCAGGGGCCGTCGGCGGCCTGCGGCGGAAAGTAGACGCCGACGGTCATGTCGCAGCCGAGGGTCTCGGAGCGGTGGCGGTAGACGTCCTGCCAGCCGCCGAAGCAGGCGCGATGTTCAATGCGTTCCATGACAACCTCGGATCAATAGTGGATGACGGTCCGGATCGACTTGCCCTCATGCATCAGGTCGAAGGCCTCGTTGATCCGATCCAGCGGCAGCGTATGCGTCACGAACGGCTCGAGCTTGATGTCGCCGCGCATCGCGTCTTCCACCATGCCCGGCAACTGGCTGCGGCCCTTCACCCCGCCGAACGCGGTGCCCAGCCACTTGCGGCCGGTCACCAGCTGGAACGGTCGCGTGCTGATCTCCTGCCCCGCGCCGGCCACGCCGATGACCACGCTCTGGCCCCAGCCGCGGTGCGCACACTCCAGCGCCGCGCGCATCACGTTGACGTTGCCGATGCACTCGAAGCTGTGGTCCACGCCCCACTCGGTCATCTCCACGATCACCTGCTGGATCGGCTGCTCATGGTCCTTCGGGTTCACGCAGTCGGTGGCGCCCATCTCGCGCGCCAGGGTGAATTTGTCCGGGTTGGTGTCGATGGCGATGATGCGCCCGGCCCTGGCCTGCACCGCGCCCTGGATCACCGCGAGCCCGATCGCGCCCAGGCCGAACACGGCGATGCTGTCGCCTTCCTGCACCCTGGCCGTGTTGTGCACCGCGCCGATGCCGGTGGTCACGCCGCAGCCGAGCAGGCAGACGTGCTCCGGGTTCGCGTCCGGGTTCACCTTGGCCAGCGAGACCTCGGCCACCACCGTGTATTCGCTGAAGGTCGAGCAGCCCATGTAGTGGTAGACCGGCTCGCCGTTGTAGCTGAAGCGGGTGGTGCCGTCGGGCATCACGCCCTTGCCCTGGGTGGCGCGCACCGACACGCAGAGGTTGGTCTTGCCGCTCTTGCAGAACAGGCATTCGCCGCACTCGGCGGTGTACAGCGGGATCACGTGGTCGCCGGGCTTGACGCTGGTGACGCCTTCGCCGACCTCGACCACGATGCCCGCGCCCTCGTGCCCGAGCACCGCCGGGAACACGCCTTCCGGATCGTCGCCGGACAGGGTGAAGGCGTCGGTGTGGCAGAGCGCGGTGTGGGTGATCTTCACCAGCACTTCGCCCTTCTGCGGCGGCGCGACGTCGAGCTCGACGATCTTGAGGGGCTCTCCGGGGGCGAAGGCGACGGCGGCACGGGACTTCATGGCGTTACTCCTGGCAAACGGGATGTGGGGAGCGGCGCGCGGCGCCGCGGGTCATGCGTGGCGGATCACTTCAGGTAGGAGCGGATCAGCCCGGTCATTTCGGCGACGCGCGCCTGGCGATCGGCCGGATCGGCCGCGGGCTGGCCGAACTGCTCGCGCAGGTGCGACTCGAGCACCTCGCTCATGAGTCCGTTGACCGCGCCGCGGATGGCCGCGATCTGCTGCAGCACCGGGCCGCAGTCGGCACCGGCCTCGAGCGCGCGCTCCAGTCCTTCGCACTGGCCGCCGATGCGGCGGATGCGCGCCAGGACCTTGCGTTTCTCCTCGGGCGAATGGGGCATCCGGGCGGGCTCGGTGGATAGTGGGGGGCAGTATAGCATCGCGCCCTGGCAGCGCCTGGCTTCGGCCAATGCGCGCCGTCTTTCGAAGCCGTGAACCCGGTCGCCCCGGGGCGGCATGGATGCCCACGCCACCGGCGCGCTAGACTCCGCCGCAGCATGCGCAACCCCTTGCCCCTGATGGCGTTCCTGCTCGCGGCGCTGCTGTGCGGCGCGGCTGTCGCACGGCAGCCGGACGCGCCTTCACCGGCCCCGACGGCCGCTGCCAAAGCCGCCGTGCCGCTCGATCATCTGCCTGCCCTGAAGGGCGACTACTTCCCGCTGGTTTCCCGGGCCAACGGCCGAACGCTCCACATCTATGTGCGCCTGCCCGAGGACTACGACACGTCGGGCGAGCGGACATACCCGGTCGTCTACCTGCTCGATGGCGACAGCCTGTTCCCCCTCCTCGCGCCCACCCACCTGTTCCTCGGCTACGACGAGAAGCTGCCCGAGGCCATCATCGTCGGCATCGCCTACGGCGGATTCGACCCGTCGATCAACAAGCGCAGCGTCGACTTCACCGGGCTCGCCGCGGACACGCGCCCCGGCGAGGGCGGAGCGGAGCCGTTCCACCGCTTCCTGAGCGAGCAGCTCCTGCCCGAAGTCGAAGGCAGGTACCGCGCCGATGCCGCGCGGCGCGTCCTGGTCGGACAATCCCGCGCCGGCTATTTCGTGCTCTGGTCCGCGCTGCAGGCGCCGGACCTGTTCTGGGGGCGGATCGCGAGCAACCCCTCGTTCGACCCCGCGCGCGAACAGCTGTTCGCAACGCCAGGCGCCCACGCGCGCGACGACCTGCGGATGGCGATCGCCAGCGGCGCCCGCGACACCGCCGCGCGGATGCAGAACGCCGTGGAGTGGCGGACGTTCTGGACAGGGCGGAGCGATGCGCCCTGGGAGGTCGAACAGATCGTGCTGCCCGAAGGCACGCACGCCGCCTCCATCGGCGAGGCCTACCGCCGCGCCATGCTGTGGCTGTTCCGGGATCAGCCGCCCGCCTGAGGCTCCGGATCCTCCAGGGCATCGACCGCATCCATGACCCGGGCCGAGTACACCAGCGCCGCGCCCGCGTTCAGCGCGACCGCCACGCCAAGCGCTTCCGCAATCTCCTCGCGGCTGGCGCCGTGCTTCCGCGCGGCCTGGGCATGCACGGTGATGCAGCCGTCGCAGCGCGTGGTGACCGCGACCGCCAGCGCGATCAACTCCCGCGTCTTGGCATCCAGGTGGTTCGTTCGCGCCCCCGCACCGCCCAGCGTTGTATAACCACGGACAGTGTCCGGCGAGAGCGTCCCGATCTCCGAGATGCGCTTCGTCAGGTCCTTGCGGTATTCGTTCCAGTCGAGCATGGCGCCGTCCTCCTCAGTGGGATCCGGGCGGTGCGGCCAGCCGAAACAAGGGCGCACGCCCTGGTCCTGTTTGCGCCCTGCCCGGGCCGGAGTCAAGGACGATCCAGGCCCACGACGACGGGCGCGATGCAGGCCGATGCGACACCACCCGGCACCGATCGGGCGACCTTTCCATCAACCACCAGGAGCAAGCCATGAAAACCTACAACGTCGGCTACCTGATCGGCAGCCTCGCCAAGGAGTCGATCAACCGCAAGCTCGCCCAGGCGCTGTTCAAGCTGGCGCCGCCGCAGCTCAGCTTCAAGGAAATCCCGTTCGGCGACCTGCCCCTCTACACCTATGACTACGATGCCGACTACCCGGAGGCGGGCCGCAGCTTCAAGAAGGCCATCGAGGCCTCCGATGCGATCCTGATCGTGACGCCCGAATACAACCGCTCCATCCCCGGCGGCCTGAAGAACGCCATCGACTGGGCCAGCCGCCCCTGGGGCACCAACTCCTTCGCGAATATCCCCTCGGGCGTGATCGGCACCTCGCCCGGCGCGATCGGCACCGCGGTGGGCCAGCAGCACCTGCGCAGCATCCTCGGCTTCCTCAACTCGCCGCAGATGAACTCGCCGGAGGCCTATATCCAGTTCAAGGACGGCATGCTCAACGATGCCGGCGAGATCGCGGACGCGGCCACCGCGAAATTCCTGGGCACCTACCTCGAGGAATTCCACGGGTTCATCGCGCGCGTGCTGACGGTGCTGCCGCGCGGCGCCTGAAGAACGGTACGGGCCTGGGCCGGCGGTCGGACCGTCGGCCGACTCACTTTCCCCGCCTGGGGCAAGGGAGGTCGCGGTCTTCGCGATGACTCGATGTACTCGACAAAAGCCGAGGAACACCTATACTTCAATAATTGAAGTTATAAGGTGCCGGCAAGGTGAAAGTGAAGTCTTTCGCGGGAATGCGGTGCTCCATCGCGGGCGCGCTCGAGCTGATCGGGGATCGCTGGACGCTGCTGCTGATCCGCGACCTGTCGCTCGGACTCCGCCGCCATGACGAGTTGCGCGCGGGCACGGGCATTCCCACTGCCACGCTGGCCGCGCGCCTCAAGTACCTGACGCAGCACGGCATCGTCGAACAGTCGCGCTATCAGGAGCGGCCGCCACGGGTCGAATACCGGCTGACGGCCAAGGGCCGCGACCTGTGGAAGGTCAGCGTCGCACTGCGCGAATGGGGCGATCGCTGGGATGCGAGCGGCTTTGGCGCGCCGACCGTGGAGACGATCGATCGCGAGACCGGGCGACCGCTGCGCCTGGCGCTGGTCGATCCCGAGACCGGCACGGCCGTGCCCACGAACCGCATCCAGCTTCGCCCCGGGCCCGGCGCAGACGACCGCGTCCGCCACCTTCTCGACAACCTCGCCACGGAAACAGCCCAATGACCCGATCGATCGAACTCTTCTACGATTTCCGCAGCCCGTACAGCTACCTCGCCTTCACCCAGCTACGCGAGATGGGCGTCGATCTCGTGCTCAGGCCGATGCAGGTGCTGAAGCTGATGGAGGCGGTCGGAAACGTACCGACCACGCTCACCTGTGCGGCCAAGGGACGCTATGCCCGCACCGATCTGGCGCGCTGGGCGCAGCGCTACGGCTTCGCTCTGAACCCGTCGGACATGCGCGCGAACGATGGAGACGCCTGTTCGCGCGCGGTGCTGGCCGCGGAGTCGCCGGCGGATGCCGCGACAGTCACGCAGGCGCTGTACAGCGCCTGCTGGAGTGAAGCCAAGGCACTGGCCACGAAGGACGACATTCTCGCCGTCATCGCCGCGGCCGCGACCGGGATCAATGTCGACGTCGACGCGATCGCCAGGCGGATCGACGCACCCGAAACGATCGCGCAGCTGGACGCCAACACCCGCGAAGCCGTCGAACGCGGCGTGTTCGGTTCGCCGACCATGTTCGTCGGCGACGCGATGTTCTTCGGCAACGACCGTCTCGATTTCGTGCGCGAACATCTCGCGCAGCTGGAGCAAGCCGCATGACCGGCAAGACCACCAAACCACTCGCCCTCGTGACCGGGGTCGGTCCCGGCACCGGCGCTGCCCTGGTGCGGCGCTTCGCCGAGGGCGGCTACCGCGTGGCGATGCTGGCGCGCGACGCCGATCGCCTCGCGGCGCTGGAGAGGGAGATCCCCGACACCGTCGCCGTGCCCTGCGACGTGACCGACGTGGCCGCGCTCGAGCAGGCGATCACCCGTATCGGCATGCCGAAGGTGGTCGTCCACAACGCCGTGGGCGGCGCGTTCGGCACCTTCATGGAGATCGAGGCGGAGACGCTGCAGAAGAACTTCGACATCAACGCGATGGCGCTGTTCAACCTCGCGCGGCTGACCGCCCCGGCGATGGTGGCAGCTGGCGAGGGCGCGCTGATCGTGACCGGCAACACCTCCGCCCAACGCGGCAGGGCGGGCTTTGCCGGGTTCGCGCCGACCAAGGCGGCGCAGCGGATCCTGGCGGAATCACTGGCCCGCGACCTGGGGCCGAAGGGCGTGCACGTCGCCTATCTCGTCATCGACGCGGTGATCGACGTGCCCTGGCAGCGCGAGCGGCTGCCCGATGCGGCGGACGATTTCTTCATCTCGCCCGCCTCGATCGCAGGCGAGGTCTGGCACCTGGCGCATCAGCCGCGCGACGCCTGGTCGTTCCTCGCCGAGGTCCGACCCTTCCACGAGCCGTGGTGAGCGCCGTGGATACGTGGGGAGACGGCGCGCTCAACGGCCTCGAGCAGCTTCGCGCCCTGATGGTGGCCGGCTCCAGACAGCCGCCGATGGGCGAAACGCTCGGCTTCACGCTGGTCGAAGTCGATCGCGGCCATGCGGTGTTCGAAGGCGCGCCCGACCGGACCGTCTACAACCCCCTCGGCTCGGTGCACGGCGGTTACGCCGCGACACTGCTCGACAGCGCCTGCGGCATTGCCGTCCACAGCCAGCTCGACGCCGGGCGCGGACACACCACGCTCGAACTGAAGGTGTCGTACCTGCGCCCGCTCACCGACAGCAGCGGCACGGTGCGCGCAGCCGGCCGGGTCATCTCGATGGGGCGGCGCGTCGCGTTCGCCGAGGCAACGCTGCATGACGGTGACGGCCGCTTGTGTGCGACGGCCACGTCGACGCTGCTGGTATTCGACATTGAACAACCCAAATGAGGCAGCAGAGATGGACAAGACGATGAGTGGACTGGAACTGCGATCGCTGGCGACGTCCGATGGACAGCTTCGCCTGAGCCTGGAGCCGGTCGTGCTGGATGAGCCCGGCCCGGATGAGCTGGTGGTGCGGGTCGAGGCCACCCCCATCAATCCGTCCGACCTCGGGCTCCTGCTCGGCCCCGCCGATGTATCGACCGTCAGGGCCGAAGGCACGCCGGATCGGCCGGTGCTGGTCGCCGACATTCCGCAGCAGCGCCTGGCGGCCATTCGCAGCCGGCTGGACCAGTCGCTGCCGGTCGGCAACGAGGGTGCGGGCACCGTCGTCATGGCGGGCCGCAATGTGCAGCATTTCCTCGGGAAAAAGGTCGGGATGCTGGGCGGCGGGATGTACACGCAGCTGCGCAAACTGCGGGCCCAGGACTGCATCCTGTTGCCCGATGACGTGGATGTCGCCGACGGCGCGTCGATGTTCGTCAATCCGCTGACGTCGCTTGGCTTCACCGAGACGATGAAGGCCGAGGGGCACAGCGCCATCGTGCAGACCGCCGCGGCTTCGAACCTGGGCCAGATGCTCAACAGGATCTGCCTTGCTGACGGCATCGGGCTCGTCAATATCGTGCGCAGCAGCGCGCAGGCGGCGATCCTCCGCGCCATCGGCGCACGCCACATCGTCGACAGCACGGCGCCGGACTTCCAGGCCGAGCTGACGGAAGCGATCGCTGAAACGGGCGCCACCATCGGCTTCGACGCCATCGGTGGCGGCAAGCTGGCCGGGCAGATCCTGCAGGCGATGGAAACGGTCGCCAGCCGCGGGGGCACCATCTACAACCGCTACGGCTCGGACACGCCCAAGCAGGTCTATATCTACGGCGCCCTGGACACCGGGCCGACCGTGATCGATCGGACGTTCGGCTTTGCCTGGAACGTCGGCGGATGGCTGCTTTTCCCGTTCATGCAGAAGGCGGGCCAGGAGGTCGCGGCGCGGATGCGGCAACGCGTCGTGGATGAGCTCGGGACGACCTTCGCCAGCCACTACACGAAGACCATCAGCCTCGCTGATGCGCTCCAGCCGGGGATCCTGGCTGCGTACGAGCGCAAGTCGACCGGCGAGAAGTATCTGATCAACCCGTCCCTGTAGTCGGGGCTTGTTTTCCGCTTTCCTGCCAGCGCACGCAAGTCGTTCGGCGTACCTGCGTGCGTGTAGCTGCGGGCATCTGAAGCCTTCCATAAGGCTTCCAGATGCCCAGTGCTGCCCGCTCTCCTGATGCCGGAACGCGGCCACCAGGCCGTCGAGCGCGAAGTGGCTATCGATGGACAGACGAACGCGGCGTATTCGAGCACCAGCGCACCGTTTTGTCGGTGTTATGATCAGCCCCCGCCCGGGTCTCGTTCGAGAACATGTCTGCCATCCTGCCGCCCTAGCAACTGACCAGCACTCGTCCGCGCAATCGGCGCGACGCACTCTTTGCTCAGTCACAGGCAGGACACTCCCATGGATTTTTCCACGCTGCGCCAGGAATGGCTCGGCAACGTGCGCGGCGATCTTCTCGCCGGCATCGTCGTTGCGCTGGCCCTGATTCCGGAAGCCATCGCGTTCTCCATCATCGCGGGCGTCGACCCGAAGGTCGGGCTGTACGCGTCGTTCTGCATCGCGGTGGTGATCGCCTTCACCGGGGGCCGGCCGGGCATGATCTCCGCCGCCACCGGTGCGATGGCGTTGCTGATGATCGGCCTCGTCAAAGACCATGGCCTGCAATATCTCCTGGCAGCGACGCTGCTGACGGGCCTGCTCCAGATCATCGCCGGCATGTTCAAGCTCGGTGTGCTGATGCGCTTCGTATCGCGGTCGGTGATCACCGGCTTCGTCAACGCGCTCGCCATCCTGATCTTCATGGCCCAGCTGCCGGAACTGACCAACGTGCCGTGGACCGTGTACGCCGTCACCGCGGCGGGGCTCGGCATCATCTACCTCTTCCCGCGCGTCACCAGGGCGGTGCCCTCGCCCCTGGTGGCGATCGTGGTGCTGACCGTGGTTGCGGTCGTGCTGGGGCTCGATATCCGCAATGTCGGGGACATGGGTGAGCTGCCTGACAGCCTTCCGGTGTTCCTGTTCCCGGACGTGCCGCTGACGCTCGAGACGCTGCGCATCATCTTCCCGGTCGCCGCGACGCTGGCCGTGGTCGGCCTGCTCGAGTCGCTGCTGACGGCGCAGATCGTCGACAAGCTCACCGACACGCCAAGCGACAAGAACCGCGAGTGCGTGGGCCAGGGCGTTGCCAACATCGCGTCCGGCCTGGTCGGTGGCATGGCCGGCTGCGCGATGATCGGCCAGTCGGTGATCAACGTGAAGTCGGGCGGCCGCGGCCGCCTGTCCGCGTTCTCGGCCGGCGTGTTCCTGCTGCTCATGGTGGTGTTCGCCGGGCCCTGGGTGGAGCTGATCCCGATGGGCGCACTCGTTGCGGTCATGATCATGGTGTCGATCGGCACGTTCAGCTGGTCCTCGATCCGGGACCTCCGGACGCATCCGCGGACTTCGAGCATCGTCATGGTCGCGACGGTACTGGTGACCGTCTTCACCCATGACCTGGCCAAGGGCGTCCTGACCGGCGTGCTGCTGTCCGCGCTGTTCTTCGCGCGCAAGGTCGGCCAGGTCCTGCACGTGGAGTCGGTGGTGACGGACGAGGGCCGCCAACGCCGCTATCGGGTGACCGGCCAGGTCTTCTTCGCATCGGCGGACAGCTTCATCTCGCGCTTCGACTTCAAGGACGCGGTCGAGAAGGTGGTCATCGATGTCGGCAATGCGCACTTCTGGGACCTCAGCGCAGTGGGCGCCCTCGACGAGGTGGTCCTGAAGCTTCGCCGGGAAGGCACCGAAGTCGAGATCATCGGCATGAACGAGGCCAGCGCCACCCTGGTCTACACGCTGGGGGTGCACGACAAGCCCGATGCCGAACGCCTGATGGGCGGACACTGAGGAGTTGCCATGAACATGACCAAGACACTGTTGCACGTCGGCGGCCGCGTGCTGGCCGCCATCGACGACTCGGTCTACACCGGGAGCGTTGCGTCGTACGCCGCCTGGTCCGCCCGGCGCCTGGACGCACCGCTCGAGTTCGTGCACGTACTCGACCGCCGCCGCGGCCAGCCCGGGGCGCCGGACCTGAGCGGCAACCTGGCACTCGACACCCGCGAACAGCTGCTTGCGGAGCTGGTGCAGCTGGACGAGCAGCGGGGCAAGCTGGCGCAGGAAGCCGGCAGGCTCCTGCTCCAGCAAGTCCAGGCCGCGGCGCAGGCAAGCCACGGTGTCGCCGCGGAAACGCGACTTCGCCACGGCTCACTGTCCGGGACGCTGGGCGAACTCGAACCCGATGTCCGCATGTTCGTGATCGGCAAGCGTGGCGAGCATGCCGACTTCGATACGGGTCACCTGGGCAGCCAGCTCGAACGGGTGGTGCGTTCGGTGCGTCGCCCGCTGCTCGTCGCCCCACGCACCTTCAGGGAGCCCCGCCGCGTCATGGTCGCCTTCGACGGCAGCGCCACCACACGCAAGGGCATCGAGATCGTGGCCGCCAGCCCGCTCTTCCGTGGCCTCGACGTCGTGGTCCTGATGGTTGGCGAAGCAGATGCCCAGCAGGCCTCGGCACTTCACTGGGCCGAGGAGACACTCCGCGAACATGGCCACCAGGTCGAATCGCGACAGCAAAGTGGCGCGGTGAACGAGACGATCAGTGCAGCGATCGATGAAGAACGTGTTGATGTGTTGGTGATGGGCGCCTACGGCCACTCCCGGATCCGCAACATGATCGTGGGCAGCACCACCACCTACGTGCTGCGCACCAGCCACGTGCCGGTTCTGCTGCTGCGCTGAGAGACCCCTTCACTCGCCGCTGCCTGGCCGGTCCCGATTCGGATTACATGACCGGCCAGGTTCCTCCGATCGATGGCGGCATCGTCTACCGCTGAGCGATTGGCTTCCCAAACCCCATGTCCGCAATCGAACACTGCGAATTTCTCGTGCTGGCGACATACTGCAGACAGGAGGGGAACACATGGCCACCGACCAGGACTTCATCGACTACGTCGCCGAACAGGCGGGGCTGGGCGAACGGCTGACGCGCAGGAAGATGTTCGGCGAGTACGCGGTCTATGTGGATGGAAAGGTCGTGGCCTTCGCCTGCGACAACAGCCTGTTCGTCAAACCGTCCGCGGCCACGACCCGGCTGGCACCCGACCTGCCGCAGCGGCCACCGTATCCCGGCGCCAAGGATTACCCGGTTGCCGACGAACTGCTCGACGATACCGATGCGCTGCGCCGACTCATCCTCGAAACCGCTGCGCTGATGCCCGAGCCCAAGCCGAGGAAGCCGCGCAAGACCGGGAGGACACCTGCATGAACGGACCCGATCCAGGCAGCCGGCATCCGATGGATGGATTCCCGCAGGTGTGCTTCATCAGGAACACCATCACCCATCCGAACATCGTCGTCGGCGAATACACCTACTACGACGATCCGGAAGAATCCGAAGGATTCGAGCGCAACGTCCTCTACCACTTCCCCTTCATCGGCGACCGGCTGGTGATCGGGAAGTTCTGCGCGATCGCCCGTGGGGCGAAGTTCATCATGAACGGCGCCAACCACAAGATGTCGGGCATCTCGACCTATCCGTTCCAGATCTTCGGCAACGGCTGGGAGAAGGTCATGCCCGAACCGGGCGACCTTCCGTACAAGGGCGATACCGTGATCGGCAACGACGTGTGGATCGGCTACGACGCGCTGGTCATGCCGGGCGTGAGGATCGGCAACGGCGCGATCGTTTCCGCCCGCTCGGTGGTCACCTCCGACGTCCCCGCCTACACCATCGCCGCCGGCAACCCCGCCAGGCCCGTCCGCCAGCGCTTTGCTCCGGACACGGTCGCGCGCCTGGAGTCACTGGGGTGGTGGGACTGGCCGGTGGAGACAATCACCCGGCATCTGGAGCTGATCGTGTCAGCGGACGTCGATGCCCTGGCAGCCGTCGCTCCAAAGGATTGACGGCCGTCACTGCTCTCCAGTGGACAACGCGCCGGTGTGCTCAGCCCTTCGCCGGCATCAGCGCATCGTCCATGGCCTTCGCACGCTTGTAGGCCTCGCGGCCGCGCAGGCGCTCGGCCCAGGCGGCGAACGCCGGGCGCTCGGGGATCGATCCGAACATCAGGCCGAAGTCGACCTGGCTGCCGACGTAGACATCCGCGGCGCTGAAGCGCTCGCCCAACAGCCACGGCGAGGCGGACGTGGCCGCCACCTCCAGCGCGTCGATGGTCTGTTCGAAGCTGCCGTAGCCGACGAAGGCGGCCTTCTCCGGCGGCGGCAGCAGGCCCAGCGCATTGGCCGACACCGCGGCCTCGACCGGACCCGCGGCAAAGAACATCCAGCGCAGGTAGGGACCGCGCAGCGGATCGTCCACGGCCGGCGCCAGGCCGGCCTGCGGGAAGGCGTCGGCAAGGTAGGTGCAGATCGCCGCCGCCTCGGTCACCACCGCGCCGCGGTGCTGCAGCGCCGGCACCTTGCCCATCGGGTTGATGGCCAGATACTCCGGCGACTTCATGCTCCTGCCGTATTCCTGCACCACGGTGCGGTATTCGACGCCGAGCTCCTCGAGCATCCAGCGCACGATGCGGCCGCGCGACATGGGGTTGGTGTGGAAGACAGGTTCGCTTGTGGTCATGGTCGGCTCCTGGATGGAGGGGTCAGGTCGAGCACGTTACTCCGTCAGCCGGTGTTCTGGATCCCGGCCGCGATGCCGTTGACGGTCGCGAACAGCGCGCGCAGCACGTCGTCGTCCTCGCACCCGCCCTCGCGCCAGCGGCGCAGCAGTTCCACCTGCAGCAGGCTGATCGGATCGACGTAGGGATTGCGCAGGCGGATCGACAGGCGCAGGCGGTAGTCATCGGCCAGCAGCGCGTCCTGGCGCTTGATCGCGAGGATGGCGTCGCGGGTGCGCGCGAACTCGGCGGCGATGCCGGGGAAGAAGACGTCGTGCGCGTCACCGGCCAGGCGCGAATAGCGCTCGAAGATGTCGAGGTCGGACTTGGCCAGCAGCATTTCCACGTCGTCGAGCATCGCGGCGAAGAAGGGCCAGTCGCGCGCCATCCCGGCCATCGCGTCGAGACCGTGGGCGGCGATACCGGACTCCAGCGCGTGGCCCACGCCGTACCAGCCGGTCAGGCCGGAGCGGTTCTGCGCCCATGCGAACACCCACGGGATCGCGCGCAGGTTGGCGATGCCGCCGTCGCGGCGCCGCGAGGGGCGCGAGCCGATCTGCAGGCGCTCGATGACGTCGACCGGGGTGGCCGCGCGGAAGTAGGCGTCGAAGCCCGGATCCTCGTGCACCAGGGCGCGGTAGCAGGCGCGCGAATCGGTCGAAAGCCGGTCGGCAATGGCGCGCCACGTGCGCGCGCGCGGCTCCTGCGGCCGCGGCCGCAGGCTGGCGCGCAGCACGGCGCCGGTCATCTGCTCGAGGTTGCGCAGGGCGAGTGCGCGGATCCCGTACTTTCGGTGGATCACCTCGCCCTGTTCGGTCACGCGCAGGCGGCCGTCGACGGTGCCGCGCGGCGCGGCGATGATCGCGCGCCCGGTCTTGCCGCCGCCGCGGCTGACCGAGCCGCCGCGGCCGTGGAAGAACACCAGCCGCACATCCGCGTCCCGCGCCAGCCGCATCAGGTCGACCTGCGCGCGCTGCAGCGCCCAGCGCGAGGCCAGCAGGCCGCTGTCCTTGGCGCTGTCGGAGTAGCCGAGCATCACCACCTGGCGGTCGCCGCGGGCGCGCACGTGGCGGCGGTATACCGGGTCGTCGAACAGCGCGCGCATCACCCCGGCCGCGGCCTCGAGATCGTCGACGGTCTCGAACAGCGGCGCCACGTCCAGTGGCACTTCGCTTTCGCCTTCGCCTTCGATGCAGCCCGCGATGCGCGCCAGCGCCAGCACCGCCAGCGCGTCGGCGGCGCTGCGGCTCATGCTGACGATATAGGGACCGAAGGCGTGGTGGCCGAAGCGTGCGCGCGCGGACTTCACGGTGCGGAACACGTCCAGCGCCTGCACCGCGGCTTCGGCATCGGGCACCGCCGGCACCGGCGTTTCGATCAGCGCGTGCAGCTGCGCGAGCCGCGCCTCGAGCGGCTGCCCGGCCCAGTCGCCATCTCCCTGCAGCGCCGCCAGCGCTGCATCGTGCGCAGCGGAATCCTGCCGCAGGTCGAGCGCGGCGAGATGGAAGCCGAAGCTGCGCGCCCGCCGCAGCAGCCGCAGCAGCGCGAAGCGGCCGGCGTGCTCGCCACGGTTGGCGGCGAGGCTGGCATCGATCAGCTCCAGGTCGGCGAGGAAGGCCTCGACGCCGGCATAGGCGCCGGTGCCTGCGGCGACATCCGCATCGCCACCCCTGCCTTCGGCGTGTGCATTGCCATTGGGGCCGTCGGCCCCGGCGGCGGCCAGGCGCGCGGACATGAGTTCCAGCAGCTGCCGGTATGGCATGTCGGCCTGGCGGGCGCGCAGCCGCCCCGCGACAACGGGCATCGCCTCCCGGTACTGCGCCAGGCGCTCCTCCACCGCGGTATCGATGTGGGCACGGTCCCGGGTCTGGGTCAGCACCTGGCCCAGCGCGCGCAGCTCATCGCGGTACTGCCCCAGCACCTGCGCGCGCTGCGCGGCGAGCGCCGCCTCGATGGTCGCCGCGCCGACCTTGGGATTGCCGTCCATGTCGCCGCCCACCCAGGTGCCGAAGCGCAGCACGTTGGGCAGCGCGATGCGCCGCCCCCAGGCCGCCTCCACCGCGTCGGCGAAGACTTCATAGAACGCCGGCAGCACCCGGAACAGCACGCCCAGGTAGTGGCCGATGTGGTCGACCTCGTCGGTCACCGTCGGCTTCAGCATCGGCGCCTCGGAGGTCTGCCACGTCGTGGCCAGCGCCTGGCGCATGCGCGATTCGTCGCTCAAGCGCTCGTCGGGCGTGCGCGTGCGGTCGATGTCGGCGACCAGCCGCTCGACGATCACGCGCTCCTTGGCCAGCAGCGCACGGCGCACGGCCTCGGTGGGATGGGCGGTGAACACGGGTTCGACCCACAGTCCCGGCAGCAGCGCCTCCAGCTCTTCGAGCGTCACGCCATCGGCGTGCAGCGCGCCCAGCACCGCCTCCAGCCCACCGGGCTGCGGCCCTTCATCGCTACGCTGGTGGTCGCGCCGGCGGCGGATGCGGTGCACGCGTTCGGCGAGGTTGATCGCGCCGAACCACGCCGAAAACGCCCGCACCAGCGCATCGGCATTGTCCGGCGACACCTGCGCCAGCTCGCCGGCCAGCGCATCCACCGGTTCCCCGTTCTCGCGCCGAGCGATCGCCGCCCGCCGCACCGCCTCCACCTGCTCCAGCAGCGCCGGCGATACCTGCTCGGCCAGCATGTCGCCCACCATCGCCCCGAGCCTGCGCACGTCATCGCGCAGCAGCGCATCGGTCCCGGCAAATTCCAGCTGCTCCCGCAGCGGCGCGTCACGGCTATCGGAAGGAATGCTCATGCCCGAAGGCTACACCGTGGTGTGTGGACAGATCATTTTTTGCCACGGATTTGCGCGGATTCACACGGATAGAGCAGAAGAAGATGAGAAGCTCTTTTTGCCACGGATTTGCGCGGATTACGCGGATCTGACCGACGCAAGATTGTTGCCGAAAGCCCAACTGAAGGAAAAATCAGGTGCAGAGCATGGTGCTAGCGCTTGCCTCAGCAAGATCCGCGTAATCCGCGCAAATCCGTGGCAAAGAGCTTTTTCCTCTGCCTTTGCTCTATCCGTGTGAATCCGCGCAAATCCGTGGCAAAAGCTCTTCCCGCTCAGTACGCAAACTCGCGAAAGACGCGATCGATGTCGCCGCCCCACTCGCCGTGGTACAGCGCGAGCTTGCGCTCGGCCGGGGTTTCGTTGGCCTGGGCGAACTCGATCAGCGGCGCGAGGAAGTGGCGCTCGTCCTGGTCCTGGTCGTTGCGGCGGTTGCGGCGGGCAAGGCCGGCGGCGGAGATCTCCAGCGCGCGCAGGGCGAGGTCGCGGACGGTGCCGCCGCGGAACGGCAGCTTGAACGCCTGCTTCGGCACGCCGTCGCGCAGCGCGTGGCGCTCGGCCAGGCTGAAGTCCTTCACCAGGTCCCAGGCGGCGTCCAGCGCGGCATCGTCGTACAGCAGGCCGACCCAGAACGCGGGCAGCGCGCAGATGCGGTTCCAGGGGCCGCTGTCGGCGCCGCGCATCTCCAGGAAGCGCTTCAGGCGCACCTCCGGGAACGAGGTCGTCATGTGGTCGGTCCAGTCGCGCATGGTCGGGAGCGCACCCGGCAGCACCGGCAGCCGGCCGGCCATGAAATCGCGGAACGACTGCCCGCTGGCGTCGTGGTACACGCCGTCGCGGTAGCTGAAGTACATCGGCACGTCGAGCAGGTAATCGACGTAGCGCTCGAAGCCGAAGCCGTCTTCGAACACGAAATCGAGCATGCCGGTGCGGTCGGGATCGGTGTCGGTCCAGATGTGCGAGCGGTAGCTGAGGTAGCCGTTGGGCTTGCCCTCGGTGAAGGGCGAATCGGCGAACAGCGCGGTCGCGATCGGCTGCAGCGCCAGCGACACGCGGAACATCTTCACCATCTGCGCTTCGGTGGAGAAGTCGAGGTTGACCTGCACGGTGCAGGTGCGCGTCATCATGTCCAGGCCGAGGTCGCCGACCTTGGGCATGTAGGCGCGCATGATCTTGTAGCGGTCCTTCGGCATCCACGGCATGTCCGCGCGCGTCCACTTCGGCTGGAAGCCCATGCCGAGGAAGCCCAGGCGCAGCTCGTCGGCCACCGCCTTGACCTCGAACAGGTGGCTGCCCACTTCGCGACAGGTGTCGTGGATGGTTTCCAGCGGCGCGCCGGAGAGCTCCAGCTGGCCGGCGGGTTCCAGCGTGACCGACGCGCCGTCCTTCAGCAGCGCCACCACCTTGCCGTGCTCCTCCACGCGCTCCCAGCCGTAGCGGGTCAGGCCGTCGAGCAGCGCGCCGATGCCGCGCTCGTCCTCGTAGCCTGGCGGACGCAGGTCGTCGAGGCGGAAGCCGAACTTCTCGTGCTCGGTGCCGATGCGCCAGTCGGCCGGCGGCTTGCAGCCATCGGCAAGGTAGGCGACGAGCTCGTCGCGCGAGCGGATCGGGGCGTCTGGGCTGTTGCTTGGATTGGACACGTGGCGGACTCGTCGACGCAGGTTGCAAGGCCGCCGGACGCGGCCGGCGCGGAAGCCGCCACTATATCCCGCGGCACGCGCGCGACCGGCCATGCCACCGGGTTACAGCGTCGCCGCAACCGGCGCAATCACTCAGTTGGCCGGAATCTCCAGCCAGCTGCAGATCACCCCGCGTGCCTCGTCGACGCCCAGCTTGGATTCGCCCGAGAACGCCTGCACGCTGACGGTGTCGCCGAAGGACTGGGCCAGGTCGCGCCGCACCGCCTGCACCGCGTTGCCGACCGCGCCGCGCGAGAGCTTGTCGGCCTTGGTGAGCAGGGCATGCGCCGGCAGGCCGCGTTCGACCGTGTAATTGAGCATGTGGCGGTCGTAGTCCTTCAGCGGATGGCGGATGTCCATCACCACCACCAGCCCGCGCAGCGCGAGGCGGGTGCGGAAATAGGTGTCGAGGAAGGCCTGCCAATGCTCGCGGAGGTCGTGCGGGACCTTCGCGTAGCCATAGCCGGGCAGGTCCACCAGGAAGCGGTCGGGGTGCTGGGGCATCTCGAAATACACCAGCTGCTGGGTCCGGCCGGGCGTCTTCGACACCCGCGCCAGCGCATTCTGCTGGCACAGGGCGTTGAGCGCGCTGGATTTTCCGGCGTTGGAGCGGCCTGCGAAGGCCACCTCGAAGCCGCCATCGGGAGGCAGCTGGCGGGGAAGGTGCGCCGCCAGCATGTACTGGGCGCGGGCAAGGGGATTGGCCATGGCGTACAGGATCGCACGGAACGCCACCGGGGCCGGTTTGACCGTGCCGAGCCGGCGACCGGATAATGACAGGCCTTGCGACCGTGCCCCCGGCCCGGTGCCTCAGTTTCCCGGAGTTCAGCCAGATGCGTCACGCCCGCAGCTACCTCCTCGTCGGATTCGCCGCCCTGGCGGTCGGCGCCGTCGCCTTCGCCCAGACCACGGTCGCCCCGCTGGAGGAGGCCGAGCCGGTCGAGACCCTGCCGCTCGAGGCGGTCGACGCCTTGGCGCAGCTGGCCACGACCGTTCCGGGCAACGCCCAGAACGGCGCCACGGTGGCCGCCGTCTGCGCCGCCTGCCACGGCGTGAGCGGCGCCAGCACCATCCCCGAGATCTATCCCAACATCGGCGGCCAGAGCGAGCGGTACATGGCCCGCCAGCTGGCGCTGTTCAAGAGCGGTGAGCGTGCCAACGCGATCATGCAGCCCTTCGCGTCGATGCTGTCGCCGCAGGACATGCGCGACGTCGGCGCGCACTACGCCACCCAGCCGACCTCGGCGGGCATCGCCGACGACACCGTGGTCACCGAGGGCCCCTACGAGGGCATGAAGTTCTACGAGATCGGCCAGCAGCTGTTCCGCCGCGGCGACTTCGAGCGCGGCATTCCCGCCTGCATGGCCTGCCATGGCCCCTCGGGCGCCGGCAATCCCGGCCCGGCCTACCCGCACGTCGGCGGCCAGCAGTCCTGGTACACCGCGCGCCGCCTCGAGGAATACCGCGCCGGCACCAGCACCGAGCGCGAAACCGCCATGTACGACATCATGGCCGACATCGCTTCCGAGCTGACCGACGAAGAGATCAGCGCGCTGTCGAGCTACATGCAGGGCCTGCACACGCGTCCCGACGACGCCACCCTGGCCGCGATCGCCAGCATGCCGGCCCCCGCTGTCCCGGCCACGCCCGAAGCCGGCGCCGATGACATCGAGCCGGCGGCCGACGCCGAACCGGCCGCGGACGCCGAGCCGGCCGCCGCGGGTGCAGGTGCCGAGCTCCAGACTCCGTGACGGCCGCCCGACCCCCGCGGGTCGATGGCATTCACAATATGTGAATCGCAGCGCCGGCCAGATACCTGTGCCGGCGCTTTCTTTTTCGAGGACCCGAGCCGATGACCCAGCGCCTGTTCCCCGCCCTGTTCGCCCTGGCGCTCGCCGCCTGCGCGCTGCTTGCCCCGGGGTCTGCGCGCGCCGCCGACGGTCTGGTCGAGGGCCGCGACTTCGTCGCCATCGCCGGCGGCCAGCCGCTGGCCGCCGAGCCGGGCAAGGTCGAAGTGGTGGAGGTGTTCGCCTACTGGTGCCACGTCTGCAACGACTTCCAGCCGCAGCTCTCGGCCTGGCAGCGCAAGCTGCCCGCCGATGTCGCCTTCCGCTACCTGCCTGCGGCGTTCACGCACAGCGACGCCTACGCCCGCGCATATTTCGCCGCGGAGTCGCTGGGCGCGCTGGCACGCACGCATGAACCCACCTACCCCGCCATCCACACCAGGCAGTCGCTGCCGTCGCGCGGCGCGTCCGTGGACGAGTTCGCCACGCTCTACGCGGGCTTCGGCCTTGACCGGGCCGCGGTGGCCCTGGCGATGCGTTCGCCCGAGGTCGATGCGCGCATGGAGGCTTCGCGTGCGTTCGTCCTCGCCGCCGGCGTTCAGGGCACACCGTCGATCATCGTCAACGGCCGCTACCGCGTGATCGGCCGCAACTTCGGCGACATGCTCCGCATCACCGACCTGCTGGTCGCGCGCGAGCGCACCGCGGGCCACAACGATCCCGGAACTTCCGCACTACACGAGTCCAAGCCATGACCCAACGCCTGCTGTTCGCCCCCCTGATGTTGAGCCTGCTGCTCGTCGCCTGCGGCGGCGAGACCACGCCTGCCGACACCGCGCCGGCCCCCGCGCCGCAGACCGAAGCCCCGGCTCCGGCCGCCGATGCCGCGATCGCCGACGAACCGGCGGCCGATGCCACCGCGACCGACGCCGCACAGCCCACCACCGACGCCGCGGCCGAAGGCGAGCCCGCAGCGGCCGCCCAGGATCCCGCCGCCGAAGCCGCCGTGGCCTCCGCCGCGCAGGCCGCACAGCAGGGCCCGGCCCTGGTGCCCGGCACCGATTACGTCGAGATCCCCGGCGGCCAGCCCTTCGCCCCGCTGGAGGGCAAGGTCGAGGTGGTCGAAGTGTTCGCCTACTCCTGCGGCCACTGCGCGGCCTTCGACCCGCTGGTGAACGCCTGGAAGCGCCGCCTGCCCGCCGACGTGCGCTTCACCATGCTGCCGGCCGTGTTCTACGAGCAGGACAACTTCCCGAAGGCCTACTTCGCCGCCGAGTCCATCGGCGTGATCGACAGCGTGCACACGCCGCTGTTCAACGCCATGCACATCGAGCGCAGCCTGCGCCCGAACGCCAGCGCCGACGACATCATCGCCTTCATGGGCAAGCACGGCGCCGACGCCGGCCAGCTCCGCGGCACCATCGACAGCTTCGCGGTGAACGCGCAGATCGCGCGCACCAAGCAGTTCATCATCCGCAGCGGCATCGACGCCACGCCCACCGTGGTGGTGAACGGCAAGTACAAGGTGCGCGGCCGCAGCCTGGAGGACATCCTGCGCATCACCGACCAGTTGGTCGCGCGCGAGCGCGCAGCCGCCCAGGCCGGTGGCTCGCACTGACGCCAACACTGCGGCGCAGGTGATCGTGCCTGCGCCCATCCCTGCGGCCGCTGTCGACACGGACACCGCGCCGCAGCGGCTGAAGCTGCTCAGCGCCAACATCCAGGCCGGCTCCAGCACCCGCCGCTACAGCGACTACGCCACCCGCAGCTGGTCGCACGTGCTGCCCGCCGGCAACAAGCGCGGCATGCTCGACGCCATCGCCAAGCTGGCCGGGCGCCACGACATCGTCGGCCTGCAGGAGGCCGACCCGGGCAGCTGGCGCTCCGGCTTCACCAACCAGACCCACTACCTGGCCGAACGCGGCGGCTTCGACTACTGGACCCACCAGCCCAACCGCCGCGTGGGCCAGTTCGCTTCCAGCGCCAACGGCCTGCTGAGCAAGTTCGAGCCGCTCGAGATCACCGTGCACGCCCTGCCCGGCCGCATCTCCGGCCGCGGCGTGCTGGTGGCGCGCTTCGGCGAAGGCGACGAAGGCCTGACCATCGCAGTGGCCCACCTCTCACTGGGCGCGCAGTCGCGGGCCTCGCAGCTCTCCTTCATCGGCGAGCTGCTGTCCGACACCCCGCACGCCGTGCTGATGGGCGACTTCAATTGCACGGTCGACCGTCCCGAAATGCAGGCCCTGTTCCGGCAGACGCGGCTCGAGCCACCGTCGTGCATGGTGCACACTTTCCCGAGCTGGAAGCCGCAGAAGGCGATCGACCACATCCTGGTCAGCGACACCCTGGGCTGCCGCGACATGCAGGCGTTTCCGGCGGCGTTCTCGGATCACCTGGCGCTGTCGGTGGAGCTGGACGTGCCCGGCGCGGCGCTGAAGCGCTGAGGCCCATCCACCCCGCCCCTCCCCGCCATCCTGCCGACCCTGACCGTGGCACCGGCCGGCGTGTTCCGGCCGACAACACGCGGGCGGACCTGCCGCCCGCGTGCCCGCCATCGTCAGTTGGCGACAGCCGCCGCCGCGTTCACCCGTCCCGCGCCATAGAACGGGTCGTTGCCCGGCTGGCCAAGGTCATCGGCGGTGCGGCGCAGGATCGACTCGACCTGGGCCGGCTTGATCCCCGGGTACTTGCCATACACCAGCGCCGCGACGCCCGACACGTGCGGCGCGGCCATGCTGGTTCCGCCCGCCCACGAGTAGCTGGCAAACACCTGGCCACCCTGGATGGCGTAGCCGCCCGGCGCGAACACGCCGTCGAACACCCAGCACGGGTTTGCAACGCCGCCGACAATGCACAGGCTCTCCACTTCGGAGTCGAAGTCGCCGCCCGGTGCGGCCAGGCCGACCTCGGAACGCCCGTAGTTGGTGTAGCTCGCCGGCAGGTCCAGGTCAGCGCCTGCGAGGTCCAGGCCCCAGGCGTCGGGGGCCGTTGCCGACACCGCCAGCACGCCCGGCAGCCCGGCCGGGAAGGGCATCACGTTGGCGTCGTGGTCCATGTCGCGGGCGTCGTTGCCCGCGGAGGCCACCACCAGCACGCCCTGCTTGCGCGCGTACTGTGTCGCCCGCTTGGTCGCGTTGACCAGGGCGGCGATCTCGGCGCCACCGACCGGCAGGCCGCCCTGCACGCCCAGGCTCATGTTGATCACGTTCGCGCCCGCGTCGGTGGCGTGCACGATGCCCTGGATGATGCCGGCGAAGTCGCCGCTGCCGGTGAATTCGGACAGCACCTTGACCGCGATGATCCGGGCCTCGGGCGCCACGCCGATCGTGCCGATGCCGTTGTCGGGCGCGGCGGCGATGCCGGCCACGTGGGTGCCGTGGTTGAACCCGCCGACCAGCGCCCGGCACACGCCCTCGCCTGGCACGAACGAGGTCGAACTGGCGAGGTCAAGGTTCGGGGCGATGTCCGGGTGCAGGCAGGCGATACCCGAGTCGAGCACCGCGATGGTCGCGCCGTCGCCGCGCCAACCGGCGTTCCAGGCCCCTGCGAAGTCGATCGCCTTGGCGCCCCACTGCAACTCGAAGCGGACATCGTTGTCGCCCGAGCCGGGCGGATTGGCGTAGTCCGGTCCGATCTCGCCGTCGGTGATGGACAGGTGGTCCGGAATGTCGAACTGCAGCCTGACGTCCGCAGTCACCGACGCCAGCCCGGGAATCGCGCTCGCCGCCGCGGCGAACCCGGCCGCATCCGACTCCACGATGGCCACGCCGATCTGCGGCAGGTGCGCGGTGATGCGCCCTCCCGCCGCACTGATCGATTGCTGCTGCTGAGCACTGAGTCCGTTGCCGTTGGCGGCAACCACGTAGGTGGCGGCCTGGGCCGAGGCGGCCATCACAAGGCCACTGGCGGCAACGCCGAGCATGAGGGACAACCTGTTGCGCTGGTTCATTGCTGAAATCTCCGGTCAGGAATCGAAAACGCGGAATGACGCGGTACACCGCGAAACACGCAGTTGCGCCGGGCGGCCCCCTGTTCCTCCCCTTGCCGATGCATACACGCGGCTGGCGACCACTATCGGCCAAAACCACGCAGTCCGGCGCTACGATCGCCGGGCCAGCCTTCCGTATCGCCTCCGGAGCCCCCTGAATGTCCACCCGCGCCGCCTGCCTTGCCGCCACCCTCCTTGTCCTGCTCCTGGCCACCGCCTGCAGCCAGCCCCCGCCCTATACCGGCGGCGACGTCGCCGAACTGCAGCGCATCGATATGCGGGTGGGCGAAGGCCAGGTGGCCGCCGCCGGCGACGAGGTCAGCGTGCACTACACCGGCTGGCTCTACGACCAGGCCGCCCCCGACAGGCGCGGCACCAGGTTCGACAGCTCCCTCGACCGCGGCCAGCCGTTCGTCTTCATGCTGGGCAGCGGCCGCGTGATCCGGGGCTGGGATGAGGGCGTGGCCGGCATGCACGTGGGCGGCACGCGCGAACTGCACATTCCGGCCGACCTCGGCTACGGCGCAAGGGGAGCAGGCAAGGTGATTCCGCCGCAGGCTTCGCTGGTGTTCGAGGTGGAGCTGCTGGACGTTCGGCGGTAAGAGCGGGTGATCGTCGCGGCTCGCGGCAGCATCGCGTGCGCCGTGCATACCGGGAAAAATGAAGCGGTATTCGTTACCGCCTCATTTTTGAGGCTCTGATCGGGCCTATACCGGCCCGAAAGAGGGGTTTACTTAGGTTGGGCCTCAGGTTGACCGCTATACCGAGCCGAAAGGCGGCGGTAAAAATTTATCTCCTCGCCAGTGACTGATAGTCCAGACCGGAGTCCCTGCCCCGCGACCCGGCACACGCTTGTAGCTCCTTGATTACATGCCGCTTTTCGCTGTTGACCTGATTCCACGCAGCAGCGACTATCCCTTTTACCGCCCCAAGAATGGGGCCGACTTAGCGTTAGGCCTTGTTTCCCGCACTGTTGTTGCCGGGTTCCAGGCAATTTGTAGCGCCTCGCTTATCCGCAGCGTTTGCACCTCGTACGCGCGGTGCAGGCATCGGCAGGCTGCGCTGCAGCACCTCGGCTTCGGACAGGCGCAACTCTTCGCAAGATTCGACCTGCCGGGCGGCTTCGGGCAGTGCGCGGTGGGAGTTCTTGGCCGCGCGGGCCGCTGGCTTCGGCTTCGGCCCGGACAACTGAAAGCCTCAGGCTGCTCGGCCAGACTTGTTGTACTGTTCGGCTCAAGGGTTGGGCTGTCGCAAGGTCGGGCGCAAGTTCGGCGTGCGGCGGCCTAACAAGTCGTTCAAGCCGAAGCCGCTTCGTTACGCAAAACACATGGCAGGTAAAGCTTGCCATGTGTTTCGCTCCACTACGCGTCTCGGCTTAACTCTGGCGTTAGGCCTCATGACAAGCGAACTTGCGGATCACGTATCAACCTTGCTCCAAGGTCGCTGCGGCAGCCTTACAGAGGCGGCCCTGACTGACGGAAAAAAGATCGTGATCCACAACATCGCTTGGGGTCGAGACATGGGAGCTGCGAGTGATCACATCACCACCAACATCTCCCCAGGACCAAGCGTCCCGCACACCGTGGACTTCTTCACGACGGATAAGGTCGCGCTTCTCATTGCCCCAGAATCTGGCGCAGTTTTGTACCGCAAGCCCGCGGATGAGGCCTAACAATGCGTTCAAGCCGAAGCCGCTTCGTTGCGCAAAGCACATGGCAGGTACAGCTTGCCATGTGCTTTGCTCCACTACGCGTCTCGGCTTAACTTCGGTGTTAGGCGCTTGATCTGGACTGTACAAGAATGGGGAGAAACACATGGGCAGCTTTAGCATCTGGCACTGGATCATCGTGCTCATCACTCTTTCGATTCCGGTTGGCATTGGCCTCGTCATCTGGCTGATCGTTCGAGTGGCCAGAAAACCTGCAGCACCGTCGAGATCGACGGTTCTTGTCTCAGCCTCCCCACAGCCGTCTGCGGAAGCTCGGCTCCAAGAGCTCGCTTCGCTGCGGTCGAAGGATCTGATCACGGATGCGGAGTACGAGCAGCAACGTTCGGCCGTACTTAGCAGTGTCTAGGCACGCGCCTAACGAATCATTCAAGCCGATGCCGCTTCGCGGCACGGCTTGACTCTGGTGTTAGGTGCGTTCACGAAGCTATGCACCTTGCGACACCTAGTAACCGCTCGGCGAGCAGGGCGGTAGGTCACCACGGGTGATGGCTTTCGAAAAATTCTCCACTAGGACTACCTTCAATATGAAGTTACCTGCCGCTCTAGCTATTTTCTTACTACTTTCCAACAGTTCTGTGGAAGCAAAGGACCTCGGCTTATTCTACGGCGAGCCGACACCGGCTTATGCTCTCTATATCGCGCAAACGAACTTTGCCACGGAGAACTGCGCGGCGGCGGGATTAGTCCGAGATCAGAAGCAGTCGGAGCGCTTCCTCAGACATTTTAATAATGCGACTGAATCCAGGAGGTATGCTAAGAAAGACGAAGCTTTTGCGGCTAATCAGAATTTATTCCTATCAAACTACAAGGTTGCGTGGGAGGCCGGCACACACGAATTGCACGAGCGCTTTTGCAACAGTTACAACGATGACATAGCGGCGAAACAAAGCTTGTCCAAGTTCGCTGAGCAGGTGCTCTATTTTAGGTTTATCTTTTCACCCAAAACGGAAGAAAGTCTTGCCCGGGCACGCAAATGGATTAGCGTTCTGTCTGTTGTATCGGCGGTGGCGACGACTTCTGCCACCATTTCAGCAGGTCGTGATTCCGTTGCTGCAGCCAAGGCTGGAGATTGGGATACGTCAAACGAACTAATGGCCCAATCTCGCGACTTCAATACTATTGGTGCGGCCACAGTCGCTGCGTCGGGCCTTTCGCTTGAATCAATGCAGGACGCACCATTGATTTCTGTGCTGGACCAACCAAAAGCGGGCGCGGGATCGGGCGTTATTCGCTGCCCGACTGTTGATCACTTTTTTCGCTATCAGGCACCCGCCGATTCACCGCTCTGGACAACCTATATGAGCGTGCACTTACCATGCAGGGCGCCAAGCCTTGCGGATTCTGAGCAGATGTGAGGTTTACTCCATGCGAGGCAAGGATCACGCACCTAACAATTCCCTAAGGAGCTTCCCGTCATCTCCGTCTGCATGACGCTCTTTCCTGTAGCTTGAGGCGGTTGCTGGTGCTGTTGCTGGTACTCGTGTTGTGTTGCGGTGGTGCAATTGCGCGCCAGTGCGCTTCGACAACGGATGCCAGACTGCATTTCCCTGGGTTTGGGCTGCAGCGAGTTCGGCGCGGGTGCGGCAGCGGCGGCCTAACGAGTCGTTCAAGCCAGCTGCTTCGTTACGCAAATCACATGGCAGGTAAAGCTTGCCATGTGCTTCGTTCAACTACGCGTCTCACCTTAACTCTGGCGTTAGGCCGCACAGAAGTCTTATCGCAACTTGTGGTTTGATACACACTCTCATCACCTAACAGGGGAAGCAGAATGAAGTTCCGAGCTATCTTCGTCCTATGCGCAAGTGTTCTGGCTGTTTCCGCATGCGGGAACACAGTATCGCGAGCAATTAGTACTGGCGAAAACACCTACATCATGACCACTAAAGCGAAGCCAAGCCCGTTTGGCGTTGCTAACAGCGCCGACATGGGTTCGTTGATTGAGGAGGGTTCGGCTACTTGCACTGATCAGGGGCTGCGATTTGTACTTCTCGAACGCCAGGAGAATGAGGGACATGCTTTGAAGATGGGCGGAGGAAGTATTGAGTTCAAGTGCGTTGAGTAGGAGAGTCCAGTCAGTGGCGCATAGCAGTCCGCGGCTCCGGCGACTAGGAGCCAAGTGCTGCGGCGCGGCTTAACTTGAGTGTTAGGCCGCCGTTGACGTTCGCGACAAGGTGGAGTTGCCCAGTGAGATCGGCAGAGCGAATCTTCGCGGCGTTGTTCGGATTGCTGTTGATTGGCATCGGTATCTATGCCGCGCTGTTTCCGACTGTAGAGCCCGTCTGGGGTTATATCGGCGGCGTTCTGCTTACGGTGCTTGGAGGCAATGCGATCTACGCTGCCCTGAAGGACAGCGTCCTTGGATCTTCCTAATCGGATCCCTCCCATAAGCTGCGACTTGTTGTACTGTCAGGCTTAAGGGTTGGGCTGTCGCGTTGGTCATGCGCAAGGACTAGGCAGCAGCGGCCTAACGAGTCGTTCAAGCCGATGCCACATCGGGGCGCAAAGCACATGGCAGATACAGCTTGCCATGCGCTTCACGCCCCGCTGCGGCACGGCTTAACTCTGGTGTTAGGCCGCAATGAGAAGGATGCCCGATGAGTTGGAGAAGGAAATCACTGACGCCAAGAGCGTCGAAGATGCCTTGCCTGCTCTTGAGTGCCTTTTAAGCAATGGCTACAACGTCTGGACGGATGGCAGCCTCTACTTCATTAAAGAGCTTGTCGGTCGCGTCAATGGTCTAAGCCTCTACATCTACCCCAAGGATCACCCACCTCCTCATTTCCATATCCGGGGCGGGGGCATTGACGCATCCTTCTGCATCCAGGATTGCAGCCTTCTCAAAGGCCGCATTGATCCGAGGCACCAAGCATTGATTAAGTGGTGGCATCGGCGGGCCAAGAGTAAGCTGGAGGTTACGTGGGAAAGGCTGTCGAGCTAACGGCTGTGCGGCCTAACGATTCATTCAAGCCGATGCCGCTTCGCGGCACGGCTTAATTCTGGTGTTAGGCCGCTCGGAGAGAGCTGTGGCGAACGGATGCATATTCTGCGAGATCGTTGCCAAGGACGCGCCGGCCAGCTTTGTGAGAGAGGACGCACTTACCGTGGCCTTCATCGACACACGGCAGTTCCACCTCGGCCACATCTTGGTGGTGCCCAAAGCTCACTTGGCGGACATCCGCGAACTTGATGGTGAGACTGGAGCGGCTTTGATGGCGGCGGTAGTTGACGTCACCCGTGCCGTGTCCAGTGCGCTTTCCTGTCAGGGCATAAGCGTGTGGAATTCCAACGGGGAGGCGGCGGGCCAAGAGGTGCCGCATCTTCACTTTCATGTTCACCCACGCTGGCAGTCCGATCGGCTTCTGGAGGTTTACCCGTCGCCGCCAGGATCGCCAGATCGTGCCACACTCGATGCCTTGGCAGCATCCATACGGCCGCACTTACTATCCGGTAGCGCGGCCTAACAAATCATTCAAGCCGACACCGCTTCGCGGCGCGGCTTAATTCTGGCGTTAGGCCTCAAGAGACACATCATCGTGACTGAAGCTGAAGAACGAAAGCTGCTGAAGCAGATCCTCGAGGCACTTGACGAGGCAACGGTGAGAAGGTGGTCATGGCAGGCTTTTGCGCTGAACGCCGTCTCTTTCGCTACCCTAACCGTCATTGCAATGTGGCTATTCCAGAATCCTCATCTTCTAGATATCCCGCGAGTCGTCTCCCTCCTTGGGGCCGTTTTCGCCGGAGCCCTGATCGGTGCCGTAAGTACGTGGGCGCTGCTCTGCAAAAATGGCGCAGCTGTCCGAAAGTACATTGATTCGGAAAAGGTGCGAGCTCGGCTGGCTGAGCTTGAGCCCTAACAATTCATTCAAGCCGATGCCGCTTCGCGGCACGGCTTAATTCTGGCGTTAGGCCTGCCATGAGAGCAATCGGCAACCTGCTAGCCCTATCTCTTTGCAGCTCGTCAGCTGCGGCTGCTGGTGTGGGGCCGATTCCAAGCTGCTCGTCTGAGCTTGCTCCTCTGTCCATCGTCGCTCCGAGGCTGCCACCTCGGTTACACAACGAGTTCGTCGGAAAGGCCCAAGTGTCGTTCGTAATCGGCCGCACCGGACGTGTTGAATCGCCCAGTATCGTTTCGACAGATTGGCAGCCGGTCGGGCGCAGTGCTGGCCAACCGATTGGCTACAGCGAGGCGATTCTCGCTGCTGTTGCCCAATGGCGGTACCCGCCCCGTAAGAGCGCTTGTGGCCATGAAATTCCCGTAGAGTTCCTGATAGATGAGGCCCCGGACTCCGGTGCGGGCAGGCCTAACAATTCATTCAAGCCGACACCGCTTCGCGGCGCGGCTTAATTCAGCAACTGTCTTGAAGCGTGCCGCTCAAGCCAGTGCCAGGCCCTCGGCCCTCAGCTCGTCGCGGCGCCTCGCATTGACGATCCCGAGCAGCTTCCGCATGCACGCCACCAGCGCCACCTTGCCCAGCTTTCCACGTGCTCGCAGCTGCTGGTAGTGCGCCTTCATCGTGGGATCCCAACGCACGGCCGAGAGCGTGGCCATGTAC
>NZ_SJRX01000010.1 GCF_004352845.1 Luteimonas terricola
TTCGGGCGCAGGGCGCGAGATCCGGCGTGCGGCCCCTGCTGAATTACGGTGGTCTGACACCGAGGCGTTATCGGGCGCGCACGTCGGGCTCTCGGCGCCTACGGTAGGGGAAACTCAAGACATAAGGCGTTAGGCGCCAATATTCGAGTCCACGTCCATCGTCGCGTGGAGAATACGAACGATCAGCAGCTCGTTCTCACTCGGTTGCTTGTAGTAGATCACATGCACCCCATGAGGAAACTTCCGGTAGCCTTCTCGGATCTCGTCGCAAGCCCTTCCCATTAGTGGGTTCTTCGCCAACGAACGAAAGACTTGATCCACTTCCTTCAAGTACGCATTGCGCTGCCGCACCCCCCACCGGCTCTGCGTAAACCGCGCAATCGACCTTAGGTCGGCCTGCGCCGACCTAGTTAAGTCAAAGTGCCTCACTGCTGTTCCGAGTCTAGCTCTGCGATGAGCGACTCATAGCTATATTTGGATCGCCCGCTTCGTTCACCGGCAATCAGCGCGTTCCGTAGAACTTCCAACTTGCTTTCGGTAATCTCGAGCAAACGCAGCCCGGCTCGGACAACTTCACTGGCAGAACCGTATCGACCCGTGTCTACCTGGCCCGCAATGAATTGCTCAAAATGATCACCCAAGCTGACGCTCGTATTTCTGGCCATGACGTCCTCCTTTATCTGTACCAGATATTGGTACATCAGGCTGCGCGTGTCAATCGGCGCCTAACAAGTCGTTCAAGCCGACACCGCTTCGGGGCGCAAACCACATGGCAGATAAAGCTTGCCATGTGCTTCATGCCCCTACGCAGCGCGGCTTAACTCTGGCGTTAGGCGCCACTGCATGCGTCTCTGGTCACTGCATCCAAAATATCTAGATCCGCAAGGGCTCGTTGCACTCTGGCGTGAGACATTGCTCGCCAAGGCAGTGCTCCGTGGCCAGACGCGCGGCTACACTCGCCATCCTCAGTTGGAGCGCTTCAAAGCACATCCACACCCGCGCTCGGCCATGAATTCGTATCTGGCCGCTGTCCATGCCGAGGCAACTTATCGAGGCTACGCTTTCGACCGCTCCAAGGTCGGCCCAGTCCGGGCTGTTCAACCAATCCCTGTCAGCGCGGGCCAGGTTGCATATGAGTGGTTGCATTTGCAAAGCAAGCTTTCCGTTCGCAGTCCCGCCGTGCTTGTCCAATGGAGCGGCGTGCTCACTCCAGCGTGCCACCCGCTGTTTCGTCCGCAACCCGGGCCCGTGGCATCATGGGAGCGGGCGTAAGGAGATCGCGGTGATTGCAGCATGAGCTACTTGATCATCTGCACCGTAGCGTTGCTGGCATCAGCCTTGACGTTCTTCTCCGGCTTCGGTCTGGGCACCCTGCTACTGCCAGCCTTTGCATTGTTCTTTCCCATCGAGCAGGCCGTTGCGCTTACCGCAATCGTTCATTTCCTCAACAGTCTCTTCAAACTCGCATTGACCGGACGGCACGCTGACCGACATGTCGTCGTCCGTTTTGGCCTTCCGGCCATAGTCATGTCATTCCTTGGTGCATGGATCCTGGTCTGGCTCGCCGGCATTGACCCTGTGTTCTCTTACTCAGCCTTCGGTCGATTGGTGTCGGTTACGCCGGTCAAGCTGGTGGTGGGTTTGCTCCTTCTGCTGTTCGCCTCGCTGGAGTTCATTCCGCGATTTCGAAACCTGTCTTTTGGAGCGCAGTTCATGCCCTTGGGTGGCTTGCTCAGCGGGTTCTTTGGTGGCCTTTCCGGCATGCAAGGTGCGCTTCGCTCGGCGTTTCTGTCCCGCGCGGGACTGACCAAAGAGGCATTTATTGCAACCGGCGTGGTCATCGCCTGCCTCATCGACTTTTCGCGCCTGGCCATCTACTCCACCGCGCTTGCCCGTGAGAGCGCAGACTTCAATTACGGCTTGTTGGCGGCGGCAGTTCTGGCGGCGTTCGCTGGGGCGGCCCTTGGCAACAACTACCTCAAGAAAATGACCATGCCGGGCATCCAGCGTATTGTCGCTGCCATGCTGTTTGTGGTTGCTTTGGGTCTCGTTTCAGGGCTGTTGTAGTCGGGGCGCTGCCGCGATGTACTACTCCCGCTTTGGCTTCCTCGTACCATGAGTCCTTCGCAGCGCAGGGCTGACAGTTCATTCAAGCCGGACCCGCTTCGCGACCCGGCCTGGTTCTGAAATTGGGCCGCCGGGAGGTTTCGTCGCCGTATTTGGCGCTTGATCCAGGGCTCCGGCCGTTCCATCGCAAGGATGGTTGCCACGCCACACCTGGACTGCAACCCTTTGCGTCTCCAGGTCCGATCCCGCGAAGGAGCAGCGTTGTGAGAACACTCATTGCCATGGTTGCCTGGTGCATTCTCTTTGTCCTGTGCTGGCCATTGGCCCTGCTGGCGTTGGTTCTATGGCCAATCGCCTGGCTGCTTGCCCTGCCGTTTCGCCTGGTTGGCATTACTTTCTCCGCCATGTTCGCGTTCTTGCAGGCCATCCTGCTTCTCCCTGCCCGCCTCCTTGGCTGGCGGCCCGGACAAGCAGCTGCTGCCTGACAATTCGTTCAAGGGGATGCCGTTCGGTGGGTCTCCTCCGAATGCGAACTCGGGTGAGGAAGTTGCATGCCGTATGGGCGTGGAGGTATCGGAAAGCCATCTGGCAAAGAGCATGCGTCTCTACGGAGTACACCGACGATGTTTCCTGACAGTTCGCCCAAGCCGACCCCCTTCGGGGCGCGGCCTGATTCAGGCCTTGGAGCCAGGATGAAAAGTCCGAATTCGGCGAGTATCTGCAGCCTGACCATGTGAGGGTAGCGATCTTCCAACTGGTCGGCATCGACCACAAACAGTTTGAACCACTTTTTCCGCTGTCTGATGCGGAACTGAAAGGCCGAGGCAACGTCAGACGCATTGCCGACAGTGACCAGGGATTCCCTTGCCGCGTCAGTCTGGAGGATGCTGCTGCAGGCGACGAACTTCTTCTGTTGCATTACCTGCATCAACCGGCAAGCTCTCCCTATCGTGCCTCAGGCCCGATCTATGTCCGACGTCGACAAACAAGGCGCATTCTTGCTCCCGGCCTTGTTCCGGCTTAGTGACACGCCGCATCATCTCTATACGGGCATATGGCTCGGATCACATGATGCTCTCCGCAGATGTACAGGATGGTTCCGGCGTAACCCGCGCCCTGGAGAAACTTTTTACTGATCATGCCGTGTCGTATGTGCACCTGCATAACGCCAGGCAGGGCTGCTTCCCATGTCACGCAAGACGTGTTCAGCCATGCCTGGCGGTGCCAAGTCCCTGCGGGAAGTCATGAGGACTTTCTGGCTTTCAAGTCCGGCGCGGCCGACTGTAAGTTACCTCCAGCCATAGCCCTGGACACAAGCATGCGCACGTCCGCACTTCTCCTGCTTGCAATCACCGCTGCCCCTTCCCATGCGGAGCAGGCGACGGTCTCTACGCCAGATACGATCGAGCAGGTGCTGGCCCGCCCTCTGTTCAATGACCCCTACATGTGTTCCGAGCACGCTGCGGGCGAACTCCCCTATCCCGGAGATGACCTCGGGCAGGACTGCATGATCACCGCATTCGATGAAGGCAAAGAGCCACTCTTTCTCAGGCTGTATAGAACCGACGGATCAGAGAACGAAGACTGGTACGGATGGAACCGTCCCGTCTACTCACCTTGCGACTGCGATGTAGTCGGGATCCATGTGAATCCATTGACGAATCAGCCAGGCAAGCAGAATGAAAGCCGCGCTTCCGGCGTTGTCCTGAAAACATCGGATGGCACGATGTTCGCCGTGGCTCATCTGCAAGGGTTCGTAGTAGAAGAGGGTTCCCGCCTGAAGGCGGGCGATCAGATCGGCTTTGTCGGGAACAATGGCTACGCCAGGGCACCCCATGTGCATATAGGAGCATGGCGCGGAAAGCAGGCACTGCAGCTCCGCTGGGACCAGCGCGCCATGAGAATCCACTAATCCGGTCACGAACCTGCTCCGTTTGCCCCACGACGTACCCACTTCGCGGACCGGCTTGGTTCAAGCGCCAGTCCCCAGGAACCAAGGCCCATATGTCTCTCTCACTTGGAACTATCATTCTTTCCGCGGCGGCCCTGCTGCTGGCCTTGATCACCATCCTGGCGATTCGCTCAGGCCAGCTCCTTTGGTATCCCGCTCTCATTCAAGCCAGCCGCTCAGAACATCCCGGCTTGTTCTGGACGATTACTGCAATCCAGATCGTCGGGGTGGCCGCTTTAGCCTGGCTGGCCTTTTCTTGATGTTTGTCGGGTTTCCATGCCCCAGGGCACACGGCACGCGAGTTGTCCAGAAGGTCTTTAACGGCATTGCATGAGTGATCATGACTGCAAAGAAGACAGCGAAAGTCCCGCTCGTTTCCGGCGGCAATCCCCAGATCCCCAAGGGCTACGGCAACGCCCCCGTGCAGGCCTGCATCTCGGCCATGCCGGGCTGGAAGAGCGATGTCGGTCGCCGCCTGGACGCACTCGTCGAGCGCACCGTCCCCGGCGTGTGCAAGGCAGTCAAGTGGAACTCGCCCTTCTACGGCACAAAGGACGCCACCTCCCGGCACGTCGAAGCACGAGGACGTCCGCTACCTCGACATCCACGAGGGCAAGTTCGACGAGGAACAGTTCGTCGACTGGGTCGGGCAGGCCAGCCAGCTGCCTGGCGAGCGGATGTAGTGCCCGTTGGCGGACGAGGACAACGGGGGGGGGCGGCCTTCCGGCGTACTATTCATGCAGACGGATACCGGGCAAGTTCATGATCGCGTCCAGCTTCCGCCGTAGGAGGCGGCTTGCCCCGGAAAGGAATGAGCGATGCCCGTAGAGCCGCCGGACGACGAAGCCTCCAACGCAACCCCATCGGACGCACAGCGCCCCGGGGCCCAAGGTGCGAATCCACCCCCACCCCTTGAACGCAGCCGCTTCGGCGGCACGGGGCGGCGGCATGAGCGCGCGTCCGACGATGACGCGCCGGTCTCGCGCAGCGACCTGAGCAAGGGTCCGCAGGAACTGCTCGAGCACCGCACGGCGAGGATCAACTGGAGCGTGCTCTCGATTTCATCGGTGGTGATCGTCGCCTTCTCGATCTGGGCGATCCTGGTGCCCGCCGAGGCGCGCGCGACGATGAAGGCGGCGGTCGACTGGATCGCCTACAACCTGGGCTGGTACTACGTGCTCACGATGACGCTTGTCGTCGGCTTCGTGCTCTGGGTCGCGCTGTCCAAGGAAGGCAACGTGCGGCTCGGTCCCGACCATTCGCGGCCGCAGTACGGGCTCACGACCTGGGTCGCGATGCTGTTCGCCGCGGGCGTGGGCATCGACATGCTGTTCTACTCGGTGACCGGCCCGGTGGTGCAGTACATGTATCCGCCGTCGGGCGACGGCGCGACGGCCGCCGCGATGCAGGATGCGGTGGTCTGGACGATGTTCCACTACGGCATCGCCGGCTGGTCGATGTATGCGCTGCTGGGCATGGCGATGGGCTACTTCGCCTACCGCTGGGGCATGCCGCTGTCGATCCGCGCCGCGCTCTACCCCCTGCTCGGCAAGCGTGTGCGCGGCCCCCTGGGCGACGGCATCAGCATCATCGCGCTGGTCGGCACGGTGTTCGGCGTGGCCACGTCGATGGGCATCGGCGTGGTGCTGCTGAACGTCGGGTTCTCGCTGATCTTCGGGCTGGAGCAGGGCCTGTCGCTGCAGATCGCGCTGGTGGTCGGGGCGGTGGTGTTGACCATCGCGGCCACGACGTCAGGCGTCGACCGCGGCATCCGCTGGATCTCGGAGCTCAACCTCTGGAGCGCGGTGGCGATGATGGTGTACATCCTCGTCACCGGGCAGACCGCGTTCCTCATGAACGCGCTGGTGGAGAACATCGGCCGCTTCTTCCTCACCCTGCCCGCGCGCACGCTCCAGACCTTCGCCTACGAGCCCGGCGGCGCCGACTGGATGGGCGGATGGACGCTGTTCTTCTGGGCGTTCTGGCTCGCATGGGGGCCATTCGTCGGCGTGTTCCTGGCCCGCATCTCGCGCGGACGCACGCTGCGCGAGTTCGTGATCGCGGCGATCACCGCGCCGGTGCTGTGCGATTTCATCATCGTGTCGTTCTTTGGAAATTCGGCGCTGTTCCAGGTGCTGCAGGGCAATACCGGATTCGCCGAGCTCGCGGTCGCGAGCCCCGAGCGCGGCTGGTATGCGCTGCTGGAGATGTTCCCGGGCGCGATGTTCCTCATCGGCCTGGCGACGTTGTCGGGCCTGCTGTTCTACCTCACGAGCGCCAACTCCGGCGCGATGGTGATGTCGAACTTCTCGGCGTCCATTCCGGATCCGTCGCACGACGGACCCAAATGGCTGCGCATCTTCTGGGCCGTGCTCACCGCGGTGCTCACGGTGGCGATGCTGCTGGCGGGCGGCGTGACCACGATGGAGTACGCGACGCTCATCTTCGCCCTGCCGGTGACGATCATCGCGTACCTGGTGATGGCGTCGTTCCACAAGGTGCTGCGGATGGAGCGGGCCGAACGCGAGGGCCAGGTGCTGCGCAGGCCGTCCATGGCGCCGATCGGCGGACACGTTCCGGAGCGCTCGTGGAAGCAGCGGCTCGAACAGCTGCGCGCGTATCCATCGCTGCGGCAGGTCACCCAGTTCCTCGACCGCACGGTGCGGCCGGCGCTCGACGAGGTCGGCACCGAGTTCCGCAACCAGGGCTACGCGGTCGAGCAGACCACCATTCCCAACGCGCACGGCATCGAGGAGCCGGTGCTGCGGGTATCGATGGACGCCTTCCGCGCCTTCCATTACCAGGTCGCCATCGTCGAGGCGCCGGTGCCGATGTTCAGCGGCCGCATGTCGCGCGAGACCGACGTCTACTACCGGCTCGAGGTGTTCACGCAGACCGGTTCCGGTGGCTACGACCTGACGGGCCTCACCAGGCAGCAGGTGATCGACGACGTGCTCGACCGCTACGAGGCGCACCTCGCGTTCCTCACCTTCTCCTCGGAGACGGATACCGCCTCGGTGCTGACGCCTGCGATCCTGCCCAAGGACCAGCAGTCGGCAATTCCCGGGGGCGCGGGAGGCGTCCAGCAGCCGTGAGGCACGGGCGCGGCCCTGCGACGGGCCGCGCCCTGACCGCTCAGAACCTCAACCCCACGCGTGCGTAGAAGAACCGCCCCGGCAGGTCGTAGGTCGCCGCGTCGTAGCCGTTGAGCGAGCAGCTCAGGCAGATCGGCGGGTCCTCTCCGGTGACGTTGTTCACGCCCAGCGACACGCGCATCCCACGCATCCATGCGTCGCTGTTCCAGGACAGCTGAAGGTCATGGTAGGTGGTGGCATCCAGGGTGTTGAGGTCGTTGGCGCTGTCGTCGCAGATGTCGAAGCCGATGGCGCCGCCGCAGGATTCACGCAGTTCATCGATGTGGCGCACCGTCCAGGCGACTGCCCAGGGGCCCTTGCTCCACTGCGTGGACAGCGTCGACGTCCATTCCGGGATCGCGCTGTTGTTGACCTCGACGCCGGGCGCCCGCGGCTCGGCCTGGCCGGATTCGTTGACCAGCTCGTACTCGCCCACGAAGGTGGCCTTGGCGTCGAAGCGCAGCTGGCCCCAGTCCTGCTCGGGCAGCAGCCAGCCCAGGCTCAGGTCCCAGCCGTCGGTGCGGATGGTGCCGAGGTTGTCGAGGATGTCGTCGAAGCGGATGATCTGGCCGCGTTCGCTGCGGTCGTAGGACGCGCACGAGAAGGGGTCGGCATCGAACACGCAGCGGTTGAGGATGACCTGGGCGTCGGGTGCCTGGATGGCGTCCTCGATGGTGTGCTTGTAGAAGGTCAGGCCCAGGTCCATGCGCTCGGACCACGTGGCGTTGGAGGCGAACGAAGGACTCCAGACCGCACCCAGCATCACGCTGCGGCTGGTCTCGGGCTGCAGGTCGGCATTGCCCGAGGTCACCACCGAGATCTGCGGGTTGGTCTGCACGTAGTCCGGGGGCACGCCCTGTGCCACGCACTCGGGCCGGGTGGCACCGGCGCCGGAGCAGGGGTCGACCAGGGTGGCGTCGAAGCGCGACAGCGTGCCGTACAGCTCGCCGATGGACGGCGCGCGGAAGCCCTGCGCGAACGAGCCGCGCAGCACGAGCTCCTCCGCCACCTGCCAGCGCAGGCCGAGCTTGCCGGTGCTCTCGCCGCCGAAGGTGGAGTAGTCGGAGTAGCGGCCGGCGATGCTCATGTCGAGCGCGCTGCCGCGCTCGGGGTTGGACATCAGCGGTATCGCCACCTCGGCATAGATTTCGTTGACGTCGTAATCACCCGCCGTGGGCCCCGAGGGGACGCCGTTGTACTCGCCGGCCACGGTGATCGGGTCGGGCTGGTAGCGGCCTTCGTACTTGCGGTACTCGTAGCCGGCCGCGAAGCCGAGCGGGCCCGCGGGCAGCTGGAACAGCGCGCCTGTGATGTTGGCCGACACCAGGGTGAGGGTGTTCTCGCTCTCGTCGCGGACCACGGGCTGGATGAAGGCGAGCATCTCCGGAGTGATGGTGCCCGCGCCGCCGAACAGGTTCAGCGGCACGCAACCGGCGATGGCGGCGCAGGCGGTGGGATCGCCCAGGGCTTCGTTGATGCGGCGCAGGTTGTAGCTGCCGTAGTTGGTCTGCTCGGCGCTGCTCTCGCTGCGCACCACGTTCACGTCCCAGCTCCACGGGCGATCGCGCACGTCGAAGCTGCCGTCCAGGCCGGCGGCGACGTACCAGGTCTCGACGTCCTGCTCGTAGCGGCGCGGACCGCCTTCGACCGGGCGGCGGCCGAGCAGGAACAGGTTCGGATCGGCGCCCATCGTGGTGAGGTCGAAGCCGAAGGGGTTGTGCGGATTCAGCGCCGAGATCACCAGGCTGCTTTCGCCCCAGTGGTTGTAGATGCCGGCGTCGGTGCCGAGGAAGAAGGGCTCCGGCGCGGCCTGGTTCGCCGACTGCCGTTCGTTGTACAGCGCGCGGATGTAACCGCCGACGCTGTCGGTGAAGGCGAAGCGCGCCTGCGCGAACACCGTCTTGCGCTCCGACGGCGTCAGCAGCAGGTTGTAGGGCGCGAAGTTGAAGCGGTCTGCGGTGGCGAAGCAGTGGAAGCCGTCGGTGCGCGCGCACTCCTGTCCGGGCACGAACGTCGGATCGGTGACTCCGGTGTTGGTGGTCAGGTCGTGCACCAGGCCGGTGTCGGGGTCGAGGAAGACGAAGCGCCCCTGCGGCGTGGCCGAGCTGCCGTTGGACAGCCCCGTGCCGGGGACCGGGATGCTGGCCGGGCCGTACTCCAGCGAGGAGATTTCTTCCTGCTTGAAGTAGGAGGCGCCGACGAACCACTGCAGCCGGTCGGTGCCACCGCCGTAGCCCATGTCGGCGCCCCAGGTGTCGCCACCCAGGTCGTCGTAGGTGCCGTAATGCAGTTCGATGTCGCCGCCCTGCACGTTCTTGCGGGTGATGATGTTGACCACGCCGGCGATGGCATCGGAGCCGTAGATCGACGAGGCGCCGTCTTCCAGCACTTCGATGCGGTCGACCAGCGCCAGCGGGATGGTGTTGAGGTCCACCGCCGAACCCACGCCCGAACCGGACGACTCGTTGACCCAGCGGATGCCGTCCACCAGCACCAGCACGCGCTTGGGACCCAGGTGGCGCAGGTCGACCGTGGCCGCGCCCGCGCCCACGCCGCCACCATCGGGCGGGAAGCCGAAGTTGCCGCTGGAGTTGAACTTGGTGTTGAGCCCGGCGCCGCTGGCGGTCAGGTTCTGGACGATGTCGGACACCGACTTGAAGCCGCTGCGGTCAATGTCCTCGCGGGTGAGCACCTGCACCGGCACATGGGTCTCGAGCTCGGACTGCTTGATGCGCGAGCCGGTGACGGTGACCGAGTCGAGGGTGGTGGGGTCGGCGTCCTGCGCGGAAGCGGCGACCGGAACGATCAGGGGCAACGCGGCGCAGATGGCGACCGCGAGCAGGCGAGGCTGGGGGATGACCATGGATCTCTCCTGGTGGCGTTGGCGCCGACCCGTTGCCCCCGTGCCGTCGGCAGCCCAGTTGTAAACAAAACGTAAAACGACGGCAAGCCCTGGGGTTGACCCTTGGTCGGATCAGCCGCCCAGGACCAGGCTCAGGCCCACGACCACCAGGAAGGCCGCGAACACGCGCCTCAGCGCCGGCCCGCTGATCGCATGCGCCAGGCGCGTGCCCCAGGGCGCGGCCAGCACCGAGGTCATGGCCACGCCGATGGCGGCCGGCAGGTAGACATAGCCCACCGCGCCCTCGGGGAGTCCGCCGGGCGGCGCGTTCAGGGCGTAGCCCAGCGCGCTGCCGATGGCGATCGCCACGCCGCAGGCGGACGAGGTGCCCACCGCGCGCACCGGGCGCACGCCGCGCCACACCAGCAGCGGCACGGTCATGCTGCCGCCGCCGATGCCGACCACCGCCGACAGCGCGCCGATGCCGCCGCCGACCGCGGTCCACGGCAGGCCGGTGGGCGCCACGTCGCTGCCGGCATCGACGCGGACACCGCCGAAGGCCATCTGCAGGCCCGCGACCAGGCAGTACACGGCAACGATCCAGCGCAGCACGATGCCCTCCAGCCCCACCGCGAGCAGGCTGCCCAGCCAGCCGCCGACCAGCAGGCCCGGCAGCATCCAGCGCACGGTGGGCCACAGCACGCCGCCGCGCCGGTGGTGCGACCACGCCGACGACAGCGCGGTGAACACGATGCTGGCCATCGAGCTGGCCAGTGCGGCGTGCATGGCGAGCTCCACGGGCACGCCCAGCAGCGGCAGCAGCCAGGCCAGCGCCGCCACCAGCACCAGGCCGCCGCCGATACCGAGCAGGCCGGCGGATACGCCGACGACGATGCCCAGCAGCGGAAACATCCAGAACCCTTCGATCACATCTCTTCCTTCAAGATGGGCAGCCGACCCATTCGCCATGGTCCTCTGCATGACGCCAGGAAAGCTCACCATCTTACTGAGCGCGCTGTTCGCGCTGCCACTCGCCACGGTTCCGCAGGCGCGGGCGCAGGCGCTTGCCGACGACGACCTCGCGCGGCGCGCGCTCACCGCCGCCGAGATCGGCCAGCCGATCCCGCCGCTGCGCGCCGACCACCCGCTGCAGGGCTGGATCGGGCACGCCCGACTGAACCGCGATCGCGCCAACCTGACCCGGGCGCAGGCACAGGACTTCCTCGACCGCCACCGCGGACAGGCGGTGGCGTCGACCTTCCGCGCCGCATGGCTGGGGGAACTGGCGCGCCGCAAGGACTGGACGGGGTTCCGCGCGGCCTGGGAGCCGGGGACCGGCTCCGCGACCCTGGCCTGCAACGCGCTGGAGGCCCGGCTGCACACGGGCGCGGCCGATGCCGAGTGGACCGCCGAGGTCCAGGAGCTGTGGCGCGGCGCCGGACGCTCGCAGCCCGATGCCTGCGATCCGGTGTTCGACGCCCTGGCCGGGCGCGGCGGCCTGGACGATGCGCTGCGCTGGGCGCGCATCGAGGCCGCGATCGCCGAAGGACAGCCGGGCGTGGTGCGTGCCGCCGCCCGCGGACTGCCGGCCGACGACCGGCGCCAGGCGGAGGCCTACGCCGCCTACCTCGGCCACGCCGACGCCCGCGCGACGGCGTGGCCGAAGACCGCGCGCAGCCGCCTGGCGGCGTCACACGGCCTGGCCACGCTGGCCCGCTCCAACCCGGACGCCGCCGAAACGCTGCTGCCGCAGGTGGCGCAGGCGCTGCAGTTCACCGATGCCGACCGCAACCGCGTGCTCTACCAGGTCGCGCTGTGGACGGTGGCGTCCTACAACGAGGGCGGCGCGCGGCGCCTGGCCGCCGTGCCCGGGTCGGCCTATGACGAGCGCCTGCACGAATGGCGCGTGCGCGAAGCGATGTCGCGTTCGGACTGGCCCGCGGCGCTGGCGGCGATCGGGCAGATGACGCCCGGGCAGCGCGGCCAGTCGCGCTGGACCTACTTCGCCGCGCGCCTGCGCGAACTCTCCGGCGACCGCGCCGGGGCACGCCCGCTGTACGCGGCCGCCGCGCGCGACGCCGACTTCCACGGCTTCCTGGCCGCCGACCGCATCGACCAGCCCTATGCGCTGTGTCCGCTGGAACACGGCGGCAGCGCCGCCGAGCAGGCCGCGGTGGCCGCGGAGCCGGCGATGCAGCGCGCGATGGCGCTGTTCCGGATCGGACGCGCCGCCTGGGCCACGCGCGAATGGAGCGATGCGCTGTCGCGCTTCAGCGACCGCCAGCGCCAGATGGCGGTGGAGATGGCGCAGGCCAACGGCTGGTTCGACCGCGGCGTGTTCGGCCTGGTCAACGCCGGCGGCGAGCGCAAGCCGGACGAACTGCGCCTGTACACGCTGCGCTTCCCGCTGCACCACGACGCGCTGATCCGCGCCGAGAGCGCGCGCAACAACCTGGACGCGGCCTGGGTCGCGGCCGAGATCCGCGCCGAAAGCGTGTTCAATCCGCGCGCGCGCTCGCCGGCCAACGCCCGGGGGCTGATGCAGGTGCTGCCCGAGACCGGCGCCGGCGTGGCGCGTCGCCTGGGCATTCCGTGGTCGGGCGCCGAGTCGCTGTTCGACCCGGCCACCAACGTCCGCATCGGCACCGCCTACCTGCGCGAGATGAAGGACAGGTACACCCTGCCCTACGTCGCCATCGCCGCCTACAACGCCGGCCCCACGCCGACCGCGCGCTGGCAGGCGCAGCGCCCGGGCATGGACGCCGACTTCTGGATCGAAACCATCACCTACAAGGAGACCCGCGACTACGTGGCGCGCGTGCTCGCCTTCAGCGTGATCTACGACTGGCGGCTGGGCGACCAGGCGGTGCCGGTGAGCGACCGCATGCACGGGCGCGCGGCACCCACGCGCAAGCCCTTTGCCTGCCCGGCATGATGGCGGGATGGAGATCTATCTCGTAGGGGGTGCGGTGCGCGACCGGTTGCTGGGGCAGCCGGCGGGCGACCGTGATTTCGTCGTCGTCGGCTCGACGCCGGACGCGATGCTGGCGCAGGGCTTCCGCGCGGTGGGCCGGGACTTCCCCGTGTTCCTGCATCCCGACACCGGCGAGGAACACGCGCTGGCGCGCACCGAGCGCAAGTCCGCGCGCGGCCACCGCGGCTTCGTGGTCGACGCTGCGCCGACGGTGACGCTGGAAGAGGACCTCGGCCGACGCGACTTCACCATCAACGCCATCGCCGAGCGCAGCGACGGCAGCCTGGTCGATCCTCATGACGGCCAGCGCGACATCCAGGCGCGGGTGCTGCGCCACGTCGGGCCGGCCTTCGCCGAGGATCCGCTGCGCGTGCTGCGCGCGGCGCGCTTCATGGCGCGCTTCGCGCCGCTGGGGTTCTCCGTGGCCGACGAAACCACCGCCCTGATGCGCGAGATGGTGGCCGGCGGCGAGCTTGCGGAGCTGGTGCCCGAGCGCGTGTGGCAGGAACTGGTGCGCGCGCTGCGTTCGAAAAAGCCTTCCGCCTTCCTGCGCACGCTCCGCGACTGCGGCGCGCTGGCGGCCGTACTGCCGGAGGTCGATGCGCTCTATGGCGTGCCCCAGCGCCCCGAGTACCACCCCGAGGTGGACACCGGCGTGCACATCGAACTCGTCTGCGACATGGCCGCGCAGCTGGCGCCGGGCGACGACGAAGTCGGCTTCGCGGCCCTGGTGCACGATCTCGGCAAGGCGCTCACGCCCGCCAACGAGCTGCCGCGCCACATCCAGCACGAACGGCGCGGCGTAGCCCCGGTGCGCACGCTGTGCGAGCGGCTGCGGGCGCCGGCCGCGCACCGCGACCTGGCCCTGGTCGCCTGCCGTGAGCACCTCAACGTGCACCGCCTGGCCGAACTGCGCGACCAGACCGTGCACGACCTGCTCACGCGCTGCGACGGCTTCCGCAGGCCCGAGCGCATCCATCGCCTGGCCACCGTGTGCGAGGCCGACAAGCGGGGCCGCGCCGGCCTGGCCGACACGCCCTATCCGCAGGCGGACGAACTCGTGCGCCTGCGCGACGCCGCCGCCGCGGTCACCGGCGCGGACATCGCCGACCAGGGTCTGCAAGGACCCGCCTTCGGCGCTGCCCTGCGCGAAGCGCGCATCGCCGCGATCGCCGCCGCGCGCACGCTGCGCACGACCGGCGGCGCGGTCAGCCCGGGACCTGGCGAAACAGCCGCGCCTCGATCCTGAGCAGCAGGTCGTCGAGCGGCGTCAGCCGCGTGCCGAGGCCGGCGATCACGCCCAGGGTGTTGGCCAGGGCGTCCCAGCGGTCGGCCATGCGCGTGCCCGTGAACGCGCCCTGGGCGTGCTCCAGGCCGATGCCCAGCAGCACCAGGCCAAGCCCGGCACCCAGCAGCGCCGGCCAGCGCGAGAACAGCTGCACCGCACTCGCCGCCAGCACGAAATAGGCCAGGAAGTGGTGCAGCTTGTCGCTGCCGGGAGGCGACGGCAGGTCGGGCGCCGGCATCATCGAAAACACCACCACCGCGGCGATCGCCAGGCACCACAGCGCGCACCAGGCCCGGGGATAGCGCAGCGGCTTGAGCGAGCGCCCGGGGCGCAGCCGGCTCACAGGCGGAAGCTCAGGTCGCCGCCCAGGAACGCGGCCTCGAACGGCACCCCGCGCTCGAAGCCCATGGCCTGGAAGCGCTCGCCCATGCCGGTGGGCAGGGTCAGCTGCTGCACCTGGCGGCGCAGGGCGTAGCGCGCGGTGTCGTTGGCGGCCTGCTCTTCCTGTGCGGCCAGGCGCTGCTCCAGGCCGTTGCCGATCAGGAACATGGCCTGGCTGCAGTAGCCGGCGAAGTCGAAGCCGACGCCGGTGCCGGCCTCGGCGAGCGCCGTGAAGTCCACCGAAGCGGTGATGTCCTGCAGGCCCACGCGCGCGAACACGTCGTCGACCACGTGGTGGCGGTGGAAGGCGCGCAGCGTGCCGCGGCCGCGGGTGGCGGCGTAGTACTCGCGGCGCGGGTAGCCATAGTCGATGAACAGCATCGCGCCGGCCTCCATGCCGCCCATCACTGCCTGCACCCAGTAGGGCAGCTGCGGCAGCAGCTCGGAGCGGTAGCCGTCGGGGAAGGCGCCCTCGTCGCGCTGGCGCTCGACGTGGCGCACGGCGGCGGACATCAGCGCATCGGCCGGCACCTCGACGGTGGTGAAGCCGCCGCCGGGCGCGCTGGCCACGCCTTCCTCCAGCACCTCGCCCTTGCGGATCACGAAGCGCGGCGTGGGCAGGGCGTCGATCACCTCGTTGGCGAACAGCACGCCCTGCCAGGCTTCGTCGAGGGGTCGGTCCAGCCACTCCACGCGCGCGGACAGCGCTTCGGGGAGGCGCTGTTGCAGCCGCTCGCGCTGGCGCTCGCGCAGGTCGGCGCTGGGTTCGAGGATGGCGTAGCGCGCGGGCATCGCATCGATCGCCGCGAGGTGCCCGATCGCGGCTTCAGCAAAGGCGCCGCTGCCACCGCCGATCTCGAGGAAGGTGGCAGCGTCGCCCAGCTGGCGCAGCGCCGGCGCGAACGCTTCGGCCACGCATTCGGCGAACAGGCTGCCCAGCTCCGGCGCGGTGACGAAGTCGCCGGCGCGGCCGAACTTGGTGCTGCCGGCGCTGTAGTAGCCAAGGCCCGGCGCGTACAGCGCCAGCTCCATGAACCGGGAGAAAGGGATCGCGCCGCCGGCATCGGCGATCACGGCGTGGACCAGCTGGCGCAGGCGGTCGCTGTGCGCCTGGGCGTCGGGATCGAGCGGGGGAATGGACATGGGGGATTCCGTTGCGTACGTGCGACAGGATACGGAAACGCGCGTCGCCGGACGTTATGGTGTCGCCTCCAGATCACGGAGCCAGCCATGCCAGGAGGCCACCCCGCAGCACTCGTCACCGGCGCCGCACGCCGCCTGGGCGCGGCCATCGCACGCCGCCTGCACGCCGCCGGCTACGACCTGGCGCTGCACTACCGCGGCTCCGCGGCCGAGGCCGCCGCGCTGGCCGCGGAGCTTGAGGCGACTCGCGCGGGCAGCGTACTGTTGCTGCAGGCGGAACTCGCCGAGTTCGACCGCCTGCCGGAGCTGGTGGCGCGCACGGTGGGCCGCTTCGGCCGCCTGGATGCCCTGGTCAACAACGCATCCGAATTCGTCCCGGACACCTTCGGTTCCATTCATCCCGACCACTGGGACCGGATGATGGCGGTGAACGCCAAGGCGCCGTTCTTCCTCGCCCAGGCGGCCGCACCGCACCTGCGCGCGGCGCGCGGCGCCATCGTCAACCTCTCCGACATCTACGCCCGCGACCCGCGCGAAGACCTTGCCGCGTACGCCATCAGCAAGGGTGCGCTGGAGTCCGCGACCCGTGCCCTGGCCGTGGCCATGGCGCCGGAAGTGCGCGTGAACGCGGTGGCGCCGGGCGCCATCCTCTGGCCCGACGACGGCATCGACCCCGTGCTGCAGGAGCGGCTGCTGGCGAAGACCCCGGTCGGCCGCACCGGCACGCCGGACGAGATCGCCGCCGCCGTGCTCTGGCTGCTGCGCGACGCCGGCTACACCACCGGCACCGTGCTGGCCGTCGACGGCGGCCGCGGGGCGCGCTGAGACCGCGCCCCGCGCGCCTTCAGCCTTCAGCGCTTCGGCAGGAACGCAGTGGCGATGTCGGTGCCGCGGAACGCCTCGGGCACCTCGTGCGAGACGGCATAGCGGTACAGCACCGCCGAATAGATCCCGGTCAGCGCCGCCTGGTACACGGCCAGCAGCAGCACGCCCAGCAGGCACACCGCGCCGACGACGAACGCCAGCGCCACCGAAGCCTGCGCCGCCAGTACCACCAGCCCCACCGACAGCAGCACGGCGACGAACGTCAGCAGGCCGAACGCGGCGCCGATGCCGACCTGGCCCACGGCGTTCTCGCCCCAGGTGCGCTTGAGCAGGGTGACGCTCTGCTTGAGCGCGTCGACCGGCCCGATGTCGCGGCTGACCAGCACCGGCACCACCAGGAAGGTCGCCAGCGTCCAGGCGAGCCCCAGGCCGCTGCCGATCAGGCGCACGATGAAGTTGTTGTCCTTGCCCTTGAGCGCCTGCAACAGCACGCCGACGGTGGCGGCGATGGCGGCATAGCCGAAGATCGCGCGCAGCCGCGAGCGCGCCGCGGACAGGCCGTCGGACAGCGTCGGGTCGCCGCCCTCCAGGCGGATCATCGCCGCGCCCACCAGCGCGCAGTTGAAGAAGATGATCACGCTGTAGGTGCAGAAGTAGAAGACGAAGCCGACCAGCACCCCGCCCACGCTGAGGCCTCCGCTGAACAGCTTCAGGGCCAGCACCGGCAGCGCGAAAGTGGCCATCACCAGCAGCGTGGCCAGGCCGGACAGCACCGGGAACAGCATCAGCTCGCGGTCCGAACGCAGCACCGCCGCGCTCGCCTTCACCATCTCCCAGCTGCGCGAGAATTTGTCGAACATGGGTCTCTCCCTCCGTTGGCCCCGACGCCCGCCACGACCGGTGGCCGTGGTACCGCGTCATGCTCACCTAGACGGCGGCGGCCCCGGAAGTGTGACCCCCTGTTTCGGCCGCGGGCAACGTGACTTCGCGCATCGCCACGTCGCGCTCGCCCGACCTGGCCCACAGCTCGGCCAGCGTGCGACCGCTGGCCGGCTCCACGATGTCCGGCGCGATCTCCGCCAGCGGACGCAGCACGAAGGCGTGGCGCAGTTCGCCCCGCGGCAGGCGCAGGTTGCCGGGGCCGCTGCACACCAGGTCGTCGAACAGGACGATGTCGATGTCGAGCGTGCGGTCGCCGTAGCGCGGGCCGCTGCGGTCGCGGCCGTGGGCGTCCTCGAGCGCGTGCAGCCAGTCGTTGAGCGCCTGCGGATCGAGGTCGCTGTCGATGACCGCGGCGGCGTTGACGAAGTCCGCGCCGTCGAAGCCCACCGCCGGCGTGCGATAGGCCGCCGAGGCGAGGATGTCGCCAAAGCGCGCGCGCAAGGCGGCGAACGCGATCGCGATATGCCGCTCGGGCTCGACGTTGCTGCCCAGGCTGAGGCAGGCGCGACCCATCAGGCGGGATCCGCTTCCGCGCCGTCCACCGCAGCGCCGGCCTGTGCACCGGACGCCCGCTCGTCGCGCAGGCGCACTTCCACCGGCGCGTCGCCGTGCGCCTGGAACACGCGCAGGCCGAATTCGGGGAGGATTGCCAGCAGGTGGTCGAAGATGTCCGACTGGATGCCTTCGTACGCCGCCCAGGCCACGTCCGAAGTGAAGCAGTAGATCTCCAGCGGCAGGCCGGCTTCAGTGGGTTGCAGCTGGCGCACCAGCAGGGTCATGTCCTGATGCACGCCCGGGTGGCTGCGCAGGTACTGCTCGACGTAGGCGCGGAAGGTGCCGAGGTTGGTGACCCGGCGTCGGTTGACGGGCTCCGCGCCGCGCTCGGCCAGTTTCGCGTTCCAGTCCTGCAGCTCGGTGGACTTGCCGTCGAGATAGGCATCGAGCAGGCGGAAGCGGCGGAAGCGCGCGACTTCATCGCTGTCGAGGAAGCGGGTCGAATGCTGGTCGAGGTAGATCGCCCGCTTGATGCGCCGCCCGCCGGACTCGGTCATGCCGCGCCAGTTCTTGAACGAGTCGCTGATCAGCTTGCGCGTGGGGACCGTGGTGATGGTCTTGTCCCAGTTCTGCACGGTGACCGTGTGCAGGGCGATGTCCATGACGTCGCCGTCGGCGTTCTGGCTGGGCATCTCGATCCAGTCGCCGATGCGCACGCGGCCGTCGCCGCTGATCTGCAGGCTGGCCGCGAACGACAGGATCGTGTCCTGGAAGATCAGCATCAGCACCGCGCTGGCCGCGCCCAGGCCGGTGAGCACGTGCACCAGGTCGACGCCCGCAAGCAGCGCCACCGAGGCCAGCGCCGCCATCACCAGGGCGATGATCTTGGCGACCTGCAGGTAGCCCTTGATCGGCTTGTCGCGCGCGTCCGGGCGGCGTTCGTAGACCTCGTTCGCGACGTCCAGCGCATGGCCAACGGCCAGTGCGACGGTGAAGATCACAAACACCTGGCACAGGCCCGCGACCAGCGCCACCAAGCGCGGTGGCAGGTCGGGCACCAGCGCGATGCCGGCGCCGATGACCAGCGCCGGGACCACGTTGGCCAGGCGCGAGACCACGCGCATGCGGCTGATCGAGTCGCCGTTGTGGCCGGCCAGCGCGGCGACCCGCGCGATCACGTGGCGCAGGCCGCGCAGCAGGATGCGCTTGGTGATGAAGTTCGCCAGCCATGCCACCAGCAGCAGCGCGGCGAGCATCAGCAGGGTGTAGGCCCAGGGATACGGCGCGAGCGTTTCGCGCAGCGCCTCGAATCGAGCTTGCATGGGATCTCCGCTACTTCGGGGGGGTCAGCCGGCCCGGCCGCGTTCGATGACCACGCCCACGGCGCGCGCGCCGCGCACGGCGCCGGGCTTGCTGAGCTTCAATCGTAACCAGTCGACCTTGAACTCGCCGATGACGATGTCCGCGCAGCGCTCGGCCAGCGTCTCCACCAGGCCGAAATCCGACTGTGAGACGTACTCCACCAGGCGCTTGCTGACGGCCTTGTAGTTCAGCGTGTCGGCGATGTCGTCGCTGGCCGCCGGCACGCGGTTGTCGAAGCCCATCTCGAGGTCGAACACCAGCGTCTGGCGGATGCGGCGCTCCCAGTCGTAGATGCCGATCAGGGCCTCGATCTCGAGGCCTTCGATGAAGACGTGGTCCATGGCGCGCGGTCCGGGCGGGTGCACCAGCTTAACGCGGCGCCGCGGCGGACCCGTGCGCGGGCACGACCTCGGGCAGGGTCGCCATGTCCCAGCGCGGGGTGACGTGCACGGCGTCGGAGGCGCGCTGGCCGGCCTCGAGGCGCAGCGCGCCGGCGAAGGCGATCATCGCGCCGTTGTCGGTGCACAGCTCGGGGCGCGGGAAGCAGGCGCGGCCGCCGCGCTTGCCGGCCATGTCGTGCAGCCGCGCGCGCAGCCGCGTGTTGGCGCCGACGCCGCCGGCCACCACCAGGGTGTCGCAGCCGGCTTCGTCCAGCGCGCGTTCGCACTTGATCGCCAGGGTGTCGACCACCGCGTCCTCGAAGGCACGGGCGATGTCGGCGCGGGTGGCGTCGGACCGGTCGCTGTCGCGCCAGGCCAGCATCACCTGGGTCTTGAGACCGCTGAAGCTGAAGTCCAGGCCGGGGCGCCTGGTCATCGGCCGCGGGAAGCGGTAGCGGCCGGGCGTGCCGGCCTCGGCCAGCGCCGCCAGCTGCGGCCCCCCGGGATAGGGCAGGCCCATGAGCTTGGCGGTCTTGTCGAAGGCCTCGCCGGCGGCGTCGTCGAGGGTTTCGCCGAGCAGGCGGTAGCGGCCGATGGCGTCCACGGCCACCAGTTGGGTGTGGCCGCCGGACACCAGCAGGGCCACGAACGGCGGCTCCGGGGGGTCGTCCTCCATCAGCGGCGCCAGCAGGTGGCCTTCCATGTGGTGCACGGCCACGGCCGGCAGCTCCAGGGCCCAGGCCAATGATCGCGCCACCCCGGCGCCGACCAGCAGCGCGCCGACCAGGCCCGGGCCGGCGGTATAGGCCACGCCCTCCAGATCGCCCACGCCCAGCCCGGCCTCGGCCAGGGTCTGGCGGATCAGCGGCAGCAGCTTGCGGACGTGGTCGCGGCTGGCCAGCTCCGGCACCACGCCGCCGTATTCGGCGTGCAGGGCGATCTGGCTGTAGACGGCATGCGCGCGCAGGCCGGCCGCGCCCGTCCGGCCGGTGTCGTACACGGCGACGCCGGTCTCATCGCAGCTGGTTTCGATTCCGAGGACGATCATGGGGTCTTGGGGGTGCGCTGGTCGCAGCTACGGCTGCGACCCGGACTGGAGCATTTGCGCGCGATGGCGGACTGGGGCATCATACGCGGCTCGCCGGGGGGAAACCGGCGCATTCCCAGACCAGAGATTCCAATGCCCAGCGTCAAAGTCCGCGAAAACGAGCCCTTCGAGTTTGCCCTCCGCCGCTTCAAGCGCACCTGCGAAAAGGCCGGCGTCCTGGCCGAGACCCGCAAGCGCGAGTACTACGAGAAGCCGACCCAGGAGCGCAAGCGCAAGGCTGCCGCGGCGGTGAAGCGCCAGGCCCGTCGCACCTCGCGCGACGTCACCAAGCGCCAGCGCATGTACTGATCCGGCCTGCCGGCGCTCGCGCGCCGCGGTCGGTATCGTCCCCTGAAGCCGGCACGCGCAAGCGTCGCCGGCTTCTCGTGTTTCATGCAACCGGAGAATCCCCGATGAGCCTCAAGCAGCGCCTGACCGACGACATGAAGGCGGCCATGAAGGCCGGCGACAAGGCCAGCCTGGGCGTGATCCGCCTGATGAATGCCGCGATCAAGCAGCGCGAGGTCGACGAACGCATCGAGCTCGACGACGCCCAGGTACTCGTCGCGCTGGAGAAGATGCTCAAGCAGCGCCGGGACTCGGTGACCCAGTTCGAAGCCGCCAGCCGCGAGGACCTGGCCGTGATCGAGCGCGCCGAGATCGAGGTCATCCAGCGCTACCTGCCCGAGAAGATGGGCGAAGCCGAGATCCAGGCCGCCGTCGACGCCGCCATCGCCGAAACCGGCGCCAGCGGCCCGGCCGACATGGGCAAGCTGATGGGCGTGCTCAAGCCGAAGCTCGCCGGCCAGGCCGACATGGGCCAGGTGTCGGCGCTGGTGAAGAAGGCGCTGGCCGGCTGAAATGCCCGCCTTGCCGTGGGGAGCCGCCATGGCGGTGCCCTGTGGGAGCCGCCATGGCGGCGATCGCGGCTGTAGCCGGCCCCACAGCACGTCGCGTCCACGGGGCCGCCCGCATCCTCCACGCCATGGCTGAATTCATCACCGGACGCCTGAAGGCGGGCTTCGACCGGCTGCAGCAGTCGCTGCCCTGGGCGATCGCGCAGCGCTTCGTCGAGGTCGACATCCTCACCCACGCGGCCTCGCTGACCTTCTTCGCGCTGCTGTCGCTGGCACCGCTGCTGGTGCTGCTGCTGTGGCTGACGGCTTCGCTCTATCCCGAAGCCCAGGACGCGCTGCTGGTGCAGGTACAGGCGATCGCCGGCAGCGGGGCCAGCGTGGTGGCCACGACCGTGCTGGAGAACGCGCGCGCCGAGCCCGACGTCGGCTCGCTGGCCGGCCTGTGGAGCACGCTGCTGCTGTTCTTCGGCGCAACCGCGGTGTTCGCGCGCCTGCAGGGCACGCTCAATGCGATCTTCCACACCGATGGCGCCAGGCTGCGCGGCGGCCTGCGCGCGTGGCTGCGCAAGCGCGTGTTCTCGCTGGGCGTGGTGATCGCCCTGGGCTTCCTGCTGCTGGTCTCCGCGGCCCTGACCACGGCCCTGGAGATCGCCTTCGGTGGCTCGCCCACCCTGCCAGTGCTGGGCAACCTGGCGGCGCTGGCCCTGTACGCGCTCGCGTTCGCGCTCATGTACCACTACCTGCCCGACCGTCGCGTGCGCTGGCGCCAGGCCTTCCTTGGCGGGCTGCTGACGGCGCTGCTGTTCGTGCTGGGGCGCTGGGGCATCGGCCTGTACATCGCCGAGGCCGCCCCGGGCAGCGCCTACGGGGCGATGGGCACCCTGGTGGTGCTGCTGGTGTGGCTGTACTACGCCGCGGTGGTGTTCTTCGTGGGCGCGATGATCACCGCGGTGATCGACGAGCGCTGGCGGTTGGGCAACGTGCGCAGGAAGCTGGATGAGCGGGCGGTGCGGCAGCGGAAGGCAGCAGCTGCGGCCGATCAGGGATTACCGGACGGTCCTTCGGCGGGCTGAGCCGGAGCGGTCCGCGTGGGGACGGCACCTTCCCCCGCTGTGCGGGGACCGGGTTGCGGGTTCCGGTGTGGCCGTGCGTGCGATCATGGCAGGAGCCATGGCACGCCTCTCCGACGCCTTCATCGACGACCTGCTCGCCCGGACGGACATTGTCGAGGTGATCGCCGCGCGCGTGCCGCTGAAGCGCCAGGGCCGCGAGTACTCGGCGCGCTGTCCGTTCCACGACGAGCGCTCGCCTTCGTTCACGGTGTCGCCGAACAAGCAGTTCTACCACTGCTTCGGCTGCGGCGCGCATGGCACCGCGATCTCGTTCCTGATGAACTACGACCGCCTCGAGTTCCTCGATGCGATCGACGAGCTGGCGCGGCGCGCGGGTATCGAAGTGCCGCGCGAAACCCGCCAGCACAACGAGAACCCCGACACCCGCGACATGTACACGGTGCTCGACGAGGCCGCGCGCTTCTACCGAGGCGCGCTGGCATCCGGCAGCGAGGCCGCGGCCTATCTCGACCGCCGCGGCGTGGACGCCTCGATCCGCGAGCAGTTCGGCATCGGCTACGCGCCAGGCGGCTTCTCCGCGCTCAAGGACGCGCTCGGTACCGACCCGCGCCGCGTCTCGCTGCTCGAGCGCACCGGCATGCTGTCGAAGAACGACCGCGGCCACGTCTACGACAAGTTCCGCGAGCGGGTGATGTTCCCGATCCACGACCGCCGTGGCCGCACCATCGCCTTCGGTGGCCGCGTGCTGAAGGCGGAGGATTCGCCCAAGTACCTCAACTCGCCCGAGACGCCGCTGTTCCACAAGGGGCGCGAACTCTACGGCCTGTGGCAGGTGCGCCAGGCCAACCAGAACATCGCGCGCCTGATCGTGGTCGAGGGCTATATGGACGTGGTGGCGCTGTTCCAGCACGGCATCACCCAGGCGGTGGCCACGCTGGGCACGGCGACCACGCCCGACCACGCCGAGCTGCTGTTCCGCAACGCGCCCGACGTCTACTTCTGCTTCGACGGCGACGCCGCCGGCCGCCGCGCCGCGACGCGCGCGATGGAATCGGTGCTGCCGCGGATGAAGGACGGCCGCCAGGCCTTCTTCCTGTTCCTGCCCGACGGCGAGGATCCGGACACGATCGTCCGCAACGAAGGCGCGCCCGGTTTCGATGCGCGCCTGGCCGATGCCACGCCGCTGTCGCAGTTCCTGTTCGACAGCCTGGCCGAGGACGGCATCAACCTGGCCACGCTCGACGGCAAGGCGCGGCTGGCCGAGCGCGCCAAGCCGATGCTCGCCCAGCTGCCCGATGGCGCCTTCGCCGACCTGATGCAGCAGCGGCTGACCGAACTGACCGGCGTGGGCGCGCGCGCATCCGCGCCGAACGTGCACGTGCCGGCCTCGCGTGCCCGCCGCGCGCCCGCGGGCAACGCACCCAGGCGCAGCATGGTGCGCGGCGCCATCACCCTGCTGCTGCAGCGCCCGCAGCTGGCGCTGGAACTGCAGCCGCCCTACCGCTTCGTGGCCCTGCGCCAGCCCGGCATCGAACTGCTGACCGAACTCGTGGCCACCGTCAGCGCGCGGCCGGACATCGGCACCGGTGCCCTGCTCGCCCACTTCGAGGGCCGCGAGGAGGCCGGCGCGCTGCAGAAGCTCGCCAGCCTCGACCTGCCCGGCGACGAGGCCGGCTGGCGCCTGGAGTTCATCGACGCCATCGGCCAGCTCGACCGCCAGACCCTGCGCCAGCGCGTCGACGAGCTGCTGGAGAAGCAGCGCGACGGCGGCCTGGACGCGGTCGACAAGGCCGAGCTGCGCGAGCTGCTGCAGGCCGGCGGGAACGCAACGGGCTGAGCGCCGCCCGGCACCTGCCGTCATTGAACCGTCATCCGGCACAGGGGTTTTCCCCAATGGCGGCGTCGGCCAACGCCGCGTAACGTCGTCGGCACGCTTACCACCGCTGTGCCAGACGCCATGTCGTTCGAAGCCAACAGCCTGATTTGTCCCCTGCCCCCGCCGCAGCCCTGGCGCGACTTCATCGGCGGCCTGCTGCGCCCAGACGCCGGCAAGGCGCCCGAACTCGATCCGGCCCTGCTCGACGCCCCGCCCGGCGAGGTCGCCTTCGATCTCGACCCGGCCAGCGTGCGCATCACCGACGAGAAGACCGGGCAGTGGAACACCACCTACGAAGCCCGCGGCGAGATGAGCGTGCGCGGCCCCGACGGCGCCGCCACCGAAGTGCCCGTGCGCTACGAGGTTTCGCTGCGCAACGAAGAGGCCTCGCCGAGGGCGATGCAGGCGGTCAACCCCTTCGACCCGTCCACCATCCCGCCGCGCACGCGCATCGAGGTGCATGGTGCGGACTATGTCGGCACCGCGCTGGAGCCGGCCTTCCGCGAACTCGCCGGCGCCAACGGCCTCGCCTCCATCGAAGACCTGCGCCTGTCGCTGGAAATGACGGAGAAGAAAGGCCTGCGCGTGATGACCGGCTCCGAGCAGCTGTTCGACGCCCCGCGCGACGGCGGCCCGGGCTCCCCCGCGCTGGAGCGCGAGGACTTCACCCGCCACACCAGCCTGCTGGCCGACCCCGCCGGCGCCGACCTGGCCCAGTACAAGCGCATGTTCCTGACCGGCCAGGTGCCCGACAACACCGTGGTGCTGGTCGAGGACGTCGAGCCGGGCGAAGTCCACGGCACCGTGACCGAAGCCGGCTCGGGCGAAGTCAACGACATCACCTGGACGCTCGACGCCGAAGGCCGCCCCACCGGCGCCGAGGCCGTGCTGACCTGGGAGCCCTCGAGCCGCGGCCGCGACTCCGACCGCATCGAGGCCAGCGCCCAGAGCAGGTTCCGCACCGACAACGACATGAAGGGCAGCGGCGACGATGTCGGCCACCTCATGGCCTACCGCTTCGCGCAGGGCCATGGCGAAGTGAACATGTTCCCGCAGTTCAGCAACTTCAACCAGGGCGCCTACGCCCGGATGGAGCAGGAGTGGAGCGACTGGCTGGGCGCGGGCATGGACGTGCGGATCGACATCGACCTGGTACGCAACGATTCGCACCGGCCGGATGAAGTCCACGTCGATTACGAAGTGGTCGATCCGGCCACCGGCAATGTCGTCTACGACCCCTCGCTGATCGCCTTCGGCAACAGCGCCGGCCAGTCCTTCGACGCCATCGCCTCGAACCGGATGCCGGACATGATCGACAGGGCCGCCGCCTGACGGCAGACTGCCCCCATGCACGCAGGCCCCGCGCTGGACCGGAACGAACTGATCGCCCGCATCGGCCGCCTGCTGGTGGCCGATCCCGCCGTGTCCGACGGCGAATGGCACGGCTATGCGTTGATCGTCCGCTACGGCGACGGCGCCATCGCACGGCGCATGACCGGCTTCCGCTACGCCGCCGACGGTGGCCACGAGGGCGCGACGCCGTCCAACGACGCACTGGGCCCCGCCTTCGACGACCTGCGCGATGCCACCCGCATTCCCGGCAAGGAACCCTGGGGCGCCTGCGTGCTGCGCCTGTGGCGCGACAGCGGCCGCATGGCGGCGGAATTCGAGTACGACACGCCGGAACAGTGGGAGATCACGCCGGCGACGCTTGCGGAAGTCGCGGGGCGGGCGCGACCGGGCGAGTAGCGGAAGCCAGAGCTTTTTTGCCACGGATTTGCGCGCACTTACACGGATAGAGCGAAGAGAAGGAAAAGGCGAAAAGCGTTTGGCCACGGATTTGCGCGGATGACGCGGATCTGGCTGAGGCAAGGTTGTAGCCGCGAATCCAATTTTGAAAGAAAACTGGTGCAGGGCGCAGTGGTCGGGCTGCGCCTCGCACTGATCCGCGTCATCCGCGCAAATCCGTGGCCAAAGAAAGCTTTTGCTCTACCCGTGTAAGTCCGCGCAAATCCGTGGCAAAAAGCTTTCAACCCACCCGCTGCAGCTCGAACAGCGGCCCCGGCTGCAGGTAGGGCAGCAGCCAGTGGTCCACCAGCAGGAACGCGAACAGCGCCATCAGGTAGACCACCGAGTAGTTGAACACCCGCATGGCGAAGAACTCGTCCGGCGGGTCCATCAGCCGCCACGCGTGCCACAGGAACACGATGCCCAGCACCAGCGCGCCGCCGAGGTAGAACAGGCCGCTCATGCCCGCCACCCAGGGCAGGATGGTCACCGCCACCAGCAGCACCGTGTACAGCAGGATCTGCCAGCGCGTGTACTGCACGCCGTGGGTCACCGGCAGCATCGGCACCAGCGCGCGCGCGTAGTCCTCGCGGCGGAAGATCGCCAGCGCCCAGAAGTGCGGCGGCGTCCACACGAAGATGATCAGCACCAGCAGCAGCGCGTGCGCCCAGTCCCATTCGTTCTTCATGCCGGTGACCGCGGCCCAGCCCAGCAGCGGCGGCGCGGCCCCGGCGATGCCGCCGATGACGATGTTCTGCGGCGTGGCGCGCTTGAGGAAGCCGGTGTAGACGACGGCGTAGCCGATCAGCGAGGCGAAGGTCAGCAGCGCCGTGATCGGGTTCACCAGCGCGATCAGGATCGTCATCGAGGCCGCGCCCAGCAACACCGCGAACGCCAGCACCTGCGCCGGCGCCAGAGTGCCGGTGGCCAGCGGGCGGTTGGCGGTGCGCACCATCATCTTGTCGATGCGCTGGTCGATGAGGTGGTTGATCGCCGCAGCCGAAGCCGCGGCCAGCCAGATGCCGATGAAGCCGGCCACCGCCTGCCGTAGCGGCGGCAGCCCCGGCACGGCCAGGAACATGCCCACCAGCGCGGTGAACACGATCAGCGCCACCACCCGCGGCTTGGTCAGCTCCCAGTACTGGTCGATATTGGCGCGCATCTCAGTCCACTCCCCGCAGGCGCGCCAGCAGCGACACCAGCACGAACACCAGCAGCGCGGCGCCGCCGTTGTGCAGCACCGCCACCGGCAGCGGCAGCGACAGCTTCACGTTGAGGATACCGAGCGTGACCTGGGCGACGGTGAGCAGCGCCAGCGCCCCGCCCCAGGTGCGCAGCCCGGGCGTGCGCAGCATGCGCACCGCGGCCCACAGCAGCGCCACGGTCGCGGCCACGGCGCCGATGCGATGCGCCATCTGGATCGCGATGCGCGCGGCGCCGTCGAGCACACCGCCCTCGTAGTCCACGCCGATGCCGCGCCAGAGCACGAAGCCTTCGCGGAAATCGGTCGGCGGCAGCCACAGGCCGGCGCACTGCGGGAAGTTCTCGATCGACCAGCTGCCGGCGCCGCAGGACAGCGCGGCGTAGTTGGCGCTGACCCAGCCACCCAGCGCGACCTGCACGCCAAGCACCGCCAGCGCAGCCCACAACAGACATCGGAGCCGGCCGGCATAGGCCAGCACGATCGGCCGGTTGGTGGCGCGCCAGGCCATCCATGTGATCAGCGAGAACGTCAGCAGGCCGCCGAGCAGGTGGGCCATCACCACCACGGGCTTGAGCAGCCAGGTCACCGTCCACATGCCGAGCAGGGCCTGGAAGATGATCACCGCCAGCGTGAGCGCGGATTCCCGGCCCAGGTCGCCCCCGCGCCAGCGCAGCGCGGCGGCAAGCAGGATGGCTTCGCCGGCCACCGCCAGCGCCGAGGCCGCGACGTGCGCCCCTGCCATGTAGGTGGGAATGGCGACGGCCACCAGGCCGGACGCGACCAGGACCTGGGCGATGCCGTGGCGACGCCGGCGCGCGGCCAGCAGGGCCATGCCGAGCACCAGCAACCCGAGGATGGCGGCGACATGGCGGTGCACCTGCTCGCGCCAGGCCTTGTGGTCTTCGAACGGCCGGATGGCGCTGGCGGCGTGGTCGACCACGTGCTGGGCGACCTTTGGCCAGGTGGCGCGGCCATAGCAGGTCGGCCAGTCGGGACAACTCAGGCCGGCGTGCGACAGGCGCACGAAGGCGCCGAACACGATCACGCCCAGCGCCAGCGCCACGGCCAGCCAGGCGATGCGGCGGAAGTGGCGGTGGATGTGGTGGACCCCGTGCTGCGGGACGTGGCGTTCAGTCATCACTTCAGTTTCAGCAGGCGCGCCAGGTCGGTGCGCAGGTGGCCGGGATCGAAGCCGGGCGCGTAGCGCAGGATGACGAAGCCGTTGGGGTCGACAACATACACCGGTGCGCCGTCGGGGCCACCCGCGTCGAGACCCGGGAACTGCACGGTGAACCCGGGAGCCGGCTCGATCACGTTCCACACACGGTTGCGCAGCGCGCCTTCGGGCGGCGTGCCGACCCAGAGGATGTGCACGTGATCGGCCCTGTGGCCGAACAGTCGCCAGACCTTGTCCAGGTCGTGGCTCAGCGACACGCAGGCGTCGGTGCAGTCCGCCGGCGGGGCAACCACGATCCGCCAGGTGCGTTCGGCGGGATTCCAGTCGTACTCACCGCCGTCGACCAGGCGCGGCACCACGTCGCGCAGGTCGCCCGGCGGATCCAGCAGCTCGCCGTGGTTCTTCATGCCGGCAGGCTGCCAGCCGGTGAAGCGCAGCGCGCCCGCGACCAGCGCGCTGCCGAAGAACACCACCACGATCAGCACCAGCAGCGTCCGGTTGCGGTTGCGCTCGCGCACGGGGATGGTCGGAGCGGGAGAAGGGTCGTTCATGTGCGGGGCCTGCGGAAAGTGAGGACCAGGGCGGTGGCGAGCACCGCGAGGGCGAGTGCGAACCACTGCACTGCGTAGCCGAAGTGGCGCTCCGGCGGCAAGGTATTGGGAAGCACGTCGAGATCGCGGGGGTAGCCGAAGCCGGCCTCCGGATCGAGCTTGAGCACGCGCGGGGCGAGTCCGGGCTGGTGCAGCGGGGCGGCCAGCGCAGCCGGATCCAGGCCGACGGCGAGCAGGGTGCCGTCGTCCTGCACCGCCATGCCGGCGGGGCCGATGCCGTGCGAGGGCGGCGGCACCAGCAGGCCCGCGACCTCGCGGTGGCCCGCCGGTCGCGCCACGTCGGGCAGCGTACGGTCACCGGGCAGCGGCAGCCAGCCCAGCTCGACCAGCAGCGGCTGGCTCCCGGACTCGGGCACGAACACGCGGTAGACCCGCACCCCGGCGCGCCCGCCACGCTGCTGGTTGTCGAGCAGCACGGCGGGAACCTCGGCGAAGTGGCCGCCACCGGCGGCCCAATCGTAGCCGCGGCCCCGGTCCGCATCGGCTGCGGCACCCAGCGCCAGTGGCGCCCGTGCGGCGATGGTGGCCGCGACCGCGTCGAGCATCGACTGCTTCTCGTGCTGGCGATCGAGCTGCCAGTTGCCGAGCGCGATGAAGCCCGCGATGACCGCAAGCGCCAGCGTCCAGCCCATCACCATGGTGCCGCGCGGACTCATCTCAGCACGCCGCGCTGGTGCCATACTGGCGCGATCGCAACGGCCCCGTGGAGGCCAACCGCATGAGTGACTCGCTCAAAACCCTGCTCATCATCGCCTTCCTGATCGTGATCGTTTGGAACCTCGGCGCCGGGCTGTACTACATGCTGGTCGACAAGGGCACCACCAAGCGCACCGTGAACGCGCTCACCCGGCGCATCGCGCTGTCCGTGATCCTGATCCTGATCGTGGTCCTGTCGATCTGGATGGGGTGGATCACGCCCCACGGCGTCCAGGGCTGATCCCTTTATCCCTGAGCGCCAAGGGCGCTCCGCGCAGACACGAAGGCCGGCAATCGCCGGCCTTCGTCATTCCATGACGGACGCCCCTGGGGGCGACCCCGGTCAGACCACGTAGACGAACAGGAACAGCATCAGCCAGACCACGTCGACGAAGTGCCAGTACCAGGCCACCGCTTCGAACGCGAAATGGTTGTCCTTGGTGAAATGCCCCTTGGCGCAGCGGAACCAGATGATCGCGAGCATGATCGTGCCCAGCGTCACGTGCGCGCCGTGGAAGCCGGTGAGCATGAAGAAGGTCGAGCCGTAGATGCCCGAGCCCATGGTCAGGTTGAGGTCGCGGTAGGCGTGGATGTATTCCTCGACCTGGAAGAACAGGAACAGGCAGCCCAGCAGCACCGTCAGCCCCAGGAACACCAGCAGCTGGCGGCGGTTGTCGGCCTTCAGCGCGTGGTGGGCGATGGTCAAGGTCACGCCCGAGGTCAGCAGGATCAGGGTGTTGAGCAGCGGCAGGCCCCAGGCCGGGATGGTCTGGAAGACACCACCGACCTCGCCCGGGCCGGCCGTCGGCCAGGCCGTGCTGTAGCCCTCCCACAGCAGGGCATTGGTCATCACGCCGTCGCCGGCGCCGCCCAGCCACGGCAGCGACAGCTGGCGCGCGTAGAACAGGGCGCCGAAGAACGCGGCGAAGAACATCACCTCGGAGAAGATGAACCACACCATCCCCATCCGGAACGAACCGTCGACCTGGCGGTTGTGGAAGCCGGAGACCGATTCCAGGATCACGTCGGCGAACCACTTGAACAGGATCAGGATCAGGCCCGCGCAGCCGACGAAGAACATCGTCCGCCCCCAGGACACCTCGTTGAACCAGCTCGCCAGCCCGAAGAAGAGGACGAACAGCGCCATCGACGCGAACAGTGGCCACTTGCTGTCGTGGGGGACGAAGTAGACATTCGGGTCTCGGTGATCGGCTTGGGCCTGGGCCATGTCGGTATCCGTTGCTGGGTCAGGGTGCCGCGTGCGGCACGGACGACGGCGCCGCGACCAGGGCGGTGGCTTGCTCGCGCTCGGTCAGGACGTCGTTCTTGAAGAAAGTGTAGGACAGGGTGATCGTCTTGACGTCGGCGGGCAGCGACGGGTCGATGATGAAGCGCACCGGCATGTCGCGGGTCTCGCCCGCGGTCAGCGTCTGCGCGGTGAAGCAGAAGCACTCGGTCTTGGCGAAGTAACCCGAGGCGCGCGCCGGCGCCACCGAGGGCGTGGCGGTGCCGACGATGGAGTGGTCACTGTCGTTGTGGGCGTAATAGGTCGTCTCGTACTGCTCGCCCACCTGCACCTGCATGCGCACCTGGTTGGGCCGGAACGACCACGGCAGCGACGAGTTCACGCCGCCGTCGAACTCCACCGTGACCATGCGCGCCTCGGCCGCCGCGCCCGACAGCGTGCTGGCGTCGACCGCGGTGTTGTCCAGGCGGATGCCGAAGACCTTCTCGCAGGCGATGCGGTACAGCGGCACCAGCGAGAAGGTGAACGCGAACGCGACCGCCGCGGCGAGCACCATCTTGCCGATGCCGGCGGTGTTGGACGCCTTGCCACTCATGACGCGAGTACTCCGGACAGGATGAAGGCGATGTAGATCGCCAGCGCCACGGCGCCCAGGATCAAGGCCATGCGCGCCGCGCGCCGCCGCTGCGCGGCGATGCGCTCGGGATCGTGCTTGTCAGGCGCGGCTGGCATCGTTGACGGGCTCGAGCTCATGGCCTTCCGGGTCCAGGTCACCGTGGGCGAGGTCGCCCGGACGGATCACCGGCGGCGTGGTGAAGGTGTGGTGCGGCGCCGGCGAAGGCAGGGTCCATTCCAGGCCACGGGCGCCTTCCCACGGGCGCGCAGGCGCCAGGGCGCCCTTCTTCAGCGAGTGGTACAGGATGCCGAACATCATGAAGGGCGTCACGAACATGCCGAAGGCGCCGATCGAGCTGATCAGGTTCCAGTCGGCGAACACCACGTTGTAGTCCGGGATGCGGCGCGGCATGCCGGCCAGGCCCAGGAAGTGCTGCGGGAAGAACAGCACGTTGACGAACACCATCGTCCACCAGAAGTGGAACTTGCCCCAGGCCTCGTTGTACATGCGGCCGGTCCACTTCGGCCACCAGTAGTAGACCGCGCCGATCAGCGCCAGCACCGAGCCGGTGACCAGCACGTAGTGGAAGTGCGCGACCACGAAGTAGGTGTCGTGGTACTGGAAGTCCGCGGGCACGATGGCGAGCATCACGCCGGAGAAGCCGCCGATCGAGAACAGGATCACGAAGGCGATCGAGAACAGCATCGGCGTCTCGAACGTGAGCGAGCCCTTCCACATGGTGCCGACCCAGTTGAAGATCTTCACGCCCGTGGGCACGGCGATCAGCATGGTCGCGTACATGAAGTAGATTTCGCCGCCCAGCGGCATGCCGGCCGTGAACATGTGGTGCGCCCACACGATGAACGACAGGAAGGCGATCGCGGCGGTGGCGTAGACCATGGCCTGGTAGCCGAACAGCGGCTTGCGGCTGAAGGTCGGGATGATCTCCGAGACCACGCCGAACGCCGGCAGGATCATGATGTAGACCTCGGGGTGCCCGAAGAACCAGAAGATGTGCTGGTACATCACCGGATCACCACCACCGGCTGCATTGAAGAAGCTCGTCCCGAAGAACTTGTCGGTGAGCAGCATCGTCACCGCGCCCGCCAGCACCGGCATCACCGCGATCAGCAGGAACGCGGTGATCAGCCAGGTCCACGGGAAGATCGGCATCTTCAGCAGGTCCACGCCCGGCGCGCGCATGTTGAGGATGGTGGCGATGACGTTGATCGCGCCCATGATCGAGCTGATGCCCATCATGTGGATGGCGAAGATCACGAACGCCATGCTGGAGCCGCCCTGCAGCGACAGCGGCGGATAGAGCGTCCAGCCGCCGGCCGGCCCGCCACCGGGCAGGAACAGCGTCATCAGCAACATCGCGAACGCGAACGGCAGGATCCAGAACGACCAGTTGTTCATGCGCGGCAGCGCCATGTCCGGCGCGCCGATCTGCAACGGGATCATCCAGTTGGCCAGGCCGACGAAGGCCGGCATCACGCCGCCGAAGATCATCACCAGCGCGTGCATCGACGTCATCTGGTTGAAGAAATGCGGGGTGACGGCCTGCAGGCCCGGCACCGCCAGCTCCCAGCGGATGACCACGCTCATCGCCGCGCCGATGATGAACATCGTGAAGCTGAAGAGCAGGTACAGCGTGCCGATGTCCTTGTGGTTCGTGGAGAAGAACCAGCGCTCGACGAAGCCCTGCTTGTGTTCGTGGTGGTCGTCGTGGACGGCGACGGTAGCGGTATCGGTGGCCATGGACGTGCCTTGCCTCTAGGTTCGTTCGATCAGCCGGCCGCGGGCGCGGCGACGGCGGAAGCGGCCTGCGCGGCCACGGGTGCTGCCTTGGCCTTCTCGGCCTGCAGCCACTGTTCGTACTCGGGGATCGGCAGCGCGCGCACCACGATCGGCATGAAGCCGTGGTCCTTGCCGCAGAGCTCGGCGCACTGGCCGCGGTAGACGCCGGGCTCGTTGATCTGGGTCCAGTGCTCGTTGACGATGCCCGGCACGGCGTCCTGCTTCCAGCCCAGCGCCGGCACCCACCAGGAGTGGATGACGTCGTCGGCGGTGATCACGAAGCGGATCTTGGTGTCCACGGGCACCACCAGCTCGTTGTCGACGTCGAGCAGGTAGTAGGGATTGGCGGCCAGGCTGGGGCGCTCGCCGCTCTGGCGGATGCGGTCGCTCTCGCGGTCCATGCGGCTGACGATGGAGACGTCTTCGCCGAGGTAGTCGTACTTCCACATCCACTGGTAGCCGGTGACCTTGACGGTCATGGCGGAATCGCGCGTGTCGTACATCGCGACCAGCTTGGTTGTGGCCGGCCAGGCCATGATCACCAGCAGGATCACCGGGATCACCGTCCACACGACTTCGGCCTTGAGGTTGTGGCTCCACTTGGCCGCCACGGCCCCCTTCGATTTGCGGAAGGCGAAGATCGCGTAGGCCATGGCGCCGAACACGATCACGCTGATGCCCACGCAGACCCACAGCACAAGCATGTGCGCGTCATAGGCGTTCTGCGACGAGGAGGTCACGCCGGGCGTCATGTTCAGCTGCCACCGCGTCGGGTCGGCGGACTGCGCCAGGGCCGCCAGGGGCACCGCGGCGACGGCCGCCAGAATCCACCGCAAGAATCGCGCCTGCATCATGCTGCAACCCCAAATGTCGTCGATCGCGGCCCGGATGGCCGCTTGCTGGAACGGTTGTGGGAGAGCCCTCCCCGTCGGCAGCTTGCCCCCTGGAAGGACCGACCGCACCCCATGCGGGGCGCTCGATCCATGTGATGGTAGCGGTCCCCCTACCGGACCGGCAAGCGCGGGCGACGCGTGGCCGCTCCCCCGGACCGCCCTTTCACCCGGTCCGACAGCTAGAATTTGCGTACCCCACTCCGTTGTGAAGACCGTGCCCGACCTCCCCCTTGGCGACCTGCTGCCGCCCGACCCGCTGCGCGCGGCCATCACCCGACACTGGCTGGCAGACGAAGCCACCCGGGTCCGGGCCCTGCTTGACGAAGCCCGCCAGCCGCCCGCCGAGGCCGCCGCCATCGCCGCCACCGCCGCCGACCTGGTGCGCCGGGTGCGCGCACGGGCGCTCGACCAGGGCGTGGTGGAGTCCTTCATGCGCCAGTACGACCTCGGCAGCGAAGAGGGCGTGCTGCTGATGTGCGTGGCCGAGGCCCTGCTGCGCATCCCGGACGCGGACACCACCGACAAACTGATCCGCGACAAGCTCGGCGAGGCCGACTGGAAGCGGCACATGGGCCAGTCGGAGTCGGTGCTGGTGAACGCCTCCACCTGGGGGCTGATGCTCACCGGCCACCTGGTCGACCTGGCCGACGACACCAAGCGCGACGTCCACGGCGCCTTCAAGCGCCTGGCCGGGCGCGTCGGCGAACCCGTGATCCGGCTGGCGGTGCGCCAGGCGATGAAGATCATGGGCCACCAGTTCGTGATGGGGCAGACCATCGGCGAGGCCCTGTCGCGCGCGCGCAAGGGCCGCAACGCCAACTACCGCTATTCCTTCGACATGCTCGGCGAGGCGGCGCTCACGCAGCAGGATGCCGACCGCTACCTCGAGGCCTATCGCAGCGCCATCGACGCCATCGGCCGCGGCGCGGGGCCCTCCGCCGACGAGATCGTCGCACCTTCGATCTCGGTCAAGCTCTCCGCCCTGCATCCGCGCTACGAGCACGCCAAGCGCGAACGGGTGCTGGCCGAGCTGGCGCCACGGCTGCTCGACCTCGCGCAGCGCGCCAAGGGCCACGGCATCGGCCTGACCGTCGACGCCGAGGAAGCCGACCGCCTGGAGCTGTCGCTGGACGTGTTCGAGGCCGCCTGGCTCGACGACTCGCTGGCCGGATGGAACGGCCTGGGCATCGTGGTGCAGGCCTACCAGAAGCGCGCGCCGTTCGTGATCGACTGGACCGCCGGCCTCGCCGGCCGAGGCGGCCGCCGGATCGCGGTGCGCCTGGTCAAGGGCGCCTACTGGGATGCCGAGATCAAGCGCGCGCAGGTCGAGGGCCAACCCGGCTACCCGGTGTTCACGCGCAAGCCCAACACCGACGTCAGCTACCTCGCCTGCGCGCGCCGCCTGCTCGACGCCGGCGAGGTGGTGTTCCCGATGTTCGCCACCCACAACGCGCAGACCATCGCCGCCGTGCACCGCCTGGCCGCCGGGCGGCCATTCGAGTTCCAGAAGCTGCACGGCATGGGCGACGACCTCTACGACGAGGTGATCCCGGCCGACCGCCTCGGCGTGCCCTGCCGCGTGTACGCGCCGGTGGGCAGCCACGAGGACCTGTTGCCCTATCTGGTGCGGCGCCTGCTCGAGAACGGCGCCAACTCCAGCTTCGTCAACCGCATCACCGACGAGGACGTCGCGATCGAGGACCTGGTCCGCGACCCGGTCGAGGTCGTGGCCGCGTTCGATCCGATCCCGCACCCCCGCATTCCGCTCCCGGCCGACATGCTCCGCAGCCAGGGCACCGACAGGACCAATTCCATGGGCATCAACCTCGCCAACGACGACGACCTGCAGAACCTGGCCGCGGCGATCGCCGCCGAGCCCACCGACTGGCAGGCCGTGCCGCTGGTCCCGGGCGCCACCAGCGCCGCCGACTGGACCGAGGTCACCAGCCCCGCCGACCGCCGCCGCCGCGTCGGCCGCTGGCAGGCCGCCGACGCCGCCACCGTGGAGCGCGCGATGGCCAACGCGGTGGCCGCACAGCCGGCCTGGGACGCGACCCCCGTCGCCAGCCGCGCCGCCCTGCTCGAGCACGCCGCCGACCTGCTGGAGCAGCGCATGCCGCGCTACATGGCGCTGTGCACGATGGAGGCCGGCAAGACCATTCCCGACGGCGTGGCCGAAGTGCGCGAAGCAGTCGATTTCCTGCGCTACTACGCCGGCCAGGCGCGCGGCATTTCCGCGCCCGAAGCCCTGCCCGGCCCGACCGGCGAAACCAACACCCTGCAGCTGGCCGGGCGCGGCGTGTTCGCCTGCATCTCGCCGTGGAACTTCCCGCTGGCGATCTTCATCGGCCAGGTCGCCGCGGCCCTGGTCACCGGCAACACCGTGCTGGCCAAGCCCGCCGAGCAGACCACCCTGGTCGGCTTCGAAGCGGTGAAGCTCCTGCACGAGGCCGGCGTTCCCGAGACAGTGCTGCAGCTCGTGCCCGGCGACGGTGCCAGCGTGGGCGCCGCGCTGACCGGCGACCCGCGCATCGCCGGCGTGGTGTTCACCGGCTCCAACGGCACCGCGCTTGCGATCAACCGCGCGCTGGCCGCGCGCGACGGCGCGATCGGCACCCTGATCGCCGAGACCGGCGGCCAGAACGCGATGATCGCCGACTCCTCGGCGCTGCCCGAGCAGCTGATCAAGGACGTGATGGCCTCGGCCTTCACCTCCGCCGGCCAGCGCTGCTCGGCCGCGCGCGTGCTGTTCGTGCAGGACGACATCGCCGACAAAGTCATCACCATGCTGGCCGGCGCGATGGCCGAGCTCAAGGTCGGCGATCCCGGCCAGCTGTCGACCGACGTCGGCCCGGTGATCGATGCCGACGCGCTGGGCATGCTCGACCGCCACGCCGAACGCATGCAGGGCGAGGCCCGGCTGATCGCGCAGGCCGCCATGGGGGACGACACGGCGCACGGCACGTTCTTCGCGCCGCGCGCGTGGGAACTGAAGTCGCTGTCGCAGCTCGACCGCGAGAACTTCGGCCCCGCGCTGCACGTGATCCGCTGGAAGGCCAGCGAGCTCGACCAGGTGATCGACGCCATCAACACCACCGGCTACGGCCTGACCCTGGGCATCCACTCGCGCATCGACGAAACCGTCGAGCTGATCGCCGCGCGGGCCCGGGTCGGCAACGTCTACGTCAACCGCAACCAGGTCGGCGCGGTGGTGGGGACGCAGCCCTTTGGCGGGCAGCGGCTGTCCGGGACCGGCCCCAAGGCCGGCGGCCCGCACTACCTGCCGCGCTTCACCACCGAGAAGGTCGTGACCATCAACACCACCGCCGCCGGTGGCAACGCCTCGCTGCTGACGCTGGGCGACTGATCCGCACAGCCAGCGGCACGAATGAAAAAGGTTCATCTCCCGACTGAGGGAATGGCGCGCCATTGATGCTCTCGGGCGCCGGGTGCCAAGGCCCTTGAGTGCTCATGTCCCCCGGCGCCGGCCTGCGGCCAGCGCCTCCTCCTTGACTTCGCTCTCAAGGGCCTTGGCACCCGGTGCGCAGCAATACGCGGTGGCCCCACGAGCAAAGCCGGTGTCCCCGCGCACCTGCAGCAACGCCGAGCCCCGTCGTGGCCGGGCGGCCTTCGCGGGGAAGTCAAGGAGGAGGCATCCGCCGCCAGGCGGATGCCGGGGGACATGAGCCGCGACGGCCTCCCGGCCGCGGCGGGGCCCTCCAGCTCACGGCGGGGCGTAGCGAAAGAAGCAGACACTCCTCGTCGGAACCGTTTCCCCGGAGATGGGAGATGAACCAAGAAAAAGCCCCGCGTGGGCGGGGCTTTTTCGTGATCGTGGAAGCGCCGGTCAGAACCGGTACTTCGCCGACACGCCGAACAGGTTGGCGTCGCCGTCGTAGGGACCGGTGATGGTGCTGCCGCCGCTGCTGAAATCGACCTTCGGGTCGTCCGGCTTCAGATGGGTGAAGGCGAAGTCCACTTCCATCGCGTCGCTGACCGCCCAGGTGGCGCCGATCGAGTACCAGCGGCGATCGTCGTCGGGCAGGCGCGGGGTGCGGTGCTCGATGCTGGTCGGGGTTTCGTCGTGGGCCACGCCGCCGCGCAGGATCCAGGCCTCGTTGAGCCTGTACTCGGCGCCGATCGACATGAACGCGGTGTCTTCCCAGCCGAAGGGCTCGACCGAATCCGGGTCGCCGTTGTCGAACTGGATGCGCACTTCCTCCAGCGACGACCAGCCGGTCTGCGTCCAGTTGGCCATCATCGCGAAGCGGTCGGTGAAGTCGTAGCGGGCGACCACGGCCAGGGTCGACGGGGTGGTCAGCTTGGCACCGACACCACCGTTGTTGAACAGCTGGGCGGTGACCGGGTTGCTGTTGAACACCGCGCGCACGTCGCCGGGCACGGCCCATTCCACGTTGCCGCGGAGCTCGTAGTCGATCTCGGACTGGTAGCTGACGCCCAGCGCCAGGCGGTCGGTCGGCCGGACGTTGACGCCGACCAGCCAGCCGAAGCCGGTGTCGTCGCCCTCGACGTCGGCATGGCCGTCACGGGCCTGCGGGACGGCGAAGGGCAGCGGGCGGGTGGCGGGATTGGAGAACAGCAGGGTGCCGAAGTCGACCGCCTTGGACAGGCTCACGTCGGCCTTGGAGTACACGGCGCCGATGCCGACCGACACGCGGTCGGTGAGGTCCAGCGCCGCCGACAGCGTCAGGTTCACGATCTGCACATCGGAGGTGTCGGCGAAGTAGCGGCCCTGCCATTCGCGCCCGTACTCGGTCTTCAGGCCGAACGGCGCGCTGACCATGGCGCCCAGCGCGACGCCGTTGTCGAGCTTGTGGATCACCGAGAACGCCGGGATCGGAGTCACGTCGCCGGCGTTGCCGCCGTTGCCGCCGGTCAGCGGGCGCCCGAGCGCGTCGGTGCCGGTGCCCTCGAAGGTGTAGCTGAGGTCGATGACCGACAGGTCGGCCTGGACCGTGGTGCCTTCGAAGTGGGCCATGGTGGCCGGATTGTTGACCACGACCGAGGCGTCGCCTTCATTGACGCCGGAGCCGGCGAATGCCGCGCCGAGGCCCTTGACGCTGTTTTCCTTGAGCTGGAAGCCCGACGCATGGACCGGGGCCAGGGCCAGCGCGCCGGCAATGCCGAGCGCAAGGGCCGAAGCCTGGAGAAGAGGGGGGGTACGCATTACTGGGGGACTCCTGACAAAGTGGCTTGCGGTAGGTGCGCCCGCGGCGGCCGGGCGGTGTGTCCCGCCCTGGTCCACGCGCCGGAAGATTCCCTCCGACCGTGACGCCGGCGCACTATACCGTGGCGGATGGTGATGCAGCGGTGTCACGCGTCACGCCCGTCACCGGTTATCTTGGCGCTCCCGGACCCTGGCCCGACCGCCACGCATGTTCGTTTCCATCCCGACGCGTTCACGTCCCGCGCTGCGCTGGGCAACGCCGCTGCTGTGCACGACCCTGTGGGCGGTCTACCTGTGGGCCAGCACGCGCCCGGAGACGATGGAGCAGGCACTGATGGCGCGCTGGGGCGCGCTCACCGGCGGCCTGGCCCCGGGCGACCTGCTGGCCTCGTGGTCCGACGGCGAGCGCGGCCTGCGCCTGCTCACCGCGCTGTTCGTGCACGCCGACTGGGCGCACCTGCTCGGCAACCTGGTGTTCCTGCTGATCTTCGGCCTGCCGGCCGAGCGCGTGATGGGACCGCTGAGGCTGCTCGCCCTGTTCATGGTGGGCGGCGCGGTCGCCAACCTGGCCACGGTGCTCGTGATCGACACCCCCGACCGCCTCGTGATCGGCGCCAGCGGCGCGGTGTCGGCGCTGATCGGCGCCTATCTCGCGCTGTTCCCCCGCGCCCATCTGGGCGTGGTGCTGCCGCTGGGCCTGTTCCTCGAGTTCGTGCGCGCGCCGGCCTCGCTGCTGATCGGGATCTGGGCCCTGCTGCAGGTGCTGTTCGCCTATATCGGCCCGGCATTCGGGGCCGTGGCGTGGTCGGCGCACGCGGTGGGCTTCGTCTTCGGCGCCCTGTTCGCCCTGCTCTCGCGGCGCGCCATCGCGCGCCGCCTGCGCCGCCAGAAGGGTTACTGAGCCCGGCTCACGGCCCGGGCTGCGGCTCTGGTTCGGGTTCCGGTTCCGGCGCCGATTGCGGCGCCGGTCGCGCCTCCGGCGGGACGCAGGAGCCGCCTTCGGCCAGCCGGCGCAGCACGGCCATGGCGGCCTTGACCGGCTCCTCGCCGGCGAGCACTTCGCCGGGACCATTGTCCTCGTCGCCATCCGCCGCGAGGTGTCCGCGCAGCGCGGCTTCGCCGAAGACGCCGACGGCTTCGCCCTTGCCGTCGATCACCACGTCGGGTTCGATGCCACGGGCCTGGATGGAGGTGCCGTCGGGCGTGTAATAACGCGCGGTGGTGAGCTTGACCGCGTCGCCGTTGTCGAGCGGCATCACCGTCTGCACGGAGCCCTTGCCGAAGGTGCGGCTGCCGACGACGCAGGCGCGACCGTTGTCGCCCAGGGCCCCGGCCAGGACTTCCGAAGCGCTGGCGGAACCGGCGTCGACCAGGACCACCACCGGCCGGCCGCCCATGCGGTCGCCCGGCGTGGCGCTGAACGCGGTATCGCCGACCTGGATGCGGCCGCGGGTGCTGACGATGCCACCGGTCTCGAGCAGGTCGTCGGCGATCTGCACCGCCGAGGTGAGCAGGCCGCCGGGGTTGCTGCGCAGGTCGATCAGCAGTCCGCGCAGGCCGGCGCCGCCGGCCTCGGCGTTGAGCCGGTCCAGGGTGTCGCCGAAGTCCGAGGCGGTGTCGACCTGGAACCCTGCGACGCGCACGTAGCCGAAGCCGGGTTCGCGGATGCTGCCGCGCACGCTGGGCGAGCGGATCACCGCGCGCGCCACGCGCAGCTCCAGCGGCTCGGCCTCGCCTTCGCGGACGATGGTGACCCCGACCTCGGTGCCCGGCGGCCCGCGCAGCGGCCCACGGCCCTCGTGGCTGTCCAGCGTCAGGGCCTCGCCGTCCACGGCGACGATCAGGTCGCCGGAGCGGATGCCGGCGCGCTGCGCCGGGCTGTCGTCCATCGGCGCGACCACGCGCATGCGGCCGTCGGGCAGCTGCATCACCTCCACGCCGATGCCTTCATAGGCGCCGGTCGTGCCCTCCTCGAACGCTTCGGCGTCGCTGCGCTGCAGGTAGGCGCTGTGCGGGTCGAGGTCCAGCAGCAGGCCGCGGATCGCCGCCTGCATCAGCTCGTGGTCATCGACCTCGTCGACGTGGCCGGCACGCACGGCGTTGAACACCAGCACGAAGCGGCTGATCTCCTCCAGCGGTACCGTGCTGGCTGGGGATGCATCGGATTCCTGACGGACCGCTTCGGCCGGGTCGACCGGAGCCTCGGGTTCGGCCGGGGCGGCATCATCCACCGGCTCCCCGGCATCCTGCGTCGCGGGCGGCGCGTCCTGCGGCGGCTCCGGCGGCACCTCCTGCGCGGCGGCGGGCAGGACCAGCAGGCTGGCGAGGGCGAGCGTCAACAGGCTGGCGCGCATGCGGAACTCCGGTCGGGACAGTGATGGGACAGCGCGCCGCGGCGCGGGTTCCGATTATGCCGCCCGAGCGCGATGGCGCGGTTCAGCGCTTCTGCAGCCAGGCGCCGGGGTCGACCGGCTTGCCTGCGCGGCGCAGCTCGAAATACAGGGCCGCACGCCCCTGGCCGCCGGAGGTGCCGACGGTGGACACGGCGTCGCCGCGGCGGACGCGGTCGCCGGGACCCTTGAGCAGGCTGTCGTTGTGCGCGTACAGGCTCATGTAGCCGTTGCCGTGGTCGATGATCAGGATCAGGCCGTAGCCGGTCATCCATTCCGCGAACACCACCGTGCCCTCGGCGACCGCGGTGACCGGGGTGCCGGCCGCGGCGGCGACCAGCACGCCCGAACTGCGGCGGCCGTCGGGCATGCGCGCGCCATAGCCGGCCAGCAGGCTGCCGGTCAGCGGCCAGGACAGGCCGCCGACCTGCACCGCCGCCGTGCGCGCCACCGCCACCCTGGGCGCGTCCGGCACCGGGCTGCCGGGGGCGGTACCGCCCGGCGTGCCGGTCTCGCGCCTTGCCGCCGCGGCGCGACGCGCCGCTTCGGCCTTTCGTTCGGCCTCGGCCTTGCGCGCCGCTTCGCGCAGGCGCGCGAGCAGGGTTTCAAGCGACTTTGCGTCCGCGCCCAGCGCCTTCTCGCGGTCGCTGCGATCCTGGTAGCGGGCGTCAAGCGCGGCAACCGCCTTGGCACGCTCGCCGCGCTCGCGTTCCAGCGCGGCGGCCTGTGCGCGCTGGCGCGCGCCGGCTTCGGCCAACGCCGCGCGTTCGTCGGCGATGGACTGCTCCATCGCCTCCAGCCCGGCGAGCTCGTTCGACAGTTCGGTGATGCGCGCGCTGCGGCCGCGCTGCAGGTAGCCGTGGTAGGCCAGGCTGCGGTTGGCGCTGGCGACGTCGTCCTGCGCCAGCAGCAGCTTCAAGGGCGCGGCGCCGCCGACGGTGTAGGCCGCGCGCAGCAGGCCCGCGAGCTCGGTGCGCTGCGCCGACATGCTCTCGGCCAGGACGTCGCGCCGCGCCTCCAGCTCCGCCAGCGCCTGCTGCTGGCGCACCAGTGCGGCCTCGGTTTCGGCCAGCTCGCGGGCGTTGCGGGCCACGCGCTCGTCGGCATCGCGCAGCGCGCGGCTGGCCTCGCCGCGCTGGCCCTCGATGCGGCGGCGCTCGCGCCCCACCTGGTTGAGTTCGCGCTTGACGTTCTCGAGCCTGCGCTGCGCGTCGCGGCTGTCCTGCGCCGCCAGCGGGCCGGCCGGAAGCAGCAGCAGCGCCAGCAGCGCCAGCAGCAGGACGAACACCGCGGCCGGTACCGGCACGCGGGAGGGGCGGCGCAGCCTGGCCGCCGGGGCGCTCACGCCAGCAGGCTGCTGCCGGTCATCTCCGCCGGCTTCGCCACGCCCAGCAGGTCGAGCATGGTCGGCGCCAGGTCGCGCAGGGCGCCACCGGCGCGCACGCGCACGCCGCTGCGATGGCCGACGTAGACCAGGTCCACCGGGCCGACGGTGTGCGAAGTATGCGGCTGGCCGGTCTCCGGGTCGCGCATCATCTCGACATTGCCGTGGTCGGCGGTGACCAGCAGCTCGCCACCCTGCGCGGCGACCGCGGCGGCAACGTCGCCCAGCGCCTTGTCCACCGCCTCGACGGCCTTGATCGCGGCCTGCAGGTCGCCGGTGTGGCCGACCATGTCGGGATTGGCGAAGTTGCAGACCACGGCGTCGAAGCGGCCGGAGTCGATCGCGGCGACCAGCTTGGCGGTGACCTCGGGGCAGCTCATCTCCGGCTGCAGGTCGTAGGTCGCGACCTGCGGGCTCGGCACCAGGATGCGCTCCTCGCCGGCGAACGGCGTCTCGCGGCCGCCGTTGAAGAAGAAGGTGACGTGGGCGTACTTCTCGGTCTCGGCGATGCGCAGCTGGGTGAGGCCGTTCGCACCCAGCACCTCGCCCAGCGTGTTGCGCAGGTCGTCGGGCGGGAACGCCAGCGGCGCCGGCAGGGTGGCGTCGTATTCGGTCAGGCAGGTGAAGCGCGCCAGCGCCGGCCGGCGCGCGTCGAAACCGTCGAACGCCGGCGACACGAAGGCGGCGCTGAGCTGGCGCGCGCGGTCGGCGCGGAAGTTCATGAACACCACGACGTCGCCGTCGCGCACCGGGCCGGCGCCGGCGATGACGGTGGGCGCCACGAACTCGTCGTTCTCGCCGCGCGCGTAGGCGGCGTCGAGCGCGGCCATGGCGTCCGGCGCGTGATGGTCGGATTGTGCTTCGGCGATCGCGTCCCAGGCCCGCTGCACCCGGTCCCAGCGCCGGTCGCGGTCCATGGCGTAATAGCGCCCGCTCACGCTGGCGATGCACGCGTTCCCCGCCGCGGCGCAGGCGTCGGCCAGTGCGCGCAGGCTGGGGGCGGCCGAGCGCGGCGGCATGTCGCGGCCGTCGGTGAAGGCATGGACGGCCACGCGCGCCACGCCCTCGCGCCTGGCCAGTTCCAGCATGGCGAACAGGTGCGCCTCGTGGCTGTGCACGCCGCCCGGGGACAGCAGGCCCATCACGTGCAGGGTGCCGCCGCCCGCGTTCGCCGCCGCGCACGCCGCGCGCAGTTCGTCGTTGTCGAAAAAGCTGCCCTCGGCGATCGCGGCGTCGATGCGCGTGAGGTCCTGGTAGACCACGCGCCCGGCGCCGATGTTCATGTGCCCGACCTCGGAGTTGCCCATCTGGCCGTCGGGCAGGCCGACGTGGGTGCCCTCGGTGTGCACCAGGGCGTGCGGATGGGCGGCGAACAGGCGGCGCCAGTTGGGGATGTCGGCCAGCGCCAGGGCGTTGTCGCGGGGATCGTCGCGGTGGCCCCAGCCGTCGAGGATCAGCAACACCACCGGCGTGCGGCGGCGGACGGAGACAGGTTCTGGCACGACGTTCGACCCTGTGACGATGGACAGATGCATTGTACCGCCGGCGGGTCCAGACTCGCCCCATGACCAGCATCCGCACCCTTTGTCTCGCCCTGGTGCTCGTTGCCTTCGCGCATGCCGGATCGGCACTGGCGGCGGAGGACATCGTGCGCACCAACGGGGCGGTCGCCACCACCGCCGGCGGCAAGTACGACCGCCTGGCGACCACCAACGGCAGCATCCGCCTGGCCGACGGCGTGACCGCCGGGCCGGCATCGACCGTCAACGGCAGCATCACCGCCGGCAACGACGTCACCGGCGAACGCCTGTCCACGGTCAACGGCAGCATCCGCATCGGCGAGCGCGCGCGCATCTCGGGCAGCGTCGAAACCGTGAACGGCAGCGTGCTGATCGATCGCGGCAGCCGGATCGGCGGCGACGTCGGCAACGTCAACGGCGCCATGGGCCTGATCGCGACCGAGGTCCTCGGGGACATCGAGATGTCCAATGGCGACCTCACCGTCGGCATCGGTTCGCACGTCCACGGCGGCGTGCGCGTGCGCAAGGCGGGCAGCAACTGGATGCCGATCCGCGTCAGCACGCGGCGCCAGCGCGTGATCATCGGCCCCGGCGCGGTGGTCGAGGGCCCGCTTGCGTTCGAGCGCGAGGTGGTGCTGTACGTGCACGACACCGCGCGCATCGGCGAAGTCACCGGCGCGGAGCCGGTGCGCTATTCAACGCCCACCGCGCCGCCCCGCGGCGAAGACTGACGCCCCCCGCGCCCCGCCCGGGCGCCGAACGCATAGAATCGGGGATTCCCCAGACGCAGGACCCGAACGAATGCGACCAACCCACCTCGTGCTCAGCCTCGCCGTCACCGCGGTGCTGGCTGCATGCAGCGGCGAGCCCGCACCCGCCAACGGCGGCACCCAGTCCACGGCCGCCACCAGCCACGCCTTCAGCCCCGAGCTGGACAAGAGCGACTTCGCCGAAATGGTGCGGACGTTGTCCTCCGACGAATTCGAGGGTCGCGCGCCCGGCTCGCCCGGCGGCGAGATGACCGTCGAGTACATCAAGGCCCAGTACGAGCGCATCGGGCTCGCGCCCGGCGGCGACGACGGCACCTTCTTCCAGACCGTGCCGATGGTCGAGACCACCGCGGACGAATCCACCGTCCTGCGCATGGACGTGGCCGGCAAGGCCGGCGAGCTGCAGTTCGGCACCGACATGGTGATCGGCACCCGCACCGGCGAGACCGAAGTCAAGGTCGCCGACAGCGACCTGGTGTTCGTCGGTTACGGCGTCGACGCGCCGGAGCTGGGCTGGAACGACTACGCCGGCATCGACGTCAAGGGCAAGACCGTGGTCATCCTGGTCAACGACCCGGGCTTCCACGCCAACGACGAGACGCTGTTCGAAGGCGAGCGCATGACCTATTACGGGCGCTGGACCTACAAGTTCGAAGAGGCCGCGCGCAAGGGCGCCGCCGCCGCGCTGATCATCCACGACACGGCCGGCGCTTCCTACGGCTGGGACGTGGTGAAGAACTCCTGGTCCGGCCCGCAGTTCGACCTGCGCGCCTCCGACGATCCGGAGCCGCGCCTGCCGGCCCAGGGCTGGCTGAGCGCCGAGGCCGCGACGCAGCTCTTTGCCGATGCCGGCCAGGACCTCGAGGCGCTGTACACCGCCGCCAACCAGCGCGGCTTCAGCGCCGTCCCGCTGGACGCGCGCGTGTCCTTCGACCTCGCCAGCAGCACCCGCGAGAGCTCGTCGCGCAACGTCATCGGCGTCCTGCGCGGCAGCGAGGCGCCGGACGAGGCCATCGTCTACATGGGCCACTGGGACCACCTCGGCAAGCACGAAGGCGAGGGCGACACGATCTACAACGGCGCCATCGACAACGCCACCGGCATCGCCGGCATCATCGAGATCGCGGAGAAGTTCCAGGCGGACGGCCAGCCGAAGCGCTCGATCGCCTTCGTCGCCGTGACCCTGGAGGAGTCCGGCCTGCTGGGCTCGAAGTACCAGGTTGCGCACCCGGCGTTCCCGCTGGAGAACACCGTGGCGGTGGTGAACCTCGACGCCATGAGCGTGGCCGGTCCGTCGCGCGACATGGTGGTGGTCGGCAAGGGCAACTCCGAGCTGGAGGACGTGCTCAAGACCTTCACCGACGCCCAGGACCGCACCATCGTGAGCGAAGGCAACCCGGCCGGCGGCTTCTTCTTCCGCTCCGACCACTTCAACTACGCCAAGGCCGGCGTGCCCGCGCTGTACGCCAAGGGCGGCGACGATCTGCTCGACGGCGGCCCGGAGGCCGGTACGGCGTATGCGAAGCACTACACCGAGGTCGCGTACCACAAGCCGGCGGACGAGTTCGATCCGTCGTGGAACCTCGACGGTGTGATCCAGGACCTCGAGGTGCTCTACGGCGTCGGCCGCACCCTGGCCGACGACGGCAGCTGGCCGAACTGGTACGAAGGCAACGCCTTCAAGGCCGCGCGTGACGACATGCGCGCGGGCAGCGGCGACTGATTGCCGGGCGGCCGGATGGCGGCAGCGCCATTCCGGTCCGGGTTTTCATGATGACGGCGCCTTCGAGGCGCCGTCATTTTTCAGGTTCATCTCCCAGGTCCGGGGAAGCGGTTCCGACGAGGAGTGTCTGCTTCCTTCGCCATGCTTCGTCGTGACCGTGAGGGGCCCCGTCGCGGCCGGGAGGCCTTCGCGGCTCATGTCCTCCGGCATCCGCCTGGCGGCGGATGCCTCCACCTTGACTTCCCCGCGAAGGCCTCCCGGCCCCGGCGGGGCTCGGCGTTGCTGCAGGTGCGCGGGGACACCGGCTTTGCTCCTGGGGCCACCGCGTATTGCTGCGCACCGGGTGCCACGGCCCTTGAGAGCGAAGTCAAGGTGGAGGCGATGGCCGCAGGCCAGCGCCGGGGGACATGAGCACTCAAGGGCC
>NZ_SJRX01000011.1 GCF_004352845.1 Luteimonas terricola
CATGAGCGCCAGGATCCGGGCGTCGATGTCGTCGGTCTTGGCCAGTTCGCCGGCGGCATTGGCAAAGGCGCGAGCCTGCCGCGGGTTGACCCGGGCGATCCACAGGCCGGCATCACAGCAGGCCTCGAGCAGCGGTTCTTCGTAGCCACCGGTAGCTTCGACCACGATCCGCGTGGTTCCGAGCGTTCGCAAGCGCTTGACCAGCTTTGCGATGCCGGCGCGATTGTTGGCAAACCCGACCACGCCTGGCCGCCCATCCACGGCCAGATCCAGGCTGGCCTTGCACACGTCGATCCCTGCTGCCGTCATCCCGATTCTCCGTTACAGTCGAGTGGTCGAGAGCATCGCGCCCGAGGCCCACGCTTATCAGTTCGAGGGAAACCTCGACCAACTGTTCGGGCGCAGGGCGCGAGATCCGGCGTGCGGCCCCTGCTGAATTACGGTGGTCTGACACCGAGGCGTTATCGGGCGCGCACGTCGGGCTCTCGGCGCCTACGGTAGGGGAAACTCAAGACATAAGGCGTTAGGCCTCAAACACATATGAGCGCGTACTTGTGGGTAGGACTTGGCGGCTTCCTCGGTTCGGTGGCCCGTTACGCTGCGGCCGTCGCGCTGGGTGCTGCCCCGACGGATCGGTTTCCGTGGGCCACCTTCGCTGTCAATTGTTTGGGCTGTCTGCTGATCGGCGTGCTCGTAGGCGCTTCTGCCAAGGCATCCGTTTCGGAGCCGGTTCGCCTGTTCTTGGTCACCGGTATTCTGGGTGGCTTCACAACCTTCTCGGCGTTCGGGCTGGAGGCGCTCACCCTCCTGCGGCGCGGGGAAACAAGCCTTGCCCTGCTGTACATTCTTGGTAGCGTCCTCGTGGGCATTGCTGCGGTCTGGCTAGGGCTTCGTTTCACCAGCGGGGCAGAGGCCTAACAATGCGTTCAAGCCGAAGCCACTTCGTTCCGCAAACCACATGGCAGAAAAAGCTTGCCATGTGGTTCGCTCCAATACGCGTCTCGGCTTGACTTGGGTGTTAGGCCGCAGTCGGGTGCCGTCGCAAGCATGATCAAGAAGAGCGTGATCGTTTCGGTGCTTGTGGCGTTCGTTGCCTTTGTCGTGCTGTCGCTTGTCTGTGGCGCGCCTTACCTCGAGACACCTCTGCTTGGTGGATTGCCACTCGGCAATGGATTGGTCGCTTTAGGGCTCTGTGCCCTGGCGGGCCTGGCACTTGTACACAGCATTCGGGGCTCTGCGCTACGCGTCGCCTCTCTCGTCTCGCTGCTCGGGGCCGTACTCTGGCTTCCCGTATCAGTCGCCCTCGCGGGCAATCCGCAGCTCAACTTCAGCGGCGGGCGTGGCTCCATATGGCTGGTGCTTAGCGTGGCGGTCTTTGCCGGCTCATGCTCTACTTTGCTCTGGGGGTTGGGGGCAGCGGCGCTAGCCAAGATCCGGGGCGCAGGTGCGGGGTGAATTAACCCCCCACGTGCACCACCCCTGAGATCGCGTTGAGCCTTTCAATGGGCGTCTGGTAGCCATACCGCTTCCTCGGTCTTGAGTTGAGTTTTTGCGCAATGCGATCGCAGTCACGTTGCCGTACGCGTGCGAGGCTCTTTCGCTTGGGAAAGTACTGTCGCAGCAGGCCGTTGAAGTTCTCGTTGCTGCCGCGCTCCCAAGGTCGATGCGAATAGGCGAAGTAGCAGCGTATACCGGCGGCTTCTTCCAGCGCCTTGTAGCCGTGGAACTCGGTGTCGTTGTCCCAGGTGATGGTCTTGAAGGGTAGGCCGCTGTCGCGGATGACCTCCAAGACCGCGCGGTTGACTGCGGTAACGGTGCGGTGGCGCAACTTCTTGACCAGACTGATCCCTGCGCTGCGGTCGACCAATGTGAGGAGGCAGTCGCGCTCGCCTGTGGCGCCCGTGACGGTGTCGCCTTCCCAGTGGCCGGGTTCCAGGCGCAGCTCAACGGCTTCGGGCCGGGTGTCGATCATGGGCTTGCCCTGCAGGCGACCGCGCTTTTCCAGCCAAAACGTCCGTTTGCGGCGGCGCTTCCCGCCCTGTTTCAGGTGCCGGTACAGACGGCCGCCCTGGCGTTGATCCTTGCGCACGTGGCGATAGATCGTGGCGTGGCTGATCGGCACGCCCACAGCCTTCCTGGACGCGCCGGCGATCTGCTCCGGACTGCACTGATCTTCCTGCAGCACCGTTTCAATCCAGTCGTAGATCTCGGGCGGGTGGTGCTTGATCTGCCGCGAGCGGCGACGCCGGCCGTTGGTCCGTTCCTGTGCCTTGCTGGGCCGATAGGCGCCGTCGGTGGCGTGGCAGGCGTTGCGGCTGAGCTCGCGCCTGATCGTCGTGTGGCTGCGATCGAGCACGCGGGCTATATGGCGGGCGCTGAAGCCCGCTCGATTCATCGCGCCCAAGGTGTATCTTTCATGCTCGGTGAGCTGGTTGTACATGGGGGATCGTCTCTTGCCGGAGGGATCCCACCCAGTCTGCCAGCTCACCTCTGTAGTATCGGGCGGCGTGGGCGGTGCACTTACTTTGTTAACCTGCGAGGCCTAACAATTCATTCAAGCCGACGTCACTACGCGGCGCGGCTCAACTCAGTGTTAGGTCCTTGCCCCAGCACTTGCGCGGGGCCAAAGTGATACTGTAGTGTCACTTCATGCGTACAGAACTCGTTACCACCCTCAAGCGCCAGGCGACCGAGCTCCTTTCCGATATCGAGCGGGACAAGGAGCCTATCCTCATCACGCAGCACGGCCTGCCGAGCGCGTACCTCGTGGACGTTGAGAGCTTTCAGCTCATGCAGCGACGCATGACAGTGCTCGAGGGAATCGCACGCGGAGAGCAGGCGATTGCCGAGGGTCGTGTGGCGACGCACGCACAAGCCAAGAAGCGTCTCGCCAGATGGCTGAAATAGTCTGGTCAGAGCCTGCGCTGAGCGACCTGGATGCCATTGCCGACTACATTGCGTTGGAAGACCCGGTCGCTGCCTCGGAGCTGGTCAAGCGCATCTTTGCTCATGTCGAGCGACTTGCTGATCATCCAGAGAGCGGTAGCCGCCCACAAGAGCTTGGGCGTTCACGGTATCGGCAGGTTGTGGAGCCGCCTTGCCGCGTCTTCTATCGCTACGATGGGCACAAGGTGTTCATCCTGTACGTCATGCGCGCAGAGAGATTGCTTCGTAAGGGACGGTTGGCATCGCGGCAGGCAAAGGCCCAACAATAGGCCTCGCGCACACATGTCCGCACCGCATGGATCCACCCGTTACAGAGGACTGGGGGCATCCAATTCCGCCAGGTGAGGTGTGACATGCGCATCGCAAAGACTGATATTCCAGCACGTATCACCATTCCTGGAGCCACGGCTCGGCAGATTCCAGACTTCGGTGATGCCAGTGGTTATGGAGCTATTGGGGCAGAGTACTTCTCACTTGGGCAAGGCACGGACATGGCTCCATTGCTCCAAGGGCTCACTGATGATCTTTGCCAATCCCCGCATTGGGGCTATCTCATGGAAGGCGAGATCATCGTTACGTACAAAGACGGGACCCATGAGTCTGTAGCTGCTGGTGACATGTTCTTCTGGCCTCCTGGACATACGGTGCGAGTCGAGAAAGATGCTGAGGTGGTGCTTTTCAGCCCGCAGCATGAACATGGCCAAGTGATCGACCACATGCTAGGGAAGCTCGCGGGTGAGGCCTAACAATTCATTCAAGCTGAACCCGCTTCGCGGGTCGGCCTGGTTCCTGTGTTAGCCCTCATACCCGGTTTCCCCAATGTTTGAGAGATTGCCACACAGCCTGGAACGCTTGCGCCTCCGCACCCTGCGGCCAGACGATCTTGATGCCTTTCACGCGTATCGCAGTGATCCAGTTGTCGCAAGGTACCAAGGCTGGGAACCAATGACGCGATGGGAGGCTTCGGACTTCCTGCGGTCTCAAGCCGCCCAAACCAGCCTCGCGCCTGACACATGGCGACAGTTGGCAATTGCCGACGTGAAGAGCGATTTATTGATCGGTGATATTGGTGTATGGCTTTCTCCTGACTGTGTACAAGCAGAGTTTGGCCTTAGCATCACCCCCGTGGTTCAGGGAAACGGGTATGGCGCTGAGTGCGTACGCGGGCTGATAGAGCTCTTGTTCTCGGCCACAGCCGTCGCTGAAGTTGTGGCAAACGCGGATGTCCGTAATTTGGCGTGCCTCGCGGTCTTGGCGCATTCAGGCATGCGCCACATGGACACGCGACAGGCTGAGTACAAGGGTGAGATTTGTACAGGGCATCTGTTCTCAGTGCGCAAGGCTGAGGGCTGACAATTCATTCAGGCTGAAGCCGCTTCGCGGCGCGGCTTGACTCCGGGTTAGGCGGCTATGGTGCATCTCAGTAGACGAGCCTTTGTTGCTACAGCTGCGGCTGGGACGGTAGTACTTGCTGCGTCCGGCTGAGTGGAGAGAGCAGAATGTATGGGCTGGTCGGCAAGATGAGGGCGGTGGCGGGGCAACGTGACGCTCTGATTGCCATCCTGCTTGACGGTGTATCGGGCATGCTTGGCGTTCAAGCTGAAACCCCTCCTTTGGGTCAAACGATGCGTGCGAAGCGCATCCACTCGCCCGTGCGTCGGGCGCCGAGTTCGAACGGATGGGCCGGCTTCCAGCCGAGCCGGGCCTTGGCCAGGTCGTTCGACACCCACGACCGGTAGGCCTCGCGCACGACCCGGCCCGGATTGGGCACCTCGACCGCTGCGGTGTCGTCGGCGTGCGCGGTGGCGCGCCGGCCCTGCAGTCGGGACTTGATGATCATCTTCTGTTCCGGGGAGATCCGTCCGGCGACCAGCTCCTTGGTGCCGCGAATCAGCCTGCCCACCGGCGGGATGGTGCCGAGCTGGGTATGGAAAGCCGGGGAGGCGGCGAGCCGGAGCGCCGCGGTGACGCTGTCGCGCGCGCGCGGTCGTCTCCCCTGCCAGTAGGCGGCAATGTCGTCGGGCGAGTGGTCATGGGTCGTCTTCGGGCCTTCGACCATGCCGGCGAAAGTAGTGATGAAGTCCCGCCACGTGATGCGGGTATCGCCGTTGATCAGGAGCGCCGCGCCGACCGCGTCGTCGCCGTCGAGCGCCGCCATGATCGCTTCGCAGACGTCGTCGACGTACACCGCGTTGCAGACGCCGCGGCCACCGTCGATCATGCTGATCCGCCCCTCCCGCGCGCCCTGGATGATTGGCGTGACGAAGAAGCTGTAGGGCCCGTAGACGATGGTCGGGCGGAGGACGACGGTCTCGAGCGCGCCCCGCTTCCCGGCCGCCGTGACCACGGCTTCGCCGGCAGCCTTGGCGTCGGAGTAGGCCTCGCCCCAACGCTTGATCGACGCGGTGCTTTCGGTGAGCACCGGCAGCTCCGGCGATGGTCCGTGCACCGCCATCGAGCTGACGTGGACGAGGCGTCGGACTCCGGCACGCGTGCAGGCGTTGACGAGGTGCGCGGTCTGCTTCCTGGTGCTCTGGTCGTCGCCATGGGCCAGGTTGATGACGGCGTCGCACCCTTTTACCGCCCGCGCCAGGCTGCCGGGGTCGAGCATGTCGCCGGCAACCAGCTCGGTGTCCAGGCGGGCAATCCGGACGGCGCGCGAGAAGTCGCGGACCAGCGCGCGGTACGGGAGCCGGTACTCCAGCGACAGGAGCTCGCACAGGCGCGAGCCGATGAACCCGGTGGCGCCGGTGACGAGGATCCGGGCGGGCTTCATGCCGATGCCTCGATCCGCGCCAGCCAGGGCTGCGCCATCGGTGTCCGCAGCGCGTATGCCGCCTCGATGACCGCCAGCGCATGCAGTGCCGACTCGGCGGTCACGAACGGTTCGCGCCGCTCGCGGACGGCGCCGATGAAGTCGTCGAGCTGCGCCCGGTAGTGGCTGCGTCCGTCCCACCGCGGGGCGCACGCGATCTGCATCTCCATCGGGCCGCGTCGCGTGGTCCGGTGGAGGGTCAGGGTCCGCGGATCCGCGGTCGATGCCTCGAGCGTGCCGCGTTCGCCGACCACGCGGATGCTGCGGCGCAGCCGGTGCGACCAGCTGAACTCCAGGCGCGCCGGCACCGGTCGCCCGCCGATGCGCAGGACGCCGGTCAGCTTGGCGTTGCTCTCGAAGCCGCCGAGGGCATCGTCTTCGTAGGCGATCCCGGTGAGATCGCCGAACAGCCAGAGCATCCGGTCGAGAAGGTGCACGCCGGTGTCGAACAGGACGCCGCCGCCGGTCGCGTTGCGATCGAAATAGCTGTTGCTTGCCATCGGCCAGTCCAGCGGCGCGCCGTCCTCGACGATGACTTCGCGGACCTCACCGATCTCCCCCTCTTCCACCAGGTCCGCGAGCCACCGGTTGTGCGGGAAGAACCGCATCATGAGCGCGACGGCGAGTACGCGCCCGGTCCTGCGAGCGGCCTCCGCCATCCTGCGGCCGTCGGCGACCGTGATCGCGAGCGGCTTCTCGCACAGGACGTCGATCCCCATTTCCATGAGCTGGATCGCAACCGGGGCGTGGAAGCGTGGTGGAACGGCCACGATGGCGGCGTCGACCTTGCCGGCGAGCTCGGCGAGGTCAGTGGTGATCGCGGCATCCATGCCGCTTTCGCGCGCGGCCTGCGTGGCGTTGCCGCGATCGCGGTCGCAGAGCACGGTCACCTCCACCCGGCGGTCTCCGGCAATGACCGGCAGATGCGCCGCGCGCGTGATCGCACCGCATCCGACTATGCCCAGCCGTACCGGCCGGTCGGAAGGTAAGCTCGTCAAGATCGTTCCCCCTGTTGACACACTGGGGACACGCGAATTGGACCGTCAACCGGCCTTGTTGCGCACGCGAGCTAGGGCTCGATCCCGCCGGCCGGCGCTTGGCCACCAAAGTGTTCGCCGAAGAAGTCCCCATCGTTCCACGCCGGTCGCGCATCGGCGTCGGCGATGCCCTGCGCGATGCGCGCGGACAGCCGTGCCAGGCGCGCCGCGTCGTCGTAGTTGATCGGAAGGTCTGCCTGGTCGCAGGGGCGGTGGTAGCAGTTGCGCATGAACCAGGTGGCGGAGACCTTGGGATCGCGGTCGGGATCGGCGGCTTCGATGCCGCCGTCGAGGTAGAGGGCGGGAATGCCTTCGCGCACGAAGGAGAACTGGTCGCTGCGCACGAACACGGCTTCTTCCGGGAAGGGGTCGGGCGAGACCTTGACGCCGATCTCGCGGGCGGCGGCATCGACCACGGCCTTCAGCGACGAGTGCTCGACGCCGATCGGCACGACGTCGCGGCTGGGCGCGGTCAGCACGGGCATGTCGATGTTGATGTTGGCGACCAGTGCACCGTCGGAGATGGTCGGGTGGCGGGCGAACCACTGCGAGCCGAGCAGGCCCTGCTCTTCGGCGGTGACGGCGACGAACAGCTGCGGGCGGCGGGGTGCTTCGTCGGCCGCGGCGAGTTCGCGCGCGGCCTCGGTCATGATCGCGACGCCCAGGGCGTTGTCGAGCGCGCCGTTGTAGATCGCATCGCCGTCGACTTCGATGCCGATGCCGACGTGGTCGAGGTGGGCGGTGTGGACGATGTACTCGTCGGCCACCGCGGGGTCGCCGCCGTGCAGCAGGCCGACGACGTTGCGGGAGTCCAGCGGTTCGACGCGGGTGTGCACGGCCAAAGACAGGCGCACAGGCATGTCGAAGCCGCGCAGGGTGCCGGCGCGGGCCTGGTCGGCGAGCTGCGCGGCGCTGCGGTCGCCGCCGGCGAAGAGGGTGTCGGCCGCGGCGGCGCTCACGCGGGCCACCACCTGCAGTTCGGGCCAGGTGTCGATGCCGCGGCCGTCGGCGCCACGCAGGCGCATGCTGGGGCGGTCCCAGGCGGCGGCGCTGCGCGCCCAGGGCGTGCGCACTTCGTCGGCGGCGGTGCTGACCAGCACCGCGCCTGCGGCACCGCGCTCGGCCACGCCGCGCAGCTTTTCGGCCAGGGAGGCGTGGAAGGCGCGCCGGGTGTCGTCGAAACGTTCCGGTGCGCCGCCGAACATCACCGCGACCTTGCCGCGCAGGTCCAGGCCGGCGAAGTCGTCATGGCCCAGGGCCGGCGCGTGCACGGCCTGGCCGACGAACACGGCGGCGGCGTCGATGGCGGCCTCGGGGCGGTTGAAGTTGGCCATCGGCAGGAACTGGTGCTGGAAGTCCAGGGTGGTGGCCTCGTCGCCCAGCCGCACGCCGAAGCGCGCGCTCTCGGCGGCGATGGTGGCGCGCAGCAGGGGCACGCGCTGGAACCAGCCGCCATCCTCGCCGCCGGGGACCAGTCCGGCGTCGGCAAAGCGTTCGGCGGCGTACTCCGCGGCCAGGTCGTAGCCGGGGGTGCCGGTCTCGCGGCCCTGCATGCGGTCGTCGGCGAGCGTGCGCACGTCGTCCTCGATGCGGTTGGCGGCGGGGTCCTGCGAGCGTTCGGCGGCGGTGGCGGACGGCGCGCCGGCTTCGGGCGCGGCATCGCGCTGGCAGGCGGACAGGCCCGGAAGCAGGGCGACGGCGGCGGCAAGGGCAAGGGCTGCCGGCGACAGGCGGCGGGCAAGGGGCATGGCGGGGTCCAACGGTGCGAAGGCGACAAGCCTAGCGTGCGTCGGCCTCGCGAAGGAACGCCTCGCCGATGGCGCGGGCGGCAGCATAGGGTTCGGGGTCGTTGCGGTTGCTGAGCAGGAGCACGGTCAGCCGCTGCGCGGGCCAGCGCAGGATGACGTTGCGGAAGCCCATGGTCTCGCCCGAGTGCCACTTCAGGCCGTCGTGCAGGCGCCACCCGTAGCCGTAGGCGTGGACGTCGTCTTCGCCGGTGGGCGTGGTGGTCTGGGCGGAGAACGCCAGCGCGCGCGAGGCGTCGGCGAGCAGGCGGTCGTCGTACAGCGCGGCGTCCCACTTCGCGAGGTCGTCGATCGAGGAGTAGATGCCGCCGTCGCCGAGTACGGCGCTGGTGGTGGACTGGTCGGTGCGCCGCCAGCCATCGCCCTCGGCGCTGTGGCCGTAGGCGCGCTTGTCGACATGGTTGGCGCCGTCGACGAAGGCCACGGTGTGGTCCATGCCCAGCGGCGCGAAGATGCACTCGCGGAGGAAATCGGGGTAGCGCTTGCCGGAGGCCTGTTCGACGATCAGGGCCAACAGGGCGTAAGCGCTGTTGCTGTAGCGGTAGGCGCTGCCGGGGGCGAAATAGGGCGGGCCGATGGTGTCATCGACAACGCTTGGTGCGCTGTCGTCACGGGCGGCAAGCGCATCGGGGTCGAGTCCGGTATCGGCATCGATAACATCACCGCTTCCGACACTGGCATCAGCACCGCCAGCACCACAAGCCCACCCGGTCGCCAGCAGGCACAGCACGTCCGCGTCGCGCACCTGGCCGCTGAAGTCGGCCGCCATCAGGTCCTCGTAGTCGTGCAGGCCCGAGGTGTGGCTGAGCAGGTGGTGCAGGGTCACGCCGTCCGCGTTCGCGGGAAGCGCGGGCAGCCAGCGGCGCACGGGATCGTCCAGGCGCAGGCGGCCGTCCTCGGCCAGCAGCAGGACGGCGGCAGCGGTGAACTGCTTGCTCACCGAGGCCAGGCGGAAGTTGGTGCCGGGGGTGACCGGTATGCCGGCCTCGACATCGGCCAGCCCGACGCCGCGGAGGACCACGGGTTCGCCGTCGCGCAGCACGAGCAGGGCCGCGCCCGGCACGTCGCCCGTGTAGCGCTGCAGCCGGGCGTCGACTTCGGCCATGGCCCTGTTCTCCGTGGCATCGCTCGCGGTGGCGCCGCTCCAGGGCAGGATCGCCATCAGCAGGAGGGTCGCAGGGTGGATGCGCATGGCCGGAGTCTAGCGCCGATCGCGCGGCGGGAACTCCAGCACCTTCCCGCGCTCGTCGCCATCGGATTCGGGGCGCGTCCACAGCACCGGCACGTCATCGGGCAGCTGCGATTCGAACTGGTCGCGCTCGGCCTCCGCGCGTGCGGCGTCGGCGGCGGCCTGTTCCTCTTCGAGCTCCCAGCTGTAGCGCTTGCGCGGCGCCGCCGGGTCGAAGCGGCGGAACAGCCAGGCGGCGACGATGCCGCCGATCGCGCCGCCCAGGTGCGACTGCCAGGACACGCCAGGCTCGCGCGGGAGCACGGTCAGCAGCATGCCGCCGTAGAACATGAAGCCGATCATGGTGGCGGCGATGGCGGCGCGGTCGCGGCGCAGCACGGCCAGCGCCATCACCAGGAACATCAGGCCGTGGGTCACGCCGCTGGCGCCGAGGTGCCAGGAGCCCGGCGCGCCCAGCAGCCAGGCGCCCAGCCCGGAGCCCAGCCACATCAACGGCAGGCCGCGCAGGGTGGCGCGCGGGTAGACCCAGCCGGCCAGCGTGCCCAGGAACAGCACGGCCACGCCGTTGGCGACGACGTGCTCGAGCGAGCCGTGCAGCAGCGGCGCGCTGAGGATGCCGAACAGGCCTGCGATGCTGCCCGGCGCCACCGAGAACAGGCGCGCGTCGAAGCCCGCCTGGGCGATGTACACCACGGCCAGCAGCGCGACGAAGATCGCCGAGGCGCCGGCGGCGAGGCGGAAGCGGCGCCAGTCGGCGGCGCGCTGGGCCGCGGAGTCGGGCGGGTGGTCGTGGCTGGGCAGGTGCATGTTCCCAAAGCATGGCGACGGACGCCGGCAACGCAAGGGCCGGACCCCGGGCACGGCACCGGCCGTGGCTGCCGACGTCCGGGGCCGCCGCTGCGACCCGGTAGAATCACGGCATGAACGACGCCCTGCCCGTGGTCCGCCTGCGCAACGCCTGGCGGTCCAGCCATCCGTGGATTTTCCAGAAGCTGGTCGAGAAGCCGACCCCCAGGCCCAAGCCCGGGACCATCGTCGATGTGGTCGGCGTGGACGGCGAGTGGATCGGCCGCGGCTTCTACAACGGCCATTCGCGGATCGCGGTGCGCATCCTCGAGACCAACCCGAACGTGCCGGTCGACGCCGGCTGGTTCTCGCGCAAGATCGCCGACGCGGTGGCGCTGCGCCGCGAGGTGCTGCGCCTGGACGCGTCCAGCGACGCCTGGCGCGTGGTGCACAGCGAGGGCGACGGGCTCAGCGGCCTGGTGGTCGACCGCTACGCGGACCTGCTGGTGCTGGAGTATTTCAGCGCCGGCATGTTCCGCCACCGCGAATGGATCATGGAGGCGCTGCGGGAGCAGTTCCCGGGCTGCCGCTTCCACGCCTTCGCCGACGAGCACGTGCAGAAGCAGGAGAGCTTCGATTTCCACGGCACGCCGGGCACCGAGCCCGCGATCATCACCGAGCACGGGATCCGCTTCCGCGCCGATCCCTCGGGCGCGCACAAGACCGGCTTCTTCGCCGACCAGCGCGAGAACCGCGAATGGCTGAGCCGCCAGGTGGCAGGCAAGCGCGTGCTGGACCTGTGCTGCAACACCGGCGGCTTCGCGGTGTATTCGGCGGTGCGCGGCGCGGCGGACGTGGTGGGCGTGGACATCGACGCCGACGTGATCGAGCTCGCCAAGGGCAATGCGAAGCTCAACGGCGTGCGCCCACGCTTCGTGCAGGCCGACATCTTCCCGTGGCTGCGCGATGCGTCCAATGCCGGTGAGCGTTACGACGTGGTGGTGCTGGACCCGGCCAAGATGACGCGCGACCGCGAGCAGGTGATCCCGGCGCTGAAGAAGTACCTGGACATGAACAAGCTGGCGCTGTCGGTGGTGGCGCCGGGCGGGCTGCTGGCGACGTTCTCGTGCACGGGCCTGGTGGCCGAGGACCAGTTCCTGGACATGCTGCGGCGGGCGGCGTTCTTCTCCAACCGCACGGTGCAGGTGCTGAAGGTGTCGGGCGCCGGGCCGGACCATCCGTTCATGGCGAACGCGCAGGAGTCGCGCTATCTGAAGGCGGTGTTCTGCCGGGTGCTGGACTGACGGAGGTATTCGGCCAGGGCGACGGCGTTGTTGTGGCCCTCGTCGTGCGCGGCATACAGCAGGGTGGCGCGGGCACCGCGGCCCAGTGCCTTGCGCAGCTCGGCCAGTCCTTCGGGATTGGCGTCCAGCTCGGCAAAGTAGCGGCGCTTGAACTCCGGCCACTTGTCCGGATCGTGGTCGAACCAGTGGCGGAGCCCGTCGCTCGGCGCCACCGATTTCACCCAGGGCACGCCTTCAAGATCGGCCTTCGACTTGCCGCGCGGCCACAGGCGGTCGACGAGTACACGGTGGCCTTCGCCGGTGCCGGGATCGGAATAGACGCGGCGGACCTGGATTTTCATGTGGTTTGGTCTCCCGCCAATCGGGTGTGGGAGCAGCCATGGCTGCGATTTCAGGATTCCAGGTCGGGCCTGGTTGCGGCTGGCGTTCCGGTCGCGATGGCTGCGACCCGCCACGGATACACTGGACGCATGGATGTTCAGACCTTGTTGATTCTGGTGCTGGCGGCGGTGGCGGTGGCCATCGTGCTGCTGGTGGTCCTGCTGCTGCGGCGCCCGGAGGCGGCGCTGGCGTCGCTGCGCCTCGGGCTTGAGGAGGCGCTGCGCGCGGAGCAGCGCGACGGACGCGGGGAGCTGCGGCAGCAGCTCGACAGCCTGGGTTCCGCGCAGGGGCAGCGGATCGACGGGTTTGCCGCCCGGCTGACCGAGTTCAGCACCCGCACCGACCAGCGCCTGGACGTGCTGCGCGATGCCCTGGGCGAGGACGCGCGCAAGGCCCGCACCGAGGGCGCCGAGGCGCAGCAGCGCTTCGCCGACCAGCTCGGCCAGCGCCTGGGCGAACTCACCCAGCGCAACGAGCAGCGCATCGGCGAGATGCGCACCACGCTGGAATCGCAGCTCAAGTCGCTGCAGGCCGACAACGCACAGAAGCTCGAGCAGATGCGCGCCACCGTCGACGAGAAGCTGCAGACCACGCTCAACACCCGCCTGGACGCCTCGTTCAAGCTGGTGTCCGAGCGCCTGGAGCAGGTGCAGCGCGGGCTGGGCGAGATGCAGGAGCTGGCCACCGGCGTCGGCGACCTCAAGCGCGTGCTGGGCAACGTCAAGACGCGCGGCATCTTCGGCGAGGTGCAGCTGGCGTCGCTGCTGGAGCAGGTGCTGACCATCGGCCAGTACGAGACCAACTGCGCCACCGTGCCCGGCAGCGGCGACCGCGTGGAGTTCGCGATCCGCTTGCCCGGCACGCAGCCGGACATGCCGATCCTGCTGCCGATCGACGCCAAGTTCCCGCGCGACGACTACGAGCGCCTGCTCGACGCCCAGGACCGCGCCGATCCCGAGGCCGCGACCCAGGCCGCCGTGGCGCTGGAGCGCCAGGTGCGGGTGGAGGCCAAGCGCATCCGCGACAAGTACCTGGCACCGCCGCATACCACCGACTTCGCGCTGCTGTTCCTGCCGACCGAGGGCCTGTACGCCGAAGTGCTGCGCCGCCCCGGCCTGTTCGAAGCGCTGCAGCGCGACTTCCGCGTGACCGTGGTCGGGCCGACCACCCTGTTGGCGCTGCTCAACAGCCTGCAGATGGGCTTCCGCACGCTGGCGATCGAACAGCGCTCGAGCGAGGTCTGGCAGCTGCTGGGCGCGGTGAAGTCGGAGTTCGGGAAGTTCGCGACCGTGCTGGAGCGGGCCCACGGCCAGCTCGACACCGTGCAGAACAGCATCAAGCAGGCCGGCGTGCGCACGCGCGCGATCGAGCGCCAGCTCAAGGGCGTGGAGACGCTGCCCGGGGCGGAGGCGCAGGAGTTGCTGGGGGATGCGCCGGGCGCGAACGGCGCCGACGAGGACTAGGGCCGGCGCCTGGTTCCGGTCGCCGGCACGGCGGTCAGGAGCCCGAGCCCGGCACGATCGGCATCACGTCCACCGGCACCGTCGGGTTGGCTTCGTCCTCGAGCAGGTAGTCGGGAAGATCGCTCTGGTCTTCGCGGATGCTGTCGCCGTGGATCTGGTAGTTGCGGCGCTGCATCCAGGCGTCGCGCACCAGGGCGTATTCGTCGGCGGCACCCTCGCGCAGGCGGTCGACCGCGAACAGCTGGGTGCGCAGATCGACCAGCTGCAGGCCCTGCAGGCCGATGCGCACCGCGTCGTCGTCGACCTGGCGCAGCGGCGAGACCTGGCCGTCGCCGACCAGTCCGAAGACGTCGCGCACGGTGCGCGGGCCGAACAGCGGCAGCTCGACGTAGCGCGAGGTCTCCCAGCCCCAGACGCCGAGCGTCTGCCCGAAGTCTTCGCTGCGGTTGGGGATGTGCATGCGCGATGCCGGGTCGAACAGGCCGCCGACGCCGATCGTGGCGTTGACCAGGAAGCGGCCCAGCGACTGACCGGCCTGCTTCGGCTTGCCCTGCAGCAGGGCGTTGAGCGCGCTGACCGGCTGGCCGAGGTTGCTGAAGAAGTTGCCCACGCCCAGGCGCATGGGGCGCGGCACGGCCTTCATGTAGGCACGGGCCAGGGGCTCGGCGACGGCGCGGTCGATGGCCATGTTGAAGCCGTGCACCCGGCGGTTCCAGCCTTCCCAGGGGTCGTGGCTGGCGCCCGGGAGCTGGGCCGGCGCCGGCAGGGTCGGGTCGGCCACGGGGTCGTAGACGTCGCCGCCGTAGATGGCGGCGAAATCGAGCTCGGCCTGGGTGGGATCGCGGCCGGGTTCGGCGGCATCGAAGCCGTCGCTGGACGCGGGATCGGGATCGGGATCGAAACCATCGGCGGGCAGGGCGCCAGCGTGGCCGTCCAGCGCGGCGGCCTCGCTGCCGATATCCGCCTGCGTGCCTGCCGCTGCGGCATCGTGGATCGCCGTCGATCCATCGATGGTGCCGTGGTCGGCGGTGGCGGCGACCGTGGCCGCGGGCTCAAGCGGCGCCTGCGCGCGCGGTGCGGTGCCGGCGCAGCCGACAAGCAAGGCCAGGGCGAGCGCGGCCGCGGCCGTGCGCAGGCGGGATGGTACTTGGCTGTGCATGCGTGTCCTTGGGCCGTCCCGATGTCTCAGGACGCGAAGCCGAGTGCCGTATCGAGACGATAGGCGGCGCGGAGGTCGGCCAGGCCGGGCGGCTCGCCGATCACGTCGATGGCGGCGCCGCGCGCGGCGGTCTCCGCCAGCGCCGACAACAGCGCCAGGCCGGCGCTGTCGATCCGCGTCACCGCGCCGATGTCGATGCGGCGTGCGCCGGCGGCCTGCGGCTGCGCGGCGCGCCACAGCGCGGGCACCGCGGCACGGACGAGGGCGCCGCTGAAGCGCAGCGCCTCGCCGTCGCGGTGCACGGCGGCCTCAGTTGCCGCCGGCATCGGCCTGGACCCGCCCGGCGCTCAGGTCGGCCGCGACGTCGCGGATCGACTTGCGCGACAGCGGGGTGTCGAACTGCTGGCGGAAGGTCTGCACGAAGGACACGCCTTCGACCATCACGTCGAACACGCGCCAGCCGTTGGCGGTCTGCCGCATCAGGTAGTCGACCGGGATCGGCTCGCCGCCCGAGCGCAGCATCTCGCTGGACACCTTGACGCCCAGCCCGCGCGGCAGCGGGGTTTCCGACTTCACGCGCACGCGCAGCCGGGTGTTGAAGTCGAGCAGCGAGCTGCCGTAGCGGCGCATCAGGCTGTCGGCCAGCGCGTCGGCGAAGACCTTCACCTCGGCATCGCTGGCGCCGCGGCCGTGGCGGCCGAGCACCTGGCGCGCCGAGTACTCGCGGTCGAACATCTGGTCGAATTCGCCGGCGATGAAGCCCTGCAGCTTGCTGCGGTCGGCGGTGAACTCGGCGCGGCGCTCTTCCAGCGTGGTCAGGATGCGCTGGCTGTTGTCGAGCACCAGCTTGCTGGGCGATTCGCCCTGCGTGCTGGCGGCGGCGGGCTGGGCGGCCTGGGCCTGCACCGCGAACGGTGCGGCGGCAAGCAGGGCGGACGCCAGCAGGAGGGGGATCAGGGGACGGTTCATTCGTTGGGCTCCGTGGGGGACGGGGTCTCTTCGGCCGGCATGTCGGGCGCCGGTGTGCCTGCGGCAGCGCCGCCATCATCGCCGCCGCCGCTGAACATGTACTTGCCGACCATCTGCATCAGGTCGACGGCGGGCTGGGTGTAGACCAGTTCTTCGCCGGGCAGGAACACTTCCATGTCGCCGCCTGGCTGGAGGCCGACGTAGCTTTCGCCAAGCAGGCCGCCGGTGAGGATCTGCGCCGAGGTGTCGATCGGGATCTCGTTGAAGCGCGTGTCGATCGCCAGGGTCACGATGGTGTCGAACTTCACCGGATCAAGGTCGATCCCCGCCACGTGGCCGATGGTCACGCCACCGACCTTCACCGGCGCGTTGGGCCGCAGCTGGCCGAGATTGGTGAAGCGCGCGGTCAGCTCGTAGCTGTCGCGCGCGAAGCCGAACTTGCCGTTGGTGGACGCGATCGCCAGCACCAGCACGGAGGCCAGCGCGAGGAGCAGGAACGCTCCGACGGCGAATTCGAGGCGGGGACCACGGGATGTGTTCATTGGGAGACCTCGGAAGAGCGGTTTTGGCCACGGATTTACGCGGATGGACGCGGATCAAGGGCAGAGCAGAACAAAAGCTTTTTTTGCCACGGATTTACGCGGATGACGCGGATAAGAGCAGGAAAGCGGGGAGCCGATCCGTGTGATTCGCGTCATCCGCGTAAATCCGTGGCCAAACGCCCTTCTCTTTCATCGGAAGAGCAACGCGGACAGGACGAAGTTGAACATCAGCACCAGCAAGGAGGCGTTGACGACGGCGCGGGTGGTGGCGACGGAGGTGCCTTCGATGGTCGGTTCGGCGTGGAAGCCGACGTAGGCCGCGACCAGGGCCGCGGTGCCGCCGAAGACGGCCGACTTCAGGAAGGCGACCAGGAAGTCGTCGCGGAAATCGACCACGTCGCGCATGGTCTGCCAGAAGGTGCCGTTGTCGACGCCGAGGATCTGCACGGCCTGGAACCAGCTCGCGCTCAGCGCCAGGCTGACGAAGAAGGCGGTCAGCAGCGGCACGCAGAGTACCGCCGCCCAGAAGCGCGGCGCGACCGCCTTGGCGATCGGATCGATGGCCATCAGGCCCAGGGCCTGGATCTGGTCGGTGGCGCGCATCAGCGCCAGTTCGGCCGCGATCGAGGAGCCGGCGCGGCCGATGAAGAGCAGCGCGGTCAGCACCGGCGCCAGCTCGCGGTACAGGCCCAGGCCGATCAGCACGCTGACCTGGTTCGATGCGCCGTAGGTCTCGAGCGCGCGGTAGCCGAGCAGGGTCAGCGACAGGCCGACGAAGGCGCCGCCGACGGCGATGATCGGCATGCTGCGCGCGCCGATCTTGTAGATCTCGCGCAGCAGCTCGGCGAAGAAGTCGCCGGTCGGCTTCGAGGCCGCGAACACCGACAGCGAAAACAGGCCGGCGCGGCCGAGCGAACGGGTGCTGGAGATGAAGGGCATCAGCGGGCCTCCGTGGCGGGCCGGGACGCGCCGGGTGTCGCGGGCGATGCGGGTGTGGCCTCGTGGCTCGCCGCGGACGCCGGGTCGAAGGCGATCGGGCCGTCGGGCTCGCCGCGCAGGAACTGGCGCAGCAGCGGGTCGTCGCTGGCCTCGAGCTCGGCCGGCGTGCCGGCGAAGACGATGCCGCGGTTGGCGGTCACCAGCACCTGGTCGGCGATGGGCAGGGTCTCGCGCACGTGGTGGCTAACGATGACGCTGCTCAGGCCGAGGGTGGCGTTGAGGCGCGCGATCAGGCTCATGATCACGCCGGACGCGATTGGGTCCAGCCCGGTCAGCGGCTCGTCGTAGAGCATCAGCGGCGGGTCGAGCGCGAGCGCGCGGGCCAGCGCCACGCGGCGCGCCATGCCGCCGGAGAGTTCGCGCGGATACAGATCGGCGGCGGTGCGCAGGCCCACGGCGTGCAGCTTCATCAGCACCAGCTGTTCGATGACCGGCGGCGGCAGCCTGGTATGCGCGCGCAGCGGCAGCGCGACGTTCTCGCCGGCGGTGAGGTCGGTGAGCAGGCCGTTGCCCTGCAGCAGCACGCCGATACCCTTGCGCAGCTCCAGCAGCTCGCGATGGCGGCGCGGCACCGCCTGGCCGAAGACCTCCACGCTGCCCGCGGCCGGCGCCAGCTCGCCGGTCAGCGCCGCCAGCAGGGTCGACTTGCCGCTGCCCGAGGGGCCAAGGATCGCGGTGATGCTGCCGCGCGGGACCACCAGGTCGATGTCCGACAGGATCGTGCGCGCACCGCGGTCCAGGCGCACGCCGGAGAGGCGGACGGCGGGGACGTTCGATGCGGGCGCTGCGTGGGGCATGGGGGGCTGCCGGGAGTTGCGGACGGGCAAACGCGAGAGCTTGGCCGGAAGTGGCTGAATGGCGGCGAAGCGGGGCGGGTCCGCGATTATCGCCGATCAGGATAAGCGCTGCCTTGCGCCCGCCGGATGGCACCGCCGCTGCTGCAGGAGCCCCAATGCGCCGTATCGCACCATGCGACCGCGCTCCGGCATCATGGCCGCATGACACAGGGGACCGGCGACTTCCGCCTCTACCACTCCAATGCGCTCGACGTGCTGGCCGGGCTGCTGGCCGCGGAGCTGCGCACGACCGCGCCGGGCCAGGGGTTGCTGGAGCCGGACACCATCCTCATCCCGCAGGTGGCCATGCGCCGCTGGTTGCAGGCCACCCTGGCCGAGGCGCACGGCGTGGCCGCCAACCTCGAGTTCCTGACGCCGGGCGAGTTCGTGCAGCGCGCGCTGGATGGCAACGTGCCGGGGCGCGGCGATGACCTCGATGCGGCAGCCTTGCGCTGGCGCATCCACGCCGCGCTGGCGGACCCGGCGCTGCTGCGCGAGCGCGCGCTGCAGCCCATGCGCGCCTACCTCGAGGACGCACCCGATCCGCTGAAGGCGTGGTCGCTGGCCGGCGAACTCGCGCAGGCCTTCGAGAAGTACAAGGCCTGGCGCCGCGAATGGCTGCTGGCCTGGGAGGCCGGCGAGGCGCCGCGCGATCCGCAGGCGGCGCTGTGGCGGCGCGTGGCGGGCGGCACGGACCACCGCGCGCGGCGCATCGATGCCTACCTGCGCGGCTTTGCCGACGTTGACGCACCGCTGCCGGTCGGCTTGCCGAAGCGGCTGTTCGCCTTCGCCATCCTCAACGTGTCGCCGGACGTGCTGCGCGTGATCGCCAGCCAGGCGCGGGTCGGCACGCTGCATCTCTATGTGCCTTCGCCCAGCCGCGACTACTGGGGCGATCTGCAGCGCGTGCGCGGCGGCGATCCGGATGCGGCCGCCGGCGAAAACCCGCTGCTGCGCGCCTGGGGCGCGGCCGGGCGCGACTTCATGGCGGTGCTGGGCAATTACGAAGTGGTGCACCCGGACGTCGAGTTCCGCGGCGATGCCGACCCGGGCGAGGGCGGCGGCGCGCTGCAGGGCAGCCTGCTGCGGCGCCTGCAGTCGGACCTGTTCCACCGCCGCCCGTCGCCCACGCTAGCGCCGACCGCGGACGACCCGCGCACCCGGCTGCCGGCGCTGCGCCGCGACGATCCCAGCCTGCAGGTGCACGCCTGCCACACGCGCCTGCGCGAGCTGCAGGTGCTGCACGACCAGCTGCGCGCGCTGTTCGAGCCGGACTCGCCTGAGGGCCGGCGCTTCGACCCGCCGCTGGAGCCGCGCGAGGTCGCGGTGCTGGCGCCGGATATCGATCCCTACCTGCCGTATCTGGACGCCGTGTTCGGTGGCCGCGGCCGCGCCGATTCCATTCCCTATGCGGTCGCCGACGCCAGCCCGCTCGCCGGCGAGCCGCTGGCCGAAGTGTTCCTGCGCCTGCTGGCGCTGCCGGTGGCGCGCTTCGGGCTGGTGGAAACGCTGGACCTGCTGGCCAGCCCGCCGCTGGCCGAGGCCGCGGCGCTGGATGCCGCCGCGTTCGCGCGCCTGCACGCCTGGCTGCACGCCGCCGGCGCGCGCTGGGGCCTGGACGCCGCGCACCGCGCGCGCCTGGATGCGCCGGCGGATGACGCCTACACCTGGGCCTTCGCGCTCGACCGCCTGCTGCTCGGGCACGCCACCGGCAGCGATGCGCCCGTCACCACAGCCAGCGGCCAAGTCATCGCGCCGATGCCGGAGCTGGAAGGCAGCGCGCTCGACGCGCTCGACACCCTGGTGCGGCTGCTGCGCGTGCTCGCCCGCCACGCCCGCGTGCTGGATGAAGCGCTGCCGCCCGACGGCTGGCGCGAGCGCCTGCTCGGCCTGCTCAATGCGCTGCTGCCGAAGCCGCCATCGTCACCGGCGTCGCGTCGCGCGCTGGACCGCCTGCGCAGCCTGATCGATACCTTCGCCGCCGATGCGCGCCGCGCCGGCGTCGACACGCCGGTGTCGGCGGACGTGGTGCGCGCGCACTTCGCCGCCGCGCTGTCGGAAGCCGACACCCGCGCACCGCTGCTCACCGGCGGCGTCAGCATCGGCCGCATGGTGCCGATGCGCCTGCTGCCGTTCCGGGTGATCTGCCTGCTGGGCATGGACGACGGCGAGTTCCCGCGCCGCGATCCCGCCGGCGGCCTCGACCGCCTCACCGCCGATCTCGCCAGCGGCCAGCGCCGCCAGGGCGACCGCTCCACGCGCGATGACGACCGCTTCCTGTTCCTGCAGCTCTTCGCGGCAGCGCAGGACGTGTTCTACGTGAGCTACCAGGGCGCCGACCCGCGCGACGGCAGCGCGCGCGAGCCGTCGGTGCTGGTGGCGGATCTGCTGGCGGCTGCGGATGCTCAGCACGTGCCGGAGACAGAGGCGGGCGAGGCGCTGGTGGTGCGGCACACCTTGCAACCGTTTGCGCCTGCGGCGTTTGGAAGCGATGAGGAGCCACGGCGGTTTTCGTATCACGCGCAATGGTGGCCGGCGGCGGCGCAACCCGCGCAGAAGCGCGTGCCGCTGCCGGCGTGGATTGGCGATGAGGCGCTGGCGGCGCTGGCTGATGGCAGCGACAGCGTCGGCGATATTGGCGACGGCGCTATCGGCAGTGACGGAAACGCCGGCGGCGGCACGGATCGCACCACGCTGTCGGCGGGCAGTGATGACGGCACCACGCTGTCGCTCGACGAACTGCGCCGCTTCCTGCAGGCGCCGGCCGAAGTGTTCCTGAAGCAGCGCCTTGGCCTGCGCCTGGCCGAAGTGGAGGCGATCGACGAGGACGTCGAGCCGCTGCTCGCGCCGGGCCGCGGCTTCGCGCGGCAGACGCTGCAGAAGGCGGTGTTCGACGCCGTGCTGCGTGGTGAGGACGACAGCGTCACGCATGCACTGCTGCGCGCGCGAGGCTTGCTGCCGTCCGGGCCGCTGGGCCGCCGCACGCTGGAAGACGTGCGCGGGCAGGTGGATGCGTATGCCGCCGCCTTCGGCGAGTGGCGCGGTGCCGCGGCACCGGATGCGCTGCGACTCGAAGTCTCGATCGACGGCGTGATGCTGCAGGGCAGCGGCGGCCCGGGCCGCGCGAAGCTGCAGGGCCGCGTCGCCGACGCGTACCCGCACGGCCTTGCGCGCGTGCGCTTCGATCCGCCCGCCGGGCAGTCGGCGATCCGCAACGGCCTCGACTGGCTGCTGGCGAGCGCGGCCGGGCAATCGGCGCCGCTGGTGGAGTTCCACGACGGCGGCGAGCTCGGCGTCGGCCCGCACGTGCGCGCGCCGCTCGATCCCGAACAGGCGCGCGACGTGCTGCGCACGCTGATCGCCCTGCGCACCAAGGGCCTGCGCCGGCCGCTGCCGTTCGCGCCCTACAGCGGCTGGGAGCTCTACCGCGCCGGCAACCTCGAGCGCGGCCTGGACCTGGCGGCCAAGCGCTGGCACGGCAGCGACCGCAGTTGGGGCGAGGGCACCGGCGAGGCGCTGCGGCTCGCGCTGCGCGGCCGCGACCCATTCACCGATGAGGCGACCCAGGTCGCGTTCGTCGACCTCGCCATGGCCATCTATTCCGCGGTGGTGTCCGGCGAGGTCTACGCCGGCACCGATCTCGGCGCGCTGCGCGACATCGCCGCCGCGCTCGACCTGGAGGACGCGGAATGAGCGCGGCGCGCGATCCCTACCTCGACCTCGCGCTTGAAGGCGTGCACGCCATCGAGGCCTCCGCCGGCACCGGCAAGACCTTCACCCTGGCCACGCTGGTGGTGCGCCTGGTGGTGGAGCGCGGGCTGCGCGTGGGCCAGGTGCTCGCCGTCACCTTCACCGAAGCCGCCACGCAGGAGCTGCGCAGCCGCATCCGCGCGCGCCTGCTGCTGGCCGAGCAGCTGGTCGGCGCGATGCTTGCGGCGAACGCCTCGCCCGAAGCCACGCTCACCCACGCCGTGCTCGACGCCCACCTCGCGCGCGGCACCGAAACCGCCGACGCGCTGCGCCGCCGCCTGCACGCCGCCGCCAACGACATCGACCTCGCGGCCATCTTCACCATCCACGGCTTCTGCGCGCGCGTGCTGCGCGAGCATGCGCTGGAAGTCGGCCAGGCCTTCGATGCGCCGGAGCTGCTCACCAGCGACACGCCGCTGTACGAGGCCATCGCCGCCGACCTGTGGCGATCGCACGGCAGCACGGCGGACGCCGCCGACGACCTGCTGGCGCTGTGGCCGGGCGGCCCGCAGGCGCTCGCCGCGGATCTCGCGCCGCTGGTGCGCGAACCCCTGCTGCGCCCGGCGCTGGCCGAGCTGCCGGATGATCCCGCGCCGAGACTGCACGCCACCGGTGAAGCGCTGGCCACTGCGTTCCGCACCCACGGCGACGACTTCCGCGCGGCGCTGGTGTCCGCGGTGGAAGGCAAAATCCTGCACGGCGGCAGCTACAAGCTCGACTGGATCACCGCGCTGTTCGATGCGCTGCATCAGTGGTGCCACGCTGGTGAGCGCGGCACCCCGTTCGAACACCCCAAGCTCCCGCAGCTGCACCGCGACACCCTGCTGCTGCGCACCAGCAAGGCCGGCGCCGGCCGCACGCCGGACTCGCCGATCTGCGATGCCGTGCCCGGCTACCTGGACGCGCTGGCCGCGATGGCGGAGTGGAAGGACGCGCGCCGCGTCGAGCTGCTGCACCGCCTGCGCGATGACGCCCGCCTGCGCGTCGCCCGCGCCAAGCAGCAGCAGCGCGTGCAGACCTACGACGACCTGATCGATCGCGTCGCCGACGCCATCGACGGCCCCCAGGCCGCAGAACTGACCGCCAAACTGCGCGCGCAATACACCGTGGCGCTCGTCGACGAATTCCAGGACACCGACGCCCGCCAGTGGCGCATCTTCGACCGCGTGTTCGGCGCCGCCAGCGGTGCGCCCGCGCTGTACGTGATCGGCGACCCCAAGCAGGCGATCTACGGCTTCCGCGGTGGCGATGTCGAGACTTACCTCGCCGCGCGCGCCACCGCGGAAGAGGCTCCGCCGCTCGCCCTCAACTTCCGCTCGCGGCCGTCCGTGCTGCAAGCGGTGTCCGCGCTGTACGCGCAGGCACAGGCGGCGTCCGACGCCGACGACAAGATCCCGCCGCCCTTCATCGACGGCCGCATCGCCTTCAAGCAGGTCGAACCCGGCGGCGTGCGCGACGACGCCGACTACCAGCACCACGGCACCGCCGCCCCCGCGCTCACCCTGTGGCGCGCGCCCACGCCGGAACCCGACGCCAAGGGCAGGTTGAAGCCCCACAGCGCCGGCCGCTCGCGCGAACTCGCAACGCAAGCCTGCGTCGCCGCCATCCACCGCGTGCTGACCGACGCGCGCGACGGCAAGGCCAACATCGAAGGCCGTGCCGTGCAGCCCGGCGACATCGCCGTGCTGGTGCGCTCGCACAACGAGGCCACGCGCATCCGCCACGCCTTGGCGATGGCCGGCATCCCCGCGGTTGCCGCCGGCAAGCAGAGCCTGTTCGCCACGCCCGAGGCGCGCGACCTGCACGCGCTGCTGCTCGCCCTGCTGCACGGCGCCGACGACGGCCGCCTGCGCATGGCGCTGTCCACGGTGCTGGTGGGCCTGGACGCCACTGCGATCGCCGCGCTGGATGACGATGGCGAAGCGCTGCGCGCCTGGCAGCTCACCGCGCTCGCCTGGCGCGACCGCCTGCAGCGCGGCGGCCCGCTGGCGCTGATCAACGACCTCTGCGCCGAACACGCCGGCCGCCTGCTCGGCCTGCTCGACGGCGAGCGCCGCCTCACCAACTACCTGCAGCTGGCCGAACTGCTGCAGGACGCGCAGGCGCGTGCGCTCGGCCTGCACGGCCTGGTCGACTGGCTGGCCAATGCCATCGCCGACGCCAATGCCAACGACGAAAGCCAGCTGCTGCGGCTGGAGTCCGACGCCAGGCGCGTGCAGGTGGTCACCCTGCACAAGAGCAAGGGCCTGGAGTACCCGCTGGTGTTCATGCCGTTCGCGGCCATCGGCGCGCCCACGCGCAGCCCCGGGCAGCGCGCCGTGGTGAACGGCGAGGGCGGCCGCGCGCTGCACTGGAAGCTGCTGCCGTCGCGCTCCGGCTGGGAAACGGCGAAGGACGCATGGACCCTCGCGCAGCGCGCCGAAGACGCACGCCTGCTGTACGTCGGCCTTACCCGCGCGCGCCACGCACTGTGGCTGGCCAGCGGCATGTTCAGCAACCACGACAAGTCGCCGCTGCTGCACATGGTCGCCAAGCCCGATTCGCTGGCCGCAGCGCTCGGCGCCACCGTCGCCATCGACGACAGCACGCCGCCAGCCACGCTGCCGTGGCTCGCGCCGCAATCCACAGATGCCGTGCCGCCCGCGCGCATCGCCACCCGCGCGCTCGCCAGCGACTGGTGGGTCTACAGCTTCACCCAGCTCGCCAACGCCGAAGGCCAGGGCGATGCCTCGGCCAGCGCCACCCAGCCCGCACCCGGCGGCCAGGACGAGCCTGCGGTGGATGCCGATGTCGAGCTTGCGTCGGGTGCCGACCCGGCCACCGACGCCGACGTCTTCGACCCCCGCTTCTCCGGCACCCGCTTCGGCGTGGTGCTGCACGACGTGCTGGAACACACCGACTTCGCGCGCTGGTCCGCATGGACGCCCGGCGCGCCCGCGCCCGGCAGCGACGACGCCAAGCTGATCGCCGACCGCCTGCGCGCCGGCGGCTACCCGGCCGAAGACATCGAAGACGGCATCAACGTGCTCACCCCGCTCATCGGCCACACGCTCACCGTCGCCCTGCCCGAAGGCGTGCGCCTGGCCGACGTGCCCGCGGACCGGCGCCGCCCGGAGATCGAGTTCCAGTTCGCGCTCGCGCCCACGCGCGTCGACGCGCTGCTCGCGCTGCTGCACCGCCACGGCCTGCTCACCGCGCGCCAGGGCTTCGGCGCGCGTCGCCGGCTGGAAGGCCTGATGACCGGCCTGATCGACCTCACCTACGTGCACGACGGTCGCTGGTACGTGCTCGACTACAAGTCCAACCGCCTGCCCGGCTACGGCCCCGCGCAGCTGGATGAGGCGATGGCGCACAGCGAGTACGACCTGCAGGCGTTGATCTACACGCTGGCGCTGCACCGCTGGCTGCGCTTCCGCCTGGGTGATGCGTATGACTACGCACGTGACTTCGGCGGCGTGCGGTACGTGTTCTGTCGGGGGCTGGATGCCTCTCGCGAAGACGCGAAGGGGGTGCAGGCGTGGCGGTTCATGCCGGCGCTGGTTGATGAACTTGATGCGTTGTTTGCTGGCCAGGTCGCGGAGGCTGCGGCATGAGTACGCTTCCGCTCTTTCCGGAGGGGCAGGCTGGCGATGCGGCAGCCACCGCTCCTGACGGACGCGATGCGATGCCGCCGGAGCAGGCGCATGGGACGCGACGCATGAGCGTGCTGCAGGAACTCGTCAAAGCCGGCGCGTTGCGCACGCTCGACCACGCACTTGCGCAGAGCCTGCGCCGGCTGGATCCGGACACGCCGGACAGCGTGCTCGCAGCGGCGGCGCTGGCCTCGCTCGCGGTCGCATCCGGCCACGCCGGCTTCGACCCCGCGGAGCCGCAGCGCCTGGTCGATGCCGCGATCGACTGGCCGACGCCCGAGGCCTGGGCGGCGGCGCTCGAAGCCTCGCGCTGGGTCGCCCGCCCGGGCGCCGGCGATGCCGAATCCGCCGCCGACGCCCCGCTCGTGTACGAGCACGGCCTCGTCTACCTGCGCCGCTACCGTGAGTACGAACGTCGCCTGGCCAACGGCCTGCGCCGCATTGGCCGCGCCGTCCCGCACACAGGCGCGGCGGCCGACGATGCCGATGACGCACAGCTCCCAGCGAACCTCGCACCCCTCTTCGCCCAGCTCTTCCCCGAAGCCGCCACCAGCGACGACCCGCAATCCCGCGCCGCCGCCGCCGCGCTCCGGCACAGCCTGCTGCTGGTCACCGGCGGCCCCGGCACCGGCAAAACCACCACCATCACCCGCATGCTGGTGCTGCTGGCAGCGCAGGCGCTCGAAGCCGGCGCCGCGCCGCCGCGCATCGCCCTGGCCGCGCCCACCGGCCGCGCCGCCGAACGCATGGCCGAGAGCGTGCGCAACGCCGTGCAGGCGCTGCCCGCGCTCGGCGTCCAACCTGCTTTGTGCGCGCAGCTGCCCACCACTGGCACCACGCTGCACCGCCTGCTCGGCACCATCCCCGACTCACCGCGCTTCCGGCACCACGCCGACAACCCGCTGCCGTTCGACGTGGTGGTGGTGGACGAAGCCTCGATGATCGACCTGCCGCTGATGGCCAAGCTGGTCGAAGCCGTGCCCGACGGCGCGCGCCTGGTCCTGCTCGGCGACCCCGACCAGCTGCCCTCGGTGGAAGCGGGCGACGTGCTCGCCGGCATCCTGCGCGCCGCCGAAGCCACCGCGCCCACCGCCACCTTCCCGGCCCGCCACGTCCACCTCACCCGCGGCTACCGCCAGAGCGCCGCGCTCGACCTCGCGCCGCTGGCCGCTGCCGTGCGCGAAGGCGATACCACTAGCGCGCTGTCACTGCTGCGCGGTGGCGAACTGTCTGGTGTGCATTTCCACGAAGGGAATGCTGACCCGCTGCGGTCGCATCGCGAGCATCTGCTGGCGCACTGGGCTTCGCTTGCCGAGGCTAGTGATCCGGCGGAAGCGCTCGTGCGCGCCAGCCGCCTGCGAATCCTCACCGCCGTGCGCGAAGGCCCGCAGGGCGCGCGGGGGCTCAATGCGCGTATCGAGGACATGCTGGCTGGCACGCGTCGCGGTGCCGGTCTTGCGTCAGCGGCAAGCCGCTACTTCCACGGCCGCCTGCTGCTGGTCACCGAGAACAGCTATCGCCATCGCCTGTTCAACGGCGATATCGGCATCTGCCTGCGCGATGACAGCGGCACGTTGATGGCGTGGTTCCCAGGCGACGATCCGCGCAATCCACGGCCGTTCCATCCCGCAGCGCTGCCTGCGCACGACAGCGCGTTCGCGATGACAGTGCACAAGGCGCAGGGGAGCGAGTTCGACGAGGTTTGGCTGGTGCTGCCGGAGCGCTACAACCGCGTGCTGTCGCGGGAGCTGGTGTATACCGGGATCACACGCGCGCGGCGGATGCTACATGTGGCGGGGAGCGTGGATGTAATCGGGATGGCCCTGGAGCGGTATGCGCGGAGGTGGTCTGGGCTAGGGTGGAGGTTAGGTACGTGTACATGACCCTGTTACTCACAGCCCAAACTAATGCGTTTTATCCCACAGTGCTCAGCAAACGGAGCTAGCCGTGCACATAGATTTTGTAGAGGTCTCGAATTTCAGAAAGCTTCTGGCGGTGCGGATCGACATCGCCAAGAAGACAACAGTATTCGTCGGAGCCAACAATAGCGGCAAGTCATCTGCAATGGTGGCGCTTCGATACTTCCTCTTGGAGAAAGATCAATTCTCCATCGACGACTTCACACTGAGCCACTGGCCCGAGCTCGACAAGCTGGGCAAGAGTTGGGAGGAGGAGATGAAGGGCAAAGCTGCCCCTGACTTCGACTGGGGCAGCGTCGCGCCAGCGCTCGACGTATGGCTCTTCGTCCCGGAGAAGCAGATTCACTTCGTGCAGAAGATCCTTCCTACCATTGACTGGGATGGCTCTCCAATTGGGGTGCGCCTGCGCCTCGAGCCCAAGAAACTTGAAGACTTCAAGCGAGACTACCTAGCCGCGCGTACCGCCGTAGACAAAGTCATGGCGGCGACTGCGCAGACGACTAGTGATGACGCAGAGCCGTTTTCGCTCTGGCCTAAGTCCATGGTCGAGTTCTTGTCTCGCCGCCTGCGAGCCAACTTCGAAGTCAAGGCATACCTGCTCGATCCTGCCAAGTGCGCGACCTCAATAAAGGGCGAAGCGACGCCCCAGCCCCTCCCGGAGGGAAGTGAACCGCTGGACAGCGACCCTTTCAAGGAGCTTATCCAGATCAACGAAATCAGCGCGCAGCGCGGCCTTGGGCTGTCCTCGCCGCGCAGGAAGAGCGACGACGGTTCCATGGAAGAAACGCCGCGCCCGCCCAAGAAGCTCTCCGCGCAGCTTCGCAACTACTACGCTCAGCACCTCGACCCATTCGATCACCCCCAAACGGATGACCTTGAGGCACTCCAAGCAATCCACAACGCACGAAATGTCTTCGGCAAACAACTCGAATCGTCATTCGCGGACGCGCTGAAGGAGCTCGAAGGGATCGGCTACCCGGGCCTTACCGATCCCAGGCTATCGCTTGCAGCTGACCTGCGACCGCTCGATGTGCTCCGGCACGGCTCGGCCATCCATTACGAAGTCCCCAGCCACCTTGCTGATGCGGGCTTCGTCCATAGACTTCCAGAAGAGTCGAACGGTCTTGGCTATCAGAATCTGGTGTCGATGGTATTTGCCCTGATGAGCTTTCGGGACAAGTGGATTCTTGTGGGTAAAGCTGGCAAGAAGCAGGCCGAAGAGGTTGCAGCCGTCCCTCCTCTGCATTTGGTTCTGGTCGAGGAGCCAGAGGCACATTTGCATGCACAGGTCCAGCAGGTGTTCATCACGCATGCCTACGAGGTTCTGCGCAACCGCCCAGGCCTCGGAGAGTCCGAGGATCACAGGACACAGCTTATTGTTAGCACGCACTCAAGCCACGTCGCCCATGAAGCGGAATTCTCATCGCTTCGCTACTTTCGCCGGATGCCTATTAACCCTGCCAAGGGGGCGGTGCCCGTCTCGCGCGTCGTTTGCCTGTCCCAAACCTTCGGCAAAGATGACAAAGAGACCGAGCGTTTTGTCAAGCGCTACTTGAAGATCACGCACTGCGATTTGTTCTTCGCCGATGGCGTAATCCTTGTCGAAGGCCCTGCTGAACGCATTATCGTTCCGCACATGGTGCGCAACCGCGAAGCCTACGCGCACCTGCGCCGTTGCTTCATCACCTGGCTTGAAATCGGTGGCAGCCACGCCCACCGCCTGCGCGGTCTCCTTGAAGACCTCGGACTCAACACTTTGGTGATCACGGACCTCGACGCCAAGACAGATAAGAACGCAAACGTGCCGCCTAAGCGCGGCGCAGGACTTCTCACGCGCAATCACACTTTGGCGAGCTGGGTGCCCAAGGAGCGGGCGATAGACTCACTGTTCGATCTTGAACCGGACAAACTCACGCTCATCGACGGGAGCGGGGTGGGCGTTAGGGTGGCCTATCAGCAACCGGTGAAGCTGTCCTTCGGCACCGACAAGGACGCCGACGCACTCGCCAACACCTTCGAAGACGCTCTAATCTATCGCAACATCGACGTCTTCAAAGAACTCGAAGGCAACGGGCTTGCCAAGAAGATTCGTGACTCGTTGGCATCATGCAAGACAGTGGGAGCGCTCTCGCAGGAACTACACGAGCACCTTGCCGGAGGCGGCAAGGCTGAGTTCGCAATGACGACATTGGCGAGCGAGGAGCTTGCCAAGGTTGAACTCCCGCCTTACATCGACGCTGGCCTGAAATGGCTGATCTCACAGCTCCAACGCAAGGAAAAAGAGGTTGCGGGCAATTTGCCGCTTGATACCCCACCTCCGCCACTAACCCCTGTCGCGGCAGCAGCAGCATGAACGCCGTCTCAACTGATCCAGACAACACTTTCGACCAAGCAGCGGAGGCAGAGATTGCAACTTGTCTCGACCCGTCTGCACCGAGAAGTTTTTTTCTCTTCGCGGGTGCGGGTTCAGGAAAGACGCGCTCCCTTGTCAACACTCTCCACTCTATTCAGGCGAGTAGGGGGGGTCGTATGCGGCAGATGGGCCAACGGGTCGGCGTCATCACCTACACCAATGCCGCCTGTGACGAGATCATTCGGCGGGTTCAATTTGACCCGCTCTTCGACGTTAGAACGATTCACAGCTTTGCTTGGTCGATCATTGAAGGCCTGAACAAGGACATCCGCTCGTGGCTGCGAGATCACTTGGCAGCTGAGATCCAGAAGCTAGAAGCGAAAGAGGCGACGGGCCGGGCGGGTAAGGCCTCCGACGAGCGCAAGGCAAAGATTTTGAGCTACACGAAGCGCCTTGAACTCCTTCCCGGAATTTCTCGCTTCATTTACAGCTCCACGGGGGCCAACAGAACGCGAGACTCGCTGAATCACTCGGAGGTGCTGAAGGTCACTGCGCACTTCTTGATGAGCAAGCCACGAATGCAGGCGATCTTCGTCGGCCGTTATCCCATATTGCTAGTGGACGAGAGCCAAGACACCAACGAGGCGCTCGTAGACGCGTTGTTCGAGGTTGACGCGAAGCACCAAGGAGCATTCACGCTCGGGCTCATCGGCGACATGATGCAACGCATTTATGCCGACGGTAAGGAGGAACTAGGGCGCGATCTTCCAGAATCGTGGGCACGACCCGCCAAGGCCATGAACCATCGGTGCCCGAAGCGCATCGTGAACCTCCTCAACGAAGTGCGGGCTCACGTAGACACTCACAAACAGCGCCCGCGCTCGGACGCGGCTGAGGGACTTGTTCGACTCTTCATCACCGAAGCCGACCACCCCGACAGCTTCGCTTTCGAAGAAGAAGTCGCTCGCACCATGGCGCAGCTGACCCAAGACGCGCTCTGGACCACGCAAGACGAGGTCAAGACGCTCATGTTGGAGCATCGGATGGCCGCGCGGCGTCTTGGCTGCGCTGATGTCTTCGGCGCGCTTTACGACCTTGATAACCAGGCACTTCTGAATGGGACGATGGGAATCGCCACCTTCTTCACCGCTCAGGTGTTGCCAATCGTCGAGGCCAAGCGGGACGGCGACCGCTTCGGGCTGATGCGTGTCGTCAAATCCTACTCGCCGCTCATGTCAGCTGAGGCGCTGCGCGCCAGTCCTAGCAGAGCTTCACTGGAACAGGTTCAAGCCGCGGTAAACAGCCTCTACTCGCTCTTCGAAGAAGGTCGAGAACCGACGCTCCTTGAAGTACTGCGCGAGGTCGAGCAGACCAAACTGCTAGAAGTTCCAGAGCGTCTGGTCGCATGGAGTTTGCCGCCGGGCGATGGCGAACATGAGGAGCGCGAGGGAGGCGAGGGAGGCGAGGGAGGCGAGGGAGGCGAGGAGGGCGCGGCCGCGCGTGAAGGTGTCGAGGTAGTGGAGCGCCTGCTATCTGCTCCCTTCTCGCAGGTCGCGCCGCTACGCGACTACCTCGGAAAGCGAACTCGTTTCGATACGCACCAAGGGGTAAAGGGTTTGGAGTTCGAACGCGTCATGGTGATCATGGATGACCACGAAGCGCGTGGCTTCTCCTTCAAGTATGAAGACCTGTTCGGCAAGAAGGCAGACGGCAAGGTTCTAGAAGCCACCCGCCGCCTGTTCTATGTTGTTGCGAGTCGAGCCCAGAAGAGCCTCGCGCTGATCGCCTACACTGACCAACCCGCGCGGGTGCGAGATTTTGCGCTACGGGCAGGCTGGTTTAGCGAGGACGAAGTGATTGTTCGTTGAGTGGTTACGCCGAGCGACCGTACTGAGGCGCAGAAATGGGGTTCAGGTTCATTTCTGGGGGCTGGGCAAGCAACTGGACGATAGGGGGGGAGGATGTTAGGGACAATTTTTCCGAACTCTGGCTCGGCAGAGCGGAGAACTGCGTGAGCGTCGAGGCCTCGCTAGAGAAGCCAACCCAGACGGGCGCGCGCGATCGCTGGCCGGGCTGGATGCGGTCGCTCTTCGCACTTCATCCGGCGAAGAAGGCCTATGTCTTGGGGGGCACCCTGTTGCTGGTCTCCCTGGCGGGCGTCGCGCTTCCCGTCGACGATGCGCCATTCCGGAGCATCGGCTGGGTGGGCGGGCTGGTCTTGACGTTCGCGCTGGCCTGCGAGGCTTATCTCCTGATCGCCCGTGTCGCGGATGCTGCGTGGGCGAAGTGGCTGATGGTGCCCGTGCTGATAATGGGCGGAGCACTCGCTATCGGCGACTCGGCGCGCCTCGTGAACGTGGCGACGGGACAGGATCCGGAACTTTTCCCGAGAGCCACAACCTTCATGGCGCCTATCGCGGCGCTACCGATCCTCGGGTTCGTAGCCATCGTGCTGCTCGCCTTCTCAGTGGTCGCATTCATGTTCACTTGGACTGCCCAGCTCGGCTCCAAGGACCGCGCTCGAGAGCGACGAGCTTGGTTCTGGTTCGCGCGGTTCATCGCGTCCTTCGCGGCGATCTCTTTTGTATCGCCAGCAGTAGAAACCAAGTCCGGGTTCCACACCGGAGTCAGCGAGTGGGCCCCCCGACTGGTTGCGGGGCTCGATATGCATATCGACCCGCAATGCGGACCCGCACCGTCTGATCGAGTGAAGCGGTTGAATGACGATTTGGTGGTCCTTGCACAGAAGACGCCTGCGGGGCTCGTGTTTCGCCGGGTGGAATGCGCGCTCGCGCCCCAATAGTTCGAGCCGTCGCGAGCGATGCGACAAGCGGGCGACATGCTCGTCTATGGCCACTTACTCTGCCCCACCCGATCCGCGCAATTTCAGTAGCGGGTCGCTCGACCACCGGATGCTGCGGGATCGTCGAACCGCAGAGCAGCGCCAGGCCGCGGAGAGGCGAGAGACCAAGGGCGATGGGACGGACGCGTGGCGGGCACCATGCGGTGCAGTGGTGGCTCGCATAATTTCGACGCGTAGGCGTCGACTACAATCGGGACACAGGAGGGCGCGATGAAGGTATTCGTCAGTTCCTTGATAACGGGAATGGAGGCCGAGCGGGCAGCCGCACGCCATGCGATTCACGTGATGCGCAGCGAGGCGGTCATGGCTGAGGAGTTCGGCGCGCGCGCGTCATCACCCCAGGTGGCGTGCCTGCAAGGGCTGCGCGATGCCGATGCAGTCGTCCTGATCCTTGGCGACCGCTACGGCGCGAAGCAAGAGAGCGGCGTGTCGGCAACGCATGAGGAATTCCTGGAAGCGCGCGGAAGGAAGCCGATCCTCACCTTCGTGCGGACGCAAGATCCGGAGCCTGATCAGACGGCCTTTATCAGAGAGATCGGGGAGTGGGCCGGTGGCGGGCTCTATCAGACCTTCACCACCCCTGAGAATCTAGGCGATCATGTGATCCGTGCGCTGCGCGATCTTGAACTTGCGCGCGCCGGGACCCCGCTCGATCCGGCGGCGCTCGTGCGGCGCGCGGTAGACATCATGCCGGAGCAGACCCGCGACCAGAGCGAGATGCAGCTCCACCTCACGCTGGCGCCTGGCCCCCAGGCAGCCCTCCTTCGGCCGGCACAGATTGAAGCGCACCAGCTTGCTGATGACTTGGCGCAGCGTGCTTACTTCGGTCAGCCCCCGATCTTGGATCGTCGGATCGGCATCGACCATCGCCTGGACGACCAGGCGCTCGTGCTCTTTCAGGGCGACCGCTACCACCACAAGGCGGAAATCCGCCTCTGGGGCACGGGGTGCGCGCGCCTTGTCCTTCCGATTGGTCGCAGCACGGACATGGGTTTCGCGGCGCTCATCGAAGAAGAAGTTGCTGAGCGCATCGAGGCAGGACTCGCTTTCTTCGCCTGGCTCCTTGCGCGCATAGACCCTACTGAGCGGCAATCGCACGTCGCACTGGCCGCGCGCATCGCTGGACGCGACGCGATGGCGTGGCGGACGAGAGCAGAGCAGGACGTGAGTCCCCGGAGCGGCAGCATCACGGTTTGGGGCAGGGAAGGGGAGCGCGAAGCGCCGGTGCAGCTCACACCAGCCTACATGGCGCGCCAAGCACTTGCGATGGACGCGCGCACCGTGGCGGAGGACCTCTTGGTGCTTCTGCGTCGCCGCTGGAAAGATGACCCGTAGACCGAAGGAGTAGGCGTGATGCAGCTTCCCGCGCAAGCGTTTGTGGAGGTCCGTCCAAGTGCATTGCCGCCAGGGCGACTTGTCAGGGTGCGGGGGTGCTGGTCGCTGCTGGTCGATTTGCAGCTGAGGCACGGCCAGCAGAGCCGTCTGATCCTGCAGGGTCCACATCAGGGGCACTTGGTTGCAGTTGGCCCCGGTGTCCCCGAGTGCACCACGATCGCGGCGGAGTTCGGTTGGTTCCCGTCGCTCGACTGGAACGCACTGGCTACGGATCAGACGCCCTATTCTGGAGCGCTGGTGCTGACGAGCGATGGGCCTGTCCTCATCGGTAGCGATCCTGACGATGGCGATCAGTACGCGTTCCGCATGGATGGAACTCACGTTGAAAAGTATTACGCCAGCCCGGCACACACTCGATTCGAGAGGTGGTCGGTCGAACTCTCGCTGGACGAGCGGCCGTTCGAGAGCCTTGGCCTGCTTCTCGCTGTAGATCTTGGGACGCTGAAAGGCACCGCTGGGGCGTAGGTGTTCGCTAACCCGGATCCGTCCGGATCGTGGGCACGCGAATTGCACTCAAGCGTTGACGGCTCCGCGCGGGCGGGGTCTTTTCCGGCGGGAAAAATGTGTCAAGGACAACTTTCGCTGCACAATGCGCATTCCCCGCACGAACAGAAGGTGCCATGGACGTTGAATCCCTCCTCCGCACCGCCCTCCGCGAAGCGGGTTACGGGCCCGATGCCGTCGGCTCGGCGCTGCCGCGGATCATGCGCATCCTCCAGGCGGAGGACGTGCGCATCGAAGCCGGCCGGATCCTGTCCCGCAAGGAGCGCGAGTTCGTACGCGTGCAACTCGAGCTGGGCGTGGACGTGTCGGAGATCGTGGCCGGCCTCAAGCGCTGAAGCCGTCCACCGCAACTGCCGCGTTCAGGCGCGGCGGCGGATCGGCTCGGCGAAGCCGACAGCTCCAGCCACCGCAGCTACCGGCGTCTGCTTCACCTCAAGCCGGTCTTCCAGCTCGCTCGGAGCTTCAAGGAACGCCTGCAGCGAGTCGTCCATCGCCTCCATCCACCGCGTGTGATGCCGCGGCGCCAGCGTGCCGGTGATCGTGGAGCGGTAGCTCTTGTCGCGGTAGTCGAGGATGCCGGCCTGCTTGTCGCGCTGCCACTCCTTGAGCATCTCGGCCACCTTCTCGATCGCGAACTCAGGATAGTCGGTGCGATCGACCAGGTCGCGCACGTAGGCCGCCCGGAAATCGATGTCGTCGTTGGCGCCGGCGCAGGCGTTCTCGCGCGCGAACCAGGCCTCGCTGTCGGCGCGCATGGCGTCGGTGCCAGGCAGCGCGGTGCGGCCCAGGATCACGTCGCGCGCCACCCACGCCTGGGCGTCGAACATGTTGAACGTGTAGTACTGGTCCTGCATGCCCAGGTAGACCAGCTTCGGGTTGTCGATCCAGAACACGCCTTGGTACAGCTCCCGCGGGTACAGGCGGTTGGCGGTGCGCATCTGCGGGTGACGTCGTGGCGGGCCCCGCGTCAGCCTGCGGCGGCGGCGACGTTGGCGCCGCCGGTTTGCGCGGGCCCCGCCTGCTCCGGCTATTGTTGCGGGTGCCACCCCGGGGGGCGCGGTCAACCGACTGCGCGGGGAGGGCGAGGGGAACTCTATGCGGCACTTCGCGCTGTCCGTGGCCCTGCTTTCTGGCCTCTGCATGTCGTGGGCATCGCCTGCGCAGGAGCCAGACCGTCGCATCGCGCCCATGGTCATGCAGGCCAAGCATGCCGAGGTGCCGGTCCGGCTCGCGTCGGCGGCCATCGTGGTCGATGCCGCAGCGGGCATGGCGCAGACGACCATCGACATGACCTTCCACAATCCCAACGCGCGGGTGCTGGAGGGTCGGCTCGAGTTCCCGCTGCAGCCGGGCCAGAGCGTGGTCGGGTTCGCCTTGGACATCGATGGGCGGATGCGCGATGCCGTGCCGGTCGAAAAGGAGCGCGCCCGACAGGTGTTCGAATCCATCGAGCGCCGCCAGGTCGACCCGGGCCTGCTGGAGCAGACGCAGGGCGAGTTCTTCCGGGTGCGGGTCTATCCGCTTCCGCCGCGTGGGGAGCGCCGCGTGCGGGTCATCGTGTCCGAAGCCCTCCGACGCGACACCGCGGGGTGGTCGACAACCGTGCCGCTGCAGTTCGCGCGCGAACTGCCGGAGGTGCAGGTCACCGTGCGTTCCGCCGAAGCGCCGGTCGTCACCGGCACCGTGCGCCAGGTGCGTGTCGCGAGCAGTACCGGCGAGCACCGCATCGCGGTCGGGCGCGGAAACACGCGTCCCGGACAGGGCATCACGCTGCAGTTCCCGGGCGCGGCCGCACCGCGCTTCCACAGCCAGCGGCATGGCGACGGCACGTACTTCGTGGCCGAGGTCCCCGCCGGTGGCGCCGCGGTGGAACGCCGGCTGCCCGGCTCGGTCGGCCTGCTCTGGGATGCCTCGATGTCCGGGGCGCGGCGCGCGCACGATCTCGAGTTCGCGCTGCTCGATGCCTACTTCCGCAAGGCGGGCACGGTCGACGTGCAGCTGGTCCGGCTGCGCGATGTCGCGGATCCGGTCGAGCGCTTCCAGGTCCGCAACGGCGACTGGTCGGCATTGCGTCGTGCGCTGGAAGGCACGGTGTACGACGGCGCGACGCGTCCCGATGGCTGGCGATCTGATCCGGGCGTCGGCGAGTACCTGCTGTTCGGCGACGGCCTGTTCAACTACGGCGCGTCCGGATTCCCCAGCCTCGGCCCTGCGCAGCGCCTGTTCGCCGTGCATGCGGGCGGCGGCGGCGACAGCGCGCGCCTGCAGGCATTGGCCGAGGCCAGCGGTGGCGCCTTCATCGGCATCCGCGACAGCGCCGGGCTGGCGGCGGCCGAACGCGAACTCCTTCATGACGCGCCGCGATTGACGACCCTGGAGGGCCGCGGCGTGACCGACCTGGTCGCCGCGTCCATCCACGCGCGCGACGGGGTGTTCCGGGTCGCAGGGCGCTTGGCCGAGGCCCAGTCCTCGCTGCGACTGCAGGTCACCGACGCCGCGGGCAACCACCGGTCGGTCGACGTTCCGCTCGATACCCTCGTCGAGGGCCATCTCGCGGCGCGCGTCTGGGCGAGCTACCGGCTCGCCGCGCTCCAGTCCGACCCGCGCCGACACAGTGCCGCCATGGCCGGACTCGGCAAGGACTTCGGCATGGTGACGCCGCAGACCTCGCTGCTGGTGCTCGACGACGTGGAGGACTACGTCCGCTACGACATCCAGCCTCCCGCGGAACTGCGCGAGGCGTTCGCGCGGCTGCAGGGCGAGCGGGAACGCACGCATTCGGCGGGACGGCAGCAGCGGCTCGACGCCATCGCCGAGGCCTGGAATGCACGCGTGGAGTGGTGGGAAGCCCCGTTCCCGAAGGACGGCCGGGGTCCGTCCAGCGCGTCGGCTGAGTCTGAAGAGCCGCCCGTGGTGTTCGACGACCCCTCGCCGGTCGACACGCCCGCGCCGTCGCCGGCCCCGCCCGCATCGGCCGCGCCGGCGTCCCTCGATCGGATCGAAGTCACGGGCTCGCGGGTCGAAGAGGGCGACGTGGCCGCGGCCGGCACATCCATCACGCTGGCGCCCTGGCGCTCCGACGCGCCCGCGGCGCGACGCTTGCGCCAGCTCCCCGCCGACCAGGTGTATCCGCACTACCTCGACGAGCGTGCGCGCAACGCGTCGGGGACGGCGTTCTACCTCGATGTCGCCGATGTCCTGTTCGAGAAGAAGCAGCCGGCGCTGGCGCTGCGCGTGCTGTCCAACCTGGCCGAGATGGACCTCGAGAACCGCCACGTGCTGCGCGTGCTCGGCTATCGCCTGATGCAGGCCGGGCACCCGCAGCTCGCCGTCGACGTGCTCGAGCGCGTGCAGGAGATGGGTGGCGAGGAGCCGCAGACGTACCGCGACCTCGGGCTTGCGTACGCGGCGGCCGGCCGACCGCAGGAGGCGATCGAGCGCCTGTACGAGGTCGTCGAGGGGGAGTGGGACCCGCGCTTCAGCGGAGTGTCGGAAATCGCGCTTGCGGAACTCAACGGCATCGTCGCCGCTTCCCGGTCGCCGCTCGACACGTCGTTCGTCGACCGCCGCCTGCTCCGCAATCTGCCGCTCGCACTCAGGACGGTGCTGAGCTGGGATAGCGACAACAGCGACATGGACCTGTGGGTGACCGATCCCGATGGCGAGAGGGCGTACTACGGCAACCGCCTGACCTACCAGGGCGGGCGCATGTCGCAGGACCTCACAGGCGGATACGGGCCGAAGGAATTCGCCCTTCGCAAGGCCAGGCGGGGGACGTACAAGGTCGAGGCGAACTTCTTCGGTGACCGCCAGCAGCTCGTGACCGGCGCCACCACGCTGCAGCTGTGGCTGTCTACCAACTTCGGACAGGCGAACCAGCACGACCGCGCCGTGACGCTCCGGCTGACGGACGTGCGCGAGACCGTGCTGGTCGGGGAATTCGAAGTGGAATAAATCTTCGGCCAGAGAAAGGAAGGCCCGCGATGCGGGCCTTTTTCGTGTCTGCGGACGCGGCCGGGCCTACTTCAGGCCATGGTGCTCCAGCAACGGCTCCAGGCTCGGCTCCTTCTTGGTGACTTGTCCACCAGCGCCTGCGGCATCGCCTCGCCAGCCTCTTGGTGCTTGGCGTACTTTGCGAACACCTTCGGATCCAGCGCCCACAACGCGTTGATTCGTTGAATTTATTCGCATTCGTCCCGGTGCTAAGGTTTCGACATGGCCAAGCTCCCGCCCGCCACGGTTCGCTTCAAGGCAGTCCTCCACCGGCCCGCGCAGCCGAAGACCGCTACCTGGGCCTTCCTCATCCTTCCCGAAGCCGCGAGCGCCAAGCTGCCGACCCGCAGCCAGGTAACGGTGGAGGGCACCTTCGCCTCAGCGCCGTTCCAGGCCACCTTGGAGCCGGACGGCCAGGGCAGCCACTGGCTGAAAGTCGACAAGGCACTGCTCGAAGCCGCCGGGGTGCAGCCCGGCGACACGGTCACACTGCAGCTCGTTCCAGCGGCGCAGCAGCCCGAGCCGAAGGTGCCGCCCGACCTGCGTGACGCGTTGGCCGCCCACCCCGCCGCAAAGACCACCTGGGACGACATCACCCCCGTCGCCCGCCGCGACTGGATCCAATGGATGACCTCGGGCAAGAAGGCCGAGACGCGCGTGAAGCGCATCGCCACCGCCTGCGACCAACTGGCCTCAGGCAAGCGCCGGGCCTGCTGCTTCGACCGCTCCGGCATGTACAGCCGCGGCAACCTCGGGCCGCCCGAAGCGGCGGACTGACCCGGTCAGGCCTCTTCGCCCCGCCCGATATTCAACCACTGGGTTGACAATCCGGCCGGGATGGAAGAATCTCAACCACATGGTTGAGCATCAGACATTCCGGATGGACGCGGTCTTCCACGCCCTCGGCGACGCCACCCGCCGCCAGATGCTGCAGGAGCTCGCGTCCGGTGAGCAGACGGTCGGCAAGCTCGCCGAGCCGTTCGCAATGTCACTGGCCGCCGCCTCCAAGCACGTCAAAGCCCTGGAGAACGCCGGACTGATCCGGCGCGAGGTGCGCGGGCGGACGCATGTCTGCCGGCTCGAGGCACAGCCGCTCGCCGACGCCCATCGGTGGCTCGCCACGTACGAGCGCTTCTGGAACGGCCGGCTGGATGTCTTGGAGAGCCTGCTCCGCGAGGGCGACGACACAAAACCCGTCAGAGGAAAACGCGCATGAACGATCCGACATCAGCCGGCGGCTACGGCACGCTGACCGACTCCGCCACGCTGCGCATCGAACGTCTTCTTCCAGGACCTGTCGAGCGCGTGTGGGCGTACCTCACTGATGGCGCGCTGCGCCGCCGCTGGCTGGCGGCAGGCGACATGGATGCCGCGGGCGGAACCGTGGAACTGGTCTGGCGCAACGACGAGCTGACCGACCCGCCGGGCGATCGGCCCGAGGGGTTCGGCAGCGAACACAGGATGCAGAGCCGCATCACGGTGTTCGAAGCGCCGAGCCGGCTCGAGTTCACATGGGGCAGCCACGGATCCGTCCTGTTCGAGCTGACGCCACGCGGCGACGAGGTGTTGCTGGTCCTCACCCATAGCCGGATTCCGGATCGCGCGGCGCTGCTGAGCGTCGGGCCCGGCTGGCACGCGCACCTCGACGTGCTGTCGAGCGTGCTCGGCGGAACCGAGCCGAGCCCGTTCTGGGACGCGATCGCCCGCTTGACGACGGACTACGCGCAGCGCTTTCCCGCCTGATCTCATCAGGGAGCCACCCTGTAGCAGGCAAGGCAACCTCGGGCCGCTCGAAGCGGCGGATTGATCGAACCGCGTTCGCTGCAAGCCACGAAGCCTCGACTCGAGCCGCGCTCCTTGCCGGCGGCACCACGCGTGGTGTCCACCTCCACGAGCCGCGAGCTCAGGGGCTGGGGTCGAGCACTATCGACCGCGTCACCGTGAGCTTGTTGGACGTATAGAGGATGGCGATCTCGGAGAAGATCACCTGCCCCCCGGCGTCCGAGGCGACGAACAGGACCATCTCGTTGCCCTGCTCGCGCAGCACGCCGGGCGAGATCAGTTCGTGCCAGGACTGTGCGCCGGCCTTGTCGGCGCGGAAGTGGAACTCGGACGAGGCGTTGATGCGCACGGAAAAGCGCGCGCCGGCGGTGTACTGGGTGCGGAAATACAGCACTGCCGGCAGTCCCGGCACCAGCCCGGGGGCGTCCAGGTCCTGGATGTGGCGGTCGTTGGCGATGTGCTGGCCGTCGGGGATCAGGAAGCCGGAATCCGAACCGGGTACGACAAGGAAGCGCGCGACGCTGGGTTCCTCGTACGTCGGCAGCCCCGGCCGCGGGTTGGCGGGACTGCGGGGAAGGACGGTGGACATGGGGGTGCTCCTGCAAAGTGGGCGGGCACCAGAAAGCGGTCGCGGTGCGCCGGTTCGACCCCTGTGGAATGGACAACGCATGCCCCGCAGCGCCGCGGCCATGTGCTCGACGGGAGCCGGGAGCAATCCTTGACTATGGCGCGCTGTAAGCCACCCATCCCCTGAACGTAAACGCCGCGTAGAACAGCTCCACCCGTTCGAAGCCCGCCTCCCGCAGCAGCGCCACATCGGCATCGGGCGAGAGCACCGGGAGCTTGGCACCGATGCCTTCGATCGCCGCTTTGGCATTTATATGCGGGACGCCCGACGCCATGGCGAAGGCGGCGTAGCGCGTCAACCAGCGCAGCTTGTCTTCGTCGGATTGATCGAAGCTGTGGTGCGCCACGATCAGGGGGGCGCCTGGCTTCAACCGGCGCCGGAGTTCGCCCAGCGTGTGCCGGCGCTCATCCATCGTCAGGAAGTGCAGGGTCAGGAGACACGACGCACCGTCGAATGCCGTCTCGGGTGCGGCGTCGATGGTCCCTTCGATGAGATCTGCGCGCCGGGCAAGCGGGCCCAGGGCATCCGCGGCCAGCTTGAGCATCTGTGGGGACGGATCGACGCCTGCAAAGCGCCATCCAGGGTGGGCTTCGGCAAAGGCTTTCAGCTCCATGCCACCGCCGGCGCCGAGCACGAGCACTCGGCCATCTGCCGGCACCACCTCCGCCAACAGAAGCCCGGCCATGCGGTGCAGTGCAGACAGGCCCGGGACCAGCCGGGCCGCATTGGTCTGGTAGTGGGCGACAGCGTCGGCGTCGGAGAAAGACGTCATGGCGGAGCACCTGCGTTGCAATCGGATCCCATGTGTAACATCATTAGTTACATGAAAACAGACAGCCGCCTGTCCGGCGTACTCCATGCGCTGCTGCACATGGCAGAGCACCCGGGGCCGATGACCTCCGACGCATTGGCGCGTTGTCTCGGCACCCATCCGGTGGTGGTGAGACGCACCATGGGGCTGTTGCGCAAGGCAGGTCTGGTCGGCGCCGATCGCGGCCATGCGGGGGGATGGCGAATCAAGGCCGACCTGCATGCCGTCACCCTGCGCGACCTGCACGAGGCGCTTGGCGAGCCTGCGCTCTTTGCCGTGGGCAATCGCAGCGAGCGTCCCAGCTGTCTGGTCGAACAGGCGGTCAATGCGGCGCTCGACCAGGCGTTCGACGAAGCCGAGGCGCTGCTGATGGAACGCTTTGCAGCCGTCTCGCTGGCCCAGCTGGCCGAGGACTTCGCACGCAGGCATCAGGCACATCGAAACGGAGCAACCGGATGAAGTACGACGTGGCCGTGGTGGGCGGCAGCTATGCAGGCATGGCGGCAGCCCTGCAGCTGCTCAGGGCGCGCCGGACCGTCTTGATCGTTGATGCCGGCAAGCGCAGGAATCGTGCGGCGACCCAGGCCCACGGCTTCCTCGGACAGGATGGCACCGACCCGGGGGAGATTGCCCGGGTGGCAAGAGCGCAGCTGGAGCGCTACGCCACGCTGACCTGGGTCGAGGGCCGCGTGGTGTCTGCAGGCGGCACCAAGGACGATTTCACGATCGCCAGCGAAGACGGCCACGAATACCGGGCCCGACGCCTGCTGTTGGCGACCGGCGTATCGGACGAGCTCCCTCAAGTCCAGGGCTTGGCGGAACGCTGGGGAACCAGCGTCTTCCACTGTCCCTACTGTCATGGGTACGAACTCGACAGTGGCGCCATCGGCGTGATCGCCTCCGGACCCAACTCGGTCCATCAGGCGCGGCTCTTGCCGGAGTGGGGCCAGGTGACATTGTTGACCAATGGCTTGCTCGACCTGGATCCAAACGTGCGGCAGGAGCTGCTGGAGCGTGGTGTGGCCATCGAACCCACTCCGATTGCCGGCATCGAGGGACATGCGGACGTGGTGCTGACGGATGGCCGGACATTGGTCTTCAGCGGGCTGTTCACGGCGCCGCGCAATGCACCGTCCTCTCCAGTCGCGGAGCAGGTGGGGTGCGAGCTCATGGAGACCCCGATGGGCACCCAGGTCAGCACCAACGAGGCCAGGCAGACCAGCGTCGCCGGCGTGTATGCCTGCGGTGACGTGGCACGGGTCCCGCATTCGATTTCGCTGGCGGTGGGCGACGGTGCATGGGCCGGCGCGCAGCTCCACCAGTCCCTCGTATTCCCGGCCGCACAGGCCTGATCGGCGAAGCCGGATTCCGCCGTCGCGCAGCTCGCGACGCTGCGCATCGCGCGCCACCCGCATCGCCCTGCTGCGCTGGCAGATCTTCAACCTGTTGATCTGCAATGGCGCCGTCAGCGGTGGAGGTGCCGATCGGCATGTTTCACCGATACGGCCCCGGCCCCTTCCACACCAGGTCGCCCCGCCGATAGACGCGCTCCATGTTGATGACCTCGCGCGCGTCGCCGATGTCGGCCATTTCGGGAGCGTCGGGCTCGACCAGGCGGCAGGGGCCGGATTCGCGCCTGAGCGCGGTCTCCAGCGGGCAGACCATGTACTGCCGGGCGCCCGGCAGGGGCAGGAAGATCTCCGTCATGCCTTCGTCGCGCCAGGCGCGGATCCGCTCTTCGCTGCGCAGGTCGTAGATGACCTGGAAGCCGCCGACCTCCATGTTGGGTTCGGCGGCAGAGGCGTTGTACCTGCGGCCGCGATAGGCGGCGGGGCTGGGTGCGGGGCCCGCGTTCACGGGCGCGTGGTCTTCCGCGAGCATTCCGGGGGGCTGGCCCCAGGCATGCTGCTGGCGCCGGGGCGCGGGGCGGGCGCTTGCGGGGGGCGGCGTTGCGGCGTCCTGCGGCTCGTCGTCCGCGTCGGGGGGCAGGGGATCCTCGGCCTGCTCGACCTGGACCACCTGGAGGCGTGACGCGGATGGGGGCTGGTCGGCGTCGGGACGGGGCGGCACGCGCTCGCGCGGTGGCGTCGGGAACTCCGGTGGCGACGGGATGGCGTGCGTCACGTCGATGAACTCGACTTCCATCCGGCTGCCGCCGGCGGCGCCATCAGGGTTCGACATCGTGATCGGAGTCGACGACAGCAGAAGCAGCACGAACAGCAGGTGCAGCAGCGCGCTCGAGAGCGCGGCGATCCAGGGATGCAGGCGGTCGAACCGGGGTGCTCGATGCGTGGCTGGACGCCGCGGCGTCACCACCGCGGCGGCGCGGCGCAGCTTCAGTCCTTCAGGTCGTCGGGTACCTTGCCGCCGTTCTCGGCAAGCTTGCGCATCACCGCCTTGTGCAGGGCGATGTTCTGCTCGGCGCTGCCGTGGGCGCCGGCATTCACGTCGAGCTCGGCGGCCAGCTCCTTGCGGGCATCGAGGCTGGATTCGAGGTCGAGCAGCTTCAGCAGGTCGACGATGGAGTGGCGCCAGTCGCTCTTGCCACCTTTCTCTTCGGCCATGGCGGTCAGCACGGCTTCGACGTCGACGGGCTCCGGGATCGGCGCCGGCGTCAGCGCGGGAGGCGCCACGTCAGGGTCGTTCTCGCTGCCATCGAAGATGACGGGCGCGGGCGTGGCGGTGGCTGCCGGGGCAGGCGTCGGTGCGGATGCGGTCTTGCGACCGAAAATGCGATCGCTGATCTTCGAGAACAGGCCCATGGGTCACTCCGGGGGATGTGAGCTGCGATTCTGCAGCTTCGAGGGTGAAATTGCATGACCGGCGGCGAACCGGGGCCCCGGCATGTGCCGGGGCCGGGATCACCCGACCAGCAGGCGGTTCATGCGCTGCACGAAGCCCGCCGGATCCGGCAGCGGTGCGCCCGCGGCCAGCTCGGCCTGCTCCAGCAGCAGGGTTGCCAGGTCGGTCGCGCGGGCGTCGTCGGCTTCGCCCTGCAGCTTGCGGACCAGCGCGTGCTGCGGGTTGATCTCGAGCGTCGGCTTCTGCTCGGGCACCTCCTGGCCGGCTTCGCGCAGCAGGTGCGCGAGGTGCGGCGCCATCTCCCACTCAGACATCGCAAGGCACGAGGGCGAGTCGGTCAGGCGCGCGGAGACGCGCACGTCCTCGACGCGTTCGCCCAGCAGGGCCTTGATGCGCTCCAGCAGCGGTGCCGCGGCGCCGGTGGCGTCCTCGAGCTTCTGCTTCTCGGCCTCGTCCAGCGGGAGCTCGCCCTTGGCCACGTGCTTCAGCGGCGTGTCGGCGTACTCGCGGAACTGGCCCAGCATCCACTCGTCGATGCGGTCGGACATCAGCAGCACTTCGATGTCCTTGGCACGGAAGGCTTCGAGCTGCGGGCTGCCGGCCGCGGCGCGGTAGCCGTCGGCGGTGACGTACCAGATGGCGTCCTGGCCGGGCTGCATGCGGCCGACGTAGTCGTCCAGCGACACGGTCTGCTTCTCGCCCTCGCCCTTGGTGGACGCGAAGCGCAGCAGCTTCGCGATGCGTTCGCGGTTGCCCACGTCCTCGACGATGCCTTCCTTCAGCGTGTTGCCGAAGGCCCTGAGGAAGGTGGCGAACTTCCCGGGCTCGTCGCGCGAGAGCTTCTCGATCAGGTCGAGCACGCGCTTCACGCAGGCGCCCTTGATGCGCTCGAGCTGGCGGTTGTGCTGCAGGATCTCGCGGCTGACGTTGAGCGGAAGGTCGTCGGCATCGACCACGCCGCGCACGAAGCGCAGGTAGTTCGGCAGCAGCTCTTCGGCGGCGTCCATGATGAAGACGCGCTTGATGTAGAGCTTCAGGCCCTTGCGCTCGTCGCGGCCGCCCATCATCAGGTCGAACGGCGGCTGCGCCGGCAGGTACAGCAGGGTGGTGAAGCTCTGGCTGCCTTCGACGCGGTTGTGGGTCCAGGCGGCGGCGTCGTTGAAGTCGTGGCCGAGCGCCTTGTAGAAGTTCTGGTACTCCTCGTCGCTGATGTCCGACTTCGGGCGGGTCCACAGCGCGGAGGCGTCGTTGACCGCCTCCCACTCGGGTGCGGCGTCCGCCCTGGCCGCGCCGTCGTCGCCATCGCTCCCGTTGTCCGCGTCCGAATCCTCATCGCCCGCCGCCGCGTCCTTCGGCATCCGGATCGGGAAGGCGACGTGGTCGGAGTACTTGTGGATCAGCGAGCGCAGGCGCCAGGGCTCGAGGAACTCGTCCTCGTCGGCCTTCAGGTGCAGCACCACGGTGGTGCCGCGCTCGGGCAGTTCGACGTTTTCCAGCGTGTACTCGCCACGCCCGTCGCTCTCCCACTTCACGCCGGCTTCCGGCGCGGCGCCGGTGCGGCGGGTCAGCACGGTCACGCGATCGGCGACCACGAAGGCGGAGTAGAAGCCCACGCCGAACTGCCCGATCAGCCGCGCGTCGGCCTTCTGCTCGCTGCCCATGGCCTCGAGGAAGCGGCGGGTGCCGGAGCTGGCGATGCTGCCGATGTTGGCTACCACCTCGTCGCGGTCCATGCCGATGCCGGTGTCGCGGAGGGTGATGGTGCGCGCGGCCTTGTCCCAGCTGACGTCGATCCGCAGCTCGGCGTCGCCGGCCAGCAGGTCGGGCTGGGCGATGGACTCGAAGCGCAGCTTGTCGCAGGCGTCGGAGGCGTTGGAGATCAGCTCGCGCAGGAAGATCTCCTTGTGCGAGTACAGCGAATGCGTCACCAGGTGCAGGACCTGGGCGACTTCGGCTTCGAATTTGCGGGTTTCGGCGGTGGTCATCGGGTCTCAAGAACATGGTCAGAGAGCCCTTCGATATGCGAGCGGCGGTGGCGATTTCAAGCGCCGCGGGCCGAAAACAGGTTCTTCTCCCAAGTCCGTGGAAATGGGTTCGACGGGGAGTGTCTGCTTCTTTCGCTACGCCTTGTCGTGACCTGGAGGGCCCCGCCGCGGCCGGGAGGCCTTCGCGGCTCATGTCCCCCGGCATCCGCCTGGCGGCGGATGCCTCCTCCTTTACTTCCCCGC